>NZ_CP083625.1:1835000-2070000 GCF_020097295.1 Aeromonas enteropelogenes | reverse complement strand
CCGATCCCCACATCCAATCGAAAAGGATAGTTATCGAATACAATATTCTGCTTGAGAGCATGTAACAAACGGGCCACCAACTCTCTTATCTGCCGCAGATCATTGCTGCCACGCTGGACAATGGCGAATTGATCACCACTCAGGCGGCAGCTCCACTCCCCTTCCTCACACAACACGCGGATCCGCTTGGCGAATTCGTGTAACAGGTAATCCCCTGTGTCATAACCAAACTTGCTGTTGATATCCCTGAAATCATTGATGTCCACCAGCACGAGTCCAAACGGTGCCTCCTGGGTTGCATACTGCTCCATTCGTTCAAGCAAGGCCACGCGATTGGATAAACCGGTCAGCGGATCCTGTCTGGCCGCCCTGAAATGGCGGCGGCCTTCATAAATAAGCAAGGCAGTAAGCAACAGTACCGAAATAATCAGGCCGGAAACCATCAACAGCAGGGCATTACGCAGTTGGGCAAAATGGCGATCGTTGTCTGTGTAGATATTGATGTTCTTCTGCATCACCGAGGCGAGCGAATAAGAGAGGGGTTCTTGCAAGGGGGAGAGGCGCATCATGATCTGCTGATAATTGGGAGCACCACTCTTGAGACGAATAATCTCGGGCTCTATGCTGCGGATATTGCTTTCGATCAGTTGCACCAGACGCAGGGTTTTCTGTTTGTCCTGCATGCTTTTGCGCAGTTGCCCGCTTAGCAAGATAGGGGTTCTGCTCCAGAGAATGTCATAGCGCAGCATGAGGGCATCGTGATCAATCCCGCCATAATGATACACCTCGACGGCATTGAGAAACCGCCCCAACTCCAGCTGTAACTGCATCAGGGCCCAGGAGACATCGTAGGTATACTTTTCCATCGCCCTCGTCGCATTCTGGATCTGCATCAGGCTGTAGAGGGTACTCCCGGTAAACGACAGGATGGAAATGTACAGAATAACGAGCAATGGCCAGGCCCTGGTCTTTCCTTTCACCCCTTCTCCTGTCGCGTCAGCTGTCAGTGTTGTATGTCGATGGAACCAAGCTGCCAGATCATCATATCGGTATATTCGGAGCGTTTCAGCTCGGGATACTGATCCAGAGGCAGCATGAACCAGAGGGGCCCCTTGTCACGCACCCGCATCACGACCCCATCATCTTCCCATGCAAGTATGGGATCATACTTGGCCACTTTGCTCCATTCGATACCTATTTGATAGCTATTCAACGCCGTCAGGGTAATGTTGTCGCCATCCGCACCAACCGCAGCCAACACATCAGAAAGCTTGGGACCACGATAGGTGTGCGGTTTATCAACCCATGGATTCCCCGTCACTATCTCGTGCTGCGGCAATGCCTGGAGCCTGGTCAAATCAAACTGCACCTTGCCCCCCACATCTTCGGCCGACTTGATATTACCACTCACGCTCAGGATCACGGGACCGGAGAGGGGCTCGGCCACGGCGACGGGGAGTGCAAGCAGCGCATACAGCACAGGGATCCATCCCAATAATTTCATATCAACCTCGCTCTTGTTGTTATCCAGACAGACTCAGTTTAGCCGTAGATAAAAAAACGGCCCGCCTTGGGCGAGCCGTTCTCAAACAGACAGGGAGCAATGATTACATCATGCCCATGCCACCCATGCCGCCCATGTCAGGCATGGCAGGAGCATCTTTCTTCGGCAGTTCGGTGACCATGCACTCGGTGGTGATCATCAGACCGGCGATGGAGGAGGCAAACTGCAGGGCAGAACGGGTTACCTTGGTCGGATCCAGGATACCCATGGCCAGCATGTCGCCATACTGCTCGGAGTAAGCGTTGTAACCGAAGTTGCCTTCGCCATTCTTGACGGCATTGGCAATGACGGATGCTTCTTCGCCGGCGTTGATGACGATCTGACGCAGCGGGGCTTCCATGGCGCGCAAGGCAACCTTGATACCCACGTTCTGGTCTTCGTTGTCACCGCGCAGATCGGCCAGCTTGGTCGCAACGCGAACCAGCGCCACACCACCACCGGCAACCACGCCTTCTTCCACAGCAGCGCGAGTCGCGTGCAGGGCATCTTCAACGCGGGCCTTCTTCTCTTTCATCTCGACTTCGGTGGCTGCGCCAACCTTGATCACGGCAACACCGCCAGCCAGCTTGGCTACGCGCTCTTGCAGCTTCTCACGATCGTAGTCGGAAGAGGTCTCTTCGATCTGCTGGCGGATCTGGGCAACGCGGCCCTCGATCACGCTCGCATCACCCACACCATCGATGATGGTGGTGTTCTCTTTGGTGATGACGATGCGCTTGGCACGGCCCAGATCTTCCAGGGACGCTTTTTCCAGCTCCATGCCCACTTCCTCGGAGATCACGGTACCACCGGTCAGTACGGCGATATCCTGCAGCATGGCCTTGCGACGGTCACCGAAGCCCGGCGCCTTGACGGCAGCCACTTTCACGATGCCACGCATGGTGTTGACCACCAGGGTCGCCAGCGCTTCGCCTTCGACGTCTTCGGCGATGATCAGAAGGGGTTTGCCTGCCTTGGCCACGCCTTCCAGCACCGGCAGCATTTCACGGATGTTGGAGACTTTCTTGTCAACCAGCAGGATGAAGGGATCGTCCAGCTCGACGGAACCAGTCTCTTGCTTGTTGATGAAGTAAGGGGACAGGTAGCCGCGGTCAAACTGCATACCTTCAACCACTGCCAGCTCGTCTTCCAGGCCCTGACCGTCTTCAACGGTGATGACACCGTCACGGCCCACTTTGTCCATGGCTTCGGCAATCAGCTTGCCTACTTTCTCGTCGGAGTTGGCAGAGATGGTACCAACCTGAGCGATGGCATTGCCATCAGCGCACGGCTGGGACAGAGCCTGCAGCTCGGCAACGGCGGCAACGACGGCTTTGTCGATACCACGCTTCAGATCCATCGGGTTCATGCCGGCGGCAACGGCCTTCAGACCTTCGTTGACAATGGCCTGGGCCAGTACGGTCGCAGTAGTGGTACCGTCACCGGCGGCATCGTTGGCCTTGGAGGCAACTTCCTTGACCATCTGGGCGCCCATGTTCATGAACTTGTCTTCCAACTCGATCTCACGAGCCACGGAGACGCCGTCCTTGGTGATGGTCGGGGCGCCGAAGGACTTGTCCAGCACCACGTTGCGACCTTTCGGGCCCAGGGTGACCTTGACGGCATCGGCCAGGATGTTTACGCCTTCCAGCATCTTGATGCGGGCTTCGTTACCAAACTTAACGTCTTTAGCTGCCATTTTTCTTCAATCCTTAAATCAATTCGGGGAAAAGTGAGGATGGATTACTCTTCGACAATCGCCAGGATGTCGGTTTCGGACAGGATCAGTACCTCCTGGCCATCCAGCTTCTCGGTCTTCACGCCGTAACCTTCGTTGAAGATCACCTTGTCACCGACCTTGACGGCCAGCGCTTTGACATCGCCATTATCCAGGATCCGGCCAGTCCCTACGGCAAGCACTTCACCACGGGTGGACTTCTGAGCCGCAGTACCAGTCAACACGATACCGCCGGCGGATTTGGCTTCAGCTTCGATGCGCTTGATAATGACGCGGTCGTGCAGTGGACGAATTTTCATCGATAACTCTCCCAAAATGAGTCTCATTGTTGCTTTGAGGAATGGCCGTTCCGGGCCAAATCAGGTATGTCCCTGATGTGGGGCAGAGTTGTTAACCCTTCAAGGGCAAATACAAAAAAAATTTTTTCACGTACTATGAGCACCTTCGATTGTTCATCGGTGCCCTCACCATGGAACGGACCGGCCAACCCGTCTCTTTCATGTCAGAACCGTCAACGCCAGATGTAGAGACGAGCCCTTGACCCACGCCAACCCCATGCTGACAGCGCCCGCACCAGTCGTACTGCGCCGGATGACGGGGCCCATGATCCTCGGCATCGTCGCCATTCTGGCCTTCAACCTGATTGATACCTTCTTTATTGGCATGCTGGGCACCCAGGCGCTGGCGGCCATCAGCTTTACCTTTCCGGTGACTTTCGTGGTTACCTCGCTGGCCATGGGGCTCGGGGCCGGGTTGTCCGCCGTGATCGGCCATACCCTGGGACAAGGCAAGCATGAGGAGGCGGCACGCATCACCACCGACAGCCTGTTTTTGGCAGTAATCATGGTGAGCCTGCTCTCCATCGGTGGCGCCTTGACCATTGATCCTCTGTTCACTCTGCTAGGCGCCAGTCATGAACTGATTTCGCTGATCCACGATTACATGCTGATCTGGTACCTGACGGTTCCCATGCTGGTACTGCCCATGGTGGGCAACGCCGCCATCCGGGCTACCGGGGATACCAAGACCCCCAGCCTGGTGATGACGGTCGCAGGACTGGTCAACGGGGTGCTGGATCCCCTGCTCATCTTCGGCATTGGTCCCTTCCCCGAGTGGGGGATCCGGGGCGCGGCCATCGCCACCTCCATCTCCTGGATGATGGCCATGCTGGTCAGCCTCTATATATTGCGCCACCGGGAAGGGTTACTGTTGTGGCGTCTCTCTGCTCGCCCCAGATTGCTCGCCCACTGGCGGGCCCTGCTTCATGTCGCCGTGCCGGCCTCCTTTACCAACATGCTCAATCCCTTGGCCAATGCCGTGTTGATGACCATCTTTGCGGGTCTGGGCACCGAGGTAGTGGCCGCCTACGGTGCTGCGTCACGGGTCGAGGCCTTGCTACTGATCGTGATGATGGCGCTCTCCTCGGTGCTCGCCCCCTTCATTTCACAAAACTGCGGGGCAGGCAATCCGGCCAGAGCCAGGATGGCGCTACAAAGTTGCATGCGATTTGCCCTGCTGTTCCAGTTCGCCGTTTACGGCCTGACCTGGCTGTTGGCGCCCCTGATTGCCAAGCTGTTCAGCGATCATCCGCAAGTGGTGCGCCTCATCATCCTTTATCTGCATCTGGTCCCCATCGGTTACGGCTTTCAGGGAATGGTGATGTTGCTGGCGTCCGCCTTGAATGGCGTAAGGGCATCCAGTATCTCGTTCCTGTTCAACGGTCTGCGGCTGTTTGTCTTCTTGTTGCCAGGGGCCTGGCTGGGAGCAAAGCTGGGGGGGGAACAGGGGATCTATCTTGGAATACTGCTGGCTAACCTGCTGGCGGGTTCACTGGCCTGGTGGTATGCCCGCCACCGCTTCGAGGCGTTGTGCCATCTGGGCAATCCCTGACGCCCAACGCCCCCTGCTGCGAGACTTACTCCTTGCGCTCGAATTCACCTTCGATGGTGGTGCCACCGCGATGATTCTGTCCCGGCTGTTCATCAGAAGAGGGGGCCTGACCGAATGGCGGTTGCGAACCCTGGAACCCACCCATCTGCATCCGGAACTGGTTGCTGCCAATCAGTTTGTCGGCCAGCTTGTTGCGCAGCCAGGGTTGCAGCAGCAGGATACCGAAAAAGTCGGTGACAAACCCAGGGATGATCAGCAACAGACCGGCCAGCGCCAGCATCATGCCGCCCATCACCTCGCGCCCAGGCATTTCGCCCTGCTGCATCTTTTGCTGGGCGCTGAACAGAGTCTTGAGCCCTTCGCTACGCACCAGGGAGGAGCCCAATACTGCCGTCAGTATGAGCAAGCCGACGGTTGGCAACGCACCAATGACGGCGCCAACCTCGATCATCACGGTGAGTTCCAGTACCACCAGCCCCACCAACAACAGAAACAACTTGCCCATATCAACTCCACTCTCGGTAAATTGGGAGAAAGCCGCTCCGCACGGAGGAGCAATGCCCGATTGCTATCGGCATTGTCGCAACTTTCTACCCGGATTAAATGGGGCCAGTTCAGGCTTTTTCAAGTCTCGTCATTGAGTCCCAAATCACCTACGTCATAAAAAATCAGCAACCTTGTCTTTAAATTGATAAAAATCAGCGCGATAGATGTGCCACAACAGATGTGTACTTTCATCAACGCAATTTGAAAATGTCTAAAGATTAGTGATCCATCTCTAATAATTGATACCTCAATTGGAGTAGTATGTTCTTCAGTAATTCGGGAGGTTATCCTCCCCACCGCCCCACTCGATGTGTGGTGCTTCAGGATGAGCTGTGCGCAAGGAACTCGCGACCACTCGGTGAGGTTTTTTCCATTTATCTGATTTCTGAGGCATTACAATGAGCGACATCAAGAACGTCCGCATTGAAGAAGACCTGCTGGGCACCAAAGAAGTTTCCAACGACATGTACTACGGCGTACACACCCTGCGCGCCGTCGAGAACTTCAAGATCAGCTCTCAGAAGATTTCTGACGTTCCGGAATTCGTACGCGGCATGGTGCTGACCAAGAAAGCGGCCGCCATGGCAAACGGCGAGCTGGGTACCATCCGTCCTGAAATTGCAGACAAGATCGTGGAAGCCTGTGACCTGATGCTGAACACCGGCAAATGCTTCGACCAGTTCCCGGTCGATGTCTATCAGGGTGGTGCGGGTACCTCCGTCAACATGAACACCAACGAAGTACTGGCCAACATTGCCCTCGAACTGATGGGTCTGGAGAAAGGCCGCTACGACGTCATCAACCCCAACGATCACGTCAACAAGTGCCAGTCCACCAACGATGCCTACCCGACCGGTTTCCGCGTCGCCGTGGTCAACAGCACCGACGTGACCCTGCATGCCCTGGAGCACCTGATCGCCGCCTTCGATGCCAAGGCTGAAGAGTTCAAGAAAGTCCTGAAGATGGGTCGTACCCAACTGCAAGACGCCGTGCCCATGACCCTGGGTCAGGAGTTCCACGCCTTCGCAGTCACTCTGCGCGAAGAGATTAAATCCATCAAGCGTTGCCAGGAGCTGCTGCTGGAAGTGAACCTGGGCGCCACCGCCATCGGTACCGGTCTGAACACTCCGCCCGAGTACTCCAAGCTGGCCATTCAGCGTCTGGCCGAGATCACCGGTCGTGCCTACGTCCCGGCAGAAGATCTGATCGAAGCCACTTCCGACTGCGGCGCCTACGTCATGCTGCACGGCGCCATCAAGCGTCTGGCCATGAAGCTGTCCAAGATCTGTAATGACCTGCGTCTGCTCTCCTCCGGCCCGCGTACTGCACTCAAAGAGATCAACCTGCCGGAAATGCAGGCTGGTTCCTCCATCATGCCGGCCAAGGTCAACCCGGTTATCCCGGAAGTAGTCAACCAATCCTGCTTCAAGGTATTCGGTAACGACATCACCATCACCTTCGCCGCCGAAGCCGGTCAGCTGCAGCTGAACGTCATGGAGCCGGTGATCGGTCAGGCAATGTTCGAATCCCTGAGCCTGATGGAAAAAGCCTGTATCTCCCTGCGCGAGAAGTGCGTGGAAGGTATCACTGCCAACCCGGAAATCTGCATGAACCACGTGCTGAACTCCATCGGTATCGTGACTTACCTGAACCCCTTCATCGGCCACCACGAAGGCGACATCGTCGGCAAGATCTGTGCCCAGACCGGCAAGAACGTACGCGAAGTCGTGCTGGAGCGTGGTCTGCTGAGCGCCGAGCAGCTGGATGAAATCCTCTCCATCGAGAACCTGATGAACCCGCAATACAAGGCCAAGCGTTTCACCCGCGAAACCACCGTATAAGCGAGCATGGGCCGGGATCTTCCCGGCCCATTTAAAGTCAGTTCCCGATCGGCCTTACCCAGTCCCATCGGGAATTGGCTTTTGCCAAAGAAAAACCAAAAAACTAAAAATGGAGTTATCGCTATGATTGGAATCGAGTTACTTGTCGTACTCGCCGCTATCTATCTGGGGGCCCGGATAGGCAGCATCGGCATCGGCTTCGCCGGTGGTCTGGGTGTACTGGTCCTGACCTGGGGTCTGGGTGTACAGATCCCGAGCGATCAGCGGGTATCCTACATCCCCTGGGACGTGATCATGATCATTGCGTCCGTCATCTGCGCCATTGCCTGCATGCAGTTGGCCGGCGGGATGGACTACCTGGTACACCTGGCTGAAAAAGCACTGCGCAAAAACCCCAAATACATCACCTTCGCCGCTCCGGTCGTCACCTACCTGATGACCATGCTGGCCGGTACCGGTCACACCGCGTTTTCCACCCTGCCGGTGATCGCTGAAGTGGCCAAGGAGCAGGGCATCCGCCCCTCCCGTCCGCTCTCCATCGCGGTCGTTGCCTCCCAGATCGCCATCACTGCCTCGCCCATCTCCGCAGCCGTGGTTGCCTTCTCCGGCATGCTGGAACCGCTTGGCGTTGACTATCTGACTCTGCTGGCCATCTGCATCCCGTCCACCTTCATCGCCTGTATCCTGGGTGCCTTCGTCGCCAATATGCTGGGCAAGCCGCTGGATCAGGACGAAGTCTATCTGGAGCGCAAGGCCAAGGGCCTCATCAAGCTGCGTGGCGCTACCCAGCTTGAAATCAAGCCTTATGCCAAACTGTCCGTCTGGATCTTCATCGCCGCCATCGTCGCCGTCATGGCTTACGCCACTGCCATCTCCGGCAAAGTGGGCCTGATCACCAACCCGCCGATCCCCCGCGACGGCGCCATCATGGGCATCATGCTGGCCGCGGCCACTATCATGACTCTGGTGTGCAAGCTGGACGTGACCCAGGTCACCAACATGCCGACCTTCAAGTCCGGTATGTCCGCCTGTATCTGCGTACTGGGTGTGGCCTGGTTGGGTAACGTCTTCGTGAAAGGCAACATGGACACCATCCAGCTCATCGCTGGTGACCTGCTGAACCAGTACTCCTGGCTGCTGGCCGTGGTGCTGTTCTTCGCCGCCATGCTGCTCTATTCACAGGGTGCCACCACCAAGGCCCTGATGCCGGCCGCCCTGGCCCTGGGTGTCAGCCCGCTGACCGCCATCGCCTCCTTCGCAGCTGTTAGCGCCCTGTTTGTACTGCCGACCTACCCGACCCTGCTGGCTGCGGTCGAGATGGACGATACCGGCTCCACCCGCATCGGCAAGGCCGTGTTCAACCACCCCTTCTTCATCCCGGGTGTGGCAACCATCGCCATCGCCGTGGCGCTGGGCTTCTTCTTCGGCGGCATCATGATCTAATCCGGTTGCTTGCCACCAACAAAAATCCCCGCCAACCAATTGGCGGGGATTTTTTTATCCATATCACGCTCAAACCAAGCCTGCGCCGGATGATTCGGCAAGACTATCTCGCACACGGCCTCATCATCTGCCTATCCAGGCCTCTGACAGGGGTTCTGCTGCATCGAAAGGGTAAAGCGCTGTACACCATTACCCACCCCTTCGATATGCCGGATCCTGCGGATCAGACCGGATCCAGAGTGTCCAGCGGCCAGCGCGGCACAGCCTTGACCACCAGAGGCTCGAACACACCGGCCTTCAGACGCTGCATACCGGCGTAAGCAATCATGGCGCCATTGTCGGTACAGTATTCGGTACGCGGATAGAAGACTTCGCCCTTAAGGCTCTCCATCAGCTCGGCAAGCTGGGCCCGCAGGTGACGGTTGGCACTGACACCACCGGCCACCACGAGGCGATTGAGACCGGTCTCCTGCAAGGCGCGACGACACTTGATGGCCAGGGTATCAACTACGGCATCTTCAAAGGCTCTGGCGATATCGGCACGAGTCTGCTCGTCATCCCCGTTGGCTGCAATGGTGTTGGCGGCAAAGGTCTTGAGACCGGAGAAACTCATGTCGAGTCCGGGGCGATCGGTCATGGGACGCGGGAAATGGAAGCGCCCCTTGGTGCCCTTCTCGGCAAGACGGGAGAGCAGCGGGCCGCCTGGATAATCCAGCCCCATCAGCTTGGCGGTCTTGTCAAACGCCTCGCCTGCCGCATCGTCTATGGATTCACCAAGCAGCTGGTAGCTGCCGATGCCATCGACCCGCACCAGCATGGAGTGGCCGCCGGAGACCAGCAGCGCCACGAAGGGAAACTCGGGGGCACGCTCTTCCAGCATGGGGGCCAGCAGATGTCCTTCCATATGATGCACGGCGATGGCCGGCTTGTTCCACGCCATGGCCAGCGAACGGCCAATGGTGGCTCCGACCAGAATGGCGCCGACCAGACCCGGGCCCGCTGTGTAGGCGATGCCGTCGATGTCATCTTGACCCAGTCCCGCCTCTTGCAATGCGGCCTGGATCAAGGGGATCGTCTTGCGAACATGATCCCGGCTGGCCAACTCGGGGACGACGCCACCGTAGTCCGCATGCAGCTTGACCTGGCTGTATAACTGATGGGAAAGGATCCCTTTTTGATCGTCGAAGATCGCGATCCCGGTTTCGTCACAGGATGTCTCTATGCCCAATACACGCATTGCTAAAAAATTTCACTGCTAAAATGAGACGGCTATGGTAACCTTCGCGGGTTTTTTAAACCAGAGCGATCTCTGCGGGTTTACTTTCATTCCCTGTCCAGAGTATAATTTCGCACCATTTTAAGAGATGCTGATCGATTGAAGGTCAGCTAACAATTTATCACTGAGGTGAAAGGCACATGCCAGTAATCAAAGTCCGTGAAAATGAGCCGTTTGACGTTGCTCTGCGTCGCTTCAAGCGTTCTTGCGAAAAAGCCGGTATCCTGTCCGAAGTTCGTAGCCGTGAGTTCTACGAGAAGCCGACTACCATTCGTAAGCGCGCCAAAGCGTCTGCCGTTAAGCGTCACGCCAAGAAGCTGTCTCGCGAAAACGCACGTCGTATCCGCCTGTACTAATCAGGGGACTGTGCCGTGTCTCTGAAGGATCAACTCAAGGATCAGCAAAAACTCGCCATGCTTGCCAAAGACAAGCAACGGCTGGGTGCTATCCGTTTGTTGATGGCAGAAATCAAGCAGCGTGAAGTTGATACCCGTGTCGAACTCACTGATGAAGATATCCTCGCCGTCGTGACCAAAATGGTCAAACAGCGCCGTGATGCCATCAGCCAGTTTGAAGCTGCCGGTCGCCAGGATCTCGCCGACAAAGAGTCCGCAGAGATCGTTGTGCTGCAGGAATTCCTGCCACAACAGCTGACCGCAGATGAAATCTCCGCCCTGATCGAGCAAGCCATCGCGCAAAGCGGTGCTGCCGTCATGGCTGACATGGGCAAGGTCATGGCTGTTTTGAAGCCTAACATTCAGGGACGCGCCGATATTGGCGCCGTCAGTGCTCAGGTGAAAACCCGCTTGGCGTAACAGGCAACTCTCTTGTTTGGTCGAAGAAGCCGTGCTTCCCTGGGAATGCGCGGCTTTTTTATTTTTCCGCAATGAAACAGGACGGTTATGGCAGGCAGGATCCCTCAATCCTTTATCGATGATCTGCTCGTACGCACAGATATTGTCGAGCTGATCGACTCCCGTGTGCGGCTGAAAAAAGCCGGTAAGAACTACCAGGCTTGCTGCCCTTTTCATAACGAAAAAAGCCCCTCGTTTACCGTCAGCCAAGAGAAACAGTTCTATCACTGTTTCGGCTGTGGCGCCCACGGCAATGCCATCGGCTTTGTCATGGAGTATGACGGCCTTGAATTCCCCGATGCCATCGAAGAGCTGGCCAGCCTGCATGGCATGCAGGTCCCGCGTGAACAGAGCGCCGGGGGCGCGAGCAGCAACCAGCCAGCGGTCAGCAAGGATCTCTTCGAGCTGATGAACCAGATCGCCCGCTTTTACGAGAGCAACCTGAAAAGTGCTCCCCAAGCAGTGGAGTACCTGAAAGGGCGCGGTCTGACTGGCGAAGTGGTCAAGCGCTTCAACATAGGCTATGCCCCGGGTGACTGGGATCAGGTCAGACGCCGTTTTGGAGCCAGCCGTGATCACGAGCAATTGCTCATCTCCGGTGGTATGCTGATCCCGCGCGATAGCGGCCCCGGCAGCTATGATCGCTTCCGCGATCGCATCATGTTCCCGATCCGTGACAAGCGGGGTCGGGTCATCGGCTTCGGTGGCCGGGTACTGGGTGATGGTACGCCCAAATACCTCAACTCGCCGGAAACCCCCATCTTCCACAAAGGACGGGAGCTATTCGGTCTCTATGAGGTGAAACAGGCGCACAAGGATCCTCGCCGGATCCTTGTGGTGGAAGGCTATATGGATGTGGTGGCCCTGGGCCAGTACGACATCGACTATGCGGTGGCCGCCCTGGGCACGGCAACGACCAGCGACCATATCCACACCCTGTTTCGCACTACCGCCGAAGTGGTTTGCTGCTACGACGGTGACAATGCGGGACGAGAAGCCGCCTGGCGAGCACTGGATAACGCCCTCCCCCATCTGCAGGATGGCCGCGAGCTCAAGTTCGTGTTTCTGCCAGACGGCGAGGATCCCGACTCGCTGATACGCCAGATCGGCAAAGAAGGATTCGAGGCTCTGCTCGACCAAGCACAACCCTTTGCCGACTTCATGTTCGAGCGTCTCGGGCGCGATGCCGCACTCTCGGGTGAAGCAGGCAAGTACGAAGTTGCCAACAAGGCTGCCGAGCTGATCCGCCGAGTGCCGGAAGGATTTACCCGCGAGGGATTGATCACTCGCCTCTCCAGCATGATGCGCTGGGGAGAAAACAAACAGCGCATCGCCGAACTGTTTGCCCGCAACAGCCAACCAAAGGCCGATGTCACCAAACCCAAAGCAGCCAAACTGACACCTCTGCGCCGGGCGCTGGCTCTGATGGTGCAGTATCCAGCGATCACTGTCGAGCTGCCAGCCATGCCGGAGCTGGCCGGATTGCGCTTACAGGGCATCAAATTCCTGCTGCAACTGCACCAGCAGATCCTGACCCAACCGGGGATCACCACGGGCATTCTGCTGGAACACTGGCGCGGCACCAAGGAAGGGGAAATCCTGGCGCAACTGGCCATGCACGATCTGTTTGAAGAGATCAAACTCGATCAGGAACCGGATATTCTCGGGGAATTGCAGGACACCTTTGTCGGCTTCATCAATCTATTCTTGAAGCAGCGGATTGAGGAATTGCAAGCCAAGGTGGCACAGGAAGGCCTAAGCGCAGAAGAGACTCAAGAGCTGATGATGTTGATCAGAGAAGTACAAATTGAGAAAAGAAATGAGAGCGGGGCTTGATATTTGAGTGATTAGTCCCAATATGGATAACGTTGCCCGAATCGACGGGATAAAAAGCAAAAATTTTATAACCGCCTGGCCCCGACAATACTGCGGGCAGGGGTTTCTCATGACCGACGCCGCAACCAGACATAGCATGTCTGGCGGTTTTCTATTAGAATTGGCTATTTGCGCAGCAGCGCACTGTAAGCGCAACCTAGCAACACCAACCGGATGAGTTCTATGGAGCAAACCCCGCAGTCTCAGCTTAAACTCCTCGTTGCCAAAGGTAAAGAACAGGGCTACCTGACTTATGCCGAGGTGAACGATCACCTCCCGCAAGACATCGTCGATTCAGACCAGATCGAAGACATCATCCAGATGATCAACGATATGGGCATTCAAGTCGTTGAAAACGCTCCGGATGCCGATGACCTTATCATGGCTGAAGGTGGTACCGCCGATGAGGACGCTGCCGAAGCAGCGGCCCAGGCTCTGGCATCTGTTGAATCCGAGATCGGCCGTACGACCGATCCTGTCCGCATGTACATGCGGGAAATGGGTACCGTCGAACTGTTGACCCGTGAAGGCGAAATCGACATCGCCAAGCGGATCGAAGATGGTATCAACCAGGTACAAAGCTCCGTGGCCGAGTACCCGGAAGCAATAACCTATCTGCTCGAACAGTACGATAAGTATGAAGCCGAGCAGCTGCGCCTCTCCGACATCATCTCCGGCTTTATCGATCCCAACGAAGCGGAAGATATGGCACCGACCGCTACTCATATCGGCTCCGAACTCGGCGAAGACGATCTCGCCGACGAAGATGAAGAAGATGAGGACGAAGACGAAGACGGCGACAGCTCGGACGATGACGGTGACGGTGGCCCGGATCCGGAAGTCGCTCGCGAGAAATTTGCCGAACTGCGTGCTCAATATGAAGTGACTCGTCTCTCCATTCAAAAGAATGGCCGCGCGCACGACGATACCCAGGCAGCCATCGCCCTGCTGGCCGATGTATTCCGCCAATTCCGCCTGATGCCCAAGCAGTTCGATCGCCTGGTCAACAACATGCGCGAGATGATGGAGCGCGTACGCGTGCAGGAACGCATCATCATGAAACTCTGCGTTGAACAGGCCAAGATGCCGAAGAAAACCTTCGTCGCGGCCTTCACCAACAACGAGTGCGAAACTGCCTGGTTTGAATACCAGAAGCAAGCTGGCAAGGCCTGGTCCCCCCGTCTGGTCGAAATGGACGAAGATGTCCAGCGTGCCATCGGCAAGCTGCAGCAGATTGAGGAAGAAACCGGTCTGTCAATAGCTCAGATCAAGGACATCAACCGTCGCATGAGCATCGGTGAGGCCAAGGCCCGCCGCGCCAAGAAAGAGATGGTCGAAGCCAACTTGCGTCTGGTTATCTCCATCGCCAAGAAATACACCAACCGTGGCCTGCAGTTCCTGGATCTGATCCAGGAGGGCAACATCGGTTTGATGAAGGCGGTAGACAAGTTTGAATACCGTCGTGGCTACAAGTTCTCAACCTATGCCACCTGGTGGATCCGTCAGGCCATTACCCGCTCCATCGCGGATCAGGCTCGTACCATCCGTATCCCGGTGCACATGATCGAGACCATCAACAAGCTCAACCGAATCTCCCGCCAGATGCTGCAGGAGATGGGTCGTGAACCGAATCCGGAAGAGCTGGCCATGCGTATGGGCATGCCGGAAGACAAGATCCGCAAGGTACTGAAAATCGCCAAAGAGCCCATCTCCATGGAGACGCCCATCGGTGATGATGAAGATTCCCACTTGGGCGACTTCATCGAAGATACCACCCTTGCGCTGCCGGCCGATGCCGCGACCAGCGAAAGCCTGCGCAACGCAACCCGCGAAGTGCTGGCCGGTCTGACCGCCCGCGAGGCCAAGGTACTGCGCATGCGCTTCGGTATCGACATGAACACTGACCACACGCTCGAGGAAGTGGGCAAGCAGTTCGACGTTACCCGTGAGCGTATCCGTCAGATCGAAGCCAAAGCTTTGCGCAAACTGCGTCACCCTAGCCGCTCCGAAGTGCTGCGCAGCTTCCTGGACGAATAGTCCAAAGGCATGCGCCCTTTATTGCTGTCTCAAAAGCCCCGCCATGCGGGGCTTTGTTTTAGCTGGCTCCAGCCCGGCCCAAACATAACCCCTTTCATCATCACAGCAGGATAATTAGTCGCCAAGTGGTTGATCTGCCTATGGACTGCCCTTTGTACTTCCCCTATAATCCACGCCGCTAAACGCACAATTTGGCCCCTTAGCTCAGTTGGTCAGAGCAGTCGACTCATAATCGATTGGTCGTGGGTTCAAGTCCCCCAGGGGCCACCAAATTGAAAAAGGCCGCTCATCAGGAGCGGCCTTTTTGCATTCAGCCCAGACCATGAAACGCTGCGCACCAGATACAAAAAGACCCGCCATGGGCGGGTCTTGGGCTGGCAACACGATGCAAGGCTTCACACTGAAATAGAATTCTGGTTTATGCGTTTTCGCTCTGTCCGGATGGTAGGCGATCCCGCCCAGGCAACATCCGTCTGACCAGATTGCTGCGTTGACGCCATGAGGTGAACAGGATGGCTAGCAGATGCAGGGCTATCAGCCCTTGCAGCGCCCAGGTACACCACTCGTGCCAATCATCGGCTCCCAGCTCGAAACCCGTCTCGGTATTCTGAAACCAGCCCGTTCCTGCTGTCGCCAACACCAGCAGCCAGAAAGCCCACACCGCCAGCTTGCCGGTACCGTGATGACCCGGCGCTGGAGGCTGACGCTCACACATCTCTTCCGCTTGCTGGCGAAAGTCCGCACGGCTGGGGAGCAAGGCATCGAGACGGGCATATCCCCTGGCCCATGTCACTCCCCATAACAACCGCAAGGCGACGAGGGCAATCGAGCCATAACCAAGCCACTCGTGCCACTCCTCTCCCGCCTCATTAAACCAGAGGTTGCCGATGCAGATCGCCGCCAACCCCCAATGAGTCAGGCGGACCACCCCATCCCAGCGAAAAGGCTCACCCTTTTTGCTTGGCATATTTGTGGTACTCCTTCTTCAGGTCGTTGACCTTGGCCAGATGCTCACGCGCCTTGCTCTCATCACCGGCCTTGAGCGCAACCAGGCTGGCATCCAGCTCGGCTTGCACCTCGTTCATGCCTTCGAGGAACTTCTCTTTCTTGGCTGCAGGCATGTTCTTCTGCTTGGCCACATCCAGCTGGGCCTTCATCTCGTTGATGTACTTCTCCATGGTGGCGGGATCTTCCGCCTTGACGGCCTGCTTGTAATTGAAGCCGATCTTCTTCATGGGCTGTTCCAGATCACCGGCCATGGCAGGCAGGGTCATCAAGCCAAACATCAGGGGCAACAGCAGGGGGCGTACAGTTTTCAACATGGTATTTCCTTATCAGATGACATTGCGGCTTCTTGTTCGCACTCGATAAGTGCAGTCAATTGAATATGATGCCACGAACAAGGGGGAATTGTATGGGGAAAGTTCGACCAATTGTGGCCAGATGTGTCAGATATGCTGACTGCATGTAGCCAATCGATACATTTCATCATCTTGGAAGGACATGGGAAAGAGGAAGGGAAAATGCACCATGCGGGTCATCAACAGCCACAAGACGATCCGCATGAGGCAGAGATGGCCGAGTAAAGGAGTCACCTCTTCCACCCGGCGCAGAGTGAGGAACTTAGCCCAAATGGTTAAGCGGCAGCGCCGTCTTGTGCTTGATGCGGCGCAGCACGAAGCTGGAACGCACTCCGGTCACCCCCGGAATATGGGTCAGCTTGTCCAGCAGGAAGTGCTGGTAGTGCTCCATGTCACGCACTACCACCTTGAGCTGATAGTCGGCATCGTTGCCTGTGATGAGGTCACACTCGAGCACCTCTGGCAGCTCACTGATGGCCCGGTCAAAATTCTCGAACCGCTCCGGCGTATGCCTGTCCATGGAGATGTGAATGTAGGCGGTGAGGGTCAGACCCAGTTGGCGGGCGTTGAGCAGAGTAACGTGGGTGTCGATGAGGCCGGCATCTTCCAGTGCCTTGACCCGGCGGGAACAGGGGGAAGGTGAGAGGCCAACCAGCTCGGCCAGTTCCAGATTGCTGATGCGGCCGTTCTCCTGCATCAGCTCAAGAATATGTCTGTCTATGCGATCAAGTTTCAGCATTCCCCCATCCTCGTTGCAATGACTAATCCACTTTTTCTAGATTAAGGGTGAACTATTGCAAAAACAACCGAAATAACTGCTCACTTTGCAACCACTCACCGGCCTGGGAGGGATACCATGGTTACATCTTCCGGTGGTAAAGCAGATGCCCAACCAGGTCTCTGCGGTGAAGGACCTTACCGGGTCAAGAGCCCCATCAGCCGTCCGACCTTATCGGGAACAGACGGGCTGGAACGAGAGCATCCCCTCCCCGAAGGCAACAAAGCAGGCATCCCGGCGCCTGCTTTGTTGTTTCTGGCTTCCTGCATCAGGGCTTTGCCGGCCGGATCCGGTAGAGGCAACGATGATCCCCGTCCAGCAAGTATTGCTCCCGTTCGACCTCGGCCGGCGCCAGCAGCTGGCGAAACATCTCCAATTCACTGCGACAAAATCCCCGACAGGCCCGGGCGGCGGCGCAGATGGGGCAGTGGCTCTCCCACAACAGCCAGCTGCCATCCTCCTCCTGACGCATATCCGCCATATAGCCTTCACGTGTGCGAAGAGCCTTTAATGCACTCAACCTGTCGGCCAGCCCGGCCTGGGTCAGATGCGCCTGATAACGAGCCAGCTGTTGCTGCTCCCGCTGCAGGATCAGCCGCTCCATGCCAACCTCGCCAAACAGCTGCTGGATATTGTCAATAAGCTGCAGGGTCAGGTCGCTGTGGGTATCGGGGAAGCGTTGCCAGGCCTGCTCGGTCAGGTGCCACAGCCGCACCGGACGGCCGCGACCGCGAGCCTCGTCGCTAAACCCCACCCAGCCTTCAGCCTCCAGCGCCATCAGATGCTGACGGGCGCCCATGGAGGTCATCTGCAACTGCTCTCCCAGTGCGGCGGCACTCTGGGGACCATGGGATTTGAGCAGGAACAGGATCTTGTCGGTACTGGCATTCATTGAGTGACTCTCGCTATCGACTCTGGGTTATCGACAAGTAGGCTGCGGGGGAGCTATGGCTCCTTGAGCAGGAGCTTGCCGGTGCAGGTGTCCATGGGCTCATTATGGGAAGTGTGATTTTTTAAATCAACTATTCACTTTACTTAATGTCACTTCTCACCCAACATAAATAAACCAATAACTTTATTTAATGAGGCTGACATGGAAGCACGCAAAGGACAGGCAACTCTCTGGGTATTGGTGATGACGGTGACACTGGCGGTGGCGGGTTTCAGCCTGCCGTCACCCGTGCTGGCGCCGCTGCTGCTGGATCCGGCGCAGGGCATGCTGACGCCGGATACGTCGGACTGGAGCCGCAAGGTGTGGCTCGGCGTCATCATGGGGCTCTATCCGCTGTTTCAGTTGGTAGGCTCCCCCTGGCTGGGCAAACAGTCGGATCGCCACGGCCGCAAGCCGGTGTTGACACTCTGCCTGATCGGCGTGCTGGCGGGGTATGCCCTGATGGCGCTGGGGATCGCCTGGCGTTCCCTGCCACTGTTGCTGCTGAGCCGGATTGTGGAAGGCTTCTTCAACGGCAATATCGCCATCGTCCAGGCAATGGCGGCGGACATGAGCACCACCAAGACCAAGGCGCGCAGCTTCGCCTGGATCAACATCGGCATGAATCTGGGCTGGGTACTGGGCCCCATGATAGGCGGTTACGCCGCCGTGATTTCAGGGGATTACAGCCTGGCCGCCTGGCTGGCGGTAGCCATGACCGCCATCAACCTGCTGCTGGCGTACTGGCTGCTCCCCCACCAGACACCGGCAGCCACTCGCCAGCAGGCCCCCTCCCTCTCTTCCCGTGAGTTGCTGTTGCAACCCACCCTGCTGCCCTACTTCGTGCTGACCCTGCTCAGCTATGGCGCCGTGCAGCTCTATTTCACCTACTTCAACGTCTGGTTGGTGGAGCGGCTGGCCTGGGATCCGGTACAGCTGGCGCAAGCTGCCGTACTGGTGAGCGTGCCCATGATGCTGGGCTCCTGGCTGGGTTCCCGCCTCGCCCGCCATTGGCGTGGCAGCAGTCTGGGGATTGTCGGCCACCTGGTGATGGCGACAGGCATGCTGATGTTCGTGCTGCCGACCCACTGGTGGGGACTGGCGCTGACCTTTATCCCCGCCGGCATCGGCATGAGCCTCGGAGAGCTGGCGACCTCGGTAGCCATCTCCAACCGCAGCCATGCCGAACAACAGGGGCAGGCGATGGGCATTTACCGCGGCCTGGCGGTAGGCAGCGAGATACTGGCGGTCGTGGTTGGCAGTCTGGTGCTGCTGGCAGGCACTGAATGGCCCTTCTATCTGGCCGCCCTCTGCGGTGTGCTATGTGCTGCCGGTTTCTATGGCCTGCGCAGACGGGCCGATCGGCGACAACCAGTGGCAGCGGCCCCGAACCAGCTCGAAGTGCAGGCGGAGTGAGGAAGTAAAGATAAAGAGTCTGCACTGCCGTCAGATCACAGATTTCCGTCCGGCTCCCTGTCAGGGCTTGCATCCGCACGTCGGGTTTGGGAGGGTAGAAGCCTTGTCCCGTGTCTGATGCCGGATCCGGAATGAACCAATAACCGACACGGACAACCCCATTCGCCGCGAGATGGTATGGCACCTCGCCCGGACCGACATTGCTGGAGATGATATGAGTAATTTTCAGGCCATTGCTCTTGATATGGATGGCACCCTGCTGACCCGGGATCACAGGATCTCGTCTGCTACCCGGGCGGCTCTTGATCAGGCTCGTACCCGGGGCATCAAGGTGCTGCTGGTGACGGGACGCCACTTCATGACGGCACGCCCCTTCCATCACGAACTCGCTCTCGATACCCCCATCATCTGCAGCAACGGCGCCTACCTATACGATCCGGAGCAGGATCGGATCCTGGATGGCGATCCCCTGGCGATCGCCCCCCTTGACCAGCTACTGGGACAGATTGAGGCCCAGGCGATGGGGGCCCTGTTTCACTTAAGCGAAGGCATTGGCTTTCTTGGCTGCGAGGAGCACGTTACCCGGATCCGCCACTGGTCGACCCGGCAACCGGAACATCTCAAGGTCTCTCTGTTGCCGGCAGACGATCCGGCAAGCTGGCTGGCGCAGCCAATTTGGAAGCTGGAGCTGTTCAACCAGGATCCGGCTCGCCTGCACGCCTTCATGAGCGATGTGGTGGATGCCATGCCCTTTACCCGTGACTGGGCCGCCCCCTACGCGGTAGAGCTGGTGCAACCGGGTTGCAGCAAGGGCAACCGGCTGGCCCAGTGGGCCGAGAGTGAGGGGATCGCGATGGAAAACGTGGTGGCCTTCGGCGACAACAACAACGATCTCAGCATGTTCGAGCAAGTTGGGCTGGCGGTTGCCATGGGCAATGCGGCGTCACAGATCCAGACGGCAGCGGATCGGGTCACCGCAGATCACAACGAGGACGGTATCGCCCTGGCGCTGCAGCGCTGGGTACTCTCCTGACCAGGTGCTGGGCCGGTCTTGCCGGACCGGTTCAGCCTCCGAAGGAGAACTGGATCACCCGATCCGGAAAGCGCAGTCGATCATATTCACGGCGCAGGGATTCGTAATGACGAATGGCGCGATAGCGCTTGTCACGGTAGTACTGCCGCTGCTGGGTATCCTTTTCGCTGCGGATGCTGCGCTCAAGCTGATCGATCTCCCGCTCGCTGCGGGCCAGCTCGTTGCGAATTTCACTCAGGCGGGTTTCCAGCTGATATTCCTGATAACCGCGCTGATACTGCTGCAGGAAGCTGGCATCGTTGGGACATACCCCCTGATAGGCGATGCCAGACTTGCCCTTGCTGTAGGCGAGCTCCGGAATGCAGTAAAGCTCCAGCCCCTTGTTGTAACCCCGCAGCCACTCGCCCTCATCCACCCTGAGGCCATATTCGCCACAGGTGGCAACATAGTCCCGCGCCTGCTGACGGCTCTTGCCCTGCTCTCCATCCTGATGCCCCAGGTTGTACCAGCTCATGGAACGGCACTCCTCTTCCGACAGCGAGCTGCAACCGGCGAGCAGCAAGGGCAGGGTCAACAACAGGATCTTGGGGGACATGAGAGGGCTCCGGAAAAGACAGTGGCTGGCATTCTAGTGAGGATGCCGGGTTGGGACAAGGGATGGAGGCGGGTTCTGACGGATACCTTTTTTTGACTTTTTTATCACTATTTACGGCTTACCTGAACCGGGCTCGCGGCCCGCTTTCCTTGGCGCATCGTGCGGGGTACACTGCGCCATCTTTTAACTGGCGCGTAACAAAAATAATGAAAGTCCTGACCGTCGATTACCGCTCGCCCGATGCGGCGCAGCGCTTTACCGAATCCCTGCGAACCACCGGCTTCGGGGTACTGACCAACCACCCCATCCCGAAAGAACTGGTGCAGTCCATCTATGACAACTGGTATCGCTTCTTCATGAGCGAGCAGAAACAGGATTTTCTGTTCAATCGCGAGACCCAGGACGGCTATTTCCCGCCGTCAGTCTCAGAGGTGGCCAAGGGCCACAGCCAGAAAGACATCAAGGAGTACTTCCACATCTACCCCTGGGGCCAGATGCCGGCAGAGCTGAAAGAGCAGGCGATGGAGTATTATGCCCTCGCCAACAACCTGGCCGCCGAGCTGTTGGGCTGGGTCGAGCAATACACACCGGCCGACATCGCTACCCACTACAGCTGCCCGCTCTCCTCGATGACCGAAGAGAGCCAGAAGACCCTGCTGCGGGTGCTGCACTATCCGCCGTTTGACGGCACCGAGGAGCCGGGCGCCATCCGCGCCGCCGCCCACGAGGACATCAACCTGCTGACCATACTGCCCGCTGCCAACGAGCCTGGCCTGCAGGTGAAGGGTTCCGACGGCGAGTGGATGGACGTGCCGTGCGATTTTGGCACCCTCATCATCAACATTGGTGACATGCTGCAGGAGGCCTCCCGTGGCTATTACCCCTCCACTACCCACCGCGTCATCAACCCGACCGGCGGCAGTGCCAGCAAGTCGCGCATCTCCCTGCCGCTGTTCCTCCATCCGCGGCCGGACGTGGTACTCTCCGAGCGTCACACCGCCCACAGCTACCTGATGGAGCGGCTGCGGGAGCTGGGGGTCATCTAGTCCCGCAGGCACGATCTGCACGATCTGACAGAAAAACCGGAGCAAACCCGCTCCGGTTTTTATTTTTTGGCATGATTGCATGCAAAGATATGATTTATTGGTTAATCATGCCAAAAATCCTGTCTTCATCCCCATAAGCGTCGTTGTGATTGCCCGCCTCCCTCCGTAATCTGAGTGCCGTTCCAGCCCCATTTTCAGACCCTACTTTCTAGCCCCACCAAGGGGCGCTCGATTGGAGTTCTTATGAAGCAGTCCCAATGGTCATCCCGCCTCGGGTATATCCTGGCCGCCGCCGGCTCCGCTGTGGGGATCGGCGCTATCTGGAAGTTCCCCTATGTGACGGCCACCAATGGCGGTGGCGCCTTCCTGCTGGTATTCCTGCTGTTCAGCTTCACCCTGGGGGTCATAGTGCTGATGGGGGAGACGCTGCTCGGCAGCATGAGCCGCCGCGGGGTGGTGGGTGCCTTCTCCGAACTGCTCGGCAAGCGCTGGCGCTGGGTCGGCGTCATGGGCATTCTCTGTACCCTGCTCATCTTCAGTTTCTATAGCGTGGTAGGAGGCTGGACCCTGGGCTACACCGGCATGGCCATCTCGGGTCAGCTCAACCAGGGGGACGCAGCCGCCCTCACCGCCCGCTTCAATGACTACGTTAGCGATGGCACCTGGCCCATCCTCACCCACCTGCTGTTTGCCGCCCTCACCTGGATCGTGGTGCAAGGGGGGATCCAGCGCGGGGTGGAGCGCACCCTGCGCTGGATGATGCCGGCCCTGTTCCTGATGATCCTGATGCTGGTGGCATTTGGCCTGACCCTGCCCAATGCCATGGCGGGTGTGCGCCACTTTCTGATGCCCGATTTCAGCAAGCTGGGGATGTCCGGCGTGCTCGACGCCATGGGGTTGGCCTTCTTCTCCCTCTCCATCGGCCTTGGCATTCACACCACCTATGGCGCCTATCTGCCCTCCAGCGAAGGGGTCGGGCGCTCCAGCCTCTGGGTCGTGCTGCTGGCCAGCATGATCGCCGTACTGGCCGGCTTGATGATCTTCCCCGTGCTGGCCGCGACCGGCATCGATCCGGCGGCAGGGCCCGGCCTCACCTTCATGACCATGCCGGCTGTGTTCCAACTGCTGCCGTTCGGCCAGGGGCTGGCGGTCATCTTCTTCGGCCTGCTGGTGTTTGCCGCCCTCTCCTCTGCCATCTCCCTGCTGGAGCACCTGCAGTGCTTCCTGTGCGAGAGCTGGGGCTGGTCCCGTCGCAAGGCCTGCAGCGCCATCACGGCGGTCATCATGCTCAACGGCATTCCGGTCAGCCTGTCGTTCGGCCCCCTGCAACATGCCACCCTGTTTGGCAAAACCATCTTCGAACTGCTGGATTTCATCACCTCCAACCTGATGATGCCGCTGTTCGGCCTGATGGTGACCCTGTTGCTGGGCTGGAAGCTGGGACGCAAGGCACTGCCGCAGGGGTTGGCGGCCCACTGGCATCACCTGTTGATGAATGGCTGGCGCTGGCTGGCACCGCTGCTGATCGGCGGGATCCTGGTGCGGGGACTGGTCTGATCCTCAGCGCTTGTGGTCAGGGAACCTGCCTTCACGATGGGCGGCCCTGACCTTGTCGAGGGCAGCCTGCCAACGGGCAATCACGGCATCATCCTGTGACTTGCCAAAGGCGAGATACAACCAGGAGTCGTGCAATATGACCCCGCTGTTGGTAACACTCTTGGCAGACAGGCCCAGCCGCTCCAGCGCGGCATCGAGCACCATCTCCCCTACCGGCAGGGCGTCTATCTTGCCAAGCAGCAGGCGCTGCAAGGCTTCATCTACGGTCTGATAACGTACCAGATTGGTATAGCCCTCCCGGGTTAGCCGCTCGTCATCGGCATTGCCCAGCACCACCCCGACTCTGGGCAGATGACGCAATTGGTCCAGCCGGGTCAGTGTTTGCCGGATGCCGGGAGGCTGGTAAATCACGACCCGATTGAGAAAAAGCGGCCCGACCCATTTGTAATGGGGAGCCCGCTCCGGCGTCCATTGGGTCACAAACAGTGCATAGCCCGGCTCCAGCCTGGTCAGTGCCAACCCCCGTTTAAAGGGATAGACCCGGATAGGCTGATGCTCGCCCAGTTCTTGCTGAACCTCTTCCACCAGTCGCACGGCCAACCCATCCAGCTTGCCCTCATGGAGATACGTAAAGGGAGGGAGCTCATGGCTGAGCAGCGTCAGGGCTGGCTGGGCCGAGAGACTCAGACTGAGGAACAACCAGGGGATGAAGATCCATTTCATATGCAATCCTGCCTTTGCTGCTGTGATACCGGCTTCCGGCCACGCACGCCATAGGAAACGAGGGTGATTATCCCCCAGCCATCAAGGACAAGGTAGCGAAGCGGCTGCCCGATGATCGCCCTGTGGGAAAATGGCGAGATAGCCACATATAAAAATTTTTTATTTTATGTGTCAATTTATCTTTCCATGGTTTAGGCTGTCGACTCGGTTTATTGCTCGGGTCATCTCTTCATGTCTGCCATCCTCGTGCTGTTTGGTCGATTTTTTAGCTCGCAAGAGAGGTGACCTTGCACGCACAGCTTGTCTGAAAGTTCATTGCAAAGGTCGCCTCGGGCGGCCTTTTTTGTTGTTGCTCATATTGTTGTTTGCCCAAGGAGTATCGATTCGATGTTGCATTACCCGGAGGTTGCATGAGTCAGGTTCAGTGGTCTTCCCGTCTTGGTCATGTGCTGGCAGCCGCCGGCACGGCGATCGGCCTTGGCGCGATCTGGAAGTTTCCCTATGTGACGGCCACCAATGGCGGGGGCGCCTTCCTGCTGGTGTTTCTGCTGTTCAGCTTCACCCTGGGGGTGGCGGTGCAGGTCGGCGAAACCCTGCTCGGCAGCCATAGTCAGCGAGGGGTGCTCGGCGCCTTCCGCAAACTGGTGGGTCCGAACTGGCGCTGGATGGGGTACATGGGGATCCTGTGTGGCTTCTTCATCTACAGCTTCTACAGCGTGGTCGGCGGCTGGACCGTCGGCTATGCGGCACTGGCCGTGAGTGGCCAGCTCAACCTGAGCGAGGGAAGCGCCCTCACCGCCCTGTTCAACGGCTATGTAAGCAATCCCTGGTGGCCTGTGCTGACCCATCTGGTATTTGCCGGGCTGACCTGGTGGTTCGTACAGGGCGGGATCCAGAAAGGGGTGGAGCGAGCCCTGCGCTGGATGATGCCGGCCCTGTTCGTCATGATGCTGCTACTGGTCTGTGTGGGTCTATCCATGCCTGGCTCCGTGGCTGGGGTACGCCAGCTGCTGCTGCCGGATTTCACCATGCTGACCGGCCAGAGCGTGCTGGATGCGCTGGGGCTGGCCTTCTTCTCCCTCTCCATTGGTCTGGGGGTACACACCACTTATGGCGCCTACCTGCCCAATAGCGAGGGTGTGGTGCGCTCAGGCGTCTGGGTGGTCACTCTGGCGAGCTTCATCTCGGTGCTGGCGGGCCTGATGATCTTCCCGGCGTTGGCATCGACCGGCATCGATCCGGCAGCAGGCCCGGGGCTGACCTTCATGACCATGCCTGCGGTATTCAACCATCTGCCGTTCGGTCAGGGACTGGGGATAGTCTTCTTCCTGCTGCTGCTGGTCGCTGCCCTCTCCTCCTCCATCTCCATGCTGGAGCACCTGGTGCGCTTCACCACCGAAGAGTGGGGCTGGTCACGCCGTGGGGCTTGCCGGGTGCTGACCCTGCTCATCATGGCCTCGGGCATCCCGGTCAGCCTGTCGTTCGGCCCCTGGAGCGATCTGACCCTGTTTGGCAAGACCATCTTCGAACTGCTCGACTACCTCACCTCCAATCTGATGATGCCGCTGTTTGGTCTGGTGCTGACCCTGCTGCTGGGCTGGCGGCTGGGGGAACGCATCCTGCCGGCAGGATTGTCGCCCGCATTGCGGCTCGCTCTGCTCTGGTGCTGGCGCATCGTGGCCCCCCTGTTGATCGCCGGGATCCTGATCCGCGGCATCCTGTAAGCCCATGCCAGAGGGCTGGCCCTGGCCTGCCCTTTTTTCTTGTCCGGAATCCTGGATGAACCTTGGTAAAGCAAGCGAATATAGCCGCAGGCCATCATGATGACGACGGGTAGTGGCAGTAAGGCGAAGAAGAGAGAGGCTGCAATGCGGCAGAAGAACAGCCGGCACGCCGAACGACAGGCAAAAAAATCCCCACCTGAGTGGGGATTTTTTCTGAAACATTGCTACAGATTTCAGTGTTCTTGCAAAGATGGTGGTCGTTACTGGGCTCGAACCAGTGACCCCCTCCTTGTAAGGGAGGTGCTCTCCCAGCTGAGCTAAACGACCTGGGATATTGCTAAATGATGGTGGGTCGTGCTGGATTCGAACCAGCGACCAATTGATTAAAAGTCAACTGCTCTACCGACTGAGCTAACGACCCATCTGTATCATTTTTTAAAACTGGTGGTCGTTACTGGGTTCGAACCAGTGACCCCCTCCTTGTAAGGGAGGTGCTCTCCCAGCTGAGCTAAACGACCTGGGATATTGCTAAATGATGGTGGGTCGTGCTGGATTCGAACCAGCGACCAATTGATTAAAAGTCAACTGCTCTACCGACTGAGCTAACGACCCATCTGTATCATTTTTTTAAAACTGGTGGTCGTTACTGGGCTCGAACCAGTGACCCCCTCCTTGTAAGGGAGGTGCTCTCCCAGCTGAGCTAAACGACCTGGGATACTGCTAAATGATGGTGGGTCGTGCTGGATTCGAACCAGCGACCAATTGATTAAAAGTCAACTGCTCTACCGACTGAGCTAACGACCCATCTGTATCATTTTTTAAAACTGGTGGTCGTTACTGGGCTCGAACCAGTGACCCCCTCCTTGTAAGGGAGGTGCTCTCCCAGCTGAGCTAAACGACCTGGGATACTGCTAAATGATGGTGGGTCGTGCTGGATTCGAACCAGCGACCAATTGATTAAAAGTCAACTGCTCTACCGACTGAGCTAACGACCCATCTGTATCATTTTTTCAAAACTGGTGGTCGTTACTGGGCTCGAACCAGTGACCCCCTCCTTGTAAGGGAGGTGCTCTCCCAGCTGAGCTAAACGACCTGGGATACTGCTAAATGGTGGTGGGTCGTGCTGGATTCGAACCAGCGACCAATTGATTAAAAGTCAACTGCTCTACCGACTGAGCTAACGACCCATCTGTATCATTTTTTAAAACTGGTGGTCGTTACTGGGCTCGAACCAGTGACCCCCTCCTTGTAAGGGAGGTGCTCTCCCAGCTGAGCTAAACGACCTGGGAATTCTGTCTCCACCTGGTGGAGAAAATGGTGGGTCGTGCTGGATTCGAACCAGCGACCAATTGATTAAAAGTCAACTGCTCTACCGACTGAGCTAACGACCCTCACCACGACCAGCTCCGACCGCGTTACCGCTTCGGCTCTGACGGCGGCCTATATTACGGATTTAAATTTCCGGTGCAACCTAAAATTCGTAATTTAAATCCGTTTGCTCACTGCGCATACAAATGCGCGCCGTTTTTACAGTACCGTTACGAAAACAGTAACATACGGCAATGTTACAGCTTGCTCAGGCTCTGCTTGGCCAACTGGGCTGGCGAGGTGTTGGGATATCCCTTGATCACCTGCTCATAGAAGCTCTTGGCTTCCGCCTTCTTGCCATCCAGCTGTGCCAGCATCCCCAGCTTCAGCAGGGCATCGGCGCGCTTGGGCGACTTGCTGTATTTGTTGGCCAGAGTGGCAAACTGGGTGGTGGCACCGGCTCTGTCACCCTTGTTGAACAGCAGCTGACCCAGCCAGTAGTGGGCATTGGGGACATAGCTGGAGTTCGGGAACTGCTTGATGAACCCTTCGAAGGCAGGAATCGCCTTGTCGTAGTTCTTCTCCTTGAGCACCATGTTCACCGCGGCGTCATAGGCCTGATTCTCGTCCTGGTTGGTCGAGTAGTTGGCAGCTGCTGCGGGAGTGGTTGCGGGCGCGGCAGGAGCGGCCTGTTGGCTGCTGGCGACCTTGTCCAGCTCCTGATAGAGCTGGCGCTGACGCTCCTGCGACTGTTCCATCTGGTAGGTCTGTTGCTCCAGCTGACCACGCAGCTCGGAGACTTCACCTTGCAGGGAGTCAACCTGCTGCTGCAACTCGGCCTGCATCCGCAGACGGGCGTTGAGAGTGCGCTCCAGCAAGGCGACCCTGTCTTCCAGGCTGCCAGACGGGACTATGGCACCGTTATTGCCGCTAAGGATAACGCCACCGCTCGAATCACCGCCCAGGTCGCTGACTGGAGCCGCGGCATGAGCAGTGACTGCAAATAAAACGGCCATCGAAATGGCCGCTTGCTTATACACAAAATTCATCCGAATCAAACCTTAGTAAACCAGGACCGCACGACGGTTCTTGGCAAAGGCATCCTCGGTGTGAGACAGATCCAGCGGCTTCTCTTCGCCATAGCTGACGATGGAGAGCTGCTCAGCCTGCACACCCAGGGTTTGCAGATACTTGGCAACAGCCTTGGCACGACGCTCGCCCAGCGCGATGTTGTACTCCGGAGTACCACGCTCGTCGGCGTGACCTTCGATCAGCACTTTGACGGACGGGCGCTCACGCAGGTAGCTGGCGTGGGCATCCAGCAGATCAGCGTACTGACCCTGGATGTCATAACCGTCGAACGGGAAGTAGATGACGTTGTCACGCTGCAGTGCTTCGAACTTCTGACGCATCTGCTCTTCCGGGGACAACATACCGTTGGCGCCGCCGGTTTGTACACCGCCCATGCCGTCGGTCATGCCTGATTCGGCACCAGCGGCGTCGGAATCAGAAGAAGAGCTACAAGCGGCCAGGGTGAACAGTGGCAGTGCGATGGCCAAACCCTTGAGCAGTTTATTGAGTTGCATGCTATTTCCTTAAACCTTTATAACAAAACAAAAAACAATCGGATTTTTATCAATTCAAGAAGGGCGACCAAGCTGGTGCACGTATTTCACCGCTACTGGTCGGAAGCACAGCCTTGAAGCGACCATCAGTCGACACCAATGCCAGACTCTTACGACCCTGATAGATGGTGGCATAAATGATCATGCTGCCATTGGGAGCCACACTGGGCGACTCGTCCAGAGCACTTTGGGTCAACACCAACAGAGCACCGGTTTCCATGTCCTGACGTGCGATGCGATATTGTCCCTGAACCCGGGTCACCATCACCATGGTCTTGCCGTCCGGAGTAATGGATGCCCCCTGGTTGGATTCACCTTCCCAGGTCATCCGGCGAGTCACGCCAGTCGACAAATTTACGCTATAAATCTGGGGTTTGCCACCACGTTCGGAGGTGAACAGCAAAGTTTGCCCATCCGGCATCCAGGACGGTTCGGTGTCGATGGTGCGGTTATTGGTGACTCGAGTGAGTTGCTTGCTAGCCACATCAACGACATAGAGATCAGGCTGACCATCTTTGGACAAAACGATAGCCAGACGACGACCATCCGGAGACCACTCCGGCGCCCCGTTGATGCCACGGAAACTGGTGATCAGGCTGCGCTGCTGGGTGTAGATATCCTGCACGTAGATCTCGGACTTCTGGTTCTCGAAGCTCACATAGGCCAGCTTGCTGCCATCCGGCGACCAGGATGGCGACATCAGCGGCTCGCGGGAGCGCAGCAGAGTCTTCTCGTTGTAACCGTCGTAATCGGAGATACGCAGCTGATACGGGAACTGGACACCCTGCTGGACGGCCACATAGGCCAGACGAGTCAGGAAGGCGCCACGCTCGCCAGTCAGACGCTCATAGACGATGTCGGAGATACGGTGGGCAAACTGGCGCATCTGGGCACCCGGGATGGTCGCCATCCGGCTGTCCAGGATGTAGCCGCTGCTTTCACCGCCCTGTGCCTTGGCCAGCTGGCCCTTGAGCACATCGACCAGCTCGAAGTTGACCTTGTAGGTGCCATCCCCGACCGGCGCAATGGTACCGACCACGACCGCTTCTACTCCCTGGGCAGCCCAGGGCGCGAAGTTGATCTCACCGCTGGTGCTCGGGGTCTGCGGCATCTGGCTGCGGGCCAGCGGCTTGAACTTGCCGCTGCGCATCAGGTCGTTGGAAACCACTTCGGCGATGTCCTGCGGCAGCTGGCCATTGCCTTCCCACTTGAAGGGAGCGATGGCGATGGGACGTGCGCTATCGATACCGCCTGTGATGACGATGTCCAGGGCCGCCTGGGCACTCTGGCCCAGCAACAAACAGCCAACCAAAGCAAAAAACACTTTTCTGATCATGGCTTAAATACTCGGTTCCAATAAAAATGAGAGGTTCGATTCCTTTGTCAGCAAGATGCTGCCCACCACAGTCAATGACCCCGTTATCCCGTATTTAGATGTTCGGTTCCAACTTGAGGTTGAACTCCTTCAACATCTCGAATGCCGCAGGATCCTTGGGTACCGGCAAGGAGCCAGCCTTCAGGACCGCCGCCTTGCCGGAGCGACAAACAGCCGGATCACCCTGGCCATTATCCACCGAGATGACAAAGCCGGAGCTCGCAAGACGTACACCGATAGTACAGGTTTTGCCCCGCATTGTGGGATCCAAAATCATATACCGCTCAACAGTGGCCTTGATGAGGGCCGCGTATTTGTCGACCTCCCCCTGCGCCGCCGCCGATGCCGCCTGACTGCGGGCATTGGCCTCGGCCGCCAGCTGCTGTTGCATCATGGCTTCCATCTCTTTTTGCAATCTGGCCTCTTCCGCCGCTTTGCGCTTGCGTTCAGCCTCGGCCTTGGCCTTCTTCTCGGCCTCCGCCTTGGCTTTCTTCTCTGCGTCAGCTTTTGCCTTCTTGGCCGCCTCTTCCTTGGCCTTCTTCTCGGCCTCGGCTTTGGCTTTTTTCTCTGCTTCCGCCTTGGCTTTCTTCTCGGCTTCGGCTTTGGCTTTTTTCTCCGCTTCCGCTTTCTTGGCCTTAGCCTCTTCTGCCTTGGCCTTCTCTTCGGCCTCTTTCTTCTCTTGTTCCTTTTTCTTTTTCAGCGCCAGCGCCTTGGCATCTTCCGCCGCCTTGCGCTCGGCTTCCGCCTTCTTGGCCTTCTGCTCTTCCAGCTTGCGGGCTTCCTCGGCTTTCTGGGCCTTCTCTTCCGCCAGCTTCTGCTCGGCTACTTTTTTCTGTTTCTCGGCCTCGGCCTTGCGGGTCGCCTCTTCGGCCTCCTTGCGTTTGGTCTCGGCGATGCGCAGACGCTCCTGTTCCTGCGCCAGCTCACGCTTGGCCTGCTCAGCCTCTTCCTTTTTCTTCTGCTCGGCCACCTTGGGCTGGGCCTTCTGCTGCTGGATCTGCTTCGCCTGCTGATCCAGGAACTCGCTGTCCAGCATCACCGCATTGACGATCTGCCCCGTTGACTCGGGTCGCTTGGGCTTGCTGAAGTCGAGACCGACAAACAGGATGATGCCGATGATCAGATGCAGCAGGAACGATGCGACGAGATAACCGGAAATACCACGCTTCACATCCATCTCCGTCAGTTCACCGGATCCGTCATCAGACCAACCTGAGGCACCCCGGCATTCTTGAGGGCCACCATCAACAGGATCACCTCCTCGTAGCGCACCGCCTTGTCACCGGCGACCACCACGGGGGCGTTCTGGTTGATGGCCAGATAGCCCATGGCCTTCTCGGTGATGTACTGCTGCATCGCCTCGGGCGTGCCGCTGGGAACCGGCTCGTCATCCGCCTCGCCTGCCTTGATCACGTATTCACCGTCGGTATTGACGCTGACGATGAAGGGCGGCTTGGCATCTTCCGGCAGCTGCTCGGATTCAGCCTGCGGCAGATCGACCTTGACCCCTTGCGTGATCACGGGCGTCACTGCCATGAAGATGATGAGCAGCACCAGCATGACGTCGATATAGGGCACCACGTTGATCTCGGCCACCTTCTTGCGCCGGATCCGCTGATAGGTTTGCATTACTGATCACCCTGCTGCTGAGCAATTTGACGGTTCAGAATGGTGGAGAACTCGTCCATGAAGTTGGCATAGGCGTTCTCCAGTCGCTCGACCTTGTTGGAGAAGCGGTTGTAGAAGATAACCGCCGGGATCGCCGCAAACAGACCCATGGCGGTGGCGATCAGCGCCTCCGCGATACCCGGAGCCACCATCTGCAGGGTCGCCTGCTGCACCTGACCCAGGGCGATAAAAGCGTTCATGATCCCCCACACGGTACCGAACAGACCGATATAGGGGCTGATGGAACCTATGGTCGCCAGCACCGGCAGATTCGATTCCAGATCGTCCACCGCGCGGGAGAGGGAGACACGCATGGCACGATAGGTACCGTCCATCACCGCATCCTGGCCACGGGCGCCAGCCTTGAGCAGACGGGCGTACTCCTTGAAGCCGGAGTAGAAGATGTCTTCCATGCCTTCGATGTCGTCGCGACGGGAGGAGGACTCCTGGTAGAGACGGTTGAGATCGACCCCGGACCAGAATCTGTCTTCAAACTGCTCGGAAGCGAGATTGGCCGCCTTGATCACCTTGGAGCGCTGGATAATCAGCGCCCAGGAGACCACGGACATCCCCATCAGGGTGATCATGACCAGTTTGACCAACAGGCTGGCTTGCCAAAACAGGCCAATAAACGAAATTTCAGCGTGCACTTAACAGCACTCCCTTGATATTTTCAGGTATTGCGACAGGTTTCATTTGCGGATGACTGACACAGGCTATCTGTACCATGGCCCGGGCGACAAGTCGCCCGTCGGCCGCCAGGATCTGCTGGGAAAAGCGCAGGGATGCGCGTTTCATTTCAGTCACTTGCGTTAACACATTCAGTAATTCATTAAAACGGGCCGCCGAGCGGAAATCGATCTCGGTGCGAGTCACGACGAAGGCGAATCCCTCCAGCAGCAAAACGTCCTGTTCGACGCCCCTTGCACGAAGAAACTCGGTGCGAGCACGTTCCATAAACTTGAGATAATTGGCGTTGTAGACGATGCCCCCGGCGTCGGTATCTTCGTAGTAAACACGCACCGGAAACTCAAAGACTTCCCCCATAACAATCTGTGATCCATTCGACAGTCAGATGGGGGGCTATCATAGCGCAGGGCTGAATAGGAAAGAAGCAGGGGGAGACAGGGAAATCCTGCCTCCCCCCGTTTTTTATGCAAGGAAATATGACTGCATCAACCAGAGCCCGTACAACAAACTGGGCAAAGCGAGCCAGGGGTTGAAGAACAGGCGTCCGAACAGGCTGCGGGGGTGGAATCCCAGCCCGTGCAGCACGCCGCAGCAGACTGCCCACATCAGCCAGGGCGCCAGCCAGTGACCGTGTTCACTGGTGTTGGCCGCGATCAGGTTCGGGGCCTGCAAGATGGCGACGCCCAACAGGGCCGCCGCCAACAACATCAACCCCTGCCATGGCTGGCGCTCCAGGGGAGCGGCCAGCCTGGCGAGTCGATCACTTGTCTTCATCGATCTGGCGATCCATGTTCTCGGTGTGTTCCAACCACAGCGCATTGATGATGCCAAATGCGCAGGCCAGCAGCAGACCCAGGATCCAGGTGAAATACCACATTGTCAGGGCTCCTTCTTAGTAGGCCGAATGTTGGTTATCTTCGATGTGCTTGTTGGTCACCCGGCCATACATCTTGATGTAGGTCCAGAGGGTGTAACCCAGCACAATCGGCACGAAGATAGCAGCGGCCACCGTCATCACCTGCAGGGTGTTGAAGGAGGCAGTGGTATCCCACATGGTCAGGCTCTGTGACGGCTCAAGGCTTGAGGGCATCACGAACGGGAACATGGAGAAACCGGCGGTCAGGATGATGCCCGCCATCGCCAGGGAGGAGCAGGTAAACGCCAGCCAGCCCTTGTTCAGCTTGGCAAACACGGCAACCAGCAGGCTCATGGAGAGGCCCAGCACGGGGGCTGCCACCATCCACGGGTAGAGGCTGTAGTTGTTCATCCAGGCGCCGGCCTGTTGCACCACTTCCTTGCCGAGCGGGTTGGAGACGGCATCGTTCGCGGCGGCCTTGACGATGACATAGCCATCCATGCCGCTGACCCACCAACCGGCCAGGGCGAACAGCACCATGGTCAGCAGGGAGCTGCCGATGGCGGCGGTGCGGGAGCGGGCCAGCACTTCACCTTCGGTCTTCATCATCAGCCAGGTTGCGCCCTGCGCCAGGAACATGCACAGACTCACCACGCCGGCCAGCAGACCGAACGGATTGAGCAGGCCGAAGAAGTTGCCGTGATAGGTAGACATCAGGAACTGGTTGAACTCGAACGGCACGCCCTGCAGCAGGTTGCCAAACGCCACGCCAAACACGATGGGCGGTACGGCACCACCGATGAACAGGCACCAGTCCCAGTTGTTGCGCCATCTCGGGCTTTCCAGCTTGGAGCGGTAGTCAAAACCGACCGGACGGAAGAACAGCGCCATCAGGGTCAGGATCATCGCCACATAGAAGCCGGAGAATGCGGTGGCATAAACCAGCGGCCAGGCGGCGAACAGGGCGCCACCTGCGGTGATCAACCACACCTGGTTGCCATCCCAGTGGGGGGCAATGGAGTTGATCATGACACGACGTTCAATGTCTTTCTTGCCGACGAAGGGGAGCAGTGCGCCCACCCCCATGTCGAAGCCGTCAGTGATGGCGAAACCGATCAGCAGCACACCGACCAGCACCCACCAGATGACACGCAGAGTTTCGTAATCAAACATGGTTACTCTCCTTATGCCTTGAGCTGTTCGAAGTGATACTTGCCGGTCTTCAGGCTGCTAGGGCCGAGGCGGGCAAACTTGAACATCAGGTACATCTCGATAATCAGCAGCACTGTGTAGAACAGGCAGATACCGATCAGAGAGAACCAAATCTCGGACGCAGGCACGTTGGAAGCGGAGACGAAGGTCGGCAGCACTTCCGCAATGGTCCAGGGCTGACGGCCGTACTCGGCTACAAACCAACCGGCTTCGATGGCGATCCACGGCAGCGGGATACCCCACAGCAGGGCCTTGAGCAGCCACTTGCGCTCGCCGATGCGGTGACGGGCACTGTCATAGAAGGCCAGGCCGATCAGCACCAGCATCACCATGCCGGTCGCTACCATGATGCGGAAGGCGAAGAACAGCGGCAGTACGTGCGGGATGGAGTCATCCACCGCAGCCATGATCTGCTCCTCGGTCGCATCGGTCACATTGTTGGTGTAACGCTTGAGCAGCAGACCGTAACCCAGATCCTGCTTCACTTCGTCGAAGCGAGCGCGGGTCTCGTCAGACTTGTCGCCGGATTGCAGCTTGGTCAGCAGGTCGTAGGCGGTCATGCCGTTGCGCACGCGCAGCTCGTGCTCGCTCTTCAGATCCTTGAGACCGGTCACCTGACCGTCCAGGGAACGGGTCGCGATGATGCCAAGGGCATAAGGGATCTTGATGGCGTAGTCGGTGCGCATCTCTTCCTGATTCGGAATACCGAACAGGGTAAAGGCGGCTGGCGCGGGTTCAGTCTCCCACTCGGCTTCGATGGCAGCCAGTTTCACCTTCTGCACTTCACCTGTCTCGTAACCGGACTCGTCACCCAGCACCAGCACGGAGAGGATGGAGGCCATACCGAAGGCGGCAGCAATGGCGAAGGAGCGACGGGCGAAGGCCACATCACGATTCTTCAGCAGGTAGTAGGAGGAGATGCCCAGTACAAACATGGCGCCGCAGGTGTAGCCCGCTGCAACAGTGTGCACGAACTTGACCTGAGCTACCGGGTTGAACACCAGATCGGCGAAGCTCACCATTTCCATGCGCATGGATTCAAAGTTGAACTCGGCACCGACCGGGTTCTGCATCCAGCCGTTGGCAACCAGGATCCAGAGGGCGGAGAGGTTGGTCCCCAGCGCCATCAACCAGGTGGCAGCCAGGTGTTGATGCTTGGAGAGACGATCCCAACCGAAGAAGAACATACCGACGAAGGTGGACTCCAGGAAGAAGGCCATCAGCCCTTCGATGGCCAGCGGGGCCCCGAAGATGTCGCCGACATAGTGGGAGTAGTAAGCCCAGTTGGTCCCGAACTGGAACTCCATGGTCAAACCCGTGGTCACCCCGAGGGCGAAGTTAATGGCGAACAACTTGCCCCAGAACTTGGTCATGTCCTTGTAGATGGGGTTGTTGGTCATAACATAGACAGATTCCATGATCGCGAGAATGAAGGTCATTCCCAGCGTCAGGGGGACAAACAAGAAGTGATAGAGGGCCGTCGCAGCGAACTGGAACCGCGATAGGTCGACCACATGCTCAGCAATCATGATGTTTCCTCACCGATTATTGGCACGGCTATTTTAAGATTTAGGGACAAAGCTTCCGTTGGGGGTTAGCAAATGGAGCTTGCTGTAAATCCTCACAACAAAACCCCTTCACCAACGACCAATATTAACAACAAGGCAATACCTGAGAACAAAGAAAGCTAATGTTTAACAATTCTAAAACAACCAGCTGGAATTTATTCTCGCCCATGATGACCGTGGTTTTATATCACCTTTATTTGATTGAAATCAATGTAAAAGCGACCCAATTACATGGCTTCAAAAGGCATCTTTAAACTATTTACAAAGCGATGAAGAGAGCTGGATCACAAAATTAGACTTGATGTAAAACATTGATTTAAATCAATTTAAATTTTTAACATCTCGCTCTCTAGTTTAATTTAAAAATAACAGCCAAGGTCATGTTTATCATGTTATCCGGATTGTTCTGGCCGCCTCGGAAAAGCAATTTAAAACTGCAAACAATGCATACTCATGCGAATCAATCAGACCAAATTCATCATTAGTTAAACTAATTTGAATGGTGCAATTTTTCTTGTTTGCCCGGGCTGATTCGAACTCCTACAATGCGCCTCGCAGTGAGGACATCCCCTTGGATACAGGCCGGTTAATCAGGGTTCACGGTACGTATCCGACCATCCGTTTGAACCTGTTTATTGGAATCGAAGATGAAAAAGTTTGTTGCTAAAACCATCAGCTACTACAAGCTTTCTTTTGTTCAACTCTATCAATTGAACCGACTCTGAGAGCTCGCGACGGCTCACTCGTTTTTTTCCGGTCTGTATCCGGACGTACTCACTGGTTGTGAACATCCATCCTGAATTGTCTTTGCCCACCGCATCCGCCGTGGGCTTTTTTTTTATCCCGCCAATAAAAAAACCGCCGTTGGCGGCGGTTTTCTAATCAAGTGTCTGTTTTCACTTCTCATCTGGCCGCTGAAGGCCGAAATGGGCATAGGCTCGCGTGGCCGCTATCCGCCCTCTGGGAGTGCGTTGCAGATATCCCTGCTGGATCAGGTAAGGCTCCAGCACATCCTCGATGGTATCTTTCTCTTCCCCGATGGCGGCCGCCAGATTATCAAGCCCCACAGGCCCCCCCATAAACTTGTCGATGACAGCCAACAATAGCTTGCGGTCCATGAAGTCGAACCCCTCGTTATCCACGTCCAGCATGTCCATGGCACGGGCTGCAATGGGGCCGTCAATCTTGCCGTCAGACTTGACCTGGGCAAAATCCCGCACCCGCCTTAACAAACGATTAGCAATTCGCGGGGTGCCGCGAGAACGACGGGCCACCTCGATGGCACCATCCTCCGACATGTCGAGCCCCAGGCAGCGGGCACTGCGGGAGACGATGTCGGTGAGATCCTTGACGTTGTAGAACTCCAGCCGCTGGACGATACCGAAGCGATCCCGCAGCGGGCTGGTGAGAGAGCCGGCCCGGGTGGTTGCCCCGATCAGGGTGAAGGGGGGCAGGTCGAGCTTGATGGAGCGGGCCGCCGGCCCCTCCCCTATCATGATGTCGAGCTGGTAATCCTCCATGGCCGGGTAGAGCACCTCCTCCACCACGGGGCTCAGGCGGTGGATCTCGTCGATGAACAGCACATCGTTGGGCTCGAGGTTGGTGAGCAGCGCAGCCAGATCGCCGGCCTTTTCCAGCACCGGACCCGATGTGGTCTTGATGTTCACCCCCATCTCGTTGGCGACAATGTTGGCGAGGGTCGTCTTGCCCAGACCCGGCGGGCCGAAGATCAGCAGGTGATCGAGGGCCTCTCCCCGTTGCCGCGCCGCCTCGATGAAGATCTCCATCTGTTCGCAGACGGTATCCTGGCCCGTGTAGTCGGCCAGTTTCTTGGGGCGAATGGCCCGATCGATAATGTCATCCTCACGGGCGGCACTTGCCGAGATGAGACGATCCGCTTCAATCATCGACTACCTCACACCAGACTACGCAGGGATTCACGGATGATCTCTTCCACCGACATGCCATCGGCGGCGATCTTGCTGACGATCTGGCTGGCCTGCTGTGGCTTGTAACCAAGGGCCACCAGCGCGCTGGCCGCCTCTTCTGCCGCATCCGGCGCCCGCAGGGCCGGTTCGCTGGCAGGCAGGGGCACGGCCGCCGGCGAGAAGAGATCGTGGCTGACCCAGCCCTTGAGCCTGTCCTTCATCTCGACCACCAGCCGCTCCGCCGTCTTCTTGCCCACCCCGGGCAATTTGACCAGAGAGCTTATCTCCTCGCGCTCGACACACAGGACAAACTGGCTGGCAGTCATGCCGGAGAGAATGGCCAGCGCCAATTTGGGGCCCACACCGTTGGTCTTGATCAGCTCGCGAAACAGTGCCCGCTCCTGCTTGTGGTTGAAGCCATAGAGCAGCTGGGCATCTTCACGCACCACGAAATGGGTCTGGATGGTCGCCTCCTGGCCGATATCCGGCAGGTCGTAGAAGCAGCTCATGGGCATCTGCACCTCGTAGCCGACCCCGCCAACCTCCAGCAAAACCTCGGGGGGCTGCTTTTCAATGACAATGCCTCTCAAGCGACCGATCACGGCTCTCTCCTTACCAATACGACGATTCGAAAATTGGTTCATAGCATAAAGAATAACTGGATAAGTATCCAGCATAGGCCTTACACCACCGGGTGGTCAGAGCGGCTTTTTATGCCTTTCACCACCATGCTTTCCTTATTGGTTACAAGGCACGGGCGATCCCTGCCACGCCGCAGGCGTTGTGCCGGAACATAAACGACTACACTGAATCCGTTCGGAACTCTGTTCGATCCAGTGTCGATACCAAGGAAGGCATCAGATGAAAATTGTCACCACATTCACCCTGGCGCTCACCATACTGCTCGCTTGCACCCTGGGTATGGGCGCTGCGGGCTGGTATGGCAGTCAGCGGCTGGAGGCACTGCTCTCCTACGTGCTGGGCGCAGCCTGGCAAACCGCGGACGGCGCCATGGAGGGCTCCATCGAACTGGGCAACCAGCAACTCCATATCCAGAAGATGCAAAACGGCACACCCCTTGATCGTCCGGCCCTCGATGCCGCCAGGGCCACCGCCGACGATGCACTGTCCCGGGTCGCCCAGGGCAAGCTGATCGACGACAGCACCATCGCCGCCATGACGCAGCGCAAGCAGGAGTATCAGCAGCAACAGGAAAAACTGCTGGGCCTCCATGACAGCTATATCGAGGTGGATAAGGCGCTGCGGGATAACGCCGAGCGCATGGAGCGTATTTCGACCCAGCTGGAAGTGATCGGCGATGGCGCCGTCGAGGCGCTCACCCAGTCCCCCGACCAGCTCATCAGCTGGAATGGCGGTCTTGCCACCCGCTGGGAAGCCGCCGATGGCGGTATGGAGGCCAACATCGGTTTCTTGCGCCAACTCTATGCGCTGGAGAAGATGCGCAGCCAGGGCGTCACCCCCGCCATCAGGGAAGAGCTCAAGGAGGCGACCGATTTCTACCAGAGCGCCGTTGATCGCATGCTGGCCACCGGGTTGTTCGACAGCGAAGGGAGCGGCGAATTTGCCGGCCAGTCGCTGGCCAGCCAGTACCGCACCCTGATGTCACGGCACCATCAGCTGCTGGAGACCTGGACTTCGGCCCTGAGCGCCTATCAAATCCAGCAAGCTAGCTACGAAGCCAGTGCCGATGAGCTGCAAAAACAGCTGGTTGATATCGAAGCCCAGGGGGACGCCACAGTGGAAGATCAGGTCGCCCGGCTGCACGACATCATCGGCCATACCCACGGCCTGTTGCTGACCGGTCTGGTGTTGAGCCTGATTGCGGTCATCCTCTGCGGGTTCTGGCTGACCCGCACACTGGTGGCCCCGCTGCTGCAGGTCGACAGGCGGATGCAGGACATAGCGGCAGGGGACGGAGACCTCAACGTACGCATCAACCTGCAGCGGGATGACGAGATTGGCTCGCTGGCCAACAGCGTGGATCGCTTCATCGAGAAGCTGCAGCAGATGATAAGTTCGACCATGGACAACAACCAGCACATCAGTGAGCACGTGCACACCTCGGTCAACCGGGTCGAAGCCATCAGCCAGAGCAGCCGCCAGACGGCGGAACACGCCCAGGCGCTGCATCAGGACAGCGAACAGATGGTGCAAGTGGCCACTCACATCTCGGACAACTGCAGCATGGCCGCCCAGAATGCCAACGACGTACGGCAGCTGACCGTCGAGAGCAGCCAGTATATGGCGTCCGCCACCACGGGCATGCAACGCATGGTGACGGAGGTGGGCGAGTGCGCCATCGCCATCAACTCCCTCAAGGAGCAAGCGGGCCAGATCGGCCAGATCATCTCCACCATCAGCGGTATTTCCGAGCAGACCAACCTGCTGGCCCTCAACGCCGCCATCGAGGCCGCCAGGGCCGGAGAAATGGGTCGCGGTTTTGCGGTGGTGGCCGACGAGGTACGTACCCTGGCCAGCCGCACCGCCGCCTCCAGCGCCGAAATCAGCCAGGTGATCAGCAGCATCCAGCAGCAGACGGAGACGGCCTACCTGATGATGCAGCGCAACATGAAGACGGTGGAGTCAGGGATGCAGGATTCCGAGAATACCAGGCAGATCCTGTTTCGGGTGGAAGAGGCCATCGACCGGCTGGCCACCATGGTGCAGCAGGTAGCCGATGCCACCGGCCAGCTCTCGCTCACCCTGAGCAGGTCTTCCGACAAGGTATCGGGGATCAGCCAACAAGCCAGAACCGGCGAGCAGGAGGCCCAGGAGTGCCTGCATATCGCCTCCTCCCTCCATCAGGTCAGCTTGCAACAACAGAGCCTGCTCTCCCAGTTCCGGGTCTGACCCGGCCACAGAAACGAAACATACCAGCCCGGACAAACGGGCTGGCATGTTGTTTTCTACTGGCCGAAGTCTGTCTCCGGCCATGCCCTGTTACTGGCGAACCAGACGGTAGATGGCGTAACCGGGATGCTTCGCATCATCCATCGGCAAAGTGGACTGATAGGCCAGATCCGCCCCAGCCACCGCCTTGGCCTCCTCGCGGGGAGAGGAGTAGAGGCGTACATCGACGCCCGCAGGCAGCGCCTTCATGTGCCAGTTGTTGTCGGCCAACGGACTGAAGCCCTGGGGCTGGCTGGCCGAACGTGACTTCAGGTACCGGGCCACAATTTCACGTGTCTCGAAGGGATCTTCGTGGACGATATTGCCACCATCCACTTCCGGGAAGTGGCCGCCACCGCTGGCGCGGTAGTTGTTGGTCACCACGTAGAATTTCTGGGCCGGATCGACGGGCTTGCCGTTGAAGGTCAGCTTGCCTATCCGCTCGCCCTCGCTCACCTTGACCCCTTCCTTGTTGTAACGGGCGGGCTGGGTGATATCCACCTCGTAGCTGACCCCGTCGATCACGTCGAAGTTGTAGGTGGGGAAACTCTCGTTCACCAGCCACTGCACCTCGCGGCTGGCGGGATCCACCCGGTTGAACTGGCCGGCACTCATCTCCAGCCACTCCTTGACGGTGGCCCCGTTCACCTCGACCACCTGCAAGGTGTTCGGATAGATGTAGAGATCAGAGACGTTGCGCAGGGAGATATCCCCCGCCGGCACATAGGTGAAGTCAGTGATGCCGTTGCGACCGCCACGAAACGGCGCCGCCGCCGAGAGGATCGGATAAGGCTCCTTGAGCAGGCCATCCTTTTGCAACTGTTCGGCATGCCGGCGCTGGGCATCGCTCACCAGTTGCACCGAGGGATCGTCCTGCACCAGGGCGAAGAAGCTGTGGATGGGGTTGGTGATCTTGCCAAGAGGACGATCCAGCCACTGGTTGGTGCCCTCATGGTCTGCCTTGACCAGCTCGGTGACTCGCGCATCCACCTTGCTCCCTTCGCTGGCATCGATCTGGCGCAGGCTGGCCTGGCTCTGCTTCACCCGCCACTTGCCATCCACCTGTTCCAGCTTGAGGTCGATGATGCCGAGGTGATTGCCCCAAAAGCCCGGCATCACGGTTGGTACACCACTCAGGGTGCCGGCCTGGTTGTCCACCTCCGGCAGATTGGGGAAGTCCCCCGGGAAGTTCTTGTGGGCATGACCCAGCATCAGGGCATCTATACCTTCCACCTTGGCCAGGTGCCAGGCGGCATTCTCCATCATGGCCTCGTAACTGCCGGCATTGATGCCGGTGTGCGCCACCACGACCACCAGATCGGCTCCCTTGGCGCGCAGCTCGGGAATATAGTGGTTCGCGGTCTCGACCATGTCGGCCACCACTACCTTGCCCTGCAGGTGACGCTTGTCCCACTGCAGTACCTGCGGCGGGGTCAGGCCCAGAATGCCGACCTTGACGGTCTGTGGCTGCCCCTTGTCATCGGTCACCTGACGCTCCAGCAGCAGGTAGGGGGTGAACTTGTTGCCGCTCCAGTCGATCTTGCCCTCTCCATCTCGCTTGAAGGCATCGGCTGCGAACACGTTGGCATTCACGTAGGGAAACTTGGCCCCTTGCAGCACCTTGCCGAGGTAATCCAGCCCGTAGTTGAACTCGTGGTTGCCCAGGTTGCCGGCGTCATAACCCAGCTCGTTCATCGCCTTGAACACGGGATGCGCCTGCTTGTCGAGGTAGCCCTCGCCCGCTTGCTCAAAGATGTAGTCGGCCAGCGGCGAGCCCTGGATCAGGTCGCCGTTGTCGAGCAGCAGGTTGTTGGGGTTTTCGGCGCGGGCCTCCCGGATCAGCACGGCAGTACGGGAGAGGCCGAATTTGCGATCTTCCTTGTTCTGGTAGTAGTCATACCCCAGCACATTGGAATGAATGTCGGAGGTCTGGATAAGCCGCAGCGAGACCACGCCAGGCTGCGCCTTCTCCTGTTGTTCTGCTCCGCAGGCTGATAGCAGCACGACGGAGGCGATAACCCCTAACTTCATGGTTTTATTCACTGGGTACTCCTGATCTAACCAGATCTCATAATGGAGTACTGAAATTTATCAGAAGAAAGTGACTCAGACAGGTATCGAGGCCCATTTTTATGACCTAGGACCATAAAAACAGCCGCCAGCCTAGCGTCCCATAGCAAGTTGCAGCGCCAGGGCCAGCATGATGAGGCCCACCAGCAGATCGATCCCTTGCTGCACCTTCCCCCTGGCCAGCCAGGGCGCCAGTGCCGCCGCTCCCAGCGCCAGGGAGTAGAACCACACCAGAGACGCCAGCATGGCACCGGCGGCAAAGGCCGGACGCAGCGGTTCAATCACCTGGCTGCCGAGGGAACCGAGCAGCATCAGGGTATCCAGATAGACATGAGGATTGAGCAGAGTAACCCCCAGGGTCATGGCGAGCACGCTTCTGGCGCCCATCAACTGCGGCGAATCCGCCAGTCCCTCTCCCTGGCCGCGCCAGGCACTGCGCAGGGAGCGCACGCCAAACCAGCCAAGAAACAGCACGCCCCCCCAGGTCAGCACCGTCAGGCCGACCGGGTTGGCGGCGATCAGATTGGCGCCGCCAAAGACCCCGATGGCAATCAGAACCAGATCACAAAAACTGCAGAGCGTTGCCGTCAGCAGATGGTGATTGCGATGAATGCCCCGACTAAGCACAAACGCATTCTGGGCACCGATGGGGATGATCATGGCAAGGCCGAGGGTAAAGCCTTGCAGAGTGGTCGCGAGCATAAGAGTACCGAGGGTAGTGATGAGTGAGTGGCACTATAGCGGGGGCAAATCATCCAGAGAAATTCATTGATTTACTGGTTGATTCATTTTGCTAATAACCCATCACACCCTTTTGCAACCGCTTGTCAATTACCGGATCTGACAATTGTGGCCTCCCCGATGACGGCAGGAGAATCCAGCAAACTGGTCAGGATACGCACTATTGCAACACCATGGGGAAGTTGGTCACCACCACCTGCTCCAGGTTCGGCAACAGCAGACCACTGCTGACCCCCTTGGCCACGGCCTGATAACGGTTCATGGAGCCGGTTTTGCGAGTGACCTGATTGAGATGGTAATTCACTGTGCGCTCGGTAATCCCCAGGATGCAGGCGATCTCGTTCGAGGTTTTCCCTTCGCTGGCCCAGAACAGGCACTCGGTCTCCCGATCGGTCAGAGGCTCCTTGTCCAGGTTCTCCACCATGCTGAGGCGCACGATGCGAATAGCCGCCTCGAAGATGTAATTGGACATCCAGGAGAGGATCGGCGAGGACTCCAGCAGCAGATCGCTCGACGCTCGCTCGGAGGTGATGAAGGAGAGGATGCCGTTTTCACCGGCAGCCCCGTGCAGCGGGAAGGAGATGCCATTGCGCAACCCGAACTCGGCGGCCAGCCCCATCACGTCCATGCTCCCTTCCTGCAGGAAACGGGCGCGCTCATCCAGCCGGTTCCAGTAGATGGGCAGGGTCTGTTTGCGTGCCAGCTGGATCACGGGATCGCTGGCCAGCATGTTGTGTTCGGTATAGGCCTGAACCCAGGAATCCGGACACTGGTTGAACAGCACCACTTTGGGCCTTTGCATCGACATCGGCATGATCAACGCGAAGCGGAAATAGTCGTACCCCATCCCGAGCGAGAAGCTGCCGATCAGCTCGGACAACCGGTTGCCATCCGTCACCGTACTGAAATGTTCCAGATACTCAAGCAGTTGGTCTCTTGTCATATAAAAGCCCCCTTGGCCAGACATGTGATTATAACCGCGAATAACAAGAGAGAGAGTCCATGATGTTGGTTTTCAGAGGGAAATTGAGAGAACACCCGCGAAAAGAGGTCGAAAGTGAACTTTATCGCTTTCGAAACGACGTTTTTTCCGACCGACTCGGCTGGGATGTGGAGTCCCGTCAAGGACTTGAGCGAGACAGCTTCGACACCCCCGACACTCACTGGGTGCTGATCGAGGATGAGCAGGGAGTGTGTGGCTGCATCCGCCTGCTCAACTGCGCCGATGCCTACATGCTCCCGACCATTTTTCCCGCCGCCCTGGCCGGTGAACGCCCGCCATGCAGCCCGCAGATCTGGGAACTGACCCGGCTGGCCATCGACGCCTCCCGCGCCCCGCGCATGAGCAACGGCGTCAGCGAACTGACTTGCGTCATCTTCCGCGAGGTCTACGCCTTCGCCCTGGCGCACGGGATCCGCGAGCTGGTCGCCGTGGTCAGTCTGCCAGTGGAGCGCATCTTCCGCCGTCTCGGCCTGCCCATCGAACGCCTCGGCCATCGCCAGGCCGTCGATCTGGGAGCGGTTCGGGGCGTCGGTATCCGCTTCCATCTGGATGAACGCTTTGCCCGTGCCGTTTCCCAACCCCTGCTCGGTCATTACCAGCCCCATAGTCGTCCTGCTCAATCCCAACCACATCCGCTGGCCGCATCATCATAAAAAATCCCGGGAAACAAGCCCGGGATAAACGCATCGCTATGAGCCACATCAGGCAGCCACTGCCCGTGCGGCGATGTGCAGTATCCTCTCTGAACCGGTTAACCACTACTGTAAAAAATCACACTAGCGGCCTTGCCCCACTCTCATCGCAACCGGTCATTGTTGTCCGGATCCGGCTCGCGTAGAGTCTGCCACGGGATCAAGACAGGGAGATGGCATGAAAGAGCTGGACTACAAATTGCTGCGGGCACTGGATGCGGTACTGCAGGAGCAGAATTTCGAACGGGCGGCCAGATCGCTGCACCTCACCCAGTCCGCCATCTCGCAGCGGATCAAGCAACTTGAACAGCAATTTGCCGAACCCCTGCTCATCCGTAGCCAGCCGCTGCAGGCCACCCCCCTCGGCCAGAAACTGCTGGCTCACTATCGCCAGGTGCACCAGCTCGAGATTGAACTGGCGGGCGAGTTGACCCCGGCTACGCCGCAAGGCCCCATCCGCATCAGCATTGCCGTCAACGCCGACAGCCTGGCTACCTGGTTCCTGCCCGCCATCGCCCCTTTGCTGGAGCAACACCCCATCGAACTCAATCTGCTGGTGGATGACGAGAGCCGCACCCTCGACAAGGTACGCGAGGGGCAGGCGTTTGGCGCCATCAGCCTGCAATCCCAGCCGCTGGCGGGCTGCTGCATCGACGAGCTGGGCGAGATGCACTACCTGCTCACCGCCAGCCCCGCTTTCGTCGCGCGCCACTTCCCCAATGGCCTGACCCGGGAAGCGCTGGCCAAGGCCCCTGCGGTGGCGTTCGATCAGCGCGACGACATGCACGTCAGCTTCATGCGCCGCCACTTCGGGCTGGAGCCCGGCGGCTATCCCTGCCATACGGTGCACTCGTCGGAGGCCTTCGTCACCATGGCCGAGCAGGGGCTGGCCTGTTGCCTCATCCCGGAATTGCAGATCCGCCAGCATCTGGCCACGGGCAGCCTGGTCAATCTCAGCCCGGACCAGCGCCTGACAGAGCGACTCTACTGGCACCGATGGGTACTGGAAAAAGGCATCCACAAACAGCTCTCCCTGAGGCTGATTGACTACGCCCGTTGCCAGCTGCAACCAAGCTGAAAAGGCCATTCACCTTGGCTTTGGAGGGCTAAAAACGTATAGTGCTGGGCGTTTCTTCATCAGGTCTCCACTCAGGTTCCTCACTTATGTTCCAAGACAATCCGCTGCTGGCCCAGCTCAAGCAACAAATCCGCGAAAACATCCCCAAGAAAGAGGGTGTTATCCGCGCCTCCGATAGGGGCTTCGGCTTTCTGGAGGTCGATGAGAAGACCAGCTATTTCGTGCCGCCGCCCTACATGAAGAAGGTGATGCACGGCGACCGGGTGACCGCCCTGATCCGTACCGAAAAAGAGAAAGAAGTGGCCGAGCCGGACGAGCTGCTGGAGCAATCCATCACCCGCTTCGTGGCCCGGGTCAAGATGTTCCGCGACCGCCTCAACGTGGTAGCCGACCATCCGCTCATCAAGGATGCCATCAAGGCCCGCGTCAAGAAGGGGCTGGACGAAAAAGAGTTCAAGGAAGGGGACTGGGTAGTCGCCACTCTCAAGCGCCACGCCCTGGTTGACGGCAACTTCTCCGCCGAGATCACCCAGAAGATCGCCTCCCAGGAAGATCACAACGTACCCTGGTGGGTGGTGCTGGCGCGCCACAACCTGGCCCAGGTCGAGCCGGCGGATCTGCCGGAGTGGAAGGTGATCGAAGAGGAAGAACTGCCCCGCCGCGATCTGACCCAGGTGCCCTTCTTCACCATCGACGGCGCCAAGACCAAGGACATGGACGACGCCCTGGCCATCACCAAGCTGGACAACGGCTGGGAGCTGCTGGTCGCCATCGCCGACCCGACCGCCTACGTGGCCGAAGGGAGCGAGCTGGACAAGGAAGCCGCCCAGCGCGCCTTCACCGTCTACATGCCGGGCCGCAACGTGCCGATGATCCCGCGCACCCTCTCCGACGAGCTCTGCTCCCTGAAAGAGGGCGAGGAGCGCAACACCCTGTGCGCCCGCTTGCTCATCACCGAGGATGGCCTGCTGCAGGAGGAGACCGAGTTCTTCGCCGCCCGCATCTGCTCCCACGCCCGCCTCAACTATGACGACGTCTCCGACTGGGCCGAGCACGGCAAAGAACTGGATATCGACGCAGGCGTCTTGGCCCAGCTGCCGCTGATGAAGGCGATGACGGAGGCGCGCATCGCCTGGCGCACCGAGCATGCACTGGTATTCCCGGATCGTCCCGACTACGACTTCGAACTGGGCGAAGATGGCGAAGTGCTGGCCATTCACGTCGAACCACGCCGCATCGCCAACCGCATGGTGGAAGAGTCGATGATCGCCGCCAACATCTGCGCCGGCCGCGTGCTGGGCAAGACCGTCGGCTACGGCATCTTCAACGTCCACACCGGCTTTGACGAGGAGTCCCTCGACGGCGCCATCGACCTGCTGAAAAGCGCAGAGGCTCCGTTCGAGAAGGAAGAGATCGCCAGCCTGTCCGGCTTCTGCGCCCTGCGCCGCTGGATCGACGGCCTCGATACCCGCTGGCTGGACGGCAAGATCCGCCGTTTCCAGAGCTATGCCCTGATGTCCTCCGAGCCGGGTGCCCACTACGGCCTGGGTCTGGATGCCTACGCCACCTGGACATCACCTATTCGCAAATACGGCGACATGGTCAACCATCGCCTGCTCAAAGCCGTCATCGCCGGCAAGACCCCGGGCGAGCGCCCGAGCCAGGAGCTCACCGAACATCTGACCGCCTGCCGCCGCCTGCACCGCATGGTGGAGCGCGACATCGGCGACTGGCTCTATGTGCGCTACCTCAAGGCTGCCGCCGGTACCGATCAGGTGTTCAACGCCGAGATCATCGACGTGATGCGTGCCGGCCTCAAGCTGCGCCTGCAGGAGAACGGTGCCGTGGTGTTCATGCCCGCCCGCCACATCCTGGACAACAAGGAGCGCCTTGAGTGCAACTGGGACAACGGCCGCGTCTATCTGGACAAGACCGAGGTAGTCTACGAGCTCGGCCAGATCATCGAGGTGAAGCTGACCGAGGCGGTGGAAGAGACCCGCTCCCTCATCGCCAAGCCGGCGGTGGAACTGGTGCCGGGTCCGGCGCCGGTCGCACCGGCAGCCGAAGCCGATGCAACCCCGGCCGAAGAAACGCCCAAGGCAGAGTAAACACCTGTCAACTTATAGAAAAAGCCCGCCATTGTGCGGGCTTTTTTATGTCCCTGATGCCTGCTCTCCTCGTTCAGATCATGCTTTCTCACCTGCTAACGACCCAGTCGCCCCCTTCAGGCAAATTGCGACCGTCTCCCAACCTTAAAGCAGCAGAATTTATGCGCACTGGCTCTCTTTTTTAATATTTCAATCAATATATTAGAGGGAGTGTATATATACTCGCTTGGGTACACCCAAAGGGATATTGGCATGCAAGAATGGGCACCTGAGCAGTTCACCAGCTTCGCGCAGCTCTGCGAGGCGAGTCTCGCGACCATCAGGGAGAAAACCGAGGCGGAGCGCCTCTATCTCTGGTTGCAGGCGCCGGAGTCCCTGCTTTACAGCTTTCATCCGGATCAGGGGTTGCTAACCCTGGATCCGGCCCATCTGGTGACGCTGCAGTTGCCGGATGAATTGATCTCCCGGGCCGTCGAACACGGGCAGATGGTGGTGGAGCAGATCCAGCCGCAGAGCGATACCTGGGAATATGTGGAAACCGTACAGCCCAAGCTGCGCGTCTGCTTCCCCCTCAAACGTCATCAGGAGCTGGATGGCGTCATCTATCTGGAAACCCGGCGCCGGCTTGATCGCCTCTCCCGTCATCAGCGCCAGGGGATCCAGCTGCTGACCCACTACCTGACAGCCGAGCTGAGCAACCATCTGCTGGCCTGGCAGATCGATCATGAACGGGATCAGCGCCGCCACACCCAGACCGATCTGGTGCAGAGCCAGGCGATGCAGCGTTCCTTCCTCCAGATGTTGCAGGCCCTGCACACGGTCAGCGTCACCCTCTCTCGCAGCCAGAGCGAACACCAGCTGCTGCGGGAAGCCGTGGTGCTGGCCCGCGAGGAGCTGCAATTCGATCGGGTCGCCATCTTCCTCATCGAGCCCGATGGCAAGACCATGCGCGGCACCTGGGGCACAGATGAAGAAGGCAAACTGGTGGACGAGAGCGGCTTCATCAGCCCCATCCCTGATCATCCCACGGTACAGCAGGCGCTGCGCAGCAAGGACTATGTGCTGGTGCTGGAAGATACCCCCCTCTACTATGAACGCCAGCAGGTGGGCCGCGGCTGGAACGCCATGGTCTCGCTGTGGGACGGCGCCACCCCCATCGGCTGGATCGCCGCCGACAACCTGCTGTGGCAACGGCCACTCAAGGCCTACCAGAGCGAGATCTTCAAGCAATACGCCGCCATGCTGTCGCAGTTGTTGATCCGCCAGCGCACCCAGGAGGAGCTGGAGAAACTCAACCGCCAGCTGGAGGTTCGGGTGGCCGAGCGCACCATGCAGCTGGCCGAGACCAACCGGGCGCTGGAGGAGGCCAACCAGCGTCTCTCCATGCTCTCCCTCGAAGATCCGCTCACCGGTATCGCCAACCGCCGCCAGTGGGATCTCACCATGCAACGGGAATGGGAGTGGGCTCGCCGTACCCAGAGCCTGCTGGCGGTGCTGATGATCGACGTGGATGACTTCAAGGCCTACAACGACCACTTCGGCCATGCCAAGGGAGATGAGTGCCTGCGCCTGATCGCCAGCGTGCTCAGGGAAGCGGAGCGACGGCGTACCAACCTGGTAGCCCGTTATGGTGGCGAGGAGTTCGTGATCCTGCTGTGCGCCCCCCAACCGGGAGAGGCGGAGCAGCTGGCTGAACGGATCCATGATGGACTGGCCCAGCTAAAAGTGCCCCATCCAGGTTCACGAGTTGCTGATTTCATTACAGTTAGCATAGGCTTTAGCTATCTGGTTCCCTCCCAGGACGGGGCATGGCAAACCCTGACCGAACAGGCAGACCAGGCGCTTTACCACGCCAAGTCGCAAGGGAGGGCTCGCACTCTGACCTATCGGTGATCCCATGCTGCTGCGCCGCTATCCCATCTTCAATCGCCGCCTGGCCCTGGTGGCCTACGGTATCGATTATCAGCTCGTCGACCCGGCCCAGTGGCCTGCACTGGCCCAGCATTGCCGCATGCTGGCCCAAGGGCGTCAATACCTGGTGCCTTTCAGCCACGAACAATTGGATGATCAACGCCCCCTGCTGTTCGATCAGGACACCATTCCCCTGGTGGAGGCCTCCAGCGAGCGCCTTCCGACCTCCTTTCCGGTGCTCGAACAGTGGCGTGACAGTCGTCGTCGGCTCGCCGTCCACGGTGCCCACCGGGATCCCCGCTGGCTCGGCGCCAGCCGGTTGCTGGTGTTCTGGATGGGAGAAGAGGGGATCTGCCAACCCACTGAACACAAGCGGATGGCCCTCAATATCGATACCTGGCAGGATTTCCTTCCCCTCAGGGAGGCTGGAGTGGATTTCTTCGCCGGCGGTTTCCTCGCCCGCCCCGAGCTGGTTAACCAGCGGGCCACCCAGCCGGATATGGCGCTGGTGCAGCAAATTCTCCAGCTCATCTGCCACGAGGAGTTCTCCTTCAATCAGGTCGCCAAACTGCTGGAGCAGGATGCCTACCTGCCCGGTCAGCTGCTCACCTATGTCAATGCGCCTGGCTTTGATCACGCCAGCCCCATCACCTCCGTCTCCCGCGCCCTCTCCTATCTGGGGGAGCAGGAGATCCGCAAATTCGTGCTGATCAACGGCCTGGCCCGGATCAGTCCGCACATGCCGGAGGCCTGCACCCGTATGGCCATCGCCCGTGGCCGCTTCTGCGAGCTGATCGCCCTGACCGCCCTTGGCAAATCGGAGGCCAGTTGGGCCTTTCTGGTGGGACTGGTGCTGGATGGTTCCCTGCTGTCGGATGCCCTCAAGGCTCATCTGCCCAAAAACGTGAAGCGCGCCATCGAGCTGCGGGAGGGGCCGCTGTTTCACCTGTTCCAGCTGGTCACCACCTATGAACAAGGCAACTGGCCGCTGCTGGCCCAGCTGGCGCCGCGTTATCAGCTGGACCCGACCAGGCTGACACCCATCTATTTTCAGGCGCAAATGTGGGGGCAAGCGTTTCTCACCAGCTAGCCAATGGCGGGGAGGGGCAGCTCTGGCTAGAATGGGCTCCCTTTTTCCAGAGACAGACTCAGCACCATGACCCTTTCCGGATTCCAAGGCCTGGTCTTCGACCTTGATGGCACCCTGGTCGACTCCATGCCGCTCCACCTGGCCGCCTGGGAACACACTGCCCGTGAATTTGGCTTCCATTTCGATGCCGACTGGTTCTATGAACTGGGGGGCATGCCGAGCCGCAAGATTGCCCTGCTGGTGGCCGAAGAGCAGCAGATCCCCCTCGATCCCGTTCAGGTTACCCGCTGCAAGACAGACCACTATGTGGCCAATCTGCACAAGGCGACCGTCTTCCCGGCCATGCAGGCCCTGCTCGAGCGCCACCACGGCCTCATCCCGATGGGGATAGGCACGGGCTCCCCCCGCGTCAACGCCCAGGCGGTGCTGCGCAATACCGGTCTGGATCGCTACTTCGAGGTGGTGGTGACCGCCGACGACGTGGAACTGCACAAACCCAATCCGGATACCTTCCTGCTGGTGGCCAGCAAGCTGGGGGTCGAGCCGTCAGGCTGTCTGGTGTTTGAAGATACCGGCATCGGCGTGCAGGCGGGTCAGGCCGCAGGCATGCAAACCTGTCTGATCAGGGAAGGAAAACCGGTCGAGATGGAGGCGTGATCGGGCAAATATCTCGCCCGAAAGCAGACAGATGACGTTCGCTCTCATACGGGACATGAATGTAAATGAGAGCGAACGACCGCTGCCGTCAGACCCGGGAGGGATGGCGGCAGAGGCGGGGCAAGGGATTATTCGTGGTTGCCGCCGCCCTGGTTGTCGTCATAACGACCCGGAGCACCGTGCGGACGCGGCGCCATGGAGACCCGCGGCTTGCGTGCACGCTGGATATTCACCTGCGGACGACCGGTGTGCATGGCGATGGTGGAGATCTTGGCCTTGTAGACCAGCTGCTGGTTGCCATGGGCATCGGTCAGCAGCACGCTGTATTGATCGAAACCGCTGATGGTTCCTTCCAGCTTGATGCCACTCACCAGAAAAATCGCGACCTGGCTGCGGTTCTTGCGCAACCAGTTAAGGGCGGAATCTTGCCCGTTCCCAAGGGAGAAGGCTTGCTCAATCGTGGAGTAACTTGGGGATTCGGTTGTCATAAATTATTGTCCCGCGGAAAAAAGTGGCGTTTGATTGTGCTAAATGGCCAGTGGCTTGTCAAAGTCATTCGCATGCTCATCAACAATCGTGCTACACGGGGACTGGCCGCTGGCCGGCACAACTGCGATAATCGGCGGTTCTGGCTTCCTGACGAGCCTTATTCGAGGTTTTATTTTGCATCCGGCTTCACACCCACCTCGGACCTATGTCCACGATGCCACCGCCTGCGAAGAGTGTGACCTGCTGATCCCGGCCACCCCCCTCGCCGTGGGCCAGGCCAGTTGCTGCCCACGCTGCGGCCACACCCTGAGCCGCTACTTGCCGGATCAGGAGCTGCGCCCCATCGCCTACGGGTTTGCGGCGCTCATCATGTTCGTGCTCGCCAATGCTTTCACCTTCATGTCCTTCTCCAGCAAGGGAATTGGGCAGGAGATGACGTTCATCCAGTGCATCTCCACCCTGGTGGACGAGGGTTACCTGTTCCTCGGCGCCGTGCTGAGTCTGACCCTGATCGGCCTGCCGCTCATCTACATCGGTTCCATCATGCTGGTGCTGTGGCGGGTCGACAAGGATCTCCACAGCAAAGCACTGCGCTCCCTCGGTCGCCTGCTCTGCCAGATAAAGCCCTGGCTGATGGTGGATGTGTTTCTGGTAGGGGTGCTCATCTCCCTGGTCAAGCTGATGGGGATGGCCGACATCAAGATGGGGCTCTCCTTCTGGGCCTTCGTCGGTTACACGGTGCTGCTCGTCAAGATGATCTCGTCGCTGGACACCATGTGGCTATGGCAGCGGCTGCTCGGCCCGACCGATGCCTGCGGCGTCGATGAGACAACCGATGCCAGCGCCATGGAAAGCGGCCTGACGGGGTGCCATATCTGCGGCGCCCTGAGCAAGGCGGGCAGCCATCGCTGCGGCCGCTGCGGCGGGCACCTGCACGATCGCAAGCCGGGCGGGTTGAACCGCACCTGGGCACTGCTCATCACCTCCAGCATTCTCTACATCCCCGCCAACATCTATCCCATCATGGATACTGTGTTTCTCGGGGATGACACCCCTTCCACCATTCTCGGGGGCGTGGTGCTGTTGTGGGCAATGGGCTCCTACCCCATTGCCGCCGTCATCTTCTTTGCCAGCGTGGTGGTACCGCTGGTGAAGATACTGGCGCTGTTCTGGCTCTGCTACGCAGTGCAAAACGGCCACGCGGCCTCGCCGCTACGCAAGCTCAAGCTCTATCGCATGACAGAATTTGTCGGACGCTGGTCGATGATCGACGTCTTCGTGGTGGCCATCCTGGCGGGTCTGATCCGCCTCGACAATCTGATGACCATCTACCCCGGCCCCGCGGCCGTCGCCTTTGCAGGGGTGGTGCTGATCACCATGGTCGCGGCCATGAGCTTCGACTCCCGCCTGATCTGGGATTTACAACAAGGAGAACGCGAACGTGAGTGAGCGTAAAACAAGGTGGAAACCGGGCTCTGACTTTCTGAGCTCTGCCGCCGCAATCTGGATGGTGCCGCTGCTGGCGCTGTTCATCGGTCTCTGGATGCTGTTCCAGCACTGGTACTCCCAGGGCCCCAGCTTCACCCTGACGGTCGCCACTGCCGAAGGCATAGTGGCGGGCAAGACGGTGATCCGCTCCCGGGAGGTCGACGTCGGCCGCATCGAGACGGTCGAGCTGAGCGATGACTACAGCCATGCCGTGCTGCGCGGCCGCCTCACCAACGCCGCCTCCGGCATGCTCAAGGGCGACAGCCAGTTCTGGGTGGTCAAGCCCAGGGTCGGCCGGGAAGGGGTATCGGGTCTGGGGACCCTGCTCTCCGGTGCCTATATCGAACTCCTGCCGGGCAAGAAAGGCAAGGCGCGGGACGAGTACGCCATGCTCGACAAGCCGCCGCTCGCTTCGCAGAGTGCCAAGGGGCTGCGCCTGATCCTCTCCAGCCGCGATGCCCGCGCACTGGGGGAAGGTTCCCCCATCAACTACCAGGGGTTCACCATAGGCCAGGTGGAAGAAGCCACCTTCCTGCCTGAAAAGAGCGAGATGCAGTACCAGATCTTCATCAACGCCCCCTATGACATCCTGGTCAGCAGCAACTCCCGCTTCTGGTTGACCCCGGGTTTCGAGCTGTCCGTCAACAGCGAAGGGATGAAGGTGAAGATGGACTCGCTGGAGAGCCTGATCGACGGCGGCATCACCATGGGTCTGCCGCCCGGCTGGTCTCCTGGCGAGCCGGCCAAGCAGCGCGACGAGTTCACCCTGTTCCAGGATGAGGCGAGCGTGCTGGCCGGTAGCCTGGATCAGTTCATCGACTACGTCTTCCTGTTCGACGACAACGTGGCCGGTCTGCACCCGGGCGCAGCCGTGCAGTATCGCGGCATCCGGGTCGGTACCGTTATCTCTGCCCCCTATCTCATCGAGGAGAAGGGCGTACGCCTGTTCCAGGATCGCCAGATCCCGGTGCTGGCCCGCATCGAGGTGCAGCGCCTCTCCCACCGCTACGCCAAGGCGGAGAAAGAGCAGTGGCGCGCCCTGTTCAGCAAGCAGTTCAAGGAAGGTCTCAGGGCCAGCCTCAAGACCTCCAGCCTGCTGACCGGCGGCAAACTCATCGATCTCAACTTCTACCCGGATGCGCCCCGTTTCGAGCAGGCCAAGATCTCCGGCTATCAGGTCTTCCCGACCGTGCAGGCAGGGCTGGATCAGATCGAGCGCAAGGTGAACCTGATCCTCGACAAGTTTGTCGACATGGACATGGCGACCACCCTCAGCAAGGTCAACAGTTCCCTCTCCACCCTGGATGGGACCCTGAAGAACATCAGTGCGGTCAGTGCCAACCTGGACAAGCTGACCAGCAAGGAGGCGACCCAGCAACTGCCGGCATCCCTGAACCAGAGCCTGAAACAGTTGCAGGAGACGCTGCAGGCCTATGACGGCCATTCACAGACCAACCAGGATCTGCGCCAGTCGGTACAGGCCCTCAATCAGTTGATGCGTGAGCTGCAGCCGCTGGTGCACTCCTTGAACGAGCAACCCAGCTCGCTGATCTTCGATCGCGCCCAACCATCGGACCCTGAGCCCAAGCGAGGAACACAATGAAAAAACAGATCCTGACGCTGGCCCTGCTCGGCCTGCTGGCCGGTTGCAGCGCCAGCCAGCCCAGCCTGCATTACTACTCGCTTGACGCCAGCCAGCCGTCATCCGGCGCGGCCCCGGCCACTCCGCAGCACCAGCTGGTGCTGCGACCCATCACCCTGGCCAGCCAGCTCGACCGGATCAGCATGGTCTATCAGCTGGAGGGGCAGGAGTTGCACTTCACCGAGTACCACCGCTGGGCGGGCTCGCTGGATGATCAGCTCAATCAGGTGACCATGAACGGCCTCTCGGCCCGGTTGCCCGGTTGGGTGATACGGCAGGATGGCGCCCGCAAGGGGCCCGTGCTGAGCATAGTGGTGGAGCGCTTTCAGGGGCGCTACGACGGGCGCGCCGTGCTGAGCGGACGCTGGCGTCTGCTGGCGGAAGACGGCACAGTGCTGCGCGACGCCCCCTTCCGTCAGGAACGGGTACTGCCCGCCGACGGCTACAATACGCTGGTCGGCGAACTGGGTCAGGGCTGGCAGCTGTTGCTCGACCAGATCGCCACCGAGGTGCGCCTGAGCGCGGGTTAATCCCCTCACTCCGTGCGGCAGATATAAAAAAACGACTCCAAATGGAGTCGTTTTTTTATGGCCGGCGGGTCGGGAAACCTCACCACCGGCGTCTGTGTGGTCCTGATCAGCCCTTGGCGGGCAGGCTCAGGCGGGCGACAGCTTCCACATGCATGGAGTGAGGGAACATGTCCACCGGCTGCACCTCGTCCAGCACGAAGCCCTGCTTGACCAGCCAGGCGAGATCGCGAGCCAGGGTCTGAGGGTTGCAGGAGACATAGACCAGTCGGCGCGGTGCCATCGCCACCAGGGTCTGCAATACGGCCTTGTCACAGCCCTTGCGCGGCGGGTCCATCACCACCACGTCGGCGCTCACCCCTTCGGCGTGCAGGGCAGGCATCAGTTGCTCGGCCTTGCCGACATGGAACTCGGTCTGCTCGATGCCGTTAAGGGCCGCGTTGCGGCGGGCATCCTCGATGGCGCTCTCCACCGACTCGATCCCCACCACCTTGGCGGCCTTGTCGGCCAGGAACAGGGAGATGGTACCGATACCGCAATAGATGTCGAACACCGTTTCGTTGCCGGTCAGCTCGCAATACTCCAGCGCCTTGGAGTAGAGCACATCGGTCTGGCTCGGGTTGTTCTGGAAGAAGGATAGCGGCGAGATCTCGAATTCGAGCGCGTGGATCTTGTCGCGGATCACCCCGCTGCCCAGCAGCACCCGGTTGTTGTCACCCAGAATGCGGTTGGTGCGCGCCTCGTTGATGTTCTGCACCAGAGTCGTGACCGGCAGACCTTGCAGTGCGGCCAGCAGCTCGGCTTCGAACGGCAGCTCCTCACCCAGAGTCACCAGCACCACCATCAGCTCACCGCTCTTGAACCCCTTGCGGGTCATCAGGTTGCGCACGCAGCCGGTATGGGCCACTTCGTCATAGGCTTTGATGTCGTGCTCGCGCATCCAGCTGCGCACCCGGGCGTTGAGCTCGACGTGCAGCGAGTCCTGCACCGCGCAGTCATCGGCGGTGATGAGATCGTGGGAGTGCTTGCGATAAAACCCGATCTCGGCGCCTGCCTCGCAGCCGCGCACCGCGTACTGCGCCTTGTTGCGATAGGCGAACGGGCTCTCCATGCCGAGGATGGGATTGACTTTGGTCTCACCCAGCCCGACCTGTTCCAGTGCACTCTGCACCAGACTCTGCTTGAGCTTGAGCTGGGCCGGATAGGCCAGCGGGCGCACCTGGCAGCCACCGCATTCTGTGTTGGGGCAGAAGTCGGCGACCCGATCGGCGGAGGGCTGGAGCAGCTCGGCCACCTTGCCGTGCAGGTAGTTGGGCTTGACCTCGGTCAGTTCGACCAACGCCTGCTCACCTGGCAGCAGACCCTCGACGAAGAGGGGGCGGTCGAACAGGCGTCCCTTGCCGTCTCCTTTGTCGGTCAGTTCCAGGATCTCGATCTGGTGTTGATGTCCCACTAGCGGCATGAGCGGCTCCAAAAGTACAAAAAATAAGGGGGGACGGGAGTGGCATAGCCCTGCCCGTCGAGAAAAGGTGGCAGAGTTTAGCGAAGATCCGGCCAAATTGCAGGCATAAAAAACCTGCTTGTCGTGATGTTATCCCCCCTGAGTCCGCGCAGGCTCGCCGTCCCTTTGGCCATTGCGGCAAATTTAGCCCTTGGGCCGCAACGCTGCGCCTGTTAAAATTCCGCCCTTGAATTTATCCAGGGCCCCGCGCCCGTTTAGCTAAGGTCTACCGCGATGCGTACCAGCCAATATCTGCTTTCCACTCTCAAGGAAACCCCGTCCGATGCGGAAATCGTCAGCCACCAGCTGATGCTGCGCGCCGGCATGATCCGTAAACTCGCCTCCGGCATGTACGCCTGGCTGCCGACCGGTCTGCGGGTCCTGAAGAAGATCGAGAACATTGTCCGCGAAGAGATGAACAATGCGGGTGCCGTCGAGGTCTCCATGCCGGTGGTGCAACCGGCGGAGCTGTGGCAGGAATCCGGCCGCTGGGACGACTACGGCCCCGAGCTGTGCCGCCTGACCGACCGCCACAATCGTCCTTTCGTGCTGGGCCCGACCCACGAAGAGGTGATCACCGCCCTGGTTCGTTACGAGGTGAACAGCTACAAGCAGCTGCCGCTGAACCTCTACCAGATCCAGACCAAGTTCCGTGACGAAGTTCGCCCCCGTTTCGGCGTGATGCGCGGCCGCGAGTTCCTGATGAAGGACGCCTACTCCTTCCACATCGACAAGGCCTCCCTGGTCGAGACCTACGAAAAGATGCACGCAGCCTACTGCAAGGCCTTCACCCGCATGGGTCTGAACTTCCGTCCGGTGCAGGCCGATACCGGCTCCATCGGTGGTACCGGTTCTCACGAATTCCAGGTGCTGGCCGAGAGCGGTGAAGATCTGATCGCCTTCTCCGATACATCAGATTACGCCGCCAATATCGAGATGGCCGAGGCGCTGGCCCCGGCGGGCGAGCGCCCGGCTGCGACCAAAGAGCTGACCAAGGTCGCCACCCCGAACGTTCACACCATCGACGAAGTCGCCTCCTTCCTGAGCGTGGCCCCGAGCGCCGTCGCCAAGACCCTGCTGGTGCTGGGCGAGGCGGACGAGCACGGCAACCAGACGGTCATCGCCCTGGTGCTGCGTGGCGACCACGAACTGAACGAAATCAAGGCCGAGAAGCTGCCGGGTGTCGCCAATCCGCTGGCCTTCGCCAATGACGAGCAGATCAAGGCCGCCGCCGGCTGTGACGCGGGCTCCATCGGCCCGGTTAGCTTTGCCGGTCGCATCATCGTCGATCGCAGCGCCGCCCACCTAGCGGACTTCGTCTGTGGCGCCAACGAGACCGGCTTCCACCTGACCGGGGCCAACTGGGATCGCGACATCGCCACCTACGAGGTTGCCGACCTGCGCAACGTGGTGGAAGGCGACCCGAGCCCGTGCGGCCAGGGCAAGCTGCTGCTCAAGCGCGGCATCGAAGTGGGCCACATCTTCCAGCTCGGCACCAAGTACTCCGAAGCGATGAAGGCGAGCGTGCTGAACGAGGGCGGCAAGTCCGTCACCATGGAGATGGGTTGCTACGGCATCGGAGTCTCCCGTCTGGTGGCCGCCGCCATCGAGCAGAACAACGACCAGTACGGCATCATCTGGCCGGACGCCATCGCCCCGTTCGAAGTGGCCATCGTGCCGATGAACATGCACAAGTCAGTGCGCGTGGCCGAGCTGGCCGAGCAGTTCTACGCCGAACTGAAAGCCGCCGGCGTGGACGTGCTGTTTGACGACCGTAAAGAGCGCCCGGGCGTGATGTTCGCCGACATGGAGCTGCTGGGCGTGCCCCACGCCATCGTCATCGGTGAGCGCGGCATGGACAACGGCGTGGTGGAGTACAAGTGCCGCCGCACCGGCGAGAAGCAGGAAGTGGCCATCAGCGACATCATCGCCATGATCAAGGCCAAGCTGGGCCGTTAATCGTCCCGCTGCCCGAGATAAAAAAAGCGCGCCAGATGGCGCGCTTTTTGTTTGTCTGACTATCTGTTGGCAAAACAGCAGGAAAAGCCGGCCCTACTCGTTACGACCGATAAAGAGATCGGTGACATGGCAACTGCTTCTGGCTTCCAGCGCATCCAGCATGTAGGCCGCCGCGTCTTCCGGGGTCATGAAACGGCTCGGATCCACGTGATCCGAGTTGTCCCAGAATTCACTGCGGATCCCGCTCGGATAGAGGTTTACCAACCGCAGGGGCGAGCCCTTGAGCTCGGCCCGCAGAGACTCCAGAAAGCCCCGCATGCCCCATTTGGAAGCACAATAGAGGCTCTCGTTGGCCTTGCCCACCTGAGCGGCGGAGGAGAGCACATTGGCCAGCACCCCGCCCTTCTCGCCGATGAGCCGCACCGTCTGCTGGGCCACCAGTATGGTGGAGACCAGGTTGCTCTCCACCACCCTGCGTACCTGCTCGGCGGTGTAGACGCCGACCGGACCGAACTCGCCCACCCCGGCGCAGTGGATCACCAGGTCGGGCAGACCTCCCCACTCCACCGCGGCGGTAAAGGCCATCTCCACCTCTTCGTGGTGAGAGAGGTCGGCGGCGATGCCGATCACCGCCTTGCCGAGCAACTGTTCCTGCTCCTGCAGTTTCTGATAACGGCGCCCCATCATGGCGACCTGATGGCCCCGGCCAACCAGCCCGATGGTCAATGCCCGGCCGAGCCCGGAGCCCGCCCCTGTCACTATGATGTGCCCCATTATCTCTCCTCTCCCTGCCTTGCTAGATACCTGCCAGCACCATGACGTGAGACATCATCATGCCGACTTCCGTCAGATTAGAAAGTGAATTCGCCGCCCATGAACCAGCCATCGATGCGCTGATCGACGCCGTCGAAGTCAACCTTGGCCTCGCGCCAGCCGGCACGCAGCTTGACCGGTACGGAGGAGAACTTGTAGGCACCGCCCAGACGGTAGTCCAGGTTGTCCGAATCCTTGGAACGCACGTCGCCGAAGAAGGAGACGCCGGTACCCGGGATCCGTACTTCGGTGCCGGCATAGGCCATCAGCATGTCTTCGTCATAGCCTTTGCGGCTGAAGTACATCTGCTCACCGTCGTAGTGACGACCGGTCAGGCCCAGATCGATCTGGAACAGATCGTTGTTGAACAGACGGTAGTAGAGGCTGAGATCGTAAGCGGTCAGATCGTTCTTGAAGTTGCCGCCCGAGCTGCTCAAATCGGAGATCTCGAACTTGGCGTTCGGCAGCAGGATGATGCCGTGTTCAAGTTGCAGGTAGCCGCTCCAGTTGTAGTTGTCGTCATAACCGCCATCGGCACTTCTGCCGTATGCCTGGCCGCTGCCCTGGGCAGACCATACGTCGGTACCGGCGGCAAAACGCCAGTCATCGGCAGCCATGGCAGCCTGGCTGCACAGCGCCAGAACAGCACCGGCAATCAGTGTCTTTTTCATCACGTCACTTCCTCTTGCATGGATGGAAAGGGCACTATTTTACTCCGCGCAGCCAAAATACCCAGCGAGAATCCTGAACAAACGACGACAAATGTCAGTGCTTCATGTGCTGCATCTCGCCCATCGGCTCGATCGGCTTCACCGGCAGCGACAATGCCAGCTGCTGGCCATCATCCAGGGTGAGGGTGAGCGGCATGGGGGTCTGCTCGGAGAGGGTGCCGATCTCGAACAGCATGATGTGCAGGCTGCCCGGCTTCAGTACCACTTCCCCCTTGGCCGGGATCTCGATGCTCTCGACCTGGCGCATCTTCATGACTCCGTTCTCGTGCAGATGGGTATGCAGCTCGGCGCGGCTGGCAGCAGGAGAGGAAGCAGCCACCAGCTTGACCGCCTGATCGGCATCGTTCTTTAGCACCATGAAGGCCGCCGTATTGGGCGTACCGGGGGGCAACAGGCGTACATAACCGTCGACCGCCTCCACCTTGGCCAGAGCGGGAGCCGTCATCCCGAGCAGCAGCAGAGAATAAAACGCACGTTTAAACATGGTTGAAATCCTTTTATGATGTTGTTAAACGAGGCAAAGGTTACCCCAACAGAAACCTTTTATGCACCCTTCAATAACAAGGATTTAGACATGGCGCCCATTCTCATTGCCGAGCGGCAGGACGGCTTGCTCACTCTGACCCTCAACCGCCCTGACAAGCGCAATGCCCTCAACACCGAACTTTACCGCCAACTGGTGAGCGAATTGCAGCAGGCCGCAGCCGATGAGGGAGTACATGTGTTGCTGTTGCAGGGTCAGGCGGAGTGCTTCACTGCCGGCAACGATCTGGCCGATTTTGTCGGCAAGAGCAGTCTGGAGCAGGACGATCCAATCTTGCAGTTTCTCCACACCCTGGCCGATTTTCCCAAACCGGTGATCGCCGCCGTGGGGGGCCCGGCCGTCGGTATCGGCACCACCATACTGCTGCACTGCGATCTGGTCTATCTGGGGGAGAATGCCCGCCTACAGCTGCCTTTTGTCGAGCTGGGGCTGGTGCCGGAGTTTGCCTCCAGCCTGCTACTGCCCCGCGCCGTGGGCCACCTGAAGGCCGCCGAGCTGTTGCTGCTGGCCGAATCCATGGATGCTCATGAGTCACTGCGCCTCGGCCTTGCCAACCGAGTGGTGGCCAGCGCAGATCTGCTGGCATTTGCCCGCGAACAGGGTCTGAAGCTGGCCGCCAAACCGCCCAGGGCAGTGCAAAAAAGCAAGGCGCTGCTCAAGCAGGAGCTCAAGCAGGCGGTCCACTTCGTCATCGATCTGGAGGCGCGCGCCTTCGCCCAGGCCCTGCTGGGGGAAGAGGCGCAGCAACGCATCGCCGCCAGGCTCGGTCGCAAGGGTTAGCCCGTTGCCACCATAGCGCGTCGGTCAGTTGAGGCGAAAGCGTCCGATCAACTCGCAGCCCTGCACCTTGTCCTGCAACTGGATAAGCCTGGCAATCTCGGGGTTGGGGTGGCGCTTGAGAAACCCGAGCAGGGCCGCGCGGCAGCAACCCAGTTCGCTTATCAGCGACTCGCACTCCCGGTTAGGGCATTGCGGCACCAGCGCCGTCACCAGCTCGGAAGCGAGCTTGAGGTAACGCAGCTCGTAGGCGGGTTCATCCATGGCGCGCCAGAAATCCGCCAGACGATGGCAGGTTGCCACCCGCATGGAGGCCAGCATCTCGAGATCCGGCTCTTCCTGGGTCATCTCTATCGGCGCCGAGATGGTGCCAAGGGCCTGTTGATAGAGGCAGACTGCAGAGCCCAGCGCCCCCTGGCTCAGGGAGTGCTCAGCTTCCATCATGTAGCGCTGCCAGTGTGTCTGGGCCTGATCCGGCCCGTCTTGTGCCTGTGTCATGGGAGGGCTCCTTCCTCTGGGTGGAGTCCTTCATGATGCCTAATTGAGAATGAATATCAAGCCGACAGACTGTGCAGGATCTCGGCGCCTGTTGCGCCGGTCACACTCTTTCACCGGCGCCATCCTCTCTCCTCCGGACGCAGGTTAAGATGTGGCCAACCAAGGAAGGGAATGATGAACAATGGAAGTCGGGGCCTGCTGATTGGCCTCTGGATCACGCTGATGGTGGGGCTCGCCTTCATGGCCCGCCAATGGGGGCTGGAGAGCCTGCGCCAGCAGGCCCAGCTCGACAATGAGCGGCTGGCGGGCCAGCTGTTGGTGGAGCTCGACAAGTATCGCCGCCTGCCCGCCCTCATCGCCACCCGCAGCGAGCTGCAGCAGGCGCTTTTGCGAACGCTCTCCCCCGCCAGGCTCAACCCCCTGCTGGAGCAGCAAAACGAAATCCTGGGCACGGACGCCATCTACCTCATGACTGCTCAAGGGGACGTCATCGCCGCCAGCAACTGGCGCCAGCAGGACAGCTTTGTCGGTGACAACTACCGCTTTCGCCCCTATTTCCAGCAGGCGATGCAGGGGCGGGCCGGCAGCTATTTCGCCCTCGGTCAGCGCTCCGGACGGCGGGGCTACTACTTCTCCTATCCGGTGCAGGAGGGGGATCACCGCCTCGGCGTGGTCGTGGTCAAGGTGGCCCTCTCCCTCATTGAGGAGCGCTGGGACAGCCGCGATGACTTCGACTACCTGCTGACCGACGAATACGGCGTGGTCTTTTTCTCCTCCAGGGCTGAGTGGCTCTACCGTCCCCTGGTCAGGTTGAACGATACGACCCGCGCCACCCTGAGCGATGAGCGCAAGTATGGCGACAAGCTGGGGGATCCCCTGAGCGATCAGCCCACCCTGGGGCTGCTGCGCAGCCAGGATGAGTGGCGCTGGGGGCAGGGTTATCTCTTCACCGGCACCGCCATGCCCAGCGCCGGCTGGCATCTCTATACCCTCAAGCCCCTTCACGGCCTGCTGCCCATCATGGCCAAGGCACTGGCCAGCTTCACCCTCGTCTCTCTGCTGGTGCTGATGATCTGGCTCTACTGGCGCCAGGAGCTGCTCGGCCGGGCCCGTCTCGCACGCCTCAACAACCAGCTGGAGCACAAGGTCAGCGAGCGGACTTTGGCCCTCTCCACCAGCAACCAGGAGCTGGTGGCCACCATCGACAAGTACCGCCAGACCCAGCGCGAACTGGTGGATACCCAGGAGCAGCTGGTACAGGCCGCCAAGCTGGCCCTGCTGGGGGAGATGTCGGCCGGCATCAACCACGAACTCAACCAGCCGCTGGCTGCCATGCGCGCCTATGGCGAGAATGCACTGCAGCTGCTCGACAAGGGACGCCTCGACAGCTGCCGCGACAATCTGCTGCAGATCAACAGCCTCAATCATCACATGAGCGAGCTGGTCGCCCGTTTCAAGGTGTTCGCCCGCAAGGGAGAGCAGACCCTGCAGGCGGTGACGCTGCAACCGGTGATCCACGCCAGCCTGGCGCTGCTGCACAGCCAGATGATCAAGCAGGGCCTGCTGATCGAAACCCGGTTGCCGGCAGAGCCCCTCTATGTGCGGGCCGATGCGGTGCAGCTCGAGCAGGTGCTGGTCAACCTGCTGCACAACGCGCTGCAGGCCTGCGCCACCAGCTCCCCTCCCCGGGTCTGGCTCACCCTCGAACGGGTCGATGATCGGGTGGTGATCGAAGTCAGTGACAACGGCCCGGGCCTCCCGGTCGAGGCGAGTCGGCTGTTTGCCCCCTTCTACACCACCAAATCCCAGGGGCTCGGGCTTGGGCTCACCATTTCGTTGCGTATCGTCACCGCCTTTGGCGGCCAGCTGGAGGCGGCCAACAGCCCGGCCCACGGCGGCGCCTGCTTCACCATCACCCTGCCCGCCGCCGACCCCACCCTGCGCAACGAGCCAGGATCCCCAGCCTTTACCTCTTCAGGAGAGAGCCATGACCCAGATAATGCTGATCGATGATGAACATCACCTGCGCCTCTCTCTCGGCCAGACCCTGGAGCTGGCCGACTGGCAGGTCACCACCTTCGCCAGCGCCGAGCAGGCCCTGCCCCATATCGGCGCCCAGTGGCCCGGCATCATCATCAGCGACATCAACATGCCCGGCATGAACGGCATCGACCTGCTGCGGGAGATCATGGGGCGCGACTCCGAGCTGCCGGTGCTCCTGCTCACCGGCCACGGCGACATCTCTACCGCGGTGCAGGCCATGCGCCTGGGGGCCTACGACTTCATCGAGAAGCCGTTCGGTACCGAGCAATTGCTGGAGGTGGTGCGCCGGGCCTGCGACAAGCGGCGCCTGGTGCTGGAGAACCGGGAGCTGCGCAGCGAGCTGGAGGCCCAGAGCGGCCCCGGCCCCAGGCTGCTCGGCACCCATCCGGCCATCAAGCGGCTGCGCCAGATCCTCACCCATATCAAGGATGCCCCCGCCGATGTGCTGATCATGGGCGAGACCGGCAGTGGCAAGGAGCTGGTCGCCCGCTTCCTGCACGATCACTCGGTGCGCGCGGCCGAACCCTTCGTCGCCATCAACTGCGGGGCCGTGCCGGAAACCATGATGGAGAGCGAGCTGTTCGGCCACGAGGCGGGAGCCTTTACCGGCGCCCAGAAACGCCGGGTAGGCAAGATAGCCTGGGCCAACAAGGGCACCCTCTTCCTCGACGAGATAGAGAGCATGCCGATGGCGCTGCAGATCAAGCTGCTGCGGGTGCTGGAGGACAGGGAGGTCGAGCCGCTCGGCACCAACCAGAAGATAGAGCTCGACATCCGGGTGTTGACCGCCAGCAAGGTCGAGCTCAAGACCCTGGTCGAGCAGGGCAGCTTTCGCGCCGACCTCTACTACCGGCTCAACGTGGTGCGGGTGGATATCCCCCCATTGCGGGATCGCAAGGAGGATGTGCCCCTGCTGTTTGAAAATTTCCTGCGGGTGGCCGCCACCCGCTACCAGCTGGCGCCGCCGAGGCTCGGTGCCGAGCAGCGCGCCTGGCTGCTGGCCCACGACTGGCCCGGCAATGTACGCGAGCTGCGCAACCTGGCGGAGCGCTGCGTGCTGATGGGCGAAGAGGGGGCCTTTGCCGATCTCACCCTGGGGCGGGAGGCGCTGACCCTGGCCGAGCAGGTAGACCGGTTCGAGCGCATCCTGCTGACCGACACCCTGAGCCAGCACAGGGGGCGACTGAAAGAAGTACAGGAGGCCCTCGGTCTGCCACGCAAGACCCTCTATGACAAGATGCGCAAGTACGGCCTCGACAAGCAGGACTACAAGCTCGACGACGGGGGCGAGTGAGCCTGGGCAGGCTCGGCTCCTCCTCCCCCGGCTGACCCGGTTAACCTTGCCGCCATGGGCGGCATTCCCCCCGCCTGCCCGACCCCATGGGGGGATTTCCACCCATTTTTGACCCGCTCCGTTTTCCTCTGCCTGGCGCCAGCGCCCATTGTTAATGGCTTGTTTCAAAAACAAGGAAGATGGCACACAAGTTGCCTTGCTATGGGTGATTTACCTGAACCCACTCAAGGATGACAACAATGACACTCAAGCTCCGCGCCCTGACCGCCGCCTTTACCCTGGCCCTCGGCCTCTCCTCCGCCTTTGCTGCCCCCGTTGAACTCAAGTTCTCCCACGTGGTGGCAGAGAACACCCCCAAGGGGCAGATGGCCATCCACTTCAAGCAACTGGTGGATGAGCGTCTGAAAGGCCAGGTCGAGGTCAAGGTTTACCCCAACTCCCAGCTGTTTGGTGACGGCAAGGAGCTGGAGGCCATGATGCTCGGGGATGTGCAGATGATCGCCCCCTCCCTCTCCAAGTTCCAGAAGTTCACCGATCAGCTGCAGATCTTCGATCTCCCCTTCCTGTTCGATGACATGGCGGCGGTGGATCGCTTCCAGCAGGGCAAGGAGGGACAAGCCATGCTGGGCTCCCTCGAGAAATACGGCCTGATTGGCCTCGGCTACCTGCACAACGGCATGAAACAGCTCTCCGCCAGCCAGCCCCTCAAGACCCCGGCCGATGCCAAGGGCAAGAAATTCCGCATCCAGACCTCGGATGTGCTGGCCGCCCAGTTCGAAGCAATCAATGCCGTGCCGGTGAAGAAGCCCTTCGCCGAGGTATTCACCCTGCTGCAAACCAAGGCCATCGACGGGCAGGAGAACACCTGGTCCAACATCTACTCCCAGAAGTTCTTCGAAGTGCAGCCCTACATCACAGAGACCAACCACGGGGTGCTGGATTACCTCATCGTCACCAATGCGGATTTCTGGAACGGCCTGCCGGAGCAGGTTCGCAACGAGCTCAAGCGCGCGCTGGATGAGTCGGTCGCCTTCGGCAACGAGATCGCGGCCGCCAAGGACAGCGAAGACAAGGCCGCCATCTTTGCCTCCGGCAAGAGCCAGCTGGTGACCCTGACCGACGCCGAGCGCAACCAGTGGGTCGAGTCGATGAAGCCGGTCTGGAAGCAGTTCGAAGGCACCATAGGCAAGGAGCTGATCGACGCAGCCGTCGCCGCCAATCAACCCTAAGCCGTCAGGATGAGCCCGCCGCGAGGCGGGCCTACTCACAGGGATAGTCCAATGAAAAAACTCATGCATCAGCTGGAAGAGGCCATCATAGGCCTGCTCCTGGTCAGCACGGCCCTGCTGGTCTTCCTCGAAGTGGTGATGCGCTTCTTCTTCGATACCGGTCTGCTCTGGGCCCAGGAGCTGACCCTGAACCTCTGTGCCTGGATGGTGCTGTTCGGCGCCTCATGGGGGGTGCGAGTCGGGGCCCACATCGGCGTGGACGCCTTCATCAAGATCCTGCCGGGGGTCTGGCAGCAACGCCTCACCCTGCTGGCGGTGGCGCTCTGCCTTATCTACTGCGCCCTCTACTTCTATGGCGCCTGGATCTATCTGAGCAAGCTCAAGATGATCGGCATCGAGATGGAGGATCTGCCCATCCCCCGCTGGCAAGCCATGAGCATACTGCCGATCGGGCTGGCCCTGCTGTTCCTGCGCTTCCTCAACGTGGGCATCATGGTCTGGCGTGGCCAGATGAGCGGCTTTGCCCTGGCCGATGAGGCCAAAGAGAGCATGCACCTTATCGACAACGATCCGAATCAGAAGGCATAACCATCATGGCGACCCTGACCCTGTTTACCCTGCTGATCGGCGCCATGCTGCTCGGCATGCCCATTGCGGTGGCGCTCGGCCTCTCCAGCGTCACCACCATACTGCTCTTTTCCAACGACTCCCTGGCCTCCCTGGCGCTCAAGCTGTTCGAGGCCACCTCGGAGCACTATACCCTGCTTGCCATCCCCTTCTTCGTGCTGTCATCGGCCTTCCTGTCGACCGGTGGGGTGGCGAAGCGGATCATCCACTTCGCCATGGATTCGGTCGGCCATATTCGCGGCGGTCTCGCCATGGCCTCGGTCATGGCGTGCATGCTGTTTGCCGCCGTGTGCGGCTCCAGCCCGGCCACGGTGGCGGCCATCGGCAGCATCGTCATCGCCGGCATGGTGCGTTCCGGCTATCCCCGCGCCTTTGCCGCCGGCGTTATCGCCAATGCGGGCACCCTGGGGATCCTGATCCCCCCCTCCATCGTCATGCTGGTCTACGCTGCCGCCACCGAGGTCTCCGCCTCGCGCATGTTCATGGCCGGTTTCCTGCCGGGACTGCTGATGGGGGTCTGCATCATGGTGGTCATCTATGTGGTGGCCCGCATCAAGGGACTGCCGAGCCAGCCCTTCCCCGGCGTGCTGACCCTGCTGGCCAGCGGTGGCAAGGCGCTCGGCGGCCTGTTCCTGATCATCCTGGTGCTGGGCTCCATCTATGGCGGCATCGCCAGCCCGACCGAGGCGGCCGCCGTCGCCGCCGTCTACGCCTTCTTCATCGCCGTGTATGGCTATCGCGACATCGGGCCCCTCAAGGGGATCCCCTGGCGCCACGAGGGGGAGTCCATCTCCGCCGCCGCACTGCGCAACCTCTGGCTGCTACCCCTCTCGATGATCAAATCCCCCTTCAATGGCGAGGTGGGTCATGTGGTACGGGATGCCGCCAAGGTGAGCATCATGCTGCTGTTCATCATCAGCAACGCCATGCTGTTCGCCCACGTACTCACTTCTGAGCGTATCCCCCACGCCATCGCCGAGACAATCGTGACCTGGGGCCTGCCGGCCTGGGGCTTCCTGATCGTGGTCAACATACTGCTGCTGCTGGCGGGCAACTTCATGGAGCCCTCCGCCATCGTGCTGATCATGGCCCCCATCCTGTTCCCCATCGCCATGCAGCTGGGCATAGACCCGATCCACCTGGGGATCATCATGGTGGTCAACATGGAGATCGGCATGCTGACCCCGCCGGTCGGTCTCAACCTGTTCGTGACCGCCGGGATCACCGGCCAGAGCATGGGTTGGGTGATCCGGGCCTGCCTGCCCTGGGTCGGCTTCCTGCTGCTGTTCCTGATGCTGATCACCTATGTGCCGCAGGTGTCGATGTTCCTGCCCGAATACCTCGACGGCAAGAGCCTGCCCACCAGCCCCTGAGACGGGTGAGGCAAAAGATGTGCATACAAAGAAGGCGACCCAAGGGTCGCCTTCTTTGCTTCCTTTCCCTGTTGCCAAGGCATCACTCAGACCTTACTTTGTCCGGTTCAGGCTGCATTGCCGGCCCGGGTAGCCGGGCAGAGCGCTGGCCTCCTGGCGACAGGCCAGCCGCTTGGCCTGCTGCAACCTCACCCTCAGGTTGGCGCTATCGATTGGCCGCCACTCCATCTGCTGGCCAAGCCAGCTGGCCCAGGCAAATTCGACGAAATAGACCTGCCCATCCTTGCTGAAATAGCCGGCATCCTGCAGCAGCCCCGCCAGGGTGCGGTACGGGTAGTCAGGCAACTGATCGATACGGGTCGGCAACTGTTCCGGGGTCAGTGGCTGCCCTTTTTCATCCTTGAGCCAGGCCCAGTGGTTGTTCTGCATCTGGCTCCAGAAGTTGGCCCTGTCCTGCAGACGGGCGATCACCTTGACCCGGACCTGCTTCACCCCCTGCTGCCACAGCGCCTTGGTCAGGTGATGCCTGTCCACCAGCCAGTAACCGCCATCCGGGGCGATCACCACGGGGATCTCTTTCTTTTTCATCAAGTTGTCGAGCTGCTTTGCACTCTTGCCCGCCAGCTTGCGCTGGATTGCGTCGACCTGGAGCTGGCCCACGCCGCCCTGGGTCGGGTGCAGCGCGGCTATCCCCGCCTCGCACCAGGATCCTACGGCGGTGCCACCCTGGCACGGCGCCAGCGCCCAGGCGCTCGAACTCAGGGCACAGACCAGCAATAACCATGATTTCATCGTCCCACACTCCTCAATCACGCGCTCATGCTGGCCACCAGATGAAGGGGGGATACAACCCCGAGCATGAGAGTCACACGCTGGCGGTCAGAGCTGCAAACGAGATATCATGACTTCCCATCTGCCGGCGATAGTTTCTCGTCGAGTTTTCTCCCCGCTTCACACTATTTGAAGGATCCGACCCATGAAAGGATGGAGCCCACTGCTGGCCCTGCTGGGCTGCGCCGCTGTCCAGGCGGCCGACATTCCCGCCGGCACCGAACTTGCGACCGAACAGGTGGTGGTTCGTCACCTGAAAGATGAACCTGCCAGCCTGAGCCCGCTCAAACTGGTCGGCCTGCCCGAGCTGCAGGTTTTGCGGGATCTGTTCGAGGGGCTCTTGACCCAGGGGCCGGACGGGAAGCCGGTGCCGGGGGTCGCCGCGCGCTGGGAGAACCGGGACAACCAGACCTTTACCTTCCACCTGCGGCCCGATGCCCGCTGGTCCAACGGCGATCCGGTCAAGGCCGGTGACTTCGTCTACGGCTGGCGCAAGCTGGTCGACCCGAAAGAGGCGGCCACCTTCGCCTGGTTCGCCCAGCTGGCCCGCTTTGACAAGGTGGACGAGATCCTGGCCGGCACGCTGCCCCCAGACGAGCTGGGGGTGAAGGCCCTCGATGACCGCACTCTGCAGGTAACCCTCTCCCAGCCCGTGCCCTATTTCCTGAGCCTGCTGACCCATCCCAGCCTGTCACCGCTCCACCAGGCCAGCATGGCGCGATATGGCGAGCAGTGGACCCAGCCCGGCAAGCTGGTGGGCAACGGCGCCTTCGTGCTCGGCAAGCGGGTGGTCAACGAGAAGCTGGAACTGACCCCCAACCCCTATTACTGGGACCGAGCCCATACGGTGCTGACCAAGGTCATCTTCATGCCCATCAATCAGGAGAGCACGGCAACCAACCGTTATCTGGCTGGCGATCTGCACATCACCGAATCCTTCCCCAAGGAGCAGTACGCCAGGCTGATGGCGCAGATCCCGGGTGAGGTCTACACCCCGGAGCAGCTGGGGACCTACTACTACGCCTTTAACACCCGCAAGCCTCCCCTCGACGATGTGCGAGTGCGCAAAGCGCTCTCCTACGCCATCGATCGCGGCCTGATTGCCGACAAGGTCCTCGGCACCGGAGAGAAACCGGCCTACCACTTCACCCCGGACGTGACGGCTGGCTTCACTCCCAAGGACAATCTGCTCTCGCAAAGCAGTCAGCAGGCGCTGGATGACAAGGCAAAGGCTCTGATCAAGGAGGCCGGTTACGGCCCGGACAAGCCGCTCAAGCTGACCCTGCTCTACAACACGGCGGAGATCCACAAGAAGATGGCACTGGCCATCGCCAGCATGTGGAAGCAGAAGCTGGGGGTACAGGTCGAACTCACCAACCAGGAGTGGAAGACCTATCTCGACAGTCGCCAGAGTGGCCAGTTCGAGGTGATCCGCTCCTCCTGGGTCGCCGACTACAACGACCCTTCCGCCTTCCTCGGCCTGTGGGGCTCAGGCCACAGCGGCAACATGGCCGGGTTTGCCAATGCGGACTATGACAAACTGCTGGCCAAGGCGGCCAAGACCCGGGTCACGGCGGCGCGCAGCCAGCTGTTCGACAAGGCGGAGGCTATCTTGCAGGAGCAGGCCCCCATCGCCCCCATCTACCAGTACACCAACGCCAGACTGATCAAGCCCTGGCTCAAGGGATATCCCATCAACAACCCGGAAGATGTGGCCTACAGCCGCCAGCTCTATCTGATCAAGCACTGATCCAGCCACGCACAGCAAGGGCCGCACCGGGCGGCCCTCGCTTATTGATACTGTTCACTCCCGATTTTTAGGCATAGAATGCCGCCTTTCCTGCTAATCCCCTTCCTGTCATTCTGGTTTGCCATGCGTTATCTGTTACTGCTGCCCCTGCTGTGGACCCTGTCAGCCCAGGCCCAGAGCGATACTGAATCCCAATGCCAGCAGGAGTTTGTCGAGTGGATGCTGCACCAGCAGCAGCTGTTCAGCAATCGCAAGTCAGACAAGATAGAGCGGCGCCGGGCCGAGCGCGCCATCGATCTCGCCCGCCAGGATTACGAGAAACTGGCCAGCTTCTGCAAAACCATGCAACTCGTCCGCGGTTATCAGGATGAAGACCCTCGCCTCAAACCGAGAGCCGGAGAGGTCCACGATTTCACCCCCGCCAGCTAATACCCGTTTCTTTTGCCTGCAAGCGGGTCTGTTCATTGACCCAGGCCAAAGTTGGCCCCTATGATGCCCCTAGAATAGTTAGCTAAACAGCGCAGATAAAACACTATTTTATCAATAAGTTAACTACACTCGGAGCGACCCATGAGCCAACCCGTTCAGGAAGGGGAGATCCACTTCCCCGACAACATTGCGCTGATCTCGACCACGGATCCCGCCAGCTATATCACCTACGCCAACCAGCACTTTTGTGACGTGGCCGGGTACACGGTGGAGGAGATGGAGGGAGTCCCCCATAATCTGGTGCGCCACCCCGACATGCCCAAGGCTGCCTTTGCCGACATGTGGCAACGGCTGCGCCAGGGCAAAAGCTGGATGGGACTGGTCAAAAACCGCACCAAACAGGGCCGGTTTTACTGGGTGAATGCCTATGTCACCCCGATCCTCAACGCCAATGGGGAGACCATTGAGTACCAGTCGGTTCGTACCAAACCGGCGCAGGCCGAGGTTGCCTGGGCAGAGCGGCTGTATCGCCAGCTACGCACCGGCAAAGCGCTTCCCTGGCTGAGCCGGATACAGATCGAACCCGGCCAGATCATGCTCGGTCTCACCACCACTGCCCTGCTCGCCACCCTGGCTACCGCCGTCACCAGCAATCCGTTCTGGCTATGCCCGCTTTTGGCGTCGTTACTGGCACTGGCCGGCTATGGCTGGCATCTGCAGCGTCGCCTCGGCCATCTGCAAACACTGGCCGGTGATGCCCAGGGCACCCGGCTCTGCCAGGTACTTTACACCCGGCGCCGGGACTCCCTGGCCATCATAGAGCTGGCCCTTAAGATGAAACAGGCTGAGCTGAAAGCCGTGGTCGGGCGCTCTGCCGATACCAACCAGCAGATCCTGCAGGCGGCGGAAGATGACAGGGGCAATATCCAGACCATTGACACCCACCTGCAGCAACAGCGTGCCCAGAGTGAACAGATGGCCAGCGCCATCACGGAGCTGAGCCACTCGATCCGGGACGTCGCCCACAGTGCCCAGGAGGCAAGCGAGCTGGTAGCCGAGGTGCAGCAAGTCTCCACCGAAGGTCGGCAGGCGCTGGCCACCACCCGGGATGCCGTCAATCAGTTGCATCGGGAGCTGGACGCCAACCACGCCGTGCTGGCGCAACTGACCCATGACAGTCAGAAGATCAGCGGCATCCTGGAGGTGATAGGCCAGATCGCCGATCAGACCAACCTGCTCGCCCTCAACGCAGCCATCGAGGCGGCCCGCGCCGGGGAACAGGGGCGCGGCTTTGCCGTAGTGGCCGACGAGGTACGGGCCCTGGCCCAGAAAACCCGCGCCTCCACCGGCGAGATCCACCAGATGATCCAGGCGCTGCAACAGACCACCAGCCAGCTCTCGGACGGCATGACCCAGGGGGCACAAACCTCGGAGCGCTGCCAGCAGCATGCCGGCACTACGGCCGATGTACTGGATCGGATCAACCGTATGCTGGGTCAGGTGACGCGCACCAGCGACGAAATAGCCCAGGCCGTGAGCCAGCAGGCGGATGTGACATCGACCCTGGATCAGGGGGTGCACCAGATCCACCAGCTGGCCAGCCATACTGCCGACAACAGCAAACAGGCCCTCGACGGCATCACCCTGCTGGTGGAGCGGTTGCAGGATCTCTCCCGTCTGATCAACCAGTTCAGGCATTGAGGCTATTCGTCAGACATAAAAAAAGCGCGTCCATGGACGCGCTTTCTCTTTTAGCCACTCGCAGGCCGAGGCTTACTCGGCGGCATCTGCGTCGGCAAACTCCGGCACCTTGGCCATGGCATCCAGCACCACCTGGGTATCGGCTCCCGGCCGGCAGGCATTCTCGCTGAGATGGCGACGCCAGGCGCGAGCCCCCGGCATGTTCTGGAACAGACCCAGCATGTGACGGGTCATATGGGAGAGGTAGTTGCCCTTGGCCAGCTCCTGCTCCATGTAGGGCAGCATCATGCGCACCACCTCGTGACGGCTCGGCACCTCGCCCGCCAGGCCAAACACCCGGTTGTCCACCTGCGCCAGAATATAAGGGTTCTGGTAAGCCTCGCGTCCCATCATGACACCATCCACATGCTGCAGATGCTCAAGGGTCTGCTCCATGGAGGTCACGCCGCCGTTGATGGCGATGGTCAGCTCGGGATACTCCTGCTTGAGTCGATAGACACGGGGGTAGTCGAGGGGCGGGATCTCGCGGTTCTCCCGCGGACTCAGGCCACTCAGCCATGCCTTGCGGGCGTGCACGATGAAGGTATCACAGCCGGCGTCGCGCACCTGCTCAATGAAGGCCTGCAAAAATTCGTAGGAGTCCTGATCGTCGATGCCGATGCGGGTCTTCACCGTCACCGGAATATCCACCACGTCACGCATCGCCTTGACGCAGTCGGCCACCAGGGCGGGTTCCCCCATCAGGCAGGCGCCGAAGCGGCCGTTCTGTACTCGATCGGAGGGGCAGCCAACGTTGAGGTTCACCTCGTCATAGCCGCGCTCTTGGGCCAGCTTGGCACAGTGGGCGAGATCGGCCGGATTGCTGCCTCCCAGTTGCAGGGAGATGGGGTGCTCCTGCTCGCTGTAGCCCAGATAATCTCCCTTGCCGTGGATGATGGCACCCGTGGTCACCATTTCGGTATAGAGCAAGGTCTGACGGCTCATCAGTCGATGAAAATAACGGCAATGCCGATCGGTCCAGTCCAGCATCGGGGCGATGGAAAAACGCTGCGCCTGCATAAGAATTATCCGGGTTGGCTTAACAAAGGGGCGGATATTATCACAACGTGAAGCAGCCCCAGAAAATGAATTTTGTCGCCGCGCCATGCGGGGCCCTGTGATAGTATCCGCCTAATAGAAAGGGTATTTGCGCGATCATGAATCAAGACCAACTTTTACAACGGGCCGAACGACTCTGTATACAAAGAGGGATCCGCTTCACCCCGACCCGTCGCCAGGTGTTTCGCCTGCTGGCGGCCCACGGCAATGCCATCAGCGCCTACGACCTGCTGGCCCAGCTGCAACAGACGGAAGCCAATGCCAAGCCCCCCACCGTCTACCGGGCACTCGATTTTCTGCTCGAACAGGGGTTTGCCCACAAGGTGGAGTCGCTCAACGCCTTTATCTTCTGCTGTCACTTCGATCACGCCCATCCGATGCAGTTGCTCATCTGCGACCAGTGCGGGGATGTGGTGGAGCTGCATGATGCGGCCATCGACAGCGCGTTTTCAGAGCAGGCCCACCAGCATGGCTTTACTATTACCAATAAGACAATTGAGGCACATGGCCAATGTGCCCGCTGTACGCCCACTGTAGGAAGTCATCATGAAGGCTGATTTTGTAAACCCGTTCCTGCTCTCTCTGCTCAATGTGCTCTCGACCATGGCACAGCTGGAACTCAAACCGGGCAAACCGAAACGCAAGATGGATGAACTAGCCCGTGGCGATGTTTCCGGCCTCATCGGCATGGTGGGTCCGCAGACCCGTGGTTCCCTCTCCATCAGCTTCGAGAAGGGGCTGGCGCTGGAGATCATGCGCCGCATGCTGGGTGAAGCGCCTGCCAACATCAACGAGGAAGTGACCGACATGGTGGGCGAGATCACCAACATGGTCACCGGTGGCGCCAAGCGCATGCTGGGTGAGAAGGGTTACGAGTTCGACATGGCCACCCCCATCATCGTCTCGGGTCCCAACCACACCATCTCCCACCGCGCCGACGGCACCAAGATTATGATGCCATTCGAATCCAAATATGGCCGTGCCACCATCGAAATCTGCTTCGAGTAACCTCTATGTGGAAAGCACTGAAATGGATTTTCATCTGCTGGGCCCTGCTGCTGATCCTCTCCGATATCCAGATCAGCACCTCGCTCTACAAGTACGAGGATAACCGGGTGGTGATCAACTTCCCCCGCTGGCAGGCCCAAAAACCCTGGGGCACTTTCGAGTGGCACGCCGGACGGGTGGCGGCCCACTGGTATGGCATGGATGGCAAGCCCGAAACGGGCCCAAGGATCTGATCCTCCCAACCGGTCAGGTTCAAAAACCAGACAACAAAAAGGCCAGCTGATGCTGGCCTTTTTGTTTATTTCAGTGACGAGGTTCAGGCAGCTTCGGCAGCCAGCTTCTCGCTCGGGCGCACCACCATGCCCACCACGCAGGCCAGCAGGGTCGGCATCAACCAGGCCAGGCCCTTGTCGAACAGCGGCAGGAAGGCAAAAGCATCCATCTTCATGCCGGCAGCACCCAGACCATCCAGGCAGCCGAACAGGAAGGCGACGATCAGCACACCGCGGAACACCAGGCGGGAACGACCGAAGTAACCTTTCAGGAAGGTGACCAGCACCAGGGCCACGGCCACTGGATAGATGGCAACCAGTACAGGGATGGAGAGGCTGATGAGCTGGCTCAGACCCACGTTGGCCACCACAGCGCAGATGGCACCCAGCAACACCACCAGTTTCTTGTAAGCCATACCGGTCAGGTTATGGAAGAAATCGGAGCAGGCGGAGATGAGGCCGACCGCAGTGGTGAAACACGCCAGAGTGATGATGGCTGCCAGAATGAACTGACCCGGCTGGCCGAACAGGCTCAGCACGTAGGCGTTGACGATGGCGCCGCCGTTGCTGACGTCAGTCGCCACGCCCGCAGCGGTATTACCCAGCTGGAACAGGGAGACATAGACCACGGACAGACCCACGGCCGAGATCAGGCCGGCGATCGCCAGATACTTGAACTGACCCTGATAGTCATTGATGCCCTTCTGGCGCAGCAGATCCACGATCAGCGCACCGAACATCAGGGAAGCCAGGGTATCCATGGTGTTGTAGCCTTCCAGGATCCCCTTCACGAAGGGGCTGTTCTGGTAGTCACCGGTCGCATCCGGCATGGCACCTTGCGGGGCAGCAAAGACACCAATGGCCAGCGCCAGCAGCAGCACCATCAGCACCGGAGTCAAGAACTTGCCGATGGCATCCATCAGCTTGCCCTGGTTGAGGGAAACCACGATGGCCAGCCCGAAGAAGATCACGGTATAGGCGGCAAGACCGGCCTGACCCATGTCACCGATGAAGGGCTTGAGACCCATCTCGTAGGCTACCAGGCCAGTACGGGGTGCAGCAAAGGCCGGACCGATGATGATGTAGATGGCGACGGCCAGCGCGGTCGCCACGCCGGCAGGCAGCAGCTTGGTCATGCCGGCCCAGCCGTTGCCGGCCTTGGCCACGGCAATGATGGTGATGAGCGGCAGACCGACCGCGGTCACCAGGAAGCCCAGCATCGCCAGAGAGAGATGCTCACCGGCCATGTAACCGGCCAACGGCGGGAAGATGATATTACCGGCGCCCAGATAGAAGGCGAAGGTCATAAACCCCAATCCGAGTACATCGGACAATGTGAGTGATTTCGTCAAGTTCAACCTCGTCTGTCTTGTAACTTATTGCTTGTTATAGTTTTTATCGGTCGCTGACCGGGTGTGTTCAGGTGGGTAAAAAAAAGAGCGCCGCGTGTTTTTTCATCACAACCAGTGATTTTCGCTGGTCTGGAGCGGGCGCTCGATCTGCAACCAGCATAATGGCGTGAAAAAATAGTTCAAGACGAAATTTACATCTTCAAATAGAAGGGGCTGGTCAGTTGGATGTATCTGTCGGAATAGGTTCCATCAGCAGAATGGATCACAATTTCACCCCTGTCACACCTGTTTAATCCTCTACCAAGCCGCAATAAAACACGATTTGCCTCTTTTCCAGCCCTGGTGATAACAGCTGTATAACAAACGGCATGCAGATCATAATCTCCCGAAATGCATAAAATTTCATCCGCCATGGCGGTCGGCACAATCAGCGCCAATTCACCGGAAGGCGCCAGCAGACGGTTGCTTGCTGCCAGCAATCCATGGCTGTCGAGGGCGCCGGTATGACGGGCCAGCGCCCGCGCCGGATCGCTGAATGCCTGGCCTGCCACGAAGTAGGGGGGGTTCGAGACGATGAGATCATAAGGCGCGGCCTGATACTCCTGAATGGCGCTCTCAATGACCTTGATGCGCACCGCCCAGGGGGAGGCAGTCACATTGTCCCTGGCCTGGTTCACCGCATTATTATCCAGCTCTACCGCATCGATGACGCAGTCAGATCTGCTGCGCTGGGCCAGCATCAGTGCGATCAGACCGCTGCCGGTCCCGATATCCAGCACCCGGTGGACGTTGGCAACCGGGGCCCAGGCTCCCAGCAAGATGCCGTCCGTACCGACTTTCATGGCACAGCGGTCATGATCGACATGGAATTGCTTGAAGGTAAATCCGCGGCTACGCCCCATCTGGCCCCCGTCATCCGAAAAAATGGTGGGGGATTATAGCGGCTAACCCACTCTCGCCATAGGAGCCGACGAGATAATCGCCTATAATCTGCCGTTTCCTTAAATGACCGAGTATTGCCATGAGCCAGTCCTTTGATGATTTCGACCTGCATCCCGCCCTCAACCGGGCCTTGGCCGAGATGGGATTCACCCGCCCCACCACCATCCAGCAGATGGTGCTGGAGCCAGCCCTGGACGGCCGCGATATTCTGGCATCCGCACCAACCGGCACCGGCAAGACGGCTTCATTCCTGCTGCCGGCACTCCAGCACCTGCTGGACTTCCCGCGCCGCAAGCCGGGTCCCTGCCGCATGCTGGTGCTGACCCCGACCCGCGAACTGGCCCTGCAGGTGACCGCCCACGCCAAGGCGCTGGCGGCCCACACCAGCCTCAGCATCGAAACCATCATCGGTGGCGTCAGCCATGAAGAGCAGCTGCCGGCCCTGACCAAGACCACCGACATCGTCGTGGCCACTCCAGGCCGCCTGCTCGAGTACATCGAGAAAGAGGAGTTCGAGAGCCACGACATTGAGGTACTGGTGCTGGACGAAGCGGATCGCATGCTGGACATGGGCTTTATCAAGGATGTGAACCGCATCGTGGAAGAGGCGCGCTATCGCAAGCACACCATGCTGTTCTCCGCCACCCTGGAAGGGGCTGGCCTTGAGAAGTTCGCCAGCGAGATCCTCAAGGATCCGGTAGAGCTGCATGCCGAACCGCCGCGCAGCGAGCGTCGCCCCATCACCCAGTGGATCCATCTGGCCGATGACGCCGCCCACAAGCTGGCCCTGCTGGTGCACATCCTGAAAAACCCGGAAACCCAGAAGGCCATCATCTTCGTCAAGACTCGTGAGCGGCTGGCGGAGCTCTCCGGCCAGCTGCAGGCAGCCGGTGTCTCCTGCGCCTGGATCCGCGGCGAGATGGAGCAGAGCAAGCGTATCGAGTCGATCCGCAAGTTCCATGAAGGGGAAGTGCCCTTCCTCATCGCTACTGACGTGGCCGCCCGCGGCATCGACCTGCCAAACGTCAGCCATGTCATCAACTACGACATGCCCTATGGCGCCGATGTCTACGTGCACCGCATCGGCCGTACCGGTCGCGCCGGCAACCGTGGCTGCGCCATCAGCCTGGTGGAAGCCCACGACATGGCCATGGTCGCCAAGATCGAGCGCTACACCGAGGAGCGCCTCAAGCGCCGGGTGATCGATGAGCTACGCCCCAAGCACAAAGAGGCGCGGGTACCGGTGAAGAAGAAAAAGCCGGCCGATGCCAAGAAAAAAGCAGCCAAGAAGAAAAAGAAGAAGTGATCTCTGCCAGATAAAAGAGAAGGGCCATCCCGCAGGATGGCCCTTCTGCATTCTATGTTCTCTGACAAGGGCGCTGTTACGCGACTGACTTGCGCATCCCCATATGGGGAATATCGTCCTCCAGATACCCCTCTCCCTCGGCCAAGAAACCGTGTTGGCCATAGAAGCCCTGCAGATGGGCCTGTGCCCCCAGCCAGATGCTGTGGGCCGGCCAGCGCGTCTCACATGCCTTCACCGCCTCGCCGATCAGCTGATGGCCGAGGCCATCGCCCCTTGCCCTCGGCGACGTAACGACCCGGCCGATGGCGGCGCCGCTGTCATCCCCGATCCCGGGCGCCATGATCCGGGCATAGGCGGCCAGCAGATCCCCGCGATAACCGAGCAGGTGCCACACTCCCTCGCGGCGATCCAATCCATCCAAATCCTGGAAGGGGCAGGTCTGCTCCACCACGAACACCTCGGCGCGCAGGGCCAGCAACTCGTACAACTCGTCAGTGGTCAGTTCAGACCAGGGCTTCAGGATCCAGTTCATCGGCGACTCCATCTCGATTCGAACGGCCAGCATAATCCGGGCACGGCCAGCCGGCATTAACCTTTGTTAATTGCTTTCAGCCGTTTGCGAATGCGGCTCAGGCTGATGGGGGTGATGCCGAGGTAGGCGGCGATCAGGTGATCCGGCACCCTGGCATCCAATCCGGGGAAGCTTGCGAGGAAATGCTGGTAGCGGGCCTGGGGGCCCTCGGTCAGGAGCAGCAGCTCTTTCTCCTCCTTGATGCGCAATTGCACTTCCAGCAGATGCCGGTACCAGGAAGGCCAACAGGAGAGCTGGCGCAGATCGGCCAGCTGGAACAGCTGCAACCGACAGGGCTCCAGCGCTTCCACGCTGTAGCGGGCCGGCTCACCGCTCAGCAGGTGGTGAAAGTCGAGAAACTCGTCCCCCTCCCAGTAGAACTCCTTGATGTACTCGCGGCCATCCGCCAGCACCACTCGGGCACGCAGCAGCCCCTGTTCCACCCTGACCAGCAGATCCGGGTTGTCCCCTGCATGCCAGAGGTAGTTTTTGGTGGCAAGCGTCAGCGAGCGAGCAAAAGAGAGGAGGCGCGCGGCCTCCTGCTCATTCATGACCTGCTCCCAGCGAAAGGGAGGTCTGTCCATCATGTCAGGCGCGGCGCTGACGCACGGCTTCAAACAGGCAGACGCCGGTCGCCACCGAGACGTTGAGGCTGGAAACCGCCCCCGCCATCGGGATACTCACCAGCTCATCGCAATGCTCGCGGGTGAGACGGCGCATACCCTTGCCCTCTGCGCCCATCACCAGCGCCATGGGACCAGTGAGTTTCGCCTGATAGAGGTCGTGATCCGCCTCGCCGGCGGTACCGACGATCCAGACGCCACGCTCTTGCAGCTCGCGCAGGCTGCGGGCCAGGTTGGTGACCTGAATGAGCGGCACCACTTCGGCGGCGCCACAGGCGACCTTGCGCACGATCGGGGTCAGCCCGGTGGCCTTGTCGCGCGGCACGATCACCGCATGCACTCCGGCCGCATCGGCGCTGCGCAGGCAGGCACCCAGGTTGTGCGGATCGGTCACCCCGTCCAGCACCAGCAGGAAGGGGGCGGTTTTTTGCTCGGCCAGCTTGTCCAGCAGGCTGGCCAGATCGTGCTCGGCCAGCTTGGGTGCCTCTTTCACCCGGGCCATGATGCCCTGGTGATTGTTGCCCTCTGCCTTGTCGTCAAGCGTCTTGCGGTTCACGCTCTGCACCTTGAGGCCGAGCGCATCCAGCTCGGCCAGCAGGGGCTGCAGCCGCTCATCGTCGCGACCCTTGAGGGCCCACACCTCGATGAAGCGCTCGGGGGTGCGCTCCAGCAGCGCGGATACAGCGTGAATGCCGTAGATCAGTTCAGTACTCATTTAGTGCTCTTGGCCTTGTCGCGAGCCTTCTTGCCCGGTCGTCTGTTGCTGGGTTTGGCACGGCCGCCCTTGGCGGGTTTGCCGCTATCCTTGCCCTCTTTCTCTTTGCGCTTTTCGTGGCGCTCGGCGCTCTTGGCCTTCTCCTTCTTGATCTCGGCCATCTTGCGCACCGCCTGCTTGGCGTTCTTGCCGGTGATCTTGAGGGGCTCTTCCACCATCACGAAGTCGATCTTGCGATCGTCCAGGTTCACGCCCATCACCTTGACCCGCACCTTGTCACCCAGACGGTAGCGGCGGCGGAAGTTCTCGCCGATCAGCTGCTGGTGCAGCGGGTCGAACTGGTAGTAGTCGTTGGTGAGGGTGCTGACGTGCACCAGACCGTCGATGTGGATCTCGGCCAGACGCACGAAGAAGCCAAAGCCGGTGACGCTGGCGATGACGCCGTCGAACTCGTCACCCACGTGATCCAGCATGTACTCGCACTTGAGCCAGTCGGCCACGTCGCGAGTGGCGTCATCGGCGCGGCGCTCGGTCATGGAGCAGTGCTCGCCCATCGGATCCACTTCTTCCAGCTGGTAGTGGTAGCCACCGCTCGGGGTCCACTTGTGGCGCAGGTTGGCCTGCTGCTCCTTGGCGGTCTGATACTTGATCGCGCGGTGCAGGATGAGGTCGGGGTAGCGACGGATCGGCGAGGTGAAGTGAGCGTAGGACTTCAGGGCCAGACCGAAGTGACCGATGTTGTCGGCCTGATAGATGGCCTGACGCATGGAGCGCAGCAGCATGGTGGAGAGCAACTCCGCATCCGGGCGCCCTTCAAACTTGGCGGCCAGCTCGGCAAAGTCCTTCGGCTCGGGCTCCAGGCCTCCCTTGAGCTCCAGGCCGAGTTCTGCCAGGAAGTCGCGGAAGCCGGTCAGACGCTCCTCACCCGGGCGGTCATGCACCCGGAACAGGGCAGCGGCCTCGTTCTTCTCGATGTAACGGGCGGCGGCCACGTTCGCCTGGATCATGCACTCTTCGATGATCTTGTGGGCGTCGTTGCGTACCAGCGGCACGATGCGGTCGATCTTGCGCTGGGCGTTGAAGATGAAGCGGGTCTCTTCGCTCTCGAACTCCACCGCACCGCGCTGATGGCGGGCATGCTTGAGCGCCTTGTAGAGGTTGTTGAGCTCCTCGATGTGACCCACCAGCGGCTCGTACTGCTGGCGCAACTTGGGATCGCCATCCAGGATCGCCGCCACCTTGGTGTAGGTCATGCGGGCGTGGGAGTTCATCACCGCTTCGTAGAACTTGTAGCCGGACATGCGGCCAGCGGCGGAGATGGTCATCTCGCACACCATGCAGAGCCTATCTACCTGTGGGTTGAGCGAGCAGAGGCCATTGGAGAGTACCTCCGGCAGCATGGGCACCACGAACTCGGGGAAGTAGACCGAGTTGCCGCGCTGGTAGGCCTCGGTGTCGAGGGCTGTGCCCGGCTTCACGTAGGCGGAAACGTCGGCGATAGCGACCCACAGGCGCCAGCCACCGCCGCGCTTGGCTTCACAGAAGACGGCATCATCGAAGTCGCGGGCATCTTCCCCGTCGATGGTGACCAGCGGCAGGGCGCGCAGATCGATGCGCCCCTCTTTGGCCTTCTCCGGCACCTCTTCACCCAGACCGGCGACCTCTTTGGTCACCTCTTCCGGCCAGGTGTGGGGAATGCCGTGGGTACGCAGGGCGATCTCGATCTCCATGCCGGGGGCCATGTTCTCACCCAGCACTTCCAATACGGTACCGACCGCGTTGAAACGGGCGGTGGCGCGCTGGTTGATGCGCACGACCACGACCTGGCTCTGACGCGCGCCCTTGTTCTCCCCTTCCGGGATGATGATGTCCTGGCCGATGCGGCTGTCGTCGGGTACCACGAAACCGACGCCGTTCTCGACGAAGTAACGGCCGACGATGTCCGCCTCGCGGGCCTTGAGCAGGCGCACCAGACGCGCCTCCTGACGGCCCTTGCGGTCAATCTCGGTTGGCTGCACCAAGGCGTAGTCGCCGTGCATCAGGCGCTGCATCTCGCGATTGTTCAGGAACAGATCCGGACCACCACCTTCCGGACGCAGAAAACCGAAGCCATCCTTGTGGCCGAGCACATAGCCTTTGACCAGATTCAGGCGATCCGGCAGGGCGTAACATTGGTTGCGGGTGAATACCAGTTGCCCGTCGCGCTCCATGGCGCGCAGGCGACGACGCAAGGCTTCCAACGGCTCTTCATCGGTCAGCTTGAGGACCTTGGCCAACTCTTCACGGGACATGGGCTTTTCATGGCCCTTGATGAGGTCAAGAATCAGCTCTCGGCTGGCGATGGGATTCTCGTATTTTTCGGCCTCGCGTTCGAGGAAAGGATCTTTTTGAGACATAAGCAGGCCTTAGGATTGGTGGTAACGGTGCCATTATATCGGAGGGGGGGGCGAATGGCATCCATCGGCTGCCTTTTGGCCACTCTCTCTGTCATACTCTCCTCAGTTTGCCGGTATGTGAGACACAGAACTCATGAGTAAGGACACTTTTGCCCAGTCAGCCGCCTATCTCAAACAGGCGGTTCCCCTGATGATCAAGTACCAAATCCCCACCACACCTGACAATTATCATCTCTGGTACAACTATGTATCGGCCAGCATGCCCGAGCTCAACCAGGCCATCGATCAGGCCATCAAGCTTCAGGGCACCTGCTCGCTGACCACCTGCGAGCGCCTCTATCACCAGCACCTCGCCGCCCAGGATGAGCAGCAGATGGAGGCGATGAAACTCAGCCTCGCCGCCATGGCCAACGAGCTGGATCACTCGATGCAGGATGCCATTTCTGATACCGGCCTGTTTCAGGAGATGCTCGACAAGAGCTTCGACAAGCTGAGCAAGATCGACGACGAGGGGTTGAGTCTGGAGGACACCATGGGGATCCTGCGGGATCTGGTGCGCGAATCCCGCGATGTGCGCATGTCCACCATGCACTTTCGCAACCAGCTCAGCAATGCCGAGAAAGAGATCAAGGAGCTGCGTGAGGCGCTCAACGAGACTCGAAAACTGGCCAACGAGGACGCCCTCACCAACCTGCTCAACCGGCGCGCCTTCGATTTCGAACTGGAAGGATTGATTCGCAGCAAGCACCCCTTCTCGCTGATCCTGGCCGATATCGACAGGTTCAAGAACTTCAATGACGAGTATGGTCACTTGCTGGGGGATCAGGTGCTGCGGGCTTTCAGCAAGCGGCTGCGCGATGCCTGCAAGGAGGGGGTAACGGCCTATCGTCTCGGCGGCGAGGAGTTTGCCCTGCTGGTGCCCCATCGCAATCTGGCACTCAGCAGACAGATGGCGGAAAGTATCCGGCGCGCCATCGAGCGAATGTCGGTACTGGATCGCAAATCTGGACGTCGCATCGACCACATCACCGCCTCATTCGGAGTGGCGGAGCACAATGGCCAGGAGGGTGTCGACAGCCTGGTCGAGCGCACCGACAAGATGCTCTACAAGGCCAAGGATCTGGGCCGCAACCGGGTGATGCCACTCCCGTCCTGATGTCTTGCCATCTGCTCGTCACCATCAACAAAAAAGCCAGTCAATTGAATTGACTGGCTTTTGGCTATTCAATATGAGGCTGCTCGCACAGTCCCGCTAGTTCAGGTCAGGATCAGGAAATTACTCCTGAACCTCGGCTACCCCTTCCACCTTCACTTCAACACGACGATCCGGTGCCAGGCAGACGATCAGCTCACGCTTGGACTTGCTGACGCAGCTGTCCCCGGTGACCGGTGAGGACTCGCCACGACCTTCCACATTGACCTTGGAGGCGGGAATACCCTTGCCGACCAGGTAGTTGGCTACGCTTTGGGCACGCTGCTCGGAGAGCTTCTGGTTATAGGTATCGGAACCGATACGGTCGGTGTAACCGATCACGGTTGCCACCCCATCCTTGGGTCGGGCCTCTTCAATCTGGCTATAGAGGGAGTCCAGCGCCTGACCCGCTTCCGGCTTCAGAGTGGCCTTGTTGAAGTCAAACAGCACATCGGAGCTCAGGGTGAACTGCTTCTCGACCATCACGGGCTCGGGAGCCGGCTCGGGCGCTGGTGCAGCAACCACGGGAGCGACCTGACCGAAGCGGTAAACGGCACCCAGCGAGAGCAGACCGTTGTCCATGCGCACGCCCGTGTCTTCACGGCTGCCATAAGGTGTTGAGTATTGATATTCGAGACGGGCGGCCCAGTCACGGTTGAAAGCGTACTCGGCACCCAGGGCTCCGACGACGACGAAACGGCTGTCACTGTCGAAACGTTCGCTGTCAGCCCAACCATAACCACCACCGATACGACCGTAGAGATCCAGGCTCTCGGTGACCGGGAAACCCAGCTTCAGGGTCAGCTGAGCCAACTGGGACTTCACGCTATCGCCGAAGGCAGTACCGGCGGCAGTGGTAGCGTCATACTTGTATTTGCCCAGGTAGTCATAACCCAGCTCGATACCCAGATTCTGGTTGACCTGATAACCGGCAAAAGCACCGGCACCCAGTGCATCGTTGGTTTCATCGCCAAGGGTAAAATTGTTGCTTTCATCAATGCCGTAGAAGTTGGACCAACCCAGCTTGGCACCGCCATACCAGGTGTTGTCTTGGCCTGCTGCCTGGGCATTGGCCGCGAGCAAGCCGGTAACCAACAAGGTAATCAATGACTTTTTCATGTTTTAGCCTCTGCAACTTTATGTAGGAGGGGTTGTTTGATACCACCCCATCTTATGGGCACGACCACATCGACTGCGATCGCAGCATATTAACGTTAGTCCATTTTCAAGTGCTTGATACCAATTAACAAAAAACACCATAACCCAGAAACGTTCACAAACACAGCACAAGCGTCTGATTTTTAGACAAAGTTGTGACATGCAAGCGGCAAAGGAAAGAGGACCATAAAAATGCGGGGCCAACATGAGGTTGGCCCCGCACCGGTGTTTACAGATCGCGGATCAGCGACGAATAAACTCGTAATGCTGTTCGATGAAGGCGGCGACCCGCTCCCCCATCGCCTTGTGCACTGTCGCGGTCGGGTGCACCTGATCCCAGAACATGTGTTCATCGCAGTTTCGGGCTGCCGCACTGCGGACCGCTTGCGGGCTCACAACAGCCTGGGCCAGGATCGGGTTGCCGGCCACCGCCAGACGCTCTGGGACGCTCAAGGCTGGCGCCTCGCTCGCATCGGAGAAGGGCTTCCACAGATACCCGCCGCCATAGCAGGCGTGCTTGATGTCGCTCAGCCCGAATTTCTGGGGATCACCAACCATCTCGTCAAACTGCTTGTCCACTTCGAACATCTTGACGATGCCAAGGGGGGCCAGCTCGCGCGAGAGATTGAGCAGCCGCTGGTTGTGATAGCTGGCTACGTGGCGTACCTGATCCACTACCTTCATGCTGTTGGCGGATGGAGTTCTGCCCAGATCCGGGATGTTGAACAGCAGGATCTGCTGCGCCCCGTTAAGTACCAGTCGGTTGGATGCCAGGCGGATGGTCTCGATTACCCGATCGGCATCCTTCTCCTGATTCCAGCCATAGGCCAGATAGTCGTTGGCCCCCACCCAGATCACCACCAGATCGTCGGGACGCAAGCTGTCCTTCGCCAGGAACTGATCGATCTCGTAGTCGAGGTTGTTGATCACCTGATACTTGGGATCCCAGGCCCAGAAGTTAAGCCAGCCCAGCTTGTTGTAGGCCACCGCCGTCGCCCCACCTTCAGCCTCGTTAGCCAGCTGAAGCCCGGGGAAGTGTTCGTCTCGCAACCGTTCCAACCAGACCGGGCCATTGCTGAAACGCCCCTCGTAATAGGGAGGGCTGGAGGGGAGATACCCCTTCATCTTCTTGTACATCTTGCCGGTGTCCGAGAGGCTGTCACCAAACATCACAACCCGGGAAAAGCTCGGGCGCTCCACCGCCTGAGCGGTCAGCGCCAGTAACCCCAATAAACAAACAAGCCATTTTTTCATATTGTTATTCTCATTGATTGAGCAGGCAGAGCCCGCAACTCGTCCTCAAGCCGCAACGACGTCGGGAATGCGTCGAACCAGCCCCTTACTAACCAGACGACAGATTACAGATTCAAATGAAATTGAACACGCCGAGCTGTGCGATTAAATCGATTGCGCTCTCATTCGTCGGCAAAAAGTGCCGTTCTTTCACGCTTGTTTCACGCCTGCCTCGCCAAAATGGCCCCATACCAACGACAGGAGCATAAAAATGAACAAAGCAAGCGTAATCGGACTGGTGGCCCTGATGTCTGTCTCTTCTTTCGCCATGGCGGCCTACACCGGCCCCCAGGAGCAGAACAAGGTTTCCGTCGCGCAACTGAAAGACTTGGCTGATGACAGCTGGGCCACCCTCGAAGGCAAGCTGGTCAAACACCTGGGCGACGAGAACTACCTGTTCCGCGATGCCAGCGGCGAGGTAGAAGTCGAAGTGGATCAGGACGTATGGCGTGGCGTCGAAGTGGGTCCGGACGATCTGATCCGCATCCGCGGTGAAGTGGACCACAGCTGGAACAAGACCGAGGTAGAAGTGGAATCACTGGAGAAAGTGGGCGCGGCTCCCCAGGCCAAAGGTGGCTTCATCGGTAAATAATGGCAACACCATGCCAGTCAGAACCAACAAGGGCGCTTGATATCAAGCGCCCTTTGTCGTTATTGCCGGTTATCCCGCCTGCCTGGCAAAGGAACGTTTGAACCCCTTCTCGGCCTGATTGACCTTGTAGAGGTAACGGCGCGCCTCCGCCTTGGGATGCTGCTCGGTCAGTACCTGATAGACAGCCTCGGGGGAAAGCTGGTTGATCCGGCCCGGCGCCGCCTTGCGATCGCTGGAGAAGGTGTTGAGCACACCGCCGGCGCCACCGTTGTAGGCGGAGATCACCGCATAGCGACGGGACTGGGGATCCTGGATATCCGCCAGATAGACGGTCTGCAGCAGGTGCAGATAGGCCGTCCCCACATCTATGTTGTAGGCGGGATTGAACAGGTCTTCCCGGGTCGGCTGACCGCTCTTGCCCTTGACCCGCACATAGACATCGCGTCCGGCGGTGGCCGGGATCACCTGCATCAGGCCATAGGCGTTTGCATGGCTCACCGCATAGGGGTTGAAGCTGCTCTCCGTCTTGATCACCGCGTAGATCAGGCTCTCGGCAACACCGTACTTGCGGGATGCCTCCCGGATGATGCTGGCGTACTTGTAGCCTCGTTTATCCTCATGGTTGGCCACCATGGGGATATCGATGAAGAAGATGTTGCGGATCCCCAGGGTGCGTTTCTTCATCGCCGTGTTGAGCAGATAGTCGGCATAGCGCTCTGCCCGCCAAGTGGAGCGGATCGGTTGCCCCTGGTTGTCCAGCACCTGCCCATAGAGAAAAGGCTCGCCACCAGGCATGATCTCCCGATCCGAGTAGAGATCAACTTCCGCCGGATCGTCCGGCGTCAGCAGGGTTTCGATGATGGCGCGGCGCAGGTGGGCACGGGGCTCAATCCCGGAGACCGTCTCCACCATGATGTGACCGGTGGAAAAGTCGATGTGGGCCCGGCTCTTGTACTGATCCGTGTATTTGACGTAGTCAAACTTGCCCGCAAACAGCGCCTCCCGCCCCCATATCTCGTTCACGTTATGGGAAAGCGCGCTGATCATGTGTTCAAAACCGCGAATGTCCTTGCCGTTGACCAGATCATCATCGTCGCTCCCGCTGGGCTTGGGAGAGGATGAGCAGGCAGAGAGAAACAGCAAGGCACACAGCAGCCAAAGAATTCGGCCCATAGGATCCTCAAACCGGGCGGCCGGGCCGCCCGTCACTTATTGGCTTGTACCAGGAGGGGATAACCGTTTTACGCTCTCTCAGCTCACTGGCTGGGAGGGGTATAACCGTCGATCTGGACTTCACCCGCATCAAACAGGTAGCTGACCATCTCTTTCTCCAGCAACTGGCGATGCTCGAGATTCATCATGTTGAGCTTCTTCTCGTTGATCAGCATCACCTGCTTCTTCTGCCATTCGGCCCAGGCTTCCTTGCTGATGTTGTCGAAAATCCGCTTGCCGAGCTCACCCGGGTAGAGTTGGAAATCGAGACCCGGCGCCTCTTTCTTCAGACGTTGGCAAAATACGGTACGGCTCATGTTGACCTCTGTGGTTGTAAGTCCGGATAGGCGAGCAGGCGGGCCGTGGCGGCTGCCAGCCCCACCTGTGCAGGATGGCGTAAGTTATACCAGAGTCGGTTATCCGCTTCCATGAGACGCAGGGCCGGCGCCTTGTCCGTCTCTATCAGCAGCGGCTGTATATCGAGATGGAAGTGGCTGAACGTGTGACGAAAACCCTCCAGCTCCCGATAACTGCTGCCATTGAGGCCCAGCCCCTGCAACACCCCGTCGACCTCGGCCAGCGACGCCACCTGGGGGAGGCAATAGAGTCCGCCCCAAATCCCCTGTGGCGGACGTTTTTCCAGCAGAAGTTCATCACAGTGGCGGATCAGCAGCATGATGCCGGTGCGCGCCGGAATGTTCTTCTTGGGCTTGCTGTTGGGGTAGTCGGTGGGCTTGCCCTGCGACAGCCCCTGGCAATCATCCCGCACCGGACAGCGCTCGCAAGCGGGCCTGCTGCGGGTACAGATGGTGGCCCCCATGTCCATCATGGCCTGGTTGTATTGGGCCACCCCCAACCTCGGGGTGAGGCGGGTCGCTATCTCCCACAGCTCGTTTTCCACTTGTTTCTGGCCAGGCCAGCCCGGCAGGGCAAGCCAGCGGGTGAGCACCCGCTTCACGTTGCCATCGAGAATGGCGTGGGGTTGTCCGAGGGAGAGGGAAAGTACGGCGCCAGCGGTGGATCGACCAATGCCCGGCAGGGCCACCACCTCGTCAAACTGCTCCGGGAAGACCCCCTGATGCTGATCGCGGATCTGCCGGGCCGCCTTGTGCAGATTGCGGGCCCGGGCGTAGTAGCCAAGACCGGTCCAGTGGTGCAGCACTTCGTCTACGGGAGCATCGGCCAGCGCTACCACATCGGGAAAGCGCGCCATGAAACGCTGGTAATACGGGATCACTGTGGCGACCTGGGTCTGCTGCAGCATGATTTCGGAGACCCAGACTCGATAGGGGGTCTTCTCCTGCTGCCAGGGCAGGGTCTTGCGGCCGTGGAGCTGGTACCAGTCCAGCACCCGGCTAGCGAAGGTTGATTGGTTCACATTGTTCTCATGTATCTGATATGAAAAGGAACTCTCCGGCTCCTTCGGCTCACCATATACCGACATGCCCTGCAACAGGCGACGGAGGGTATGGCGAGCGCTCATGTGTGCGGCAGGGTAAGGCCTCCCCCAGATGAAGTCAAAGCGCCGCAGAGGGATTTTTTCCCTCCCTCGCCCCCGGCAGCAAAGCCGCCGCAAAGACGATATACTCGGCCCCATCATTGCTGAAGAGGTACAGGGTTTGCAGACTTATCTGGTTGGGGGGGCAGTACGGGATCGGCTGCTGGGACTGGCGCAGGGCGACAGGGATCATCTGGTGGTGGGCGCCACCGTGGAACAGATGCTGGCGCTGGGGTTTACCCAGGTTGGTCGCGACTTCCCCGTGTTTCTCCACCCCAAGACCCAGCAGGAGTACGCTCTGGCCCGGACCGAGCGCAAGCAGGGCCAGGGCTACACCGGCTTCGTCTGCCATGCGGCCCCCGACGTGACCCTGGAGCAGGATCTGCTGCGCCGGGATCTCACTATCAATGCCATCGCCGAGGATGAAGAGGGCCAGCTCCACGATCCCTACGGCGGTATCCGGGATCTGGAAAATCGGCTGCTGCGCCACGTCTCCCCCGCCTTTGCCGAAGATCCCCTGCGCATCCTGCGGGTGGCCCGATTTGCCGCCCGCTTCCACGCCCAGGGATTCGTGATTGCCCCCGAGACCCTGGCTCTGATGAGCGAGATGACGGCCGCAGGCGAGCTGGCCCACCTCACCCCGGAGCGGGTCTGGAAGGAGCTGGAGAAGGTGTTGCTGGGCCCGACACCGCAGGTGTTTTTCGAGGTATTGCGCGAGTGCGGCGCCCTCAAGGCGCTGTTCCCCGAACTTGACGCCCTGTTCGGGGTGCCCGCCCCCGCCAAGTGGCACCCGGAGATCGACACCGGCATCCACACCATGATGGTGCTGGCTCAGGCCTGTCGCCTCTCCCCCGAACTGACAGTGCGCTTCGCCGCCCTCTGCCACGACTTTGGCAAGGGGCTGACGCCCAAGGAGTTCTGGCCGAGCCATCACGGCCATGGCCAGAAGGGGCTGCCCCTCATCCGCGACTTCTGTCAGCGCTTTCGGATCCCCAACGAGAGCCGGGATCTGGCGCTGCTGGTAAGCGATCTGCACACCCACATCCATATCGCGTTTGAACTCAAACCCGCCACCTTGCTCAAGGTGTTCGACAAGGCCGATGCCTGGCGCAGACCGGAACGTTTCGCCCAGTTGCTCGATGCCTGCCGCGCCGATTTTCACGGTCGCACCGGCTTCGAGGAGCGGGTCTATGCCGAGCCGGATTATGTGGCCGAGGCGCTGGCCGCCGCGCAAGCCGTGCCGGTGAAAGAGATTGTTGCGGCAGGCTTCAAGGGAGAGGAGATCAGGGCCCAGCTGGCCAAGCGGCGTACCGACGCTATCAGCCGGGTCAAGGATGAGTGGACCTTTATCGAGGAGTAAGGCTCCCGGCCACAACCACCCAATAAAAAGCGGTCGCACCGACGGTAAATTCCCACAGGGAAAACATCGTCGGTACGGCCGCTGTCGATGCAAAGGGGGCCTGAGCCCCCTTTGTCATGTCCGCCCGTCAGGCTGGGCCAATCCGGTCCAGCAGGCTCATATGGGTTGAGCCATCGTGGCGCTTGAGGTTTTGGCGATACTCGAACTGGCGCTGACTCTCCTGCTTGAGTCCCAGCATCAGCGAATAGCACATGGCCAGCATGATCACAGAGAACGGCAGCGCGGCTATGATGCTGGCCGCCTGCAGGGCAGCCAGCCCGCCCGATACCAGCAGGATGGCGGCTACCAAGCCCTCGCCCAGCCCCCAGATGGCACGGTGCATCACGGGAGGATCCTGATCCCCGATGGAGAGCAGAGTCGTGATGACGAGGGTGCCCGAGTCACTGGAGGTGATGAAGTAGGTGCAGATCAGCAGGGTCAGCACCCCCTTGGCAATCCAGCCGAAGGTCTCCCAGTGCAGCAGATCCACCGTCTTGTAAAGCGCCAGGGTCACGTCCTGATTGACGGCCGCCACCACGCCACCATCGCCAAACAGCTCCAGATTCATGGCGGTGCCACCAAACACGGTGAGCCACAGCATGCCGAGCAGGGAGGGCACCAGCAGGACGCCGAGTACGAACTCGCGAATGGTTCGGCCCTTGGAGATGCGGGCGATGAACATGCCGACAAACGGTGCCCAGGCGATCCACCACCCCCAATAGAAGGCGGTCCAGCTCGACTGCCAAGCCGAAGTGCCATTGGCTTCGGTGTTGGTCCAGAAGCTCAGCTGAATGATGTTCTGCAGGTAGTCACCGATATTCTGCACATAGGCGTTGAGAATATAGGTGGTCGGGCCCAGCACCAGGAAGAGGCCGAGAATGAAAACACTCAGCCAGATGTTGAGCTCGGAGAGCAACTTGACCCCGCGCCCCACACCGGAGACGGCCGACAGGGTGGCCACCAGGCTGATGCCGCCAATGAGCCACAGCTGATTGGCCTGCGAGACTTCCATCCCGAACATCTGGTTGAGGCCGGTATTCATCTGGGAGACGCCAAGACCAAGGGAAGTCGCCACCCCGAACACTGTGCCGAATACCGCCAGCACGTCGGCGGCATGGCCCCAGAAACCGTAGATGCGATCACCGAGAATGGGATAGAGCACGGAACGGATCGCCAGCGGTAACTTGCGGCGGTAGCTGAAGAAGGCCAGCGACAGACCGACGATCACATAGATGGCCCAGGGGTGCAGGCCCCAGTGGAAGAAGGTGAGGCGCATGGCGACCTGAGCCGCCTCGGGAGTCATTCCCTCGGTGATGAAGGGGTTGTCCTGCAGGTGATACATGGGCTCGGCGATGCTCCAGAACACCAGTCCAATCCCCATGCCTGCACTGAACAGCATGGAAAACCAGGCAAAGTAGCCGAACTCCGGTACCTGGTCGTCGTCACCCAGCCGGATGTTGCCAAAACGGCTGAACATCAGATAGACAGCGAAGAACAGGAACAGGGCGACCACCAGAATGTAGTACCACTTGAACCCGGCAATGATCTGATCCTTGGCGCCGGTAAACCAGGCTGCGGCCGTATCGGGAACAAAGACCCCGAACAACAGAAACAGGGTGATGACGGTGAGTGCCGTCATGGCCATGGTGGGATTGAGGCCTTTCAACAGCCCTTTGCTTGCTCGCATCCAACCTCCTTAGTCGTGGTTGAAAAAGTCTTCGCCAACGTGCTCGCCGGCACCGCCGATGGCGCGATAGACCAGCTTGCCGGCCGCCTGTTCACGATGATCCACCAGGGAAACCGACGGTTGGCCATTCACTGCATGACGCTTGCCAAGGAAGATGGCCATGGGTACGCCTAGGTTGGAGATACCGCTGGTGATCCAGAGACGGTTGAAGTCATAGGAGCCGCCGATGAACTCCAGCTGCGCCAGACCGGTATCCAGGCCAGTCAGGTAGAAGTTCATGGCACTCTCATCGGGGAAGAGATGAACCAGCACATAGGCATAGCGCAACTCGTTGACCAACTCCTTTAGGTTGAAAGTACCTGTCTCACTACAAGAGAGGGGAAGCTCACCATCATAGTGATGGACCTTCAGGTTGTTGGGGTCTTCGTCGTAGGCGGGCTGGTAGCGTACAAATGCCGCTGTGTCGGGCAATTCATAGCGTACACGCACCACTTTCAACCCACTTACCAGGGTCTTGATATCCAGTTCATTGGTCATATTCACTCCTCAAATGTCAGCGCTAATTCTGCAAAGAGGGGGCTAAACTAACACAAAAATACTTTGAACATAAACCATTAGGGTCGTAACCATATTGACGTTTTCCTCTGGCAAGAGCAGAATTTGCCCCCTTAAATCCTCCTGACGACCCGGTTCCCCATGGAAAAACATGATGAAGTGCTGATAGCGCTGCGCCAGATCATTCGTGCCATCGACATGCACTCCAAGCGCTTGATCAAGGAGGCGGGTCTCACGTCACCACAACTGCTGTTGCTCAAAGGGATTGACGAACTTGGCCAGATCTCCATGCGCCAACTGGCCAATCACACCAACATGAGCCAGGCGACGGCCACCACCATCATGGATCGACTGGAGAACCGCCAGCTGGTGCAACGCATTCGCAGCGAAACTGACAAGCGCAAGGTGCACGCCACCCTGACCGACGCAGGCAGGGCCCTGCTGAACCAGGCCCCCAAACCGCTGCAGGAGTGCTTCATCCAGCGTTTTCAGGCACTGGAGCCCTGGGAGCAGACTCTGCTGCTCTCCTCCCTGCAGCGCATCTCGTCGATGATGAATGCCGATGAAATAGATGCGGCCCCCGTGCTGAGCGTAAGACCCCTCACCGAAGAGCGGGCATGACAATAAGGCCGGATGGCATGCCATCCGGCCTTATTGTTGATAGCGAAGCAGGCGGTCGGCGCGGCCTCATGACGAGGCCATGCGCCGTCCCCTGATGGTCAGGGGCCAGCCTTTACCATCCTGCGGAGTATTACAGCGCCTCTTCATCCCCTTCGCCGGTCCGGATACGCACCGCCTGCAGCAGGTCGTAGACAAAAATTTTGCCGTCACCGATCTTGCCGGTATAAGCCGCCTTGCAAATGGCTTCGATCACCCCCTCCACGTTGTCGTCGGCGGTCGCGATCTCCAGCTTGACCTTGGGCAGGAAGTCGACCTGATATTCGGCTCCCCGGTATAATTCTGTGTGTCCCTTCTGGCGGCCAAATCCCTTGACCTCGGACACGGTCAACCCTTCCACCCCCAGGTTGGCAATCGCCTCACGGACATCGTCCAACTTGAATGGTTTGATAATCGCAGTAATCAGCTTCATCTGGTTGCTCCCAATCCATGGTGTGTCATGAACCAGCAATCAATTCTTGTGCCAAAAATTTTTACTGTGTTATCTCATGTAGATAGCGTCTAATTGCAGTCCCCTTGACCTGAGCCGCCCCCGTAACCGATCTGCGCGCCCCATAATGAGGCACCAAGGTGCAGCGACCTGCACGCCTGCACCAAACAAGAGCACCACAGCATGTTAGTGATTTCCAATAGCGTCACCCTCCCCTGGCATGAGCTGCAATTCCAGACCATGCGGGCCCAGGGAGCCGGCGGACAACACGTCAACAAGACCGACTCCGCCGTCTGGCTGCGCTTCGATTACCGCCACTCACCGAGCCTGCCGCCGCTCTACATAGAGGGGCTCGACAAGCTGAGCGACAGCCGGATCCACGATGGCTTCATCCTGATCCGGGTCGAGACCCATCGCAGCCAGGACATGAACCGCAAGGAGGCGATGCACCGCCTGGTGGAACTGCTGAAAAAAGCAGCCTGGCGCCCCAAGACTCGCCATGCCACCAAGCCGACCCGCAGCTCCCAGCGCAAGCGGGTCGATGCCAAGAAACGCAAGGGGGAGATCAAGTCAGCCCGTGGCAAGCCGGTACTGGAGTGATGCCCCCCTTCACAGCGAGAGCGAAAGAAGATGAGATACAGTTTTTGCGAAAGCGCCCGCGGCCCCCTGCTCATCGCCATCGACGATGATGGCCTGCGCCATGTGGAGTTCATCCAGGGCGAACGTCCCGTCATGCCACAGCCAGAGTGGCAACGGGACGATGCCGCACTCGCCCCCTACAAAGAGCAGTTTTCCGCATACTTTGCAGGTCGCCTGCAGCAGTTCGATCTACCACTCGCAGCCAGGGGGACACAGTTTCAGCAAGCGGTGTGGCAGGCACTGTGCGACATACCCTATGGCGACACCGTCAGTTACCTCGATATCGCCACCGCCATCGGCAATCCTAGGGCGGTACGGGCGGTTGGCGCCGCCAATGGCCGCAACCCTCTCAGCATCATAGTCCCCTGCCACCGGGTGATCGGACGCAGCGGCGATCTGACCGGCTATGCCGGCGGCATCCCGATCAAACGCTGGTTACTGGCTTTGGAACAGACGGCGGGAACATTCGAGTTACTCCCCTGACAAAACCGTGCTGATGGAGACTCGGGCTGAAGATGGGAACAGGCTGGCAGGATACCCGAAGGCATTGGCTGGCGACTGGCACTGCGGCCGGAAATAGTTGCCGAGAATATGAACAGAGGATGAAGAATCATCTCAGCACTACTTCAGATAGCCCCTGGCAATATGAACCCATACTTGATTGGCATGGCTCATCGCCGATTCAAGTAGCACCCATGTGACGCTTCCAATCTGTCTTTTTCCCCCGCGCCTCCTTTGAGGCGCTTTTTTTGTGCCATGCATCCACGCCACTGGCTGGCCGGTCGGCACAAAAAAACGAGGCGAAGGAACCCCTTCGCCTCCGGTATCACACTTCCATCATTCGCTCTGGGCAAGAAAAGAGAGCTCTGGCGCCGAGGAGGTCAGCACATCGGCGCAGTAGTCCCAGGTCGAGATGCGGTAGTGCTGCAAGTCCTCGTCCAGATGCAAGCCATCGGATTCCTGATGAAACCAGCTGGCAAAACGGGACGGCGTGATGATCTGGATCTGCTCCTCGATGGCATGACTATCCTTCCCCTCAGCCAGATCGCAATCCTCCATCACCCTCAGGGCGTAGATATGGCGAAAGTGAACCCGGCACAGCAACTGGGGCGGCAGATCTATGCTGCGAGCCCGTCCCAGCATGATGGTCAGGGAGTCGCTCCAGAGATCCTGATGCAGCTCGGCGACAACCAGGCCTGGCGGTAGCTGGCGGGAAGGCGCCCAAGGGACGGCCACCTGCCGAATGGCATTTTTCTGTTCCATCATCCACCTCCAGCTTGTGACGACAACACCCTTTCTTGAGTCTATCTGAACCACATGGGTTCACCGAAAGCAATTGATAGACAATAAAAAAGCCGACGTATCAAACGTCGGCGAATAAAAAAGTGCTTACAACAGAGGATTCATATAATCAGACCCATCACTAGGAAGATTGGTTCCCTCTTTTTGTAATTAATTTTCTGCACGTTTAAACATCAGGGTGGCGGCATCTGACTCTTCCGGCACGAAGTAGTAGCCATCGGCGTTGAACCCGGTCAGCTGCTCCACCTTGGTGAGCCGGTGCTTGATGATGTGGCGGGCCATCATGCCCCGCGCCTTTTTGGCGTAGAAGCTGATGATCTTGAACTGACCGTTTTTCTCGTCCTTGAATACCGGAGTGACAATCCGCCCCTTCAGGGCCTTGGGACGCACGGATTTGAAATACTCGTCGGAAGCCAGGTTCACCAGTACCTCATCCCCTTGGGCTGCCAGCGCCTTGTTCAGGTGTTCGGTGATGATGTCCCCCCAGAACTGGTAGAGATCCTTGCCGCGCGGATTATCGAGGCGAATCCCCATCTCCAGCCGGTAGGCCATCATCAGATCGAGCGGTCGTAGCACACCGTAGAGACCGGACAGCATGCGCAGATGTTGCTGGGCAAACTCGAAATCCTCGTCACTGAAATCTTCCACCGCAAGCCCGGTGTAGACATCCCCCTTGAAGGCCAGCAGGGCCTGACGGGCATTGTCCGGGGTAAATGCCGGCTGCCACTCGGCGAAACGGGCGGCATTCAGACCAGCCAACTTGTCGCTGATCTTCATCAGGCTGGCGATCTGATCCGGGCTCAACTGGCGGGCCCGGGCGATCAGCTCGGCGGAGTGATCCAGCAGTTCGGGTTGGGTGAAACGGGACGTCACCAGGGGTGACTCGTAATCCAGCGTCTTGGCCGGAGATACCACAATCAGCATAAGGATCCTCTATGGCGAGGAACCGCCCGCCCGGGCGGTCCCGTTATTCGTCTAGCGTCACATTGTCCAGCATGCCGGACCCCAGCTGTTCATGACCCGAAAGCTTGATCAGCAGTCGCAGGTCATTGGCCGAGTCGGCATGGGCGAGGGCCTCACTGTAGCCAATCTGGCCGGCACAGAACAGGGCAAACAGCGCCTGATCGAAGGTCTGCATGCCAAGCTCTGAGGATTTGGTCATCACTTCCTTGAGCCGGTGCATCTCTCCCTTGCGGATGATGTCGGTGATGAGCGGGGTGTTGAGCAGGATCTCGAAGGCGGCAAAACGTCGCCGTCCGTCGATACTGGGCACCAGTTGCTGGGCAACGATGCCACGCAGGTTGAACGAGAGATCGAACAGAAACTGGCGGTGTTTCTCCTGGGGGACCAGATGCAGGATGCGATCCAGCGCCTGGTTGGCGTTGTTGGCATGCAGAGTTGCCAGACAGAGGTGACCAGTCTCGGCAAACTGCAGGGCAAACTCCATGGTCTCCTGGCTGCGGATTTCGCCGATCAGGATCACATCCGGCGCCTGGCGCAGAGAGCTCTTCAGCGCCACGTCGAACGATTCGGTGTCTATCCCCACCTCGCGCTGAGTCACCAGGCTGCGGCCGTGTTGGTGCACGAACTCCACCGGATCTTCCACCGTCAGTATGTGCCCATCCGCATGCTGGTTGCGATAGCCGATCATGGCCGCCTGGGTGGTGGACTTGCCCGCCCCCGTGGCCCCGACGAACAACACCAGTCCCCGCTTGGCCATCGCCACGTCCTGCAATATGGGAGGCAGGCTCAGATCATCGAAGGTGGGAATGCGAGTCTCGATGCGGCGCAGCACCATGCCAGGCAGCTCTTGCTGCCAGAAGGCACTGACCCGAAAACGGCCCAGCTCCTCGCGATGGATGGCGTAGTTGGCCTCCTTGGTTCGGATGTAGCGTTCAAAATGGTCCGAGCTGAGGGTCTCCCTGACCAGGGTCAGCGCCTCCTTCTTGTCGAGGGGCTCGTTGCCCAGTGCCACCAGGTGACCATTGACCTTGAGGGTGGGGGGCGAGCCCACGGTCACAAACAGATCCGAGCCCTTGCGGCTGACCAGTTCGGTCAGCATCTGATCCAGATTCATGATGTCTCCTTCCCTGGATTCGTTGTTGTTATACGCTGTTGGGATCGACGGCCTTGGCCTTGGCATCGAGGGACGCCACCACACCCCGGCTGACCAGCTGTTTGAGGCTCTGATCCATGGTCTGCATACCGTGGGTCATCCCGGTCTGGATCACCGAGTAGAGCTGGGCAATCTTGTCTTCCCGAATGAGGTTTCGCACCGCCGGAATGCCCATCATGATCTCGTGAGCCGCCACCCGGCCGCCGCCGATCCGCTTGAGCAGGGTCTGGGAGATGACGGCCCGCAGGGATTCGGACAGCATGGAGCGCACCATGTCCTTCTCCGCGCCGGGGAAGACGTCGATGATACGGTCTATGGTCTTGGCCGCCGACGAGGTGTGCAGTGTGCCGAACACAAGGTGACCGGTCTCGGCCGCGGTCATGGCGAGTCGGATGGTCTCGAGATCCCGCATCTCACCCACCAGAATGATGTCCGGGTCTTCACGCAGGGCCGAACGCAGGGCGGCGCTGAAACTCTTGGTATCGCGGTGCACTTCCCGCTGGTTGACCAGACAGCGCTTGTTCTCGTGCACGAATTCGATGGGATCCTCGATGGTGAGGATGTGGTGATGGAAGTTCTCATTGATGTAGTTGACCATGGCAGCCAGGGTGGTGGATTTGCCCGAGCCGGTAGGGCCCGTCACCAGCACCAGACCCCGTGGGAATTCGGCAATCTTGCGAAATATCTCGGGGGCATCGAGATCCTCAAGGCTCAGTACCGTGCTGGGGATGGTGCGAAACACGGCGCCGGATCCACGCGCCTGCTGGAAGGCGTTGACCCGGAAACGCGCCAGATTGGGCACCTCGAACGAGAAGTCGACCTCGAAATTTTCCTCCAGCTCCTTGCGCTGGTGGTCGTTCATGATGTCATAGATGAGGGCGTGCACTTCCCTGTGCTCCAGGGCGGGCAAATTGATCTTGCGAACCTCCCCGTCAACCCTGATCATCGGGGGAACCCCGGCCGACAGGTGTAGATCCGAGGCTTTATGCTTTACACTGAAAGCCAATAACTCTGTGATATCCATAGATTTGTCATTCTCCCATCACAAGATCACTTACGAAATATGAACCAGATTGCCCAGCACCTGCTTCAGGTAAAGGAGCGCATTGCCCAGGCCGCCGGGCGGGCAGGCCGCAATGCAGAAAGCATTCCCCTGCTTGCCGTCAGCAAGACCAAACCCATTGAGGCGATCATGGCGGCTCATGCCGCGGGTCAACGCCGTTTTGGTGAGTCCTACGCCCAGGAAGCGGCGGTCAAGATCGATACCCTGCGCCAGCAAGAGAGCTATGCCGACATAGAGTGGCACTTTATCGGCCCTTTGCAATCAAACAAATCCAGGCTGGTGGCCGAACGGTTCGACTGGGTACAAAGTGTCGACAGGGACAAGCTGATCGAGCGTCTTAACAATCAACGCCCGGCCACGATGGCACCGCTAAATGTTTGTCTGCAAATCAATATTAGCGGAGAGAGCAGCAAATCCGGAACGTCTGAACAAGAGATTTTCCAGCTGGCCGAACGGGTTGCCCAATGCGAACGACTGGTGCTCAGAGGCCTGATGGCCATCCCGGAGCACACCAGTGACGAGGCAGTGCTGGCCGCCCAGATGACTCGCATGCAGGCTCTGTTCACCGAGCTTGCGCGACAATACCCGAGCGTCGACACCCTCTCGATGGGGATGACGGAAGATCTCGAGCTGGCGATCACCCACGGCAGCACCATGGTGCGAGTCGGCACCGCCATCTTCGGCGCACGTGACTACTCATAAGCATGAAGGGGCTGCAACGACCCCTCTTGCAACTATCCCATCAACAGGAGCGTTTGATGCAGCATAAAACCATCGCCTTCATCGGCGCAGGCAACATGAGCCGCAGTATCATTGCCGGTCTGGTCAAGGCGGGTTATCCGGCAGAGAAGATCACCGCCGCCAACCCCAGCCTACCCAAGCTGGAGGCCCTGGCCAGCGACTACGGCATCCATGTCACCCAGGACAACGCCGACGCCGCCCGCCATGCCGAGGTCATCGTGCTGGCGGTCAAGCCGCAGCTGATGGCCGACATGCTGGGGGCGCTGGTCGGTGAGCTGGGATCTTTGTCCGGCAAGCTGCTCATCTCCATCGCCGCCGGCATCAAGGTGGCGCGCCTTGGCGAGATGGCCGGTGGCCATGCACGCATCATCCGCACCATGCCCAACACCCCTGCCCTGCTGGGGCTCGGCATGACGGGCCTCTACGCCCCCGATACGGTTGACCAGGAGGATCGCGACTTTGCCGAACAGATGATGCAGGCCGTCGGCAAGACCCTCTGGGTCGAGCAGGAGTCCGGTATCAATGGCGTCATCGCCGCCGCTGGCAGCGCCCCCGCCTACTTCTTCCTGTTCATGCAGGCCATCGCCGAGGAGGCCGAAGCCATGGGCTTTCGCCCTGAGCAGGCCCGTCTGCTGGTACAGCAGACCGCCCTTGGCGCGGCCGCCATGGTGGAACAAAATCCAACACTCGCGCTCGCAACCTTGCGTGAACAGGTGACCAGCAAGGGCGGCACCACGGCTGAGGCCATCAAGACATTCCAGCAACAGGGGCTGATGCCGCTGACTGCTCAAGCCATGCAGGCAGCCGTTGCCCGCGCCGCCGAAATGGAAACCCTTTTCTAACAGGAGCCCAGATGAACACCGCTTACTTTCTGATTAATACCGTTTTCGATCTCTACCTGATGGTGGTACTGCTGCGGGTCTGGCTGCAGTGGGCCCGTGCCGACTTCTACAACCCCATGAGCCAGATGGTGGTCAAGCTGACCAACCCGCTGGTGGTGCCGCTGCGTCGCATCATTCCGGGCTTTGGCGGCATCGATATGGCCTCCGTGCTGCTGGCGCTGGCGGTGGCTTTCCTCAAGCTGGCCCTGCTCAAGAGCATGAACGTGCTGCTGGCCGACTGGCTCAGCATCAGCCTGTTTGCCGCCCTGACCGTGCTGAAAAAAGCGGGTTCGATGATCTTCTGGATCCTGCTGATCCGCGCCATCCTGAGCTGGGTCAGCCAGGGTCGCAACCCCATCGAATACGTGATGCACCAGCTGACCGAACCCTTCCTGGCCCCGATTCGCCGCGTGCTGCCGGCCCTGGGTGGGCTGGATCTCTCCGTGCTGGTCGCCTTCATCGGGCTGCAGGCCATCAACTACCTGCTGGGTGACCTGTTCGGTCAGCTGTGGTGGATGATTTGATGCCAGCCGTCCAGCAACAAGGGGATGAACTGGTACTGCATCTGGTGATCCAGCCCAAGGCGAGTCGGGATCAGATCGTCGGGTTGCACGGAGAAGAGTTGAAAGTGGCCATCACGGCACCGCCGGTGGATGGCCAGGCCAACAGCCATTTGATCAAGTTTCTGGCCAAACAGTTCAGGGTGGCCAAGGGGCAGGTGAACATAGTGCGGGGGGGACTGGGTCGCCACAAGACGGTGGCCATCGACTCCCCCAAACAATTGCCACCGGAAGTGAGCGCCTTGCTGGATACTTGAACTTGAGCCAACAGTGAACACGAGAGGGACGACACCATGAAAACAGCCTGGATAAGCTGCCTGCTGGCACTGCTGATGACACTGCCGCTCAAGGCAGAACAGATGAAGGAGCTGGGCCCCTGGCAGGTGCACTACAGCGCCTTCAACTCCAGCTTCCTCACTCCCGAGGTCGCCAAAACCTACGGGCTGGAGCGCAGCCGCTACAACGGCATCATCAACATTTCGGTACTGGACAAACAGGGGAAAGCCCAGGCGGTGGGCATCACGGGCGAGGCGAAAAACCTCACCGGCACCATCCGCACCCTGAGCTTTCAGGAAGTGAAGGAGGGTAACGCCATCTACTATCTGGCCACCCTCCCCTACCGCAACGAAGATACCTACCAGTTCACCCTGAAGATCATGGGCGCAGGGCAGCAACAGACCCTCAGCTTTCAGCAGACCTTCTACGTCGACTGATACGAGCGCACAAAAAGCCCCGACCATGGCCGGGGCTTTTTTTCGCCGGATGAAAACAGGGGCGCCTGGTGGCGCCCCTGCTGATACCCGTATTGAAACCTGCTCTTACAGGGAGAGGAACAGTCCGGCCAGGGAGGCACTCATCAGGTTGGCCAGCACGCCGGACATGATGGCTCGCATGCCGTAACGGGCGATGAAAGCCTTGCGCTCCGGCACCATGGAGCCCAGACCGCCGATCAGGATCGCCATGGAGGAGATGTTGGCGAAACCGCACAGGGCGAAGGTGACGATGGCCTTGCTCGACTCGCTCAGGCTCTGATCCTGGACCAGGGCGATAAAGGCGACAAACTCGTTGACCACGATCTTGGTGCCGATCAGGGCGCCAGCAGCCTGAGCCTGATCCCAGGGCACACCGATCAGCCAGGAGACGGGGGCAAACAACCAGCCCAGGATGATCTGGAAGCTCAGATCCAGCCCCACCAGATCACCGGCCCAGCCCAGCAGACCGTTGAGCATGGCGATGACACCAACGAAGGCCAGCAAGGTGGCACCGACCGCGACCGCGATATTGAGGCCGCCCATGGCGCCGTCGGCCGCTGCTTCGATGACGTTGGTGGCGCGAGGCAGTTCGACATCCTGATGGTGATCCTGCTCATCGGCCGCAGGCGGCACCAGGATCTTGGCCATGGCCAGACCGGCAGGAGCGGACATGAAAGCGGCTGCGATCAGGTATTTCAGCTCGACCCCGATGCTGGCGTAGCCCACCAGGGTGCCGCCAGCCACGGAGGCGAGGCCGCAGCTCATCACCGCGAAGAACTGGGAGTCGGACATCTTGGAGAGATAGGGTTTGACCACCAGCGGCGCTTCCACCATGCCGACGAAGATGTTGGCGGTGGCGGAGAGGCTCTCGGCGCGGCCGGTACCCAGCAGCTTTTGCAGCACGCCGCCAAGCAGGCCGATGACACGCGGCATCACGCCGATGTGGTAGAGGATAGCGATCACCGCGGAGAAGAAGATGATGATCGGCAGCACGTTGAAGGCGAAGATAAAGCCCAGCTTGAATCTGGCCAGATCGCCAAACACGAAGGCGATCCCTTCCTGACCATAGTTGATCACACTGCTGACACTCTCGCTGACCCCGTTCAGCACATGCTGGCCGGCAGGCAACCAGAGCACCAGGGCGGCAAACATGACTTGCAGGGCGAGGGCGAGGCCCACTGTTCGCAATGGGATACGGCGGCGATTATCAGAGCAGAGCACGGCCAGGGCCAGAATACTCAGGATGCCGAGCAGGGCAATCATAGGGACTCCATCAGGTGGTCAAAAAGATGGGCGCGGATTCTGCGCCCACCGCCCCGCCACTGCAAGCCCACTTGGTTACAGCTCTGTTAGAAAAAACGTTTTCACGACACCGGTTGCGGCAACTGGCTGATTTGACTCGATTTTAGTATCACGAGAAAGCCAGTGTTTTTATATGGAAACAATTATTCCTCTGTGCCGGACAATTTTCCCCCGAGCCAGGGGGCCAGCCGCTGCTCCCAATAGGGTTGCTGGCCGAAGCACTCCTTGAGGAAATCGATGAAGAGGCGGATCTTGGGGTCCAGGTGCTCGCGTCTGGCATAAACCGCATGGACCGCCATCTGCTGGTTCGGTCGCCATTCTGGCAACAGGGGGAGCAGCTGGCCGGACTGCAACTCCTTGTCCAACAAGTAGTTGGCGATATAGGCGATGCCGAGTCCGGCCAGCGCCGCGTCCCGCACCGCCTCCGCCATGTCGACCCGATAGTTGCCTGCCACCTGCACCGTCTGGCGCTCCTTGCCCTGGCGGAACGACCACTGGTGATAGCGCCGCTCACGACTCTGGTAGGTGATGCAGTTGTGCTGGGCCAGATCTCTGGGGTGCAGCGGCGTGCCGTGACTCAAGAGATAATCCGGCGAGGCTGCCAGCACGAAGCCGATATCGGTCAGACGCTGGCCCACCAGCCCCTCCGGCTTGTCCTCATAGGTGGTGATCCAGAGATCCAGCCCCTCATCCACCAGATTGGTTCTATGGTCAAACAGGGAAACCTCCAGCTCCAGCTCAGGGTAGCGATCCTGAAACGCCTTCAGATGGGGGATGACGTGCAGCCGGCCGAACGACTGGCCGACGCCGAGGTGGAGCACACCGCTCACCTTGCCGCGCCGCTCGGCGATCATCGACTCCGCCTCCTGTCCGACCGCCACCAGGGCGCGGCAATGGCGGGCATACTCCTGACCCAGTTCGGTCAGGGCGAAACGACGAGTGGTGCGCTGCACCAGCTGGGCACCGAGGGCGGTTTCCAGCAGCGCCAGCTGCTTGCTGATATGGGATTTGGAGACGCCAAGGCGCCGGGCGGCGGCAGAGATGCCCTGCTCGCGCACCAGCGCATCGAAGATCACCATTTGCGGAAGACGTTGCAGCACGGGATAACCAGTTGGAGGAGGCAGGGGCCCATTATTCCAGAGCCACCCGCCAAGGGGTAGGTTCAGTTCCCCAGTGCCTGCACCAACTGACGCCTGAGGGGATCCCTGGCCGGATTCTGGTTGGCGCCATAACTCCCTATCAGCTTGCCGTCGCGCCCCAGCAGATACTTGTGAAAATTCCAGTTCGGCGCATCCCCGTCGGCCGCCTCGGTCAACCCCCGATACAGGGGCACCGCATCGGAGCCCCGCACCGCGACCCGGTTGAACATGGGGAAGGTAACGCCATAGTCGCGGCGGCACACCTCGGCGGTCTTGCCCTCGCTGGCATCCTCCTGCCTGAAATCGTTGGAGGGGAACCCCAGAATAATCAGCCCCTTGTCCTTGTAGTTCTGGTAGAGCTTCTCCAGATCGCGAAACTGGCCGCTATAGCCGCAGTAGGAAGCGGTATTGACCACCAGCACCACCTTGCCTTCGGTCAACTGGCAGAGGTTGTGGCGTTGGGTGCTATTGAGCTCCCGCATCTCCACGTTGAAATAATCCGGGCAGGTTGCGGAAGCCATCCCGCTCACCATCAACAGCAACAAAACACTCCATCTCATCATCGCACCTCCTTGGGGGTTGTCTGACATTCATCCCGGTTCACCCTCAGCGGAGCGCAATACCGGTCAGCCAGCCGTGTCCCCAGAAGATTAGCAGGGCCGTCGCCACCAGCCCGGCCCCCGTGCTGATCCCGGTCGCCTTCCAGTTGGCGGCGGGACGGGGCGCTTGTTGCCAGTCACGCCACGAAATCCAGACGATGCTGACCAGGGCCCACAGGCCAATGCCGCCAAACAGAACCAGGGAGCGGGCCTCGCTGTTGACCAGCAGGTGGGCCAGCGCCCAGATCAGGGTGCCCAGCAGTTGGGGATGCACCAGCCAACGCCGGAAATGGTTTTGTCCCTGACCGGAGAAAAACAGGATCAGGGCGATGGGCATCATCCCCATCATGGCCAGCGGCCCCCAGGCGGGCAGAAAGTAGAGGGGCAAGGGGCTGGCCACGCGCCATCCGGCGATGATGAAGGCGATGGCGATAAACACCAGCAGGGAGAAGAGCCCCTTGTAGCGGTTCTCCCCCAGCCGTTCGCGCAGATGGTGCCGGTGCTCCGCGCCGTAACAGGGATAGAGATGGATGAGGGTGAACAGCGCCACCCCCAGGGTCAGCAGGATCATGGCTCTCTCCTTGTCGTTGTTGTGAACAACTATGCCGCAAAGGGGCGAGAGCGCCTATCAAAACCGCGCCATCCCGCCACGAACCGCCATAAAAAATGCCGATCGCAGGGGATCGGCCAAGAGGTGCCAAGGGCGCCCGATGATCTCGATAGCCGAGCGCGGCGTCCTGACGGGGCGAGATCGGGCCGATGCATGCGCATCGGCCCGGGAGTATCAGCGCGGCAACCGGTAGAGGGCGGCCACGTTGCGAGCGGTCAGCTCGAGATTGATGCTGGCGGTCGCCAGGGCTTCCGGCAGGGACATGGCGCGATTGACCACGGCAAACACCGCGTCCAGCCCGTGCTCATGCACCACACCGCAATCATCGGTGAGGCAGCCGGAGATCCCGATCACCGGCTTGCCGAACTGCTTGGCGCAGCGGGCCACCCCGATGGGGGTCTTGCCGTGGATGGTCTGGCTGTCGATCCGCCCCTCGCCGGTGATAACGAGATCCGCATCGGCCACCGCGTCGGCCAGTTTCAGCGCCTCGATGACGATCTGGATGCCGGGTTTGAGCTCGGCGCCGAGCAGGCCCACCAACGCGGCCCCCATGCCACCGGCGGCGCCCGCCCCCGGGATCTCCTTCACCTGCTTGCCGAGGGCTTGCTTGATGCAGTCGGCATAGTGGGCCAGGTTGGCATCCAGCTGCGCCACCATCGCCGGCGTGGCCCCCTTCTGCGGACCAAACACGGCGGAAGCCCCCTTGGGCCCACACAGCGGGTTGTTCACGTCGCAGGCCACCTCTATGGTCAACCCGGCCAGACGCGAGTCCAGCGTGCTCAGGTCGATGCTGGCCAGATCCTTCAAACCGGCGCCCCCCAGGGCGATGGGGGTGCCATCCGCTTTCAAGAGCTTGCCGCCGAGCGCCTGGATCATGCCGGCACCGCCATCATTGGTGGCGCTGCCACCGATGCCGAGGATGAGGTGGCTCACCCCCATCTCCAGCGCAGCCAGGATCAGCTCGCCGGTACCGAAGCTCGAGGTCAGCAGCGGATTGCGCCGCTCCGGCTCCACTAGGTGCAGGCCGGAGGCGGCCGCCATCTCGATGACGGCGCGCTTGCCGTCCCCCAGCAGGCCGAGGAAACCCTGCACCCGGTTGCCGAGCGGTGCAGTCACCTCGACCGGCAGGATGCGGCCCCCGGTGGCATCCACCAGGGATTGCACCGTGCCTTCACCGCCATCGGCCATCGGCAATTTGACGTAGGTGGCCTCTGGCAACACCTGCTTGAAACCCGCCTCGATGGCATCGGCCACCGCCATGGCGCTCAGGCTCTCCTTGAATGAATCGGGGGCGATCACAATTTTCATAGCAATTCCTTAGGCGAGGCCAAACACGCCAAACATCAGGGTGGAGACGGTAGCAATGGTCAGACCGACGGCAGTTTCGTAAGGGATCAGCTTGAGACGCTCGCTCACCCCCATGTGGACGCTGCCACCGGTCGCATGGAAGAAGGAGCCGTGCGGCATGTGGTCAAACACGGTGGCACCGGCGTGGATCATGGCGGCGCCAGCCAGACCGCTGACACCCAGTTCAAGCAGGGTGGAGCTGAAGACGTTGGAAGCCACCACGGTACCGGCGGTGGTCGAGGCGGTCGCCAGCGACATCAGGGCACCGGAGATGGGAGCCAGCAGGTAGGAGGGCAGACCGGAGGCGGTCAGGCCGCTGATCAGCACATCCTTCAGGCCGGAGTTGGCGATGATGCCGGCCAGGGTACCTGTACCCAACAGCATGATGGCCACCGGTGCCATACGGGCCAGACCCGAGACTGCAAACTGGTTCACCTTGGTGAACTTGCCCATCATCAGGGCGCCGACCAGGCCACCGAGGGGCAGGGCAATCAGCGGATCCACCACGATACCGGCCACCGGGCGCAGGGCCAGCAGCAGGATGGCAACCAGAGGGGCGCTGATGGCGGCGGCAAAACCGGGCAACTTGACCCCGTCAAAGCTCACCACTTCGTCGGCGGCAACCTTGCTGCCCTTGTTGTTCAAACGCTTGGCGAGCCAGTAGGCCATCACCAGACCGAACAGGCCCGGGATGATGCCGGCAGCCATGACGGAGGTGAGGGGCAGATGGAAGGCATCGGCCGCCGCGATGGCGTTGGGGTTGGGTGACATGACGTTACCCGCCTTGCCACCACCGATCATCGCCAGCAGGATGGCCGCCTTGGAGAGGTCGGCACGACGGGCGATGGCCAGGGCAATCGGGGCGACAGTAATGACCGCCACGTCCACGAAGACGCCGACTGCGGTCAGGATCATGGTGGCCAGCGCCAGCGCCAGCAGGGCACGGGTTTCACCGAGCTTCTTGACGATGGTTTCGGCGATGGTGGTGGCCGCTCCCGATTCGATCAACACGCCCGCCAGCACACCTGCCGCCAGGATCCGCATCACGGCGGTGGTGATCCCCTGGGCGCCGCCGATCATCAGGGCGACAGTCTGGCTCAGATCGGCGCCACCGATCAGGCCACCGGCCAGGGCGCCGACGATCATGCCGTAAGCGGGAGGAACCTTCTTCAGGATGAGAAAGATGGCGATGGATAGCGCCGCGATGGCGCCAAGGGCAGTAACCGGGATCATGACGGACACCTTGCATGTGAGTGAATGGTGGCCATTATGGTGATCCGAAACCGGAAAGCTTTGTTCAAAAAGACAAATATCAGCTATTGGAAAAGGATTTATTTGTCACATTAAACAAATCAGTTGTCGAGATTGAGCCCGAGATAGAGCAGAAACTTGTCATCTAACTTGTTGAAATTCAAGCCAGTTATCTGCTCTATCTTGCCAATGCGATAGCGCAGCGTATTGGGGTGAATGAACAGGATTTCGGCACAGCGATGAAGATCACAATCCTGCAAGAAATATTGGCGCAAGGTTTTCAGTAGCGTTCCCTTTGCATCCTCTCGCGCCAGCTTCTGCAGGGGGGCGCGCAGCTGATCCGCCTGCCAGGAGTCCGCCAGACTGCCGAGCAGCACCGGCAGCCGGTAATCCTCGAAGAAATAGACCTGCTTGCGGGGGGCTTGGCGCATGCCGCGGCGCAAGGTGTCCCGCGCCGTCTGGTAGGAGCGCGCCAGCCCGTCGATCCCGGCGAAGTAATCACCCACCGCGATGCGCACCTTGAAGTGGGGAATGCGTGCCAGCAGCTGCTTGATGCGGCCCCGCTCCTGCTCCGACTGCCACACCTCGTCCACGATCTGGGCCGGTTTGAGCACTACTATCTCGTCCAGCCCATGGATGGCCACCAGATTGTCCCGCTCCGGATGTTCCAGCTGATGGACCAGCTCCCGCAAGCGGGCCGGATCCGCCTCCTCCAACGCCAGTACCGCTACCACTCTGGGCTGGGCCAGATCCAGTCCGAGGAAGCGGGCCGCCTGCAGTAGCTGGTCGACCTTGCCCTCCCCCCGGATCAGCTGCAGCACCAGCTCTTCCTTGTGGCGCTTGTCCCACTGCAACTGCTCGGTGAGCGCCGCCTGCTCCAGAATGAGTTCGGCGGTCATCCGCACCAGCTCGGCGTAAGCACGAACGATGTCCGGATCGCCAGAGATGCCGATGACCCCCAGCAGCTCCCCCTGATAGGCGATAGGCAGGTTGATGCCGGGGCGCACCCCTTTCAACTCGCGGGCGGTGGCTTCGCTGATCTCCACCACCCGGTTCTCGGCCAGCGCCAGCACGGCCCCCTCGTGACGCTGATGGAGCCGCTCCGGATTACCTGAGGCAATGATGAGTCCGTGTTCATCCATCACGTTGACCGAGAACGAAAGGATCTTCATCGCCCGACTGACAATCTGCTGCGCGAGTGTGTCATTTAGCTGCATAACATCTCCGGACAAGGGACGACTGGTGGCCCGCCAACCCGCAGCGGGAAGGCAAAGATGCCACATCATCAAGACAAGCGAGAGGGGGATCGCTAGAATAGGCCACTTTACCCGATGTGTGCCCCGCCATGGAGCAGGAATTTGGTGCTTTCACCTCTGCCCGGGCCGGCCCATCCCTCCGAGATATGGACTCTGCTATGGATTATGAATTTCGCCGCGATCCGTTCGGTGGCTATCGCGCCCGGTTCTCCATGGGCCACGAGGCCATCGGTCAGTGGCTGATCGACGAAGTGGGCAAGGATGAAGAGAAGATCGACGAACTGTTTGCCATCATCGATCAGCTCTCCAACCGCACCCGCACCGAGTACCGGCTGCTTGGCGGCGACTACTCCCTGCTGCTGACCCACGAAGAGGCCGAGGTGAAAGCCAACGCCCTCAATATCGAGCTGGACGAGGATCTCGACGATCTCGCCTACTACGATGATGAACAGCTGGCCATGTGCGGGCTGGAAGATTTTGCCCAGGTGCTGGTCTCCTGGCGCGCCTTTATCCGCAACGAGGATATGGGCTGATCACCCCATTTCGGGCAAGCATGCCCTCTGCCTAACCAACAGGATTGACTATGTCTATTTACGATTTTGATGACGAACTGCCGGAAGACGAGCTGGATCAACCGAAGAAACCCGCCCAGCCCAAGAAGAAGGGCAAACAGGTGCTCAACACCCAGGTCAACCTGAGCCCGCGCGATGCCAGCCGCCTGAACGGTCTGCACGTCGAAGCCATCACCACCCTGGATGACGTGAGCCTGCCGAAGAACGTGATCTTCAAGGCCGGCCTCATCGCCCTGGGCGAGCTGGACGCCAACGCCCGTGCCGACATCATCGCCCGCGTGATCGCCGAATCCGGCCGTTGATAACCCCCTGAATGCCAAAAGCCGGAGCCCATGCTCCGGCTTTTTTTATGTTGGCGCAGCCGTGGCGGATGGGGATCCGACCAGCTTATTGAGCCTTGTGTCACGGGAGACCCCGTTGTTAAGGTGCGACCTTCCGCTGCCAAGGAGATTCAATTTTGCCCCTACCCGACTCCCTCATCTGGGCTGCGCTGGCGCTGGCCGTGCTGCTCTGTCTCGCCCGCCAACGCTTGCCCGGTCTGATCCTGCTGGGCATCTCCCTGCTGCTGGCGCTCTGGCTGGAACGTATCACCCCCGTCGCCCTGCTGGCCAGCCTGGCTGGATTGCTGCTGGCCTGGCGCACCCCGACTCTGCCCACCCCCTGGCGAAATGGTGCGCAAGGGCTGGTGCTGTTGTGGGCCATCGCCCTGATGCTGCACCTCATCCCAGGCTTTCACAATCTCAAGGTGCTGGACCAGGTGCTGGCCGGGCCGGACAGTGTGCCGTTCAACATGTATCTCAATCTGGACAAGCCGCTGGTCTTCTTCGGCCTGCTGCTGGCCTGGCCCGGTTTGCTGGGCCCGGGCGGCGCCATCCGCTGGCGCGCGCTCGCCCTGCTGCTGTTGCCGCTGGCGGCGCTGCTGATCTGCGCCTGGCAGCTGGGAGCACTGAGGCCCGAGGTGGGGCTGCCTCACTGGTGGTGGCTGTTTGCCTTCAACAATCTGCTGTTCACCTGCGTAGCGGAAGAGGCGCTGTTTCGCGGCGTGATCCAGCAGGAGATCGCCCGGCGCGGTCGGCTCTGGCTGGGCATTCTGGTGGCCAGCCTGTTGTTCGGGGCAGCACACCTGGCCGGTGGCCCGTTGCTGGTACTGTTTGCCGCCCTGGCGGGGGCCTGTTACGGGCTGGCGTTCCATTTCAGCGGGCGTCTGAGTGCCGCCATCGTCGTCCACTTTCTACTGAACTTCGCCCACCTGGCCCTGTTTACCTACCCGCTGGCCCGCTGAACCTCAGCCGCGCGGGGACTTGCCCCTGAACTGCTTGATGCTGCGCTTGGCCTGGGTACGGCGATTGGCCTGCTTGTCCCGCGGTGCCCGCTTGCCCTCGCCGCTTGCGGGCTTGTCGGTCACCGGGAAATCGCCGAGCTCGGCCAGTGGCAGCTCGCGCCCGGTGAGGGTTCGGATCGCGGCCAAGGTTTCGGCTTCGCCGTGGCAGGTGAGCGAGATGGCCAGACCGCTGCGCCCGGCCCGGGCGGTGCGCCCGATACGATGCACATAGACGGGAGCGCTGGCGGGCAGATCCAGGTTGATCACCACGGGCAGCGCCTCCACATGGATGCCGCGCGCCATCAGGTCGGTGGCCACCAGCACCCGCACCTTGCCCGCTTTAAAGTCGGCCAACGCCTGTTCTCGCTGCGCCTGCTCCTTCTCGCCATGGAGGGCAGCCACCGCGATGCCCGCCTTGGCAAGCTTGCGGGCAACCCCGTCCGCATCGTCCCGCGCGCTGATAAACACCAGCACCTGAGGCCACGCCTCCTCCCCGAGCAGCTTGATGAGCGCCGGTACCTTGCTGCTCTTGTTGACCAGATAGAGCCGCTCCTCGATATCGCTCGCCACGCTGTTGAGCGGATCCGCCTCGACTCGCAGCGGATCCGTCAGCAGGCCGCTGGCCAGCCCGTCCAGCTCGGCAGGCAGGGTGGCAGAGAAGAGCAGGGTCTGGCGAGTGGCAGGAGTCAACCCCAGGATCATCCGGATATCGGGCCAAAAGCCCATCTCCAGCAGGCGATCCGCCTCATCCAGCACCAGGGTACGCAAGCCATCAAGCTCCAACAGCTGCTGGTTTAGCAGATCCCGCAGCCGCCCCGGCGTCGCCACCAGCAGTTGCGGCCCCTGCGCCAGTTCGCTCTGTTGCAGCTCCTGCGCCACTCCGCCGCACAATGTCACCATGCGCACGCCCAGTGCCCCGGCAACCCCTGCCAGTGCAACGCTCACCTGGGCGGCCAGCTCGCGAGTCGGCACCAGCACCAACCCCTGCACCTGGCTGGCGGCGGGGTCCAGCCGCTGCAACAGCGGCAGACCGAACGCCATTGTCTTGCCGCTGCCGGTACGAGCCAGCGCCAGCAGATCCCGCCCCGCCAGCGCCGCCGGAATGGTCAGTTGCTGAATGCGGGTCGGGGTGTGCAGCTGTTCAGGCAGGGCGGCCAGCAGAGCAGGATGAAGGGCAAGTTCGCGAAAAGTCATGGCGCTACGTCGTTGAAGAAGTGGGAGGCGAAGTCTAGCCAGCGCAAAGGGAGAAGTAAAAGAAAGGTCGCCGTGCAGGCGCCCTGGCGCCGCAGCCGACCATAAAAATAACGGCCTGCCCTGTCAGCAGACAGGGCAGGCCGTCGGGCCATCAGAACGAACGTCGAATTACAGGGCGGCCAGGGCAGCGGCGTAGTTCGGCTCGTCGGCGACTTCGGCCACCAGCTCGCTGTGCAGCACCTTGTTGTCTGCATCCAGCACCACGATGGCGCGGGCAGTCAGCCCCACCAGCGGGCCGGAGGAGAAGGCCACGCCGTAATCTTCCATAAAGGCGGCACCACGCAGGGTGGAGAGGGTTACCACCTTGTCCAGCCCTTCGGCGCCGCAGAAGCGGGACTGGGCGAACGGCAGATCGGCGGAGATGCAGAGCACCACGGTATTGTCCAGGGCGCTGGCTTGCTCGTTGAACTTGCGTACCGAGGTGGCGCAGGTCGGAGTGTCAACGCTCGGAAAGATGTTCAGGATCTTGCGCTGACCGGCGAAGTTCGCCAGGGTCACATCGGAGAGATCCTTGGCCACCAGGGAGAAGGGCTTGGCCTGCTCACCGGCAACCGGGAAGTGACCGGAGACGGCGACGGGGTTGCCTTGCAGAGTGACTGAACGGCTCATGTGTTATGTCCTTTATGGGTGTTGTAACTATCCGGATAGCCAGTATAGGCGGGCGAGGGCCCGACAAACACCCGCCAACATCAGGGATATCGGGAACTCTTGCCTAGGTACCGGGCCGACAAACTGCCGCCAGAAACTGACTGAAGAATAAAGGGGGATTGACCTTGGATATAACACCAAGGTTTACACTGAATCCAGTCATCAAGGAGCCCGCTGGGGCGAGCTCCCGCCAAGAGGAACCCTGTATGAGCAAATCCTGCTGCAGCTATCAGCATGCTACCTCTCCCATCAAGGCCGTCAGCAAGACGACCAGTGGCCAATCTGAACATCGGCACGACAGCCACTGCTGCGACAACGTGGCGCCCGCCAGCAGTTGCTCCGGCAAGGCCGCCCACGAGCATCAGGCGCACCCGACCGGCGAGTCACCGGACGAGGCCGAACCTCCTCAAGGGAGCTGTCACGGCCAGGGTTGCTGTAGCCAGCCCTCATCCCATGATCATGACCATGAGCATCATGAACACGGCGAGGCTACCGACTCGGGCGAGCCCGTCGGTGACTGCCAGCGCCACAGCTGGCAGGTACTGGGGATGGACTGCCCCAGCTGTGCCCGCAAGATAGAGACAGCCGTCGGTCGGGTCGAGGGGGTGCAGCAGGCCCGCGTACTCTTTGCCACCGAAAAACTGGTGGTGGATCTGGCCCCCGGCCTCTCCCCCGATCCCGTCACCGCCGCCGTGCTGGCCGCCGGTTTCCAGCTCAGGGATGCCACCCAGGCCAGGCAACAAGAGGAGAAGAGCCGCGGCCCCCTGATGACCCTGCTCGGCAAATATTGGCAACCCCTGTCGCTGGCCAGCCTGATGCTGGTAGCAGCCCTGCTGCCGGACGAATTCGGTCAGCCTCTCTTTACCCTGGCCACCCTGTGGGGACTGTGGCCCATCTCCCGCAAGGCCTGGTCATTGACCAGGAGCGGCTCCCCCTTCGCCATCGAGACCCTGATGACGGTCGCCGCCGTTGGCGCCCTGTTCCTCGGCGAAACCGCCGAAGCCGCCATGGTGCTGCTGTTGTTTATGCTGGGCGAGCATCTGGAGTCCTACGCCGCAGCCCGCGCCCGTGCCGGGGTCACAGCCCTGATGGCGCTGGTGCCTGACAAGGCGGTGCGCATCCGCACCGGTTTACAGGGTCAGCCACAAGGTGAGATCCGGGAAGAGGTGGCGGCCGAAGATCTTCGCCCCGGCGACATCATCGAAATTTCTCCCGGAGCCCGTTTGCCCGCGGATGCCAGATTGCTCGACGACCTTGGCACCTTCGACGAAAGCGCCCTGACCGGGGAATCCATTCCGGTAGAGCGCAGCAAGGGGGAAAAAGTGCCCGCCGGTAGTCTGGCGGCAGATCGGGTGGTGCGTCTCGAGGTGGTTTCGGAACCGGGCAACAACGCCATCGACCGCATTCTGCACCTCATCGAGGAGGCAGAGAGCCAGCGCGCCCCCATCGAGCGCTTCATCGACCGTTTCAGCCGCTGGTACACCCCGGCCATCATGCTGGTCGCCCTGCTGGTGGTGATCATCCCTCCCCTCGCCTATGGCCAGCCATGGGACGAGTGGGTCTATCGCGGGCTGGCACTGCTGCTCATCGGTTGCCCCTGCGCCCTGGTGATCTCCACCCCGGCGGCAGTCACCTCCGCTCTGGCGGCCGCGACCCGGCAGGGAGCCCTGATCAAGGGGGGGGCGGCGCTGGAGCGGCTGGCCCATATCGATACCGTCTCCTTCGACAAGACCGGCACCCTGACCCTGGGCAAGCCGCAACTGACCGAGCTGGTGAGCCTCAATGGCCAGGCCGAGAGCGAGCTGCTGGCGCTGGCGGCGGCCATCGAACAGGGGTCCCATCATCCGCTGGCCAAGGCCGTGGTGACGGCGGCCAGTGAACAGGCGCTGACTCTGGCGGCAGCCCGGGATCTGCGCGCCCTGCCAGGCATGGGAGTTGAAGGGCGCATCGACGGCACCCTCTGGCAACTGCTGGCACCGAGCCGGGTGGCCACCCTGAGCCGCGAGCAGAACGAAAGGATCGCCACACTGGAGCAGCAAGGCAAGACGGTGGTGGTGCTCTGCCAGACCCGTGACGATGCGACCACACCGGTTGCCCTGCTGGCCCTGCGGGATCAGATCAGGCCGGATGCGGCGGCGGCGCTGCAGGAGCTCAGGGTACTGGGGCTGCAGGGCATCATGCTGACCGGGGACAACCCGCGCGCCGCCGAGGCCATTGCCGGCGAGCTCGGCATGGACTGGCGCGCCGGTCTGCTGCCGGAAGACAAGGTGCAGGAAATAGCCAAGCAGGCCACCCGACAGAAGGTCGCCATGATAGGAGATGGCATCAACGATGCTCCCGCCATGAAGCGCGCCAGCATCGGCATCGCCATGGGGGGCGGTACCGACGTGGCGCTGGAGACCGCCGACGCCGCGCTGACTCACAACCAGCTCGGTGGCATCGCCGCCATGATCCGCCTCTCCCGTGCGGCGCTGGCCATCATCCACCAGAATATCGCCCTGTCGCTCGGGCTCAAGGCCATCTTCCTGGTTACCAGCCTGCTCGGCATCACCGGGCTCTGGATCGCGGTGCTGGCTGACACCGGCGCTACCGCGCTGGTCACCGCCAACGCCCTGCGTCTGCTGCGCAAGCGCTGATCCCGTCAAGGCATTAATCGCCACATCCACAAGCCGCCCCCGACAGGGCGGCTTTTCTTTGCCCATTTATCGGACGACGACATAGAAAAAGCGCGCCTGCCGCTCGGCAGTCGCGCTTTGCTTACTCTCTCGGGATTATCCCACCCTTGGCGAGGTGGAATTCAACCCGGGGACGCCGAGCCATCCCCCGGACTCTATGGGTCTGCTTACCCCGCGGACTCGGTCACGCTGACGCTCAGGGTCGGATGCTCCTTGTCCATGGCATTCAGGACAAACCGGTAGCTGCCCGCCTTGTCCAGCGTCATGCCGATATCACCCCCTCCCTTGCACAGGGTAAGCGGTGCCGCCGTCGCCAGCACATCGGTGGCCTCACACTTGCCGTAATTGAGCGCTCCCCAGCTGGCATCCGCAATCTTCAGGGGCGTCTCACCCAGCTGCGCCTCGGCAACCGGCATGGTCAACTCATATACATAGTTGCCACTGAAGGTCAGCTGGTTGACGGGATCCCACTGGCCGAGGAAGCCACGCACGAAGACACTGGTCATGCCAAAGGGTGGCAGCGTACTGAGATCCGTCTTCTTGCCGACTGGCAGCCCCGTGCCCTGGGCCCCGCTCTGGGGCTTGACGAACACGGCGGCAGACCAGGCACCCAGCGTCAACTGGCCACCGGACACCGCTGCCCCGCGGGCTATGCTGTCACTGCGGTCGTGAGCCGGGCTCAGCACCAGAGCGGCGAGATCGATGGGCTGATCCGCCCCGTCGCGGAAATCACCGATGCTCCGGCTCTGGTTGGTGGCGTTGATCATCACCACCAGACCGTCAATGGCCGGATCCAGATCCGCACCGGCGGCCATGCCGTCATCCACCGTCATCACGATGAGGCCGGGCACCTGATCCGGTCCGGTATTGCGAAAATCAACCCGCTTGATCACTTCGGCCCCACTGCCCAGACGCAGCAGACGAGAAGATTGACGCAGCCTGGCCAGCTCCTGGTAGAAGCCCACCATGGTCGCCATGTCGGCACCGCTCGGCTTGGCATGCTGGCCGAGCACCTGATCGATCAGCGGATAGTTGTCGCCATCCTTATCCTTGCGCGGCAATCCCTTGTCAAAGTTGTTGTCAGCCAGGGTGTAATCGACCCGGTTGTACCAGTCCCCCGAGTCGTAGCTGTCCCGCTCCATGGACTTGGAGCGCAGCAACTCGACGCCGGCGTGGGTGAAGGGAATGCCCTGCCCCAGCATGGCGGTAGCCAGCGATACCCCCTGCATCCGCACCAGATCGGCTCCCGCCGGCGCCTTGTAGATCAGGTTGTCGAACAGGGTCTGGTTGTCATGCTTGGAGACATAGTTCTGGATCTCGGTCGGATCCTGGGCATAACCGGCAGGCTGACCGTTATAGTCGATCTCGGCCCCCTTCATCGGGATGCCATCCTTGTCGGTCAGCACGAACTCCTTGAGGTTGCCGGCCATGCCGAGACGCACCAGATCGGCCTGATGCAAAGCGGTGGCCAGCTCGACGCCATCCAGCTCATTGGCATCCACAAAGGCGCCGTTGCCAAAACCCTGAGTCTTGCGAATAGTATCGCCACCGTCGAACGGACTGCCGCCGCGCACCGCATCCCGCAACCGATCCGAGAAGGATCCGATGCCGGTCCCGGCCAGGTGCTTCTGGGTCGCCTGCACGAAGCGCTTGTCATCCTGCACCTCACCGAAGTTCCACCCCTCGCCGTAGAAGTAGATCTCGGGGTTGACCTTCTTCACCGCCGCCAGCGCCTGCACTATCTGATCTTTCGGGTGATGGCCCATCAGGTCGAAGCGGAAGGCATCGATCTTGTAGTCGCGAGCCCAGGTCACCAGGGAGTCATCCACCAGCTTGGCGAACATGGCGTGTTCCGGCGCCGTGTTGGAGCAGCAGGTGGAGTTCTCGACCGAGCCGGTCTCCGGATTGAGGCGCTGATAGTACCAGGGCACTATCTTGTCGAGCACCGACTTGGGCCCCAGGCCTGCCTCGTTGGTGTGGTTGTAGACCACGTCCATCACCACGTTCATGCCGATGTTCTGCTTGATGGCCTTGACCATTTCGCGAAACTCCAAGATGCGCTGGCTGCCCTCGGCGTTGGTGGCATAGGAGCCTTCCGGCGCCGTGTAGTGATAAGGATCATAACCCCAGTTGAAGGAGTCGACGCCGCGCAGATAGCCGTAGAGCTCCTGCACCTGCGGGTTCTCCTTGCTGTCGCTCCCTTGCAGATCGCCGAGCACGGCTTCGATGGTCTGGCCGCTGCTGCAGTAGCCGGCGAACTTGGAGTTCTGCACCTCGGGATTGACCTGGCACAGCTTGCCAAAGTCGTCGCCGATGTTGGCGACCTTGGCCGGGTCTTCGTTGACGGTGGCGATGTCGAACACCGGCAGCAGGTGCAGGTGGCTGACGCCGCTCTGCGCCAGGGATTGCAGGTGCCTGACCGGTACCGTATCACTCTCGGCCAGGCCGAGGAACTTGCCGCGGTGCTCCGCCGGGGTCGAGTCGTCGTTGCCGGTCAGATCGCGGACATGGGCCTCGTAGATGATGATGTCAGCCGGGTTCTGCTGGCTGTGGGGAGCCTTTAGCTCGTCCCAGCCGGCCGGCTTGAGGGCCGGATCGTCGAGATCCACCACCTGGCTGAACTCGGAGTTCATCGCCAGGCTCAGGGAATAGGGGTCGGTCACCTGATAGGACTCCAGCTTGCGGCTGACCGGGTGATAGACCTGGATGTCGTAGCGGTAGAACTTGCCCACCAGCTCACTGCCACCCTGCACGCTCCAGCTGCCGCAGGCCTCGTCCAGGGTCATGGCACGCTCGCCCAGCGACTTGTGCTGCTCGTCAAACAGCGCCAGCTTGACCATTCTGGCGGTCGGCGCCCACAGCCGGAAGGTGACATTGCCCCCCTCAACGATGGCGCCATAGTCGAGCTTGCTCGCCGCATCGCTATAGAGAGCATCAAGGGCGCCGGCGCTCTGCACCAAGGTTGCTCCCTGCAGGATGCCCTCGGCATCGGTGCCGATGGCCACCAGCTCCCCCTTGAGCAGGGGCTTGAGATCTTTCCCGGCCGGCAGGGCAAAGGCGGCGGCATCTTTGAGATGCGGATACCTGGCCTGCTGCTCCGCCGTCAGGCTGGTCGGGGTCAGGCTGATATAGGGGAAGTCGAATACCCCGTCGGCATTGGCCTCGATGGTGCCCGACTCTGTGTAGTAGAGGCGAACGTGAGGCTTGTCCTTGCCCCCCTGCCAGATCAAGGTGTTGCCGTCGATCAGGTGGGCGCTGGCTCCGGCAACGCCGAAGGCGGCGGTGAAGGCATCGGCCCGGCTGTCGAAGATCTCGTTCTTGCCGGCAACGATGGCCACGGTGCGATCCGGATGATCGCTGAAGACTACCTTCATATCGGCGCCGGTCAGGTTGCCGAGGGAACCATCCCGGGCGATAAAGTTGATGCACCCTTCCACCTTGGCCAGCGGGATCACCCAGGCAGGGCCAAAGCTGTCGGCCGCCGTCGGCGTATTGCTCTTGTCATCCCAACCGCCATTCAGACCGCTATCGGCAGTGGCGGAACAAGCTTCGTTGTTCCAGAGATGAAGACTATGACTGGCGAAGGGGCCATCCACCCCGCGGGCGGCACTGGTCTGGGTATCCACCAGAGCGATGACCGCCTGATTGTCACCCGCCATCAGCAATTCGGCGGGGGCCTGCACCTTGGGCAGACGGGCGACAGGCCCGTCCTCGGTGCCGGGAGGGACGGTCACATCCGGGTTGGTAGGGATCTCGGGGTTGGTAGGCACATCAGGGGTGGTAGAGCCGTTGTCATTACAGCCAGACAAAAGCACGAGCAGTGAGGCTGTTGCCAGCGCCACCTTGGTCTTTTTCATATCCATGATTTTTATAATTCCCGCTGTAGTTAGTCTCGATAGTCGAGCACCCGGTCGTTGCCAGGTGGTGCCATATTAATCAGCGACAATCGTTTCAAATGTGAGCGGGTGGGCAAAAAAACCGACCAGTTTCAACAAGATAACGTTTTCAAACTGAAACTTGGATCCGGCTCACAGACCTTTCCGGCATTTGGCTCCATATCTAGAAAATGCCTGTCACAGGGTCAGAAAAACCATTTCCGATCAAGTGGATATACAAGGAGCAAGGGATGAAAAGGATTGAGGAACAAGCCAGACAGCTTGATCAGGAGTACCAGGCCATTGCCCAGCTGTTCGACCAGTTTTGCCAGCAGGCGGGCACGCTCGCCGAGCAGTACCAGTTCTTCAGCTGGCCGGACTATGAAGATTCCCCTCCCCTGAGTCGCGCCTTCACCCTGCTGGGAGAGCCCCGCGAGCTGCGCCTGCATTGCCAACCGGGAGAGCGGGGCGCTCTGCATGGGCTGATCCAGGTGGTCACGGAGGATGAGACCATAGATGCCAGCCTCGGCTTTCGCGCCGATGGCCAGCTGTTGCTGGAGTCGGGCAAGCTGCTGGACAACCCGCCCGGGCTGCTGCTCAAGCTGCTGCTGGGGGCCATCTGGCAGCACAAGCCCGAGCCGGAAAACAACGGCCACACCCATTGAGGCCGGGGCCTCATTCCACCATAAGCAGGAAAAGCGCGACTAAACGGAGCAAAGAGCGCCGTCCGACCAAAGAAAAATGCCAGTCAGCATTCACTGACTGGCATCGACAAGGCTCGGGCCGGGATCAGATGGCGACGGGCGCCTTGATACCTGGATGGGGATCGTAACCCTGGATCTCGAAGTCCTCGAACTGGTAGTCGAAGATGGAGTCCGGCTTGCGCTTGATCACCAGGGTCGGCAGCGGGCGCGGCTTGCGGGTGAGCTGCAGCGCGGTCTGCTCCATGTGGTTGGAGTAGAGGTGCACGTCGCCGCCGGTCCAGACGAAGTCGCCCACTTCCAGACCACACTGCTGGGCCATCATGTGGGTCAGCAGAGCGTAGCTGGCGATGTTGAACGGCAGGCCGAGGAAGACATCGCAGCTGCGCTGGTAGAGCTGGCAGGAGAGTTTGCCGTCCGCCACATAGAACTGGAAGAAGGCGTGGCAGGGAGCCAGCGCCATCTTGTCCAGTTCGCCCACGTTCCAGGCGGAGACGATGATGCGACGGGAATCCGGATTGTGCTTGATGTCGTCCACCGCCTTCTGGATCTGATCCACCACGCCACCGTCGGCGGTCGGCCAAGAGCGCCACTGGGCGCCGTAGACCGGGCCCAGATCGCCGTTCTCGTCGGCCCACTCGTCCCAGATACTGACGCCATTCTCTTTCAGATAGGCGGTATTGGTGTCGCCGTTGAGGAACCAGAGCAGCTCGTGAATGATGGAGCGCAGGTGGCACTTCTTGGTGGTCACCAGCGGGAAGCCTTCGGCCAGGTTGAAGCGCATCTGATGGCCGAACAGGGAGACGGTGCCGGTGCCGGTACGGTCGGACTTGACGGTGCCCTCATCCAGGATCTTCTGCATCAGGTCGAGATACGCTCTCATTATTTTGCCTCCTTCACGGCATTACCAAACAACTGCGGGCGCTTGTAGGCGGCCCAAATCATCAGAGCTCCGATGAGGATCATCGGGGTGGACAGGATCTGGCCCATGCTGATCTCGTTGAAGTAGAGACCCAGCTGGCTGTCCGGTTGGCGCACAAACTCCACCAGGAAACGGAACAGGCCGTAGAACAGCAGGAACATGCCGGAGATGGCACCGCGCGGCGGATGCTTGCGCCAGAACAGGTTGAGGATGATGAACAGCACCACCCCTTCCAGGGCGAACTGGTAGAGCTGGGACGGGTGGCGCGGCTCCGGGCCCGCCTCCGGGAAGATAATGGCCCAGGGCACATCGGTGATCCGGCCCCACAGCTCGCCGTTGAGGAAGTTGCCGATGCGGCCGACCCCGAGACCAAACGGAATGAGCGGCGCCACGAAATCGGCCACGGTGAAGAAGTGGCGCCTGGTCTTGTGGGCAAACCAGATCATGGCGGTGATGACGCCGATGAGGCCACCGTGGAACGACATGCCACCGGTCCAGATCTTGAACAGATAGGTCGGATCCGCGAGGAAGAGATCGAAGTTGTAGAACAGGACATAGCCGACTCGGCCACCCAGGATCACCCCGAGAAAACCGTAAAACAGCAGATCGGAGACCTCGTCACGGGTCCAGCCACTGCCCGGCTGGGCGGCGCGGCGCCCCGCCAACCACATGGCAAACGCGAAGCCGAACAGGTACATGAGACCATACCAGCGTACCGATAGTGGTCCCAAACTGAATGCTACGGGATCAATCTGCGAGAAAACCCAATATCCGTCGTGCTGCATAAGCGGCCCCAGTCATAAGAAAAGCCGCATTCTCCGATCAATTGCCAGCGGGAACAAGACTGAATATCAATCGGGCAACTTGACCTTGTGGCCGGCCCGCAACAAACCGCCCAGCCCATGCTCTTCCAGATAGCGGGCAAACAGGCCGCGCAGCATGTGGGGATTGTCGTGCTTGAGGCCGTCCGCCAGCAGCGTAGTCAGCTCATCCAGCCGGGACTGGCGCAGCACGTACTTGATGCGGGCGATGTTGTGGGTGTTCATGCTGAAGCGGCGATAGCCCATAGCCAGCAGCAGGAGCACGCCGACCGGATCCCCGGCCAGTTCGCCACAGACCGAGACCGGCTTGTGGTAGCGGCGAGAGGCATCGGACAGCAGCTGCAGGGCGCGGATCACCGCCGGATGGAAGGCGTCATAGATGCTGGCAACCCGGGCGTTGTTGCGATCCACCGCCAGCAGGTACTGGGTCAGGTCGTTGCTGCCCACCGACCAGAAGTCGATGAGCGGCGCCATCTCCGGCAGGATATAGAGGGCGGAGGGCACCTCTATCATCACCCCGAGACTGGGGTAGCGGATCTCGGCTCCCCGGCCGGCCGCCTCTTCCGACACTTCCCGCCAGGCCTGATCCAGCAGGCGGCGGGAGGCCTTGATCTCGTTCACGCTGCTGATCATCGGCAGCATGATGGCCAGATTGTCGAGCCCTTCGCTGGCCCGCAGCATCGCCTTGAGCTGCACCAGGAACAGCTCGGGGTGATCCAGGGTAAGCCGGATCCCCCGCCAGCCAAGGAAGGGATTCTCCTCGACGATGGGGAAATAGGGCAGCTGCTTGTCGCCCCCTACGTCCAGGGTCCGCATGCAGACGGGGCGATTACGGTAAGTCTCCAGGATGCCGCGATAGCGGGCGGTTTGCTCCCACTCTGACGGGAAGCTGTCCTGCAGCATGAAGGGGATCTCGGTGCGATAGAGACCGACCCCGTCCGCCAGATGATTGAGGGCTATCTCGGTATCGGCGCTGAGGCCGGCGTTGAGCAGCAGGGAGACGGGGGTGCCATCGGCGGTTTCTGACGGCTGGTTGTCGACGCTGCGCACCAGAGTATCGAGGGCCCGCTCCTCATTGAGCAGCTGGCGATACTCGGTGAGGATCACCTGGTTGGGCTCGATGAAGAGATCGCCGCTGTAGCCGTCGACCACCAGCATGCGGCCGCCGATGTCGCCGAGCGGCAGATCCACCCCCATGATGGCAGCCACCCCCATGGCACGAGCCAGGATGGCGGCGTGGGAGTTAGTGCCCCCCTTGAGGGAGACCACACCGCTCAGAAACTCGCGCGGGACTTCGGCCAGTATGGTGGCGGTCACCTCATCGGCGACCAGCACCACGGGTTCACCGATGGAGATATGTTCCGGTTCGTTTTGCACCAGTCGGCTGATGAGGCGCAGGGCGATATCCTTCACATCAGCGGCGCGCTCCTGCAGATAGGGATCCTTCATCCCCTTGAACTGCTCGATCAGGCGATCGCTAATGATCTTGACCGCCGAGACCGCCGTCCAGTGCTCCTTGCTCACCTTGTTGCGGATCGGCTTGATGTAGCCGGGATCGTTCAGCAGGTGCAGGTAGATATCGAAGATCGCCACCGAGTCCTGGCTGTAGCTCTCGCGAAAGCGCAGCGCCAGGCTCTCCAGATCGTGGCGCACCTCCTCCACCGCTTCTTCCAGCCGAGCCAGCTGCTTGCCGTGCTCCTCATCCTTGCGCGGGGTGATGGAGTTGAGCGCTTTGCGGGGCCGCCACACCCAGGCCTTGGCCATGGCGATGCCGCTGGCCCCGGCGATGCCGCGCAGGGGCTTGCTCCAGTCGGTCTTCTGCAACCACCCCTTGGCCTGGGCCTGGGCGATGCGCGCCGCCAGCTGGGCCGCCAGGGTGACCATGAAGGACTCTTCCCCCTCATCGAAACGGCGACTCTCTTTTTGCTGTGCCACCAGGATGCCGACCACCTGGCGCTGATGCATAATGGGAGCGCCGAGGAAGGAGCGAAACGCCTCCTCGGCCACATCGGGCAGAAACTTGAAGCTGGGGTGTGCGGGGGCATCGGCCAGGTTGATCAGCTCTTCACGCTGACCCACCAGACCGACGATGCCCTGCTCGAAGGGTAGGGTGACCTTGCCAACGGCAGAGGGGGCCAGACCATCGGTGGCCGCCAGCCGGTAGCGGCGCATGTCGGGTTCCGAGACATAGACGGAGCAGCAGTCCACCTTCATGGCATGCCGGGTCTGGCTGACCAGGGCCTGCAGGGCTTGCTCGAGGGTATTGGCCTCGGCCATGCTCTCGACGATACGTCTCAGTTCCGTTAACAACTAATCTGTGCTCCTTAGCGTGCGCGATGGCGCCGCCCATCCTTCTTGTTGACCTGGGTTGCCGCGACCGGCATCGCCAGCGGGGCAAATTCCTTCATGACCCGACGATAAACCTCCCGTTTGAACGAGACAACCTGGCGCACCGGGTACCAGAAGCTGACCCAGCGCCAATCATCGAATTCGGGATGGCCATGACAGCCAAACTGGATCCGGGACTCCCTGCCCGAATTCAGCTGCAACAGGAACCATTTTTGTTTTTGGCCAATACAGACCGGTGAACTGTCCCAACGGACGAGACGCTTGGGTAAACGATACTTTAGCCAGTTACGACTGGTGGCCAATATGGTCACATCTTCGGGCTTGAGGCCAATCTCCTCATACAGCTCTCGATACATGGCCTGTTCCGGCGATTCACCATCATCAACCCCCCCCTGCGGGAACTGCCAGGAGTGCTGCCCATAGCGTTTAGCCCACAATACTTGTCCGTCACGGTTACAGATCACGATACCGACATTGGGACGAAATCCGTCGCCATCAATCACGTGATCACCTTATAAAGGCTGAATCTATAAAGAGATTGTTCCACATTCACCCCGTGGCAGCAAACAAGGAGTGAATCCCCCGTTTCATGAATAACTTTCAATTTCAAACATACTTATAAACAAATCCCAGGATCTGCGATGGCAAGTTGCCCACCCAGACTGTGCATAAAGCTGTTAGTAAACGGGTATATACAGTACTTTTTGATGATGAGTAAAAATGCCAACGGTATATCCACATCCCGTAGACAACAAGTAAAAACATTATTATACATATAGTTAAATGTAAAATAGTGGTTCTGGATCCTCGATGGCGACCCCGCAGGATCCATGCCATGGATTGTGAACAAGTCCAACTGTTCAAAGATCCACCACGACCAAATTATCCACAGGAGTGGCACACTATCTGCCCGTTTTCCCCTGTAAAAATGGGGCGGCATTCACATTTTTTTGTAACATCTCGGCGACTCATCCCAGTTCCATTTACTTATCCAAGATTTCTGTGGATAACTGTGTGCAACATCAGGCGCAAACCCTTGGACAACTGTTTCAAGCTAAAAAGCCACTCTTTACTGGCCTCGATAAAATAACCAAAACCCTTTAAAATCATTGAGATGTGCTGATAACAGCCAAATTATCCCCATTTGCCCGTCTCCATGCAGGATCGGCTATAAAAACAGCGATCCTTCTCTGGATCCAGGCTGGCGAGGAGAGAACGAACAAGATGGAACCAAGTATGCCGACCAATCCCCAGTCCGAGCAGGAGTTGCTGGCCCGCGCCTATGCCATGGCAGGGTTCACGCTGGCCCAGCTGGCAGCACAGGCGGGCATAGCCGTTCCCGGGGATCTGCGCCGGGACAAGGGCTGGGTCGGCCAGCTGATCGAATGGCAGCTGGGTGCCAGTGCCGGCAGCAAGCCGGAGCAGGACTTCCCGGATCTCGGGATCGAGCTCAAGACGATCCCCATCGATCCTCAGGGCAAACCGCTGGAAACCACCTTCGTCTGCGTTGCCCCGTTGATCGGTGTTACCGGCCAGCGCTGGGAGGAATCGAACGTGCGCAACAAATTGTCACGGGTACTCTGGATCCCGGTGGAAGGTAGCAGGGAGATCCCCATCGGGGAGCGCAGAGTCGGTATGCCGCTGATGTGGAGCCCGAACGAAGAGGAAGATCGACTGCTGCGTCAGGATTGGGAAGAGCTGATGGACATGATAGTGCTGGGAGAAGTGGAGCAGATCAGTGCTCGCCACGGCCAGGTGATGCAACTGCGACCCAAGGCGGCCAACAACAAGGCGCTGACCCGGGCCATCGGCCGTGATGGTCAGCCCATCATGACGCTGCCACGGGGCTTCTATCTCAAGATCAACTTTACCCACGGCCTGCTGCAACGCCATTTCGCCCTGCCGGTTTGACCAGCTGTATCAACATCCTTGTCATAAGCTGGTATAAAAATAGGCAGGAGCCATTTTTTGTACTCACTGACAAGGAGGCGTCATGCCACTCATCAAGCAATTCCTCAAATCAAAACCCGAAGTCAAAGTCACCTTTGCCGTGGAGAAAGAGGCAGCAGCCGGCGCCGAGCAGGTTCGCCTGCTGGGCGAATTCACCCAGTGGCAGCCGGTCGATCTGAAAAAGATGAAGAGCGGCGAGTTCAAGACCACCCTCAACCTGCCCACCGACGGACCCGGTTACTTCGAATATTGCTACCAGCTCATCACCCCTGAGGGGGAGACCCTCTATGACAACGACTGGGAGGCCGATGGCTATGTGCCAGGCCCCTTCGGACGGGACAACTCCGTGGTGCGAGTGAACCAGTAAGGCTCCCTCGCCAGTTCAGACGCAGATACAAAAAAGGCTCGCCATTGGCGAGCCTTTTCACTACCTGTCGAGCTTTTCGCCGACACATCGACACCAATTCGAATCGAATTAGTTGAGCTTCTCTTTGATACGAGCAGCTTTACCGGACAGGTTGCGCAGGTAGTACAGTTTGGCGCGGCGAACATCACCACGACGCTTCAGTTCTACACTGTGGATCAGCGGAGAGTGAGTCTGGAATACACGCTCAACACCTTCGCCGTTGGAGATCTTGCGAACGGTGAAAGCAGAGTGCAGACCGCGGTTACGCTTGGCAATCACGATGCCTTCGAAAGCCTGCAGACGCTCTTTACCACCTTCTTTAACACGAACTTGAACACGTACGGTGTCGCCCTGGGCAAAAGCCGGGATGTCGGTACGCATTTGCTCTTGTTCAAGCTGCTGAATAATCTTGCTCATTGTCTTTCCTTACCTAGGATAAACTGAAAACTCTACTTAACGCTGTCACGCACTTCGCGGACATACTCGGCAAGAAGTGATTCTTGCTCGTCAGTCAGAGCTAGGTTGTTAATAAGTTCCGGCCTTCTTTGCCAGGTTCGTCCAAGCGATTGCTTGAGACGCCAGCGTCGAATCACTTCGTGATTGCCGCTTGTCAGCGCCTCGGGCACCGCCAGCCCATCCAACACCTCCGGCCGAGTATAGTGGGGATGATCCAGCAAGCCATCCGTAAAGGAGTCCTGCTCGGCACTGGCCTGATCACCCAAAACCCCAGGGACCAGACGCGAAACCGCATCGATCAGGGTCATGGCAGGCAACTCGCCACCACTTAACACGTAATCCCCGATAGACCACTCTTCGTCGACTTCGGTTTGTATCACGCGTTCATCGATACCTTCGTATCGACCGGCTACCAGAATCAGTTTCTGATTCGTCGCCAACTCGGTTACGCCAGCTTGAGTCAGCTTGCGCCCCTGAGGAGAGAGATAGATGACTTTCGCCCCGTCTCCCGCCGCTTGCTTGGCTGCATGAATCGCGTCACGCAGCGGCTGAACCATCATTAACATGCCGGGCCCACCACCATAAGGACGATCATCGACCGTACGGTGCTTGTCGTGGGTAAAGTCCCGGGGGTTCCAGCACTCAATCTGCAGCAGGCCACTCTTGACGGCCCGACCCGTTACCCCGTGCTCGGTAATGGCTCGGAACATTTCAGGGAAGAGGCTAATCACCCCAATCCACATAAGAAACCTCCGGCACTCGTGTTACCGCGGGAAACTAGAAACCAGGATCCCAATCAACTTCGATTGTTCGAGCAGTCAGATCAATATTCTTGATCACCTGCTCTTCCAGGAACGGAATCAACCGCTCCTTTGCACCAAAGGCATCTTTTACATTGGCCTCAACCACCAACACATCGTTGGAGCCGGTTTCCATCAATTCGGTCACCTTGCCCATGTCGTATCCCTTGGTGGTCACTACCGAGCAACCAATCAGGTCACGCCAGTAGAACTCGCCCTCGGGCAACGCAGGCAACAGATCGGCGGGTACGCCAATCTCGACATTGGTCAATGCCAGGGCTTCCTCGCGCACGTCGATACCATCGAGTTTGCAGATCAGACCCTTGTTGTGACGTTTCCAGGACGAAACCCGAATTTCACGCCACGCCCCGTTCTGATTGATCAGCCAGGGGTTGTAATCGAAAATCGCTTCGGCAACATCGGTGAAGGAGTTCACTTTAAGCCAGCCCTTGATGCCGTAAACGGTACCCAGGGTGCCCAGAACTACAGGTTTTTCCACCTTAACTCCTTACCGTCTGGCTGATTAAGCAGCTTTGGCAGCGTCTTTGATCAGCTTGGCAACGCGGTCAGAAACAGCGGCACCAGTAGCAACCCAATGCTCGATACGAGCCAGGTCCAGGTTCAGCTTTTCAGCGTTACCAGAAGCAACCGGGTTGAAGAAACCAACGCGCTCGATGAAACGACCGTCGCGGGCGTTACGGCTGTCAGCAACTACTACCTGGTAGAACGGACGCTTTTTCGCGCCACCACGTTGTAAACGAATGGTTACCATATCGTCCTCATTAACATCTAATGAACAAGGCCCGCAAACACGCGGACCCTAGCTTAAAATAAGCCGCATAATTCTACTTGGATTCGTAATAATTGCAACCAAGCCAGCCATTTTTTGCGCAGAGCAGCAATGAAAAGGGCCTGCCGCTGGCAGACCCTCTCTCAATACGGCATGGATGATCAGAACGGGCCGCGGCCGCCACCAAAGCCGGGAGGCAGCATGTTCTTCATCTGGCTCATCATCTTGCGCATGCCGCCCTTGCCGGACATCTTCTTCATCATGCGCTGCATCTCGGTGAACTGCTTGAGCAGCTTGTTGACGTCCTGCACCTGCATGCCGGAGCCCGCGGCGATACGGCGCTTGCGAGAGCCCTTGATGAGGTCGGGATGGGCACGCTCCTTGGGTGTCATGGAGCTGATGATGGCCTCCATCCGCACGGTGAGCTTGTCATCCATCTGATCCTTGACGTTGTCCGGCAGGCCGGACATGCCGGGCAGCTTGTCGAGCATCCCCATCATGCCGCCCATGTTGCGCATCTGGGCCAGCTGCTCGCGGAAGTCTTCCAGATCGAAGCCCTTGCCACTCTTGACCTTGCTGGCCAGCTTGGCAGCCTTCTCTTTATCGACGTTACGCTCCACCTCCTCGATGAGGGACAGCACGTCACCCATGCCGAGGATGCGGGAGGCGAGGCGATCCGGGTGGAACGGCTCCAGCGCGTCGGTCTTCTCGCCCATACCGATGAACTTGACCGGCTTGCCGGTGATGTGGCGCACCGACAGGGCGGCACCGCCGCGGGCATCGCCGTCCGCCTTGGTGAGGATCACGCCGGTGAGCGGCAGCGCCTCGTTGAACGCCTTGGCGGTGTTGGCGGCATCCTGACCTGTCATGGCGTCGACCACGAACAGGGTCTCCACCGGCTTGATGGTGGCGTGAAGGTGTTTGATCTCCTCCATCATCTCGCCATCGACGTGCAGACGACCGGCGGTATCGACGATCACCACGTCATAGAACTTCTTGCGCGCCTGATCGATGGCCGCGTTGGCGATATCGACCGGCTTCTGGCTGGCATCGCTCGGGAAGAAGTCGACGCCGATGTCGCCGGCCAGTGTTTCCAGCTGCTTGATGGCCGCGGGACGGTAGACGTCGGCACTGACTACCAGCACCTTCTTCTTGTTGCGTTCCTTGAGCAGCTTGGCCAGTTTGCCAACCGTGGTGGTCTTACCGGCACCCTGCAGACCCGCCATCAGGATGATGGCCGGTGGCTGGGCAGCCAGGTTGAGCTGTTCGTTGGCCTCCCCCATCACGGTGACCAGTTCGCCGTGGACAATCTTGATGAAGGCCTGGCCCGGACTCAGGGACTTGGCCACTTCCTGGCCAACCGCCCGCTCCTTGACACGGGCGACGAAATCACGCACCACCGGCAGGGCGACGTCCGCCTCGAGCAGCGCCATGCGGACTTCGCGCAGGGTATCCTTGATGTTCTCTTCGGTCAGGCGACCACGGCCACTGACATTGCGCAAGGTGCGCGAGAGTCGTTCTGTCAAATTCTCAAACATGACGCATTCCGGTTCTTGGCGTAACAAATGGGGGGCATTATAACCCAGAGCTGGCGCGAGAACGATTATTCACCGCACTGTCGCAGTAAGCGCCTTCCTCCTTATATATGGGCAGATCGGCGGCAGCACAACTGGCGAGCATATCTTGTGCAAGGTATACTGCCCCTCTTATATCCCTAAATGCTTGTGCAACAACGACCTGGTTATGATCGTGATCTCTGTTCTGGCCCTGGCGTTCTATCTGCTGGCCATCGTCGCCTCCCTGCATCTGTTACTGAGCGCCAAGCCGGTGGGACAGCGCCCCCTGTTCGCCTGCATCGGACTGGCCCTGATGACTCACGCTGGCGCTCTCGGCTCGGAAGTGCTACTGAGTTCCGGCCAGAACCTGAGCATGCTGAACGTGGCCTCGCTGGTCAGTCTCATCATCAGCTGCTTCATGACCTGCGTCACCCGCCGCTTCAACGGCTGGATCCTGCTGCCGGTGGTCTACAGCTTCTCGGCCCTGCTGCTGGCCGCCAGCGCCCTCATTCCCGGTCGCTACATCACCCATCTGGAGGCCCATCCCCAGCTGTTGCTGCACATCGGCCTCGCCCTGATGGCCTATTCGGTATTGATGATCGCCTGCCTGTTTGCACTGCAGCTCGCCTGTCTGGACAAGCAGCTGAAATCGAGAAAAATCAGCCAGCTGCCGGCCATGCCGCCCCTGATGACGGTCGAGAAGCGCCTGTTCCAGCTCATCTCTGCGGGTGTGTTGCTGCTCACTCTTTCCATCGCCTCCGGCCTCTTCTTCCTTGAGGATATGTTCGCCCAAGGCAAGTCCCACAAGGCCGTGCTCTCCATCCTGGCCTGGTGCGTCTATGTACTGCTGCTGTGGGGCCATCACACCTATGGCTGGCGCGGCCGCAAGGTGATCACCCTGAGCCTGATTGGCAGCGTCATCCTGACCCTGGCCTACTTCGGCAGCCGCTTCGTCAAAGAAGTGCTGTTGAGCTGACCCGTTTTCCCCTTTAGCGACACCATCCACAGGAGCCCTTCTTGGACAGCATCTCAACGAGCACATTGCTGATTGTTCTCGTTTTCTTGATCCTTCTATCCGCCTTCTTCTCCAGTTCCGAAACCGGTCTGATGTCCATCAACCGCTACAAGCTGCGGCATCTGGCACAGACCAAACACAAGGCAGCACGCCGCGTCGAGCAACTGCTGTCCCGACCCGATCGCCTGCTGGGGCTGATCCTGATCGGCAACAACCTGGTCAATATTCTCGCCTCCGCCATCGCCACCATCGTCTGTATCCGCCTGTTTGGCGATCTCGGGGTAGCTGTCGCCACTTTCGGCCTGACCCTGGTGGTGCTGGTCTTCGGCGAGGTCACCCCCAAGACCCTGGCGGCCATGTTCCCTGAGAAGATCGCCTATCCTGCCTCCTGGGTGCTCAAGGGATTGATGGTGCCCCTCTCGCCCTTCGTCTGGATGATCAACGGTATCACCAGCGGCCTGCTCAAGATGCTGAAGATCAATCCGAACAAGGATGACTCCCTCAATACCGAGGAGCTGCGCACTATCGTCAACGAGGCGGGCAACCTGATCCCCCAGCGCCACCAGGAGATGCTGCTCAGCATCCTGGATCTCGACAAGATGCTGGTCGAGGACATCATGGTGCCCAGAAATGATATCTACGCCATCGACATCAACGACGACTGGAAGACCATATTGCGCCAGCTGGCCCACTGCGCCCATACCAAGATCCTGCTCTATCGCGACAACATCGACGACGTGGTGGGCTTCCTGCACGCTCGCGACGCCCTGCGCCTGATGGCCAAGGATCAGTTCAACAAGTCGAGCCTGCTGCGGGAAGTGGACGAGATCTATTTCATTCCAGAAGGGACGCCCCTCAACGTGCAGCTGGCCAAGTTCCAGCGCAACAAGGAGCGGATAGGCCTCATCGTCGATGAATATGGCGATATCCAGGGTCTGATCACCCTGGACGACATCCTGGAAGAGATTGTGGGTGACTTCACCACCTCCATGACCCCGGCACCCAGCGACGAGATCCACCCCCAGCCGGATGGCACCTTCCTGGTGGAGGGCTCGGCCAACGTGCGCGAGCTGAACAAGGAGATGAACTGGCAGCTGCCCATCGACGGTCCGCGGACCCTCAACGGCCTGATCCTCGAATACCTGGAGGAGATCCCCCAGCCCAACATCGGTATCCGGCTGGCGGGCTATCCCATCGAGATCCTGGAAGTGGAGAACAACATGGTCAAGATGGCGCGGATCATGCCGGCATCCTATCGTCCGGACACCCACGACGAAGATTGAAAAAGGGCTGCCTCTGGCAGCCCTTTTTAGTGATTATTCGCCCTCTTCCTCGGGCTCCAGCACCAGGGTCGGGATCAGCTCTCCGAACACCTTCTGCAACTCGTCACGGTTGGCCAGCAGATCCTGCAGTGTGTAGCTGTCCATCACCGCCAGGAAGGCATCCATCGCCTCCTTCAGGGCACTCTTCAACAGGCAGACCGAGACGATGTGGCAGGCTGGCGAGTTGCAGTCGATACCGTCGAGATTTCCCTCCAGCGCCCGGATCACCTGGCCAATGTTGACGGTCGCAGGATCACAGGCCATGCGAATGCCACCGTTCTTGCCGCGCTGGGATTGCAGATACCCCAGCTTCACCAGCTGGTTGACCACCTTCACCATGTGGTTGCGTGACACGCCGTACAAGACCGATACCTTGGCAACACTTGAGAGCTCTCCCTCCGGCAGGGTGGCCAGATAAAGCAGGGCTCTCAATCCAAAATCTGTATAACTGGTTAGTCTCATAAAGCCTGATTAGCGCAATGCGAAAAGTGAAGTGTTGATCCAAATCAAATAAACATCTAGGATGCCATTTATTAAATGACATTTTATATGTTCAATTAGAAAGAGGTTCCCTATGCTAGACCAAACGACCGTTGCCGTCATCAAAAGCACCATCCCTTTGCTCGAATCGGCAGGTCCGGCGCTGACTCAACACTTCTATCAGCGCATGTTCAGTCATAACCCGGAATTGAAAGATATCTTCAATCTGGCCCATCAGCGCAGTGGCGGCCAACCGCTGGCACTGTTCAATGCCGTGGCCGCCTATGCGAAGAATATCGACAATCTGGGTGCCCTGGCCGGTGCGGTCGAGCGCATCGCTCATAAGCACACGGGGTTCCTGATCCAGCCTGAACAATATCACATTGTGGGTAGTCATCTCTTGGCCACGCTCAAAGAATTGGGCGGAAGTGCGATCACTGACGAGGTTCTGGATGCCTGGGGCAAGGCCTACGGGGTACTGGCCGACATCTTCATCGGCCGGGAGCGGGAGATCTATCAGGAGAAGGCGGCCCAGGCCGGTGGCTGGCAGGGAACCCGCCCCTTCATTATCAAGGAGAAGCGGGCCGAGAGCGCGCTCATCACCTCCTTCGTGCTGGCTCCGGCGGATGGTCAACCCGTGCTGAACTTCAAACCGGGGCAATACCTCAGTATCAAGCTGGCTCACCCCCAGCTCGAGTATCAGGAGATCCGCCAGTACTCCCTCTCCGATGCCTCCAACGGCCGGGAGTACCGCATCAGCGTCAAGCGCGAGCCAGAGGGACAAGTCTCCAACCTGCTGCATGACCATCTGCACGTCGGTGACAGTATCGACGTCATGCCACCGGCCGGCGACTTCTTCCTGCAGGCTGACAAGGCGACCCCGGTGGTGCTGATCTCCGGCGGAGTGGGCCTCACTCCCATGCTGAGCATGCTCAACCATCTGCTGGCCAGAGACCATGGCGCCAGCATCAGCTGGCTGCACGCCTGCGAACGAGGGGATCTGCACGCCTTCAGGGAGGATATCCGGCACAAGTGCGCGCAGCATGACAGGCTGCAGAGCCGGGTCTGGTACCGGGAGCCGATGGCTCAGGATCAGCAGGGGAAAGATTATGACTTCCGGGGAACTATGGATCTGGCTCAGGTGGCAGAGCTGCTCGCGCCCGATGCCCACTACTACTTCTGCGGGCCGCTTGGCTTCATGCAATCCATCAAGGATCAGCTGCTCGCGGCGGGCATTCCTGCCGGACAGCTGCACTACGAAGTGTTTGGTCCCCATAAGGATCTGTAAGGCGGGTTAAACACTTTCTCCTGACGAGGAGCCAGCCGGTCACGGCACGGTAACCTCCCACTCCCAACCCACGGATGCAGATCCGTGGGTCATTTTTTCAGTGCATGGCCTTGGCCCGAGCCACCACGTTGGCGGGCATGCGGTTGCCAAGCTGCTTCAGCAGGCTCGCCGCCTTCTGGTGCAATGCCTTGTCGCCTATCACTGAGCCGTGCAACCAACGGTAGGCATCCTCGTAGTCAAGCGGACTACCCATCCCCTGCAGCAGCATCTCGACCCACTCGATCCTGGCCCGCAGAAAACCCTGGCTGGCCGCCTCGCGCATCAGGGTTTCGGCACGCACCAGATCCTTTTGCACCAGCGTCCCCTTCCAGTAGTAGCGACCCAGCTGTTCCAGCGCAGGCGCCAGTCCCTGATTGGCTGCCTCCCACATATATTGCACCCCGAGCTCGGCATTGGACTTGGTGCAAACTCCCCAGGCCAGCATATCGCCCCACAGGAACTGATAGGCCGGGATCTTCATCACCGAGGCCCGCGCCTCGATATCCTGGGTCAACTGACAGCGGTCCTGTTTGACCTGTTTGAGATGGCGCCCCTGTTCAATCCAGTTGAGCAGCTCGTCCTGGCGATAGAGAGGTACCGCCTGCAACTCGCCAACCAACAGTGGCGTCACGACAGGAGCCGGAGCCGGCGTCGCCTGTGGCAAGGGGGCGGCCGCTGAAGTAGGTGCAGCACTGCTTGTTGGCGCAGGCGGCAGGGGTTCTGCCGGCAACAACACGGGAGCACTCGGGGTCGCGGCGGAGGGAACAGGCGCGGCGGCACTCGCAGCAGGGGCCACGGCAGCAACAGCAGGCGTCTCGCTTGGCGCAGCAGCCGACACCGCCTCGGCGCCGTACAAGGGCGAGGTAAACAGAATGCTCAGAACAAGAAGCGTAAGGGGTTTCATCATAGGGATCTCCTGCTGCTCTCTGTTATCGGCCAAAATCCCGCTCCCCTTAGCCTGTCACCTTGCCCAATAAAACAAAAGGGAGCCGAAGCTCCCTTTGCGCGAGGATGAACCGCTTATTTGACGAAGTCGACACCCAGCTGGATATCGGCTTTCAGGGTAGCCAGCATGCCTTCCATCGCTTCCTGCTCGAAGGCACTCAGCTTGCCGTAGTCCAGCACAGTCTCGACACCGTTCTTGCCGAGCAGCACCGGCTGGGCGAAGAAGGTAGCGTGCTCGCCGTTGCCTTCTACATAGGCGCACTCGATGACGTTGGCTTCGCCCTTCAGACCCTTGATGAGCGACAGACCGAAACGGCAGGCAGCCTGGCCCATGGAGAGGGTTGCGGAGCCGCCACCCGCCTTGGCTTCTACCACTTCGGTACCGGCATTCTGGATACGCTTGGTCATGGCAGCCACTTCCTCGGCAGTGAAGGAAGCCCCTTCAACCTGGGAGAGCAGCGGCAGAATGGTCACACCACTGTGGCCACCGATCACGTTGACACGCACGTTGTCGACATTCAGGCCCTTGGCGGCGGCCACGAAGGTCTCGGCACGGATCACGTCCAGAGTGGTGACACCGAACAGGCGACGCTTGTCATAGACACCGGCTTTTTTCAGCACTTCGGCGGCGATGGCGACGGTAGTGTTGACCGGGTTGGTGATGATGCCGATCAGGGCTTTCGGGCAGGTCGCCGCACACTTCTCTACCAGATTCTTGACGATACCGGCGTTGATGTTGAACAGATCGGAGCGATCCATCCCCGGCTTGCGCGCCACACCGGCAGAGATCAGCACCACGTCGGCACCGGCCAGGGCGGGAGTCGGGTCTTCACCGCAGAAGCCCTTGATGGCCACGTCGGTGGGGATGTGGCTCAGATCAACGGCAACACCCGGGGTCACGGGAGCGATGTCATACAGGCTCAGTTCGGAACCGGCAGGCAGACGATTTTTCAACAGCAGAGCGAGGGCTTGACCGATGCCACCAGCGGCACCCAGAACGGCAACTTTCATGATCAACTCCATGTTTAAGCGTAGGTTTAAGGTTGTTTGTTGTTGTGCGCCCAACCTTAATGGATCCCCCCATAAAAAACAATCTGATAACAGTTGCAATAACGGGTTATGTGAACCAGAAGACAGGCGGCGAATAAAAATGGGGAAAAATGCGAAAAATTGGAGGGGAAGCACAGATTTCCTGCATCACCCCTCACCACAAAGAGGTAGATTGACTGGTTTCAGCTCTGGAAGGCGAGGGCTCGCCGTTCACACCAGCGAAAACCAATTGTTAACAATCCGTTCATGGTCAGGTAGAGGGCACCCGCGACGCCGAACACCGCCAGGGTGTCATAGGTCTGGGCGTTGAGACGCTGGGCCAGCCCCATGATGTCCATGATGGTGATGGTACTGGCCAGCGAACTGCCCTTGAGCACCAGGATCACCTCGTTGGAGTAGGCGGGCACCAGTCGCCGCGCCGCATGACGCACCTTCATCCACAGGGTCTGCCCCGCCGAAAACCCCAGCGCGCGGCACGCCTCCACCTCACCAGCCGGAATGGCGTCGAGTGCCCCCTTGAACAAGCGGGTCGAATAGGCAGCCGTGTTCAGGCCGAGTGCCAGCACGGCACAGAACCAGGGCTGCTTGAGCAATGGCCAGAGCGGACTCTGTTTAAGCCACTCGAACTGGCCGGGCCCGTAGTAGATGAGGAAGATCTGGATGAGCAACGGCGTGCCGGTGAAGATCAGCACCCACAGCTGCACCAACTGGGTCGCAAGCGGGATGCGCCGCTCCAGCACCCAGGTCATCAGCAGCGCCAGCGTGATACCGAGCAGCAGGCTGAACAGGGTCAGCTCCAGGGTGGTCAGCAGCCCCCCCAGCAGGGTGACGAGATACTCTTGCATCGATTAGCCTCCGTAGCGGCGGGTATAACGGGCCGCGAGGCCAAGGCCGTATTCGCTCACCAGGCTGATGGCCAGGTAGATGAGTGCGGCGGCAGCATACCAGGTGAAGGGTTGATAGGTGCTGGCCGACGCCATCTGGGCTTGGCGCATCATCTCGTTGACCCCGATGAGGGAGACCAGGGCCGTGTCTTTCAGCAGCACCAGCCACTGGTTGCCCAGCCCCGGCAGGGCGTGGCGCCAGGCCTGGGGCAGCACGATGCGAAAGAAGATGTGGCCCTTGCCAAGGCCCAGCGCCAGCGCCGCCAGCCGCTGCCCGGCGGGCACCGCATTGAGTGCCGCCCGCAGGGTCTGGGTCGCGTAGCTGGCGAACAGCAGAGAGAGCGCCAGCACGCCACAGGCGAACGGGCTGAACTCCACATACTCACCTGTGATGAGAAACAGCACCTGGGTCGAGCCGAAGTAGATGAAGAGCACCACCAGCAGCTCGGGCAGACCGCGTATCAGGGTGGTGAGCGTGGCCACCGGCCACACCAGCCAACGGAGCTTGCTGAGCTCGGCGGCGCTGAACGCCAGCGCCAGCACCATACCCCCGACCAGTGATGCCAAGGCCAGCCCGAGGGTCATCCAGGCTGCGTCCAACAACAGGCTCAACATGGCTTACTGGGCGAAGTACTTGTCGAAGATCTTCTGATAGGTGCCGTTGGCCTTGATGTCGGCCAGCCCCTTGTTCAGCTTGGTCAGCAGCTCCTGGTTGCCCTTGGCCACCGCGATGCCAAAGCCGGTACCGAAGTACTTGGCATCGGTCACAGGCTCACCGACCACGGCGTAGTCCTTGTGCTGCTTGAGCCAGTCGGCAGCGACTGCGGTATCGGCAAAGACCCCGTCGGTGCGGCCATTCATCATGTCGAGGAAGGCGCTCTGATAGCTGGCGTAAGGCACGGTGAGCAACCCCTTGCCGACCCAGTTGTCCACCAGATAAGACTGGTGGGAGGTGCCATTCTGCACGCCGATCGTCTTGTCCACCATCTCTTCCGGCTGCTTGAAGGCATCCTTCTTGGCCACGAATACCGCCGAGTTCTCGTAATAGATGTCGGAGAAGTCGACCTGAGCGGCCCGCTCCGGGGTCACGTCCATGGCGGCGATGGCGGCATCATAGCGGCGGAACTTGAGGCTGGGGATCAGGCTGTCGAAGGCCTGGTTGTGGAAGCTGCACTCCAGCTTGGCCTGGGCACAGATGGCGCGGGCCAGATCGATGTCAAACCCCTGGAACTCGTTCTTCTCGTCCAGATATTCGAACGGCGCATAGGTGGCCTCGGTAGCGAACTTGATCTCTTGCGCCAGCACCTGGGTGCTCAACAGCCCCATGGCGGCAACCAGCAACAGACTCTTTTTCATGACAGCTTCCTTATCGACTCAATATCAATGCATCAAGAATTCGGCAAACCGGCTGGTTTGCGGAGATTGGAAAATGGCGGCGCTACCTGACTCTATGATGCGCCCCTTCTCCAGATAGATCACCTGGCTGGCCACCTTGCGAGCGAATTCCACCTCGTGGGTCACCACCACCTGGGTAATGCCGGTCTGGCTCAGGTTGCGGATGATCTCGGCCACCTCCTTGGTGATCTCGGGATCGAGCGCCGCCGTCGGCTCGTCAAACAGCAGGACTTCCGGATCCATCATCAGGGTGCGGGCGATGGCCACCCGCTGCTGCTGACCACCGGAGAGACGGGCCGGCCAGGCATCGCGCTTGTCGGCCAGTTGCAGCTGGGCCAGCAGATAGGCCCCCTTCTCGATGGCCGCCGCCTTGCTCATGCCGAGCACCTTGACCGGAGCCTCAATGAGATTCTCCATGACCGTGAGGTGGGGCCACAGATTGTACTGCTGGAACACCATGCCCACCTTGCGCCGCAACAGTTGTGACTGGCGATTGAAGTCGGCGGCAGACAGAGTGCTCGGGAAAGAAAATTCACTCTCGCCAATGCGCAGCACACCGGCATCCGGCGTATCCAGCAGATTCATCATACGCAACAGGGAACTCTTGCCCGCGCCGCTCGGCCCCAGTAATACCAGGGTCTCGCCGGGAGCGGTCCGGAAACTGACCTGTTGCAACACCGGCACCTTGTGCCAGGATTTTTCGATACCGACTAATTCAATACCCATACAACCAAATTGAATAAATTTGCAAAATTTCGTCCTAATTCTACCCCTTATCAAGGCTCACGCAAGCCATTTTTGAATCAATATGCAGAACAAGCGCCGCTTCCTTGCAAAAATCGGCATATGAATGCAAAATGGCCGCGCTGTTCGTATCTGCCGCCTGCCCTCTCGCAGGCCGCTACACCTCCTCATTCGTGAGACCAAGATGAAACACAACGACAAGCAAGAAAAACTGGCCAAGGCCTTTAAAGCCTTGCTGAAAGAAGAGCGATTCGGCTCCCAGGCAGAAATCGTTACCGCCCTGCAAGAGCTGGGCTTCGAGAACATCAACCAGTCCAAGGTATCGCGCATGCTAAGCCGCTTCGGCGCCGTTCGCACCCGCAATGCCAAGATGGAGATGGTCTACTGCCTGCCGGTGGAACTGGGCGTGCCCACCACCTCCAGCCCGCTCAAGAACCTGGTGCTGGACGTCGACCACAACGGCGCCCTGGTGGTGATCCACACCAGTCCGGGTGCGGCCCAGCTGATCGCTCGTCTGCTCGACTCCCTCGGCAAGGCAGAAGGGATCCTCGGCACCATCGCCGGTGATGACACCATCTTCATCACCCCCACCAGCGATACCGACATCGAAGAGCTCTATCTCTCCGCCCTCGAGCTGTTCGAACAGACCCCTTAATCAGGCCTGACGACCCGACCTGAACGAAAAATCCCGGCCAAGGCCGGGATTTTTGTTATCTGCACTCTCTGCTGATTCGGGTTTGTTGCCAGCTCGGACTTAACGGCCCCGGGCCAGCAAAAAGTCGACCGATGGCGCGAAGAAGGCCGCCCCTGTCACCGCCCTGGTGAAGCGCAGCAGATGGTCGAAGTGGCTGCCCTCCCCCTTGTACATGCTGGCCAGCATGGCGTTGAAGTGCAACGGTGTGCGGCAGCAGGAGATGAAGTAGAGCCCCTGCTCGGTCATGGTGCCCCAGGGCATGCTCTGGCGCAGGATCTCCATGGACTCCCCCTTCGGAGTCTTGAGGTTGACCCGCTTGATGTGGGAGGTCAGCGGCTTGTCGGCCGACTCGTATTCGATGTTGTCGGCCTTGGTGCGACCGATGATGTCTTCCTGATCCTTCAGGGCCAGCTTCTCCCAGTCGCTCATGGCGTGTACCCAGCGCTGAACGTGAACGTAGGAGCCACCGGCAAATTCGCCACCGTCGATCAGCGCCACTTCGGCCCTGTGGTCATCCTGCGGGTTCTCGGTGCCGTCGACGAAACCGGTCAGATCGCGACAATCCAGATTACGGAAACCGCGCACCTCTTCGGCAAGCTCCACCAGCCCGGCCAGCAGCGCCATCACGCGCTGACCGGCGTGATGCAGCACATCGACCCGATCGGCACGCAGCTGGACGAACAAGTCAAACGGGGTATTGGGTGCCTCCTGACCATTGGCAGACTGGGCCATGAAGCCGCGGAACTGGGGAGGACGGGCAGCGGGATAGAGGTCATCCCAGGCATCGGCGCCGACGGCGACCAGACCGCTGAAACCGGCATCGGGAAAATCGGCGGCGACGGCCTCCCACAGGGCAGGCATCCTGGCCAGACGGGCAACCAGCTCGGCTGCATCACCGGTACGATTGAACATCAGATAGAGGGCATGCAGATTCGGCTCTGCACAGATCCCGGCTTGGGCTTTCATGTATCTCTCCCCTGTATGGGCAATGGGCATGGCGCGATTATAAACCGCTATCGGGTCAGTTCCTTGATTTCACAACGATATCAGGTCTGTCACGGCAATGGATCAAACAGCACCAGCGCATGGGGGGCAATGTTGACCCGCGCCCGCTCACCGGCGAGAGGTTCGCCTATGCTCGCCTCCAGCCGCTGCCCCTGGATGTCGAATATCACCCGGCAGTGGTGGCCGAGGAATTGCTGTTCCAGCACTTTCAACTCGCCACCGACCGCAGCCTCCAGCGACAGTTGCTGGGGCCTGAGCATCAGCTGCACCCGCTCGCCCACCGCCCGACCGTGGGGCTCGGTGCCGCACACCACGCCGAGTGCAGTCTGCACGCAGTGGCTGTCCACCACTTCGGCGGCCAGATAGTTGACCCCACCGAGAAACTCCGCCACGAAGCGGTTCTGCGGGCGGCGGTAGAGCTGCTCCGGCTGGCCCACCTGCTCGATATGACCGGCCCGGAACAGCGCCAGTCGATCGGCGAAGGCGAACGCCTCCTCCTTGCTGTGACTGACGAAGATGGCGCCGATCCCCTGCTGCTTGAGCAGGGCGCGGATCTCGAGGATCAGCTTCATCCTCACCTGGGTGTCGATGTTGGAGAAGGGTTCATCCAGCAACATCAGCCTGGGTTTGCACACCAGGGCGCGGGCGATGGCGACCCGCTGCTGTTGGCCACCGGAGAGCTGGTGCGGATAGCGATCCCCCAGCCCCTGCAGGTTGACCAGCGCCAGCGCCTCTTCCACCTGCTGCTGGCGAGCCGAACGATCGAGCCGGGTCAGCCCGAAGCCAACGTTGTCCGCCACCGTCAGATGGGGGAAGAGGGCGTAATCCTGGAAGATCATGCCGATGTTGCGCGCCTCGGGCGGCACACTCGCCCCCGGCCCGTCCAGCAGGGTGTCGCCCAGGCGGATCGCCCCCTCTGCCAGTGGCATCAGACCGGCGATGGCCTTGAGCAAGGTGGTCTTGCCACAACCGCTCGCCCCCAGCAGGCAGACGATCTCGTTGTCGGCCACCGTCAGGGACAGCTGTTCCAGCACATTGCGACCGTTGTAACGGCAGCTGACATTCTCAACCTGCAGGCAAGACACGACTTACATCCTCATATGCTTTTGACTCAAACCGGCCGTGGCCGGTCGACCATCCGCGCCAGTGCGGGGTGGCGCTGTTTATAACATGTTTTCGGGGTCAGTGGCCCGGGCCATCCAGGCTGCGGTTGACCCAGATGAGCGGCAACAGGCCCACCAGCACGATGACGATGGCGCCGAGCGCCCCCCGTTCCAGCATCTCGTCCGACACGAACTGGTAGACATGGGTCGCCAGGGTATCGAAGTTGAACGGCCGCAGCAGCAGGGCGGCGGGCAGCTCCTTCATGGATTCGATGAACACCAGCATGGCACCGGCAAACAGGCCGCGGCGCACCAGCGGCAGATGCACCCGCCGCAGCATGCCGCCATCTCCCTGTCCCAGGGAGCGGGCAGCCATGTCGAGGCTGGGGGAGATCTTGCCCATGCTGCTCTCCACCGAGCCGATGGCGATGGCCACGAAGCGCACCAGATAACCGAACACGATGGCGGTGAGGGTACCGGTCAGCAGCAGGCCCGGGCCCTGACGGCCGAGCCACTCGGCCAGATCGTTGATACCAAAATCGAGGGCCGTCAGCGGCACCAGCACGCCGATGGCGAGCACGGTGCCCGGCATGGCGTAGCCCATGGCCGCGATGCGCAGGGGCAGCAGGCTTTTGACTCCACCATCGAGGCGGCGGAAGAAGCCGAGCAGCAGGGCGATCCCCATGGCCAGCAGGGCGGTCAGCGCCGAGATGAACAGACTGTTGCCGGCAAAGCGGACAAACTCCGGCGTCCAGGAGAGTTCGAAGTAACGCACCCCATAATCCAGCAGGATAACGAACGGCAGGCCGAAACCGGCCAGCACCAGCCCCCAGCACCAGATCGCAGCCAACCAACGCCGCATCCCCTTGAGCGGGTAGCGCAGCGGCTGCTCGTGACCCATCGACTTCTGGAACACCTGCTGGCGCTGGCGGGAGCGACGCTCCAGCGCGATCAGCAGCACTACCGCCAGCAGCATCAGGCAGGAGAGCTTGGCGGCGGTAGCCAAACTGCCGTAGCCGAGCCAGGTGTCGTAGACCGCCGTGGTCAGGGTGTTGATGGCAAAGAAGTGGACGGTGGCAAAATCGGCCAGGGTCTCCATCGCTACCAGAGAGACGGCCACCATGATGGCCGGGCGCGCCAGCGGCAGGCTGAGGCGGCGAAAACTCTGCCAGGGGGTGCAGCCCAGCAGACGGCTGGAGTGAATGAGGCTGACCGACTGCTCCAGAAAGGAGGCGCGGGTCAGCAGATAAACGTAGGGAAACAGCACCAGCGCCAGCACCCAGGCGGCGCCACCGAGGGAGCGGATGGCCGGAAACCAGTAATCGGCGGGGGATTGCCAGTCAAACAGGGTGCGCAGCCCCGCCTGCAGCGGACCCGAGTAGTCGAGCAGATCCGTGTAGACATAAGCCACTATGTAGGAGGGCATAGCCATGGGCAGCATCAAGGCCCACTGCAGGGCACGGCGCCCCGGCACCTGACACATGGCCACCAGCCAGGCGGTGGGCACGCCGAACAGCAGGCTGAGCAGCACCACCCCGATAACCAGCCCCAGGGTATTGCCAAGATAAGCGGGAAGCACCGTATCGGCGAGATGGCGAAACAGATCTCCGTCAGCCGAGAAGGCGGAGAAGACGAGGGCAAGCACCGGCAAAGCCAGCAGCAGGGCGGTGGCCCAGCTGCCGGTAATCCATCCAAAATTTTTCATGTGTCCACAGATGTTGATGGGGCCGTTGGCCCCATCTGATTACAAGTCGAATTTCACTTCATCCAGCAGTTGCAAGGCGTCCTTGCGGTGCTTGGCGTAATCGCTGACCGGCATGGGGTCAGACTTGAAACTGCCCCAGGACTTGACCATGGCGGAAGGCTCGACGCCGGCCTTGACCGGATACTCGGCATTCACGTCAGCATACATGTGCTGGGCGGTGTCACCGGCCAGGAACTCCATCAGCTTCTGGGCAGCCTCTTTGTTCTTGGCATACTTGGTCATGGCCACGCCGCTCACGTTGACGTGGGCACCGCGATCCCCCTGGTTCGGGAAGTTGATATAGACAGCATCAGCCCAGGACTTCTGCGCCGGATCCTTCAGCATGGCGCCCAGGTAGTAGCTGTTGCCCAGGGAGACATCACAGATGCCATCCTTGATCGCCTTGACCTGATCCCGGTCGTTGCCCTGCGGCTTGCGAGCCAGGTTGGCCTTGACCCCTTCCAGCCAGGTTTTTGCATCCGCCATGCCGTGATGAGCGATCATGGAGGAGACCAGGGCCACATTGTACTCATGCTTGCCGCTGCGAGTACAAATTTTCCCTTTGAATTCAGGTTTTGCCAGATCTTCGTAGCTGATGGTGTCCAGCTTGCCGAGGCGCTCCTTGCTGGAATAGATGGCGCGCACGCGAGTGGTCAGGGCGAACCAGCGGTTCTCCGGATCACGATAGATGGAGGGGATGTTCTCCTGCAGGATCTTGCTGTCTACCGGCTGCACTAGGCCCTTGTCCACCAGATCGGTCAGCCGGCTGATGTCGACGGTCAGCATCAGATCCGCGGGGGAGAGCTTGCCTTCCCGCTCCAGACGCTCGTTCAGACCCTCTTTGGCGAACACCACATTGACCTTGATGCCCGACTCTTTCTCGAATTGCTGGATGATGGGCTTGATCAGCTCATCCTGGCGGTTGGAGTAGACATTCACTTCCCCTGCAGCAAAAGCCGATTGAGCCGCCAACGCAGAAAAAGCCAGTGCCAACATCTTCATTTTCATCATCCATTCCTTGAGGTAGTTAGAGTGAGAACTATTGCCGTTTGCATTCTGCATATTACCCACCCTGGAATCAAGGCCGACCAGATGTGTGGAGTCACATATTTAAATCAGGATGAATAATGCGGGCGAATCACTCTGCGGCGAACAAGCCTCCGTCCACAGGAGGCTTTCCAGCAACAAATCAGGAGAGAGGAAGAGGTGGCACACTCGCGTCCCCAGTGCCGCAACCTGGTGGTCGCGGTTGGGATGCGGGGCCGATGACCCCCTTGAGGCTCAATGGCCGTTGACCTCTATGGTCACATGCACCAGCTCTTCGTGGATGGCGAGCCGCTCGCGGATCTGCCCGGCTGGCAGAGGCGCCGCCATCAGCAGGGAGAGTACACAGGCATACTGCGCCTGCCCCACCCGCCACACGTGGAGATCGCGGATCTCGGTATCGGGCAGCTCTGCGATCACTTCGCGGATCTCCGCCACCACGGGGTCGTCCATCTCGGCGTCCAGCAGCACCCGCCCGGTCTGGCGCAGCAGCCCGACCGCCCAAACCCCCACCAGACCGGCCCCCACTATGCCCATCACGGGATCCAGCCAGTCGGCTCCCCACAACATGCCCCCCACCAGGGCCAGAATGGCCAGCACCGAGGTGGCAGCGTCCGCCAGCACATGGATATAGGCGGCGCGCAGGTTCAGATCACTATGACCGTGATGTTCATGGTGATCGTGGCCATGATGGGCGTGACCGTGGTGATCATGGCCGTGATGGTGATGGCCGTGGTCGTCCTTGAGCAGCCAGGCGCAGGCCAGGTTGACCAGCAGGCCCAGCAGGGCGATGGCGATCGCCTGCTGGTAGTGGATCTCGCTCGGGTGGAGCAGCCGCTCCCCCGACTCCACCAACATCAGCATGGCCACCCCCACCAGCATCAGGGCGCTGGTGAAGCCCCCCAGCACCTCAATTTTCCAGGTGCCGAAGCAGAAGCGGTGATCCCGCGCGAAGTGGCGCGCCGCCCGATAGGCCAGCACCGACAGCCCCAGCGCCAGGGCGTGGGAGCTCATGTGCCAGCCGTCGGCCAGCAAGGCCATGGAGTTGAACCACCAGCCGCCACCGATTTCGGCCACCATCATGATGACGGTGAGCAGCACGGCCCAGCGGGTCTTGCGTTCGGCGAGCGGATTCCCCTCGTGAATGACGGGTTGATAGCAGTGGGACGAGGCGAGGGGTGACATGGATTTCTCCTGATGCGGGACATGCCATATACTATACCCCAGTATAGTTTTATCGATCGAGGGGATCCTGATGTCACACACCATTCACGGCAAGAAGAAGCTGCTGACGCGGGTTCGCCGCATCAAGGGCCAGGCCAGCGCACTGGAGCATGCCCTGGAGCAGGAGAGCGACTGCGCCGCCATCCTGCAGCAGATCGCGGCCATTCGCGGCGCCGTCAACGGCCTGATGCTGGAGGTGCTGGAGGGCCATATGCGCGAGCATCTCGGCGCCGCAGAAGCCACTCCGGCCGAGCGCATGGAAGATCTCGACCAGGTGGTCAGCGTCCTGCGATCCTACCTGAAATAATCGGGAAGCCCCCGGCCCGCAAATGATCGCCTGAAGCCGCCATCCCCACGTGCGCCGGGCTTGAGCCCTCGCCCGCTTTACGCCATGATGACCGCCGATCATTGATCGCCATCATCTGGATTTTATTTCGCAAGGACCCCCCATGTTTGAACACGTCGACGCCTACGCTGGCGACCCCATCCTGACCCTGGTCGAGACCTTTCACAAAGACACCCGTGAGCAGAAGGTGAACCTGGGGATCGGTCTCTATTACGACGAGCAGGGGCGCATCCCGCTGCTGCCGTCGGTGCAGCAGGCCGAGGCCCAGCGCGCCGCCGCACCGGCACCGCGTCCCTACCAGCCGATGGAGGGTGCCGCCAACTACCGCACCGCCGTGCAGCACCTGCTGTTTGGCGCTGACCACGAGGCGGTCAAGGCGGGGCGGATCGCCACCATCCAGACCATAGGTGGCTCTGGCGCCCTCAAGATCGGCGCCGATCTGCTCAAGCGCTACTTCCCGACCTCCGAGGTGTGGGTGAGCGACCCCACCTGGGACAACCACAAGGCGATGTTCGAGGGGGCCGGCATCAAGGTGCACGACTACCCCTACTACGACGCGGCCACCGGCGGCGTGCAGTTCGACGCCATGATCGACTGTCTGAACCAGCTGCCGCCGCAAAGCATCGTGCTGCTGCACCCCTGCTGCCACAACCCGACCGGGGTGGATCTCTCCCGCGCCCAGTGGGATCGGGTCATCACGCTCGTGGTTGAACGCCAGCTGATCCCCTTTATGGATATCGCCTATCAGGGCTTCGGCGACGGCCTGGAGGAGGATGCCTACGCCATTCGCGCCATGGTCGCCGCCGGCGTCAGCTTCTTCGTCAGCAACTCGTTTTCCAAGAACCTCTCCTTCTACGGCGAGCGCTGCGGCGGCCTGTCGGTCATCTGCCAGAGCGCCGAAGAGGCAAGCCGGGTGCTGGGCCAGATGAAGGCCACCGTGCGTCGCAACTACTCCAGCCCGCCCACCCACGGCGGCCAGATCACCGCAGCCGTGATGAGCCAGCCCGAGCTGCACGCCATGTGGGTCGATGAGGTGACCGAAATGCGCACCCGCATCAAGGGAATGCGCCAGAAGCTCTATGAAGTGCTGAGCGCCAAGGTGCCGGGCCGCGATTTCAGCTATTTCATCAACCAGCGCGGCATGTTCAGCTACACCGGTTTCACACCGGAGCAGGTGGACCGCCTGCGCGAGGAGTTCGCCGTCTACCTGGTGCGCTCCGGTCGCATGTGCGTGGCCGGCCTCAACAGCCGCAACGTCGACTATGTGGCCGATGCCATGGCCGCCGTGCTCCAGGGCTAATCCCGTCAGCCCCGCTTTGGCGGGGCTTTTTCTTGTCCCCTGCCCGCTTTATGCAGCTTCAGAAGTCATCAGATACCTGATTGCCCTCTCCCGCCCAAACGTGAGTACGCCATCCGGTCACCCCGAATTGACTTCCCAACCTTGGCGCTCGCCAGTACCGTAGGCAGCTTGTCGATTCTTTTCGCTTTCATCCTCTTTCAGGAGCCTTTATGGATCTGATTGCCCTGTCCCGATTGGGAGGACGCCATCTGGTCACCCTGCACCTGCTGCTCGACTGCCAGAGCGTCACCCGCTGCGCCGAGCGACTCTGCACCACCCCTTCCACCGTCAGCAAGACCCTCAACCAGTTGCGGGAACTGCTCGGTGACCAGCTGCTCTACCGCCAGGGCAACCAGTTGCTGCTCACCCCCTTCGCCGAACGGCTGGCGCCTACCCTGCACCGGCTGCTGAGCGAGCTGAGCGGCCTGACCCAGCAAAACGCCTTCGACCCTCTACAGTGGCAGGGTACCCTGCGCCTGGGAATGCGGGAGAGCATGATGACCTGGCCGGTCGGCCCCATTCTGGGCCAGCTGATGCAGGAGGTGCCCGGGCTGGTTCCCGAGATCTGGAACAAGGATGAACAGGGGCTGGAGGCGCTGGTCGCGGGCAAGCTCGATTTCGTGATCCTGCCCCATGATCAGAGCCAGCCCCCGCCCCGCCAATCCGGGCTGGTATGGGAAACCCTGCGAGAAGAGAAGCTCGTCTGCCTGCTGCGCCGAAATCACCCGGCCCTGGCGCGACACTGGGACCTCGACGCCTACCTGAGCTGGCGCCATATCGCCATTCGCGACAGCGAACTGGCCAATCCCTTCTTCGAGCAGAGCCTCGCCCAGCAGCAGGTAAGGCGCCAAATTGGCGCCACCATGCCGGATTTTTCCAGCGCGGCAGCCCTGCTGCCCGGGACGGATCTGATCCTCACCGCCGTCGGCGGCTGGGCCGCCCACATGGCAAAGCAGGCGGATCTGGCGCTGCGTCCCGCCCCGTTCGATTACGGCAAGGTGAGCCACAGCCTGGTGTGGTATGGCCCGACCGGAGAGAGTTCGGCACGCAACTGGTTCCGGCAACGGATCCTGGCGCTGGGGCGGGATCTCTCACCGCCCTGAGCGGGCGGCAAGTCATATTCAGGCTGGGCGAAACATGAACCCGGCTATCAGGGACGCTTGGTATAGATGGGACCGGGGAAGGGAGAGACGTTGTTGCCAAGCTCGGTGATGCGGGCAGCCCCCTGTTTTTGCACCTCATCGATGCGCAGCACCTGGTGCATGGGGATCAGGGTGTGGCGCACATCGGCAAATTCGCTCTTGAGCTTCTCGTGGCTGGGGTCGACGATGAGGGCCGAGTGAGTGTCCCAGACAAAATCCGCAATGTCGATAAAGCCGAACAGCTGCCCCTGATTGACCTCGCGCACATACACCTCATAGCGCTCGCTGTGGCAAATGAACTGAACCCGATATAACGCCTTGCTTTCACTCATGATTATCTGTCATTGAGGGAGAATGGCCAATATTCTAGCCGCCGTCCGGCTCCCCGACCAATAGACAGAAATCACAGTTGCAGCCTTTATCCTGCCCGGCAGAACCGGATAACTACTCACTCATCAGGGCTGGCAACGAGACTGGCCCCAAACAGATCCCGGTGAGCCGATTGGCCAGCAAGACCAGTTCGCTGCGGGATGCCTGCGGCCAGTTTCGTGCCTCGCCGCGCACCCCGTGGTGACGAAAACCGTTGAGGCGGATGGGCACAGATCCCAATCGCCGCAAGAAGGCGACCAGGTCAGGCGCCAGCTCCCCCTGCCCATCGAGAAAATCGCTGCGCCCCGGCACGTGGAGCAGGCGCAGTTCGGCCAGCTTGTCCTCCTCCGCCAGCAGTTGCAGCGAGGTCAGCACCCGCTCGCGGCCATAGCCGGTCAAGGAGAGATGTACCGACTCTCGCCACCCCTTCAGATCGATCATGGCGCCATCGAGCACGGGCAACAGCCGCCGCCAGCCGGTTTCCGCCAGAGATCCATTGCTGTCTAGCAGGCAGGTCAGGTGCGCCAGATCCTGCGCCTGCTTGATGGCGGTGAACAGGGCGATCACGAAAGGGAGCTGGGTCGTCGCCTCGCCGCCGGAGACGGTAATGCCGGTAAGCAATGGGCCATAGCGGCGCAGCAGGGCCAGCACCTCGGCCACCGTCATGATGCTGGTCTTGGGGCTGGCGCTACGGGGGCAGATATCCAGACAGGCATCGCAATCGGTACAAAGCGCCGCCTGCCAGCTCACCCTGCCCTCATTCAGGGTCAGGGCCCCGCTTGGGCAACCTGGCACGCAGTCACCGCAGTGATCGCACAAGCCTATGGTGTGGGGGTTGTGGCAACTTGGGCAGTTGAAATTGCACCCTTGCAGAAACAGCACCAGGCGGTTGCCAGGCCCGTCGACACAGGAGAAGGGCAACACCCGGCTGACCCGGGCGCTGCACTGCCTGGCGCAATCTTTCATGTCGCCGCCATTCACAGTTCGCTGACGAGCGCCTCATGGGCGATGACCCGCGGCGCCCGCTGGCGGATGGCGGTCACCTCGCTCGCCTCGGCACCGAGACAGGTGGTCTGCAGGCGCGAGCCCTCTTCGGCAAAACGGGCCACATCGCTTTTGCGGATCATGTAGCCGGTCACCCGCACCAGATCGCTGTCCGCCACGTTGGCGGTGAACTCCCGCATACCGATGGCGAGTGCCCCCTTGCACAGCTGCAGCAACGCCTGCGGATTCTGGCGAATGGTGGGATCCAGGGTGAGGATCTCGCTGATCCCCGAGTGGTAGAAGCCGTGATGGGGCGCCAGGGCCAGCACATGACTGGCGGGATCCGGCTCCTGACCATAGGGAATGCGCACTCCCGGGGTCACGCCCACATCCACGCTGAGACCGCCCTGGGAGTGAAGCAGCGCATGGCCGCGCCAGGCGTGGGGCTGAGGCGTCTCCTGCACGTAACGGGCGAGCTGGGCAGAGATGCGATAGCCGAGCTGGTTCGCCTCCTCCTCACGGCCGTAGCGATCCGGCAGATTCTCCTTGTCCATCAGGATATTGACCGCCTCCGCCATGCCATAGATGCCAAACATGGGGACGAAGCGCCCCTCTTCCAGCAGCTCCTCCTTGATCAGGAAGCTGTCGAAGAAGCCGGACTCACTGTGCAGAAACGCGGCGCGCGCCGTGATCAATTGGGAGGCGAGGCGACAGTAGTGGGGCAGCAGGCAACCGAGAAAATCGTCTATCCCCTGCGCCTGTTCGGCCACCCGCTTGAGGGAAAGTCGCACCAGGGTGTTGGCGCCACCGGCCAGCGGCAGGGCGTTGTAGCAACTGACGATGCCAAAACCGCGCTCGTCGAAGGTCGCGCTGTGGATCGGGTAGTTGGCAATATGGGGCTTGCTGCAATTGGCGATATTCTTCACCCCCTGCAACAGCAGCGCATCCGGCGTCACGGCAGGATCGTGGAACAGGGTCAGATTCGGCGCCACCTGCTTGAGCCCGCCGTCGATGCGCAGGATCAGGCGGCAGAGACGGTTGTCATCAGGGCCGATGTTGACGTGCATGAAGGCATCCGGCAGCACCCGATCCAGATAGATCCAGAATGCTTTCAGCTTGCGATAGAGCGCATCGTCATCCAGCCCGCCAACGAAAGGCAGCAGCAGGTGATCGAGCCGCCCCAGCCAGACCGGCATGCCGGTGACGGAGGGAACATGATGATAAAGGATGCGCAGGGCATCGAGTGCCTCGTCAAAGTCCTGTGGCGGGGCCAGCTCCAGCCAGGCGGAGCCCTGACGGAGGAAACGTTCATAGTCGGGCAGCACATAGCGCGGTTTGTAGGGAGCATGCCCTTCGAACATGTCGCAGATAACCCCCTGCGCCATCGCCTCGCTTACCGCCTCGGGCAGGTCGGGATACGGCAGGGCATTTTCGGCGGCCAGCGCCAGGGCGTGGCTCTTCTGGGCTGGTGACAGCAGGGGATCACGGACGATACGCTGGCAGGCTTGGGTGAAAGACATGGGGCGCTCCTATACAGATGACACCATATCCTTATCCTTTGAAGGCCTTTTTTGAAGTGACATTGGCAACATGGCGGATGTCAATAAAGGACATCCGCCATGCGAGATCACGCCCCTTTCGCCATCAGGACAACAGCACTGCCACGCCCCCCAGCCAGCGCAGCAGGAAGAAGCCCCCCATGCCGACCACGACCACCACCAGGGTCGGCAGCCGCAGCAGGGTCAGAACCGTCACCAGCAGGGTGGCGGCCAGATAGTCGGGATCCCAGGAGATCCCCTGCCCTGGCTCGTAGCTGAAGACGATGGGCAACCAGATGGCAGTCAGCACCGACTGGGCCGAGAAGCTGAGGAAGGCCCCCATCTCGGCACCGGGCTGGTAACGGGTCAGGCGCGAGAAGAAGGCGAAGCGGTTGCAGAAGGTGATCAGGGCCAGCAGGCCTATCATCAGCCAGGTCATGCTTATCTCCTCATCCGGTGCAGCACGTATCCCACCACCATGCCGGAGAGGGCCGAGACGATGATGTACACCTCCGCCAACAGCGGCTTGGTGAGCAGCGCCATGGATCCGCTCACCAGGGTCGCCGCCACCATGGGCAGGTTCTTCATGGCGGGGATGGTCATGGCGATAAAGGTGGCCGCGATGGCGAAATCCAGTCCCATCTGATCCAGACCGTCGATGTACTGGCCGGCGGCGATGCCGAGCAGGGTCGCCAGATTCCAGAACAGATAGAAGACGAAACCCGCGATCAGGGCATAGGCGGGGTCGAAGCGCCCGTTGTGCTCCCTGTCCTTGAGCGCCACCGCGAACATCTCGTCGGTCAGAAAGAAGGCGAGACTCGCGCGCCAGCGCAGGGAGAGCGGCAGCACGTCACGGCGAAAGGTAAAGCCGTACAGCAGATGCTGGGAGGTGATGACAATCGTTGACCCCATGATGGGCAGCAGCGGCGTGCCCGCCCCGAACAAAGTGGTGGCCGAAAGCTGGGCCGCGCCGGCATAGACCAGCAGCGACATGCATTGGGCCTGCAGCGGGCTCAACCCGACCTGCAGCGCCAAGGCGCCGCACAATATCCCCCAGGGGATGACCGAGATGGAGAGGGGCAAAATATCGAGTGTCGCCTGCCACCAGCGCACTCGGGACAGGCGAGAAGCACCGCCAGACAGCGCTGCAGGATTGACGTCCATATCTGTTTTCCACAACCGAACAAAACCAGCAAGCTACCATAGCCGCGCAGAAACGCTAACTTCTGTCGCAAGTGATGACTCTGTCAATGCCAGCACGTCGTGCTTGCCCGGCCCCCCCCTGCCCATAACCGGTATGATTTCTGTCATGGAGGATGCAAAAAATATTTTCCACGCCCTTCAAGACGCGCCGCAGAAATAGATACTGATAACTCAGCTAACAACCATAAATGAGCAAAGCTTTATTCTGAAAAATATAAATAACACCACTTATTAAACTTTCTAATTAATCATCAGGCTCTATATTCAAATAATGACTAGCGTATATAAAAGGGGGATATTTGATATTCATCAAAATGTGAGACACTCCAAAGTAGCCATGTAATGCATTGATACACAATGTCATTTAATTGCCTTGTTTTTATAAATAGTTAGCTGGTTAAGCTTGGGGACAGCTAGTGAATTTAAAAATGCCCCGCTGAAAATAACCCCCTATGAGATAAATCCGACTTCACTTTCACCGTGAGAGCCCGCTATGCAATACGATACCAACCCGGAACTGGAACGCCGCTTGTTTAACAAGTTGCTGGATGTACTTATCAAGGCGGGACTGATCCTGGCCCTGGTTATCATCTGCTACGGGATCTTCTCTCCCTTCCTGACCCTGATGCTGTGGGCCCTGATCCTGGCCGTGACCCTCTATCCCGCTCACCAGCGTCTGGCGGCACGACTGGGCAATCGCCAGGGCCGGGCGGCGACCCTGCTGGTGCTGGGAGGCATAGCCCTGATCGTGGTGCCCACGGCGATATTGACCAGCTCGCTGGCCGACACCATCACAAGCCTCATCCACGACATGAGGAACAACACCCTGCAACTCCCCCTGCCCAAGGAGTCGGTGGCGGGCTGGCCTGTCATAGGTGACAAGCTCTATGCCGCCTGGCATATGGCGGCGACCGATCTGCCCGCCTTTATCCAGAGCATGCAGCCCAAGATTGGCAACATCGCCAAGACGGCGCTCGGCATGGTGGCCAGCATGGGGACCGGCATACTGCAGTTCATCCTCTCCTTCGCCATCGCCGGCATCATCATGGCTTACGGCATGCCGGGCCATCAGAGTGCCAAGGCCATCTCCACCCGCGTCATGGGCGATGCCCGGGGTGACGAGTTCGCCACCCTCTGCACCGCTACCATTCGCGCCGTGGCCATGGGGGTGATCGGGGTCGCCTTTATCCAGGCCATCCTGCTGGGTCTCTCGGTCGCCATCGCCGGCATCCCGGCACCCGGCCTTATCGCCCTGGTGGCCCTGATCCTCGGCATCGCCCAGATCCCGGCCGCAGTGATCTTCATCCCCGCCGTCATCTACATCTGGAGCAGCGGCGACTACGCCACCGTGCCGGCCATCATCTACACCGTGATGCTGGTGGCTTCCGGCCTGGCTGACAACGTGCTCAAGCCCATCCTGCTGGGACGCGGTGTCGACGCCCCCATGCCGATCATTTTGCTGGGCGCCCTGGGCGGCATGGTATCGAGCGGCATCCTCGGCATGTTTGTCGGTGCCACCCTGCTCGCCATCGGCTATCAGGTCTTCATGTCCTGGGTGGCCGGGCACCACCTCGCCCCCCAGGGTGGCGACAACCAAGCCGCAGAGCCGCAAGATGCCCTCTAAGCCAAGCCGTCACCTTCATCACAGGGCGCCCCTCGGGGTCGCCCTGTTCGGCAGCCTGCTGCTGAGCGCCTGTACCACGCTGGGGCCGGACTATGTCAAACCCGGGGGAGGCGCCGCCGACACCTGGCAGGGGGGCTCCCTCGGCCAGGTCAAGGGAAACTCGTTTGCCGACACCAACGACCAGTGGTGGACCCAGTTCCAGGATCCCGTGCTCGACGCTCTGGTGCAGGAAGCGCTCAGCAAGAACCACAGCGTACGCGCCACCGGCCTGCGCATCCTGGAGGCCAGGGCCCAGCTCGGCATCGCAGATGCCAGCCGCTATCCCCAGTTGCAGCAGGTCAGCGGCAGCGCCATGCCGGTCGGCCAGGTGCGGGATGGCCCCAACACCGATTTCGTGAGCTACAACCTTGGGGCCAACCTCGGCTGGGAGATCGATTTCTGGGGCAAATTCCAGCGCAGCATTGAAGCGGCCGATGCCAGCTACTTTGCGACCCTGGCCCAGTACGACGACATCCAGGTCCTGATGGCCGCCCAGGTCGCCACTCTCTACGTCAACATCCGCACCCTGGAGGCGCGGCTGCAGATCTCCCGGGAGAACGCCCGCCTGCAACAGCGCAGTCTGGAGATCACCCAGAAGCAGTTTCGCAGCGGCAACAGCGACGAGCTGGACGTGCAGCAGGCCAAGACCCAGTACCTGAGCACCCTCTCCGGGATCCCGGCGCTGGAGGCCAGTCTGCGGCAGAGCCAGAATGCCCTGAGCACCCTGCTGGCTCGCGCCCCTGGCCCCCTGCCCGAGATGAGCGACAACACTGGCAAAATCCCGCACGCCAGCCTGCAGCTGGCCAGCGAGCTGCCGGCAGATCTGATCCGCCGTCGCCCCGATGTGCGCAGTGCCGAGCGGCTGATGGCGGCCCAGTCGGCCCTGATCGGCGTCAGCGAGGCCGAGCTCTACCCCTCCCTGACCTTGCTGGGATCCCTCGGCCTCTCGGCCACCTCACTCTCCGGCAGCAGTACCACCCTGGATTGGGGAATAGGACCAAGCTTCAAATGGAATGTGTTTGACCATGGCCTGCTCAGCAATGCCGTGCTGGTGCAGGATGCGCGCTTCCAGCAGCTCAAGGAGAGCTACCAGAGCACCCTGCTGACTGCGGCCCGCGAGATCGACGACGCCGCCATCGGCTTTGCCAAAAACGAAGAGCAGATAGTGCTGCTGGAGCAGACGGAGCAGGCCGCCCGCCGCTCCCTCGAGATAGCCAATATCCGCTACCGTGAGGGCATGGCCGACTTCCAGCGGGTGCTCGATTCCCAGCGCGCCCTGTTCAGTCAGCAGGAGCGACTGGTCAGCAGCCGCGGCAACGTGATGCTCAGCCTGATCTCCCTCTACAAGGCGATGGGAGGCGGTTGGCAGCAGGGACGCACTCGTCCCCTGCTCGACGAGCAGAGCCGCCAGGAGATGCAATCGCGCAGCGACTGGGGCCCCATGCTGACCGATCCCCTGCCCGCCGCCCGTGCCCCCTAATGTGATGACGAGAAGACCATGAGCCAAGATCCCCAGCCTTCCCAACCCACTCCGTCTGCTCCCCCAGCCCCTGCGGGCAAGGGGAGCCGCGTCGCGACCCAGCTGCTGCTCGCCCTCATCGGCCTGAGCCTGCTCTGGTATTTTGCCGCCGATCGCCTGACTCCCTACAGCTCACAGGCCAGGGTGCAGGCCTTCGTGGTTCCCATCGCCGCCCAGGTCTCCGGCCAGGTGCAGCAGGTGCTGGTGAAGAACAATGACGACGTGGCCCAGGGCCAGCCCCTGTTCGAGATCGATCCGAGCCAGTACCAGATAGCGCTGCAACGGGCCAGATCCGATTACGACTCGGTGCTGCGTTCGGTCAACGCCGCCTCGGCCGGTGTCACCGCCGCCGAGGCCTCGCTCCAGGCAGCCAAGGCCAACCGCCTCAAGGCCGAACAGGATGCCAATCGCCAGGAGCGGCTCTATGCCGAGGATCCGGGCGCCATCTCGGTGCGCCGCCTCGAAGTGGCCCGCGCCACAAGGGTACAGGCCCAGAGCCAGGTCAAGGCGGCCGAGGCCAGCCTGATCCAGGCCAAGGAGGCCGCCGGCAACAGCGGTGACAAGAACTCCCAGCTGATGAGTGCCCGCTCCGCCATCGAGAAGGCCGAGCTGGATCTCGCCCACACCAGGGTGCTCGCCCCCTCCCGCGGGCTGGTGACGGATCTGCGTACCGACGTCGGCCAGTTTGTCTCGGCAGGGGCTCCCGCCATGACGCTGATCGCCATCCACGACGTCTGGATCAGCGCCGACATGACGGAGAACAACCTGGGCAATCTGAAACAGGGCGACGAGGTCGCCATCGTGCTGGATGTGATGCCGGGTCAGGTGTTCAAGGGGCGGATCCGCAGCCTGGGCAACGGGGTCAGTGCCGGCAACCAGACGGCGGCGGGCAGCCTGCCCACAGTGCAGAACAACCGCGACTGGCTGCGCCAGGCCCAGCGCTTCCCGGTGGCCATCGAGTTCGACAAGGAGGAGCTGGCCCGGCTGCAGGGGATCCGGGTCGGCGGCCAGGCCGAAGTACTGGTCTACAGTGGCGACAACTGGCTGATGAACGGCCTGGGAGCCCTCTTCATCAGGCTGATGAGCCTGCTCTCCTATCTCTATTGAGCGTGCCCGTCATGAACCAGCGAGGAAGAGGCTGATGCACAGGGCCGACAAGGCAATCCTCAGGCTGACCCTGGGCATGGGGCTGTGCATCCTCATCACCTATGGCCTGGCGCTGCCCCTGCCACACCTCAGCAGCCTGGTGGTGATCATGCTGCTGTGCAAGCCGGGCCCGCCACTCTCCACCATGAAGGGGTTGATGATAGGGGGCGCACTCATGGTGCTGATGGGCACCGGCGTGCTGATGGTGCCCCTGCTCCAGCACTATGGCACCAGCGCCATGCTGCTGATCGCCCTGCTGCTGTTCGGCCTCTTCTATCTGGGGCTGAAAAACGGCAACCCGCTGCTGTTGCTGCTCGTGGCCACCCTCACCCTGATCCCGGTGGCCGGCTCGGCAAGCCAGGCCCTCGCCTTCGTGGTGATCCAGGCACTGGCGATCGGCATCATACTGGGAGCCTTCATCAGCTCGGTCTCCCACAACCTGTTTCCGGATGAGGGGGCCCCCCTCCCCAAACCCGAACACCTCAGTCCGGACAATGCTGGCTGGGTGGCGCTACGCGCCGTCATCATAGTGCTGCCCGTGCTGGTGATGGCGCTGCAGGATCCGGCCCACTATCTGGCCGCCATTATGAAGACGGTGGCGCTGAGCCAGCAGGCCTGCACCACCCAGGCGCGCAACGCCGGCAAGGAGCTGGTGGGCTCGACCCTGATGGGCGCCCTGATCGCGGCTCTCGCCTGGTTCGGCCTGGCCCTGCTGCCCAGCCTCTGGATGCTGATGCTATGGGTCATGCTGATCTGCCTCTGGCTCGGCCGTCGGTTGTTCCGGATAGTGCCGAGCCGTCTGCCCGCTTCCTTCTGGAGCAACGCCCTGATGACGGTGATCATCCTGCTGGGGCCGGCAATCCAGGACAGCGCCAACGGCAAGGACGTGATGCAGGCCTCCCTGTTCCGGCTCGCCCTGTTTATCCTGGTCTCCTGTTACGCCTGGGGTGCCATCTGGGTGCTGGAGCGCTGGCGGGCGGGGCGCAGAAACGGGATCGCGATGATCCCCGGGGAGCCTCAACCATGACGATGATGTCACTACTGGCGGGCCCGATACCCGGGACCGCCATCCCGTTTGATCCAACCAACCATGAGGGCCACCCATGATGCTGATGAACCTGCTGGTGGGATTGCCTACCATGCTGATCTGCCTTGTCCTGCAAGCCAGCCTGACCTTTCGGGCGGTGCGTTTTTATATCAACCAGGTCCACAACAACCCCACCCCGGGCTGGCTGGGCCGTGGCGTCGGCCCCCTGCTGGTGGTGATGGTCCTGCTGATGCTGGGGAATTTCATCCAGATCATGATCTGGGGCCTGCTGTTTCTCGGCCTTGGCCAGTTCGATCAGATCTATGAGGCCGTCTACCACTCCGGGGTCAACTTCACCTCACTCGGCTATGGCGACATAGTGATGCAGCAGCAGTGGAAGATGCTGGGGCCGCTGGAGGCGGCCAATGGCGTGCTGATGTTCGGCATGACGGGGGCGGCCCTGATGGCCGTGCTGCAAGCGCTGATCAAGACCCAGCTCAACAACGCCAACCGGTTGAAGTAAGGCTGTTTTTCAATAAAAAATGGCAATAAAAAACGGCAGACTCAGGGTCTGCCGTTTTTGTATTTCTACCTGTCTCAACCCAGATCAGGGCTCGATGACGATGGGCGTACCGGGTTCGATGGCATCCCAGATCTCATCCAGATCGTGGTTCAGCATGGCGATGCAGCCGTTGGTCCAGTTGGAGGGCTGTACTCTAACGTTGCCCACGTTGTTGCGCTGACCGTGGATCATGATCATGCCACCCGGATTGACCCCCAGCTCATTGGCACGCTGGATGTCCTGCAGGTTCGGGTAGTTGATATGAATGGCCTTGTAGAAGCCGGAGTTGGTCTTCTTGTAGTCCAGGGTGTAGCGCCCTTCCGGTGTGCGCTGATCCCCTTCTCGCTGCTTGTGTCCCATGGGGGCCGGCCCCAGGGCGATCCAGTAGCGTTTCACCTCCTTGCCATCCTTCATCAGGGTCAGGCTATAGGTGGATTTCTTCACCACCACCATGTCGGCAGACAGGGTGGCAAAACTCAATGCGGGCCAAAGCCCCAACAGACACAGCAATACGGCTCTCATTCCATCCCTCGGCAAGCCTCTGGTGCGGGCTTTTGCGTTTGATCTCATCATCTGAATCTCGCCAGCCAACTGGCAAGCGAGCGCCATGATATTGGATCGCCATCAATACTCAATATGTCAGATAAACATATCTTGCGTCCCCGCAGTGCCTTTCCTTGAGCTGCCTGTTTATTTTTTATTAATTAATAATTAAAACAACAAGATACGAGTGCAATTCCAGCTAGCCCCCACACCGATGATCGGCGAAGATAAGAATTCGACTCTTCGACAGGACCCCGCCATGCGCTCTTCGTGCCGTTTCATCCCCCTGCTGCTCTCTCCCCTGCTGCTCTGGCTGCCGGCCAGCTTCGCCGCCGAGGCACTCTGGCTACGCGAGCCCGCCCTCTCCCCCGATGGCAAACAACTCGCCTTCACCTGGCTGGGGCGCATCTTCGTCGGCAGCGCTGACGGGGGGGCTGCCACTGCGCTGACCGGCAGTGACTACCTGAGCCAGCGACCGATCTGGTCGCCGGATGGCAAGCTGATCGCCTTTGCCGCCAACCTCTACGGCAACGAAGACGTCTTTGTGGTGCCTGCCAGCGGCGGGGAAATGGTGCGCCTCACCCGTGACTCGCGCGCCGATCTGCCCCAGGCCTTCAGCCCGGATGGCAAGCGCCTGCTGTTGAGCAGCCAGCGCCCCTGGGATCCCAAGGCCGACCACTTCGTGGCCGAAGGGATGCAGGGCAGCGCCCTCTACTGGACGCAGGTGACTGGCAGCAAGCTGCAGGCCGATCTGCCGCTGCCGGCCACCCTGGCCCGCCCCAACGGGGAGCGACTGGCCTACCAGATGCCGACCATGGATCAGCCCTTTCGCAAGCACCAGCAATCCTTCGCCGTCTCCCGCCTCTGGCTGTTTGACGGCAAGCAACACCGGCAGCTGACCGAAGACAGGATCGCCGCCAGCGATCCGGTCTGGCGCGACGACGGGAACGCCCTTTTCTATCTCAGCGAGCGCAGCGGGGACTTCAACGTCTGGCAACGGGATCTCGCCAGCGGCAAGGAGCAGCAGCTCACCCACTACCAGGGCCATCCGGTGCGGGGGCTCAGCGCCTCTCGCAGTGGCGATCTGGTCTGGTCCTGGCTGGGAGAGCTCTACCGGCTCGACGCCGGCAGCGCCCAGCCGCGCAAGCTGGCCATCGCGCCTCAGGTGGCGACGGCGCCGGATGAACAGAGCCAGTCCCTGACCCATGCCGATGAGGCGCTGGTCAACGAGGAGGGCAAGGAGCTGATCCTGGTGAGCGAAGGCAATCTGTTTGCCGTCGATCCGGAGCGGGAGCGGGTACGCCGGCTGACCCGGGATCCCGGCGAGCAGTCGAGCCCCCTCTACGCCGAGAAGGAGCGCTCGCTTATCTATCTCTCCGAACAGCAGGGGCCCGCCGCCCTCTATCGCCTGCGCAAGGCGGATCCGGAACGCCTCTTCAGCGATCCGGGCAGCCTGCAAGAGAGCCTGCTGCTGGCCATTCCCGGCAAGGGGATCAGCCGGCCCGTACTCTCCCCCGATGGCAAGCAGCTCGCCTTCGTGGTGGACGGCCAGGCCATCCACCTGCTGGATCTGGCGAGCAACAAGCAGCGCGAACTGGTGCCCGCCAGCTTCAACCCCGCCCGCCACGAGGTGGATCTCGCCTTCGCCCCCGACTCCCGCCATCTGGCGCTCACCCTGCGCCCCGACTCGGCCCAGCAGGAGATCGCCGTCATCGACACCGGCAACGCCAGGGCCAAGCCGGTCAATGTGAGCCTGAGCGGCTATCAGGAGAGTGCCCCCGCCTGGAGCGAGGATGGCGGCATCCTCTACTGGCAATCGACCAAGTACGGCGCCCTGGGGGCCGATGGCGAGCCTCTTGGCAACAACCTGCTCGGCATCTACAGCAGTCGCGCCGCCAAGGCTGACTTCCTGGCCGAACAGGATCCGCCCAAGGAGGGCTATGGCTTCGAGACCGATCGCCTGGCCCATCGGGAGGCACTGCAACTGCTGCCCGCCGGCACCCTGCTCGCCAGCCGTCTGGTCAATGATCAGCTGACCTATCTGGTGGAAGAGCCGGGTACCGGCGAACAGAGCGAGATCAAGGGCTACACCCTGGATCTGCGCAAGGGAGAGACTCGCCAGCTGTTTGCCGAACAACCCGGTCCCGCCCTGGCCAGCCTCAACAAGGAGGCCACCCTCGCCACCCTGGTACGGGAGGGAGAGGTCACCCAGGTAGCGCTCGAATCAGGCGAAGCCATCAGCGCCCCCTTTGCCCTGCCATCTGACAGCGGCTGGCAGGCCCGCATGAATGCCGCCTTCGACCAGATCACCCGGCTCACCCGGGAGGAGTTCTATCGCGACGACATGAACGGGGTGGACTGGGACGGCTATGTCGCCAGCTACCGTGCCCTGCTGCCCGGCATCAGCAATGGCCGCGACTTCGGCAATCTGCTGGCCGAGCTGGCCGGCGAGCTGAACGTCTCCCACACCTGGGGCTATGGCCCGGCCTCCTTCCCGCGTCTGGCGGATGACACCGCCAGCCTGGGGGGCTACTGGCAGGAGAGCAAACAGGGGGTGATGCTGACCAGCCTGCTGGCCGGCGGCCCGCTGGATCAGGAGAGCGATATCCGGGCCGGCGCGCACCTGCTCGCCATCAACGACACCCCCATCCCGGATCTGGCCGCCCTCGATCAGGCGCTCAACCATCAGGCCGGAACCCGGCTTGCCCTCACCTTCCAGCAGGCGGGCCAGAAGGAACCTGACGAGGTGGAGGTGGAGGTGACCGCCATCGATCTGCAACAGGAGTATGCCCTGCAACTCGATGCCTGGGTCGCCAAGCGGCGCGATCGGGTGGCGACCCTGAGCAAGGGGCGAGTCGGCTACGTCTATCTGCCGGAGATGAGCAACGCCGTCTACGAGGAGCTGGTGGCACAGGCGCTAGGGCGGCTGCGCGGCAGCGAGGCCCTGATCGTCGACGTGCGTTTCAACAAGGGGGGTTATCTTGCCAATACCCTGGTGGAGTTTCTCACCGGCAACGGCCGCGCCAAGGGGATGGCGGTCAACTGGCCACGCCTTGGCAAGGGGGCGACGGATGCCGCCACTCGCCAGTGGACCAAACCCTCGGTGGTGCTGGCCAATGCCGGCAGCTACTCGGAAGGTTCCGCCTTTCCCGAGTATTACCGCGCCCTCAAGATTGGCCCCATCATAGGTGAGCCGGTTCCCGGCACCGGCACCACCGTCTATGCCCATGAGTCCCGCCTGATCCCGGGGCTCGGTTACGGCATCCCGAGCCTGGGGCTGCGCAAACCCGACGGCAGTTTCTACGAAAATCAGGAGCTGCTCCCGGATCGCCAGGTTCCCCTCACCCCGGCCGACATGCTGGCGGGGCGCGACCCCCAGCTGGAGGCCGCGGTACAGGCCGCCCTCGAGCAGTTGTCAGCGAAAGCGAAATAGCTCGCGGTGCAGACGCCCGTCCGGCAGCAGCCGGGTCAGGGCGTCTGCCATCCCCTCTGGGCCGCAGAACCAGACCTGGCCGGGCGCCCCTTCGGCGACCCGCGCCAGATCCAGCCGTCCCGCCTCCTTGTCCAGATGCAGCTGATAACGCACCCCGGTGCGCTGGCACAGCTCGGCGATCCGCGCCCGATAGACGGCGCCGGCCTTGTCGGGTGCACACTGGATCAGGGTGATCCCCTCGCCGCGCTCACCGCGGGCCGCCATCGCCTCCAGCCAGGCGACGAAGGGGGTGATGCCGATCCCGGCTCCCAACCAGAGTGACCGCCCGCGGCCAAGGGGGGCGACGAAGGCGCCGTAAGGGCCGGTCACCCGTACCGGATCCCCGACCCGGGCCGCCGCCACCAGCTCGCGGGTATGATCCCCGAGCGCCCGCACCGCGATCACCAGTTCGCGCCGATCCGGCGAGACCCGCACCAGGGTGAAGGGGTGCGGCCCCTCTTTGACATCGAATTCGAAGAAGGCGAACTGGCCGGGGCGATAGTGGGCGAGTGGTGTCTCAAGGGCCATGGTCAGCTCACAGGTCTGATCCGCCAGCTCCCGCACGGCAACCAAGCGGCCGGCATGTCGATCGCTGGCCCCCACCCGTCCCAGCAGGGAGTAAAACGCACCGAGGGCCGCCACCCCGCCGGGCAGCCAGATGGCGATGCCGAGCGGGCTCAGCCAGCCAATGTTGGGCAGCAGACAGAGCCCGTGGATCCAGCCCGCCAGATAGATGAGGGGCGCCAGCCGATGGATCAGGCGAAAACGCCCGTAACTCACCAGCGCCAGCAGGCTCACCACCACCAGGGCGATCAGCAGATAAAAACCCCACTCTCCCAGGTCATTGCCCAGCGCATGGAGGGAGGCCCCCCCACCGTTGCCACCACCCGCGCCACGGCGGGCGGGGCGCGTCAACCAGCCGGCCGAGACCGCCCACTTGGGGGCCTCCACCAGCAACCAGTGGCCGGTCAGGGTCAGGGCCGCCGCAATGGCGCTGTGACGATGCAGTCGCAGCATCCGATCCAGCCCGCCACACCAGGCTTCCAGCTGCGGCAGGCGCAGCGCCAGCACCAGCGAGATCGCCATGTATCCCATCCCCAGCAGGCCGGTCAGCAGCAACATCTCATGGCGCCAGGGCCAGAAATTGCCGGCATCCCCCCCATAGCCAAGCCACCAGATGGCCACCGCCAGCAGTGGCCATCCCCACAGCATCTGTTTGCCCGTCATCACATGCTCCTTGGTTTGCATACCACAGGGCCTCGTCTCCCTGTCCATGGTTTCATTACAGACCCATCAGGTCACAAGACTTTGCCAGCAGGGGGAAAGTTTGTGGCAATGTGTGACAAGCACAGACAACGAAGGGGCCCGCAGGCCCCTTCCCCCAGAGATCGAACTGCCCACGGGGCGGTTCGGTCTCCCGGTGTCAATCACCATGCCCGGGCCGGCAAGCCCGGGCATGCCTTGTCAGGCTGGCAACACCTCGGCCGGCTGGCGCAGCAGCGCCAACTGGTATCTGTGCTCGGCCAGCTCCACCTCGCGGCGGGCTTCCTCCACCTTGCCATCGGCACTCTTCACCGCCGCAATCAGCTGGTTGTAACGATCCCAACTGCCGTTGTACTCCTTCACCTCGTCGTTATAGCGCTGGCTGATCCCGTTGTACTGGCGGATCAACTCGTTGCTCTCGCGGCGCAGCTGGTTGATCTGCGCCAGCAAGTCGTTCTGGATGACGCGGATCTTCTGGTACTCGGAGAGGCTGTAACGGCCGTTGTAGCTGTTGTACTGCTGCACCAGCCGGTTGCTATCCTTGATCGCCTTGTTGCTGCGCTGGTTGAGATCCGCCTGCTCGCGCTGGTAACGCTCGAAGTTGGCCAGCAGCGTCTCCTGCCGCTCCTTCAGGGCAGTCTGGGCCGCCAGCTGCTCACTATAGTGAGTTCGTGCCGTCTCCAGCTCCTGACGACGCTGCTCGAGGGTGCGCTCCAGCTCGCCCAGATCCGGCACCTCCTCCGTCACCATGGTGGGATAGAAGGCGGCGATCTGCGGCGTAGTGACCTTCAGGGCTCGCACCGCGTCGGCGCCATTGGCCGCATCGAGGTGATCCACGCCGCAGGGTTGGCCCTTGCAGACCAGGTCGGGGCTGGAGAACTTGTACTCGTGGCTGAAGACCCCGAAGCTGGAGGGATAGGCCATCACGGTGGCGAACGATCCCTTCACTCCGTGGCCCAGCGCATAGTGATAGGTGCCACCCGTGCCATCCTGCAGACGGGAGTGGTTGAGCCCCATGTTGTGGCCCAGCTCGTGAGCCAGCACCACATCCCCGCAACCGGTGGCGGTGACATGGCTGAACATCTTGCCCGCTTCCTTGGAGAGATCCCCGTCGGCGTAGACCTTGCGACCGTCGGCATAGGTCGCCGAACCGCCGACCCAGGCCAGACCGCAACTACCATGATTACCGGTATCGGGACGCAGCAGCGCCACCATGTCGGCGCCATAGCGGGTGCGCAGGGTCGGCACCTCCTTGAACGCCTTGTGGGTCTGTTTGGTCACGGCATTGAGCGCCGCGTTGTCGGTGCCACCATCCGGATAGTCCACCTCGACGCTGTGCACGGCGCGCACCGTCAGATCCAGGCCGCTGGCGGCGTAGATCTGGTTGGTGACGTTCACCATGTGCTGGATCCGGGTCTGGGCATCCCCCTGATAGCGGGCGGCCAGCCCGGGGGTGTGCAGCACCATCAGATCGATGGTATTGGCCACTGCCGGTGTAGCACCCAACAAGCCTGCGACCACGATTCCCAATGTGGTTCTTTGCATGTGATTTTCCTTTTTCTGTTGTTATTGATGTGTCGGGATCAGGCCGTCATTGTCACCATGACCCCGATCCAGTGGCGGGTTCTTGTAAACCCACCCTTTGCCCCCCAGGGTCTCGACGGAATAACTGCCTTGCGGCGTGCCGATAAACCCGAAGGTGGCCTGCTTGCCGACGGTGAAATTGACCGGATAGCGGCCACCGTCGATCTGCACTTCGCCCTGCCAGTTGCGCTCACCGCCCCGTTGCAGCTGCACCTTGGTCACCCTGGCTTTCAGGGTGCTGCCATCGGGCAGCGGCAGGGTCACGCTGTCACCGATCTGGGCCCGTCCCAGCTCGTCACCCTGCAGGGCGATGGGTTGAAGCAGCTCAACCCCCTCGCCCGGCTCCGCCAACGGGAAGTCGGCATCTACCTCGGCGGCCTGCCAGGGCTCATCCAGTTCATAACCCCCCTGTGCGCCGAGCCGACCAGGCTTCTCTGCCACCGGCATGGGTTTGAGCTCCGGTACCGGCAAGGCAGCCGAAGCCACGGGTTCGGCCAATACCAGAGGCTCCATGGCGGTTTCTGCCTCCACACCGATGGCAACAGTGTCGTTTGTTTCTTTGGATTGCGGTCCCCTGACCCACCAGGCCAACCCCGCCATCAGAGCACACACAACCAGCACACCAACCCATCTCTTTCGGTTCATACTGATATCCATGTCAAAAACAACCTTATAAAACAATGACTTAAAAAATTTAGAGCTGGGATACTAAACATGAACCACAAGGGATGGCAATAGTCTTTTGAAACCCTTTCTAGATGGGGTGTCGCCACAACACTGAGCGAGATGACAAAGAAACAGGGGCCAAGAGGAGCTTTTTAAAGGAAGGAGATCCCCTCGCGGCACGGACCAGGACAGGAGAGTAAGCGGGTTGCAATCGGGTGCCGGGAACCACCATCAGCGCCTCGCTCGCGACAATCTGCGTCGGCAGCTTCAGCAAAGACGCCATCAGTCCCTGATGGCCCTCAGGTTTATCAACGTGAATTCGCCGGGCGGCAGACTGGCATTTTCTCTGGCCACACCCACGGGAGATCCCGGCACCGGCAACTTTTATGGATGGCTCTGTACGGCCACCAGAAACGGCGGAGGGGCCCATGGCCCCTCTGTCACTTCTTCTTGCGCGCCTTGCGCTTTCTTACCAGCCGATACAAATACTTGTTGTACCTGGCCCAGGAGTGGATCAGCAGGAAGATACCTATCAACAGAGCCAGAAACAGCTGCCCTGCTTCCACCATATCGAGCGAACCGATGAAGTCTCCCCTTCCCCCCGTCTCCAGGTAGTTGAACCAGGGCTGCAACACCAGAAACAGCCATCCTCCCCAGGTCACCAGCAGGATCAGCAGGTCACGCAGCCGATACTGCCAGCTGCGCCGCGAACCATTCTCGATGATCATCTTCTTGGCAAGCTTAGGTTCTGTCACGGAACGACTCTCCTCTGTCGGGACTTTCCCAGACCGCCAGTCGACCACGGCGGCGCAGGATGGCCTTGGGCACGGCGACGACCACTGTCACCAGATTGAGCAGCCAGTAGATCAGGGGATACCAGACACACCATAGAAAGCTGCGGATCATGGTCTTGTCATAGTGGCTGTCGATGAAGATGCTGACGGAGAACTGCAGCAGGCACATGACCGTCATCACCACGCCGGTCCACTCGAACAGGTGCCCGTTGGTCAGGCCGCTCAGATCCGGTTCAATAACCCAGATGAGCGACAGGAACAGCATGCTGTAGCACCAGAAGACACTGAACAGATAGTCCAGCAGCAGCACCCAGAAGCGATGATTGCGCCAGTGCAGTGCCTGCAGACCATAGCGCAGGAAGACCTCGGCCCCGCCCTGGGCCCAGCGCAGTCGCTGTTTGTAGAGTCCGCCCAGGGTTTCGGGCATCAGCACCCAACACAGCGCCTGGGGCTGGTAGTGGATGCGCCAGCCCGCCAGCTGCAACCGCCAGCTGATGTCGATATCCTCGGTCACCATGTCGGTGCTCCAGCCGCCCACCTCCTCCACCGCTGATTTGCGAAACGCTGACACCACGCCGGAAACGGTAAAGACCCGACCGTAGATGCGCTGGGCCCGCTTGATGAGGCCTATGATGGCGCTGAATTCCCCGGTCTGGATCTTGCCGATGATGGTGGAGCGGGTGCGTACCCTGGGATTGCCCGTCACGGCGCCCACCCGGGGACTCTCGATAAAGTTTTTCACCATCCAGGCCACGGCGTCATAGTCGAGCACCGCATCGCCGTCGATCCCCACCAGGATCTCCCCCCTGGCCAGCGCCAATCCGTTGTTGAGGGCCATGGCCTTGCCCTGGTTGGGCTGGTGCAGCACTGTGATCCTGCGGTCCTGCGCCGCCAGCCGATCCAGCCGTTCGCCGGTGTCATCCTTGCTGCCGTCATTGATGGCCAGCACCTCGAAATCGGGATAACGCTGACGAAGCAGGTGACTGATGGTCTCCTCCACGTTGTCCCCCTCGTTGTAACAGGGCACCATCAGGGTCACCTTGGGATAACGGGGCAGCACCAGACCAGCTTTGGCCTGCGCTATGTCCCGCCGCTCCCACTGGACGTAGTAGTAGAGGCCGCCGCAGATCCACACCATGGCCATCACGCTCGGATAGGCCAGGGTGAACATGGCAATACCGTGAAGTAGTTCATTCATCCTTCACCTCCCGTCGATTGCCTGATACCGCAGGCTGGCCGGCGCTCTCTATGGACGCGTCAGCGCCCCCCTTCGCAGCGGCAGATGCCTGCGGCAAGAGCATTGGCCGGGGTCGGGTCTGCACCGAAAAAACCGGTCTGAGCACCGCCGGATCCGGCTGGTTGTTGTGAAAATCATCCGGGTAGTAACCGAAGTTGTTCACCCCCTTGCTTTGGATGATCTGCATCCAGCGCGCCAGTTCGGCGTCGGGTATGGGTTGCTCGGTGCGCCAGTTGCGGCTCTGCAGCTCGAATACCAGGCGCTCGGCCGGCACCTGGGCCAGTGAATCCTCCGCCAGTCTGGCCAGCCACTCGTCCGGATTTTTCGCCTGCTCCATGTAGGGCATGGCCATCACGGCAGTGTAGTCGTAGGCCTTGGCAAACGCGGCCATGCTCTGGGCAAACCACTGCTGGGACTCGGGCTCGGTCACCAGGGTCGCGTAGATGTTGCGGGCAGTCTTGAGGCCATCCGCGCCCCCCTGACGGTAACGGGCGGCGGCATCACGCAGCTCCATGGTGAAGTCGATCAGCAGGTCGGTCTTGCGCTCTCCCTGTGCCTGCAGTGCCTCTGGGGTGCGCTCCAGGGGGAAGGGGCCTTCGTAGTCGCTGAGGAAGGCGTCATCGTGGAACAGCAGGCCATCGAACTTGGTGTAGAAACCGAGATCCTCGTAGATATCCAGCAGGATCCGGCGGCTGGCCGGATCCCAGGGTGAAAGGCGCAGATACTGCCCCTTGGCGGGTTTATCGGTGCGACTGTCGGTCACATAGGCATGGTTCGGCCCCATGTCGTAGGCCATCACCGGCATCCAGGCATACACCCTGACCCCAGCCCGGGTCTTGAGTTGCCAGGCCACCCGGTTGAACAGATCCGCCCTGACCGGCATATGGCGGTTGGGGAAGTAGAGCGCCTCCGCCACCCCATCCCCGTTGTCATCGGCATAGGCCTGCAAATAGACGGTAGTGATGCCGTAACCCTTGATCCTGTCCAGCAGCAAATCGATGTTGCTGCCCATCTGCCGGGGATCCGGGTCATAGACATAATCGAGATCCACGTGCACCAGCCGCTCAACCGGTGACTCCCAGGTATTGCCTCCCAGGATCTCGTCCAGGGTCTCGAGGCTGGTGTCCTCATCCAGCAGATAGCGGCGCACTGTACTGCCCGACTCATCCAGCCGGTTAATCCCCTCCGTCAGGGTGAAGGCAAAGGGCATACCCGCCTCCCGGGCCAGCGCCAGCGTTGTCTCGTTGAAGGCGCCATAGGGCCAGACCATGATGCGCGGCGCCTGCCCCGTCTGCTGCTTCAACTGGCGAGTCGATGCGTCGAAGTCGGCCTTCACCCGCGCCCGGTAAGCGGCCATGGACTCGTAACCGGCCTGGCTCCAGCCCGCCGTGGTCACCGCCGGTTGCACGTTGCCCTGCGGGTTGGCCAGCAAGCCGTAGTGCGAGGCAAAAGAGTGGGAGGCGATCTCCACCAGCCCGGAGGCCTGCATCTCGCGGATCTGCGGCCAGTTGACGAAATAACTGCGAGGCAGTTTGTCGTTGCCGTAGGAGACCATCTCTCCCTCGTTCACTTCCAGCCAGCTGCCCACCAGCGCCAGCACGGCCGGATAGCGGTAGAGCTTGAGCAGGGGATAAACCAGCCGGTAGAAACTCTCGTAGCCATCGTCGAAGCTGAGCAGGATCGCCTTGTCCGGCAGCGGCGCCTTGCCCGCCCTGGCGTCCAGCACCTGCTGGAAGCTGACCGGCTGATAGCCATGCAGCCGGATCCAGTTGAAGTGACGGATCAGGGTGTCGCGCCGGATCGTCTGGGGGTAAAGCTTGAGGTTGGGGGTCAGTTTGAGGTCGACGATATCGTGATAGCAGAGCACCACGTAGTCGTCGGGTTGGCGAGCGGCACCTGCAAACGGCGACACCAGCCAGCAGAAGATAAGGATAAGGTGAGCAAGCTTGCGTCTCATCACATGAAGCTCCATTGCAGATGGGCGAAGACGAAATTGCCCGACTCGGGATGCCCGTCGTATATGGCCATGCGCCGCCCCAGACCATAGCCAAGGCTCAGCGCAGGACTGAGCACCCAGTCATGGCGATAGCTGAGCTGCCAGCCCTGATCGCTGCCATAGCCCTCCTGCCAGTAGTGATTGCCGCTCATGGTGAGGCTCTGCAGCAGGGAGCGACGACCATCCAGCGGCAAGCGGTAGCGCGCCGCCAGTTCCAGCTCCAGATTGCGATCGCTCAAGGGGTTGAAGTAGTCAGCGTCCACCTCCTCGTTGCGGGAGGTGGCGGCCCGCAGGGTGCCGTCAAACCACCAGCGATCCCGGCGCCAGAGATCCTGGCGCAGCCAGCCGGAGGCAGTGAGCCGCCGGTTGCCATCGTCTATGTCCATGCGCTCGAGACGCAGGCCGCCCTCACGGGTTTCGTCCCGGCGCCAGCCAAGATCCAGCAGGTATTGATCGGCGTAGTGGCCCCGCGCCAGGGCTCGCAGCGGGGTGTCGGCACTGTTGAGATTGACGGCGGCCCCCAGTTGCCACTGATCGTCCAGCCGCCAGTCGAGACGGCTCCACAGGTAGCCCTTGTGGTTGAGCTCGCTGCCCGCCCCCCCTTCCAGGGTCAGCAGCAGCGGATAGAAGGAGATCTCGGCCCCGATCCCGCTGTAGGCGGCTCTCTCCCCTTGCTCCTCATAGTCGCCAAAACTGCCCTGATGGTGTGCAAACAAGCGATGACCTGCATCGCTGCGCCCGCTGTATACCCTGGCCTCGTAATACCACTCCCGGCTCGCCTGTACCGAGCCTCCTTCGTTGCGACCGTGGGTCAGTTCGGTCGTGAGCATGGGGGCCTGCTCCAGAGCCAGCCGTTGTTGCAGCTCCCGGCGATCCCGGGTCAGGTTGCCAAGGGCTCGCACCGCTTGTGGCGTCTGCTGCCACTCCCCCCGGTCGAGCCGGGCATGGAGGCGTCCCGGCGCGGCCTGAACCTGCTGCATCGGCGGCAACCAGCGTATCGCCTCTCTGTAGGCCTGCTCGGCTCCATCAGGATGACCGCGCCAGCGCCGGATATCCCCCATCTGCAACCAGAGCCAGGGGTTGGCCGGCGCCGTAGCCAACAAGCGTGCCAGCCGCGCCTCCGCCTCTTCGGCCTGACCCCGCCAGGCCTGCAGCAGGGTTTGCAGTTGCAGCAGCTTCTCGTAGTCATCGTTGGCCATGCGCTGGTTACCGGTGAAATCCCAGCGGGTCAGAGGCTCCTGCCAGCCGTCCAGCAACGCCTGGGCGGCATCGTAGTGCTCTGCATCCGTGTAGGTGTAGAAACGCTTCTCCAGCAACTCTCTGTCTTTCTCCCGCGCGGGAGTGGCAAGACGTTCATAGAGAGCCGAAGCCTCAGCCGTTCTCCCCAGCCCGGCCAGGGCATCGGCGCGCGCCTCCTGCACATAGTCGGGAAGCGGCCCTTCACCTTGCAGGATGGCGGACTCCCGCTCTGCCCGTTCAAACTCGCCGAGTGCAACCAGGGTCACCACCCGATCCCGCCGGGCGCTGATGTGGAGCACATGATCAGGGGGGGCGCGGACAACCAGCCCCTCCTGTAGTCGCAGGGCTTGCGTGAGGGATCGGCGGATCTGGGCAGGCTCCCCTCCCTGGGTTGAATGTCGCAGCAGGTTGGTTGCCTGGTAATAGTCGAGCCAGAGCCTGTCCACCGGCTTGAACAGGGCGGGATGACGCTCCATCAGATCGACCGCAGCCGGACCGGCGCCCAGACTGACCGCCACCCGATAGAGCGCCAGCACCTGATCGGGATTGCCGGGCTCCAGCTCGAGCCACTGCTGACGGGCCAGCAACTCTCCCATGGCGTCGTCCTGCTGGCGGGCCGCATTGATGCGGGCGTCGAGAATGGCGCGATCGCGACCAAAACGGGCTTCATATTGATCGGCCACCTGACGAGCCAACTCGTGATTGCCCTGATCGCTGGCGGTCAGAAGCAGCCCGAGCCAGCCGTCGGGATTGGCGGGATCGCGCCTTTGCAGGATGCTGTAGTAGCTGATGGCTTCAAAATAGCGCCCCTCGTCCCGGGCGGCGCGGGCCACCCCTTCCAGAGTGCTGTTGGCGATGGGCTTGAAATCACAGGGGGCACAGGCAGCCAGCGCCCCCTTGCGATCCCCGCGCCAGAGCTGCACGGCGATCAGATCATCGAGCACCTTGCGATCACCGGATTGGCGGTAGAGGGCATCGAGTCCCTTTGCTGCAGACTCGAGATTCCCAGCCCGGGCCTGGAGTACCCAGGCCTCCCGCTGGCGATCCACTTCATTGGCACAGGCCAGCAGAGGGCACAGGGCCAACAACCAGAAATAACTATTCATTCGACACACTCCCCCATGACAAACGAGGGCAGCATCGCTCTTGAGCGTTCAAGCAGATAGACAGATGTGACCGATACTGCCTGGTGAGCAGAGTGACTGACTCACCTCTGTAGTAACTTCGAGGGTAATCAGGGTGGCCATGACGCCGACACCTTTCCTTGTGCGGCCCAGCTATCTCGCAAACGGAGATCTGTGGCTTTCCGAACCCGACTCACATCGGGAGTGGCTATGAAATTCATTGTGCCAAAGCACAATTATTAATCAACAATAATAATAAATGTATCAACAAGCTATCTTTTGCCCTTACAGGCATAATAAAAGACCACTAATTCTCGGCTATGCCGCACTTTATCTTGAGTGATTAATTCGAGTGATAATAAGCAGCGAAATGGGGCATGAAGAGGAAACAGCGTCGTCCCATTGCAAGGCGATATCTCGCCAATACCCCAAGGACGTTTTTAACCGGCAGTGGTTGCGGCCAGGCAACACAGGTCAGTAGCAAGGCGACAACAATAATTCAGTGAACAGGCCTTGAGCCCGCCATTGATGAATCGCAAAAATGGCGGAGGGGCCCATGGCCCCTCTCACTTACTTGTCCTGTTGCGCCGCCCGCTTTCGCATCAGGCGGTACAACAACTTGTTGTATTTGGCCCAGGAGTGGATCAGCAGGAAGATGCCGAACAGCAGCGCCAGAAACAGCTGCCCCACCTCCACCATATCGAGCGAGCCGATGAAGTTTCCCTCCGCCCCCGTCTCCAGGTAGCTGAACCAAGGCTGCAGCACCAGAAACAGCCAGCCACTCCAGGTCACCAGCAGGATCAACATATCCCGCATACGGTAACGCCAGCTACGCCGGGTGCCATTGCGGATGATCATCTCCTGCGCCAGCTTATGCTTTGTCACGGAACGACTCTCCTCTGTCGGGACTTTCCCAGACCGCCAACTGACCACGGCGGCGCAAAATGGCCTTGGGCACGGCGACGATCACAGTCACCAGATTGAGCAGCCAGTAGATCAGGGGATACCAGACACACCAGATGAAGCTGCGGGCCATGCTCTTGTCGTAGTGGCTGTCGATGAAGATGCTGACGGAGAACTGCAGCAGGCAGATGCCGGTCATCATCACACCTGTCCACTGGAACAGGTGTCCCCTTGCCAACCCCTCCAGCTCGGGGTTGAGCAGCCAGCTCACCGCCAGCATCAGCATGCTGTAACACCAGGCGACGCTGGAGAGATACTCCAGCAACAGCAGCCAGAAACGGCGATTGCGCCAACGCAGCGCCTGCAAGCCATAGCGCAGGAAGACCTCGGCCCCGCCCTGGGCCCAGCGCAACCGCTGCTTGTAGAGACCCCGCACCGTTTCGGGCATCAGCACCCAGCACAGCGCCTGGGGCTGATAGTGGATGAGCCAGCCCGCGAGCTGCAGCTTCCAGCTGATGTCGATATCCTCGGTCACCATGTCGGTGCTCCAGCCGCCGACCGCCTCCACCGCCGACTTGCGAAACGCCACCACCACGCCGGAGACGGTGAAGACGGTGCCATAGATGCGCTGGGCCCGCTTGATGAGGCCTATGATGGAGCTGAACTCCCCGGTCTGGATCTTGCCGATGATGGTGGAGCGGGTACGCACCCTGGGGTTGCCGGTGACGGCGCCGACCTTGGGACTGTCGAGAAAATGCTTCACCATCCAGCGAGCGGCTTCATGGTCGAGCACCGCATCGCCATCGATGCCGATCAGTATTTCCCCTTTGGCCAGCGCCAATCCGTTGTTAAGGGCCATGGCCTTGCCCTGGTTGGGCTGATGCAGCACTGTGAGGCGCTCATCTTGCCTGGCCAGCCGATCCAGCCGTTCGCCGGTGTCATCCTTGCTGCCGTCATTGATGGCCAGCACCTCGAAGTCGGGATAACGCTGGCGCAGCAGGTGACCTATGGTCTCCTCCACATTGGCCCCTTCGTTGTAGCAGGGCACCATCAGGGTCACCTTGGGATAGCGGGGCAACTCGAGCCCCTTTCTGGCCAGGGCGATATCCCGCCGCTCCCACTGAAAGTAGTAGTAGAGGCCGCCACAGATCCACACCAGCGCCATCACGCTCGGATAGGCCAGGGTGAACATGGCGATGCCCGTCAGCAGATCACTCACCGCGTCACCTCCGTGGTCGCTGCCCCCTGGCGGATTGAGCCGCCTTGTGCCCCTCCCTGCAATTCAGGTTGTGGTTGTGTCTGTACCGAAAAGACGGGCCTCAGCACGGCGGGATCCGGTTGATTGTTGTGAAAATCATCCGGGTAGTAACCGAAGTTGTTCACCCCCTTGCTCCGGATTATCTGCATCCAGCGCGCCAGTTCGGCGTCGGGTATGGGTTGCTCGGTGCGCCAGTTGCGGCTCTGCAGCTCGAACACCAGGCGATCGGCCGGCACCTGGGCCAGTGAATCCTCCGCCAGTCTGGCCAGCCACTCGTCCGGATTTTTCGCCTGCTCCATGTAGGGCATGGCCATCACGGCGGTGTAGTCGTAAGCCTTGGCAAACGCGGCCATGCTCTGGGCAAACCACTGCTGGGACTCGGGCTCGGTCACCAGGGTCGCGTAGATGTTGCGGGCGGTCTTGAGGCCATCCGCCCCCCCCTGGCGGTAACGGGCGGCGGCATCACGCAACTCCATGGTGAAGTCGATCAGCAGGTCGGTCTTGCGCTCTCCCTGCGCCTGCAAGGCCGCCGGCGTACGCTCCAGGGGGAAGGGGCCTTCGTAGTCGCTGAGGAAGGCGTCATCGTGGAACAACAGGCCGTCGAACTTGGTGTAGAAGCCGAGATCCTCGTAGATATCCAGCAGGATCCGGCGGCTGGCCGGATCCCAGGGTGAGAGGCGCAGATACTGCCCTTTGGCGGGTTTACCGGTGCGGCTGTCGGTCACATAGGCATGGTTCGGCCCCATGTCGTAGGCCATCACCGGCATCCAGGCATACACCTTGACCCCGGCCCGGGTCTTGAGCTGCCAGGCCACCCGGTTGAACAGATCCGCCTTGACCGGCATATGGCGGTTGGGGAAGTAGAGTGCCTCCGCCACCCCATCACCGTTGTCATCGGCATAGGCCTGCAGGTAGACGGTAGTGATGCCGTAGCCCTTGATCCTGTCCAGCAGCATGTCGATGTTCTTGTTCATCTGGCGGGGATCCGGGTCATAGACATAATCGAGATCCACGTGTACCAGCCGCTCCACCTGCCGCTCCCAGGTGTTGCCTCCCATGATCTCGTCCAGGGTCTCGAGGCTGGTGTCCTCATCCAGCAGATAGCGACGCACGGTGCTGCCCGTGTCGTTCACCTTGTTGAGTCCTTCGGCCAGGGTGAAGGTGTAGGGCATGCCCGCCTCCCGGGCCAGATCCAGCGCCGTCTCGTTGAAGGCGCCATAGGGCCAGACCATGATGCGCGGCGCCTGCCCCGTCTGCTGCTTCAACTGGCGAGCCGATGCGTCGAAGTCGGCCTTCACCCGCGCCCGGTAAGCGGCCATGGACTCGTAACCGGCCTGGCTCCAACCCGCCGTGGTCACCGCCGGTTGCACGTTGCCTTGCGGGTTGGCCAGCAGCCCGTAATGGGAAGCGAAGGTGTGGGAGGCGATCTCCACCAGCCCGGAGGCCTGCATCTCGCGGATCTGCGGCCAGTTGACGAAATAGCTGCGGGGCAGTTTGTCGTTGCCATAAGAGACCATCTGGTCATCCGCCACCTCCAGCCAGCTGCCCACCAGCGCAAAAACGGCCGGATAGTTGTAAAGCTTGAGCAGGGGGTAAACCAGACGGTAGAAGCTCTCATAGCCATCGTCGAAGCTGAGCAGGATCGCCTTGTCCGGCAGCGGCGCCTTGCCCGCCCTGGCGTCCAGCACCTGCTGGAAGCTGACCGGATGGTAGCCCTGCTGCTTGATCCAGTTGAAGTGGCGGATCAGGGTGTCGCGCCGGATCGTCTGGGGATAGAGCTTGAGGTTGGGGGTCAGCTTGAGATCGACGATGTCGTGATAGCAGAGCACCACGTAATCATCCGGTTTGCGGGCCGCTTGGGTGAGACCGGGCAGCAGGGTCAACAACAGAAAAAAAGGAGCAAGCCAGCGTCTCATCACATGAAACTCCATTGCAGATTGGCGAAGACAAAATTCCCATACTCGCGGTTGCCGTCGTAGACGGCCTGACGACGGCCCAGACCATAGCCAAGGCTCAGCGCAGGACTGAGCACCCAATCATGGCGATAGCTGAGCTGCCAGCCCTGATCGCTGCCATAGCCCTCCTGCCAGTAGTGATTGCCGCTCATGGTGAGGCTTTGCAGCAGGGAGCGACGGCCATCCAGCGGCAAGCGGTAGCGCGCCGCCAGTTCCAGCTCCAGATTGCGATCGCTCAAGGGGTTGAAGTAGTCCGCGTCCACCTCCTCGTTGCGGGAGGTGGCGGCCCGCAGGGTACTGTCAAACCACCAGCGATCCCGGCGCCAGAGATCCTGACGCAGCCAGCCGGAGGCAGTGAGCCGCCGGTTGCCATCGTCGATGTCCATCCGTTCGAGACGCAGGCCGCCCTCACGGGTTTCGTCCTGGCGCCAGCCAAGATCCAGCAGGTATTGATCGGCGTAGTGGCCCCGCGCCAAGGCTCGCAGCGGGGTGTCGGCACTGTTGAGATTGACGGCGGCCCCCAGTTGCCACTGATCGTCCAGCCGCCAGTCGAGACGGCTCCACAGGTAGCCCTTGTGGTTGAGCTCGCTGCCCGTGCCCCCTTCCAGGGTCAGCAGCAGCGGATAGAAGGAGATCTCGGCCCCGACCCCGGTGTAGGCGGCTCTCTCCCCTTGCTCCTCATAGTCGCCAAAACTGCCCTGACGACGAACAAACATACGATCACCACCATCACTGCGGCCACTATAGAGACGGCTGTCATAACGCCAGTCGCGGCTGGCCTGCACCGAGCCTCCTTCATTGCGGCCATGGGTCAGCTCGGTCGTGAGCATGGGGGCCTGCTCCAGAGCCAGCCGTTGTTGCAGCTCCTGACGATCCCGGGTCAGGTTGCCAAGGGCTCGCACCGCTTGTGGCGTCTGCTGCCACTCCCCCCGATCGAGCCGGGCATTGAGGCGACCCGGCTCGGCCTGCACCGTGCGTCCGGTGGGCAACCAGCGCATCGCCTCCCTGTAGGCCTGTTCGGCCCCGTCAGGATGACTGCGCCAGCGCCGGATATCCCCCAGTTGCAACCAGAGCCAGGGGTTGGCCGGTGCGGTTTTCAACCAGGATTCCAGCTCTGCCTCCGCCTCCCCGGCCTGACCCCGCCAGGCCTGCAGCAGGGTTCGCAGTTGCAGCAGCTTCTCGTAGTCATCGTTGGCCATCCGCTGGTTGCCGGTAAAATCCCAGCGGGTCGCCGGTTCCTGCCAGCCCGCCAGCAGCGCCTGGGCGGCCTCGTAACGTTCCGCATCCGAATAGGCGTAGAAACGCTTCTCCAGCAATGTCTTGTCTCTGGCCCGTTCGGGAGTGGCCAGCCGGTCATAGAGCGCAGATGCCTCCGTCGCCCGCCCCAGCCCGGCCAAGGCATCGGCCCGCGCTTCGAGCAGATAATCCGGCAATGGCCCTTCTGCCTGCAAAGTGGCGGACTCCTTTTCTGCTTGGGCAAACTCGCCGAGGGCGACCAGGGTCACCACCCGATCCCGCCGGGTGCTGAGGTAGAGCACATGATCGCGGGGAGCGCGCGCCAGGATCTTGTCTTGCAGCACCAGGACCTGGGTCAGAGAGGTACGAACCTGGGCGGGATCCTCGATCTTGGACGACATCCGCAGCAGGTTGACGGCCTGATAGTAATCGAGCCAGAGCCTGTCCACCGGCTTGAACAGGGCGGGATAACGGGCCATCAATTCGCCGGCCGCAGGCCCGGCCCCCAGCCCGACCGCCACCCGATAGAGCGCCAGCACCTGCTCGGCATTATCCGGCTCGAGTTCAAGCCACTGCTGATGCACCAGCAGTTCGCCCATGGCATCTTCCGCCTGACGGGCGGCGTAGAGACGGGCATTGAGGATGGCGCGATCACGGCCGAAACGCTGTTCGTACTCGCTGGCCGCCTGACGGGCCAACGTCTGGTTGCCCTGATCGCTGGCGGTGAGAAACAGCCCGAGCCAACCGTTGGGGTTGGCGGGGGCACGCCCCTGCAAGACACGGTAGTAGCTGATTGCTTCCGGATAACGCTTCTCGTCCCGAGCGGCGCGAGCCACCTCTTCCAGCGTCCTGTTCGAAATGGGACTGAACTCGCAAGGTGTGCAGGCAGCCAGCGCCCCCTTGCGATCGCCATGCCAAAGTCGCACCGCAATCAAATCGTCGAGCACCTTGCCATCATTTGTCTGTCGATAAAGGGCATCCAGCCCCGCTATGGCAGCCTCAAGCTCCCCCGCCCGAGCCTTGATGACCCAGGCTTCGCGGGCATTGTCCACCCCACCGGCCCATGCCAATGACGGCAACAGCACCAGTAACCAAAAGATGCGATTCATTCGCAACATACCACCCATAACAAACGCGGGTCGTATCGTCCTTGAACTCCCACACGGATATACACACGCGTCCGCTCCTGCCAGATGGGCAAGATGGCTTCCTGACTTGTGTGCTGATTTGAGGGTGAAAGGTGGGCAGCAAGACCGGCACCTTTCCTATGTGCGGCCCAGCCATCTCCGGGAGGAGACCTGTAACTTTCCGAACCCGATTCACATCGGGAGTGGCGAGGACGACAATTTTGATTCTGTAGAGAATTTAGTCAATCCGGGGGTGTAACGAATTTATGCTCATCGACGAGTCGTGGAGACATGCAAAACCACAAAATTCAGGAGGGAAAATAGAACTGGATGAGGCAATTGATGTGCCAATTATAAGGGTTTTGCGGCTAGTTCCCCTTTTATCATCACACTCACCAAATCGATCGTTTGCCCCGATGGCAGAAAACGGGTCAAAATCAATACTGCGACACACCCTGTCGCAACTGACAATGCGCGTAATAATCATCCCTTGCCTCGCTGGCCAACCCTCCATTTTCGCCAGCAATATTGGGTGCCAAACAGGACAGGAAACGCAGGCACAAGCATCGTATGGTCGCCATGCCCCCTGGTTCAAGAGATGAAACAGCCTCTCCCGACCATCGCTCATCTTTCCATGTGTCAGTGCCGCCGGGCGGCGCCCGCTCCTCTCAGGCCATCAGAGCCCAACTTGACAGACAGAGGCAGCGTCAACCACACGGCTTCTGTCTGTCAAAACGGCTCTCGCCTCAACGCATATCGGACAGACCGGGCAGATAGCGTAGCGAGAAAAACCAGCGCAGGCTGCCACACCGGACAGGTGCCGCCCAGAGGGCTCTTTGTTGGGCCTCGTCAAGGGGCTCGGCACGGAAGGTGGTGCCGCCGGCTTGCTGCACGAACAGTTCATGGATCAGGCCAGACACCCGACCTGCACAAGGGGCCAGGGCGCTCAGATACAGTTCCCGTTCGGGCTGGCTCAAGACACCTGTGCCACTCCCGTCCTGTACCACGAGGCTCACTCCCGCCCCTGCCAGACGGCTCAGGAACGCCTGATAGGCTTGCGGACTCATCTTGCCGGTGAAGAAGGTACTGGCATAGACGGGGACGGGGGCCAGTTCGCGCAAGGAGTTGACCGAACTGGCCAGATGGCTGGCCAGCAGCGCTTGCCGCTGCGGTTCACGCCAGTTGAGATCGTCCAGCTCGGCCGGCAGATACCAGCCTGCAATACTTCCCTCACCCAGGCGCTTGCGCCACTCTTTCGCCAGACGTAGGTTATGACGCTCCTGCTGGTCGAGATAGCGAGCGAGAGAACCGGCGCTTTGATCCTGACGTTGAAAAAACGCAGGATCGGCGTAGAGCCCCATAACCAGCCTCAGGCCAGCCGCCCGGGCTCGCTGGAGCCGGGCCGCCAGCCAATCGCTCTCCTCCGGTTTTGCAAAGACATCACCGTAGCGGGTCCACTGCACGACGAGCGTATCGAATCCCTCCCGTTTCACCTGTGCCACTATCTCGTCCCAGCGCGCTTCGCCGAGGGCGGCATCCCGCAACTGGGGCTGATAGAAGATCCCCTGACTAACCTGCCCCACCTGACCCCCATGGGCAGGCAGCACAATCCCCAACAGAATGAGGGCCAACCCCTTGATCCAATGTCTCATTACCATCTCACTCCCATGGTCATCATCAGGGTGCCCTTGTCGCCTTCCCGGTCGGGATCAATCTTCAACAGGCGCTGATATTCGACCCCCAGACTCAGTTTGTGGGGCCAGGCGTCGTAGCGGGTTTCGCCGAACCAGTGGTTCCAGCGTATCCCTACTCCTCCCATCAGCAGGCTGTAATCGTCGGAGCCGGCGTTGAAACCCACCACATTGCCTTCATCGTTGTAGTAATCACGGTCCGGACTCTTGTCGTTCCAGTACTGACGCCCCTGCACATGGGCATAGGGCTCCAGCGTGTCGCCCCGCCGGATCTTGTGGTGGTAGCTGAGCCGGTAATCCGCGACCAGGCTGGTCTGTTGTGAACGCAGGTAACGGGCCGCATCCAGATAGAGGTTCTGGGCCCACCAGCCACTCTCGCCGACCTGCCACTCATCGCTGTACTTGCCATCGTTCAGGAAGGAGGCGCTGGCCCGGATCAGGGTATCGTGCTCACCGCCCTGACTGCTGTTGAGTGGAAGCAGCTCTTCGGCTGCAAAGAAGATCGTCTGGCTTCTGAATGGTTTCCAGCGCAGCCCTACCCCCAGGGTGGGATCCCGAAAATCCAGAGGATTGCCATTGCTGTCGACTTCATAGGTGCCGTCTTCGGACAATCCTTCATCGGGGTGATAAATCCGCTTGCCCTGGCTGCTGCCATAGAGACGGCCATAGAGGGAGAGGGTCTTGCCATCGCGGATGGGCTCTTCTCCCAAACGGTACTCCACCTCGGCCTGGGCATAGCTCTGGGCAACCGAGTTGCCCCCGATGCCACTCACCGTGCCCTGGCCCGTCCCTGTCCAGGCATCGAAACTGTAGGTCCAGCGCCGCCCCAGATCTTCATGTAACCGTCGCAGGTCGTAACGCAACTGTGCCGGTTGCTCACCATCGATAGCCTTGGTGGCGTACTCACGCGCCTTCTGGTTGTGTACCAGAGACTGATTGATATAAACCAGCTGCTCGGCCAGCTCGGTATCCCCTGTCCGATAGATGGATTCCAGCCAGTCGCTGGCCGCCTGCTTCTCGCCATTGTTCAGCAGGGCATAACCGTAGGCGAGCTGGTATTCCCGATTATCCGGCTCAAGGCGGTTTGCTCTGTACAGGGCCTTGCTCGCCTGTGCCGTCTGTCCGAGCGCCTGATGATGCTGCGCCAACTGTGCATAGTCGGCTGCCTGCGGCGCCAGGGCAATGGCCCGCTCCAGGCTGGCAATGGCGGGTCCATCCTGCTGGGTTCTGGCCAGAGCACGCCAATATTCAGCATCCTGAGGCAACCCGGATTGTAGGTATTGCTCCAGCCACCGCCGAGCCTGAACCAGGTCTCCTGCATCCAGGGCAGAGCGTATCGCCGCCATCTGCTCTTGCTGCTCAGGGGCCAGCGTGACCTGCTGCCAGGCCTTGAGCGCCGCATCATAATGGCGGTTCTCATACGCCTGATAGGCAAACTGGCGCACATCGCCGGGCAGCCCGAAACTGGCGGCGCGGGAGAAGGCATATTCGGCCAGACCCGGCTTGTGCTGACGATAGCAGCTGCCAAGCGCCCGCCAGCTGTCGGCATCATAACGAGCCGAGAGATCCCCCAGCACGCGTATCACTCCCTCACACTGCCCCGACTGTGCCAGCAGATTGGCCTGCAGACTGCGCAGCCCAGATTCGTGGAGCGGCTCGGACAGGCGCTCGGGCAAGGCGCCTGCTCCGGTTTCCCCTTGCAGCAGGGTCAGACGCCGGATCAGAGTCTCGCGACCCGCCAGGCTTGCCCCCTGATAGGGCCAGTAATCGATGAGCAGATCACGACTCGCCGCTCGCAAGCCGGCCTGTTGCAGCCGGTAACTGACCAGTTCCAGCTGCACCATGGGCTGCCGGGAGCCTTGGATCAACCGGCGACCATCTCTGGCCAGCTTGTCCCATTGACGCTGATGCAGGGCAGATTCGAATGCCAGCTCGGCGTTGTTGTACGCGGGAGTGCTGGCCAACAGACGATCCAGCTGCGCCCAGCGCCCCTCCCGGCGCAACACGGGCACCATCAAGCCGGCATAGAAGCCCTGGTTTTCGGCAAATTGCAGTGCCTCGTCGCCCTTCAGGGTGCCGTTACTGGCTGCCAGTTGCAGCCACTCTCGTTCTTGGGCTGCCTTGGCAAAATGCGGGGCATGCGCCTGCTGATAACGCTTCAACGCCGCTCCCCCTTGCTCCTTGCCCAGCGCCAGTGCGATGGCCAGATCCAGCTCGCCATCCTGGCTCGGCAGACGGCGGCGCAGCGCAACCGCTTGTGCCACATCGCCTTGTGCCAGCGACATGTTCAGCCACTGCTTCAACTCCCCCCGGCTCAATTTGCCAGCCTTATCGAACCAGGCAAACTGCCCGGCCGCCAGCGTCCAGTTACGTTCACCCAGCGATCGTTGCAGCAAGTCATGACGCAGGCTCAATCCCTGGGGTGTAGCCGCCAGCTCGGGATCGTCCAGCGCGGTGGCCAACCCCTGCAGGTCCACATCCAGCAGATCACGCTCGGCCCGGGCAACCTTGCATTCAAGCAGGTTGCAGGCTGGATCCAGCGGATCCTTGCGCTGCAGCCCCTCGGAGAAAGCAAGCAGCCCGACATCAGCGGGCGTGATGGCCAACTGCTGGTTGACCAGCGCCGCAGCCTGCTTGTCCTGACCAAAATGTTCATAGGCACGCGCCAGATAGAGCGCGATGACGGGGTTTTCAGGTTGCAGCTTGCGGGCCTGCTCGAACTCGGCGATGGCACGATCACGATGCCCCCGTTCCATGGCCGAAAATCCCTTCTGCAGATGGGGATAGAGCACGAAGCGTTGGTAGCTGCTCACTCCGGGCCCCAATTCATAGTCGTGCTGGGCCGCCATGATTCCCTGACCGAATAGCAAACCGGACAGGAGCAATAATTCGGGACGCATCAGATCGCCTCCTCCTGCTGCCGTGCCAACCAGGTTTCATTCGCCCCGGCCTCCCGCAGCAAGTCATGCAGATTCAATTGATAAGTGCCTTGCAGCACCAGAGCCTGGGCCAGTACCTGTTCACTGATCACTTCCTGCTCAACCAGAAAGCTGGCGAGCGTCTTTTCACTTCGCTCGTGCCGCAACAGCAGGGAACGCAGGGCGGCTTCGTCTATGTGACCAAGGGTGACCAGGAGTTCGGGCAGCATCACCTGGCTGGCCAGATATTTGTTCCAGATAGAAGTAGATTGCGCTTCAGCAATCTGGCCATCGGTCAGTGCGCGTTGCAGCAATGCCCGGGGATCGCCCTCCTGGCCACGGGCGTACCAGTGGCGAAGCCCCACTGAGACCTCTCCCTTGCAGGCAATCACATAGGTGACGGGCGAACGGAGTTTGCGAGAAAGGGCGCCAAGAGAAACGGGGTCAAGGTAAGTTTCACATGCCAGCACCAACACTCCGTCTTCGATGCGCAGCGGCAGCACGCCATAATGCATGGCGACGTTGGGCGGCACTCTGTGCAGCGTCTCCCGCTCCAGGCCATAGGCATCGATATGCTCCCAGCTCACCCCGCTCTGCTCGGCCACGCCGGCAGCCAGCTGCTCCCTGGTGATCAGCCCCTGCTGTACCAGGTTGCTGCCCAGGCGCAGACCGGGCTGTCTGTCCAGCAACACCTGATCCAGCTGCTCTCTGGTCAACACCCCCTGATCTATCAATATCTGGCCAAGCGGTCGCCGGGCCCGGTTTTCTTCTCCCAGACTGGGAAAATCATGGGTCGTCTTGTCCCAGGCAACCCGGCGCGGATCCCCCTGGGCAATGATCTGCGAGAGCGCCCGCCAGTTGGCCATGAAGTTGATGATGTTGCCCCAGAACAGGCGCGGAATGGACATCAGCCCCTGCACCATGCCGTAGTAGCGGGTCACGAAGATCAGCCGCTGCAACATGCGGTTAATCATCAGGAACAAATTGATCCAGAGCAGGGTGACCAGCCAGGCATCCCCCTCGAAGATGGAGAGAAAGTAATAGGGATCCGGAGCCAGCCACTGATAGAGCACGAGTGCCAGCAGTTGCAGCAGGATTAGGCTGGCGGTGAAGCTGAGGAAGTTGGTCAGGGCCCCCTTGCGATCCCGCCACAGGAAGTAGTTCAGCTTCCAGTTGCTGCTCCATTTGTGTGTCTTGAAGCCTTGATAGACGATGCCGATGATCCAGCGCGACTTTTGGCGAACCGCCGTCTGGAAGGTATCGGGAAAATACTCCCGCACGCAGATGACATTGGTATCCCGCTCATACATGCCAAACCGCCAACGTTGATTCGGAGTACTTCTGGCTTCACGGATGACGGGGAAGCGGACGAAGATCTCTTCCATTCCCTTCTCCTTGAGCCGGAAACCTATGTCGTAGTCTTCCGTCAGACTCTGCACATCGAAAGCGATACCGTCCCCGTCTTCCAGGAGCGCGATGACGGCGCGACGGCTGAAACAGGTGCCGACTCCGGCGCTCGGCACCTGGCCGGACACCGCCTCGCGCACCGGAACATCCTTGCTGTGCAGTTCGGCAAATTCGTCCAGGTAGTGCAGGCTGGTGAAGTTGTACCAGCTGCGCTCGAAGGGATAGACGGGGATCTGGATCAGATCCTTGCGACCCACCAGATAGTTGAACAGCCTCAGCTCCATGTCCGAGATGACATCTTCGGCATCATGCAGGATGAAACCGACAAAGGAGAGATTGGCCTTGCGCTCGAACTGGAAGATGGCATCCAGCACATTGTTGAGGCAATCCGCCTTGCTGGTCGGCCCGGGACGGGCACACACCACCTTGTGCACATTGGGGAAGCGGGCACAGACCTCGTCCACATCCTTCTGGGTATCGGGATCATTGGGATAGGTGCCGACGAAGATCTGATAGTTCTCATAATCGAAACGGGTCGCCGCCAGCTCGGCCATCTGGCCGATGACGCCCGTTTCGTGCCAGGCTGGCACCATGATGGCAAGAGGCTGCTCTTCCCGCTCGTACAATGCCTGATAATTCAGGCGATCATGCTGGCGATAAACGGTCAGGCGCCGCCAGGCATTTCGCAGCCAGTAGACGATATCGATGAAGAGATCATCGATCCCGCTCACCAGCATGGCGATCGCCACCACGATGGCGATCAGCTTCAGACCATAGAGATAGGTGGCAAAGCCATCCACCAACCAATATTCCGGCATCGTGATTACCTCAGCAAGGCATCAGCCATGATGGCGACGATGCGGGCACAGGCCTGACCATCCCCGAACGGATTGGCCATTACCCGCGGGGCGAAATCACCCGCTTGCCACAACTCGCTGACCCGTTGGACGATGCGTTCCTCATCCGTCCCCATCAATTGGGCGTAACCGGACTCCACCGCCTCGGGCCGTTCTGTCTCCTCGCGCAGCACCAGCAGGGGAACACCATAGGTGGGTGCCTCTTCCTGCAGACCTCCCGAATCCGTCATCACCAGCCAGGCATCGGCGATGGCCTGCTACATGGCCAGATAGTCGAGGGGCTCGGTCAGGGTGACATTGGGCAGGTGCCCAAGCAGCGGGTAGACAGCCTGCTTGATGACGGGGTTGAGATGCACCGGGAAAAGCACTCGCATATCGGGATTGGCCGTGGCAAGACGCGCGATGGCACGACAGATCCCCGCGACTTCATCACCCCAGTTTTCCCGCCTGTGCACCGTCACCAGCAGATGCCCCGGCTGCGCATCGCTGCGCTTGATGCCATGGTGCTCTCCAACCCACAGTTGGGCGTCGATAACGGTATTGCCAGTGACATGTACTTGCTCTGCCGGTACCTGCTCGGCCAGCAGACAGTCACGCGCACGCGCCGTCGGCGCCAGGTGCAATTGGGCGATGCGTCCAATCATCTGGCGCAGCCCCTCTTCCGGGAAAGGGCGATCGAGACGATAGGTTCGCAGTCCCGCCTCCACATGGGCAACAGGCACCTGATGATAGAAGCCGGTCAGCGCACCGAGGAAGGCACTCTCGGTATCACCCTGCACGACCATCATGTCCCAAGACTCCTGATCCATCAGCCCTTCCAGCTGGGCCCGGCAGCCCTGGCTGAATTCAAAGAGGCTCGCTCCCTGACGTACCAAAGACCAGTCTGGCCGGATACTGAAACAGTCGAGCAACTGGGTCGCCATGCTGTCATGCTGCCCGGTATGCACCCACTTCACATCCGCCCAGGCTGAATGCCGCAGGGCATGATAGAGAGGGGCCAGTTTGATTATTTCCGGCCGGGTACCCGATACCATCATGATCTTCTTCATCACAACATGCTCCATTCAGGGAATCGATCTCCTGGCAAACGTTTTACGAGCCAACATAAAGAGGCGTACGCATGCTGCAGGAAAAATGCAATAGATAACAAATCACTGGAGAGAATAAGAAAGCAGAAGAAAGAACATCTCCTGCAGATCATCGCCGGCGAATATCCAGAGGCAACGACACATCCTGATGCGTATGCTGATTGCATCATCCGTGTTTGCGCGGCCCGGGATTAGATGCGCACCATCATGAACAGATGGTGAACATTCTCAGATATGGGAGGCGATATGTCTGACCCTCGTCGCAGGCAATCCAGCCATCTCGCAAGGGAGATCTGTGATTTTCCGAGCCCGGCTCACACCGAGGGTGGCTCGTTCATAATCTGCCTGTTAGCCCAACTCGTCCACAATTAAAATGTAACGATTCAATAAAAAGTGTAAATTTCATTCGAATCCCGACCAGCTCCCCAATGACGGCCTGATGAGACGCTTCCCAATCTGCCTGGCTGTCCCCTTTTGAGGCTTCCTGAATATGCTGACAGCAGACACCCAACCACACCTTCCGGTGACGGATTGCATACCCAGGCTCATAAAAAGAGCCCCTTGCGGGGCTCGTGGCACTCGTTATGTCAGGTGACAACACCGGCTACACCAGCGATGGCTGACGCCCGGTTGCCAAACGGTGGATCCAGGCCTCGAAATCGGCCAGCATGCGGGCCTCTGACTCGCTGTTGTCGGCGATGAGCTCGGCGCCGTGTACCACCCGGATGTGAGCGTCTAGCGGCATTCCTTCCCCCGCCGGCGGACGTTGCTGTGCCACATCCATACACTCCTGCGCCTGCTGCCACGCCTCGGCCACGCTCCGGTTGCACGCCTCGGCCAGCGGCGCGGCGCTAAAGCCCTCGCCGGTGAGGCTACGCAGCGTCTCATCATGGCTCTTGCCGTTGCCCGGCCCCCAGTAGTGGGCAGCCAGATCCGGTCCGATGCGCGGGTTGTCGGTGAGGTAACCGTCGCGCCCCAGGAAGTAGGCGCGGGTCTGCTCCACCGCCATCAGGGCCAGCAGGTAGCCGTGATAGGCGCAAGCTGATTCCTGATTCAGGAGGTGCGGAATGGCCAAGAGCGGGCGCGGGCTCTCCACTCCCAGGATCTTGCGTTCCCACTGGCGGGCCAGCGCCAGCACAGCTGCCGGGGTGCGATCGCCATCGGCCATGGCGTAGAGATCCCGTTCGAAGTAGGCCACCAGCGCGATCTGGCGCTCGTTGAAGGCACGAAACGGCTGGCGCGCGGCGATCATGGCCTCGATGAGCGCATCGGGGATCGCCTCCCCCGCCGCATTTCTGGCGTAACGCTTGAGCCAGTCCGCGTCATCCAGCAGGCTGTCGCAGAACATGGACTGGGTCTCGGCATAGGCCATGGAGGTGGGCGGAAACTCCTGGGAGAAGCAGGGGGCGTTGCCGATGACGTTGGCAAAGTGCGCCGCGTGGCCGCCCTCGTGGAACAGGGTGTTGAGGCCGCTCCAACCGCTGCCCACCTGAGCCGGGTTGGCCAGGCTGGTGAAGTTGACCACCGCCGGCACCCACTCCTCCTCCTGCCAGAAGCTCGGCACCGGGCCGTGGCAGAAGCCATTCTCGTATTTCCCCTCCCGGGTCAGCAGATCCAGAGTGAGGGTCGCGCCGCGATACTGGATGCCGAGGCGGCGGAAGCTCTCAACCCAATCCTTCAGCGCCCGAGAGAAGGGTACATAGGGGTCGAGCTGGCGGGTCACGTCGCCGCTCACGCTGTAGCGCAGGTTGTGGGGCAGCAGGGCCTCTTCCCCCTTGGCTGCCTTCAGCTCGGTCAGGCTCTGGTGCAGCCGCTGTTCGGTGCGGGCGATAAAGTCATCGAGGATGGCGAACAGCTGCTCCGGGCTCATCTGCTCGTTCTTGTGCACCTTGTAGTCGAAGTAGTCGCGATAGCCCATGGCGCGGGCAAAGCGGTTGCGCAGCGCGACTATCTCCAGATAGCCGTTGTCGACCACCCACTGCTCAAGGGTATGAAACATGGCGAGCGCGCTCTGGCGTACCGCTTCATCGGCGCTGGCGGCCAGCGCCGTGCTGGCGGCGGGCAGACTGCCTGCCACCTGGCGGCCCTGCTCGTCCAGCAAGATCAGCTTCAACCCCTTGCGGTGGGCAAACAGCGCTGCCTCGGCAGCCACCAGCTCATCCATCAGGACGGCGGCAGCAGGATCTTCGATGACGTTGCACTCGAAGAAGGCGAGCCAGCCCTTGAGCCCCCGCTTGAGATCTTCTTCTTGTGCCAGTGCGAGCATCTCGCGCAGCTCGGGCAACCGTGCCGGATTAGCACAAAAGCCCTTGTAAGCCTGCTCGGCGGCGGTGAAGCCGGCCTGATCGTCGCTGGTGCCCATGTAGGTGGACCAGAAGAGATCCTCCTTGCGCCTGTGTACCTGCAGGTAGTCGGCATTGAGCTGGTTGAAGTAATTCCTGGCAATGGAACTCATAAATTCCCTCTTTTTAATGGGGTCACCCGCACGGGGCCCACTCCTTATTGGTGAAATGCCATCTCATTCATATGTGTTGGCAAATAATGCGCCGGGATGCGCATAAACAAGCTACCAAAAAGTGGGGAGAGCTGTCTGCTGACTATACTGTTGTTGAAATACTCAATTAGCTCTCGCTAGCGGCAAGCTTTTGAAAGTTAATTAAATGTTAACTGCAAAATAATCTGGAGCACGGGAGTGGCTGAGCACAGCCAGACCCATAAGGAAATCAGGGAGATACCATGTTCAAGCTCGGTGATATCGCCGTGAGCCGCAAATTGATGCTGCTGCTCACCCTGGCGCTGGCCGGTTTTATCGCACTGCTGCTGATCTCGGTCAGTGCCCTGCATCGCAACCTGATGAGTGAACGGGAGGCACGGCTGCAGGCGGTGCTGGATCTCGCCATGAGCCGGATCCAGGCCCTCGCCACCAGCCTGCCTGCCGACCAGGCACAGGCCGAGGCCAGGTCCATGCTCAACAGCATGCGTTTCGATGGCGACAACTACCTGTTCGTGATCGATGAGACCCGCCACATCATCGTCCACCCTGCCAAGCCGGAACTGGTCGGCCAGCAGATGGGGGAACAGCGCGCAGCACATACGGAGGACCACTGGCAGCGCATGGTGGATCTCGGCAAGGGGGGGCATCAGGGTCGGCTGGAATATCTCTGGGCATCCCCTTCCGGCGAGTCCGCCCGCAAGATGTCGCTGGTCGCCGGCTACCAGCCCTGGGGCTGGATCCTGGGCTCCGGCATCCTGCTGCAAGACATAGAAGCGACCATCTGGTCCCAGTATGAGTTGATGGGGGGCGCGACCCTGCTGGCTACCCTGCTGATGGGCCTGCTGGGATTTGCCATCAGCCGCTCCATCGTCAATCCCCTCACCCGGATCAATCACGCCATGCAGCGGGTCGCCAAGGGGGATCTGGTGGTCAGCATCCCGGTTGAGGGCAAGGATGAGCTGGGGATGGTGGCACACTGTACCAACCAGGGTCTGGATGCCATCCGCCACGCCCTGCTCGAGGCAAGCCTGGGGGCCCGCAACGTGGCGGATGCCGCCCTGCGCATCGCGGCCTCCGCCGAGCAGACCAACCAGGCGGTGACCAGCCAGCGGGATCAGCTGGCCCAGCTTGCCACCGCCATGAACGAGATGAGCGCCACCATCTCGGATGTGGCGGGTCACGCCGAAAATACCGCCCGCGATACCCAGGATGCCACCAGCGAAGCCGGCCTCGGCAATCAGGACGTACACGCCAGCGTGCACGGCATCCAGGCGCTGGCGACCGAGGTGGAGCAGGCCACCCTGCAGGTCAATCAGCTCAAGGAGGGGGTGATGCAGATAAGCGAGGTGACCGCCGTCATCAGCGCCATCTCGGAGCAGACCAATCTGCTGGCCCTCAACGCCGCCATCGAGGCTGCCCGGGCCGGTGAACAGGGGCGCGGGTTTGCCGTGGTCGCCGACGAGGTGCGCCAGCTGGCGAGCCGCACCCGCCAGTCTACCGAGGAGATCCAGGGCACTATCGCCCAGTTGCAACAGCGGGCGGTGAGTGCGGCCGACGCCATGGACACCAGCCGCAAGCTGGCGGAGAGCAGCGTCAACCAGTCCGAGAAGGCAGGCCAGGACCTCTCCCTCATCGTCAACCACATCCAGCACGTGAGCGACATGGCGACCCAGATCGCCACCGCCGCCGAACAGCAGAGCATGGTGGCCGAAGACATGAACCGCAACGTCAGCGGCATCAACGACTCGGCACTGGAGATGTCGCAATCTGCCTCCCAGCTGGCCCAGGAGAGCGAACTGCTGGCCGGTCTCTCCCGCAGCCTGGACGAACGGCTCGCCGTGTTCAAACTCGGCCACGCCAGCGAACAGAGCCCGTTGCCCATGCAGATGCCATCACCGCGCCAGAGCGAATCCCCCCGGGTTCACCACTGATCCGTCTTGCTCTGTCGCACCCCATCCCCTGACCACGAAGGTGGCAGGGGATTTTTTTATTGATAAAAAATGCCAAATTTTCGCATCTTATCGACAGAATGGGCGAGATTCAGAAAATCACGCTGCTTATTTATACATTTAAAAACATATAGTTGAGTGAAAAACCAACGCCAGAAAGGTCAAGCTGTAAAGATTTACACTTAATAATTTAATCAAAATTAGTCATGATAATTTTGTCGCCAAACGCGACACCATGACCCTTTCTGTAGTCATTTGGCAAACTGGCTGAAAAGTCAGGACGCAAAACTTCCGGTCTAAAGACGTTCGTCCAGGATAGCGGGGTTGCCACACCCAGGTGTGCCCGGGGATTCCCCTGCCAACGTGACTGCCCACATCTATCGATCAGAGGAATGTATGGCAGCAACCATCCGATTCAACCACATCGCCGCCGCCCTGACGCTGCTCGCCAGCGGCAGCGTGCTGGCCCACGGCTACATCAGCCAACCGGAATCGCGCAACGCCCTGTGCAAGAGCGGCGGCAACAGCCAGTGCGGCGCCGTGCAGTGGGAACCCCAGAGCCTGGAGGCCTCCTCCGGCTTCCCGGACGGCGGCCCGGCAGATGGGCAGATTGCTGCCGCCGGCCATCCCCAGTTCGGCGAACTCAACGCCCAGACCAGCGATCGCTGGACCCGCCGCGACGTGCAGGCCGGCCCCTTTTCCATCAGCTGGACCTTCACCGCCAATCATGTGACCCGCAACTGGCGTTACTATCTGACCAAACAGGATTGGAACCCGAACCAGCCGCTGACCCGCGACGCCTTCGAGCTCACCCCCTTCTGCGTCATCGACGGCAACATGGTGCAACCGCCCAAGCAGGTCACCCATCAGTGCATCCTGCCGGAGCGCACCGGTTACCAGATCATTCTCGGGGTGTGGGAAGTGGGTGATACCGCCAACAGCTTCTACAACCTGATCGATGCCAACTTCAAGGGCGGTACCCAGCCACCGCTGGCGTGGAACCAGGGCGGCACCATCTACCCCTCCATCGATCTGGCGGCCGGCGACAAGGCCAGAACCCGGGTATTCGATGCCAACGGCGAGCGCACCGATCTGCAGACCGAGCTGACCATCGCCAGCGCGGAGCAAGGCCAGAAGAACAATTGGGCCCACGCCCTGGCCGGCAAGATCAACTCTGAGCAGAGCCTGATCCGTGCCGGCCAGCAGGGGACAGATGGCCAGTTCAACCCCGTCTACGGCCAGAACCCCGTCTACCTCAAGGCGGGCAGCGCTCTGGAGCGGGTCGAGATCCAGCTTGAGCAGTTGCAGCCGCCGGTTGGCAACGACATCAGCGTCAGCGGTCTGGCGAGCGAATACCAGCTCGACAACGGCAAGGCGATCCTCGATTTCACCATCACCGCCCAGGGGGATCTCGCCGTCACCAGCACCCTCTACGACCACGGTGGTGTCGCCAAAGGCCAGTCCAGCGCCGACATCAAAGACAGCAGCCAGGGCTTCACCATGACTCTGGAAGGGCTGAGTGCCGGTCATCACCAGCTGGTGATCAAGGGCACCCCGAAAAATGGCGGTACCCCGCTCCAGCAGACTCTGGACCTGATGTTCAAGGATCCCGCTGCCGGCGGCGCTCATGACTTCACCTTTCCGGAGGGGCTCAAGTCCTACACCGACGGTACCAGGGTGCTGCAACCCAAGAACGGCAAGGTCTACCAGTGCAAACCCTTCCCCTACAGTGGCTGGTGCAGCCAGTGGGCTGCCAACGCGACCCAGTATGAGCCGGGCACCGGCTCCCACTGGCAGGATGCCTGGATTGAGTTGAACTAATCGTTTCACCGCGACATGAAAACGGGGAGCCAGTGGCTCCCCGTTTGGTCTGGTGAGAGGCTCAGATCTGGTAATCGATCTGGGGTTCGCCGCCCATGGCACGGGCCTGGATGTCGGCCAGCACCAGCTCGGGGTTGCAGAGCTGGATGAATTGCCAGGCGAAATTGTGCTGGAACTGCCCCTGCTTGAGGCCAATCCAGGCGGTGTGCGGTGCAAACAGATGGCTGCCGTCGAGTTGCACCAAGGAGTGATCGCGCTGGGCATCGAACGCCATGTCCGCCAATATGCCGACCCCCATCTCCAGCTCGACATAGGTTTTGATGACATCCGAATCCTGGGCGGTCAGCAGGATCTGTGGCGTTATCCCCGCCTCGGCGAACGCTTCGTCCACTCGCACCCGCCCGGTCAGCCCCGCCTGATAGGTGATGATGGGCCAATCGGCCAGCGCCGCCAGGGTCAGTTCGGACTCTTGCGAGAGGGGATGGCGCTCCGGCACCACTATGTTGTGATGCCAGCGGTAGTAGGGAAAGGCCACCACCCCTTCGCTCCTGTCGAGCTGCTCGCTGCTGATGCCGATGTCCACCTCGCCGGTCTGCACCAGCCGCACTATCTCCTCCGGACCGCCCTGGCGCAGCTCCAGCTGCACCAGCGGAAACTGTTCGCGAAACGCCTTAACCACCCGGGGCAGGGCGTAACGGGCCTGGGTATGGGTGGTCGCCACCAGCAGGCGTCCGGAATCGCGATTGGCAAAGGTACTGGCCAGTTTGCGGATGTTCTCGGCATCCCCGAGGATGCGCTCGGCGATCACCAGCAGCTCCTTGCCCGGCTCCGTCATGCCGAGCAGCCGCTTGCCGTAGCGGATAAAGAGTTCCACCCCCAGCTCCTCCTCCAGCTCGCGAATATGGCGGCTGACTCCGGACTGGGAGGTAAACAGGGCGTTGGCCACTTCGGTCAGGTTGTAATCCCGCCGGGCCGCCTCACGGATAATACGTAACTGCTGAAAGTTCACTCATCGCCTCCTGCGTCGAGTCGCGGCGGTGTCCACCGCCATGCGTTGTGGGTAATGCGGGCAGGCCGATGACTCGCACCCTGCCTGGATAGCCCCTCAAATCTGGTAATCGGGGTAGAACTGCGCCTGTCTGGCTACCAGCCGTACCTCCTGGCCCGGCGTGAAATGGCTGGCCGCCTCCTTGCCAAGTTCTACCTCGTAGTGGACGCCCCTCTCGCCACGCAGCTCCACCCGGATGCGCGGCCCCATGGGCAGCAGCCGGGTGATGGTGGCGCTGATACCGCCGCTGGCCTCTACTGGCAGAATCTCCAGCTCGTGGGGACGCACATAGGCGATGGCGGCACTGCCCGGGGCCAGATGGGCGGTCGAGGGGCCGCCGAGCAACTGCTCACCGATGCCGAACCCCTGTTCGGCCACCCGGCCGCGGAACTGGTTCACGCTGCCGAGGAAACTGTGTACGAAGGCGCTGGCGGGATGGTCATAGACCTCGGCCGGGGTGCCGATCTGCTCGACCCGGCCGGCGTTCATCAGCACCACCCGATCCGCCACCTCCAGCGCCTCCTCCTGATCGTGGGTGACGAACAGGCTGGTGACGTGCAACTCGTCGTGCAACTCCCGCAACCAGCGGCGCAGCTCCTTGCGCACCTGGGCATCAAGGGCGCCGAAGGGCTCATCCAGCAACAGCACCCTGGGCTGCACCGCCAGGGCACGGGCCAGGGCGACCCGCTGACGCTGGCCGCCGGAGAGCTGGGTCGGGTAGCGCTCGGCCACGTGACTGAGCTGCACCAGATCCAGCAGCTCCCTGACCCGGGCACGGATGGCCACCTCGCCCGGGCGTTCGTTGCGCGGCCTGACCCGCAGGCCGAATGCCACGTTCTCGAACACCGTCATGTGGCGGAACAGGGCGTAGTGCTGGAACACGAAGCCGACGTTGCGCTCGCGCACGTGCAGCGCCGAGGCATCCTCGCCGCGGATAATGATCCGGCCAGCGTCGGCCTGCTCCAGCCCGGCGATGATCCGCAGCAAGGTGGTTTTGCCGCAGCCGGAGGGGCCCAGCAGGGCCACCAGCTCACCGTCGTGAAAATCGAGGTTGATGTCGGCCAGTGCCGCGTACTGGCTGAAATGCTTGTTGAGTCCTTGCACCTGAATGCTCATGGCTGCCTCCTTGAAACGGTGATCAGTGAGAGTAGGTGAATTGGCCACGCAGCCTGGCCAGCAGAGTTTCCCCCAGCAGGGTGAAGATCCCGAACAGCGCCAGCAGGCTTGCCACCGCGAAGGCGGCGCCGGTCTGGTACTCGTTGTAGAGGATCTCGATATGCAGCGGCAGGGTGTTGGTCTGGCCGCGAATATGACCGGAGACCACGGAGACGGCACCAAACTCCCCCACCGCCCGGGCAGTACAGAGCAGCACACCGTACATCAGGCTCCAGCGAATCCCGGGCAGGGTGACCCGCCAGAACATTTGCAATCCGTTCGCCCCCAGCATGATGGCGGCCTCCTCCTCTTCCGGGCCGCGCGCCTCCATCTGGGGCAGCAGCTCGCGCACCACGAAGGGCACAGTGATGAAGGTGGTGGCCAGAATGATGCCCGGGGTGGCGAAGATGATCTTGATGTCGTGCACACTGAGCCAGTCGCCAAACCAGCCGTGGCTGCCAAACAGCAGCACCAGCATCAGGCCCGCAATCACCGGCGAGACCGAAAACGGCAGATCGATGAGGGTGACGAGCAACTGCCGGCCCGGGAAGCGGAAACGGGCTATGGCCCAGGCGGCCGCGAGGCCGAACAACAGGTTGAGAGGCACGGCGAACAGGGTCACCAGGGCGGTCAGCCCAAGGGCGCTCAGGGCATCCGGCTCGCTAATGGCCTGCCAGAAAAATGCCAGGCCAGGGCTCAGCGCCTGGATAAAAACGGTCACCAGCGGCAGCAGCAACAGGGCGGCAAACCAGCCCAACCCCAGGGTGATGAGCAGCCACTTGACCCACTGCGGCTCGCGGATCACCGGCGGCGCCTTGCGCTGGGTCTCTGTCACCACGGGGACGACATCCATGGCGATGGTCGATGCATTCATATCCGGCTCCCTCCGATACGGGCCCAGCTCCAGGCCTGCAACTTGTTGATAAACAGCAATAAAACAAAAGAGATCAGCAGCATGACCACGGCGATGGCGGAGGCGCCGGCGTAGTCGTACTCTTCCAGGTGGCTCATGATCATCAGGGGCGCGATTTCAGAGACCATGGGCAGGTTGCCGGCGATAAAGATGACGGAGCCGTACTCCCCCACGCCACGGGCAAACGCCAGCGCAAAGCCGGTGAGCAGGGCCGGCACCAGAGTCGGCCACAGCACACGCTGGAAGGTCTGCCAGCGATCGGCCCCCAGGCTGGCGGCCGCCTCCTCCTGTTCGGCTTCGGCCTCCCGCAGCACGGGTTGCAGTGTGCGCACTACGAACGGCAGCCCGATAAAGGTGAGAGCGATGACCACTCCAATCGGGTTGTAGGCAAGCTCGATGCCAAGCGGGGCAACCCACTGACCGATCCAGCCATTGGGAGCGAAGATGGCACACAGGGCGATGCCGGAGACGGCGGTGGGCATGGCGAATGGCAGGTCGATCAGCGCATCCACCAGACGGCGGCCGGGGAAGGTGTAGCGCACCAGCACCCAGGCCAGGATCAGGCCAAACAGGCTGTTGAGCAGCGCCGCGACAAACGCCGCCCCGAAACTCAGGCGAAAGGAGGCCAGCACCCGGGGCGACCCTATCACCTGCCAGAACTCGGCAGCAGTCAGGTTATTCAGCGCAAACAGCACCAGTGCCGAGAGGGGCAGCAGTACCAGCAACCCCAGATAGAGCAGACTGAAGCCGAGGGTCTGGCCAAAGCCAGGCAGAACAGAATAAGAACCAAATCGCATAACAAATCCATGTGTTATAAATTAATTTCGACATAGTGATTCTGCTGGCTCTCATTCCCCGTCACAAACACCAATAACACCTTTGCTAATCACTTTTTTGTCTAACAGCGTGAAAACAGGGCGTTGCGGGCAACCCAGATAAAAAAGGTCTTTCATATCAACAAAAGACCTGAAAAACGGAGCCTTGTACAATTGAGCCAGTGAACAAAATCAGACAGTTATCATCTCAGTCGGCATCCCTCCCCCGTTGTCATCCAACCATCAGCGAAACCCCAGTACCGGGCACCCTTTCCACGCCACCGGAGCTGGTTCGATCACCATCTCGGCCCGACGGTGAAGGTTGCCGAGCAGATGCAGTCCCTGATGCCACTCCCCGTGACCGGACTGAGCGTTGATATGACCCGCCTCACCGGCATCAAACAGCGGCACCTGCCACTGCCGGCTCCAGTGTTCGGCCCGTTCGAAACTCATCCAGGGATCATTGCGGCTGGCCACCATCTGGGCCGACACCAGCAGGGGGCCGGCCAGTCGCTCGTCTGCAATGCCGAAACGGGTCGGATCGGCCGGCGCCACCAGCAGGATGGAGGCGATCTTGTGGGGTTGCAGCCGGGCGGCGGCAATGGCGGTCAGGGCGCCGAAGGAGTGGGCCACCAGGTGCACCCGGCCGCGACGGCTTTTGAGCTTGCTCGCCAGCTTGGCGCTCCAGACCGTCAGGTTCGGCTTGTCCCACGGCAACCCCCTCATGCGCTGCCAGTGGGGAAAGTGCAGGTGCCAGCGGCTCTGCCAGTGATCCGGCCCGCTATCGTGCAAACCGGGAACCAGGAGGATCTTGTCCATCTTGTTACTCCTATCCGTTGGCGCGCTGGCCAGTGAGTGATGGGGGACGCGCAGCTCAGCGGCCCGGCTGGTAGATCTGGTCGAACAGGCCACCCTGGGCGAAGTGCTTCTGCTGGGCCTTGTTCCAATCCCCTTCCAGCTCCTTGACGGTAAACAGGGTCAGTTTCGGGAACTGGGCAGCCGTCTCCTTGAGGATCGCCGGATTGCTGGGGCGATAGTGATACTTGGCGATGATCCGCTGCCCCTCGTCGGAGTAGAGGTACTTCAGGTAGCCCTTGGCCACCGCCTCTGTGCCGTGCTTCTTGGCCACCTTGTCCACCACCGCCACCGGTGGCTCGGCCAGGATGGAGACCGACGGCACCACCAGCTCGAACTTGTCGCGGTTGCCGGCCTGGCCGAGCACCAGCAGGGCTTCGTTCTCCCACGCCAGCAGCACGTCGCCAAGACCCCGTTCGATAAAGCTGGTGGTAGCGCCACGGGCGCCGGAGTCCAGCACTTTCACATTTTTGAAGAGATCGCCGACGAACTGCCTGGCCCCCTCTTCACTGCCGCTCTGCTTCAGGGCATAGCCCCAGGCGGCCAGATAGTTCCAGCGCGCCCCGCCGGAAGTCTTGGGATTGGGGGTGACGATGGCCACATCCTTGCGCACCAGATCCCCCCAATCCTTGATCTGCTTGGGATTGCCCTTGCGCACCAGGAAGACGATGGTGGAGGTGTAGGGGGCGGCGTTGTTGGCCAGGCGGCTCTGCCAGTCGGTGGCGATCAGCCCCGTCTTGGCAATGGCATCGACGTCATAGGCCAGTGCCAGCGAGACGACGTCCGCTTCCAGTCCGTCCACCACGGCGCGGGCCTGCTTGCCGGAACCACCGTGGGACTGACTCACCACCACGTCGTCACCGGTTTTCGCCTTCCACTCTTTGGCGAAGGCGGCGTTGTACTCCTGAAACAGCTCGCGGGTCGGATCGTAGGAAACGTTGAGCAGGCGGATCTCGGCGGCCCCCGCCTGGAAGGCCAGCAGAGAGAAGATTGTCAGGGCGGTCGTTCGCAGTGTCATGGTGATGCTCCTTATCGTTGGGTTAAGGGCAGCATGCCGCGAAGCAGTTATGCCAAGAAGAAAGAAATAACGCTTTGCTTATCTCTTTTACTCATATAAATCCCCCAAAGGGCGTCATTCGTACACTCTGTGAGCCAGACCCCTCTGCCCGTCAGCCGGCTGTGCCATCATGGGAGCAAGGCAGACACAGGGCGAAAAGGAGGTCGTTATGTGGATCAATGCAGAACCGGTCAATGGCGCCCTGGTGTCGCTGGCCATCGGTCTTATCATCGGGCTGGAGCGCGGCTGGCAGGTGCGCCAGCTGGGGGACAACCAGCGCATCGCCGGGATGCGGACCTACGGCCTCATCGGCCTGCTCGGCGGGGTCTGTGCCCTGCTGCTGCCGACCCTTGGCCCCTGGCTGCCGCTGCTTGGCCTGCTGGCGGTGGTGATTGGCTGCGGCCTCTCGGTCTGGCTGGCCCAGCGCTGGCAGGGAGAGTTCGGCCTCACCAGCTCGGCAGCCATGCTGCTCACCTATCTGCTGGGGCTGATGTCGGTGCTGCTGAGCCCGAGCGAGGCGGTGGCCTGCGCCGTACTGGCGGCCCTGCTGATGGGGCTCAAGGGCAAGATCCAGCAGGGCATGCTGTTTTTGAGCGAGACCGAATTTCACGCCACCCTGCGCTTTTTGCTCATCACCCTGGTACTGCTGCCGGTGCTGCCCAACGAGGAGATAGGGCCGCTCGATGCATTCAACCCCTTCAAGATCTGGCTGATGGTGGTGATCATCGCGGGCATCTCGTTTTGCGGCCACTTCGCGGTGCGCCTGCTCGGTACCCGCGCCGGGCTGGTGCTCACCAGCATGCTGGCAGGGCTCGCCTCCTCCACCGCCCTCACCCTGCAGTTTGCCCGCCTCAACAAGGAGCAGGGCGGGCTGGAGCGGCTGCTGGCTACCGGCATTTTGCTGGCGGGGGCCACCATGTGGCTGCGGTTGCTGGTGCTGGTGCTGCTGATCCACAACGAGCTGGCGATGCGCCTCGCCGCCCCCTTGCTGCTGCTGGCGGTCACCGTCTACGGCTTTGCGTTCTGGTTCTGGCGCCAGCGCGAAGAGCTGACCGACGGCCCGGTGCAGCCCCAGACCAGCAACCCGCTGGATCTCGCCACCGCCATCAAGTTCGGCCTGCTGCTGGCGCTCATCGGCTTCATGGCTACTTTCCTGCAGAGCAAGGTGGGCAACTCCGGGGTCTATCTGTTGGCACTGGTCTCGGGGATCACCGACGTGGACGCCATCACCCTCTCCCTCTCCCAGCTCTCCCACAAGGAGCTGGCGCTGGAGGTGGCAGCCCGCGGCATCCTGCTCGCCGGGCTGGTCAACTCGCTGGTAAAGGGGCTGCTGGCACTTGGCATCGGCGGTCGCAGGCTGGGACTGCGGGTGCTGCTCCCCTACTTCATTTCGGCCCTGCTGGTCCTGCCGCTCATCTGGCCCGGCACCTGATCTTGCAGCAAGTGACAGCCTGACGCCCCAGCGCCGGTCACGTATACTGGCCTCTCTTGCATATTGTGGAGGTAAACATGGCAAGCGACTGGGACAAGGTTCTGGCGGGGGGCGCCCTCGACAGCCAGAGCCAGGAGATAGCGAACGACCGGATCCGTGGTCAGGCGCTGCTGGCCGAGCTCAACGCCTCTTCGGCCGGCGACGAGGCCCTGCGACAGCGATTGTGCCGCGAGCTGTTCGGTCACTGCCCCGACTCCTGCTGGATCAGCACTCCCTTCACCTGTGAATTCGGCCGCAATATCCACATCGGCGAAAAGACCTTCTTCAATTTCAACGTCACCATACTCGACGTGGGTGAAGTGCATATCGGCAGCCATGTGCTGCTGGCCCCCAACGTGCAGATCTACACCGCCACCCACACCATGAACTACCTGGAGCGGCGCAACTGGACCGCCTACAACAAGCCGGTACACATTGGCGATGACTGCTGGATCGGTGGCGGTGCCATCATCTGCCCCGGCGTCACCATAGGACCCCGCTCCATCATAGGGGCCGGCGCCGTGGTGACCCGCGACATTCCGGCCGACTCGGTGGCCGTGGGCAACCCGGCCCGGGTGATCCGCTCCCTCGAGCAGGACGAAGATCGCTACCGGGAGCTGACCCAATGATGGCGCTGGCCCTGCTGCCGCTCGGCTCGGCCCTGTGGCTCGGTCTCGACGGCCAACAGTGGTGGCCGCTGGCGGTGCTGCTGGTAATGAGTATGCTGACCGTGGCCGCTTACGCCTGGGACAAGCGCCAGGCGGTGCGCGGCGAGTGGCGCATTCCCGAATCCCGCCTCCATCTGCTGGAGCTGTGCGGTGGCTGGCCCGGTGCCCTGGTGGCCCGCCAGTGGCTGCGTCACAAGACCCAAAAGCGCAGCTACCGGCTGGTGTTCTGGTTTATCGTGCTGCTGCACATCACCCTGTGGGGGCTATGGATCGGCAGGCCACTTTGGCAATAACGCATCTATTGCAACCGCCATCACAAAGGAACTCTGCGCCCCGTTGCGACGGACCGGTGACTGTGAGAAAACGGAGTGATCCCATTCAGTGATCGCCGTTAATGACGACAAGGAGTCGTGACATGACCATGTGGACAGGCATAGTCCTGATCGTGTTTATCAGCGTGCTGTTTGGCTATCTCGGCAAGCGGGCCCGCTACCAGATGGGGGATGCCCGCATCACGGATCGCCTCGGCAAGCAGGATCAGGTCATCAGGGAGCTGCAGGAGCGGGTGGCCAACCTGGAGGCCATCGTCATCGAAGAGGAGAAGCGCCGCCCGTTCAAGGAGCTGTGAAACACTCTCCCCATCCGTCTCCCAAACACAGAGGGCTGCACCATGCAGCCCTCTGTCGTTTTAAGCCAGCGGTTTAGTCCGCTCAGACTGCCAGAGGCAACAGCTCGGCGTAATCCCGGATCGCCGGGAAAGCGGTGATCTGCTGTTCGGGCTGGCGGCTGTCCGGATTCTGGATGGCGAGCTGAAAACCGATACCGTAGTCGGCGGCGGCGCGCAGGATCCGCTCGCTGTCATCGACAAACAGAGTGCGGGCCGGATCGAACGCCAGCCGCTGCGCCAGCGCCTGCCAGCAGTGCTGACTCTCCTTCGACCAGCCCAGCTCATGGGTGCTCACCAGCTGATCCAGATGTTCCCCCAATCCGAGCCGCGCATCCTTGACCGACAGGCTGGCCGGATGGGCGTTGGTAAACAGCACCAGCTTTTTGCCCGCCGCCCGCAGCTCGGCCAGAAAGGGGATGGCGTGGGGCCGCCACTGGATCTTCTCCAGGATCTCCTGCTTGAGGGCGCGAATATCCAGCCCCAGGGTCTGGCTCCAGTAATCGACACAGTACCAATTGAGAGTGCCGTTGACGGCGTGGTAGTGCGCGTCTATCCGCGCCCTGGCCTCGGCCAGCGGCAAGCCGTGCTGCTCGGCGTAGCGCTCGGGGACCAGCTGCTGCCACAGGTGGTTGTCGAAATGCAGATCGATCAGGGTGCCATCCATATCGAGCAGAACGGTATCTATCTGGTGCCAGGGCAGTCGGGTCGGCATGGGGTCTCCTGAAGCAAGCGTCATGAAAAAAACCGGGGGGCAGTATAACGATTTTTCCATCCCCTTTCGCGCCCTTGTCCCGTGGTGTTCGGGGTGGGAGTCGTTTACTCTTGAAGCACGATTTTTTAACGAGCAGCCCGCGGTCGATGAGCAACCACCACAAGAACAAACCCGAACACATCCGTGTCGAGATCCTGGACCACGACAAACCCAAGCCGGAGATCCTCAAGGCCGAGCTGGTGGCCGAGAGTCGCCTGTTCAAGGTGGAGTCCCTGCACCTGAAATTCACCAATGGCGAAGAACGGATCTACGAGCGGATGCGCGGCGGCAACCGGGGTGCCGTCATGGTGGTGCCCTTGTTCGATGCCCACACCCTGCTGCTGGTGCGCGAATACGCGGCGGGCACTCACTCTTACGAGCTCGGCTTTCCCAAGGGGTTGATCGACCCCGGCGAAGACGCCCTGGAGGCGGGCAACCGCGAATTGATGGAGGAGGCTGGCTTTGGTGCCCGCACCCTGATCCCCCTCAAACAGGTGTCGCTGGCACCGGGCTACTTCTCCAGCCGGATGGAGATACTGCTGGCCCGGGATCTCTTCCCCGAGCAGAGGATCGGCGATGAGCCCGAGCCTCTCGAGGTGATCCCCTGGCCGCTGAACCGGATCGACGATTTGCTGGCGCGCCCCGACTTTACCGAGTCGCGCAGCATCTGCGCCCTGCTGCTGGCCCGCAAGTGGCTGGCGGAGCAGGAAAACTAGCCCGCTCGCGGGCATCGGCAATAAAGACAGAGGATAACGAAATGCAGGAGTTGTTGGCCTGGGTGCCAGGGGTCAAGGAGATCGCCCGCGAAGCGGGGCGGATCCTTCACGAAATCTATCACGGCGGTCAGTTCGAGCGTCAGCTGAAGGAGGATGCGACCCCGGTCACCAGTGCCGACCTTGCTGCCGATGCCTACCTCAAACAGGCGCTGTCGGCGCTCACTCCCCATGTGCCTGTGCTGACCGAGGAGGCCGCCGACATCCCCTTCAGCCTGAGATCCAACTGGCGGCAATACTGGCTGGTGGATCCCCTCGACGGCACCGGCGAGTTCATCGCCGGTAGCGGCGACTTCGCCACCTTGATCGCCCTGGTACGGGATAATGTGCCCGTGCTCGGCGTCATCTATGCCCCCGAGTCCGACGTGCTCTACTGGGCGATACGCGGCCATGGCGCCTTCAAGGAGGTTAATGGCGAAGTACATCCCATCAGCGCCATGCACCACGAGCACAATCAGCCCGACTCGCTGGTGGTGGCCATCAGCCGTCGCCAGAGACTGGAAAACCTGACCCGTCGCCTCAACCCGGCCATCAACTACGAGTTGATCCCGCTCGGCTCCAGCTCCCTCAAATCCTGCCTGGTGGCGGAGGGGGCGGCCGATTGCTACGTGCGGCTCGGTCCCACCGGCGAGTGGGATACTGCTGCTGCCCAGTGCATCGTCGAGGCGGCCGGTGGCCGCATCCTCAGCCTGACGCTGCAACCGCTCAGTTACAACGAGACGGAGTCGCTGGAGAACCCTGACTTCATCGTGATGGGGGATCCGGATCTCGCCTGGAACAAGATCCTGGTTCAGCAGCCTGGTTGATATGTCATCGGACAGCGCAAAAAGGCGGCTACCAGGCCGCCTCTTTGCTTGGTGTGATCCGCTGACTATATCGACAATGGGTAGGGATATCCTCTGGTAAATGGTGAGAATGATAGTGAATCATCACAACCGAATCCGGAGTATCGGCATGATTTTCATGTAATTCTGAAAACACTCAGTTAGCCGAGACAAAAAATTAATTATGAATGAAAAATCGGGTTTATATACCGATATTTTTTACATTTCCAGTTTTACTCAATTTCGCGAACCCGATTCTATTCCCAATTTCACTGGCTTTCGCCCATTATGGTAGTGATATGTTTCACCCCTGCTCTTTGAGAATTAAATCCCGATAAACCACAATAAGCTCAGATTAAAACACTAACAAAAAGTGAATTATCAATGAGTTTATCTGCAGAGGTATCCCGGGAGCTCTCCGGTTCCCACTCAACTCCTGTCACCGTCGGCAGCTGGCGCCGCCACGACACCCACTGGGTCATCAGCCTGTTTGGTACCGCCGTCGGTGCCGGCATCCTGTTCCTGCCCATCAACCTGGGTCTGGGCGGTATCTGGCCCCTGATCATAGTCGCCGTGCTGGCCGGCCCCATGACCTTCCTGGCCCACCGCGGGCTGGCGCGCTTCGTGCTGTCCTCTTCCCGCCCCCACGCCGATTTCACCGATGTGGCCGAGGAGCACTTCGGCAAGATGGCCGGCCGCCTCATCTCGACGCTCTACTTCCTCTCCATCTTCCCGATCCTGCTCATTTACGGCGTGGGACTGACCAACACGGTGGAGAGCTTTATGGTCAACCAGCTCGGCATGGCCTCCCCGGATCGGGTGATGCTCTCCGGCATGCTGGTGTTTGCCATGATCGCCGTGATGCTGGCGGGGGAGAAGGCAATGCTGCGAGCCTTCGCCTTCATGGTCTACCCGCTGGCAGCCATACTGGCAGCCCTCTCCTGCTACCTGATCCCCCAGTGGCAGTGGCCACAGATGAGTGCGTTTGAGGGCGGCAGCTTCCTCAACACCGTCTGGCTGGCGCTGCCAGTGACCGTATTCGCCTTCAGTCATGCCGCCGCCATCTCGGGCTTTGCCAACGTGCAGCGCCGGGAATATGGCGAGCAGGCCGAGGCCAAGAGCGGCCAGATCCTGCGCAACACCACCGTCATGCTGGTGAGCTTCGTACTCTTCTTCGTCTTCTCCTGCGTGCTGAGCCTCACCCCGGCCCAGCTGGCGCAGGCCAAGGCCCAGAATGTCTCCGTGCTCTCCTATCTCGCCAACATCACCGACAACCCGGTGATCGTGACCCTGGGGCCGCTCATCGCCTTCATCGCCATCAGCTCCTCCTTCCTCGGCCACTTCCTGGGAGCGCGAGAGAGCCTCAAGACCCTGATCGCCAAGCCCACCGGCCTGTCGCTGGCCAAGGCCGACAAGCTGGGCATCGCCCTGATGTTCTTCTCCATCTGGGGTGCGGCCGTGGTCAACCCGGGTATCCTCGGCCTGATGGAGACCCTCTCCGGCCCCGTCATCGCCATGATCCTGTTCATCATGCCGGTAGTGGCCATCTACAAGGTGAAGTCGCTGGCACGCTTCCGTCACCCTTGGACCAACGGCTTCATCCTGCTGACCGGCTCCCTGGCGGTTTCTGCACTGCTCTTCAGCCTGCTGAAGTAACAGGATGCAAAGAGAAAGAGGCGACCCCGGGGTCGCCTCTTTTGTCTCTGTGTCGCACCGGTTTACCCCAGCCTGGCATCGTTCTCCACCGCCTGCTCCGGGATGGCCATCACCACGGCGCCATCCGCCCGGTAGAAACCGGTCAGCAGAAATTCGGACTGGAAGGGGCCAATCTGTTTGGTCGGGAAGTTCACCACGGCGATGATCTGACGGCCAACCAGTTCCTTTGGCTGGTAGAGATCCGTTATCTGGGCACTGCTCTTGCGCACGCCGAGCTCGGGACCAAAATCCGCCCACACCTTGTAGGCGGGCTTGCGCGCCTCGGGAAAGGGTTCGACCCGCACCAGGGTGCCCACCCGCAACTCCACTATCTCGAAATCCTGCCAGCTTATGGTCTGCATTCCGGCTCCTCGTCCCGCCAATGTCTCATGAGACTCAGCATGCCCCGAAACACCAGCCCTTGTCTTCGGCGAACGGCCGCTTCGTGACGGCTGTCGGTCACCGGGCAACACAAGAGAGGAGAGCGCCGGTCAGGCGACAACAAGAGTGGCGGCGAGAGCCAATGTGCGCGGGTAACGGCGAAGGCGGCAATGGGGGATGGCAGATAGCAATGACGCGGCCATCAGCCGCGTCATTGAAAGGAGTTATTCCTTGTCGAAATCTTCGATTTCCTTGCCCAGCGCCTCCATGATGGCACGCGCTTCGGCAGGCACGCTGTCCGGATGATCCTTGCGAAGATCGTCGTCGCAGGGCAGCGGCTGACCGGTGAAGGCATGCAGGAAAGCTTCACAGAGCAGCTCGCTGTTGGTCGCATGACGCAGGTTGTTCACCTGACGGCGGGTGCGCTCATCGGTCAGTACTTTCAGCACCTTGAGCGGGATCGAGACGGTAATCTTCTTGACCTGTTCGCTCTTCTTACCGTGTTCCGCGTAGGGGCTGACGTAGTCGCCGTTCCACTCTGTTCCCATGACTCACCTGTTCTCATTTGGCCGTGAGGGCGGATTTTAACCCTTAAGGAAATCAATGGCAATCCAACAGCAAAGCCATTTAGACGTCTAGAGCTATTGACGGCTTTTTCTTGCTCGCGTAGTGTGAATCACCATAGGCCAGCAATGGCGGGATAACGCGTAACAGCAAGATGCCTGCGTTCGAAGAGACATCAAGGAGAGTGATATGACCCACAAGGCCACCCTGGCGGTACGCACCGGGATTGAGACAGACCAGCAGCACGGTGCCGTGGTGCCACCCATCTACCTCTCCAGCAACTACACCTTTGCCGACTTCGGCGAGCCTCGTCAATACGATTATGCCCGCTCCGGCAACCCGACCCGCACCAATCTGGCGGATGCGCTGGCGGCGCTGGAAGGGGGCGCCGGCGCCGTGGTCACCGGCACCGGCATGGGTGCCGTCCACCTGGTCACCACAGCCCTGCTCAAGGCAGGAGATCTGCTGATCGCCCCCCACGACTGTTACGGCGGTACCTGGCGCCTGTTCGAGTACCTGGCGGCCAAGGGTCACTACAAGGTGCTGTTCGTCGACCAGGGGGACGAGACGGCGCTGACCGAGGCGCTCTCGCAAAAACCTGCGCTGGTATGGGTGGAGACTCCCTCCAACCCGCTGCTGCGGGTGGTGGACATCGCCGCCATCGCCGAGGCGTCCCACGCGGCGGGCGCCAAGGTGGCGGTGGACAACACCTTCCTCTCGCCGCTGCTGCAACAGCCGCTGGCGCTGGGGGCCGATCTGGTGGTGCACTCCACCACCAAGTACATCAACGGCCACTCCGACGTGGTGGGCGGGGTGGCGATCGCCAAGGAGCCCGAGCTGGCCGAGTCGCTGGTGTGGTGGGCCAACTGTCTGGGGCTCACCTCCGGGGCGTTCGACTCCTACCTCACCCTGCGCGGCCTGCGCACCCTGGCCCCCAGGTTGCGCGCCCATCAGGAGAACACCGACCGCATCCTCGCCTTTCTGCAGCAGCAACCGCTGGTCAAACGCATCTATCACCCCAGCCTGCCGAGCCATCCGGGCCACGATATTGCGCGCCGTCAACAGTCCGGTTTCGGCGCCATGCTAAGTTTTGAGCTCGATTGCGGCGAGGCGGGCATTCGCGCCTTTCTGGCGGCCCTCACCCTCTTCTCGGTGGCCGAATCCCTCGGCGGGGTGGAGAGTCTGGTGGCCCATCCGGCCAGCATGACCCACAGGGCCATGACCCCGGCCGCCCAGCAGGCGGCAGGCATCAGCAGCCAGCTGCTGCGCCTGTCGGTCGGTATCGAACACGGTGAGGATCTGGTGGCCGATCTGGCCCAGGCGTTTGCACAAGCACAGCAGGTGGCGAAGTAATGGAACAGCAGCAACAAGGAGAGATCGCGGTGGCAACAGAAGCAGGCTTGAAGCGACGTCACGTCCACAAATTCGGTGGCAGCAGCCTGGCGGATCCGGTCTGTTACCGCCGGGTCGCCAGCATTCTCGAACAACAAGCCGAGCAGCAGGGGGGCGGGCGAGAGCTGGTGGTGGTCTCCGCCGCCGGCAAGACCACCAACCGGCTGATCCAGCTGGTGGAGCTGGCCGAAGCCGGGGATGAAGCGGCCGGCGAGGCCATCTCGGCCCTGCAGGCCTACCAGCAGAGCCTGATCGACGGCCTGCTGGAGGGGGAATTGCACCTCGAGCTGAGCCAGCAGCTGGCCGACGACATGCAGCTCATCGCCAAGACCCTGGAGGGGCAGTTTGACCGCTTCGAGCGCAACGGCCTGCTCGCCTTTGGCGAGGTGTGGTCGGCGCGCCTGCTGGCGGCCCTGCTCACCAGTCGCGGCGACAAGGCCATCTGGCTCGATGCCCGCAGTTTCCTGCGCGCCGAGGATGGTGCCCTGGTCAAGGTGGATACCGCGCTGTCCAGCGAACTGCTCAAGGCGCGGCTGGCGGAACACGCCGGGCGCATCGTGGTGACCGGCTTTATCGCCGCCGACATGGAGGGACGTTCCCTGCTGCTCGGTCGCAACGGCTCCGACTACAGCGCCAGCCTGCTGGCCCTGCTGGCGGACGGCGAATCCACCACCATCTGGAGCGACGTGGCCGGGGTCTACAGCGCCGACCCGCGCCGGGTCAAGGAGGCGCGCCTGCTGGAGCGCCTGAGCCTCGCCGAAGCCAACGAGCTGGCCCGCCTCGGCTCCTCGGTGCTGCATTCGCGCACCCTGCAGCCGGTGGCCGACAGCCGCCAGCGGCTCACTCTGCGCTGCAGCTACAACCCGGACGAGGGCTGCACCCACATCCTGCGCCGGGCGCCGCGCTCCGGCGGCGCCCGCATCGTCTCCTCGGTGGATCAGATCGCTCTCATTGAGCTGAAGGTGCTGCCGCAGACTGATTTTGAGCAGACAGTGGCAACCATCGAGGCTTATCTGGCCCGCCATCGCCTCAACCCGCTCACCCTGCAGCGCCAGCCGGATCGCCGGATCCTGCGCCTCGCCTACACCCTCGAGGTGGCGCAGGGGGCGTTCGAGCTGCTGCGCGACTTCCAGCTGCAGGGCAGCTTCACCGGTCTCATCCAGCGCGAAGGCTACAGCCTGGTGGCGCTGGTGGGGGCTGGCGTCACCGATAACGCCGAACAGTGCCACCGCTTCTACCAGCTGCTGGCGGATCAGCCGCTGGAGTTCGTGCAGGTGGCCAAAGATGGCCTGAGCCTGGTGGCCGTGCTGCGCCAGGTGGTGCTGGAGCCACTGCTGATCGCCCTGCACAGCGCCCTGTTCAGCCGCCCGAACCGGGTCGGCCTGGTGGTGTTCGGCAAGGGCAACATCGGCGGTCACTGGCTCAACCTCTATGCCCGCGAGAAGGCGCGGCTCGAGCATGAACTGAACCTGGCGCTCACCCTCTACGGGGTGTTCAGCTCGGAAGGGGGCCTGCTGGATGAAGAGGGGCTGGATCCCCTCAAGGTGCAGGACAACTTCAATCCCAAGCCGCTGATCTGGCCCGAGCTGCTGGCCCAGCTGGAGCAGCACGGCTTCGATACCCTGATCGCGCTGGACATGACCGCCAGCGAGACGGTGAGCCGCTACTACCCGGACTTTGCCCAGCTCGGCATTCACATCATCGCCGCCAACAAGTTTGCCGGCGCCGCCGACAGCGAGTTCTACCAGCGCATCAAGCAGACCTGCCGCGATCATCAGGTGCAGTGGCGCTACAACGCCACCGTCGGCGCCGGGCTGCCGATCCAGTCCAGCATCCAGATGCTGCGCCAGAGCGGCGACCGCATCCAGGGGGTCTCCGGCATCTTCTCCGGCACCCTCTCCTGGCTGTTCCAGCAGTATGACGGCAGTCGCCCCTTCTCCGAGCTGGTGGACGAGGCATGGCAGCACGGCCTGACCGAGCCGGATCCCCGCGAGGATCTCTCCGGCCAGGATGTGCGCCGCAAGTTGCTTATTCTGGCGCGGGAGGCGGGTTTCGAGCTCGACTCCGCCGACATCGAGCTGGAGAACCTGGTGCCCGTCTCCCTGCGCAAGGTGAGCACGGATCAGTTCATGGACAGGCTGAAAGAGCTGGACAGCCCGATCCAGAGCGCCTTCGAGGGTGCCAGGCGCCTTGGCAAGGTGCTGCGTTACGTGGCCCGCTTCGAGCATGACGGCAAGGCACGAGTTGGCCTCGAGAGCCTCGAACCCCATCATCCGTTCGCCAACCTGTTGCCCTGCGACAACGTGTTCGCCATCGAGAGCGACAGTTACCGCACCAACCCGCTGGTGATCCAGGGGCCGGGGGCGGGGCGCGAGGTGACGGCCGCCGCCATCCAGTACGATCTGTGGCAGATCTGCGCGGCGCTCTGAACCGCTAGATGCAAGCCAGCCATGGCGCAATAAAAAAGCCCGAGTCGATGACTCGGGCTTTTTGCTGGCAGTCTGCTCCTTAAGAGAAGAAGGCTTGCAGCACGTAGAAGATGGCGATGGCCAGGATGGCACCTGCCGGCAGGGTGATGACCCAGGAGACCACGATGTTGCGCAGTACGCCCAGGTTCAGCGCCGCGATACCGCGCGCCAGACCCACACCCATGACGGCACCCACCAGAGTCTGGGTGGTGGAGATGGGCAGACCGGTACCGGAGGCGATCACCACGGTCGCGGCGGTCGCCAGCTGGGCGGCGAAACCACGGCTCGGGGTCAGGTGAGTGATGCCGGTACCGACAGTCGCCATCACCTTCTCGCCCATGGTCGCCAGACCGATCACGATACCGATGCCGCCGAGCGGCAGGATCCACCAGGCGATGGAGGCCTGGCTGGCGATTTCGCCACCGGAAGCCACGATGGACGCCACCGCAGACAAGGGGCCGATGGCGTTGGCCACGTCGTTGGAGCCGTGGGCAAAGGCCATGGCACAGGCGGTGATCACCATCAGGATGCCGAATACCTTCTCCACGTTGGCGAAGTGCATCTTGCTGTCATCCTGCGGGTTGTATTTCTGGCCGCGAATGTAGACCCAGCCCGCGATCGCTACCGCAATGGAGATGACCACTGAAAGCAGCACCCCTTCCCCATTGGTCAGGTGCAGACCGACGTGGGTCAAGCCCTTCTTGATGGTCACCAGGCAGATCACCAGGGAGGTCAGGAACATGTAAAACGGCACATAGCGCTTGGCGTTGTTCAGGGGATCATCGGTGTTGAAGATAAGCTTCTGCACGCTGATGAACATGAAGTAGGCGATGACGCCGGAGAGGGCCGGGGTTACGACCCAGGAGCCGACAATGCCACCAAACTTGCTCCACTGTACCGCCTCCGGGCCAATGCTCACCACGGCGAAGCCGACGATGGCACCGATGATGGAGTGGGTGGTGGAGACGGGCCAGCCGAAGTAGGAGGCCAGGATCAGCCAGGCGCCCGCCGCCAGCAGGGAGGCGATCATGCCAAGCACCAGCAGATCCGGGCTATCGGCAAAGGCATTGCTGTCGATGATGCCGTTGCGGATGGTGGCGGTCACTTCACCACCGGCCAGATAGGCACCGGCAAATTCGAAGATCATGGCGATGATGATCGCCTGACGAATGGTCAGGGATTTGGTACCAACCGATGTCCCCATGGCATTGGCCACGTCGTTCGCACCAATGCCCCAGGCCATCAAGAAGCCGAACAAGGCCGCCACGAGCACCAGAGTGGTGCCGTAATTCGCGATAATGTCCATTAGTTGTGTTTACTCAGTCAGTGGATTACGAACGAGCCAGCATCAATTCCAGACGGGCGCCTACACGCTCGGCCTGATCTGCCAGGTCACCTACCCATTCGAGGATCTTGTAAAGGAACATCACATCGATCGGATTGTAGTTCTGCTCAACTGCTTGCAGCTGTTGGCGCAGACCGATCTGCATGGTGTCTGTATCGTCCTCGATCAGATCCAGCTGATGGATCATCTCGGCAACCATTTCAACTTCCCGTCCCTTGAAGCCGGTCTCGAGCAGCTCGTCGAGCTCCCCGATCGCTTTCTCGGCCTGAGCGGTCGCATCAATACAACGTTTGAGATAGGCCATGAAATCCGTCCGCATTTCGGCCGGGAATTCCATGCGACGACCAAGCATGCGGCCGGAGATGTCCTTGGCACGGTTGGCAATCTTGTCTTGCTGAGTCAACAGTTCCAGCAGGTCGGTACGTGCAACCGGCAGGAACAGGCCGCGCGGCAGTTTCAGACGGATTTCACGCTTGAGGATATCCGCCTCTTTTTCCAGCTGGGAGATCTGCTGCCGGATCTTCTCGGCATCTTCCCAACGGTCTTCGGCTACGGCGTCAAAGAAGGGAATGAGCTGCTCGCAGCACACGTGAACCTTGACGATATGCTTCTGCAGCGGCTTGATGGGGGACTTGGCAAAAAGCCCCAAAATAGTATTTACTGGCATGGCCAAACCTGTGTCGGTGAAAAAACACTCGATACGATTTTATGAGGCGCGCATGTTAACCGAACTGCGCCCTCAATAAAACCGCGAATTAATCTAGTTGTCTCGCGGGCATTATATCCTCGCGACCCGATTCCTGCCCCCCAAAGTTGCCTCCCAGCCTGGAATGACTATGCAAACTGAGATCGAGATAAAGTTTTTCGTCGCCAATGACGTCGCGCCCGCCTTATCCAACCTTATGAATTCATTGGATATTAAAGAGGCATCGCAGCAGCGCCTTGGCAACGTCTATTTCGATACCCCAGATCTGGCCCTGCGCCGCCTCGAGATGGGATTGCGGATCCGCCGCTGCGATGAATTTGCCGAACAAACCATCAAGTGCCGCGGCCAGGTCGTGGGCGGACTGCACGCCAGACCCGAATACAACGCTCCCATCGACGGCGATCTGCCCACCCTCAACGCCTTTCCCGACGACATCTGGCCCACCCTGGCCGAGCGTGACCGTATCCAGCAGCAGTTGCTCGCCCAATTCCGTACCGATTTCCTGCGCCGCCACTGGCTGATCGCCTTCGACGGGGCCGAGATCGAGCTGGCCTGGGATCAGGGGGAAATCGCCGGCAGCCTGGGTAGCAGCCGCATCGACGAGCTGGAACTGGAATTGAAATCCGGCGACACGGCCGCGCTGTTTGCTCTGGCCGGGCGTCTTGCCAAGCTCGGCGGCGTACGCCTCGGCGCCCAGTCCAAGGCGCAGCGTGGCTATCAGCTGGCGGGGCTTGGCAAGCCGCTGGCACGGCAAGCTCTGACAGACGACAAAGCCATGAGTGACTCTGCCGCCATCGGCGAAGGGCTGCGCCACTGGCAACATCACGAGCAACTCTGGCTGGAAAGCCGGGGAAATGACGAGGTGCAGCAGCAAGCCTTCACCGCCTTGTGTGAAGGCGTGGCCTTTATTGAGCGCCGCACCACCGGCGTGACGGCACCATGGCAACCCCAACTCATAAGCCTTCAGGCACACCTTGCTAGAAATGAGCGGCAAAACGACCACTGGCCCGCCGACTTGTCAGCCCTCTTCCTTCATCCGGATTATGTGGCGCTGCAACTGGCCATTGCGGCCTGGTTGCATCAAACAGCCCGCTGACTTTCTCTTGAGGCCCTGTAAACAAAACGGGTGAGCCAAGGCTCACCCGTTTTGTTCTGACTGTTTGCGATAACTTACAGCAGGTTCAGCTGCTGCATGGCACTGCGAATGCGCTCACGAGTGGCCTCAGAGAGCGGCATCACCGGCAAGCGGCACTCTTCGCTGCAAAAACCGAGCAGGGAAGCGGCGTACTTGGCACCGGCTGGGCTAGGCTCGGCAAACATGGCCTGATGAAGCGGGATCAGCCTGTCCTGCAGCTCGCGCGCCTCCTGCCACTTGCCGGCCAGCGCCAGATTCTGCACCTCGGCCACCAGCTTGGGCGCCACGTTGGCAGTTACCGAGATACAGCCCTGACCGCCACCTATGTTGTAGGCTACCGCGGTAGCATCTTCACCGGAGAGCCAGGCAAAGGGCTTTTTGATCAGCTGACGCTCGACCCATGGGCGGGCCAGATCGCCGGTGGCATCCTTCACCCCGGCGATGCGCGGCAGTTCGGCCAGGCGAGCCAGAGTCGCCGGTTGCACATCGACGATGGCGCGGGGCGGAATGTTATAGACGATGATGGGCTTGGCGGTGGCATCATGTACTGCCTTGAAGTGATGGTAGAGTCCTTCCTGATTGGGACGGTTGTAATAACCGGCCACATGCAGGGTGGCATCGGCCCCAACCCGCTCAGCATGGAGGGTGTATTCGATCGCTTCGACCGGGTTGTTGGAGCCGGCCCCGGCGATCACCGGAATGCGCCCCGCCACCTGCTTGACCACCAGCTCCACTACCCGGCAGTGTTCGTCGTGAGTCAGGGTCGGACTCTCGCCTGTGGTCCCGACCGGCACTATGCCATGGGTACCCTGCTCGACATGCCACTCCACCAGACGCAGCAGCGCCTCTTCATCCAGCTTGCCCTGTCGAAACGGGGTAATCAGGGCAACGATTGAACCTTGAAACATGGGATCTCCTTCTCCTAAATGGCACGCATATGGCAATAAAAAACCCCGGTACGATGTGCGCAACCGGGGTTTGAATGTTCTCAGGGATGAGAGGTTACGCGCGAACGTCGGCAGGCCCGGATTTCAGGCTTTTTTTATGCTTTCGTTTCAACTCGTTGAACCGCATTTCATCATCTCTGGTCAAAAAATGGTGTCTGGGCATATTTCGGGAACACGGCAAAAATGTCAAGGCGAAACCGGCTATGTATAATGGCCGCCCAAAATTGCGTGGAGAGACCCGATGAGCAGCCCTGCTGGAGCCATCAGCCATAAAAATAGTGCCGTCAGCCAGATGCTGGAACGAAACCAAGCCCTCTTTGTCGGCAAGCGGCTGCTGGTGTGCGGCGCCCTGGAGGATGACTATCCCCGCCAGCTGGCCACTCTGGCCGACTCCCTGACCGTCTTCACCACGGATTACTACTACTACCGCAACCAGCAAAGCGCGCTCAAGGATGCCATCCTGTTCGACCACCAGCTGGGCGGCGCTCCCCGCTTCGATGCCCTGCTGCTGCTGATGCCCAAGGCCAAGGCCGAGGCCCAGTATCTGCTAGCCATGATGACACCGCTGCTGGAGGCCGGTGCCGACCTGTTTCTCGCCGGCGAGAACCGCGGCGGCATCAATGGTGCCGACAAACTGCTGGCTCCCTATGGCGAGAAGCCGATCAAGCGCGATTCGGCCCGTCGCTGTTCCCTCTATCACGGAGAGCTCAGCAAGCCGGTTGCCCCGTTCGAACTGGATGCCTGGTTCAGCCGCTATGAGTGCAAGGCGGGTGACACCGAATTGACTGTGATGGCGCTGCCTGGGGTATTCAGTGCGGACGGACTGGATCTGGGCAGCCAGATGCTGCTGGCGGCCCTGCCCCCCATGGGCGGCGAGCTGCTCGATTTTGGCTGCGGTGCCGGGGTGATAGGCTCGGTGCTGGCCAAGCGCAATCCCGGCCTTGAGGTCACCATGGTTGACATCAATGCCTTGGCACTGGAATCGAGCCGCCGTACCCTGGCCATCAACGGCCTGCAGGGCAAGGTGCATGCTTCCGATGTCTACTCCGACATCAGCGGCAAGTTTGACCGGATCGTCTCAAACCCCCCGTTTCATGCCGGGCTCAAGACCTTCTACGCCGCTACAGAGACGTTTCTCGCCAAGGCGCCAGAATATCTGCGCCCTCATGGCAGCCTGACCATAGTGGCCAACGCCTTCCTGCGATACCAGCCTATACTGGATACGCACTTCAAGCAGACCGAAACAGTGCGTAGTGATGCCAAATTCAAGGTCTATCTGAGCAAAGTGTAAATAAGTGTAAGTCTTGTCCCGAAAGCGCTAGAGAGCGTCGCACGGGATCTGATAAGGTACTTGAATGGAAACAAAAAACACCCCTTAAGGGGTGTTTTTTTGAAACGAATTGAAAACCTTTTCATCTTGTTTATTCAGGGAGAGACATACGATGGCCGGCATTTTGACCATGATCCTGGCTGGAGGCGAAGGAACCCGCCTGCAGCCCCTCACCACCACCCGCAGCAAGCCCGCAGTCCCGTTTGGCGGGAGTTACCGGCTAATCGACTTTGTCCTCAACAACTTCGTCAATGCCGATTTCCTGCGCATCTACGTCCTGACCCAGTTCAAGTCCCAATCCCTCTACTTGCACATGAAGAAAGGCTGGAACATCGTCGGTATCACCGACCGTTTCATCGACCCCATTCCAGCCCAGATGCGCATGGGCAAACGCTGGTACGACGGTACCGCCGATGCCATCTACCAGAACCTGGGGTTTATCGAGCGCGCCGAACCGGACCACGTCTGCATCTTCGGATCCGATCACATCTACAAGATGGATGTGAGCCAGATGGTGGCTTTCCACAAGCAAAAAGCCGCCGCCATGACGGTCGCCGCCCTGCGTATGCCCATTGAGGAGGCCAGCGCCTTCGGGGTGATCGAGGTGGATACCGAGGGACGCATGATAGGTTTTCAGGAAAAGCCCAAGCATCCCAAACCCATTCCTGGCGACCCCACCCAGGCGCTGGTCTCCATGGGCAACTATATCTTCGAGACCGAGACCCTCTGCCGCGAGCTCAAACGGGATGCCACTGAAGAGAACTCCAGCCATGATTTTGGCAAGGATGTGATCCCCAGTCTTTACCCGCGCGCCCCAGTCTATGTCTACGACTACAGCACCAATCTCATCCCGGGCGAGAAGCCGGATGTCTACTGGCGTGACGTGGGAACTCTCGACTCCTACTGGCAAGCACACATGGACTTGGTGGCTGACAATCCCCCCTTCTCCCTCTATAACCGCAAGTGGCCGCTGCATACCCACTATCCGGCCCTGCCGCCCGCCACCTTCATCGACAGCGAAGAGTGCAAGGTCAAGATCGCCAACTCACTGATCTCCGCTGGTTGCTTCATTCAGGGCAGCCAGATCCAGCGCTCCATCCTGGGATTTCGTTGCAACATAGGCCCCTGCAGCCATATCAGTGAATCCGTCCTGCTGGGGGATGTGAAGATAGGGGAAGGTTGCTCCATCCGGCGCGCCATCATCGACAAAAACGTTGAAATTGCACCCGGCACCGTTATCGGTGAAAATCTCGACCACGACAGAGAGCGATTCACCGTATCCGAAGGCGGTATCGTCGTGGTACCTAAGGGAGCAAGAGTTGGCTATTAACCCGCTGAAAATCCTGTTTGTTGCCTCGGAAGTTGAGGGGCTGGTCAAGACCGGGGGCCTGGCCGATGTCGCCAGAGCCCTGCCCATGTACCTGGCCCAGAAGGGGCACGATGTCCGGATCATGCTGCCCTTCTACAAGACCATAAAACGGCGGGATGAGGCCAGACTGCTGGCATCCCGCTGGCTGCCAACCCATCCGGGTCTGCCGGATATCGGCTATCGCATCTACCAGATGGATCTGGACGGTGTCTGTGTCTATCTGCTCGACTGCCCGCAGTACTTCGATCGCCCCCAGCTCTACGCCGAAAACAATCAGGCCTATGGCGACAATGGCGAACGTTTTGCTTTTTTGTCTGCGGCCGCCCTGCATGCCTGTGAACAAATAGGTTTTGCCCCCGATATCGCGCACTGTAACGACTGGCACACAGGTTTGCTGCCGCTGCTGCTGAAGACCCGGCATGCCCACAACCCCTTCTTCCAGCATACCCGCAGCGTGATCAGCATTCACAATGCGGCGTTTCAGGGAGGTTTCGGTCGCGAGCAGTTCTGGGCTATCCCCGAGATTGCCGATTACGAACGCCGCATCAACTACGACTATGGCCACGTCAACCTGCTCAAATGCGGGGTGCTCTACGCCGACAAGATCAATGCGGTCAGCCCCAACTATGCCCAGGAGCTGCTCACCCATCTGGGGGCCCACGGCATGGCCCACATCTTCCAGCAACGAGCAGCCGATCTGTGCGGCATCCTCAACGGCTGTGATTACAAGGATTGGGATCCCGAATTCGACGAGCTGTTGCCTGCTACATACAGCATCGACAATCTCGCCGGCAAAGGGATCTGCAAGCAGCGCCTGCAACAGGAGGTGGGCCTGCCCGTCTCGGACTTGCCCATCTATGGCATGGTGTGTCGCCTGACCGAACAAAAGGGTGTGCCACTGCTGATCCCGGCGCTGGAGAAGTTCCTCCACCATCAGGTACAGGTGGTGATCGTGGGCTCCGGCGATCCCGTGCTCGCGGCCCAGTTGCAAACCATGGCCCAACAGCATGCGGACAAGCTGGCCTTCATCAACGCCTATGACGACAGGCTGGCCCATCTGGTGGAAGCGGGTGCCGACTTCTTCCTGATGCCCTCCCTGTTCGAACCCTGCGGCCTCAACCAGATGTACAGCCTGGCCTATGGCACCCTGCCGCTGGTACGTGCCGTGGGTGGCCTGAAAGATACTGTGGTGGACTGGGATGGCAATCCCGAGCATGCCACCGGCTTTTGCTTCAACGATCCTACGGCGGCCATCCTGCTCGATACCATGCGCCGCAGCCTGCTCTACTTCCTGCAGGACAAGGCACGTTTCGCCAAAGTGCAGCGCAATGCCATGAGCACCCGCTTCAACTGGGCCGACTCGGTGACCCAGTATGAACAGATGTACCAGAGTGCCCTTGGACGCCACTGAGCCATCGGCGTCGGCGAATTGCTGAAGTTTTGTCCCTTTGGCATGGCTTTGAGCGTCAACAGTGAAAAAAGTCCCCTCTGGCTGTTGACGCTCCCCCAAAACTCTATAGAATCCCCCTCCGCAGTGATGCGAAGGTGGCGGAATTGGTAGACGCGCTAGCTTCAGGTGTTAGTGTCCCACGGATGTGAGGGTTCGAGTCCCTCTCTTCGCACCATACTGCAACATGCTCTTATCAGACGGCATGTAAATTCAGACTGATAACCCGATGTGCGAAGGTGGCGGAATTGGTAGACGCGCTAGCTTCAGGTGTTAGTGCCCCCCGGGTGTGAGGGTTCGAGTCCCTCTCTTCGCACCATGCTTTTATCAGACAGCATGTAAATCCAGACTGATAACCCGACGTGCGAAGGTGGCGGAATTGGTAGACGCGCTAGCTTCAGGTGTTAGTGCCCCCCGGGTGTGAGGGTTCGAGTCCCTCTCTTCGCACCATGCTTTTATCAGACAGCATGTAAATCCAGACTGATAACCCGATGTGCGAAGGTGGCGGAATTGGTAGACGCGCTAGCTTCAGGTGTTAGTGCCCCCCGGGTGTGAGGGTTCGAGTCCCTCTCTTCGCACCATGACTCTGACATGTAAAAACAGAACGATGCGCTCCATCCGCATGTAAAAAACAGCTGGAAAAAATCAGTGTGCGAAGGTGGCGGAATTGGTAGACGCGCTAGCTTCAGGTGTTAGTGTCCCACGGATGTGAGGGTTCGAGTCCCTCTCTTCGCACCATTCATTACGCAAAAGGCCCATCACGAAAGTGACGGGCCTTTTGTTTTTACTCCTTGTTATGACTATGCTTTTGACGATTCCCCGCCTATCGCCATGCCAAGGAACCGTTATGATACTGGATACCGATATTCACAATTTCTACGAACACCTGATGCTCAAGGAGATTGAGAAGCAGGGACTGCAACAGACCCTGAGCAACGATCAGATGGCCGATCTCTGCTGCCTCACCCTCAACCAGCTGCCTGCCCACTACATTCGCCACGATGTCGATATGATCTACTTCCTGACTGACGCCAAGCGGGCCGAGATGGAGAAACAGGTCATCGAGTCCCTCAAGCTGGCCCAGCAGACCATCAAGCAGGCCCCCACCAAGCAATCATAGCCATGGCTGCTGCCAGAGCAGGGTGACGGCCCCCACCGCCCCGGCCACTGGCAGCAAGATCAACGCAGGCTTCAACCTGGGTTCGAGCATCACCCAGGCCGCCAGCACAAAACCAAGACTCCAGAAGCCATACTCCTTCCCGTACCCCCAATAAAGCACAGCCAACGCGGCCAGTAACAGGACCCCTCTCAACCCCCAGCGCATCTCTTCTCTCCTTGCCCCATAATTGATAATAATTATCACCTTCATCTATTGATGGCGCAAGCCATTTCAAACGAGCTTCGAATGTCACTCACCATGCCAACAGGGCGCTCAAAAATGGGTTATGAGATCAACTAAATTGTGATTTTTTCAATCAATCTTGTGTTTTTGCCAATTCAGTTGGGATTTTCTCCCCCCGGATTGTGATAGATTGCGGCCTCTTTTTGGGTTGGCCCCTCGGGATACAAATATCCACAGGACGAGAGGGACCGACCTTGGCGAGCAAGAGTTTAGGAAGTATCTATGCAAAACCAACACAACCAAATCCGACTGCCGAGCATGCTGCAAGTATTTGCCTGCCTGGCCATTTTCCTGGCCCTGGCCTTCTCCTTTACCAGCGTGCTCGACCTGCCGATCCAGCTGGCCCTGTTCATCGCCTGGTTCGTCATCATGGGGCTGGGCATCAAGCTCGGCCATGATTACAAATCCCTGGAACAGGCTGCCGTCGACGGCGTCTCCAAGGGGATGGGGGCCATTCTAATCCTGGTTTCCGTCGGTGCCCTGGTCGGCACCTGGATCGCAGGTGGCATAGTGCCCAGCATCATCTACTTCGGCCTCAAGGTGATACACCCCTCCATCTTCCTGCTGGCGACCCTGATCATCTGCTCCCTCACCTCGCTGGCCACCGGCACATCCTGGGGCTCCGCCGCCACCGCCGGTATTGCCATGATGGGCATAGGCCACAGCCTGGGTGTTCCGGCACCTCTGGTGGCCGGTGCCGTGCTCTCCGGCGTCTACTTCGGTGACAAGCTCTCCCCGCTCTCCGACTCCGTGGTACTGGCCTCCACCATGTCCAACGTCGACGTGATGGAACACATCAAGGGGATGCTGCCCATCAGCCTCTTCTCCTACATCATCACCGCCGCCTTGTTTACCGTGGTCGGCATGCAGTACTCGGGCAATGTGAGCCTGGAGCAGGTCAACCTGGTGATGGAAGCGCTCGACAAGCAGTTCAACATCACCCCGCTGGCCATCATTCCGGTGGTGCTGGTGCTGGGCCTCCTGGCCAACCGCAAGCCCGCCTTCCCGGTGATCAGCTTCGGCGCCCTGTTGGGCCTGGTGTGGGCCATCGTTTTCCAGGACATGGATCCGGTCAAGGCGATGCACTCCGCCTACAGCCCGTTTGCCATCACCTCCGGTGTCGACTTCATCGACAACATCCTGGGCCGTGGCGGTATGGAATCCATGCTGGGCTCGGTGGCCGTCATCATCTTCGGTCTGGGTTTCGGTGGCCTGCTGGAGAAGGTCGGCATTCTGGAAGTGATCGCCAGCGCCTTCGAGAAGCGCATCAACGGTGCCGGCAGCCTGACTACCCACACCATAGGCACCGCCTTCCTGGCCAACGTGTTCGGCTCCGCCATGTATGTGTCGCTGATCCTGACCCCCAAGATCATGGCCAAGAACTACGACCGGCTGGGACTGGCGCGCAAGAACCTCTCCCGCAACGCCGAGTTTGGCGGCACCCTCACCTGCGGCATGGTGCCCTGGAGCGACAACGGCATCTTCATGGCCGGGGTACTGGGGGTGGCTACCCTCGATTACCTGCCCTACATGTGGCTCAGCTTCACCTGCATCATAGTGACTATCACCCTCGCCTATCTGGGCAAGGCTGTGAATCGGGTACCGCTGGTCGAGGCGGCCAGCTCCCGCTAACCCAGCACTTTGAACAGGATAAAGGCGCCCTTGCGGCGCCTTTATCGTTATTACCACTCAACCAACAAAAACGGCCCTCGTTGCCGAGAGCCGTTGCATCGAACCGGATTCGTGGTCAGATGGAGAAGCTGGAACCACAGCCACAGGTCGTCGTGGCGTTGGGGTTGGTCACGGTGAAACGCGAACCTTCCAGACCCTCGGTGTAATCCACACTGCCGCCCACCAGATATTGCAGGCTCATGGGATCGATCACCATGGTAACGCCGTTCTTCTCGACCACGGTGTCGCCATCGTTGATCTTCTCATCAAAGGTAAAACCATACTGGAAACCAGAGCAGCCCCCACCCGTGATGTATACCCGCAGCTTGAGCTCCGGATTTTCTTCTTCGGTGATCAGGGTCTTCACCTTGTTGGCTGCCGCATCCGTCATCTGGATTGGCAACGGGGCTTCTGCTACTGCACTCATCACTGACCTCACAACCATTAGATCCACAAACATGGAAACCGCGAAATTATCCAATACCCGACCATTCAGTTCAAGTATTCACCACTACTCTTGTCCGGTGGCGGGCACGGGAGCCGGTGGCGCCGCGACCAGCGGCTTGATCACCTCGCCCCACTCCACCAGCAACTCCTGTGCCGGCTGCCGGCCATCCTTGTTGATGGTGACCCGGATCCGGTCCGGCACGAACCCTTCGGGCAACTGCCAATTCCCCTCAAGCAGCTGGAAATAACGCAGGGCATAGCGCCATTCGCTCACCTTCATCCCCAGATCCCGTCCGGTCAGCACTCTGGGCTTGTCACCCTGGCTGCCTTCGACCCGGATCTGCACCTGACCGCGAAACAGCTCGCGCTTCTTGGCAGGCTGCGTCAGGGCCAGACGATAGTGATAACGACCGGGAATGCTGGTCTCCTGCAGGGTGAGGTTATCGATCACCACCCCGACCTGTTCACCGGTGGGGCGCATGATCCGCTCGAAGAACGCCAACTGGCGCTTGAGCTCCTGTACTTGAGCCTCCTGGCTCTTCAGGGTGGTCTGCAACTGCTCGAAGGCTGCCTTCTGGGTCGCCAGCTGGGTATCCTTCACGCCTAGCTCGGTCTTGAGCTGACCGATGGCCTTGCCTTGGCGATCCAGCGTCTCCTGCTGCACCACCAGCAGACTGCTCTGTGCCAACTCTTGTCGGTTACCGACAAAGTATCCGATGAGCGCCCCCACGATCAGCACCGCCAACAACTTCAATATCTGGGACATAGGGCCTCTTCTGTTACCACGCCATACGGCAGCCACCTTCCCTTCACTATACGCGACCCAAGCTGAACCGCGATGATATACAAGGAGTTAACTGGTGGTGGCGCCGCTCTCTCCCCGCTTTTGACGCGCGGCGAGCCGTAAAGTTCGCTCCAGGATCTGGGAATAGATGGGGCGACCACCCAATCCCTGCGCCACCAGGGTCGCGCCGACGGTCGTGATCATCATGGGCAGGATCAGCTGATAGTTGTCGGTCATCTCCGTCACCAGCACTATGCCGGTGATGGGTGCACGCACTGTGGCGGCAAACAACGCCCCCATGCCCGCGATGGCGAAAGCGCCGGGCTCGATGCCCAGATCCGGAAACGCGGAGTGAAAAAGATGGCCGAACACCACGCCAAACAGAGTGCCGAGGGCCAGGGTAGGGGCAAATACCCCACCAGGAGCGCCGGAGCAGAAGCAGATCAGGGTCGCCACCAGTCGCACCGAGAAGATGAGGAACAGGGTAGCCATCGCATATTCCCCTCCCATCAGGTGGGGGATCAGTTCGGTACCGCCCCCCGTGACAGACGGCGCAAACAGCGACAAGACGCCAAAGGTGCCAGCCACCAGCATGCCGATGGCGACAAAGCGGTGACGTTTGTTCTGGTGCAGCGCCAGATAACCATCCTGACAGGCCAGCACCAGCTTATTGAAGACAAAGCCGAGCACCCCGAACATGCCCCCCATGAAGAGGAACAGCCAGAGTGCCTTCAGTGCCGGGGCATCATAGTGCGGTAGACTGATGACGGGAGCTTGCCCCTTCATGTTCTGCAGCATCAGGGTGGCCATGATGGCAGAGATCCCCACCGCCTTGATGGCCAGGAAGGAGTAGCGAAACTGCGGCCGCATCTCCTCCATCACGAACAGGATCCCAGCCAGCGGCGCATTGAAGGCGGCGGCAAGGCCGCCAGCCGCCCCGGCGGCCAGCAGAGCATGGCCATGCTCCTTGGGCAGCCGAAAGATATCCGCCACCATCTTGCCGAGGTTGCCGCCAATCTGGACCGACGGCCCCTCACGTCCCAGCACCATACCGGAGCTCAGGGTACAGATGCCGCCGAAGAACTTGACCGGCAACACCCGCCACCAGCGCACCGGGCGCAGATCGTCCATCGCCCCTTCGATTTCGGGAATGCCGGAGCCGCCCGCCTCGGGAGCAAAGGCATGGGTAAGAAAGTAACCGACCAGACCCAGCAGGGCGCTGAACCCGAATCCAAGCAGCCCCAGCTGCCACCATGGGCGATCGGCCAGCAGATCCAGGCGTTGCCCGACCAGCCAATGCACCCCAGATTCAAAAAGGCCGCATACCAGTCCCGCCAAGGTGCCGACCAAGGCTGCAAGCAGCAATACCAGCAAGGGGATCTTGTCTTGCCGGATGATTCGAGAGACGGCTCCCCGAGGAGCTGCATCCGGTTCAGAAGAGGAGAGAGCTTGTTGCGCCATCTTGTTACACCAACTTGAAAAACGACATCGTCAGCGAGCTGAGATCAGGATCACCCGGCGCATTGCTCGGCTGCCCAGGGCTGGGGCTTTCTGCTATAGTCGGCCCGTTAATTTTGTCACGGGTGCAGACCGAGAGTCCGGGTGGCGAGAGCGCAAAGCATACTCCTCATGCCACAACCTGCCGAGTCTCAATTGGCTGCTTTCCCCTGTGTGACGACCAAAATCCCATTAAGGATGATCCATGTCAAAATCAGATCAGCTGTTTGAACAGGCCCGCCAGACCATTCCGGGCGGCGTCAACTCACCGGTCCGCGCCTTCAATGGGGTCGGCGGCACACCCCGCTTCATCGATCACGCCGATGGCGCCTACCTCTATGACGTCGACGGTCAGGCCTATGTAGACTATATCGGCTCCTGGGGCCCCATGCTGCTCGGTCACAATCATCCGGTCATCAAGGCTGCCGTCATCAAGGCGGTGGAAAAGGGTCTGAGTTACGGTGCCCCCACCGAGATCGAAGTGCTGATGGCCGAGAAGGTACGCCGGATCGTCCCCTCCATGGAGCAGGTGCGGATGGTCAACTCCGGCACCGAGGCCACCATGAGCGCCATTCGCCTCGCCCGCGGCTACACCGGCCGCGACAAGATCGTCAAATTCGAAGGCTGCTACCACGGCCACGCCGACTCCCTGCTGGTCAAGGCCGGCTCCGGCGCCCTGACCCTGGGCCAGCCCAACAGCCCGGGAGTGCCGGCCGACTTCGCCAAGCACACTCTCACCTGTGTCTATAACGATCTGGACTCGGTGCGCGAGGCCTTCACCCAGTACGGCAGCGAGATCGCCTGCATCATCGTCGAGCCGGTGGCCGGCAACATGAACTGCATTCCGCCGGTCCCCGGCTTCCTGGAAGGGCTGCGCGCCATCTGTGACGAATTCGGCGCCCTGCTGATCCTGGACGAGGTGATGACCGGTTTTCGCGTCTCCCTGCGCGGCGCCCAGGGGCACTACAACATTGATCCGGATCTGACCACCCTCGGCAAGATCATCGGTGCCGGCATGCCGGTGGGGGCCTTCGGCGGCAAGAAGAAGGTGATGCAGCACATCGCCCCGACCGGCCCCGTCTATCAGGCGGGCACCCTCTCCGGCAACCCGGTGGCCATGGCCGCCGGCCTGGCCATGCTGGATCTGCTGCTGGAGCCGGGTCTGTATGATCAGCTGAGCGCCAAAACCGCCCAGGTGGCCGAGGGGCTCAAAGCCGCAGCTGCCAAACACGGCATCCCGCTCGCCATCAACTATGTCGGCGGCATGTTCGGCTTCTTCTTCACCGACGAGCCCGAGATCACCCGCTACGAGCAGGTAACCCGCTGCGACATGGAGCGCTTCAAGCGCTTCTACCATCTCATGCTTGAAGAAGGCGTCTATCTGGCGCCGAGCGCTTACGAGGCTGGTTTCCTCTCCCTGGCTCATGGCGACAAGGAGATAGCACACACCCTGGCAGCCGCCGATCGCTGCTTCGCCAAGCTGGCCGGTTAATCCCCTGCCGATACAAAAAGGGCCCACGAGGGCCCTTTTTTATTCTTCACCTTGGCGGTGCAATCCTTCCTGACCCGCCCCTCTCCTGCCGCCTTCTGGTGCAATTCCCTCTCCTATCCCTGTCATAAAGCAGGCCCACAATTTGCACATCCAGCTCAGGCCCCATGCAAACGAGGTTCTCATGGCAGAGATGAGCCCCATCGACGTGTTGCGACGCTATCAGGAGTTTGGCGACGAACTGCATCCTCTGTTGCAGGGATTGCTCGAAGCCCCGCTCGCCTCGCTCAAACGCTACTCCTTCATCGTCAGCATCGAACAGTGGCAGGGGGCTGCCGGGATCTTGCCCCCCACGCCTGCCGAATCGGACCGGCTGCATCTGGTCATCCGTGGTCAGGGACGGGCAGTCACCGTCTGCCTGCACCAGCTTATCGCCTGGTTGATGGGCGATGGTGGGCGGCGGCGCGCCATTCCCTGGTTCAAGGGTGTCTACGTGGTATTGAGTGCGGCCCTGTTCCTGATCGTCGCCACCCTCATCTGGCACGGATTGGAGCAGCTTTATCTGCTGTTGTGCGGCACCCGGCAGAATCGGCTTGGCGCCTTCAGCGCCATCATCTTCCTGACCCTGGCGCTGGCGGTGTTCGATCTCGGCAAAACCATACTGGAAGAGGAGGTGCTGCTGCATAAGGACATCTTTCGCCACAGCGCCATTCGCCGCACCATTACCCGCTTCATCGCCGCCATCCTGATCGCGGTCTCCATCGAGGGACTACTGCTGCTGTTCAAGGGCTCGCTGGGCCAGAGCGAGCTGCTCTGGCCTGCGGTCGGCGTGATGGGATGTGCCGTAGGTCTGCTGCTGGCACTCGGGCTTTATGTTTTTCTCGGGGCCAGAGCCGAGGCCGCCCTGGTGCAGGCTAGCTTGCGTCCGCAACCAGTTGTGGGGAAGGTTGACGACCCGCCCGCCAGGAGGCGTACATGGTCCAGGAGGTATAGATGACGATGAAGGCGACCAGCCACTTCAGCATCTCCACATCCATCGACTTGACCAGCATGGCCGCCAGCACCACCCCGATGGGGCCAAAGATGGCAACCGCCAGCACGGCCTTGGCATCAAAGGCCCCCTTGCGGATAAAGGTACCCGCCGAGAAGACGCTCAGTACGGCGGTAGAGCCCATCATGATGGGAAACGCTGCCAGCGGATTCATGCCAAGCAGGTAGACGAGAGTCATGCAGGGTGCAAACAGACCGATACCGACATTCATCAGTACTCCGAAGAGGAAATTGCCGAGCAGAGCGATCACCAGCTTGTAGCCGCTCAACCCCATCGCCTCTCCCCCCACGGGGAAAAGGCCCAGCAGACCGGCGAAGATGAATCCGGCGACCACCAGAAGAGAGATAGCCATCACCAGCCGCACGGTTTGCCGATCAAACGAGGCAACCCGCCGTGCGCCCCAGGCGGCGCCTGCCGCAGCGGCGACCATCATGCTGAGCAAGGTAAGGGGATCGACGGCCACTGCACCGATGAAGATGAGTGATTGGGTCACCGCAGGCAATACACACTGACTGTTGAGGGTGCCGGGCAACAGACGATCGTCGATCAGCTTGAACTGCTTGTAGCAAGCCGTCTTCACCGCGAAGCTGCCAATTCCCAAAGTATCGAGGAAGTTGGCAATCCCCCCGATCGCCGCCACAGGCCAGAAAGGGGTAGGCTCAATCGTCCCGTTACGCTTCATTTGCCAACATGCCTGCGCCAACATGACGACGTATGCGAGACCGCCGACTATAAAAATTAACCGTAAAATTTCAACTAACATATGGGTTTCTCCTGCCACGGGCGGCGATTCTAAGGCAGGCAGCAGGAAAAATCTTGACTGGAATTAAGCAATCCCCCAAATACGCGGCAGTGGGAGCAAATATTCCCGGATAGACGTCGAACGACTCTGCTAATACTTGTTACTGGGGCGAGAGGCCCATCCCGTCGGACGCTGTTATGGTCCTTTCGCGACGACCACCTGTTCCGATGGGCATAATAAAAAGAGGACCGGTAGCAATACCGGCCCTCTTTTTCTATTTCTATCACGGCTGAAGGTGCAAACAGAGCTTACTGAATGCTCTTGCCTTCACGCACATCTTTGATGAAGCCTTTCAGACTCGCGAGATCCCGTGGTGCGCCACGCAGGATCTGATCACCGATAATAAAGGCAGGGGTGCCCGAAATGGCAAGCGCTTCCGCCAGTGCCCGGTTGGTACCCAGATTCTGATCGATGCTGCCATCCTTGAGCTTGGCCTCAACCTTGCTCCAGTTCACGCCTGCCGCCTCAGCCACCTGTTTGACCTGTGACTCATCGGTCAATGGACCCTTGTGCGCATAGAGCTTCTCATGGAAGGCCTGGTACTTGTCTGGCTGTCCCAACTGGACTGCCAGTGCAGCGCGTGCGGCAAAATAGGAGGTTTCGCTCAGGATCGGGAACTGCTTGTAGATGTAACGGATATCCTTGTCTTCCGCCATCAGCTGTTTGACCAGCGGGTGGGCGCGCTTGCAGTAGCCACAGTTATAGTCGAAGAACTCGACCACTGTCAGCGAGCCTTTCGGATTACCCATCTCGGGGTCATTGTTACCATAGAGCTGCTTGGCATGAGCCTTGATAAGCGCCTTGTCACTTTCGGCTTGCTGCTGCTCCTGCTTGGCGCGCAGGGCATTGGACATCTCAACCAGTATTTCCGGATTCTTGACCAGATAGTCACGCACGATTTGCTCGACATCGGTCTTGGTCAACTCGCTTGCCTGGGCCGGAGCCGCCAGCAGGGTTACGCCCGCCAGGGCGCAAAACAGGGCATTTTTAATAGTCATAACATTATCTTGCAGAGGATATGATGGTGGCCACTATAGTGGTTGAGTCTGTATTCAAGTCAAGTTATCTGGCTAAAAATGCGATAACCCTACCCTTTTCATCCCTTTTGTCGTGATTTCGTGCAATTAACCAGCGATCAGGCAAGCCAGGGATTTACAAGCAGAAACAGCATGGTAATATTCGCCGCACTGCTGCGGAGGGGTGGCAGAGCGGCTGAATGCACCGGTCTTGAAAACCGGCGATGGGCGACCATCCGTGGGTTCAAATCCCACCTCCTCCGCCATCAATTCGAAGCCCATGCAACTTTGGTTGTGTGGGCTTTTTTGTATATGCTGATACGCTCCCTCTCTCATCTATTTCCCCTTGCCTCAGCAACACCAAACGCAGCAGGCTGCATATCCCATCATTGATGCCCACCACATATCCTCTTCCGAATAATCCATTACCGTTGCCCAGATACACTGCGACATTGACGTAGATAAAGCACTGAGAAGAAGCTTTGTTCACCTCACCCAGCAAGAGAAAAGACCACTCACGAGCGTGACGGTTCCAGACTGGAGAAATAGATCCGCAACGGGAGAAGATAAATTGATAGGAGAAAAACTGCCAAAGGCAATGCTGAATATGACCCTAAGAGCCAGAAAAGAAAAAGGCCTCCCCCCATTTGGGAAGGCCTTAAAAACGAAAAAAAGCCCAGTCTGTCGACTGGGCTTCTTGTTAGTGGCGGAGCGGACGGGACTCGAACCCGCGACCCCCGGCGTGACAGGCCGGTATTCTAACCGACTGAACTACCGCTCCGCATTCGGTTAGCTTTCGCTAAATCTTTTGCTGCTTCTTGATGAGGTGTCATCCTCGCAGCCAGTAACGTGATTTTGCACATCACTGTTTAATTGGGTGCCTGGCAGTGTCCTACTCTCGCATGGCGAATGCCACACTACCATCGGCGCTACCGCGTTTCACTTCTGAGTTCGGCATGGGATCAGGTGGTTCCACGACGCTATGGCCGCCAGGCAAATTCTTCAATCCAGAAAGCTGACGTGAATAACGACCTAGCTAGTTTGCTTTGTCATTATCACTGAATTTATAAGTAGTTCATGCACTTGCTACAAGGCCAGAAACACTTCTTGGGTGTTGTATGGTTAAGCCTCACGGGTAATTAGTACGGGTTAGCTCAATGCATCGCTGCACTTACACACCCCGCCTATCAACGTTGTGGTCTCCAACGGCCCTTCAGGACCCTCAAGGGGTCAGGGATGACTCATCTCAGGGCTCGCTTCCCGCTTAGATGCTTTCAGCGGTTATCGATTCCGAACTTAGCTACCGGGCAGTGCCACTGGCGTGACAACCCGAACACCAGAGGTTCGTTCACTCCGGTCCTCTCGTACTAGGAGCAACTCCCTTCAATCATCCAACGCCCACGGCAGATAGGGACCGAACTGTCTCACGACGTTCTGAACCCAGCTCGCGTACCACTTTAAATGGCGAACAGCCATACCCTTGGGACCGACTTCAGCCCCAGGATGTGATGAGCCGACATCGAGGTGCCAAACACCGCCGTCGATATGAACTCTTGGGCGGTATCAGCCTGTTATCCCCGGAGTACCTTTTATCCGTTGAGCGATGGCCCTTCCATTCAGAACCACCGGATCACTATGACCTACTTTCGTACCTGCTCGACCTGTCCGTCTCGCAGTTAAGCTGGCTTATGCCATTGCACTAACCTCCTGATGTCCGACCAGGATTAGCCAACCTTCGTGCTCCTCCGTTACTCTTTGGGAGGAGACCGCCCCAGTCAAACTACCCACCAGGCACTGTCCGCGACCCCGATTCAGGGGCCTGCGTTAGAACATCAAACATACAAGGGTGGTATTTCAAGGACGGCTCCAGCGCAACTGGCGTCACGCCTTCAAAGCCTCCCACCTATCCTACACATGTAGGTTCAATGTTCAGTGCCAAGCTGTAGTAAAGGTTCACGGGGTCTTTCCGTCTAGCCGCGGGTACACCGCATCTTCACGGCGAATTCGATTTCACTGAGTCTCGGGTGGAGACAGCATGGCCATGGTTACACCATT
>NZ_CP083625.1:1687500-1830000 GCF_020097295.1 Aeromonas enteropelogenes | reverse complement strand
TGCTCAACGGAACAAGCTGGATATGGCACGGCGAGTGGGCCACCCTAGAACATTTGTTGATCACCACGGTATTGTTGTTCACCACCCTGATTGCCGTGATGGGAGGACGGGTCATTCCCTTCTTTACCGCCAGAGCCACTGGTTTGGATAAAGCGGTTCCGCTGGTGTGGCTGGAACGTGGCGCGCTCGCCTCTTTGTGGTTGCTCCTGTTGATCTGGCTACTCTTTCCAAACCAGTGGACGGCCAGCGTTTATATGATGCCTCTATATATAGTGGCGGCAAGCTTGCACCTGTGGCGCCAGCTGCGCTGGCGGTTGCCTACAACCATGGGTCATCCCCTGCTCTGGTCGTTGCACCTCGCCTATCTGTTCATTCCTCTGGGCTTGCTCGCACTCGCGGCTCAAGCTGCCGGGATGTCCATTAGCCTTTCCTTGGCCAGCCATCTGCTTAGCGCAGGCTGTCTGGGCACCATGATCCTGGGCATGATCGCACGGGTTTCTCTCGGCCATAGTGGTCGCGCCTTGCAGGTGGGACGCCATATCCGCAGTGCTTTTGTCCTGATCATTGCGGCAGCGCTGTTGCGGGTGCTCGTTCCGCTGCTTTGGCCTGCTTACACCCTGCATGGCTGGAACTTGAGCGGCCTGGCCTGGAGCCTGGCTTATGGCCTGTTTGTCTGGGTGTATGCCCCCATCCTGACCAGCCCCAGAGCAGATGGCCGCCCGGGGTAATCGCCCGGAAGATTTTTCATGACCGATTCACCGGATAGTGGATCAGGTTATGAAAGATTGCGGGAGCCACACCCAGATTGCGATAACCGTGGGGGGAGTCGGCTGCAAACCGAACCGCCTCCCCCTGGGTCAGCGAGCGCCACTCCCCTTCCACCAGCACCTCCATCACGCCACTGATGACGATGACATGCTCGGTCACCCCTGGCTCATGGGGGTCGGATTCACGCTGATAGCCAGGTAACAGAGTCAATTCAAGCAACTCGAAACCAAACCGGCTCTCATAGGGAAAGAGAGGAGCAACCTGCATTCCCTCCCCCGCCGGCTGCTGACGGATGGCATCGGCAATACGATAAAGCGCCTTTCCCTGAGTAACCGGAGCGGGTTCGATAAAACTGGAGAAGGAAACCCGAAAACCGGTGGCAATCTTCCACAGGGTCGCCACCGTGGGGCTGGACTCTCCCCGCTCGATCTGCCCCAGCATGGCCTTGCTGACTCCGGTTTCCCGCGCTGCTACATCCAGGCTCCAACCCAGCTCACCGCGCAACCCCCTCAGGCGATGGGCCAGATGCTGATTAATCTCTTGCATGGTTACCCCTCTATAGATCCTACGTAATTCGATTGTGCGCTATAACGCACAGCGATATAGTTGGTGGCATATTGTACGCTATAACGCACAAACCGACAGGAGTCACCCATGCCCTTCGCGCTTCCCCATATAGTGGCAGGCTTTATTGCCGTGATGGTCGGCTATACCAGCTCCGTCATCCTGATCATTCAAGCGGCAACGGCAGCCGGGGCGGATGCGGCTCAGGTCTCCTCCTGGCTATGGACGCTCGGTATCGGCATGGGGATTAGCTGTATCGGTCTCTCTCTTTATTACCGCATCCCCGTGCTCACAGCCTGGTCCACCCCGGGGGCAGCCCTGCTGATCACCAGTCTCGGCGACTTTACTCTGGCTGAGGCCATCGGTGCCTTTATCATTTCCTCTCTGTTGATCACCCTGTGCGGCATCAGTGGCTGGTTCGATCGGCTGATGCGCCATATTCCAGCCCCACTGGCCGCCGCCATGCTGGCCGGGGTATTGCTCAGATTCGGTCTGGATCTGTCCAAGGTTGCTCCGCAGGATCCCTTGCTGCTTGGCTCATTATTGCTGGCCTTTTTGCTGGGCCGCCATCTTTGGCCCCGCTACACCATGGTGCTGGTACTGATGAGCGGGATAGCGACCTGTGCTCTGCGAGGAGAGCTGCAACTTGGCGACGTGCACTGGCAACTGGCCACTCCGATCTGGATCTCACCGACTTTCTCCCTTGATGCCCTGCTTGGCATCGCTCTGCCGCTGTTTATCGTCACCATGACCTCCCAGAACATGCCCGGGGTAACTATCTTGCGGGCTCATGGCTATCAACCAGCGACCTCTTCTCTTATCAGCTGGACCGGCCTGACCGGCCTGCTGCTCGCCCCCTTCGGGGGTTACGCTTTCAACCTGGCAGCCATCACGGCCGCGATTTGCATGGGAAAAGAGGTGGATCCGGATGCCAACCGCCGCTGGCCGGCTGCCGTCTGGGCGGGCTGCTTCTATCTGCTGACCGGTTGCTTCGGCGCCACGGTCGCGGCTCTGTTTACCGCCTTCCCTGCGACACTCATCACCTGCGTAGCTGGCTTGGCGTTACTTGGCACCATAGGCAGCAGCCTGCACACGGCGTTGCAACAAGATAAGGCGCGAGAAGCAGCCCTGCTCACCTTCATCATCACGGCATCCGGCATCAGCCTGCTCGGTGTCGGCGCCGCCTGTTGGGGACTGCTCATCGGGTTTAGCCTGCACCTGCTCCAATCACGGCCGCGGAGTCGCGCAAAGCAGTAAACCAGGCAAAACTCACGGACACACCTGGTAACCCCAACCAGCCGGGTTGCTCTCAGGAGTCCAGATCATCTCTTCATAGCCCCTGCCGGATGGTGGCCGGCCGCCATAGCAAAAACAGCCAATGAGAAACTCATTGGCTGTTTTGATCTTGCATCTGTTGTATCAGGCTTGTCCTTTCGGCCTGACCCCAAGAGTATGGCAGATGGCATAGGTCAGTTCGGAGCGGTTCAGGGTATAGAAGTGGAAATCTTTCACCCCTTCCTGACTAAGCACTCTGACCTGGTCGATGGCGATGCTGGCTCCGACCATGTTACGAGTCATCTGGTCATGCTCCAGCCCCTCAAAGCGCTGGTGCATCCAGCGCGGGATCTTCACGTTGGTAAACCCGGCAAACTTGGCCAACGTCTGGTAGTTGGAGACCGGCAGGATCCCCGGCACGATTTCAGCGTCGATGCCGATGGCGGCGCAGCGATCGCGAAAACGCAGGTAGGTCTCCACATCGAAGAAGAACTGGGTGATGGCACGGTTGGCTCCCGCATCTATCTTGCGCTTGAGGTTGAGCAGATCCGACTGCGCACTTCTCGCTTCCGGGTGCCCTTCCGGATAAGCCGCTACCGAGATATCGAAATCGGCCTCGGATTTGAGCAGGGCAACCAGGTCGGTGGCATACATGTCCGGCTTGTCGACCCCCTGAGGCAGGTCACCACGCAGCGCCACTATGTGGCGGATGCCGCTATTCCAGTAATCACGGGCGATAGAGCGCAACTCATCACGGCTGGCATCGATACAGGTCAGGTGCGGCGCCGCGATCAGACCGGTCCGCTCCTTGATGTCCTTGATCACCTTATGGGTGCGATCCCGAGTGCCGGAGTTGGCGCCATAGGTCACGGAGACGAACTTGGGTTCCAGCACTTTCAGGCGCTCGATGGACTGCCACAAGGTATTTTCCATGCCTTCGCTGTTGGGCGGAAAAAACTCGAAGCTGACCGATATATCGCCATTCAAATCCGCCAGACTCTGGTTGAGCGCCTCAACCTGACGTGCACTGTGAAATCCCATCTGCTCTTCTCCCTGTCCTGCAATCCATCTGTGTACGCCAAAACGGATGTTTGGACGTCTAAACGTCTCTATATTTATGAGCAAAGCGTCCCAAAGTCAACTCTGATTTGTCACTCTTCCACTCGGACTGTCCCATATTTACAAAATTAACGGTAAGTAACCCCCTGACCCCATCCCAAAATCACCAAGGTCGAGTTATGATGAAGCCGGATCGTCCTGGACGTTCTGAATCTGCGTGTGATTGTTTGGCCGGAGATTTCTCCGGCCCCTTTTCTTCCCCCCGCTCTTGCCGATAACAGATTGAATCTTTGCAGGAGTATCACCATGGACACCCACCCCGGCTTTGCCACGGATCTGCTGTTCGACCGCTATCAGGGCGAAGTCACCCGGCATGACGAGTTCTGGGCCGTGCGAACTCCGGATGCCCCCGACTACTACTTCGGCAACTATCTGCTGCTCTCCACCCCTCCCAGTGACAGGGACAAGGGCTGGCTCGAAGCCACTTTCGATCAACTGATCGGCCAGGATCCCAGGATCCGTCACCGCACTTTCCAATGGCCGCTGGCGGAAGGACAAAACAGCCGAATAGCCGGATTTGTAACAACGGGTTATCAGTATCTGGAGTGTGTGGTGCTGGCTCTCGACGAGCAGAGCTGGCAACCAGTGATGCTTTCTCATCCGGGTCAGGAACTTCGTGCATTCCGGGCAAGCGACTGGCAGACATGGCTCGACTTCGAACTCCATGAGCGAGACATGAGTCATGACGAGGCCAGCTATCTCGCCTATCTGCACTCACGACAACGGCTTTACCAAGCCATGATCGCCGATGGACTCGGCGATTGGTGGGGGATCTGGCAGGAGGGCCAGTTGATCGCCAGTTGCGGCCTCTTCTTTACCGATACCATGGGGCGTTTCCAGCTGGTACGCACCCACAGGGCATGGCGCAACAGAGGGCTATGCCACCGGCTGCTCAGCCATGTGGCACGACAAGGGCTGAAGCGGGTAGAGCGGCTGATCATAGTGGCCGATGAGCACTACCACGCCCAGCGGATTTATCGCTCGCTCGGATTCACTCCCGTGGCCCGCATCGGCAGCCTCTGCCGCTGGCCCTCCGATACCTGAACCACCAACCCGCCAATAAAAGCGGGAGGCTGATGCCTCCCGTTTTCTGCACAATCAGAATCTACTGGTCATGCTCTACTGTTGCGGTGTTTCCAGCTCGCTGGAAAGCGCCTGCTCGACTGCATCCTGCGCGGCAGGTTGCGGCGCCGTTTGCGTCGCAGTCACGGCACTTGTCTGAGTCACGCCGGCATCACACTGGCACTCCTGCCCCGCAACCTTGCTACCCTGATGGGGGGCATACCAGCCTTTAAGCCCTTGTTCCAGTCGCTCGGCCGCCGCTTTGGGCTCCATTTTGCCCAGCAATACCGCCTGACTCACTTCGGCCAGCTCATCCCCCAGCTTGGGAGTGCCGCGAGAGAGGATCTGGGTGGCCACTCGTATGGTGGAATCACACTGATCCCGCCACTCCATCATCTCTCTGGCCGCCGGATTGGTGACGTCGAAGAAGTGGTTGGAGAGGGAGAAAAAGCCCGGCAACGCGTTGGTGTAGAGCTCGGCAAACTGGGGCGTAGTCAGCCACTGCAGGAAGGCCATGGCGGCCTCCTTGTTTTTGCTCGCCGGGTTCATCCCCATGCCGATGTCGGTGTGATCGGTGAAGAAACAGCCAGCTCCCTGCTTGGCGACCGGCGGGCGCATGACACCAAAATCGACCTTGCCGGTGAAGGGTGCTATCTCCCAGGAACCGGCCACATAGAAGGCGGCCTTGCCCGAGGTGAACAGCTCGTTGGTGGCAGCATAATCCCGACTCTCACCCCCTTCACCCAGATAGGGGCGCCAGCGAGCAAGCTCCTCGAACACCTTCACATAATGCGGGTTGTCGAACCGCTCGTTTCCGCCGATCAGCGCCAGGCGCCCGTCTTCCCCTTTCCAGTAGTTGGGACCAATGTTCTGGAAACCCAGTTCAGAGGAGACCCAGCTCTCGCCACCGCTCATGGCCAGCGGCACATAACGGCCATCGGCCTTCACCTTGTCGAGCGCGGCGAAGAACTCGTCGCGGGTCTGCGGCAGGGTCAGCCCCAATTCATTGAAGATCTTCTTGTTGTAGAAAAAGCCGTGAATAACGGACGCCATGGGGACGCAAAACGTCTGGGCACCGGAGTCGGTCTGCCAGGGCGACTGGGCGAAGCTCGGGAAGTTCTCCATCCCCGCCATCTCGGTCAGCTCGGCCAGATGACCGGCCTTGAACAGCGCGAGGGAATCATCAAACGGGCGGCAAGTGATGAGATCCCCCGCCTTGCCGGCCTTCAGGTTCTCCAGCAAGGTAGGCATATAGTTGACGTTTTGCACCGGATGAAACGTCACCTTGATCCCCGGGTGCGTCGCCTCGAACGCCGGGATGATCTTCTGCTCCCACAGCGCCTTGTCATCGGCACGCCAGCTCTCGATCACCAGCTCGCTGGCCATCAGCTGGCCACACAACAGGAGACTCAGGGCTCCAATCCACTTGTTAGCCATAAGCCCTCCTAGACCTTGAAATGTGCGATAAGTTGTTGCTGCTTGGCGACCAGATCCGCCAGCACTTCACTGCTGCTGGCCGACTCTCGTGCCTCCCGTTCCGTCTCGTAGGCCACATCGGCAATGCCGGCGATATGGCGAGCCACCCCCTGGCTGACGGAGATCTGCTCCTGGGCGGCATTGGCTACCTGATCCGCCATCGATTTGATGGCGCTCATCCGATCGGCGATGGATTGCAGTGCCGCATCCATCTCGCGGGTCTGCTCAACACAGCTATGGGTCTGCTCCTGGCTGCGCCCCATCACCTCCACCACATGCTTGCTGGAGCTCTGCAAGTTTTCGATCATGCTCTGGATCTCCTCGGTCGAGGTCTGGGTCCGGTTGGCCAGTGCCCGTACCTCGTCGGCCACCACGGCGAAGCCGCGACCGGCATCGCCAGCCCGGGCCGCCTCAATGGCCGCGTTCAACGCCAGCAGGTTGGTCTGCTCGGCGATGCTGCGGATCACGTCGAGAATGCTGCCGATGTTGTTGCTGAATTCCCCCAGCTTGTAGGTGATACCGACCGCCTCTTCCATGGCGCTGGCCAGCTGTTCTGTAATGCGACGGGTGGTCGCCACTTTCTGGCGGCCGCTTCTGGCCTCCTCATCGGCCAGATCCACCTCATGCTTGGTACCATCGGTGGAACGGGCCACCTCGGTGGCACTTACCTCCAGCTCGGTGATGGCAGCCGCCACCTGATCGGTCTGGCTCTTCTGATCCTGTACCCGGGACATGGCCCGTTCGCTGATCTCGGCGGCGCGGCTCGCCTCCTCCACCAGATGACGGGAACCCGCATTGATCTGGGAAAGCAGCTCTCCAGTCTTGCCCGCCAGTGTATCAATGGAGCGGGAAAGGCTGCCAAACTCGCAACTGCTGTGGTAATTGATACGGCGGGTCATGTCCCCGGCCGCCATGTACTCCAGCTCCCGGTTGATCATCTGCAACGGACGCTGAATGCTGCGTGCCGTGGTGTAACCGATGAGCAGCGCCGCAGCCGCCGAGACGGTGGCCACGATCAGGATCCAGACACTGGCGCTGCTGACGGCGGCATCGGCATTGACGCGGCTCTCGCTGGCAATGGAACCGGCCGACTGGCCCATTTCGTCAAGCAGGCTCAGGCTGCTGGCCAGGCTGGCATCCAGTTGCTGGTTCAGACTGACCAGCGCCAGCTCCAGTTGTTGTGCCTGACGCATGGTGGCCAGCAAGCCTTGCGGGCCCAGTGCCAGCTCCTGCATCCGATCCAGATTGGTCACGAAACGCTGCTTCACATCATCCGGCACCAGTACGCGTTCCAGGCGCTTGTGGGCCATCTCGATGTCCTTGCTGAGCACCTTTTCCAGCTCATTGAGATCCGTCTTGGCATCGGCCCGGCGAATATTCTTCAGATCCCGTGCGATCCCCGAGGTGATGAGCTCGGCCTTGTTGCGCATGGAACGCTTGCTGGCACTCTGCTGCAACAGCAGATCGGCGGCCCACTGATAGGTGTCCTCGAGCCGGATAAACTCCAGCTGCAATTTGTGCCGCTGCGACAGGGCATCGACCCACTTGCCATGCTGGGCCAGTACCTGTTCCGCCAGGCTATAAAACTGGCCGGTCGCACTCTCTACCTGCCGGAAGCGGGCACGCGCCTCCGCCACTTCGGTAAACTTGCCCATCTCCTGGCTCAGCTGGGTGAAACGGGCTTGCTGCTCCTTGAACTGGTTGGCGAACTGCGGCAGTTGGGCGGCATCTTCACTGGTGCGATAAACCAGCACCCAGCGATTGCTCTCTTGCAATGCCCCCTTGAGATTGGCTACCGCCACCACCAGAGGGGTCGCCCGATCGGAGACGGCGGAGAGGCCGTCATTGATACCCTTGATTTTAAAGGTGCTGATCACACCAAGCAGGATCAGCAACAGCAGCATCAACACAAATCCGGCGATGATCCGCTGCACAATAGATAAACCCATGGAGACATCCTCGCTCGTGGGGAAAGGTAAAGTGAACATAGTCACTATCGGCAGAAACGGCGCATTATAGAGGGAGGAGAGGAGCTATTTTATTGATCTGCCGAGGCTAATTAATCACTTTGTAATTAATGGCAGACATAAAAAAGCCCGGACCGAGCCGGGCTGAAAGGAGACGTGCTTAGCTATATATCTGCGGCATTACGCCATCAGAATCCGGTTATTAGAAGCGATAGCCGACGCCGACCATAAAGGCCATGGGGTCAATCTTGGTATCGATGGTACCAATGGCAGTATGTACATCAGAGTCGATATCCATGATCCAGGCAGAACCGTTCACGAACCAGCGGTCGGTGATGGCCATGTCGATACCGACCTGACCCGCGATCCCCCAGGAATCATCCATTTTAACTTCTGTGCCGGCCAAAGGACCGCGACCCTCTTCGTCAAAGAAGGTGGTGTAGTTGACACCGATACCGATATAGGGGCGAACCTTGCTTTGGGCATCGCCAAAATAGTACTGACCCATCAGGGTTGGCGGCAGATGCTTGATCTTGGCCACTTCTGCATCACCCAGCTTTACCGAGTGGGAGAAGGGAGTGGCCGCCAACAACTCGACACCCCAGTTATCGGTGATCATGTACGAGAGGGTCAGCCCCAGTTGCATGTTGTCATTGATGTCGAGATCGACAGGCGTGCTGCTCTCCTGCGGAGAAACAAATGCCAAACCACCACGCACCAGAATATCGCCAGCCTGGTGTGCCATGGCAAAGGGAGAGGTCAGGGCTGCTGCAATCATCAGAGGAAGAATCTTTTTCATCACTAAGTCCTTTTTTTGTTGTCATTCGATGCTGTAAGCGTGCTGACTATAAAAGCTTGTAAGTGCATGGTTATTGATTTGGAACAAATGTTAAGCAGAAATAGATTGATTGGCATGGCATCTTTATTGGCAAGTTTTCGTTGCCGTCACACTATTTGCGACACACCAGCCATCACTCACACGACTTTATTTCGTCCGTCTGATTGCGACTAAATATGCCGAATTGAGGCATCTTATCCATTTTGCGGAATAAACAATTAACAGTTGTGTACAAGGCCTGACGAGCGTATTTTTGTGGCACGCAAGTTACTGGAAAGTAATTATTTATTTATGAAGAATGAGTCGAGATGGCAAAAGGTGGGGGCATTTCTCGCCGCCGTATGGGGGATAGGATCCTTTCTCTTTATCCTGATCGGTTTTATCGTCGCCATGGCTTATCTGGTACTGGTTCGGCAGGGCTGATCCCGGAACTCCAGCCTGTTCAGCTGCAGATGATCACCATCGACAATCTGCTCGGGAGTCAGCGCGATCGCATCTGGTGGCAAGGTTCCCGTGTAACCCTGCCACTGGTTGCGCCCTTCCTGCTTGGCACGATAGAGAGCCATATCCGCCAACTTGAAGCTATGGCTCCAGAAGCTGTCGACCATCGAAGGGTGTAACGGATAACGGCAATATCCCAAGGAAACTGTCAGCCAGAGCGGTGTCTCTTCCCTGCCGAAACGGTGACTGGCGACGCGCAGCCTGAGCCGTTCCACCCACAGCGCAATCTCGCATTCGTCTTCGACTTGCAACAACAGCAGAAACTCTTCTCCCCCCAGCCGGACGATCGGCCCGACATCGGTTGTCACCAGCTTTCTGAGCAGCTCAGCCAACTGTTGCAGCACCAGATCCCCGACGTCGTGACCAAATTTGTCGTTGATCCGCTTGAAGTGATCGAGATCCAGCAGCAACAGCGTACAGGGTTCAGCCCTGTGATCCTGTAACCACCCCTCAAGGTAACGGCGGTTGAAACAGCGGGTCAGGGGATCCGTAAAGGCCGCCATCTCCATAAGGTTGGATCTGGCCAACAACTCATCGTGTTGCTGACTCACCTTGCCGGCCATTTCACGCATCTTGCTGCTGAGAGTCGCCAACTCGGTACTGCTGTCGATATGGGGGATCAGCGCCACATCCGGCTTGTCGCCAAAACGCTGCAACGCCGTCATCAACTGATGCAGGGGAGTCAGCACTATGCTCTTCAACCTGTGCATGGCGAGCAGCATGCACAGCGCACTCACGACCAGCATGCCGGCAAACGTCAGCAAGGCCCCCTCCAGGGTGGCTTGCAGCACCTTCCGCTCCTCTTCCAGCACCAGGGTCACCACCGGCTGGCCAGCATTGTTGAGCAGACGCCCCTCACCACGAACCCGTTGCAGGCCGAGATCGATGAGGCGATAGGTCATCTGCGCCTGCAGTGGCTGAAAACCCGTCTCCCCCTCACCCTGGCGAGTGGGGGCAATCATGATCGGCAGTGCGGTACGCTCGGAAATCTGCTCGATGTAGGGACGATCCAGCCAGCGCAATGCCAGCAGAAAACCGTTGGGTGTACCGCTGCCATCGCTGAGGCGGATAGCCTGCCAGGAGAAGATGAGGGGCCCCCACAGGGAATTCCGGATCCCGTGCAGATTGACCGTGCCTTGCGCCAGGGAGTCCTGACGCAGCTGACGTTTCAGGTCATCGAGGAAATTGGGCAACTCGGTGGCCGTGGTACCGGAGTCGTTATTTTCCGGCAACTGGGTGTGGGTCCAGATCTCGTTCCCCTGAAGGTCCATGTAGCTGATCAGGTTGAGACCGAAATCCCGCATCGGCATGTCGCTGAGCAGATTGGCCTCGATATAGTCACGGTTGTGATGGGTGATGAAGTAGTAACTGTCATCCCAGATCCCCCAATCCCGGGTAAAGGCATCCACCGCTCTGATATCGAGTTGAATCGCCTTGAGCACTCGCACCAGATGCTCTTTCACCCGTTGCTCTTCGATACGGGTGGCAGCCGGTACCTGCGTCAGCGCGATCAACACCAGCAACATCAAGATGGCCCCGACCCAGATGGGGATCATGGAATATGCCAGCAGATGATCGAGGGAGCGGGGAGATCTGGTCATACGTCACCATGTAGTTGCCAATGGCAGTTCAGTAGCCTGTCGGCATTGAAATGCCTCTTTCAATCTAGTGGATTTGATAGCAGAGAGGAGCCGATGGCCCCTCTCTTCATTACGCAGTTTATTTCGCCAGCATCGGCCCTAAAAAACGCGCCGTGTGGGATTCCTTGTTGGCGCAGATCTCCTCCGGCGTGCCGGTGACCAGGATGCGGCCGCCCCCCGAGCCCCCCTCCGGGCCCAGATCGACAATCCAGTCGGCGGTTTTGATGACGTCCAGGTTGTGCTCGATGATGACGATGGTGTTGCCGCGATCCCGCAGCTGGTGCAGCACCTTGAGCAACTGCTGGATGTCGTGGAAGTGCAGCCCTGTGGTCGGTTCGTCCAGGATGTAGAGGGTCTGGCCGGTATCCCGCTTGGAGAGCTCGCGCGCCAGCTTGACCCGCTGCGCCTCGCCCCCCGACAGGGTGGTGGCCGACTGGCCGAGCCGAATGTAGGAGAGGCCCACGTCCATCAGGGTCTGCAGCTTGCGCGCCACCGCAGGCACCGGATCGAAGAAGGCGCGCGCGTCCTCCACCGTCATCTCGAGGATCTCGTGGATGTTCTTGCCCTTGTACTTCACCTCCAGGGTCTCGCGGTTGTAGCGCTTGCCCTTGCAGACGTCGCACGGTACGTAGACATCCGGCAAGAAATGCATCTCCACCTTGATGACGCCATCCCCCTGGCACGCCTCGCAGCGGCCCCCCTTGACGTTGAAGGAGAAGCGGCCCGGCTGGTAGCCGCGCGAGCGCGCCTCCTGGGTGCCGGAGAGCAGCTCGCGGATCGGGGTGAACAGGCCGGTGTAGGTGGCCGGGTTGGAGCGCGGGGTACGGCCGATGGGGCTCTGGTCGATGTCCACCACCTTGTCCAGGTGCTCCAGCCCCTCGATGCTGCGATAGGGAGCCGGGGTCGACTCGGTCGCCTTGTTGAGCTCCCGATGGGCGATGCGAAACAGGGTGTCGTTGATCAGGGTCGACTTGCCGGAGCCGGAGACCCCGGTGACGCAGGTCATCACCCCGATGGGCAGATCCAGGTTGACGTTACGCAGGTTGTTGCCGCTCGCCCCTTTCAATTTCAACCACTTGTCGGTGAGCGGCGTGCGCTCTGCCGGAATAGCGATCTGCTTGCGACCGGAGAGGTAGTCACCGGTCAATGACTCGGGGTTCGCAATGATCTCCGCCGGTGTCCCTTGGGCGACGATGGCGCCGCCGTGCACCCCGGCCCCCGGGCCGATATCGAGCACGTGGTCGGCGAGGCGAATAGCATCCTCGTCGTGCTCCACCACGATCACCGTGTTGCCGAGATCGCGCAGATGGGTCAGGGTCTTGAGCAGCCGCTCGTTGTCGCGCTGGTGCAGGCCGATGGAAGGCTCATCCAGCACATACATGACCCCCACCAGACCGGCCCCGATCTGGCTGGCCAGCCGGATCCGCTGTGCCTCACCACCGGAGAGGGTCTCGGCGCTGCGCGACAGGCTCAGGTAGTTGAGACCCACGTTCACCAGGAAGCCGAGCCGCTCGACGATCTCTTTGAGGATCTTCTCGGCAATCTGGGCGCGCTGGCCGGTCAGGTTCAACCCTTCGAAGAAGGCCAGCGCATCGCCGATGGACTGCTCGGCAATGGCCGGCAGGTTGCGGTTCTCGACGAAGACGTGGCGCGCCTCTTCCCGCAGCCGGCTGCCGCCGCAACTGGTGCAGGATTTGTTGGCGATGTATTTGGCCAGCTCTTCACGCACCGAGTTGGATTCGGTCTCCCGGTAGCGGCGCTCCATGTTGTGCAGGATCCCCTCGAACGGGTGCTTGCGCACAACCACATCGCCGCGGTCGTTCATGTAGCGGAACTCCACGTCGCCGCGTCCGGAGCCACGCAGGATCACCTCCTGCACCTTGGGTGGCAGATCCTCCCAAGGCGCCTCCAGATCGAAGTCGTAATGCTCGGCCAGGGATTTGAGCATCTGGAAGTAGTAGAAGCTGCGCTTGTCCCAACCGCGGATGGCGCCACCGGCCAGGCTCTGGCCCGGATCGTGGATCACCTTGTCCGGATCGAAGTACTGCTGCACCCCGAGACCGTCGCAGGTGGGGCAGGCGCCGGCCGGGTTATTGAAGGAGAAGATGCGCGGCTCCAGCTCCGAGACCGAGTGGCCACACTCGGGGCAGGCGAAGTTGGCCGAGAAAGTCAGGGTCTCCCCCTCATCTCCGTCCATGGGCGCCACCAGGACGATGCCGCCGGAGAGAGTCAGCGCCGTCTCGAACGACTCGGCGAGGCGTTGCTGCAGATCGTCACGCACCTTGAAGCGGTCCACCACAACCTCGATGGTGTGCTTCTTTTGCAGCTCCAGGGTCGGGGGATCCGAGAGATCACACACCTCCCCGTCGATGCGGGCACGGATATAACCCTGGGCCGCCAGGTTCTCCAGCAGCTTGACGTGCTCCCCCTTGCGGTTGCGCACCACGGGGGCAAGCAGCATCAGCTTGGCGCCTTCCGGCTGGGCCAGCACCTGGTCCACCATCTGGCTGATGGTCTGGGCGGTGAGCGGGATGCCGTGGGTCGGGCAGCGCGGCTCGCCGACCCGGGCAAACAGCAGACGCAAGTAGTCGTAAATTTCGGTGATGGTGCCGACCGTGGAGCGCGGGTTGTGGGAGGTGGACTTCTGTTCGATGGAGATGGCCGGGGAGAGCCCCTCGATGTGGTCCACGTCCGGCTTCTCCATCAGGGAGAGGAACTGGCGGGCATAAGCGGAGAGCGACTCCACATAACGGCGCTGCCCCTCGGCATAGAGGGTATCGAACGCCAGGGAGGATTTGCCCGAGCCGGAGAGGCCGGTGACCACGATCAGCTTGTCGCGGGGCAGGGTCAGGTTGATGTTCTTGAGGTTGTGGGTGCGAGCACCCCGGACCACGATCTTTTCCATCTTGTTGCACGCTCGATACACAGACCAGAGCGAGCCAGTATGGCACAGAGACTACTGGATGAATAGACAGGCATTATCTATCGCGGTTATCCTTTTTGACGATAAGCGGCCACGCCGGAGCGGGTTGTCAACAGAGACCCTTCACCCGCCGCCTGACCTGCGAGTACGCTCGCTGGATGATGCGCAGGGGCGCATCAGCTGTTACTATTGTGCGCTAAACCTGTGCCAGGTAATCAGCGATCATCAGCCTGACTGCTACAAGGGTTATAGAAAACCATGTTGTTCAATGCGATAACAGCATGGCACAGATAAAAATCGCGGAACTCATTTGGTTGGCCCAGGCTTGCTGCCTGGCCGGAATATAAAGGTGGAAGAGAGATTATGGCCAGTCGAGGCATCAATAAAGTCATTCTGATCGGTAACCTCGGGCAAGACCCGGAAGTACGCTACATGCCGAGTGGCGGTGCTGTGACCAACATTACCCTGGCCACCTCTGAAACCTGGCGCGACAAGCAAACCGGCGAGCAGAAAGAGCGCACCGAATGGCACCGCGTCGTCTTCATGGGCAAGCTGGCCGAAGTCGCCGGTGAATACCTGAAAAAGGGTTCCCAGGTCTATGTGGAAGGCAAGCTGCAAACCCGCAAATGGCAGGATCAGAGCGGCCAGGAACGCTACACCACCGAAGTGCTGGTCGACAGCTTCAGCGGCGTGATGCAGATGCTGGGTGGCCGTCCGCAAGGCGCCGGTCAGGGTATGGGTGGCCAGAACCAGGGTGGCTGGGGCCAGCCGCAGCAGGCCATGCAGCAGCCGATGAACCAGCAGCGTCCCGCTCCGCAGCAGAACATGCAGCAGCAGGGTGGTTACGGCCGTCCGGCTCAGCAGCCCCAGTCAGCTCCGCCGGTCTATAACGAGCCGCCGATGGATTTCGACGACGATATTCCGTTCTAAAATGAAGCAATGCAAAAGCCCTGCCTAGCCAGGGCTTTTTTTGAGCTGCCAGTAAGCAGAATTTTGCCAGTTTAAGGCACTCCAACCAGATTGATGTATCGACAGGATCGTTCGTACGAGGTGCGATGAAGCTGATTGTCCATGTCCTGCTGTTGCTGATCGCCCTTGCCCCCGGATGCCTGCTGGCAAAACCTCTCAGGGTCGGAGTCAGTTTTGCCATTCCTCCCTATGTCATCGAAGGGGAAAAGCGTGGCATAGAACTGGATCTGCTGACGCAAGCCTTTACCGGCACCCAATACCAGCTTCAGTTCGAATTTCTGCCGCTGGAGCGCACCTTTCGCATGTTCAAGTCCGGCAAACTGGATGCCATCATCAACGTCAGACCCGGCATGATGGATAGCCGCTTCCTGACCCAACCTGTCATCACCTTTCATAACCGGGTCTTTACCCTGTACGACCACCCCGTCACCACCCTGGATGAGCTGCGACACCTGAGAGTCACCTCTTTTCAGCGCGCGAAAGTCATCCTGGGAGAACACTTTGCCACCATGGTCAGCCAGAATCCCCGCTATGAAGAGGTTGCCAAGCAGCAAGGCCAGGTACACCAGCTGCTGCGTGGCAGAGTCGATGCCATCGTGCTGGAAGAGCGGGTGTTCTACTACTATCTGGACCAGCTGATCACCCATCCCCATTCCGGCGAACGCTATCAACGAGCCCAGATCAATCAGGCGGATCTGTTCCCTCCCACCATCTATCACTTTGCGTTTCGCTCACCCGACACACGGGAATTGTTTGACCGCCAGCTCGCAGCCATGAAGCAGGATGGTCGCTATCTGAAAGTATTCGAGACATACGGCGCCACGCCCTGACGCACAAACATAAAAGCCAGCCCATCACAGGCTGGCTTTGTACTGGCTCCGGAGGAACAACAGCAAGAGGAGCGTTACTTCATTGCGCTGCCATTTTTCAGCTCGGCTTTTTGCCGCTTGGCTTCGCGTTTTTCCTTCAGTGACATCTGCGGTTTTTTCTTGGCATCTTTGCCGTTGTGATGTTCTTTGTTACTCATCATCAAACTCCAAAAATGTTACCCAGACAGTTGGTCCCGTGAGGGCGCCAGCATGTCATCCGAATCATCAACATCAGTACGCTTGGTGCGATGGCGCAAGGCCATCACCAGAGCCAGCATACCCCCGCCATGCCCCGGGATCCAGCCCGGTTTCCGCGCAAACTTGCCGCTGCGACAATTTTCCGATCGTTCTGTTCTGGCAATAAAAAAACGCGATTAACGATCGTCATTTTGATATGACACCGCCAAATAATTTATATGCATTTGCCAGATGAAATATATGTGACTGCAAAGAACAATATTTTAATAAGCATTCTCACTATCACCGGAAACATAATATTACAAAGTGGCACGGATTATTTGGTGGCTGAAATATATAATGCACCACTTTGCAAATGCCGTTATTGAGTCAGGAACCCGAATCATGTCCCGAAAATCTCGCGCAGCCCTGGTCTCCGTCTGTTCCAATATCAGCCTGATCATCATGAAGCTGGTGGCCGGTCTCATCAGCGGGTCGGTCAGCATCATCTCGGAAGCCATTCACTCGGCCATGGATCTGGTCGCCGCCCTGATCGCCCTGTTTGCGGTGAAGAAATCGGATCTGCCCCCCGACGAGCACCACCCCTATGGTCACGACAAGATTGAAAATGTCTCCGGCGTCATTGAAGCACTGCTGATCCTGCTGGCCGCTGGCTGGATCATGGTTGAAGCCATCGGCAAGCTGCTCAACCCCTCCCCCATAGAGAGCATCGGCTGGGGTGTGCTGGTGATGGTGATCTCGGCTCTGGTCAACAGTGTCGTCTCGGCGTACCTCTACAAGGTGGCCAGAGAAGAGGAGTCCGTCGCCCTGGCTGCCGATGCCCTTCATCTCAAGGCCGACGTGCTCACCTCTGCCGGCGTGGCTGCCGGGCTTGGCGGTATCTGGCTGGCCAGCCTGTTTGGCTACTCTCTTGCCATCCTGGATCCCCTGGTGGCCATCGGTGTCGCGCTGTTTATCGTCAAGGAAGCCATCGCCATGCTGATGGAAGCCTTTCACCCCCTGATCGATCGCAGCATGAGTCCCGAGGAACTGGCGATGACCAGCCGCATCATCACCGACTGCTGCCCACCGGGTGCCGATTTTCACGATCTGCGCAGCCGCCGAGCGGGTCGTCGTCGCCATATCGATTTTCACCTCACCCTGCCGACCACCATGAGCATCGGCGAAGCCCACACCATCTGTGACCGGATAGAGGAGGCCATCATGCAGCAGCTGCCGCACGCCATCGTATTGATCCACGTCGAACCTGATGAACAGAGCGGGGCTCTCGCGGCAACCCCCTGCTGATGGTCCTATCAGGCGGAGCTGGGTTTCTTACTGCCTTGCTCCCGCCTGTTCGCCCTTCCACTTCATTTCTGCGCAAATGATCCGCCACTCCCTTTGACAGGAAAAATGAGATGTGATGGCATTTCTCGAAAATGCAAGAACATTACCCATTGTCTCTATGCGATTGAAAAATATCATCTTTGTGACGCTACCAAGGAAAACTTGCTGTTACATATGTGCGATTTCAAGATAAAGTTTGCTTTAGAAATGGGAGAGTGTTCTAATCCTTCACGATGGTTCGGCAGTTCAGACCTGTTTATGTTAGGCAGACATTTTAGTAAAGCAGTGATTACAATAGGCGTTATCTTTATAATTCCTGTCAAATAATTCTCCTTCTTTAGTGCTCCCCATACGTATTGCTGACGAATAATCACCGACTGCCGTAATGGCATTTCAAACACTATTTAAAGAGAAATTATTATGTCTAACAAAGTGACTGGTACTGTTAAGTTCTTCAACGCCGAGAAAGGTTTTGGTTTCATCTCCCCGGTTGACGGCAGCAAGGACGTGTTCGTTCACTTCTCCGCCATCCAGTCCAACGGTTTCAAAACCCTGGAAGAAGGTCAGCGCGTAGAGTTCACCATCGAACAAGGCCAGAAAGGCCCGGCAGCTGCCAACGTCGTTGCCCTGTAATTCAGGTCAAACCGTCTGGCGATGACTCATGCCATTGGCTGAGTACACTGCAAGCATTGAAAAAACCCGCCTTGGCGGGTTTTTTGTTATCCATATGTCACTCCTTTAACCTCCCACCAGACAACCAGCATCACACATGCCTCTCCTGCTCGAGTCGCTTTGGCTCGAAAAAAAATCCCGAATGGCTCCTTATGTGGAGATCTTGACGAAAATTTCGGGTTATCCGCTGCTTTTGTCGCGATTTCTTGCTATTTTGCGCGCCACCAACGCAAACGATTTCCTTCACACTTTCAGGATTAGTTATGGCAAAGCAAGATATGGCCGCCCAATCAGGGAACGGCGGCTTTCTGGACTCTTATTTTTCCATTTCTGCGCGCGGCAGTAGCGTGCGTCAGGAGCTGGTTGCGGGGCTGACCACCTTCCTGGCCATGGTCTACAGCATCATAGTGGTGCCAAACATGCTGGGTGCCGCCGGCTTCGAGCAGGGTCCCGTCTTCGTGGCTACCTGCTTGATCGCCGCCTTCGGCTCCCTGCTGATGGGTCTGTGGGCCAAGTTGCCCATGGCCATCGGTTGTGCCATCTCCCTCACCGCCTTTACTGCCTTCAGCCTGGTGCTGGGGCAAGGGCTGAGCATCCCGGTGGCGCTGGGCGCCATCTTCCTGATGGGGGTGCTGTTCACCCTGATCAGCGTCACCGGTGTGCGCCAATGGATCCTCGATAACCTCCCCTCCGGCATCGCCCACGGTACCGGCATCGGGATCGGCCTGTTCCTGCTGCTGATCGCCACCAACGGCGTCGGCATGGTGATCAAGAACGAAGGGGCCGGTCTGCCGGTCCAGCTCGGTGAAGTGACCGCCTTCCCCGTCATCATGACGGTACTGGGTCTGGCCGCCATCTTCGGTCTGGAGCGCCGCAAGGTGCCGGGCGGCATCCTGATGGTGATCATCGCCATCTCCATCCTCGGCCTCATATTCGACCCGAAAGTGACCTGGCAGGGCTTCTTCGCCATGCCGAGCCTGACCGGCGAGAAAGGCTCTCTGGTAGGCAGCATGGATCTGCTGGGCGCCCTCAACCCGGTGGTCATCCCCACCGTGCTGGCACTGGTGATGACAGCCGTATTTGACGCCACCGGCACCATCCGTGCCGTAGCTGGCCAGGCCGGCCTTATCAACGAGCGTGGCCACATCATCAGTGGCGGCAAGGCCCTGACCGCCGACTCCGTCAGCAGCATGGTGGCGGGCGCCGTCGGTGGTGCACCGGCCGCGGTCTACATTGAATCGGCCGCAGGTACTGCCGCCGGTGGCAAGACGGGTCTGACTGCCACCCTGGTTGGCGTGCTGTTCCTGCTGATGATCTTCCTCTCCCCGCTGAGCTATCTGGTACCGGCCTACGCCACCGCACCGGCCCTGATGTACGTGGGTCTGCTGATGCTGGGCAACGTTACCAAGCTGGACTTCAGCGATTCGGTCGATGCTCTCTCCGGCATGCTGTGCGCCGTCTTTATCGTGCTGACCTGCAACATAGTCACCGGCATCATGCTGGGCTTCGTGGCGCTGGTGATTGGCCGCCTGTTTGCCGCCGAGTGGAAAAAGCTCAACATCGGCACCGTCATCATCGCCGTGGCGCTGGTGATCTTCTACGCCGGTGGCTGGGCCATCTAATACCTCCGGTTATCGAAAAGGGCTCCTGCGGGGGCCCTTTTTCGTGGTTGTGACCCGGCTAACATTTCCCCTTTATTCCACCCGTCGGTGTTTCAGTTTGGAACAACCAGCGCCCTCAGGCTGTTTCAGATCCGAACCGGAACGGCCGTCATTTTTCTCCCGCTTTCTCTCGCTAGACTGGCTCTACCAACCATTTGCCCACCATACGGTGGCAAGCCAAGGAGTGAGCCATGAAGAAACTGATCAATGCCGTCGATGCCGTGGTCCGTGAACAACTGATGGGGATGGCTGCCGCCCATCCCGAGCTCAAGGTCCGTATCGAACCCCACTACATCACCCGCGCCGATGCCCCCGTACAAGGCAAGGTGGCGCTGGTCTCCGGCGGTGGCAGCGGCCACGAGCCGATGCACGGCGGTCTGGTGGGCAAGGGCATGCTGGATGGTGCCTGTCCCGGCGAGATCTTCACCTCGCCCACGCCGGATCAGATGTATGAGTGTGGGCAGGCGGTCGACGGCGGTGCCGGCGTGCTGTTTCTGGTGAAGAACTACACCGGCGACGTGCTCAACTTCGAGACCGCTGTCGAACTGCTGCACGGTGACGGGGTCAAGGTGGGCTTCGCCCTCATCGATGACGACGTGGCGGTCAAAGACAGTCTCTACACCGCGGGCCGTCGCGGCGTCGCCACCACAGTGCTGTGTGAAAAACTGGTAGGTGCCGCCGCCGAGGCGGGCTATGACCTGGCGCGCTGCGAGGCCCTGGCCCGCCGCGTCAACAATCAGAGCCGCACCATTGGGGTGGCCATGCACGCCTGCACAGTGCCGGCCGCCGGCAAGCCCTCCTTCACCCTGGCCGACAACGAGGTGGAATTCGGGGTCGGCATCCATGGCGAGCCGGGCATCGAGCGCCGCCCCTTCACCGACCTCAACGCCCTGGTGGACGACATGTTCAAGGAGCTGACTGACAACCGTCCCTATGGCCGTACCCTGCGTCACTGGGATCGCGCCAGTGGCAGCTGGCAGGAGGAGCACACCTTTATCGAGCCGCTCAACAAGGGCGACCGGGTCATCGCGCTGGTCAACAGCCTGGGGGGAACCCCCATCTCCGAGCTCTACGGCGTCTATGGCCGGCTCGCCACCCTGTGTGAAGAGGCGGGCATTCATCTGGTGCGCAACCTGATCGGTCCCTACTGCACCTCTCTCGACATGACCGGCATCTCCATCACCCTGCTCAAGGTGGATGACGAGCTGATGACCCTGTGGGATGCCCCCGTTCACACCCCCGCCCTGCGTCGCGGCTGCTAAGGAATGTCCATGTTAAGCAAGCATCAAATCGTCAACTGGCTGCTCGACTGCGAGCACATATTCACCGATCAGCGCGACTACCTGACCGCGCTGGATACCGACATCGGCGACGGGGATCACGGCCTCAACATGCAGCGCGGCTTTGCCAAGGTGGCCGAAAAGCTGCCGGCAGTGGCGGACAAGGACATCGGCCAGGTGCTGAAAACCACCGGCATGACTCTGCTCTCCTCCGTGGGGGGCGCCAGCGGCCCCCTCTACGGCACCTTCTTCATCCGTGCCGCGGCCAGCAGCGATGCCTGCCAGAGCCTGAACCTGAACCAGCTTTGCAAGATGTTGAGCGACGGGGTGGAGGGGATCGTCTCCCGCGGTCGCGCCGAGCCGGGCGACAAGACCATGTGCGACGCCTGGTGGCCCGCCCTGGCTGCACTGCAACAGGCCGAGCAGCAGGGTCTGCCGCTGCCCGAGGCGCTGGACAAGGCGGTGGCAGCCGCCACTGCCGGCACCGAGTCCACCATACAGATGCAGGCCCGCAAGGGGCGCGCCAGTTATCTCGGCGAACGCAGCATAGGCCATCAGGATCCCGGGGCCACCTCGACCCTGTTGCTGTTGACCGCCCTGCGTGACAGAGCGAGGTTGTAAACATGATAGGAATCGTAGTTGTCTCTCACAGCGCCACCCTGGCGGCCGGTCTGCAGGAACTGGCCGGTCAGCTGGGTAGCCCGGCCCGGTTGCGGCTGGCGGCCGGGGTCAATGACCCCGACCACCCCATCGGAACCGATGCCATCGCAGTGATGAGTGCGATCGAAGAAGCGGATGACGGCAGTGGCGTGCTGGTGCTGATGGATCTTGGCAGCGCTCTCTTGAGCGCCGAGACCGCCCTCGAGCTGCTGCCCCCCGAGCTGAGTGCACGGGTACGACTCTGCCCTGCCCCGCTGGTCGAGGGCACCCTGGCCGCCGTGGTGGCAGCCGGCTCCGGCCTCAGCCTGGACGAGGTGGCCGCCGAGGCGCTGGGGGCACTGGGCCCGAAACAGGCCATGCTGCCGACCGAAGCGTCTCAAGACACTGCCGACCCAACCCCGGCCGCCGAGCAAGGCTGGCTGAGCTGCGAAGTGGTGGTAGAGAATGCCCACGGTCTGCACGTGCGCCCCGCCGCCCGTCTGGTGGCCAGCCTCAAGCCCTTCACCGCCGAGCTGAAACTGCAAAAGGGGGAGAAAGAAGCCAATCCCCGCAGCCTGACCCGGCTCGCCATGCTCGACGTGCGCCAGGGGGATCGCCTGACCCTGCTGGCCCGCGGAGAGGATGCCGAGGCAGCACTGGCCTGCTTCCGGCAGCTTGCCGATGAGCGTTTCGGCGACTGACCGCCGCTCACCGGTCTGCTGTTTCAGGCGCCGTATCGGCCCGATTCGCCGCACATTTGGCGCCTTTTCAAGACGAGGTGCTCCGGGGCTATCCCCGGACACTTCGCCCCGATTCTCACAGAAAGAGGGATAGAAAATGGATCGCATCATCATCAGCCCCAGCAAATATGTACAAGGCAACGGGGCCCTCGCCAATCTCGGCAACTACGTCAAGGCGCTCGGCAGCAGGCCGTTGATCCTGGCCGATGCCTTCGTCACCAGACTGGTGGGTGACACGGTCGCCACCAGCTGCCACGGGGCCGGGATCCAGCCCGAGTTCGACTGCTTCAACGGCGAGTGCTCCCGCCCCGAGATCGACCGGCTGCTGGCCCGCTGCAACCAGACGCCCTTTGACGTCATCATCGGCATCGGCGGCGGCAAGACGCTCGATACCGCCAAGGCTGTCGCCTTCTACCAGAAACTGCCAGTAGTCATAGTGCCGACCATCGCCTCCACCGATGCCCCCACCAGCGCGCTGGCTGTCATCTATACCCCACAGGGGCAGTTCAGCGAATACCTGATGATCCCGACCAACCCCGACATGGTCATCATGGATACCGGTGTCGTCTCCCGCGCGCCGGTGCGGCTGTTAGTCTCCGGCATGGGGGATGCGCTCTCCACCTACTTCGAGGCGCGCGCCAACAAGGTTTCCGGCTGCCAAACCATGGCCGGTGGCGCTTCCACCCTGGCGGCCCAGGCCATCGCCGAGCTCTGCTACCAAACCCTGCTGGCCGATGGTTACAAGGCCAAGCTGGCGGTGGAACAGGGGCTCTGCACCAAAGCGGTGGAAAACATCATCGAGGCCAACACTTATCTCAGCGGCATCGGCTTCGAGAGCAGTGGTCTCGCCGCCGCCCACGCCATCCACAACGGCCTGACCCAGCTTGATGAGTGCCATCACCTCTACCACGGCGAGAAGGTGGCGTTCGGTACTCTGGTGCAACTGGTGCTGGAGAATGCCCCCATGGCGGAGATCGAGACAGTGCTGGGTTTCTGCCGTTCGGTGGGCCTCCCGACCAACCTGCACATGATGGGGGTCAAGGAGCTGGATATGGCACGCTTGATGGACGTGGCCAGGGCCTCCACCGCCGAGGGCGAGACCATCCACAACATGCCGTTCAAGGTCACCGCGGAGGATGTGCTGGCGGCCATCGTCACCGCCCACCAACTGGGGCTGTAACGACACGCTGGCCATATGAAGAGGCCCCGCCATTGCGGGGCCTTGTTGTTTTGCGCCTTTCCGGTGGCACAGACCGATGAACAGTCGTTATCCGTGGTAGTCGGCGGGATCGATACCGAGGGTTTTCAGCCGCCGCCAGAGAGTAGTGCGGCCTATGCCAAGCTGCCTGGCCATCAGACTGACCTGCCCCTTGCAGGCGTGAGCGGTGCGCAGGATGGCCTGGCGCTCCAGCTCGGCCAGGGTAAGCAGCGGCTGCCCCACCACCTCGTCTTCAACCAGTCGATAGCCATGACGAATGGCGGCCGGCAGCGCCTCCGGCGGGATCTGCGCCTGGCTGGAGTGAAGCAGGGCATGCTCGATGGCGCTGCGCAGCTCCCCCAGATTGCCGGGCCAGGAATAGGCCTGCAGACAGTCGAGGGCCGCCGGGCTGAAGTGGCGCACCGGCTCACGCCCCTGCGCCGCCAGCTGCTGGCTGATAAGGCCGGGCAGATCCGCCGTGCGCTCGCGCAGGCTCGGCAACCAGAGCTCGCACGCCTGCAGGGCATAGAGCAGCTGACGTCCGAAACGTCCCTCCTGCACCTTCTGCTCCAGCGGCGCGCTGCTGGTGGCGATAATCCGCACCTTGAGCGGCAACACGCGAGCCGAGTCGAAGCGCTGGATGCGACCTGTCTTGAGCAACTGCAGCAAGGCTGCCTGCATGGGGGCAGGCAGAAATTCCACCTGTTCCAGCACTAGCGTGCCGCCGTGGGCCAGCTCGAACTTGCCGGCCCGCTCCTGCCCTGCTTCGTCGGAGCCCATCAGCTCCAGTGCCATCCGCTCGCTCGGCAGTGCCTGACAATTGAGGGTGACGAGGGGGCCGGCTGCCCGATCGCTGCCGAAATGGATGGCCTCGGCCAGCTGGGCCTTGCCCACCTCCTCTTCACCGCGCAGCAGGACTGGCCCCTGCCCCTGAGCCGCCTGACGGGCGTAGCGCAGCAGCTTGCGCATAGCGCTCGACTCCCCCACCAGCGCCGACAGCTCGGGCACCGTCTGGCGCAACTGATGAATGGCGCGCAGCCTGTCGACCGGATGGAGCAGGACGATAAAGCTGACCCCATCCGGCCCGGGCAACGGCTTGAGGCTCACCAGCGCATTGATGAACTCCCCTGTGCCCGTGCGCTCCAACGTCACCTCCACGTGGCTGAGCGGCGTCTGCCCCTTGATGGCGAGTTGCAGTCGCTGGGGCAGCAGCAGGTGCAGCTCCAGCGGCTGGCCGAGGCAGAGATCCGGCTCAAGCCGCAGTCGCCTGGCCGCCAGGGCGTTGAGGTAGCGCAGCCGGCCCTGGGGATCCCAGGCTAGCACGCCGTCATCCATGCCATCGAGCAGGGCGTAAAGCTCGCTCAAATGGTGCTGGGACTCCTGCATCAGGCGCTCCGCCTGCAGCAGATGGGCCAGTTCGCGGCCGGCACTGACGGTGAGCGCCAGATCCCCCGCCGTCGCCCCTTCCACCTTGCAGATCAGGGCAACGATGGCGACCTGGCGGCCATTACTGTTGTAAACCGGGCTGGCGCAGCAGTGCCACGGGTGCAGGGTGTGGTTGAAATGCTGGGAGCCGCTGACGCAGAGCGGCATCCCCTCCAGCGCTGCCAGATTGATGGCATTGGTGCCGATGCGCCCCTCGCTGAAGAAGGCGCCGGGGCCAAAACCCAGCGCATCGAGCGCCTTCAGGGTCTCGCCGTGGCCGGTGCGGGCCAGCAGGCAGCCGCTCTCGTCGGTGAGCAGCAGGGCGCAGGGGCGTTCTTCCATAAATTCGTAGAGATCTTCGAGGGCCATCTCGCCGGTGGTGAGCAGCTCCCGCTTGCGCTGACGCAGGCTTTGCAAAGTCTGCCCCCTGGCGCAGTGAGGCGGGTGCCAGAGTGTCGCGCTGGTCTGGTGGGCACAGCGCAGCCAGGAGGCCTGCAGATAGTCAGGCCAGGGCTGCAGTGGCTGAAGGTCAGATGGTATGGTCACAGCAATATCCGGCAAGATGTTAGCCGACCATTTAACCACTCTTGCAGGCCCGATTCAGTGACCTGCCTCAGAGGGTGGCAACCCCGTCCTCATCCCGGTCAGGTTCGCCCCCGGCAAATTGCTGGCCAAGCCAGTGGCAGAAGGCGCGGCACTCCGGCATCGCCCCGCACTTCTGATATGTCACCTCGATCACACTCCTGACTTGTTCACAAAGAGGAGACCGAGCAGCACTTTCCATAGACGCACCTTAAGTGTATTTTTGCTCAGTAGCGAAAAACAGAGCCAAAGGGAAATGTTTGACGAATGTGTTCAGCACAATATGCAGGTCGGTAATGTTGTGATTTAAAATGTATTTTCGTGGCGGCGTTCAGGGCGAACCGGAGTTATATGGAAGGCTCTATTAACGGATTAGTACCGCCTTCTATCTAATCACTGTTGAATTTTTAGGAGAAATCGGTGGAATGGATTGGAAAAATTATAGAAGCAGCTAAACTACCAACAAAATTTATCGTGGTTATATTTTCGGTTTCTTTTGCTTTATTGTTTTTGTCCGAAGAAACATTGACCTCTCTGAAGTTAGCCGACTTTGTAAAGAAATTCGGACTTTATATCGGTATCACTGCTCTTACCTCTGGTACTTTACTTGCAATTGAATCTATTAGTTACATGTGGAATAGGGTTACAGATAGTATTTATTCTCGGAAATTTAAAAAGTCTTCCTTAGAACGCCTAAACAAACTTGATCCATCAGAAAAGTCAGTATTGAGAGAATTCTATTTGCAAGGACAGAACTCTCTTAAACTACCAATGGATCATCCTGTTGTAGCAGGTTTAATAAATGTGGGGATTCTTCAGCTAATTGGACAGCATGGAAGAAGGTCTGTAGCTGGAATGTTATTTAGTATGAAGATATCAGATTTTGTTAGAGAAAATTTAACCTACGATCTACTTGATTTGCCAAACGGCGAGCCGTCTCACCAAGAAATTGAGTTTCTAAAAAGTAATAGACCACCATTTATGAATTCTATTTTTCGAGAAGAGTCATTGTTTAATGGTTGGTAAATTTAACAAGGCCAAGCTGCATCACGCACTTCGTGCACTGTACCTCGCTAGGCTCGGTTGCTGTTGGCGTCGTTAGGTTCGATTAGCCGTAAGGCGTAATCGGACATTCGCGTAAATCGATTATCCCGCGATAACGACCACCCGTATTTCCCCTCTGACAGATGCCGTTGACTCACGGAAACTTCGGGACAGCAGCATCTCGATCATCCGATTACGCTTCGCTAATCGAACCTGCATGGGACGGTAATAAACAAAATAGCCGCCCATTGGGCGGCTCTATGCATCAGCTATTTATGGCTGAATCGTCACTCAGCCTTGGGCGGTGCAGCGACGGCGGTCGCCTCTGGCAGGTGATCTCCTTCCTTGATCCAGGCATCCAGCAAGGTGTAACCCACCGCCAACACCACCGGGCCGATAAAGAGACCGATGATCCCCATGGTCAGCAGGCCGCCGATAACCCCCACCAGAATGAGGATAAGGGGCAGGTCGGCACCGCGCTTGATCAGGAAGGGGCGCAGGAAGTTGTCCATGGTGCCCGCGATCAGCGACCACACCAGCAGGAAGGTGCCCCAGGTGGTATCACCGCTCCAGTAGAGATAGCCGATACAGGCCAACAACACGGGGAAGGGGCCGATCTGGGCGACGATCAGGATGAACATCACCACCACCAGCACCATGGTGTAGGGAATGCCGGCAATCCACAGACCCAGACCTGCCACCGAGGATTGTACGATGGCGGTCACCACCACCCCCATGGCCACAGCGCGGATCGCCTGGGAGGCCAGCACGGTGGCATTGTCGCCGCGCTCCCCCGCCAGACGATGGGCAAAGCGGCGGATGCCGGTCGCGACCATTTCCCCCGAGTGATAAAGCACACCGCAGATCCCCACGGTCAGCAGGAAGTGGACAAACAGCAGGCCCAGATTGCCGGCCTGGGAGGCGAGCCAGCGGGCGGTCTGGCCAAAATAGGGGGCCAGCTTGGCAAACAACACCTGACCACCGCTGGCCAGGATCTGCTGCCAGAAGTCATAGAGTTTGGCGCCCACCAGCGGGATCTGTTGCAGCCAGAGCAACTCGGGCGGCGGCGAGTGGCTGATACTGGTGCCCAGCTCGATCAGCATGGGCGCCTTCTCCGCCACGTTCGCCAGGGTCATGAACAGCGGAATGACGAACATCAGCAACAATCCCAGCGTCATGGTCAGCGCCGCCAGCGTGCGCTTGCCCCACAGCAGGCGCTGCACCATCAGCATCAGCGGCCAGGTCGCGATGGTGATCATGGTGGCCCACACCAGCGCGGGCAGAAAGGGGCGCAGCACCATGAAGCAGGAGATGATGAGGATGCTGATAAACAGCACCCCCAGGGTTATCTTGGCCAGATCCACTTTTTTCATATTCATAGCGTTCCCTTATCGGGGCCCATTCCCCGGGGTAGAGAGTCAGTATTCAGGAGAGACAGTATCCACCAGAGACCGGCGCTCAACCAGAGCCCCAGTCCGAAAAAGAGCGACAGCTGGCCGAGCAGGATCCCCAGCGAACTGCTGGTAAGCAGCGGCAGGGCCCACAGGCCGGTTCCCAAAAGCGCGCCACCTGCCAGCGTGACGACACCGGTCAGCAAGGGAGGATGGCCACCTCGCGCCAGCGAAGCGGTTCCCCCCAGCCAAAGCCCGAGGGCAACCACGCCAATCCCGGCCAGATGGGTCGACTGGGCCCAGCCAGCGCTGACCAAGGCAAACGTGGTCAGCACCAGCCAGCCAGTGGCTCGGGCGTCATGGCGCCAGGCGCTTCGCATCGCCAGCACCAGGGCGCCAAGCAGCAGCCCAACTGCCACGTCCGAGATAAAGTGCACACCGAGCCAGACTCGCGCCAACCCTGTGGTGAGAGCCAGCACCAGCGCCAGCAGGGTGGCCCGCCAGCGGTGCGCCGGCCACAACCAGCCGAGCAGCGCCCCCCAGAACACCATGGCCGAGGCGGTGTGGCCGCTCGGCATGCCGAATCCCTGGGCACTGCTGGCCGCAAGCTCCGGCAACAAATGGAAAGGACGTGGCCAGCCGATGCTCTCCTTGCCCACCTGCACCAGCAGGCCGAGCCAGAGCATGGCAAACAGCAGTTGGCGCAACCGTGGCCAACCCAGCAGAGGCAGCAGCAAAGGTATCAGGGCCAGCTGAAAGCCTCCTGAACCAAACAGGTTGCTGACCGAGAGCCACCATACATCAGGCCCCAGCCACTGCTGCAACCGCACCATCAGGGGGATTTCGGCCCGGTGCAGGCTACTGCCCTGCGCCACGAAGTCCGCTTGCCAGCTCACCTCGCTCTCAAGCACCTCGTCCAGCCACCCCTGCAACCAGTCGAGCTGATCCGGAAAGCGGCGCTCTGCGGCGGGCAGCTTATCGATGGCAATCAGACGGGCGTTGAGGATCTCTCCACCCAGATTGGGGGCCCGCAGGAGGGAGACAAATCCCGAGCCTTGCTGCGCCACTATCGGCGCCAGGGTGCGGCAGGCGAAGATCTCCGCCCGCTGCCAGCGCCCCAGCGGTTTTATCACCTCACCCGGAAGCCCGGTCTCTTCATAAAGCTCTCGCAGCGCCGCCCGGGCGGGCGTTTCCCCTTCGTCGATATAACCGCCACTGAGGCTATAGCGGGAAGAGATGCGATCCTGCACCAGCAAGACGTCGCCCTGATGCCGAATGGCACAAACGGCTGCACTTGGCGCCGTTTGCGGCGGCAATTCGGCCCCCTGCACCGGCAGGCCGGCCCCCAGGGCAATCAACAGTAACAACAGGATTTTCAACATGATCCGTCACTCAGACAAGCTGGGTGACAAGCCTCCCAGAAATCCGTCAAACGGGCAATGCCATCGCACCGGTCGCCCCTTGCCAACCCGGGCTTGCCCCCACTCCTGCGCCGCCACGATTGCGGTCAGAGGAGTGACTCCCTACTATTGAGGGCTAACCTCAATGTCACACAGCAAATGCTGGAGCCCTTAATGAGACAGTTCGGCTTTTTCCTTGGCATCTCCCTTGGTGTCATCCTGATCCTGTTTGGCAGCATCGTTATCTTCCAGGCCCTGCCCGCCGCCCTCGACGTGCTGGAGATGCCGAGCCGCATCCCCTTCGTGCGCGAGGTCTACACCTGGCTGATGAGCAGCGCCAGCGGCCTGACCGCCAATCTGGAACAGAACTTCCTGGAGGCGTTCCAGACAGTGCTCAAGCTGATCCTGCTGATCGCCTTCATGTGGGTCTGCGTCAAGCTGGTCAACATGGGGGTGCTGATCATCCGCGCCGGGGTGGATCTCATCCGTACCGCCATCGAACACAGCGAAAAAGAGCAGGGCAACAAGCCGGAGCAACAGGATCGTTTCTGATCCCGGCCCCGCCGCCCCTCGATGCCGCCCCACCAGGCGGCATTTTTATGCCTTCGACACCGTGTTGCGCCAAGCCCTGACGTTTATCCAGTCTGGCAATATTTCTCCTTTCCAATCAGCAGGCTGCCAACATGATGGTGACACGGATGCCCGCCAATGCCGGCTCCCCTGTCGCCCGGTTTCTATCCCGGCCATCGCCTCTGGTATAATCGACCGCCTCTTTTCCCCGTTATGGAGCCCGTTCATGTCCAAACATGCAGAAAGCACCCTCGAGGTTCGTCTCGACAAGTGGTTGTGGGCGGCCCGCTTCTACAAGACCCGCTCGCTGGCGCGGGATCAGATTGACGGGGGCAAGGTGCACTACAATGGTCAGCGCAGCAAACCGGGCAAACATGTGGAAGTAGGGGCACTAATCCGCTTCTGGCAGGGCCAGGATGAACGGGAAGTGCGAGTGCTGGCCCTCAGCGAGCAGCGCAAGTCGGCACCGCTGGCCCAGCAACTCTATGAAGAGACGGCTGACAGCCTGAAGAAACGGGCCGAGAACAGCGAGGCCCGCCGTTTCAACAGCCAGTTTGCCCCGAGCCCCGAACGTCGCCCCGACAAACAGGAGCGGCGCCAGTTGCTCAAGGTCAAGCAATACTGACCCGACCCATTTAACGACGGGCTGGCCACCGCGAGGCAGGAGCCAACCCGACCGATTGACCTCACCGAACAACCCAGGAATACATGATGAGCAACCAAGATCTGCTGTATCGCTATCTGTTTGAAGAGTACGAAGTACGTGGCGAGCTGGTCCAGCTGGATCACACCTATCGCCATGTGGTGGAAGCCCAGAACTACCCGGTGCAGGTGCAAAAGCTGCTGGGTGAACTGCTGGTGGCCACCAGCCTGCTGACCGCTACCCTCAAGTTCGAAGGCTCCATCACGGTGCAGCTGCAGGGGGACGGCCCGGTCCGTCTGGCCGTCATCAACGGCGACAACAACCAGCAGTTGCGTGGCGTGGCCCGCTACGAGGGCGAGCTGCCGAACGACGACAAGCTGCAGAGCCTGATCGGCAATGGCCAGCTGGTGATCACCATCACCCCGGAGCAGGGCGAGCGCTATCAGGGCATCATTGCGCTGGACGCCGACACCCTGGCGGGCTGTCTGGAGCACTACTTCGCCCAGTCCGAACAGCTGGCGACCAAGCTGTGGATCCGCACCGGTTACCATGAAGGTGCCCCGCGCGCGGCCGGCATCATGCTGCAGGAGCTGCCCGCCCAGAGCGAGGATCACAGCAATGACTTTGACCACCTGACCCAGCTCACCAGCACCATCAAGGATGAAGAGCTGTTCGGTCTGGAAGCGGAAGAGATCCTCTACCGCCTCTACCACCAGGACAAGGTACGGGTATTCGATCCGCAGGCGGTCGAGTTCCGCTGCACCTGCTCCCGCGAGCGTTGCGAAGGGGCCCTGCTGCAGATCGAGAAGGAAGAGGTCATGGATATGGTGCAGGAGCTCGGCAAGATCGACATGCACTGTGATTACTGCGGCGCCCAGTACCAATTTAATGGGATCGACGTCGAAACCCTGTTCAGCAGGGCTCCCGGCAATGATGCAAACAAGTTACACTAATTAAAGGCGGGCAAAACCCGCCTTTAACTTTAATAACAAAAAAATACCCTATTTTATAAAGTTTGATGGCGATCGCTAAACTCTACCACCTAAGTGATAGGATGGACGCCAGATAGAACCCTACAACCTCTGACCCCAGGAGAATACAATGACAATCGTGGCAGAACCCACCCTGGCCCAACAATTAGGTCTGGACCAGTACGGCATCAAAAACAGCCAGGAAATTGTACGCAACCCCTCTTACGAGCAGCTGTTCGAAGAAGAGACTCGCCCCGACCTGGAAGGATTCGAGCGCGGCGTAGTGACCGAGCTGGGCGCCGTCAACGTCAACACCGGTATCTTCACCGGCCGCTCCCCGAAAGATAAATATATCGTCAAAGACGCAACTACCCAGGATACTGTGTGGTGGTCTGACCAAGGCAAGAACGATAACAAGGCCATCACCCCGGAAGTGTGGTCACATCTGAAATCCCTGGTGACCAAGCAACTCTCCGGCAAGCGCCTGTTCGTGGTCGACGGCTTCTGCGGCGCCAACCCGGACACCCGCCTGGCCGTGCGCATCATCACCGAGGTGGCCTGGCAGGCGCACTTCGTGAAGAATATGTTCATCCGCCCGAGCGAAGAAGAACTCAAGACTTTCAAACCGGACTTCGTGGTGATGAACGGTGCCAAGTGCACCAACCCGAACTGGAAGGAGCAGGGCCTCAACTCCGAGAACTTCGTCGCCTTCAACATGACCGAGAAGATGCAACTCATCGGCGGCACCTGGTACGGTGGCGAGATGAAGAAGGGCATGTTCTCCATGATGAACTACTTCCTGCCCCTGCGCGGCATCGCCTCCATGCACTGCTCCGCCAACGTGGGTCAGGACGGCGACGTGGCCATCTTCTTCGGCCTCTCCGGCACCGGCAAGACCACCCTCTCCACCGATCCCAAGCGCCAGCTGATCGGTGACGATGAGCACGGCTGGGACGACCACGGCGTGTTCAACTTCGAGGGAGGCTGCTACGCCAAGACCATCAAGCTCTCCGAAGAGGCCGAGCCGGACATCTACCACGCCATCCGCCGCGATGCGCTGCTGGAGAACGTGACCGTAGCTGCCGACGGCACCATCGACTTCGACGATGGCTCCCGTACCGAGAACACCCGCGTCTCCTACCCCATCTACCACATCGAAAACATCGTCAAGCCGGTCTCCAAGGCGGGTCACGCCACCAAGGTGATCTTCCTGACCGCCGACGCCTTCGGTGTGCCGCCGCCGGTCGCCAAGCTGACCAAGGAGCAGACCAAGTACCACTTCCTGTCAGGCTTCACCGCCAAGCTGGCCGGTACCGAGCGCGGCATCACCGAGCCGACTCCGACCTTCTCCTCCTGCTTTGGCGCGGCCTTCCTCTCCCTGCACCCGACCAAGTACGGCCAGGAGCTGGTGAAGCGGATGGAAGCGGCGGGCGCCGAGGCCTACCTGGTCAACACCGGCTGGAACGGCACCGGCAAGCGCATCTCCATCAAGGACACCCGCGCCATCATCGACGCCATCCTGGATGGCTCCATCGAGAAGGCGCCGACCAAGGTACTGCCGATCTTCAACCTGGAAGTGCCGACCGAGCTGCACGACGTGAACCCGGCGATCCTCGACCCGCGCGACACTTACGCCGACAAGGCCGAGTGGGATGCCAAGGCGCAGGATCTGGCCCAGCGCTTTATCAAGAACTTCGAGCGCTTCACCGACAACGACGAGGGCAAGCGCCTGGTGGCGGCAGGTCCGCAGCTGTAATAACTCCTCGCGACGAGTGAATCATGCCGGTCAGCCTTGCTGACCGGCATTTTTGTTTTTTACACAGGCTCCGAACGCTGCTGGCATTGGGCTGGACGCCCGTAAACCTTGCCTTGCTCGCCCCAACGGGGTAGATTCAGCCAAACTTTATACAATATACAATTTCGTAACGCGCTATCGTGACCCTGCCATGACCCCACCCTACAAGACCCGAACCCAGATGGTGATGGAAAACCTCCGTGGCCGGATCCTCCGTGGGGAAATTCCCGCCGGCGCCCCCTTGCGCCAGGACGCCATCGCCAAGGAGCTGGCGGTGAGCCGCATCCCGGTGCGGGAAGCCCTGATGCAGCTGGAGGCCCAGGGGCTGGTGAAGTTCGAAGCCCATCGCGGCGCCGTGGTCACCATGCTGGACGCCTCGGCCATCGAGGAACTGTTTTATTTGCGAGCGTTGCTGGAAGCCGATACCCTGTTTCATGCCGTCGACAAGATGACCGAAGCCACCTTCGCGCAAGCGGAGGCGATCCTCGCCCAGTTCGATCACGCCCTGGAGTCAGGCACCCAGATCGAACACTGGGCCGAGTTGAACCACAGCTTCCACGCCACCCTCTATCAGGCTGCCGGCCGCCCCCAGGCACTGGATCTCATCGCCCAGATCAATCTGAGCTGTGACCGTTATGTCCGCTTCGAGCTGCTGTTTGCCAGCGATGGCGTGGACAAGGCGGAGCGTGAACACGCCCAGCTGCTGGAGCTATGCCGCGCCCGGCGCAAGCACGAGGCGGTGGTGCTGCTCAAGCAGCATATTGAGGCCGCAGGCCAGTCGATCAAGCGGATCCTGGACAGCAGCCACAACAACTGAACACTCATATAGCAACCATCTGGCATAACGATATGAATAATTTCGAGTTGATTGAAACCCGCGTCGCCCAAGTCAGGGCCGAGCTGGCCATGCAGGAGCTGGACGCCTTTATCATCCCCCACGATGATGAGCACCTGGGTGAGTACATCCCCGCCTACGCCGAGCGACTGGACTGGATCACGGGTTTCAACGGTTCCGCCGGCGTCGCCATCATCATGGCTCAGCGCGCCGCCCTGTTTGTCGATGGCCGCTATACGGTGCAGGCCCGCATGCAGACCCCCGCCGAGCTGTTCGAGTTTCTTCACCTGAATGACAATCCCCACGTGCAGTGGCTGACCGAACAGTTGCCGTCCGGCGCCCGGGTCGGTTTCGATGCACGTTTGCACAGCCTGACCTGGTACAAGCAAGCCAAGGCGCTGCTGGCCGAGCGCGGCATCGAGCTGGTGCGCGTCGAGCAAAACCCCATCGACCTGCACTGGACCGATCGCCCCGCGCCGACCAAGAGCCCGGTCATTCTCTACAGCGAGGAGCTGGCTGGCCAGTCCAGCCAGTCCAAGCGTGAGCTGCTGGCGGCGGATCTGCGCAAGCGCGGTCTGGATGCGGTGCTGCTGACCCAGGCCGAGCCCATCAACTGGCTGCTCAACCTGCGTGGCCGCGACATCGAGCGCTTGCCGGTGGTGCTGGGCTTTGCGGTGCTGTACGCCAACACCACTGTGGATTTCTTCGTCGATACCGACAAGATCGACTGCTTCGCCTTCAGCCAGCACGTGGGTCAGGACGTCTCCGTCTACCCCATCGACAAGCTGGGTGACGTGCTGGTACGCATCGGTGAGGATCAGCAGAAGGTGCTGGCCGACCCGGACAGCGCCAACGCCTGGACCCAGCTGGTGATGGAAGAGGCGGGCGCCATCCTGGTCGCCGGCCAGGACCCCACCATGCTGCCGAAAGCCTGCAAGAACGAGGTGGAGCTGGCCGGCATGCGCGCCGCCCACCTACGCGACGGCGTGGCCGTGACCCGCTTCCTCGCCTGGCTGGATCGGCAGATCGCCGCAGGCTCCTTCGAGGGCATGGACGAAGGCACCCTGGCCGACCAGCTGGAAGCCTTCCGCCGCGAGCAGGAACACTATATCGAGCCGAGCTTCGATACCATCTCGGCGCTGGGCCCCAACGCCGCCATGTGCCACTACCACCATGGCAACGGCACGCCGCGCCCCTTCGGTCAGGACAGCCTCTATCTGGTGGACTCCGGCGGTCAGTATCTGGACGGCACCACCGATATCACCCGCACCATCAAGGTGGGTGAGGTGACCGACGAACAGAAAGCCATGTTCACCCGGGTGCTGCAGGGCCACATCGCCCTGGATCAGGCCCGCTTCCCGCGCGGCACCGCCGGTATCCAGCTCGATGTGCTGGCCCGCATGCCGCTGTGGCAGGCCGGCTACAACTATGACCATGGTACCGGTCACGGGGTCGGCCACTTCCTCAGCGTGCACGAAGGTCCGCAGCGCATCTCTCCGAAAGGGAGCATGGTCCCCCTGCAACCGGGCATGGTGCTCTCCAACGAACCGGGTTACTACCGGGAAGATGCCTTCGGCATCCGCTGTGAGAATCTGGTGGTGGTGACCGAGCAGGAGCAGGTTGGCGAGCTGCCGATGCTGGGCTTCGAGCGCCTGACCTATGTGCCGTTCGATATTCGCCTCATCGATCGCAGCCTGCTGAGCCCGGACGAGTTCCGCTGGATCAACGAATACCATGCCGAGGTGTTCCGCCGCCTGAGTCCGCTGCTCGACGGGGACGATCTCGCCTGGCTTGAGCAGGCAACCAGCCTCATCTGATGACACAGGGCCCACGGGCCCTGTTTTTTTGCCTCCCCTTTTGACCTGTATCAACACCCCCGGCGGGCGGGTCAGGAAAATGGCGCCCATGAAAAGTCATCATGCCAGCCCAGCCGGGGGCTCACACGCTGCTACTCACAGCGAGACGAGTGACCACCCCAGACTGATGCGCGAGCAAAAGACGGTCAGCGCCATGATCCGCCTCTACTGCCAGCATCATCACCAGGATCCCCATTGCCAACGCTGCCACCAGCTCAGGGATTTTGCCTACCAAAGGCTCAATCGCTGTCGCTATGGCCACGATCACAAACCGACCTGCGCCAACTGCAGCATCCACTGTTACGCCTCCGTGATGCGCAAGCAGATCCTCCAGGTCATGAAATGGAGCGGCCCGCGCATGTTGTGGCATCACCCCTGGCTAACCCTGCGCCACCTGCTCGACCGCTTGCGCAAGGCGCCCAAACTGCCCCACAGTCGCCCGCTGCCGCCCTGAATGCCCCCTTGCATCGGGCAAGGGATGGCCAGTACCCTATGGCTCCTTTGTTGCCGTTGACCTCCCGCTCAACGGCGAACTGCTGTAAACATGGAGTCCTGATGCACCACACCCCGCCCGTTTTGCGCACCGCCACCCATGCCGACATGCACGGGATCTGGCAGATCGATGCCAAGGTCTTTGGCGAGGATCTCTATCCGGCCTTTTTCTTCCGCCAGGCCATGGATCTGTGGCCACAGCTGCTGCTGGTGGCAGAGCATGAAGGGCATCTGGTGGGCTATGTGCTGGGGGGATTTGGCCAGGATCGCGCGCAAGGCTGGGTGCTGTCGCTGGCGGTGCTGCCAGAGGCACGCGGATTCGGTCTGGCCGAGCGGATGATGCGCCAGATGGAGGTCAACCAGCGCGCCCTGAACGTCGACGAGCTGCGCCTCACCGTCGATCCCGCCAACCCGGCCCAGCGTCTCTACTACCGCCTCGGCTACCAGTTGATGGAGGAAGTCGCAGGCTACTTCGGCCCGGGAGAAGATCGCCTGGTGCTGGCGAAAAAACTCTCTGGTACAGGCTGGATTCAAGGACAAAGCCACCCTCAGGACACATAATTGGTTACATTTTGCCAATTTCATGTGCAACCGGGTTGGAGTAGAGTGCGACTCACCAACCAGATTGTTCAAATTGCGTGCAGTGCAGGAGAACCACCATGTTTAAACGTATGACCATCATTGCCATGCTTGCCGCCACCACCATCACTGGCTGCGCCAATAGCGATGTTTACTCCGGCGATGTCTACACCAAGGATCGCGCCAAACAGGTACAAACCGTCAGCTACGGCACCATCATCTCGACCCGCCCGGTCAAGATCCAGGCCGAAGAGAACGCCCTGCTCGGCACCATAGGTGGCGCCGTGGTCGGCGGCCTGCTGGGCAGCACCATTGGCGGCGGTACCGGCCGTGACCTGGCTGCAGCCGGGGGCGCCATCGCCGGTGCAGCCGCAGGCAAGGCCGCCGGAGACAAGTTCAACCAAGTTGATGGTGTCGAGCTCGAGATCAAGAAAGAGACCGGGGAATCCATCGTGGTGGTCCAGAAAGCCAGCCCGACCTTCGTCCCGGGCGCCCGGGTTCGCATGACCCAAGGCAACGGCACCATCAACGTCGCCGTGGTCAACTAAGCAGCTCGTCCTCTCTCGGTAACAATGAAAAACCGCCGGTCTCCCGGCGGTTTTTTTGTGCTCTGGCACGACCAGGATCACATGCTGTAGGCCTTCTCGCCGTGGGTGGTGACATCCAGCCCCTCCCGCTCGGCATCGTCCTTCACCCGCAATCCGATCACCATGTCGATCACCTTGTAGGCCACCGCAGCCACGACACCGGACCAGAGGATGGTGACCCCCACCCCGATGGCCTGAACCTTCACCTGGGCCAGGATGGAGTAGCCATCGGCCACCTGGTTGGAAACATAGTCCCACACCCCGGTACCGCCCATATCCGGGCTGGCAAAGACACCGGTCAGCAAGGCGCCGAGAATACCGCACACCCCGTGCACCCCGAATACGTCCAGGCTGTCGTCAGCACCCAGCCAGCGCTTGAGACCGTGCACCCCCCACAGGCCGGCTACGCCGCTGATAAGGCCCATCACCAGACCGCCACCGACCCCGACGAAACCGGCCGCCGGCGTGATCACCACCAGACCGGAGACGGCACCGGAAGCGGCGCCCAGCAAGGAGGGGCGTCCCTTCATCACCCACTCGGCCAGAGTCCAGGAGAGGGCCGCACCCGCCGGGGCCACCCAGGTGTTCACGAAGGCCAGCGCCGCCGTGCCATTGGCCTCCAGAGCCGACCCCGCGTTGAAACCGAACCAGCCAAACCAGAGCAGGGAGGCCCCGATCATGGTCATGGTGAGGCTGTGGGGAGTCATGGGATCGCGACCGTAACCCAGGCGTTTACCCACCAGATAGGCGCCGACCAGACCGGCCACGGCGGCGTTGATGTGCACCACTGTGCCGCCGGCAAAGTCGAGGGCTCCATGCTGGAACAGATAACCCGCGGTGGCGTTGGCGGCATCAGCCGCGGCGGCGTCCGTGTAGGCATCGGGGCCCGCCCAGTACCACACCATGTGGGCCAGCGGGATATAGGCGAAGGTAAACCAGATCACCGAGAACAGCAGCACGGCGGAGAACTTGATGCGCTCGGCAAAGGCTCCCACGATCAGGCCGCAGGTGATGGCGGCAAATGCCCCCTGGAACACCACGTAGATGAATTCGCTGATGCCGACCCCCTTGCTGAAGGTGGCGGCGATGGAATCAGGTGTGACCCCCGCGAGCAGCACCTTGCTGAAAGAGCCGTAGAAACTGCCTCCTTCGGTGAAGGCCAGCGAATAACCGTATATCACCCACAGCACGCAGATGAGGGCAAACAGAGTGAATACCTGCATCAATACGCTCAGCATGTTCTTGGCGCGAACCAGGCCGCCGTAGAAGAGCGCCAGACCGGGGATCGACATCAGGATCACCAGCGCCGCCGACAGCAGCATCCAGGTATTGTCCCCCTTGTTGATGGTGACAGTGGCCGCAGCCTGCACCTGAGCGACCTCTTCGGCCCAACTTGGGGTAACCAGCAAGGCAGACAGTATTGGCAAACCCGCCATCATCCATTTTTTGACCATAGAGCACTCTCCTTCCCTGTCGTGCCGGTCCATGACCGGCTCCGTTTCCTTGATTGAATCCGTGGCGGCCGCAGCACTGTTCACGGCTTGCCAAAATCACGCCCGTGTCCGGCACGGGGAGGGGTCTGCACAGGAGCGCCATCATGACTGCTGTCACCGATGGCCGCAGACACCACCTGACAGATAAAAAGCATAAAGTGAGCCAAAAATTAAAATTCAATAAAATCAAGTAATTGACTTATAACCTAGCACTTGACGCACCAAGTTGGCGCACGAGATGCGCCATCCAGCCCTCGACCGCCCCGTGACAGGGCAGGTCATGGCGGGCGCACCAGAACGGCGCAGCCAAATCAGGGGCGCCTCTTGACCACGCGCGAGCCAACATCGGGAAAATCCGTCATCACCAGGAATGATCTGGCTGCGATATGGCAGGAAAACGGGCGTGACCCACGAACAGGACAGATCTGGCTGGATATGAGCTCAGGCATTCGGGAACTGGCGCAAGGAAAGAGTGCAGCGAGAGCTCACTGACACCGGGCATAGGGTCAGGCTCATCCCCTGGCGAAGGGCATCCCTCCCCTGATCATCTGCGGATATGAGACATGGCCGGCCCCAGGAGGCCTAAGTCACATCCTGCTGCTGTGCCAGCAACCCGGCGTTGGCAAGAGCAAAGTCATGCATCTGTTGCAACAGGGGCAGCAAAGCCGTACCCAATTGTGTCAGGGCATACTCCACGCGGGGAGGCACGCTGGGGTAGAGGGTCCGGCTGATGACACCGTCACTCTCCAGCTCCTTGAGCTGGGCGGTGAGCACCTTCTGGCTGACGGCGGGCAAACGGCGACGCAGATCGCCAAAACGCAGAGTCTGGCTTTGCAGATGAAACAGGATGGCCGGTTTCCATTTTCCGTTCAGCAGTCGCAATACCTCGTAGGCAGGACAGAGGGGCGGGTTCAAGGCGTACCTCGCTAATGGTTACTTCAGGGTAACTATGCCACGAAAATGTGCCTTCTTGCAGCCAAAATGCCGGCTTCCTATGATGCGACAAGTCGTATCATTCAACAGGAGAAGCCGTCATGCCCAGTTTGCTGCAAATCCATTTCACCTTTCCCGCCGAGCAGATGGGGCCGGCACTGACCGAGGCCGCCGTGCCGCTGGCCGAGTCCATCACCCGCGAGCCCGGTTTTATCTCCAAGATATGGACGGAGAACCCGCGCACCGGCGAAGCAGGCGGCATCTATCTGTTCGAGGATGAGGCGAGCGCACGGCAATACGTGCAGATGCACGAACAGCGAGTGCTTGCCATGGGCGCCAGCGACGTGCAATACAAGCTGTTCGACATCAACGAGCCCCTCAGCCGCATCACATTCGGCATCAAGTGATCCGTTCGCCCCGCCGCCTGATCGGGGCGGCGCTTCGCTATCTGCTCCCCCCTATTCATCCGCGATTAACCTTGCCCCCGTATTCTGACGCGCAACCGGGTCATGGTGACCCTCAGCACTCATCAGAAGGACATCAGGCATGGTTGCCGCGCAACTCAAAGATCCACAAAGCACGCTCTCGGATACCCTGCGATCCACGGCACACGCCATCGACGAGAGCCACATCAACCTGCGCCAGATGCTGACCCTGGTGGGAGAGCAGGGCATGCTGCTGTTTTGCGTGCTGCTCACCGTGCCCTTCCTGCTGCCGGTCTCCATTCCGGGCGTCAGCACCCCGTTTGGTCTGCTGATCCTGTTTATCGGCATCGGCATCACTCTCAACCGGGTGCCCTGGTTGCCTGCTTTTCTGATGGAACGCCGCTTCGCTGCGGATCAGCTCAAGCCGACCCTGCACAAGGGGGCGGATCTGCTGGCCCGCATCGATCGCTTCATCCGCCCGCGCCTGCTGTTGCTGACGGGCAGCACCACCATCAACCGCTGCAATGGCCTGCTGATCATGCTGGCGGCCCTGCTGCTGATGCTCCCCCTGGGTGCCATCCCCTTCACCAACGCCATGCCGGCCTGGGCCATTTTGCTGCTAAGCACCGGCATGCTGCAGCGCGATGGCCTGTTCGTCGCTGGCGGTTATTTGCTGGTCACGGCGACCCTGGTCTGGTTCAGCGCCCTGGCCATCGGCCTGCTGATGGCGGGACAAAATATCTCGACCCTGTTTGGCTGACAGCCAGAAATATGAAAAGGGCGGCCATGGGCCGCCCTTTTTGCTTTGTGCCGGATCCGGTTCGTCAGAACAGATCGTAGATAAGGGCCGAGATGGCAAGCAGCCCCATCACCAGCACAAACAGGGTGCTCGCTCCGCGATAGCGCTTGAGCGCGGGCAAGCGATAGATGGAACAGGCAGGCAGCAGAAACAGGATCACGGCGATGAGCGGCCCGCTGATGCGCTCTATGATGTCGAGCACGTTGGGATTGAGGTAAGTGATGACCCCGGTCACGACGAACAGGATCAGGGAGGAAACCCGGGTAATGGTCGACTCCTTGAGGGAGAGTCCGAGCCCCTGACAGGCGCCATTCACCATGCTCACCGTTCCCTCGCTCACCCCCATGGAGGTGCCGAGGAAGGACTTCGACATGGCCAGGATGGCGATAAGCGGCCCCACATAGGCAATCAACGGATTTGAGAACTTGTTCGCGAGCGCCGACAGCACGGAGATATTGTCGGTACGAGCCAGCGCCATCTCGGCCTGGCTCAGGCTCATCACGCAGCTCACGACAAAAAACATCACGCTGCCGCAGATCAGCAGGCTGCTGCACTTGATGATGCGTCTGCTGAGCTGATCCGCATGCTGATGATCCCGCTTCTTCTGGGCGGCGCTGAATGAGGAGATGATGGGAGCATGACTGAAGGAGAACACCATCACAGGCACGATAAGCCAGAGGGATTTCCAGAAGGCGGGATCATGCCAATCCACCGCCAGGCTCTCGGTAAAATAGGAGAGGCTCCACTGGGGTAGCAGATAGAAGGAGAGGCCAAGCAGAAACGCCACCATGGGCAGGGCCAGCACGCTGATGGCCGATACCACTATATGCTTGCCCGCCAGCAGGATCAGGTGCAGACCCAGCATGACCCCGAGCACCAGCCAGCCACGAGGGAGAGCTGCACTCCCCAGCTGGTTCACCAGGAAGCTCTGGATCGCATTGGTGATGGAGATGCTGTAGACCAGAATGATGGGGTAAAAGGCCATCAGGTAGACCAGCATCAGCAACTGGCCGGCTCTGGCGCCAAAGTGCTCCACCACCACATGGGTGATGTCTCCCTCCCGATGGGAACTGGAGAGCACAAACCGGCTCAGCGCACGGTGAGAATAATAAGAAAGTGGAAACGCCAGTAATAAAATAAACAGCAAGATAACCGGGGAGTTACTGCCTACGGTAATCGGGAGAAATAAAGTGCCGGCCCCCACAGCTGTGGCATATAGCCCCATGGTCCATACCGAATCACTTTTCTCCCATTTCAACTTTGAAACAGTATTACTCTTTTCTGCAATAGCAAGACTCATTGCGATACATACCTTATTGTTCTGTCATCATTATTTTTATTGGCCAGAAATAACTGGCAAGCGATATTCAATAAAATATCGAATACTTCGTACCATAATAAATCCACCGACATTCAATAATGCACGCCGGGGCAATACGAAAATGCCGTTTTACCATCATTGAAATCATCATCAAGGTCAAGGTTAATAATTCATGACCGTTTAAACCGAGATGTTTCAAAAAACAATAAAATGTATCATTCCAGTCTTGTCAGGGCTGTGCGACAGCGCCCTGATAACATAATGGTAAAACCACGGCTTTTTTCTCAACAAGATTAATGAGAACTAGCCGACCTATTAATATTAACATGATGGCGTAAAAAACCTTCAATAAATAAAATGAGCTTAATTCCACCTCAATGAAATAATAGCGAAGGTGGACGATATTATTAATCACTGATGGCCGGCCGTCAGCGCGATGGGCAGTGAGCCACCCGGTTGCGCCCTGCCCGCTTGGCGCGATAGAGCCACTCGTCGGCGCGCGCCAACGCCAGATTGATATCCTCACCCGGTCGCACCAGCGTCGTACCCAGACTGACGGTCAGCGTAACAGGGTCGGCGGCCAGGGCTGCCACAGCCGCACGGATCCGCTCCGCAATGCGCGATAGTGCCAGCTCATCCAGTCGCGGCAGCAAGATCAGAAACTCCTCGCCGCCGCTGCGTACAAAGAGATCCTCGCTGCGCAACTGGGTCGCCACACACTCGCAGAAGCGTTGCAACGTCCGATCCCCTTCCTGATGGCCGAAACGATCGTTGACCTGCTTGAAGTGGTCGATGTCCAGCATGATGAGGCCATGACCCTCCCCCTGCTGCAACCGGGCCCAGTGATCGAAGAAGAATCGCCGGTTGTAGAGACCGGTGAGCTGATCGGTTTCGCTTTGCAATTTCAGTCGCTGTTGCAGCTCGTGCTGGCAGGTAATATTGCGGGTTACCCAGACGACCGCTCGCTTCCCCTCATACAGAGAGGGCAAGGGGGCAATCTTGCCCTCGAATCGCTGCATCCCTTGCGGCCCGACGGCGGCATCGATCCCCGCCACCTCAGTGGCCGCAAGATCATATTCCACCACCTGGATCTGGCCACTATCCAGTGCCAGCATTACCTGTTCCATCACCCATTGCGCCATCACCGCAGGCAGTACATCGAACAGTCTCTTTCCCGTCAGGGGGTTGCCGTCCTGATAGGACTGCTCCTCCATCCCGCCCAGGTATTCGATGTAGTAGCCATCTTCGCTCAGGATAAAGAGAGGATCCGGCAGTTGGGCCATCACTTCATAGAGTTGCTTGACCGAAAGCTCCATTCCATCTCCTCCTGCGAGCCTCAGGCAGCGAAAGGCTGGCTGACTGTCAAAATATCGTACCGTGCCAGACCCGGAGCGAACATCAAATTCAATCAGCGATGAATCTTGATGCGTAAATAATGTTCAACCAGGTAATCAACCGAGCTCTTTGCCGGTATTCAGCAGCACCAGCATGAGGGGCTCTGATTCATTTTGGCATCTGCCATGAGCTGACAGCAGATTGTTTGAGTCTCCAGGTTCCATTAGGCTGATACCCCAGAGCTCCTTCTGGTCCCCGACCAGGGCTCCTCAAGCTTGTACCCACCAACGGAAAAGGAATATCCGGATGAAGAAGACCCTAGTCACCGCCAGGTTCGATGTCGTCAACCCAGAGGGTGAGCAACTTCGCCTGAAGATCGCCATCCACAGGCCCAGACCTGATACCAGATCCGCCAACGGTGACCATCGCTGCAAGGTGAAGCTTGCCGGCCTGCGTGACAAGACCTTTATCCATGGTATCGATGCCCTGCAGGCCATGAGCCTGGCGCTGGCATTTGTCGAGAGCGAGCTGCGCGCCTTCTCAGACGCCGGCTGGCAGTTTTATCAACCGGGTTGCCCGGATCAGCCCGTCGATATCACCGCCTGCTACTTCCCGATGCTCTGAAACAAGGTGGCGTGCCACCGACTGCCATGGCGGCTCTGATGTGAGGAATTGTTGATGATGGCAAGCGAGCAATCACTATCGGCCTCGCTGGCCATAGCGTATGGGCAGGGGAAAGGAACGCGACAGCCGGTATCTACTGAAGGGGGCTGCCATCCCCCCACCGTCCCGCAAGGGTCACCTCTGGCCTGGTGCCGTGGTGACCCCGACAAAGTCCAAACTATCGGCTGGCGAAGCGGCTCGCATTCCAGAGCAGTTCGCCACTGCGCAGATCCATCAGGCTCATGGCAAGCCGATAACGTCCCCCCTGTTGCACCAGATCCCCGTAGAGCATGTAACCCGCACCGGTCTGTCGCCCCAGGCGGACCAAAGAGGCTGGATTGACCCCCCCTTGCTGATATTCGAGCTGGCTGGTGATGGCCGCGACCTGGCCCGGGTCGACGAAGCGAAACTCGCTTTTGGACTGGATCCGCTTGATCATGGCCGCCGCCATGGGGCGCGTGTCGAGAGATTCCCCCGTTCCATTCTGGGGTGGCGTGAGCAGCAGCACAGGGTTGCCATTGGCCAGCTCCCGCACCTCGGGGGCCTGGACGAAGGCATCCGCCATGGCCACGGCCAGCGCGGTCGGTGCCACCGGTTTTTGTACCGGTGGTTTCACCTCGGGTTGAGTCACGGGAGGCTGGGTGACTGGCTCGCTCGGCGCAGGCGTCTGGGGCTCACTGCCGGGCCAACGATAGGGATTGACGCTACACCCGCCCAGCAGCAGGACACTCAGCAACAACAGGGGACGCATTTTCATCTTGTGGATTCTCTCGACAGTAAAGTAGCGGCGGCATGTTTGGCTCGCCAAAGTTTCCATGCTAGGTAAATTTTCGTGGAAGATCGATGCCCGCAGCATTGCGGACGACAGGGGCTGCCCCAGCGATCCGTCCGCCTTCGCAGGCCAGTACAGAAGTCAGTTACAACTCGAAGATTACCCTGTTCTTGCCGGCACTCTTGGCTTGGTAGAGCGCCATGTCCGCTCTTCGCAAAAGATGTCCGATCTCGACATCCGCAGGGGTGGAGACTGACGCCCCTATGCTGGTCGTGACTTGAATGGTGTATTCGCCATATTCGATAAGCAACTCTTCAATCAAGGCTCTTATTTTTTCAAAAATATCATCGCTGTCATCATGGGAGCCCCCGGCAATAATCAATGCAAATTCTTCCCCGCCAATGCGGGCAAATACATCATGCTCCCGGACGACGGTGCAAACGGCAGCAGCCAACTGCCTGAGCACGAGGTCTCCCGCCTCATGACCATAGCGATCATTCAACTCCTTGAAATTGTCGATATCAAGAATCGCCACGGTACAGGGAACCCCCGTCAATAACGAATGGGCGACCCGGCTCTGCCCTTCTGCCATGAATGCCCTGCGGTTGTATATGCCGGTAAGATAATCGGTAGAAGCCAGCACTTTCATTTCATCGACTTGCAGATAGAGCTGGATATTGAGGGCAAGCCAATGGGCCAGACACTGTAAAATGACAGCGTCTCTCGTTGAGTAAAAAAATTTATCCTGATGCGCCACATTCAGGGTGCCGATACAGTTGTCACCTTGCAGCATGGGGGCATCCATGCAACAGCCCATCCCCTTGTGATACAACATCTGGCAGTCCAGCTTGTCAGACATGCTCAAATCATCACAGATGGCCAAACGACCCGATGAAAATACACCACCGACAAATGTATCTTTAATGGGCATAAGAAAATCAAGAGGAATGGCCCGATTACCGGAAATGGAATAAAGCTTCAGGAAATGTTCATTTTCTTTAATTGTAATACTGACTCGTTCGGCTTTAAATAAATGGTGAATCCAGTTTGCCACCACATTCAATACATCTTGCAGTGATTTGGAACGAGATATATCAAGGATAAATGATACTGGCATGGTTATATCACCGCCGGAATTTAATTTATCCAGTTCGGCTGTATCAAGATAACGTTCATTATGCATAACATTCCCCATATATCTCATCAAATAGACTGCATTTAATTGTTCTATCAGCTATAAAATGAACTTCAACTGCATAACAAAACAACCATTCAAATAAATATAGAACAGATAAACCGCATTGTAAATGTCGATTATAAAGTAATTAACTTTATTATTTACTATAGCCAGTCATCTGCAGATTAATAATGAGGAAGCGATATTCTCCGGCCATCCAGGCCCCGGATCCCCATAATGGATCAAGGTGGAACCCTGTTTGCGGATGAGATGGCTTGACGCAACAAACAGTCAACGCCCGGCGACAGATGGTGACGGCCGACGACAGCAACAGGCGAGCCGCTCGTCACCATGACGAAACGGATAAAAAAAAGCCCAGCTTTTCAGCTGGGCTTTTGTGTTGGCTCCTCCTACTGGACTTGAACCAGTGACATACGGATTAACAGTCCGCCGTTCTACCGACTGAACTAAGGAGGAATTGTAAGTGGTGCCCAGAGACGGAATCGAACCGCCGACACGGGGATTTTCAATCCCCTGCTCTACCGACTGAGCTATCTGGGCAAATGGTGCCGGCTACCGGAATCGAACTGGTGACCTACTGATTACAAGTCAGTTGCTCTACCTACTGAGCTAAGCCGGCACACTTCAAACCATTGCGCATGAACAAATTTTTATTTCATGACACCAAAATTTGGTGCCCAGAGACGGAATCGAACCGCCGACACGGGGATTTTCAATCCCCTGCTCTACCGACTGAGCTATCTGGGCGTGGGCGCTATTAAACGGATTTTAGGGCTGGTGGTCAACGGGAAATTTCACTTTTTGTCTCGTTCGTCTCTTTTTTGCTCAACGCGCCCCATTTCCTCCACTTCCCCCTCACTGGCCCTGCGCTTGCGCCCCCACACCCTGGGTTCTTCCCCCTTGAGCAAACGGGCAATGTTCTCGTGATGGCGGATCAAGATGAGGCAGGAGAGCAGCGAAACCGGCAAGGTATATTCGGGTTTGAGCAGGTAGGTAAAGAGCGGCGTCAACAGTACGGTAATGATGGAAGCCAAAGAGGAGTAGCCACTCACCAGCAGTACCAGCAGCCAGGTACCTATCACGGCGCCTCCCATGCCATAACCGATGGGCAGCATGGTGCCCAGCGCCGTCGCTACCCCCTTGCCTCCCCGGAAATGGAAGAAGAGGGGATACATGTGGCCAAGACAGGCCGCCACGCCGATAAAGCCGAGGTAGACGGGTTTGATTTGCAGAAACCAGGCGAGATAGACGGGGGCCATTCCCTTGATCACATCGAGCAGCAAGACCACCAGAGCCGCCATCCGGCCACCGAGGCGCAGCACATTGGTCGCCCCCGGATTGTGGGAGCCATGATCCCGCGGATCAGGCAGACCGGTGAAGCGGGAGACCAGCACAGCACTGGATAGTGAACCACCCAGGTAGGCCAGAATAATCATCAAAATCGTCAGGGCCGTCATCTTGGTCGTTTTTACCACGATATGAATGGGGTATGATGCGGGCCACATACGCTGGCTTGGACCCTTTGCCCAACCAGACAGCCTCGGCAAGCATGTCGCCCGGCCAGCATCCCTGCGCTGTCATCACAGCCCATCAAGAGTAAAGAAGAAGTACAGTCATGGACAAGGTGTTTATTCGCGGACTCGAGGTTTTGACCACCATAGGTGTATATGAGTGGGAGAAGGGCATTCGCCAGAAACTCCGGTTTGACCTTGAGATGGGGTTCGACAACCGCCCCGCCGCCGCAACCGACGATATCAAGCTGGCACTGGATTATGCCGACCTCTCCAACCGGATCTGTGAACATGTCAGCGGCAAGGTAGTCGAACTGGTCGAAACCATGGCCGAACAGGTCGCCATCCTGGTGCTTGCCGATGAGCGGGTACAGTGGGTCAAAGTGACTCTCACCAAGCCCGGTGCCGTACCCAATGCCGAAGGCGTCGGCGTCGAGATCCTGCGCCATCGCACACCGGTAGCGAGCGCCAACTGATGACCACCCTCTATATCAGCCTGGGCTCGAATATAGAGCGGGAGCGCCATATCCGCGCCGGCCTTGATGCCCTGTACGGCGAGTTTGGCGAGCTGCTGGTGTCACGGGTATTCGAGAGCGAGGCGGTAGGCTTCAATGGCCGCCCCTTCTACAACCTGGTGGTGGCGGCGCAGACCGATCTTCCACTGGCGACCGTCTGCCAGCGCCTGCGCGCCATGGAGTTTGCCCACGGCCGCGAAGCGGATGCCAAGAAGTTCGCTCCCCGCACCCTGGATCTCGACCTGCTGCTCTATGGCGATCTGGTTTGCGACACACCGATCACCTTGCCACGCGGCGAGATCCTCACCAACGCCTTCGTGTTGTGGCCGCTGGCCGAGCTGGCCCCGGCCCTGCGCCATCCGCTCGATGGCCGCACCATGGATGAGCTGTGGCAAGCCTATGACAAGGCCTCCCAGCGGCTCTACCCCATTTCCTTTCACTGGGAAGCACCGGCATTGCAGCACAGCTGATCGACAAGGGCACCTCGGTGCCCTTGTCGCTTATGGCAGATTAGAAAGCGTGATTGGCCATTGCCCTGCCCTGCTGGCAGGATAATTCCCATGAAAAGGAGGAATAGATGCCACTCGATACCATCCATCACTTCAACTGCCAGCTGCTCGCCGATCTGCCCCATCAGCGTTATCAACACGAGCCCATCCTCGATTACGCCACCGACGAGCAGGTCAAGGCACGCCTTGGCTGGCAGGCGGAGTTCAGCAAGACCCTGTTTCTCAAGTTCAAGGACGGCCGTTTCGCCCTGTTGCTGACCCACAGGGACGGTCGGCTCGACAACAAGGCCGTCAAGGCCACCCTGGGAGCCAAACCCTCCATCTGCACGGCCGAGGAGATGCAGGCACAGATCGGCTGCCTGCCGGGAGCCGTCTGCCCCTTTCTGCCGCGCGCCGACATCCCGCTGCTGATAGACCCGCAGCTGCTCGCCCATCACGCCTTTACCTGGACCCCGGGTCACCCGGAACAAACCTTTCTGCTGGAAACCGCCCACCTGCCCCGGGTGCTGGCACAGCTGCCCTGTGAGGTCAGCTATCTGCCCGTGACAACGACCTGAGTCAGCCCCACTTCTGTGGACCGAAGAGCCGCGTCACCGCTCCGGGGGGCGGCCTTATGCCACGTTCACGACAACCATCCCCCCGAGGACTGTCTTCCCTCTGCCATGAGGAAGTACTTCCTCACTTTGTGGGCGGCTAGCCACCAACAAAACAACTGCCTGATCCCGAACGAGATTGTCTGTCCTCCTCACAAACTGTCAGGTGACAGACGAAGCGGCAACTTATTGACAATAAACATAATATTAAAGTTTTTGCTCGACTGAACGATAATGACGGGTACTTCCCCTGTTGCTGTGAGGCAGTAATGAGCGTCAAACAGAAGTTACTTTGGTCCGCCTTCCTCATCACCCTGATCCAGCTGCTGCTGGTCGGAGGCCTATCCTACTTCTCGGAGCGAAACGAGCAGCTTGCCATGGCACAGCGACTGACCCAGCAGCTTGACTCCGAACGCACCCAGCTGGCGCTCGACGAGAAGCTATACCTGCTGCGCAAGGATCCCTCCCTTGTCACCGAGTTCGCCGCCCAGAGCCAGCGGATCCGGGAGACCATCCAGCAGCTCCAAGGCTACCTGCCAGCGGAGATGGACGCGCACCTGACCGTGCTCGGTGGTGCACTCGATGACTACCAGGCTGAATTCAAACGACTGCAGAGCGAGCAGGAACGGATCGGCCTCACGCCGGAAGCAGGCCTCTACGGCAAGCTCAGAGCTGCTACCCATGCGCTTGAGTCGGCCCTCAAGGAGCGCGACGATCCCCGCCTTGAAGTCATCTTGTTGCAGCTGCGCCGCAACGAGAAGGACTTCATGCTGCGCCGGGATGCACGCTACCTGGATCAGCTGGAAGCCAACGCAACGCCGCTGGCCGAGGCGCTGGCCGCCAATCCGGAACAGGCCGAGCTGCTCCAGCGCTACCGCCAGTACTTCAAGGAGCTGGTTAGCGCTGAACAGCAACTGGGTCTGACCGGCAAGGATGGCCTGCGAGCAAGCCTGATCCAGAAAGAGCAGAAGATGGCCTCGGCAAGCGCCACCCTGCTCAAGGAGCTGACCACTTACGTCAATGCCCAGCATGATCGCCAGACCTGGATGATGATCATGTTGTGTGCCGTTGGCATCATCACCGCCCTGCTGCTCAACCTTGCCATCGGTCGCAGCATCATGAGCGGCCTCGACAAGCTGGCCGACGTGATGCGTCGGGTCACCAGCAACAACGATCTCACCCTGCGTGCCAGATTGACCGGCAAGGACGAACTGGCCGCCATGGGCCGTGACTTCGATACCATGCTGGATCACTTTCACGCCCTTATCGAACGGGTGAAAGGCTCGGTCGGGCACCTGGAGTCCCAGACCCGGCTGCTGAGCCAACAGGCAGAGCTGACCCAGCAGGCCTTGTCAAAACAGCTTGAGGAGAGCGATCTGGTGGCCAGCGCCGCCACCGAGATGGAATCCACCATCGCCAATATTGCAGACAACACAGAAACCGCTGCCGCCAGCGCCCGCGACACCCACAGCGCCGCCGAACAGGGCCGCGACAGTGTGCAGCAGACCGGCCAGACCATACGCCAGCTCTCGGAGCGGCTGGATGAAACCGGCCATGAGGGCGAAGCCCTGTCGCAGGAGAGCCAGACCATCAGCAGCGTGCTGGACGTGATCCGGGCCATCGCCGAACAGACCAACCTGCTGGCCCTCAACGCCGCCATCGAGGCGGCCCGGGCCGGGGATCAGGGGCGTGGTTTCGCCGTCGTGGCTGACGAGGTTCGCAGCCTGGCGATGCGCACCCAGCAGAGCACCACGGAGATCGCCACCATCATAGGCAGCCTGCAGTCACGCACCGCCAGCATGGTGGCGCAGATTGGCGAGTGCCGTGACAATGGCGAGCAAAGCGTCTCGGCAGCCCAGCTGGCCGGAGAGCAGCTCAATCTCATCACGGAGCGGATGGAGGCAGTGCTCGACATGAATACCCAGATCGCCACCGCCGTGGAGGAACAGAGCTCGGTCGCCGCCGAGATCAACCGCAACGCCGTGATGATCCGCGACATCGCCAACCAGGTGCGTGGCCAGGCCGAAGAGTCCCTGTCCGCTACCCTGCAGGTGGAGCAACAGGCCAGCGAGCTGGCCAGTGCCATCGATCAATTCAAGGTCTGAGGCCGCTCCAGCTGGGCAAAGATGAGCGCCGCCAGCATGGAGAGCAGCCCGACACAGAGATAGGTGAGGTGAAAACCCGCCAGCCACTGCCCGCCGGCGGCGTCAGCCCCGGCGGAGAAGAGCCCAAGCAGGCTGGCGGCGATGGCTACCCCCAGGCTCATGGAGAGCTGCATCACCACCGATAGCAGACCGTTACCGCCGCTGGCATGACTCGGCCCGAGATCCTGCAGGGTCAGGGTATTCATGGCGGAAAACTGCAAGGAGTTGAGCGCGCCAAAGAGGGCCAGCCAGCCAAGCAGCACCTCGTAAGGCAGCTGGTTGTCGATGAAGTAGAAGCTGGCGATCATAGCTCCCAGCGCCAGGGTGTTGCCGATCAGGATGCGGCGATAGCCGATGCGCGGAATGAGCTTGTTCACCAGTGTCTTGGTCAGCATGGCCCCCAGCACAGTGGGAATCATGGTCATCCCCGCCTTGCTCGGCGAGAATCCCAGTCCCAGTTGCAAGAACAGTGGCGTGAGAAACGGCATGGCACCACTGCCGAGGCGGGCAAACAGGTTGCCCCAGATGCCGATGGCGAAGGTGTTGGTCTTGAACAGCGTCAGGCTGAACAGCGGTTCCTGCGCATTGGCCGCGTAGAGCCAGTAGCTCGCCATGGCCGCCAACCCGAAGATGAGGGCAAACAGCGCCCAGCCGGTGGAGATGCTGTGCTCCCCCAATCCCTGCAAACCTACCGACACCAGCACCATGCCGATGCTGAACATCACGAACCCCTGCCAGTCGAATTTCGCCGTCTCCTGGCGCAGATCGGGCATGAAGTGCCAACTGGCAATAAAACCGAGTACCCCCACCGGCAGGTTGATGAGAAACACCCAGTGCCAGCTCGCCACCTCTACCAGCCAGCCCCCGAGCGCCGGCCCCATCAAGGGGCCAAGCAGCCCCGGAATGGTGACGAACGACATCACCCGCAGCAGTTCGTGCTTGCTGTAGACCCGCAGCACCGCCAGCCTGCCCACCGGCATCAGCAGGGCCCCGCCTATCCCCTGCAACACCCTGGCCGCCACCAACACAGGTAGGGTATTGGCGGCAGCACAAGCCAAAGATCCCAGGGTAAACAACAGGATGGCCGCCAGATAGATGCGACGGGTGCCGAACCTGTCCGCCAGCCAGCCGGAGGCGGGGATGAGCAGCGCCACCGTCAGCATGTAGGCGATGACCACGGACTGCATCTGCAGCGGGCTCTCCCCCAGCGCCTCGGCCATGCTGGGCAGGGCAGTGTTGAGAATGGTGCCATCCAGTGTCTGCATGAAGAAACCGACCGCCGTCAGCAGAGGCAGCCACTTGCGCTGGGCCGGGGTAACCTTGTGTGTGCTATCGGGCATGAACAGCCACCTCCTCTTCAGACAAAAAAAGACCCGCACGAAAGCGGGTCACATCAGACTATCAGGCATCCGGCTGGCCGAGCATGGCTCTGAGCTGCTCTTCCAGACTGGGTTCGGGCGCCTTGAGGGTGTCCAGAAACAACCACTCTATCCCCGCCTTGTCCTGGCTCTTCACGATGAACACCAGCCGCGACTGGGCCTTGCCCTCCGGCCAGTCCCCCAGTGCCTGCAGCGGATAGAGCTGACCGTGCACGCCGTGGATCACCACCGGCTGGCTCTCCCCTTCCAGCTGCAAGATGCCCTTGAGCCGCAACAGCGCATCGCCGTACTGCGCCTGCACCGCATCGATGGCCGCCAGCAGGCGGGAGGGCTTGAGCGGCTCGCCGATACGCAGGGAAAAACTCTCTATGTTGCCATGCTCGAAATGGGTCGGCGCAGCCGTCCCCACCTTGGCGGCGAATGGCTTCATCTTGGGTTGCATCGGCGAGGCCAGCCCCTGTTTGGGGGACTCGGTGCGCAGCCAGGCCAGCAGCTGACGCACGTCGCGCCCGGCCGCCTCGTTGTAGGCGCCCAGCTTCTCCAGCACGGCGGGCGACAGCTCGCCGTTGATCACCCGCTCGATGGGCGCCGCCGGATTGAGGGCCGCCAGTTGGGCTTCGACCCGTGCCAGAGTCCCTTCATCCACAAGGTCGCCCTTGCTCACCACCAGCAGATCCGCCAGCGCCACCTGCTTCACCGCTTCATACTGTTGGATAAGCTGCTGCTCGATATGACCCGCATCGACGACTGTGACTGTGCCGTCGAAACGATAGCGCTGGGCGATAAAGCCCTCCTCCCTCAACGTGAACAGCACGGGGGCCGGATCGGCGAGGCCTGTGGTCTCGATAATGAGCCGCTTGAAGGGTCTAATCTTGCGCTGGATGGCCTTCATAAAGAGCCCCTGCAGCGCTTCTACCAGGGAGCCCTGCACCGAGCAGCAGATACAGCCGGAATCGAGCAGCACCACCTGTTCGTCCACCTGCTGTACCAGATGATGATCCAGCCCCACCGAGCCGAATTCGTTGATCAGCACGGCACACTCGCCGAGCTCGGGCTGCTTCACCCAGTGGTTGAGCAGCGTGGTCTTGCCGCTGCCGAGAAAGCCGGTCAGCAGGGTCACAGGGATGCGAGTATCTTGCATATCGGTCATGTCAAATCCTTAAAACCTGGCGTGATGAGAGGGCCAGCCACCCTCACTTGTTAGCAAACAGAGCCGCGAGCCAGCGGTTTTCGAAGCGGCCATGGGGGTCAAGCTCGCCCTTGAGGGCAAGGAAGTCGTGCCAGCGCGGTAGCAAGGCCGGGAAGTCGTAGAGATCCATCGCCAGGTGCTTGCCAAAATGCGGGATGCCGCCGAGGGGCACCAGCAGTTGCTGCAACTCGCGCATCTGCTCCATGGAGCCGTTGACGAAGGTGCCGTCCGCCGCCAGATAGACCAGGAAACCAATCCAGCACACCGACTGGCCATAGGCAGCGCTGAGCCAGGCCTCGGAGGGGCCGGTGCAGCGCAGGATAAAGGGATAGTGCAGCACGCCGGGATTGGCCTCCTGCCACGCCTGCAATATCTCCAGCGCCTCCTGCATGCGATGCAGCGGCACCGCCACCTCGCAGTTGATCTGGGGGGCCGGGATCCCCTTGCAGAGGATCTGGTAGACGTTGCCCACCAGGTCCGAGGCATCCTTGAAGCGACGCACCGTCTCGAAGTGCTCCCCCGCCAGCGCCTCGTCCTTGGTGTCCTTCGCCATCTTCTGCAGGGTGGCGTCGATGGTGGCATTCATGCGGGCGTCGATGTCGCCATCCAGCAGCAGCGGCTCGCTGCCGGCGGCCCGGTAGCGGGTCACCTCCTCCTCGCTGGCGGGATCCACCAGCCAGATGTGGCTCTCGCCGGTCCAGGCGAACCACCAGCTCTTCACGAAACCGTGTTCGCGGTTCAGCCGCTCGTTGTGCTCCAGCAGGAAGGGATAGTCGGTAGTGAACTTGGTGCAGCGCATGATGCGGTTCGGCACGGTGCGCAGGGTGACGTCGAGCAGGATGCCGAGCATCCCCATCCCCATCACGAAGGCGCCGAAGCGCGGATCGGCGCGATCCACCCGGATGATGTCGCCACTGGCCAGCATCACGGTCAGCACCTCCACCGCGTCACACAGCGCGGACTGGTGCAGCCCCTGGCCATGGGTGCCGGTGCTGAGCGCACCGCCCAGGGTCTGGATGCCGATGACGCCGGGGGAGGCCGGCAGCATCCGCTCCATGGCAATCAGTTCGGCGTAGACGGTGTCGAGCGGTGTGCCCGCCTGATAGGTGACTGTGTCGGCGGTCTGTGCCAGCTGGCCGCGCAGGTGGTGCAGGTCCACCAGCAGCGCCTGATTGCCCTCGGCATAGACACTGTGGATGGGTTCGAAGGAGAGGCCGGAGCCGATGAGCCGCAGCTTGCGCTCCGGGAATTCGCGCAGCAGCGCCTGCAGCTCGTCGCGATGTTTCGGGCGCCACACCTGCTCCAGTGCCCCGAGCGGATTGGTTCTGGACCAGTTGAACAGCACCTCCCGATTGTCGATCGCCTTGATGCTGTGAAATGCCTGGAACTGAACCGTCATACCGCGCCTCATCTCTATCTGACGTCAAAATGAGCGACGATTCTACCGAAAAGTCCGCGCCAAGGCATGAAAAACAAGCCCTTGCGATCAGGAGGGGAAATGCGTCGTGGCGGCCATTCAAGCACCTTTCGTCATTCGATGAGGAGGAAGTGCGGGCACTTATTTACGCCACAACAAAATAATTGTTTGCTTTTTATTCATTTCACGGCCAGAATGCGCGCCGGCTAGTTAATCAGCCCTGTTTATGTTTACCCTGCAATGCTTCACCTCACGATGAATCCTGTCAGTACCCGCATAACCTTCTTCTGATTTACTCGCCTCGAGAACCGTCAGGCTGTCCGCCTGCGTTGCCCGGCTCTCACGGCGCAGACCCGATCTGCCCACCCATGTGAACCATGCATCCGCATATTCCTTGGCATATTCCTTGAAAGTGCAGACGCCCGTGAGACGGGCTGGGTATTCCTGCGCGCCTGTCAGCCATCCGGGCTGACCGCGCCCATTGACCTGTCATTTGCCAACACAAGGAGCAAACATTTAATTTATATAGAGAAATACTATGATGAAAGCAGTAAAAACACACAAGCCCCTGCGTCGTAGCAAACCCATCAACCTGCCCGTGCAAGAGCACGATGACGATGGGTTTCTGATCCAGTTCAGCACCCGCTTCAGCGGCGGTTTCGCCATCTCCTGTGATGGCATCGCTGGCGAGTTCTCCATCGAAGACCTCCACTGATCCTGCCTGCCACACGGCAGCGCCCGATGCAGACAGGCCGCAACTCACGGCGGCCTCTTTGCGACAGCCATCTCCCTTACAACCGAATAATCAGCCTCTCCGATCAGAGAACCGCTCTCAGATCCGGCACGGCTCTACGTCCGCCGCCTCCAGCAGCAGGCACTCGTCGGCATCTTCTGCGAGCTTCACCAGACGGCTGCGCACCAGCCCCAGCTTGGCCAGCAGGCCAATGGAACGCTCGTTGCCCGGGGTGACGATAGCGATGACCCGCTCGATCCCGAGCCGCTCACGACCATCCTGCAAGGCGGCATGTGCGGCTTCGATGGCATAGCCCTGCCCGCGATAAGCAGGCAAAAAGGCATAGCCGATATCCTCGCAGGGCAGGCTGTCGCGTCTGATAAGGCCGCACATGCCGAGCCTGGCGCCATCTTCCTGGCGTTCCACCAGATAGAGGCCGTGATCGTGACGGGCATAGCTGACTGCGGGCCCCTGCTGGATATACTCCTGCGCCTGCTCCAGGGTACGAACTCCCCGGTCGCCGATGAAGCGGTAAAAATCGGCATCGTTGAGCAGCTCGAGGATAAAGGGGGCATCGGCGAGATTCATTTCACGCAGGGTCAGACGGGGTGTGAAGATCATGACAACGGCTCTCAAAACAAGGAGATAGAGAGCAAAGAGTGCTCCCCTCATCCCGTACTGGCAAGCCCGCGTGGCTGTCGGCATGAAAAAGGGGCCGTTTTCGGCCCCCTTTGCAACCCCGTAGCGTCAGGCTGCCAGCAATCCGGCGTAGCCATTGCCCTGCTCGCGCAGTGCGGTGAATTCGGCCGCGCAGTCAGCCCAGGGCAACCCCAGCTTGTCGGCCACCTTGTCAGGCCACTCTGGGGGTGCCGCCTCCCCCACATCCGACTGGGCCGCCAGCACTATGGCCAAGTGGATAAGCCCTGCCTCGGTAGAAAACTCCTTGGCCAGCATGGGGTTGTAGTGGTACTCCACCGCGCTGCAGATGGTGTCGGGAAACTTCCACAACTTGGCCATGGCCGCTCCCACCTGGGCATAGTTGAAGCCGACCACCAGCTCCTCAGCCTTGGCCCGCCCCTTGTGCAGCTCCAGATCCTTGATGTGCAGCACGGTATTTTCCGGCAGCCCCACATGCATGATGAGCCGCCCGAGATCGTGCAGCAGGGCGCAGGTGAAGACCTCCTCTCCTTTCATTCCTTTTCGCACCGCCAAACGGCGCGCCAGTTCGGCCACGTTGAAGACGCAACCCCAGAAGTGCCTGAGGTCGAGGCCGGGCACCGCCTTGACCGACTCGGTCAGGCCGCAGGCCAGTACCATGTTGCGCACCATGGCCAACCCAAGCCGGACCGTGGCTTCGTTGACAGTGGCAACCTGGCGACTGCCGCCGAATTTTGCTGAGTTGGCCAGGCGCAGCAACTTGGCCGAAATGACCGGATCCTTGGCGATCTGCTTGCTGATCTTGCTCAGATCCGGCTCCCTCTCGTTGAAGGTCTGGATCAGTTCGCGCATCACTTCGGGGATCTGGGGCAGGTTGTGTGGCTGTGCCAGCAGGGCATCTATCGTAGGCATAGGCTTATCCATCCATCTGGTATGTGTGCAAACCTGTTTGCGGGGCAAACGCCTACTAATTATGAGTAACAAGCCAGCGCTATAACGGATTCTTTATTTGCCCATGACTCAAGGTGTTAGCAAGCATTCGGGCTATACTGGCCGCCACATTCACTGTTGCGGATATCCCATGAACGACGACTCTCAGGAATTTTTCGACGAAGCCGCCCTGCTGGAGATGGTGGACAACCAGCTCGCCGACGGCCAGCCGCCCCAGGTGAAGGCGACCCTGATGCGGCTGGTGATGACGGGCACCCCGCGAGAAGAGGCGTTGCAATACATCGCCTGCGCCCTCGGCGCCGAGCTGATGGCGATGGAAGCCGAACAGGGCCCCTTCAACCTGACCCGTTACGGCGATTTTCTCGACAGCCTGCCCGAGATGCCCTGGGCCGACTGAACCACGTCTCCGTACGGCGAACAAACAGAAGGGCGGGTGCCGATGGCCCCGCCCTTCTTTCATGAATCAGCTTTTGACCGATCAATACTGGGAGTTGATGATCACCTCTTCCCCCAACGCCCCCGCCAGCGGCAGTGGCCGGTAAGTGGAGTTGGCCGCCCGCAGCAGGCGGATACCGCGAATGCCCGCCGCCTGCGCCGCCTTGATGTCCCCGTCGGCATCGCCGTAGAAGACCTTCATCTTTTTATCCTTGAGCCACTGCACCTTGGTGTTCTGCCCAGGCTGGTCGCCGGCAAAGATCACCGGATTGAGCCGATCGGCCGGGATCCCCATGGTCTGCTGCAGGGTTTGGGTCACCGTCTCGGTGCGGGTGGCCGAGCGCCCGGTGACGAAGTAGATGCTGTCGCCTCGCTTGAGGTGCATGGCGATCAGCGCCTTGCCCACCTGTTTTGGCACGCTGAACGCATCCCAGCCATTGTTCATCTTCTCCCAGAAGGCGGGGTTCTTGAGATAACTCTCGTCTTTCGGGGAGAACTCCTGCTTGCCGCGATAGAAGCCGGGGCTCGAGAAGAGCAGGGTGTCATCGATGTCAAAGCCCACCGCCATCGGCGGCAGACCATCCAGACTGGCGGCAATCTGGGCCAGCGACACCCAGTGAACGGGCGCCTGCTCGGCCAGCGAGGCGGTGGTCACGCCGGCAGGGACCGGTTGGGGTGTGGCGGTAACGTCGGCAATGGCCGGGAGAGAAAGGGCGGCTGCCAGCAGGGAGGCGAGCAGCACGGGGCGGGAAACAGATTTCATCGCACGTCTTCTTCTTCAAACAATAGAGGGGGCTCATGGTGCCCCCATCCCCTTGTCCAAACTGTGAGTTACCCTACAGAAGGGAGCGTTTGACGCCCAATAATCAATCGGTGACTGGCAGCAGGTCGGTGAAGATGAAACCGTCCCGCTCCACGGTTTCCCCCACCCGGATTGCCAGCGGACGCCGGAACATGGGCCCGTCGTAGGCCAGGGTGTGAAACTCGCCGTTTTCGCCGCACGGATCCACTCCCTCGGGCAAGGCGGCGAGCAGGGCCGGATCGAAATCATGGCCACCCAGACCGGCATCCAGCTTCTTCGGATCCAGCGTGCTGATCCTCGCCTTCATGCCCGCCGCCATCATCTCCCGCGCCAGCTCGGGCGTCTTGCTCCCCCACAGCGGAAATAGCGGCTCTATACCGGTTCCCGCCAGCTGCCGCTCGCGATAGGCCCGCACATCCTCAAGGAAGAGATCACCAAACGCCATGTGACGGATCCCCTGCGCCAGCACATCGGCGATGAAGCCTTCCATGATGCGGGCATAATCCTCGTTGCTGCAGGGCCAGGGCAGATCGATGCAGATGATGGGCAGCCCCACGCACTTGGCCTGCTGCAACAGCAGTTGCTTGCGCACACCGTGCATCGCCACCCGCTCAAAGGCCTGATTGAGGGTGGTGAACAGCCCCACTACCTCGATGGCCGGATCCTGGCGCAGGCGATGCAGCGCCCAGGCGCAATCCTTGCCGCTGCTCCAGGAGAGCAATACCCGTTTCTTTTCCATGATTCTTCCCCCTGACGGGAGTCAATATGCCCCAAAAAGATGCAAGACAGTGTTGCGAATTGCGCGATTTACATACCGGGATGCAAAAGCATACCCTCGAAGAGGAGCGTGTCCCCGGCAAGGATGGGGAACAATAACTAAAAAAGCGATGGGAAACATAAGGATATGACGACAGCCACACAACACTACGATCACAGTCGCCCCCTCAACCGACAGGATTACAAGACCCTGAGCCTGGCGGCGCTGGGCGGCGCGCTGGAATTTTACGACTTCATCATCTTCGTCTTCTTCGCCGTGGTCATCGGCGAACTCTTCTTCCCGGCCGATATCCCCGAATGGTTGCGCCAGTTCCAGACCTTCGGCATCTTCGCCGCCGGCTATCTGGCCCGCCCGCTGGGGGGCATCATCATGGCCCACTTCGGCGATCTCATCGGCCGCAAGCGCATGTTCACCCTGAGCATCATCATGATGGCGCTGCCAACCCTGCTGATCGGCCTGCTGCCCACCTATGCCGCCCTCGGCATCGCCGCCCCGCTGCTGCTGCTGTTGCTGCGGATCCTGCAAGGGGCCGCTATCGGTGGTGAAGTGCCAGGGGCCTGGGTATTCGTGGCTGAACACGTGCCCGCCCGCCGGATTGGCCTCGCCTGCGGCACCCTGACCGCCGGACTGACGGCCGGCATCCTGCTCGGCTCCCTGGTGGCCACCGCCATCAACCGCAGCATGAGCCCGAGCGATGTGAGCGAGTGGGGCTGGCGTCTGGCCTTTGTGCTCGGCGGGGTATTCGGCATCGTCGCCATGTACCTGCGCCGCTGGCTGCACGAGACCCCGGTCTTTGCAGAGATGCAGGCCAACAAGTCCCTGGCCGAGGAGCTGCCGCTCAAGACGGTGCTGCGCGAGCACAAGGGCAGCGTCGTCGTCTCCATGCTGCTGACCTGGCTGCTCTCCGCCGGGATCGTGGTGGTGATCCTGATGACCCCCACCTACCTGCAGAAGGTGTATGGCATCACCCCCGCCGAGGCGCTGACCGCCAACTCCCTGGCCATAGTCGCGCTCACCCTGGGTTGCATCGCCTATGGTCGCCTCATCGACAGCCTAGGCAGCGGTCTGACCTTCATGCTGGGCTCCCTGCTGCTGGCGGGTTCCACTTATGCCTTCTACCACGGTCTGGTGGCGGGCACGGCCCAGCTGGTGCCCCTCTACATGCTGGCGGGATTTGCGGTCGGCATCGTCGGCGCCGTCCCCTATGTGATGGTCAACGCCTTCCCGGCAGTGGTCCGCTTCTCCGGCCTCTCCTTCTCCTACAACGTGGCCTACGCCATCTTCGGCGGCCTGACCCCCATGCTGGTCACCCTGTGGATGAAGAACGACGTGCTGGCCCCCTCCCACTATGTGATGAGCCTGTCGGCCCTTGGCTTTGTCATCGGCCTCTGGCTCTGGGTCCAGCAGCGCAGCCAGCGCCAGACGCTGCCCCAGGCGGCCTGATACCCACTCTCAGTTCAGCCCCGACCCAGGTCGGGGCTTTTTGTACGGCCTGGGTTCAGTTTGCAGGGCATAATATAACCACCCTTTCGAAATCGGCCTGGTGCCGGCTTCATCCATCTACCCCTGTTCATCCGAGGCAATACATGTACTTTCAGGTCGTTCTGCTCGCCTTGCTGGCGTTGCTGCCCATGGTCAATCCGCCCACCACGGCCACCCTGTTGCTGGGGCTGAGCAAGGGAATGTCGCGGGAACATGTCCGCCGCCAGATCAATCTGGCCGCCATCTACCTGTTCTGCACCCTCTGCATCACCTTCTTCATCGGCTCTTCCATCCTGGATCTGTTCGGGATCTCCATCCCGGGTCTGCGGCTGGCTGGCGGTCTCATCATCGGCTTCATCGGTTTTCGCATGCTGTTCCCGGCACCGAGCCAGGCCGACGGGGTGGATATCAACCAGAGCATCGCCTTCGTGCCGCTCACCATGCCCAGCATGTGCGGGCCGGGAACCATGGCGCTGGTTATCAGCGGCGCCGCCCAGATCGCGGAACTGCCCGATGACTACAACCGCATGACCATCTATGCCGCCATGGTCACCGCCTTCGCCCTGATGAGCCTGCTCAGCTGGGGCGTGCTGAAGCTGGCGGACCCTGTCTGCAAGATCCTGGGCGCCACCGGCATCGACGCCATGACCCGGATCATGGGTTTTCTGCTGGTGTGCATGGGTATGCAATTTTGTATCAATGGAATCAAGGAGGTAGCTCAGGACCCGGTATTCCATGAAGCGCCGGCCACCCAGGCGATCTCGGCTCCCGCGCCTGCTCCCGTCAATCTCGAGCAACTGCCGGGTGCCCGCCAGCACTGAGTGAAAACGCTGTCAAAACAGGCTGACGATCTGCATTGATCTTGTCCCTGATCATGTTATTGACACATAAATGAGTTAGTCTGTTTTTCATACAGACTCTATTCAGAAGGACGCTGGTAGGTTTGTTGGTGAATACCCATTCAATTTCAGGAGAGTATGCTGATGGACAAGATGCTGACCGAAATAGGGAGCCATAGCCTGTTTCACGAGTACCTGAATGTGGTTGGGATCACTAGCCCTTCCCTTGCCAAGATCGAGCAGCGCTGGGAGTACAAGGATCAGGAGCACCTGGTCGCCAAGATCCAGATCGACAAGCAGGGCAATGCCCGCTACTTCATCGACGCCCGCGCCATCTCGGTCAATTGATGCCAATGATTGGATCCGCCCCGGCCAGCTGACCGGGGCTTTTTGTTGCCCGCCGCCAACCCGCCAGCAAAAACCCCGGCACAAGGCCGGGGTTTGAGTTTGCGCTCACCGCATCGATTGACGCTGTGAGCTGGCCAAGCCGAGTTACGACGTACCGCCCACGGTGAGCTGATCCAGCTTGAGGGTGGGCTGACCCACTCCGACCGGCACGCTCTGCCCCTCCTTGCCGCAGACACCCACCCCGCGATCGATCGCCAGATCGCAACCTACCATGGAGACCTGGCTCATGGCCTCGGGGCCGTTGCCGATCAGGGTCGCCCCCTTGATGGGCGCAGTGATCTTGCCATCCTCGATGAGGTAGGCCTCGGAGGCGGAGAAGACGAACTTGCCGGAAGTGATGTCCACCTGACCGCCGCCGAAGTTGGGGGCATAAATCCCCTTCTTCACCGAGGCGATGATCTCCGCCGGATCGTACTGACCCGCCAGCATGTAGGTGTTGGTCATGCGCGGCATCGGCAGGGCTGCGTAGGATTCGCGGCGGCCGTTGCCGGTGAGCGGAACACCCATCAGGCGGGCATTCTGCTTGTCCTGCAGATAGCCCTTGAGAATGCCGTTTTCAATCAGCACGTTGTAACCGCCCGGCGTCCCCTCGTCGTCGATGGAGACGGAGCCGCGCCGACCCGGCAGGGTGCCATCATCGACTATGGTGCAGTGTTTGGAGGCCACCTGCTCGCCGATGCGCCCGGCGAAGGCGGACGAGCCCTTGCGGTTGAAGTCCCCCTCCAGGCCATGGCCCACCGCTTCGTGCAGCAGCACACCCGGCCAGCCGGCACCCAGCACCACCGGCATGGTACCGGCCGGCGCATCGATGGCCTCCAGATTCACCAGCGCTTGGCGCACGGCTTCCCGCACATAACCGAAGGCGCGGCTCTCCAGCCCGTCCAGTTCGAGGAAATAGTCGTAACCGAAGCGGCCACCGCCGCCGGCGCTGCCACGCTCGCGGCGATCTCCCTTCTCGGCGATGACGGTCACCGAGAGGCGCACCAGTGGGCGCACGTCGGCGGCCAGGGTGCCGTCGGTGGCGGCCACCAGCACCTCTTCATAGACCCCGCTGATGGAGGCCATCACCTGATTGATGGCGGGATCCAGGCTGCGGGCAAACTTGTCCATCTGCTCCAGCAGGGCGATCTTCTGCTGCTTGTCGAGGGTCTGCAGGGGATCCAGCGCCGGATAGAGCAGGTTGGTCTCGGTTCTGGCCCACGCCTTCACCTTGCCCTGGGCGCCGGCGGCGGCGATGCCGCGGGCGGCGGTCACCGACTGCTGCAGCGCCAGCAGGCTCAGCTCGTCCGAGTAGGCGAAACCGGTCTTCTCGCCGCAGACGGCGCGCACCCCGACCCCCTGATCGATGTTGTAGCTGCCATCTTTCACGATGCCATCTTCCAGCATCCAGGACTCATGCCAGCTACGCTGGAAATAGAGGTCGCCGAACTCCACCTGATGGCTCATCAGGCTGCCGAGCAGCTGTTGCAGGCGTCCTTCGTCGAGATCGTTCGGGGCCAACAGGGAGGCACTAACCTGGCTCAATAGACTCAAATCTTTCTCTCCAATCTCAATGCGAGATGTCGTAACAGTTAATTCGTGCGAATCGACCAGAGAGTCGATTGGCGAAGCGTAATCGGACGTCAAAGACACCATGGGGTTTGCGAGCGTCCGATGACGCCGGCCACAGGGCGAATCGAACCTGCGCATGTTCACAGCAACCCGGCGTGTTGCAGCACCGGCAAACGGCTGCGTTTCAATTCTTCACCACACCATCAGAGCAAACGGGCGTGTTACAGCACTGGCAAACGGCTGCGTTTCAGTTCTTCACCACACCATCAGAGCAAACGGGTGTGTTGCAGCACCGGCAAACCGCTGCGTTTCAGTTCTTTACCACAGCATCAGAGCAAACGGGCGCGTTACAGCACTGGCAAACGGCTGCGTTTCAGTTCTTTACCACAGCATCAGAGCAAACGGGCGTGCTCCATTACGGGCATGGTGCGTTTCAATTCATCGACAAGCCCGTCATCCACCTTCGCCAGCACGGTGGCGCGCCCCGCGCTCTGGCAGGCCAACACCCGACCCCAGGGGTCGATCACCATGCTGTGGCCCCAGGTCTGGCGCCCCGTCTCATGGGTGCCCCCCTGGTTGGCGGCCACCACATAGCACTGGTTTTCGATGGCACGGGCCCGCAGCAGCGGCTCCCAGTGCGCCTCGCCGGTCACCGCAGTGAAAGCGGCAGGTACCAGCAGCACCCGGGCACCGGCACGGGCCAGCTGGCGATAGAGCTCGGGAAAGCGCAAATCATAACAGATGGAGAGGCCGAGGGGACCAAAGGGGGAGTCCACCGTAACGGGCGCATCCCCCGGGCTGAAGGTCTCCGACTCCCGATAACGCCCCTGATTGTCGGCCACATCCACATCGAACAGGTGGATCTTGTGGTAATGCCCCTTGAGCACGCCAGCCGGATCAAACACCAGCGAGCTGGTGTGGATGTGATCCGATCCCGGGATCCTGGTCGGCATGGCCCCGGCTACCAGCCAGATGCCGTGTTCGCGAGCCCACGCGGCAAGCTGTTGCTGGATCGGCGCTGCTCCGCTCAGATCGGGGCCGATCGTCTCGGCCCCGTCCAGATAGCCCTGGCGCTCGCCAAACAGGGCAAAATTCTCCGGCAACAGCACCAGCAGCGGCCGTTCGGCCGGCAATGCCGCCAGCTCGGCGGCAATCTGCGCCCGGTTATCCTGCCAGTGACGGCCAGACACCAGCTGTATTGCGGCTAACCACATGACTCACTCCTTGAGATTGGGGGCACCATCAACGCTGATCCGGCCCGCTGTGTTTAGGGGTCAGCAGGAAGGGGCTGACCTCGTTGGCAGGCAGGGTGGGCACGACCTCTTCCACCGCCTCTTTCTGCTGCTGGTTGAGTTTGATCCTGGCCCTGTCGCGCCCCGCTTCAACCAGTTTGGGAGCATCGAGGGGGCCCGAGATCCAGAAATCGATGCGGGTCACCACATCCACCACGGGCTCCAGCAATTTGGAGAGAGCCAGCACATAGAGGCCAGTCACCGGGGTGAGGGAGAAAGCCGCCACCACCGGCAGGGTTCCTCCCAGATTGGGGGAGAAGCTCAGCTCGTAGTCGAGCCGCCAGCGCACCAGATCGGCCACCCCTTCCCCGCGCAGGTTGCCTGCGGCGCCCTTCATGTAGAAATCGTCGTTGCTCACCTGCCCCTGCTTGATGTTGACCGAGGCAGACATGGATTCGAAGTAGAAGCCCTTGTCGAACACATCGCGAAAATCGAGGCGCAGCTTGCGGATCAGGGAGTCCAGGCTCAGCAATGAGAGCAGCCGTGCTCCCTTGTCGCTGACCTCCCGCAGTGTGCCCCCCTCCAGCTGGTAGTTGGCGCTGCCCGCCAGGGTGGGCAGGCTCAGACGATAGGGAGCATCCTGCCAGTTCACATCGAACGATAGTGAGCCCGGCGCGTCGCTGATGGGGGAGGTATAGCCAAGGCGCTTGACCAGCAGCTCGCTGTTGTTGCTGGTCAGCTTGCCATGGGCCCGGGTCTGCATCCGCCCGCCATCGCTGCGCCAGTCGACGCTGCCGGTCAGCTGGCTGCCCGCCAGTCGCATCTCCAGTCCCTTGAGGCTCAACTTGTTGGCCCCCGGGATCAGCTCCCCCTTGACCTCGCCCAGCGGCAACTCGCCGAAACGGCAATCCACGCAGCTGAAGGTGAGCCAGGGGATGGAGTCCATGATGGCCTTGTCCTGCTTCGCATCGGGCTCGGGGCGCAGATCCGAACTCTTGCCTGACCAATAGATGCGGGCAAACTTGGCATCGACCGGCTGATTGGGGACAACCGGCAGGCGGATCACCCCCATCACGTCGGGGCTGTCGATCATCACCTCGGTGGCCTGCTTGACCGGCCCCACAGTGAAACGAGTCGCCTTGAGAGTGGCGCTGCCGATATTGGCGCGGGCCAGCTGGCCATCCACCCACCAATCCTGCGGCAAGAAGGAGGGACCGACCACGGCGTTACCGCCCTTGCCCTGGGCCGGCAGCCACTGCTTGAGGCGGGCCAGCCAGCCTCCCACATCGGCCTCCTGCTGGTTGATGGCCAGCAACATGGGCACATCCCGCAATATCCTGGCACCGGGCTGCCCCACATCGACCCGCACCCGGCTGAGATGAGGTTCCCCCTCGCCGTACACCAGCCGGGTCTGCATATCCACATCGGCTCCCAGCACGGCGCGAATGTCGGCACTGCCGTCGCGGCCCCGCGCGGTCACCTTGAGCGGCAACCGGTCCGGCGCCGCCTTGGTCAGCGGTTTGGGCAGCTCCAGCCCCATCCCCTGCAGGTTGGAGTCGAGCGCCAGATGGAAGCTGAATGGCTTGTCATCGGGCAGGGCCAGATCGAGCTTGCCGCTCCAGTTGCTGCGGCCGGCGAGGATGCCGTACGAGGCGATGGCCGTGGGTTGGCGACGGCTGTCCCACTCCCCCTTGAAGCCGAGGTCGACCTGATAGCGATCCGGGTGCTGACGGCCCTGATAGTTGAGGGTCAGCGGCTGGTTCCACAGGGTCGCCTTGAGATTGCTGAAACGGGTCTGTTCGTTGTCATACTCAAGCTTGCCCTGCACCTGCTCCAGCGGCAGATCCAGGCTGGCAACCCGTACCTTGTTGTTGTTGAAGGTGGCATCGCCGCTCGCCTTCACCTCGCTCTCGCCATCGAGGGGGATATCCAGCTTGACTGTCCCCTTCAAGGGGCCGCGCACCTCGACCTCCCGCAGCGCCTGCCCCACGGTCCCCCCCAGCGGGGAGTCCTGCAGGTAGTCGCTGATGGCCTTGCCCTCGCCCGCCACCCTGGCATCCACATAGAGATGGGCCCCCGGATAGAGATCCGGGATCCAGGCATGGACCGAGTCGGAGCTGGCCTTGCCGAGGCGGGTGGAACGGCTGCGCATGTCCAGGCTGGCGTTCTGGAACAGGAGATCTATCTGCAGGTCGGTGAGCGGTTGCCAACCGGGAAAGAACTCGTAGGTGGCCTTCTCCAGCGGCACCGCCACCTGGAAGATCCCCTCGCCCTTGCTGTAGGGGAAATCCCGGAACTCGCCGTACCAGAGCAGGTCAGCCCCCTTCGCCTTGCCCCCCTTGATGGCACCGCTCAGGTAGTCCACCAGCTCCTTGTCCATCGCCTGCAGCGGGAAGTAGCGATCGGCGTTGCCCGCATTCTTGACGTCGATGCGACCGGTCAGGGCGAGGAAGGGGTGTTCGAACAGATCGAGCCGAAAACGGCTGGCGAGGCGCAGATCCGGGTTGTCCAGTGCTATGTCCTGGCCATAGAGCACCCAGCCCTGCGATTCGCGCCACCAGTCGAGGCGGGCCGAGAAGCTGTCGATGGGGATCACTTCCTTGAAGTGACGGGCCGGATCCAGCTTGTCCTTGCCCAGCGCCAGCCTGGCGCTGCCGCCGCTCGGGGTGAGCCAGAATTCGCCGTTGAGGTCCTGCACCCCGGGCACATCCTGCCAGGCATTGACCTTGATGTGCGAGAAGTTTCCGCTCAGCGACAGCCCCTGCCAGTCGGCCTTTGCCTGCAGAACGAGATCCTGGATCTTGCCGCTCGGGCTGGTGCGCTTGAGGGTCTCGGCCAGCTCGGGATAGAGGCCTGAGACCAGCTGGCTCAGGTTGGTAACCTGATCGAGATCGATCTGCGGCACATAGCCGCGGATCCGCGAACTGACCCGCTCGAGCTGCAACCGGCTGCGCAGCCAGGGCTTGTCATCGAGCTTGAAGGTCACGTTGTGGCTGGCCAGTTGCCAATCCTCGCCATCCCGGCGCAGCTGGATCTTGCCGCCGTCGAGGGCGAGGCGATGCAGTTTGCGCTTCTTGGGATCCTTCCAGATCAGGTAGTTGTTGCCAAAGGCCAGCAGGCTATCCCCCAGCTGGCCGTCGGCAAACTCGCTCCAGAGCTGGAAGTCGAGCTGGCCCGCAATCTTGGGCTCACCGGCATGGATCCGCGCCAGCAGGGGGGTGATGTCGAGCTGGCTGGCCCCCAGATAGAGCCGGCCCTTGAGGGTATCGAGCCGGGTACTCGAAGCATCCACATCCAGGATAAGATCGAGGGTGCTCTCGCCGACCCCGTTGATGAGATAGGCCTTGCCGACCCCCTGATGACGCTTGCCCCGGTTCTGCCAGCGCAGCTGGGCGATATCCAGCGCCCGCAGCTCGCCGAGAGCGGTGGTGACGTTGAGGCGGGTATTGAGCACATCGAAGGTGGAGAGCTGGGTCAGCAGGAAGCGCAACAGCGCCCGCTGCTGGGGATCGTGGCTGGATGGGGTCTTATCGGCCGGCTGGCTGAAATCGAGGGTGATCTCCCCATCTCCCAGGATCAACTCGCCGAAGACCGGCTTGAGTTCGTTGAGGGAGCGCCAGAAGTCGAGATGTGCCCAGACCTTGCCCAGTTTGACGGCAAAACGCCCCGAGTCCGGGGCGATGGAGAGTTGCTGCAGTTCGAGGGCAGGGCCAGCACGGGTCCAATCCAGCCCTACCTCTCCCACACTTACCTTCAGCTGGCTGTCGACCAGCAGGGTATCGATCAGTGCCTGACGGTGCTGATTGAGCAAAGGACCCCCAACCCGTACCAGCGTGACCACCATGGCCAGCAGTACGAACAGGATCCCCAGGGCCAGCCAGCCCCGACTCAGCCAGCGATAGACCAATTACATCATCACCACGTCAAACTGCTCCTGACCACAGAGAGGTTCGCTCACCACCCGTACCTGCTTGCCGATGAAGACTTCCAGCTCCGCCAGGCTGTGGGACTCTTCGCCGTGAAGATAGTCGGCCACCGCCGGGGCAGCATAGACAGTGAACTGATCCGCATCGTAGGCGCGGTTGACCCGGATGATCTCCCGCAGGATCTCGAAGCAGACCGACTCCACCGTTTTGACCCGGCCGCGCCCCTTGCACTCGGGACACTCGGAGCAGAGCACGTGCTCCAGGCTCTCGCGGGTGCGCTTGCGGGTCATCTCCACCAGGCCGAGCTGGGAGAAGCCGTTGACGTTGGTCTTGGCTCTGTCCTTGGCCAGCGCCTGCTCCAAGCTGTGCAGCACCCGGCGGCGGTGATCTTCCGACTGCATGTCGATGAAGTCGATGATGATGATGCCGCCGAGATTGCGCAGCCGCAGGTGACGGGCGATGGCCGCCGTCGCCTCGACGTTGGTGTTGAAGATGGTCTCTTCCAGGTTGCGATGGCCGACGAAGGCACCGGTGTTGATGTCCACCGTGGTCATCGCCTCGGTCTGGTCGATGATGAGATAGCCGCCGGATTTGAGCTCTACCTTGCGCTCCAGAGCGCGCTGGATCTCGTTCTCTACGTCGTAGAGATCGAAGATGGGAGACTCGCCGGGGTAGTATTCCAGCTTGCCGGCGAGCTCCGGCACATACTCCTCGGTGAAACGCTTGAGCTGCTCGAAGCTCTGGCGCGAATCGACCCGGATCTTGTCAAGCTCGGTGCCGACGAAGTCGCGCACCACCCGAAAGGCCAGGCTGGGATCCTCATAGAGGATCTTGCAGGGGGGATACTTCTGCTTGCGCTCGAGGATCTTGCGCCACAGGCGTTTCAGGAAGGCGGCATCCTGCTCCAGCTCCTGCTCCCCCACCCCTTCGGCGGCGGTTCGGATGATGTAGCCACCCAGCTCGTCCACATAGCCGGCCACGGTGCGCTTGAGGCGCTCCCGTTCCGCTTCGGACTCGATGCGCTGGGAAACCCCCACGTGAGCGCTGCCCGGCATGAACACCAGGTAGCGGGAAGGCAATGTGATATCGGTGGTGAGACGCGCCCCCTTGGTGCCCAGCGGGTCTTTGACCACCTGCACCATGATGTCCTGCCCCTGGCGCACCAGTTCGGCGATGTTGCCGACCTGAAACTGCTCCTTCTCCTTCACCGCCACGCACTCGGTGTGCGGGACTATGTCAGAGGCGTGCAGGAAGGCCGCCTTGTCCATGCCGATATCGACGAAGGCCGCCTGCATGCCGGGCAGCACCCGGCTGATCTTGCCTTTATAGATATTGCCGACGATGCCGCGCTTGGCCTGACGTTCGACGTGCACTTCCTGCAGTTGGCCGTTTTCGACCAGGGCGACCCGGGTTTCGGAGGGGGTAACGTTAACCAGTAGTTCTACCGACATAAGTAACCTTGCCTGTTCCAGTTTTGAATTCTATGAAGCCAATCCGGCACAACTCGCGCAAGGAAGACGCAGCAGAGCCCAGCTGACGGGAAATTATTTGAGCTGTTCCAGATGGTGTTTGATCAGCAGATCCGTCTCCAGCAGGGGCAGGCCGACCACGGCGCTGTAGCTCCCCTCCATGCGGCTGACGAACTTGCCCGCAATACCCTGAATGCCGTAAGCCCCGGCCTTGTCACAGGGCTCGCCGGTTTGCCAATAGGCCTCGATCTCGGCCTCATCCAGCTTGCGGAAGGCCACGTTGGTGGTGACCAGTCGCACGTCGCAGCGCTCCGGAGTGGCCAGCGCCACCGCCGTCATCACCTGATGCACCTTGCCGGAGAGCGCCTCCAGCATGTCTTTGGCATCCAGCAGATCGGACGGTTTCTCCAGCACCCGGTCGCCCAGCACCACTATGGTGTCGGCCCCCAGCACCGGCAACGCCGTCGGCGCACACGCCAGCCCGGCCATCGCCTTGTCACGGGCGAGGCGGCAGACGTAATCCTGCGCCTTTTCCCCCTCCTCGCGCTGTTCCGGCACGTCCAGCCTGAGCACTTCGAAGCGGTAACCCAGCTGGGTCAGCAGTTCATGACGGCGGGGCGAGCCCGAGGCGAGATAGAGTTGCGGTTCGTTGTTCTTGTTCATATTTACCTGATATTGAAGCGGCGCCGCACCTTGCGCAGCACCAGAAACACCCAGGGCCATATTAGCATCGTCGTCAACGTCGACCAAAAATAGGCGAAGTTGAGGCTGGCCCGGCTGAACAGGTGTTCTGCCCAGAATACCGTCACCTTGCCCACCAGTGACAGGCCGCCGATGATCAGCGCCTGTTGCCACAGTGAAAAGTTGCGGATCTTCTGGAACTGGAAGGCCGCCAGATAGGTGGTGATGGCCATCGCCATGGCCCGCACCCCGAGCGTGCTGCCCAGCAGCACGTCCAGCAGCAGGCCGGCCACCCAGGCGGTGCCGACGTTGGTTCGGTGCGGCAGCGCCAGCGCCCAGTAGATCAGCACCATGGCCAACCAGTCGGGGCGGAAAGGATCAAATTCGAAAGGAAGCGGCAGGATCGACAGGCTCAAGGCCAGCAGGATGGAAATCCAGATCCAGACCCTGCCGCTGGCGGGTTGTAACATCAGCGGGTGGCTCCTGCGGCGGACGCTGCCGATGCGGCCCGTTCGCCTTCCTCATCATCTCGTACGTCAGGTTTCTTGTCAGTCCACAGCAACAGCAGGTAGCGCAGGCGATCCAGCTCCACCAGCGGCTTGGCCTCGACCTGGGCGAAGGGCTTACCCTCCACATAGTCGGAGCGGGTCACTGTGGCCACCGGGTAGCCTTCCGGGAAGCGTCCGCCAAGGCCGGAGGTAACCAGCAGATCGCCGACCTGCACGTCGGTATTGCGCGGCAGGTTGCGCAGCTCCAGCTTGTCCAGCTCACCACTGCCGGAGGCGATGGCGCGCAGATCGTTGCGCAGCACCCGCACCGGAATGCCGTGGCTGGAGTCGGTGATGAGCAGCACCCGGCTGGTTGTGGAACCCACATGCAGCACCTGACCGATAACCCCCTGATCGTTGATCACCGCCTGGCCGTTGTAGACGCCATCCAGCGCTCCCTTGTTGATCAGCACCTGGTGGCTGAAGGGGTCGGAATCCACCGACAGCAGCTCGGCCACCATCTTGCGGGAATCCTTGTGCACCGGAGAACCGAGCAGCTCGCGCAGGCGCTGGTTCTCATGCTCCAGATGATCCATCTTCAGCAGGCGCGAGCGCAGGGTGAACAGCTGCTGCTCCTGCTGCTTGGTCTGCTCGATGAGATCGGCCCGGGTCTGCACCTGGGTCGACATGGTGTCGAGCAGGGTTCCGGGGGCATTGGCCATGTATTGCAACGGACTGACGAGTGAACTCAGGTAGACGCGGACATGGGTAAACACACCGAAGCGAGAGTCCGCGACGATGGCTGCAATAGAGATGATGACGGCGAGAAACAACCGTAACTGAAGCGAAGGGCCTCTACCAAAAATGGGTTTCATGGGTCGTCAAAAAAGAGCCGGCACGCTGGCCGGCTTTGGGTCTTATTCGTAGTGGAACAGATCGCCACCGTGCATATCGATCAGCTCCAGCGCCTTGCCGCCACCACGGGCCACACAGGTGAGGGGATCTTCGGCGACGACCACTGGGATGCCGGTCTCTTCCATCAGCAGACGGTCGATGTCTTTCAGCAGGGCACCACCACCGGTCAGCACCATGCCGCGCTCGGAGATGTCGGACGCCAGCTCGGGCGGAGACTGCTCCAGCGCTACCATGACGGCCGCGACGATGCCGGAGAGCGGCTCTTGCAGCGCTTCCAGGATTTCGTTGGAGTTCAGGGTGAAGCTGCGCGGTACCCCTTCGGCCAGGTTGCGGCCACGGACTTCGATCTCGCGCACCTCTTCACCCGGATAGGCGGAGCCGATCTCGTGCTTGATACGCTCGGCGGTGGCTTCACCGATCAGGCTGCCGTAGTTGCGACGGACATAGCTGATGATGGCTTCGTCGAACTTGTCGCCACCGATGCGCACGGACTGGGAGTAGACCACACCGTTCAGGGAGATGATGGCCACTTCGGTGGTACCACCACCGATATCCACCACCATGGAACCGGTCGCTTCGGAGACCGGCAGGCCGGCACCGATGGCGGCAGCCATGGGTTCGTCGATCAGGTAAACCTCACGGGCGCCGGCGCCCAGTGCGGATTCCTTGATGGCGCGACGTTCCACCTGGGTGGAGCCGCACGGTACACACACCAGCACGCGCGGGCTGGGGCGGAAATAGTTGTTGTCGTGAACCTGCTTGATGAAGTGTTGCAACATCTTCTCGGTCACGTAGAAATCGGCGATCACACCGTCTTTCATCGGGCGAATCGCGGAAATATTGCCCGGGGTACGGCCCAGCATCTGCTTGGCGGCATGGCCAACGGCAGCGACCGATTTGGCGTTCCCGCGCTCTTGGCGAATGGCGACAACTGAGGGTTCGTTAAGGACGATCCCTTGATCTTTTACATAGATCAGGGTGTTGGCAGTTCCCAGGTCGATCGACAGATCGTTGGAAAAAACGCCTCTGAGCTTTTTGAACATGGCTACGGGAAATCCTAAGAATTGGGAGGTGCAGAAAATCGGCTAACTTTACCAATGCCCACCCCAATGGGCAAGCGCTCAAACTGTCGCCAATCAATCACGCACGACAAAAATGCGAGTCGTCACTCACTGTCCCGGGCTTATAAACGCTCATAAACCGAAAATCAGGGGAAAGGTACTCACCTGTTCCCCTGTCGGATTCTGTCAGTTCAAAACTTCGCGTCGATAAATAATCCGGTCATTGCCCCGCGCCGAACCAAAGATGGCCTCACCCTGCAGGGAAGCGGGATCGCTCAGCCAGAGAGGAGCAGAAGGCTGACCAACCTGTTTCGATAGATCGATCCTGAAGGGGATGCGTACCGCGGCATTCGGAGCAGAAAAGTGAAGTACTATTTTTCCTTTTTCTGCCTTGGCGACATTATCTGGCCCAGCTTGCCCACTCAAAGTCAAAACACTGCGGTATGACCGGGTCATCTCGGGGGGCAACTTGCCCTGCACCTCATAAGAGGAAGTGGCTCCGTTGAACACAATGTTGCGGTCGGGGTCAACTGGCGCCACGGTCGGGATCGGGTCAAAACCCCGGTTATCCAGCGACAACTGCATACACATATCCTCCTCGTTGAGCCGCCACTCCCCTTGCTCGAAACGCTCCATCTCTAGCATCACTGGCAAACTGGCACTCGCCACACCATTATTTTTACCCGCCAGAATACGTCCAAAATAGGCTTTCATCGGCTCGGTATCGATCAGCCTGGCATTGCACTGGCCGCCGCTGCACACCCCCTGCAACGCCTCGTTGAAATCCGGATCGGCAATCAGAGTATGGTCACCATCGTGATCGTGCATATAGAGGCCGAATAACAAGGAGCGGTAGGGCCCATCCGGCTGGGTATCGGAGAGGCGTAAAAACGCGCTCACTTCATCCAGCTTGGCCAACCCGTTTTCCCAGGGAAGGGCCGACAAACTCTGTAGTCGGGTTGAAAGGGAGTGACCATCCCTGTCATTGGCCGTGGTCAGATAAGCGCTGCCCTTGGCAAAGGCGTCCTTGTAGTTTTGGGTCAGATCCCCGGCTTTATTGCGCGCCATGATCTCCAGCTGGACACCAAAAGGCTGACCCATATAGCTGAACTGGCCACAGGCCGGGATGATATCCCCGCGAACCAGATTAAAATCCCAGGGCACAAAGCGCCCAATGGGACTGCTCCAGCGCAGAGGCACCTCCAGTTGTGGTGACTCGGTCTGATAACCGGGATAGGGGATAAAATTGCTGACTCCCGCCTGCAATACTCCCACCTCACTCCAACTGGCAGGCGTTCGCCCCTGGCCTGCCGAAAGCGTGATCGAGGCGGGCGTTAGCACGCCACGCTGACCCGCTTGCGGCGCAACGACGCCCCATTCCAACGTCAGATTGCTGGCCGCAAACCCGGGAGTAAGCTCTCCCTGCCTGTTCACCGCTCGGCTTAGCAAGTCATATTCTTCCCCTGCCTTCTTGTAAACAGAACACTCGGCAAACTTGGCATCATCGCTGCCATCGCACGCACTCTGCCCCTCCCCCTGCAGCACGATAGCGCTGGGGATCACCGCCACCGTATCGCTGCCGGTCAGGGTCAGGGAACCGGTGGTATCGCTCTTCTGGAAAGTAGCATCCAGCCGCAACACGCCGGCATCCGGATACTTCAGTGCCAGCTGGCCCACCCCGTTGCCATCGAACAGCACGCTTACGCTGCCAGTTGGCGTCAACGCACTGTCATTGATCGACGGGACTGAACTGCTGGTCGGCTCGGACTCCAGCTTGGCGTGGCCAAACTGAAGGGTCTGGTTACCCGTCAGCAGGGGGACGCAGACCCGGGTTGCTCCGGCATCGTTGGAACGGATAGCCCGGATCGTCGTGCTGGCCGTGTCACCGGCATAAAAGGTAGAGAAATCAAAACGCAGGGCCGCATCGGTAAAACTCATGGAACAACTGTTATCAAGCACTCCGTCCCGGTAGCAACGCAATGGTGCACTCGGGGCGCTGCTCGTCAGTCCCAGGGTGACATTCCCGCTGGTCAGGCGGGAGAGGGCCAGCGCAGCCTGGCCAGACGAGTCAACAGTCACAGGATTGCTACTCCAGCCACTGGCAGGTGCAAGTGTCACCTCGGCGCCATCCACGTAACGCTGGCTGCAATTATTATCCTGGCAAGCCAACAGCTGGATCGATGCCCCTTCGCAGGTCAATGACTGCGAAGGGTAGTAAAGCTCGTAGTGATCCGGCCCCTGCTGGATGGATTCACACTCATAACCGCTGCTGTCTATGACGGAGTGGTAACCCATAACGACGCTGGCTGAGCTGACTCGCCCATGCCAATAGGAGTTGGATCCCATATACAGGGAGCTCCCCTCTATCTGATAAAGCAGACCGCTGATGGTATCCAGGTTATCCATCACCACCTGGCCATAACTGACCAGCAATAGCTGGTTGATATCTCCGCGCCGGTTTACCCCGGGACTGTTGATCAGGTTTGCCGAATCCATGACCAGAGATTTGACAAACAATCTGACCGGCCCATCCAGCACGATGGAAGTGTCGGAATCCATCCACAGCTCTTCAATCCAGTAATCCCCGGCCGCCAGACGAACCGTGTAGGGCTTGCCTCCTCGCCCCCCATCCAGCCGCAAGTTTTTGATGTAAAGACCGGCCTGCCGGATATCCAGCGATGCCATATAGGACGTTTCAATAAGGCCGAAACGGTTGCCATTGGCCGCTGTCAGTTGGTAATGAGTGTCATAGGGAATACGCAGATTAGACCCGCCAGGAAGCGGAAAACGGGATGCTGGCAACGAGAGCGATGAAGTGTTTCCTGCTGGCAAACACTGGTCACGATCACAGGCTTGCAGATAGGAACCTTTTATCATGCCGCTGTTGTAATACCCCAAAGAGCCGTTTTTTGTTCCCCAAATAAATCCATTGGGAGGTCCATTATGAGAGCCCCCCAGATCAAGATAGTGATTAACGTTTCGCCCCTGCACCGGATAGGGAAATGCCTGCTGGCACAATGCAGCAAAATCAGTCACGGCAGGAATGGGGGTATAGCGCAGGACAATATCGTCCCATGAGATATCATCACGATCCGCTCTGCTCAACGTCTCAATCCAGAGTTCATAGTTACCGGCAGACAGTTCGTAATTGATATCCCAATTCACATCACCATTGCCGCTGAAATAAAACACCAGCGGGGTGTCCACAGAACCCTGAGTGCGGATAAACATGCGGCTGCCATTGGCTATAGACCAATCACGCAAGTTATAAAGCGTCAGGTTATCGAGGCGGGATTTCTCTGGCAGGGTAAACCCTAATTTTACATAAGTACCTGATGGGGCTGGCGGATACCAACGATTGGCATCCACGTTGTCACCAATATGGGTGCGTTCGATGAAATGCACCGCATTGCTGCTGCCACTGGAGACCAGACGAATACCGCTAAAACGAAAATCATCCCAATCCTGGCAATTGTTCCAAAATCGCCCCAAGTAATATCCATTGGAATAACAGCCACCCCACACAGCCATCCGGTATTCACCAGCAGGCAGATTGATCAGCCCGGTGACCCGGTCCGGAGTCATCAGGGAAGCTTGTGCATCAACCACCACGGAACCGTATGCATTCCAGATAACAATATTGACGCCACCGTGCAGTCCAGACTGCCCCTCCACCCGGATCGCCGAAATCGCCTGTGACTCGGAGAGAGAGAAGTGGATGGGGGCAACGGGGAAAAACCCGCCACCGTAATTGCCAACCATCGTCGTAGGGCGCAGCGCATCGTTGCGGTTGTCGCCGACATAGAATGAGCCCGGCAACCATACATCTGCCCACAACACCTGAGAACACAACAGACAAACCAGCAGGCAAAGGTAGCGAACAAGGGACATCATGGTGTGGCTCCGCCATAGGCTTCAATGGTGACCGTCCGACTGACGGCAAAATCCGGGTTGGCACTGGCCAGATCATCCTGGCCGCAGGTCCCCGTGCTGAGCAGACGGTAGCCGTTTACTGTCTCTCCCTGATAGGTGATGGGTCGTTGCACACACTCGACCCGCACCTGACAGCTGGCCAGGCCCTGATCGGTGCCAAAGGTAGGGGGCACATTGACCAGATCGCAGAGGTTGGCCGGGGCTGGTGCGGCTGGGAGCTTGGGGAATAATTGAGACAAGGCCATCTCCAGCCCGCTCTGGGCCGCCAGCAAGGCACGCACGCTGCGCACCTCCACGGTATTTTTCTCGCTGCTGTCCGTCAGCATGCGACCGAGCGCCGCTGCCAGCAGGGCCATCACCACGATGACAAACAGGGCGATCATCAGGGCGCTGCCTCTTGCGCGGGTCGGCCTTCTCACATCAGGGCACATTGCTCACCCCTATCTTGTGGTTGAAGGTAACCGACTCCCCCTTGCGCTCGAACACGAACCTGACCCCAAACTCCCCCGAGGCATTGAAGGCGGCAGGCTCCCGATAGAAGCTGCCGACACGGATCCACTCCGCCATCAGACTCGGTGAAGAGAGCTCCTCGCCAATCGGCCCGCTGCTGCGAAACAACCGGCTTCCCTCCACGCAATAACGCACCTGCTGGCGCGCGAAGTAGACCCGGTTGGCGGGGGAGAGGCCATCCAGCTGCTCGGAAGCGGCATAATAGACCGCCTGTACGCCGGTCACCGGTGCCTGTACTGCGTTCACCCTGGCCACGCAGTTGCCATAGACGCATCCCTGTGCGAGGGAATCGACATCGCCGCGAGGGATGGGAAACACGACCAGCAGATCACGGTTTGCCGCCACGGCACCGCCATCATCCTGCAACGGATTGGCCGCCGAAGCCGGGGTCTGCATCAAGAGTTCCAGGGTGCCGGCACTGCCGGAGACGGCACGGTTCAGGGTGAGATAACGACTGGTGGCACTGATGGGCCAAAAACGCAGGCAGGAGCCGCTATCCACCCAGTCGCCTGTCGCCGTTTCAATGCGCAGCGAACCGGGCACGGCATCGCGCACCTCGCGATTGAGTCGCTCCATGGCAAAGCGGGCATCGCTCATCAGCTGCTCACGACTGCTGGCATCGCCGTAGATCTGGCTGCCGATACCGATAAACTGGCTGCTGAAGGTCGCCATGATGCCAAGCAGCAGGATCACCATCACCAGCTCGACCAGGGTAAACCCGCTCACGGACTGCCGGGGGGCGCCAAGTCTGCACGACCCGGTTGCGGAGTGTCTCGTGAATATCGGGTTGCCCATCAGTAGTTCCCCCGATAGAGGGAGAAGTCGAGTACGCTGCGATCGGGCAGCCGTACTTGCAGCTCGATACGCTTGCCCACCGAGCAGGGTTCGGTGCAGCTTTGAAAGCTGCCATCGCTGAAATCGACGCCGCTCACTGCGATCTTTACCTGATAGTTGGGGTACTCGTCGCCACTGACACCCGCCGAGGTCTGGGTGAAGCGATTGGCATCGACCCAGTTGCCTGCCGTATCGAAGTCATCCACATCGTTGTAGGCGTAGGGCGCCGGCTCGCCGTCCGGGCCATAGCTGGTCGAGCAGGCCGGGATGATGACACCGTCGACCGTCTCACCACAGCGGTAGCGGCCACCGTTGTGATCCGACTGCTCATCGAAGGACTTTTGCAGGATCTCGCCGGCAAGGCGCTGGGCCAGTTGGGCGGCACGCACCTGCTGTACCGGATCCACCGCCCTGGGCGCCTGGTTGATAAGCAACCCGAGTATGCCGGTCAGCGCCACCGCCAGCAGCACTATGCCGACGATCAGCTCAATCAGGGTAAAGCCGCGCTCAGGGGATCTCATGGATATACCCCTCGGATTCAATCTGGATACGACCGGCTTCCCGCCCATCACTGACCTGCACTATGCACCCATTGCTGCAAACCCCCAGCGGGCGCCCCATCCGATCGAAACGCAACACGAAACTGTTGTTGTTATTCAAGGAGATCGTCATGCCGGCTGAGGGGATGACAGGGCGGCCTCGCGTACGCAAATTGTCGCTCCAGCCAGCAATAGAGCCAGGCGCAGGGCAAGTAGTGCCGGCCATGGACTGGGTGATATGGGCGAATCGGGAAGCGTCGACCACCAGCTGGGTACAACGGTTGGCGGGTTCATGCATATTGACTGTCTGTACCAGCCGCAGGCGGGTCAGCAGTTCATCGCGCAGGCTTTGGGTTTCAACGCCGCCTTTGCCCAGCCATTTGGGCACGGCAAAGGCGGCCAGAATCCCGAGCAGCAGGATCACCACGACCAGTTCAATCAGGGTAAAGCCCTTGGTTGCAGCCATGGGTCTTCTCATCAGGTAAAAGAGAAAGCGAGGCCGAAGCCTCGCTAATTCAAGAGGTTACTGGCAATCGCCTTTATCGGCCGCTAGTTTACCAATTTTAGAGGTTGCTGTAGCCGTGCTGCTCGCTTCGGTATACAACACACACTTGGCATCTTTTTTCAAATCATTGTCTGCTTTGAACTGGTACTGAGCCGGTGTTGCATTTGCAACCACACTGCCGTTCCAAGAACCATCAATAGTTACCGCAAGCTTGATACCGTCATCAGAAGCCTTGGGATAACCATAAGCGGTCTTGATAGAAGTGCCATCAGAGCTTGACACTGCCGCATCATCAGAGCGTTCTTCACCTTCCAGCGCAGACTTGCTATAGACCAGTTGAGCTGAGCTCTGTACTGCAGCCAGGACGCCATCTGCTGCGGCTTTCTTGGCATCATCCTGCAGATTCAGGAACTTGGGTGCAGCAGTCACCGCCAGAATGCCCAGAATGATGATCACGATGACCAGCTCGATCAGGGTAAAACCCGCCTGTTTTTTCATTTCATTTTCCTCTGTTAATTGATGTTGGTGGTCACCTGGCCGGAGGCCGGACGGTAACTGAAACTCATAAAGGCATCCGTGCTGCCCTGCGGATCCTGATACTTGCCATCGCTGCCCTTGCTCAGACTGTTGACCAGATAGTAACGGCAGACCGAATCCAGGCCGTTATTGGTCACGCTGACATAATATTTCAGGTCATTGCCACTACTGCGCACTTCACTGAAACTTGCCGTCGCCTTGGGCGGGTTTTGCAACAGCCCCTCCCAAATTTTGAGGCAGCGCTGGGCGCTCAAGTTGGCCGGATCCACATCGATGCCACCCTCGGCGGACGTATCCATGGGATAGCCTGGCGAGAGCTCGCCATTGCTGATCTGGGTCTCGGTCGGCGTGGTCAGGTAGAAGCGGGAACCGTCATAGAGCACAGTATTGAGCCCGTCCTGCTTGGCACGCCCCTCGGCCTCCCACTGGGCCCGTACCAGCGACACGCCGGTGGCAAAGCCGCCAGAAACCCCTTCCACGCTCGCCTTCTTGGCCTCGTCGGTCACGTCGAGAAAGCGTGGCAACGCCGTCACCGCCAGGATCCCCAGGATCACGATGACGATCACCAGTTCGATCAGGGAGAAGCCGGCAGCCAGCTTCACCATCCCTCTGTGCGGGATTGTTGATGCCCTTGATTTCATTGCCATACTCCCTCCGAAATGGGCGTTATTATTTCATGTGAGTTCAAAAAAATCATGTAGTTGACCCATTTATCAGGCCTCATTCAGAGCGCTTCGTCACACGCCCGTCAGAAAATTGATACATCAGCCAATAACCGTCCCAACCAATTTCGCATCCGCTACCATCCGGACGGGCCAGAAACTGTAGAGGCGGCATGCCGCTCTCCGCCTCCCCGACCAGTGTCAACCAAAGCTGACGGCAGTTGCCGGAGGGAGATTGCGGCGGCATCACCGCCAGCGGCCAGCCCCGCTCATCGAACTGCCACGCGAGATCACCGGCATGGAGCAGTGACGGCCGCCGCGCGTCGAGCCAGAGACCGTGCAAGCGCTGTACCCGCTCGGCAAACTGCTCCCCGAGCAGGGTGAGGGTGACCCGCTGCGCCTCCTCCCGGTTGCCCTGATAGCTCTGCACCAGGGTGGCGACGATGATCATCAGCAGGATCAGGGTGATCCCCAGCCGATAGCCGCTCAACCAGCGTTCATCCTGTTGTGACTGCCTGCTCATCTTGTCCCGCACTCCCCGGCCATCCATTGCCGCGACGACTCCATCACCACTTGCAATACATATCCCATCCTATGGCTGTGAAGATGCGTCTATTTACCGCGAACGGCGCCCATCATGTCCCACCATATGACCGTAAAGATGCGGCCTATTGACCTCGAACGGCCCGTATCATGTCTCACCATATGACCGTAAAGATGCGGCCTATTGACCTCGAACGGCCCGCATCATGTCTCACCATATGGCCGTGAAGATGCGCTTATTTACCGCGAACGGCCCGCATCATGTCCCACATGGGCGTAAAGATACCGAGCGCCAGGATCAACACCATGACCGCCACTATCCCGATCAGGATGGGTTCGATGCGGGCGGTGAGGCTCTTGAGGTCGTAATCCACCTCCCGCTCGTAATACTCGGCTGCCTCGTGCAGCAGATCGTCCACCTGACCTGTCTCCTCCCCCACGGCGATCATCTGCATCACCAGCGGGGTGAACAGGCCGCTGCCACCGGCGGTGCGCAGCAGGCTTTCGCCCCGCTCAATGCCGGCCCGCATATCACGGATCCGGCCCGCCATGTAAGCGTTGTCCACCGCGTCGGCCACCAGAGTCAGCGCCGTGTTCAGCGGCACCCCGGCCTTGAGCATCATGGAAAAGCTGCGGGCAAAACGGGCCAGCAGGGAGCGCTCTATGATGGTGCCGACGATGGGCAGTTTCAGCTGCCATCTGTGCCAGGTCAGCTTGCCCTTCTCACTGGCGGTCCAACGTCGCCAGCCGAATACCATGGCACTGAGGATGGCGATCAGCAGCCACCAGTAGTGCACGAAGAAGTGGGAGGTGGCGAGCAGGATCCGGGTCGCCAGCGGCAGCTCCACCCCGAACTTGGCGAACATGCCGGCAAACACCGGGATCACCATGACATTGAGGATCACCATGGCAATACCGATGGCAATCAGCACGAAGCTGGGGTAGCGCATGGCGGTCTTGATCCGCTTGCGGGTCTCCAGCTCCAGCTCGAAATAGGTGGCGAGCTGCAGGAAGGCCTCTTCCAGCTGACCCGTGTTCTCCCCCACATGGATGATGGCGACGAACAGGCTGCTGAATACCTTGGGATGGGCCTGCATCGAGCTCGACAGCGGCCGGCCGTTGCCCAGATCCTCCCCCAGCGCGTGCAGCGCCCGCTTGAGGGGCTTGTTGTGGGTGCTCTCCTCCAGCCCGGCGATGGCGCGCAGGATCGGGATCCCCGCCCGGGTCAGGGCATACATCTGGCGGCTGAAGATCACCAGCTCCTCGAGCCGCACGCCCCCCTCCAGCAACAGTGACCAGTCGATGGACGCCGATTTGGCCTTGCTGGCTTTCAGCTCGGTGGGCATCACCCCGCGGCGCATCAGCTGCTCGGCTGCCGCCATCTCGTTGGCGGCCTCCACCACGCCGCTGGTGGCATTGCCCTGGCTGTCGCGTCCCTTGTAGGCAAAGTTGGTCATCGCTTACCCCAGATCCTCGGCCAGCCTCAACACCTCATCTACCGAGGTGATTCCCTTGCGGGCATAATCGAGCGCGGTCAGCGCCAGCGGCCGATAGTGTTCGTGTTCGCGGGCCGCTTTGGCGAATCCTTCCGCATCGTTGCGGCGCAGGGCATCCATCATGGGCTGGTCCAGCTCCAGCAACTCATACACCCCGATCCGGCCGGAATAGCCGGTGAAGTTGCAGCTCTGGCAACCACGCCCCTTGTGATAGCGGTGCTGGCCAGGCGCTTCGCCGGAGAGCACGGTGAGCCAGGTCGCCTGCCCTTCGTCCGGCGCCTTCTCCTCGACGCAGTGTTCGCACACCCGCCGCACCAGGCGCTGGGCCACCACGGCCCGCAGCGCGCTCGCCACCAGATAGCCGGGAGCCCCCATGTCGATGAGGCGCAAGGCGCTGGTGACCGCATCGTTGGTGTGCAACGTGGTCAGCACCAGGTGACCCGTGATGGCGCCGCGCAGACCTATCTCCACCGTCTCGTTGTCCCGCATCTCCCCCACCAGCAGGATGTCCGGATCCTGACGCAGGGTGGAGCGCAACACATGGGAGAAGGTGAGCCCTATCTTGGGATTGACCTGCACCTGACTGATCCTCGGCAGGCGATACTCCACCGGGTCTTCCACCGTGATGATCTTCTGGCTCGCCTGATTGAGCTCGGAGAGGGCGCCGTAGAGGGTAGTGGTCTTGCCGCTCCCGGTCGGGCCCGTCACCAGGATCATGCCGTGGGGACGTTTGAGCTGGCGGCGAAAGCGGGTCAGGATCTCCGGCGGCATGCCGGTCTCGGTCAGCGACAGGATGCCGGAGGATTGATCCAGCAGACGCATCACTACGGACTCACCGTATTGCACAGGCATGGTGGAGATCCGCACGTCCACATCGCGGCCACGCACCTTCATGTTGAAGCGGCCATCCTGGGGCAGGCGCTTCTCGGAGATGTCGAGCCCCGCCACCAGCTTGAGGCGCAGCACCAGCGCCTGGGCGATGCGCACCTCGTTGAGGATGTTTTCGTGGAGGATGCCGTCGATCCGCTGGCGGATACGCAGCACCTTCTCGTCCGGCTCGATATGGATATCCGATGCCCCCACCTGCACCGCGTCCTCGAACAGGGAACGCAGCAGCTTGGCTACCGTTGCTTCCCCCTCATCCGCCGCCCCCAGGTTGCTGGCCCCCAGCTCGAAGCCGGTGTCCTGGTACTCCTCCTGCAACTGCTCGGCGAAACTCTCGATCTCGCGGGTACGGCGATAGAGGCGGTCGAAATACTCCAGCAGCTGACCTTCCCGCGCCACCGCCAACACCATCTCGCGGGGGCTGAGCAGGGCGGCGATGGCATCCATGGCGCTCAGATCCGCCGGATCCGACATGGCCACCGTCACCCTGTCATCCCTGAGGTTGACCGCCAGCGCCCGATAGCGGCGAGCCTGTACCTCGGGCAGCATGGCCACCGCCGCCGCGTCTATGGTGAGGTTGTTGAGATCGAAGAAGGGCACATCCAGCTGGCGGGCGAGAAACTGCAGCAACTGCACCTCGCTGATGAAGCCAAGATCGATCAGGGTGGTGCCCAGCTTGCGGCCGGTCTGACGCTGCTGCTGCAGGGCGAGCTGCAACTGATCATCCGAGATGATCTGCTCCTGAACCAGCAGGTCGCCGAGGCGCATTTTCAGTCTGGGTTGTGCCATTGAAACTCCGAAGTTGATTGACCCTGTCGCCCGTCAGGGGGCGAGCTGGGCGACGCGCTGTTCCAGCCAGCTGGTGGAAGCCTCACCCAGATTGCCATGGAGCAGGGCGTTGCGATAGGCGTCCAGCGCCCGCTGGCTGTGGCCCTGGCCATCCTCGGCCACGCCCAGCCCGAGCCACCAACGGCCCTGATCCGGCTGCTGGCGCAGCAGCTTCACATAGAGCTCTGCTGCCTCGGCGTTGCGTCCCAGCTCCTGGGTCAGCCCGGCCCAGGTGGCGTAATAATCGAGATTGGCGGCCAGCTCCGGCTGATAACCGGCGAGCCAGCCAAGCGCCTGTTGCCGTTGGCCCTCGCTGATGGCAAGGCGGGCTAGCAGGAGCCGAAAATCCGCCTGCTGGGGCTCAAGCCTGAGCCCCTCCTCCAGCAACTGGCGGGCTTCGGCCAGCCGACCCTCGCCATAGAGGAGACCCGCCAGCTGCTCCCGCGCCCCCTGGTTGTGGGGATCGTGTTCCAGCACCTGATAGTAATTGTCCTGGGCATCCCTCAGGTTGCCCTTGGCCATGGCGACGGTCGCCTTGCGCTCGGCCAGCACCGCCAGCTCCTGCGGGGAGAGCTCGACGGTTTCGATCTTCAGCACGCCCGGTTTGCGCGGTGGCTCGACGAGCGCCTGCTGCTCCGCGGCCAGCTCGGCATGCAGATCCGGCTGCAACTCCTCATCGCTGGGCATGGGCTCATCGCCTTCCCCGGCCTCATCAGCCTCATCAAACGCGGGCTCGGACAAGGTATACGACTCTTCATCCCTATTCTCATCGGCGACCGAACGCGGCAACGGCAGCGTCGCCGCCACCTCGGCGGGCTCCGGCTCGACGGGCGCGAGCATTGGTGACGGTGCCACCCGGGCCACCACATCGGCCGCCACGGGTTCACTGACCACACTCATAGCCCGGGTCTGCTGCCAGTAGATCCAGGTGCGCCAACCGAGGATCCCGAGGGCCAGACCGCACAGCAGGGTCAACAGCAACATCCACCAGCCCAGTTTGCGGGCCGGTGCGACATAGACGGCAGCTCCCGCGGATCCTTGCTGACGCTGTTCCAGATCCTTAAGCATCTGGTTGATCACGCTCATTGCCAGACTCCATAAGCCAGGGCGCACCCCAGCAGCAGTAACAGGGGCCACCAGCGACCCGGGGCGCCCTTGCGCGCATCATCGGTATCGCGGATGGCGAGGCGCACCAGACGCGGCGCTATCTGCCGCGCCCCCTGACCATAGGCCAGCATCAGGCACTTCTGCGCCAGTACGTTGATAAGTCGGGGCACGCCGCGCGAAGCGCGCCACAGGAGCGTCAGGGCGCGGCGACTGAACAGCGGCGCGCCGCGATAGCCGGAGACTTGCAACCTGTGTTCCAGATAGGCGCGGGTCTCGTCCCGGCTCAGGGGCCGCAGGCAGTAGGAGAAACCGATCCGCTGGCGCAGCTGGCGCAGATGGGGCTTACCGAGCCGGCTATCCAGCTCGGGCTGGCCAAACAGCACTATCTGCAGCAACTTGCTCGATTCGGTCTCGAGGTTGCCAAACAGCCGGATCGCCTCCAGGGTCTCGTCCGGCAGGGCCTGGGCCTCGTCGATCAGCACCACCACCCGGCTCCCCTGCTGATGCAGGGCGATGAGGTGGCGATGGATGCGATCCGTGATATCCAGCTCGCTGCCATCGTGCACCGACAGACCCAGCTCCAGCGCCAGGGCGATGCGCAGCTCGGCCGGAGAGAGATGCGGGTTGGGCAACCAGGCGATGCGCACCGGATGCGCCTCCGAGCCTAGCTCCCCCAGCAGCTTGCGGCACAGCAGTGTCTTGCCGGTGCCCACCTCGCCGGTCACCTTGATGAAGCCCTCCCCCTGCGACAGCGCCCAGTTGAGCACCTGCAGCGCCTCCTCGTGCGGAGGCAGGCCGTAGTAAAAACCGGTATTGGGGGTGAGGCCGAACGGCGCCTCCTGCAGCCCGAAATGTTCCAGGTACATGCCGTCAGCTCCCGCGCCCGGGCCGGGCGGCCTGCAACAGACCACCCGCCAGCACCAGATCATGGGACAGAGCCGGATCCGCGCTCATGCCATCACCCCTTGGGGGGATACCATTTGTCGAGCAGGTCGGCGGAGCGCTGCAGTTCGTTCTGCCAGGTCTCTTTCTCCACCACGGTTGGCTTGAGCAGGATCACCAGCTCCACCTTCTTGGTGCTTTCGCGGCGGTTGGTGAAGGCCTCGCCAACCCAGGGAATATCGCCGAGCAGGGGCACCTTGCTGACGATCTCCTGCTTGTCGGTCTTCATCAGGCCGCCGATGACGATGATGTCGCCATTGTTGGCCTGCACCACGGTATCGGACTCCCGAATGGAGCTTCTGGCCAGCGGCAGCTCCAGCTTGCCACCCGTGGTCCCCATGTCGATCACCTTATTCTGCTCCTCGGTATCGATGACGGAGGGGTGGATGTGCAACAGCACCTTGCCCTCTTCGTCGATCTGGGGCGTCACATCCAGCGCGATACCGGAAAAGAAGGGGGTCAGCTCCACGTTCGGGGTCTTGTCGGAAACGCCGGAGGAGTTGGTGGTGATGGTGGTCGAGGCGTTGGTGACGAAATACTCGTCCGTCCCCACCTTGATCACCGCTTTCTGGTTGTTGGTCGCCGTCACCCGCGGGCTCGAGAGGGTATTCACATCCCCCTGGGTCTTGAGCAGGTTGACCGCCACGTTGAAGTTGCCATCCGTGATGGTGAAACCGGCGCCACCGCCAATCGCCTTGAATATGGGGTTCGCCGCGCCAACCAGGCTGCTTCCCAGCGAACCGGCACCATTCAGCAAGTTGTAAGCAGGGGTACTGCCCGGCGCAGTCAGGATAGGCTGGGCCACCGTCGGAATGCCCTTGTTGCCACCCCAGCTGGCGGTCAGACCGCTCCAGTCCACCCCCTGTTCATAACCCTCGCTGAGGGCTACTTCCAGGATCCGCGCCTCCAGCACCACCTGGCGCTTGAGGTGGCTCTCGGACTGGTTGAGGAACTCGCGCACCGCCTTGAGCTCCTTCGGATAGGCACGAATAGTCACCAGACCCGCCTGCGGGCTGGTGATGACGGCGCGGCCGTCGCCGGTGCCGATCAGCATCTCCAGAGAGGTACGCAGATCGGTCCAGTAGTCACTGTTGGTGTCGGTCTCGATGCGGGTGCCGTTGCTGTTGTCCGAGTTGCCGTTGCTGCCGGACGAGTTGCTGGTGCTGGTGTTGTTGCTGTTGGCGCTGTCGAAACTGTTGTTATTGCTGTTGTTATTGTCGTTGGAGGTGACCCCGCCGGTACTGACCGAGGTGCGGGAGAGGCCGCGCCGGGACATCATCAGATAGTTGACCGGAATGGTCTCGGTCCGCAGGCCGGCCGGGTAGATGTGAAACACATTGCCCTTGCGCTGCACGTCGAAGCCGTACATGTCCCCCACCACCGCCAGCACCTCCTGCAGGGTGACGTCCTTGAGCTCAACGGAGACCAGCCCGGAGACTCCGGGGTGCACCGCCACGCTGTAGCGGGATCCCTTGAACAGGGAGCCGAAAAACTCGACTGCCTCCACGTCGTGGGCGGCGATGCGCAGCCGTTTTTCCGGCATGGGCACGGGGGTCTGCGGCCGGTTCAGCTGCAGCAATTCGCTTTGCACCGATTCGGGCAAGGTGGTCAGGGGGGCGGCCTGCTTCTGCTGTTCGCTCATGGCCTGCTTGAGGGCGTCCTTGGCCTGGGTGGGCTCAGGGTGTCGATACGTGGTACAGCCGGCGGCCATCATGGCCACGGCGATCAGACAGAGACGGTGTGTTTTCATGTAATCAATGCACCCTGACTTGCAATTAAATGCGATAAACCCGGCGCCCCTGTGGGGCCGCCAGGATTAAACCCGAACCTTGCTGGCAAACAGTGTCAGCGCGTGGCGTTTTCCCGCCTTCTCGAGCACGACACCATCGGCCTGGATGGCCACCAGCGTATATCCTTCGATCTGCTGTCCTATCCGGTAACTCTTGCCGTTGAGCACCGCCAGTGCCGGACCGTTGCCCAGCACTATGCTCTGCAATTTCGGCAACCCGGCACTCCCCTGGCTACTGGCCGCGGAGCCACCGGCCATCTCCGCCAGCGGTGCCGTGGGATCCTGCAACACCTCGGTCGGCTGCGCCATGATCTGGGCACCGAACAGGCAGCAACACAATAGGAACCATCTAGCCACGAATGAACTCCTTACTGGTGCTCAGGGTGTAGATCTCCATCTCCACCTGGGCCCCCGGGTAATCTTTCACCTGGTAGTCGAACCGCTTCCAGTAAAAGTGGCGCGGCAGGGCCTCGAGTGCCTTGAGATACTGATACACGTCGAAATAGCCCCCTTCCAGCTGCAGCCGGATGCCGTGCTTGTAGAGATTGATCTTCTGCTCGCCAGCCATCAATGGGGTCGGCTCCAGGGAACTAAGGGCCAGCATGTGCAGGTTGGCAGAGCGGGAGAGCAGCGCCTCCAGCACCTGCGGCATCTCGCGGGCCGGGATCAGATCCACGGTCTGGGCCTTGAGCCGCTCGTCGAGCCGGGCCAGCTCATCCTCGGTGCGCGCCAGCTGTTCCCGAACGCTCTGATCGGGATCTCGCTTGAGGCGAGCCTGCTTGCCGAGATTCTCCAGATCCATGATCTCGCGATCCCGTTCAGCGGCGTTCAGCGCCATGCGGTCCTGCTGCAGTCGGGTCGCGGCGCCATCGAGCCAGCCATAGAAGCCAACCGCCCCCAACACCACCAGCCCGGTCAGCAGGATCAGCACCCGTTCACGCTGGCTCAGGGCGGCAATGCGCTGGCCCCAGTCCTGCCACTGTTCTTTCAGGGTCATCAGGGTTTCTCCCGCGCTATGCCGCTGAGTTGGAAGGTCAGGCGACCCTGCTTGTCACGGCTCAGGGTCAGTTCACCAAACTCCTGGCCCGCCAGACTGGGAGTCTGCTTGAAGCGATTGACCCAGGCGGGCACATCCTGGCTGCGCCCGGCAAAACCGGAGAGATTGAACCGCCCTTCGTTGATTTCAATGCGTTGCAGTGAGAGGTTGCTGCTGCGGATCCGCGACAGATCCGCCATCACGCTGGCATACCCCAGGGATTTTTGCAGGCTCAGGCTGCCCAGCTGGCGCATCAGCCCCTGCTTGGCAGTCAACTCCTCCTGCAGACCGGTGAGCCGCTGTTGCAAGCGGGGATCGGCCTGATGGCGGGCCAGCTCGGCATCGAGCCTCTGAGCCTCGCTACGTTTGTGCGCCAGCTCGGTATTGACCAGTGCCAACGCCCGACTGACCTGTTGCTGCTGCCAGCCATAGCCGGCAGCCATCAGCAGGATCAGCAGCAGGCCGGCGCCCCAGGCCAGCGCCATCTGGTTGAGGCTGGCCCACTGGCGTTTGGGACGAAACTCGGCGCCGTAGAGGTTGATCTGGCGTTTCATCACGCATCCTCCCCGATGGCGGCGGCATAGGCAGACAGATACTCGACCCCCGCCAGCACCGCCTTGTTGGCCATGGCGGAGACGGCCATGCCGAAGGTCTGTTCCATGTGGCGCACCAGGGTACCGATGAAGGAGGAGGCGATGGCCAGCTGCATCTGGCCCAGCTCCGGCAGCTTGAGCTGACCGGTCAGATAGTCGAGGGAGCGCTGGATCTCCAGCGCCAGGGTATCGAGCAGCAGGGCATCCGGCTCCTCCTGTTCTCCGGTCAGCGCCCCAAAGCCGCGCAGCTGGCGGGAGAAGCAGAGTCCGCCCTGATGGAACACCAGCAGTTGCAGATCCTGCCCCCTGGGTTGCCACAGCAGCATGCGCACCGCCTTGTCGGCCTCGTAGAGGGAGGTGAGTGCCAGCTCGTCGCTGACGATGGCATCCAGAGTGGCGACGCCGTTGATGGCCTCCGCCACCTGCTGTACCCGGCTCTTGGGCAGGCAGATCACATTGATCCGCGGCTGACCGGCAGGGGGCGTGGGCAGGTCGACATAATCCATGGCGAGCTGCAGCACGGGTTCGCTGACGTAATCCTTGATAGCCCAGGGCAGGGCGCCGGCCATCTCGGCCTCGGGTACGGCGGGCTTGTCGATCTGGATCTGCTGATAAAGGCTGGCGGCCAGGGCGACACGCACTTTAGACTTGGCGAGGCCATGACGGCTGAACAGTTCATTGACGGCCTGGCCCCACTCGTGCGGTCCGTTGATGGTCCGGGTGGCGAAGACGGGGGGATTGGCGACAGCAGCCAGCATGATCCTGTCATTGGCCAGCAGGAGCCCCACCTGGCGACTTGGCGTTGACCGTTTGAACAGTTGTTTCATGTAAACCGCCCCGTCATTAATTGGCAAAAAGCATGAAATCTTAACATAAACAGAGAATTAGCCTCCAGCAAAAGACGGACTCACCCTTGCAAGACAGCCTTACACCTCTGGCAACGGAGGGGGACAGCCCCCTGCCATCGCCACTGCAACCCATCCGGCATCCCCTGCTCGCCCACTACGGGGTGGAACTCTGGTGCAAGCGGGACGATCTGATCCACCCGACCATCTCGGGCAACAAGTGGCGCAAGCTGAAATATCACCTGCAGCATGCCAGCGAACAGGGCAAGCAGCACCTGCTTTCCTTTGGCGGCGCCTACTCCAACCACATCCATGCCCTGGCGGCGGCGGGCCACCACTACGGGCTGCGCACCACCGGCATCATCCGGGGCGAACCGGAGGCCATCGGCAACCCCACCCTGACGGATGCCAGCCGCTGGGGCATGGCCCTGCGCTTTGTCGACCGGCAGACCTACCGCAGGCGACATGACCCCGAGTGGCTGGCCCGGTTTGCGGCCGCAGACACCCTGATAGTGCCGGAGGGGGGCAGCAGCCCCCTCGCCATCCCGGGGGTTGCCGAGCTGGTCGACGAAGTCCCCTTCTCGCCGGATCTCTGGGTGCTGCCCTGTGCCAGCGGCGGCACCCTGGCCGGCCTCATCGCGGGCAAGCGGGATCCGGAACAGATCCTTGCCATCGCCGTGCTCAAGGGGGGCAGCTTCATCGCCGACGAGGTGTGCCGGCTCTACCCGGCCGCGGCCACGATTCCCGGCTGGCGGATCGCGCTGGATCACCATGACGGCGGCTACGCCAGATTCAGCCCGGCGCTCTGGCAATGGGTGCAGGCCTTCAGCGCCGAGACCGGCCTGCCGCTCGAGCCCATCTACAGCGGCAAGGCGATGTGGGGACTGTTTCGCGAGTTGGCAGCGGGCCGCATCCCGGCCGGCAGCCGGATCGTCTTCATCCACACCGGCGGCCTGCAGGGGCTGGCGGGGCTCAAGGAGCAGGGGCGTCTCTGACGGCGGCTCGCGCCGCCCGACTCAGACGCCGACCGGTTCTATCAGCAGCCGCTCCGGCGCGGCGAACCAGGGCCCCTGACCGGCGTGTACCCCGAGGTGGCGCAGCATCTTCCACTCCTCTTCGCTCTCCACTCCCACTGCCAGCACCCGGGTCGGGGTGTTGGCGCAGCCCCCCACCAGGCTGCGCACCGCCATCTGGTTGACCTGGCGGGTGTGGATCTCCCGCACCAGGCTGGGATGCAGCTTGAGGAAGTTGATCTCGAACTCCTTGATGTACTGGGTGCTCACCACATCTTGGCCGGCGTGGTCGATGGCCAAGCGGCAGCCAAGCATGCGCAGGGAGCGCAGCGGCCGCTTGAGCGCCTCGTAATGACGGGTGACCTGGGCTTCCGACAGCTGCAGCACCAGCCGTTCGTTGGTGCTGCGGGGCAGCTGGAACAGGGCGAAGAAGAGCCAGCGCTGGAATTCACGATGAAGCAGGCTCTGGGCGCTCAGGGTCAGGCTGATGGGGCAGCTGTGCTCGGCGCGCTGGCGCAGGAGCTGCAAGGTCTGCTCCGCCACCAGCCGATCCAGTTGCAGCAGCATCCCCACCTTCTCCGCCATCGGCATGAAGACCCCGGCTGGCAGGGCGCGCCCCTGCTCATCGTGGAGATAGGTGAGCAGCTCCTGCTGCAATACCACCTGGCCGCGATCCTGCTGGATCGCCTGGGTGTAGAAGTCGATGCCATGTTCCTCGAGGCGACGACCAATCAGGGTGCGCCAGCGCACCGAACCCTTGCTGCTCTGCTCCTCCTCCAACTGCTTCTCGTAGAGGAACCAGCCGTTGTGCCCCTGCAGGCGGGCGCTCTTGAGCGCCAGCTCGGCCTCCTCCTGCACCTTGAGCAGGCTGTCCTGGGAGCGGTAGCAGACGGCGCCGAGATAGACGGCGGTCTCGGGGTTGACCTCGTCCGGCCAATGCAGGCGCTGCAGGCTCTTGAGCAGCTGGCTGGCACTATCCACCATCTCGCTCTCGGACATGTTGGGCAGCAGTACGGCAAACACCTGGCCGGCGTAACGCGCCTGCAGGGCGCCGCTGTGCTTGCGCACGAAGGCGCCTATGGTTGCGCTCGCCTGAGCCAGTAGGTCGGGGCCAAGCTGCTCGTACTGTTCGGCCTCCAGCTCCTCCAGACAGGCGAGATCGATAAGCAGCACGCCGCCGCTCATCACGCTCGCCTCCATGATGGCGCTCTCCAGCCGGTTGTCGAAAAACAGGCGATTGCCGATGCCGGTCATCTTGTCGACAAAGGCGTTGCTGCGAATGAAGTTGTCGAAACGGCTGCGCTCCTTGCGGGCATCGGCCAGCTCGGCCAGCAGATGATCGAGGGCCTGACTGGCGGCCACCGGCCACTCCTCGGACGGGTCGTGAGCCAGCTTGGAGAGCTTGTCATCCAGGATCAGCTGGGCACGAATCCCCAGCAACTCGGCCCCCCGCAACTGCTGGCGCAACCAGCGGATGGAGTACCAGAGACCGAACACCACGATGAAGATGCCAAACGAGATGCCCGACATCGCCTCGATGGAGTACTCCACCTCCTTGAAGGGACGCTCGAGCCGGAAATTGACCTGCATGCCGGCCTGGTGAGGAAGCGAATGGCTGTAGGAGAGCAGCAGCTGTTCATCGACCGGGCGTTGCACATCGCGGAACCAGTAGACCCGCTGATCGTTCTGGCGCACTTCCAGCTCGACCACATGGGCGGCCCGCAGCAGGGTAGGCAGCCAGTTGCTCATCGCATCCACGTTCTGGCTGACATCCAGCTGCTCGTCGATCACCTCGACCAGGGCGTCGACCTTCTTCTGTTGCAGCTCCATGCCCAGTTCACGAAAGCTGAAGACCCCGCCGATGAGCACGGTCGCCATGGCGGCGATCACGCACAGGGTGATGAATGAGACAAGCTGTGTAGTCAGTTTCATGTGCTTTTCCGTATGCCCGGACCATCCTTGTGGCCTCATGGTAGCAGTGGGGATCACGCCGCAGCTATGGATGAAGATCCCGCTTCTGCAATTTACGCCGCAGGGAGCATAACCAAGGTGCCGGAAGAATACCAAAGATGGTGGGCTGCAGGCCCGGAGAAAGGAGAAGTGACAGAGAGAAAAATGGTCCCTGAAAAGGGACCAAAAGGAACACTCATATCAAAATATCAAAACTAACACTCTGTGCTACTGACAAAAAACAGATACAGGAGTATTGAACACACGGTGAGTCAAACCGCAGGGCTACTTTAATGCGTTTCGGATAAGCCAGGCAATTGTCACTTATGACAGGTCATCGATTAAATCAAACTCAATCAAGTCCTAAAAACCGTTTTCTTACAGTGAGTTACAAACGGCAACCTCAAATCTGATACATCAGTCTCAAGTTGATTCTGCTAATGCGCTAAGATGACGCAACCCATTTGCGTCTCGTCCAATCTGGCAGGTAACCCGTGTTACGCATTTCTCCCCTCTGGATCAGCATGCTGCTGTTTGCCACCCCCCTCATGATCAGCCAACCCCTCAGCCCCTGGTTCAGCGATCTCGTGGCACGCCACCTGCTCGAGCAAAAAGCCGGGGAGATCAGGGAAGCGATAAGGGCACGCCACCAGGTTCTGGATACTGCGCTCAGTGCCCAGTTGCAGCAATTCCACTTCGATTGCGGCAAGCAAGACATGGCCCTGCTGCGGGATCCCCGCTTTTACAGTACCCACCTGCGCCTGCAGGGACTGGAGCTGGCGTCCGGTATCAGCTGCTCCAGCCTGGGGCCTGGCCTCTCCCTCATCAGCGAGGCAAAGCGCAGCGGCAAGCTGCCAGGCAAAGCGGGCCTGACCGTCACTGCGGCCTATGACGACACGGAACAGGAGCTGATCGCCTATTACCATGTCAAAGACAACATCGTTTACTGGGTGCTGGACAACAGCTGGAGCCACGATCTGCTGCAACACCCCTGCCCCCAGTGTTTCTACCTCGAGTTCAGCCAGCGAGACCCCGCCGCACCACCCATGATCCTCCCCCGCGGCGACAAGTCCATCAAGGCGGAACCGGACAACCGCAGCCTGAGCTTCCAGGAAACGGGCGCTCTCACCAAGCAGACCGTCTGGGCTGGAAAAACCCTCGCCCACTACGCCCTGCTCCAGACCCGGCAATATGCCCTCTGGCTCGGTTGCGCACTGGGCCTCCTGTTCAACGCCACCTACTGGTTGCTGCGCAGCTACCGCCACTCTCTGAAGGGGATGCTGCAAAACGGTGTGACACGGCGGGAGTTCATCCCCTTCTACCAACCCATAGTGGACAGTCGCAGCCAGCAGGTGGTCGGCTTCGAGGCGCTGCTGCGCTGGCAACACAGGGGAGAGTTGCTGCCACCAGGTACCTTCATCGACTATGCGGAGGCCCAGGGGCTGATCCTGCCGATGACCGAACAACTGCTGGAGCAGGTGCTCCGCGATCTGCCACAGCTGGCCGAGGGGCAGTGGGTCAGCGTCAACCTGGTGGCGGCCCATATCGAACGCCCCCTGCTGCGCAACCTGCTGCTACAGCACGATACCCCCTTTCCCGACCGCCTGCTCTTCGAGCTGACCGAACGCAAACCCATCACCAATATCCAGGCGGCAACCCACGAGATCACCGCGCTGCATCAGATGGGTTATCGCTTCAAGCTGGACGACTTCGGTACCGGCTACGGCGGCTTTGCCTATCTGCAACGACTGGGGATCCGCCAGATCAAGATCGACAAGATGTTCGTCGATACCATAGGCACCCACGACCTCAAGCGCAGCGTGCTGGATGCCATCATCGCCTCGGGCCGGGAGTCCGGCATGGAGATGATTGCGGAAGGGGTGGAAACCCAGCTTCAGGCCGATTACCTGAGCCAGAGAGGCGTCTATCTGCTGCAGGGATATCTGTTCGCCAAACCCATTCCCCTGTCGGCCCTGCTGCGCTGGCAGGAGGAGTGGCTGCTTGATCATCCCCAGGAAGGGGAACATGCAGCCTGACCCTTCTTCGTCGGCTCGTGGCCCCCGCACCGCGAGCCATTCTTCCCTCTTCACTCCACACAGTTACATTTCGCAACAAAATGATCCCGCTCCAGTGACGGACAGCCTTTATCATACCGGGCCAACTCACGCGCAACCGGCCGTTGCGCGCCTGTTTCCCCGGTCATACGACCCCCCCGCAAGAGGACCCTTGCCCATGAAGTCATTTATCCGGCAAGAGATTGCCTTGCCCGTTGGCCTGCTGACCCTGCTCTTTTTCAAGACGGCAGGCAGCGACCTGCTGACAGAAACAACGCCGCTCGGGCTCTATCTGCCGGTGTCACTGGGGCTGCTGGCCGTCGTCACCTGGGCCATCTTCTCCGTGGTGCGCCACTCCGATGCCCTCGCCATCAAGCTTGGCGAGCCCTTCGGTACCCTGATCCTGACTCTGTCGGTCATCTCGCTGGAAGTGGTGATGATCTCCTCGGTGATGCTGACCGGTGAACCCAACCCCACCATGGCCCGCGACACCATGTTTGCGGTGGTGATGCTGGTGACCAACGGTCTGGTGGGCTTCACCCTGCTGTTTGGCGGCTGGCGTTACCACACCCAGAACTTCAATCTGGACGGGATCAAATCCTATCTGGTGGCCATCATTCCTCTGGCCCTGCTCTGCCTGGTGCTGCCCAACTTCACCGAGGGAGGCAACGCCGGCAGCCTGTCACGCGCCATGTCCTGGATGCTGATCATCGTCTCCGTGCTGCTCTACGGGGTCTTTCTGCTGATCCAGACCCGCAGCCACAGCCACTTCTTCGTCGATGGCGACCACGCGGATCACGAGGAGCACCATGGCCCGCTGAAGAGCAACGTCTACCACACCCTGCTGCTGCTGGCCTACCTGGTGGTGGTGATCCTGCTGGCCAAGACGCTGGCCATCCCCATCAACCACGGGGTACAGGTGATGGAGGCCCCGGCGGCATTGGGCGGCTTCATCGTCGCCTGTATCGTGCTGGCCCCCGAGGCGGTGGGCGCCATCAAGGCGGCCTTCAACAACCAGCTGCAACGGGCCATGAACCTCTATTTCGGCTCCGTGCTGGCCACCATCGCCCTCACGGTGCCGGCCGTGCTCTTTATCGGCTCCCTGATGGGACAGGAGGTGCGCCTGGGGCTCGCCCCTGCCGACATGGTGCTGCTGGTCACCACCCTGATGGTGTGCAAGGTCACCTTCAGCAGCGGCCGCACCCACGCCCTGCACGGGGCGACCCACCTGGTGCTGTTCGTGGTTTATCTGTTTCTGATGTTCGAGCACGGCTGACACCGTGCCTGGGATATGAAAAAGACCGCCCGATGGGCGGTCTTTTGTTATGAGCGGAGTGACCGCTTAGAGGCTGGGCAGCATGCCGGCCGGCAGCAGATCGTTGTAGCTGGCGGTGCCAAGCAGGCTCGCCGCCGCCTCGATGTCCGGGGCGAAGTACCTGTCCTTGTCGTAGAAGGGCACGTGGGCGCGCAGGCGTCCCTTGGCCGCTTCCACCCCTTCGCTGGCGCGCAGCGGGGCACGGAAATCCAGCCCCTGGGCAGCCGCCAGCAGCTCGACCGCCAGGATGCCACGGGTGTTCTCGGCCATGTCCGCCAGACGGCGACCGGCGAAGGTGGCCATGGAGACGTGATCTTCCTGGTTGGCGGAGGTGGGCAGGCTGTCCACCGAGGCCGGGTGGGCCAGGGTCTTGTTCTCGGAGGCGAGCGCCGCCGAGGTGACCTGGGCGATCATAAAGCCGGAATTCACGCCCCCATTGTTGACCAGGAAGGGAGGCAGGCCCGACATGCGCGAGTCGATGAGCAGGGCCATGCGACGCTCGGACAGGGAGCCGATCTCGGCGATGGCCAGCGCCAGGTTGTCGGCGGCGAAGGCCACGGGTTCTGCGTGGAAGTTGCCACCGGAGATGATCTCCTCGTCATCGGCAAACACCAGCGGGTTGTCGGAGACCGAGTTGGCCTCACACACCAGTACCTCGGCGGCCTGGCGGATCTGGGTCAGGCAGGCGCCCATCACCTGGGGCTGGCAGCGCAGGGAGTAGGGATCCTGCACCTTCTCGCAGTTGTGGTGGGACATGCCGATCTCGCTGAGATCCCCGAGCAGGTGGCGGTAGCAGGTGGCCGCGTCGATTTGCCCGCGCTGGCCGCGCACCGCGTGGATGCGGGCATCGAACGGACGGCGGCTGCCCAGCGCCGCCTCGACGCTCATGGCGCCTATGGTGATGGCGCCGGCGAACAGATCCTCGGCGTGGAACAGCCCCTCCAGGGCAAAGGCGGTGCTCGCCTGGGTGCCGTTGAGCAGGGCCAGCCCCTCTTTCGGCGCCAGGGCAATGGGCTCGAGCCCGGCGATGCGCAGAGCCTCTGCAGCGGCGATCTCGCGCCCGTCGTGGCGAGCCTTGCCCTCACCGATCAACAGGCAGCTCATATGGGCCAGGGGCGCCAGGTCGCCGGAGGCACCCACGGAGCCCTTCTTCGGCACCAGGGGATAGACGCCGGCGTTGACCAGCTTCATCAGGGCCTCGAGCACCAGGGGGCGGATGCCGGAGAAGCCGCGGGACAAGGAATTGAGTTTGAGCACCATCATCAGGCGCACGGTGGCGTCGGACATGTACTCGCCGATGCCGGCGGCGTGGGAGAGCACGATGGAGCGCTGCAGCTCGTCGAGCTGATCCACCGGGATCCGGGTGTTGGCCAACAGGCCAAAGCCGGTGTTGATGCCGTACACCACGCGGCCCTGCTCGATCACCCGGGAGACGGTGTCGGCGGAGGCCTGGATCGCCGGCAGGGCGGCCGGGTTCAGGGAGAGGTGGACCGGCTCACGGCTGACGCGGCGCAGGGTGGCGAGATCCAGCTCGCCCGGGGTAATGGTCAGTTCAAACATCTTGGTTCACCTTCTTGACGCCGTCGGCGCCGTCGATCATCGGCAGATCCAGCCCCTGCTCGCGGGCACATTCGATGGCAATCTCGTAACCGGCGTCGGCGTGACGCATCACCCCGGTGCCCGGGTCGTTGCGCAGCACCCGGCCGACGCGGCGGGCCGCATCGTCGCTGCCATCACAGACGATCACCACACCGGAGTGCTGGGAGAAGCCCATGCCGACCCCGCCACCGTGGTGCAGGGAGACCCAGGTCGCCCCGCCGGCTGTGTTGAGCAGGGCGTTGAGCAGCGGCCAGTCGGAGACGGCGTCGGAGCCGTCCATCATGGACTCGGTCTCGCGGTTCGGGCTCGCCACCGAGCCCGAATCCAGGTGGTCGCGGCCGATGACAATGGGGGCTTTCAGCTCACCGTTTCTCACCATCTCGTTGAAGGCCAGTCCCAGGCGTACCCGATCCTTTAGGCCAACCCAACAGATCCGTGCCGGCAGGCCCTGGAAGGCGATGCGCTCACGGGCCATGTCGAGCCAGTTGTGCAGGTGGGGATCATCGGGGATCAGCTCCTTGACCTTCTGATCGGTCTTGTAGATGTCTTCCGGGTCGCCGGAGAGGGCCACCCAGCGGAACGGGCCGATTCCCTGGCAGAACAGCGGACGGATATAGGCCGGGACGAAGCCGGGGAAATCGAAGGCATTCTTGACTCCCTCTTCCAGCGCCATCTGGCGGATGTTATTCCCATAGTCGAGCGTGGCGGCTCCGCGGGCCTGCAGGGCCAGCATGGCCTCGACCTGGCGCGCCATGGAGCGGCGGGCCGCCACGTTGACCTCTTGCGGCGCGCTCTGTTGCAGCTCGCGCCACTGCTCTACGCTCCAGCCCTGGGGCAGGTAACCGTGGATCGGGTCGTGGGCGGAGGTCTGGTCGGTGACCACGTCCGGGGTGATGCCACGGGCCACCAGCTCGGCGAACACGTCGGCGGCGTTGCCGAGCAGGCCGACCGAGACGGCGCTGCCGCTCTGCTTCGCCTCTTCGACCATGGCCAGCGCCTCATCCAGGGTGTGGGCCTTCTTGTCGACGTAGCGGGTGCGCAGGCGAAAATCGATGCGGGTCTCGTCGCACTCCACGGCGATCATGGAGAAGCCGGCCATGGTGGCGGCCAGGGGCTGGGCGCCGCCCATGCCGCCGAGGCCCCCGGTCAGGATCCAGCGCCCCTTGGGCTCGCCGTTGAAGTGCTGGTTGGCCACCGCGAAGAAGGTCTCGTAGGTGCCCTGCACTATGCCCTGAGTGCCGATGTAGATCCAGGAGCCGGCGGTCATCTGGCCGTACATCATCAGGCCCTTCTTATCGAGCTCGTTGAAATGTTCCCAGTTGGCCCAGTGGGGCACCAGGTTGGAGTTGGCGATCAGCACCCGCGGGGCGTCCTTGTGGGTCTGGAACACACCCGCCGGCTTGCCGGACTGCACCAGCAGAGTCTGGTCGTCCTCGAGACGGGTCAGCACCTCGACGATCTTGTCGTAGCAGGCCCAGTTACGGGCGGCACGGCCGATGCCACCGTACACCACCAGGGACTGGGGATGCTCCGCCACGTCAGGATCCAGGTTGTTCATCAACATGCGCAGGGGCGCTTCGGTGAGCCAGCTCTTGGCGGTCAGTTTGCTGCCGTGCGGGGCGCGTATCACGCGGCTCGGGTCCGTTCTGGAATCAGAGCGGGGCTCCTGGTTTTGCAGGGACATAGACACTCCTTGTTTATGGATTCGGTCACTACTTGGTTAACTGGTGGACCAGACGGGCCGCCACGCGGGCGCTGCGGCTGTCGAGATCCAGGTGCGGGTTGTACTCGGCCAGATCGGCGAGCCTGAGCTTGCCGCTGGCCCGGATATGGGCGATGAGTGGTTCGATGACCGCCAACTCCACGCCGCGGGCGGCCGGCGCACTGACCCCGGGCATCACGGCAGCGGGCAGCACGTCGAGATCGATGGTGAGATAGAGGTGATCGCAGCGGGCGATGAAGGCATCCAGCCCCGCCAGCAGGGCAGGCAGCTCGCTCTGGGTCATGGCCTCATCCAGCACGTGCCACACCCCTAGCGCCTCGGCACGGGCGAACAGGGCCTGAGTATTGGCGGTCTCGGCCACCCCGAGGCAGGCATAGATAAAGGGCGAGCCTTGCGCCGCGCACTGCTCGGCGATCTGGAAGAAGGGGGTGCCGGAGCTCGCCTGCTCCTGTTTCATGCGCAGGTCGAAGTGGGCGTCCAGGTTGATGATGCCCACACGACCCTTGCCGTTGAGATGGCGGTTGAGGCCACTCCAGCTGCCGAAGGCCACCTCGTGGCCGCCCCCCAGCACCAGCGGGAAGTGGCCCTGTTCGAGGGCCGCTGCGACCCGCTCGGCCAGCCGACCGTGGGCGGCGTCGAGATCCCCGTCCTCGCAGCACACGTCGCCACCGTCGTAGACGGGCTGACTCAGGTGCCAGGCGGTGTTGGCGAGCAGCTTGCGGATCGCCAGCGGCGCGCCGGCGGCGCCGACCCGCCCCTTGTTGCGGCGCACCCCCTCGTCACAGGCAAAGCCGAGCAGCACCACGCCGGGCGCCTCGTCCTGCGCCTGCCAGGGCTGCGCCTCTTGCCAAGGCAGAACTTTGTCGTGCCAGCGCAGGGCCAGCGCGCCGTCTTCCGGATCCTGACGACCCTGCCATACCAGCATCTCGCTCATGCCAGACCTCCCAGGGTTTCCTGTCCTTTCACGACCCGCGCCACCAGCTGGTCGACGCCGACCTGATAGGCCAGCTCGGCCGGGTGGGCGCACGACCAAACCAGGAAGTCGGCCTCCATGCCTACCTTGAGCTGACCCAGCCCTGCATCGCCAAGCGCCGTGGCGCCGTGACGGGTGACGCCGCACAGCGCCTCCTCCGGGGTGAGACGAAACAGGGTGCAGGCCATGTTCATGGCCAGACGCAGGGAGACCAGCGGCGAGGTGCCGGGGTTGATGTCGGAGGCGACCGCGATGGGCACGCCGGCCTCGCGCAGCGCCTGTACCGGCGGCAGTGTGGTGTCGCGCAGGAAGTAGAAGGCGCCAGGCAGCAGTACCGCCACCGTGCCGCTCTCGGCCAGGGCGGCGATGCCGGCGGCATCCAGGTGTTCCAGGTGATCCACCGAGAGAGCGCGGTAGCGGGCGGCGAGCGCGCTGCCGCCCAGGTTGGAGAGCTGCTCCATGTGCCCCTTGACCGGCAGGCCGTGGGCACGGGCGGCGGAGAAGACTCGCTCGCACTGGGCCAAGTTGAAGGCGATCCCCTCGCAGAAGACGTCGACCGCGTCGGCCAACCCCTCGGCGGCGGCGATCGGGATCAGCTGGTCGCAGATGAGATCGACCCAGCCATCCGCGTCGAACTCGGGCGGCACGGCGTGGGCCGCCAGCAAGGTGGTGCGTACCCGCACCGGCAGGGCGCGGCCAAGGCGGCGCGCGACCCGTAACATCTTGAGCTCGTCTTCCAGGGTCAGGCCATAGCCGGACTTGATCTCGACCGTGGTGACCCCTTCGCGCAGCAGGCTCTTGAGCCGGGCGGCAGCAAGCGTGAACAGCTCCTCCTCGCTGGCCGCACGGGTGGCACGCACCGTGCTGAGGATGCCGCCACCCTGGCGGGCGATCTCACTGTAGGGGACCCCCTGCAGCCGCTGCTCGAACTCGGCGGCGCGGCTGCCGGCATAGATGAGGTGGGTGTGGCAGTCGATAAGACCCGGGGTCGCCAGGCGGCCCTTCATATCCTGCCAGCTCTCGGGGAAGGGCCCGGTCAGCTCGCTCATGGGGATCAGGGCGTGGATCCGGCCCGCTTTCACGCCGAGGGCGTGGGAGGCCAGGAGGCCATAGCCATCGCTCATGGTAGCGGGGATGAGGTTGATCCAGACCCGATCGCAGGCCAACAGTTCCTTGTTCATGCCAGACTCCAAATGTATATACAAATATGTATAGTCGATCGTGGGTGAAAAGGGAAGATCCCTCATCACATTTCTGTAACAGGCTTAACACAAGGCCTTAAAAGAAAAAAGCCCGCGTAAGGCGGGCAAAACGAGCGTGCTATTTTGTATATACAATTAACCTATCCAGCCCAGAGCAAGGCCAAGTCGGCCGGCCAGCGCAGCCAGCAGGATGCCGAGCAGAGTGCGCTGCAACCAAATGACCAGCAACTGCCCCACTCCGATGGGGATGCGAGTGGCCAGGATGCAGGGGATGGAGGCGGAGAAGAACAATACAGTGCTCACCGACACCACGGCGGCCACATAGCGGGTCAGCAGATCTGCCTCCTTGAGCAGGATGGCCGGCAGGAACATCTCGGCCAGGCCGGCGGCGAGGGCCCGCGCCGTCTCCAGGGGCTCCCCCAGCTGCAGCAGCCAGGTCAGCGGCCAGAGCAGCCAGCCGATGACGTCGAACAGGGGGGTGTACTTGGCGAGCAGCAGGCCAAGCAGCCCCACCGAGAGGATGGTGGGCACCACGGCCGCCGCCATCCGGATGCCGTCGCGCAGGTTGTCGAGCAGCTGGCGGCCGATGGGGTCGGCACCGCGGGTCTGGGCCAGCCCGGTGGCAAGCGCCATCTGCCAGCGATTGACGCCATCCGGCAGGGGCACCTCGGCCTCCCCCGCGTCATCCAGCCGGCTGATGGGCGGCACCCGGGCCAGGATGGCGGTGATGAGGAAGGTGATGACCAGGGTCGACCAGAAGTAGAAGTTCCAGTGTTCCATCAGGCCGAGCGTCTTGGCCACAATGATCATGAAGGCGGCCGAGACGGTGGAGAAACCGGTGGCGACGATGGCCGCCTCGCGCACCGAGTACTTGCCGGCGGCAAACACCCGATCCGTGATGAGCAGGCCCACCGAGTAGCTGCCGACAAAGGAGGCCACCGCGTCAATGGCCGAGTGGCCCGGGGTGCGCCACAGGGGGCGCATCACCGGCTGCATCAGCACTCCGATGAACTCGAGCAGGCCGAAACCGAGCAGGAAGGTGAGCAACATGGCGCCGAGCGGCACTATGAGGCCAACCGACAGGGCCAGCTTGTCAAACAGGAAGGGCAGACGATCCGGCGTCATCAGCCAGGCGGGCCCCGTGCCTGTCACGTAGAGCAGCGCCAGCGCGAGGCCGAGCAGCTTGAACAGGGTCAGCAGCCGGTCGATGAGGCGGCCACGCCAGCGGCCGTCAAAAAAGGGGCGAGCGGCGCCATAGGCGATCAACGCCAGGATCAGACCAACGGCCAGGGGTCGCTGCCCCATCAGGGCGCCGGCCAGGTGATCCACCAGTATGGTGCTGCGTCCCGCCAGCTCGAACGGCACGAAGAAGGCGCCGATGCCGAGCACGCTGGTGAGCAACAGCTTGAGACCGGCGCCGCCACGCGCGGTCGAGTCGAGAGTGTGTTCCGGTTCCATGATTTCCTCCCTGAGTGAACGGGCGTCCTCCGGACGCCAAAATGTATATACATTTATAACGCCCGATGGCAGGAAGGAAATGAAAAGTTACTTTTGTGTTACAACTTCTATCCGATCCGTGTCTTGGATCTCAGTTTGTAGCGGGATCCCGGCGACAGCAGGCGGGCGTAGGAGACCAGCACGCCGTCCGACCAGGTACGCCGGTGCAGCAGCAGGCAGGGAGTATCGACCCGCACCTGCAACAGGGCGGCCTCGCCGGCGCTCGGCTGCACCGCCTCGACCACGTGCTCCATCTCGGAGAGGGGGCAGACCTGCATCAGGTAATGGTTGGGGGTCAGGGTGGTGAAGTCCTGCTCCCCGTAGCCCGGCAGGCGTTCGGCGTCGACGAAGCGCTCCTCGAGCTGCAGCGGCTCGTCGTCGGCCTGATGGACGATCAGGCTGTGGAAGATGGGGGCGCCGACCCGAAGGCCAAGCTGCACCGCCACCTTCTCATCCGCCTTCTGCCGCTCCAGCCGGATCACCCGGCTGCCGTGGCGGGCACCACGCTCGGTGATCTCGTCCGCGATGTTGCGGATCTCGAGCAGTGGCGACTCGGTGCGCCTGTCCGCCACAAAGCTGCCGGATCCCGCGGTGCGCACCAGCCAACCCTCGGCCGTCAGCTCACGCAGGGCCTTGTTGACCGTCATCCTGCTGACGCCGAACTGATCGCACAGGGCCGCCTCGGTCGGAATCTTGTCTCCCGCCTGATAGTGGCGTTCGCGGATCCCGTCCAGGATATGTTGCTTTATCTGCAGGTAGAGAGCTGGAGCCAAGGTCGGATCCTCAGCGGCGGCGATGCGGCGGACGCATGTCCGGCCAAGCGCGGTAGACGTCCGGGATCTGCTCGGGACCGCTGATGCAGAGATCGAGATCGTGCAGCAAACCGTCCTTGATGCCGTAGATCCAGCCATGTACCGCCAGCTCCTGACCCTTGCGCCAGGCGTTCTGGATGATGGTGGTATGACAGACGTTGGCCACCTGCTCGGCCACGTTCAGCTCGCACAGATAGTCGAAGCGCTCATGCTCGTCTTCGATGGCATCGAGCTGTTCGCTGTATTTGAAGTAGACGTCCTTGATGTTGCGCAGCCAGTTGTCGATGAGCCCCAGCTCCTGGTTCTGCATCGCCGCCTTGACGCCACCACAGCCGTAGTGGCCGCAGACGATGATGTGCTTCACCTTGAGCACCTCGACCGCGTATTGCAGCACGGACAGACAGTTGAAGTCGGTGTGCACCACCAGGTTGGCGACGTTGCGATGGACGAACACATCCCCCGGCAACAGTCCCATCAGCTGGTTCGCCGGCACCCGGCTGTCGGAGCAGCCGATCCAGAGGTATTCCGGCGCCTGCTGGGCGGAGAGTGTGGCGAAGAAATCGGGATCTTCGGCCTTGATCCGCTCGGCCCACTCGCGGTTATTGGTAAACAGATCGTTCAACAGTTTCACTTCTGCTCTCCATTATTTGGCAGTGGCGGCAACATAACACACCCATGGGTAACCTGGGCAAGCCTCAACAGATCCGGCCTGATACAAAAACAGGGCCATTAGGCCCTGTTTTCAATGACGGAGGCATCAGGCCTCCATGGCATCCTTCAATTTCTTGAGGGCGTTCTTCTCAAGCTGACGCACGCGCTCGGCGGAGACGCCGTAGGTATCGGCCAGCTCCTGCAGCGTGGTTTTGCTCTCGTCGTCCAGCCAGCGGGCGCGGATGATGTGCTGGCTGCGCTCGTCCAGAGTGGCGAGGGCGGAACTCAGGCGACGGATCGCGTGATCGTCCCAGTTGTCGTTCTCGATGGTGGCGGCCAGATCGGAGGATTTGTCCTCCAGATAGTGGACGGGAGCGAAGCCACCCTCTTCGTCATCATCGCCGACCAGATCGAACGCCTGATCATAGTTGCTCATGCGCGCTTCCATCTCGGTCACGTCGCTGGCGGAGACGCCAAGATCGGCGGCCACGGCCTGCACCTCTTCGTGGTTCAGCCAGCCCAGACGTTTCTTGGACTTGCGCAGGTTGAAGAAGAGCTTGCGCTGGGCCTTGGTGGTAGCCACCTTGACCATGCGCCAGTTGCGCAGAACATACTCGTGAATTTCGGCCTTGATCCAGTGCACGGCGAAGGAGACCAGACGCACACCCACGCTCGGGTCGAAGCGCTTGACCGCCTTCATCAGACCGATATTGCCTTCCTGAACCAGGTCAGCCTGGGGCAGGCCGTAACCGGCATAACTCTTGGCCACGTGAACGACAAAACGCAGGTGCGACATAACCAGCTGACGAGCAGCCTCGAGATCGCCATCCTGCTGCAAACGCTCAGCCAGCTCACGCTCTTCCTCTGCGCTCAGCACCGGAATCGAGTTAACTGCCTGGATATAGCCTTCCAGACTACCTTGCGGAATCAAAGCCATAGTGCGCTGCAATGAAGTTCCCATCTGTTACCTCTTACTTTTCAATCAAATCAGTCTAACACCCTGAGAGGGTCTGTCTACTGACCGGACGTCATTCTGCGGCTTGCATCATACATCAAACCCAGTTTCAGACTGGGTTATCTTAGGCCGGCAGGATGAATCATGAATGAACAGTCAAAAAAAGGGGGTCACAATCAAGGACCCCCGAAAAGTAGCATGCTAAGTCCATTGTTGCGGAGCTCGCAACCTTCACATGCTTGCCAAGTCAGACGAGCAAGGCATAGGGGCCATACCCGTATAAATGCTTCAGCTTGATAGACCGTTTATAGTGCAGAAGGTTCACTGGATCCCGCGAAGATCCCGGGGATCATTATTACCCAGAATACTCTGACAATGCGGTCCGAGCTAGAAAAGGCCACTCTTTTACTTGATCCAGTTCGCAAAATCCAGTGATTTACTTTGATGATAAATTAATCAGGACGGTTCTATGTCGCGAATGTGGCGATGAACCGAAAACCAGGAGGCGATCAGCCCCAGCAAAGCCCCGAGCAGTATGAGGTTGAAACCGTCAAACGCCCCCATTCCCACCAGCCGGAAGTTGCTGTTGTAAAGCCCCGCCAGCTCCTTCACCACCCCTTCGCTCCAGATCACCATCACCTCGGTCAGCCACCAGGCCAGCATGCCACCGATGACGCCAAACCAGATGCCGGTATAAAGGAAGGGACGATGAATAAAGGAGTCAGTCGCCCCCACCAGCTTGAGCACCTCGATCTCGGATCGCTGGTTGAGGATATTGAGGCGCAGGGTGTTGCCGACGATCAGCAGCACGGCTGAGAGCAGCAGCACGGCAATGCCGGTGATGGTGTGGCGCAGCAGGTTCATGATCCCCTGTAGCCGGGTCAGCCACTGCAGATCCAGCTTGCCCTGCTCCACCCCGTTTTCGTTGTTGAGCTTGCCGAGTAGCTCGGCGGCCCCTTCCGGATTCTGCCAGCGGGGATCCGGGATCACGCTCAGCACCGGCGGCAGCGGGTTGCTGTCGAGGTAATCAAGCGCATCGCCGAAACCGGAGATCTCGCGAAACTCCCTGAGCGCATCGTCCCGGCTCAGATAGGTCACCGAGTCCACCTCGGGATAGAGCAGGATCCGCTGCTGCAGATCGAGGATGCTCTGCTCAGGCAGGTCCTTGCGCAAATAGAGGGAGATCTGGGAGCTGTTCTGCCAGCTTCCCTCTACTATCTCGGCGTTTTTCAGCAGCACGTGGAAGCAGGAAGGCAGCGCCAGGCTGACCCCCAGCACTGCCAGCGTCATCAGGGAAGCGAGCGGATTGCGCCACAGCTCCCCCAGGCTGGCGAAAGCCTGGCGCACATGATCCACGCCATACATCATCAGGCGGCGCAGCGGTGGCTGTTTATGACGAACGATAGCCATATCAGAGCTCCTCCCCTTGCGAATACATGCGACCCGCCTTGAGGGTCAGGGTGCGGTAGCGCATGCGGGCGATGAGGCCGAGATCGTGAGTGGCAATCAGCACCGACACCCCGAAGCGGTTGAACTCCTCGAACAGCCGCATGATGTCCATGGAGAGCTGGGGATCCAGGTTGCCGGTCGGCTCGTCCGCCAGCAGCAGTGGTGGCTTGTTGACGATGGCGCGGGCGATCCCCACCCGCTGCTGCTCACCACCGGACAGCATGCGCGGCTGGTAACGCTCCTTGCCGAGCAGCCCCACCTTGTCGAGGGCTGCAGCGACCCGCTTGTTGATATCGGCGTGGCTGTAGCCATCGATCACCAGCGGCAGGGCCACGTTGTCGAACACGGTTCTGTCCATCAGCAGGCGGTGATCCTGGAAGATCATGCCGATCTGGCGGCGCACATAGGGGATCTGGCTGCGCTGGATGTGGCTGACATCGTCGCCATGAAAGAAAACGCGACCATCGGTCGGTCGCTCCATCACACTGATCAGTTTCAGGAGGGTGCTCTTGCCCGCTCCCGAGTGCCCGGTCAGGAAAGCCATCTCCCCCTTGCGCAGGTGAAAGCTGACCTTCTGCAGCGCCTGATGACCGCCGCTGTATACCTTGCTGACCTTGTCAAAACGAATCATAACGGTTCCCTGACATTGACAAGCCCCGACCTGGGCCGGGGCATGCTGCGGTTACTCATCGCGACTGAAGAGCGCCTCGATAAAATCGTTGGCCACGAAGGGGCGCAGGTCGTCAATCCCTTCGCCGACCCCGATATAGCGGATCGGGATCTGGAATTTGTCCGCCACCGCGAAGATGACGCCCCCTTTGGCGGTGCCGTCAAGCTTGGTGAGGGTGATACCGGTCAGGCCCACCGCCTCGCTGAACAGCTTGGCCTGGCTCAGGGCATTCTGGCCGGTGCCTGCGTCCAGGGTCAGCATGATCTCGTGAGGGGCCTCCTCGTCGAGCTTCTTCATCACCCGCACCACCTTCTTGAGCTCTTCCATCAGGTTGCTCTTGTTTTGCAGGCGACCGGCAGTATCGGCGATCAACACGTCGGCACCACGGGAGCGCGCGGCCTCGATGGCATCAAAGATGACGGAGGCAGAATCGGCACCGGTATGCTGGGCGATCACCGGGATATTGTTGCGCTGACCCCACACCTGCAGCTGCTCGACGGCAGCGGCCCGGAAGGTATCACCGGCGGCCAGCATGACGCTCTTGCCCTCGGCCTGGAACTGCTTGGCCAGTTTGCCGATGGTAGTGGTCTTGCCCACCCCGTTCACACCAACCATCAGGATGACGTAGGGCTTCTTGCCGGTATCGATCACCAGCGGCTGCTCGACCTTGGCCAGCATGGCGCCCATGTCCTGCTTGAGCAGACCGTAGAGCGCCTCGGCATCCTTCAACTGCTTGCGATCCGCATGCTGCACCAGCCCTTCGATAATACGGGTCGTAGTATCCACGCCAAGATCGGCGGTCAGCAGCTGGGTCTCCAGCTCTTCAAACAGATCGTCATCGATCTTCTTGCCACGGAACAGGCCGAAGAAGCCGGAACCAATGTTTTCCTTGGTGCGCACCAGGCTGCGCTTGAGACGGGCAAAGAAGCCTTCGCGCTGCGGTTTTTCCTGGGTGTCATCCTCTACGGCAGCGGCCAGTGGCAAGGTTGCCAGCGCGGCGGCTTCAGCCTCGGCGGCAATACGCGCTTCTTCCGCAGCCTGCGCCTCAGCGGCGATACGCGCCTCTTCTGCAGCCTTCGCTTCGGCGGCGATGCGGGCTTCTTCCGCTGCCTGCGCCTCGGCTGCGATACGAGCTTCTTCCGCTGCCTGCGCTTCGGCAGCCTTCGCTTCGGCGGCGATACGGGCCTCTTCCGCAGCCTGCGCTTCGGCAGCAATGCGGGCCTCTTCCGCAGCCTGCGCCTCAGCGCCGATGCGGGCTTCTTCCGCAGCCTTCGCTTCGGCGGCAATGCGGGCTTCTTCCGCGGCCTTCGCTTCGGCGGCGATGCGGGCCTCTTCCGCGGCCTTCGCTTCAGCGGCGATACGCGCCTCTTCGGCAGTCTTCGCTTCGGCGGCGATGCGGGCTTCTTCCGCAGCCTTCGCTTCGGCGGCGATGCGGGCCTCTTCGGCCGCCCGGGCTTCATCTGTCATCAGTGATTCATTGACGATCACCGGTTCCAGATCGGAGGCGCACTCCTCCACCACCAACGGCCCTTTGGCATCGGGTTCGGCGGGTTGGCAGCATTCATCATGCCCGGCAGAGGAAGGCTCGCTGGTGGGCACCTCGGGAGAGACTGCCGGCACTGTGTCGGCGGCTGGGGTAGCAGGAACCTCAGGTTCAGCGGTAACAGGGGTGGCTTGCGGTGTCTGTGGTTGGACAGCCTCAGCCTCTTCTTTCTTGCGGCCGAAACCCAGCCAGGAAAACAAACCTTTTGCCATCTAAAAAATACTCACATCGTTGGCTGACTGCTAAGATAGCCGTCCCGGGAGGGCCAGCATAAAAATGAACTGCCTTATACTACCACTTTATTTTCTGACGATGAAACGCGATGCCCAGAGTGAAATCCAGCCGTAGCAACCCCAATAAACGCCCAGCCCAGCAAGGAAAATCGGGCTTTGTAAGAATCATCAGCGGCCAGTGGCGTGGCCGTAAATTGCCGGTCAGGGATGTAGAAGGGCTCAGGCCCACCACGGATCGCGTCAAGGAGACCATCTTCAACTGGCTGGCCCCCCACATCCGCGGTACCCGCTGCCTCGATCTGTTCGCCGGCAGCGGCGGTCTGGGTCTGGAAGCGCTGTCGCGCTATGCCGAACAGGTCACCCTGATAGAGATGGACAGGGGCGCCGCCGAGCAGCTCAGACAGAACCTGACCACCCTCGGCAGCAACCAGGGCCAGGTGATCCAGGCCGATGCGGTGAACTGGCTGCAAGGCCCGGCCACCCCGTTCGATCTGGTGTTCCTCGACCCCCCCTTTCGCCGCGAACTGCTGCCCCAGGTGTGCGATCTGCTGGAGCAGCGAGGTTGGCTGACTCCGGATGCTCTCATCTATCTGGAGCGGGAGAAGGAGATGGCAGATCTTCCTCTGCCTGCCAGCTGGCAATTACTCAAGGACAAACAGGCCGGTCAGGTCTGCTATCAACTCTATGTGCGGGAGGTAAACGATGAAGCGGATATTTAATCTGTTGGCGATGGGGCTCATTCTGTTCTTCTGGTTCGGCGTAGTGATGAGCCTGATCCTGCCCCTGCCAGGCAAACTGAACGGCTTTTTGCCGGTCTGTGGCGTGATCGTCGCCCTGCTGCACTGGGTGCAAGCCAGCATGATCAAGGCAGCCTGCAAACGCTACTTTGAGGTGACCCGCGGCGAGTTCATCGGTGTGCTCATCTTCGGCGTCTTTGGCATGGTAGACATTCGCCAGCGCCTGCAAGGGATCGTTGAAGCAGCCCAACGCGCAAACAATCCGGACAAACAATAAAAGAAAAGGGGACGGCGGTGGCCGTCCCCTAGAGTCATGTCGTCCTGTCCCTAGAACTGCAATGCTCCCTGCAATCCCTGACGTTATCCTAATCCCTTGGAATATCCCCTTTCCAATCCATTGGCGTGTCCAGCAGCCTTCCTGGCTTGGCAATTCATCCTGAACCGCTTCACTGTCTCCATCCTGGAGGTGTCCATTACCACGTCCTGTGGGGGTCCTTGCGTCTTCCTGACCGATAACCATCCGGGTTATCTCGCTTCGTCCTGAAGCGTCCTTCTCGCATCCCGCGAGGTCCTGTTCATCCTGAAGAACGATATCCGGTTCGTTCTGCTCTCGTCCCGAGAGTGTCCTGCCGCATCCCGCGGTGTTCCCTGTTCATCCATGACGATAATCATCCTGACTATCGTGCTCATCCTGAGGTGTCCTTGCCCACATCCTGTGGACTATTCCATCTTTATTCGCTGCTCTATTCGCTGCTCTGCATCCTGCCGAACCAGCTTCGTCCTTGTGAGACCCATACTAAGGCAATGGACTCTCCGAGCAAGGGCCATCCGTGGAGAAATATCCGCTGCCATATAGATGACAAAAAACAACCTTAAAAACTATTCCTTTAAAAACAATCAATTAGTTAGTTTCATTAGAAAGGTCACCTTTTCTGGCATGGCTTCGCGTACGGCTTAAAGCGCTAGCGTCGCACATACCCTATGGCAGATCTCTTACATGCTTTCCTCGCCCCGAAACGGCCCGCGAAAACGGTTCAATCCAGCGAATAAAGCTTAAAAATTTGTTGAATAAATATGCTCAAAAAAGAGACAAAAAAAGAGTCGAGACCAGGCTCGACTCTTTGTGATGCTATCCGTTTGCTGTTATCAGCCTTGTACCATCAACTCACCCGGTTGGACGGGTTGAGGTAGGCCTTGCGCAAGGATTCCGGCGCCAGCACTTCCAGCTCGCCACCAATGTTGTTCAGCCAGCTGCGAAACTCGGGGGTATCCTGCACCTCGGTCTCGACCACCACACTGCGCTTGTCATAACGCGTCATGCGGGGGTTGTTGCCGGGGATCTGGTTGTCCACCAGCGACTGGCTGTTGGCATCGATGCGGCCAACAAAGCGGATCGGACCGCTCACATCCTGATAGCCCTGATCGCGGATCAGCTTCTGGATATTGAAATCCTTCGGCTGGGTCGCGCTGAAATTGGTCAGCTCCACGCTCTTGATGTGATCGAACGGGATGCCATACACCTTGGGATCCAGCTCGGACAGAGTGCAGAGCAAAACCGGTCCTTCCGGCTGGTTGAGGATCCCGAGCGGATTGATGCGGTCATAACAGAGCCACACGGTTCGCTCTTTGATCACCCGCTGGATCTCGGCACTGAACTTGCGGCCACGCCACAGAGCGTCGCGGATCAGGGTGCTGCGGCGGATCTCCGGGTTGCCGGCAAACGGACGCGGCGACTGATGCACGCTCTCGAGCCAGCGCTCGGCCAGTTCGCTCTGGCTGTCGCGGATCACCTGGCTGGCCTTGTCGACCAGCGGGTTCAGTTCGGTCAGCACGCTCGCCGGCAACAGTTGGCTCGCCTGATCACTCCAGGTTTTCAGGGCCACCGCCAGGGAGAGCGGCATGATATTGGCAAAATCGTTAAGCCCGTGGCGCTCGAAGCACCAGCCATGGGGCTTGCTGCGCTCGTCCGAGGTGAGGTCGAACAGTCCCATGCCGGACATCTCTTCCAGGTCCCGTTGCACGGTACGCAGACTGACATGAATGCCTTCCTCTTCCAGTTTTACCTGGAGTTGGCTGGCGGTCAGCTTGTAAGGGCGGTGCGGGATGCAACGCGCCAAGGTCAGTTGTCGTAACAGCTTCTTACTCATGGTGCATGCCTTCACTGGGTTAGTGTTGACTGAATGCTAGTCGTGACCTGCGACAGTCTATGACGCAAGTTTTGCCGAGACAACTGTCTCCATTTTCATACAGTCAGACTTATCAACATGATTTATAAGAAAAAAACAAACCAGAAAGGTGGCAATTGAGGCTTTTTTGATAATAAAAAAGATAAATTTGACATGTCACAAACAAGGTCGCAGGAAGGATAAAAGAGAGAAATTATCGATTTTTAAAGCAGATTACATGGAGAGGAGGCCTGCCTCCCCTCCATTTCTCCGATCAAAACAGCCAGGACCAGGGAGACTTGGTGATGGCGGCACCGACCATATAACCAAATACCGCCAGGGCGGCGACACCGGCCACCAGCTTCTGGCCCTGCGCCGGCCGTTTGAGCGCCATGACACCGAGCCCGATGTAGACCACCAGCGCCACCAGCTTGGCCATCAGCCAGGGCTGCTGGCCCGGGCTCATCTGCAGGGCAACCGCCAGCAACACCCCGAACAGCAGCAGAAAGGTGTCGTTGATATGGGGCAGCACCTTGAGCCACTTCTGTTGCAGCCGCGCACTGCCCGCCAGGGCCAGGCCCCAGCGGTAGAGGAACAGCAGCAGGCTGACCAGCGCCAGCGTCATATGCAGGTGTTTGAGCATGGGGTAATAGGCAATCATCTTGCTTCCTTGTCGTCGTTGGGTAGCCCGCTGTTCCAGTTGTGGGCATGGATGCGCTCCTGCCCCTCCTCGTCGTCTTGCAACAGATCGGAGAGGATCTCCCGGTATTGCAGGCTCTTGTTGATATAGGTGTGTTCATCGTCCAGGTAGTTCACCTGCTCCCGCAGCAACCAGTTGTCATGCTGCTTGAAGGTCTGCCCCGCCCGCCAGGCCTGGTTGGCCCGAAAGCCGAGCTGGGTAAGAGCTTCCACCCCCAGATCCACCGCAGATCCCAGAGTTTCCCGATAGACGCTGTCGACCCCGTGGCGCAGGATCTCGTGGGCATGGGGACGATCCTGGGCACGAGCGAGGATCTTGAGGTGCGGGAAGTGTTTCCTGGCCATCTCGATCACCGCCAGCGAGGTGGCGGTATCGTTGATGGAGAGCACCAGCAGCTTCGCCTTGTGGGCGCCGGCGGCATGGAGCAAATCGATCCGGCTGGCGTCGCCATAGAAGACCTGATAGCCATATTTTCGCAGCATCTCGATCTGGCTGGCATCCTGCTCGAGGATGGTGGTGCCTATGCCGTGACCGTGCAGCAGGCGCCCCACTATCTGGCCGAAGCGACCGAAGCCCGCGATGATCACCGGGTGCTCCACCAGCTCGGGCTGCTCGTGTTGCGGCACATCCCCTTGGTTGCGATAGTCGAACCAGGGCTGGATCACCCGATCATTGAGGATCAACAGCAGCGGAGTCAGTGCCATGGAGAGCGCCACCACCAGGGTCAGCAATGAGATGGTGTCACCGGGCAGTACCCTGTTCTGGGCCGCGAACGAAAACAGCACGAAGGCAAATTCCCCGCCCTGGGCCAGTGCCAGCGCGAAGGTCCAGCGCTGACCCGGCGAGATGCGGATGGCGAAGCCAAGGGTCATCAGCACCAGCCATTTGAGCACCATCAGCCCGATCACCAGGGTCGGGATCAGGAAGGGGTGTTCGGCAAACAGACCGAAGTCGATCCCCGCTCCCACCGACATGAAGAAGAGGCCAAGCAGCAAGCCTTTGAAGGGCTCAATATCCGCCTCCAGCTCGTGGCGATATTCGCTGTCCGCCAATACTACGCCGGCGAGGAAGGAGCCCAGCGCAGGCGAAAGCCCCACCGACTCCATCAGCACGGCGATGGCGATCACCAGCAACAGGGCCGCGGCGACGAAGATCTCCCGCATATGGGACTGGGCGATGGCGCGAAATACCGGCCGCATCAGGTAGTGGCCACCCAGCACTATGCCGGAGATAGCGGCCACTACCAGCAGGCCATGCTGCCAACCGGCCAGCTCGGTGCCACCGTTGCTGGCTACGGGCGCGATAGCCAGCAGCGGCAAAATCGCCAGGATGGGAATGACGGCGATATCCTGGAACAGCAATACGGCAAAAGCGGAGCGGCCGCTCTCGCTCTGCATCAGTTTTCGCTCCTGCAGGCTCTGCAGCACGATGGCGGTGGAAGAGAGCGCCAGTATGAGACCAATAGCCAGCCCCTGCTGCAGCGGCAGACCGATAAGATAAGCCACGCCGGTCAGGGCGCCGGTGGTGAGCAGTACCTGCAGGCCACCGGTGCCAAGGATCGGCCCCTTCAGCTGCCACAAGAGGGCCGGGCGCAGCTCCAGCCCGACCAGAAACAACATCAGCACTACGCCGAACTCGGCGAAGTGCATCACGTCTTTTTGCTCACCCACCAACCCAAGCAGGAAGGGGCCTATGATGATCCCCGCCAGCAGGTAGCCGAGCACGGATCCCAGCCCCCAGCGCTTGGCCAGCGGCACGGCGATCACCGCCGCCGAGAGATAGATAAAGGCATCAAACAGCAAGCCTTGTCCCATCAGCAAATCCTCCACGCGATGGCAGATCCCAGAGAGGGCATGCCGGGGCAACGACCGGATCGAATTCGTGTCATGAGAGCTCCTCCAGCAGATCCCGCAGATAGGGCCGCCCGGCCAGCTGCTCCGGGGTCAGCAGCTCATCGCGCAGGGCGCACAGGAGTTGACGATAATCCTGGCCGCAGCGGCGCAACGCCTCCTGATCCCGGATCTTGTGAAAAGAGTGGAGCACGAAGGGGGGCAGCCAGTGCATGCCGCACAGGGTGGCGGTCTGCTGGAAGGGCAGCAGGAAATCGAGCAGCGGACGGCTGTTGTAGCCCTCGCTGCAGTAGGATTCGGGGGCACCACCCGTGGTGATGGCGCTGAGCCACTGCTTGCCCTTGAGGGCGTGAGCCTCGGGGCCATAGGCGTAGCCATACTCCAGCACCAGATCCATCCACTCCTTCATGATGGCCGGGCAGGAGTACCAGTAGAAGGGGTGCTGGAAAACGATAATGTCGTGCTCCGACAGCAGTGCCTGCTCCCGTTTCACATTGATGAACATGTCGGGATAGTGGTGATAGAGGTCGTGCAGGGTCACGCCATCCAGACCGTCGATGGCCTGCAGCAACTGCTTGTTGGCCCTGGAACTTTGCAGGGCCGGATGTGAAAAAATGACCAGAATGCGTTTCATGACAAGCCCACCGGGACAGAAGCCTCACTGCGCATGGCGCGATCGATAAAAAGGGGCGCGACGACAAGGTGCATCCTGAAGATGCATGGGAAAGCGACCTTATCAGGAAGCGCCATACCCTGCCAACTCGGGGATCAGTTCACGCATCGCCGGGTTCAGGGTCTGGTGGGCAGGATAACAGAGCCCAATCCGGCGAAACATCCGCGGCCCATTCACCGGCAGGGTCTGCAACCCGGGTTCATCCTCCACCAGGCCATCGGGCAGAAAACTGATCCCCACCCCCGCCAGCACCAACGACATCACCAGCCCCTTGCTTTCGGCCTTGGCCACCAGATTGAGGGTGAGCCGGTCACAGGCCAGCAGGCCTATGGTCTGCTGATGGGCCTCGCAGGGAGGGCACTCAATAAAATCATGGTGTTGCAGCTCTGTCAGCTCGATGCGCGGACGGCTGGCCAGCGGGTGGCCGGTGGGTACGCACAGTACATAATCCTCTTCCCACAGCGGCAGGAAGATCTCGTCTTCCCGGCGCAGGGCATCCAGGGTCAGACGACAATCGGCAGGGCTATCCTGGTCGGAGAGGGTGAGATCCAGCTCCGGCAATACCCCCTGCACCCGCTGCAGCAGAGCCGCCACCCGGCGCCGGCTCAGATCCGGCATGATGGCAATATTGAGTCTCGCCCGCGTCGCTTTCTGGCGAAACAGCTCGGGCAGACGGCGCGCCTCCTCCACCAGCTTGACCGCGTGGGGATAGAGATAGTGGGCAGGCTCCTTCGCCTCCACCCCCTTCTTGCCCCGGATAAAGAGGCTGTCACCGAGCACCTCTTCCAGCTGGCGCAGCCCCGCCGAGAGGGAGGGCTGGCTGACGTGGCAACGCTCCGCCGCCGCCGTAATGTTCTTCTCTTCATAGATGGCGATGAAGAAACGCAGCAATCTCAAATCCAGCATAGGCCCAACCATAGTTTTTTCAGATGATAACCAGCGGAAAACAATATTTATCACTGATGGATGCGGAGACTATAGTGACTCCACTGCGTGCTGGCCAGCCGTCTGTTTGCCCAAACCGACCATCGAATCAGAAGGAAACATCATGTCCAAGTCCCTCGTCGTGATCACCGGTGCCTCCGCCGGGATCGGTGCCGCCATCGCCCGCGCCTTCTCCGCCACCGGCCACCCGCTACTGCTGCTGGCCCGCCGGGTCGAGCCCATGCAAGCCCTGGGCTTGCCCGATACGCTCTGCATCGGCGTCGACGTCACAGATACAAACGCCATGAAGGCGGCCATTCAGCAGGCCGAGGCACAATTCGGTCCGGTTGGCTGCCTGGTCAACAACGCCGGTGTCATGTTGCTGGGCCAGGCCGACGTGCAGGCTCCCGCCGAATGGCAGCAGATGCTCAACATCAACGTGATGGGTGTGCTGAACGGCATCCATGGGGTGCTGGCCGGGATGAAGGCACGCCGCAGCGGCACCATTATCAACATCAGCTCTATCGCCGGTCGCAAGACCTTCCCGAACCATGCCGCCTACTGTGCCACCAAGTTCGCGGTTCACGCCCTGACCGAGAACATCCGGGAAGAGGTGGCCGATCTGGGGGTACGGATGGTGACTATCGCCCCGGGAGCGGTGGAGACCGAGCTGCTCAGCCACACCACGGACGAGAGCATCAAGGCCGGTTACCACGACTGGAAAGAGCAGATGGGCGGCGTGATCGCACCCGAGGTGATCGCCGAGGCTGTGCTCTATGCCTGGAACCAGCCTGCCAACGTCTGCGTGCGTGAAATCGTGCTGGCGGCAACTCGTCAGCAACCTTAATCCAGCCTGACCGGAACGGCGGGGAGGGCTTGACCCTCCCCCCTGGCACAGGGTTACCATAACGCCCCAATTTCGTCAGAGTCGTTCCATGGTTCTCACTCGTTGCCAACTCGCTCATGCCCGTCGCTGGCTCCCCCTGTGGAGTCTGGTGCTGGTATTGATGTCGTTTGGCAGCCGGGCCGCGACCAACCTCTGTACCCTGAGCAGCCACTGCAGCCAGAGCGAGCGCACCCTGGAGAAAGCCATGCCGTGCGGCAGCTTTACCTCGGCGCTCTCCATGACGGTGCTCGGCAACGACAGCCTGACAGTGGCCATGCTGGAACCCGATACCCCGGATTTCCTCCCCCCTTCCCTGTTCATGCCGGACGCTCCGGCGGAACGGCTGGAGCGCCCTCCCCGCACCCGGACTTGAGTCAAAATCCCCGTTTTTGGGCATGTTTTATTCAATCTGAGGTGAGTTATGTACAAATCCCTGCTGCTGGCCCTGCTGGCCGGCACCGTCAGCTTTTCCGCTCTCGCGGCCGAGAAGATGACCGTCTACAAATCCAAATATTGCGGCTGCTGCCAGGCCTGGAACAAGCACATGGAAGAGAATGGCTTCGAACTCGAAGTCATCGAAACCGAACAGCTTGAACCGGTCAAACAGAAATACGGCATCGCCCCGCAACTGGCCTCCTGCCACACCGGGGTGGTCAACGGCTATGTGATCGAGGGACACGTGCCCGCCGCCGATGTGAAGAAGCTGCTCAAAGAGAAGCCGGCGATCCGCGGCCTGACCATTCCGGGTATGCCACAGAGCGCCCCCGGTATGGACATTCCGGGCCAACCCTACCAGGTGCTGAGCATCAGCAACGAGGGCACGACCAAGGTCTGGTCGAGCTATCCCGGCTGACGAATACTGGCCATGAACCGGCACTCCCCCATCATGTGAGGCACACCTGAGCGGACCCTTGTCGCTCATGGCCAGAGAAGAGGCCGCTATCGCGAGATAGCGGCCTTTTTTGATGGTTTTTCCTGCGATAACAAGGGACTGCTTGCAACCACCGGCGACAAGGGGCAGATTGTTGGCCAGTTCAAGGAGCCGATACGCCGGTTCGCCGGTTCGCCAACCCTGTTAACGCGCAAAGGATGCGACATGTTCCCCTTTTCTCGAGGGATTCTGCTGCTAGCCTGTCTGACAGCCGTTCCCTGTTCCTATGCCAACCAAGAGTCTGCCATGCCGAGAAGCGAAATCCCTGTCCAACCCCCCGTTGCCGCCAAACACCCGCATACGCTGAAGAAACACGGGGATACCCGGGTCGACAACTACTACTGGCTGCGCGATGACGATCGTCAGGATCCCGAGGTGCTGGCCTACCTCAAGGCCGAAAATGCCTACACCGAGGCCATGCTCAAGCCGACCAAGGCGCTGCGTGAAACCCTCTACAAGGAGATGGTGGCCCGTATTCCCCAGCAGGACGAGTCCGTCCCCTACGTGAAGAACGGCTACCGCTACCAGACCCGTTACGAGCCGGGCAAGGAGTACGGCATCTATTCGCGCACCAAGCTGGGAGAGCAGGGGTCCAAGCTGCTGCTCGACAGCAACCAGCGGGCCGAAGGACACGAATTTTACGCCCTTGGGGCGCTGGAAGTGAGCCGCAACAACCGCTGGCTGGCGGTGGCGGAGGATTACCTCTCCCGCCGCCAGTACCGAATCCAGTTCCTCGATCTGGAGAGCGGCAAGTGGGCCGCAGATACCCTGGAGAACACCTCGGGCAACCTGGTGTGGGCCAACGACAGCAAGACGGTGTTCTACGTGCGCAAGCACCCCAAGACCCTGCTGCCCTATCAGGTCTATCGCCACACCCTGGGCACGGATCCGGCCAAGGATCAGCTGGTCTATGAGGAGAAGGACGACACCTTCTACGTCAGCCTCTACGCCACTACCTCAGAAGACTTCATCGTCATCAATCTCTCCAGCACCACTACCGGCGAGGCGCGCCTCATCGACGCCAACGCGCCGGAGCAGGCACCCCGTCTGTTCCTGCCGCGCAAGGTAGATCACGAATACACCCTGGATCACTACCGTGGCCACTTCTATGTGCGCTCCAACAAGGACGGCAAGAACTTCGGCCTGTACGAGACCAAAGAGAGCCCGGTCGAGCGCTGGAAGCCGGTGATCGCCCCCAATCCCGACGTGCTGCTGGAGAGCTACGCCCTGTTCCGGGACTGGCTGGTGGTGGAAGAGCGCAACCAGGGGCTGACCCGGCTGCGCCAGATCCACTGGCAGAGCGGCGAGCAGAAAGAGATCGCCTTTGACGACCCCGCCTACGTCACCTGGCTCGCCTACAACCCGGAGCCGGAGACCAGTGCCCTGCGCTATGGCTACTCCTCCATGACCACGCCCTCATCCACCTATGAGCTCGACATGGCCAGCGGCAAGCGCACCCTGCTCAAGCAGCAGCCGGTGACGGGCTTCAAGGCGGAGCAGTACGCCAGTGAGCGACTCTGGGTGACCGCCCGGGACGGCGTGGCCGTGCCGGTCTCGCTGGTCTATCGCAAGGACAAGTTCAAGAAAAACGGCCACAACCCGCTGCTGGTCTATGGCTACGGCTCCTATGGCGCCAGCATGGATCCTGACTTCAGCAGTTCCCGCCTGAGCCTGCTGGATCGGGGTTTCGTCTACGCCATCGCCCACATCCGTGGCGGTGAGGAGCTAGGCCGCCACTGGTACGAAGATGGCAAGCTGTTGAAAAAACAGAATACCTTCAACGACTTCATCGACGTCACCGAGTCACTGGTAGCGCAGGGCTATGGCGCAAAAGATCAGGTCTATGCCATGGGCGGCAGCGCCGGCGGCCTGCTGATGGGGGCCGTCATCAATCAGGCGCCCCAGCTCTATCGGGGCGTAGTAGCCCAGGTGCCGTTCGTCGACGTGGTCACCACCATGCTGGACGAGTCCATCCCCCTCACCACTGGCGAATACGACGAGTGGGGCAACCCGAATCAGAAGCGCTACTACGACTACATGAAGTCCTACAGCCCCTACGATCAGGTCAAGGCCCAGGCCTACCCCAATCTGCTGGTCACCACCGGGCTGCATGACTCCCAGGTGCAGTATTGGGAGCCTGCCAAGTGGGTGGCCAAGCTGCGGGAGCTGAAGACGGATGATAACAAGTTGTTGCTGAATACCGACATGGATGCCGGCCACGGCGGCAAGTCCGGCCGCTTCAAGGCCTATGAGGATATCGCCCTGGAGTACGCCTTTATTCTGGACCTGGCCAACCCTGCCCCCTGAGTCCATTTCACGGTAGCCCTTGCCACGCAAGGGCTACAAAAGAATCCAGGCTCTCTTTTTCTCTCTTCCATTTCGCGTCGACACCCCTTAATCTGCAACAGGGAAATGAATGATCGCGGTCATGTTTCTCGAGATTTAACTCCGTTAGTTTGCCATTTAGTTTGATTTATGTTGGCAAAATGTGCTTAATCGGAGTGCTTACAACTTTTTATCCGGCCTGCTATTGGCCAAACACCCCCGGTGGCAGGACGCCACAACAGTCACCGCAGGACGCGATGACCGCAGGCAAGGGCACCCAGGATCCCGCCCATGTCATGCAGCACACATGAAGCAATGGCAAACCCGGCGCAGAACGGGCTTACCATCAATTTACCCGCGGATCGGGTAAACCAAATCCAAGAAAAAGGGAGAAAAAATGAAAGGATTATCCTTGGCGTGCGCACTGTCGGCTGCTCTGGTCGGCGTATCATTTGGTGGTCCGGTACAGGCGCAGGAGCGCTTCGTGACCATCGGCACCGGCGGTCAAACCGGCGTCTATTATGTGGCAGGCCAGTCTATCTGCCGCTTCCTTAATCGTGGTTCCACCGAGCATGAGATCAAGTGCAACGCCCCGGCCAGCGGCGGCGGTGTCGCCAACGTCAACGGCATTCGCAGCGGCGAATTCAACTTCGGCATCATGCAGTCCGACCACCAGTACAAGGCGATGAAAGGGCTGCCCCCGTTCCAGGCCGAAGGTGCCATGGACGACATCCGTGCCGTCTTCTCCCTGCAGAGCGAAGTGTTCACCATCCTGGCCCGCAAGGACGCCAAGATCGCCGGCTTCGACGATCTGAAAGGCAAGCGCGTCAACATCGGCAACCCGGGCTCCGGCCAGCGTGACACCATGGAAGAGATCATGGCGGTCAAGGGCTGGAAGAAGAGCGACTTCGGTCTGGTCTCCGAGCTGAAACCCGCCGAGCAGGCTTCCGCACTGGGTGACAACAACATCGACGCCATGAGCTACTTCGTCGGTCACCCGAACGGTGCCATCCAGGAAGCCTCCACCACCACGGATGCGGTACTGGTACCGGTCACCGGCGCTGACATCGACAAGCTGCTGGCCGAGAAGAGCTACTACACCAAGGCCGAGATCCCGGGTGGCCTCTACAAGGGCAGCGACAAGCCGACCCCGTCCATCGGTGGCAAGGCTGTACTCTCCACCAGCGCCAAAACCGATCCGGAAGTGGTCTACCAGCTGGTCAAATCCGTGTTTGACAACCTGGACCGCTTCAAGCGCCTGCACCCGGCCTTCGCCGACCTGAAGGAAGCCGACATGATCAAGGTGGGGCTCTCCGCTCCGCTGCATGAAGGCGCTGCTCGCTACTACAAAGAGCGCGGCTGGCTCTGATTGAAGGCCCCAGGGCCTTTGTCACTCCTTCGACACCCGTTGGCTGCGCGGTTTGCGGCGGCGGGTGTCGTTTTTGTTGTACTCGATGGCACAAGTTGACCCTATGCAAGACAAACAACTCTCTACCGAGGAACTGATCGCCCAGGATGTAGGCGCCCGCCTGCCGCTGGGAGCCATGGGCTGGCTCATTACCGCCCTGGCACTGGCCTGGTCCCTGTTCCAGCTCTGGATCGCCTCGCCGCTCCCCTTCATTTTCGGGGTTGGCGTACTCAATGACACCGAAACGCGCGCCATTCATCTCACCTTCGCCCTGTTGCTGGCCTATCTGGTGTTTCCCGCGTTTCGCTCCTCCCCGCGGGATCGAGTCCCCCTCAGCGATATCGCGCTGGGGCTGATCGCCGCCGGTGCCGCATCCTATCTGTTCGTGATGTACGAGGCGCTGGCCCAGCGTCCCGGCAACCTGACCACCTCGGATCTGGTCACCGCCTGCATCGGCATTCCCCTGCTGCTGGAAGCGGCACGCCGCGCTCTCGGCCCGGCTCTGGCGGTGATCGCCATCGTCTTCCTGGTCTACAGCCTGGCCGGCCCCTGGATGCCGGGTCTGCTGGCACACCGTGGGGTCAGCTTTACCGCGCTGGCCAATCACCAGTGGATCACCACCGAAGGGGTGTTCGGCATCGCCCTCGGGGTCTCCACCAGCTTCGTGTTCCTGTTCGTACTGTTCGGCGCCCTGCTCGAGCGGGCCGGTGCCGGTCACTACTTCATCCAGCTCGCCTTCAGCCTGCTCGGCCACCTGCGTGGCGGCCCGGCCAAGGCGGCGGTAGTCGCCTCCGGCCTCACCGGCCTCATCTCCGGATCCTCCATCGCCAACGTGGTCACCACAGGCACCTTCACCATCCCCATGATGAAGAAGGTGGGTTTCAGCTCGGAGAAAGCCGGGGCGGTGGAAGTGGCCTCCTCGGTCAACGGCCAGATTATGCCGCCCGTAATGGGCGCTGCGGCCTTCCTGATGGTGGAGTACGTCGGCATTCCCTATGTGGATATCATCAAGCACGCCTTCCTGCCGGCGGCCATCTCCTACATCGCCCTGCTCTACATCGTCCATCTGGAAGCGCTCAAGCTCGGCATGCAACCCATCGGTGGCCATCAGCCCAAGCCCTGGCTGCGTCGCCTGACCGGCTTTGCCTTCGGCGCCGCCCTCATCAGCGGGCTGTCGATGGCGGTCTACTACGGTCTGGGCTGGCTCAAGCCGGCCTTGGGCGACTATGCCCTGCCGGGGATCTCCCTGCTGCTGGCCGCCACCTATGTGGGCCTGCTGAAGATCGCCGCCAGCAATGAACCGCTGGCAGCCGAAGATCCCGGCAAGCCGCTCACCGAGCTGCCCGACACCCGCACCGTGCTGCTCTCCGGCCTGCACTTCCTGTTGCCGGTGGTGGTACTGGTATGGTGTCTGATGATCGAGCGCCTCTCCCCCGGCCTGTCCGCCTTCTGGGGCACCGTCATGCTGGTCATCATCCTGCTGACCCAGCGTCCGCTGCTCAACTGGCTGCGCACCGACGGCAAACATGACTACGGCACCGTACGCGACGGCGTCATCGACCTGCGCGAAGGTCTGGTGGCCGGTGCCCGCAACATGATCGGCATCGGTATCGCCACTGCCACTGCCGGCATCATAGTCGGTGCAGTCTCCCAGACCGGGGTTGGCCTGGTGCTGGCCGATCTGGTGGAGATGCTCTCCATGGGCAATCTGCTGCTGATGCTGCTGCTGACCGCCCTGCTGAGCCTGATCCTCGGCATGGGGCTGCCCACCACCGCCAACTACATTGTGGTCTCCAGCCTGCTGGCGCCCGTGGTGGTCACCCTGGGGCAGCAGAACGGCCTCATTGTGCCGCTCATCGCCGTGCACCTGTTCGTGTTCTATTTCGGCATCATGGCGGACGTGACCCCGCCGGTGGGGTTGGCTTCGTTCGCCGCGGCCGCCGTCTCCAAGGGTGATCCCATCAAGACCGGTATCACGGCGTTCTACTACAGCCTGCGTACCGCTGCACTGCCGTTCCTGTTCATCTTCAACACGGATCTGCTGCTGATCGACGTGGATTTTGCCCACGGGGTGATGATCTTCATCGTAGCCACCATCGCCATGCTGATCTTCGCCGCCGCGACCCAGGGCTACTTCCTGGTGAAGAGCCGCTGGTACGAGAGCGTGTTGTTGCTGCTGGTCGCCTTTACCCTGTTCCGCCCCGGCTTCTGGATGGACATGGTGCACGATCCCTATCGCGAGACGCCACCCGCCCAGCTGGCCCAGACTATGGGTGAACTGGAGGTGGAGAGCACCTTGCGGCTGCGGGTCCAAGGGGAAGATGCGGTGGGCAAACCCCGCAAGTTCACCCTGCTTGTTGCCGTGCCCGATGGTGCCAACGGTGAAGAGCGTCTGGCCAATCTGGGCCTGAGCCTCTATGAACAGGATGGCAAGACCCTGATCGACAACGTGGCCTTCGGCAGCCCTGCCGCCGGCATGGGGCTGGAGTTTGACCAGGAGATCCTGGCCGTCAAGGCTCCGACCGATCGCTGGCGCAAGGAGCTGATGTGGCTCCCGGGTTTCCTGCTGTTCGGCGTCATTGTCTGGCTGCAACGCCGACGCCTGGTACCACAGCCTGCTTGATCCCTGACAGGGCCGCGTGATGCGGCCCTGTTTTTTTGTCCGGCATAGACCATGGCGGCGAAGGTGGCTCAAAAGGAAAAACGGCCCCAAAAAAAGTGGGGTGACATTTCCATGTCACCCCCTCGCAAATAGCATGTTCCATATTGGAGTCCGGCCACGCCGGATGCCTTACCCCACTTCCCCAGAGTCCGCTACCCATCCGAAGTCAGTGTCGATTGCAGCGATGCAGTCGACCGGTCACCCTTTGTTGCCTTCATCCACACGGCAGACGGGCCGCCGTGTTTGTCCTTGCAAATGAAATATTACGCAGACAAATAAAATAAAAAAACGTTTTTATGCCCTGCAGTTCCCGTGTTGATACAAAAAACCGCCTTCACATTAACAATAATTCATTTAAAAACAGCAAGATAAGGAAATGAATAGCTATTCACCCGCACGGAGGATAAGCAAAGGCGTACAAGGCTTTGCGAGATCTCGCACAAAAAACACCCGCCTCACAGCCAGCGCTTCAGGGGCAACCAGTCACTGAGTCGGGCCACCAGTCGCCGGGGCCAGCCATCGATTTTGCGGGGTGCGCTACTGGCCTGCTCCTGCCAGTGCATCAGCCACGACCTCAGCTGCTCGCACAGAGTCGGGCAACACAGGTGCAGCATCAGCTCGGTGTTGAGAAACAGCGAGCGGGGATCGAGGTTAAGGCTGCCAAACAGGGCCCGCTCCCGCCCCAGCAGGATCAGCTTGGCATGCAGGCTGTGGCTGTCATCGCCAAACTCGTGCACCTGGATCCCCTGGCGCAGCAGCCAGCCGTGATAGCGTCGGTAGGCGCCATAGACCAGAGGCACATCCGTGCTGGCCAGGGAGTTGGTGAGGATATCGATGGTCACGCCCCGCTGACGCAACTGCAACAGGCGGCGGCGAAAGCCACGGGTCAGGATGAGGTAAGGGGTCACCAACGACAATGAGTGCGGATTGTCTGCCAGTCGCTGCCACAGCTGGCGGGCCGTGGCAGGTCGCGAGATCAATCCTTTGCCGGGCCGGTCGAACCATACCTCCGCCACGCCGTCGTGCCACTGCAGCGCCAGGGGTTCATCGACAAACAGGCTGGCTGGCAATGAATAGACGGCGGCAACGGCCGGATCCGTCATGGTGAGCAGGAAGTCATTGACCACCCGGATCTCGGCGGGCAGCGGGGGTCGTCGCAACAGGTGGCGAATGGGATGGCTCCAGCGGCTGTGCCAGAACTGGTCAAATCCCTGCGCCATCTCCTGACATAATGCTCCCCGGCAGGCGAGATCCAGATCAACGAAGGGGGGCTGATCGTCGAGATGGAAGTAGCGATCGCCGATGTTGCGACCGCCAATCAGCGCCAGCCTGCCATCCACCAGCAGCAGCTTGTTGTGCATGCGGTGATTGATGCGGCGAAAGCTGAATAGCCCCTCCAGCAGCAGCGCCAGGGGCCGCCAGCCCCGCAACCAGAAGGGGTTGAACAGGCGTACCTCGATCCCCGGCTCGTGGGCTACCATCTCCAGAAAGCGGTTGTCGCCAGCATAGAGATCATCCACCAGCAGCTCGACCCTGACACCGCGCCTGGCGGCATGGAGCAGCTCGCTGAGCAGTAGCTTGCCGCTGCTGTCCTCTTCCCAGCTGTAGTACTGGGCCTGGATCCGCTCGTGGGCAGTGCGGATCCACTGGCAACGCACCTTGAGTGCCAGCAGGGGATCCGCGATCAGGGCGAAGGATCCCGGGATCATGCTGTCATCCTGTTGTCATCGGGGAGTGTCATAACGCTGGCAAGCCTCTCTGAATAGCAAGCAAGGAGCTGCTGATGGAACTGCACGATACCCCGATGGTGCGCTATCTCGACCAGTCAGGCCAGCCAGATGTCGTCCCGACCACCGACCCCGTGCACTGGTTTTTGCAGCACAGGGATGGCGGCTGGCAGCTTCCGGTGACCCTGCCGGCCCAATCCGGCCAGGAGCTCAGGGCTGCACCGCCTCGATTGCGGCAGCCTTGCCTTCAATCTGGAGCAGGCTGAAACGGTAGGCGACATAGTACTTGTAGATGGTCCCCACATAGTTGATCGGCCCCTGCCCCACCTCGTTGGCCACCAGCTGATCCACGTTGCCAAACCAGACATCGGGATCCAGCCCCAGTGAGCGGGCCTTGTTGCGCAATGCCTGCACCCGGTTGGGCCCTGCATTGTAAGCAGCCAGGGCAAACAGGTGACGATTGAGCCGATCCAGACCGGGATCGTTGAAATAGGTGTCGAGGATCAACCGCATATAACGGCAGGCGGCCTCCACGTTGCCCTCCAGACTCGCCAGCCTGGCTCCCGAGATCCCCACTTCCCGCCCGGTGGCAGGCAGCAGCTGCATGATGCCAACCGCCCCTTTTGGGGAGCGCACGTTGGGATTGAGACCAGACTCCTTGTATCCCAGCGCTGCCAGCATCAACCAGTCGATGTCATATTTTTCCGCATATTTTTCAAGCACCTTACGGATCTTTGCCAGTCGCCCCAAGGGATCCGGTGCCAATATGTTGCTCATCCGCTCGCTGTGGGCCAGCAAGCGCCGCAGGGTCAGATCGCTGAACAGGCTGTGCTGGCTGACGCTGGCCAGATAACCGTTGACCGCCTTGAGCAGCTCGGGGCTGTTTTTGCGCAGCGCCCAGGCACTGGTGCCATTGCTGCGCAGGGGCACCAGCTTGTGCGCCTTGAGACCATCGATCATCCCGAGCCAGATCCGCCCCTTGTAGCTGTCAGTCACCGTGAGGGGGATAATCCCGGCCGCCACCATCTCCAGCAAATCGCCATCCTGCAGATATTCGGGCACCGTCTCTATGTAGACGGGGGGCAGTCCCAGTTCGCGAAACAGCCAGTTGAGCTGACGCAGGCTTTCATAGTAACTGGAGCTGGCCCGCACCCAGACCCGTCGGCCGGAGAGCTGGGTGATGCGGTTGAAGGAGGGCAGGCTATGTTGGCTCACCACCCACTCCTCAATGGAAGAGATGAGCGGCCTGGAGAAGCTGACCTGCTCCCTTCGGGTCGGGGTGACCGTCATGGTGGCCGCCACCAGATCGCCACGCCCCTCCGTCAGATAATCCAGCAGCTTGTCCTGCCTGACCGGGATGTAAACCACCTTGAGCTTGACCTTCTCCTTGGCGAGATAGGTCTTGTTCAGCCAGCGCTCGAACCCTTGCAGCTGGTTGACCAGGATGCCGTATTGGGCCCCCTTGTCGAGGAAGTAGAAGCCGCGCTCATAGACCACCAGGGCCCTGAGTTCACGCTTTTGCAGGATACTGTCTAGGTCCCCGGGCTGGGGAAGACGCTGCGGCTTGAGATCGGCCGCCAGCAGAGGAAGACACCATAGAGCCAGCAGGCCCCAGATCCATTGCCGCATGTGTTCGCCTTTTGTTGGCCACTCGCGCCGGTCAATACCGACGGTGGAATAGACTAACTATAGAACTCGACCCACGGCAGAAGGGTCAACGCGGCAGGCGTACCTGCCGCATCATTACAGTGCTCAGATGGCGCGAGCCCGCATCTCGAAAATCAGTTTTTCGGCGGTGCAGGTGAACTGCAGACGGGCTTTCAGGATCACCCCATCGGCGCCCTGGGTCAGCTCGCTGCTCACCTTGGCCTCTTCGGTGACCTGCTTGGCCAGCGCTTCATAGGCAGCCAGTTTGGCGCGGGCAGCCTCCTCTTCAGCGGCCTCGATCACCAGATCCATCACGTCATCACCTTCGCCGATAATGGTGCCAATCTCGGCAAAGCAACCACAGCTGTCGCAGGTTTCGTTCAATTCAACTTTATCGTCTACAGACATACTTCCACTCCTACTCATTTCGGATGATTTGCATCGTCACGCAAGGCTTTACGAAAATCCCTGATGGCGGTACCCAGATCCTCGCCGGCGCTGGTCAGGCGTTTGCTGCCAAACACCAGCACGACCACCAGCAAGAGGATCAACAAATGCCAGATATGAATTCCACCGAGTCCCATAGGGAAACCTCTCATCCAGAGATATCTGCTGGTTGTATCAAATTAACGCGCAAGGATTGTTGGGTAAAATCAAGACGGGTGCAAGTTGGCAAATAAATCGCCCAAAAAATATGGCGGCCCGGGGCCGCCATATTGCTTGTGCTACTTTGTCCCCTCAACCGCTACATCCTGTACCAGCGGCCCTGGCGGGCCCGAGACCTCTAGAGGATAAGATCGCCAAGATATGAATACTAATGGTATAAATTCATCCTTGTATTGAACAGGATTCATATCATGCTACTGGAACAACTGGCCCGCATTGACCTCAATCTGCTCATCATCCTGCAGGTGCTGCTGGAAGAGCGCAACGGCAGCAAGGCGGCCCGTCGCCTTCACCTGAGCCAGTCTGCCGTCAGCAAGGCCCTGGGACGGCTACGCGAGACTTTCGACGACCCGCTCTTCATCCGTTCCGCCTACGGGCTGGAACCCACCGCCCGTGCCCAGACACTGCAACAGCAGTTGCAACCCATACTGCTGTCGCTGGACAACCTGATCCAGCCCCCCGCGTTCGATCCCGCCAGTTCGGAGCGGGAGTTCGTCATCGCCAGCATGGACAGCGCCTTCACCCTGTTCGCCCCACTCTACTTGAGCGAGCTGAAGCGCCAGGCGCCGCGGATCCGCCTGCGCTATGAAGAGTGGACCGAGAACAGCCTGACCGAGATGAGCCAGGGACAGGTGGACATCGCCTTCACTGTGCGGGAGAACTGCATCAACTCGGATTACCGGCTCGATACCCTGCCAAGCAGCATCTGCCAGCGGCTGCTGGCCATCGACGGATTGACCTGCCTGGTGCAAAAGCATCACCCCGCGTTGCGGGAACCAGGCTGGGATCTGGACCACTATCTGCGCTACCCCCATGTACAGACCTACTGCGAGGGACGGGATCGCTGGATGCTGGACTACAAGCTGGCGGAACAGGATCTCTACCGGCGGATCGAGGCAACCGTCCCCTCGTTCGAGGCGGCGCTGCGGATGGGGATGCACTCCGACATGATAGTGACGCTCTCAAGTCTCTATGCCCGCCATGCGACCCAGGTCTATCCCCTGATGCAGCTACCTCTGCCCATCGAGCTGGACAGCATCTCCCACCTGCTGATCTGGCATCAGCGCCATGACGAGGATCCGGGCCATCGCTGGTTGCGCGAGACCCTGCTGACCCAGATCATGAGCCAGCTTGAGCCTCACGCCCATGTCGACGATCAGGACTGGGCCGTCACCTGCAGGTAGTGGTGCACACCATCGAGCAGCATCTGCACCGAGATCATCACCAGCAGCATGCCCATCAGCCGCTCCACCGCAGTGAGTCCACGCTCACCCAGCAACTTGTTGAACACCTCGTAGAACATCAGGATCACTGCGCTGGCTCCCCAGGCCATGAAGAGGGCCAGCGACCAGTCGACCATCCGGGTCGGCTCCTGGTTGGCGAGCAACAGCAGGGAGGCGAGGATGGAGGGGCCGGCGATCATCGGGATCGCCATCGGCACCAGGAAGGGTTCTTCACCCGCAGCAAGCCCGGTCACACCGCCCTCTCCCGGGAAGATCATCTTGATGGCGATGAGGAAGAGGATGATACCGCCGGCAATGCTCACCGCCTCCTGACGCAGGTTGAGAAAGCTCAGGATCTGCTGGCCGACGAACAGGAACAGCATCATGATCGCCAGGGAGAAGAGCAGCTCGCGGATCATCACCTTGCGTCGCCGCTTGGGATCGATGTGACGCAGAATGGAGAGAAAGACCGGCAGGTTGCCCAGCGGGTCCATGATCAGAAACAGCATGACTGCGGCAGAGAAGGTATCCATACAACGCCCTGGCTACGCCTTGAATAGCAAAAAGAGAAGGGGCGAAATATAGCAAAATGGGAGGTATTCAGCGAGCGCCATGATGCGCTCGCAGAGGGTCAACCGTGGTTGCAGATCTTGTCGGCGTGGGTCTGGAAACCGTCGGCGGACTCGATGAACTTGCCGCGGGCAGCCAGGAAGTCGATCAGGGCCTCGGCATCCATCTCGCTGGCGCTGCAGGTATGAAAACGCGCCTGTTCGCCAAAACGCTCGGCCATCGCCTGCTTGAGGCTGGCACGGGTAAACTGTCCGCCCAGCTCCAGCATCATCTCCATTACTTCATGACCGTGTACCGATTGCGACATTTTGCACCTCATTAATGAACATATTTAATGCTCATTAAATCCTGTCAGGGCACCGGGGATCTTGATGTAGACCAATAAATCACGCATTACCCGGTCAAGAGACTGGTCGTGGCGACTCCTTTGTCGATAATGTGGCAACCCGCATCGGGGATCGCTACACTGGCGCCCCTTTTGCCATTGCAGACAAATTAATAAGGATATTGGCGTCATGCTGTTCCATGGAGAGGCTTTCAAGCCCTGGCAGATCTGGACCCGCCGCCCACTCTGGCTCAAGACCCTGATCGGCATGCTGTTGGGGGTCACCCTCGGCGTTGGCTTCAAGGAGCAGGCCCTGCTGCTCAAGCCCATCGGCGTGCTGTTCGTCAACACCATCCAGATGCTGATGGTGCCCCTCATCTTCTGCTCTGTCATCGCCGGCCTCACCGCCCTGCTCAAGGGCAAGAAACTGGATGCCATCAGCAGCAAGGCTATCGGCCTCTATCTGGGCTCCACTGCCATCGCCATCTGCATCGGCCTGATGATGGGCTGGCTGCTGGAACCCGGCATGGGTGCCGACATGGGCCCTTATGAACGGGTCGGGATGGTGCAGCAACCGACCCTGGGCACAGTGCTCAGCCAGCTGGTCCCCAGCAATCCCATCCAGGCCATGGTTGATGGCAAGATCCTGCAGGTGCTTGTCTTCGCCCTGGCCCTCGCAGTGGCACTCAACGCCAGCGGCCGCCGCGGTCGTCCCGCCATCCGCTTCTTTACTTCGTTGTCGGAGGGGATGTTCAAGCTGACCCAGATGGTGATGGCATTGGCGCCCTACGGCGTCTGTGCCCTGATGGCCTGGATGATCGGCAAATATGGCATCGACCTGCTGTTGCCGCTGTTCAAGGTGATCGGTGCCGTCTACCTCGGCTGCCTGCTGCATGTGCTGGGGGTTTACAGCGCCCTGCTGATCCTGCTGGCGCGGCTCAATCCGCTGCACTACTTCAAGAGCATCGTCGATGCCCAGGCCGTGGCCTTCACCAGCAGCTCCAGCTCAAGCACCCTGCCCATCAGCCTGGCCTGTGCCGAGAAACGGCTGGGAGTCTCTTCCGCCATCACCGCCAAAGTACTGCCCATCGGTGCCACCATCAACATGGATGGTACGGCTCTCTATCAGGGCGTCACCGCCCTGTTCGTGGCCCAGGCCTTTGGTGTCGATCTGCACGTAGTGGATTACCTGACCATCATCAGCATCGCGACCCTGGCCAGCATCGGCACCGCTGGCACCCCGGGCACCGGCCTGATGTTGCTGACCCTGACCCTGACCGCCGTCGGCCTGCCGCTGGAGGGAGTGGCGCTCATCGCAGGGATCGACAGGATCCTCGACATGGCGCGCACCGCCGTCAACGTCTCGGGGGATATACTGGTTTCAGTGCTGATTGCGCGCAGCGAGAACGAACTGGATATGGCGACCTATCATGACGAACACGCAGGGGAAGATATCGACTTCCCCCTGCGCTAGCCCGTTCAACCCTCATGGGGATCGTGATGACAACGCCAGCAGACATCGAAGTTGGCGCCGTTTTCCTCCCCGCATTGGCCACAGAGCCAGCCGTTGCCCTGACGCTGCTGGTAACGCTCGATGACTCTGCCGGCCTTGCTGCGATCCTCGGCTCGCACCATCAGGGTGACCTGAAGCAGATCGACTGGCAACTCGCCCAATATTCCTGACAGCCCCTCGCCACTGAGGCGCACCATGACCCCCTCCACTTCCAGCGCCCCCTTGAGCGCATGGGCTTCCAGCGAATGAGAGGCGCGATAGAGGTTGATCCAGTTTTCCATAGGTCCCCCTTACAGCAGCTTGTCGATGCCGAACTCGACACCGTTCTCCACCATGAAATCGATAAACGCCCGCAACTTGCGCGGCATCAGGCGCCGCTCCGGAAACAACAGATAGATGGGTACTCTCGGCTGTTGCCACTCAGGCAGCAGGGAGACCAGTTCACCGCGTTTCAGCTCCTCCAGACAGAGCATAGCGGGTAACGAAGCGAGCCCCAGTCCCGCCTTTGCGGCCTCCCTGGCGCAGGTAATATTATTAACCCGAAAACGGGATGGGGGGTCAACCAGAACCTCTCTGCCATCCTGTTCAAAACACCAGTGGGACGCCAGAAAACCGCTGCTGACTGCCACCCGCTCATGGCGGAGCAAGTCCTCCGGCCGGGCGATCGCCGGACTGCGAGCCAGATAGTCCGGACTGGCACAGAGCAGCCGCTCGGTACTCCAGAGCCGACGCGCTGCCAGGTTAGAATTGCTCATGTCCCCCACCCGCACCACGGCGTCGAGTCCCTCGCTGATGGGGTCCAGGATCCGGTTGGTCAGCTCCAGCTCCACCTGCATGGCGGGATAGCGCTGCAGAAATTTGGCGACCATGCGGCCGACTACCAGTTGCCCGGTCTCGATGGGCACGGCCAGCTTGAGGGTGCCGGTCACCTCCTGTTGGCGAGCGCTCAGCATCAGCTCGGCCTCCGTCAGGGCATCCACCGCCTTGCTGCAGCGCTGGTAATATTGCTCTCCCTCTTCCGTCAGCGTGAGCTGGCGGGTAGAGCGATAGAGCAGGCGCACGCCGAGCCGACGCTCCAGCTCGGCAATGCGTCGGCTTACCATCGCCTTGGTCATCCCCAGCTCCTGGGCAGCGGCAGTAAAAGATCCCTTGTCGACGATACGAACCAGGATTAATGCAGCATTGAGATCCATTGTTTCACCAATGAGACAGTTATTCTCATAACCTGATACTAATCGAAACAGTTGGCCGGTGTTAGCCTGCGTCTCTTAAGTTCAGGAATCCCCCCCGATGAGTCAACACAAGAAAATTCCCCTGCTGGCCGCCATGGTGCTGGCCCTGCTTGGCCTGCTGTTTGCCGGTTACTGGTATCTTCATGGCCGCTATTTCGAAAGCACCGACAACGCCTATTTGCAAAGTGAAGTGACCGGGATCAGCTCCAAGTTGTCCGGTTACATCAGCGAGGTGCTGGTGACCGACAACCAGTCGGTCAAGGCGGGTCAGCTGATCGCCCGCCTCGATGATCGCGAGTTCCAAAGCCAGGTAGCAGAGGCGCAGGCCGATCTTCACCTTATTCAGGCCACGATCGAGAACCTGGCCGCGACCCGTGTCCAACAGTTGAGCCTGATCCAGCAGGCCGAAGCCAGGGTCGCCTCCGCCGAAGCCGAGCAACTGCGTGCCCGGCAGCAAGTACAGCGAATAGGTCAGCTCAACCAGCGCCACTACAGCTCGCAAGATAGTCTGGACGAAGTGCGCGCCAGCCTGCAGGTCACGCAGGCACAGATGCAGGAAGCCAAGGCCGTTCTGCAGGCGGCTCGGGAGCGGCTGCTGGTGCTGGATGCTGAAGCCAAACAAAATCAGGCCAAGCTGGCCCTGAGCGAAGCCAAACTGGCACAAGCCAGACTGGAGCTTGGCTACACCGAACTGCGTGCCCCTGCCGACGGCATCATCGGCAAACGCAGCCTGCGGGAAGGGCTCTACGTCCAGTCCGGCATGCAGGTAGCCAGCCTGGTGCCGCTGCAGCAAGTGTGGGTCGAGGCCAACTTCAAGGAGACCCAGCTCGCTCACATGCAACCCGGACAAAAAGTGGAAGTGATCCTGGATGCCTATCCGGATCAGCCGGTCGAGGGGATCATCGACAGCCTGGCACCCGCTACCGGCGCCAAGTTCGCGCTGCTGCCGCCGGAAAACGCCACCGGCAACTTCACCAAAATCGTGCAGCGGGTGCCGGTCAAGATCCGCATCCCCGAGCCGGGCCCCTTAGCAGGCAAGCTGCGCCCGGGCCTCTCCACCGAGGTCATAGTGGATACCCGCACTCCCGAGCCTCTGGTTGCGGCCAACTGATGGAACCCATTCCACGCCGCCACTGGATCGCGGTCATGGGGGGCCTTATCGGTGCCTTCATGGCCATCCTCGACATCCAGATCACCAATGCCTCTTTGAAAGACATTCAGGGGGCCCTGTCGGCCACCCTGAGCGAGAGTTCCTGGATCTCCACCTCCTACCTGGTGGCGGAGATGATCGCCATTCCCCTGAGCGGCTGGCTGAGCCGGGGGCTGAGCGTGCGGCGCTACCTGCTGTGGACCACGGGGGCCTTCATCGTCGCCTCCGTGCTCTGCTCGTTCAGCTGGAACCTCACCAGCATGATCGTCTTCCGTGCGCTGCAGGGCTTCACCGGAGGGGCGCTGATCCCCATGGCCTTCTCGCTCATCGTGACTCTGCTGCCCCTGCAGAAGAGAGCCACCGGCATGGCGCTGTTCGGCCTGTGCGCCACCTTCGCCCCCGCCATCGGCCCGACCCTGGGTGGCTGGCTGACGGAACAGATGTCCTGGCACTACATCTTCTACCTCAACGTGCCGCCCGGACTGCTGGTGCTGGCCATGCTGGCTCACGGACTGGACAAGCAGCCGGTGGACTGGGGGGTGATCAAGCGAGTGGATCTCGTCGGCATCGTCACCATGGCGGTGGGGCTGGGTCTGCTGGAAGTGGTGCTGGAAGAGGGCAACAGGGAGGACTGGTTCGGTTCCAGCTTCATCGTGCGGCTCACCGTCATCTCTGTGGTCGCTCTGGTGTTCTTCGTCATCAGTCAACTACTCAGACGACATCCGCTGGTCAACCTGAGACTGCTGCACAACCCGCGTTTCGCCCTGGCCTGCTTTGCCTATCTGGTGCTTGGCATGGCACTGATGGGCTCCATCTATGTGCTGCCGCTCTACATGACCCAGATCCACAACTACAACGCGCTGGAGATAGGGGAAGTGTTAATGTGGATGGGCCTGCCACAACTGCTGGTGCTGCCGCTGGTGCCCAGGCTGACCCACAAGATAGACCCGCGCTATCTGGTGAGCTTCGGCTTTCTGGTGTTCGCCGCCAGTTGCTTTATGAACGTCAACATGAGCGCCGACTATGCCGGCCCCCAGCTGATCCAGTCGCTCATCGTGCGGGCGCTGGGCCAGCCCTTCATCATGGTGCCGCTCTCGCTGGTGGCGACCGCCAGCCTGACCCATGACGAAATCCCCTCCTCTTCTACCCTGCTCAACGTATTGCGCAACCTGGGGGGTGCCTTTGGCATCGCCATTATAGCGACCATGATCGACAACGATACCCGGGTCCATGTCAGCCAGATCAGCAGCACCCTGGCCGCCAGCAGCATAGAGGGACAGAACTACCTGCTGCAGCTGACCCAGAGCATGATGGTACAAGGTTCTGGCCCGGAGCTGGCCAGGCAACAAGCCCAGACCATGCTGTCGAATACCATCAGCCGCGAGGCGGCCATCATGGCCTACAACCAGGTGTTCTATGTGATGGGCATCTTCCTGCTGATCGCCAGCGGCCTGATGTTGCTACTCAAGCAACCAGCCACCAGGGAAGCTGACGCCGAACCGATAGAAGCATGATGCCCTAATCAGAAACGGGCCCAAGGGCCCGTTTTGTGTTAGCGGTAATACTCAGCCCGCCAACGACCCGGCTATCAGGAATTGCGCCGCAAAATAGCTGCTCATGATCCAGGCGCGGGCCTGGGGGAAGGGACGACGAAAACGATCGAGTGCCAGCATAGTATCTGAGAAGAGGAACATCAGTGCCCCCACCAGAGCTGCGGCACTGCCTGCTGTCAGAGAAGCATGCCAGGCACCGGCTGCCACCCAGGCCATGCAGATGATCACCAACATGTAGCAGAAGACAGGGATCCGCATCTCCCCCAGCTTGCTCCACAAGACGCCAAATACCATGCCGGCGACCAACAACAGCAAAAGCCCATCTACCAGATTGAGCAACAAGGGACCCTGGGCAAAACCGACGATGTAACAGAGATGCGCGACAAGAAATGCCGCCAACCCGGCGATAAAACGGTCTGCCGGTAGCATCAGCAACACATCACCCGCCAGCGAGAGACAGAGCCCAAGCAGGATCCAGGCGTGGGATCCATCGTGATCATAACCCTGATAACCGAATGCCAGCGCGATGATAAACAGCATGGTCAGCGGCTTGCTGAGATAAAACTGGCGATAATCAGCACCATAGGCGGCGCGGATATGCCACCAACCGGATGCGATGATCAAGAAACTCAATAACATGCCCTGCCCCTTACCTGATGCTCGCTGCCATACGGAAACCATTCTATCTCATTGAGTAGATTAACAAATAGTCGTCCGCTGTGGCAGGGGGTTATCAAACGAGCGGACTAAGCCTAAAGTCTAATTGCAGCCCCGAGTCACTCAGGGCATAAGAGACGGGTTCGGAGGATCACCATGGAAGAAGCTATGAAAAACTATCTGCCTGCGATCGATATCATGATGTGCCATTTGGGGATCAGTTTTGAGCAGGCTTGTGAGCAACTGGGCCTCAGCCAGCTGGAACAACAGACCCTGAGCGCACTGCAAGAGCAGGATATGCCGGAATAATCCACCTTCAGGCAAGGTAAACGGCACATATCACGTAAAGAGAAAGCCGCCGAACTGGTGGCTTTCTCTTTTACTGATTGCCTCTTGCAACCAAGCCCTGCCAGAACGGACATATCAGGCTCAAGGGCAAGTTTCGCCAGAAAATGCCGCACCGAATCCCTCATCGCGGCGACCATGACTCATACTCCCCGACGCCAACAAGAGGATACGCTCGCTGGCAAAAAAATAGGATACAAACCTGATCCTGAGGCGCCTTCGGGTTATCATCTGGCCTCGACAAGCTGAAGGTGACAGATTTCGTGGGTATTCGCGCTCAACAAAAAGAAAAAACCCGGCGTACATTGATCGATGCTGCATTCAGCCAACTGTGCGCCAACCGTAGTTTCTCCAATCTCAGCCTGCGGGAGGTCGCCCGAGAGGCCGGCATAGCCCCGACCTCTTTTTATCGCCACTTCCGTGATATGGAGGAGCTGGGATTGACCCTGGTGGACGAAGGAGGCCTGACTCTGCGTCAGCTGATGCGCCAGGCCCGTCAACGCATTGCCGGTGGCGGCAGCGTCATCAGCACCTCGGTGCAGACCTTTATGGAGTTCGTCGAGAACAACCCCAACATTTTCCGGCTACTGTTGCGGGAACGCTCAGGCACCTCGGCCGCATTTCGCCAAGCCGTAGCACGCGAGATCCAGCACTTCATTGCCGAGCTGACCGACTACCTTGAGGCCACCACTCAGGCCCCGCGAGAAGACGCCTATATTCAGGCCGAAGCCATGGTCACCATCGTATTCAGCGCCGGGGCAGATGCCCTCGACATGACCAGCGAAGAGTGCCGTGCGCTCTCCGAGCGTACGATTCGCCAGCTGCGAATGATCGCCATGGGTGCCGAGGTTCAAAACCAGAAACGCCATGCCCCTCACTCATAACCATTGGATGGAGAACGATATGCATGAACAGCTAATGATCCCGAAAAAGCCTCTCATACTGGCGCTGCTCACTGGCATCTGCGGAGATGCATCGCTGGCTGTGCTGACCAACTCGCAAGTCCCCTTCTCCCTCTATCCTCTCATCGCCTTCTTCCTGGCGGCTTACCAACTGTTCCTGCACTATCGACAGGAGCCCATGGTGGGCAATACCCCGGTATGCACCCTGCTTTGCTTCTTTATCGGTGTATTTGGTCATTCCGCCCTGCTCAAGGTGCAATACCCGGAAATGGGCAGCAATTTCTTCTCTCTGATCATGATGTTGCTGCTATTGGCCGCCCTTTCCATCAAGCTGGGCCTGAGCTTTGGCAAGAAAGAGAAAGCCTGAAAGAACAGAATATCTGTATTAACCAGTACAAAATGAAGATAAAAAGCCTTCCATCGGGAAGGCTTTTTTACGGCTGCAGAGGAATAGGGAAAAGTCGATGCCTCCCTGAGGTCAGGGTTTGAGAAGCCAGCGGCAAGCAACTCTCTGACTGGACGGACACCGTCCGGCTCAAGCATAAGAGACTGCAGGTCGGGACGGTGTTGCCAGTAGCAAGTCGCAGCCCTGCCGTTGTCTCTTCTTTCCTTATTCCCGCCTTATTCCCGTTCGCAAATGCCAGAAAGCAAAAAAGCCTTCCCATCAGGGAAGGCCTTAAAAACAAAAAAAAAGCCCAGTCGTTAGACTGGGCTTCTTGTTAGTGGCGGAGCGGACGGGACTCGAACCCGCGACCCCCGGCGTGACAGGCCGGTATTCTAACCGACTGAACTACCGCTCCGCATTCGGTTAGCTTTCGCTAAATCTTTTGCTGCTTCTTGATGAGGTGTCATCCTCGCAGCCAGTAACGTGATTTTGCACATCACTGTTTAATTGGGTGCCTGGCAGTGTCCTACTCTCGCATGGCGAATGCCACACTACCATCGGCGCTACCGCGTTTCACTTCTGAGTTCGGCATGGGATCAGGTGGTTCCACGACGCTATGGCCGCCAGGCAAATTCTTCAATCCAGAAAGCTGACGTGAATAACGACCTAGCTAGTTTGCTTTGTCATTATCACTGAATTTATAAGTAGTTCATGCACTTGCTACAAGGCCAGAAACACTTCTTGGGTGTTGTATGGTTAAGCCTCACGGGTAATTAGTACGGGTTAGCTCAATGCATCGCTGCACTTACACACCCCGCCTATCAACGTTGTGGTCTCCAACGGCCCTTCAGGACCCTCAAGGGGTCAGGGATGACTCATCTCAGGGCTCGCTTCCCGCTTAGATGCTTTCAGCGGTTATCGATTCCGAACTTAGCTACCGGGCAGTGCCACTGGCGTGACAACCCGAACACCAGAGGTTCGTTCACTCCGGTCCTCTCGTACTAGGAGCAACTCCCTTCAATCATCCAACGCCCACGGCAGATAGGGACCGAACTGTCTCACGACGTTCTGAACCCAGCTCGCGTACCACTTTAAATGGCGAACAGCCATACCCTTGGGACCGACTTCAGCCCCAGGATGTGATGAGCCGACATCGAGGTGCCAAACACCGCCGTCGATATGAACTCTTGGGCGGTATCAGCCTGTTATCCCCGGAGTACCTTTTATCCGTTGAGCGATGGCCCTTCCATTCAGAACCACCGGATCACTATGACCTACTTTCGTACCTGCTCGACCTGTCCGTCTCGCAGTTAAGCTGGCTTATGCCATTGCACTAACCTCCTGATGTCCGACCAGGATTAGCCAACCTTCGTGCTCCTCCGTTACTCTTTGGGAGGAGACCGCCCCAGTCAAACTACCCACCAGGCACTGTCCGCGACCCCGATTCAGGGGCCTGCGTTAGAACATCAAACATACAAGGGTGGTATTTCAAGGACGGCTCCAGCGCAACTGGCGTCACGCCTTCAAAGCCTCCCACCTATCCTACACATGTAGGTTCAATGTTCAGTGCCAAGCTGTAGTAAAGGTTCACGGGGTCTTTCCGTCTAGCCGCGGGTACACCGCATCTTCACGGCGAATTCGATTTCACTGAGTCTCGGGTGG
>NZ_CP083625.1:1510000-1682500 GCF_020097295.1 Aeromonas enteropelogenes | reverse complement strand
ACTCACAGCTGCTACCTCTATCAATGATTTCGCAAAAGTATCTCACAGGCCATTTAAAGCCCCAAAAGTAAAAGGGGTGGCCGAAGCCACCCCTTTCATGTGTGCATATAAAGTATCGATTAAGCGATAACTTTAGCTACAACACCCGCACCTACGGTACGGCCACCTTCACGGATGGCGAAACGCAGGCCGTCGTCCATCGCGATCGGCGCAATCAGGGTAACAACCATCTTGATGTTGTCGCCCGGCATAACCATCTCTACGCCTTCCGGCAGTTCGATGGTACCGGTCACGTCGGTAGTACGGAAGTAGAACTGCGGACGGTAGCCTTTGAAGAACGGGGTGTGACGACCACCTTCTTCTTTGGACAGTACGTACACTTCGGATTCGAACTTGGTGTGCGGCTTGATGGTGCCCGGCTTGGCCAGGACCTGACCACGCTCTACGTCTTCACGCTTCACGCCACGCAGCAGTGCACCGATGTTCTCGCCTGCACGACCTTCGTCCAGCAGCTTGCGGAACATCTCAACACCGGTACAGGTGGTCTTGGTGGTATCTTTGATACCCACGATTTCCACTTCTTCACCTACTTTAACGATACCGCGCTCTACACGACCGGTTACTACAGTACCACGGCCAGCGATGGAGAATACGTCTTCGATAGGCATCAGGAACGGCTGGTCAATCGCGCGCTCCGGCTCCGGGATGTAGGAATCCAGGTGACCGGCCAGCTCGATGATCTTCTCTTCCCACTGAGCTTCGCCTTCCAGCGCTTTCAGTGCGGAACCGCGGACTACCGGCAGGTCATCACCCGGGAAGTCGTACTCGGACAGCAGTTCGCGAACTTCCATCTCGACCAGTTCCAGCAGCTCTTCGTCATCAACCATGTCGCACTTGTTCATGAACACGATGATGTACGGAACGCCTACCTGACGACCCAGCAGGATGTGCTCACGGGTCTGCGGCATCGGGCCGTCAGTCGCAGCTACTACCAGGATAGCGCCGTCCATCTGGGCAGCACCGGTGATCATGTTTTTAACGTAGTCGGCGTGACCCGGGCAGTCTACGTGAGCGTAGTGACGGGTAGCGGTGTCGTATTCTACGTGGGAGGTGTTGATGGTGATACCACGCTCACGCTCTTCCGGTGCCTTGTCGATCTGGTCGAAGGCGAAAGCTTTACCACCGAAGTGCTTGGCCAGCACGTTGGTGATAGCAGCGGTCAGGGTGGTTTTACCGTGGTCAACGTGGCCGATGGTGCCGACGTTTACGTGCGGTTTGGAACGCTCAAATTTTTCTTTAGACACGACGTAGTCCTTCTAGGTTAAACCCGCCTACCGTCGTAGGCGGGGAATCTTAAATTACTTGGATTTGCGCTCTTCGATCACAGCCTGGGCAATGTTGTTCGGGGCATCTGCATACTTACCGAATTCCATTGCGTAGGAGGCACGACCTTGAGTGGCGGAACGCAGGTCAGTCGCGTAGCCGAACATTTCAGCCAGCGGCACCAGGGCACGTACGATCTTGCCGGACGGGCCATCTTCCATACCTTCGATCAGGCCACGACGACGGTTCAGGTCACCGATAACGTCGCCCATGTAATCTTCCGGAGTTTCGACTTCTACTTTCATGATCGGTTCCAGCAGAACCGGGTTGGCTTTCATGAAGCCAGCCTTGAAGGCCATGGAAGCAGCGATCTTGAACGCCAGTTCGGAAGAGTCAACATCGTGGTAGGAACCGAAGTGCAGACGCACGCCCAGATCCATAACCGGGTAACCAGCCAGAGGACCAGACTTGAGCTGCTCCTGGATGCCTTTGTCGACACCCGGGACGAATTCGCCAGGAATGACACCGCCTTTGATGTCGTTGACGAACTCGTAGCCTTTGCCTTCTTCCAGCGGGTACATGTCGATCACAACGTGACCGTACTGACCACGACCACCAGACTGCTTGGCATGCTTGCCTTCAACGTCTTTAACGGTGTTGCGGATGGTTTCACGGTAGGCAACCTGCGGCTTACCTACGTTGGCTTCAACCTTGAACTCGCGACGCATACGGTCAACGATGATGTCCAGGTGCAGCTCACCCATACCGGCGATGATGGTTTGGCCAGATTCTTCGTCGGTCCATACGCGGAAGGACGGGTCTTCCTGAGCCAGACGGCCCAGTGCCAAGCCCATCTTCTCTTGGTCAGCCTTGGTTTTCGGCTCAACCGCGATGGAGATTACCGGCTCAGGGAATTCCATACGCTCGAGGATGATCGGCGCTTTTTCGTCACACAGGGTGTCACCAGTGGTCACGTCTTTCAGACCGATGGCAGCAGCGATATCGCCTGCGCGAACTTCTTTGATCTCTTCACGCTTGTTGGCGTGCATCTGAACGATACGGCCGAAACGCTCGCGCTTGTCCTTGACGGAGTTCAGCACGGAGTCACCGGAGTTAACCACACCGGAGTACACGCGGAAGAAGGTCAGGTTACCAACGAACGGGTCGGTAGCGATCTTGAACGCCAGAGCAGAGAACGGCTCGTCGTCAGAAGCGTGACGCACGTCTTTGGTTTCGCCGTCCATTTTCAGGCCGTCGATAGCAGCAACGTCGGTCGGAGCAGGCAGGTACTCAACAACCGCATCCAGCATTGCCTGTACGCCCTTGTTCTTGAACGCGGAGCCACAGGTTACCAGGATGATTTCGTTGTTCAGCACGCGCTGACGCAGAGCTTGCTTGATCTCTTCCTCGGTCAGCTCTTCACCGCCCAGGTATTTTTCCATCAAGTCTTCAGAGGCTTCTGCAGCAGCTTCAACCAGGTTCATGCGCATTTCTTGCGCTTGTTCCAGCAGCTCGGCCGGGACGTCTTCGTAGTCGAAGGAAACGCCCTGGTCAGCTTCGTTCCAGTTGATGGCCTTCATCTTGACCAGGTCGATAACACCCTTGAAGTTCTCTTCGGAGCCGATGTTCAGCTGCAGAGGAACCGGAGTGCCTTTCAGACGGGTCTTGATGTGCTCAACGCAACGCAGGAAGTTGGCACCGGTACGGTCCATCTTGTTGACGAACGCGATACGGGGAACCTTGTACTTGTTAGCCTGACGCCATACGGTTTCAGACTGTGGCTGTACGCCACCTACGGCACAGTACACCATTACGGCACCGTCCAGAACACGCATGGAGCGCTCTACTTCGATAGTAAAGTCAACGTGGCCCGGGGTATCGATGATGTTGATACGGTGCGGTTGGAACTGTTTACCCATACCGGACCAGAAAGCGGTGGTCGCGGCGGAGGTGATGGTAATACCACGCTCTTGTTCCTGTTCCATCCAGTCCATGGTGGCAGCGCCATCGTGAACTTCACCGATCTTGTGGCTTACACCGGTGTAAAACAGTACACGCTCGGTAGTAGTAGTCTTACCGGCGTCAATGTGAGCGGAGATACCGATGTTACGATAACGCTCAATGGGGGTTGTACGAGCCATTGTCATCCTCTTACTAAGGCGCTTGTCCCTAGATAATTAAAGGTGCGCAGAGCCAGAAGACCCTGCGCAAGCGGATTACCAGCGGAAGTGAGCGAAGGCCTTGTTCGCTTCAGCCATACGGTGAACGTCTTCACGTTTCTTGACAGACGAACCCTTGTTCTCAGCGGCATCCAGCAGCTCGCCAGCCAAACGCTGAGCCATTGATTTTTCACCACGTTTACGAGCGGCATCAACCAACCAGCGCATTGCCAGAGCATTGCGACGAACCGGACGAACTTCTACCGGTACCTGATAGGTTGCACCACCGACGCGACGAGATTTAACCTCGACCGCCGGACGAATGTTATCCAGAGCTTCTTCAAATACAGCCAGGTGCTCTTTGCCGGATTTAGCGGCAATGATATCCAGAGCACCGTATACGATGGCTTCGGAAACAGATTTCTTACCGTCAACCATTACTACGTTGACGAATTTAGCCAGCAGCTCTGATCCGAACTTGGGATCCGGCAGGATTTTACGCTGACCAACAACACGACGTCTTGGCATTTCAATTCTCCGTGAACTTCAGGGGTTACCCAAAACTAGAAAGTTATCTAACTAGAAACGAATTAACGTTTGGCCTTACTTAACGGAGAACCATTAAGCTTTCGGACGCTTCACGCCGTACTTGGAGCGAGCCTGCTTACGGTCTTTAACACCGGCACAGTCCAGCGCACCACGAACGGTGTGGTAACGAACACCAGGCAAGTCTTTTACACGACCGCCACGGATCAGAACAACAGAGTGCTCTTGCAGGTTGTGACCTTCACCGCCAATGTAGGAGGTGACTTCGAAGCCGTTGGTCAGACGTACACGGCATACTTTACGCAGTGCAGAGTTAGGCTTCTTCGGGGTGGTGGTGTATACACGGGTGCACACGCCACGCTTCTGAGGGCACGCTTCCAGCGCAGGCACGTTGCTCTTAACAACGAGCTTAGTGCGTGGCTTGCGAACCAACTGGTTAATAGTTGCCATCAAAAGGCTCCTGATAATGACTTCATAAACATGTGAAAAATCCTCCCCGCAGATACGGGGACGCGAAATTTTATGCCCTGTTGTCTAGGGAGTCAAGATTTATACAATTCGCGGCATGGACGGCGCAGCGCAAACCACCGAAAGCCATAATAACCATCTGAATTATATTGAAAATAATCCTGTCACTCCCCCCAGGTCAGTGGGGACCCTTTTTGTGCAATCAAGGCGACCAGACCCGCCATATCGATCTCTGTCCCCACGCGATGAGACAATCCGCGAGCCTGCAGGTCTTCCTGCATGACATAGAGCGGTATGCCTGCCAGCTGTTCACACCAGTGTGGCGCCGATGCGGCGATCACCGCATCCTGCATCAATACCAGCTCGTCTTCCGGCTGACAGTATGCCAACGCTTGCGCCAACGCCTGGCTCTGGAAGGGGGAGTTCATAATCAGATGCAACATGAAGACCTCAGAAACTGATGTGAGCCGAACATTGTGCCCAGCAGCGAGCCAATGCCTCCCGTGGTATGCTCTCGACCTGAATGAGCAGATCATCGAGAGTCAGCCCGCGCTCGGCCAGCGAGTCAGCACAGACATAGACCTCCTCGATATCGTAGAGTTCCAGCATCTTGAAGGTCGGTGCATAGTGACGCTGCAGGATAGCGGCAGGTTGCTGCTCCTTGACCAGTTGCAGCACGCCGTCACCGATCAGAAAGAGTGCCACTGATTCGGTGAGTGCCGAGGTGGCCAGCAGGGCATCCAGTCCCTCTCGCCCGGCCGCATGGCCATGAGGCCCACGGCGGCAGATAAATGCAATTTTTTTGGTCATGACCCTCTCCTAGAACTGGACCAGCCGATCGGCCGTCAAGGTCGCCTCGGCCAGCTGCCCCAGACCGCTCAGGCAGAAGGGGGCCTGCAGATTGAAGTGATCATGTCCAACCCCCTTGGCCTCCTGTTCATCGAGTACGCCACGGCGCATGGCGGCGGCGACACAGACATCGATCCGGATCCCCTGCTCTATCGCCAACTCTCGCCACAGACGCACCAGATCCGTTTCATCGGAAGCGGGCGCATGGAGGCCGTTGCCGTTGTAGACACCGTCCTGATAGAAAAACAGATGGGAAAGGGTATGCCCCTGCGCCAACAGGCTACGGGCAAAACGATAGGCGGTACTGGCAGACTGGGTACCATAGGCAGGTCCGGTCACCAGGAGAGCAAAACTCAAACTCATATCAGGCTCCTGTGCTGATGCCTGTCCATTGTACGCCAAAAACAAAAAAGCCCCTGCCAGGAGGGGCTTGTTCAACCAGAGCGATCAGAGGTGGGCAATGGCTTCCACTTCAACCAGCACATCCTTCGGCAGACGGGCCACTTCCACACAGGAGCGTGCCGGAGCTGCGTCGCCAAAGTAACGGGCATAAACCTGGTTGAAGGCCACGAAGTTATTCATGTCGCTCAGGAAGCAGGTGGTCTTCACCACCTTGCCGGTATCAGCGCCAGCCGCTTTCAGCACGGCAACCAGATTCTTCATTACCTGCTCAGCCTGGGCTTCGATACCGCCTTCGACAATCTCCATGGTAGCCGGATCAAGCGGGATCTGTCCTGAAGTAAAGATCATCTCACCTACCTTGGTCGCCTGAACATACGGACCAATCGCAGCGGGTGCCTTGTCGGTTGCAATAACTTCTTTAGCCATTCATGTATCCCCTTCTGGAATGATTATTCGTTTTCGTCTTCACCCTGCTTGCGCTGCCGGATGTAGAGATAAACGGTATGTTTGGAAATATTCAGTTTGTCCGCCACCAGGTTGATCGAATCCTTGATGTCGAAAATTCCTTTCTCGAACAACTGGGTCACGATAAACCGGTTCTTGGCATTGTTGGCCACGGTCGGATCGCGGTTGATTTCATCGATGGTATTGTCCACCGTCTGGGCAACCAATTCTTCGACGCTGTTGGCAAACGTCTCGGGAGACTGACGCGCAACCTGCTGCGGCGTCGGGAAAAATTCGGCCACGAACTCGTGGAAGGGGGCATTGATGTGCAGATTGATGCAGATAAGGCCGATCACCTGCCGCTCGCTATTCCGGATGGCGATGGTGCTCGACTTCATCAGGGCACCGGTGCGGCTGCGAGCAAAATAGCTATGCGTATAGTCTTGCCCCGTGCTCTCGATATCCTTGAGCATACGCAAGGCCAGATCGGTGATGGGCGCCCCCAGGGAGCGTCCGGTATTGAATCCGTTGGCGATCTTGATCACCGACTCGTGCAGATTCTCCAGGGAGTGAAGCACCACTTCACAATGCTTGCCGAACAACTCGGCCAAGCCATCGATGAGCCCGTCATATGAGCGCAACAATTCCCTGTCTTCATCTGTAAAAGTGCGGCTGATCAGCTGTTCTTCGGGAAGCATGGCCTCCTCGATACCGACAGTCATGTTCTACCCCTGTAATAACCGTTCAACTTTTCCGAGTTTTAAATTGCAGGGCATTAAAGTCAACTTTTTTTGATTTTTTACTCTACAACTTTGCTCTGGATCATCCTGAAAACCGTGCCAGACCTGACTTTGACGAGGAAAACACCAACAAAAAGGGCTCCCTGAAGGAGCCCTTTTTAATCATGGAGAAGAGATTACTCTTCGTCGAAGCTACCGGCTGCGTTCAGCAGATCCGCCAAGTTCTGTTGAGCCTCATCAGCGGTCACCTGCGGGGTGCCAACAGCACGAGCTGCGGCAGCACGCTGGTTGATCCGGCCATGGTGGTACGCAAAACCGGTACCGGCCGGGATCAGACGACCCACAATGACGTTCTCTTTCAGACCACGCAGTTCGTCACGCTTGCCACCTACGGCGGCTTCGGTCAGAACGCGAGTGGTTTCCTGGAAGGAAGCCGCGGAGATGAAGGACTCAGTGCTCAGAGACGCCTTGGTAATACCCATCAGCACGTGACGGTAGGTCGCAGGGGTCTTGCCCTCGGCAACCAGCTTACGGTTGGCAATCTTCACGCGAGCCACTTCAACCTGTTCGCCTTCGATCAGGTCGGTGTCGCCAGCAGTCAGGATCTCGCACTTGCGCAGCATCTGACGAACGATGACTTCGATGTGCTTGTCGTTGATCTTAACGCCCTGCAGACGGTAAACGTCCTGCACTTCGTTGGCGATGTAGTTGGCGACCGGGCTGATACCGCGCAGACGCAGGATGTCGTGAGCAGACTCGGGACCGTCCGCCAGTACTTCACCCTTCTCAACTTTTTCACCTTCGAACACGTTCAGGTTACGCCACTTCGGAATCATCTCCTCGTAGACGTTGCCACCATCGGTCGGGGTGATGACCAGACGGCGCTTGCCCTTGGTCTCTTTACCGAAGGAGATGGTACCGGAGATTTCGGCCAGGATAGCCGGCTCTTTCGGTTGACGTGCTTCGAACAGATCCGCAACGCGCGGCAGACCACCGGTGATGTCCTTGGTACCGCCGGATTCCTGCGGGATACGCGCAACCGCGTCACCCACACCCACGTTGGCACCATCTTCCAAGTTCACGATCGCCTTGCCCGGCAGGAAGTACTGGGCGGCTACATCGGTACCCGGGATCATCACATCATTGCCGTTCAGGTCGACCAGTTTCACGGTCGGACGCATCTCTTTACCGGCGCTCGGACGCTCGTTGACGTCCAGCACGACGATAGAGGAGAGACCGGTCAGCTCGTCGGTCTGACGAGTGATGGTCACGCCGTCGATCATGTGTTCGAAGTGCAGACGACCTGCCACTTCGGTGATGATCGGGTGAGTGTGCGGATCCCAGTTGGCAACGGTATCGCCAGCGTTCACGGCCTGACCGTCCTTCACTTCCAGCACGGCACCGTAAGGCAGCTTGTGGCTTTCCTTGGTACGGCCCATGTCGTCCATGATGGTCAGTTCGGTTGAACGAGAGGTGATAACCAGTTTGTCTTCGCTGTTGTGAACGAACTTGGCGTTCTGCAGCTTGATGCTACCGGTGTTCTTCACCTGGATGCTGCTTTCTGCTGCGGCACGAGATGCGGCACCACCGATGTGGAAGGTACGCATGGTCAGCTGGGTACCCGGTTCACCGATGGACTGGGCGGCGATAACACCGACAGCCTCACCCTTGTTAACCAAGTGACCACGGGCCAGGTCGCGACCATAGCAGTGGGCACAGTTACCGAAGTCGGTCTCACAAGTGATGGCAGAACGTACCTTCACACGGTCAACGGAGTTACGCTCCAGCAGGTCACACAGCTGCTCGTCGAGCAGGGTGTTGCGAGCCACCAGGATCTCGTCCTCGGTACCCGGCTTGATGACGTCTTCCGCCACCACACGACCCAGCACGCGCTCACGCAGCGGCTCGACTACGTCGCCACCCTCGATCAGCGGAGTCATCCACAGACCGTCGGTAGTGCCGCAATCGTCCTCGGTGATCACCATGTCCTGCGCCACGTCTACCAGACGACGAGTCAGGTAACCGGAGTTCGCGGTCTTCAGTGCGGTATCCGCCAGACCCTTACGAGCACCGTGAGTGGAGATAAAGTACTGCAGTACGTTCAGACCTTCACGGAAGTTCGCGATGATCGGGGTCTCGATGATGGAGCCATCCGGCTTGGCCATCAGGCCACGCATACCGGCCAGCTGACGGATCTGGGCTGCGGAACCCCGCGCACCAGAGTCGGCCATCATAAAGATGCTGTTGAACGAGGCCTGTTCTTCTTCGTCACCCAGCGAGTTGACGTTACGCTCTTTGGACAAGTTCTCCATCATGGCCTTGGAGACGCGCTCGTTGGCGCTGGCCCAGATATCGATAACCTTGTTGTAGCGTTCGCCCGCAGTCACCAGACCGGACAGGAACTGATCCTGGATCTCGGCAACTTCGGCTTCGGCTGCGGCGATGATGTCTTTCTTGGCATCCGGGATGACCATGTCATCGATACCAACGGACGCACCGGACAGGGCCGCATAGTGGAAACCGGTATACATCAGCTGGTCAGCGAAGATAACGGTGTCCTTCAGGCCCTGCTTGCGATAGCAGGTGTTCAGCAGACGAGAGATCAGCTTCTTGCCCAGCGCCTTGTTGGATACGCACTTGATCCAGTTTTGCGGATTGGCGTCCAGATCGGCTTGCTCGGCAGCGCTCAGCACCTTCGGCTCGTCAATCAGGGCGTATTCCATGCCTTTCGGCAGGATCAGGCTCAGGATCGCACGACCAACGGTGGTGTTCTTCATTTCGGTCTTGGCAACCAGTTCACCGGCTTCGTTCTTCACGTACTCGGTGATGCGGCACTTGACGCGCGCATGCAGGTCAGCCAGGCCGGCACGGTAAACCTTCTCGGCCTCTTTCGGACCGGACAGCACCATACCTTCGCCCTTGGCGTTGATACGGGCACGGGTCATGTAGTACAGACCCAAGACCACGTCCTGAGAAGGAACGATGATCGGTTCACCGGAGGCAGGTGACAGGATGTTGTTGGTAGACATCATCAGCGCACGCGCTTCCAGCTGGGCTTCCAGGGTCAGCGGTACGTGAACAGCCATCTGGTCACCGTCGAAGTCCGCGTTATACGCAGCACAAACGAGCGGGTGCAGCTGGATTGCCTTGCCTTCGACCAGAGTCGGTTCGAATGCCTGGATACCCAGACGGTGCAGGGTCGGTGCACGGTTCAGCAGGACCGGGTGTTCGCGGATCACTTCGTCCAGGATATCCCAAACGACAGCTTCTTCGCGTTCAACCATCTTCTTGGCAGCCTTGATGGTGGTTGCCAGGCCGCGGGTTTCCAGCTTGCCATAGATGAACGGCTTGAACAGTTCCAGCGCCATCTTCTTAGGCAGACCACACTGATGCAGGCGCAGGGTCGGACCTACGGTGATAACGGAACGACCAGAGTAGTCGACACGCTTACCGAGCAGGTTCTGACGGAAACGACCTTGCTTACCCTTGATCATGTCGGCCAAGGATTTCAGCGGGCGCTTGTTGGAACCGGTGATGGCGCGGCCACGACGGCCGTTGTCCAGCAGGGCATCGACGGACTCTTGCAGCATGCGCTTTTCGTTGCGCACGATGATGTCCGGCGCAGCCAGATCCAGCAGACGCTTCAAGCGGTTGTTACGGTTGATCACGCGACGGTACAGATCGTTCAGATCGGAGGTCGCGAAACGGCCGCCGTCCAGCGGTACCAGCGGACGCAGGTCCGGCGGCAGCACGGGCAGCACTGTCATGATCATCCACTCCGGCTTGTTGCCGGACTGCAGGAAGGCTTCCATCAGCTTCAGACGCTTGGTGGTCTTCTTGCGCTTGGTCTCGGAGTTGGTCTGATCCAGCTCCTCGCGCATGGTCTTGACTTCACCTTCCAGATCGATGGCACGCAGCAATGCCAGGATTGCTTCGGCACCCATCTTGGCGTCAAATTCGTCGCCCCACTCTTCCAGCGCATCCAGGTACTGCTCTTCGGAGAGCATCTGGCTGCGTTCGAGGTTGGTCATGCCCGGCTCGATTACCACGAAAGATTCGAAGTAGAGCACGCGCTCAATGTCGCGCAGGGTCATGTCCAGCAGCAGACCGATACGGGACGGCAGAGACTTCAGGAACCAGATGTGGGCAGTCGGGCTAGCCAGCTCGATGTGGCCCATACGCTCACGACGGACCTTGGTCTGGGTCACTTCAACGCCGCACTTCTCACAGATCACACCACGGTGTTTCAGGCGCTTGTACTTGCCGCACAGACACTCGTAGTCCTTCACCGGTCCGAAGATACGGGCGCAGAACAGACCATCACGCTCCGGCTTGAAAGTCCGGTAGTTGATGGTCTCAGGCTTTTTGACCTCACCGAATGACCAGGAGCGGATCATGTCAGGAGAGGCCAGACCGATCTTGATACTGTCAAACTCTTCGGTCTTGGTCTGAGCCTTCAAAAACTTGAGTAAGTCTTTCACGTGTTTCCCCTGTCAGGAGTCTAACCTCGGCGCCCCAGCTGCCAAAACAGCGGGGCGCCCACGTCAATTCTCGAACAATAAGAGCGAGCTCTTACTCTTCGTCCAGCTCGATGTTGATACCCAGGGAGCGGATTTCCTTCAGCAATACGTTGAAGGATTCGGGCATGCCCGGCTCCATACGGTGGTCGCCATCCACGATGTTCTTGTACATCTTGGTACGGCCATTCACATCGTCAGACTTGACGGTCAGCATCTCCTGCAGGGTATATGCCGCACCGTAAGCCTCCAGGGCCCACACTTCCATCTCACCGAAACGCTGACCACCGAACTGAGCCTTACCACCCAGCGGCTGCTGGGTAACCAGGCTGTAAGAACCGGTAGAACGCGCGTGCATCTTGTCGTCGACCAAGTGGTTCAACTTCAGCATGTACATGTAACCTACGGTTACCTTACGCTCGAAGCGGTTACCAGTGCGGCCATCGAACAGATCAATCTGACCGGATTCCGGCAGATCGGCCAGCTTCAGCAGGGCCTTGATTTCGCGCTCTTTGGCACCATCAAAGACCGGCGTAGCAACCGGCAGACCCTTACGCAGGTTACCCACCAGGGTACGCACGTCGTCGTCGGACAGCTCGGCGATGTTCACTTGCTGGGAGTCCTTCTCGCCCAGGTCATAGACCTGTTGCAGGAAGTTGCGCATCTCGTGCAGCTCACGCTGCTCTTTGACCATGCGGTCGATCTTCTCGCCGATCCCCTTGGCCGCCAGGCCCAGGTGAACTTCGAGGATCTGACCGATGTTCATACGAGACGGTACACCCAACGGGTTCAGTACGATGTCGACCGGACGGCCGAATTCGTCATGAGGCATATCCTCGACCGGGCAGATCTTGGAGATAACACCCTTGTTACCGTGACGGCCCGCCATCTTGTCACCCGGCTGGATGCGACGCTTGACTGCCAGATAAACCTTGACGATTTTCAGTACGCCCGGCGCCAGATCATCACCCTGGATAATCTTGCGACGCTTGTTCTCGAACTTCTTGTCGAACTCGGCTTTCAGCTCAACGTGCTGCTCAGCGATCTGCTCCAGTTCGGTCTGCTTGGCTTCATCTTCGATGGCCAGTTCAAACCACTTGGAACGCTCCAGCTTGTTCAGACGATCTTCGCTGTAACCGGCGGCCAGCAGCAGGTTGCGGGAGCGGCCGAAAATGCCGTCTTCCAAGATCTTGAACTCTTCGGTCAAGTCCTTCTTCGCTTCCTTCAGCTGCATCTCTTCGATTTCTTTGGCGCGCTTGTCTTTTTCCACGCCATCGCGGGTAAAGACTTGCACGTCAACCACGGTACCGTACACACCGTTCGGCACACGCAGGGAGGAGTCCTTCACATCGGAGGCCTTCTCACCGAAGATGGCGCGCAGCAGCTTCTCTTCCGGAGTCAGCTGGGTTTCACCTTTCGGGGTCACCTTACCAACCAGGATGTCGCCGCCCTTCACTTCGGCACCCACGTAGACGATACCTGACTCATCCAGCTTGGACAGCGCGGCTTCACCCACGTTCGGGATGTCGGCAGTGATCTCTTCCGGACCCAGTTTGGTGTCACGGGAGATACAGGCCAGTTCCTGGATGTGGATGGTGGTCAGGCGATCTTCCTGAACAACACGCTCGTTCACCAGGATCGAGTCTTCGAAGTTGTAACCGTTCCACGGCATGAACGCGACGCGCATATTCTGACCGAGCGCCAGCTCACCCAAGTCGGTGGACGGGCCGTCAGCCAGTACGTCGCCAGCCATCACCGGCTCACCCAACATCACGCAAGGACGCTGGTTGATACAGGTGTTCTGGTTGGAACGGGTGTATTTGGTCAGGTTGTAGATGTCGATGCCGGCTTCGCCTGGCAACAGCTCATCTTCATTTACCTTGATAACGATACGGGAGGCATCGACATAGTCGATCATGCCACCACGCTTGGCGACTACGGTTACACCGGAGTCAACGGCCACAGCGCGTTCCATACCGGTACCTACCAGCGGCTTGTCAGCACGCAGGGTCGGTACAGCCTGACGTTGCATGTTTGAACCCATCAATGCGCGGTTCGCGTCATCGTGTTCCAGGAACGGGATCAGGGCCGCTGCCACAGATACGATCTGCTGCGGGCTCACGTCCATATACTGGATCTGGTCGGCGTTCATAAAGGTGGATTCACCTTTGTGACGGCACGGGATCAATTCATCTTTCAGACGGCCATCTTCGGTGGTCGCGGCGTTAGCCTGTGCGATCACGTACTTGCCTTCTTCAATAGCAGACAGGTAGTCCACTTCGTCGGTGATCACACCGTCAATGACCTTGCGGTACGGAGTCTCGAGGAAACCGTACTCGTTGGTACGAGAGTACACGGACAGGGAGTTGATCAGACCGATGTTCGGACCTTCAGGAGTCTCGATCGGGCACAGACGACCGTAGTGGGTCGGGTGTACGTCTCGGACTTCAAAGCCGGCGCGCTCACGAGTCAAACCGCCCGGGCCCAGCGCGGAGATACGGCGCTTGTGGGTCACTTCGGACAGCGGGTTGTTCTGGTCCATGAACTGGGACAGCTGGCTGGAACCAAAGAACTCTTTGACTGCGGCGGAAATCGGCTTGGCGTTGATCAGATCCTGCGGCATCAGGGTGTCCAGGTCGCCCAGGGAGAGACGCTCCTTGACCGCACGCTCGACACGCACCAGACCGACACGGAACTGGTTTTCAGCCATTTCGCCGACGGAACGGATACGACGGTTACCCAGGTGGTCGATATCGTCCACTTCATCGTTGCCGTTACGGATGTCGATCAGGCGCTTCATCACCTCGACGATGTCGTCCTTGGTCAGCACACCCACGCCGGTTTCGTCTTCACGACCCAGGCGACGGTTGAACTTCATGCGACCAACGGTGGACAGGTCGTAACGCTCGGCGGAGAAGAACAGGTTCTCGAACAGCTGCTCAGCGGCCTCGCGGGTGGGCGGCTCGCCCGGACGCATCATGCGGTAGATCTCTACCAGCGCTTCCAGACGGTTGGTGCTGGAGTCGATGCGCAGGGTCTCGGACATGTAGGCACCGTGGTCCAGTTCGTTGGTGAACAGAACCTCGAAATGCTTGAAGCCGGCCAGGGACAGGTTGGCGATGGCTTCCAGGCTCAGGGCCTGGTTGGCAGCGACAACCAGCTCGCCAGTCTGCGGATGTGCGTAGTCCTTGGCAGCAACTTTGCCAACAACATACTCAACCGGCACTTCGATCTGGGTGACGGAATCTTTTTCCAACTGGCGGATGTGACGCGCGGTCACACGACGACCGGTTTCAACCACCACGGCGCCATTGGCCACGATGTCAAAGGTCGCAGTTTCACCACGCAGGCGCTCAGGCACCAGATCCATCATCAACTTGCCATCTTTCACTTCGAAACCGATGGTCTCGAAGAAGGTGGCCAGGATTTCTTCGGAACTGAAGTCCAGGGCGCGCAGAATAATGGATGCCGGCAATTTACGACGACGGTCGATACGGACAAACAGGTTGTCTTTCGCATCGAACTCGAAGTCCAGCCAGGAGCCACGGTAGGGGATAACGCGAGCGTTATAGAGCACCTTACCGGATGAATGTGTTTTGCCTTTATCGTGGTCGAAGAAGACGCCCGGGCTACGATGCAGCTGGGAGACGATTACCCGCTCGGTACCGTTGATAACAAAGGTGCCGTTCTCGGTCATGAGCGGAATTTCGCCCATGTATACTTCTTGTTCCTTGATGTCTTTGACGGTGCCGGCAGCTGCTTCACGGTCGTACAGAACCATACGAAGCTTGACACGCAGCGGCGCGGAGTAGGTCACTCCACGGATCTGGCATTCTTTTACGTCAAATACCGGCTCACCCAGGCGATAGCTGACATACTGAAGCTCAGCACTACCGGAGTAACTGGTGATCGGGAAAACGCTACGGAAAGCGGCCTCTAGGCCATATTCACCTTCCGGGTCAGCCTCGATGAACTGCTTGAAGGAGTCCAGCTGAATGGACAACAGATAAGGCGTGTCCAGTACCTGGTCTCGCTTACCGAAGTCCTTACGAATGCGTTTTTTTTCGGTATAAGAGTAAACCATAGGGTTCCTCAGCTCGCTGATAAGTGACCCACTCTGTCCCGCGGGACAGCTCTGTCTCAACACCGTTTTGTGTTGGCCCGGACGAAAGAAAACAGTCCGGATTGCTGGTGCACCGAGAGTCGTAAACGGTGTGAAATGCTCTCAGTCTACAGCGCAAAAAGGCTGGTGAACAAAAATTCACCAGCCCTAGCCTGTTTTATCAGGCTAATCTACATAAATGCAGATTATTTGATCTCAACAGAAGCACCGGCAGCTTCCAGCTCTTTCTTCAGAGCTTCAGCTTCGTCTTTGGAGATGCCTTCTTTCAGGTTAGCCGGAGCAGCTTCTACCAGGTCCTTGGCTTCTTTCAGGCCCAGACCGGTGGCGCCACGAACGGCTTTGATAACGGCAACTTTGTTAGCACCGGCAGCAGTCAGAACTACGTCGAACTCGGTCTTCTCTTCTACTGCTTCAGCAGCAGCCGGGCCAGCCATTACGGCAGCAGCGGCAGAAACACCGAACTTCTCTTCCATAGCTTCGATCAGCTCAACAACTTCCATTACGGACATGGAAGCAACGGCTTCGATGATTTGGTCTTTAGTGATAGACATGACAAAAATTCCTGATGTTGAATAAACTCAAACAGCCTAGATAGGCGAGAATCAAGCAGCAGCTTGTTTCTGGTCGCGAACAGCAGCGATAGTACGAACCAGCTTGCCAGCAGAGGCTTCCTTCATGGTAGCCATCAACTTCGCAATTGCTTCTTCGTAGGTCGGCAGCGTGGCCAGACGATCAATTTGTGCTGCGGCGATAAACTCACCGTTAAAAGCGCCAGCCTTGATTTCGAACTTTTGGTTCGCTTTGGCAAACTCTTTGAACAGACGAGCGGCAGCGCCCGGGTGTTCGTTGGAGAAAGCAATCAAGGTAGGACCGGTAAATGCGTCGTTCAGGCACTCGTATTCGGTACCTTCAACCGCGCGACGCAGCAGGGTGTTACGCACAACGCGCATGTACACACCAGCTTCACGAGCGGTCTTACGCAGGACGGTCATCTTGTCTACAGTCACACCGCGAGAATCGGCTACAACTGCGGACAGGGCGCCTTTGGCAGCTTCGTTGACTTCAGCAACAATTGCCTTTTTGTCTTCGAGTCCCAATGCCATTGGCTTAACTCCTGGATTGAATCCGGGTCTGTAGACCCAGTACTGACACATCCCCCCTACCTTTAACAACAGAGGGGAACGATGCGGTAGCAGGATTCCAGAAGAGAAAGAATCTTTCTCGCTGGGTTTCCGGCACCGTCTACGCAGGAAACATTAAGGCTTTGCAGCCTCCTGCGGTCTTGGACGGAGGTCGAAACCCCCAACCAATCAAGGCGCAAAATTATAGATTAAATTTTGCGCCTTGTAAAACCCATCAATTAGGCCTGAGCTTCCAGAGAAGCTTGGTCTACGGCAACACCGGCACCCATGGTGGTGGAGATGCTGACTTTCTTGATGAATTGACCTTTGGCGGAAGAGGGTTTGCCTTTTTTCAGGGCAACCAGCAGAGCTTCCAAGTTTTCTTTCAGCTGAACTTCGTTGAAAGAAACCTTACCCAGAGTGGTATGGATGATACCATTCTTGTCGTTACGGTAACGAACCTGACCAGCCTTGGCATTCTTGACGGCTTCGGCAACGTTCGGAGTTACAGTACCAACTTTCGGGTTCGGCATCAGACCACGCGGGCCCAGGATTTGACCCAGCTGACCAACAACTCGCATGGCATCCGGGGATGCGATAACGACGTCGAAGTTCATCTCGCCTTTTTTGACCAGCTCGGCCAGGTCATCCATACCTACCAGGTCAGCACCGGCAGCTTTGGCAGCTTCGGCGTTGGCACCTTGGGTAAATACGGCAACGCGAACGTCACGACCGGTACCGTGCGGCAGTACAGTTGCACCACGTACGTTCTGATCGGATTTACGAGCGTCGATACCCAGGTTGACAGCAACGTCAACGCTTTCAACGAACTTGGCGGTAGCCAGTTCTTTCAGCAGGGCAATGGCTTCGTTGATGGAGTACTCTTTGGTACCGTCAACTTTTTCGCGAATAACGCGCATACGCTTGGAAAGTTTAGCCATTGTCTTAATCCTCCACTACCAGACCCATGGAACGAGCGGAGCCGGCGATGCAACGTACTTTTGCATCCAGATCGGCACCGGTCATATCCGGCTCTTTGGTCTTGGCGATTTCTTGCAGCTGAGCAACGGTCACCTTACCAACCTTGTCTTTGTTCGGCTTGGCAGAACCAGACTTGATGCCAGCAGCTTTCTTCAGCAGGAAGGAAGCGGGCGGAGTCTTGGTTTCGAAGGTGAAGGAACGGTCGCTGTAAACGGTGATCACGACCGGAGTCGGTGAACCTTTTTCCAGCTTCTCTGTACGGGCGTTGAACGCCTTACAGAATTCCATGATGTTAACACCGTGTTGACCCAGTGCAGGACCAACGGGAGGAGACGGGTTGGCTGCACCAGCAGCAACCTGCAGCTTGATATAAGCTGTGACTTTCTTAGCCATTAGGAAATTACCTCAAATATGGGTTCTAGCGCCTCGGAGACATGCTCCTGCAAACGGCTCCCCAACTAATAAAGGGGCAGCGAATTATAGAGATATTCGCTGCCCCTGACAACCGTTAAACGTACATAATTCGATCAGCCTTTTTCGACCTGACCAAAATCCAGTTCAACCGGAGTAGAACGACCGAAGATCAGTACGGAGACTTTCACGCGGCTCTTCTCGTAATCCACTTCTTCAACGGTACCGTTGAAGTCGGCAAACGGACCATCGGCAACCCGTACCATCTCACCCGGTTCAAACAGGGTTTTCGGACGCGGCTTGTCGTGGGCATCCTGCAGACGATTCAGAATGGCATCGGCCTCTTTGTCGGAGATCGGCGCCGGGCGGTCGGAAGTACCGCCGATGAAGCCCATGACGCGCGGTACATTGCGTACCAGGTGCCACGTGGTTTCATCCATGATCATCTGGACCAGGACATAACCCGGGAAAAATTTGCGCTCACTCTTGCGCTTCTGGCCGGCACGCATCTCGACCACTTCTTCGGTCGGGACCAGTACTTCACCGAACATGTCTTCCATGCCATGCATCTTGATATGTTCACGCAGAGATTTGGCAACACGGCCTTCATAGCCGGAAAATGCCTGCACGACATACCATCTCATACGTTGTTCACGTTGTTCAGTCATGGCTTATCCTTACACACCGGTAATCAGGTTGACCAACCAGACCAAGGCACCGTCCAGAACGAACAGCAGCAGGCCCATCACGGCAGTCACCGCCAGCACAATCAGGGTTGTCTGAATGGCTTCCTGACGGGTCGGCCATACGACCTTGCGGACTTCCAGGCGAGACTCACGGGCGAATGCCAGTGTTGCCTTTCCCTTGGTGGTTTGCAGGGCCACTGCACCAGCAGCAGCAATCACAACGACCACACCCAGGGCGCGGACGGCAACCATGACATCACTCAGCAGATAATTACCCACTACAGCGGCCGCCAGGATAATGAAAACCAGGCCCCAAAGCAGGGTATCCTTGCTTCCGCCCTGGCTCTCAGAACTAACACTCATACAACCCACCTGTATCTGACGTAACCAAAGACACAAAAGCCCCGTACGAGACGAGGTATATGGCAGGGGTGGCAGGACTCGAACCCGCAACCATCGGTTTTGGAGACCGCTGTTCTACCAATTCGAACTACGCCCCTGCATAAGAAAGCCCCTATTATAGGGGCTTTGCTTTATTTATGTAAGCCAAAGATTAAGCGATAACTTTAGCTACAACACCCGCACCTACGGTACGGCCACCTTCACGGATGGCGAAACGCAGGCCGTCGTCCATCGCGATCGGCGCAATCAGGGTAACAACCATCTTGATGTTGTCGCCCGGCATGACCATCTCTACGCCTTCCGGCAGTTCGATGGTACCGGTCACGTCGGTAGTACGGAAGTAGAACTGCGGACGGTAGCCTTTGAAGAACGGGGTGTGACGACCACCTTCTTCTTTGGACAGTACGTACACTTCGGATTCGAACTTGGTGTGCGGCTTGATGGTGCCCGGCTTGGCCAGGACCTGACCACGCTCTACGTCTTCACGCTTCACGCCACGCAGCAGTGCACCGATGTTCTCGCCTGCACGACCTTCGTCCAGCAGCTTGCGGAACATCTCAACACCGGTACAGGTGGTCTTGGTGGTATCTTTGATACCCACGATTTCCACTTCTTCACCTACTTTAACGATACCGCGCTCTACACGACCGGTTACTACGGTACCACGGCCAGCGATGGAGAATACGTCTTCGATAGGCATCAGGAACGGCTGGTCAATCGCGCGCTCCGGCTCCGGGATGTAGGAATCCAGGTGACCGGCCAGCTCGATGATCTTCTCTTCCCACTGAGCTTCGCCTTCCAGCGCTTTCAGTGCGGAACCGCGGACTACCGGCAGGTCATCACCCGGGAAGTCGTACTCGGACAGCAGTTCGCGAACTTCCATCTCGACCAGTTCCAGCAGCTCTTCGTCATCAACCATGTCGCACTTGTTCATGAACACGATGATGTACGGAACGCCTACCTGACGACCCAGCAGGATGTGCTCACGGGTCTGCGGCATCGGGCCGTCAGTCGCAGCTACTACCAGGATAGCGCCGTCCATCTGGGCAGCACCGGTGATCATGTTTTTAACGTAGTCGGCGTGACCCGGGCAGTCTACGTGAGCGTAGTGACGGGTAGCGGTGTCGTATTCTACGTGGGAGGTGTTGATGGTGATACCACGCTCACGCTCTTCCGGTGCCTTGTCGATCTGGTCGAAGGCGAAAGCTTTACCACCGAAGTGCTTGGCCAGCACGTTGGTGATAGCAGCAGTCAGGGTGGTTTTACCGTGGTCAACGTGGCCGATGGTACCCACGTTAACGTGCGGTTTACTACGCTCAAATTTTTCTTTAGACATGATCGTCCCTCTAAACTAACGCTGAGTACGCGGTGGCAAGCTAACCACAGAACAGTTTATATGATGGATTTGAATCTGGTGGGGAAGAGAGGTTGGTGCTGACAGGCAGATTCGACTGCCGACCTCACCCGAGGGTGTAGCTCTTGGTATCGCCTGAGCCATATCAGCATCTTGGAGCGGGCAGCGGGAATCGAACCCGCATCATCAGCTTGGAAGGCTGAGGTAATAGCCATTATACGATGCCCGCATTTCTCTAACCCAAAGAACTCAAACCGCAGAGAAATATGGTGGAGGGAGAAGGATTCGAACCTTCGAAGGCAGAGCCGTCAGATTTACAGTCTGATCCCTTTGGCCGCTCGGGAACCCCTCCAAATACCAGATTGTCACAACGGTAATTCTGCTTGCACCCGTTGTTTTTATCGCTTTTGCTCGGCAAATAGACGACAGACATCTAAGCGTCGCGCATTTTATTGTAAGGATTTGGGGGATGCAACCATTGAGCCCGGCAAAAAGTGCTTTATTGCCGCCGAGTTTGCAAAAACATGGCGACAAATCGGGCAATCCCGCCAGGTCGCTTGTCGCTCCCCCACCCTTGGTGTATGGTCGCCGTGCCCAAGAAACAGTGACGACACCATGACGACAGAGCATAACCCCTATCTGCAATTCACCCGCGAACAATGGGCGTTATTGCGCGATTCGGTCCCCCTGACCCTGACCGAGCACGATCTGCAAACCCTGCGCGGGATCAACGAGAAGGTGTCATTGCGGGAAGTCGAAGAGATCTATCTGCCGCTCTCCCGTCTGCTCAATCTCTACGTCAAGGCCAAGCAGCGTCGCAGCCGGGTGCTGGAGCAGTTTCTCGGCCAGTCCCGCGGCAAGGGCACCTACATCATCAGCATCGCGGGCAGCGTGGCCGGTGGCAAGAGCACCACGGCGCGCATCCTGCAAGCGCTGCTGGAGCGCTGGCCGGAGCACCCGCGGGTAGAGCTGGTTACCACCGACGGCTTTCTCTATCCCAACAAGGTGCTGGAGGAGCGCGGCCTGATGCGCCGCAAGGGATTCCCCGAGTCCTACGATATCCGTCATCTGGTGGAGTTTGTCGCCAACATCCGCGCGGGACACGAAAAGGTGGAGGCCCCCGTCTATTCCCACCTTATCTACGACATCATTCCCGACGAGAAGAAGGTGGTGGAGCAGCCGGACATCCTGATCCTGGAAGGGCTCAATGTGCTGCAAAGCGGCATGGACTACCCGCAGGATCCGCACCGCGTGTTCGTGTCTGATTTCGTCGACTTTTCCATCTATGTGGATGCCGATGCCGAGCTGCTGCGCACCTGGTATATCGAGCGTTTCCTCAAGTTTCGCAGCGGTGCCTTCTCGGATCCGGACTCCTACTTCCACCACTATGCCAAGCTGGCGGAAAGCGAAGCGACCCGGATTGCCGGCAACATCTGGCAAGATATCAACTATCTGAATTTGCAAGAAAACATCCTGCCAACTCGGGAGCGAGCCAACCTGATCCTGACCAAGGGACAGGAGCATGCCATCGAACAGATCAAACTGCGCAAGTGACGGCTTGAACAGACAACGGATAAACGAAGAGGGGGCCAGTGGCCCCCTCTTCGTTTATAACTGTCACGGTCGCCCTCAGTCTCCCCGGCGCAGGGAGATTTCACCGCCCAGATAGAACTTGATGCCCTCCTCCGTCTCCAGACGCAGGGCACCGCGATCGTCGATCCCCCTGGCGATGCCGCGGACCTCCTGATCGCCCATCAGCAGACGAACAGGGCGACCGGCAAAATGATCGAGCCGGTTCCACGCGTCGACGAAGCTCCCCAATCCGCTTTGTTCGAAGGTCTGCATGGCGGTTTGCAGGTGCTCTATCACCCGGGCGGCCAACTGGTTGCGATCAACCAGCTCGGGGTTGATGTGGCGCAGTTCGGCCCAGGCCTGATCGATCCTCTCCCCTTCCCGGGCAGGCATGGCCAGATTGAGGCCGACCCCGATCACCAGATGGCAACTGGCACCGGCACTGCCGCTCATCTCCACCAGAATCCCTGCCAGTTTGCGCCCCTGATAGTAGAGATCGTTGGGCCACTTGAGCTCAACCCCCTGATAACCGAGGGATTCCAGCGCCTCCACCACGGCAACGCCCACTGCCAGGCTCAATCCCATGGCTGCAGCCATCCCCTGCTCCAGCCGCCAGTACATGCTCAAGATCAGCTGGCAACCAAACGGCGAAATCCACGGCTTGCCACGACGACCACGGCCGGCGGTCTGGCACTCGGCCAGGCAACACTCGCCGGCGCGGGCCTGGTTAACCCGCTCCAGCAGGAACTGGTTGGTGGAGTCGATGACCGGGAAGCAGTGGATCGGCGCCATCGGGGCCAAGGCTTGCAATTGGGCCTGATCGTAGAGCGCCAGCGGCACAGCCAATCGATAACCCTTGCCGGTCAGACTGAACAGATCCAGCCCCAGCCCCTTGAGGGCCGCCATGTGCTTGCTCACCGCCGCACGGCTGATGCCGAGTTGCTCACCCAGCTGCTCACCGGAGTGGAACTGGCCGTCGCTGAGCAGGGAAATCAGGGTCTGTCTGATGGGTGTCAATGTCATGCCAGCACCTCGTCAAGCCATGTTTCCCCCTGCGCCCCCATGAAGCGCACCTCGTGCTCCAGCACTACACCAAACTTCTGCTCCACGCTGTCACGCACATGGGCCGCCAGGGCGATCAGCTCCATGGCGCTGGCGTCCCCCAGATTGACCAGCACCAGTGCTTGCTCCTGATGGACGGCGGCGCGACCGATGGCAAAGCCCTTGAGGCCGCACTGATCGATCAGCCAGCCCGCGGCCAGCTTGGCCTCACCCTCTCCGGCCGGATAGCAGGGCATCTGCGGATACTGCTGCTTGAGCCGTTGCGCCAGCTCGGCCGGCACCACGGGGTTCTTGAAGAAGCTACCCGCATTGCCGAGCACAGCCGGATCCGGCAGCTTGGCCATGCGGGTTGCGCAGACGGTATCGAAGATGGCTTGGGCCGCTGGGGATTCACCGAGGGCTGCCAACGGGCCGTAACCCACAACGGGTTGCCACGCCTTGGGCAGACGCAGGCCGACGGCGGTGATCAGGTGAGTATCCTGGTACTCATGCTTGAAGATGCTGTCGCGATAGCCGAAACGGCACTGATCCGCCGCGATCCGCTCCATCTCGCCGCTCTGCCAGTTGAACGCATCCACATAGTCGCAGAAGGTGGCCAGCTCGACGCCATAGGCACCGATATTCTGCACCGGTGCGGCGCCGACCGTACCCGGGATCAGCGCCAGGTTTTCCAGTCCATGCCACCCCTGCTGCAGGGCATGGCACACCAGCTGATGCCAATCCTCGCCCGCCGCCACATGGAGCAACCAGTGATCGCCGCCATCCTGCATCTCGATCCCTTTCAGACGGTTGAGGATCACCAGCCCGAGGAAATCGGTGGTAAACAGCACATTACTGCCGCCGCCCAGGGTCAGACGCGGCAAAGACCCGAGCTGGGGATCGGCGCGCAGGTTGCCCAGATCGGCGACCTGCTCCACCTCGGCCAGCCAGAGGCAATGAGCATCGAGGGCAAGGGTGTTGAGACTCAACAGGGAGGCGTTGGCATTCAGTTTCATCGGTCTGTCCCGGCTTGGTGCGAAGGCGCAGTCTACCTCAAGTTGGTCGATGACGAAAAACCTGGGCTCTTTCCGGCCGAATAACAGTGGTTTAGAGTAGACAGATCCAACTGTTGAGGAACCACTCATGAACAACCAGTTTGCCGTCATCGGCCTGGGCCTGTTTGGTAGCGCCCTGTGCGAAGAGCTGCAACGACAGGATGCCGAGGTACTGGCTATCGACATCGACGAGAGCAGAACCCGCCAGATCGCCACCCTGTGCAACCATGTCATCGTTGCCGATGCCACCGACGAGGCCACTGTGGCCGAGCTGGGGCTGGCCAACTTCGACATCGTCTTCGTCGCCATCGGTGACAATCTGGAGACCAGCATCCTCACCACCCTCGTGCTGAAAGAAGCCGGCGTGAAGAAGGTGTGGGTCAAGGCGCGCGACAAATTTCACGCCAAGATCCTGCAGAAGGTGGGGGCCGACAAAGTGATCAACCCTGAGTGGGACATGGGTCGCCGGGTCGCCCAGAGCATGCTCGACAACCGCCTGTTCGACTATCTGGAACTGGGCCATGACATGGTGCTGACCGAGTTCGTCATCGGTCTGCAGTTGAACGGCAAAGCCCTCAGCGACTTCCACCTGTTGCAACAGAGCGACTTCCAGCTGCTCGCCATCAAGCGCGGCGAAACCCTGCACAACGTGCTGACCGGCAAGATGGAGCTGCAGCTGGGAGATATCCTGATCCTGGCTGGCAACAAGCACGCCATCGATCACTGGCTTGAAACCCTATGATCAACTGGCGCAGCAATTACACCTTCGCCCTGTATCAGAAGGATGAGTCCCGCTGGAGCGAAGCCCGGCTGATCCTCGGCAGCTTTCTGATCATCCTGCTGGTCGGCACCATCTTTCTGGTGCAGCCCTCCAGCCACAAGGGCGAGGTCACCTTCATCAACGTCCTGTTTACCGCAACCTCGGCCATCAGCGTAACCGGCCTCGGGGTCGTGGATACAGGTACCGCCTTCACCCTGCAAGGGCAGATCTTCCTGCTCATCCTGATGGAGATTGGCGGTCTGGGCCAGATGACCATGACCCTGTTGCTGATTGCCATGTTCAGCAAGCGGGTCGGCCTGCGCCAGCAGGTGCTGGCCAAGGAGGCGCTGGGCCAGGAGGGATCGGTCAACATAGTCCAGCTGGTCAAGCGCATCGTGCTGTTCGCCTTCATCGCCCAGCTGATCGGCACCGCCATCATGGCCATTCGCTGGGTGCCCGAGATGGGCTGGGTTCACGGCCTCTACGTCAGCTTCTTCCATGCGGTATCGGCCTTCAACAACGCCGGCTTCTCGCTGTTTGCCAACAATCTCATGGACTATAGAGATGACCCTCTCATCAGCCTCACCATCGCCGGCCTGCTGATCCTGGGGGGGCTTGGCTTTACCGTCATCGTCGATCTGGTGCGCAACCGCCGCTGGCGCAGGCTCAAGCTGCACAGCAAGCTGATGCTGGTGATGACGCCAGCCCTGCTGCTGATCGGTACCCTGATGTTCTGGCTGCTTGAACACAACAACCCGGGCACTCTGGGTGAAGCCAGCCTGGGCAGCCAGTTGCTGGCAGCTTTCTTCCAGTCGGCCAGCGCCCGGACGGCGGGTTTCAACTCCATCGACATCGGCCAGATGGTGCCCGCCTCCCTGCTGTTCATGATGATGCTGATGTTCATCGGGGCCGGCGCCACCTCCACGGGGGGCGGTATCAAGGTCACCACCTTTGCGGTGGTCCTGCTCGCCACCAAGGCCTTCCTGACCAAGCGCCCCCACGTCACTGCCTTTGGCCGCACCCTGTCGCCCCAGATCGTGACCCGCTCGCTGGCCATCATCATGGTCAGCGTCATGGGGCTGATGCTGGCCATGTTCCTCTTGATGATCACCGAGGATCTGCCGTTCGACAAAATCATGTTCGAGACCATCTCGGCCTTTGCCACCGTCGGCCTCTCCACCGGTATCACCAGCTCCCTGAGCGAGCCGGGCAAACTCATCCTGGTGCTGGTGATGATCTGTGGCCGTCTTGGCCCCCTCACCCTAGCCTTCATGCTGGCTCGCCCGGTCGAGACTCGCATCCGCTACCCGGAAGAGGGTGTCTACACGGGTTGATCGACCATGAGAACGGGGCAGCCACTGGCTGCCCCGTTTCTATTCTGCCCGCTCCTGCTGTGCCTTGAGCCAGCGCCCCGGACTCATCCCCAGCTCCCGCTCGAACGCCCGGCCGAAGGCGACACTGCCGCTGTACCCTGCCCCCAGCGCCACCTGCACCATGGATTCCCCCGCCAACAATTGCTGGCAGGCACGCGCCATGCGCCAACGGGTCAGATAACCGAGCGGCGCCTGACCGACCCGTTCCTGAAACCGCGCGGCAAAACGGGCTCGCGACATGCCGGCCTCCCGCGCCAGCGTGGCCACGGTCCAGGGTTCATCTCCGCGCTGATGCATCGCCGAAATAGCCCTCGCCAGCTGGGGATCGGACAGACCCGCCAGCATCCCCTGCTGGCACTCCCCCCGCTCGACCAGATGGCGGAGCAGCAGGATCAACAGCACCTCCAGCAGGCGGGAGAGCACCGGCTCCTGCCCATAGCGGGGGTGAAAGGCCTCGTCAAACAGCTGATCCAGCACCGGCGTCAGGGCAGGCAGCACTCGCAGTGGCAACACCAGCGAGTCCGGCAACGCCTGCTGCAACGGCGATGCGCCCCCCTGCCCGAACGCCACGTTGGCACACACCAGATCGCAGCCCCCCAGCTTTCTGGGCTCAAGCCTGTGCCGGCGTCCCCGGGGAAACAGGATCAGGGTCGGCTCCTCGAGCAGCAGGCTGGCGCCCCCCTCTTCACGCAGCGTCAGGGCACCGCTGCGCAACAGATGGAGATGTCCACCGCCCGGGTAGTCGTCGCTGGGGGAGTGCTGGCACAGGTTGCCGGCGAAGAAGAGCCTGGCTTCGGGGGTGGCATGGGCCAACAGGGTGGAGAGTGGATCCATATTTGAGACGAATTGTATCTATTTAAAGACAATGGGTGATAAACCGTATCACGAACGACGGCACACTGTCTCCCGTACCTTCACCAACACACAGGAGTACATCATGAGCCGTATCCAACCCGTATCCCAGCCGCAACCGTCTGCCGCCCCGACCCTGGCCACCCTGCAACGCACTCTGGGCATGGTGCCCAACCTCTACGCCACCCTGGCCCACTCGCCAGCCCTGCTCAACGGCTTCCTGGCTTTTGCCGATGCCCTCGGCAAGGGACGCCTCACCGCCCCTCAACGAGAGCTGCTGGCACTGGCCATCGGTCAGGCCAACGCCTGCCAATACTGCTTGTCTGCCCACACCCTGCTGGCGGGCAAGGCCGGATTCTCGGCCCAGGAGATCCGCGCAGCCCGTCTCGGCCAGGCGGCGGATCCCCTCGATCACGCCCTGCTGCAGTTGGCAACGGCGCTGGTCAGCCAGCGTGGGGTCATCAGTGACGAGCAGTTGGCGAGCGCCCGCGCCGCCGGTGTGGACGACGAGCTGCTGCTGGAGGTGCTCGGACAGGTGGTGGTCAATACCCTGACCAACTATGGCAACCATCTGGCGGCGACCGATATCGACTTCCCGCCCGTCACCCTGACCCCTTAAGCGAGGCTCCCCCATGCAGCAACATGACAAAGGCTTTCTGATCGCCCTGGCGGGCGTGGTACTGACCCTGCTCTGGATCGGCGTGTTCAAGTTCACCCCGACCGAGGCGGCCGCCATCAAGCCACTGGTAGCCAGCCACCCCTTGATGAGCTGGCTCTATGGCCCCCTGTCGGAACAGGGCGTATCGAACCTGATCGGGCTGGCCGAGATAGTGATCGCCGTCGGACTGGTCGTGGGTCTGTGGCAACCCCGCATCGGTTACTGGAGCAGCATGGGGGCTATCGTCACCTTCCTGGTTACCCTGAGCTTCCTGCTGACCCTGACAGGGGTCTGGAAGGTGGTCGACGGCGTGCCGGTCACCGAGTTCTTCATCTTCAAGGATCTGGTGTTCCTCGGGGTGGTTCTGCACTACCAGCACAGGATCCGCGCCAGCTTGCCCGCCCGGGCAGCCTGACAACAATGCCTTTGGCGCCCAGGACGGGCGCCTTTTTTCGTCATGCCGCCCTGGTTTGGCGCTTGCTGGTCGTTTTGCGTGGTCGGGATCCGCCGGTCGTGCTGGCCGCCCCCTTGCGCCGGGTGAAACGCCGCTTGGCTGCGCCGGGCGCCTCCCTGGGCAGGGCGCTGAAACCGGCACCCGAATCCTGCCTGGCTCCCTCCACCAGCCCGTGCAACTGTTCGGTCAGCGGCCCCATGAACTGCTGGTAGCTTCCGTGGCGCTCGGCAATCCGACCGAGACTCTGCTCCCATAACGCCGTCATGTCCGGGGTAGTGGCGCTGGTCGGCAAGGCCTGGATCAGCGCCCGTCCCGTGGGGGTCGCCTTGATGACCTTGCCCTGACGCACCAGGAAGCGACGCTTGAACAGCAGATCTATGATGCCGGCCCGGGTCGCCTCGGTGCCAAGGCCATCGGTCTCCCGCAGGGTCTTGCGGATCTCGGGATCCTGCACATAACGGGCAATCCCCGTCATGGCGGCCAGCAGGGTGGCGTCGGTAAATGACTTGGGCGGCTGGGTCATCTTCTCCAGCAGCTCGCCCCGCTCGCATAGCAGTTGCTCTCCCTCCTTCAGAGCGGGCAGAGTGCCGGCTTTCTCTTCATCGTCATCTTCCTCCACCCCGAGCAATGCCTTCCAGCCGGCCTTGAGGATGCGACGCGCCTTGGCCTGGAACAGACCGCCGGCAATACGCAGCAGCACCTTGCTGTCGTTGTACTCGAATGGCGGATAGAACTGCAGCAGGTACTGGCGGGCGATGAGGCCATAGAGTTTGGCCTCGTCGGCCCCCAGGCTCCCCTCGTTGCCGCGCTTTTCGGTGGGGATGATGGCGTGGTGGGCATCCACCTTGCTGTCGTTCCACGCCTTGCTGCGGATCTTGCCGTCCGCCTCGCTCACCGCCTTGGCCAAAGCGGGGGCCGTGGCGGCGATGGCCTCACGTACCTGGGGGGCCCGGCTGAAGTGATCGCTTGGCAGATGGCGGCTGTCGGATCTGGGATAGGTGATGAGCTTGTGGCGCTCATAGAGGCTCTGGCACACGTCCAGCACCCGCTTGGCATCCATGCCGAAGCGCTTGGCCGCATCGATCTGCAGGCTGGAGAGGTTGTAGGGCAGCGGCGCCGCCTGCTTGCGAGCCTGCTCTTCCACCGACTCCACCTGCGCCGGCTGGCCGTTGATCCGGCTCACCACCTTGTCGGCCAGCGCCCGGTTGAGCACCCGCCCCTCCTCATCCTGCCACGGCAGGCAGGCCTCGGAGGGCAACCACTTGGCGGTGAAGCGTTCGTTGCCATCGGTCACCAGATGGGCCAGCACTTCGTAGAAGGGCTTGGGCACGAAGGCCTCTATCTCGAGATCCCGGCGCACCACCAGCCCCAGCAGCGGGGTCTGTACCCGCCCCACCGAGAGCAGCTCGCTGCAGCCCGCCTTGCGCCCCAGCAGGGTGTAGGCGCGGGTCATGTTGATGCCATAGAGCCAGTCTGCCCGGCTACGGGCCAGCGCCGATACTGCCAGCGGCACGAACTCCTTGTTGTCCCTGAGCTTGTCGAGGGCACGGCGCACCGCCGGCGGGTTGAGATCGCTGATGAGGCAGCGCTGCACCGGCTTGGTTTTGGGGTAGCCGAGAAAATCGATCACCTCATCCACCAGCAGCTGCCCCTCCCGGTCCGGGTCACCGGCGTTGACCACGCAGTCGGCCTGTTTGATGAGGCGCTTGATGACGGTGAGCTGGGTCCTGGTCTTGGGCTTGGCCACCAGTTGCCACTGGTCCGGCACTATGGGGAGATGTTCCATCCGCCACTGCTTGAAGGCGGCGTCATAGGCGTCGGGCTCGGCCTGCTCCAGCAGATGGCCGATGCACCAGGTGACCACATCCCCCTGGGCAGTTTCGATGAAACCCTCCCCCTTCTTGTGGGGCTTGGGCAGTGCATCGGCTATGGCGCGGCCGAGGGAGGGCTTCTCGGCGATAAAGAGTCGCATCTGTGGCTACCTGCAATACTGTATATGCAGACAGTATACAGCCCAGTGCGGCAAAGCCCAACCGCCGCTATTCGTAGAACGGATGGTCGTGAATAGCGGCAAACAGCCTGGCCTGGTTGAGCAGGGAGGCGTAATGGAAGGCGTTGTCACCATCTTCCGCCAGCAGATAATCGGTGAGTTGCTCCCGCACCGCCTCTTGCAGCGTCTCCAGCTTCCACGGCTTGGCCAGATAGTAGTGCAGGCCGCCGCGATTGACCGCCTCGACGGTCGCCTCCAGCCCCGCCTGACCGGTCAGCAGAAGCTTGCGGCTGGCCCGGGTACTGGCGCGCTGGTTCAGCTCGATGAGAAAGTCGATACCCAGGGTCCCGGGCATGATGTGGTCGCAGAGGATCAGGGCCAGTTTGCCCCCTCGCTCTCCCACTCATCCACCACAGCGCGCGCTTCATCGACACTCTCGGCGGCTTCCAGCTCGAAGTGGGTACGGAAGGGGGCGAGATCGTGGATCACCGCCTCCAGCACTTCCCGCTCGTCATCCACACACAGGATCAGGTAGTTTTTCATTGTTTTTCCTCCTTGGCGGCATCTCGCGACGGCCCCGCCGGTTGATGTCGGCGGCCGCGTCAGGCCGCGTGTTCCTTGTGATGATTTTCTCCTCCATGGCTGGCGTGCCCCCTGCCATCCAGCGGCAGACAGACCCGCATCCGGGTGTAGCGGCCAGGTTCGGAGGCCACCTCGATCCGGCCGTGGTGCTGCTGCACTATCTGCAACGCCACGCTCAGGCCGATGCCGAGGCCAAAGTGGCCCTCTCGCTTGGTGGTGAAGTTGAGATCGAAGATCCGCTCCCGCAGTTCGGGAGGAATGCCGCAGCCCGTGTCCTCCACCTCCACCATGACCCACTCGGGATCCAGCAGGGCGGTGCGGATGGTAAGCCGGCCCGGGCCGCTCATGGCATCCAGGCTGTTGCCGATGAGGTTGGTCCACACCTGCTGCAGGGCGATGGGATGGCAGCGCACCGGCGGCAGCGGCTGGTACTCCTTGCACAGCTCGTGCTGTTTGAGGCGGTTTTCGAAGATCATCAAGGTGTCTTCCAGCCCCTCGTGCAAGTCCACCAGCGAGGGCTCATCCCCGTCCTGACGGGCATACTGTTTGAGACTCTTGACCAGATCGCCGATGCGGCGGGCACACACCTCTATGTTGCGCAGGAAGCTGCCGGTCTGCTGGAACAACTCCAGCTGCGCCAGCAGGGCCTCCCGCTGTGCGCCAGTGCGGCCGGCAAACCAGCGCTGCCAGCTCAGCTCGTCATCCAGATGCATCTGCACCGCCAGCCGCGCCTGCTGGCGATCACCGAAACGCCCCTCCGCCTGGCGGGTCTTGTCGCGGATCTCGCTGGTCGAGACCGGTTGGGCCGTCAGGGCCTGGCAGAGGGTCTGGTTGCCCAGCCCCTTGATGGCGGCGGGCAGCTCGAGGTTGACCAGATCGGGGATGGCGGCCCGCAGGGTTTCGCTGCCGCGGATGATGGCCGCCACCGGATTGTTGAGCTCATGGGCCACGCCGGCCACCAGCTGCCCCAGCACCGCCATTTTCTCGCTCTCCACTAGTTGGGCATAGGCCGCATCGAGGGAGTTGAGGGTCTGCTGCAAGCGGATCTCGGTGCGGATGCTGTTCTGCAGACGGCGGTTGAAGTGGCGCAGCAACAGGCTGGTAAAGGAGGGAAGCAGTTCGCTGCGGGCCTGCATGACGCGGGAGAATTGCAGCTTGTCGAGCTTGATCACCTCGGCTCCGGTCAGGGTCACCGCCGTGGTGAAGGCGGGTTCGCCGGTGACGAAGGACATGCCCCCCACCAGGGAGCCGGTACGATAGTGCACCACCTCCTGCTCGATCCCCTGCTCATCGCGCTTGCGCAGTACCACCTCCCCCTTGGCGATGAACCAGAGAAAGCGGTTCGGCTCCCCTTCCCGGGTCAGCACATGGCCCGGACTGTAGTGGAGACAGACCTTGGCCTCGTCATCTCCTTCGAAGAACTGGTAGAGCCCCTCGATCACCACCCGGGAGAGCTCTTCATCGCTGCAGTGGGTGTAATCCATGAAGCCCTGGCGGTACTCGGCCATCTTGCGATCGACGTGAGCTCGCAGCAGCTTCTGGTTGTCGAGCACGGCGGCATAGCTCAGCAGATCCACCTCGGGGTGCTGCAGCACGAAGTGACTGGCCTGTTCGATCACCGCCCGGCGCAGGCTGCCATCGCGCCAGGGGAGCTGCAGGTAGTAGTCGAGCCGGCCCAGGTTTACCGCCTCTATGATGGATTTCATCTCCGGCTGGCTGCCCAGCAGGATCTTGCGGCACGCATCGTGGCGATCGCCAAGGTGGATGAGGAAGTCGGCCCCTCGGCCATCCCCCAGATCGCTGTCGCACACCACCACGGCGGGCAGTTGCCCCTTGCCTTCCAGCTCGTCCAGCGCCTGTTCGGCGGACTGCTGTCCGGCCACCACCACCAGATTGAAGTGACTCAGCAACGGGGCCAGCTCCTGCTCGAACTCGGCCAGCATCTGCACATCGGCGGCAACACACAACAGGGAGAAGGGGCTCATCAGCGACGCTCCATGGGGGCTCACTCATGACTATATCAATGAATCCGGGAGGGTTTTGCGAGGAGGCTAACAGCTGCAAAGGAAAGAGTCAGAAAACAGGCAGCGATCCAGGCGGTGAATTTAATTCAGCAATAACTCCAAAAAATAAATTAATCACGAAGTGTGACGCCATTCAAAAAATATAAAGCATGACAAAGGTCAACGTCTTACAACCACCGATACCACTACCATGGAGGTACTACTATATTGGTACAAAATAACTGTAGGACAATGTCGTCATGATTGGAAAACTGACCCGAAAAACCTGGTTCTGGCTCCTGCTGCTCGGAGCCCTGCTGGGCGTCGCGGCACTGGGGGTGACAGTGACTGTGCTGCACAAGACCAGTTCCACTGAATTCTGCGTCTCCTGCCACTCGATGCAGACCCCGCTTGCCGAGTACCAGGGCAGCGTTCACTTCCAGAACACCAAGGGGATCCGCGCCGAGTGCGCCGACTGCCACATTCCGGGGGATCCCACCTCCTATCTGTGGACCAAGATCCGCGCCGTGAAGGATATCTACCACGAGGCGATCGGCACCCTGGACACCCCGGAAAAATACGAGGCCCACAAGCTGCGCATGGCGCAGTCGGTATGGGACGAGCTTAAGGCCAACGACTCGGCCACCTGCCGCAACTGCCACAGTTATGAGGCGATGGACATCCTGGCCCAGCGCCCCAACGCCCGCGCCGAGCACCCGGTCGCCATCAAGGATGGCCAGACCTGCATCGACTGCCACCGCGGCGTCGCCCACATCATGCCCGACATGAGCGGCCTGGCCGCCGCCGGCGCCAGCGAACTGGCCCAGGCTGCCGCCCAGACCCCGGCCAGCGTCACTACCCGCTACGCCATCGCCACCACCCCGCTGTTCCTCGATGCCAACGCCAAGACTGACGAAGGCACCCTGATGCCCTCCACCCAGGTGGAAGTGCTGGCCAACGAGAACGGCCGCGCCCAGGTGCGCATCGACGGCTGGCAGCAGGATGGCGTGAGCGAAGTGTTCTACGCCGCTCCCGGCAAACGGATCCTGAGCGCCCTGGTCGGCGACGCCGCCAAGAAGGAGCTGGTCACCGGCAAGAGTGAAACCGACAGCGCCACCAACCTCACCTGGCATCAGGTCAGCCTGACCGCCTGGGTTGATCAGAGCCAGCTCATCGGCGATCAGGGCAAGCTGTGGCAATACGCCTCCACCCTGATGTCCAACAACTGTACCGGCTGCCACGGCCTCACCGCACTGGATCACTTCAATGCCAACCAGTGGATCGGCGTCATCAAGGGGATGGAATCTCGCACCTCCCTGACCCCCGAACAGTCGCGCATGCTGACCCAGTATGTCCAGAAACACGCCAGTGACATGAGCGCGGCCCACTAAGGCTGGCACAGAGGAAAACCGTTATGACTTTTTACAACGACAAGAAAACCAATCTGTCCCGCCGCAACCTGCTCAAGGGGCTTAGTGCCTGCGCCGCTCTGCCCCTGCTCGGCGGCCTGTTCCCGAAAAGCGCCCTGGCACAGGCCATCAGCACGGCGCTGAGCCAGTTCCCGACCCTGGTGCCGGCCCAGAAGGGCATCCTCACCGGCGCCCACTGGGGTGCCTTCGAAGCCATCGTCGAAGAGGGGCGCATGGTGCGCGTCCAGCCGGTGGCTGATGATCCGGCCCCGAACGATCTCATCGACATGGCGCCGTTCCAGGTTCACGCCAAGAACCGCATCAAGTACCCCATGGTACGCAAGAGCTGGCTGGAACACGGCCCGGGGGCCAAGACCGAGCTGCGCGGTGCCGACGAATGGGTGCGGGTGAGCTGGGAGAAGGCCATCGAGCTGGTCGCAGGCGAGATCAAACGGGTGCAGAGCGACTTTGGCCCGCAGGCCATCCACGCCGGTTCCTACGGCTGGAAGAGCGTCGGCATGTTCCACAACAGCCGTACCCTGCTGCACCGTCTGATGAACCTGGCCGGCGGCTTTACCGGTTATGCCGGTGACTACTCCACCGGTGCCGCTCAGGTGATCATGTCCCACGTGATGGGCTCCATCGAGGTGTACGAGCAGCAGACTGCCTGGCCCAACGTGGTGGAAAACGCCGAGCTGGTGGTGCTGTGGGGGGTCAACGCCCAGGTCACCCTGAAGAACAGCTGGAACATGCCGGATCACGAGGGTCAGGCCGGCTTCAAGGCGCTCAAGGAGAAGGGCACCCGCGTCATCAGCATCGACCCCATCTACAACGAGACCGCCAAGCAGCTGAATGCCGAGTGGATCGCCCCGAACGCCTACACAGACGTCGCCATGATGCTGGGGGTCGCCCACACCCTGTATAGCGAGAAGAAACACGATCAGGCCTTCCTCGACCGCTACACCGTCGGGTTCGACAAGTTCCTCGCCTACCTGCTCGGCAAGGACGACGGCCAGCCGAAGAGCGCCGAATGGGCAAGCACTGTATGTGGCGTCGACGCCAAGGTCATTCGCCAGCTGGCCCTCGACATGGCCGGCAAACGCACCATGATCATGGCAGGCTGGGGCATGCAGCGTCAGCAGCACGGCGAGCAGCCCAACTGGATGCTGGTCACCCTGGCCGCCATGCTGGGCCAGATCGGCCTGCCGGGCGGTGGCTTCGGCTTCAGCTACCACTACTCCTCAGGTGGCAGCCCCACCGCCAAGGGCGGCATCCTGGCGGGGATCTCCGCTGGCAACGCACCGAAGAACAGCCCCGCGCCGATCCCGGTGGCTCGCATCGCCGACTGCCTTGCCAATCCGGGCAAGACCATCGACTTCAACGGTCGCAAGGTTACCTATCCGGACATCAAGCTGGTCTATGTGGCGGGCGGCAACCCCTTCCACCACCATCAGGACACCAACAACCTGATCCAGGCCTGGCGCAAGCCGCAGACCGTGATCGTCCACGAGCCCTACTGGACCGCCACCGCCAAGCAGGCCGACATCGTCCTGCCGGTGACCACCAGCTATGAGCGCAACGATCTGGAGATGGGCGGGGACTACTCCCAGCGCTACGTCTTCCCGATGCACCAGTGCGTGCCGCCCCAGTTTGAAGCCCGCAACGACTTCGACATCTTCAGCGCCATCGCGGCCAAGCTGGGCGTGCAGGATCAGTACACCGAAGGCAAGGACGAGATGCTGTGGCTCAAGCAGATGTACGACGGCATGGCGGCCCAGGCGCGCGGTGCCCGAGTGGCGCTGCCGCCGTTCAACATGTTCTGGGAATCCAACAACTATGTGCGCTTCCCGGTGCCCGAGGCGAGCCGCGAGTGGGTACGCCACGCCGATTTTCGCGAGAACCCGCTGCTCAACCCGCTCGGTACCCCGTCAGGCAAGATCGAGATCTTCTCCAATACGGTGGCGGGCATGGATTACGCCGACTGTGCCGGTCATCCCAAATGGTATGAACCGAAAGAGTGGATCAAGAGCGAGGTGGCAACCGCTTATCCCCTGTCGCTCAACACCTCGCACCCGACCCAGCGGCTGCACTCCCAGCTGGACAACACTCCGCTGCGGGACAAGTTCGCCATCGCCGATCGCGAAGCCATCATGATCAACCCGGCGGATGCCAAGGCTCGCGGCATCGCCCAGGGGGATCTGGTACGCGCCTTCAACGATCGCGGCCAGATCCTGGTGGGGGCGCTCATCTCCGAGGATATTCGCCAGGGGGTGGTGCGGATCTGCGAAGGGGCCTGGTTCGATCCGGCCAAGCCGGGTGACGTGGGCAGCATCTGCAAGAACGGCAACGTCAACTGCCTCACCTTCGATGAGGGCTCCTCCAGCCTGGCCCAGGGCAACTGCGGTCACATGGCCCAGCTGCAGATCGAGAAGTACACAGGCCCTGCGCTGCCCAACACCGCCCACGCGGTGCCGGCCGGTGCCTGACAACGCCAGAACCTGACAAAGTGCAATAAAAACGGCGCCATCAAGGCGCCGTTTTTATCTCTGCTGCAACAGAAGCCGGGACAGGATCAGAAGTCCCCTTCCTCCATATATTCCTGAGCGCACTCCACCAGCTGGGGCCAGAGCTCTTCCGGCACCCAGGCATCCGGGTCATCCTCGTCGCCATCGTACTGGCTCCAGAAGTAGCGGCGCAGGCCGGAGGCAAATTCGTCGCTGATCTCCGCCAGCTCGGAGAGCGGCCCCAACCAGGCGATGCGGCGCAGGCCGGAGGCGAGATCGTTGATCGCGTCCATCAGGGTGCGATCATCGAAGCTCTGTTCCACCAGCAGGGTGAAGCGTTCGCGCGCCTGTTCGGTCTGCTCCTCGTCCAGCTCGCCGACATCGGCCAGCAGATCGACAAAATCCTCCAGCAGGAACTGGATCAGGCCGTCCCTGTCTTCAAACCACTGGATCTGGGCACCCTTGGTGCCCAGCACAGAGGCATCGAATGAATCGTCAAGATGACATAGTGCCCACGGATCGTCAGTCATGGTTCTCTTCCTCAGGCTGAAACAAGTGCCATATCTTATGCCTAGCTCTCTACTCTTGCCACCTTGGGCAGGGAGAGCGAGGCCGCCAGACCGCCCAGCTCGGCGCGGCCCATGATGAAGCTGCCCCGATAGGCTTCCGCCAGATCGGAGACGATATTGAGGCCAAGCCCCGAGCCCGGCACCTTCTCGTCAAGGCGCACTCCGCGCAGCACCGCCTTGGCGATCTGATCCTCGCTCATGCCGGGGCCATCATCCTCGATACGCAGGGTGATCCAGCCTCCCAGCTCGGCGCTGGAAATGCGCAGCTGGCTGGCGGACCACTTGAAGGCATTTTCCAGCAGGTTGCCCACCATCTCGTCGAAATCCTGCTCCTCCACCCCGACCGCCAGATTGGCGGGCACCTGCAAATCCACCGTCTTGCCCGGATAGAGGCGGGAGAAGGCGCGGCAGATGTACTCCACCCTGGCCCGCACCGGGGTCGAGACGCCGAGGATCTTGGCCGCACCGGTCACCCGTGCCTTGCCGAGGTGATAGTCGATGTGACGCTGGATCTGGTCGAGCTGTTCGCCGATGGCGGCCTGATCTTCAGGCGGCAGCTGGGCTACCTGATTGCGCATGATGCTCAGCGGCGTCTTGAGGGCGTGAGCCAGGTTGCCGGTATGGGAGCGGGCCCGCTGCAGTAGCTCGCTGTAGTGGTGCAGCAGCCGGTTGATGTCCTCCACCAGCGGCTGGATCTCCAGCGGATAGCGCAGCCGGAACCCCTCCTGATGCCCCTGATGCACCCGGCTCAATTCGCGGCGCAGCAAATGCAGCGGGCGCAAGCCGTAGACGATCTGGAACATGAAGCCGAGCACCAGACCGGCGGCGGCAAAACCGAGGCCTAAGAAGAGGCTGATCCGGGTCTTCTTCAGGGTCTGGGTCAGGGCGCTGCTGTCTTTCGCCATCACCAGGGTGAACACCTTGTCCGACCCCGGCAGCAGCACGGTGCGGGTCATGATCAGGAGGGGTTCCTTGTTGGGGCCCCGCCCGAGAAACAGATCCGGATCGCCGAAGGCGGATTTCAGCCCCTGGGTATTGAGATTGGTGTCCCACAGGGAGCGGGAACGGCCGATGACGTGATGTTCCAGCTCCAGCTGCCAGTAGTGGCCGGAATAGGGCTGGCGAAAGCGGGGATCCGACAGGGGTTCGCTCACCACCGGCAGGCCATTTTTCGCCACCTCCAGTCGGGAGAGCAGGTCATAGAGCTGCAGACGCAGGCCGTCGGCTTCCGCCTCCTGCCAGTAGTTGCGCATCATGGTCTGCAGGCTGAAGCCGGTGGCAAACAGGAACAGGCCGCACCACACCAGGGCGATGGCGACCAGCCGTCCCCGCAGAGTTCTGACCAGCCTCATTCGTTGATCCGGTATCCGAGGCCACGCACCGTTTCAATCAAGTCGGGATGAGTCTTCTTGCGGATCCGGCCGATGAACACCTCAACGGTGTTGGAATCGCGGTCAAAATCCTGGGCATAGATGTGATCGATAAGCTCGCTGCGCGACACCACCTTGCCCCTGTGTTGCATCAGGTAGCCCAGCACCCGGAACTCGTGGGCGGTGAGCTTGATGGGGGTACCCTCATACCACACCTGGGAGGCCGCCATGTCGAGGCGAACCCCGCCGATCTCCAGGATCGAGCTGGCATTGCCCGCCGCTCGGCGCACCAGGGCATGAACCCGGGCCACCAGCTCGGCCACCTGGAACGGCTTGGTGAGGTAGTCATCCGCGCCGGCATTGAGCCCTTCGATCTTCTCGTGCAACTGACCGCGGGCGGTGAGCACCAGCACGGGGGTGTCGATCCCCTTGCTGCGCCACTCTTTCAGCACACTCAGGCCATCGCGTCCCGGCAGACCCAAGTCGAGAATGATGGCGTCATAGGGTTCGGTCTCGCCGAGAAAGCCCGCCTCGTTGCCATCGTGGCAGAGATCGGTGACAAAACCGGACAGCCTCAGCTGTTCCGCCAACTGGCCCGCCAGGGTCTTTTCGTCTTCAACTATCAGAATTCGCATCAGCAGCTTTCCAAACAGGGATTACTCTTCGTCAACCGGATCCGCTCTGGGCACGAACAGCCGCTCCAGGTGGTGGCCCTTGGCCCACACCATCTCCAGGTTGTCGGCCCGATAGGCCACCTTGAGCACGCTGTTCTCCCGGTCGATCACTCGCAGTTCATAGAGCCAGACACCATCCTCTTCCCCCAGATCCACCCGCAGCACCCGTACCGGCAATCTGGCTGCCACCTCCATCATCTCCTGGAAGGGCCGAACCCGTCCCTCGCGGACAGCTTGTTGCAACTGGGCCTCATCAGGCGTGATCGCCTGCGCCAGTACCGGCAACAAGAGCCCGAGCAGAGGGAGCGCTCTATTCATGGATGATTCATCTCCAAAAACCTAACATAATGGGGTTTATAGTCTGCCAGCCATGAATCCGGAATGAATATGATCCCGCGCAGTTTCCTGCTAATCCTCTGCCTTTTCAGTGCCACAGGCTGGGCGCTCGACAACCGTCTCGACATGGCCGGACTGGTCAAACTCTTGCTGGCTCAAGGGTATCACGACATTCGGGAAGTGGAGCTGGAAGGCGACAAGTTCGAGGTCCGCACCCTCAATCGCCGGGACGAAAAAGTCCATCTCATCGTCGATGCCTACACCGGCGAGATCAAACAAAAAGAGGCCGACTAGGCCTCTTTTGCTTTCCAGCGTCCGCGCCAGGGGCGCAGCAACCTGTCCCGCCGTGGCAGCAGCAAGGCACAGGCCAGCGCCAGATAGATGAAGGGCTCCAGCCAGCCGCTCTTCACCGACCACCAGTAATGCACCGGCACCAGCAGGGCAATGGCATAGACCCAGTTGTGCAGCTTCTGCCAGGCCGGCCCCATGGCGCGCTGCAGGGCCGGCAGCGAGGTGATGCCAAGCGCAATCAGCAGCAGCAAGGCCACCATGCCCACTACTATGTAGCTGCGCTTGACCAGTTCCCCTGCGATGAGGCCCCAGTCGAACTGTAGATCCAGCCCCAGCCAGGCCATGAAATGAAGCAAGGCCCAGGCCATGGACCAGAGGCCGAGGGGGCGGCGCAGTTTGATAAGCTGCCCCTGACGCCAGCGCTTGGCGAGCGGCGACACCAGCAGGGTGAGCAGCAGCAGGTTGAGCGCCCCCTTGCCGAGATAATGAATCAGCTCGGGGACGGGATCGCCACCCAGCCGTCCGGCCGGAATGGCAAACCCTAGCCAGAGCAAAAAGCCGAGCGCTCCCAGATGCACCAGCGCCCGCAGCAAGGTGATGTGACGCGCCGTCAGTCGCAATGTCATGGTGTCAGCTCCAGCTTGTCTCAATACCACTTGCGCAGATCCATACCCTGATAGAGCGAGGCCACCTCGTCGGCATAGCCGTTGAACATCAGGGTCGGCTGGCGCTTGGCACCGAACAGCCCCCCTTCACCGATGAAGCGCTCGCTGGCCTGGCTCCAGCGCGGATGATCCACCTCTGGATTGACGTTGGCGTAGAAGCCATATTCGTTGGGTGCCAACAGGTTCCAGGTGGTGGGAGGCATCTGCTCCACCAACCGGATGGAAACGATGCTCTTGATGCTCTTGAAGCCGTACTTCCAGGGCACCACCAGCCGGATCGGCGCCCCGTTCTGGGCTGGGAGCGTCTTGCCATAGAGCCCCATCGCCAGGAAGGAGAGCGGGTGCATCGCCTCGTCGATGCGCAGCCCCTCCACATAGGGATAATCGATGCCGCCCCCCAGGCTGCGGGAGGCCTGGCCCGGCAACTGTTTCGGGTCAAACAGGGTCTCGAACGCCACAAATTTGGCGCGGCTGGTGGGTTCGGCCCGGCGGATGAGATCCGCCAGCGAGATGCCGTTCCAGGGCAGCACCATGGACCAGGCCTCGACGCAGCGCAGCCGGTAGATGCGCTCCTCCAGCTCGGTATTGTTGATGAGATCCCACACATCCAGGGTGAAGGGCTTGGCCACCTCCCCCTCCACTTTCAGAGTCCAGGGCTCGGGTTTGAGGCTGTGACCATTGCGGGCCGGATCCCCTTTGTCGGTTCCCAGCTCGTAGAAGTTATTGTAACTGATGGCTTTCTCTTCCGGCGTCAGCACCATGCCAGCCGGTCTCGCGGCCTGCGGGCTGTTGAGCGCCCTAGTTGCTGGCGCAGGGGATGCCTTGTCGGCACCAAACAGATCGAGCACACCCGCCCGGGTCGGGAATGCCAGGGTCGCGGCCCCCAGACCCAATCCCTTGAGGATCAGGCGGCGATCCTGATAGACGGCTTCCGGGGTAACATCCCGTTCGGTGGGGTGATGTGAAGAAGAGCGTTTGATCAGCATGAAAAACTCCCGGGGCGAATAGAGGCGATACAGATAAGACCCACCCCGGCAGATTTTTATTTCACACAAATTTACATGAGGGGGTGCAGGGGCAGCGCCTTGGCCATGGTTCCGACCAGAAACAGAAGTACGCACACCAGCAGGGGCACGAGCACATTTGGCACCATCAGACTCACTCCATGAGCAGGACAGGGCCCCTAACTATGGAACAGGGCCAGACCGGTCGCCAGTGAATTTTTTTCGCGAGCGCAAGCGTATTCCCGAGTTGCAAAGAGTGATGCAGATCACACACAATTCGCCCCCCGCTTGCCGCCCCGCCAGTCAGGCGTAGGCTGCTTTTTCTTCGAAATCCACAGCAGGATCGCGCCATGAGCCCACTGATCGCCATCGCCATCACCACAGGTATTCTCTCCGCCCTCTGGGGCTGGATTGCCGTCGCGTTCGGCCTGCTTTCCTGGGTCGGTTTCCTCGGCTGCACCAGCTACTTTGCCTCCAGTGGCGGCTACAAGGCGCTGCTGCAGACCCTGCTGTGCAATGCCAGCGGCATGCTGTGGGCGCTCTTGCTGCTCAATGGCGAAGCCTGGTGGGGCGCCGGCGTGGCGGGATATGTGATGACCGGCGTGGTGGCCACCCTGATGTGCGTGCAGGCCAGGCAACAGTGGCTCGGCTATATTCCCGGCACTTTTGCCGGCTGCTGTGCCACCTTCGGCGCGGCAGGTGAGTGGCGGCTGGTGCTGCCCTCCCTGGTGATCGGAGCCTTGTTCGGTTATCTGATGAAGGCAAGCGGTCTCTGGCTCTCCCGCAAGACCCAGACCGACGCCGGCGTGGCCGATCCGGCCTGAGCCCTTCCCCCGATCCGGGCCGGCTTTCCGAATAAAAAAACGGGCCTGCTGCCAGGCCCGCTTTCACGTCTCTTCCCCGTTATCCCTTCGACTTGAAGTTGGCCGCCTCGATACCGTGGCGGTTCAATAGCTTGTAGAAGTCGGTTCGATTGCGGCCCGCCATGTTGGCCGCCAGGGTCACGTTACCCTCGGTGGTGCGCAGCAAGCGGATCAGATACTCCTTCTCGAACTCGGCACGCGCCTCGTTGAACGAGGGAATGCCGCCCCCACCGCTACTCAGGGCCGACTCCACCATGGCGGCGCCGATCACAGGGCTGCAGCAGAGGCTGGCGAGTTGTTCCACCACGTTGCAGAGCTGGCGCACGTTGCCGGGCCAGGCGGCAGCGGCCAGCATGGCCAGCGCCTCCGGCGAAAAGCCCATGACGGCGCACTCTTCGTGGCGGCTGCGATACTCATCGAGCGCCTGGCGAGCCAGCAGGGGAATGTCCTCACTGCGGGCGCTGAGCGACGGCAGCGTGATGTTGGCCACGTTGAGACGATAAAAGAGATCCTCGCGAAACCGCCCCTCCTCCATCGCCTTCACCAGATCCTGATGGCTGGAGCTGAGCACCCGCACCTCGGGGGTTCCCTGACCGTACTCTTCCATCACCTGCAGCAACTTGGCCTGCAGCGACTCCGACAACTCGCCGATCTCGTCGAGAAACAGGGTCGCCCCCCTGGCCTGCTCGAACAGGCCGGAGTGGCCGTCTTCACCGAACAGTTGCAGATCCAGCGAAGCCCAGGGAATGGCGGCGCAGTTGATGGTATAGAGCGGCTTGTCGCTGCGATGGCTCGCCTGGTGCAGCGCCTGGGCCATCACCCCCTTGCCTGAACCGGACGGCCCCATGATCAGCACAGGCACCTCCATGGTCGCCATGCTGTGAGCCTGGATCAGCACCTGTTCCAGCTGGGGATTACGGGTCAGGATCAGCGATTGCCACTCCTGTTGCTGCTTGGGACGAGTCAGGCTCAGGGCATGCTCTATGGTGGCAAACAGCTCGTCCTTGTCGACGGGCTTGGTGAGAAAACTGAACACCCCGGAGCGGGTCGCCTGGATCGCATCCGGGATGGTGCCGTGGGCAGTCATGATGATGACCGGCAGCCCCAGCCACTGAGTCTGGATCCGTTCGAACAGAGCCAGACCGTCCATGCCCGCCATCCGCAGATCGCTCAGTACCAGGTCAGCCCGTTGCTGGCGCAACCGATCGAGGGCCCCTTCCGCGCTGTCGGCGGTATCCACCTCATAACCCTGACTGCGTAGGCGCATACTCATCAGCTTGAGCAGGCTGACATCGTCATCCACCAGCAGGATCCGGCTCATGGCAGGACCTCGCGATGTTCGTTGAGCTTGCGCTGGTTGAGCTGGTCGTCGATGGCGGAAAGCTGCTCTATCTGGCGGCGCAGCCGCTGGATCTCCTGGCTCTGGTCGTCACGCCGGCTATCCCGTTCCAATACCGCCTCGCCGAGGGCAATCCAGCTGCGCAGAAACGCCTGGGTATCGAGACCGAGTTCGGGCAGCATCTGCTTGAGTCTGGCCAGACCGGCGCGGCGATTGGCCACCGACTCGGCCGGGTGGGAGTCCACCATGGCCAGACTGACCCGGCTCTCCAGATCATCGGCCCCCTTGAGCCGCTGACGCTCCTGGATCCGTTGCTGGGGATGGCTGGCCAGCAACCAGTCAGAGTATTGCAGGCGCACCTGCATCTCCTTGTTGGCAAACTCCATCCGCTTGGCAAAAGCGATATCGGAGGACTCCCGCTGTTCATGTTGTGGCAGCAAGGAGCAACCCGCTATCAACCCTGCGATCAGGGCTGGCAATACGCGTTGTATCTTCATAGTCCTCATTTCAACGTCAACCTGAAACAGACATCCGCCTGTTCATCTTTCACCAGAACCAACGTCCCTCCCAAGCTGTGGGCAGACTCGCGGGCAATGGAGAGGCCCATGCCAGAGCCTTTCAGAATGCCTTGCCGTACCGTGCTGCCCTGCTCGAAGGGTTCAAAAATCCGTTGCTGATCGGCCTCGGGGATCTCGGGTCCCTCATTGGCGACCACCAGCCAGTGTCCCTGCGCCTCCTCGCCGGCGCGGATCCAGATATTGCCGCCACTGGCACCATAACTGACGGCATTGGAAAACAGATTATCGAGGATCAACTGCAGCCGATAGGGCTCGGCCAGCAGGCTCACCGGCTCGGTCGGCAAGTGTACACGGATCTGCTTGGACTCCAATGCCAGCCGGTATTCGGCGACCAGCTTGTCGAGAATGGGGTTGAGCGGCACCGGCTCCAGCTCGAACACCTCCTGCTGGCTGAGGCGGTTGAAGTCGAGCAGCCGCTCGATCAGGGTCTGCAGGCGACGGCTGTTCTCGTCCAGCATCTGGCAGATCTCCAGCTGATCCGGCGTGAGCGGCCCAACCACCTGTTCACAGAGCAGATCCGATCCTTCCCGCAGCACCGCCAGCGGCGTCTTGAGCTCGTGGGAAACATGGCGCAGGAACTGGTACTTCTGCTGTTCCAGCTCCTTGAGCTTGCCGTGCAACCAGACGATCCGCTCTCCCAGCAAGACCAGTTCGGCTGGCCCATCCACCGGCTCCGCATCCGGTTCGACGCCGGCCCCCAGGCTCAGAATGCGCGACTCAATCTGTCGCACCGGGTGAATAATAAGGTAGGTGAAGATCAGCACCAGCAGCAGGCTGAGCACGGCCACTACACCACTCACCCACCAGATCTCACGGGTCAGCCCGGCGATGGTAAGGCGGACCCGATCCATCCGCTCATCAACCCGGCTGCGGGTAACCTGTTCGAGCTGCTGGCCGAGCTGATTGAAATGGACGAGCTTGTCGTTCTCCACCGCCGCCCTGGCCTGAGTCATATCCTGCAGGCTACCGAGCCACTCGATCGCCTGTTCAAGCCCGCCGTAAACATCGCTGTCGGCGATGGAGTGGCGATGCTCCGCCAGCAGCTCTCGGTAACTCGACAGCTGCTGTCGGTAGCTGGCCAGGCTCCTGATATCCCCCAGCACCACATAACGACGCAGGGTTCGCTCGATATCGATGGCCTGCGCCGTCAGCAAGGTGGCACGGCGGGTATCCTTGACTGCCCGCTCCATCTCGTCGCTGGTCAGCTTGCTGAGGTGGGAAAGGGCATTGCTGTTATGCCAGATCATGCCGCCAAGCGGCATCAGTACCAGCACAAATCCCATCAACACCACCTGCAGCAGGGAACGCGGGCGAACCTTGGCCATCATCTCTTCTCTTCATTTTCACCGGTGCGCCAGCATAGCCGCACAGCCCAAAAAACAAAACCGGCCCAAAGGCCGGTTGATGTTACGAACGAAAGCGTGATTCACGCCAGACCGACGGAGGCCACACAGATAACCAGGATCATCGCCAGCGCGCCTGCAGCCGTCAGCAGTGCCCATTTCAGTTCCACACTCATGCAAGTCTCCTTCTGCCAATCAGTGCCGGATCACAATAGATAAATCCATGTTACGTCATAGTTAATACGATAACCGTGAACTGCGTATACATTTCAGATGAGCCCAACCCAGGGAAGGTGAGCATGTTCTATCTGTGCAGCATAGGATCCAATCTCGAGCCCCAGCGCCATGTCGGCCAGGCGCTGGACGAGCTGATCACCCAGTTTGGCTGGCTACAGCTAAGCTCGGTGATCCGGACCAAACCGGTGGGCATGTACTCCCGCCACGATTTTCTCAACTGCCTGTTTGTCATTGAAAGCCGGCTGGAAACCACAGTACTCAAGCAGTGGTTTGTCACCCTTGAAGTGGCCCACGGACGGGATCGCAATGACCCCCTGTGCAAGGTGCATGACCGGCCGCTCGATATCGATATCCTGGCCAGCAGCCCGATCGCTGATTTTGCGACGGCCAGGGTCGACAGCTACCTGGCCCCCCTGCTGGCCGAATGGTATGGCACCGGCGAGGTGCACGCCACCAAGGTGGCGCTCTCCCTACGCAGCCCGCTGGCTGCGGGCCACGGCCATAATCAGCAGATTGGCCTGCACCCAGTCACCCTGCAGCTGGCCTCACAGGGTGGCCAGGGCACGGCCCCCGTCCACCTTGATGCTGGCCCCCGTCATGTAACTGTTCTGCATCAGTAGTTGCACCGCCTGCCAGATGGGCTCAAGCCCCCCTTCACGGGCCAGCGGCGTCCTGGCCAGCACCTGCTGACGCCAGGCATCGTCATGCTCATCGAGAAACAGGATGGGGCCGGGCTCTATGGTATTGACCCGCACAGCCGGCGCCAGTTCGCGGGCAAAACTCATGGCGAGCGAATGGGCTCCCGCCTTGGTGGCCACATAGCTGGCAAAATGCGGGGGCGGGGCGTGGATGTAGATATCCGTGATATGGATGATGCTGGCGTTGTCGTTGCGCGCCAGCTGGGGGGCCAGTGCCCGGTTGAGCTGGAAGGGGGCCGCCATGTGCACCCGGTAGTACTGTTCGAACTGGGCCAGTTGTGCGGCAGGATCTGCCGTCTGGGGCTCGAAGGCCGAGGCGTTGTGGATCACCAGCCCCAGATCGCGGTGAGTGGCCAGCACCTCAATCAGTCGGCCTACCTCCTCCTCACAGCCAAAGTCCGCCCGCACCAGTTCGACCCCGAGCTCGCGCAGCCGCGCCAGTTCAGGCCGCTCGCTGCGATAATTGCCGGTCACCCGCCATCCCGCCGCCACCAGTTGTTCGCACAGATAGAAGCCGAGTCGCCGACCACAGCCCGTTACCAATGCCCTCATAAGATCTCCTCTTCCATGAATGCCCCGGCAATCCCACCGCTTCAGCAGCCATTTCCGCCGCCTATCAATCCCTGCGGTACAAGCCATTGGCGCACCGCCCCACGGCTCCGCCATAGTAGCCCCCATGCACACCAAGGGAGCCACCACCATGCTGAAAGTTCACCATCATATGAGCCGCCTGACCCATTCGCTCACCGCCGGACTGAGCCTGGCCGAAGCGCTCGATCGCCTGCATCACTCGGGCCTGAGCGGCCTGCCGGTGCTGGGCGACGAGAAGCAGCTGATCGGCTTTCTGTCGGAACAAGACTGCATTCCCAGCCTGCTCACCGGCAGCTACCACTGCGATACCCGAACCCGGGTGGAAGACATGATGAACCGGGCACCGCTTTCGGTGGGCCCAGACGAGAGTATACTGGAGCTGGCACGCCAGATGACGGGAGCCAAACCCAAGATCTACCCCGTGCTGCAGCAGGGCAAGGTGATCGGCATCATCAGCCGTCGCCAGGTCATGCAGGCCCTCAACCAGCAGCTCAAAGTCTGCCAGCAGACCTAAAGACCGCCGGCAAGTTGGCGCAACTCCAGTGGCTGCGCCAACCATCCCTTCTAAATCTGGTAACGCCCCTTGTCACCGATGTCGAAGTGCAGGGGCATTCTCCACTTGGCCAGCGCCAACAGGGTTAACAAGGCCCCGCTGACCAGCGCTGCCAGGGCAGCGGCCCACTCCAGCCGACCCCACTCCAGCAACCATAACAGCGGCAACAACACGGGTACCAACCTGATCCCCGGGATGGCGAAGCAGAACTGCTCCTTGAATGCCAAACCTGAGAGGGTGGCCAGTGCCGCCCCCAGCACCAGAGCATCCGGCGCCCCCAGCGCGGCGAACGCCAGCGCCCCCCAGCCAAAACCCTGCAGCATCAGACGGATACGCTTGTCGTAGAGATGGATGGAGAAACTGCACAGCGCACTGGTCAGCGCCAACAGACTCAACCAGCGAGCAGGAGCGATGACCTCGATACCACTCAGCAGCGACGCCCCACGCCCGAGCAGCAACAGGGCGGCACCACTCAGGCCGATGCGGTAGAGCAGCACCGTCAGCTTGTCGACACCATCGAGCGGGCTTTCGATTTCAGGGTTTGCCATGCGGGATCACCTCTTTACACCTTATAAACCAATATACTGGGAGCAGGCCCCCAACATCATCTTCCTGAGGGGTCAGGAGGCATAGTGTGCGCGTGATCCCCCTGCTGTGGCTACTCTTCCCGCTCTGGCTCAACGCCAGAGAGCTGGTGATCTGCGGCACTCTGGAAGCCCCGCTCAAGTTCATGAATGCCGCCGGGCAGCCGCAGGGGCTCGATATCGACATAGTGACCGCCATCTTTGGCAAGCTTGGGCTCCCGATCAAGATAGAACTGACCGACTCCGGTGCCCGTCTCACCCGCAATGCCGAGAGCGGTGTCTGCGATGTGGTGATGACCCACTCCTACAAGCCTGAGCGCGAGAGCTATCTGCTCTATCCGCAGCAGGCACACCTGCGCCACAGCTGGCACTTTTTTGTGCGCAAGAGCGATCTGCTGACGATCCGTTATGAAACCCTGGCCGACCTCAAACCCTGGCGCATCGGCGTCACCAAAGACTTCTCCTATACCCCCGAACTGGCCGCAGCCATGGCAGACCCAGCCTATCACTTCCAGGAGGTCACCATGAACCAGTTGCAGTTGCGCAAGCTGATCGCCAATCGCATCGATGTCGTCCCCATGCCGCTGGTCACCGCCTTCGCCCAGATCCATGAGGAGAAACTCGGCGATCTGGTGGATTACCTGCCAAGGCCCCTCAAGAGCAGCCCCTACTTCAATACCTGGACCCGCGCCCGCGCCGACGCACAGACCCCTGCCCAGATGGCAGCCTATGATAGCGAACTGCTGCACATGAAGCGGGATGGCCGCCTCAAGGCCCTCTACAACAAGTACGGTATCCCCTATATCGAGCCCTGATCCCGGCCAACCAGCGTCATCAGGGCTTCACATCCCGCAGGATACGGTTTTGCCGTGAAATCAGCGTTTCGCACGGAAGAGGGATCTCTACGCCCCTCTCATGTAACCCGACTCAAGGCTTCACGTCCCGCAGAATGGGGTTTTGCAGCGAAATGAGCGTTTCTGTGGACTGGATCTCGTCAATGGTCTGGATCTTGTTGATCAGCACGATCTGCAGCTCATCGATGGAGCGGGTCATCACCTTCATGAAGATGCTGTAGTGGCCCGTGGTGTAGTAGGCCTCCACCACCTCGTCCAGCGCCTGCAGCTTGGCCAGGGCCGACGGGTAATCCTTGGCGCTCTTGAGGTTGATCCCGATAAAGCAGCAGACGTCATAGCCGAGCTTCTTGGGGTTCACCTGCACCCGGGTACCCTCGATGATCCCCGCCTGCTTCATCTTCTCCACCCGCACATGGATGGTGCCCGGGCTGACCGCCAGCTGCTTGGCCAACTCGGCATAGGGGATCCGCGCATTGTCCATCAGGGCGGTGAGGATGGCCTGATCGAGATTATCGATCCGATAATTTTCCGGCACTTTTTTCTACTCCCGTTGACGATCGTTCATTAAAAACAGGAATATTTTGAAGAAAAAAACACACAAAGCCTATTTTTATTATCGAATATTGAATTTAGCTTGCTGATTGTTGAAGAATCACCACATCCAACGGGGTTTGAAACAGGAATTCAGCAATGAAACAGCACTACATTCGCAGCCAACAGCAGATCAGCTTCGTCAAGGAGATGTTCTCCCGCCAACTCGCCCAACAGCTGGGTCTGATGGAGGTGCAAGCCCCCATCCTGAGCCGGGTCGGTGACGGTACCCAGGACAACCTGTCCGGCAGCGAGAATGCGGTGCAGGTCAAGGTGAAGACTCTGCCGGAGCACAGCTACGAGGTGGTGCACTCCCTGGCTAAATGGAAGCGCCAGACCCTGGGCCGCTTCGGTTTCGCGCCCGGCGAAGGGATCTACACCCACATGAAGGCCCTGCGCCCGGACGAAGACAGACTCAGCCCCATCCACTCCGTCTATGTGGATCAGTGGGACTGGGAGAAGGTGATGCCGAGCGAGCGTCGGGATCTGGCCTATCTGCAGGAAACCGTGCGCGGTATCTGGGCCGCCATCAAGGCCACCGAGCGCGCCGTCTGTGCCGAGCACGAACTGACCCCCTTCCTGCCGAGCGACATCCAGTTCCTGCACAGCGAGGAACTGCTGACCCGCTACCCGGACCTCGACGCCAAGGGGCGCGAGCGCGCCATCGCCAAGGAGCTGGGGGCCGTCTTCCTCATCGGCATCGGCGGGGCGCTGTCCCACGGTGAGCGCCACGACGTGCGCGCCCCGGACTACGACGACTGGAGCAGCCACAGCGAGCTGGGTCTGGCGGGTCTGAACGGCGACATCCTGGTGTGGAACCCGGTGCTGCAAGACAGCTTCGAGATCTCCTCCATGGGGATCCGGGTAGACGCAGAGGCGCTGCGCCGTCAGCTCGCCATCACTGGCGACGAGGATCGCCTGCAGTATGACTGGCATCAGGAGCTGCTGGCAGAGCGCATGCCCCAGACTATCGGCGGCGGTATCGGCCAATCCCGTCTGGCCATGTTGTTGCTGCAAAAGGAACATATCGGTCAGGTGCAGGTTGGTGTCTGGCCGGCCGAGATGAAAGCCGCCGTGCAGGGCATGCTCTAAGTCAGTCATCACCAAGTCATCGTGTCCTATTGCCAAGGTACATATCGACACACAGGCACAGGCCGGCGTCTGGCCGGCCGAGATGAAGGCTGCCGTTCAGGGCATGCTGTAAAGCCAGAGTCATTTCACCTGAACCTTGTGCTGCGGCATAGCGGGATACGGTTCAGGTTCAACAGGTGTGTGGTCATCCGGGATGAGAGAGCGCATCTCGGGCAGGCTGTAAGCAGAGCGGCCATCCTGTCCCTCTGCGAAACCGGGGCTAGCCCCTGCGACCCGCTCAACCCACGTCAGGTCGCATTGAATACATTCCTCCCGGCAATCCTAGGATTGCCGTTTTTTTATTTCCATTTCATGGATATGACAACGCCAGCCCTCGGGCTGGCGTTGTAAACACGGACAAAGGAGAGGTTACTGACTCATGGTCAAGCCGTTGCTGTCGGCTCCAAGCACCAGCTTCTTGCCCGGAACGATGCGGCCGGAGAGCAGCGCCTGGGCCAGCGGGTTCTCCACCTTGTGCTGGATCGCCCGCTTGAGGGGACGCGCCCCGTAGACGGGGTCGAACCCGGCGTGAACCAGCTTGGTCAGCAGCTCCTCGGTCACCTCCACCTCGTAACCCTGGGCCTCCAGACGGCCCATCAGGCTCTTGAGCTGGATGCGGGCGATGGACTTGATGTGCTCCTCGCCGAGGGGATGGAATACCACGGTCTCGTCGATCCGGTTGATGAACTCGGGACGGAAGCTGCGGGTCAACACCTCCATCAGCATGCCCTTCATCTCGTCGTAGTCCTTCTCGCTGTGGTGCTCCTGGATAAGATCCGAGCCGAGGTTGGAAGTCATGATCACCACGGTATTGCGGAAGTCCACGGTGCGACCCTGACCGTCGGTCAGGCGGCCGTCATCCAGCACCTGCAGCAGGATGTTGAACACATCCGGATGAGCCTTCTCCACCTCATCCAGCAGGATCACCGAATAGGGGCGACGGCGCACCGCCTCGGTGAGATAACCCCCCTCCTCGTAACCCACGTATCCCGGAGGCGCGCCTACCAGACGGGCCACGCTGTGTTTCTCCATGAACTCCGACATGTCGATCCGCACCATGGCATCCTGGGTATCGAACAGGAACTCGGCCAGCGCCTTGCACAGCTCGGTCTTGCCCACCCCGGTGGGGCCGAGGAACAGGAAGGAGCCGATGGGACGGTTCGGGTCAGACAGCCCGGCGCGGGAGCGGCGGATGGCGTTGGAGACGGCGTCCACCGCCTCCTCCTGGCCGATCACCCGGCTATGCAGCTGATCTTCCATCCGCAGCAGCTTCTCCCGCTCCCCTTCCAGCATGCGGGCGACCGGAATGCCGGTCCAGCGCGCCAGCACGTCTGCGATCTCCACGTCGGTGACCCGGTTGCGCAGCAGGCTGGTCTCCTGCATCTCCGCCTGGGTGGCGAGATCGAGCTGTTTCTCCAGCTCGGGGATGCGACCGTACTGCAGCTCGGACATGCGGCCCAAGTCCCCTGCGCGGCGAGCCACGTCGAGATCCTGACGGGCCTGCTCCAGCGCCGCCTTGATGTGCTGGGTGCCGGCGAGGGCGGCCTTCTCGGCCTTCCACACCTCTTCCAGCTCGTTGTATTCCCTATCCTTTTCGCCGATCTCCTGATTGATGAGCTCCAGCCGCTTGCGGCTGGCGTCGTCGTCCTCCTTCATCAGCGCCTGCTGCTCGAGTTTCAGCTGGATGATGCGCCGCTCGAGCCGATCGAGAGACTCGGGTTTGGAGTCGATCTGCAGCCGGATGCTGGCCGCCGCCTCGTCGATGAGGTCGATGGCCTTGTCCGGCAGCTGGCGATCCGCGATGTAGCGGTGCGACAGCTGGGCCGCCGCCACGATGGCGGGGTCGGTGATCTGCACGTGGTGGTGCAGCTCGTAACGCTCCTTCAGGCCGCGCAGGATGGCGATGGTATCCTCCACGCTCGGCTCTTCCACCAGCACCTTCTGGAAGCGGCGCTCCAACGCGGCATCCTTCTCGATGAACTGGCGATATTCATCGAGCGTGGTGGCCCCGACGCAGTGCAGTTCGCCCCGCGCCAGCGCCGGTTTCAGCATGTTGCCCGCGTCCATGGCCCCCTCGCCCTTGCCGGCACCGACCATGGTGTGCAGCTCGTCGATGAAGAGGATGACGTTGCCCTCCTCCTTAGCCAGATCGTTCAGCACCGCCTTGAGCCGCTCCTCGAACTCACCGCGGTACTTGGCACCGGCCACCAGGGCCCCCATGTCCAAGGAGAGCACCCGCTTGTTCTTGAGCCCCTCCGGCACCTCGCCGTTGATGATGCGCTGGGCCAGCCCCTCGACGATGGCGGTCTTGCCGACGCCGGGGGCGCCGATCAGCACGGGGTTGTTCTTGGTGCGGCGCTGCAGCACCTGAATGGTGCGGCGAATTTCGTCATCACGGCCGATCACCGGGTCGAGCTTGCCGATCTCGGCCCGCTCGGTGAGGTCGATGGTGTACTTCTCCAGCGCCTGGCGATTCTCCTCGGCGTTGGCGTCGTCCACCTTCTTGCCACCGCGCACCTTGTCGATGGCGGCTTCCAGTTTCTCCTTGGTCAACCCCTGGGCGCGCAGCAGCTCGCCGAGGGTCCCCTTCTCGTCGAGGGCCGCCAGCACAAAGAGTTCGGACGAGATGAACTGATCCTTGCGCTGCTGGGCCAGCTTGTCACAGACATTGAGCAGCCGGCCGAGGCCATTGGACAGTTGCACATCCCCTTCCACACCGCTGACGCGGGGCAGGCGATCGAGCTCTTCACCCAGGCGCGAGCGCAGGGCATTGATATCCATCCCGGTCAGGGTCAGCAGCGGACGAATGGAACCGCCATCCTGGTTGACCAGGGCAGACATCAGATGGACGGGTTCGATAAATTGGTGGTCACGACCCAGTGCCAGAGACTGGGCATCGGAAATAGCAATCTGGAATTTGCTGGTCAGGCGATCGAGGCGCATTGCACTCCCCCTTCAAACAGACGCCGCGTGCGCGGCAAACAACATAACTTTCTGAGATGAAAGATGAGGCCCGTACGAGCTATTTCAAGGGGCAGGACTGGTTATTTTTTCTGCAAACAAGGAATTGGCAAGATCCCGGCCCCCTCATGAGGAGGGAGCCGGTGAAGCTTTACTCGGCGAGCCAGATAATCGAGGCCATGCGGCCGGTCTGGCCGTCACGACGGTAGGAGTAGAATTGCTCCCCATCGCTGAAGGTGCAGTAGTCACCGCCATAGACGGCGGTCACGCCGGCACGGGCGAGGCGAAGCCGGGCCAGCTGGTAGATATCCGCCAACCATTTTCCCTCGTTGACGGAGGGCACGAAGGCCGCCACCGCCTCGGCCTGTTCCGCCATAAAGGCCTCGCGCACTTCGCCGCCTACCTCGAACGCTTGCGGGCCGATGGCCGGGCCGAGCCAGGCCAGGATCTCGGCAGGCTCGCAGCCCATGGCATTGATGCTCGCCTCCAGCACACCAGCATGCAGTCCGCGCCAGCCGGCATGGACGGCGGCCACCCGGGTGCCGGCCCGATCGCAGAACAGCACCGGCAGGCAGTCGGCTGTCATCACGATACAGGCCAGCCCCGCCTCATGGGCACAGGCGGCGTCAGCATCTGGCGCACTCTCATACTGATGGCTGACCGGATGAACGGCGGTACCATGCACCTGATTGAGCCAGTTCAGTGGCCCGGGGATCCCGGCCTCCTGTTGCAGGCGGGCCCGATTGGCCTCGACCCGTGCCATTTCATCGCCAACATGGGCCCCCAGGTTAAGACCGGCGAAGACCCCTTCACTTACGCCCCCGTCCCGGGTGGTCGAGAGGGCCCGGACATGAGCCGGTGCCGGCCAGTCGGGTTCAATCCATTTCATCTGTGGCTCCTTTTGCATTCATTCATATAGAAACGGGGCCCCTGGCTACAAGTCAAGGGGCCCCGTTTCGGCAGGAGGCGGCGCGACAACCGGCGTCAGCCCGTCCCCGCCCTCTGCATCATTTCCAGACCAGCTCGTCCGGGTTGGCCAGGGTGTCGGCGCGCAGCACTTCCATCAACTCCACCATGTCCTGGGGCGTGGGAGAGTGCCATTGCATCACCTCACCGGTGATGGGGTGGGCCAGCTGCAACATGGTGGCGTGCAGGGCCTGACGGTGGAAGTTGCGCAGTGCCTGGGTCAGTTCCGGGGTGGCGTTGCGCAATGGGCGCAGACGACCGCCATAGGCGGGATCGCCCACCAGCGGGTGCTTGATGTGGGCCATGTGCACACGGATCTGGTGGGTACGACCGGTTTCCAGACGCAGCCGCAGACGGGTGTGGCCACGGAACTTCTCGTGCACCCGGTAGTGGGTGACGGAGGGGCGGCCATTGGGCACCACAGCCATATGGGTACGCTGGGTCGGGTGACGGCCGATGGGCGCATCGACGGTGCCGCCGGCGGTCATGTGACCGATGGCGATCGCCTCGTATTCACGGGTGATCTGACGCGCCTGCAGCGCCTCCACCAGGTGGGTCTGGGCCGGTACCGTCTTGGCCACTACCATCAGGCCTGTGGTGTCTTTATCCAGACGGTGGACGATGCCAGCACGGGGCACCTCGGCGATGCCGGGGTAACGGTGCAGCAGGGCATTGAGGATGGTGCCATCCGGCGTGCCTGCCCCCGGATGAACCACCAGGCCGGCCGGCTTGTCGATCACCAGAATGTGTTCATCTTCATAGACGATGTTGAGCTCGATATCCTGCGCATCGAAGCGGGTATCGTCTGCCAGTTCGACATTCACATGCACCTTCTGCCCGGCCAGAATTTTCTCGCGCGGGGTGTTGGCAACCTGACCATCCAGGGTCACTCTGTCCTGTAAAATCCACTCCTTGATACGGGTACGGGAGTAGTCTGGAAACATTTCAGCCAGGGCCTGATCGAGTCGCTGCCCGAATTGGTGATCCTGGAATTCGCCTGTCAGTTCAATATGCTGGCTCATTTAAGGTCTCTTGAGCGGGGGGTGTTAATTCGAAATAATCCGGGTATTCTAGCTTTTCTTTTAGCCAAGCATAACGGATACTTTGCCAATTTCGTGGAAATGGACCGGATGTTGTTGATGGGAAAGAAGTCTCACCTGCTGATGTCGCTCGCCTTGGTCGCTACCTTGATCACAGGCTGTTCCAGCACCAAACCCAAGGTACCCGACGAGCCGCCGGAGACCCTGTACCAGAAAGCACGGCTGAAACTGGACGTGGGCAACTACGTGCAGGCCACCGAATTGCTGGAAGCGCTGGACTCGCGCTATCCGTTCGGTGCCTACTCCAACCAGGTGCAGCTCGACCTCATCTATGCCTACTACAAGCAGGATGACACCGCCCAGGCGATCGCCAATATCGACCGCTTCATCCGTCTGAATCCGGCGCACAAGAATATCGATTACGTCTTCTATATGCGCGGTCTGACCAACATGGCGGCGGACTACAACTTCTTCCAGGATATGTTCGGGATCGACCGGGACGACAAGGACCCGGCCTATGCCCGTCAGGCATTCCAGGACTTCAAGACCCTGCTGCAGAACTACCCCAATAGCCAGTACGCCGCCGATGCCCGTGCCCGCATGGTCGGTCTGAAGAACCGTCTGGCCCGCTACGACCTGAGCGTCGCCGAGTACTATGTGAAGCGCGATGCCCTGGTAGCCGCCGCCAACCGGGCCAAGCAGGTCGTCGAGACCTACCCCGACACCGCCGAAACCGAAAAAGCACTGGAGATCATGGTCAAGGCCTACGACACCCTGAACATGCCTACCCTGGCCAAACATGCCCGGGAAGTGCTGGCGGAAAACTATCCGAAGAATCGTCTCGGCCGCAGCTGAGCAGCAAACTTCCAATGAAAAACCGGAGCCAGTGGCTCCGGTTTTTTTATGGGTGATGGTCACCAGGAGTCTTCCTGCCAGAAAGACAAGCCTTACTTGGCGACATTGCCCGCCACGTTGAGCACATCCCAGGTACGGGAGAAGGGCGGCGCGTAGGCAAAGTCGAGCATGCCAAGCTGCTCCGTGGTGACCCCCATGGTGATGGCGACCGCCAGGGCGTCAATGCGGTGCACAGCCCCCTTGCGACCCAGGATCTGGCCACCCAGCAGCCGCTTGCTGCCCGCTTCATAGACCAGCTTGACGTGGATGTCGGACTGGCCCGGGCAGTAGTTGGTGTGGCACTTGTCCTTGATCACCACGGTGCGATAGTCGATACCAAGCTGCTGCGCCTCTTTCTCGGAGAGACCGGTACGCCCCGCCTCCAGTCCCAGCACCTGAAGCGCGGCCGAGCCCAGGGTGCCCGGGAAAGCCTGCTCGGCGCCCGCCAGGTTCTCGCCTACCATGCGGCCCAGCTTGTTGGCGATGGTGGCAAGTGGCACATAGACCTGCTGCTGTTTCACGCTGTGCCAGACGCTGGCGCAGTCACCGGCGGCCCAGACGTTTGGCAGCGAGGTACGGCCCTGGCGATTCACCTCGATGGCGCCATTCCCCAGACGCGCGATGCCGGTGTCGGCCAGAAACTCGGTGTTGGGCTTGACCCCGGTGCAGACCACCACGATATCGGCCTCGTACTCGCCATGGCTGGTGCGCACACCGGTCACCCGGCCCTCTCCCAGCAGGGCTTCTACCCGCTCGCCGAGATGGAGGGAGACCCCCTGTTCGCGCAGCTCGGTTTCGATATGCCGAGTGATATCCTCATCAAATGCCTCCGGGATAACCCGCTCGGCCAGCTCGATGAGACGCACTTCCTTGCCCTGATGGACCAGCGCCTCGACCACCTCTAGCCCGATAAAGCCGGATCCGATCACCAGGGCACGGGTGTTGGCCTTGTCCTGCACGGCGGCCTTGAGCGCCAGCCCGTCGGCCATCCGGCGCAGGCTGAATACACCTTGCTGCTGCAGACCGGAAATGGGAGGCATCACCTCGCGAGCACCGGTGGCGATCATCAGGCGATCGTAACGGTCGCTGAAGGTGTCGCCCTTGTGCTCCACCAGCAGGGTCTGGGTTGCAGCATCGACGCTCAGCACCCGGTGGCCGGTCTTGACCTCGATCCCCTTGGCAGCGAACTGCGCCGGAGTGAATTCGGCCATGTAGCCCGGCTCCTGGAACTCGTCCCCCACGAAGTAGGGCAGGCCGCAGGCGCCGAAGGAGATCACCTCGGAGGCCTCGTAGACGACGATTTCGGCATCCTTTGCCAGGCGGCGAGCCTTGGCCGCCGCGCTCATACCGGCGGCTTCACCACCGATGATCAGGATTCTCATGCTATTTCCTCGCAATGACGCAGGGAGGGCGAACCCTCCCTGTGATGGATGGCGGGAAGGCTTCCCCTCCCCCGCGGCGGATCAGATGGTGGACTCTTCGCCGTCCAGGCTCACTTCATGGTCGCTATTGAACACCGCCATGTCGGTCTGCCCCAGCACGCGACTGGTGATGGTCCCGGCGGTGATGGAGCCGGAGACGTTGAGGGCGGTGCGGCCCATGTCGATCAGCGGCTCGATGGAGATGAGCAAGCCCGCCAGCGCGACCGGGAAATCCAGGGCGGAGAGCACGATCAGCGCGGCGAAGGTGGCGCCGCCGCCGATCCCCGCTACCCCGAAGGAGCTGACGGTAATGATGGCGATGAGCGTCATGATGAAACCGGGATCCAGGGGGTCAATCCCCACGGTCGGCGCTATCATCACCGCCAGCATGGCCGGGTAGATGCCGGCGCAGCCGTTCTGACCGATGGTGGAACCGAAGGAGGCGGCAAAGTTGGCGATCCCCTCCGGAATACCCAGCGACTTGGTCTGGGTCTGCACGTTCATCGGGATGGAGCCCGCACTGGTGCGCGAGGTGAAGGCAAACGCCAGCACCGGGGTGATCTTCTTCAGGTAGCGCATCGGGTTGATGCCGACCAGGCTCACCAGCAGCAGGTGCACGGCGAACATGATGGCGATGGCGCCGTAGGAGGCGAGCACGAAGTTGAGCAGGTTCAGGATGTCGGCATAGTTGGAGCCGGACACCACCTTGGTCATCAGGGCCAGCACGCCAAACGGGGTCAGACGCAGTACCAGGGTCACCATGCGCATCACGATGGCGTGAGCCACGGCGATGAAGTGGCTGAAGCTCTCGAAGATCTCCGGTTTCTTGCGGGCGATGCCGGTGGCCGACAGGCCGATGAAGATGGAGAAGATCACCACGGCGATGGTGGAGGTCTTGCGCGCCCCCGTCATGTCGAGGAAGGGGTTGGCCGGGATAAACTCCAGCACCATCTTGGCAAACGACATGCTTTCAACCGAGCCCAGGGTGGTCTGCAACGCAGCACCACGGGCGCTCTCGGCGGCCCCGGCGGTCAGCCCTTCGGCGGTCAGACCGAACAGGTTGGACATCAGGATGCCCGCCCCGGCGGCGATCATGGTGGTGAAGATCAGCACTCCTATGGTCATGGCGCTGATCTTGCCAAGGGCGGTGCCGCCATTGAGCTTGAGGATGGCGCTGATGATGGAGACCATGATGAGCGGAATGATGATCATCTGCAGCAGCTTCACATAGCCGCTGCCGACGATATCCAGATAGTCGATGGTCTGGGTAATCACTCCCGACCCCGTGCCGTAGAGCAGTTGCAGGGCCGCCCCGAACAGGATACCGAGCCCCAGGCCCGCGAAGACCCGGCGAGTGAAGCTCACGTGTTTTTGCTGCAACCGGTAGAGGAAGAGCAGCAAGAGGGCCGCAATGGCCAGATTGCCGATAACGCTAAGTGTCATGTGATGACTCCCCAAAAAGCGGGCCGTGCCCGAGAAACGAGAGCAGGCCTCATGCCTGCCCTGGCAACCTTGAGGTCAGACGGCGTAACCGTCATGACATGAACAAGAGGGTCTTGCTGCCCCCTTTGTTCGCAAACTTATGACTTCTGCTTGGCGCGCATGATGTTGATGATTTCGATATCCGTATCCAGCATCCCCTGTCTGGAGAGCTGCCCCAGGTTGGCTATGGTCTGATCCACATCATCAGAGACGATCCCCTCGCTCTGGGGAACTCGCAGGTTGTTGATGGCCATCAGCGACGACTTCACTGCCGCCGAGGTGGAAGTGGAAACCTTCATGGAGCAGGCGCTGCCGGCGCCGTCACAGATGATGCCGGAGACATCGCCAATCATGTTGTTGATGCAGTGGCTGATCTGCTCGAACTGGCCGCCCAGCAGCCAGGTGATGGCAGCCCCCGACCCCATGGCGGCGGTGCTGGCGGCGCACAGGGCTGACAGCTTGTTCTGATAGGTCTTGATGTAAATGGCCACCAGATGGCTCATCACCAGGGCGCGTGTGAGCTGCTCGTCGCTCGCATTGAGGAAGCGGGCGGCGGCAACCACCGGCATGGTGGCGGCGATGCCCTGGTTGCCAGAGCCCGAGTTGGACATGGCGGGCAGCATGGCGCCATCCATCCGCGCATCGGAGGCGGCGGAAGAGAGGCGCATGGCCAGCGTCATCAGATCGTCGGAGAGCAGCTTGCGCTCCACCTGCTCGGTGAGGATCTTGCCGATGCGCAGGCCGTAGCCCTGCAACCCTTCGTCCGCCAGGGCCTGGTTCATCGAGGCCGCCTCGCGGATGAAGTCGATATCGGCAAGGGGCACCTGCAAGGCAAAGTCGACGATCTCGCGCAGGCTCATAGTGGGCTTGTCGGCCTTGGCGGGCTGGATCTGCACGCCCGGAGCACTGTCTTGCGCCATCAGCACCTCGCCATCCTTCTCCATCAGGATGATGCGGGTGTGATCGGTGCAGATCACCACCCGGGCGCTGTGGCCGTCCACTTCCGCCAGCACCTCGGCGTAGAGGACGTCAGGCACATCCTTCACATCCACCTTGATGGTCGGCAGCAGCCCCTTGGCCGCCTCGACCTGCTCGGTAGTAAGCCCCTTGAGCACCTCCAGTCCGGCATCCGGATTGCCACCCGTGATGCCGACGGCCGCCGCGACAGGCAGGCCTATCATGCCGGTGCCGGGTACCCCGACCCCCATGCCGTTCTTGAACAGGTTGCCGCTGACCCAGACGTTGACGCGGGTCGGCACCTGCCCCAGCAGCTTGCGGCAGTTGGCAGCTGCCAGCGCCACCGACATGGGTTCGGTGCAGCCCAGAGCCGGCACCACTTCACGCTTGAGCAGGGTAATAAAGTCGGTCCATTGTGCGTTCATTGCTGTATGTCTCATCTTCGTGGTGCCCGCGGGGCAATCTCGATTGTTCGTGGCCACCGCCATGCGGCGAGCCTGATAAAGAGTATGGTTGCTGAAGTCAGGTGATCTCTTGACCTGCCTGGCCGGAATGCGGATTAACGTTCGTCCCCTGGTGGTGGCAGCGACCATGGCATACGCCATCCGGGTCAGCCCAGCCTAGTCAACCAAAGTTGACTTTACGCCCAATGCATTCAACTAATGTTGAGCCACATCCCCTTTTTGCACGCCATTATGCCCGCCTTTGTATAAAGTGCGACAAAATGTGAAGCATTACACATTTCACTCTACAAATAACTTAAAACTCAGCATAAAAATTCGCTCACGTACAGGGTGTTCGGATTGCTACCGGCAATAAAAAAGGAGGCCGAAGCCTCCTTTTATTCGTTTTCTGACAGGCACTTACAGTGCTTTCAGGATAGCCTCGACGCTGGCCTTGGCATCGCCGAACAGCATCTGGGTGTTCTCCTTGAAGAACAGCGGGTTCTGCACACCGGCATAACCGGTATTCATGGAACGCTTGAAGCCGATGACATTCTGCGCCTTCCACACTTCCAGCACCGGCATGCCGGCGATGGGGCTGCCCGGATCTTCCATGGCGGCCGGGTTGACGGTGTCGTTGGCACCGATCACCAGTACGGTATCGGTATCGCTGAAGTCTTCGTTGATCTCGTCCATTTCCAGCACGATGTCGTACGGGACCTTGGCTTCCGCCAGCAGCACGTTCATGTGACCCGGCAGACGACCGGCCACCGGGTGGATACCAAAGCGCACCTTGACGCCGCGGTCACGCAGCTTCTGGGTGATCTCGGCCACCGGATACTGGGCCTGCGCCACCGCCATACCGTAGCCCGGGGTGATGATGACGGAGCTGGAGCTCTTGAGCAGCTCGGCCACGTCTTCGGCGCTGGTCTCGCGGTACTCGCCCATCTCCTGGTCGCCGCTGGAGGCAACGCCGTCGGAGCCGAAGCCACCGGCGATCACGGAGATGAAGGAGCGGTTCATCGCTTTACACATGATGTAGGACAGGATGGCACCGGAGGAACCCACCAGGGCACCGGTGACGATCAGCAGGTCATTGGAGAGCATGAAGCCCGCCGCCGCCGCCGCCCAACCGGAGTAGGAGTTCAGCATGGAGACCACCACCGGCATGTCGGCGCCGCCGATGGAGGCAACCAGGTGCCAGCCGAAGGCAAACGCGATCAGGGTCATCACCAGCAGGGCGAAGGTGGAGCCACCCGCGTTGACGAAGTAGATCATCAGCAGCACAGAGACCACCACGGCCAGCAGGTTCAGCTTGTGGCGATGCGGCAGCATCAGCGGCTTGGAGGAGATGAGACCACGCAGCTTGCCGAACGCCACCACGGAGCCGGTGAAGGTCACCGCACCGATGAAGACGCCCAGGAACACTTCAACCAGGTGGATGTTCAGCATGGCGCCGGTCAGGTGTTCGACTTGGGCCACGCTGGCCGCCTGTTCGAACGCCGCACGGGCGGCCGCCAGGGTGGCATCCAGGTTGGAGGTGATGGGCACCACCACCTCGGCCGGAGCCGACGGGTGCAGATCGATGAAGCTGTTGAAGCCCACCAGCACGGCCGCCATACCCACGAAGCTGTGCAGCACGGCTACCAGCTCGGGCATCTCGGTCATCTCGACCTTGAGTGCCAGACGCACGCCGATGGCGCCGCCGATCACCATGGCCAGAATGATCCAGTGGACACCACTGGTTTCCGGGTTGAACACGGTGGCGAGCAGGGCGATGGCCATACCCGCGATACCGAACAGGTTGCCATGCTTGGCCGTCTCTTGCTTCGACAGTCCCGCGAGACTGAGGATGAAGAGCACGGCGGCAACGATATAGGATGCTGTTACCAGTCCTTGAGACACGTTAAACCCCCTTAATCCTTACGGAACATCTTCAGCATGCGCTGAGTGACGGTGAAGCCGCCGAAGATGTTGATACTGGCAATCAGCACGGCAATAAACGCCAGCGCGGTGACCAGGGTCGACCCTTGCCCGATCTGCAGCAGGGCACCGACCACGATAATGCCGGAGATGGCATTAGTGACCGACATCAGCGGCGTGTGCAGGGCGTGAGAGACGTTCCACACCACGTAGTAACCGACCACGCAGGCCAGAACGAACACGGTGAAGTGAGAGAGGAACGCGGCCGGCGCCACGGCAGCTACCCAGCCGAAGGCGGCGATGCCCAAGGCACCCCAGACAAATTTCTTGTTGGAGGGCTTGGCCTCTTCTTTCTTGGCAGCCGGTTTGGCGGCAGCCGGCTTCTGCGGGGCGGCAGAGACGGAGATGGCGGGCGGCGGGAAGGTCACTTCACCGGCCTGGATCACCGTCATGTTGCGCTGCACCACGTCTTCGAAGTTGATGGCGACGTTGCCGTCCTTCTCCTTGCACATCAGCTTCATCAGGTTGACCAGGTTGGTACCGTAAAGCTGGGAGGATTGGGCAGGCAGACGACCCGGCAGATCGGTATAGCCGATCACCTTGACGCCACGATCGGTGACGTGCAGCTGGCCCGGCACAGTGTATTCGCAGTTGCCACCGGCCTGGGCGGCCATGTCCACGATCACCGAGCCCGGCTTCATGCTGTCGACCATCTCTTTGGTGATCAGCTTGGGTGCTGGCTTGCCCGGGATCAGGGCGGTGGTGATGATGATGTCCACCTCTTTGGCCTGCTGGGCGAACAGCTCCATCTCGGCCTTGATGAACTCTTCGCTCATCACCTTGGCATAACCATCGCTGGAGGAGCCATCCTCGCCACCGAAGTCCAGCTTGAGGAATTCCCCACCCATGGATTCGATCTGCTCGGCCACTTCCAGACGGGTGTCGAATGCACGCACGATGGCGCCGAGGGAGCCGGCGGTACCGATGGCGGCCAGACCGGCCACACCAGCACCGATCACCAGCACCTTGGCGGGCGGGACCTTACCGGCAGCGGTGATTTGACCGGTAAAGAAGCGGCCGAACTCGTGGGCGGCTTCCACCACGGCGCGATAGCCACCGATGTTGGCCATCGAGGAGAGGGCATCGAGAGACTGGGCACGGGAGATCCGCGGCACCATATCCATCGCCATCACATTGATGTTGCGCTCGGACAGCTTCTTGACCAGCTCGGGGTTCTGGGCAGGCCAGATGAAGCTCACCAGAGTGGCACCATCCTTAATTTGTGCGATCTCGGCATCGGTCGGCGCGTTGACCTTGAAGATAAGGTCGGCTTGCCAGACATTCGGCACCACGCTGGCACCGGCCGCCTCGAAGGCAGCATCATCGAAGCTGGCCAACTGGCCTGCGCCAGACTCGATGGCGACCTCGAAGCCGAGCTTTTTCAGCTGCTCGACGGTAGCCGGGGTCGCTGCGACCCGGGTTTCACCGGTGAGACTCTCTCTCGGTATTCCAATCTGCATGACTATTCCCTGATGGTTAATAAACAATCGCTGCCCAGTGTCTCATTTCTGGCGAAACAAGACAGGACCAAAGTGCAGGTCCAGGGCTCTTTGTTATGAAAATCAGTAGGCTTTACCGCAACCTCCTGTCATGGTCAGGCCCCCGCTTTTCAGGCGCGAAGGTGATTAGTATCAAATTTTGGAGTTTTATTACAACCGCAGTCCCGACGGCGCTCGTACAGAATTCAGCCCATCCCTGGTCGCGATTAAAAAAAACAAACCAAATTAGAGGCTTATACCAGTAAAAACGGCTGAAAAAAGTGATCCAACCAGTCAAAAAAAATGTTTTACCGGCCCTCTATCTTAGCGTTTTTTGTTATTACGAAATTCGGCCGTGTCTCATTTTTCGCAACGAAATGCCATAAAGTAACAATTTAATAACGAAAGAGGGCCGTCCGACCGCCAAATGGCGGGCGTCGGCCCCACGTAATCAATCGTTTCGCGCAGATGATGGTAAGGGTATGCCGTTACCAGGCGGCTTCATAAATATGCTGACTCTGCACCAGGTCGATGTCGCCGTGCTCGCCGAGTCGGGTCATGCCGTGTTCCGCCAGTTTGCCCAGCAAGGCATCAATATCGAGTGACCCCAGATCGTAATCCCGCAGCCGGGTCTTGAGCCCCATCCGGGTGAAGAAGTCGCGGGTGGCGGCAATGGCCCCGTCGATGCGCTCCGCTTCGCTGCCCTCGCGCAGATCCCACACCCGCTCGGCGTATTGCAGCAGCTTGGCGTGTTTCTGCTCGCGCTTGGCCTCGAGCAGGGCAGGTAGCACTACCGCCAGGGTCTGGGCATGATCCAGGCCATAGAGGGCGGTGAGCTCGTGACCCAGCATGTGGGTGGCCCAGTCATGGGGCACGCCGGCGCCGATCAGGCCGTTGAGGGCCATGGTGGCACTCCACATGATGTTGGCGCGCACGTCGTAGTTTTCCGGCTCGGCCAGCGCCTTGGGCCCCTCCTCGATCAGAGTCAGTAGCAGCCCTTCGGCGAAGCGATCCTGCACCTTGGCGTTGACCGGGTAGGTGAGGTACTGCTCCAGAATGTGGATGAAGGCATCCACCACGCCGTTCGCCACCTGACGCGCCGGCAAGGTATAGGTGAGCACGGGGTCGAGCACGGCAAAGCGCGGCATCACGAAGGGGGAGAAGAAGTGCTGCTTGTCGCCGGTGCGCTTGCGAGTGATGACGGCCCCCATGTTCATCTCGGAGCCGGTGGCAGGCAGGGTCAGCACAGTGCCGAGGGGGATGGCGGAACGCACCTCGCTGCCGACCGTCTCGAGAATGTGCCAGGGATCCTTGGCCGGATCGTAAGGGGTAGCTGCGGCGATAAATTTGGTGCCATCCAGCACGGAACCGCCACCGACAGCGAGCAGGAAGTCGACCTTCTCGGCACGGGCCAGTTCAACCGCGCCCATCAGGGTCTCGTAGGCGGGGTTGGGCTCGATGCCGCCAAACTCGAACAGGGTCATGCCCGCCAGTTCGGTGCGGATCTGCGCCAGCAGGCCGCTGCGCACCACGCTGCCACCACCATAGGTGATGAGGACGCGGGCATCGGCGGGCAGCTGCTCGCGCAGTTGGGCGATCTGGCCCTTGCCAAACAGGACCTTGGTCGGGGTATGCAGGGTAAAGTTGTTCATCGGTATCACCTTCTCTGACAGCTGTGCGGCAGGGCCGCGAAATCATGATTGCATTTTTCTCCTGAACAGCCATACCATCAAGGTCACATCCTGCTTTTTTATTGCCTATTTCTGCAAGTGCACCAATTTAAAGAACAAGGGGCTCCATGCCTGACCGTTACACCGACCTGGCCACCAGGCTGACTCGCCACGTCACCGCTCCCGGCATCACCCCCTCCCCGGTGGAGCAGGTGAACCTCATCTATACCACCGAGTACCATGGCCGTACCCCGGTGCTCTACCAGCCGCGGATGATAGTGATCCTGCAGGGCCACAAGGTCGGTTATCTGGCGGATCAGGTGTTTCGCTACGATCCCAACCATTATCTGCTGATGACCCTGCCGCTGCCTTGCGAGTGCGAATGCTTCGCCTCCCCCGAGCAGCCCCTCATCGGCTTCACCCTCGAGATCAATCTGGTCACCCTGCAGGAGTTGCTGCTGGAGTTGGGTGATGCCCTGCCCGCACCAGCCCCGCAGAAGAGCGGCGTACACTCGGTGCCCATGTCGGAGGCCATGTTCTGCGCTGCCGAACGGCTGATCGATCTGATGGACAACCCCCTACACGCCAGGGTGCTGGGGCCGCAGACGGTGCGGGAGATGCTGTTCTATGCTCTTGGCGAGGGAGGTGGCCCGGCCCTGCAGGCGCTGGCCAACCGTCACAACCATGTGGGTCAGATCGCCCGGGTGTTGCGTATGATAGAGCAACGTTTCGCCGACAACTTGACCATGGAAGAGTTGGCGCAGGAGGTGAACATGAGCGTGTCTGCCTTCCACCACCACTTCAAGGCGGTCACCTCTACCTCACCGCTGCAGTACATCAAGTCGTTTCGCCTGCACAAGGCACGCCTGATGATGCTGCATGACGGCGTCAAGGCGGGGGCGGCGGCTGCCCGGGTCGGTTACGAGAGCAACTCCCAGTTCAGCCGGGAGTTCAAACGCTTTTTCGGCAGTACGCCGACGGATCAGGCCTCCCGCTTCCGGGAAGGCCAGCTGCGTATCATCGAAGGATAACAAGAGAGGGACTACCCATGCGTTCACTGCTTTGTCTGCTTGCCACCTTGCTGCTGACGGCCTGCACCGGCCTTGCCGACGGCATTCGTCCGATCACCGGCTTCCAGCTCGACCGCTATCTTGGCACCTGGTACGAAATCGCCCGCCTCGATCACGGCTTCGAGCGAGGGCTGGAGCAGGTGAGCGCCACCTACAGCCTGCGGGACGATGGCGGCGTCAGGGTGATCAACCGCGGCAAGCAGAGCGATGGCAGCTGGCGCGAGGCACAGGGCAAGGCCTACTTCGTCGATCGGCCGGATGAGGCCCGGCTCAAGGTGAGCTTCTTCGGACCCTTCTATGGCGGCTACAACGTCATCGATCTTGACCCCGACTACCAGCTCTCCCTGGTGACCAGCTACAACCACGACTACCTCTGGATCCTCGCCCGCTCCCCCAATCCGCCCAAGGAGAAGGTGGCTGCGCTGGTCGCCAAGGCCAAGGGGCTGGGCTTTGCCACCGACCAGCTGATCTGGGTCAAGCAGACTCCCTGAATCGTCAGGATCAACAAGGGCAGCCCGCAGGCTGCCCTTTTTCATGAAAATAACCGGGAGGTCAGAGCCGGAAGCGGCCTATCTCCTGCTCCAACCGCTCGGTCAGTGCCTTGAGCTCGGCCGCTTGGGCTGCTTCTGCACCTGCCTGCTCGGCCAGCTCCTGGGAGACATGGCGAATGTTCTCGGTGTTGCGACTGATCTCGCTGGTGACCGAGGTCTGCTCTTCGGCCGCCGCTGCGATCTGGGTCGCCATGTCGCTGATGGAGCCGATCGCCTCGTTGATCCGGGCCAGGCTGTGGTTAGCGGACTCGGCATCCTCCACGCTGGTGCCCGCCAGCTGGCGGCTGGTCTCCATGCCGTCGACCGCGCGGCGGGTAGTCTGCTGCAGGGTCTCGATCATCTGCTGGATCTCGGCGGTAGAGTCGTGGGTGCGGCGTGACAGCACCCGCACTTCGTCCGCCACCACCGCAAAGCCACGACCCTGCTCACCAGCCCGGGCCGCTTCGATGGCGGCGTTGAGCGCCAGCAGATTGGTCTGCTCGGCGATCCCGCTGATGGTCGCCAGAATGCCGCTGATCTTCTGGGCATGGGAATCCAGTTCATGGATGACCTGGCTGGCATCGGCCACTTCATCTGCGAGCCCGGTAATGCTGCGCTGGCTCTGGCCCACCTGGGATTGACCGGCGACGGCCAGCTGCACCGCTTCTCCGGCGGTAGTGGCCGCAAACTCGGCATTACCGGCGATCTCCTGGGTGGCGGAGGCCATCTCGGTCACTGCGGTGGCCACCATGACGATCTCGTCCTGCTGCTGGCGAACCCGCTGACTACGGGCATGGGCGCCGGCGGCCTGGGTGCGGGACTGGCCAGCCAGCTCCAGAGTGACGTCCCGCAGTCGGCTGACGATGCCGTGCAAGCGGGCCACAAACTGGTTGAAGCTTTCGGCAAGCTGGCCCACCTCATCCTGACTGCGGGTCTTGATATGAACGGTGAGATCCCCCTCGCCATGGGCGATGTCGTGCAGGGCGTTCGCCACCCGGCCCAGATCCGCAAACAGATATTTGAACAGGGCAGTCAGCAGGGTGCTGAACAGCAGCAACAACACCAGGGTCAACCCCATCAGTTGCCACAACAGGGTAGTAAGCGGCGCTTCCAGCACGTCGCGGTACATCACCATGGCGAGCAACCAGTCGGTACCGGGCACTGGCTGCACCGCCAGCAATACATCGCGACCATCTATGTTGGCGGCATGCAGCTCGCTGTTTTCACGTCCCCACTGCTGGAAGGTGGCGGCCGACAGATCAGGCGCCAGTTCGGAGACCTGCTTGAGCGCCAGCTTCTTGTTCGGGTGGCCAACAATCAGGCCGCTGTTGTCGAGCAGCATGGCGTAGCCTTCCCCCTGCACCTGCATCGCCAGCACTTCATCGATCAGCTTGTCGAGCGCCAGATTCGCCCCCACTGCCCCCACCAGCGTCCCCTGATGACGAACCGGCTCGGAGAGAGTCACCACCAGCTTCTGCATGGTGACGCTGACATAGGGGGCCGTGATGATGAGGTGGCCCACCTTGACCGCATCCTGATACCAGGGGCGTTCGCGAGGGTCATAGTTGCCGGTATTGAGCGAAGGATCCTGGCGGGTCATCACACCCTGCTCCGAACCGAAATAGGTGAGCCCGAAGCCCCCCGAGGTGAAGGCCTGCTTCAGGTGAGGTACCAGTTCGGCCTGGGGATTGTCGGCGATCAGGCTGACCAGGGCGTGCACCACATTCTTGCGGTCCGCCATCCAGTCACCGATGGCCACCGAATAGGCGTGACCATAGTTGACCGCTTCGCTCTGGATGGCGTTCATGGTCCGGGATTTGAGGGTGTGAAATGCCACCACACCGAGCAGTGATGCCATCAGCAGCACCACGCCAAGGCTGGTTGCCAGCAATTTGCCGCGCAAAGAGAGTGTCATGACTACGAATCCTTGTTGTTGTATCGGGCAGGGAAAAGGCCCTACTCATTTGTGGTTATCGGCGGCGAGATGAACAGACTTTAGTGAATCTGTATATTTTCACATCCATCAACAACACAAGGCGCTATCGGTGAGAAAAAAGACAAAATTCCATGCTGACAAGCAGAGGTATGCCGCCAGATTGACGACAGCGACGCAGAGGGTAAATGGGAGTCAGAAAGTGCGAAAAGGAAGGGTGCAGAAATGCGAAAAGCCAGCTCAATGAGCTGGCCTTTCTGAAAATGGCAGGGGCGGCAGGACTCGAACCCGCAACCATCGGTTTTGGAGACCGCTGTTCTACCAATTGGAACTACGCCCCTGCAACAAACGAGGCGTAGTATACAAAGTTGAGATCAAAGGTAAAGGCTTTTTTCACACTTTCGCTGCGATTGCACAAATCCCGAACAAGTCGCGGTGATTTGCGCAGCAATGCGGGATAACTTGCTGTATTTGCAGCCTCATCAGGGTAGGAATAGGCCATAAATGGGGGTAGGGTAAAGTGTGGAACAGGGAGGTTGTCCATGCTCAATTACCGATTGCTCCAGCAACTGGCGCCGCTCAACTTCAGGGATGAAAGCAAAACGGAGTCGCTGTCCGATTATCTCGCCCGGGTAGCCCCGCTGGTGCCCTTTATTCCGGAAAATGTGCTTTCTCAGTGGATTTATCGCCATTGGCGCGGTTTTGAGTCCAACTGGAGCTTTATCGATCTCGCCAACTACCGCTTCGAGTGCGAGCGCTGGCCCACCGAGCGCCTGATCACCCAAGTCGACTCCCGTCATATGGAGGTGATCGAACGCTGGGGCGAGATGCTGCAAAACAATCATTACGTGCGTCGCTCCTGGCTAGGTGACTATATGCTGGGCCATGGCACCTGGCCCGAACCCATCATAGTGCTGATCCCGGGGGAAGAGGATCACCACCCGAGTGGACAACCACTGCCAGGTCCCTGCTGTCTGCTGGAGGGACACCACAGACTCGGTTATCTGCGCGCAATGGCCCGTGACAGCGAGCCATTGCAAAGCGAACACCAGGTGTGGGTTTGTCGGCAACTTCACGACACATAAACGTTTTTCAGTGCCAAAAAGGCATCTGAAATAAAATTTTGACAAATAAAAAACCAGCCCTATAATCTGTCCGGTTTTGAAAAAGGTCGGGACATAAGATGCCGTTTTTATTGCAAACAACAGCCTTGCAGACGGGTGGAACACACCAGTGTGGCCCCGTTGTTTCCGGTTTCCGACCCAAAGATCTCCCGTTATTTTTTAAAAAAAGCCCCTGTTTCAGGGGCTTTTTTTTGTGCCTGAAAAACCTTCATTGATGCCAAAGGGAATGCAGACGATGACCAATCCACTCTATAAGAAACATGTCATCTCCATCTCGGACCTGACCCGGCCCGAAATGGAACTGGTAGTCGAAACCGCACAACGGTTGAAGGCTGAACCCAACACCAGCCTGTTGCAAAACAAGCTGGTCGCCAGCTGCTTCTTCGAAGCGTCAACCCGTACCCGCCTCTCATTCGAGACTGCGGTCCAGCGCCTGGGCGGCAACATCATCGGCTTTGCCGACGGTGGCAACACCAGCGCCAAGAAGGGCGAGACCCTGGCCGACTCCATCAAGATCATCGGCTCCTACAGCGATGCGGTAGTGATGCGCCACCCGAAGGAAGGCGCAGCTCGCCTCGCCTCCGAGTTCTCTCGCGTGCCGGTCATCAATGGCGGTGATGGTTCCAACCAGCATCCGACCCAGACCCTGCTCGACCTCTTCTCCATCCGCGAGACCCAGGGCAAGCTGGACGGCCTCAACGTCGCCTTCGTCGGTGACCTGAAATATGGCCGCACCGTGCACTCCCTGGCTCAGGCCTTAAGCCTGTTCAACTGCCGTTTCTTCTTCATCTCCCCGGAAGCGCTGGCGATGCCGGACTACATCTGCGAGGAGCTGGAAGAGAAAGGCATCCAGTTCAGCGTCCACGAGACCATGGAAGAGGTGATGCCCGAGCTGGACATCCTCTACATGACCCGCGTCCAGAAAGAGCGCTTCGACGAGACCGAATACAAGCACATGGCCGCCAAGTTCGTGCTGGAAGTGGCCACCCTGGAAGGGGCCAAGCCCACCATGAAGATCCTGCACCCCCTGCCCCGCGTCGACGAGATCGATGTGGCGGTCGACAAGACTCCCCACGCCTACTACTTCGAACAGGCGGAAAACGGGGTCTATGCACGCCAGGCTCTGCTGGCACTGGTACTGAACGAAACTGTCTGAGGGGAACATCATGTCTGAGAAGAACCAACTGCAAGTCGAAGCCATCCGTCACGGCTCCGTCATCGACCACGTCCCCGCCGGCCAGGGCATCAAGATCCTCAAGCTGTTCCAGCTGGTGGAGACCCAGGAGCGGATCACCGTCGGCTTCAACCTGAAATCCGGCGCGCTGGGCAAGAAAGACCTCATCAAGATCGAGAACACCCGCCTGACCGAACAGCAGGCCAACCAGCTGGCGCTGTTCGCCCCCAAGGCGACCGTCAATATCATCGAAGACTTCAACGTGGTGAAGAAGCACCAGCTGGAGCTGCCCGAATTCATCGCCGGCGTGTTCCACTGCCCCAACTCCAACTGCATCTCCCACAACGAGCCGGTGGACAGCTACTTCCGGGTACGCGAGGTAAAAGGCGTGGTCCGGATGAAGTGCAAGTACTGCGAGAAGTCCTTCACCCAGGATATCGTCAGCGAGCGTTATTGATATCTGAATGGGCCCTACTGGGCCCATTTTTGAACCCTGTCACATCACCAGATTCCCAGTCAGTTATAATTTGCCATCCAAAGATGGTTATCCCAGCTCATTCCCTGCCAGCATCATGATTGCCAGTATTTTTTGCTGCTAACCAGCGAATATGGCAGATATCGAGCACTTGTTTCCTGTCATCGTCAAAGGAAGTTGCCGTGGTCAAAACACTCAGCCGCCCCGTTGCCCAGGAGCCCGAACTGGCCCAGCTGGATGCCTGTCGCCAGATCATCGGCCAGCACTGTTACAGCACTCAGGAAGAGATCCGTCGCGAGCTGTCGGAGCGCGGCTTCGCCGATATCAGCCAGTCCACCATCTCCCGTCTGCTGCGCCGCCTCGGCGTCGCCAAGGCGCAAAATGCCAACGGCAAGAAGGTCTACACCCTGGTGGACGAACAGCTGGAACCGGCCGGCAGCACCCGCTCCATCCACGAGATGGTGCGCGCCGTGGTGCACAATCAGCAGATGGTGCTGATCCATACCACTCCGGGCGCCGCCACCGTGGTGGCCCGTCTGCTGGATCGCAACGCCAACCCGGAGATCATGGGCGCCGTCGCGGGCAACGACGTGGTACTGGTCGCCCCCCGCCACATCAGCCGCACCCGCCAGGCCCATGCCGCCGTGGTGCGTACCCTGGAGCAGGCGCGCTAGGCCCTCCCCCGCATGCAGCGAGGCGACCCCAGGGTCGCCTTTTTATTGCCCGCTTGTCACCGGGAGCGCTCTTCCGCTTCGCTTGCCCCTCCCCTTATGACCCAGGCGATAGAACCACAGCCGCCTGTTGCACATATAAAAAAACGGGAGCCTGCAGGCTCCCGTTTGAATATGGAAAGAGGGTGGTCAGATCAGGGTACCCACGCTCAGGCAGACCACGATCAGTATGGTCAGGATGCCGAGCAGCGGCGCGACCCACTTCAGCCAGCGCACATACGGCACCTTGGCGATGGCCAGGCCACCCATGACCACGGCGGAGGTCGGGGTTACCAGGTTCACCAGACCGGAGGCGGACTGATAGGCAGTCACTACCAGGTCGCGGCCCACGTTGGCGAAGTCGGCCAGCGGCGCCATGATCGGCATGGTCAGCACAGCCAGACCGGAAGAGGACGGCACCAGGAAGGAGAGCACCACTTCCAGCGCGAACATCACGTTGATGAACACCACGGTGGAGAGACCGGTCACGATCCCTTCTGCGCTGTTCAGGATGGTGTGGGTGATCATGCCGTTGTCCATCACCACCACGATACCGCGGGCGATACCGATGATGAGGGCAACACCGAGCAGGTCACGGGCACCGTCAATAAAGTTGGAGGTCAGCTCTTCCTCGCTCATGCGGGAGATGAGGCCCACGATGATGGCGGAAGCCAGGAACACGCCGGAAATCTCGGCCATCCACCAGCCCAGTACGGCCACACCGTAGATCATCACGGCGAAGGCTGCGACGAAGATACCCAGCACGATTTTGCGGGTAGTGGTGAACTCCAGCATCTCGTCGCTCTTGTTGCCGAGGAAGTGGGCACGGTTCTCTTCCCACTTGTCAGCCACCAGGGACTTGCTGGGATCGTTGCGCACCATCTTGGCGTAACGCATCACGTAGGCAACGCAGATCAGCCAGCCGGCGATCAGCATGGCCACGCGCAGCCAGATACCGTCGGTGAAGGAGATGCCGGCGGCGTTGGCGGCGATAACGGTAGCAAACGGGTTGATGGTGGAGCCCAGGGTACCGATACCGGCACCGAGCAGCACGGTGGCAGCGGCGACGACCGGGTCAAAACGGGCGGCCATCATCACCGGTACCAGCAGGGTGTAGAACGGCAGGGACTCTTCCGCCATGCCGTAGATGGTGCCCCCTGCGGCGAACAGCGCCATCAGGATGGGGATCATCCACTCTTCGCGGCCGCGCAGGCGATCGGTGACACGCTCGATACCGGCGTCGATGGCACCGGTCTTGGTCACTATGCCGAGAAAGCCACCGATGATCAGGATAAAGAGGGAGACGTCGATGGCGCCTGCCTCATAGGTATCGTGGTTGTAGAGACCATCGATAGGGGCCAGAAGTACGTCGACGATCCCTTGGGGATTGCTCTCAACTTGCTTGTAGGTACCCGCCACCGGCACTTCCTTGCCGAGGGCTTCGTTCATGGTCATCTCGTATTTGCCGGCAGGCACTACCCAGCTCAGGGCGGCTACCAGGGCGATCAGCACAAACAGTATCGTGTAGGCTGACGGGAACTTGAATTTGGTCATGGTCCAGCTTCCTTCTGTGGTGTGGTATCCATGCTGGCTGCGGGTTGTAGGGTTAGAGGTATTGTTCCGCTGTCACATGGTCGAAAAGCCGGGGGTCACCCCCCGGCACCACTACTGCGACCTTAGTCGCCCAGCGTAGCAACCATCACTGCCTTGATGGTGTGCATCCGGTTTTCGGCCTCGTCGAACACGATGCTGTGCTCGGATTCGAACACGTCCTCGGTCACTTCCAGGCCTTTCATGCCATATTTGTCAGCCACTTCCTTGCCCATGGTGGTTTCATCGTTGTGGAACGCCGGCAGGCAGTGCATGAACTTCACATCCGGGTTCTTGGTGGCGTTGATGACGTCCATGTTGACCTGATACGGAGTCATCAGTTTCACGCGCTGATCCCAGGCTTCTTTCGCTTCACCCATGGATACCCAGACGTCGGTGTAAAGGAAGTCGGCACCCAGCACGCCCTCTTTCACATCTTCGGTCAGGTGGATACGGGCCCCGGTCTCTTCGGCGATCTGGCGGCACTGGGCAACCAGCTCTTCTTCCGGCCAGAAGGCTTTCGGCGCAACCAGGCGGATGTCCATGCCCATCTTGGCAGCGCCGACCATCAGGGAGTTACCCATGTTGTTGCGGGCATCACCCAGGTAGGCGAACTTGATTTGATCCAGACGCTTGCCCTTGCCGTGCTCCAGCATGGTCATGAAGTCGGCCAGGATCTGGGTCGGGTGGAACTCGTCGGTCAGGCCGTTCCATACCGGTACACCGGCATAGGCACCCAGCTCTTCCACGATTTCCTGGCCGTAGCCGCGGTATTCGATACCGTCATACATGCGGCCCAGTACACGAGCGGTGTCCTTCATGGACTCCTTGTGACCGATCTGGGAACCGCTCGGGCCGAGGTAGGAAACCTGGGCACCCTGGTCGAAGGCCGCTACTTCAAAGGCACAACGGGTACGGGTAGAGGTTTTTTCGAAGATCAGGGCGATGTTTTTGCCGACCAGGTGCTTGCGCTCGTAGCCACCGTATTTGGCTTTTTTCAGGTCGATGGCCAAGTCGATCATGTATTGGATTTCGCGCGGGGTGAAGTCCAGCAGTTTCAGAAAGTTACGGTTACGCAGATTAAAAGCCATGATGAGTTCTCTCTATATTTATTCAGACCAAGTAGGGCAGTGTTATTGACTACGCATTCACGGTGCGAGTGGCGACGATGTTGGTACCGGCTTCACCCTTGAGGATGGCCAGGCCATCTTCCAGAGAACCGATCCCGACCATGCCACCGGTCGCTTTGACAAATTCACAGGACGCTTCGATCTTCGGCCCCATGGAACCGGCATCGAACTTGACGCCAGCCAGCTCGTCCGGGCTGGTGACCTGCAGCGGGTGCTGGGTCGGCTTGCCCCAATCCAGATAGACGGCATCGGCATCGGTCAGGATCAGCAGGGCGTCGGCCTTGATCTGCTTGGCCAGGTAGGCGGCAGACATGTCCTTGTCGATGACGGCTTCGATACCGGTCAGGGTCTGGCCATTCCAGGTCACCGGAATACCACCACCACCGGTACAGATGATGAGGTGGCCCTGGGCGATCAGGGTTTCGATGGCATCGCCTTCGACGATGCGCTGGGGCAGCGGGGACGGCACCACGCGGCGGAAGAACTTGCCGTCAGCCTTGACCACCCAGTGCTTCTCTTCAGCCAGGGTGCGGGCTTCGGCTTCTTCATAGACGGGGCCGATAAATTTGGTCGGATTGGCAAACGCCGGATCCTGCGGGTCTACCTGCACCTGGGTCAGCAGGGCGGTGACGTTGCGGCTCGGCATCAGGTTCTTCAGCTCCTGGATCAGCATGTAGCCGATCATGCCCTGGGACTCGGCGCCCAGCACATCCAGGGGATAGGGAGAAACCTTGGTATAGGCGCTGTTTTGCAGGGCGAGCAGGCCGACTTGCGGGCCGTTGCCGTGCACCAGCACCACGTTGTACTCCTCGGCGATGCGAGCGATGGTCTTGGCGGCAGTTGCAATATTCTTGCGCTGGATGTCGGCTTCAAGCGGCTCACCACGACGGAGCAGTGCATTACCACCCAGAGCGACGACGACAGTTGGTTTTTTCATAGTGGTTGATCTCGTGTGCTTGTCTGTGTGGCGCCAGCCTCTGCCGGCGCCACGCCGTATCATCAGATGCTGTCGCGTTCCATCGGGCAGCTCATGCAGCGGGCGCCGCCGCGGCCACGGCCCAGTTCTTCACCCGGGATGGGCAGAACTGTGATGCCAGCTTTGTCGTACTTCTCGTTGGTGTAGGTGTTGCGCTCGTAACCCACGACCACGCCAGGACGTACGGTCAGTACGTTGTTGGCATCGTTCCACTGCTCGCGCTCGGCCTCGAAGCTGTCGCCACCTGTGGTGATGAGCTTGAGCTGATCCACGCCCAGGGCCTTCTCGATGGCGGTAACGAAGTAACCCTCTTCCTTGATGTTCATGCCGGTAGCACCACCCGGAGTCAGGCTCCAGCAGTTCACATCTTTACGGATGACTTCCGGATAGACGGAGAAGGTGTCGATATCCATGTGGGTCATGACGGTATCCAGGTGCATGCAACTGCGGTGTTTCGGCAGTTCCATGGCAATGACCTGTTTGGCCTGACCGTGTTTGAACAGGTTGCGGGCCAGGTGTTCAACCCCTTGCGGAGTGGTGCGCTCGGACATGCCGATGAGCACGGAGCCGCGGCCGATAACCAGTACGTCACCCCCTTCGATGGTGGAGTTGTCGTAGTCACGCTCCTCGTCACCGAAGTACTTGATGAAGTCCTGACCGGCGAACATGGGGTGCCAGCGGTAGATGGCCTTCACATGGTTGGTTTCGCGGCGACGAGCCGGTTTGGCCATCGGGTTGATGGAGACGCCACCATAGACCCAGCAGGAGGTGTCACGGGTAAAGAGATGGTTGGGCAACGGCTCGATGATGAAATCGGTCGGTGCATGCATGCCGACTACCATGTTGACGCCACTGTAAGGCATCTCGGAGTAAGTCAGGCCACCGGAAAGAATGCGGGCCAGTTCGCGATGCGGCATGTCAGCCAGGAAGCAGCGCACGTCGTTGGCAAAAGAAGTACCGAGGCGATAGTCGGAGACCTGGTTTTGCAGCAGCCAAGCTTTGGCTTCCGGCACATCCAGGGTTTCGGCCAGCAGATTGGTCAGCAGGAAAACTTCGACATTCTGATCGCGCAGCACCTGAGCGAATTTGTCGTGCTCCTGACCGGCGCGTTCAACAGACAAGACGTCATCAAACAGCAGGTCTTGGCAGTTGGAGGGGGTCAGACGCTTCAGACTGAGGTTGGGGCGGTGCAACATGACACGGCGCAGTTGGCCAACTTCAGAACCTACATAAAATTTGCTCATGATTATATTCCGTTTAGCAGTGGTCCATGCGAGTGATTGAATAGATTCCTTCTATTCATGCTCGTGGCTAAGGCGGGATATTCTTTATGTAGGGTATTCGGCTTGTGTTCTATCCTGCCTTTGCCTTTCGAGAGCGAGGTTAGACCTGCCAATGAAGTTAAACTTAGACATTGATCACATTCACTCAGAACTGAATAAATTCACGAAGAGATCTTTGACTGGGGTAGCAGAAATGGCATTTCCTCATTCAGAGGATATGAATAGATAACTAAAAAAACGCCTGTAAATTTCATAAATAAATCTATTTGATTCAACAACACCCTCTCTAAAGGGGTAAGCCAAAACAATTAAATTGTTTAATTTCAATAAATTAACCTCACCATTAATTTGAATATGAATTTTACATTCACTTTTATGAATAATTCACTGCTTTTATTCCGCTATCGAGAGAAATAAATAGTCATATTTCAAATTCTCACTGCATAAATCTTTTCTTGCTCCAGATCATGGCATTGTCGTCACGCCTCATGAGCCTTGCCTCATATCCTCCTCCTGATGCCTGTCTTGCTCCATGAATATGCACACAGCCAGCATCTTGCCAATCAACCATTCATCCTGCGACAGAGGGACCAGTTCGGCACTTTTTTCATTAATTGAATTTATTCATCCTCCTTGCGCCACTCCAAACCTCGGCTTAACTCAAAAAGTGATTTAGATCACACATAAACGGTGTTAACAAGGAGTCGTTATGAAGATGAAATCTTTACTGCTGCTCGCCAGCCTGTTGTTGCCCGTGGTACCGGGTATCAGTCAGGCGGAGGGAGCCCCAGCCATGCCCATGGTGGTCTGCCAGGTCGATCAGGCTCCCCAGATGCTGGTGCCCGAATATGTCTGCCGCTGGCAAGGTGGCATCCAGCGTTACTAGCCCGCTGCGCGAGAGGAGCCATCTCCTCTCGCCTTGTCTTGAAGAAAGCCCCTCCTATACTCAAAACAGCTGTGTCATCAGGGAAAGGGGCGCGACAATGATCCTGCTGGTTGGTGGAGAGAAGGGAGGCAGCGGCAAGAGTTGCCTGGCACAAAATCTGGCTGTCTATCTCAGGACCCAGTTTCAGGGGGAAGTACTACTGGTCGACTGCGACCCGCAGCGCACCACCTCCGACTGGATCCAGGAGCGCAATGACAATCCCGACCTGCCCCAAATCAATTGCGTGCAGTTGTATGGCAATATCCGCAACGATCTCATTAGCCTGAAGAATCGCTACGACTACGTCATCGTCGATTGTGGCGGCCAGGATAACCGGGCTTTACGCTCCACCATGGCAGTCGCTACCCATGCCCTGATCCCCCTTCGCCCCAAACGCCGCGATCTCAAGACCCTGCCGCATATGGAAGATCTCATTACGACCTGCAAAATGGTCAATCCGACCCTCAATGCGGCCGTGGTGCTGACCCAGTGCCCCGCCCTGCCCAACCAGGCAAAGCGTATTCTGGAGGCGAAGGAGGTCTGTGCATCGTTTGGCGTCGATGTACTCAATGCCATTACTTATGGCCGCAATGTCTACGACGACAGCGAGGAGAAGGGGCTCTCGGTAATGGAGATAGAGCCGGATGGCAAATCCGCCGAGGAGATCCGGACCATCGCCAAAGAATTTCTGACATTGGGAGTGTGATATGGGCCTTGCCGACCTGAAGAAAAAGCACCAGTTGCATCACCAGAAGAAATTTACCGTCGACGAGTTCATTGAGGACGCGGAGTTCTATGCCAAGGGGAAACCCAAGGTGGTCAGCTTGGAACTGAGCCTGCACAGGGATGAGGCTCTCTCGGCGTTGGCGTTCATCGAGCGCGGCGACCATCTGAAGCCCAGCTATAAAAAGGCTACCTTCTCCATGAGTACGGCGGCCATCAGCGAGCTGGGCAGCCTGACACAACAGGATGGCATGAACAAATCTCTGTTGCTGCGTCTTTTCACCCACTACTTCGCCTCCCTTAGCCCTGAGGAGCGCCAGACCATCTATGAGCGACTGAACCAGCAACTTTAATACCCTCTTTCACCTCGCCATTACCTATGGCATCCCTCCTGACTTCATTCCTGGCAAACCCCCTATCCGGTTGCACCAGCAACCAACCACTGCATGTAAGAGATCTGCCATACAAGCCGTAAGCAAATGCCGTAAAAGTTCCTCGAAATAATCGGAAAAGTCGATCCTAAAAAATGACAACAACACACTTAATTTATTGTTTTTATACAAAAAATAAAAACATTAGCACTTTCTTAAATTAGCAAAATAAAAACGTTTTTCACCCTGGCGTTGTACGCAACCGGAAAATCCTTATAGTTACTCATGCACGGACGCGATGAAGTCGGTCAGGAAGACTGGCTGCCAGGGTTGGGCAAATGGACTCACCACAGGATGTGGTAAAGGACACCTCCCGGGATGGAGAAAGTGCGGCGAGAAAGGATGACTCGTCAGGCCAAGATGGCTAAAGGACACCCCAAAGGATTGGGAAGGGGAAACCTAAAGGAAGAGGTAAACAGTCAGGGATTGCAGGGAGCAACTTCGTTCAAGGATCTGAGCGATACGACTACCGGGGGCGACGCAAGTCGCCCCCATCTTTTTATCTGCGTTTTCCGCTCACCCCATATCGAGCGTGTTTCACAGTCGCAAATATACAACGGGCGCCATTTTGGCGCCCGTTGTATATTGTCAGATCACCCGCGAAAACTGCTGTTGGCGCGCCTTGTTACGCAAGTAGACATCGAAACACATGCAAATGTTGCGAATGAGCAGATGTCCCGTGGAAGAAACCTCCAGGCCTTCATCGGTCATACGAACCAGGCCATCGTCGACAAAGGTCTGCAACAGCTTGAGGTCATCGGCGAAGTACTCTTTGAAAACCAGACCATGCTCTTGCTCTACCGCAGCAAAGTTCAGACGAAAATCGCAGATCAGCCGCTTGATTACCTCACGGCGGATTAGGTCATCCCGATTGAGCGAGCATCCCTTCCACTGGGCATGGCCCAGCTCGTTCACTTGGGCGTAATAAGCCTTGAGCTCTTTCTGGTTCTGGGAATAGGCATCGCCGATCATACTGATGGATGAAACCCCCAACCCCAACAGATCACAGTCCCCCTGGGTGGTATAGCCCTGGAAGTTGCGGTGCAGCTTGCCTTCACGCTGGGCCACAGCCAGCTCGTCATCAGGCTTGGCAAAGTGATCCATGCCGATAAACTGGTAACCCCGCCCGGTCAGGAAGGCGATGGTGTCCTGCAGCATGGCCAACTTCTCTTGTGGCGCAGGCATATCCTCTTCTTTCAGCTTGCGCTGGGCAGCAAAACGGCTTGGCAGATGCGCATAATTGAAGATGGAGAGACGCGCAGGATCCGTTTTGAGCACATCTTCCAGGGTGTGATGGAAGCTGCCCTGATCCTGATGTGGCAGACCATAGATAAGGTCGAGGTTGGTAGAACGAAAACCGAGTTCACGCGCCCGCTCCAGCATGGCGCGAATAAAGTCGTTATCCTGTTCGCGATTGACGGCTAGCTGCACATCCTTGTTGAAGTCCTGCACACCCAGGCTGATGCGGTTGAAACCAACCTCCCTCAGTACATCCAGCATGGTGAGTTCGATCTCGCGGGGGTCGACCTCGATGCTGAACTCTCCCTGTTCGGCAAACCGGAAGTGTTCGCGCAACATGCCCATCAAACGACGGGTTTGGGGCTCGTTCAGATAGGTTGGTGTACCACCGCCCCAATGCAGTTGGGTCACCAGACGATGTTTGAACAGGTGGGCCTGCGCCTTGATCTCTTGCTCAAGGTGATCAAGGTATTCATCGGCCTTGTGCTGGTGGCGAGTGATCACCTTGTTGCAACCGCAGTAATAGCAAAGCTTGTGGCAGAAAGGGATGTGCACGTAGAGCGACAGATTGCGCTCGGGATACTGACTGGCGGCCTGGACAAAATCGCCGTAACCAAAGCTCTCATTGAACTCCAGCGCGGTAGGATAGGAGGTATATCTCGGGCCACTGTAGTTGTATTTTTCGATCAGGGCCTGATCCCACACAATCTGTTCTGCTTGCACGCTCGCTTCCTCTCTTCTTGTTATTGATGGCTCACTGACTCAACTGCAGATCTTTCAACTGGGCGACATCCTTGAGGATCTGGGTTTCCAGCTCGGCTTCATAGCCACTGCGTTCAAGATCCAGCTTCATCACTTCGTTGCGTTTGAGCGCACGGCGTGCCTCGTGAGTCGGCATCTCTTTCACCTTCTCGTAGAGACCATAAAGGCCCGGGAATTCAGCAGCAAAAGCGCGTCCTTCCTTGATCTGCAAGGCATCCAGCAGATTGGTCAGGCGAATAGCCCCTTCGGAATAATCACACTGTCCTTCCAACACGGCGTGGGCGATCACTCGCACGCTATCCAGGATCCGCTCGTTACGCGCCTTGATCGCCTGTAACTGCATCTCTTGCTGCCGTTTCAGCCGGGCCAACAGCATGCCGGCATAAATCCCCAGACCTGACAAAATCAGGCCGCCCAACAGGGCGGCCAGCATCCATCCACTCATCACTTCTTCTTCGGTTCGGGTTGATAATCAACCTGGGTGAAACGATCCCACAGCTCCTCTTCAGAGGCCGGCTGTTGAGGTTCATCGTATTCAGCTTCCTCATCGGCGAAGGAGAACTCCTCTTCATCATCGTCGTTGTCGATGATGCCAAGTTCATCCATCAGCTCCTGATAACGATCAACACGCTGATCGACCCAGGCCTGCTCGGCGGTATCCAGCGTCTCACCGGCATCGAGACGATCCAGCAGGGCATTCAGACGATCATCATTCTCGATGGCCGCCAGTTCCTGCTCCGGAGTCATCGCCAGCTTCTTCTCTTTCACCGGCTTGGATGCTGCCGCCTTGATGCTCTTCTCTTCAACAATCAGAGCAATCGGCTTGCGAGAGCCGATACGAGGATCTTTTGCCTGTTTGGCGCCGGATTTTTTGCCTTGCTGTTCGACCTGCTGGCGAGAGCCCGCCTTCAGCCCCTTGCGTTTGGCAGCCCGTTTACGCTCACGACCTTCCTGAGCACTGGCTTCTGATTCTTTGCGCTTGCCAGTAGGCTTGCGAGTGGGTTGTTTGGCAGACATGAATGGCTAACTCCGAAAATAACTTGGTTTGAACCCTATCCGGGGTGGTGTCACCCGGCGGGACACGATACGGGGAGCAGTGAGGCTGGAACAAGAGCAGGAACCCGCACCAATCCGGCCTTTTCAGGCCACTGAACACCGCAGGATCGGTATCCTCTGGGTATATTGCTGGTATTTTGACACAGAATGGCGGGCCGGGTTAATGACCCAACAGAAAAAAGGCAGCCGAAGCTGCCTTGATATGTGTATGCGAACACCTCCCGAAATGGCAAGACCGCGTATTTCATCCGTCCGTAACGGCAAATGATCACATCATATCCGAGTAGGGTCTTCCTGACCTTGTTATTGAGTCGTCCTGAATGTGCGTGTGCTTGCTTGACCCACGCCGACAACATCCTGTTATCGCGAAGGAGAATGCGCATCCCGCCCCCCCATCCCGCTCCGGAGATGGTCACCATCCTGATCCTTCAATCCCTTGCCGACTCCAAAGAGCCCATGGCGTCCACCATGCCTGACATCCTGTTGTCACTGCGTCCTGCAATGAGCCTTTCGGAGAAATCCTTTGCATTAATGGTATCAACACCATAAAGCGGCTCAATCACTCAGAGATCATTTCTATGCATCATAAAAGTGCATTTTCAATTTAACTACATGATTAATTGAGGTTATTTGAAAAGACACAGAGATATTTGAGCCTTGGCCGACCCAATACATGGAAGATCTCTTACAAACAACAAGGACTATTACGAGAATGGAAGGTGAAAGCAAAAACAACGGGGAGCAGAAGCTCCCCGTTATGCAACTCTACGATGGGATCGTTTAATCAGTGCAGTCCGGCAATATACTTGGACAACACATCGATATCTTGATCGGTCAGTTTCTTGGCGACATCGCGCATCATGCCATTCGGATCGTTATCCCGAGTACCAGCGCGGAACTTGGTCAACTGATCCTTGATGTAGGCCGGATGCTGCCCAGACAAATTCGGATACTTGGCCTGCTCAACTCCGGAACCGCGCGGACCATGACAAGCGGTACAGGCAGCCAAACCACGACTCAAGTCGCCTCCCATATAGAGAGCCTTGCCTGCTTCGACGACATCGTCAGGGACGGCTATCGGCGTCACCTTCTGGCTGGAGAAATAAGCCGCCAGATCATCCATGTCCTGTTCAGACAAAGGCAATGCCATCGGCCCCATCACGGGCGCGACCCGACCAGTTTGGCCGGAAGCGGCTGCCTTGAGTTCAATCAACTGCTTTTTGATATATGATGCGTGCTGACCAGCAATTTTGGGGTACATATCAACCAGGCTGTTTCCGTCCGGTCCATGACAAGCCGCACAAACGGCAGCCTTGGTCTGTCCCGCAGCGGCATCGCCTGTGGCTTGTGCCATCCCCGTTACGCCAACCATCAGAGCAAGAGTAATGACTAGGTTCTTCATGGCGTTCCAACTTTTCGTTATTAGGCTTCCAGATCCCATGCCGCTGAAGGCATGTTAAAATAAACGCGTTTAAGCGACGCCATTTTACACTATTTTACAAAAAAGTAACTCCATAACCCTCTATCTCCATAGGGAATTTACGTTGGATACACAAATTCTGAATTTCAATAAGGTGCATTTTGTGACCAGCGCACCCGACATCCGCCACCTGCCAAATGATGGGGGTGTCGAGATCGCGTTTGCAGGCCGTTCCAATGCCGGCAAGTCATCTGCTTTGAACACCTTGACCAAACACAAGAACCTGGCTCGGACCAGTAAGACCCCGGGCCGTACCCAGCTCATCAACCTGTTCGAACTGGAACCGGGAAAACGCTTGGTCGACCTGCCAGGCTATGGTTATGCCCAGGTTCCGCTGGAAATGAAGCTCAAGTGGCAAAAATCACTGGCAGAGTATCTGCAGCGTCGTGAGTCATTGAAAGGACTGGTGATCCTGATGGACATTCGCCACCCGCTCAAAGACACCGATATGAATATGCTGGAGTGGAGTACTCACCGCGAGCTGCCGGTGATGCTGTTGCTGACCAAGGCGGACAAATTGAGCCCGGGTCCCCGCAACAATCAGGTGATCAAGGTACGTCAAGCTGTTGCCAGCCTAGGCCCGCAGATCCAGGTGGAAGCCTTCTCGTCACTCAGCAATATCGGCGTAGAAAAGCTGGCGAAGACCCTGACCGACTGGTATCTGGCTGGTGCGGATGAAGGTCTCGTCGATGCCGACGAACAGGAGTCTAGCGAGGAGTAATCCGCTCCTCGTCTTTCCTTACAATTGGCGGAGATCCCCCTCCGCTGATTGAAAGGGTTTCAGATTGATATTTTCTCTCTATTCTTTCTCCCCATCCCCACCCCTTACCCGCATCAAACAGAGTTATTCTTAATTATCAGATAGATAGAGATTTAATTCTCAAAGAGAATTAACCTTTCAAAATTCTGATATCGTTTTCACGCTGGTGCATGCAAGAAGTAATAAAATCACCTAAAAAGACAATATTGTAATTTAATTACATTGCGCGCACGAGATGGGATAAAAATGAGGCCGAATGACTATGCTGTCACCCGGCCTGAAACAAGAAGTTCAAAAAATTGGGAAGAAGCTGATTCTTGAGAACCACGACGATAGGTATTTCCTCAAGAAGCACCTCATTCTAACAAATGCACTGACAAATTAAAGCATTTACTCTAAATGCTGCGCATAAAAAAACACCCCGACGAGAATCTCATCGGGGCTGCTATTCAGCCACATTCAATTACGTGAAATAAAAGGTCTGAAAGATAGAACATCTTACCTCTGTACCCTACGCCGAGAATCGTACAACAAAGCAGCAAAAAGTGAAAGGAATTTATGTAATTAAATTCCAAACTCAAGATTGGACAAAAAATCTTTATTTTTCATTTAGATAAAAAAATCCCCAGTACGAATACCGGGGAGTTATAAAGGTGACTAGCTAGCACTTCCTCAACTATCTAGTTAGTCCACGGCGGGCCATGGAAGTTCCGACGCAAAGAAAAAAAACTTGAAAAAATCAAAGATAGATGGCGCCATCTTCTCCAACTTCTTGTTCTTCAATGATTTTTTCCACTATATCCTCAATGTCAAAGCGCACACTTTCGAATGCCCGCACTATGTCATCTTCCTTCGTCAGTACAAGCCCGGTCATTTTCTCCAGTCTGCGGCGGCTGATGTAGCAATTGATCAGCGCACCCATCTGCTGGGCCGGGAAGTGCACCCGCTGCTCTTGAGCTTGCCACTCCATCAAGTCGGGAAAAAGAATACCTTGGTTCATAGGATCCCCAGATTACGCTTCAGCTCTCTCAATACTTGTTTAGTACCTGGCCGGATGCCACGCCACACGGTGAACGCTTCTGCAGCTTGCTCCACCAGCATGCCCAGTCCGTCCATGGTATGACGGGCCCCCTGTTGCCTGGCCCAGGCGATGAATGGCGTGTCCGTAGCGCCATACATCATGTCATAAATGGCGATATCAACATGAATCAGGGCTGGCGACAGCGGAGGCAACTCACCTTGCAAACTGGCAGAGGTTGAATTGATGACAAGATCGAAAGATCCGCTCAGCTGTTCATAAGTTTGCGCCGTTACCGTGCCCAAATCACTAAACTCGGCAGCCAGCTGTTCGGCTCTGGCGTGAGTACGGTTGGCAATCACCAGTTCGCGTGGTTGTTCTGCTAATAACGGCGCCAAGGCCCCACGAGCCGCGCCACCTGCACCCAGCAACAAGATCCGGCAACCAGCCAGATACACCCCATGGGATTTCAGGTCGGCTACTAGGCCGGCGCCGTCGGTATTGTCTCCAAGCAACACACCATCGTCGGTCAGCTTGATGGTATTGACGGCCCCGGCCCGCTTGGCCCGAGGGCTCAGTTGATTCACCAATGCGAACGCCTGCTCTTTAAATGGCACCGTGACGTTGCACCCCTTGCCCCCCTGGACAAAAAAATCGTGCAAGGCCGCGGCAAATTGATCGACAGCAGGCTCGGCCAGCCCGTACTCCAACTCTTGTTGAGTCTGTCTAGCAAACAGGGTGTGGATGAAGGGAGATTTGCTGTGGCGCACCGGGTGGCCAAAAACCAGATAATGATCCATCAAAGCATTCCAGCAGAGGGCGATGTCCCGATTTAACGGGTTTTCCCTCTCAGGGACAAGCCGAATCTCGGCAACAGAAAGGGGCCGCAGGCGGCCCCTTTTGTCACAGCCACTCTCGAGGCGTGAGGTAATCGCTGTAGAGCAGGGCCTCCGGGCTACCTGCAGCAGGCTGCCAGTCATATTCCCAGCGCGCCAGAGGCGGCATCGACATCAGGATGGATTCGGTACGCCCCCCTGTCTGCAACCCGAACAAGGTGCCACGGTCATAAACCAGGTTGAACTCTACATAGCGGCCACGTCGGTAGAGCTGGAATTCTCGCTCCCGCTCACCATAGGGCAAGGCCTTGCGTCGCTCGACAATCGGCAGATAAGCCTCGAGATAGCCTCGGCCCACCGCCTGCATGAAGGCGAAACAGTCGGCAAACGGCCAACGATTCAAGTCATCGAAGAAGAGGCCTCCTACCCCACGTGTCTCGTTGCGATGCTTGAGATAGAAATAGCGGTCACACCACGCCTTGAACTCGGGGTAAATCTCCTCGCCAAAGGGCTGGCAAAGATCATGGGATATCTGATGCCAGTGCCGCACATCCTCTTCGAACGGGTAAAACGGCGTCAGATCGAAACCGCCCCCGAACCACCAGATGGGTTCTTCACCCTCTTTCTCGGCAATGAAAAACCGGACATTGGCATGACTGGTCGGCACATAGGGGTTGTGCGGGTGGATCACCAGCGACACCCCCATGGCTTCGAACCGGCGCCCCGCCAACTCGGGACGATGGGCAGTCGCCGATGCCGGCATCGCATCACCATAAACGTGGGAGAAGTTGACCCCACCCTGCTCAATGACGGCGCCATGGCGCAGCACCCGGGTACGGCCACCGCCGCCCCCCTCGCGCAACCAGGCATCCTCAACAAAGTGTCCAGTGCCATCGGCCTGTTCCAGACCACGACAGATTTCGTCCTGTAGCTGCAACAGGAAGGCCTTGACCTTGGCCACATCCGGTTTGCTCATCTTGTCTCCAGTGAGGCAGGATCTGTTCGCCCTGTCCTTGTTATTGTGCGATTGTGGCGCCCTCGACGCCCGTCATAGCCAAGCCAGGTTCACCACCCGGGTCAGGAAGCCCGGATGATGGCGCCGGTTCTGGCATCCTTGATTTCTGATGGATTCGCCTGACCACCAACTTCTCCGGGTAGAATATAGGCCAGCTGACTGGCCAGCAATTCTCCGATATCCGCCACCCGGCGGGCAGGCTCCTCACCGGTCAAGTTGGCACTGGTAGAGACCAGCGGTTTGCCAAAAGCACGGCACAGGGCCTGCACCTGAGGATGTGCCGTCACCCGAACAGCCAGAGTATCGAATTGGCCAGTCAACCATGAGGGGGTATTTGGTTTGGCGGGCATGATCCAGGTAAAGGGGCCAGGCCAGCTCACTTCGACCCGTTGGCGCTGTTCATCGCTCAGCTGATCCAGGTCGATATAATCCTGCAACTGCGCCAGGTCGGCTGCGATCAGGATAAGGCCCTTCTCCACCGGACGTTGCTTGATGGCCAGCAAGCGCTGGACCGCCGGCTCGGAATCAGGATCACAACCCAGACCAAATACGGCCTCGGTGGCATAGGCAATCACCCCTTCCTGGCGAAGGGCGGCAACGGCGAGTTGAAATTCGTTGGACATAATACATGCGGCAGTCGGGCTGCCACCTCATCATTGGGTTAAACCTGTTACATGACCGCCACCGCTGTGATTGCACTTTCCAGAGAGGAAAATACGCCCAATCGGATAACAGCCACATCATTTAATCTACGTTGAGTCGTACTTGCAGTGCGGCATCCCTGGCTACCATCTCCTCGACCTTGAGCTGGCGTTTGGCACACCCTTGGCTGCCCACGCATCATCCCTCACCACCAGCATCTGAGCAACCAGCTCTTTGAGTAAACCACTATCGATGGGAACCCCCATCATGGAGCGGGCGCGATGCCGGCAATGACCTGTCTGCTGAACCGCTCGGCCAATGGCACATATTGAGACCTGGCAGCCACGGGCCTCTAGGTCGGTCACCGACCGAGAGATGACTGGCAGAGTACGGAGATGACGCTGACTGCAGCCTTGATCTCAAACGAGTTGAGCTTATCGAAAGCAGTCTGCATTACGGGAAAGGTTGGATCAGAACCCAGTGATACGGTAACGAAGGGCTATGTATGGCAGGTATTACACTAACCTAAGGAATTGAATTTACTAGCAATGCTGCAACCTGGTTGTGCAGCGGACTTATAACCGCTCACTTTGATGGCCACATTTCTTTTGCGGGCACACCCAGCGCAACGCACCCCTCACTTTTTTCTCTACCATGATGCCCCAACCACACTCGGGACATGGCATGGGGATAGGTTTGTCGTTCACCACATATTTGCAATGGGGGTAAGCATCACAGGAGTAAAACTGCTTGCCATAGCGAGAGGTTCGGCTCACCAGATGCCCCTTGCCACAATCAGGACACAGGATCTGGGTGTCATCACTTTCCTGCAGGGATTCGATATGCTGGCAGGCTGGATACTGGGTGCATCCCACAAACAGGCCATAACGCCCCTTTTTGATCGCCAGGGGATGACCGCAATCCGGGCAGACGGAACCTTCGAGCACTTTTTCGATATCACGACCGGATGGCGTCAGGGAGCGGATATAGTCGCAGGAAGGGTAGGCGGAGCAGCCAAGAAACAAGCCATGTTTGCCCTGACGGATCACCAGCTCGGCGCCACATTGCGGGCAGGGCTCGCGCTCGAACGCATGCTCATGGGCAGAGAAGAGGTGGTGATCGATTTTTGACATGTGCCGCGCCTTGAAATCCAGATGCTCCAGATTCTACCAGCGCGGCGGCGGACTGTCAGTGGATGACGCCGTCTGACTCGTCAAACACCAGTTCTTCCATCTGCTGATATGCGTTTTCACTGCCGGGGACGTTGAACAGCACCATCATGACAACCCATTTCAGGTCATCCAGCTCGATATCCGGCTTGTCCAGCTCAAGCAGGCGCTCGATGCAGATTTCACGGGTTTCGGCATTCAGTACCTGAGCCTGCTCCAGGAAGAGCAGGAAGCCACGACATTCCGTGCTGAGGCGAGCCAGCTCTTGCGGGGCGTAGATACGCATCGAACCTTGCGCGCTGGCGGAGACGTACACCTCCCGCTCGCTATCATGCAGATTGGCCAGCCGCTCCAGCCAGCTGAGCGCTTTTTCGATCTCGTCTTTGTCGAAACCGGCACGGCTCAACTCGTCGGTGAGCTCGTCCTGTTCCACCATCACATCTGCATCGCTGTGGATGTAGGTCTCGAAAAGGTACATCAATACATCAAACATGATTCGCCCTCCTCGTTCTGACGTATCCACCGGCTACCGCCATCACTGCCCCGGCCAGTTCCAGCTCCACCAACCTGCCCAGTACCACTTCGACAGGGAGCTGAGCCCGTTCGGCGACGGTATCCACGCTCGTGGTCTCATAACCTACGTTATCCAACAAATCGGCATAAGGCAATTCGCTATTAATCTGTGGCGCAGGAGCCACTCGTTGCCTTTGCCAGGATCCCATCAACATGGGCAGCTCTTCCACTATATCGGCTGCATTCAGCACAAGTTTGGCACCTTGTTGAATTAATCTGTTGCAGCCCGTCGCTTGTTCATTTTGAGGGGCACCGGGAACCGCAAAAACCTCGCGCCCCTGCTCAAGCGCATGACGAGCGGTGATCAGCGAGCCACTCTGCTCGGTTGCCTCCACCACCAGAGTCCCCAAAGAGAGGCCGCTGATAATGCGATTACGGCGAGGAAAATGCTCGGCAAGCGGCCCCTTGTCCGGCGCAAACTCGGAGACAAGCAAACCACCACGCTCCAGAATATTAACCGCCAGCCCCTGATGACGCTTGGGATAGATGCAGTCAAGGCCAGAGCCCAATACGGCAAGTGTGACACCGCCACTCGTCAAGGCCTGCTGATGACAGACGCCATCGATCCCCAGTGCCAATCCTGAGGTTATCGCCAGCCCGCACGTTACCAGCTCTGCACACAGACGCGCTGCATTGTCTTTGCCGGCATAGGTAGGATGACGTGTGCCGACCATGGCCAGCTGCGGCAACACCAGGGCTGACAAATCACCACGACAATAGAGCAACAAGGGGGCCGCCGGGATTTCACCCAGCAAAGCCGGGTAGGCCGGATGATCACGAGGAACAAGATGATTACCGGGATCACAGGCCCACCTCAGCCCCCCTTCAACAACCGGTGATGGCCATCTTAACTGTCTGATCTGCTCGGAAGAGAGCCCCATGCCATGCAGACTGGCTTCATCGCTCTCAAACAATGTCAGGATGTCGCCACCCACCCGTTCCAGCAAACGAGAAGCCGTCACAGGGCCGATCCCCGTGACGGCTTCCAATGTCAGCCAGAGGGCCAGCCGCCCGTCGGGATAGTTCACCTCAGAAATGGGTAACCTGATAACCCGAACTCACCATGTCGTTGCTCTGCATGATGAGACCGTAACTCAGCTTGTCATACACCTTGAACAACATGACTCTGGCAATGGCTTCAGAAGGCAGAGCCGCTTTGCGGTTGTTGCTGTGAAACACCTTGTCATAGACAGATGACAGCTCTCTGTACTGCACCTTGCCATTCTTGGTCACCAATCCAGCCCCCGGGCGACGTATGTCCAGCACATCCCCCGCCGCCAGCAGATCCCGGCTTCCCTTGTTGATGAGCACCACATCAAATTTGCCACCACCGCGCGTTTTGTTTGGCAAGTCAACAATATAGCCAGGGGTAATGGTCGGCGCAGCCTTGGGCATAAAGACCGCGGGCAGGCTCTCTTGCTCGGGCAATACCATCACCTTGTCACCCTGCATGACTTCACGCTGGTTATGGGTGAGGGTTGCCTCGGTCCGGTTGCCATCCAGGCGGGCCACGGCACGGATCGTGCCAGCAAAAATCGCTTCCTGGCCAAGCAATTCACCCGTTTCGCGATCCTTGTAGATGACGCCGGGATGATAGATGCCATAATTCTGGCCCGGAACCAGACCCCCTTGCACGTAGAGGGTATCCCCCTCCAGCATGCCAATATGTTTCTTGTCCGACCCCAGCACATAAGGCAGGCTCTTCTGCTGGCGGGTATCCGCCAGAATATGATCGGTTTGCAAGAAGGGGCCTATCTCGCTGATGGGCAGCGTGGGAATCGGGTTGGCCTTGTTCTCGTAGCGGCTCTTGGGGCTGAGGCGGATGACCTGCTTGCCCCCCTGCGTCGCTTTGCCCAAGCGTGGTTCGCCATTGACCCAGCTCAGGTGCAGCACATCACCGGGGTAGATCCAGTGCGGATTGGCAATCTGCGGATTGATGTTCCAGAGACGGGGCCAGAGCCAGGGCTCGGCCAGATACTTGCCGGAGATATCCCACAGGGTGTCTCCTTTCTGCACCACATAGCTCTCGGGGTAGCCTGCTTTCAGCTTCAGCTGATCGGCCAGAATGCCCTGACTCACGGTGGCCAGCAGGCAGGCAAAGATGGTTTGCTTCAGATACATAACACTCCCTGTTACTTCTGCGCGCAAAGTGTTGCTGTTTTTTGTCGGCGTAAATGACTAGAATTACGCCAATATTGACTGCATTTATACGAAACTAAAGAAAAAACTATGGCCATTCTAGATGTATTGCGTTTCCCCGATGAGCGTCTGCGTACAATCGCAGCCCCTGTCGAGACCTTTACACCCGAGTTACAACAGATTGTAGATGATATGTTCGAAACCATGTACGCGGAGGAAGGCATTGGCTTGGCCGCGACTCAGGTCGACATTCATCAGCGCATCATAGTGATCGATGTCTCTGAAAACCGTGAACATCCTCTGGTATTGATCAACCCGGAGATAATTGCGCAGAGTGGCAGCACTGGTATCGAAGAAGGCTGCCTCTCCGTCCCGGGCAGCCGGGCTCTGGTTCCCCGTTTCGAACAGGTCAAGATCCGGGCTCTGGATCGTCACGGCAAGCCCTTTGAACTGGAGGCCGACGATCTGCTCGCCATCTGCATCCAGCATGAGATGGATCATCTCATGGGCAAACTCTTTGTGGATTACTTGTCGCCGCTCAAGCGCCAGCGCATCCGCCAAAAGCTGGAAAAAATGGCCCGAGAAGATCGCAAAGCCCTTTGAGGATCTGCTGCATTGAATAAGTTGAAACTGATTTTTGCCGGTACTCCCGACTTCGCCGCCCGTCACTTGGCGGCGTTGTTGTCTTCCGGCCATGAGGTCGTCGCCGTTTACACCCAGCCGGACAAGCCGGCCGGCCGCGGCCAGAAACTCACCGCCAGCCCGGTCAAGGAACTGGCCATCGCCCATAATCTGCCGATCTACCAGCCCGCCTCCCTGCGCAACGAAGAGGCGCAGGCTGAACTGGCGTCACTGGGCGCCGATCTGATGGTCGTGGTGGCCTATGGCCTGATCTTGCCCAAGGCCGTGCTCGATACCCCGCGTCTGGGTTGCATCAATGTGCATGGCTCCCTGCTGCCGCGCTGGCGTGGTGCTGCACCTATCCAGCGTGCCATCTGGGCTGGCGATGCCGAGACCGGCGTGACCATCATGCAAATGGATGTGGGGCTGGATACCGGCGCCATGATCCGCAAGATGAGCTGCCCCATCGCAGCCGACGAGACCTCCACCAGCCTCTATGACAAGCTGGCAGAGCTGGGCCCGCAGGCACTGGTCGACACCGTCGATGCCATGGCTGCCGGCAACACGACTGCCGAGCCACAGAACGATGCCTTGGCCAACTATGCCCAGAAGCTCTCCAAGGAAGAGGCCCGCATCGACTGGACGATGGACGCCGTCGCCATCGAGCGCTGCATCCGCGCCTTCAATCCCTGGCCCATCAGCTGGTGCGAGGTCGCCGGCCAGACCATCAAGGTGTGGCAGGCCGAGGTCATCGAGCACGAACACGGCCAGAGTGCCGGTACCCTGCTCAAGGCCGACAAGCAGGGGATCGATATCGCCACCGGCAAGGGTGTGCTGCGCCTGCTGACCTTGCAACCGCCCGGCAAGAAAGCCATGTCCGTCACGGATCTGCTCAACTCTCGCCGCGACTGGTTTGAACCCGGCACGCAATTGAATTGAAACAAGCGGGGCTCAGGCCCCGACTTGCGCATCTAAGGTAATCATATGAAAACACGTGCACAGGCCGCTCTCGTCATTCAACAGGTGCTGGATCAGGGCCAGTCCCTCTCAGCCGTACTGCCTGCTGCTCAAGAGAAGGTTGCGCCTCGCGATCGCGCCCTCCTGCAAGAACTCTGCTACGGCACCCTGCGCTGGCTGCCCCGCCTCGATGCGGCGGTCGGCGAGATGATGGACAAACCGCTCAAAAACAAGAGCCGCATCTTTCACTACCTGATCCTGGTCGGCCTCTACCAGCTTATCTACACCCGCATCCCGGCCCACGCCGCCGTGGCCGAGACCGTCAATGCCGTCAAGCTGCTCAAGGGATCTTCCTTGCGCGGCCTCATCAACGGCGTGCTGCGCAACTTCCAGCGCAGCGCCGAAGTCATTCTGCTGCGCATCGACCGCGTCCCCAGTATTCGCCTCGGTCATCCCGAGTGGCTCACCAAGCGCCTGCGTCAGGCCTATCCCGACGAGTGGGAATTCATCATGGAGGCCAACAACCAGCGCCCTCCCATGTGGATCCGCAACAACGGCCAGCGCCAGAGCCGCGACCAGATGCTGGCGCGCATGGCCGAAGCCGGCATCAATGCGGTAGCTGGTGAAGAGGGTAAGGATTGCATCCTGCTGGAACGCCCCTGCGACGTGGCGAAGCTACCCGGTTTCGAGGTGGGTGACTGCTCGGTACAGGATGGCGCGGCCCAACAGGCCGCAGCCCTGCTCGACCCGCAGCCGGGTGAGTGGGTGCTGGATGCCTGCGCCGCCCCTGGCGGCAAGACAGCACACCTGCTGGAGCGCCAACCCAAGCTGGCAGGCGTTGTCGCGGTAGATGCCGACGAACACCGCCTGACTCGGGTACGGGAAAACCTGGAGCGCATCGGCCTCACCGCCCAAGTGATCCACGGCGATGCCAGCGCGCCGGAACAGTGGTGGCCAGGGGGGCAGTTTGATCGCATCCTGCTGGATGCCCCCTGCTCCGCGACCGGCGTCATCCGCCGTCACCCCGACATCAAGTGGCTGCGCCGGGATCAGGACATCCGTGAGCTGGCCGAGCTGCAGCGCCGCATCCTCAACGCACTCTGGGCAAAGCTGAAGAGCGGCGGTACCCTGCTCTACGCAACTTGCTCCGTACTGCCGGAGGAGAATCGCGAACAGATCCGCGCCTTCCTGGCGGCAACGCCGGATGCCACCCTGATGCCACTGCACGCAGAGGACACGCCGGAGTGCCCGGGGCGTCAGTTCCTGCCGGGCGAGGCCGAGATGGACGGCTTCTACTATGCCAAGCTGATCAAGCAGTGAGCCCGGCATGTCCGGCATCATTCGGGAGTCCCGCCTGGCCTGTGCTGGCGGCCCCTTTTACCGCACCAACGTGAGTAAACGGTCCGTATGAAGATCATCATTTTGGGCGCCGGCCAGGTCGGCGGCACTCTGGCCGAGAACCTGGCCGGGGAGAACAACGACATCACCATCGTCGACACCGACAGCGAGCGGCTGCGCGAGTTGCAGGACAAGTTCGATCTGCGGGTGGTTAATGGCCACGGCGCCCACCCCAAGGTGCTGCGCGAGGCTGGGGCCCAGGATGCCGACATGCTGGTAGCCGTCACCAACAGCGACGAAACCAATATGATCGCCTGCCAGGTGGCCTACTCCCTGTTCAACACGCCGAACAAGGTGGCGCGGATCCGCTCGCCGGCCTATCTGACCGAACGGGATCGTCTGTTCTTGCCGGAATCCGTGCCGGTGGATCACCTGATCGCCCCCGAGCAACTGGTGACCGACTATGTGCGGCGCCTCATCGAATATCCGGGGGCTCTGCAGGTAGTGGATTTCGCCGGCGGCCGGGTTGGCCTGGTGGCGGTCAAGGCCTACTATGGCGGCCCGCTGGTGGGCAATGCCCTCTCCACCCTGCGTGAACACATGCCCAACATCGAGACCCGGGTGGCTGCCATCTTCCGTCAGGGACGCCCCATCCGCCCGCAAGGCACCACCATCATAGAAGCGGATGACGAGGTCTTCTTTGTCGCCGCCGCCGGCCATATCCGTGCCGTGATGTCGGAGCTGCAGCGACTCGAGAGCCCCTACCGGCGCATCATGATCGTCGGGGGCGGCAATATCGGCGCCGGCCTCGCTCGCCAGCTGGAGAAGCGCTATAGCGTCAAGCTCATCGAGCGCAACCTGAAGCGGGCCGAGCAGCTCTCCGAGTTGCTGGAAAACACCATCGTCTTCTGCGGCGATGCGGCGGATCAGGAGTTGCTAGCCGAGGAGCACATCGACCAGATCGACGTCTTCATCGCGGTGACCAACGAGGACGAGGCCAACATCATGTCGGCCCTGCTCGCCAAGAAGATGGGCGCCAAGAAGACCATGGTGCTGATCCAGCGCGGCGCCTACGTGGATCTGGTGCAGGGTGGCTCCATCGACATCGCCATCTCGCCCCAGCAGGCCACCATCTCGGCCCTGCTGACCCACGTGCGACGGGCCGATATCGCCAACGTCTACAGCCTGCGCCGCGGTGCCGCCGAGGCCATCGAGGCCATCGCCCACGGCGACGAGAACACCTCCAAGGTGGTGGGCAAGACGGTGGGCGAGCTCAAGCTGCCGCCCGGCACTACTATCGGAGCCGTGGTACGGGGAGATGAAGTACTGATCGCCCACGACCGTACGCAGATCCAGCAAGATGACCATGTGGTCATGTTCCTGGTGGACAAGAAGTACATTCCGGAAGTAGAGCGGCTGTTCCAGCCAAGCCCCTTCTTCCTGTAACGTTCAAATGCGTACAGACAGCCAAATCCGACCCGGCCTGCTTCCTCCAAAGGAATGGTCCGGGTCTTTTTTTAATCAACGACCAGGTTATCCGGCATGATCAAGCTGCGACCTATCATCTTCACCCTCGGGCTGGTGCTCTCCAAGTTGGCGCTCTTCATGTGGCTGCCCACCCTGCTGGCACTGCTGACCGGCTCCGAAGGCTTCGTCGAATTTCTCAAGTCGGTGCTCATCACCCATGGCGCCGCCCTGCTCTGCCTCCACTATGGTCGCAAGGCGGAGTTTCACCTCGGGGTACGGGAGATGTTTCTGCTTACCACCTCGGTTTGGGTGGTGGCCTGCGTCTTCGGCGCCCTGCCTTTCGTCTTCATCACTCACATCACCTTTGCCGACGCCTACTTCGAGACCATGTCGGGAGTGACCACCACCGGCTCCACCGTGCTCTCCGGGCTCGACAACATGGCCCATAGCATCCTCTTGTGGCGATCCATCCTGCAGTGGCTCGGCGGGGTCGGTTTCATCGTGATGGCGGTAGCGGTACTGCCCTACCTCAACGTCGGCGGCATGAAGCTGTTCCAGACCGAAAGCTCGGATTGGTCCGACAAGAGCGCCCCGCGCGCCAAAACGGTGGCCAACAATATCGTCGTGGTCTATCTGGTGCTCTCCATGCTCTGCTTCATGGCCTACTGGGCGAGCGGCATGACCATGTTTGAGGCGGTCAACCACGCCATGACTACCCTGAGTACCGGTGGCTACTCTACTTCTGACCAATCCATGTCCCACTTCTCCCCCTCTGCCCACTGGATCGGTACCGTCTTCATGTTCCTGGGCGGCCTGCCCTTCCTGCTTTATGTGCAGAGCCTCAATCACAGGGACTACAGCCTGTTCAAGGATGCCCAGGTACGGGGCTTCTTCTGGCTGGTGGTTTGGGTCACCCTCATCATGACCCTCTACCTGTGGCAGCGGGACGTATTCGATTTCTGGGACGCCCTGCGCATCAGCAGCTTCAATATCGTCTCGGTGCTCACCACCACGGGTTACGGCCTCGGCGACTTCGGCACCTGGGGGCCACTCACCAGCATTCTCTTCATCGTGCTGCTGGCGCTGGGGGCCTGCTCCGGCTCGACGGCAGGGGGGCTGAAGATATTCCGTATTCAGGTTGCCTTCGCCCTGTTCAAGAAGCAGATGCGCCAGCTGATGCACCCCTCCGCGGTGTTTCCACAGAAATACAACGGCCGCACCGTCAATGACGCCATCATCCGCTCCATGATCTCCTTCGTGCTGGCCTACTTCGCCATCATACTGGTGATCGCGGCCCTGCTCGGCGCCATCGGGCTGGATCCGCTCACCTCCATCTCCAGCGCCATCACGGCGGTGGCCAACGTAGGCCCCGGGATGGGACCTGTGGTCGGTCCCAGCACCAACTTCGCCAGCCTGCCCGATTCGGCCAAGTGGTTGATGTCGTTCGGCATGCTGTTGGGACGCCTCGAGATCCTGACCGTCGCCGTGCTCTTCTTCCCCTCGTTCTGGCGCCAGTAAACGCTACCGACGAGGCAATAAAAAAGCCGCGAGTCTCACGACCCGCGGCTTTTGTTTATCCACTGCCCTGCCGCGCCATCAGTAATGCATGGGTTGAACATAGCAGTGCCAGACAATAAAAGCGGGCCCAAACCAGAGGTTTGGGCCCGCTTGCCAGCGTGGAGTAGCCATGGCCACTCAACGCATCATATCAACCACGGCCGGCGCGCTTGCGATCCAGCTCGGTCAGCAACTTCTTGCGAATGCGGATGCTCTTCGGAGTCACTTCTACCAGCTCGTCGTTGTCGATGAACTCGAGGGCCTGTTCCAGAGACATGCGGATCGGCGGAGTCAGCACCTGGGCTTCGTCGGTACCGGAGGCACGCATGTTGGTCAGCTGTTTGCCCTTCAGGCAGTTGACGGTCAGGTCGTTGGAGCGGGAGTGGATACCGATCACCTGGCCTTCGTACACTTCGGTCGCGTGACCGATGAACAGACGACCACGGTCCTGCAGACCGAACAGGGCGTAGGTCAGGGCCTTGCCGGTTGCGTTGGAGATCAGCACGCCGTTCTGACGCTCACCGATGTTGCCACCCTTGTGCGGACCGTAGTGGTCGAAGGTGTGGTACAGCAGACCGGTACCTGAGGTCAGGGTCATGAACTCGGTCTGGAAGCCGATCAGGCCACGGCTCGGGATCATGAAGTCGAGGCGAACACGGCCCTTGCCATCCGGGGTCATGTTGGTCATTTCGCCTTTACGCAGACCCAGTTGTTCCATGACGGAACCCTGGTGTGCTTCTTCCACGTCCACGGTTACGGTTTCGAACGGTTCTTGCAGTTCGCCATCGACGGTGCGCAGGATAACTTCCGGACGGGATACCGCCAGCTCGTAGCCTTCGCGACGCATGTTTTCGATCAGGATGGAGAGGTGCAGTTCACCACGACCGGATACGCGGAACTTGTCCGGATCATCGGTCTCTTCCACGCGCAGGGCCACGTTGTGGACCAGCTCCTGGTTCAGACGCTCCAGGATGTTGCGGGAGGTCACGAACTTGCCTTCTTTACCGGCGAACGGCGAGGTGTTGACCTGGAAGGTCATGTTCACGGTCGGCTCGTCAACGGAGAGCGGCGGCAGCGCTTCAACGGCACCGGTGTCGCAGATGGTGTCGGAGATCTTCAGCTCGCCCAGACCGGTGATGGCGATGATGTCGCCCGCTTGCGCGTCGGTCACTTCGGTACGGGACAGACCCAGGTAACCCAGCACCTGGCCAACCTTGCCATTACGGGTCTTGCCATCGGCGCCGACCACGGTCACCTGCTGGTTGGTCTTGACGCGACCACGGGTGATGCGGCCGATACCGATAACGCCCACGTAGGAGTTGTAGTCCAGCTGGGAGATTTGCATCTGGAATGCGCCGTTGGTGTCAGCTTTCGGCGCTTCCACGTTGTCGACGATGGCCTGGAACAGGGGTTCCATGTTCTCGGACGGAGTGTCCAGATCCATGGTGGCCCAACCGTTCAGTGCAGAGGCGTAAACAACTTTGAAGTCCAGCTGCTCGTCGGTGGCACCCAGGTTGTCGAACAGGTCGAATACCTGATCCATTACCCAGTCAGGACGGGCACCCGGACGGTCAACCTTGTTGATCACCACGATCGGCTTCAGACCTTGGGCAAATGCCTTCTGGGTCACGAAACGGGTCTGCGGCATCGGGCCGTCTACCGCGTCAACCAGCAGCAGCACGGAGTCAACCATGGAGAGTACGCGCTCAACTTCACCACCGAAGTCGGCGTGACCTGGGGTATCCACGATGTTGATGCGGTAGTCGTTCCAGCGGATCGCAGTGTTCTTGGCGAGAATGGTGATGCCACGTTCCCGTTCCAGATCATTGGAGTCCATGATCCGTTCCTGACCTTCCGTGGAGCGGTCCAGGGTACCGGACTGCTGCAGCAGCTTGTCCACCAGCGTGGTTTTGCCGTGGTCAACGTGCGCAATAATCGCAATATTGCGTAAATTATCTAACATTCTCGCCTCAATACACCGGGTAAAATTGGGCGCTAATTGTACTCTCGCCTTTGTGATCTGCCTAGCAGAATTGCAGTACATTCGCGCACATCAACGGATCTGGATCATAGACCCGCCCCACAAAGCCTGCTTGGGCGCCTCGTGACTCCGTTATTGCGCACCATTTCAGTGCACCAAAACGATCCAGCGCCGCACTAATTTGATGCATTTCGACGCGAAAGCGCCTACTTTTGGGGAGCCATCCTGCCGGGACTGCCCTGAAATCAAGCTGTCACAAACTTGGCACGATACTGGCTTATGTGAATACGACGACGCATTCACCCAAAAGAGTTTTAACACCGGAGGTTACTTAGCATGTCAGCCCAGAACGTTTTGGCCCTGATCCAGGAACACGAAGTCAAGTTTGTTGATCTGCGCTTTACCGATACCAAGGGTAAAGAGCAGCACGTATCCATCCCTGCTCATCAGGTTGATGAAGATTTCTTCGAAGACGGCAAGATGTTCGATGGTTCTTCCATCGGCGGCTGGAAAGGCATCAACGAGTCCGACATGGTACTGATGCCGGACCCGGCCTCCGCCAAACTGGATCCCTTCACCGAAGAGACCACTCTGAACATAGTCTGTGACGTGCTGGAACCTGCCACCATGCAAGGCTATGACCGCGACCCGCGCTCCATCGCCAAGCGTGCCGAAGATTTCCTGAAGTCCAGCGGCATCGCCGACACCGTGCTGTTCGGGCCGGAGCCGGAATTCTTCATGTTCGACAACATCACCTTCTCCAACACCATGGGCCACAGCTTCGTGAAGATCGAATCCGAAGAAGCTGCCTGGAACTCCGGTACCAACTACGAGCACGGCAACAAGGGTCACCGTCCCTTCGTCAAGGGTGGCTACTTCCCGGTTGCCCCGGTTGACTCCTCCCAGGACATCCGTGCCGCCATGTGTCTGGTGCTGGAAGAGATGGGCCAGGTTGTTGAAGCTCACCACCACGAAGTGGCCACTGCCGGTCAGAACGAGATCGCGACCCGCTTCAACACCCTCACCCTGAAGGCTGACGAAGTACAGGTGCTGAAGTACGTGATCCACAACGTGGCCCACGCCTACAACAAGACCGTCACCTTCATGCCGAAACCCATGTTCGGTGACAACGGCTCCGGCATGCACTGCCACCAGTCCCTGGCCAAGAACGGCGTCAACCTGTTCGCCGGCGACCTGTACGGCGGTCTGTCCGAGATGGCCCTGCACTACATCGGCGGCATCATCAAGCACGCCAAGGCCATCAACGCCTTCGCCAACCCGACCACCAACTCTTACAAGCGTCTGGTGCCGGGCTATGAAGCCCCGGTCATGCTGGCCTACTCCGCCCGCAACCGCTCAGCTTCCATCCGTATCCCGGTGGTACCGAGCCCGAAAGCCCGTCGTATCGAAGTGCGCTTCCCGGACCCGGCTGCCAACCCGTACCTGGCGTTTGCGGCCCAGCTGATGGCCGGTCTGGACGGTATCATCAACAAGATCCATCCGGGCGATGCCATGGACAAGAACCTGTACGATCTGCCGCCGGAAGAAGCCGCAGAAGTGCCGACCGTAGCCGGTTCTCTGGACGAAGCCCTGGCAGCCCTGAACAGCGATCGCGAGTTCCTGACCCGTGGTGGCGTGTTCAGCGACGACTTCATCGACTCCTACCTGGAGCTGAAGCAACAGGACGTTGACCGCGTACGCATGACCCCGCACCCGTTGGAGTTCGAGCTGTACTACTCCGTCTAAACCCGGACAGTCTGCCCGTTTAAATCCGGCCAGCTTGCCTAATCGTGACAAAACCCGCCATCTGGCGGGTTTTTTCTCTGATAGGATTAAGCAAAATACCGTCAAGGAGAGATGGATGAACAGAAGCTACATCGCATGGACGCTCACCCTGTTGCTGATCACTGCCGGTGCCGAGGCCGCCAAGGTTTATTCCTGGGTTGATGGCAATGGCGTGACCCACTACACGGATGCACCGCCCCCCGGCAAGAAGGCCCAGGAGGTCGATCTGCGCACGGCCCCCCTCATCGGCAGCTCGCCCCGTTCGGTGCAGGTGGAGAACTTCAACGCCCTGACCGGCGCCGATGCCAAGAAAGAGCAGGAGGCCGCCAAGCTGGTCATTGAGCTGCTCTCCCCCGAACAAGGCAGCACCTTGCGCGACAACACCGGCAACATAGTATTTCAGGGACAGATCACCCCCCAGCCGCCGACGCAATATGACGTACGCCTGAAACTTGATGGCAAGGCCGCTCCCATCGTCAGCAACAGCCTGGCGATCCGGGTTGAAAACCTCGATCGCGGCGCCCACGAGGCACAACTAGAGCTGCTCGCCAAAGACGGTACGATCCTTGCTAAATCCACTCCAGTCACCTTTTACCTGCATAGAGCGAGTGTGGCTGCGGCTCCCAAACCCACCCCAAAGGCCAATCAGGGGTGATATAGCGCACCGATGCGGGTAAACTCAATGCACCATATCGGTGCATTACAGGTGCAAAGCACCGTTTTAGGGAGAAACCTGTGTCAACCCGCTCGGATAGTGCCAAGACACTCTTGGATAATCTGCTGACCGCCGTGATCCTCATGGATGAGCGGCTCAGCATTCAATTCGTCAACCCGGCGGCCGAACAGCTGCTCTCCCTCAGTGAACGGCGACTGATCGGCATCGAACTGCCCCACCTGCTGGAGCATATCTCCCTCGATCTACAGCGGCTCAAGCATTGCCTCATCTCGGGGCAGGGCTTCACCGATAGCGAAGTCACCCTGGTGGTGGAAGGGGAGCCCCGCCTGGTGGAGCTCAGCGCCACCCCCATGGCCGATCACGAGCAGCGACTCCTGGTGGTGGAGCTGCGTAAGATCGATCAGCAGAAGAAGATCAGCCAAGAGCAGCAGCAACACGCCCAGCAGCAGGCGGCCAAGGAGCTGGTTCGCGGCTTGGCCCACGAGATCAAGAACCCCCTCGGCGGTCTGCGCGGCGCAGCCCAACTACTGCAAAAGGAACTGCCAGATCCTTCCTTGCGCGAATACACCGGCATCATCATCGAGCAGGCCGACCGGCTGCGGGTACTGGTCGATCGCCTGCTCGGCCCCCAGCGCCCCGGTCGCCACCAGATGCACAATGTCCACTCGGTGCTGGAGCAGGTGCGCCGTCTGGTGGAGCTGGAGCTGCCCCCCTCGGTACGCATCGAGCGAGATTACGATCCCAGCATTCCCGAGTTCGAGATGGAGCCGGACCAACTACAGCAAGCGTTTCTCAACATGGTGCGCAACGCCGCCGAAGCCATCGGCGATCAGACCGGCCTTATTCGCATCAAGACCCGCACCGCCTTCCAGATCACCATCCACGGCCAGCGTTACCGGCTCGCGGCGGAGATCAAGATCATCGACAACGGCCCCGGCATTCCCGATGCCATCCGCGACACCCTGTTTTATCCCATGATCACCGGCAAGGAGGGGGGCACCGGGCTCGGTCTCTCCATCGCCCAGAACCTGATCGATCAGCACAAGGGGCGGATCGACTGCATCAGCTGGCCGGGTCATACCGAATTCACCATTTTTCTACCGCTTCGCAAGTAAGGGACCACCATGACCGCCAAAGTGTGGATCGTCGATGACGACAGTTCTATCCGCTGGGTGCTGGAGCGCACCCTCGGCAGCGAAGGCTTCACCTGCGAGAGTTTCGCCGATGGCGAAGCCCTGCTCCATGCCCTGGAGCTGCGCTCGCCCGATGTGATCCTCTCCGATATCCGGATGCCCGGGATCGACGGCCTGAGCCTGTTGGAGCAGATCCACCGCCGTCAGGCCGACCTGCCCATCATCATCATGACCGCCCACTCGGATCTCGACAGCGCGGTCAACGCCTACCAGCGCGGCGCCTTCGAATACCTGCCCAAGCCGTTTGACATCGACGAGGCCGTGGCCCTGGTTCGGCGCGCCGAGAATCACCTCAAGGAGCAGCGCACCAAGCGCAAGGCACGCCAGCAGGAGGCCAGCAGCACCCCGGAGATCATCGGCGAGGCGCCGGCGATGCAGGAGGTGTTCCGCGCCATCGGCCGCCTGTCGCGCTCCAGCATCTCGGTGCTCATCAACGGCCAGAGCGGCACCGGCAAGGAGCTGGTCGCCCATGCCCTGCATAAGCACAGCCCTCGCGCCCACAAGAATTTCATCGCCCTCAACATGGCGGCCATCCCGAAAGATCTCATCGAATCAGAGCTGTTCGGCCACGAGAAGGGAGCCTTCACCGGCGCCAACAACATCCGTCACGGCCGCTTCGAGCAGGCCGACGGCGGCACCCTGTTTCTCGACGAGATAGGCGACATGCCCCTTGATGTGCAGACCCGACTGCTACGGGTGCTGGCAGATGGCCAGTTCTACCGGGTCGGGGGCCATCAGCCGGTGCAGGTAGATGTGCGGATCATCGCCGCCACCCACCAAAACCTGGAGAAACGGGTCGCCGACGGCGAGTTTCGTGAAGACCTGTTCCATCGCCTCAACGTCATCCGCATCCATATTCCGGCCCTCAAGGAGCGCCGCGAGGATATCCCCCAGCTGGCCCGCCACTTCCTGCTGCGCGCTGCCAAGGAGCTGAACGTAGAAGCCAAGAGCCTGCATCCGGATACTCAGGCCTACATCAGCCGCCTGCCCTGGCCGGGTAACGTCCGTCAGCTGGAAAACGTCTGCCGCTGGCTCACCGTGATGGCCTCAGGGCAGGAGGTGCTGGTAAGCGACCTGCCCACCGAGCTGCTCACCCCCATCACCAATACCGCCGAGCCGGGCCAGCCAGCCCTGTCCGGCGGCTGGCAACAGCAGTTGCAGGAGTGGGTGGCCGCCAAGCTGGCGCTGGGGGAGATCGACATCCTGGCGGATGCCATGCCCCAGTTCGAACGGATCATGCTGGAGACAGCGCTGGAACATACCCACGGCCACAAGCAGGAGGCCGCCCGCCTGCTCGGCTGGGGTCGCAACACTCTGACCCGCAAGCTGAAAGAACTCGACCTCTCCTGAGTCCAGAGGAAAAACGATTCCCATCACGCCTTGGTAAATCATTGCGCAACAAGAGCCCCGTTTGATTTCAAACGGGGTATCTTTTTTGAAAGCCCCCCCTAGAATGGCAGGCTTTCAACCCCGACTCGAAGAAGGCGACATCATGATTGACAGATCTCTCCCCCTGACCGACCTGCACCGCCATCTGGACGGCAACATCCGCCCGCAGACCATCCTCGAGCTGGGGCGTCAGCACAATATCCGGCTGCCTGCCGATGAGCTGGAGGCGCTGCGCCCCCACGTCCAGATCGTCGAGAACGAGCCGAGCCTGGTCGCCTTCCTGAAGAAGCTGGACTGGGGCGTGGCCGTGCTGGCTGACTATGACGCCTGTCGCCGGGTCGCCTACGAAAACGTGGAAGATCTGCTGCGCGCCGGCATCGATTATGCCGAGCTGCGCTTCAGCCCCGCCTACATGGCGATGGCCCACAAGCTGCACCCGCAAGGAGTGGTGGAAGCCGTCATCGACGGCGTGGCCGCCGGCAGCCGCGATTTCGGTATCAAGACCAACCTCATCGGCATCATGAGCCGCACCTTCGGCACCGAACAGTGCCGCAGCGAGCTGGAAGCCTGCTTGGCCCATCGCGACAAGCTAGTCGCCATCGATCTGGCCGGCGACGAGCTGGGTTTCCCGGGCGAGCTGTTTACCGATCACTTCCGCCAGGTGCGGGATGCCGGCATGCGCGTCACCGTGCACGCCGGTGAGGCCGCAGGCCCCGAGAGCATGTGGCAAGCCATTCGCGAGCTGGGTGCCGAGCGTATCGGTCACGGCGTCAAGGCAATTCAGGATCCGGCCCTGATGGCCTATCTGGCCGAGCACCGCATCGGCATCGAGTCCTGCCTCACCTCCAACCTGCAGACCACCACGGTGGCGAGCCTGGCCGAGCATCCGATCCGCCAGTTCCTGGCCGCCGGCGTACTGGTCTGCCTCAACACCGACGATCCGGCGGTAGAAGGCATCGATCTGCCCTACGAATACGAGGTAGCCGCCCCGGCCGCCGGCATGACGGCGAGCGAGATCCGCACCGCCCAGCAAAATGGCCTGACCCTGGCCTTCCTGAGCGATACCGAAAAAGCCGAGCTGAGCGCCCGCGCTGCCAATCGCTGATTAGCTTCCCATTTAAATAAAAACGGCCCACTTCGGTGGGCCGTTTTTATTTGGCTATGACGACTCATAGTTTCAAAAACATCGTGCTCTCCACAAATTCAATATCGACAACATGAGATATCTTGGCCGAGTTTGGCATGAGGGGAGACATAGCCATGGGAAAGAATCTGGATATATTCGGCAAGGCTCTACGAGATCACTACCTGAATCAAGGTAATGAGATGCTACAAATTAATATTGAGGGACAAGAATCATACCGTCTCCCATTATCTATATTTTTTCGACCGGCAGATTACTATGCCATTGATCGTTTAGCCTTGTCCCTGTGTTGTGGACGTATTTTAGATATAGGCGCGGGGGCAGGTGAACACTCGCTATTCCTGCAAAAGCATCGCCGCGATGTGACCGCGTTGGACATATCACCATTGGCTTGTGAAGTGATGCATTGGAGAGGGGTCAATAGGGTCATCAACGCGGACATCTTTTCCGCCCGTTTCGATGCAGAATTCGATACATGGTTGCTTTTGGGCCGTAGCATAGGCGCGGTGGGGAGCCTTCCCATGCTCGCTTGCTTTCTCTCTCTTGCCCATCAATATCTGTCGACAAATGGCCGGCTCATTCTGAACTCGACTAACGGCACAACCAACCTGACGACAATACGAAAACTCTCCTTTGAATATAAAGATGAATATGATGAAACTGTCAGCTGGCTGGATATCGATCAGGACACATTGCGCCACCAGGGCGAAATATATGGCTTCTCAACTGAAATACTTCATAAGGAGGACGATGGTAATTACTTGGCTATTTTGAAAAAACAGCCATGACTATTTCCCCTGGTAATGAAGACGCTGGCAAGCCATCGCGTATGATTCCACTCCCCTGGAGTGCATAGCGGGCATGGTTGGGCTTGGCTGACGCCGAAGAAAGTGAGCGATTAATCCCGCGCCTGGTCGCGCTCCAGCGCCCGCTCCACCAGCGGCTCGGGCAGGGTCTTGGTTACCTCCACCCCCAGCTCGCGAAAACGCTCGGCCTGGGCAATCAGGTTTCCACGGCCATTGACCAGCCGCCCCATCGCCTTGTCATAGCTCTCCTGCGCCTTGTGCAGGCTGCCGCCCATCTGCTGCATCTCTTCGACAAACAACCGCAGCTTCTCGTAGAGACGCCCCGCGCGCTCGGCGATATGACGGGCATTCTGGTTCTGCCGTTCGTAGCGCCACAGATTTTCGATGGTGCGCAGCGCCACCATCAGGTTGGTGGGGCTCACCAGCAGTATGTTGTTATCGAGCCCGTAGCGCACCAGCGAGGGATCCGCTTCGAGGGCGGTGAGAAAGGCGGGCTCCACTGCGACGAACATCAGCACATAGTCGAGGGTACGCACCCCGGGAAGCTGCTGGTAATCCTTGCGGCCCAGCTCGCGGATATGGTTGCGCACCGAGGCTACATGCTCCTTGAGGGCGACCGATTTCTCCAGCTCGTCGTCGCTGTTGTACCAGCGCTCGTAGGCGGTCAGCGACACCTTGGCATCGATGATGATGTCTTTTTCCTGCGGCAGGTGGACGATGACGTCAGGCTGATAGCGCTTGCCCTTGTCCACCTCGATATTGACCTGGGTGTGGTACTCGTGCCCTTCGCGCAAGCCGCATTCGCTCAGGATGCGGGCCAGCACAACCTCGCCCCAGTTACCCTGCTGCTTGCTGTCCCCCTTGAGGGCGCGGGTCAGGGCCGCCGCCTCTTCGGTCATGCGAGCGTTGAGCTCGGCGAGACGCTCCAGCTCGAACTTGAGGCTGTGACGCTGGGCCGTTTCCTGGGCGTGGGTTTCCCCTACCTGACGGCGAAAGCCCTCGAGCTGCTCTTTCAGCGGTGTCAGCAGCAGATCGAGACTGTTCTGATTCAGTTCGCGGAAGTTGCCCGAGTTTTGCTCGAAGATGCGGTTGGCGAGATTTTCGAACTGCTGGCTGAGGCGTTGCTCCGCTTCCTGCTGCAACTGCAGCTTCTCAGCGGCAGCCAGCCGCTCGCTGCGCAGGGTCGCCTCGGCATCCTTGAGACGGGCGGTGAGCTTGATCAGCAGGGTCTGCTGCTGATCCAGCTTCTGCTGGCCCAGCATCCGCTCATCCTGCAGCTCGTCGAAACGATCCTGCAGCGCCTGATAACGCTCCTGAGCCAGCAACAGCTCCCTGGCCTGGGCGGCACTGGCGCGGCGCCCAGCCAGCCAGCCAATCCCCAGGGCCAGCACGGCGGCAGGCAGCAGGATCTCCCAGAGCCCGGGCTCGATCATTTGCGACTCCGTTGACGCAGAAAGAGTTCAAGATAGCGGTTGGCCAGCAACCAGATCACCACATAGAGGAGATAGGCGGCCAGCACCACCCACTTGTGCATGTTGACGCCGGCATCAAGCTCGACAAACTCGATACCCTTGATGCGACAGTAGATCCACATCAGCAGAGGAAACACATACAGCAGGGAGGCACGCCAGAGAAATAACCACATATGTTTTCATTCAGTCACGCAAAAAGACCCGCCTAGCTTACACAAGGGCAACCGCCCTTGCGATCCTGACGGCCGCTATTCTCTGGCCTGCGTTCAGAAACTCCGATAAAATTAACCCCTAATAGGTATTAGGGGTGGGCATGACTCATTATTTCCTCCGTTGGCTGACACAAGGTTGGCAGGCTTCCCGCGCACCCGCCGTAGTGTGCCAGGAAGCACGCCCGCCATGGGCTATCGAGGAATCCCAGTATCTTTCCCTCTGTACCCGCTGCGGTGAGTGCTTCAAGGCATGCCCGCGCGGCCTGCTCAAACCCGCCTCCCAGGAAAAATATCAAGGCAGCCCGATCGCCGGCACCCCGGTGCTGGATCTCGAATGCGGCCAGTGCAGCTACTGTGGCAGTTGCGCCAGAGCCTGCCCCACCGGCGCCCTCGACCTGCAGCTGGGACGCCAGGTGCAGACCCGGGTCCAGATCGACGAGGCCAGCTGCCAGGCCCGTCAGGGGTTCTACTGCCTGCTGTGTGAAGATGCCTGCCCCCAGCAGGCGATCAAGGCCACCGCCGATGGAGTCAGCGTCAACATGGAGGCGTGCGACGGCTGTGGCGCCTGCGGACTGGCCTGCCTGCACGGTGCCATCACCCTGATCCGCCAGCCGGGCAACCGCTGATACGAAAAAGGAGCCAGCAAAGGCCCCTCTTATGTCTTGTTCGTTCCCGTTTCGGATCACGCCATCGCCAGGATGGACTCCTGTTCTATGCCCAGCAGGTGGCACAGACGGGGGTGGGATCGCGTACCGCATCGGCCAGGGTGTACTCACCCAGCACTTCCAGGAAGGCGTTCATGGCGCGACGCAGGATCCCCTGAATGCGGCAGCCACCGGAGAGGCGGCAGTTCTCGCGCTTGCAGTCGACCGGACAGAGCACATGCTCCATGTCCATCACCACGTCCCGCAGATTGATGGATACCGCCGCACGGCCAAGGCGGATACCGCCATGCTTGCCACGTACCGTCTCTATGTACCCCTTGATCCCGAGCTGGTGCACTATCTTGACCACGTGGTTGCGGGAGATACCGAAGGTGTCGGCCACTTCGGTGATGGTCGACAGGCGATCGCTCGGCTGGACGGCCAGGAAGGTCAGGGTACGCAGGGCATAGTCGGTAAATCGTGTCAGTTGCATGGTCGCACTTGCCTCTTACTACAAGCCAGAAATCAGGACGACAACATTGAGCTAAGAGGCAGGAGACAACCGCGTCGCCTGTGCGGGCCTGTCTCTTAATCTGAGTTGCGGAATGACAGGTTAAGAGCAGCACCACCGGGTGTCGATGAAGATGCACATAAATCGACACTTTCTTTGATTGATCGCAAACTTGCCGGGTTATCCCGGCGTTTGGTGGCATTATGGCGGGGAAATTTCCAGAACTTGGCACACTGCCAGCTCTCGCGTTCGCCCCTTGTCAGGGGAACTTTCAGTGGGGCTGTTTCAGCCATTTCTTGAGGGCAAGGGAAGGGATGGAGCTCTCGGAGGCGACCGCAAAGGCGCCCCAATCCACCGCGCACTGCAGAGCCTCCTCGATTGCCATGCCCCGCGCCAACCCGTGGATCAGGCCGCCGGCGAAGGCATCCCCCGCCCCCGTGGTATCGACCACGGAGACAGGCCGCGCCGCCACCCGGATCTGCTCCTCGTCATGAATGGCCACGGCACCGGCCTTGCCTTCCGTCAGCACCAGCCACTCCAACTGCTCCCCGGCCAGCTGGCGGGCGTGTTGCCAGGGATCGCCCACCTCCCCGAGATCGGAGCGGGAGGCGATCAGCACGTGGCAGGGGCGGCGCACCTGCCCGCCCTTGGGGTACTGGGCTACCACGAAGCTCTTGCCGAGCATCTGACGCATATAACCCACCATAGCGGTGCCCGGATAGTTCACATAGAGGCAGTCCACTCCCTCCAACGGCATGTCGCCGGGCAGATCCGGGCGCCGGGGACGCCTGAGGATGGTGCGCTCGCCGGTGGCATCCACCAGGATCAGCAGTTCGCCGGTCTCGCCGCCGAAGCGCTCCACGTGGCTGCAATCCAGCCCGTAACCGGCCGCCTGTTCCAGCAGCCAGTCCCCCGTCTCGTCCAGCCCGATGCGAGAGGCGATAGTCACCTCATGACCGGCCCAGACCAGCCCGATGCCGGTGTTGGCGGCGCCGCCACCCAGCCTGCGCCCCTGATCCACATATTGCAGACGGGCACCGGCCACCAGGGGTTCGGAGAGGGAGAGCACATGATCACAGTTGAGATTGGCAAGCAGAAGAATCCGGGACATAGCGACCTCTAACGACGAGTCTGAAAACGGCACGGGCAGAGCCCAGAGTAGAGCTCAGCCAGCCCAGAGGTGCAACCGGCACAGGGTCAGGATCCGATCCGGATCAATAGATGGGGAGCTCCACCCCGGCCATCAGCTCATCGATGCGCGCCTGGGTCGGCTGCTGCATCACATTCTGGATCACCTCCTTGGTGAGGTGGGGCGAGAAGGAGCTGATGAAGTCATACATGTAGTTCTGCAAGAGGATGCTCTTGCTGAAACAGATCTGCGCCGGGCAGGGTTTGAACAGGTGCTCCAGATTGATGGAGACCAGCCCGGGGCTGTCGGTATCGTTGGCCACCAGCGACGAGATGATGCCGATGCCAAAGCCCAGCTCCACATAACGCTTGATCACCCCTGCATCCATCACCGTCATGTAGTAGCTCGGCGAGAGGCCCGCGGCCTGAAACGCGTCGTCCTGCACCTGACGGCCGGTTGCACCACTCTCGTAGCTGAGGATGGGATACTGGCAGAGCTGCTCCAGGGTCGGCTTCTTCACCCTGGCCAGCGGATGATCCTGCGGTACCACCAGGGAGAGGGTCCAGAGGTAGGCGGGCAGGGCGATGAGCTCCTTGTCGAAGCCAATCTCGTGAGCCACGATGGAAAAATCCGAATACCCCTTGCTGATCTGCTCCTTGCTGGCCGACATCACGGGATGGAGGTGGAACGAGATCTTGGGGTACTTCTTGGTGAAATAGGTGACCGATTTTGGCAGCAGATAGCGGGCGATGGTGTGGGTGGTGTGAATATTGAGGGTGCCCACGGTCGGATCCAGATACTCCCGGGAGATCGCCTTGATCTTGCTCTCTATGTTGAGCATCGCCTCGGCACACTTGATAATCTCCTCCCCGACCGGAGTGATGCGGTGCAGGTGCTTGCCACGGCGCTCGAAGATCCGCACACCCAGTTCGCTCTCCAGCAGGCCGATCTGCTTGCTGACCCCGGGCTGGCTGGTATAGAGCGCATCCGACGCCACCGAGACATTGAGGTTATGGTCCCGAATCGCGATCAAGTACTTCAATTGCTGTAGTTTCAAGGCTTCACCCTCTCAGGCTGGCGCGGCGTTCAAGCCAGACAAACTGGCCGCCACAAAGGGCGGCCAGTGTATCATTCATGGCCGACATCGCAGCGCTTGATCCTTCATTTTGCTACAAAATCTAGCACTCCAAGGGGGTGGCTGACAAACCGGCCTCAGGCTTCACCAGGCTGCACCGGCAAGATCCCCAGAAACTGCAACAACCACTGCATCATGGTGGCGGAATCCACTTCCCCCTCCAGCGAGGAGAGGCTGCGTTGATAGCGTTCATCGGGCAGCAAACCGCGCCGGCGCTCGATCAGCGCCCGGTTGTACTCCACCGAAAATTCCGGATGCCCCTGGATGGCGACGATGTGATCGCCCTGCAAAAACATGAAATTGGGACAAAAGTCGTTGCCCGCCAGCCGGGTGGCTCCGGGAGGCAGCAGCGCGACCTGATCCTGATGGCTAGCCAGGATGCGGATCTGCTCGCGCGCCGGCGCCATCCAGGGCGCATCAGCCAGCATGGGATGGACCGAGACCCCCAGCCCCCACCCCTTGGTAGACTTCACCACCTCCCCCCCCAGCGCCTGGGCGATCACCTGATGGCCGAAACAAACGCCGGCCAATTTGACGTCGGCGTCGTGAGCACGACGGATCCAGTCGCGTAGTGCCTGGATCCAGGGAACATCGCTGTAAGCATCGTGGCGGGATCCCGTGATGAGCCAGGCATCGCACTCGCGCAGATCTTCCGGCAATTCGCCATCGAGGGCCGACCAGACCCGAAATTCCAGTTCAGGCGCCAGCGGCTGGAATCCCTTGATAAACATCTCGGAGTAAACGGGGCCAAAACGATCCACCAGATCGGGATCCAGCCGGTCACAATCAAGAATACCCAATCGCATCTGTTATTCCTTTACAAAGTTGCCCCCGCAGATCCATGACCTGCGGGGGCAAAGCGTTAATCCATGGCAGTGGGGCTGAACGTCACTTCATGGTCGGCATGGAGAATTCGGCACCGCTGCGCAGACTCTGGGGCCAGCGTGCCGTCACCGTCTTCATCCGGGTATAGAAGCGCACCCCATCCGGTCCGTGCATGTTGAGCGGTCCGAAGATAGACCGCTTCCAGCCGCCAAAGCTGTGAAACGCCATGGGCACGGGGATGGGAACGTTCACCCCTACCATACCGACCTGCACCCGCGCCGTGAAGTCCCGCGCCGTATCGCCGTCACAAGTGAAGATGGCGGTGCCATTGCCGTACTCGTGCTCGTTGATGAGCTTGAGCGCCGTCTCGTAATCGGGAACCCGCACGATGGAGAGCACGGGGCCGAAAATCTCCTCCCGATAGATACGCATCTCCGGGCTTACCCGATCGAACAGGCAGCCACCGATGAAGTAGCCCTCCTCATGTTGCAGACCACGGCCATCGACCCGCAGTTGAGCCCCTTCGGCCACCCCCTGATCAACATAACCGCGCACCTTGGCCAGATGCTCGCGGCTGATGAGGGGGCCCATTTCGTTCTCTTGTGCCTGCCCCAGCCCCGGGCCGACCCGCAGTTTCTCCACCAGCGGCGCGAGGCGTGCCACCAGCGCATCGGCGGTTTCATCCCCCACTACCACGGCGACCGAGATGGCCATACAGCGCTCCCCGGCCGCCCCGTAGGCTGCCCCCATCAGGGCGGAAACTGCCTGCTCGAGGTCTGCATCCGGCATCACCACCATATGGTTCTTGGCGCCGCCCAGCGCCTGCACCCGCTTGCCGTGGGCCGAAGCGGTCGAGTAGATGTACTCGGCGATGGGGGTGGAGCCGACAAACGATACGGCACCGACTCTCGGATCGGTCAGCAGCACGTCCACCACCTCCTTGTCGCCGTTCACCACGTTGACCACGCCATCCGGCAGGCCGGCCTCCTTGAGCAACTCGGCCATGCGCAGGGAGAGGGACGGATCCTTCTCGGACGGCTTGAGAATAAAGGTATTACCGCAGGCAATGGCCACCGGGAACATCCACAGCGGCACCATGGCCGGGAAGTTGAACGGCGTGATGCCGGCGCACACCCCGACCGGTTGCATCATGGAGTAGCTGTCCACCCCGCGCCCCACGTTGAGGGAGTGCTCCCCCTTGAGCAGATGGGGAATGCCGCAGGCGAACTCCACTACCTCCAGTCCCCGGGTCAGCTCGCCCTGAGCGTCGGAGAAGACCTTGCCGTGCTCGCGGCTGATGAGCTCCGCCAGCTCGTCCCTGTGTTGCTCCATCAGCTCCTTGAAGCGAAACAGCACCCGCGCCCGCACCAGCGGTGGGGTCTGCGACCAGTCAGAAAAGGCCTGCTGGGCCACAGCGATGGCCTCCTGGCACTCCGCCGCGCTCGACAGTCCCACGCTTCCCTGCTGCTTGCCACAGGCCGGATTGAAGATGGCCCCCTGGCGTTCGCTGCGACTCTCCTGACGTACGCCGTTGATAAAATTGCTGACCCTGTATGTCATGTATCCTCCGTGATGGGTAATGGCTGGGTGCGCCCGACCTGCTCAAGGCCCCGCCGAAGCGGGGCCATTGGCGGGATCAGGGCTGGGCCTGCAGGGCATCCTGCAGCAGGGTAAAGAGATCGTCGATCTGGCTGCGCTCTATGATGAGGGGCGGCGACAGGGCGATGATGTCGCCGGTGACCCGGATCAGGGCCCCCTTCTCGAAGCAGCGCACAAACACCTCGTAGGCACGCTTGCCCGGCGCATCCGGCATGGATTCGAGCTCGATACCCGCTACCAGACCATAGTTGCGCACATCCTTCACGTGCTTGCAGCCCTTGAGCGAATGAGCCGCCTCCTCCCAGTAGCCCGCCAGATCGGCGGCGCGGCTGAGCAGGTTCTCGTTGCGGTAGATCTCGAGGGTCGCCAGGCCCGCGGCCGCAGCCACCGGATGACCCGAGTAGGTATAGCCGTGGAACAGCTCGATGGCCCCCTTGCCCGCCGCCATCATGTCGTCATAGATGTGGTTTTGTACCAGCACGGCCCCCATGGGGATGGCGCCGTTGGTGAGCCCCTTGGCACAGGTGATCATGTCGGGGATGACGTCGAACTCCTGGGCAGCAAACGGGGAGCCGAGGCGGCCGAAACCGGTGATCACCTCGTCGAAGATCAGCAGGATGCCGTGTTTGGTGCAGATCTCCCGCAGGCGCTTGAGATAACCCTTGGGCGGCATGATGACGCCTGTACTGCCGGCGATGGGCTCGACGATGACTGCAGCAATATTGCTGGCGTCATGCAAAAAGACGATCTTCTCCAGCTCGTCGGCCAGGGTGACATCCTCGTCAGGCAGTCCCTTGGTGAAGGCGTTTTTGGCGATGTTGAGGGTGTGGGGCAGATGATCCACCCCGGTCAGCAGGGAACCGAACCATTTGCGGTTGCCGGGAATGCCACCCACCGAGATGCCGCCAAAGCCGACACCATGGTAGCCGCGCTCGCGGCCGATGAGCCGGGTGCGGGTCCCCTGACCCCGGACACGCTGCCAGGCCAGTGCGATTTTCAGCGCCGTATCGACGGATTCAGACCCGGAATTGGTATAGAAGACGTGGCCGAATCCCTTGGGGGCTATCTCCACCAGCCGGTTGGCCAGCTCGAACGGCAGGGGGTGGCCCATCTGGAACGTGGGAGCAAAATCGAGGTGGGAAATCTGCTGGGAGACCGCTTCGGCGATCTCGCGGCGACCATGACCCGCGTTGCAACACCAGAGCCCGGCCGTGCCATCCAGTATCTTGCGGCCATCCTCTGAGTGATAATACATCCCCTCTGCCGACTTCAGGATGCGCGGCGCCGCCTTGAACTGCTGGTTGGCGGTGAACGGCATCCAGAAGGCGGACATGTCGGAGGGGGTATTGATGTCGCTGATCGGTTTCATGGTCACCTCATCCTTAAGGTGTTTAGCAACTCTCGGCTATCGCCTATTAAATTAAACACCTGAATTCCTAAAAAAGGGCTCATTATTGCCCTGTCCGGTGTCACCCCGGCTAGATGGCATGAGCAGGGTGGTATAAGATATTTAACACAAATTTAATAATAGTAAACAGCAAGGAGTGTCTATCGATGGATATCGGTCACCGTCTCAAGGCGGTTCGCACCAAGGCCGCCCTCTCCCAGCGGGAGCTGGCCAAACGTTCGGGCGTGACCAACGGCTTCATCTCCCAGATCGAGAAGAATCAGGTAAGTCCCTCCGTCGCCTCCCTGCGCAAGGTGCTGGAAGGCATTCCCATGTCCCTAGCCAGCTTCTTCACCGACGAGACAGAAATGGACTCCGAGGTGGTCTTTCGCGCCGATGAGATGCCGGATCTCGGCACTCATCCCATCAGCTACCGCCTGGTGGGCCACAGCCGTGCCAACCGCGCCATCGGCATGCTGCAGGAGATACTGCCGCCGGGCGCCGACACCGGTGACGACATGCTGAGCCACGAAGGGGAAGAGTGCGGCATCATCATCCGCGGTGAAGTCGAGGTCACGGTGGGCGAGCAGATCTACTTGCTGGCGGCCGGGGATGGCTACTACTTCGACAGCCGCACCCCGCACCGGTTTCGCAACGTGGGCGAGCAGGAGTGCGTGCTGATCTCGGCCAACACCCCCGCCAGCTTCTAAACGACGGCCTCCTCGGCAGGGAACAGTGTTTAAGAAATTGTTACAAGATTGATTTACAAGTGGCGGGTTGTTTAGCATATTGATACGCGGGAACTGACTTAAGACCGGTTCAAGGAGTGAACATGAGTGACCTGACCCTGGCCCAGTGGCAACACAAGGCCGCCCACCTGACCCTGCCCTCGCAAGCCTTCATCGACGGCAGCTACCGGGACGCCATCAATGGCGCCACCTTCGATTGCATCAATCCGGCCAACGGCCTGCTGCTGACCAAGGTCGCCGCCTGCGACGCCGCCGACGCCGAACTGGCGGTGCAGGCTGCCCGCACCGCCTTCAATGACAAGCGCTGGAGCGGCCTGTCGCCGAAACAGCGCAAGCAGATCCTGCTGCGTTTCGCCGAGCTGATGCGCCTCAATCTGGTGGAACTGGCCCTGCTGGAGTCGCTGGATATGGGCAAGCCCATCGGTGATGCCATGGGCTACGATGCCCCTGCCGCCGCCAACTGCATCGCCTGGAACGCCGAAGCCATCGACAAGATCTACGATCAGGTCGCCCCGGTGGAGGAGTCCGCGCTGGCGCTGGTGACCCGCGAGGCCCTCGGCGTCGTGGCCGCCATCGTGCCCTGGAACTTCCCGCTGGTGATGGCCTGCTGGAAGCTGGGTCCGGCGCTGGCCACCGGCAACTCGGTGATCCTGAAACCCTCCGAAAAATCCCCGCTCACCGCCCTGCGCATCGCGGGCATTGCCAAAGAGGCGGGCATTCCGGACGGGGTGTTCAACGTACTGCCCGGCTTTGGCCACACGGTAGGCGAGGCGCTGGCCATGCACATGGACGTGGACTGCATCACCTTCACCGGCTCCACCAAAATCGGCAAGCATCTGGTGGAGTGTTCCGGCAAGTCCAACCTCAAGCGCGCCTTTATGGAGTGCGGCGGCAAGAGCCCCAACATCATACTGGCGGACGTGCCGGATCTGGACGCCGCCGCCCGAAGCGCCGCCGGCGCCATCTTCTACAACCAGGGCGAGGTGTGCACCGCCGCCTCCCGCCTGCTGGTGCAAAACAGCATCAAGCCGCAATTCATGGAGCGACTGCTGGCCCACGCCCGGGAGTGGATCTCCGCCAACCCCCTCGACCCCACCACCCGCATCGGTGCCATGGTGGACGACATCCAGATGGCGCAGGTGCTGCGCTATATCGATATCGGCCAGCAAGAGGGGGCCAAACTGCTGCTGGGAGGCAAGCGCACCAATGAGGAGAGCGGCGGCTTCTACATCGAGCCCACCATCTTCGACGAGGTGACCCCAGAGATGCGCATCTTCCGCGAGGAGATCTTCGGCCCCGTGCTGGCGGTGACCGGCTTCGATACCCTGGAGGAAGCGATCGCCCTTGGCAACGACACCGACTACGGCCTGGCCGCGGCGATCTGGACGGCGGATCTCAACAAGGCGGTCAAGGGCTCCCGCGCCCTGCGCGCAGGCACAGTGTTCGTCAACAACTGGGATGGCGGCGACATGACAATGCCGTTTGGCGGCTTCAAGCAGTCCGGCAACGGGCGCGACAAGTCATTGCATGCGCTGGAGAAATATACCGAGCTGAAAAGTACCTGGATCCAGCTGGAATAATCGCAGAAACAGCTTCCATCTTCGCAAAAGGGGGTTAAAACCCCCTTTTTCATTTTTCCCCTTTCATCGCACGTCTCAATCGATATAATTATCAAACAGGCAAGTCGTTAAATATTAAGATAAAAATGTTATTTTTTCTGGGAAGTGTACTGTTTCTGGTGATCGGCCTACCCCTGCTGTTTTTCGCACTGGGACATGGTGAAGCCTACGTGACCTGGGGCCCCTGGATCTCGGCCATCGCCCTGATGCTGTGGCTGCTGCGAGACGTCGACAAGATCCGGCGCGGTGGCCGCTAGACGTTAAAACATATCGTCACCATCCATCTTTCCCCATTTATTCGCTTCTGTCCCTCCTAAAGGATCGCTACACTGGTTTTTTGCGATGCGTTCTCGCATCCGACTCTCCAGTGAAGGTTATCCGCATGCAGCAACAAATTCAGCGCCAGGGCGTCATCTACGCCTTGTGCGCCTATACCCTTTGGGGCCTGGCCCCCATCTACTTCAAGACGATTTCGGCCGTACCGGCCGCCGAGATCCTGACCCACCGCATGATCTGGTCCTGCGCCCTGCTGATGGTGCTGACCCTGCTCGGCCGCCAGTGGCACAAGGTACAGGCGGTGCTGCGCCAGCCCAGGGTGCTGCTCACCCTGGCCTTCACCTCGGTGACCGTTGGCGGCAACTGGCTGCTGTTCATCTGGGCCATCAACAACGGCCACATGCTGGATGCCAGCCTCGGCTACTACATCAACCCCTTGTTCAACGTGCTGCTCGGCATGCTGTTTCTGAGCGAGAGGCTGCGTCGCCTGCAGTGGTGGGCGGTCGGGCTGGCGGCGATCGGCGTCGCCATCCAGATCATCGCGTTCGGCTCCCTGCCCTGGATCGCCCTGGTGCTGGCGGCGAGCTTTGCCATCTACGGACTCATTCGCAAGAAACTGGCCCTCGACGCCCTCACCGGCCTCTTGATCGAGACCCTGATCATGCTGCCCCCGGCCGCCTTCTATCTGTGGGGAGTGGCGGACAGCCCCACCAGCCATATGACCGAAAACAGCTGGCACCTGAATCTGCTGCTGATCGCCGCCGGCGTAGTCACCACGGCCCCCCTGCTCTGCTTCACCGCCGCCGCGACCCGGCTCAAGCTCTCCACCCTGGGCTTCTTCCAGTACATAGGCCCCAGCCTGATGTTCATCCTGGCAGTCACCCTGTACGGCGAGGCGCTGGCGCTGGACAAGATGGTCACCTTCGCCTTCATCTGGAGCGCCTTGGTGCTGTTCAGTCTGGACGGGCTGCGCAGCGGCAGCCGCCGGCCGGTGACACAGCAGGATTGATGGTATGGCTCGTCGCGCTGCAATAATCTACAAGCCTTGAGCCGGCTTTCAGGTTATCAATAGACGATGAGCACACCCCACTCCCGCATCCACTACTGGCAATCCCGGCTGCTGCCGGGGGTTGAACTCTCCCACTCCCACCACAGGGAGTTCAGCTATGGCCGCCATGTTCACCTCGACTATCACATCGGTCTGGTGCAGCAGGGCGGCCAGAAATTCATCCACAAGGGCAACAGCCACAACCTGGTGCGCGGCGAGCTCTCCACCGTCAACCCGGACGAGATGCACGACGGCCTGAGCCTGCTGCCGGAAGGGTACGAGGTGCGGGTGTTCGCCATCGCCCCCGAACAACTGGCCATCTGGCTGCCGGACAGCCCTGAACCCTTCTTCGACAAGGGACTGCAGAGCCGCCCCGACCTCTATCTGGGTTTCGCCCGCCTGCACATGTATCTGGGCGAGGCTCCCGAACCTGACGGCCTGCTGGCGGAGAGCCAGCTGCTGGCCCTACTCGGCGAGCTGCTGCATCTCGCCCCCGAACGCCACGCCCTGGCGGATACCCAGCTCAGATACCTGCGCGACCATCTGCTGGCCCGGCTGGACGAGCGCCACAGCCTGGAGGATCTGGCCGCCCTGTTCGGGCTGGATCGCTTCGCCTTCCTGCGCCAGTTCAAGAAGAAGACTGGCATGACCCCCTACGCCTGGCTCAAGCGACTGCGGCTGGAGCGAAGCAAGCGCCTGCTCGGCAGCGGCCTGCCGGTGAGCGAGGTGGCGCTCGCGGTCGGCTTCTTCGATCAGAGCCACTTTCACCACGGGTTCCGGCAGGCCTTCGGCCTCACCCCCGCCGAATATCGCCAGCAGATGCGCCCCGTCTCAGTCGTACCGGACTGATGACGGCCACTGGCACGGACTGATCCGCGACGATCGGTGCAATCTTTTACAATCAAACCGGCCCCGCTTCCTTCATCCTGTGACCTCATCATGTCGTTGAGGTTATGCCCATGTTTACCAGCCTGTTTCTGACCATAGGTCTCATCCATCTCGTTGCCCTGGCGAGCCCGGGCCCCGACTTCGCGCTGATCCTGCGCACCAGCCTGCACAGGCCCACTGCCCTTGGCGCGGCCCTCGGTATCGCGCTCGCCATCTTGCTGCACGCCACCCTGAGCCTGACCGGCATCAGCTTGCTGATCGCCGAGCATTACTGGTTGTTCATGGCGGTGAAGATGGTCGGCGCCCTCTATCTGGGCTGGCTCGGCTGGGGGGCGCTGATGGCCGCCTGGCAAGGGGCGGGTGAGCTGGCTTTCAAGGCCGGTGGCGAGCGCGCCGGTTGGCGCAAGGGGGTGCAGAGCGGCCTGGCCACCAACTTGCTCAATCCCAAGGCGCTGTTGTTCTTCATGGGGCTGCTGGCCGCCATGGTGACGCCCCAGGTGGACGGCCTGACCCGAGGCTTGCTGGTGCTGGAGCTGTTCCTGCTGTCGCTCTTCTGGTTCGGAGCCCTGGCCTGGAGTCTCTCCACCGTCCGGGCACAACGCCTGCTCGGCCGGGTTCAGCGCCCCCTCAACCTGGTGACCGGCCTGCTGTTTGGCGCCGTCAGCCTCTCCATCCTGGGTGGCATGCTGGGCGAACTCTCCCGCGCCTTCTCCTGATCAGTGAAGCGCCGCCCCCTGTCGTGCTGGCCCCTGCTGTGCACCATGTCGGCAGACTAGCCCCACTCTGCTGTTCACCCTGCGAGCAAGCCGCACAGTAAATTGATCTGGATGGGGTTTTCTTTTCACTTTCAACGCAAAGCTCCAATCAGAGCTGGCCCCATTTGTCGTGGAGGAATAGGATGCTCGGCTATCTTCCATGACACATAGGAAACAACATCATGAATCGAAAATGGTCGCTCCCCATCGTGGCAATCGCGGGGGGAGCGTTACTCTGGCTAGGCAACACCTTTGGTATGAAATGGGCTCTGATGGCCCTGATTGGATTCGGTTTCGGTTTTACCCTCTCCTTCAGCCGCTTCGGCATCGTCTTCGGTTGGCGTGAAATGCTGACCAAGCGCAACAGCTACTACGTGCGGGTACACCTGCTCACTATCGCCATCGAGATCCTGCTGTTCACCACCTTTCTCTCCTTCAGCCACGCCCTGTTTGGTGATGCCATAGTGGGCAACGTGATGGCTATCGGCATTCCCTTCATCGTCGGCGCCTTCCTGTTCGGTATCGGCATGCAGCTGGCAGGCGTCTGCGCCACCGGCACTCTCTACTGCTGTGGCGAGGGGCAACCCCGCTTCTGGCTGGTGCTGCTCTGCTATGGCATCGGCACCCTCATCAGCAACCAGTTCCGCCCCGAGTTGGAGGCCACCTTCTCCAGTCAGGTCGTGTTGGCCAAGGATCTGACCGGCAACCTCTGGAGCGGCATGTTGCTCAACCTGGCGCTGGTCGCCGTGCTGTTCCTGCTGTTTCGCAAGAGCGAGCGGCAGTACACCGGCGAGATCAAGCCCATCTTCAGCGGCGGCAACCTGTTCTGGCGTGACGGTCGTTTCACCGTGCTGACCGGCGGCATCCTCATCGCCCTGCTCAACTCCAGCGTGGTCGCCCTGCACGGCTCGGCCTGGACCATCACCGGCGCCGTCTATGACATGGCGCTACGCGGCGCCTCCCTGTTCGGCCTGTTCGAGGGGAACCCGAAACTGGCCCAGCCGCTGTTTATCAACCCCATGGTCGGCATGTTCTGGCTCGGCATCCTGGGGGCCATGCTGGCACGCTGCATCAGCGGTGGCGGCAACTTCGCCCCGATCCGCCTCGGCAACAGCATGGCGGCCATTCTCGGCGGCCTGCTAATGGGCATGGGGGCCATGTACAGCGCTTGCAACCTGGGCGGCTTCTTCGATGGCACGGCGTCGGGCAGCCTGCACGGCTGGGTCTGGATGCTGATGGCCCTCGCCGGCAGCCTGATCGGCATCCGCCTGCGGCCGCTGTTCGGGCTCTGATCTGCCACACGAAACACCATAAAAAACGGGAGGCCAGGCCTCCCGTTGTCGTCTCTGCGGTTGTTACTGCGCCGGCTGGGAGACTCCTTCCAGATGGATTTCTACCCGACGATCCGGTGCCAGACAGGCGATCAGCTGCTGCCGGGACTGGCTGGCACAGCTGTCACCGGTCACCGGATTGGCCTTGCCACGCCCCTCGACCCGCACCTTGTCGGCATACAGGCCCTTGCTGACCAGATAGTTGGCCACGCTTCTTGCACGCTGTTCGGAGAGGGAGAGGTTGTAGGTGTCGGAACCGATGCGATCCGTATAGCCCACGACGGTGGCTTCCCCGTCTTTCGGATTGGCCGCCACTATCTGGCTGAACAGGTTGTCCAGCGCCTGGTTGGCTTCCGGCTTCAGGGTTGCCTTGTTGAACTCGAACAATACGTCAGAGCTCAGACTGAAGGTCTTGGGCGCCACCACGGGAGCGGGTTCGGCAACCACGGGGGCCGGTGCCGGCGCGGCGACCGTATCGCCGACCTGACCGAAGCGATAGAGCATGCCGACGGAGAGCAGGCCGTTGTCCAGCTCGATGCCGGACTCATCCAGCGAGGTCTTGCCGAGCGGCGTGGTGTACTGGTACTCGAGGCGGGCGGCCCAATCCTTGTCGATGGCGTATTCGATACCCAGCGCCCCGACAAAGGCGGCACCGTGATACTTGTTGCCCTTGCTCGAACCGGAAACTGAATTGGTCCCATCGCTGATCCAGGCATCGAGTGAACTCTCGGTCCAGGCATAGGCGCCCCCCAGACGGCCATAGATATCCAGCGCCGAGGTGGCCGGGAAGCCAATCTTCATGGTGGCCTGCAGCATCTGGGCCTTGGCTTCACCTTCCAGTCCGGCATTGATGCCATTGCCAGAGTAGTGCTGATCCACCTTGTACTTGCCAAGCCAGTCGTAGCCAAATTCGAACGCCACATTCTGGTTCAGCTGATAGCCAGCAAAGGCGCCAAGGCCAAGTTCGTTCCCCTTCTCGTTGGCATCCACCGCATCCAGCACTTCCTTGACCTGCTGGTCGTAGTCAACGCCATAGAAGTTGGACCAACCGGCCTTGCCACCGACATACCAGGTGTTGTCCTGGGCGGCAGCCTGTACCGCCCCCGTTGCCAGCAAACCACTGACCAGAACGGCAAGCATCGATTTTTTCATTTTTAGCCTCTGCAATAAGTCGTTATGGGCGCCTGAGTGCGCACTCTCCCTGTGTGAAGCCGTCAGGCGGCCTCGCCGCCACTCAGGGTATCCCATCCCGAAGAAGCCTCAAATGGCCAGCAAGTCAGGAGTGTGAACTTGGCTGCATTATCGCCGCATCGTCGACCAAAATGGCTTGTGCCAGCGCACGAGCCTGCTCCAGCGCCGGCGGCTGCTGATAGCTGTGCGCCATCACTATGGCCCCCTCCAGCAGCAGGCAAAGCCCGGTGGCCTGCGCCAGATTGCAGTCGAACCGGTGCATCACCCAGTTCAGCAGCGCCTGCTTGTGGGCCACCACCAGCTTGCGCACCGGATGGCGCGGGTCGGCAAACTCGGCGCTGGCGTTGATGAAGTTGCAACCATAGAAATCGCTGCGGCCGAACCACTCCCCGAAGCCGTCGAACAGCGCCTGCAGGCGAGCCTCGCGCCCCGTTAGCCCGGCCAGCCTCTGGTCGAGCAGGGCGAAGAACTCCCGGTCACGGGAGATCAGCACCTCCTCGATCAGCGCGTCCTTGGTGGGAAAGTGGCGATAGAGGGTGCGCTTGGTGCTGCCTGCTTCGGCCCAGATGCGATCCACACCGGTGGCATGAAAGCCATGGCGGTTGAACAGGCGATAGGCCGTCTCCACCAGTTGCTGACGCTTTTCACTCATGATTGCCTCTTGAAGTACACCGATCTGTCTACCTAATGTGCCTAATCACGACTGACAAACCAAGAGGGAACTGCAATGACAAGATGGTATGGCTCACTATGGGCGGGAAGCGGGGCGGCGTTGGCGATCGGCCTGTTGGGCTGGATGAACCTCAGCTGGCATGCGGCGCTGGTGATGGCGCCTTTCGGGGCAAGCTGCGTGCTGCTGTTTTCACTGCCCCACAGCCCTCTCGCTCGCCCGAAGAACGTGCTGGGTGGCCACCTGCTGGCGGCTTGTGTCGGCCTGGCCGTCTCCTGGCTGCCGTTGCCGGTGGAGCTGCAGATGGCATTGGGGGTGGGGCTGGCCATCGCCCTGATGCAACAGCTGGATATCATCCACCCTCCGGCGGGCGCCAACCCTCTGCTGATCCTGATGACGGGACTGGACCTGCCCTTCCTGTGGCAGACTGTGCTGCCCGGCACCCTGCTGCTGATGGCGCTGGCCTACGGTTTTCAGTGGCTCAGGCGGCCTCGCCCGCAAATGTCCTGAATGAAAAAGGGAGGCTGACGCCTCCCTCTGTTTTGCTCTGCCGTCAGCTAGCCAGAAACAGCCGGTAGGCGGGGTCGTCGCTCACCTCTTTCCAGCCGTAGCCAATCTCGTGCAGGTAGTCGTGGAAAGACGCCACATCCTCGTCCGGCAGCTCGAAGGCGCACAGCACCCGGCCATAGTCGGCGCCGTGGTTGCGGTAGTGGAACAGGCTGATGTTCCAGCGGCAGCCGAGGGTCTCGAGAAAGCGCATCAGGGCGCCCGGCTGCTCCGGAAACTTGAAACTGTAGAGACGTTCACCGAGGGGCCGGGCCGGGCGGCCGCCAATCATGTAACGCACGTGGTTCTTGGCCAGCTCGCTCTCGGTCATGTTGACCACCGGATAACCGTTGCCGCCGAGCTGATCGATGATCTGGCCGAGCTCCTCGTCACCGCCACTGAGGCGCACCGAGACGAACAGCGAGGCCTGCTCGGCATCGGCGTAGCGGTAGTTGAACTCGGTCACCATGCGCGGCCCCAGATTGCGGCAGAAGTCGAGGAAGGCCCCCTTGCGCTCGGGGATGGTCACCGCCAGCATGCCCTCGCGCTTCTCGCCAATCTCGCAGCGCTCGGAGACGTAGCGCAGGCTGTGGAAGTTGACGTTGGCGCCGGACAGAATGGCCGCCATCCGGCCACCCTTCACCTGCTCCCGCTCGCTGTAGGCCTTGAGACCGGCCAGCGACAGGGCTCCCGACGGCTCGGCGATGGCGCGGCAGTCGTCGAAGATGTCTTTCAACGCGGCGCAGATCTGGTCGTTGGAGACGGTCACCACCTCGTCCAGATACTGGTTGCAGAGGCGAAAGGTCTCCTCACCGATGCGCTTGACGGCCACCCCGTCGGCAAACAGCGAGACCCGCTCCAGATTGACCGGCTCACCGGCCGCCAGCGCGGCCTTGAGGCAGGCGGAGCCCTCCGCCTCCACCCCGATCACCTTCACATCCGGCAGCAGCTGTTTGATGTAGACCGCCACCCCGGCGGCCAGTCCACCGCCCCCCACCGGCACAAAGACGTGGGTGAGATGGGTATCCTGCTCCAGCAGCTCCTTGCCAATGGTGCCCTGCCCGGCGATCACCTCGACGTCGTCAAACGGCGGGATCAGGGTGTAGCCCTCCAACTCGGCGAGACGGCGGCTCTCGCCGTAGGCCTCGTCGAAGCTGTTGCCAAACAGCAGCACGTTGCCGCCCTGGCGGCGCACCGCATCGATCTTGATGTCCGGCGTGGTCTTGGGCATCACGATGATCGCCTTGATGCCGAGCCTGGCGGCCGACAGGGCGACCCCCTGGGCGTGGTTGCCGGCAGAGGCGGCGATGACGCCGCGCTCCTTCTGCTCCTGGGTCAGGGTGGCGATCTTGTGGTAGGCGCCGCGCAGTTTGAAGGAGTGGACCGGTTGCAGGTCCTCCCGCTTCAAGCTGACGTGATTGCCGAGCCGCTCGGAGAGTTTCTTCAGGGTTTGCAAAGGGGTGACCCGCGCCGCCTCGTAGACGGGGGAGAGCAACACCTTGCGTAGATAATCCGCCGCAGAGACCATGACTTATTCCCCCAGCATCGAGCGATCGCGCCACATCACCCCTTTGTCGGCGCAAAGACCGACCAGTCGGGTCGACTGCTCATAGTTCATATTGGAATTCATCTTTATTCCCCCAACAAGGTGCGATCGCGCACCGCGCCCTTGTCGGCACTGGTGGCAAACATGGCGTAGGCGCGCAGGGCAAAGGAGACCTGACGCTGGCGATCGAGCGGCTTCCAGCCACGGGCCTCGACGGCGACGCGGCGGGCGGCCAGCACGCTGTCGGCCACCTCCAGCACCATGCTGCGAGCCGGGATGTCGATGTTGATGATGTCACCATCCTCCACCAGACCTATGGTGCCGCCAGAGGCCGCCTCCGGCGAGACGTGACCGATGGAGAGACCCGAGGTGCCGCCGGAGAAGCGGCCGTCGGTGATCAGCGCACACGCCTTGCCGAGGCCCATGGATTTCAGATAGGTGGTGGGGTAGAGCATCTCCTGCATGCCGGGGCCCCCTTTCGGACCCTCGTAGCGGATCACCACTACTTCACCTGCCTGGACTGTGCCATCCAGGATACCGGCGACCGCCGTGTCCTGGCTCTCGAATACCCGGGCCGGGCCACGGAAGGTGAGGTTCTCCTCGTCCACCCCGGCGGTCTTGACGATGGCACCATTCAGCGCCAGGTTGCCGGCGAGCACGGCCAGGCCCCCCTCCAGGCTGTAGGCGTTGTCCAGCGAGCGGATGCAACCCTCGGCGCGGTCCAGATCCAGCTCCGGCCAGCGGCAATCCTGGCTGAACGCCTTGGTGGTGCGGATGCCAGCCGGGCCGGAGCGGTAGAAGTCCACCACCTCCTGACTGGGCTGGCGGCTGACGTCATACTCGGCCAGCAGCTCCACCAGCGAGGTGCCCAGCACGTTGCGGGCGTCGCCGTGCACCAGACCCGCTTTTTCCAGCTGGCCCAGGATGGCGATGACGCCGCCGGCACGGTGCACGTCTTCCATGTGGTATTTCTGGGTGGAGGGCGCCACCTTGCACAGCTGCGGCACCTTGCGCGACATGCGGTCGATGTCGGCCATGGTGAAGTCGACGCCCGCCTCCTGAGCCGCAGCCAGCAGGTGCAGCACGGTATTGGTGGAACCGCCCATGGCGATGTCGAGCGCCATGGCGTTCTCGAACGCCGCCTTGGTGGCGATGTTGCGCGGCAGTGCCGAGGCATCGTCCTGCTCGTACCAGCGCTTGGCCAGAGTGACGATGCGCTGGCCCGCCAGCTTGAACAGCTGTTCGCGGTCGCTGTGGGTCGCCAGCAGCGAACCGTTGCCCGGCTGGGAGAGGCCAAGCGCCTCGGTCAGGCAGTTCATGGAGTTGGCGGTAAACATACCGGAGCAGGAGCCGCAGGTGGGGCAGGCGCTGCGCTCCACCTGTTCGCTCTGGGCATCGGAGACCTTGGGGTCGGCGCCCTGGATCATGGCGTCCACCAGATCCAGCTTGATGATCTGATCGGAGAGCTTGGTCTTGCCCGCTTCCATCGGGCCGCCGGAGACGAAGATCACCGGGATGTTGATGCGCAGGGCGGCCATCAGCATCCCCGGGGTGATCTTGTCGCAGTTGGAGATGCAGACCATGGCGTCGGCGCAGTGGGCGTTGACCATGTACTCCACCGAGTCGGCGATAAGCTCGCGCGACGGCAGGGAGTAGAGCATGCCGCCGTGGCCCATGGCGATGCCGTCATCCACGGCGATGGTGTTGAACTCCTTGGCGACGCCGCCGGCGGCCTCGATCTCGCGGGCCACCAGCTGGCCCAGATCCTTGAGGTGGACGTGGCCCGGTACGAACTGGGTAAAGGAGTTGACCACGGCGATGATGGGCTTGCCGAAATCCTGATCGGTCATGCCGGTGGCACGCCAGAGGGCGCGGGCCCCGGCCATGTTACGTCCGTGGGTGGTGGTGGCGGATCTCAACTTCGGCATTGTCTCTACTCCCTGAATGCCCAGCGGGCTCATTATCTTTGGAAATGAAAAAGTGACTCTCGGATCGGGAATCGATCCTGGTGAGGGCACAGCGCAGTGCCCTGACCGGAAGCGACTCGGGGAGGCATGACACCTCCCCTCTCTCATCAGTCGTTGACGGGGGTCAGCCAGCCCCACTTGTCTTCGGTCTGGCCGTTGAACAGGCCGAAGAAGGCGTTCTGCAGCTGCTCGGTCACCGGACCGCGGCAACCGGCACCCACTTGCATGCGATCGACGGAGCGCACCGGCGTCACCTCGGCTGCCGTGCCGGTCATAAAGATCTCGTCTGCGACATACAGAGCCTCACGGGGCAACGCCTGCTCACGCACCTCGTATCCCAAGTCACGGGCCAGCGTCATGATGGTGTCGCGGGTGATGCCGGGCAGAATGGCCGCGGTAGCGGGCGGGGTAAACAGCACGCCGTTCTTCACCAGGAACAGGTTCTCTCCCGCCCCTTCGCTCAGGTAACCGTTCACGTCCAGCGCCAGCCCCTCGGCGAAGCCGTTGCGCTTGGCCTCGCGACTGATCAGCTGGGAGGAGAGATAGTTGCCGCCCGCCTTGGCACCGGTGGGAATGGTGTTGGGAGCGAGCCGGTTCCAGGAGGTGACGCACACATCCACCCCGTTTTTCAGTCCCTCTTCCCCCAGATAGGCGCCCCAGGGAATGGCCGCAACGATCACGTCGGCCTTGGCATCCTTGGGAGGATGCAGGCCAAGGCCCACGTTACCGATGAAAGCCAGCGGGCGCAGGTAACCGCTTTTCAGGCCGTTCTCGCGCACCACGGTGCGGCAGGCCTCATTGATCTCGGCCTCGTTGTAGGGAACCTCCATCCAGTAGATCTTGGCGGAGTCGAACAGGCGGCGGGTGTGCTCCTGCAAACGGAAGATGCAGGTCCCCTTGGGGGTGTGGTAGGCGCGAACCCCCTCAAACACCGAGGAGCCGTAGTGCAGGGCGTGGCTCATCACGTGCACCTGGGCATCCTGCCAGGGCACCAGTTTGCCGTTGAACCAAATGTATTGGGGATGAGTGGCGGATTGGGAAGGCTGTGACATTGGCTTGGCTCCTTAAGCTCTGATCCGGGGTTGCTGTTCCAGTGCATCGACCCGGGAGACGTCCACCAGCTTGACCAGCTGGCTCCACAACTGCTGGATGGGACGCACCGACTCGACAGTAACCGTGATCCGCAGTTGTTGGCAATCCTGCTCCATGTTGAGGGCGCAGAGGTTGAAACCGCGGTGGCGCACCACCCGCAGCACCCGCTCCATCACTTCGGGTCTGGGCTGGGCATGGATTTGCAAGGTATTGAACTGACTCATGGGCGTTGCTCCATCATCTGGTGGTTGGCGACTCCTGGCGGAACCAGGGGCCAGACGTTTTCTTCCTCTGAAATGGCCACATGCAGCAGATAGGCGCTCTCACTCGCCAGCAGGCGGTCAAGCGCAGGTGCGACCTCCTCCTTGCATGTGATGGTCTCGCCTGGGATGCCGAAGGCGGCGGCCAGGGCGACGAAATCGGGATTGTCGGAGAGGATGGTCTCGCTGTAGCGGCCGTCGAAGAACAGCTCCTGCCACTGGCGCACCATGCCGAGGCGCTGGTTGTCCAGCAACACCATCTTCACCTTGAGCTGGGCCCGGCGAATGGTGCCAAGCTCCTGCACGTTCATCATGAAAGAGCCGTCGCCGCTCACCAGCACCACCTCATCTTCGGGGCGCGACATCTTGGCGCCGATGGCGGCGGGCAGACCGAAGCCCATGGTGCCGAGACCGGCGCTGGAGAGGTGGTTGCGCGGGCTGGTGAAGCGCATGTGCTGGGCCACCCACATCTGGTGCTGACCCACGTCGCAGGCCACTACGCTGCTCTCCGGCAACCTGGCAGAAAGCTGCTTGAGCAGCGCCGGAGCATAGATGGGCTGGCCGGGATGGTCGTAACGAAAGGCGTACTCGCGGGCCATGTTCGCGCAGTGCTCACGCCAGGGATCGATGGAGAGGGACATGGCGAGACGCGGCAACACCTGTTTGAGATCCTGAGTGATGCCCACTTCGGCGGCGCGGCGCTTGCCAAACTCGGCGGCGTCCACATCCAGGTGGATCACCTTGGCTTCGGGGGCGAACTCCTCCAGCTTGCCGGTCACCCGATCATCGAAACGGGCGCCCACCACCAGCAATAGGTCGCACTGCTGCACCGCATAGTTGGCGGCCTTGGTGCCGTGCATGCCGAGCATGCCCAGATAAACGGGGCTGTCGGGATCGAGCGCCCCTATCCCCTTGAGGGTGGTGACTGCAGGCATGCCGGTGGCGACGGCAAAGTCGCGCAGCTGCTGCTCGGCGTTGGCCATCCCCACTCCGCCACCGACGTAGAGCACCGGGCGCTCGGCGGCGGCCAGCAGGGTGCGAGCGGCCGTCAGCTCGGCCGGATTGAGATGCTCGGGCTCCGCCACCGCAAACAGCGGACTCTGGGCCGGCACCTCGGCCAGTTGCACGTCCTTAGGCAGATCTATCAATACCGGGCCGGGGCGCCCTTCACTGGCGATGGCGAACGCCTCGGCAATCACCTGAGGCAAATCCGCCACGTCCGTCACCATAAAGGAGTGCTTGGTGCAGGAGAGAGACATGCCGAGCACGTCCACTTCCTGGAACGCATCGGTTCCCACGGCGGCGCAGGGCACCTGGCCGCTGATGGCCACCAGCGGTACCGAGTCGAGCAGCGCCTCCGCGAGGCCGGTCACCAGGTTGGTGGCGCCCGGACCCGAGGTGGCGATGCAGACCCCCACCTGACCGGAGGCGCGGGCAAAGCCCACCGCCGCCATGGCGGCCCCCTGCTCGTGGCGGCAGAGCTGGTGTGCCAGACCGCCGTCATACAGGGCATCGTAGACCGGCATGATGGCCCCGCCCGGGTAACCAAACACCTGGGTCACACCCTGTTTCTTGAGAGCCTGTACCAAAAACTGCGCGCCGTTCATCTGGAAAATCCTGTCCTTTGGTCGAAAAAAAACCCCCGGGCCGTGAGGCTCGGGGGTCGCTTGTTTCGTTCTGTCCGGTGGTGGGTCTATCCCTTGTTCCGTGCAGCTAAACGAGCCCCGAGCGGTGAGATAATAATCACCACTAGGACCACAATAATGCTGACGAAACGGGAGGCCATGTTCATAGTTACAACCGGAAATCCTGTGAAATTGGGGCGGTTTTTACCGCGAATGGCTATTAGAACTAGCACGGTGAATTTTATTGGGCAAGCGTTTTTTGCCTGACAAGACTCTGATTTTCACTGAGTCCAATCGCGTCAATTGGAACAAAAAACTAATAAAAAACGGTTAACCAGCATATACATCAAACCAAGGACGGGATTTATGTCATTAGCTGTGGTTTATAGCCGTGCCAGCCTGGGAATAGCGGCCCCGCAAGTCACGGTGGAAGTGCACCTCTCCAACGGTCTGCCCGCCTTCAACATGGTGGGCCTGCCGGAAACCTCGGTGAAGGAGTCGCGGGATCGGGTGCGCAGCGCCCTGCTCAACGGCAATTTCGAGTTCCCGAGCAAGCACATCACGGTCAATCTGGCCCCCGCCGATCTGCCCAAGGAGGGGGGCCGTTTCGATCTGGCTATCGCCATCGGTATTCTCGCAGCTTCCAAGCAGATACCCGCAAAATACCTGCTTGATCACGAATTTTTGGGGGAGCTGGCCCTGACCGGCGAGATCCGCCCCGTGCTCGGTGTGCTGCCCGCCGTGCTCGCCTGCCGCGATGCGGGTCGCACCCTGCTGGTTCCGCGAGAGAACGGCCCGGAAGCCTCGCTGATCCAGGACGCCGAGGTGCGCACCGCCCATCAGCTGCTGGCCGTCACCGCCTGGCTGGCGGGTCAGTATGAGCTGCCGCTGCCGGATCCCCAGAGCGCGGAGAGCCTGCCCGACGTGCCGGACCTGCAGGACGTGATCGGCCAGTCCCAGGCCAAGCGGGCGCTGGAGATCGCCGCCGCCGGCAGCCACAACCTACTGTTCATCGGCCCGCCCGGTACCGGCAAGAGCATGCTGGCGAGCCGCCTGCCCGGCATTCTGCCGCCGCTGAGCGAGCAGGAGGCGCAGCAGACCGCCGCCATCCACTCCATCGGCGGTCTCACCCCGCGCGCCGGTCACTGGCACCACAGGCCCTATCGTACGCCCCACCACAGCGCCTCGGCAGTGGCGCTGGTGGGCGGCGGCAGCCACCCGCGGCCCGGCGAAATATCCCTGGCCCACAACGGGGTGCTGTTTCTGGATGAACTGCCGGAGTTCGAGCGCAAGGTGCTCGACTCCCTGCGCGAGCCGCTGGAAACGGGCCACATCACCATCAGCCGGGCCGCCCGTCAGGTGGATTTTCCCGCCCGCTTCCAGCTGGTCGGCGCCATGAACCCCAGCCCCTGCGGCCACTACGGCGATGGCCAGACCCGCTCCAGCCCGGATCAGATCCTGCGCTACCTCGGCAAGCTCTCCGGCCCCTTCCTCGACCGCTTCGACCTGACGGTGGAGGTGCCGCTCTTGCCCAAGGGGAGCCTGACCGGCAAGGCGGAGCGGGGGGAATCGAGCCAACAGATCCGCGAGCGGGTGCTGGCGGCGCGCGAGCGCATGCTGAGTCGCAATGGCAAGCTCAACAACCTGCTTGATAGCCGTGAAATCGAAGACATTTGCCGATTATCGTCACAGGATGCCGAATTTCTGGAGAACGCCATCCAGAAGCTCGGGCTCAGCATCCGGGCCTGGCACCGCATCCTGCGGGTGTCGCGTACCATCGCCGATCTGGCGGGGCAGCCTATCATCGGCAAGGAGCACCTGATCGAGGCGCTCGGCTATCGTGCCATGGACCGGCTGCTCTCCAGGCTGCGCAGCGGCTGAGCTGAGGAAGCGTCTCACCAAGGGCCTGTCCGTGGTCTTGGAAAGCGTCGGCTGATATTATGGCCACAGATCTGACCACTTGATGCGTCGCTACAGACTGCAAGACGGACCCGAATCATGCCCAACAAGCTGATAGAGCGACTGCGCGGCAGCCTCTCCACCCTGCTCTACTTTTTCAATACCCTGTTCTGGTTTATCCCCGTGCTCTCCCTGGGCCTGCTCAAGCTGTTGCTGCCCGTCAGGGGCTGGCGAACCTTCTGCAACTGGTTGCTGGATGGCTGTGCCGGCTGCTGGATTGGTTTCAACAACCTGATCCAGAAAACCATCATCAGAACCCCTTTCGATGTGGTCGGAGTGGACAAAGGGCGCCGGAATGAGTGGTATATGGTGATTGCCAACCATCAATCCTGGGTCGACATACTGGTACTGCAGCGGGTTTTTAATCAAAAAATCCCCTTCCTGAAGTTTTTCCTCAAGAAAGAGCTGATTTGGGTACCTTTTCTCGGTCTGGCCTGGTGGGCGCTCGATTTCCCCTTCATGCGGCGATATTCCAGAAAATTTCTGGAAAAGAACCCTCATTTGAAGGGAAAAGACATTGAAACGACGCGTAAAGCCTGTGCCAGATTCCGCCACATTCCGGTGAGTGTGATGAATTTTGTCGAAGGCACCCGTTTCACCCCGACCAAGCATCAGAAGCAGGGGTCACCCTACCGGCACCTGCTCCATCCAAGGGCGGGTGGCATCGCCTTTACCCTGGCAGCCATGGGTGATCAGTTGCATCAACTGGTGGATGTGACCATCGCCTATCCGGACGGCATTCCCAGCTACTGGGATTTCATGTGCGGTCGGGTCGGGGAGATCAAGGTCCAGATCCGCTATTTGCCGATCGACCGCAAGCTGGTGGGGGACTACTTCAATGACCCCGACTTCCAACAAGAGTTTCAACAGTGGCTGAACGGGATCTGGCGCGAGAAAGACCAGACCCTGACCCAGCTGCTGGCAACCAAGGCACAGTAAACACCCATGTTATCCCTGCTTCCCGGCCCGTTGGTGCTGCTCATCAGCGCCGGCCTGACCATTCTTTTTACTGCCTTGTGCGCCAGCCTGATCCTGCTGGTTTCGCTGGCCAAACTGCTGCTGCCCGTGCCGGCCTTTGGCCGCGCCTGCAGCCGGCTCAACAACCGCTTCATGCGCCTGTGGCTCGGCTGCAACGCCCTGGTGATCCGCCTCACCACCCGCATCGACTGGCAGGTGGAGGACGACACCCGGCTGCGCAAGGATGGCTGGTATCTCATCATCAGCAACCACATGAGCTGGGCCGACATCGTCGTGCTCGGCCATCTGTTCCGGGACAGGCTGCCTGTACCCAAGTTCTTCATGAAGCACGAGCTCATCTACATCCCGCTGCTGGGGCTCGCTTGCTGGGGGCTGGATATGCCCTTTATGCGCCGCTACTCACGGGAGTTTTTGCTGCGCAATCCGCATCTGCGGGGCAAGGATATCGAGACCACCCGCAACGCCTGCGAGAAGTTTCGCCACATCCCTACCACCGTCATCAACTTCGTGGAGGGGACCCGCTTCACCGAGCAGAAACGCGACGCCTCCCGTTCTCGCTTTCGCCACCTGATGCCGCCCAAGGCGGCCGGGCTCGCCTTTACCCTGGCGGCCATGGGCGATCAGTTCAACAGCCTGATCAACGTCACCATCAGCTACCCGGACAACACCGAGACCCCCTTCAAGGACTTTCTGATGGGGCGGATGAAGCGGATCCGGGTGCGGATCGAGGAGCTGCCGATCGATGAGGCACTGATCGGCGATTACTTCAACGACAAGCAGTTCAAACGCGGCTTTCAGGAGTGGCTGAACCAGCGTTGGCAGGAGAAGGACGCCGTGCTGGCCCAGTGGCAGGAAGATGATATGACAACCGGGTCCCGTCAGGTTGCCGACAAGGCGAGTGCCGAGGCCAGCTCGGGCAGCTGATCCTCGCTGAACACGGCGATGCCGTGGCGGCGCAACAGGGCAGTGGTCATGCCCTCGCCCGCCACCGAAACCCCTTCGAAGCGGCCGTTGTAGATGCGGCCGCTACCGCAGGAGGGGCTCCCCTCTTTCAGCAGGGCAAAGCGAATCCCCTGCTGCTGACAAGTCTCCAGCGCCAGCACGGCGCCGCGCGCAAACTCCGCCGTCACATCCAGCCCGCTTGCGGTCACCACAAGCTCCTCCTGCCGCTCGGCAGGTGGGCGAGGGGTCGGCAGGCCGCCCGCCACCTCGGGACAGAAGGCCAGCACCCGCCCCTCGGCTCCCAACTCTGCCAACCAGTCGCTGACGATGCCCTTGCTCTGGCCATCGTAACGCACTGGCTGTCCCAACAGGCAGGCACTCACCAGCACCTTGTGCGCCCTCGTATCACTCATGCTTCCGCTCCATTCATCACCTGATCGAACATGACGCAGCAGGGGCTCTCCAGCCGGTAGAGGATGGCCGGACGCTGCTTGCCGGTCCGTTTGCGGCCTGTGTCCGTCAGTATCTCGGCGCGATGGATCCGCTTGCGAAACGCCGCCGTATTCATGGGGGTCTGCAGGATGATCTCGAAGGCGCGCTGCACCTCGGAGAGGGTGAATTCCGTCCCCAGCAGTTGCAGCGGCAGGGTGCTGTAGCGGCTCTTGATCCGCAGCCGCTCCAGCCCTCTGGCGATGAGTTGGGGATGGTCGAAGGCGAGGCTGAGACCGGGCAGGGCCGAGAGCGGATGCCAGCAGCCGCGCGTCACTTCAACATCGGGCTCGGCCAGACAGAGATAAACGAGCGTGGTGGACCAGCCACGGGGATCCCGCTCCAGATTGCCAAGGGTGCAGACCTGCTCGCTGTAGCAGTGGCCCAGCCCCCATTCAGCCAGCAGACGGCGCAGGGCGGCGTCCAGATCCCGGTCCCGCGTCTCGTCGATGCGCAGGGCAGGCAGTTGCCAGCAGTGGGCGAAGGGGGGGCGATCGCGGGTCTCCAGCAGCAGTTCCAGCCGCTCGTCACGCAGTCGCAACACCACCATATCCAGACTCATTCTCAACATGTCGATCGCCCTGCTCGCCTTCCATTAATGTTTGGTAGATAATATCACACGAATAATATGTGCAGGAGCCACTCATGGGAATCATCGCCAGCCTGGATATTGATGCGCAGAAGGGATTCACTCCCCTCTGCCCGAATGAACTGCCCGTCGCAGGGGGGGATGATATTGTGGCTGCGCTCAACGCCCAGGCCGCTCTCGCCTCGCTACGCATCGGCAGCAAGGACGCCCACCCCGCCAATGCAGACTGGGCGGTATCCGATCCCGCCGGCATGCTGCTGCCGCTGGATTTGCCCAACGCCGACCTCACCTGGCCGGTGCACTGCGTGCCGGGCACCCGCGGCTTCGAGCTGCTCGACGGCCTGCCGGCCCCGGTCGATTATGACTTCTTCGTCTGGAAGGGGGTCGAGCCGGATCTGCATCCCTATGGCACCTGTTTCCACGATTTGGCGGAGCGGCGCAGCACAGGGCTCATCGAATTCCTGCAAGCCCGCGGGGTCGAGACCCTGCTGGTCGGCGGCCTGGCCACCGACTACTGCGTCAAGACCAGCGTGCTGCAACTACGCCGCGCCGGTTTCCGGGTGATCGTCCACCTCGATGCCTGCCGTGGCATCGCCGCCGGGACGGTTGCCAGCGCCTGCACCCAGATGATCGAGGCTGGCGCCGAACTGGCCCAGACCCTGACCGATGTACAACGCCTGCTGGACGCCTGATATGTCCCCGACCCTCATGGGTCTGCCCGACAGCGGCGTCTGCAAACTACCTATGCAGCAGGGGTGGGCCATGTGGCTCACCGGCCTGCGGGGATACTGATATGCTGCCCATACTCAACAGCCTGCTCGACACCGATGCCTACAAGCTGCATATGCAGCAGGCGGTGTTCCATCGCTATCCGGATGCCGAGGTGGTGGCCGAATTCCACAGCCGCAACGAAGAAGACCTGTTGCCCATGATGGGCCAGATCGAGGAGCAGCTGCGCCTGGCCGGCTCCCTGCGGCTGACCCGACCCGAGCTCGACTTCCTGGCCGAGCGCCCCTTCTTCACCACCGATTATCTCGATCACCTGCGCCGCAAGCCGCTGGATGCCTCCCTGCTCAAGGTGTTCGAGCAGGATGGCCGCATCAATGTGCGGGTCGAAGGCACCTGGCAGGACGTGATCCTGTGGGAGATCCCGGTGCTCGCCATCATCAGCGAGATGCGCAACCGCTTCCGCTACCCCCAGTTTGGCGTCAGCCAGGCGCTAGAACGCCTCGACCAGAAGATCGACAAGCTGGAGCGGGATCTCAGCCCGGAAGAGATGAAGGAGTTCAACCTCATCGACTTCGGCACCCGCCGCCGCTTCTCCCACGCGGTACAGGATGCCGTGGTGGGCCGCCTCAAGGAGCGCCTGCCGGCGTTTCGCGGCACCAGCAACTACCAGCTGGCCCAGAAATACCGGCTGCCGGCGGTGGGCACCCAGGCCCACGAGTGGTTCCAGGCCCACCAGCAGCTCGGCTTCCCGCTTGAGCACAGCCAGCGCGCCGCCCTCACCAGCTGGCTGGACGAGTTTACCGACCATCTGGGGATCGCCCTGACCGACTGCATCACCATGGATGCCTTTCTGCGTGACTTCGACTTCGAGCTGGCCAGCCGCTATCAGGGGCTGCGCCACGACTCCGGCGACCCTGTGGTGTGGGGCGAGAAGGCCATCAGCCACTACCAGCGGCTCGGCATCGACCCCACCGAGAAGACGCTGGTCTTCTCCGACGGTCTCAACCTCGACAAGGCGGTGCAGCTGATGCGCCACTTCCGCGGTCGCATCAACACCAGTTTCGGCATCGGCACCAAGCTCACCTGCGATCTGCCCGGGGTCACCCCGATGAACATCGTCTTCAAGATGATGGAGTGCAACGGTGGCCCGGTCGCCAAGATCTCCGACAGTCCGGGCAAGACCCTGTGCCGGGATGCGGACTTTATCCGCAACCTCAAGCAGGCCTTCCACGTCGGGGTGTAGCCCCCATTTTTGCGGGGAGCATCTTGCGCCCGGGGCCACAGGCCCCCTACCATGACCCCCCCTGATAAGGTCCGACTCGTGTCGGGCCTTTCTATTACTCGAACGACAGACCACAAAGGAATGCGCCATGACCCGTAAATGGATACTCGCCCTCACCACCTTGTTCGCCAGCCTGAGCGCCGTCGCCGCCGAGCCGCTGCGGGTCTCCGCCATCCCGGACGAAGCCCCCACCGAGCTGCAGCGCAAGTTTGCTCCGCTGGGTGACTACCTGGCCGAGAAGACGGGCCGTGAAGTAGTGTTCGTGCCGGTCAACGACTACGCCGCCGTGGTCGAAGCGCTGGCCGCCGGCAAGCTGGACATGGCCTGGCTCGGAGGCTTCACCTATGTGCAGGCCCACCGCCGTGCCGACAAGGTCGTGCCGCTGGTGCAGCGCCAGGAAGATGCCCAGTTCACCTCCAAGTTCATCGCCAATGCCGACAGCGGCATCAAGACCCTGGCCGACACCAAGGGCAAGGACTTCGCGTTCGGCTCTCCCTCCTCCACCTCGGGTCACCTGATGCCGCGCCACTTCCTGGCCGAACAGGGCATCAACCCGGAGCGTGACTTCGCCCACGTCGCCTTCTCCGGCGCCCACGACGCCACCGTCGCCTGGGTCGCTTCCGGCAAGGTGCCGGCTGGCGCGCTCAACGCTTCCGTGTGGGAGAAACTGGTGGAAGAGGGCAAGGTCGACACCGCCAAGGTCAAGGTGATCTGGACCACCCCCACCTACTTTGACTACAACTGGACCGTGCGCGGCGACATGGATCCGGCCCTGCAAGAGAAGATCAAGCAGGCCTTCCTGAGCCTTGATCCGGCGGTACCCGCCCAGGCCGAGATCCTCAAGCTGCAACGCGCCAGCCGCTTCATCGAGACCAAGCCCGAGAACTACCTGGGCATCGAAGCCGCCGCAACCCAGGCCGGCCTGCTGAAGTGATCGCCGTCGCGCTGGACGGGGAAGGATTGCGGCTCGGCCAGAGCCGCATCCTGCAGCCGTTTCGCCTGCAGATAGCGGCGGGCGAGTGCGTGGCCGTCATAGGGCCAAGCGGCGCGGGCAAGACCAGCCTGCTGCGGTTGATCGGCACCGAGCTGCGCGGCGAAGGCAGGCTCGCCCTCTGGGATCAGGATCCCTGGACCCTCTCTACCCGGGACCGCCAGCGGCTGCGCAGCCGGATCGGCATGGTCTGGCAGCAGCCTCCGCTGCCTGCTTCCCAGAAGGTGGTGACCGCAGTGCTGGCCGGTCGGCTCGGCCAGTGGTCTCTCGGCCGTTCCTTACTCTCCCTGCTGCGTCCCTGCGACCCCGAAGGCGCGCGGACCGAGCTGGCCCGCCTCGGCCTTGCCGACAAGTGGCAGCAACGCTGCGGCGAGCTCTCCGGTGGCCAGTTACAGCGGGTCGGCATCGCTCGGGTGCTCTATCAACAGCCGGATCTGATCCTGGCGGACGAACCCGTCTCCGCCCTCGACCCAGTGCTCGCTCAGAGCAGTCTGGATGCCCTGCTGGCCCAGGCCCGCGCCCGGGGCAGCACCCTTGTCGCCAACCTGCATGCGGTCGAGCTGGCGCTCGGCCGTTTCCCCCGCATCATCGGTTTGCGCGAGGGGCGGGTGCAGTTCGATTGTCCGGCGGCAGCCGTTACTCCGGCCATGCTGGCCGACCTCTACGCCGGTGATGACGAGGCGGCTGCGTGTTTGAACTGACCCACCGCTGGCGCCATCCCCTGCCCTGGCTGTTGCTGCTGATCGGCTACAGCCTGTGGCAACAAGCCGATGGCTGGCTCGGCCTGTTCGACGGCCAGAGCTGGCGGCAGATGGGCAACTTCCTCGCCACCAGCTGGCCACCCCGTTTTGATCGGGACTTCCTCACCCTGACCCTGACCGCGACCCTGGAGAGCCTGGCCGTCGCGACTCTGGGGCTGGCGGGCGCCCTGCTGCTCGGCGTCCCTTTTGCCCTGCTCGGCTCGCGCGCCCTGTCGCTGGCCGAACTGGGTCCCGTTCCCAGTCCGCTGCGCGGCGCCTTGCGGGGCTTATCGCGCCTTGTCGCCATCGTGCTGCGCAGCCTGCCCGAGCTCATCTGGGCACTGCTGTTCGTGCGCCTGTCGGGACTCGGGCCGCTGGCCGCCATCCTGGCCATCGCCGTCAGCTACGGCGGCATGCTGGCCAAGGTTTACAACGAGATCATGGAGAGCGGTGCCCAGCAACCGGCCCGCGCCCTGCTGCTCGGCGGCAGCGGCCGGCTGCAGGCACTCTGGTATGGCGTGCTGCCTGCGGTGCGCCAGGAGCTGCTCTCCTACACCGTCTATCGCTGGGAGTGCGCCCTGCGCGCCTCCGTCATCATGGGCTTCGTCGGGGCCGGCGGGCTCGGTCAGCAGCTCGAACTCTCCCTGCGCATGTTTGCCGGTGGCGAGGTGGTGACCCTGCTGCTGGCCTTTATCCTGCTGGTGACCCTGGCGGATGGTCTCAGCGCCTGGCTGCGCCACAGCCGCTCCCCCGGCCTGCTGTTGCTGATCTGCCTGGGACTGGCCGCAGCTCTCGCCCTGTACCAGCTCGACTGGCGCATGCTGAGCTTCTCCCTGAGCGGGCTGGGTTCCTTCGTGGAGGAGTTTTTGCGACCGGACTGGTCATGGCCCTTCCTCAAGACGGTGGCCAGCGGCCTGCTCGATACGGTGCAGATGGCGCTGTTGAGTACCCTCTTCAGCGCCCTGCTGGCCCTGCCGCTCGCCTGTCTCGCCCGTCACTGCTGGCCGCTGCGCCTGCTGTTCAACCTGCTGCGCTCCGTGCCCGAGCTCATCTTCGCCAGCCTGCTGGTGATCGCGGTCGGGCTGGGGCCGGTGGCGGGCATACTGGCGCTGACCCTGCACACCACGGGGGTGCTGGCGCGCCTCTTCGTGGAGACCCTGGAGAACGCGGATCCCGCCCCCCGCCTCGCCCTGCAACTGAGCGGAGCCGGATCCATTGCCAGCTTCTGGTATGGGCTGTTTCCCCTGGTCACACGCCAGTGGCTGGCCTACAGCCTTTATCGCGGCGAGATGAACCTGAGGGCCGCTACCATACTCGGCGTAGTCGGTGCCGGTGGCCTGGGACAGCAGCTCTATGTATCGTTGAGCCTGTTCCGCTACGATCAGACCGCCACCCTGCTGCTGGCCATACTGTTGCTGGTCTGGCTGGCGGAGGCCATCAGCCGCCGCACCCGCTTGCCACGCCCGGCTCCCACCCAGCGGGATTGCCAGATCTGACGCAGGCTCCTGATAAACAAAAAGCCCGCCGGTTTGCACCGGCGGGCTTTTTTCATCGGGTCACTCTGGATCAGTCTTTCTTGGCCAGCAGGAATTTCACCAGCTGGTTGAACTGCTCCTGGGAAGTAATGGATTCGATTTTCACCATGTACTTGCCGTTTACCAGGAAGGCTGGCACACCGCGAATGTTGTAGCTCTCGGTGTTGCGGTCAAACTGGGAAACCATGCCGGAGACGGCGAAGCTGTCGACGGCACCGTCAAACTCCTCGGCCGGCACGCCGTTGTCCACGAAGATCTGTTTCACGTCATCGCGGCTCATCGGCGGTTTGCGCTGGGTATGGATCTTGTTGAAGATGGCCGGAGTCAGCTTGCCTTCAACGTTCAGTAGGGTCGCCAGCGCGTAGGCACGCTGCATCTCCGGGCCCATTTCACGGCCCAGGAAGGCAACCGGGTTCTTCTTGAGGGGAACGCCCTGTGGCAGATCCTGCTTCAGCTGTTCCACGATCGGTTCGAACGTCGAGCAGTGCGGGCAGTAGTAGGAGAAGAACTCCAACACTTCCGGCTGGGCGGTGCCAGTCTGCTTGACCACGTCATAGTTAACGCCTTCCTTGAATTCGGGGGCGGCGTGAACCATGGGCATCATCAGCATGGCAGCGAGGAAAAATAGGATTTTTTTCATGATGTTTCCTGTTAAGGGATCACTGTGAGGCACGCCCGGCGAACCGAAGCAGTGCCAAGCCTATTGCGTCCCCCCTTCGCCGTCAATGGCAAAGAAGTGACCAGGGATCCCTCCTCCCGCGCTCGTCACCAGCCGGGTTGCGCCCCTATCACCAACCCGGCGTCAGAGTCAGGGGCGGTGCCTTGAGCGCCTCCAGTTGGTCGTGCAGGGTCGCGATCTGCTGACGCCAGTAATGCTCGGTATTGAACCAGGGGAAGTGACGGGGGAAAGCGGGATCCTCCCAGCGCCGCGCCAGCCAGGCCATGTAGTGGACGATGCGCATGGCCCGCAGCGGTTCGATGAGCGCCAGCTCGCGCGGATCGAACTCCATGAACTCCTCGTAACCCGCCAGCAGGGTATCGAGCTGGACCAGCTGCTCGTGGCGCTCGCCGCTCAGCATCATCCAGAGATCCTGGATGGCGGGACCGGTGCGGCAATCATCGAGATCGACGAACAGGGGGCCATCGCGCCACAGGATGTTACCCGGGTGGCAGTCGCCATGCAGGGAGATGTGGGAGACATCCAGGCTCATGGCATCGCCGACATGCTTGATCAGCTCGTCCAGCACGCCGAAGAACTGTTTGGCCAGCCCGCTCGGCAGCCACTCACCGGCCGCCAGCAGCTGACGCGGCTCGTGCAGCATGCTCTCCACATCCAGTCGGACGCGATGGTGAAACGGCTTGCTGGCACCAATCTGGTGGATGCGGCCAAGGTAGCGCCCCACCCACTCCAGTTGATCCAGGTTGTCCACCTCGAACTGGCGGCCACCGACGCTCTGCCAGATGGCGAACGGATAGCCCTGATGCTCCAGCAGGGTCTCCCCCGCGAAGGAGAGAGGCGCGGCGACCGGGATCTCCGCCTCGGCCAGACGGGCGGCGAACTCGTGCTCCTCCAGGATCTGGGCCCGGCTCCAGCGGCCGGGGCGGTAGAACTTCACCACATAGCGGCGACGATCCTCGTCCTGAAACTGGTAGACCCGGTTCTCGTAGCTGTTGAGTTCGATAAGGCCGGAGTCGAGCCGCAGACCGCTGAGATCCAGCGCATCCATGATGAGGTCGGGTGTGAGATCGGAATAGTTGAAACGCATGTCATCCACCATGAGAAAGGGGCGCTGTAGCGCCCCATTCTATCACCACTCGTTGAGATGGATGCCTGAACCGGGCAACCACTTTGATGAGTGCTGACTGTCCCCCCTGCCGTTATAGCCGGCTGATAAACTTGCTGGCCTGACGCAGGGTGCCCTTGCTGTCATCGTCGGCGGCACCTTCGCGTTTGAGCACGAACTGGATGTCCAGCGCCGGCCGCTTCAGGTTGTAGGGGTCGACCGCCAGACTCACCGGCAAGGTATAAATTTCTCCCGCCTTCAGGGTCACCTCGCGCGGGCCGAACCACTCGTGCTCCGGCAGCCCCTCCACGTCCAGCTGATAGGTCTGGGATTGCAGGGTCTTGTTGAGGATCTTGAGGGTGTAGGTGTTCTCGATAAGCCCCTCGCTGTTCTCGCGGAACAGCTGGTTGCGATCCCGCAGGATATCGAGCCCCATCGGCATGATGGACATGGCGTTGTAGACGAAGACCCCCAGCATGATAGCCATCACCAGGCCGTAACCAATCAGCTTGGGCCGCGCCACATGAGTGGAGTCGTTGGCCAGCTTGTGCTCGGTGGTGTAGCTGATGAGCCCCTTCGGATAGCCCATCCGCTCCATGGTCTGATCGCAGGCGTCGACACAGGCGCCGCAGTTGATGCACTCGTACTGCAGGCCGTCGCGAATGTCGATGCCGGTCGGGCAGACCTGCACGCACAGATCGCAGTCGATGCAGTCCCCCAGCCCCAGCGCCTTGTGATCCGCCTTGCGGGCACGGGCACCACGGGTCTCGCCGCGCTTGGTGTCATAGCCGACGATGAAGGTGTCCTTGTCGAACATGGCGGACTGGAAGCGGGCATAGGGGCACATGTGGATACACATGATGGCGCGCATCCAGCCGGCGTTGCCGTAAGTGCAGATGGTGAAGAAGATCACCCAGAACATCACCCAGCCCCCCGCCTGCAGGGTCAGGACGTCGGGCACCAGCTTGGTCACATCCTGGAAGTAGGCGACGAAGGTAAGACCGGTCGCCAGCGAGATGACCAGCCAGGCCAGATGCTTGGCCCCCTTGCGGGCCAGCTTCTCGCCGCTCCAGGGCGCCGCATCCAGCTTGCGCCGCTTGTTGGCAGGCCCCTCCAGCTTCTCTTCAAACCAGATGAACATGAAGGTCCAGACCGTCTGCGGGCAGAGATAGCCACACCAGACCCGGCCGAGGAAGGTGGTCACGAAGAAGAGCGCGAAGGCCGCGATCATGAAGATCCAGGCGAGCAGGGTCAGATCCTGCGGCCAGATGGTGGCACCAAAGATGTGGAACTGCTGGTGAGCGAGATCGAACAGTATCGCCTGGCGCCCCTCGTAGCGCAGCCAGGGCAGCAGCACGAACAGGGCGACGAAGAACCATCCCATCCCCTTGCGCACCCGCTGCCAGTACCCGGTCTGGGCCCGGACATAGATGCGGTTGCCGGGGTTGAATCTGTCGTCGCTGGCTTTGAACGTGTTGGGGTTGAAAGTCCCGGTTACGCTCTTGTCGGTGACATCCTTGATATCGATTTTTTCATGATCGGCCATTGCAAGACATCGCTCCCTTATTTGTTATGGAGCGGATTATATCTTAAACAACCTGCTAATTGTGTGGATTAGATGTATCTAATATTGGCGATCGATCGCAAATTTCGGTAACAAAAAAGGCGTTTCGCCCATTGACGAAACGCCTTCAAAGAGATTCCACTGAAACCAGGCCAGGTGTCCAGCACACCGCCCGGGGTCACTTGATGCCGCGTGCCTTGAGCAGGGCTTCCTTGAAATCCGGCACATGATCCTTGGCCAGACCGGGGATCATCGCCTGCTTGTCGGATTCCCGCATCTTGAGGTGATAGATCAGCATGTCGTCGGTCAGCTCGGACAGGGGACCTTCAAATCCCGCTTCTTTGGCCAGTTTGGCTACAAACTGCACCAGGCTGAGATCCTGTTCCTTGATCCAGGCAGGCTGCAACAACTCCAGCAGCTCTTCGATACGATGACATTGCATAGACAACCTCTTCAATCTGTCACGTTAAACTCAGGCAACCTTACCCATCAAGGCCACTTCGATTCGATCCCGCCCATTATGCTTGGCCTGATAGAGGGCCGCATCCGCTTTTTGGATCAAATCGGCGATTTTCATGCTGTTGTCCGGGATCAGGGTGGCCACGCCAAAGCTGCAGGTGACCCGGCTCGAGACCAGGGATTTCTGATGGGGAATGCCTAATTCCTTGAGTGCAGTGCGTATCCTGTCCGCCACCTGCAGCGCCCCCTGCATACCGGTGCAGGGCAGCAGCAGGGCAAACTCTTCGCCCCCATAACGGGCCGCCAGATCATCTTCCCGCCGCTCGACCCCGGCCAGCAGTCTGCCTACCTGCTGCAGGCAGTCATCGCCCAGCTGGTGACCATAGAAGTCATTGAACTGTTTGAAATAATCCACATCCAGCAGGACCAGCGAGAGCGGCGCCCTGGCACGATGACAGCGCCGCCACGCCCGCTCGAGACAGTCATCAAGATGGGCACGATTGGCAATACCGGTCAGCCCGTCGAGGCGGGAGGTGAGGCGCAGATGCTCCGATACCGCCTTCAATTCGGCCACCAGATCGGCGTTGGAGAAACGGTGATAGAGGGAGGCAACCTGATCCCGGCGCAGGCGGCGCAGCAGGGTCGGCAGAAAGACGAACAGGTAGCCGGCCAGCATGGTGGAGACAATCCGCTCCTGCTCGTTGCCCACTCCGAGTTCGAACAGCATGGCGAACCCCAGCGGCAGCACGGCGCCATAGACGATGCGGCGAGAGCCAAACAGCATGATGGCGCTGCCGGTGAGGATCAGGCTGGTCAGCATCATCATGGCGGCGCGATAGGTATCCGGCAACTTGTCCATGTAGAGCAGCACGCCGAGGGCCCAGATGATGGAGGTGACGGTCACCCCGATGAACATCTCCCGCTCCAGGACAGGCACAGCTGTTCGCCGCAACGCGGGCTGACGCCAGCGCAGATGCCAATAGCGGAACAGCAGCAACAGGAATACAGCGGCCAACCAGCCCAGCGCCTCACTGACGGGCAGATAGTCATGAAACAGCAGACTCCAGCCAAACGCCAGCAGGCCCAGACAGGGAAGACTGAACAAGGCGTGAGTATAAAGCTGAACCATGATGGCCTGCTTCACCTGGTGTGTCACACTCTGGGTCAACTGAGTACTCCTGTACAAGAGCCGAACAGTCTACCATCCCCCCCAGTGAGCAACAATAAAGCGCCTTTTATTAAGAAGTTAGTCAACTTTGCCGCAGCCGGATGCCGACCAAAAAGAGGGAGGCAAGCCGTTCACAAACGACCTGCCTCCCTCTTTTTTCCATCATGACGCCGGCGTCTGCCGGGCCGGATTTCAGCCTTTTTCCAACTCGTCGAGGATCGGGCATTCAGGATTTTCATCCCCGTGACAGCAACCGACCAGCCCTTCGAGGGAGCTGAGCATGGCCTGCAGACCGGCAATGCGGGCACGCAGATCGACGATCTTCTCCTGGGCCAGCTTCTTCACCTGGGCACTGGATCTGTGCTCATCCCGATAGAGCGCCAGCAGCTCCTGACACTCCTCCAGATTGAACCCGGTCTCCCGTGCCCGCTTGACGAAACGCAGCTCCCGCAGCGATCCCTCGGTATAGCTGCGATAGCCGTTGTCGCTGCGGATCGGCGCCGAAATCAGGCCGATGCTCTCGTAGTAACGGATGGTCTTGGCGGTCAGCCCAGTGGCTTTGGCTACCTTGCTGATGTTCATGGATGACTCCTTACATGTCTGTTCGAGTGCCAGCATGGTTGCCCGCCTTGGGCTGCCAGCGTTTCAATAACAGGGAATTGCTCAATACCGTGATGCTGCTCAGGGCCATGGCCGCCCCCGCCAGCTCGGGGCTGAGGTAGCCCAGCGCCGCCAGCGGAATACCGATGATGTTGAACACGAAGGCCCAGAACAGATTCTGCTGAATGGTGCGCCAGGTGGCCGCCGAGATATCGATGGCATCGGCCACCAGCCGCGGATCAGATCGCATCAGCGTGATGGAGGCAGTCTCCATCGCCACGTCGGAGCCGGAGCCCATGGCGATCCCCACGTCCGCCGCGGCCAGCGCCGGGGCATCGTTCACCCCGTCCCCCACCATGGCCACCAGCCCCTGGGTACGCGCCCGCAGCGCCTCGACTTTCTCTACCTTGCCGGCCGGCAACACTGAGTCAAACGCCCCGTCCAGCCCCAGCTTGGCGGCGATATGGGCCACCGGCGCCGGCGCATCGCCGCTCACCAGCCAGCTGGCGATGCCGCGCTGGCGCAAGGTGGCGATGGCGGCCGGGCTCTCCGGTCGCAGGGTATCGGCCAGGGCGGCGATGCCCACGGCCACTCCATCAATGGCGACCCAGACCCGGGTTGCCCCGTCAGCGGGCTGTTCATCCTGCTGCGGCTGTGCAATGCCAAGCTGAGCCAACAGGCTGGTGTTGCCAATGGCAACTGCATGGCCCACCACCTGACCCATGATGCCAGCGCCAACCCGCACCTCCACCGCTTCCGGTTGGGGCAACACGGCGTCCTGACCGACCGCCTCGCGCATGGCTTGCGCCAGCGGGTGCTCGCTCGCCTGCTGCAGGGCCGCAGCCAAGCGCAGCTGCTCATCGTTGCCGCTCCAGCTCGCCAGCACAGGCCGACCCTGAGTGAGAGTGCCGGTCTTGTCGAAGATGAGCGCCTTGATGGCGTGAGCCTTCTGCAGGGTGTCCACATCTTTTATCAGAATGCCGTGGTGTGCTGCCACCCCGGTGCCGGTCACGATGGCCGCTGGCGTCGCCAGACCCAGGGCGCAGGGGCAGGCAATCACCAGCACGGCCACCGCGGCCAGCAGCGCCTGACCGAAGTCACCGCTATAGGCATACCAGGCCAGCAGGGTGAACAGGGCAATGGCCATCACCACTGGCACGAACACGGCGGAAACCTTGTCCACCAGTTGTTGCAGCGGCGCCTTGCCCATCTGGGCATTTTCCACCAGGGCAATGATCTTGCTGAGGCTGGAGTCCTCCCCCACGGTCGTGGCTTCGATCTCCAGCACCCCTGAGCGGTTGATGGCCCCGCCCAGCACGCTCTCCCCCAGTCCCCGCGGCACCGGCAGGCTCTCACCGGTGAGGATCGACTCATCCAGCTCGCTCTCGCCGCGCAGGATCCTGCCGTCCACCGGTACCCGCTCGCCCACCAGCACCCGCAGCCGATCGCCGCGCAGCACATCATCGATGGCCACGCTCTGCCAGCTCTCGCCGCGCCAGACGGTGGCAGTATCCGGGCGCAGCGCCATCAGCTCGCGAATGGCGGAGCGGGTGCTGCGCTTGGCCCTGGCTTCCAGCAATTTGCCGAGGGAGATCAGGGTGATGATGATGGCGCTTGCCTCGAAATAGAGCTTGCCACTGGCGGCCATCCCCAGGGTCAGCAACAGATAGAGGCTGTAGAAATAGGCGGCGCTGGTACCGGTCGCCACCAGCACGTCCATATTGGCGGAGCGATTCTTGATGGCGAGCCAGGCGCCACGATAGAAGCGTCTGCCTACCCAGAACTGCACCGGCGTGGCGAGCACCAGCTCCAGCCAGGCGGGCAGATGCCAGGGCAGCAGGCCAGCCATGGCGAGCATGCCCACCAGCAGCGGCAGAGTCAGCAGCGCCGAGACGATAACCTGGATCAGAGCCTGGTGGGCGGCGGCAGACTCCTGCGCCTCTCGCTCCAGCAACTGCTGGCGGCGGGCGCTGGCCGATCCTTGCGCCAGCTGGGCACCAAACCCGAGCGCCTCGATCTGCTCGCGCAGGGAGGCGGGGGTCAGGATACCGGGCACCTGGGTGATGCGGGCCTGTTCGATGGAGAAATTGACCTCGGCCGAGAGCACGCCGGGCAGGGCTGTCAGCATCCGTTCGAGGCGGGCCGAGCAGCCTGCGCAGGTCATGCCGCTGATCTGGAAGGTAAAGGATTCGCTGCCGTAGTCGTAGCCCTGCCCCTTGATGCTCTCCAGCACCGCAGGCAGCCGGCCCGGATCGTCCAGCTCGATGGCGGCCTGTTCCAGCGCAAAGTTGATGGAAGCCGTCACCCCTTCAAGCTGATTAAGGGCGGCGGAGATGCGGCTGGCGCAATTGGCACAACTCATGCCTGTGATTGGCAGCTGCAGATGGATGGGTAATTGAATATGAGTGGTCATCTTGTTCCTCCCCGGAACCAATCGGCCAAAATAGCGCCGATGACCAAACCCTAACCTTTACTGTAAGGGTAAACTCAAGCCACATGATCCACTTTTTGCAGATGAAAAAACGGCGCCCGTTTGCTACCCAGGAGCAAACGGGCGCCACATTCAGCTATTGCGCGGGATGAACGACAGCTCAGATGCCGTACTGGGCGCGATAGGCTTTCATGGCAGTCAGTTGCGTAGCCAGTTCCGGCTGCTCTGCCTGCTTCTCTTCCAGATAGGCGATGAGATCGCTCATCTGGATGATGGCGATGATGTGGGCACCGTAGTCACGCTCCACCTCCTGAATGGCGGAGAGCTCGCCCTTGCCCTTCTCCTGGCGGTCCAGCGCGATCAGCACGCCAGCCAGGGAAGCGCCGTTGGCCTGGATCAGGTCCATGGATTCGCGAATGGCGGTACCGGCGGTGATGACGTCATCCACCAGCATGATGCGCCCCTTGAGCGGGCTGCCCACCAGGTTGCCGCCCTCGCCGTGATCCTTGGCCTCCTTGCGGTTGAAGCACCAGGGCACGTCCACGTCGTGCTGCTCCACCAGTTGCACCGCAGTGGCGGAGGCGATGGGGATCCCCTTGTAGGCCGGGCCAAACAGTACATCGAACTCGATGCCCGCATCCATCAGGGCGGCGGCGTAGAAGCGGCCGAGGCGGGCCAGATCGCGGCCACTGTTGAACAGGCCTGCGTTGAAGAAGTAGGGGCTCTTGCGACCGGATTTCAGGGTAAATTCACCGAATTTGAGGACCTGCTTCTCCAGGGCGAACTCGATAAATTGACGCTGGTAGGCTTTCATTCTGGCTCCTTGCTTGGCTTGCGTATGTGGGGGTAAGTCTCGGGTATAAAAAACGCGGCCAATGCCGCGTTTTTCAAAACAGAAATCAGGAGAGCGACTGCTTCTGCAGCGCGATAATCTCTTCGATGCCGCCCTTGGCGAGCGCCAGCATGGCCAGCAACTCCTCATGGGTGAATGGCTCGGCCTCCGCGGTGCCCTGCACCTCGATGATGCGACCGTCTTCGGTCATCACCACGTTCATGTCGGTCTCGGCGGCGGAGTCTTCCACGTACTCCAGATCGCAGATGGCTTCGCCCTGGAACATGCCGACGGAGACGGCGGCGATCATCTGCTTGAGCGGGCTCTGTTTGATCAGACCCTTCTCCAGCATCCAGTTCAGGGCATCCACCAGGGCGACGCAGGCCCCTGTGATGGCCGCGGTACGGGTGCCGCCATCGGCCTGCAGCACGTCGCAGTCCACGGTGATGGTGTGCTCACCGAGCGCGGTCAGATCCACGGCGGCGCGCAGGGAGCGGGCGATCAGACGGGAGATCTCCAGGGTGCGGCCACTCTGCTTGCCGGAGGCTGCCTCGCGGTTCATCCGGGAATGGGTGGAGCGCGGCAGCATACCGTACTCGGCGGTCACCCAGCCCTGGCCCTTGCCCTTCAGGAAGCGCGGCACGCTGGTGTCGACGCTGGCGGTGCAAAGCACGCGGGTATTACCGAACTCCACCAGCACCGAGCCTTCCGCATGCTTGGTGAAATGACGGGTGATGGTAACCGGGCGAACTTGCGCGGCGGTGCGATCGCTGGGACGTGGCATGGGACGGACCTCTGGGCTGGCTGAATTGGCGCAGGAGTATAAGTGATCCTGCCCCAAATATCAGCCGCTAAAACCAAGGCAGCGGCTGACGGCACCAGCCTGGCTGGGTATACTGCCCCCACACTTCATCAAGCCCGGAACAATCAATGATTCACAGCATGACCGCCTACGCCCGCAAGGAATTCAAGGGCGACTGGGGCACAGCCGTTTGGGAAATTCGTTCGGTCAACCAGCGCTATCTGGAAACCTACATTCGCCTGCCGGAACAACTGCGCAGCCTGGAGCCGGTACTGCGTGAGCGTTTCCGCGCCAAACTGCAGCGTGGCAAGGTGGAGTGCAACCTGCGTTTCGAGGCCGCTCAGGCCGCCGCCAGCCAGCTTCATATCAATGAAGAGCTGGCCAGGCTCATCATCGACAGCGCCAGCTGGGTAATGAAAGAAGCAGGCCAGGGCCAGCTCAACCCGGTCGACGTACTGCGCTGGCCGGGCGTGATGGCCGCCGCCGAGCAGGACATGGATGCGGTCGCCACCGAACTGATGGGCGGTTTCGACCTGACCCTGGACGACTTCCTCGCCTCCCGCGCCAGTGAAGGGGCCAACCTCAAGGCGCTGATCGAGCAGCGTCTGGCTGGCATCCAGGTGGAAGTGACCAAGGTGCGCGCCCACCTGCCGCAGATCATCGAGTGGCAGCGCCAGAAGCTCACCGACCGTCTGGCCGAAGCCAAAGTCGAGCTGGATCCGACCCGCATCGAGCAGGAGATCGTGCTGCTGGCCCAGAAGATCGACGTGGCCGAAGAGCTGGATCGTCTGGAGATGCACATCAGCGAGACCAACAAGATCATGAAGAAGGGTGGCGCCTGTGGCCGTCGTCTCGACTTCATGATGCAGGAGTTCAACCGCGAATCGAACACCCTCGGCTCCAAGTCCATCAACGCCGAAGTGACCCAGTCCGCCGTCGAGCTGAAGGTCCTCATCGAGCAGATGCGCGAGCAGATCCAGAACATCGAGTGATGCCTCGCAAGGCGAGCCTGTCGCCGCAGTAACCGATTGAAAGAGCCCTTGAATTTCAAGGGCTTTTTATTTGTCCGGCCAGCGCAGCCCAGGAACAAGCTCCTGGAGCACTCCTCTAGCCTATCGGCCGGGTCAGGGCCGGTTGCTGGGGGGCTCCGAGCCGCTCGGCGAGATAGTCCACCAGCAGCCGCACCTTGGGCGAGAGGTGGCGGTTGTGGGGATAGAGGGCCCAGATCCCCTCCGCCAGCGCCCGCAGCTCGGGCAGCAGCTCGATAAGCTCGCCGCTGGCCAGATGGTCACTGACGTAGTAGTCCGGCAGCTGAATGATGCCGATCCCCTTGAGCGCCGCATCGAGCAGGGCGTGCCCGCTGTTGCACTGCAGCAGGCCGTGCACCCGCACACTGTGGGAACGGCCATCCAGAGTGAAGTACCACTCGTCGCTGTTGCCCACCAGACAGGTGTGACGGGCAAGCTCCGAGAGACTGTTGGGCATGCCGTGGCGGGCGGTGTAGGCCGGCGAGGCACAGACATAGGGCACCCGCTGCGCCAGCTTGCGCGCCACCAGGCTGGAGTCCTTGAGGTGGCCGAGCCGCAGTGCCAGATCGTAACCCTCGTGCACCAGGTCCAGCAGCTGGTTGGTGAGGTTGAGGGTCACCTCCAGCTGGGGGTAGCGCACCATGAAGTCGTTCACCAGGGGGGCGACCCGGCTCTCGCCGTAGGAGACGGGGGCCGTGATGCGCAGGGTGCCCTGCGGCACCGCCTGATGGCGCCCCACCGCCAGCTCCGCCTCGTAGAGGTTGTCCAGCAGTTGGCGACAGTGGCGATAGTAGATCTCGCCGAGCTCGGTGAGCCGCACCTGACGGGTGGTGCGCAGCAGCAGCTTGGCCTGCAGACGATCCTCCAGCTGCGCCACCTGCCGGCTCACCTGCGCCACCGACACCCCCAGCTTGCGCGCCGCCGGGGTAAAGCCCCCCTGCTCCGCCACGCTGACAAATTCACAGATCCCTTCCCAGCCGAACATTATTACCTATGTGTAAAAGTGATTTGAGATTTCGCCTTATTATCACCAAATCGGCGGGAAACTACACTGGATGTCCGAACCCAATTCCGTTCACCCTGCTCAACCATAAGGACATCCGTCATGGCACAGGTTCAAAGCATCAAGTGTAAGGCCGCCATCGCCTGGGGCCCGGGCCAGCCCCTCTCCATCGAAGAAGTCGAGGTCATGCCGCCCCAGGCTGGCGAGGTACGGGTGCGCATTGTCGCTACCGGCGTCTGCCACACCGACGCCTTCACCCTCTCAGGTGAAGATCCGGAAGGAGTCTTCCCCTGCATCCTGGGTCACGAGGGGGGCGGTATCGTCGAGTCGGTCGGCGAGGGCGTCACCAGCGTCAAGGTGGGGGATCACGTGATCCCGCTCTACACCCCGGAGTGCGGCGAGTGCAAATTCTGCAAATCCGGCAAGACCAATCTGTGCCAGAAGATCCGCGCCACCCAGGGCAAGGGGCTGATGCCGGACGGCACCACCCGCTTCTCCAAGGACGGCCAGCCCATCTACCACTACATGGGCACCTCCACCTTCAGCGAATACACTGTGCTGCCCGAGATCTCCATCGCCAAGGTGGACCCGGCCGCCCCGCTGGAAGAGGTCTGCCTGCTCGGTTGCGGCGTCACCACCGGCATCGGCGCCGTGATGAACACCGCCAAGGTCAAGGAAGGTGAGAGCGTGGCCATCTTCGGGCTGGGCGGCATCGGCCTCTCCGCCGTGATCGGCGCTCGCCTGGCCAAGGCCGGCCGCATCATCGCCATCGACATCAACGAGAGCAAGTTCGAACTGGCCCGCAAGCTGGGCGCCACCGACTGCATCAACCCGAACGACTATGACAAGCCCATCCAGGAGGTGATCGTCGAGCTCACCGACGGCGGCGTCGACTTCTCGTTCGAGTGCATCGGCAACGTCAAGGTGATGCGCGCGGCGCTGGAGTGCTGCCACAAAGGCTGGGGCGAATCGGTCATCATCGGCGTGGCCGGTGCCGGCCAGGAGATCAGCACCCGTCCGTTCCAGCTGGTCACCGGCCGGGTCTGGCGCGGCAGCGCCTTCGGCGGCGTGCGCGGTCGCAGCGAGCTGCCGAGCTACGTGCAGCGCTACATGCAGGGTGAATTCAAGCTGGACGACTTCATCACCCACACCATGCCGCTTGAGCAGATCAACGAGGCGTTCGATCTGATGCACGAAGGCAAGAGCATCCGCACCGTCATCCACTACTGAGCATGATCACCCCGCCCGCCACTGCGGGCGGGGTGCAGGAGTTCCTCGATGAATCTGGACATTATCAGCAGCAACAAGAGCTTCGATGGCTGGCACAAACGCTACCGCCACAGCTCCACCGTGCTCGGCTGCGACATGCAGTTTGCCATCTACCTGCCACCCCAGGCCCTCACCGGCCAGAAGGTGCCCGTGCTCTACTGGCTCTCCGGCCTCACCTGCACCGATGAAAACTTTATGCAGAAGGCAGGCGCCCAGCGCATCGCCGCCGAGCTCGGCATCGCCCTGGTGGCGCCGGACACCAGTCCTCGCGGCGAAGGGGTAGCGGACGATCCCGGTTATGACCTTGGCATGGGTGCCGGTTTCTACGTCAACGCCAGCCAGACCCCCTGGCGCGATCACTACCAGATGTACGACTACGTCACCCGCGAGCTGCCCGAGCTCATCGAGACCCACTTCCCGGTCTCGACGAAACGCGCCATCAGCGGCCACTCCATGGGGGGCCACGGGGCGCTTATCGCCGCCCTGCGCGAGCCTGGCCGCTACCGCTCTGTATCGGCCTTCAGCCCCATCAGTCATCCGAGCCGCTGCCCCTGGGGCCAGAAGGCACTCGGCGCCTACCTCGGCAACAACCCCCTGCTGTGGCAGGAGTGGGATACCTGCCTGCTGCTGCGCAATGAGCCGGTCAAGCCACTGCCGACCCGGGTCGATGTCGGGCTGGACGATCCCTTCCTGGCCGAGCAGCTGCATATCGATGCCCTGGCCGATGCCGCCGCCGGCAAGGGGTGGCCGCTGGAGCTCAACCGCCACCCCGGCTACGACCACAGCTACTACTTCGTGGCGAGCTTTATCGAGGCGCACCTGCGCTTCCATGCCCGCCATCTGGATGAGCCGGCCCAGGAGTGACGACTCGCCATTAGACACATACCCGGTGGCCGCCGTGATTCGGCGGCCCTGATATACAAGGAACGAGAAACAAGGATGCCTCTCTTCACTACCCTGCTAGCCATGCCGGATCAATTTGAGCAACTGCTGGCACAAGTTCCAGCCGACCATCTGGACTGGGAGCCGGTCAACTGGGCTGGCATCCCCTCCGAGCGCTTCAGCGCCCGGGGCCACCTCTGCCACCTGCTGGACATCGAAACCCTGGGCTATCAGGTGCGCTTTCGCCGCACTTTGGAGGAGAGCCTGCCCGAGCTGGCCTCCCTCGATGGCTATCAACTGGCACAGGACAACCAGTACTGGCAGCAGGATCCCGCCGTGCAACTGGCACGCTTTCGCGCCGCCCGCCGCGAGACGGTCGACTGGCTTAAGGCCCTGCCCTCCCCGGCCTGGCGGCGGCGCGCCCGCTATGGCGGTTATGGCGAGGTAACCCTGGATGGCCTGGTACGCCTGCTCGTCAGCCACGACCACCAGCATCTCGCCGGCATGCAGTGGCTATTGATGCGGCTGAACGCGGATCTGCGTCTCGCAATCCCGCTCGCCTGAGGCTGCAGACCCCGACAGCCCGACATGACAAAAGGCCCCTGCGGGGCCTTTTGTCATCTGTCATCACGCCGGGCAACTGCCCTGCCGACTCACGGCGCCGGAACGCGCGAGGCTGACGACCCGTGCAAGTTTTTGGTTGCTGCGCCGGTCTGTTGAGCCAATAGTGATACTTTGTGCCCACAGAGCTCGCCAGCGCGGTAATGGATTTACCACCGCCTTGTCAGTCTTCACTGCCAACAAGGAGTCAAAGCGTGACCCAAGCCAGCCCCCTGTTTTCCACCGATGTCGGTCTGCCCGCGCCAACCCGTACTCCGCTGCTGACCGGCAGCGATCTCGAGCACAAGCGCCGCGAGCTGCTCGCCTACTTCTGTCAGACCTTCGATCTCTACGACTCGCTGTTCGACTGCCTGGCCGACGAGCGCGCCTGGTTCAACAAGGCGATCCCTCTGCGCCACCCGCTCATCTTCTACTACGGCCACACCGCCGCCTTCTTCATCAACAAGCTGCTGGCGGCCCGTCTCATCGAGAGCAGGCTCGACGCCCGCATCGAGGCCATAGTCGCCATCGGGGTGGACGAGATGAGCTGGGACGATCTCGACGAGACCCACTACGACTGGCCTGCTATCGGCGAGCTGCGCACCTATCGCGCCCGCGTGCGGGCCCTGGTGGTCGACTTTATCGAGAAGATGCCGCTCGAACTGCCCATCGACTGGCAGAGCCCGGCCTGGGTCATCCTGATGGGGATAGAACACGAGCGCATCCACCTCGAGACCTCCAGCGTGCTGATCCGCCAGCTGCCGCTAGCCTGGGTGCGCAGCCAGCCCCAGTGGCCGGTCTGCGCCGAGGCGCGCCATCGCCGTAACGAGGTGCCCGCCAACAGCCTGCTGCCGGTGGCCGGCGGCCGGGTGCGGCTCGGCAAACAGGACGCCACCTACGGCTGGGACAACGAATATGGCGAGCGCCACATCGAGCTGGCCCCCTTCCAGGCCAGCCGCATGCTGGTGAGCAACGCCGAATATTTCGACTTCGTGCAGGCGGGGGGTTATGACACGCAAAGCTGGTGGGATGAGGAGGGTTGGGGCTGGCGCCAGTATGCCAGGGCCCGGATGCCCACCTTCTGGGTCGGCGACCCGGCCAACCCCGGCCAACTGCAGCTGCGGCTGATGGCGGAACAGGTCGCCATGCCCTGGGACTGGCCGGTGGAGGTCAACCAGCTGGAGGCCGCCGCCTTCTGCCGCTGGAAAGCGGATCAGACCGGGCTGCCCATCCAGCTGCCGAGCGAGGCGGAGTGGATGCTGCTGCGTGAGCGGGTGCCTGGGGATCAGCCGGACTGGATCGAGGCGCCCGGCAACATCAATCTCGCCCGCTTCGCCTCCTCCTGCCCAGTGGATGCTTGCCCCCAGGGCAACTTCTTCGATCTGGTGGGCAACGTCTGGCAGTGGACCGGCACCGCCATCGACGGCTTCGAGGGGTTCAAGGTGCACCCCCTCTACGACGACTTCTCCACCCCCACCTTCGATGGCAAGCACACCCTGATCAAGGGCGGCAGCTGGATTAGCACCGGCAACGAGGCACTCAAGTCATCCCGCTACGCCTTTCGTCGCCACTTCTTCCAGCATGCGGGCTTCCGCTATCTGGTCTCCCGTTATCAGGAACCCGTCATCGTGAACCCTTACGAAACCGACACCCTCGTCGCGCAATACCTCGACTTCCAGTACGGGCCGACCCGTTTCGGGGTAGCCAACTACGCCAAGACTCTGGCCGATCTGGCCAGTGAACTGTGCAGCAACCACCAGCGAGCGCTCGACATCGGCTGCGCCACCGGCCGTGCCAGCTTCGAACTGGCACGCCACTTCGCACACGTGGACGGGGTGGACTACTCGGCCCGCTTCATCGACGTAGCGCTGGCGCTGGCCAGCCAGGACAGCTTCCGCTACGCCATGCCGGTGGAAGGGGATCTGGTGGAGTATTGCGAAGCGCGGCTCTCAAGCCACGATCTGGGCCGCGAGCAGGTGGAACGTATCCACTTCAGCCAGGGGGATGCCTGCAACCTCAAGCCCAAATATGACCACTACGATCTGGTGCTCGCCTCCAACCTCATCGACCGGCTGCGGGAACCCGCCCGTTTCCTGCGGGATATTGCTCCCAGGCTGCGCAGCGGCGGCCTGCTGGTGCTCACCAGTCCCTATACCTGGCTGACGGAGTATACCCCCAAGGCCAACTGGCTCGGCGGCATCCGCGAAAACGGCGAGGCGCTCACCACCTATCAGGCGCTGCAGCGGCTGCTGGCGGCGGAGTTCGAGGAGCATATTCCGCCGCGGGAGGTGCCCTTCGTCATCCGCGAGACCGCCCGCAAGCACCAGCACACGGTGGCCCAGCTCACCGTGTGGCGCAAACGCTGACGCGGCAGCAAACGAAAAGGGAGGCCAACTGGCCTCCCTCTCTTTTGTGCTGCCCGGACGGCTTATCCCGCCTGATGTGAGACCCGGGACTCGGCGCCCTGCTCCTGGTAGCGGCGGGCCAGCACGGCACAGACCATCAGCTGGATCTGGTGGAAGATCATCAGCGGCAGCACCATGATCCCGACGCTGGCGGCCGGGAACATGACGTTGGCCATGGGTACCCCGTTGGCCAGGCTCTTCTTGGAGCCGCAGAAGACGATGGTGATCTCATCCGCCTTGTTGAAGCCGAGGCGGCGGCTGATCCAGACGTTCCAGCCCAGCACCAGCGCCAACAGCACACAGCTCAGCAACACTATGCTGGCCAGATCGTACCAGCCTACTTGATGCCAAATCCCCTGTACCACCGCCTCACTGAAGGCGACGTAGACCACCAGCAGGATGGAGCTCTGATCCAGCTTGCCGATGAGCGGCCTGTGGCTGTCGACCCAGCGACCGATGATCGGGCGCGACAGGTGGCCCACCACGAACGGCAGCATCAGCTGCACCATGATGGCCTGGATCGAGTGCCAGGTGTCGATCCCCTCCCCCTGCACCTTGATCATCAGCCCCACCAGCACGGGGGAGAGGAAGATGCCGAGGATGCTGGAGGCCGAGGCGCTGCACACCGCCGCTGCCACATTGCCCCCCGCCATGGAGGTGAAGGCGATGGCCGATTGCACGGTGGCGGGCAGGGCGCAAAGGTAAAGGAAGCCGAGGTAGATGGCCGGACTCAGCCAGTGGGGCACCAGCGGCGTGAGCAGCAGTCCCAGCAGCGGGAACAGCAGGAAGGTGCTGAGCATCACCACCAGGTGCAGCCGCCAGTGACCGAGGCCCGCCAGCAGATTCTGGCGCGACAGCTTGGCGCCATGCATGAAGAAGAGCAACGCCACCGCCAGCTTGGTCAGCCAGCCAAACCAGACGGCCACCGGCCCCTCGCAGGGGAAGAAGGAGGCCAGGGCGACCACCAGGATCAGCACCGAGGTAAAGGGATCCAGACGCACGAACCGTCTCCGGCAAAGAGGCAGACCGTCACCATGGGGTGAGCGGGCGCCAGGGTGGCAAAAAACACAGCAGGAGGTGTTTGACACCTCCTGCTGCAACGAGTCCCCAGCTTACCCCGATCACCTACCGGCGCAAAGCCGCACCGTGACTGGCCTTGTCAGGGGTTATCCCCTCGCACGGGCATGGTTCAAGGCTGGCGGGCCAGATTGACGCCGTCAGCGGACTTGCCGGCCGCCAGTTTGCTTGCCTGGCGCTTCTCGAAGCGGGAGATCCACCAGTAGGCCAGCGCCGAGAAGACAGCCGTCATGAAGACGTTGATAAAGAAAGCGCGCACCAGATCCACCCCGGTCGGGAAGGCGGAGGCACTCATGCTCACCACGAAGATGGCGATCAGCACCGACACCACCCCCATGCCGAACTTGCGCGATCCCATGCGGAACTCACGGGGAGTGTCGTCATGTTTCCAGCGGAACACGAAGTAGGCCACCATGATGAAAATCGGCGGCAGCATGGCGGTACCGGCGGTGAGATTGATGGCGGTGTTCATCATCTGCTGCACCGACTCTGAACCGAAACCGTTGACCACCAGCATCGCGAATACGAAGACGAACTGCCACCAGGCGGCGCGCACCGGCACCCCGTGCTGGTTGAGCTCGGTGGTCTTCTCGCCGTAAACCCCCTGCGGGATCTCGGAAAAGTGGATCTTCACCGGCGCCGAGGTCCACATCATCATGGAGCCGAACATGGCGATGAACAGCACCACGCCGACGAAGCGACCCACCAGCGCCTCGGAGAGCCCGAAGTATTGGGCCATGCCGGTGAAGATCTCCACCATGCCGCCGGCATAGGTGAGGCTCTCGCGCGCCACGAACACGTTCACCAAAAGGGAACCGAGGGCATACATGGCACCGATCACGATACCTGCGCTGATGATCACCTTGATGAAAGACTTCTGGCCGCCCTTCACGTCATTGAGGTAGGCCGCCGCCGTCTCGGCGCCACCGGCCGCCTGGAAGATCCAGCACATGATACCGAGGGTTGCCCAGTTGACGGTGGGGGTCATCGCCTCCAGGGTGATGGGCTGGGCCGGCACATGGTCACCGCCGAGCGCCATCAGGGCCCCCAGCACATAGATGGCGAACAGGGCAAACACGCCGTAGGCTACCAGCTCGGCAATCTTGCCGAGCCAGCTCGCCCCCTTGGTGGAGATATGGGTCGCCGCTGCGAACAGGGCGATGGAGATGATCGAAGTGACCATAGGTGAGAAGTTGTACTCATACCCCAGCATGGCGTAGGAGGCGTAGGCGATGACGTTGGGCAACAGGGAGACGAACCAGAACAGGTTCACGAACCAGTAGAGAAACGAGCCCAGATAGGCCATCCGGGTGCCGAGCGGCTTTTTCAACCAGTCATACATCCCCGACTCGGAGTTTTTGTTGGCCGAGACGAACTCGGCGATGATGAAAACAAACGGGATGAAGTAGACGAGGGTCGCCAGCAGGAAGATGGGGGCGGAACTCAACCCCAACTCGATGTTGTTGTTGACGATGTTGCGCACGTTGAACACGGCGGCAAAGGTCATCGACAACAGGGCAAACTTGCCTATGGTACCGCGTACGGATTCAGACATGATGTCCTCCAATGGAATCGCGCCTCCTCTGTGAGGCGCTGATGACTCTGAATGTGTTCGGCAAGGGTCTGTCGGCCCCGCCCTTTACTCTCTTGTTATGGTCAAACTGGCCGTCTGTGGCGGCCTTGCGGCAAGCCGGCGCGCAGTGGTCGCGCCGGCGCCGTCAATCACTCATACAATCGGGGTACCCGGCGCCATCGGCACCCGGGGCTGCAGCAGCACGCTCTGGCTCTCGTCCGGGGTCTCGGCGCAGAGCAGCATGCACTCGGAGCGCTCTCCGCGCATCTTTGTGGGTTTGAGATTGGTCAGCACCACCACCTGGCTGCCCAGCAGCTCAGCTTCGCTGTAGTAGGGCACCAGGCTGGTGACGGTCTGCAGGGGGCGCTCGCCACCCACATCGATCTGGACGATATAGAGCTTGTCGGCGCCTGGGTGGCGCACCACCTCCAGCACCTTGCCCACCTTCATCTCGACTCGCTTGAATTCGGCAAACTCGATCACCTCGCTCATTGTGTTCTTCCTTTTCTTGTTGGGTTTAACGGGGTACGGGTGGCCATCGGCCACCCGCTTTGCTTGTGTTGGCCCCTCGGGCCTGTCTGTTCAGGGATGCGGCTCATGACGCCTGGAGCGACACCTGCGCGGCCGGCTGGGCCTCTTTGGCGCGCGCTTCATCGCTCAGGGAGGCTTCGTATTTGTTGTATTTCCACCAGGCGAAGCCGAGGAAAATCACAATCCCGCCCACGTTGTAGAAGATGATGGTCATGATGTCGGCGCCGGTCGGGAAGGTGGAGGCCAGGAAGCCCACCGCAAAGATGGCGATCAGCACCGAGACCACGGCGATCCCCGTATTGCGTGAGCCCATCTTGAAGTCCCGCGGCAAGTGATCCAGCTTCAGGCGCAGATTCAGGTAGGCCAGCATGATGAACAGGGGCGGCAGCATGGAGGCGGCTGCGGTCATGTTGATCACGGTATTCATCAGATCTTGCGCGGTGTTGGAGCCCAGGGTCGGCACCACCATCAACGGCAGCACGATCAGGTACTGGATCCAGGCCGCACGAGCCGGCACGCCGTTCTCATTCAGCTCGACCGTCTTCTTGCCGAAGATGCCGGCCGGGATCTCGGAGAAGAAGATCTTCACCGGAGTCGCAGTCCACATCAGCAGGGAGCCGAACATGGCGGTGAAGGAGACCAGACCCACGAAACGGTTCACCAGGATTTCAGGCAGACCGAAGTAGGAGGCCAGCCCCTCGAACACCTGCACCGAGCCGCCGGTGTATTTCAGGGTATCGCTCGGGACAAACACGTTGATCAGCAGGGAGGCGATGGAGTAGAGCACGCCGATGAAGATGCCAGCGACGATGATCACCTTCACAAAGGATTTGGAGCCGCCCTTGACGTCGTTGACGTAGACCGCCACCGACTCGGCACCACCGGCCGCCATAAAGATCCAGGTGGTAATACCCAGGAAGGCCCAGCTGAAATCGGGAACCATGGCTTCCACCGTGATGGGGTCGGCCGGCTGCACGCCGCCGATCAGGGCCGCGCCTGCCAGCAGAATGTAGGAGAGAGTCAGCAGCAGCATCAGGGACGAGGTCACCGAGGTGATGGGGCCCAGCATCTTGGCGCCGTTGGTAGAGACATAGGTGGCAAAGGCGAACAGGATCATGCTCAGGCCCGTGGTGGCCAGCGGAGTGAGGATGTACTCGTAACCCAGGAAGGCGTAAGAGGCGTAGGCGATGACCCGCGGCAGCAAGGATGTGAAGAAGAAGAGGTTCACGAACCAGTAGGTGTAGGCGGAGATGAAGGCCCAGCGACCGCCAAGGGAACTCTTCACCCAAGCATAAACCCCCGCTTCGGAGTTCTTATTCAGTGACACAAATTCCGCAATGATCAGGCAAAACGGAATGAAGTAAAAAATGGTGGCCAGAAAAAACATCGGGGCTGACGCCAGACCGATCTCGATGTTGTTGTTGATGACGTTGTTGAAACTGAATACCGCCGCAAAGGTGAGCGACAGCAAACCGAACTTGCCTATCGTATTCCGTTTGGAATCAGACATGGTGCATCTCCAGACCTGTAGTAGTTGTCTGCGAAAGGGCGGGGCCTGAGCTGTAGGGTGAGCCCCGCGCCTTCCGGCTTTTTATCAGTACAAAATCAGCGGCTTGTTATTTGTTTTTGAAGTAGCCGCCTTCGACGGTGACCTTGATGATCACCTTGCGTACCGGGCCGTCGCCTGCGAACCGGTAAGCCTCATCGTTCTCGAAGATCACCACCTGGCCATTGCCCACCTGCTGGCGCTCGCGCACCTCGCCGGCCAGCCACTCGCGGTCTGTGGTGTCGTCGTAAGCCTGTTCGACCCGCAGCTCATTCTTGGCAGCCCACTCCACCGTTTCCTCCCCTTCCAGGTAGTAGTGGACGTCGAAGTAACGACGTTGCCCCTCGAACAATGAGGTGGCCGGGCTGGCCCCTTCCTGCAAGCGATAGGTGAGGGAGTCACCGATGGAGTGGCAGATCCCCGGCTTGAGGTTGCCAACGTTGTTGATGGCCTCCACGCAGCGGCCCCACTTCTTGCCCTCCCGGTAGATGTTTTTGAACAGGGTCAGGTTGTCCAGGGTGATCATGCGAGGTTCCTCCCGCCGTTGATGGTGAGATCGAGCCCGGCCAGCGCAGCCGGATTGAGGTTGCCACGGGCGATGGGCAGCAGGGTCAGGCCGAAGCTGAACGGCTCGAAGCGTACCCGCCAGGAGTCCAGCACCTCGGAGCCCCAGGAGTTGGAGCCAAGCCCCAGCACCTTGTGATCCAGATTGAGGGTGAGATAGCCACTCGGTTCCAGCTCGTTGATGTGCTGCGCCGCGTGGATATGCTCCCAGCTGTAGGGCCAGACGCTCAGGTTGATGGGGGCATCGGGCCGCACGTAGAGACCGGCACCGTGACGGTTGGTCAGGGTTGCCCAGCGCACCTGCTGACGGTTGCCGTTGTCCTGCGGGAAGGGGTAGTGCTCCCACATCTCGCCCACCGTGCTCTGGAAGCAGTCGATCCAGTTGCTCTGGCGGCTGTCCAGATAGTTCTCGCCCGGGCCCATGCCGTAGTAGTGCACCCGGTCGAGATCCTGACGAATACCCAGCTCGAAACCGATCTTGGGAATGATGTCGTCATAACCACCATAGGGCTGGCCGGAAAGGGCCACGTGCAGCTGGCCGTTCGGGCTCAGGGTGTAGACGTAGCGACAACGCATGCCGAAGTCGAACACCGGCGGCGCGATCAGGCTCTCCACCGTCACCTCCACCGCCTCACCGAACTGGCGCCAGCTCAGAGTACGGAAGTGCTCCTGCATGATCTGTAGGTGGTTCGGGTGCCATAGGCTCTCGTACTCCTGCTTGTGGTTGTCGATCATCGGCTTGAAGAAGGTGAGGCGAGGCGCCCGTTCAATCAGTTCGATGCCGTCTTGCTGCCAGCTCACCAGCTTGCCGTCGAGGCGTGAGAAACGCAGGGCGAAGCCGCTGCCGCTCAGGGTCAGCGCGAGCCGCTCGTCGGCAATCTGCAGCGCAGTGGCGTTGGGATTGGCAAAGGGCTGCAGCTGGCGAGTCGACTCTTTGAGCTGGAACTGGTACTGGCCCAGCTCGTGCTCCGCCGCGCTGTAACGGGTGGCGGTGGCCTTGATGACCCGCAGCTGGACGAAGGTTTCCCGCTCGTCGAGGGTCGGCAGTGCCAGTTGCAACTCTGTGGTGGCGCCGGGGGCAATACCTTCCACCCGCAGCTGCTGGCTCGCCAGCAGTTCGCCTTCCGCCTTCACCTCGACCAGCAGGCGGATGTCGTCCAGGTTGGAGAACCAGTAGCGGTTTTCCAGCTCAAGCTTGCCGCTCGCCAGATCCAGGGCGCGCACCTTGACCGGGCAGAGCACCTGCTTGTATTCGCGCAGGCCCGGCCCCGGGGTCTGATCCGGGTAGATGAGGCCATCCATGCAGAAGTTGTAGTTGTTGGGATAGTCGCCGTAGTCGCCGCCGTACTTGTAGACGGGGCGTCCCTGCTCGTCCTGATCCAGGATGCCGTGATCGCACCACTCCCAGATGTAGTGGCCCTGGATATGGGGATGGCGGTCGAACACCTGTTGATATTCGGTGAGACCCCCCGGGCCGTTGCCCATGGCATGGGCGTATTCACAGAGGATGCGCGGCTTGGTCATCGGGAACTCGCCAAAGCAGTTCATCTGGGAGACGCGGGAGTACATGGTGCTCACCACGTCCACCACCTCGGCGTCGCGATCCTCTTCGTAGTGCACCAGACGGGTCGGGTCGATCGCCTTGCAGCGCTGGTACATGGCCCTGATGTTGCAGCCGTAGCCGGACTCGTTGCCCAACGACCAGATGATGATGGAGGGGTGGTTCTTCTGGGCGTGAACGTGGCGTTCGATACGATCCACGAACACCGGCTCCCAGAAAGGATCGTCGGTGATGCGGCTGAGGTCGCCGACATTGGCAAAGCCGTGGGTCTCCACGTCAGTCTCCGCCATCACGAACAGACCGTACTGGTCGCACAGCTCGTAGAAGCGCGGGTCGTTCGGGTAGTGGGCGGTGCGCACCGAGTTGAGGTTGTGCTGCTTCATCAGCACGATGTCGCGCTCCACCCGGTCCATGCCGACGGCGCGGCTCTTGAGATGGTCGTTGTCGTGACGGTTCACCCCGTGCAGCTTGAGATAGCGGCCGTTGACGTAGAAGAGGCCGTCCTTGACCTTGATCTCGCGCACCCCGACCCGCTGCGGGATCACCTCCAGCAGCTCCCCCTGAGCGTTGTAGAGGGAGAGCATCAACTGATAGAGGTAGGGATCCTCGGCGCTCCACAGATGGGGGTTGGCCAGATCCAGCGTGAAGCGGCAATCACACTTGCCGTCGATGGCGAGATGGTCGAGTGAGCCGCTGGCGATCTCGCTGCCCTGATCCAGCAGTGACCAGACCAGACGGTGATCCTTGGCCGACTCGCCCAGGTTTTCGAGCTGGATATCACAGCTCAGGGTGGCGCTCTGGTTGTCATCCGCCAGCGCGGTCTGAATGAAGAAGTCCTGCACATGGACCGCCGGTTTGCCCACCAGGTAGACGTCGCGGAAGATCCCCGCCATCCACCACATGTCCTGATCTTCAATGTAAGTGGAGTCGGCCCACTGCATTACCCGCACCGAGAGCAGGTTCTCGCCGGTTTTGGCATAGGCGCTGATGTCGAATTCGGCGGTGAGGCGGCTCCCCTTGCTGAAGCCAACGTAGTGGCCGTTTACATAGACTTCGAAGTAAGTCTCCACCCCGTCAAACTTGATGATCACCTGCTCGCCGTCCCAGGCCTGGCTCAGCACGAAGCTGCGCTGATAGGCGCCGGTGGGGTTGTTGGTCGGCACGAAGGGCACATCGATGGGGAAGGGAAAACCCTCGTCGGTGTACTGCAGCTGGCCATGCCCTTCCATCTGCCACATGTTGGGCACAGTGATCTGGCCCCAATCGCTCATGGGGCTGTGATAGAAGGCCTCCGGCACCTGCAGGGGATGGTCGAAATAGTGGAACTGCCACTGGCCGCTCAAGGAGAGGAAGCGGCGGCTCAGCTCGCGCTGCATGGTGGCCGCCAGCCCGTGGTCGGCATAAGAGAAGAAGTAGGCGCGCGGGGCCAGCCTGTTTTCACCAACGAAGTGGACGTTTTCCCAGTTATTCACATGTCCTCCCGGAACAAGACAACATAGACTGGGTAAACTTTAGATAAACATTTACTAAATATCAGTTTGAGATCGGTAAAGTTTTAACCTGATCACACAGAAGAGTCTGTTTTGTGAGCGAGATCAGATGTGACGGAGAAAGGATGAACCAGTCCATCCGAATGGCATGGATGTTGATATGAAAATCAAGGTAATGGACTATATCTCTATAAAACAAAGAGATATGAATCATCCTTAAATGGAGAAAGATCTGAAGGGATCGATGTTGTCGCGCCATAAGGGTATGACGCGACTAAAACAAAAATGTATTTTACTAAAATTAGCGTGTTGTACCACGCAGGGTCAACCGGCTCGGCACCAACACCCGCAATGGAATATCCCGCTCGTCACGCAGCCGCTCAACCAGCAGGTTGACCCCCTGGGAACCCATCAGCTCGGAGTGAATGCGCACCGTGGAGAGGGGTGGGAAGGTGAACTTGGCGGTCGGGATATCGTTGACGCTGATAAGCTCGATCTGCTGGGGAATGGCCAACCCCTTCTCGTGAATGGCCCGCAACACGCCGATGGCAATGGAGTCGGAGGCCACGAACAGCGCCTTGGGCCAATCCCCGGCCAGCATCTCCTTCGCCAGCCGATAGCCGGAGGCACTGGAGAAATCCCCACGATGGAGATCGCCCTCTTGCACGACCCCCAACCGCTGACCGTAATCGAGAAAGGCGAGCTCGCGCAGATCCGGGCTATCGTCCTGGCCCCCGATATAGCCGATGCGCTTGTGCCCCTGCGCGATGAAGTAGTCGACGACCTGCTGGCTGATCAGGGCCAGATCCACGTCGACCGAGTCAAACTCCCCCTGGGAGCGACAATCGATGAAGACCAGTTGGCTTGAGCACTGCTGCAACTGGGCCAGACGCTCGGGAGTGAGACTTCCCACTACAAGGATGCCATCCACAGCGGTCAGATCGCGTCCTTCAGCACAGTTGTAGAGATGAGTCAGCTCGATGTTGAGGCGCGCGCTCTGGGTTTCGATGCCGTAGCGTATGGCCAGATAATAGGGGTCGTTGACTTCTGTACTCTGGGGATAGGCATAGACCACCAGGAAGTACAGCTTGCTCTTGTGGACGCCCTTGCGGGCGCTGCTGGTCTTGTACTCCAGCCGCTCGGCAATCTCGAAGATCCGCTGCTTGGTCTCTTCCTTGACGCTCAGGCTGGGATCCTCGTTCAATACCCGGGATACCGTAGCGAGAGAGACTCCCGCCTCCTGTGCAATTTCCTTCAACGTGGCCATCAATACCTCTCTGGCAGCATCAGCTGTTAATCGACAACGGCTAAAGAGTAACGAGCAATTCCTTGATAGCCCAGCATTTTTACTAAAATGTTGGTGGCGGATTGTGATTTTTGCGAACCGGAAATGCAAAAAGGCCTCCCGAATGGGAGGCCTCTTCTGAATAGGTGCCTGACAGTGTCCTACTCTCGCATGGCGAATGCCACACTACCATCGGCGCTACCGCGTTTCACTTCTGAGTTCGGCATGGGATCAGGTGGTTCCACGGCGCTATTGCCGTCAGGCAAAAGCTTTTAAAACTAACTTGAAAATGGTGCTGATACCCAGAATCGAACTGGGGACCTCATCCTTACCAAGGATGCGCTCTACCGACTGAGCCATATCAGCACACTAACCGGTAAAGACCACGCTCACCGCGTAATCTAAAATTGGGTGCCTGGCAGTGTCCTACTCTCGCATGGCGAATGCCACACTACCATCGGCGCTACCGCGTTTCACTTCTGAGTTCGGCATGGGATCAGGTGGTTCCACGGCGCTATGGCCGCCAGGCAAAATCTTCAATCCAGAAAGCTGACGTGAATAACGATTTGCCTGTTGGCTTCGCTATCACTGAATTTGAGTAGTTCATTCTATTTGCTACAAGCCTTAGAACACTTCTTGGGTGTTGTATGGTTAAGCCTCACGGGTAATTAGTACGGGTTAGCTCAATGCATCGCTGCACTTACACACCCCGCCTATCAACGTTGTGGTCTCCAACGGCCCTTCAGGACCCTCAAGGGGTCAGGGATGACTCATCTCAGGGCTCGCTTCCCGCTTAGATGCTTTCAGCGGTTATCGATTCCGAACTTAGCTACCGGGCAGTGCCACTGGCGTGACAACCCGAACACCAGAGGTTCGTTCACTCCGGTCCTCTCGTACTAGGAGCAACTCCCTTCAATCATCCAACGCCCACGGCAGATAGGGACCGAACTGTCTCACGACGTTCTGAACCCAGCTCGCGTACCACTTTAAATGGCGAACAGCCATACCCTTGGGACCGACTTCAGCCCCAGGATGTGATGAGCCGACATCGAGGTGCCAAACACCGCCGTCGATATGAACTCTTGGGCGGTATCAGCCTGTTATCCCCGGAGTACCTTTTATCCGTTGAGCGATGGCCCTTCCATTCAGAACCACCGGATCACTATGACCTACTTTCGTACCTGCTCGACCTGTCCGTCTCGCAGTTAAGCTGGCTTATGCCATTGCACTAACCTCCTGATGTCCGACCAGGATTAGCCAACCTTCGTGCTCCTCCGTTACTCTTTGGGAGGAGACCGCCCCAGTCAAACTACCCACCAGGCACTGTCCGCGACCCCGATTCAGGGGCCTGCGTTAGAACATCAAACATACAAGGGTGGTATTTCAAGGACGGCTCCAGCGCAACTGGCGTCACGCCTTCAAAGCCTCCCACCTATCCTACACATGTAGGTTCAATGTTCAGTGCCAAGCTGTAGTAAAGGTTCACGGGGTCTTTCCGTCTAGCCGCGGGTACACCGCATCTTCACGGCGAATTCGATTTCACTGAGTCTCGGGTGGAGACAGCATGGCCATGGTTACACCATTCGTGCAGGTCGGAACTTACCCGACAAGGAATTTCGCTACCTTAGGACCGTTATAGTTACGGCCGCCGTTTACCGGGGCTTCGATCAAGAGCTTCGCTTGCGCTAACCCCATCAATTAACCTTCCGGCACCGGGCAGGTGTCACACCCTATACGTCCACTTTCGTGTTTGCAGAGTGCTGTGTTTTTGATAAACAGTCCCAGCCATCTGGTCACTGCGACTCCCGTCAGCTCCATCCGCAAGGGACTTCACCAACAAGAGCGTACCTTCTCCCGAAGTTACGGTACTATTTTGCCTAGTTCCTTCACCCGAGTTCTCTCAAGCGCCTTGGTATTCTCTACCCGACCACCTGTGTCGGTTTGGGGTACGATAACTTGTAATCTGAAGCTTAGAGGCTTTTCCTGGAAGCAGGGCATCAATGGCTTCCACACCGTAGTGTGTTCGTCTCGTGTCTCAGCGTTGCACCTCCGGATTTACCTAAAGGTACCGCCTACGCACTTTCACCAGGACAACCGTCGCCTGGCCCACCTAGCCTTCTCCGTCCCCCCATCGCAATTACAAGTCGTGCAGGAATATTAACCTGCTTCCCATCGACTACGCCTTTCGGCCTCGCCTTAGGGGTCGACTCACCCTGCCCCGATTAACGTTGGACAGGAACCCTTGGTCTTCCGGCGAGGAGGCTTTTCACCCCCTTTATCGTTACTTACGTCAGCATTCGCACTTCTGATATCTCCAGCATGCCTCTCGACACACCTTCGCAGACTTACAGAACGCTCCCCTACCACTTGCACTAAGTGCAAATCCGCGGCTTCGGTGCCTGGTTTGAGCCCCGTTACATCTTCCGCGCAGGCCGACTCGACTAGTGAGCTATTACGCTTTCTTTAAATGATGGCTGCTTCTAAGCCAACATCCTAGCTGTCTGAGCCTTCCCACATCGTTTCCCACTTAACCAGAACTTTGGGACCTTAGCCGGCGGTCTGGGTTGTTTCCCTCTTCACGACGGACGTTAGCACCCGCCGTGTGTCTCCCGGATAGTACTTACTGGTATTCGGAGTTTGCATGGGGTTGGTAAGTCGGGATGACCCCCTAGCCCAAACAGTGCTCTACCCCCAGTAGTATTCGTCCGAGGCGCTACCTAAATAGCTTTCGGGGAGAACCAGCTATCTCCGAGTTTGATTGGCCTTTCACCCCCAGCCACAGGTCATCCCCTAACTTTGCAACGTTAGTGGGTTCGGTCCTCCAGTTGATGTTACTCAACCTTCAACCTGCCCATGGCTAGATCACCCGGTTTCGGGTCTACACCTTGCAACTAGACGCCCAGTTAAGACTCGGTTTCCCTACGGCTCCCCTATACGGTTAACCTCGCTACAAAATGTAAGTCGCTGACCCATTATACAAAAGGTACGCAGTCACCCCGAAGGGCTCCCACTGCTTGTACGTACACGGTTTCAGGTTCTATTTCACTCCCCTCACAGGGGTTCTTTTCGCCTTTCCCTCACGGTACTGGTTCACTATCGGTCAGTCAGGAGTATTTAGCCTTGGAGGATGGTCCCCCCATATTCAGACAGGATGTCACGTGTCCCGCCCTACTCGATTTCACATCAAGGTTGTTTTCGTGTACGGGGCTATCACCCTGTATCGCCGGCCTTTCCAGGACCGTTCCACTAACTTCCAAGATGCTTAAGGGCTAATCCCCGTTCGCTCGCCGCTACTGAGGGAATCTCGGTTGAT
>NZ_CP083625.1:1457500-1507500 GCF_020097295.1 Aeromonas enteropelogenes | reverse complement strand
CATTCTACTCAACCGCCTTCTCGAGTCAAGTCTTATTTTCAAAGGCTTTTCGAGGTTATCGACTCGGGCTTTGCGTTGCCGCTTGCCGTGTCGATGGAGGCGCATTATAGGGAGTGAATTCGTTCTGGCAACCCCTTCCTTGCAATAAAATTGCAAAAAACTGCACTTTTTTAGTTATTCATATCCAAGCACAGCTTTTATACAAACTTATCCACAGAAACCAGCACCGAATTGCTAGAATGGCCGAAAACAAGGAGGCCGAGATGGACTTGCGACTGAGACCTTACAAGGGAAAACGCCCGCAACTGGGCAAACGGGTATATGTAGACCCCTGTGCCACCCTGGTGGGTGATATCCAGCTGGGTGATGATGCCAGCATCTGGCCCATGGTGGCCGCCAGAGGGGACGTCAACCATATCCGCATCGGTGCCCGCAGCAACATTCAGGACGGCACAGTGCTGCACCTGACTCGAAAGAGTGCCAGCAACCCTGCCGGCTATCCGTTGTTGATCGGGGAAGATGTCACGGTCGGCCACAAGGCGATGCTGCATGGCTGCACCATTGGCAACCGGGTGCTGGTCGGCATGGGTGCCATCCTGCTGGACGGGGCCGTGGTCGAAGATGATGTGATGATCGGTGCCGGCAGTCTGGTGCCACCGGGCAAGCGACTCGAGGCCGGCTTTCTTTATATGGGCAATCCCATCAAGCAGGCGCGCCCTCTCAAGCCGGCCGAGGTCGCCTTCCTCAAAACCTCGGCCGACAACTATGTCCTGCTCAAGGACGAATACCTGCAAGAGTCCTGAAACACCGTAGCCACAAACAGGAAGCCCGGCATGATGCCGGGCTTCGCTTCTTAGGTATAGCTATATATGTTGTCGATGACGACTGACAGTGATCAGTGGGCCTGATCCCAGTTGTCACCGGTGCCCGCTTCGACCACCAGCGGCACATGCAGTTCGGCAGCGCTCGACATCTTCTCCTTGATGATGGCGATGTACTCCTCCAGCTTCTCTTCGCGGATCTCGAACACCAGTTCATCGTGCACCTGCATCAGCATGCGGATCGACTGGTCTTCAATGCCCCGGATCCAGCCATCCACGTTAATCATGGCGCGTTTGATGATGTCGGCGGCCGTGCCCTGCATGGGGGCGTTGATGGCGGCCCGTTCGGCAGCCTTGCGCAGACCAGCGTTGCGCGACTTGATATCCGGCAGATAGAGGCGGCGACCAAACAGGGTTTCGACATAGCCCTGGGCTTCTGCCTGCTGGCGAGTGCGCTCCATGTATTCCAGCACGCCCGGGTAGCGCTCGAAGTAGAGATCCATGTACTTCTGCGCCTCGGCACGGCCGATGCCCAGCTGCTTGGCCAGACCGAAGGCGCTCATACCGTAGATGAGGCCGAAGTTGATCGCCTTGGCGCTGCGGCGCATGTCGCTGGTCACCGCATCAAGTTCAACCCCGAATACCTCGGCAGCGGTCGCCTTGTGGATGTCCTTGCCCTCGGCGAAAGCGGTCAGCAGCCCCTTGTCACCGGAGAGGTGGGCCATGATGCGCAGCTCGATCTGGGAGTAGTCCGCCGCCACCAGCTTGTAACCGGCGCACGGGATGAAGGCCTGCCGAATGCGACGCCCCTGTTCGTTGCGCACCGGGATGTTCTGCAGGTTGGGATCGGTAGACGAGAGCCGCCCGGTCGCCGCCACCGCCTGATGATAGGAGGTGTGCACCCGCCCGGTCTGCGGCTTGATCATCAGCGGCAGCTTGTCGGTGTAGGTGGACTTGAGCTTGGCCAGGCCACGGTGCTCCATCAGCAGTTGCGGCAGCTCATAGGTCTCCGCCAGCTCGGCCAGCACCTCTTCCGCAGTGGATGGGGCTCCCTTGGGGGTCTTCTTGATGATCGGCAGCCCCAGCTTGGTAAAGAGGATCTCCCCCAGCTGCTTGGGCGAGGAGAGGTTGAACTCCTGCCCGGCCAGCTCGTGGGCCTGTTTCTCCAGCTCCGCCAGTCGCACTTCGATCTCCTGGCTCTGCTGATGCAGCAGCTTGGGCTCGATGGTGGTCCCGAGCCGCTCCATCCGTGCCAGCACCGGCAGCAGCGGCAGCTCGATCTCGCTGAACACTTTGGCGAGGCCCGGCTCAGCAGCGAGCTTGCCCCACAGCGCCTGATGCAGGCGCAGGGCGATGTCGGCATCTTCCGCCGCGTAAGGAGCCGCCTGCTCCAGCTCGATCTGGTTGAAGGTAAGCTGCTTGACCCCCTTGCCGGCAATATCTTCGAACGAGATGGTCTCGGCGTTCAGATATCTGCGGGCCAGCGAATCCATGTCGTGGCGGCTGGCAGTGGAGTTGAGCACATAGGACTCGAGCATGGTGTCATAGGCGATACCCTGCAACTCGATGCCGTGATTGAGCAGCACGTTGCGGTCGTACTTGAGGTTCTGCCCCACCTTGAGGCGGATCGGATCTTCCAGCAGTGGTTTTAGCTTGCCGAGTACCACGGCCTCGGTCAGCTGTACCGGCGCTCCCAGATAATCGTGGCCGAAGGGGACGTAGGCCGCCTTGCCCGGCTCGATGGCAAAGGAGACGCCAACGACCCGCGCCTCCATATAGTCGAGACTGGTGGTCTCGGTGTCGAAGGCAAACAATGGCGCCGCCTGCAACTGGGCCAGCCAATCGTCGAACTCGGCCTCGTCCAGAATGCAGCGGTAGTCGGTCTCGATGGCAGTTGCCGGGGCGGAGCCTTCCTCATCACCCTCGGTGCCGCTCTCCTCGCCGCCGGACTCCAGCTCTTTGATAAGGTTGCGCAGCTCATACTCGCGATAGACCGCCAGCAGGGATTCCTTGTCGACCGGCCCCAGAGTCAGCTGTTCCAGCTCCTGCTCCAGCGCCACGTCGGTCTTGATGGTGGCCAGCACGTAGGAGAGGCGCACCTGCTCCTCCTGCTCGCGGAACTTGTCGGCGAACGCCTTGGAGCCACGGAAACCGAGCGCAGCCACCTTGTCCAGATTAGCAGCGATCTCGTCGATGCTGCCGATGCCCTGTAGCAGGGCCAGTGCAGTCTTCTCGCCGACGCCGGTCATGCCGGGGATGTTGTCCACCTTGTCTCCCATCAGGGCCAGGTAGTCGATGATGAGCTCGGGCGGTACGCCGAACTTCTCGATCACCCCTTCCCGATCGGTCTTCACATCTTTCATGGTGTCGATCAGGGTGACATGGTCGGAGACCAACTGCGCCATGTCCTTGTCCCCCGTGCTGATGAGCACGGGCAACTGCTTCTCGGTCGCCTGGCGGGCCAGGGTGCCGATCACGTCGTCAGCCTCGACCCCTTCCACCATCAGGAAGGGGAAGCCCATCGCCTTGATCATCTGGTGGATGGGGGCGACCTGGCTGCGCAGATCGTCCGGCATGCTGGCCCGGTTGGCCTTGTATTCGGGATAGATGTCGTCGCGGAAGGTCTTGCCCTTGGCATCGAACACCACGGCCACGTGGCAGTCGGGGTACTGCTTACGCAGGCTGCGCATCATGTTGGCCATGACACGGACGGCGCCGCTCGGCAAACCGGTCGAGGTGCGCAGATCGGCCTGTTGGGAGGCAAAAAAGGCGCGGTAAAGGTATGAAGAGCCGTCGACCAGAATAAGGGGATTGCTAGGGGCCATGAAATCGTCCTGCCAGAGATAAACAGCCGCTAGGATGCCACAGGGCCCCCTTCACACCAAGGGGCCTGGTAACAGCCTGCATGGCTGCTGACGGGATAAAAATCTGTGGATAACTCTGTGTTCAAAAATGGGGCTAATTATTACCAGTAGTGACAAAGCTGTGCATAAAAACCATAAATGCCAATAAAAACAATTAAATAGAAACACAAGATCAGATCGATAGACCGTTGAAATGATCTCGATCAATGTGGAAAAAGTTTTAAGGGAGTAGGTACGGCAGGATCCAAAACGAAACAATCCTAGCACAGCGAGATGACTTGACCAGCGGATGGCGAGCGATAACCATACAAAAGTACAACAATCCATCCTGGCTCACATTTTCAACAACGAGGAGTTTTCCATGAAAAAAGTGGCCGTGATTTTGAGTGGCTGTGGCGTCTTCGACGGGGCAGAAATCCATGAAGCCGTCATCAGTCTGCTGGCCCTGGCTCGCCATGGCGCCACCACCCAATGCTTTGCCCCGAACGTGGCGCAACTCCACGTGATCAACCACCTGACTGGCGAGGTGAGTGAAGGAGAGAGCCGCAACGTGCTGGTCGAAGCCGCCCGCATCTGCCGTGGCCAGATCAAAGATGTCGCCGAGCTGGATGCGGCCGACTACGATGCCCTGCTGGTGCCGGGCGGCTTCGGCGCCGCCAAGAACCTGTGCGACTTCGCCATCAAGGGGGCGGAGTGCCAGATCCAGCCGGATGTGCTGAAGGCCTGCCAGAGCTTTGCCAAGGCCGGCAAACCGGCGGCCTATATCTGCATCGCCCCGGCCATGATCCCGCTTATCTACGGCGCCGGCACCCTAGCCACCGTAGGCCACGACGAGGGTACCGCCAACGCCATCGAGGCGATGGGCGGCAGCCATCTCAACTGCCCGGTCGACGAGTTCGTGGTGGATCAGGAGCGCAAGGTGATCTCCACTCCCGCCTACATGCTGGCCAGCAACATAGTGGAGGCCGCGGACGGCATCGAGAAGACGGTCAAGCAGCTGCTTGCCCTGTGATCCCCCGCTGCGCCAAAACAAACGGGCCGCTCATGGAGCGGCCCGTTTTCAATTCTCGCGTATAGCGACGGATTAGATGCTTTCGCCCATCTGATCCATCTTGCCCAGCAGGGCACGCAGACGCTCCTGCCATGCAACGTGTTCGTTGCGCAGCTGATGGTTCTCGTCTTGCAGCTTGCTGTTCTGCTCTTTCAGCTCGTCCAGCTCCATCTTCAGCAGGGAGATGTTGTCGACGGCGGATTGTACTTTGGATTCGAGTTGCTCAAGGACTTCTAGTGACATATGCATACCTGTTTGTTCAATTGCGATGCCCCACAAAGGGCGATTCAAGCGCGTGAAGCCAGCATACCCCGAGCACATCGGCACAAACAAGCCAGCACGCTGTAAAATGCGCCTTCCGTAGAGGTATTGTCCAAATATGCGTCTATTTTTCTCGCATCCTGCTTCCCAAGTAGGGGACAGCCCCGACCATCAGCCGTGCAGGGCGATATAGGCCCCCAGCAACAGGCAGGCAACACCGTACATCGCCAGGCCATAACCCAGGTTCCAGCGTAGAATAGACCCCGCACTCAGGCTGTAGCGGGAGGCCAGCGCCAGGTTGGATCCCGAGAGCGGGCTGGTGCCGGTGGCGAGCCCCCAACCCAGCAAAAAGCTCATGCCAAGCAGGCTGGGATCCGGCGCCAGGGGCCAGAGCAGGGGTGCCAACCCCGAGATGCTGATGAGGGGATGCACCCCGACGATGGCCACCAGCAGGATCAGCAGCAGGGTGAGGGAGGCTTCGAGCCAGCCGAAGTGGTTGAAGAACGGCAGCCCGTGGCCGCCTCCCAGATCGATCACCGACAGGGCGCTGTTGATGCCGGCAGCCAGCAGACCCGCCCCGAGAAACAGCACCAGCTGACCGCCGATGGCGGGGAAGCGCTCCACCACCTGGCGCTTGATTGCCGCCTTGCGGCCGGCGCTTGGCATGAAGATCAGTGCCAGCAGCGGCGCCACCAGGGCGATCACCGCCAGAATGCCGAGCTCTGGCCAGATCTGCTTGATGAGCAGCACCAGCAACGCCAGCGCCACCGGCAGCCCCAGGGTCTGCAGGCGCAGCGGATACCCGGCAAAATCCTGCACGCCGAGTCGCTCCACCTGCCAGGCCGTCAGCCCCATCGCCAACAGGGCGCCGACGATGCCGAAGGGCAGGATCGCCGAGAGCTGCAGGCCGGGAGCGTAGGTGAGCGCCACCGCCATGGCGACGAAGAAGGGGGACCAGAAGGCGGCTGCGCAGAAGATCCGGCTCAGCACCATCACCTGGCGCCGCTCCAGGTTGCCGTTGCGTTCCAGCCGATCGCCGATGATGAAGAGCACCGAAAGGTTGATGACGGCCCCCAGCAGGTTGAGGCCGGCCATGGTGCTCCACAACCCCTTGCGACCGGGCCAGGAGGTGGTGTCGGTGAGCAGGCCGGAAGTGGCGAGGTTGAGGGTGCTCACCGCGGCAAACATGGTGAGCATGTTGATGTTGGGCAGCAGCCAGTCGCCGGCCTTGAGGCTGGCCCCCTGCCACCAGGCGAAGAGCAACAGCAGCAGGGCCGCTCCGTACAGGGCCAGCGCCTGGCGTCTGGCCGCCCCCACCAGCCAGGGCCAGGTGAGGAGAGAGGCTGCCCAGGCCGCGATGGCCGCGGGCCAGGGGGAGAATCCCAGATAGAGATGCAGCAGGTTGAGCAGCCACATCCCCAGGATCAGATAACCTGACCAGCGCTTGGCCATCGAATCGTCTCGGTCAGGGGATCAGAGGCACTGATCCATATCCAGGGAAGGCTTGTCGCACTCCGGGTGGCCCACAATCTTGGCCGGCACCCCGGCCACCGTGGTATGGGGCGGCACCGGGTTGATCACCACGCTGCCGGCGCCTATCTTGGCGCCCCTGCCCACTTCGATATTGCCGAGCACCTTGGCGCCCGCCCCTATCATCACCCCTTCGCGGATCTTGGGATGACGATCGCCGCTCTCCTTGCCGGTCCCGCCCAGGGTCACGCTCTGCAGGATGGAGACATCATCCTCGATCACCGCCGTCTCACCCACCACTATGCCGGTGGCATGGTCAAACATGATGCCCTTGCCGATGCGCGCCGCCGGGTGCACATCCACCCCGAAAACTACGGAGATCTGGTTTTGCAGATAGAGCGCCAGGGAACGGCGCCCCTGGCGCCACAGCCAGTTGGCGACCCGGTACCCCTGCAGGGCATGAAAGCCCTTGAGGTAGAGCAGCGGGGTGGAGAAGAGATCGACCGCCGGGTCACGCTCCTGCACCGCGCAGATATCGGCCGCCACCATGGCCAGCAGTTCGGGTTCGCTGCGCAGGGCCAGCTCGATCACCTCGCGCAGGGCGATGGCGGGCATGGTGGCACTGTCGAGCTTGTTGGCCAGCTGGAAGCTGAGAGCCGAACGCAGATTCTTGTGATTGAGAATGGTGGAGTGGAAGAAGCTGGCCAGCATGGGCTCTTCGGCCGCCATGCAGAGCGCTTCTTGCTGAATTTTTTGCCAGGTTTTGGCAACCAGATCATCCATGTGGTGCAACCTACTGTTGTTCGGGGTGAGGACTCTGTTGTTCTTTTATCAGTACCGAGATGGGGTCCATGTGGATGATGACATCCATTCGCTCGAATGCCTGGCGTATCGCCTGCTCGGCTTCATCGGCTATCTGATGGGCCTTGACCAGGGGGATCTGATCGTCAAGCTCCAGATGCAACTGAACGAATCGGGTCGGCCCGGATTGACGGGTACGCAGATCGTGGACGCCGTGAACGCCATCTACGGCACAGCAGAGGGCCATTATTCTCGCTTGTTCTTCCGCTGGCAACTGACGATCGAGCAGCGCCTGCACTGACTCGTAGCCGATATGGACGGCTCCCCACAGCAAAATGCCACCTATCAGCACGGCAAACAGACCATCTGCCCAATACCAGCCCTGCCCCGCCAGCACCAGCGCCAGCAGCACGCCACCGTTGAGCAGCAGATCGGAGCGGTAGTGCAGCATGTCGGCCTTGATGGCCACGCTGTTGGTCTTGCGGATGACAAAACTCTGGAAACTGACCAGCAGCAGGGTCAGCACGATGGAACCGACCGTCACCCAGATCCCCGCCTCCAGCCGCAGAATGGGCGTCTGGTTGAGCAGGGAGGAGATGCCGTGCATCACCAGCAGCAGGGCCGAGCCCGAGATGAACGCCGCCTGGATGAGCCCGGCCAGGGACTCGGCCTTGCCGTGGCCGAAGCTGTGCTCGTCATCGGCGGGAGCCAGCGCATAGCGGATCGCCAGCAGATTGATGATGGAGGCGCTGACATCCATGAAGGAGTCGGTGAGGGAGGCCAGCAGGGTCGACGAGTCGGTCATGATCCAGGCGATCAGCTTGCCGATGATTAGCAGGGTGGCTGTCGCCACCGCCGCCATGCTGGCAAAGGTCACCCAACGGGAATAGTGTTGATGGCTCAAATCCGGCTTTCCTCTATCGCGTAAAAAATTATTATACCTTCACCCCGGCGTCAGTTTGGCGCGAAAATCTGCGGAAGAACACCCGATGAACAGAATACTCCTGGTCGATGACGATCTTGAATTGACCCAGCTGCTCACCGAAATTCTGACCCTGGAAGGATTTCAGGTCACGGTCGCCGAGGATGGTGAAGAGGGATTGCAGCGACTGGCAGAGCAACGCTTCAATCTGGTGCTGCTGGACGTAATGATGCCCAAACTGAACGGCTTTGCCATGCTGACCCAACTGCGCAAGACCCACGACACCCCGGTGCTGATGCTGACCGCCCGCGGCGACAGCCAGGACAGGGTCAACGGCCTGGAGGCCGGCGCCGATGACTATCTGGCCAAGCCATTTGATGATCGGGAGCTGCTGGCAAGAGTGCGGGCCATCCTGCGCCGCACCCAGAATCATCAGCCCCAACGCGGCCACGGCTCCGACGAAATTCACTTCATGGACATCGTACTGCAACCGGGCCTGCAGCAGGCATGCTGCGGCGAGCAGCCGCTGGAGCTGACCGCCACCGAATTCGGCCTGCTGGAGTGCCTGCTGCGCAACCCGGGCCAGATCATCAGCAAGAGTCACCTCTCGGAACAGGTGCTCGGCAAGAAGCTGGAGCCCTTCGATCGCGCCATCGACATGCACCTGAGCAACTTGCGCAAAAAGTTGCCGGAACGGCTCGATGGCCAGCCCCGCTTCAAGACTGTACGGGGGCGCGGCTATCTGTGGCTAGAACAGGAGTAATCAAAGCGCCCTCGATCAGCGGCCTCTCCACCCAGATCTTCGTCTGGTTCTGGCTGATCCTGCTGGTGATGATGGCCGCCGTCATCAGCCTGCCCAACCTGGATCCGCGCAACCAGCTCCCTTTGCCTGCCCACGAGGCGATGCGGATGCAGCACAACGTGCAGATCCTCAAGGATGCCGCCGACCCGGCGCGGGATTTCGATCTGGCAAAGGCGATGGAGAAGATCACCATGCTGCCGGTGGACAACGTCTATGTGCGCGGTGCCAACGGCCAGATCCAGTCCACCGTCCATCCCCGCAAGTTCGTGGTCCGTTTCATGGTAGATGCCGACAACCCCAACCACCCCATGCTGGGTCACGAGGATCGCAAGGCCATCGTCGGTCCCTTCCTGATGGAGCATCGCGGCCAGCAGTACCACGTCTATTTCGGGCTCAACGTCGATACCCCCTATCTGTTCCTGTTCATCCAGATCCTGGATCACCCGATCCGCATCCTCGGGGTCGCCATGCTGGTCAGCACACCGCTCTGCCTGCTGCTCGCCTGGCGCCTGACCCGCCCCATACTGCAATTGCAAAAAGCGGTCTCCCTGCTGGCTGCCGGCAGCCTGGAGACCCAGATCCCCAACCTCGGCCGGGGTGACGAGATAGGCCAGCTGGCCGACAACGTGAGCCACATGGTGGATACCCTCAAGAGCATGATCCAGAAGCAGAAACAGCTGCTATCTGACATCTCCCACGAGCTGCGCAGCCCGCTCACCCGGATGCAATTGGCCCAGGCCCTGATCCGCCGCAAGCAGGGCGACAGCGCCGAACTGGCGCGGATAGAGTCGGAGATTGGCCGGCTGGACAAGCTGATCGGCGACCTGCTGGATCTGTCGCGGGTACAGCAGCATGTAGAGGCCCCAGTGGTGCAGCCGCTGGCCGAGCTGCTGGAGCCCATTCTAGAAGACGCCATGTTCGAAGCCAACCAGAGCGGCAAGCAGCTGCGCCTGCCGCCACTGCCGGCCGAGTCGCTGCCGATGTGGCCCGAGCTGCTGGCGCGGGCGGTGGAAAATCCGCTGCGCAACGCGCTCAAATATGCCCGCGAATTCATCAAGGTGGAGTGGTATCGGGAGGGGCGGGAGTGGGTGATGATCATCCGCGACGACGGCCCAGGCGTGCCGCCAGAGCAGCAGGAGCAGCTGTTTCTGCCTTTCTTTCGGGTCGACGATGCCCGCAACGCCAAGACCGGGGGCACAGGGCTCGGGCTCGCCATCGCCTCGGAGGCGATCCATCGTCACGGCGGCACCATTCAGGCCAGCAGCAACCAGCCGACCGGGCTGACCATTACCATCCGCCTGCCCATCGCCTGATCTTTTCAACGCCACGGGCGCTGGGTATGCTGGCGCCCTTTCCGTCCCAGCAGGAGCCTTGCCATGCTCGATATCGTGCTCTACCAACCCGAAATTCCGCCCAATACGGGCAACATCATCCGGCTCTGTGCCAACACAGGTTACCGGCTGCATCTGATAGAGCCGCTGGGGTTCGAGTGGGATGACAAGCGGGTGAAGCGGGCGGGGCTCGACTATCACGAATTTGCCGAGGTGAAGCGCTGGCCGAACTTTGAAGCCTTCCTGGCGGCGGTGGCGCCGAAGCGGGTGTTCGCCTGCACTACCAAGGGACGCACCGCCCACTCGGCAGCCCAGTTTGCCTTGGGCGATGCCCTGCTGTTCGGCCCGGAGAGCCGCGGCCTGCCTGCGGATCTTATCGAGAGCCTGCCGTTCGAACAGCGGCTGCGCATCCCCATGCTGCCCCAGAGCCGCAGCATGAACCTCTCCAACGCGGTGTCGGTGTTCGTCTACGAAAGCTGGCGCCAGCTGGGCTACGAAGGCGCCCTCTAAGGTTGGAAAATCAGTGGCGGGCGTCGAGCAGGCGGCCGCTGCGCTCCAGTTGCCAGCACAGGAACCCCAGGGTTAGGCCACGCCCCACCATGAGCGCGGCCATCGCCGCCCACAGGGCGGCCACGCCCCACGACTGGGTCAGCCACCAGACCGGGAAGAAACCGCCGAAGACCGCCAGCAGCATGCTGTTGCGCATCTCCTGCGCCCGGGTGGCGCCGATGAAGACCCCGTCCAGCAGGAAGCACCAGACCGCCAGCAGCGGCATGGCCACCAGCCAGGGCAGCTGGCCATTGGCCGCGACCACCACCTCCGGGATATCGGTGATCCGGCCGATAAACTGGCTGCCCAGCAGGGCAAATCCCAAAGTAAATCCAGCCGCGATCAGGGCGGCCCAGCCCAGATTGAGCAGGATGGCCTCCCGCAGCTTCTGGCGATCCCGCTGGCCGATGGCGCGGCCCACCATGGCCTCCACCGCGTAGGCAAAGCCGTCCAGCCCGTAGGAGATCAGCATCAGGAAGTTGAGCAACACCGCATTGGCAGCCACCGCCACGTCCCCCAGCCTGGCCCCTTGCAGGGTCATGAAGGCAAAACAGAGTTGCAGGCAGAGCGCCCGCAGGAAGATGTCCCGGTTCAGCCCGAGCAGCCGCTTCAGGGGGGCGAGCCGCCGCCAGCGCTGCCAGCCGTCCTGCCACACCTCGGGCAACAACTGGCGCAGATGGTGGCGAACCAGCCAGATGCCGACTGTCAGCGCGCCGTAATCCGCCAGCACGGAGGCCGCCGCCACGCCGCGCACCTGCCAGCCCAGCCCCAGTACGAACAGGGCATCCAGCGCCATGTTGACCAGATTGGTGAGGATCAGCATCACCATGGGACTGCGGGCATCCTGCATCCCCAGCAGCCAACCCATGATCACCAGATTGCACAGCGCCGCCGGCGCACTCCAGATCCGCACCGCCACGTACTGGCCGGCATAGAGCTGCACCTCGGCAGAGCCGCCACTCAGGGCGATGAGCCAGGGCAACAGGGGAAAGAGCAGCACAAGCAGCCCCAATCCCATGACGATGGCCAGCCCCAGCGCCCGCACCAGGGCATCGAGCTGGGCGCGCTGATCGGCGGCGCCATGGGCCTGGGCCGTGAGCCCGGTAGTGGACATGCGCAGGAAGCCGAGCAGCCAGAAGATCAGGTTGATGAGGGTCGAGCCGACCGAGACACCGCCGAGAAACCAGGCCTCGCCGAGATGACCGATCACCCAGGTGTCCACCAGCCCCAGCATGGGGGTGGTGATGTTGGAAAACACCATGGGCAGGGCGAGGGCAAAGACGGCACCGTGGCGAGCGGGATCCCGCCACCAGGGCGCAACCGGACGGGTCACTCCCGGTTGCCCGACAGCTTCAGAATGCGGGAGAAGTCAGAGAGCAGGGTCGCCATCTGCACCCGTGGCACCTGACCCGGCGCCACCTGCGGGCGAAACACGCCCTGCAGCTTGCCCTTGGGGTTGATGAGCACGATGGAGGCGGAGTGATCGATCAGGTAATCCTTCTCCCCCTGATTGGCGATGGAGTAGATGAGCCCCAGGTTGCGCACGAAGGGAAACAGCTTGTCGTGATCTGCCGTCACTGCCTTGAACTCGGGATTGAAGAAGGCGGTGTAGGTCTTGAGGCGCTCCAGGGTATCCCGCTGGGGATCCGCCGAGACGAACACCACCTGGCTGTTGGGTGCCAGCTGCTTGAGCTCGCCGTAGATGGAACGCAAATCGGCCATGGTGGTGGGACAGATATCGGGGCAGAAAGTGTAGCCGACGAACAGGAAGGTCCAGTGTCCCAGCAGATTGGCGGGGGTAAAGGGCTGATTGTCCGCGTCGGTAAAGGTGAAGTCATTGATGTCCCGTGCGGCGGGATAGTAGTCGGCATGCTCCGGCATCTCTGGCCGGGTGACGTAGAACGCGAAGATGAGGCAGCTTGTCAACAGCAGAAAAATCAGGGGATAACGAAGCTTCATCATAACAAGAGACCCTTTCAGTTCGGTGCATCTGACCTGCAGTGGTCACATGGAGGCCGGTATTGTAACTCCAATGGGCCGGAAACGGGTCGTCATCGCGCATCAACCTCTTGTCGGGCAATTTGCCAACGCCAGATCCTGTAAAAACAAAAGCCCCCTCTATGACGAGGGGGCTTTGGAACGGGGCCCGCCAATGGGGCCCCGGGCATAGAGAACGCGTAGACGCTACTCCCGCTCCTTCACATAAGGGGTGCCGAGCGCCTTGGGCGCCACCGCACGACCGATAAAACCGGCCAGCAGGAACACCGTCAGGATATAGGGCAGCGCCTCGATGGCCTGTACCGGGATGGCAAAGCCCCCCACGCTCACCCCTTGCAGGCGGATGGCCACCGCATCGAGGAAGCCGAACAGCAGGCAGGCAGCCATGGCATTCCAGGGGCGCCACTTGCCGAACACCAGCGCGGCCAGCGCCATGAAGCCCTTGCCCGCGCTCATGTTGGGGATGAACTGGGCAGTCTGGGCCACCGACAGGTAGACGCCGCCCAGCCCCGCCAGCAGGCCGCCGATGATGAGCGCCGTGTAGCGCATCCGCACCACAGAGATGCCGGCAGTATCGACCGCCGCCGGGGCCTCGCCCACCGCCCGCAGCCGCAGGCCGAAGCGGGTGCGAAACAGCACCCACCAGGCCAGCGGCACGGCGGCGAACGCCAGGTACTCCAGCAGGGAGTGGCCGCTCAGGAGCTCGCTGTAGAGCTGGCCTATGACGGGCACGTCATACAGCTCCTTGGCATAGGGCAGATCGATGGGGGCGAAGCGGGCATCGCCGGAGAGCGCCGGTGTCTGGCCCCCCTGATCGAACCAGTAACGGCCCAGGGTGACGGTCAGACCGGCCGCCAGGATGTTGATGGCCATGCCGCTCACCACCTGATCACCCCGGTGGGTGATGGTGGCAAAGCCGTGCATCAGGGCAAACAGCACCGAGACCAGCACCCCGGCCCCCAGCCCGACCCAGGCCGAGCCGGAGACCGCGGCGGCGGCACCGCCGGCGAAGGCGGCCGCCAGCAGCTTGCCCTCCAGGGCGATGTTGACCACCCCGGAGCGCTCGCAGAACATGCCCGCCATGGCCGCCAGTATGAGGGGCGGCGCGGTGCGGATGGTGGCATCCAGCATCAGGATCAGCAGTTCAAACATATGATCAGGCCCCCTTCACTTGTGCAGTTGAGCGGCTGGCAAAGGCCAGATAGAGCTGCTCGATGCGCGGGCGCATCATGTGCTCCAGCGCGCCGCAGAACAGGATCACCAACCCCTGCAGCACCACCACTATGTTGCGGTCAACGCCGAACTCGAAGCTGAGCTCGGCGCCCCCCTGATAGAGGAAGCCGAACAGCAGGCTGGCGATGATGACGCCGACCGGGTGGTTGCGCCCCATCAGGGCCACCGCGATGCCGGTGAAGCCAAACCCTTCCACGAAGTTGAGCTTGATCTGGTGCAGCTCCCCCTGCAGCACGTTGAGGGCAAAGAAACCCGCCAGCATGCCGGAGATCACCATGGCCAGGATCACCACTCTGGGATAGGAGATGCCCGCGTAGGCGGAGGCACTCTGGCTCGCCCCCACCGCCCGGATCTCGTAACCCCAGCGGGTATGCCAGATGAAGACCCACACCAGGAGCGCACAGATCAACGCCCAGACGAAACTGATGTTGAGCGGGCTATTGGGCACTTCCATCCCGAAGCTGGCCGCCATGGTGCTCAGCTTGGGCAGCCAGCTCGCCTCGGCGAACACCCGACTCTCGGTGGCCATGGATCCGGGCGGCTTGAACACCTCCACCAGCAGATAGGCCATCAGGGAAGCGGCGATGAAGTTGAACATGATGGTGGTGATGACGATGTGGCTGCCGCGCTTGGCCTGCAGCCAGGCCGGGATAAAGGCCCAGGCCGCACCAAACAGGCCGCCGGCAATGATGGCCAGCGGCAGCAGCAGGGCAAACGGCAACACATCGCCGAGCAGCAGACAAACCAGGCCGACGCCGAGACCGCCGATGTAGGCTTGCCCCTCACCGCCGATGTTGAACAAGCCGGCGTGAAAGGCCACCGCCACCGCCAGACCGGTGAAGATGAAACCGGTGGCGTAGTAGAGGGTGAAACCTATCCCCTCGCCGGTGCCGAAGGCGCCGTACCACATGATCTCAGCGGCATCGACCGGGTTGATGTCGAGGTAGTAGAACAGGATCGCCGACACCAGAAAGGCCAGCAGAATATTGACCGCAGACAAGACGCCCACGGAGACCCAGGCAGGGACACGAACTTGGCTCATCAGCGGGCCTCCTTGGCAACGTCATCGGTCACGGATGTATTGACCATCATCAGACCGCGCTGACGACAAATAGAGGTGATCATCATGGCGTCGCTCCTTGTGTCGGGCCAGCAGCCACTTCATCGGGAACGATATTCGCCATCATCAGGCCTATGGTGCGCTCATCCGCCTTGGCGGCATCCAGCTCGCCAACGATGCGGCCATCGGCGATGACCAGGATGCGATCCGACAGACTCATGATCTCGTCCAGCTCCACCGACACCAGCAGCACCGCCTTGCCCTTGTCGCGCATGGCGATCACCTGCTGGTGAATGTACTCGATGGCGCCAATGTCGACCCCGCGGGTCGGCTGACCGATCAGCAGCACGTCAGGGTCCTGCTCCACTTCCCGGGCGATCACCAGCTTCTGCTGGTTGCCGCCGGAGAAGTTGGCTGTCTTGTGCTCGGGGCTGGGCGGGCGCACGTCCCACTTCTCCATCTTGGCCTGACAATCCTGCTGGATCGCGTCTTTGTTCTGCAGCCACCCCTTGTTGTATTGCGGGCGGCGGTGATAGCCGAGGATGAAGGCCTCTTTCGCCTCGAAGCGGTTGATGAGGCCCATCTTGTGCCTGTCTTCCGGCACATGGCCGAGGCCATAGTTGCGCACTAGCTCGGGATCGGCGGGATGCTCGGCGCTCACTCGGTGCACCCCGTCGCGACTGCTGATGGTAAAGCCCCCCTTGCTCGGCTTGAGGATGCCCCCCAGCAGGCTGAGCAGTTCGGACTGGCCGTTGCCGGAGACCCCGGCGATACCGACCACTTCACCGGCCCGCACCTCGAAGCTGACCGATTTGACCCGCTCCACCTTGCTGGCGTCGACATAGCACAGCCCCTCGACCTTGAGCTTGGCCTCGCCCGGCCGGGTCGGGCCCTTGTCGACCTTGAGGCGCACCTTGCGCCCCACCATCAGCTCGGCGAGCTGCTCCTTGTCGGTGTCTTTGGTGGCCACGTGGGCCACCATCTCGCCACGGCGCATGATGGAGACCTGATCCGTGATGGCCAGGATCTCCCGCAGCTTGTGAGTGATGAGGATGATGGTCGCCCCCTGATCCCGCAGTTTTTTCAGCACCTCGAACAGGTGATCCGCCTCTTGCGGGGTCAGTACCCCGGTCGGCTCGTCGAGGATCAGGATGCGGGCGCCGCGATAGAGCGCCTTGAGGATCTCGACCCGCTGCTGCAGGCCCACCGGCAGATCTTCCACCTTCTCGTGCAGCGGCACTTCGAGACCATAGTCCCGCGCCAGCTCGCCGAGCAGCTTTTCCGCCGCCGCCACGCTCTGGCGCAGGTGCCAGCCGTTTTCGGCGCCGAGGATGACGTTTTCCAACACAGTGAAGTTGTTCACCAGCATGAAGTGCTGGTGCACCATGCCCACCCCTGCGGCAATCGCATCTTGTGAGCCATGGGGTTTGAAGAGTTTCCCGTCGATCAGCATTTCGCCTTTGTCGGCATGGTAGAAACCGTAAATGATGCTCATCAGGGTGGATTTGCCGGCGCCGTTCTCGCCGACAATGCCGTGAATGCTGCCTTTACGAACCTGGAGGTCAATCAGCTTGTTGGCGTATACGTCGCCAAACCGCTTATCGATACCTCTTAATTCGATGGCATAGCGATCTGTCTGGTCCATGATGCAGCCCTGCGTGTCATGAAGTAAGACTAAAAACCGGCCCGTGCGGGCCGGTCGGTGCGTTGAGAGTCGTAGCTAGGTTCTGATTAGTATTTGCAGGAGTTGTCGCTCATGTAGTCATGAACCTTGATCTTGCCGGCGATGATGTCGGCCTTGATGGCGTCTACCTTGGCCTTCATTTCCGGAGTGATCAGCTTCTCGTTATCCTTGTCGAGTGCCCAATCCACACCGCCCTCGGCCAGGCCCAGATTCTTGATGCCCGGCTTCCACTCGCCCTTGGCGGCGTCATCCCAGGTCTGGTAGGCGGCCAGGCCCACCGACTTGACCATGGAGGTCAGCATGGTGCCCGGTTGCAGGTGGTTCTGGTTGGAATCCACGCCGATGGCCAGCTTGCCCTCGTCCTTGGCAGCCTGGTAAACACCGATGCCGGTACCGCCGGCGGCGGCATAGACCACGTCCGCACCCTTGGCGAATTGGGACTTGGCGAGTTCCGCCCCCTTGGCCGGGTCAGCAAACGCCGCCGGGGTGGAGCCGGTCATGTTCTGGAACACGTCGATCTTCGGGTTGACGTACTTGGCGCCCTGCTCGTAGCCGCATTGGAACTTGCGGATCAGCGGGATATCCATGCCGCCCACGAAACCGACCTTGCCTGTCTTGGAGGCGATGGCCGCCAGCGCACCGACCAGGAAGGAGCCTTCATGCTCCTTGAAGATGACGGACTGCACGTTCGGCTTGTCGACCACCATGTCGATGATGGTGAACTGGGTTTTCGGGAATTCGGTCGCGACCTTCTCTACTGCCGAGCCCATGTTGAAACCGACCGCTACGATGGGGCCGTTGCCACGGCTGGCCAGACGGCGCAGGCCCTGTTCGCGCTGGGCTTCGTTCTGGGGTTCGAACTCCTTGACCTTGACCCCCTTGTCCTTGTTGTAGACTTCGACGCCGTTGCGGAACACGGCTTCGTTGAATGATTTGTCAAACTTGCCGGCGGTGTCGTAGATCACGGCGGGCTCGGAAGCAGCCTGAGCTGAGAGGGCGGCGAGGGTGAGGGTGGCCACGGTGGCCAGCTTGAGCACTTTAGTCACGATCGTATCCTTGATTGTTATTAAGTGAGGGAACCTGCTTGCCTGCCCGGGCAGGCCAACTAGCACGCAGACTTACTCTAAGTCAGCCCGGGTGGGGGTCAAGCAGATGATAATAGAAAAACGTTTGCGCTAACGGTTTGAGTTATAAGCAAGTAACTATATAACATGTTGTTTTTTGGCGATTTTTAAGTTTTTTGTTCTGAATGACTAAAGGCCCAAAAGATATTTCTCTTATTGTTCAATGGGTTAATGTAAATCGTTTTCCCGAGATTCATCTCTCCCCCTGCCCGTCCGTGATTCGGCTCGTAAATTCCCGCACTGCGCCGGGGCTGTGACGACAGTGTGGCCCGCCGCCCCCTTCATCCCCTTCTTCGGTTTACGCCCGAGATAGACATCACATCGGAATGCTGGCCCCTCCCCCGATGCCCGCCCCCTGACTTTGGGTTTGGTCTGACGGGGGGATGGCCGTATAATCCCAGCCTGTATAAATAAACAGGAGTGGTGATGGACGTTTCAACCCTGCTCGACGGGCTCAATGACAAGCAAAGAGACGCGGTGGCGGCCCCCCGTTGCAACCTGCTGGTGCTGGCCGGTGCCGGTTCGGGCAAGACCCGGGTGCTGGTGCACCGTATCGCCTGGCTGATGCAGGTGGAACGCTGTTCACCCTTCTCCATCATCGCGGTGACCTTTACCAACAAGGCGGCGGCCGAGATGCGCGGCCGGGTCGAGAAGGTGATCGGTGACGGCGTACGCGGCATGTGGATCGGCACCTTCCACGGCATCGCCCATCGCCTGCTGCGGGCCCACTATCTGGATGCGGGCCTGCCCCAGGACTTCCAGATCCTCGACTCCGACGACCAGTACCGCCTCATTCGCCGGGTGCTCAAGGCGCTCAACCTCGACGAGAAGCATTGGGCCCCGCGCGCCGTGATGGGCTACATCAACGGCAAGAAGGACGAGGGCTTGCGCCCCGGCGACATCGATCTTTACGGCGACCCCGTCACCCGTACCTATCAGCAGATCTACAAGACCTATCAGGAGACCTGCGATCGCTCCGGGCTGGTGGATTTTGCCGAGCTCTTGCTGCGCGCCCACGAGCTGTGGCTGAACAAGCCGCACATCCTCGAGCACTACCGCGACCGCTTCCAGAACATCCTGGTGGACGAGTTTCAGGATACCAACGGCATCCAGTACGCCTGGCTGCGGATGCTGGCGGGTAACAGCGGCAAGGTGATGATCGTCGGCGACGATGACCAGTCCATCTACGGCTGGCGCGGCGCCAAGATAGAGAACATCCAGCGCTTCCTGACCGACTATGAGGGGGCGCAGACCATCCGCCTGGAGCAGAACTACCGCTCCACCGCCAATATCCTCAAAGCCGCCAACAGCGTCATCGCCAACAACGCCGAGCGCCTTGGCAAGGAGCTGTGGACCGAAGGGGCCGAGGGCGAGCCGATTTCGCTCTACGCCGCCTTCAACGAGGTGGACGAGGCGCGCTTCGTGGTCGGCCGCCTCAAGGACTGGAAAGAGAAAGGCGGCCTGCTCGCCGACTGCGCCATCCTCTATCGCTCCAACGCCCAGTCGCGGGTGCTGGAAGAGGCGCTGATGCAGGACGCCATGCCCTATCGCATCTACGGCGGCCTGCGCTTCTTCGAGCGCCAGGAGATCAAGGACGCCATGGCCTACCTGCGCCTTATCAACAACCGCGGCGACGACGCCAGCTTCGAGCGGGTGGTCAACACCCCGACCCGTGGCATCGGCGATCGCACCCTCGAGATCCTGCGCAATAACGCCCGGGATCAGGGGCTCAACCTGTGGCAATCGGCCAAGGGGCTGCTCAATGACAAGGTGCTGACCGGCCGCGCCGGTAATGCGGTGCGCGGCTTTGTCGAGCTCATTGACGCGCTGGAAGAGCAGGTCTCCATGCTGCCCCTGCACCAGCAGGCGGATATCGCCATCCAGAACTCCGGCCTCAAGGCCATGTATCTGGCGGAGAAGGGCGAGAAATCCCAGGCACGGGTAGAAAACCTGGACGAACTGGTCACCGCCTGCCGCCAGTACCAGCGCCCGGACGAGCTGGAAGATATGAGCGATCTCTCCGCCTTCCTCGCCCACGCGGCGCTGGAATCCGGCGAGAATCAGGCCGACGAATATGCCGACGCGGTGCAGCTGATGACATTGCACAGCGCCAAGGGGCTGGAGTTTCCGCTGGTGTTGCTGGTCGGCGTGGAAGAAGGGATGTTCCCCAGCCAGCAATCCACCGAGGAGTCGGGCCGGTTGGAAGAGGAAAGGCGCCTCTGTTACGTGGGCATGACCCGCGCCATGGAGAAGCTCTACATCTGTTATGCCGAGAGCCGCCGTATCTACGGCCGCGAGATGTTCCACAAGCCGAGCCGCTTTATCCGCGAGATGCCCGCCGAGTGTCTGGAAGAGATCCGGCTGCGCACCCAGGTCAGCCGCCCCACCCAGTACGGCCGCTTTAGCCAGAACGAGGTGCAGCAGAGCTTCGACGCCAGCGGCATCAAGCTCGGCCAGCGGGTGCTGCATCCAAAATTCGGCGAAGGCATAGTGCTCAACTTCGAAGGGGTCGGCCAGCAGAGCCGGGTGCAGATCCAGTTCGACGACGTCGGCGCCAAGTGGCTGGTGACGGCGTATGCCAGATTGGAAGCGCTGTAGTGCGCAAGCATACCCGCCACCGCCGTCTTGTGTCCTTCTCTCCTCACGGGAGCTGGTTTTGGGATGAATGGATCGTACCATTCGCTAGGGCTTGTCGCTGACAGCGTGGCACGGCTAATGCGGTGCAGGGCACGAGGTCTCTGCTCTCGACAGAGTTTCGCCCGCCCTTCGGGCTTAGGCGGGTGACTTTTCTTTGTGTAGCTAAAGAAAAGTCACCGAAAAAAAGCCCCCCCCCGCTAATGCGCTGACTTCGTCAGTTCCCTCGGTTCAAAGCCAACGTCGGACGGGCCGCCGCAGACAGCACTTGAGCTTGCGTCTTCTTCTTCCATGGTTCCAGCCCAAGTCCACTTCGGATTCCCGTATCCTTGCGCCCAATCGAGGCCACTTCGGCTTTGCTAAGCGGTATGTTTGACTCCAAGTGGTGCTCATATGGTTCTGTGACAAACTGTTTTTTGTCGGGGAGTTTGCAATGAATAAGCTTGACTCAACATTAATTGGTGAATACTATAAGTTTCATGACAATGAAAAAATTAAACTTAATTAAGTCTATTTTAGGCACGCCTTCTTTTGAAGAAGATGGTGTGGTTATTTATAATAGAGATTGCCTCGAGGGCATGAAACAAATACCTGATGGATTAATTGATGCCACTATTACATCTCCTCCCTACAATATAGGTAAAGAGTACGAGACGTTAAGTAATCTTAATGATTACTTGTCTTGGTGTGAGTCGTGGATACAACAGGTTCACAGAATAACGAAACCCAATGGGACATTTTGGCTTAACTTAGGATACCTAGAAGTTGAATCCAAAGGGTTGGCTGTTCCTATTCCATACCTTCTTTGGGATAGAACACCTTTTTATCTAATTCAAGAAGTAGTCTGGAATTATTCTGCTGGAGTTGCATGCAAGAAAAGATTCTCCCCACGGAATGAAAAGTTATTGTGGTATGTAAAGGACAAAAATGATTACATATTCAATTTGGACGATGTCCGCGATCCGGATGTGAAGTATCCAAATCAGAAAAAAAATGGAAAATTGAAATGTAATCCTAATGGTAAGAATCCTTCTGATGTTTGGCAGATTCCTAAAGTTACATCAGGTAAAAATCGCTCATCAGCGGAAAGGACTCCACATCCCGCTCAATTCCCTATGGCAATGGTTGAGAGGATGATGCTTGCCTCTAGCAATGAAGGAGATCTGATATTAGATCCTTTCATGGGATCTGGTAGTACGGCAGAGTGTGCTCTTAGAAACAAGAGAATGGTTATAGGATTTGAGCTTGAAGAGAAATATATTGGTTATGCAGGCCAACGCATAACCAATTACCAAGAGGATTCAAAGCTAAAAACAGCTCAGTGTGCTTTATCTTTTTGAGTATAGAGTTTTAAATTTTAGCTCGTAAGTTTCTGGTGAAAGACTGGATTGTTGTCCAGATGGAGCCTTCTGGCCTCTCCAGTCAGTATGGTCAAGCCATCCAAATCTGATAGTCTGAATTTCAGGTTTTACTTTATTGGCAGTAAATTTCCAGAAATTTACTGCCAAATAGAAACCATCCTTACTTTTTTTACCTTTTGTAGGCTGTTGAGCATAACTGCGATTGCCAAAAATTCGAGATGAATTTGACGATGTTTTTAACTCTATAGAATAAAAGTCATCTGGAATATACACGATGTCTTTATCACCTGCATTTTTTTCGCCTCTCCATTCCCTTGGTAAAGTAGCTTCTATTTCTGCTGGAATAAGTTCATGGAGCAATGCGCCAATGACTTGAGGTTTAGGGAATATATGCTCACCTATTTTAAGTCCATTATTTCCTATGGATGTATTGAATAGACCATCCCAAGCAGCATGTACCACCTTTACAATAAATTCACCTGATAATGGATGTTCATTAATTAATTTATCTGTTATTGACTTCCATTCTGACTTGTCACGACCGGCGTAGGGAGATCTGTTCATTTAATACCTCTAAGCAACTCTGCTGGTGTAATATCTAATGCTCTGGATATGATAATAATATTCTCCAAGCTAATATTTCGCTCACCACGTTCAACAGAACTGATATACGTTCTATGTAAAGAACATCTATCCGCAAGTTCTTCTTGTGATAGATGTTGCTCTTGTCGGTGAAATTTCATATTTTCACCAAACTTCTTTTTTATTTCTTTCATGCAGATATTATCTGCATGCTGAACACTATAAGTCTACAGACTATAAGTTTCTTGTTAACTATGGACCATCTGGGACACCCACCTTTCTGACATCGGCGTAGCTGATGAGGCTACGCCGTATTTGTTAGGTGAAAATATCTGGTCACTTGACCAGCTTGCTTTCCATCACCCCCTGCTTGCCTTCCTCTTCACTGACCTGACTCAGCTTGGAGCGGGCCATCAGCAGGCCCATCTTGACCTCCTGCCAGACGTAGTAGTTTTTACCCGCCTCAGTGCTGAGGGTCAGGGTGGCATCGTTCTCCGACTTGGAGGTGATGGTGTGGCTGCCCGGCGTCACCTGCTTGAGGATATAGGTGTGAGCAACCGTGTCACCGACCGCCATGCCATCCACCAGCACCGGCATCTTGACGGCGGCTCCGAAGGTTTCATTGCGATAGATATAGAGGTTGGCGGCATTGGCCGGGGCGACAAACTGCTTGGCCTGGGCATCCGCCGAGGTATCGGCCATGGGCACGGAGGCACAACCAGACAACAGACCCGCCGACAGCAGGGCGGCGGTTACCATTATTTTCCTGAACATAGTCTTTGTTTTTATTGGATTAAAGGGAGGTAAAGGTTCGCATGGAGCTTGGTTGGCAGGCAATTACCCATTGCCCTTCAAGCCGTGACCCGCCTCTCTTTTCCGGGAATTAATCGAGGCCGATATGCAGCTTCTCTCCCCCTAGCTGATCGGTTGCTGCGATAGTGGCGAGAGGATGACTCATCTGGAGAGAGACCATGCAGGCATTGATCACCACAGCTCACCAAACCAGTTACCCCAATCCCATCGGCTTTCAGGCCGGGGAGCGAGTGCGTATTGGCCATGAAGACGACGAATTTCCAGGCTGGGTGCGTACCGTCACGTCCGATGGCAACGAGGGGTGGGCCCCGCTGTCGCTGCTCACCTCCATCGGCGAAGGAGAGGCGCTGGCGCAGCAGGATTACACCGCCCGCGAGCTGGATGTGGCGGTGGGGGAGCTGGTCACGGTAGTACGTGAGCTGGCCGGCTGGCTCTGGGTGCAAGGGGAACGGGGCGAATCCGGCTGGATACCGGCCAGTTGCATCGTATTGGCATCATAAGAGGCCATGGATAAGGCCGGGGCGCAGACTCACATCCACGTAATAAACGTTGGTGGTAAAGCCGGAGGTGAGTCAGAAACCCGGCCGTCAGACGAGGTGCTGCGGCCGGGTGAATTGTAAAGAATAGGGTGACAGATAAAGCGGGTTATCAGCCTAGTCTAATCAACTCGATGGGCGCGTAACGCTCCCCGGAGTTTGCCAGCAGCACACACTTCTCATGCTCTGCCTCATAGGGGGTCATATTGTCGGTGTGGGCCTCCTTCAGGGTATCGACGGCGCCGGTGGCGGCAATCATTACGCGCTGGCCGATGTTCAGCACGTTTCTGTTGCGATCATAGATCTTCATTACTTTCTCCTTTTCCTGTGTCCGGGCCTGTGCCCGGGACAACGGAGCCAGACTACGCCCCTGAAAAAACGGGATGTATGTCACAGATCAAAAAAGGGGCAAAGAGGGACTCATCACGGCGAGGAAACCCGGGATCGCAGGCAGAGCCTGTCGCGTTACACGCCCGCGAGCTGCGCTTTCTGCCGCCATGGGCTCGAAGCGAAAGGCGGATCCGTTATAGTGAACCTCGCTAGCACCAAGCCGCTTTCAACCTATAGGGAATGCACCATGAACCGCGATATCACAGCCCAGTTTATCAAGATGCTGACCAACCTCGACCACTGCCTGGCCAAGGCGCAATCCCATGCCGAGGCGAAACAGTTCAATGTGGAGAACTTCTTCAACGAGCGCCTTATCGTCGACATGCTGCCGCTCGCCAAACAGGTGCTGATCTGCTGCGATTCGGCCCGCGCCGTGGTGGCCACCGCCAGCCACAGCGAGACACCGGCCATGGTGGACGACCCCAAAACCATGGCGGATCTGCGCGCCCATATCGGCAACACCATCGCCTTTTTGCAAAGCAAGCTGGATGCCGACTACAGCGATTACGAAAGCGGCCACTACTTCCCCTACTGGGCCGGTGGCAAGGGGATGGACGGCCATACCTGCGTTCATGAGTACGGCATTCCCAACTTCTACTTCCACCTCACCATGACCTATGCCCTGCTGCGCCAGGCGGGAGTCGATCTCGGCAAGCGCGACTATCTGGGCGGGATCAAGCTGCAGTAAGGATTGCCGGCACCACACCGGATCACCGTCGCGAGAACAAGCCACCAGATAACCAACAGCCTGCCATCCGGCAGGCTGTTGCGTTTCAGAGGGGCAGCCAGGCGCTAAAACGGCCCTTGGCTCTCGCGCAGCTTGTCGGGCAGGCCATCGTGATCCCCCAGCTCACGGGCCGGTACATCGTCCCAGTGGCGCTCGCCGATCTGGCGGTTTCGCTCGGAGTGCAGGGCATAGTGGATGCGATTGTCATCCCGATCCCTGTCGCCGACACAGAGCAGCCGCACCGGCTTGTCGGTATTGTTGATAAAGGTGTGGGCCAAGCCATCGCCCGCCTTGAAGCCGACCGAGTCGCCGGGCTGCAGCCGATGAAGGGTGCCATCGAGCCAGACATCCGGAGTGCCTTCCAGCACGTGGACGAACTCGTCCTCGGTCTCTTCGGCGTGGGGCCAGCTGGTGCGATGACCCGGGGCCAGCAGTTCGTGGTGTATGCCGATGCGGGCAAAGCCGTAGTGCCTGCCAAGGGGACTACCCTGGGACAGTCGCTCCTGGCTGCCGGCGTAGCAACCCGGCCCCGGATCTTGCAGTTCGCTCCAGTGTTTGATGAATGGGTGACGGCTCATGGCGGGCTCCTGTGGCACGGGCGCTAAAGGTGGACGCTCATCCTACCTTTGCTGCTGGGCATAGGAATAGCGGAAGTCGGCTGGCCAGATGAGCCCCTCAGGCGAGGGGCTTGATGGGAGTCGTTGTTACTTCCCCTTGATGCATGGCAGCGGGGGCAGTTCGCCCTGTTGGGCAACCCGGGTCATCTGATAATTGCCCTTCAGATCCCGATAGACGCGGGTGTTCCATACCTCGCCATTGTCGAGCTGGAATTCGATATCGTAGTTGACTCCGGACACCACCTGGCTGCGCACCTCGCGGATGCTCTCGAGCTTGGCAGCCGTGTTCATGCGTGCCAGCACACTGGCCAGTGCGGCGTCGGCCTGGGTATTCGGCAGGGCCTGAACCTGCCAGCCACCGGCCAGCGCGGCACATTGCGGTTGCTGCGGCGTGCTGCTGCAGGCCCCCAGCATGCCCGCCATCAGGATGGGAAATAGCACTCGCTTCATCTGGTGTTCTCCAGTCTCAAAATGACCACTCTATCAAGAGAGCGCGCGCAATATTGTCGCAGCGATCACGGCCAGACAGGCAGGAGAGCGCAGATCGATCCGGTATAAGCGCCGGGAGAAGGCCGAAAAAAGAAAGAGGCGTGAACCATGCCAAGCCTCGGGATGACGGAAAGGCCAAGCCACTCGGTTCAAGAAAAAGCCAGAATTGCCGTTGTTTGGCTCTGACGATCCCACGATAGCGGTCAATCACGGGGCAGACGTCAGTTCTCCACATCCCAGGGACACTGCTTGGCCAGTTCCGCCTTGCCGCTGGCGACCAGTGCCTGCTGCACCATCCGCTTGTAACGGTTTTTGATATGGGCGGGCAGTGCGGGCACCAGCAGCCGTTCATCAAATTCAGGCATTGCGCGTTCGGGCAGCACAGCCTGCTCCTCGGGAGTGAGCGGGGGTCGGGCAGCCAGGTTGCTGCCTGATATGGTGGGGGTGCCCACCAGCATCCGGCTTTGCAACGGGGCACTCAGCAGAAAGTCGATCAGCAGGTAGGCAGCCTTGAGCTTGTCCGGGTCATCCTTCACATGGCGGGCGATGGAGAGCGCATCCAGCGCATAGATGGCCCCCTCCTGCACCATGGCGATCCGCCACTGCTGGCCGTTTTGCCGGTTGCACTCCACCAGCTCCAGTCCCCAGGTGGTGGCCAGCCGCTGCTGACGCAGAGCCTCGCAGCTATTGGTCTGATTGAACCAGAAACCGCGACTGGACTTCAGACGCCGGGTCAGGAGCCGCTCCACCTCCTGCTGCAATGGTTGATCGGCCAGCATCTCGCCACTGGCAAACAGGGCGGGTGATTTGCCAAGGGAGAGCAGCACGGAGAACAACAGGGGCTCGAACTGATCGCAAAACACGGCAAATTGCCCCTGGGGCAGATCGTCAGCCAACACCTGCCAGCTGGTCGGCGCCTGGGCAATCTGCTTACTGTCGTAGGCCAGGCTGAACATGGCGTATGTGAACGGGACTGAGTAATTGCGCTCCCCCTGCTTGTCATATTCGGTATTCCTGAGGGTCGGTTTCAACTCCGGATAGTGGCTCAGACGGCTGAAGTCGATGGGCAACAGCAACTTGAACAGGGGGTGATGATGCGCCTTGTAGAAATAGCTGGTCGGCATCACCACATCGGCAGAGCGGGTCCGCAAGGCCCGGTAAACGCTGTCAAAGTCGGTCAGCAGTGGTTCGACCCGGCTGACCGTCACCTCCATCCCGTTGGCCCTGGCATAGTCGGCAAACTGCTGCTCATACCCGGCGGGCAGATAACCCCACTCCAGCAACTTGAGCTGGATCGGCGCCGCCAGCAGCGGAGTCCCTACGAACAAGCAGCAGAGAAACAGTAGACGCATGGCCGTTTACTCCTGAGATGAGCATCTTGATGGAGTATAGGAGCGCGGCGCGATCGCACCTTTGATGTATGTGAAGAGATAACCGGCCCAGCCAGCACGCCCCAAATAGCATCAGCCCCGCACGAGAGCGGGGCTGACGGGTTATCAGGGTTGGCGAGGGGCGAGGCCTTCCTCTTGCAGATAGGTTTCGACCTGCTGCTGGTAGTCCGCCTGATAGGAGAACTTGGTGCTGTCGGTGGCGGCAATCAGGTTGACGACCGTGCAAAACAGGGTCGCAGCCAACAGTCCCTTGCCCACCCACTGGGGATAACGGCGACTCCACTCCACCAGCAACAACAGCATGGGGAACAGGGCATAGGGGAATATCAGCATCAGGTGCCAGTAGTTGAAGATGATGGGCGATAGCGCCGCACTCACCAGCACCGCCAACACGGCCGCGACGGCATAGAGGCCGAGCCAGCTTTCGCCATCCACGAGGGCGCGGTCGCTGCGCATCAGCCGCGGTTTGAGCCTCTTCCACAACTGCCAGTTGGCTTTGGCCGCCAGCAGCACGGTGGCCGAGCCTACCCCGTAGATCACCAGGCGCCACAGCCAGACCGCGACCAGTTGCAAATATTCATGGCCCGCCAGCCAGATGAACTGGGTATCGTTGACCAGCTTGCTGGCAAACAACCAGGAGCCGTAACGCAGCCAGTAGAGTACGGACTTGAGCACCGGATAGACGTGCACCAGACCCCAGCCGATGTAACGCTGGCGCGCCTCGGGGTCGACGTTCTGGGTGATCTGGCTGTTGCTCATCACCTCCATGGCGTAGGGGATCAGGGAGGCGCCGATCAACAGGGCCGCTACCGCCACGCCGCTCCAGCTCACCTTGAGGATGCGACGCCAGAACAGGTAGGTCGACATCACCGCCAGCAGCGGCCAGGAGTAGTGCAGCTGCATCGCCATGCCGATGGCCAGCAGATGGACGATCATGTGCCAGAAGGAGGCCCGCTCGCGCATATGCCAGGCCGACCAGCAGTGCATGGCCGAGAAGAGGAAGAGATAGGAAGGGTTGTAGAGCAGGCTCTCGTACTGGAACCAGGGGTTGAGCCAGCAGAGCACCAGAAACAGCAGCCGTACCCTGTCACCAAACACCTGACGGATCACCGCATCAAACAGCAGGAAACCCACCAGCCGCATCGCCAGCAACAGCAGCACGGGCGCGTAGGGTGAATCCCACAGCAGCAGCGGCCCGCCGATCAGCCAGGCCGACAAGCTGCCCGGCACATTGCCCACCGCACTCGCCGCGTTGCCGTAGCTGAGCCAGACCCCCTCATAGGCACCGAGATAGCCCTTGTAGAGCATCTGGGTCTGGTCGCCGGTGAGGAGCTGAAACTGGAAGAAGACAAGAGACATCAGCAAGCCCCCGATAACCCCCAGATAAAAAAGTCTGTCCGACTTCGCCTTCTCATTCATGTCATTCAGCCCCTGTGGCTCGGTTGGTTGTCACTGCGGTATTAAGCACGATTTTCTCCTCCCATGGTGGCAACCCATCTGGCAAATGCCTGCTCGAAAGCCTGCATATCCAGCGAGTTGATATCCTGGGTCTCCAGCGATGTTGAAAACAGGATCATCGCATCCGGTGTGTTCGGATGCCATTCGGCGTAATTTTCGCCTCCACCACCCAGATCCGGGTTGTAGAGCCCGAGGATGGGCAGACCCAGCCCGGCCGCGATATGCACAGTTGCCGTATCGACCGACACCAGCGCGGCACTGTGCCGAAGCTGGGTAAAGAGGCCGCCGAGTGAGGGCTGCTCGGGAGAGAGCCGGATCCGCTCTGGCGCAGAAGCGCCGGCCTTGAGGCCGGCAACTTCCTGTTCCAACCCGGGTGGAAACAACAGACAGATGGATTGCGAGCAGCCTGCCAGCATGATTTCCAGCATGGAAGCGATGCGGTCCGGCCGTAGCCGACGGGCACCACCGCTACCATAGGGATTGAAGGCAATAACGGGTCGATCCGTCGGCCACCATACGGCCAGGGCACTCTCCCATTCAGCTTTTGCCGGGATGATGTAGCGAGTGTCAGGGGATGCGATCCCCATGCAGGCGAGCAGCTCGGCGAACTTGTCGGCAAAATGGCGCCCTGCAGTGCGGGCTCCCAGCTTGATATCGATGCAGGCAAGCTCGTCATCCATCCCGGCCACGTGGCAAGCATCGACCTGGCTCAGGAAGTAGATATCCTTCATCTTCAGCGATTTGCCCAGATGTACCAGATAGCCGACCCGCCCCAGGGAACGAGCCAACCGCTTGAGTTCACCATAACCGGGACGTTTTGGGATTTCGACCACCCTGTCCACCCCGAAATGCTCGCGAAACAGCGGTGCCATGGCCGGTGTCGTCACCACCCAGACTTCACGGCCGGGTTGGGCCTTGTGGATCTCCCGCGCCACCCAGGAGGAGACGATGGCGTCTCCCAGCTTGGCATCCCAGCGCAACAATACGACCTTGCTCTTGCCATCATCGGCAGGGCGCGAGCAGGCTTTGTCAAACAGCCAGCGCCCCAGTCGGCGACGCAGCACATCGCGCGCCAGCTGCAGCTTGTTAATCAACGCCATGGGATCCTCGAATGCAGAGAAAAGGGGCTCAGGATACCAGCATGTCACTCAGGGCGGCAGCCACTTCACCAGACTTGAGTGCATCCAGACTGTTGCCAGGCACCTTGATAATGCGGTGAGGACCGTGCAGGGGAATGAAGGCCTCGCGCCAGGGCTCGTCGTTCATCAGGATCAGGGTCGGCACTTCATGGGAGGCGGCGATATGGACGATCGAGGTATCTGTCGAGACGACCGCCACCGCATCACGCACCAGGCTGGCGGCATCCAGGATCGAATCGGGGTAGAGCGCAGTGAGGTCGGAACGCTCGACCGCCAGCGGCTCGGAGCTGAAGCAGAGATAGCGTACATCATCCAATATCGGCAGGGCGGCCAGAATGGCCGTTTGCCGCTCCCGGCTGATGGAGTTGCCGCTCTGACTTCCCGCCAGGTTGACGACGACATAACGCCCAAACCGGCGCGTGTCATAGTCCGGGCTGTATGGGCAGGGAATATTGGCAGGCAAGGCCCCCTCTCCCTCCACGATGGCCAGCATCCGGTAGACGAAATGGGGCTGGGTCGTTGCGGCCACCTCACGCGCACACTGGCGAAAAAGCGGTAACAGTTTTTGCTGGTTGTCGCTCTTTCGACGCAGCGGCAGGGAAAGCAGGCGGCCATTGGCCACATAGAGCATTCTGGCCATCGCCAGCTCGTCCGGTTCATCGAAAAGGTTAATTACCGCATCAAACCGCCGAACCTTCAGCTCACGAAGCGTATTCCAACCGGCACGATCAAACAGACGATCATTGAGCGTCACCGGATGGCAGGCCACCACGCCATCCACCTGTCTGGCCAGCACCAGATTGCGCGGGCTGCAAAGCAACTCCATCTGCGCATCAGGGTAACGACGCCGCAGTGCATCAAGCGCCGGTAGGGAGAGCACGAAATCCCCGATGGCATCGAAACAGATCACCAGCAGAGATTTGACCGGCTCATTTATCTCGGCGACAGCCGGCTGCGCCGCCATCAAACGGCGAGCAAACCGGTATTTGACCCATTTTTTCAGATTCATAACGCAACAGCCTTGCTCTTAACCCTTGTCACTCTCGTTTTGCTCGAGATAGTGGCCATAGGCACGGTCCTCTATGGTCGTGGCAAACAGATCCACATCCAGACAACAGGGCTCGACACCGGCGGCGCTCAGGCCGGTCATTTGCAGGCGACCGGTCAGATAATCTGCCGGCATGCGAACGGGATAAGCCTGAGCCAACAGCTTTTTGGCCCCCTCAAGAGTCAGTACATAACCTGCTGCGGAAAGCACAGCCCGTTTGGAATGTTTGCTGGGCGTTCGATATCTGGCAAGCCGGTAGCCTTCTGGCAAGGCACGCAAGAGGGGCCATTTTTTGGCTTTGCCATGATGCAAAAAAACAATGTCAGAGTGATTGCAGGAGACGATGGCTTCAACAATTTTCTTGAAATGCATGTGCAGATAGGCGTCATCCTCGAGAATGACGCAGCGTTCAATTCCCTCTTCAACCATCATCTCGTAGAGCTTGATGTGACTGAGCGCACAACCAATCTCGCCCGGGCTCAAATCATGGCCAGAAAACTTTTTGGCTTCAACCTGGTCGACTCGACGGACATCCTCATCCATCAGATTGCGGCCATCCACGGCATCAAAAAAGCTGTAGCTGATGCCTAGGTGGCTCATCTGTTTACGCGCCATTTCCCGACGTTCGAGACTACGGGAAAGACTGATGACAAAAACTGGAATCATGGAATATATCACTCAAGAGGCCGAAAAATGCAAAAACGCCAAGCGTCATAAACGGCTATAAAAGCTCTTGCAGCATAGTATCAAAGTCACGCAGCACACTCTCGCTTGAATATTTATCAAGATCGATATTTGGAAGCTTTGGCCCCGTGTTTGAAAGAGCCTCGGCCAATGCCGAGACATCCCCCATGGGGATCAAAGTGCCCAATCGTCCTCGCTCAAGGATCTCACTTGGCCCCACAGGACAATCTGTCGAGATGACTCTGCCACACAAATACAGAGCCTCCACCAGTACCAACCCGAATCCCTCCCCCTTGGAGCTAAGGACAAACGTATCGGCATGTTTCATCCATACATAGGGGTTGGCCTTAAGCCCGAGAAAATGGACTCGGTCCTGCAACGCCAGGCGTTGAGCCACGCGTTCCAGATGTGTTCTGTCTGGCCCGTCACCAATGATTAACAGCTTTTTATCTAGTCCCCCTTCAACCGCTTTGGCATAGGCAAGAAGCAGACCTTCAATATCTTTGGTTTGTTCATCAAGACGAGAGACACTCAATATATAATCTTGCTCAAGCAGTACTGTCTCTTCCTGCGAGTTTTCAGCGGCCTGCTCTGCCAGATTGAGTAGTCGGTTAAAATCGAAAGGGTTATAAATCACACGAGCCTTGTGCAACCAACTAACATGTTCACGCTGGAGCTCGGTCAGCATATCCTGACAAATAAGAACGACGCGATCATAACTGGCACATCGTTTACCCATGTGCCTTTTTCTCTTTTCAAGATTAAAGAAACTGGAGTGCAGCCACATCACTTTAGGCCTCTTGCATCTCTTCAGATATTTGAAAAAATCGCCATCCAAAAAATCAATTACGACATCATGCTCATCAATCAACTTGTTTATTTTTGACTGTTTTTTGAAAGAAAAATTTATTTTTTCAATGAAATTATTTTTTTTACTGCCATCAAAATCGAAATGAACCACTGTTGCCACGTCAGCTATTGATTTTGCAACTATATGCTGACTACTGTCTTCGTTCGTTGCTACCGTTATTTTATAACCATAGCGGTCAACCAAACTGCGCACATAAGAAAGAAGAACCTTTTCAGCCCCTCCCATGCCCAATGAGTGGATGAAAAACAAAAGGTTCTTGGTCATGACATGGCCTCTTTATTTTTTTCTATCTCATAGGACAAGCACAATGAAAACAATGTTATCATGTATATATATAAAGTGTTTTGATGCTCCATTGGCACATCGGAAAGAGCACAAACAAAGATACCAAAAGATACCATAAAGCCTGCAGAGAGCACTTTTGTTCTATGGTAAAAAAATATCATTGGGTAAACAAGAACAGCAATTGCGCCAAGCAACCCAAAAATGCCACGAACCACCATGTTTTGCATAAACTGATTATGGGCATGATACATGCCGTAATTAACATAGAAATTGTCAACTATCCCATCCAATAGTTGCTGGTGTTGTATGTTCTTAAATCCATCCAGACCGATCCCCAATACTGGATGTTCAATAAAACCAAACCAGGCACTTTTCCAAGCCATCACTCTCAATCCCCAAGAGGTATTGTAGTTGTTGCTCTCCATCATGCTCAATTCAGATAGGCTTTCCTGGATGCGAATTTTAAATATTTCAGTTTCAGAAAAAACGATAGTAAGCAAAATAAATACCATGATGAATAGAGCTATATACTTCACTGGTTTTTTAATTGCTTTTATCGAAAGTGCCAGCATTGTAAGCATCAATAAAGCAAGCCACACGCCTCGACTCTGTGATAAATAAATAGCGATAACAGCAGCCCCAGCACCGATAAAATGACCACACTTAACAAACTTGTTGGACTCAACTTGACCGAGGAATCCATTTAGAACCACCAGAATCAATGCACCTTGAGCAAATAATATGGCATTGGTGAAACCTTCGACTCTGAACATACCATTGTGATGCTGCCAAATGGCAAGTAAACCAATGGATATACCACCAAGAAGTGCCCCTAATTTGAAAGCACGAATGACGATAGCCTCTCTCGGAATGAGCAGAAAGAACACCAAAATATAGAACAAGTTTCGGATCAACCAGCTTTCATCATCATGTACCAGTCGACTGGCACCAATAGCAGCAATATAAATAAGAACACAGACGTAAAGGTTCCTAGCTGATACGCCAAGCTTATCCTTGTTTCCAATAAAATAATTTATGAAGCCAACAACAGATGACAGAACCAATAGTTTGGAAAGATAATGATTTCCCTGTGGAACGAGAAATAACCCACACAATGTAAAAAATAAAGTGCAAGAAAAAAGAAGAACATTCAACCGATGAAAGTGCTGCGCCATATTCATTATGCCTTTCTAAAAACATAATTCCCGCGGATTTTGCGCCATAGCCCGAACACATCGGTACGAGGGAAGATGGCGATCCGGCGGATCTGGAAAGGGTCCTGGTGCATGGCTTTGGGGCCGCTGTTGGTGGCGACGGCAAAGCGATAACCAGCATTTTTGGCCTGTTCCTTGGCACTCTCGTTCATATCCCCGTAAGGATAGGCAAACGACATCAACGGATAACCAAGCAGGGCCTCAAGCTGACGCTTATTTTCCTGAATTTCATGAACTTGCTGCTCTACAGACAGTTGGCTCAGGCGGGGATGGGTCAGGGTATGGCCCCCGATCTCCACATGGCCGCTGGCCGCCAGCGCCTTGATCTGCTCACCGTTCATCAGGGACACCCGGGTATCCGGGTTGGTCGTATGTTCCACATCCCAACGGTTATACCCTTCCCCCGTGACTACGTATACCACAGCTTTATAACCGTATTTTTCCAGCAGCGGCAACATGCGGGTCAGGTTGTCCTGATAGCCGTCATCGGCAGTGATCATCAGATACTTCTTGCCGTACTGCAGACGATGGATGAAGCCCTTGTCTGCCAAATCGCCAAACGTCAGAGTCTCATAGCCGAGCCACTTCATTAAACGAAGGTGCTTCTCGAACATGGTGATCGGCATCCAGGTACCGTGTACCCCCTTCTCGCTCTCATGCTCGATAAAGCGGTGATACATGATGACCGGCATCTCCCGGCGCAGGGTTTCGACCACTGCATCCTGGTAGATGGACTCCAGCCCGGAGACAACCCCCTGCAAGCCATACTCATCCTGGATACGCTGGCGGATCGCCTCCGGCACCGCCTTGCTGGCAAGCGCAGGGGCAATACTGGCTTTGAGGGCGACAAAATCGATCGCCAGATCCTTGGGGCCTATATCGCCGAAGTTGCTGGCGAGCGCCTCGGCCAGATTCTCTTCCGTCACCAGGCCGATGGCCTTGGCCTCGCCGATGGCAAACGCCGGGCGACCACACAGCAGGGCCTCCATCGCCACCCTGCCGGCACCGATCACCAGATCGCACTGCGCCATCAGAGCGGGGACATCGTCAACGTAACCGACGAAGTCGACCCGGTCACGAAAACGCGCGAAGCGCTCGGGCACCTGGCTGCCACTCACGACCCGCACCTGGCAGGCGTCCAGATCCAGCACCTCGTCCAGCAGACGATAACAGAGCTCCCCCTTGGGACCGCTCAGGCGACCAATGATGGCGATCACCGGCTTGTCATTGGCGGGCGCGGCGACGGGCTGAAATTTGTCGGTCTCGATGCCGTTGCGCAGCACCTGAACGATGGCGGGATCGACTCCCAGATTGTCGATGATCTGGCTGGCAATATCTTCGCACACCGCCACAGCCCGATAGCCGAGGGCATGGAAGGCCTTGCGGGAAGCATGCACCGGCTGGCGGCCATGCACAGTGGTGATCATGGGTGTACCGGTCAGCTTGCAAGCCACATAGCTGCTCCAGCCGGAGGCGCGAGAGTGGGCATGAACCAGCTGGATGTGATGCTTCTTGATGAGATAGATGAGGTAAAAAACGTGCCAGAAACGGCGCAGAATGCTGCGCTTGTTGAACCGCAGCTTGAATACCGGGCCCAACGTGGGCTTGGTCAGAGTATCTGACACATAGAAAACATTGTGACCACGCCGGGTGAGTTCGTTACCGACCGTGGTGGCATAGACCTCTGCGCCCGTTACTTCGAGCTGGGAGAGTGCCATCAAGATATTCATTGCGTGGTTACTCGTTGCAGAAAGGGAAAGTCAGCCCAGAAAAACCGGAAGCGGAGTAGAGTCCGCTTCCGGTTTCACTAACAGTATCAATATATTGCTATTACGCGTTATCTATTGAGCCAGGCCATGTAATCGGCCACCCCTTCGGCCACCGTCATGAACTCGGCGTCATAACCCACGCTGCGCAGCTTGGTCATATCGGCCTGGGTGAAACTCTGATAGCGGCCTTTCAGGTGATCCGGGAAGGGGATGTATTCGACAGACCCCTGTTGGTGATACTTGATCACCGCCTCTGCCACGTTCTGGAACGGCTCGGCGCGGCCGGTACCGCAGTTGAAAATGCCTGAGTGCTGCGGGTTCTGCCAGAACCACAGGTTCACTTTGCAGACGTCATCCACATAAATGAAGTCGCGCATCTGGCCGCCGTTCGGGAAACCATCGCAACCTTCAAACAGCTTGGGATTTTCACCCTTCTTCACCTGGGTGTTGAGGTGGAAGGCAACGGAAGCCATTGAACCCTTATGCTGCTCGCGCGGGCCATAGACGTTGAAGTACTTGAGGCCCACCACCTGTGAATTGATTTCCGGCATCAGGCGGCGCACGTACTGATCAAACAACTGCTTGGAGTAGCCATAGACGTTGAGCGGCTGTTCGAACCTGGGATCTTCGATGAAGTTGTCGTTGCGGCCACCGTAGGTAGCGGCGGAGGACGCATAGATGAAGGGAATTTCCCGCTCGATGCAGTAGTGGAACAGATCCTTGGAGTACTCGTAGTTGACCTCCATGATGAACTTGCCGTTCCACTCGGTAGTAGCAGAGCAGGCACCTTCGTGGAAGATCACCTCGATACCGTCATCCCATTCTTCAAACTCATCACCGGAGACGATCCGCGCCTGGAATTCGTCTTTGTCCATGTAGTCAGCGATGGTCAGGTCGACCAGGTTGACGAACTTGGTGCCGTCGGTCAGGTCGTCGATGACCACGATATCGGTCCGTCCTTGAGCGTTCAGCTGTTTGACCAGATTGCTGCCGATAAAGCCAGCACCGCCAGTTACTACGATCATGGAGTTTGCCTCGCGTACGTTGATGGCTACATGTGACTGCTTGTTAAAGCTGTGTATAGTGAGCCAATTTGAAATTGCCGAAAAGTTTATCATGGGCAGTCAGGGGATTCGACCACGTTCAGTCGACCCGGGCGAATCCCGCAGGAGAGAGGCGTGATGAAAACCAGAGACAGGATCATTCACAGCGCGACCGAGCTGTTCAACGATCAGGGTGAGCCCAACATCACCACCAACCACATTGCGGCACACATGGGCATCAGCCCGGGAAACCTCTATTACCACTTCCGCAATAAAGAAGACATCATCCACTCCATCTTCGATCAATATGCCCGCCACCTGAGTGAGAGCTTCGTCCCGGCGCGCAACCGCGAGATTACCCTGCAGGATTTGATGGGCTATCTGGATGCCATCTTCTACCTGATGTGGCAGTTCCGCTTCTTCTACGCCAACTTGCCGGACATCCTGAGCCGCGACGAGCCGCTGCAGCAGAAGTACCTCAAGGCCCAGGAGCAGATGCGTGCCTCCGTGGTCGCCCTGCTCAAAAGCCTGCGCGAGGGCGGCATCATAGACGTCAACGACGAGGATCTGCCGGATCTCGGTCAGACCATCAAGATGGTGGTCACCTGCTGGATCCCGTTCCAGATCGCCCAGGCCCCCAATACCCGCATCACCAAGCCCCTGCTTTATCAGGGCGTATTGAAGGTGCTGTTCCTGCTGCGTCCCTACGTACAGCCCCAGGTGGCTAACCAGATCCGTCAGCTGGAGCACCATTACCGCCAGCTGGCCCAACCAGCCAGGTGAGATCCTTTTCACATTTGTTGAAAATCAGCACAATCATTTGAATTACGCGCAACAAATTGCAGTAAAATGTTGCTCTCTGTTGATACGCAGCTGAAATAGCCAATAAGGATCGAGGATGTCTAACGGATTCTATCGTCACCTGACCGAGCAGCTCGACCAGGTCAAAACCGAGGGCCTGTACAAACAGGAACGCGTCATCACTTCCGCCCAGCAGGCAAGCATTGCCGTCGCAGGCGAACAGGTTCTGAACTTCTGTGCCAACAACTACCTTGGGCTGGCCAATCACCCGGACCTTATCGCGGCGGCCCATCAGGGGCTCGACAGCCACGGCTTCGGCATGGCCTCGGTGCGCTTCATCTGCGGCACCCAGGACCAGCACAAGGAGCTGGAGCAGAAGATGTCCGCCTTCCTCGGCACCGAGGACACCATCCTCTACTCCTCCTGCTTCGATGCCAACGGCGGCCTGTTCGAGACCCTGTTTGGCGCCGAAGATGCCATCATCTCCGACGCTCTCAACCACGCCTCCATTATCGATGGCGTACGCCTGTGCAAGGCCAAGCGCTATCGCTATGCCAACAACGACATGGCCGAGCTGGAAGCCCAGCTCAAGCAGGCCGACGCCGATGGCGCCCGCTTCAAACTGATCGCCACCGACGGTGTCTTCTCCATGGATGGCGTCATCGCCGATCTGAAATCCATCTGCGATCTGGCCGACAAATACGACGCCCTGGTGATGGTGGATGACTCCCACGCCGTCGGCTTCATCGGCGAGAACGGCCGCGGCACCCACGAATACTGTGGCGTCATGGATCGGGTAGACATCATCACCGGCACCCTGGGCAAGGCGCTTGGTGGCGCCTCCGGTGGCTATACCTCCGGCAAGAAAGAGGTGATCGACTGGTTGCGTCAGCGCTCCCGTCCCTACCTCTTCTCCAACTCCCTGGCCCCCTCCATCGTCGCGGCCACCATCAAGGTGATCGACATGCTGGCCGAAGGACATGACCTGCGCGCCCGCCTGAAGGAGAACAGCCAGTACTTCCGCGAGCGGATGAGCGCCGCCGGCTTTACTCTGGCCGGTGCCGATCACGCCATCATCCCGGTGATGCTGGGGGATGCCAAACTGGCGTCCGAGATGGCAAGTCGCATGCTGGCTGCCGGCATCTATGTGGTGGGTTTCTCCTTCCCCGTGGTCCCCAAAGGCCAGGCTCGCATCCGCACCCAGATGTCTGCCGCCCACACCCGCGAGCAGCTGGACAAGGCTATCGATGCCTTCATCCGCATCGGCCGCGAACTCGGCATCATCTGATTTGAACAAAAGGGGCCGAGCGCCCCTTTTTCTGTATTCATCGTGAAGGAACAAGCATGAAAGCCCTCTCCAAGCTCAAGAAAGAAGTCGGCATCTGGATGACGGACGTCCCGGCCCCCGAACTCGGCCATAACGATCTGCTGATCAAGATCCGCAAAACCGCCATCTGCGGCACCGATATCCACATCTACAACTGGGACGAATGGTCCCAGAAGACCATCCCGGTCCCCATGGTGGTCGGCCACGAATACGTAGGCGAAGTGGTCGCCGTGGGTCAGGAAGTGCGCGGCTTCGCGGTCGGCGACAGGGTCTCAGGTGAGGGTCACATCACCTGTGGTCACTGTCGCAACTGCCGTGCCGGTCGCACCCATCTTTGCCGCAACACCATAGGTGTCGGCGTCAACCGTCCCGGCTCTTTTGCCGAGTATCTGGTGATACCCGCTTTCAACGCCTTCAAGCTGCCGGACAACATCCCGGATGACCTGGCCGCCATCTTCGATCCGTTCGGCAATGCGGTGCACACCGCCCTCTCCTTCGACCTGGTGGGTGAGGACGTGCTCATCACCGGCGCCGGCCCTATCGGCATCATGGCGGCCGCCGTCTGCCGCCATGTCGGTGCCCGCCACGTGGTAATCACCGACGTCAACGAGTACCGACTCGAACTGGCTCGCAAGATGGGCGCGACCCGCGCCGTCAACGTGGCCAAGGAGCAGCTCTCCGATGTGATGAGCGAGCTCGGCATGACCGAGGGGTTCGACGTGGGGCTGGAGATGTCCGGCGTTCCCTCCGCCTTCCAGGACATGATCGACAAGATGAACCACGGCGGCAAAATCGCCATGCTCGGCATTCCGCCCTCCACCATGGCCATCGACTGGGGCAAGGTGATCTTCAAGGGCTTGTTCATCAAGGGGATCTACGGCCGCGAAATGTTCGAGACCTGGTACAAGATGGCGAGCCTCATCCAGTCCGGGCTGGATCTCTCCCCCATCATCACCCATCGCTTCCACATCGACGACTTCCAGCAAGGCTTCGATGCCATGCGGTCTGGCCAATCCGGCAAAGTGATCCTGAGCTGGGACAAATAAGCGTTTCTACGCCTGTGACCACGAAACCCGGCTCAATGCCGGGTTTTTTACGATCAGGGCTCCCTGACACGACCCGATACGGGCAAAACTTTGTACGCAGAGTGTTTAACACTTCACACACAAGCGTTTAAATGGCTGTAACTATTCGGTTATAATCCCGTCGTTTACAGGGATAATAAAAGACTGCTGGGAGTATATGAGCGTGTTGAAAAAACTGAGCTATTTGCTGGCTGTCGGGATGACGGCCGCCAGCTTGTCTGGTGCCGTACTGGCTGCCGATGAACTGTCACCGGAAGCGATTGCCGAGCGGATCAAACCGGTCGGTGAAGTCTATACCGCCAAGGACCTGGAAGGCATTGCCGGTGCGGGTGCAGCCCCGGCCGCGGCGGCCGCATCCGGCCCCCGTGATGGTGAAGCCGTCTACAAGGGCGCCTGCTTTGCCTGCCACGATACGGGCGCTGCCGGTGCCCCCAAACGCGGTGACAAAGCCGCTTGGGAACCCCGCGTTGCCCAGGGGATAGACACACTGAAGAAACATGCCATCGAAGGCTTCACCGGCAAATCCGGTATGATGCCGCCGAGAGGGACTTGCGCGAATTGTAGCGATGAAGAGATTGAAAACGCGATTCATTACATGACCGACAACCTCTAAGTATTTGAAAGGGCCGCAATTGCGGCCCTTTTAATCTCTCGGCTTCCGGCTACTCTTGTAGGGTAGATACCTCGGGAGTTGCTCATGTCGGCCCAATCCATCGAACCCCATTATTCGACTCCCTTGCTGGCGTTGGTTTCCACTATCATGGACTTCCCTGCGCCCCATACCGCCACGACCCAGGATTACGACGCCCTCATCCACCAGATCGACGAGCTTTGCCCACTGCAGCATTTTGGCATGCTGGGCCTCTCTGGCTCAGGCTTGCACTGGCTCTATGCCTACAAGATCAGCAACGCCTTCAAACAGCAGCTGGGGCGGGAGCAGTCCCGCATCACGGAACAGCTCACCCAGTTGGACGAAGTGGAAGGCTGGTGCGTATTCCCTATCGAACATGGCCAGGTGCAGTGGCTGCTGGCACGGGGCACCCCGGCCGATCTCCCGACTCTGCGTCTGTTGCTGGAGTGTCTGGCCAAGCGGTTGACCGAAACCCAGGCGGGCACCCACCTTGCCGAGCCTCCTTCCCCCCTGATCCGCAAGGATCCGAACTGGAAAAAAAAGATAGAGAGCATCAGCCGCATCATGCGACTGGCCAATACCCTACCCGGTCAGGCGCTCTTTTCCCAGCTGGAAGCCGTTTTGCGCCAAATGCTGGCCATCGATGACATGCTGCTGGTACGGCTCAACAACCACAAGCTGGAACGGATCTACCCCGCTCACCCTCACCAGAGTGACGCCTTCATCAGCGGACTGTGCCATGGCACCAGCAATATCGAGGTCAACCGGGAGTCACACTATTGGCACAGCATGCCGCTGCGGCTACAGCAACAATATTTCGCTCATTTCATCATCAGCACATCCCAGCCACTGGAGACAGACGACAAGCTGTTTCTCGATTTCCTTCGCGCTCAACTGACCCTGTTGCTGGAACTGAAGCGGATCCGTCAGCAGCTCCATGAAATCAATTCGGAAGAGTCCATCAACCAGCGGCTACAACAGCTGCGCCAAACCAACATAAGGCTGCAGAAGCAGCTCAAGCAGCATCAGGAGCTGGAACGGCGCCTGCAATTCGACGCCCTCCACGATCCGCTGACCCAGCTACCCAACCGGGCGCTGCTGATGAACCACCTCAACCACGCCATGACCCACTTCAATCGCTACAAGTCGCCGGGATTTTCCCTGATTTTCATCGATGTGGATCATTTCAAGCAGATCAACGACACCCTAGGCCATAGCGCGGGAGACATGTTGCTCAAGGAGATCAGCCGCCGCCTGCAGACCTGCATCCGGCAAAATGACATGGTGGCCAGGCTGGGGGGAGACGAGTTCGTCATCTATCTGGACAACAGCAGGCACGAAGATGACATCAGCCCGGTACTCAACCGCATCGTCAGCCGGCTCTCCTACCCGTTCCGGCTGATGGGCAACGAACTGGGCATCACCGTCAGCCTGGGAGTTTCAAGCGTATCCGAGCAGACCACGGACATCAGCCAGTTGCTCCATCAGGCCGATCTCGCCATGTATCAGGCCAAACGCAATGGTCGCAGCCGCATCGTCACCTACTCGGAAGAGTGCATCAGCCAGAATTGGAACTCGCCGGAAGAGATGTTGGCCAGGGCCCTGCGGGACGGGCGGATCGTACCCTATTTCCAGCCGGTGATCCGGTTGCAGGACAGCCGCCTGACCGGGCTGGAAGTGATGGCCCGCTGGCTGACCGAAGAGGGGGTTATCAAGGATGCCTTCGACTTCATCCCGCTGGCAGAGCAGTGCGGCCTGATCCTGGAGCTGGATTACCAAATCCTGCGCCACACCTGCCAACAGCTGAAAAACTGGCTGCCGTTGTCAGGGCAAGGCAAGTTCAAGGTGGCGATCAATCTCTCGGGCAAGCATCTGGTCAACCATGAGCACATCATGCGGTTGATGAAGATCATCGAGGAGGAAGGGATCTCCCACGGCTACCTCATCTTTGAATTCAATGAGCGGGAGCTGTCGCGGCAAGACTCGGACGCCCTGGCATCACTGCACGATCTGAGGGCCAAGGGAATCCAGATCAGCCTGGATGACTTCGGGACCGGCTTCTCCTCCCTCAACGCCCTGTTCCATTTCCCGGTGGATTACATCAAGGTGGATGACAGCTTCACCCAGCGCATGCTGCAATCCCCCAAGGATCTGGCCCTGATCCGCGCCATGAGGGATATCTGTCAGGATCTCGATTACACCATGGTAGTCGAGGGGATCGAGAACCAGCAGCAGTTGCAGAAGCTGATCGATATCGGCTGCCAGATGGGGCAAGGCCGCTATATATCTCCCCCCATGCCGGGAACGGACATCATCCCCTTGTTGACCCCGGACAGCCCGCAGGCCTAATCCTTCTTGAACATGGCCCTCAGGTTGGCCACTGCCATCTGTCCTTTCTGCTGGCGCTCCTCGGCGGTCACCTTCTTCTGGTTTTCCCACTCCAGATCATCCTGGGGCAATTCCAGCAGAAAGCGGCTCGGCTCCGGTCGCACCGACTCACCAAACTGGCGCCGCTCCTTGCAAAGGGTAAAAGTGAGTTCAGTCTGGGCCCGGGTGATGCCTACGTAGGCGAGACGCCGCTCCTCTTCCACGTTGTCCTCGTCGATACTGGTCTGGTGAGGCAGCAACCCCTCCTCCATGCCCACCATGTAGACATAGGGGAACTCCAGCCCCTTGGAGGCGTGCAATGTCATCAGCTGCACCTGATCCGCTTCGTCCTCCCCTTCGTTGCGCTCCATCATGTCGCGCAGGGTGAGACGGGTCACGACTTGAGCGAGTGTCATCGACTCTTCCAGCTCGTCCCCCTCCAGCATCTCGGTGATCCAGCGATAGAGAGTGGAAACATTCTGCATCCGCATCTCGGCCGCCTTGGGGCTGGGAGAGGTCTCGTAGAGCCACTCCTCGTAGTGGATCTCCTTGATCATGTCCCGCACGGCCTCCACCGGATTGCCACGCTGGGCCTGATCGCCGAGCCGCACCAACCAGTTGGTGAAGACCTGCAGCGCGGTGAGGCCACGCCCGGAGAGGTGTTGCTCCAGCCCCAGCTCGAAGCTGGCGGCAAACAGGCTCTTGCCGCGCTGATTGGCATATTGGCCCAGTTTCTCGAGCGTGGTGGGGCCTATCTCGCGGCGTGGCAGGTTCACCACCCGCAGGAAGGCGGTGTCCTCGTCCGGATTCACCAGCAACTTGAGGTAGGCCATGATGTCCTTGATCTCGGTGCGGGAGAAGAAGGAGGTGCCCCCCGAGATGCGATAGGGGATGCGGTTGGTCATCAGCGCCTTCTCGAAGATGCGCGACTGATGGTTGCCCCGGTAGAGGATGGCGTAATCCTTGAAGCGGGTGCGGTTCATGAACTTGTGGCCCATCAGCTCGGCGGCGATGCGCTCCGCCTCGTGCTCCTCGTTCTTGGCGAACAGCACCTTGAGCTTCACCCCCTCGTCCAGCTCGGAGAAGAGCGCCTTGTCGTAGACGTGGGGGTTATTGGCGATCAGGATGTTGGCGCACTTGAGGATGCGCCGCTTGGAACGGTAGTTCTGCTCCAGCTTGATGAGCCGCAGATTGGGGAAATCCTCGTTCAGCAGCACCAGGTTCTGCGGCTTGGCCCCGCGCCAGGAGTAGATGGACTGGTCATCATCCCCCACCACGGTGAAGCGGGCCCGCTCGCCGACAATCTGCTTCACCAGCTCGTACTGGCTGGTGTTTGTGTCCTGGTATTCGTCGACCAGCAGGTAGCGGATCTTGTTCTGCCAGCGCTCGCGCACCTCCTGGTTGCTCTTGAGCAGCAGGGTCGGCATCACGATGAGGTCGTCGAAATCCAGGGCGTTGTAGGCCACCATCTGGCGGTGATAACGCTCGTAGAGCTGGGCCATCAACACCTCTTCCGGCCCGCGGGCGATGCGCATGGCTCTGGCCGGCAGGATGAGGTCGTTCTTCCAGTTGGAGATCTGGCTGATGAGGGCCGAGAGCTTGTCCTTGTCGTTGTCGAGCTCCGCCTCGGTCAGCTCCTTGAGCAGCGCCAACTGATCGGTATCGTCGAACAGGGAAAAATTGGCCTTGAGGTTCAGGCTCTTGTGCTCGCGGCGAATTATCTCGAGCCCCAGGGTATGGAAGGTGGAGACCATCAGCCCCCGCGCCTCCTTGCGGCCAAGGGTCTGGCCGACCCGCTCCTTCATCTCTCGCGCCGCCTTGTTGGTAAAGGTGACCGCCGCTATGTTGCGCGCGTTGTAGCCGCACTGCTGCACCAGATAGGCAATCTTGTTGGTGATGACGCGGGTCTTGCCCGATCCGGCACCCGCCAGCACCAGGCAAGGGCCGGAGACATACTTGACCGCTTCGTTCTGATTGGGGTTGAGCTTCATGGGCCGGATCTCTTGGCTTATGATGAGGGGCGGCATTGTAACAGAAATCACCCGGCCAGCCCCATCGAGCAATAGCTCGCCAGATGCCTTGTGTTCGGCGACGGTTTTCAGGATCATGACCGACTTTTCGAGATGATGACCACTTTTCCAGACAGTGAGGGGAGCATGAACCAGCAACAGCACGACCGGCTGCGCAGCCAGTTTCCGGCTTTGGCGCAGGAGGTCAACGGCCACCCGCTGGTCTATCTGGACAACGCCGCCACCACCCAGAAGCCGCTGGCGGTGCTGGATGCGATCAATCACTACTATCGGGCCGACAACGCCAACGTGCACCGTGCCGCCCACGCGCTGAGCGGCCGGGCCACCCGGGCCTTCGAGGCCGCCCGCGAGACGGTTGCCCGCTTTATCAATGCGCCTCACAGTCACGAGGTGATCTGGACCCGTGGCACTACTGAAGCGATCAATCTGGTAGCCCAGAGCTGGGGGATGAGCGAGCTGAGGGCAGGGGATGAAGTCGTGCTCAGCACTCTGGAGCATCACGCCAATATCGTCCCCTGGCAGCTGGTCGCCCAGCGTACCGGCGCCGTCATCCGGGTCATCCCCCTCAATGAACGGGGCGATCTCGACATGGCTGCCTATCTGGCCATGCTGGGACCACGTACCCGGCTGGTGAGCGTGGCTCACGTCTCCAATGCCCTCGGTACCGTCAATCCAGTTGAGCAGATAGTGGCGGCCGCCAAGGCGGTCGGTGCCTTGACCCTGATCGACGGTGCCCAGGCTGTGGCTCACCTAGAGGTAGATGTGCAGGCCATCGGCTGCGACTTCTACGCTTTCTCCGGCCACAAGCTCTACGGCCCGACCGGCATCGGCGTGCTGTGGGGGCGCACTGCACTGCTGGAGCGGATGCCGCCCTGGCAGGCCGGCGGCGAGATGATCGACAGAGTCAGCTTCAGCGGCACTACCTTCAATACCCTGCCCTTCAAGTTCGAGGCGGGCACTCCCCATATCGCCGGCGCCATCGGCCTTGCCGCCGCCATCGACTTTCTGATGGAGCAAGACCGGGGGTTGCTGGCCAGCCATGAAGCGGTGCTGACCGACTATCTGGTCGCCGGCCTGCGGCAGGTGCCGGGGCTGCATCTGGTCGGCGAACCCGGTCAGCGTGCCGGCGCGGTCTCCTTTCTGCTAACGGATATCCACCCGCAGGATGCCGCCACCCTGCTCGATATGCAGGGGATCGCCCTGCGAGTCGGCCACCACTGCGCCATGCCGTTGATGGACTCGCTCGGTATCGGCGGTACTATGCGTGCCTCGCTGGCCTGCTACAACAACCGGGACGATGTGGACGCCCTGCTGGCCGCCCTGCACAAGTTAAGCGACTTCTTTTAAGGCAGACAATTTCATGAGTAGCCTCGCAACCTATACCCAGATCGGCCTGGAACCCAACGCCGACACTATCCGCCAGCAATTTGCCGCCACCCATGGCTGGGAGAACCAGTACCGACTTATCATCCAGCTAGGCAAGCTGTTACCCGCCTTGCCAACAGAGTGGCAACAGGAAGAGAACCGCCTGAAAGGGTGTGAGAGCCAGGCCTGGCTAAAGGGAGAAGTGGGTGAGGACGGCAACTGGCACTTTGCCTGCGATTCCGACGCCCGCATCGTACGCGGTCTGATCGTCATCGTACTGGCGGCGCTCAATCATCAGACTGCCGATGCTATCCAGGCTTTTGATATGGATGCCTATTTCAGCGAGCTCGGGCTCGAGAAACACCTGAGCCCGTCGCGGGGCAACGGGCTCAGGGCAATAGTGTTGGCGATCCGGCAACAAGCCGTCTAACCCGCCTTGTTCAGTGGTCGATTAGGCTTCGCCAATCGACCCTACTTCTTCATTTCTAGCTTCTTTCTCGGCGCGGGCCCCGCGCTCGGCAATCTTCTTCAACACCCGGGACGCGGCCACCAGACCGAAGGTCGCCGTCACCGGCGTCACGGCACCAAAGCCGGAGGCGCAATCCATCTTCATGTTGCCATCGCTGGCCGCCTTGGCCTGACAGGTGCCACCATGGCCGTCCGGGTAGCTCAACTGCTCGGTAGAGAAGACACACTCCACCCCGAACTTGCGCGCCGGATTCTTGCTGAAGTTGTGCAGCCGGCGCAGGTCGGAGCGCACCTTGGCGGCCAGCGGATCCTGAATGGTCTTGGCCAGATCGGCCACGGTGATCTGGGTGGGGTCCATCTGCCCGCCTGCACCACCCGCCACTACCACCGGGATCTTGTTGCGCTTGCAGAAGGCAATCAGCGCCACCTTGGCCTTGACCGAGTCGATGGCATCCACCACATAGTCAAACTCCCGTTTGATGTGCTCAGCCAGGTTGTCGGCGGTGACGAAGTCATCCACCTCCATCACCTCGCAATCCGGGTTGATGGCACGAATGCGCTCGGCCATCACCTCCGTCTTGAGGCGACCAACCGTGCCCTGCATGGCGTGGATCTGGCGGTTGGTGTTGGTGATGCAGATGTCGTCCATGTCGATCAGGGTGATCTGGTTGATGCCGGCACGGGCCAGCGCCTCTGCCGCCCAGGAGCCAACGCCGCCGATCCCGACCACACAGACTTTCGCCTGGCTGAAGGAGCGCAGCGCACTCTGACCATAAAGACGAGCAATGCCCCCGAATCGCTGTAGATACTCTGCTTTCATACCACCACCTTGCTTGAGGGCGGCCATTATAGCGACAACCATGGGCGGCGGCGAATTTCAGATGAGCGTGAATCGGGATGAAACAACGAAATCGGGCTAACTGAGATGAGATAGAGAGATCGTAGAGACGAAAAAAAGCCCAGTCAATCGACTGGGCTTCTTGTTAGTGGCGGAGCGGACGGGACTCGAACCCGCGACCCCCGGCGTGACAGGCCGGTATTCTAACCGACTGAACTACCGCTCCGCATTCGGTTAGCTTTCGCTAAAGCTGTTGCTGCTTATTCTGAGGTGTCATCCTCGCAGCCGGTCATGTGTTTCTCACATCACCGTTTAATTGGATGCCTGGCAGTGTCCTACTCTCGCATGGCGAATGCCACACTACCATCGGCGCTACCGCGTTTCACTTCTGAGTTCGGCATGGGATCAGGTGGTTCCACGGCGCTATGGCCGCCAGGCAAATTCTTCAATCTTGGAAAGCTGGCGTGAATAACGACCTGGTCGCTATCACTGAATTCGTAGTTCGTTCATTCGCTACAAGGCCAGAAACACTTCTTGGGTGTTGTATGGTTAAGCCTCACGGGTAATTAGTACGGGTTAGCTCAATGCATCGCTGCACTTACACACCCCGCCTATCAACGTTGTGGTCTCCAACGGCCCTTCAGGACCCTCAAGGGGTCAGGGATGACTCATCTCAGGGCTCGCTTCCCGCTTAGATGCTTTCAGCGGTTATCGATTCCGAACTTAGCTACCGGGCAGTGCCACTGGCGTGACAACCCGAACACCAGAGGTTCGTTCACTCCGGTCCTCTCGTACTAGGAGCAACTCCCTTCAATCATCCAACGCCCACGGCAGATAGGGACCGAACTGTCTCACGACGTTCTGAACCCAGCTCGCGTACCACTTTAAATGGCGAACAGCCATACCCTTGGGACCGACTTCAGCCCCAGGATGTGATGAGCCGACATCGAGGTGCCAAACACCGCCGTCGATATGAACTCTTGGGCGGTATCAGCCTGTTATCCCCGGAGTACCTTTTATCCGTTGAGCGATGGCCCTTCCATTCAGAACCACCGGATCACTATGACCTACTTTCGTACCTGCTCGACCTGTCCGTCTCGCAGTTAAGCTGGCTTATGCCATTGCACTAACCTCCTGATGTCCGACCAGGATTAGCCAACCTTCGTGCTCCTCCGTTACTCTTTGGGAGGAGACCGCCCCAGTCAAACTACCCACCAGGCACTGTCCGCGACCCCGATTCAGGGGCCTGCGTTAGAACATCAAACATACAAGGGTGGTATTTCAAGGACGGCTCCAGCGCAACTGGCGTCACGCCTTCAAAGCCTCCCACCTATCCTACACATGTAGGTTCAATGTTCAGTGCCAAGCTGTAGTAAAGGTTCACGGGGTCTTTCCGTCTAGCCGCGGGTACACCGCATCTTCACGGCGAATTCGATTTCACTGAGTCTCGGGTGGAGACAGCATGGCCATGGTTACACCATTCGTGCAGGTCGGAACTTACCCGACAAGGAATTTCGCTACCTTAGGACCGTTATAGTTACGGCCGCCGTTTACCGGGGCTTCGATCAAGAGCTTCGCTTGCGCTAACCCCATCAATTAACCTTCCGGCACCGGGCAGGTGTCACACCCTATACGTCCACTTTCGTGTTTGCAGAGTGCTGTGTTTTTGATAAACAGTCCCAGCCATCTGGTCACTGCGACTCCCGTCAGCTCCATCCGCAAGGGACTTCACCAACAAGAGCGTACCTTCTCCCGAAGTTACGGTACTATTTTGCCTAGTTCCTTCACCCGAGTTCTCTCAAGCGCCTTGGTATTCTCTACCCGACCACCTGTGTCGGTTTGGGGTACGATGACTTGTAATCTGAAGCTTAGAGGCTTTTCCTGGAAGCAGGGCATCAATGGCTTCCACACCGTAGTGCGTTCGTCTCGTGTCTCAGCGTTGCACCTCCGGATTTACCTAAAGGTACCGCCTACGCACTTTCACCAGGACAACCGTCGCCTGGCCCACCTAGCCTTCTCCGTCCCCCCATCGCAATTACAAGTCGTGCAGGAATATTAACCTGCTT
>NZ_CP083625.1:1357500-1452500 GCF_020097295.1 Aeromonas enteropelogenes | reverse complement strand
ACCTTCACTTCGGGATCACGCAGATAGACCCCGATCCGCAATGGCCGATGGGTGAAGGCCGCAAAGTGCAGAGTGAAATTCACCCCAGCGATCAACAGAAAAATCACCGTAATGAGGTTGATGGTCGAGCTGTTGAAGTAGCCCATGCTGGCATCGTGGGTCGAGAATCCACCGATCGCCACGGTGGCGAAGGAGTGGCAGATGGCATCGAACAACGTCATTCCTGCGGCCCAGAATGCCAAGGCACAAACAGTGGTGATGAACAGGTAGATGTACCAGAGCGCCTTGGCCGTCTCGGCGATACGCGGGGTCACCTTGTTGTCCTTGACCGGCCCCGGGATCTCGGCACGATAGAGCTGCATGCCACCGATACCGAGCAGCGGCAATATGGCGACCGCCAACACGATGATCCCCATCCCCCCCAGCCATTGCAGCAACTGGCGATAGAACAGGAACGCCTTGGGCAATTCGTCGAGCCCGGTCAGCACGGTTGCCCCTGTGGTCGTCAACCCGGAAAAGGATTCGAAGAAGGCCTCTGAAACCGACATGTCAGGCACGTCACCCAGCATAAAGGGTAAGGCACCGACGCTGCCAAGCACGGTCCAGAACAACACCACGATGAGGAACCCCTCTCTGGAACCCAATTCCCGCTTGTGATGACGATTGGGAAACCAGAGTGCCACCCCGAGCAACAGGGCAATCACAAAGGCACTGACAAATTCAGAACCGCCCCCATCCCGATAGCCAAACGCCACCAGCGCTGGCAACAACATGGTCGAGCTGAACAGCGCCACCAGCAGGCCAACAATGCGGATAATGCTCAGGATGTGCATTCCTGCTCCCTATCAAGAATCAAAGAGCGATGGATTCTAGCCATCTAAGGGGTCAAGGGATACCCGCCCATGAGTCCGATCGATCAATTCCCGATCAACCTGAGCCCAAACTGATGATTCCCAGGCCACCTGCAGGGAGACCTGTTGACCATACTCGGCCGCCAGCACCTCGCCACCGTAGTTGCCCACCAAAGCTTCGACTACCCCTATATCACCGTAATCACAGTGGATGATAGAAGGGGTGCGCGGTACCTTGAGTAAAGTGGTCAGCTGCTTGAGGGCGGTTCCGACGCCACCGCCATAGGCCTTGACCAGACCGCCGGTGCCAAGCTGGATCCCGCCGTAATAGCGCACCACCACGGCGCAGATCTCGCCAAGACCGGAACCCATCAGCTGGGCCAGGATAGGTTTGCCCGCCGTCCCCGAGGGCTCACCATCATCGCTGAAGCCATATACCTGGCTGTCTTGCGGGTCGCCCGCCACAAAGGCCCAGCAGTGGTGACGGGCAGCTGGGTGCTGTCGTTTGACCTCGTTCACCCACGCTTTGGCCGCCTCCACCGTCGGGGTATGGGCGATCAGGGTGATGAAGCGACTCTTCTTGATCTCTTCGCTGAGCTCCAGCGGTGCAGCCGGAATGGAATAGGCAACCGCCATCAGAGCCCTGCTTGTCTGGTCATGTTCTCCACCCCGTCAGCATGCAACACCACGTTATCCTCGATGCGGATGCCGCCAAACGGGCGCAGCGCTTCTACCTTGTTCCAGTTGACCCGTTTGCCCTGCTCACCCTGGCGCAGCGGCTCCAGCAGGCTGTCGATAAAGTAGAGCCCCGGTTCGATAGTGAACACCTGGCCCACCTCCATCACCCGGGTACAGCGCAGATAGGGGAACAGCTCGGACGCCGCCAGATGAGTGCCGCGTTCGTCCTGCATGAAGCCACCGGCATCATGCACCTGCAAACCGAGGAAGTGACCGAGGCCATGGGGGAAGAAGACATTGGTCACCCCTGTGTTGATCATCTCGTCCACCGACATGTCCACCAGCTCGGTGGCCTGCAGCAGGCGCGCCAGCTTGTGGTGCATCAGCAGGTGCAGCTCGCTGTAACGGCGACCAGGCTTGATTTCCTTGATGATTTCCTGCTGCTGCACATCCAGCGCGGCAATAAGGTCGGCAAACTCGCCACGGCGCCAGGCCCAGGTACGGGTAATGTCAGAGGCATAGCCATGAAAGTCGACGCCGGCATCAATGAGGAAGGAGTAACGCTCGACATCCGGCACCCGCAGGGCGGAAAGGTGGGTGTAGTGCAGGATGGCTGCATTGCGGTTGATGGCGACGATATTGCCGTAGGGCGCCTCATTGGCCCCCTGCCCGACCGCCTTCATATAGGCCAGGTTGATCTCGAACTCGCTTGCCCCCGCCATGAAGGAGTCCTTGGCCGCGATATGGCCGCGCACCCCGATCCGGTTCGCCTCACGCAGGCACTCCAGCTCGTAGTCCGTCTTGTAGGCGCGGTGATAATGCAGGTAGTTGAGGACCGCCTCCGGATTGGGCTGGGTCAGCCCCAGCAAGCCGGCCACCTCGAGATGTCCGCCCAGATAGGCCCACTCCTGCTTGTCGGCGGGCAGATGATCCGCCACCTGCTCAGGTCGGGTGAGGAAGCGGATCTCGAAGAAGTCGACCCAGAAGGCATTGGGCAGGTCCGCTACCTTGTGCCAGAAATCCACCGGGCGATAGAACAGCAGCACCGGCTTGCTCACGCCATCCACCAGCAACCAGCAATGGGGGTTGTCCAGCACTGGCAACCAGGCCTTGAAGTGCGGGTTCACCTTGAAGGGGTAATCCTGATCGTCTAGGAAGATGCGATGCGTCTGGCCGGAGTGGATGGCCAGCCCGCTGAGCCCCTGCTGTTGCAGAATGTCGCGGGTGCGCTGCTGCAAAGTATCGAGGTGCTGGGCAAAAAGTTGGCTGTAGCTGCTCATGGCGTCCTGCTCCGAGATGAATGTGATTGCAGCATAACATCATGCACGGTGAGGCTCGACCCGTCACGCTGCCGCTTCGTGAGGTAACGCATACGTTACAAAACGTTTGTTATCAACAAGAAACCAATAATTAACAAATGAGGAACAATTCAATACACTGCCGGTAGATAACATGAAGTCAGGGATCACTCATGGACAACCTCTGCCTGTGGCAACCGGATCCGCTCAGGATGCAGCAATCCAACCTCTATCGCTTTATGGCCGAGGTCAATCGCTTCCATGGCCTGCAGCTACAGGACTATCCCCAGCTCTATCAATGGTCGGTGGAGAAGACGACCCGCTTCTGGCCGCTGGTGTGGCAGCATTGTGGCGTCAAGGGGGAGCTCGGCAACATAGTGGCGGAGAACCGCCAGGATATGCAGCGCACCCGCTGGTTCCCGGACAGCCGGCTCAACTTTGCCGAAAACCTGTTGCGCCGCCAGGACGACACGCCGGCCATCATCTCCCGCATCGAAGGAGGCCCGAGCCAGACCTTGAGCTGGCGCGAGCTGGCAGATCAGGTGGCCCGGCTGGCCCAGTGGCTGCGCGGCCAGGGCATAGGCCGTGGCGATGTGGTAGCGGCCTATCTGCCCAATATTCCAGAAACCGTAGTCGCCATGCTGGCGACCACCAGCCTGGGGGCGATCTGGACCTCCACCAGCCCGGATTTTGGCGAGGCCAGCGTAGTGGAGCGCTTCGGCCAGACCCGCCCCAGAGTGCTGTTTGCGGTGGATGGCTATCGCTATAACGGCAAGGCCATCGACATTCAGGATAAGGTGGCGGGAATCGTCGGACAGATCGACAGCATAGAGCAGACTGTGTTGATCCCCCTGCTGGACCACCCCCTGCACCTAGGCCACGACTGGCGCCAGATCCTGGCCGGTCAGCCGGATGCCCAGCTCGCCTTCGAGCCCATGGCCTTCAATGATCCGCTCTATATCCTCTATTCGTCAGGTACCACCGGCAAGCCCAAGTGCATCGTGCACGGCATCGGCGGCACCCTGCTGCAGCATTTGAAAGAACACCAGCTGCACTGCGACATCAAGCCGGGGGAGCGCATCTTCTATTTCACCACCTGCGGCTGGATGATGTGGAACTGGCTGGTGAGCGCCCTCGCCTCCGGCGCCACCCTGGTGCTCTACGACGGCTCTCCCTTCTACCCGGACGGCAACGTGCTGTGGGATCTCGCCCGGGACGAGGAGGTTGCCCTGTTCGGCACTTCCGCCAAGTATCTCGACGCGCTGCACAAGCAGGGTTATGCCCCGATCAAGACCCACAAGTTGCCGCAGTTGCGGCTTATCTGCAGCACAGGTTCCGTGCTCTCCCCCGAGGGGTTCGACTACGTCTATGAGCAAATCAAAACAAATGTACAACTGTGCTCCATCTCCGGCGGCACCGACATCTGCTCCTGCTTCGTCATCGGCAACCCCTTGAGCCCCGTCTATCGCGGCGAGAGCCAGGGACGCGGCCTCGGCCTCGCGGTCCAGGTGTTCAACGAGGCGGGCCAGCCAGTGCAGGGTGAAAAGGGCGAGCTGGTCTGCACCAAGCCCTTCCCTGCCCAGCCCATCGGCTTCTGGGGAGACGAAAGCGGCGAGAAGTACCACGCCGCCTACTTCGAGCGTTTCGACAACGTCTGGTGCCACGGCGACTGGATTGAACTGACCCCGACCGGCGGCATCCTCTTCTATGGCCGCTCCGACGCCACCTTGAATCCGGGAGGCGTGCGCATCGGCACCAGCGAGATATACCGCTACGTGGAGCAGCTCGACGAGGTGGAGGAGAGCATCGTCATCGGCCAGCAGTGGCAACAGGATGAGCGGGTGGTGCTGTTCGTCAAGCTCAGGGCTGGCCTCAAGCTGGATGATGCCCTGCGCGATCGCATTCGCCAGCAGATCCGCCAGCACTGCACTGCCCGTCACGTGCCCGCCCGCATCCTGCAGGTAGACGCCATCCCCCGCACCAAGTCCGGCAAAATAGTGGAGCTGGCGGTACGGGAAGTGGTGCACAACCGGCCCGTCAACAACACCCACGCCCTCGCCGACCCCGAGGTGTTGAACCAGTACCGCAACCGGGCGGAGCTGGCCAGCTGACAAAAACCTCAGTTCACAACAGGCGCCGCAAGGCGCCTGTTTTTTATCCGTTTTGTGATGGCGAGCCGCCCCATAAAAACTGTTAAACAAATGTTTTAAATAGGTGTTGAAAATGTCTCCTTTTGGATCAATAGTGAGCCTCGCCCCCTGCTGGGGATAAAGGAGCACCACGCCCCACTGTGTGGGAACAAGGAGACACTCTCATGATCTACCAAGGCGAAACCCTGTCGGTCAGCTACCTGGAAGACGGCATTGCCGAACTCAGGTTCGACGCACCGGGTTCAGTCAACAAGCTGGATCGCGCCACCCTGCTCTCCCTGAGCGAAGCGATCGCCGCATTACAACAAGAACGTGAACTAAAAGGTCTGATCCTCACCTCCGGCAAAGACGCCTTCATCGTCGGCGCCGATATCACCGAATTCCTGGAACTGTTCGATCTGCCACAGGAAGATCTGCTCGGCTGGCTGAAAAAGGCCAACGACATCTTCAATGCCATCGAAGATCTGCCAGTGCCTACCCTGTCCGCCATCAAGGGCCACGCCCTGGGCGGCGGCTGCGAAACCATCCTCTCCACCGACTTCCGGCTGGCCGACACCACGGCCAAGATCGGCCTGCCCGAGACCAAGCTCGGCATCATGCCGGGCTTTGGCGGCACCGTGCGTCTGCCACGAGTGATCGGCGCCGACAACGCGCTGGAGTGGATCACTACCGGCAAGGATTACCGTGCCGATGACGCCCTCAAGGTGGGTGCCATCGATGCCGTGGTCGCCCCGGATGCGCTGCAGAGCGCCGCCGTGCAGATGATCAAGGACGCGATCAAGGGCAAGCTGGACTGGCAGAGCCGCCGCGCCGCCAAGAAGGCCCCGCTGCGCCTCTCCAAACTGGAAGCCATGATGAGCTTCACCACCGCCGCCGGCATGGTCGCTGCCGTGGCGGGCAAACACTATCCGGCGCCGATGGCCGCCGTGAAGACGGTGGAAGCCGCCGCCGGCATGAGCCGTGACGAAGCGCTGGCCGCCGAGGCCGCCACCTTCGTCAAGCTGGCCAAGACCGACGTGGCCAAAGCGCTGGTCGGTATCTTCCTCAACGATCAGCACATCAAGGCGCTGGCGAAGAAGGCCGCCAAGCAGGCGAGCAAGGCTACCAGCCACGCTGCCGTGCTCGGTGCCGGCATCATGGGGGGCGGCATCGCCTACCAGTCCGCCAGCAAGGGCATCCCGGCGGTGATGAAGGACATCAACGAGAAAGCGCTGGCGCTCGGCATGAATGAGGCCACCAAGCTGCTCAACGGCCAGCTCGAGCGCGGTCGCATCGACGGCATCAAGATGGGCCAGGTGCTCTCCGCCATCACTCCTAGCCTCAGCTACGATAACGTCAAGCATGTGGACGTGGTGGTCGAGGCCGTGGTCGAGAACCCGAAAGTGAAGGCGGCCGTGCTGAGTGAAGTGGAAGGCGTGATCGGCGACGACGCCGTGCTCGCCAGCAACACCTCCACCATCCCCATCTCCCTGCTGGCCAAGGGTCTGAAGCGTCCCGAGAACTTCTGCGGCATGCACTTCTTCAACCCGGTGCACCGCATGCCCCTGGTGGAAATCATCCGCGGCGAGCAGACCTCCGACGAAACCATCAACCGCGTGGTGGCCTACGCCGCCGCCATGGGCAAGTCACCTGTGGTGGTCAACGACTGCCCGGGCTTCTTCGTCAACCGCGTGCTGTTCCCCTACTTCTTCGGCTTCAACAAGCTGGTCGCCGACGGCGCCGACTTCGCCGCCGTCGACAAGGTGATGGAGAAGGAGTTTGGCTGGCCCATGGGCCCCGCCTACCTGCTGGACGTGGTCGGCATCGACACCGGCCACCATGCCGGTGATGTGATGGCGCAGGGTTTCCCGGCCCGCATGAGCAAGGAAGGCCGTACCGCCATCGACGTGATGTACGAGGCGAGCCGCTTCGGTCAGAAGAACGGCAAGGGCTTCTACGCCTACGAGGCCGACAAGAAGGGCAAGCCGAAGAAGGTGGCCGACGCCGCCGCTTACGAGCTGCTGGCCCCCATTGCCAAGCCGAAACAGGATTTCGACAAGGACGCCATCATAGCCCGCATGATGATCCCCATGATTAACGAGGTGGTGCTCTGCCTCGAAGAGGGCATAGTCGCGACCCCGGCCGAAGCCGATATCGCACTGGTCTACGGTCTGGGCTTCCCTCCCTTCCGCGGTGGCGTGTTCCGCTATCTGGACACCCTGGATCTGGATCGCTATGTAGCCATGGCCGACCAGTATGCCGATTTGGGCCCCCTCTACCATGTCAGCGACAAGCTGCGTGAGATGGCCGCCCAGGGCAAAACCTTCTACTGATTGCGGAAAGGAGATCCATTCATGAAAGACGTAGTCATTGTCGACTGTATCCGGACCCCCATGGGCCGGTCCAAGGGCGGCGCCTTCCGCAACGTGCGTGCAGAAGACTTGTCCGCGCACCTGATGAAATCCATCCTGCTGCGCAACCCCAACCTCGACCCGAACGAGATCGAGGATATCTACTGGGGCTGCGTGCAGCAGACCCTGGAGCAGGGCTTCAACATCGCCCGCAACGCCGCCCTGCTGGCCGGCATCCCGAAACAGGTGGGGGCGGTCACCGTCAACCGGCTGTGCGGCTCTTCCATGCAGGCGCTGCACGATGCCTCCCGTGCCATCCAGGTGGGTGACGGCGACATCTTCATCATCGGCGGCGTCGAGCACATGGGTCACGTGCCCATGAGCCACGGGGTGGACTTCCACCCAGGCATGGCCAAGTCGGTGGCCAAGGCCTCCGGCATGATGGGGCTGACCGCCGAGATGCTCGGCAAGCTGCACGGCATCAGCCGTCAGCAGCAGGACGAGTTTGCCGCCCGCTCCCACCGCCGCGCCCACGCGGCCACGGTGGAGGGTCGCTTCGCCAGGGAGATCGTCGGGCTGGAAGGGCACGACGCCAGCGGCGCCCGCTTCTTCTACGACTATGACGAGGTGATCCGCCCCGAGACCACAGTCGACACCCTGAGCCAGTTGCGACCTGTGTTCGACCCAGTCAACGGCACCGTCACTGCGGGCAGCTCCTCGGCCCTGTCCGATGGCGCCGCCGCCATGCTGGTGATGAGTGCGGATCGCGCCAAGGCGCTCGGCCTCACGCCCCGCGCCAAGGTACGTGCCATGGCCATCGCCGGCTGCGACGCCGCCATCATGGGTTACGGCCCGGTGCCGGCCACCCAGAAGGCGCTCAAGCGTGCCGGCCTGACTGTCGGCGACATCGACTTTTTCGAGCTGAACGAGGCGTTTGCCGCCCAGTCCCTGCCCTGCGTGAAGGATTTGGGTCTGCAGGATCAGGTGGACGAGAAGGTAAACCTGAATGGCGGTGCCATTGCCCTGGGTCACCCCCTGGGCTGCTCCGGCGCCCGCATCTCCACCACCCTGATCAATCTGATGGAGGAGAAGGACGCCACCCTGGGGGTCGCCACCATGTGCATCGGTCTGGGTCAGGGCATCGCCACCGTGTTCGAGCGGGTGTAATACCGGCATCCTTGTACTACTGAACGTTGTCCCTTTCGGGGCCAGTCTGACTGGCCCCTTTTCAGGTCTGTGGTCGCCGCCACACGGGGTGGCGGCCTGACGTCAGAAACTGGTTATGTGCCGCCCCGTTTGGGTCGGCCTTTTTTTGTTTTCCCCTTTCCGACCAGCGGATATTGCCCCTAACCTCACATTAGATGGGGGGCTTGCTTGCTTTTTGCTCCCCCGACAGGTTCAATCTGCACAAAAAAATGGGTGGATGCACATACATATGTCAATGAGCAAACAACTGCTGATCGTCGATGACGACCAAGAGATCCGCGAGCTGCTCAACGAGTACCTGACCCGGGCAGGCTTCGAGGTATTGACCGCAGCGGAGGGCAACGAGATGCGCCAGCAACTCGCCCAGCACAGCCCGGATCTGATCATTCTGGACATCATGATGCCCGGCGACGACGGCTTTACCCTCTGCCAGCAGATCCGTCGCGACTCCCAGGTCCCCATCATCATGCTGACGGCGGCCTCCGACGAGGCGGATCGGGTGATCGGTCTCGAACTCGGTGCCGACGACTACATCGCCAAGCCGTTCAGCCCACGCGAGCTGCAGGCCCGCATCAAGGCGCTGCTGCGCCGCGCCGAATTCCGCCAGCCGGAGAAAGAGAAGGAGCCGAGCCGCCGGCTGCGCTTTGCCGAGTGGACCCTGGACACCCTGAGCCACCAGCTGACCCACGAGGATGGCAGCCTGCTGGACCTCTCCGGCAGCGATGCCATGCTGCTCGGCATGTTTCTGCAGCAACCCGGCGTGGTGCTCGACCGCGACACCATCTCCGATGCGACCCGTGGCCGCGAGAGCCTGCCGATGGAACGCGGCATCGACGTACAGATCAGCCGGCTGCGCCAGAAGCTGGGTGACAACGGCAAGAGCCCGCGCATCATCAAGACCATCCGTGGCAGCGGCTACATGCTGATCGCCGAAGTTCACGAGCTCCCATGACGAGCAGACAGGTAGCAACAGCATGCTGATCGACCACAGGCACGAACGGCCATGACCAATAAATGGTCCTGGGGGATACTGGTGCCCCGCTCCCTGCTATCGCGGATGCTGCTGCTGTTGCTGCTGGCGATCCTGCTCTCCCAAACCATTCTCACCGGCATCTGGATGCAACAGATCCAGAAGCGGGAGCTGGAGGGGATGCTCAGCACCACCCGCAACCTGGCGCTGTCGGCCGCCTCCACCGTCAACTTCTTCAAGTCGCTGCCGCTGCAGTATCGCCACATCGCCCTGGACCAGCTGCGCAACATGGGGGGCAGCCGCTTCTTCGTTTCCCTGAACGAGGAGGAGATCCACATCAGCGCCATTCCGGACAGCGAACGCAAGATGCTGGTGCTGCAGGAGGTCGAGGGGGTGCTGAGCCGCAAGCTCTCCGACGCCATGGCGATCAAGGTGGATTTCTCCCGGCCCGAGGATCTCCACGTCTTCAACAACGACACCCTGCTGGCGGATCTCCCCTCCTCCTGGGCCCGTTATACATTGTCGCTGGAGCCCATCAACCCGCCGGTGCTGGTGACCCAGATCGAAATAGAGCCGGGCGAGTGGCTCTATCTGGCCGCCCTGCTGCCGGCCCCTTACATGACGCTGGATGACACCGTCATGCCGAGCAACCAGGTGCGCTTCATCGCCCTGATGACGGTGTTCCTCTGCTTCTTTACCTTCATGCTGGTGCGCTGGCAGACCCGGCCTCTGCGCCGCCTCGCCAAGGCGGCGGTCAACCTCGGCAAGGATATCGACCAGCCACCGCTTCGGGAGGAGGGCGCCTCCGAGATCGTCGCCGCCACCCGCGCCTTCAACATCATGCAGCACCGCATCCGGCGCTATATCGATGATCGGGAGCGACTGTTCAGCTCCATCTCCCACGACCTCAAGACCCCCATCACCCGGCTGCGGCTGCGGGTCGAGCTGCTGGACGACGAAGTCCAGATCGGCAAGTTCAACAAGGATCTCGACGAGCTGGAGCTGATGGTCAAGGGGGCGCTGCAGACGGTGAAAGAGACCGACATCCACGAGAACATCGAAGAGATCGACATCAACGCCCTGCTGGAGCAGATGGCCGAGTCGATGAACCTGCACGACGAGCGACTGACCATAGAAGGGCACTGCAAATGGCCTTATCGTGGCAAGCTGCTGGCCCTCAAGCGCTGCATCGGCAACCTGGTGGACAACGGCATCAAATATGGCCAGAAGGTGCGCATCATCATCATGGACGACGAGGAGATGCTGATCCTCTTCATCATGGATGAGGGCCCCGGCCTGCCGGAAGATCAGTTCGAACGCATCTTCGAACCCTATTACCGACTCAGCACGGATCAGGCCGGGACCGGCCTCGGGCTCGGCATTGCCCGCAACATCGCCCATGCCCACGGCGGCGATCTGGTGCTGGAAAATCGTCCGCAAGGCGGCCTGCAGGCCACCCTCTCCCTGCCAAGGTAGTACTCCCATGAAGTGGCTTCCCCTCACTCTGTTTGCTCTGTTGTCCGGTTCTGCCTGCGCCTCCCAGGTGGAGGTGCTGCACTGGTGGACATCCGGGGGCGAGGCAAAAGCAGTCGAAGTGCTCAAATCCGAGTGGATCGCCAAGGGCAACGAGTGGAACGACTTCGCGGTACAGGGGGGCGGCGGCAAGAGCGCCATGACGGTGCTGAAAAGCCGGGCGCTGGCGGCCAATCCGCCGGAGGCGGCCCACCTCAAGGGCTTTGAGCTCAAGGAGTGGGCCGGTCTCGGCTTCCTGCGCGATCTCTCCCCCATGGCCGAACACCTCGGCTGGTATGACAGCATGCCCCCCATGGTGCGGGAGACACTCAGCCAGAACGGCGCCCTGATGGCGGTACCCACCGGCATTCACCGAGTCAACTGGCTATGGCTCAACCGCAAGATTTTCGACAAGTACCAGCTAACCCCGCCCACCGACTGGGCCCAGTTTGTCGCGGTCGCCGAACGGCTCAAAAAGCGCGGGATCACCCCGCTGGCCATTGGCAACGAACCCTGGCAGCTGGCGGTACTGTTCGAAACGGTGGCGCTCGGTGAAGGGGGCAAGGAGTTCTACCGCAAGGCCTTTATCGAACAGGACAATGACACCCTGACCGGCCCCGTGATGGTGAAGGTGTTGACCCGCTTCCAGCAGCTGCGCGCCTATGTGCCGGAGAAATACGCCGGACTGAAATGGCACCAGGCCACCAACCTGCTGGAGAGCGGTGGCGCCGCCATGCAAGTGATGGGGGACTGGGTCAAGGGGGAACTGAGCGCCGGTAACTACCGACCCGGCGAGGATATCGCCTGCCTGCCGAGCCCGGGCAGCGAGGGACTGTTCAGCTACAACCTGGACTCCATCGCCATGTTCAAGCAGCGGGATCCTGCCCAGCTGCAGGCCCAGGGCGAGCTGGCCAGCCTGCTGATGACTCCCTCCTTCCAGCAAGAGTTCAATCGGGTGAAGGGTTCGATCCCGGCACTGGTCAACCCGGACATGAGCAAGTTCGATCGCTGCGCGGTGCGCTCCTATCAGGACTTCCTGCAAGCCGAGAAACAGCACAACCTGCTGCCCAGCATGGCGGAGGGGATGGCCACCTCCACCAACATGCGTCAGGCGATCTTCGATGTGCTGAGCAACTTCTTCAACGACCCCAGAGCCAACCCGCAGCTGACGGCGCAACATCTGGAGCGGGCCATGCGCTCGACCCGCTGATAAGCCACCGGACGGCGGAAATGACAAAGGCGGAGTTGCTCCGCCTTTGTTGTGAACCCTGCATCAGGTTCAAGGTTGATCGTTCTCGTCCTCATCTTCGTCGTAGTAATCGCTGAGCTCGATCCAGAGCCCCAATCCAACCATCACCAGAGAACCGAACCAGGTGCCTGTGTTCCCGATCGGGCTGCCCATCACTATCATGGCGAAAGACAAGAACCCCATGCCTGCGTAGGCCTGCAATCTGCCGTAGGAGACTTGCATATTCACCTCCTTGTTGAATACGGTGCAATTTTTATATTACTCATCCGGCGCAAGGTGGGTAGGCCCGTGACAACATTTCAGTTACATGTGCCAAGAAAAGGCCGATAATTTGCTTATTTTTTAGCCCTGAGTATCATTGGCAGCCGAATTGGTTGAAGGTTAACAAGAGATGAGTGATTTATTCTGCGATGCAAACCATGAGTTGGACGCGATCGGGCTCCGTTGTCCGGAACCCGTGATGATGGTGCGCAAAAAAGTACGCCTGATGGCCGAGGGTGAGACCCTGCTGGTCAGTGCCGATGATCCCTCAACCACCCGCGACATTCCCAGCTTCTGCCGCTTCATGGATCACACCCTGATCGCCAGCGAGACAGAACAGGCCCCCTATCGCTATCTGATCCGCAAGGGTCAGTGAATCCTGCACCGGAGCACACCATGACAACCATTACCCGTATCGGCACTACCCAGCGTTGGTCAGACGTGGTCATCCATAACGGCACCCTCTATGTGGTGGAAGTGCCTGCCAGCGAAGAGGCCGACATCCACCAGCAGACCCGCGAGGTGCTTGAGAGCCTGCAACGCCTGCTGGAAGCCAACGGCTCCGGCGTCGACAAGATCCTGATGGCCAACATCTATCTCAAAGACATCGCTGACATCGCCGCCTTCAACGAGCAGTGGGATGCCTGGATCCCGGCAGGTACCGCCCCCGTCCGTGCCTGCGTTCAGGCCCGCCTGGCCCATGAAGGCTACAAGGTGGAAGTACAGCTGACCGCCGCCTGATCCCGAAACGGCATGACCCGACGACACAGTATCCGCCGGGCCGCCCATCCGGCCACTGGATAACAAAAGGCCCCGCCATCGCTGGCGGGGCCTTTTCGTAGACGACTACCGGACCGCTTAACCGATCGGGGTCAGGGTGATGGTCACCCGGCGGTTCTGGGCCTTGCCTGCGGCCGTGCTGTTGGTGGCAATCGGCTGATCCGGCCCCACGCCGTAGGTAGAGATGCGGCTACCGCTCACACCCTGGCCAATCAGCTGGGCGGCGACGGCGTCGGCACGCTCGCGGGAGAGACGCATGTTCAGCTCGCGGGAGCCGGTGCTGTCGGTGTGACCGACCACATTCAGGCGGGTCTTGTCAAACTCTGCAACCACCATGGCCACGCCGGACAGGGTGTTGGCACCAGCCGCTTTCAGCTGGGCACTGGAGCTGTCGAAGGTGACGTTGTTCGGCATGTTGAGGATCAGCTGATCACCGTTGCGGGTCACGCTGACGCCAGTGCCCTGCAACTTCTCGCGCAGCTTGGCTTCCTGCACGTCCATGTAGTAACCGATACCGCCGCCCAAGGCGGCGCCAGCGGCCACGCCGGTCAGAATGCCCTTCTTGCGATCGCCCTTGCTGGAGGAGAGTGCCCCAACGGCCGCCCCGGCCGCCGCACCCGCCAGCGCGCCCCAGGCGCCCTTGGAAGTCTGGGATTCACCGGTATAGGGGTTGGTAGTACAGCCGCTCAGGGCAACGGTCAGCGCCAAAGCTGGCACCAGAATCTTGGCTCGCATGAAAAAAACCTCTGTAAAAACAATCCGGCACCATGCCGGGGGCCGGATTGTAGCGTGCCATCGCGCCATTGTCTGACGCAGACCTGAACGGCTGGCGAGAGTGCTGGTTTTTTATACGAAACCGCGTGAGGCCACCACGCGGCTGGCTACCCGTGGACCTGATCAGCTGGCCTCATCACCTGCTGACATTCGGCGTGGCAGGGGCAGGTCACCAGATGATCGTTCACCATGCCCACCGCCTGCATAAAGGCGTAGCAGATGGTACTGCCAACGAAGGTGAAGCCGCGTTTCTTGAGCGCCTTGGACATGGCATCCGACTCCGCTGAGGTCGCCGGAATGTCGCCATTGCCCTGGCGCTGGTTGACGATAGGGGCGCCGCCCACGAAGCCCCACAGATAATCGACAAAGTCGATGCCTTCGGCTTCCAGCGCCAGATAGGCGCGGGCATTTTTGATGACCGACTGCACCTTGAGCCGGTTGCGGATGATGCCGGTATCCTGCATCAGCCGCTCCACGTCCTGCTCGTCGAACTGCACGATGCGCAGCGGATCAAAATCCGCATAGGCGCGATGGTAGCTCTCGGTGCGCTTCAAGATGGTGATCCACGACAGCCCCGCCTGCTGGCCGTCGAGGCAGAGCTTGGCAAACAGCTCGCGGGCGTCATGGACCGGCCTGCCCCACTGTTTGTCATGGTATTCAATGTATTCCGGGTCCTTGGTCACCCAGGCGCAACGCAACTCCATTCCCTCTCTCCTGTCATTTCATCCAATCCCCGGGGTCGATGCCAACCCGGGCGTGGGAGTGCCCACAACCCCTCCCGCCCAGGCCCGGCGCAGCGCCATCACATTAATCCGCTGTAATTTCGCCTATTATCCGACCATGCCAGACGGTATACTCCTTCGGTTCACATTCAGCAAATCTTGCTCTGATTTCATTTCGCGCGAAAAAAATTATGCAAAAATTCGATGTCAAAACCTTTCAGGGCCTGATCCTGCAGCTGCAGGACTATTGGTCCCGCCAGGGCTGTACCATCATTCAGCCGCTGGATATGGAAGTGGGTGCCGGTACTTCTCACCCCATGACCTGCCTGCGCGCCCTGGGCCCCGAGCCCATCGCCTGCGCCTACGTGCAACCGTCCCGCCGTCCGACTGACGGCCGCTACGGTGAAAACCCGAACCGCCTGCAGCACTATTACCAGTTCCAGGTGATCATCAAGCCTTCCCCCGACAACATTCAGGAACTCTATCTGGGCTCCCTGAAAGAGCTGGGCATGGATCCCGAGATCCACGACATCCGCTTCGTGGAAGACAACTGGGAAAACCCGACCTTAGGGGCATGGGGTCTGGGCTGGGAAGTGTGGCTGAACGGCATGGAAGTGACCCAGTTCACCTACTTCCAGCAGGTTGGCGGCCTCGAGTGCAAGCCGGTCACCGGCGAGATCACCTACGGTCTCGAGCGTCTGGCCATGTACATCCAGGGCGTAGACAGCGTCTACGATCTGGTCTGGTCTGACGGCCCGCTGGGCAAGACCACCTACGGCGACGTGTTCCACCAGAACGAAGTGGAGCAATCCACCTACAACTTCGAGCACGCCGATGTGGAGTTCCTGTTCCACTGTTTCGAGCAGTACGAGAAGGAAGCCCAGAACCTGCTGGCACTGGAAAAACCGCTGCCACTGCCTGCCTACGAGCGCATCCTCAAAGCCGCTCACTCCTTCAACCTGCTGGATGCCCGCAAGGCCATCTCGGTCACCGAGCGTCAGCGCTACATCCTGCGCATTCGCACCCTGACCAAGGCGGTGGCGGAAGCCTACTACGCCTCCCGCGAAGCGCTGGGCTTCCCTATGTGTCAGCGCAGTGAGAACAAGCAAGGTTAAGGAACGGACATGGCACAACATACATTTCTGGTAGAGATCGGTACTGCTGAGCTGCCGCCCAAAGCCCTGCGCTCCCTGGCCGAAGCCTTTGCCGACAACTTCAAAGCCGAGCTGACCAAGGCCGATCTGGCCTTCGGCGACGTCGAGTGGTTTGCCTCCCCGCGCCGTCTGGCGCTGAAGGTACACGCGCTGGCCGGCGAGCAGCCGAGCAAGAGCGTCGAGAAGCGCGGCCCAGCCGTGGCGCAGGCGTTCGATGCCGAAGGCAAGCCGACCAAGGCCGCCGAAGGCTGGGCCCGTGGCAACGGCATCACCGTCGAGCAGGCCGAGCGTCTGGTCACCGACAAGGGCGAGTGGCTGGTTCACACCGCCAAGGTCGAAGGCCGTCCGGCCGTCGATCTGCTGGGCGAACTGGTTAGCCAAGCGCTGGCCAAGCTGCCGATCCCGAAAATGATGCGCTGGGGCGACAAGACCATCCAGTTCGTGCGTCCGGTCTTCACCGTGACCCTGCTGCTGGATGGGGATCTGGTGCCCGCCCACATTCTGGGTATCGACTCTGCCCGCACCATTCGCGGCCACCGCTTCATGGGCGAGAGCGAGTTCACCATCGACAACGCCAGCCAGTACCCGCAGATCCTGCAGGAGCGCGGCATGGTGATTGCCGACTTTATGGCGCGCAAGGCCAAGATCAAGGCTGACGCCGAAGCGGCCGCTGCCGCCTTCGGTGGCGTGGCCGATCTGGACGACGACCTGCTGGAAGAAGTGACCGCACTGGTCGAGTGGCCGGTGGTGCTAACCGCCAACTTCGAAGAGAAGTTCCTGGCCGTGCCGGCCGAAGCGCTGGTTCACACCATGAAGGGTGACCAGAAGTACTTCCCGGTCTACGACAAGAACGGCAAGCTGCTGCCGAAGTTCATCTTCGTCACCAACATCGAGTCCAAAGACCCGAGCCAGATCATCAGCGGCAACGAGAAGGTGGTTCGCCCCCGTCTCTCTGACGCCGAATTCTTCTTCAAGACCGACCTCAAGCAGACTCTGGCCTCCCGCCTGCCGCGCCTTGAAACCGTGCTGTTCCAGCAACAGCTGGGCACAGTCCGGGCCAAGGTCGAGCGCATCGAGACCGTCGCCGGCTTTATCGCCGAGCGCATCGGTGCAGACGTGGCTCAGGCCAAGCGTGCCGGTCTGCTCTCCAAGTGTGATCTGATGACCAACATGGTCGGCGAGTTCACCGACACCCAGGGTGTCATGGGGATGCACTACGCCCGTCACGATGGCGAAGACGAAGCGGTCGCCGTGGCCCTCAACGAACAGTACATGCCGCGCTTTGCCGGCGATGCCCTGCCGTCCGGTCTGGTAGCCTGCGCCGTCGCGCTGGCCGACAAGTTCGACACCCTGGCCGGTATCTTCGGCATCGGCATGCTGCCAAAAGGTGACAAGGACCCGTTCGCCCTGCGTCGCGCCGCCATCGGTGCCCTGCGCATCATGACCGAGAAGCAGCTGGATCTGGATCTGGTTGAACTGGTTGAAGAGGCGGTACGCGTCTACGGCAACAAGCTGACCAACCAAACCGTCGTCACCGACGTGGTCGACTTTATGCTGGGTCGCTTCCGTGCCGCCTATCAGGACGAAGGCATCGGTGCCGACGTGGTGCTGGCCGTACTGGCCCGCCGCCCGACCCGTCCGCTGGACTTCGATCGTCGCGTCAAGGCCGTCAGCCACTTCCGCACCCTGGATGCCGCACTGGCACTGGCTGCCGCCAACAAGCGCGTGAGCAACATTCTGGCCAAGGTCGAAGGCGAGTTGCCGACTGCCGTCAAACCGGAACTGCTGGTCGATGCCGCCGAGAAGGCGCTGGCCACCCAGGTTGCCGAACTGCAAGCCGAACTGGCCCCGCTGTTCGCCGCCGGTGACTATCAGGCAGCCCTCACCCGTCTGGCCGCCCTGCGCGAGCCGGTCGACACCTTCTTCAACGAAGTCATGGTGATGGCCGACGACGAAGCCCTCAAGGCCAACCGTCTGGCACTGCTAAACAACCTGCGCAACCTGTTCCTGCAAGTCGCGGATATCTCCCTGCTGCAGTGATTGAAGTTTGTTAGCAAACTCTCAAAACGGCGCCGAAAGGCGCCTTTTTTATTGAGTGACTCCCAGTAGAATACGTCACACAACTACATGAAATATGATTTCTCTTTCCTAGCTAGGTTTACTACACAGAAAATCGGATGCGAGCTGAAGTAGCACTGCTGTTACCAAGAAATAATCAGCAAAGCCTGCCTATTCAAGTAACTCATATGCCTTTAACTCATTTATAAAAAGTCTAAAAAACAACCCACCTAAACATTAATTGCCAGTCTTATTTGTAGATTTGAACCTTCTATGGCAAACCTTTTTTCTTTAAATAAAAATTTTCACTTTTACCATTGATCTCTTCTGTTTAGGCCCCACATGGATCATGCAGTATGTACTGCACAAACAATCTGGAAATGCAAAATGGCACTCAAACCTGGCGAAAGTAGCGGTAAGAAAGGCGGAATCTATCAAGAACAAGGGCCTCGAGGAGGAAAAAAAGACAACTTCGTAACTATTGCGGATAATAAAGTTGCGCCCCCTACCTCTAAGCCAAATTCGACATGGGTTCCTATTCATCAGACACCAGATAGCAAGAGGTAGAGATCCCTATGACTTGCCAAGAGCCACATCGATACGACCCTTTTTTTGCTGAATTGAATAGCGATCAGTCAAATCCATATCGCCATAGATGTGCAGGCTGTGCCTATGAGCTTGGTTACAATCAAGCTTATCGCAATGAGAGACTGCACTTTACTCCTGAAAGCATACCATTAAGCCAAGCTGGGTACGTCCGACATAAAGCCGCAGAAGAAGCTTTCAATATGGGATGCATCGATGGGCAGAAAGCTCGCGAAGCAGAAAATCGTCGTTAACATAAAAACAGCAGGGCTTCACAGTGAAGTCCTGCTGCATTCAATTATGTTTGCGAAATTTTTTCTTCAATTAACCAGCAGATGTAATCAGACATTCACTAAATGGATTCCCCCGTCATAACAGCCAGCCGTATTTCCTCCTCCGGCTGGTTGCCCCTGACTCGAGGCAACAACCGCAACCAAAGCCTCTCGTCCGTCCGATTACGCTGCGCTAATCGAACCTTGTATCTTACTTGCGTGATGATTAGCTCTCATCACATGAGGGTGAGGAAGCCAGATTCGAACCTTAAGGAATTAAACCTTGTGCCGTAGATATGGCCCTCATCCTCACCTCATCACCAAACCCGACACTGAACGGTAGCCAAGGGCTTAGACCCTGTATGTACAACACCAGATTCTGGGACACCCACCTCTTTGTTTTTGTAAGACGAAAAGCTGGGACACCCACCTCTTTGACAACCACATAACTGGCTGCTTGGCTTGATACATCACTGCTGAGGACGTTGCCATGACCATTGCCCGTTCACGCCAGATCAGCCTCGCCGATACACCCTATTACCATGTGGTCAGCCGCTGTGTACGGCGTGCCTTTCTCTGCGGTCAGGATGATCACTCCGGCCAAAGCTACGAACACAGGCGCCAATGGGTTGCCGACAAACTAGGCCAGCTGTCGCAGGTCTTTGCCATCGGTATATGCGCCTATGCCGTGATGAGTAATCACTATCATCTCGTGCTCAAAGTGCAGGCCGATATTGCCAATAAGTGGAGCGAGCGGGAAGTGGCAGAACGCTGGGCTCGCCTGTTTCAGTGGCCCTTGCTGGTAAGGCGCTGGTATCAGGGTGATGAACTGATAGAGCCCGAGTTGGACGTGGTGCACCAGCTGATAGGCCAGTGGCGAGAGCGCCTCTATTCCATCAGCTGGCTGGTGCGCCTGCTGAATGAGTCGCTGGCCCGCCAGGCCAATCAGGAGGACGGTTGCAAGGGGCACTTCTGGGAGGGGCGCTTCAAGAGCCAGGCCCTGCTCACAGAGTCGGCGGTGTTGGCCTGCATGACCTATGTTGACCTCAACCCCATTCGGGCCGGCATTGCCACTACGCCGGAAGAGAGCCATTTCACCAGCATCCAGCAACGGATTGAACAGACAGCGGATCCCGTCAATCCGACTCCATTGCTGTTGCCTTTTGCCAAGGAAGGCAATGAAGCCATTCCCTACAGTTTTGCCGATTATCTGACCCTGGTGGACTGGACCGGACGAGCGATCCGCCTGGATAAGTGTGGCCATATCCCGCATCATCTTGTCCCCGTCTTGCAACGCCTGGGTATGCATGAGGAGCAATGGTTGGGACAGGTCACTCTGTTTCGACGCCACGGCATCCGGGCGATCGGTGACAGAGTCTGCTGCCAGCGTTATGCCGAGCATTGCGGTCAGACCCGATGCTACCAACCCTATTTATGACATCAGCTTGGTGCACACCTTGATGAACTTCTGACACCAGCCTCGTGCCCGCACCGAGGCACAATAACCCCTTGCCACCAAGTTGTCCTTTCCCGTATTCCAACCAATCGATCCTATCTGTCGCCGCTCTCCCCGATGATGCTTCATGCTCAACGTCCCTCAAATCAGCCAACTTGCAAACGCGCCTCTTCCGGTTATTCACCTTCCCCCAAAGTGGGTGTCCCGAAACGAGAAATAGGTGGGTGTCCCAAAACAAAACGAGAACCGCAGCGGTGCGTATAGGCAACTCGACGATTTAGGCATATCTTGTGCGGGCAGCCCTGCCAGGGTGACAGGGCCACATCCATAAGGAGCCAAGATGAAACGAGCAATCACGGCCGCATTGCTGGTCGTAACCATGGCCGCCGGGGTGCAGGCCGCCAATAAAATCACTACGGTACCCGTGCAGTTTGCCAAGGGAGCCCACAGCGCCCAGGTAAAAGGCAACTTCTCCGGTTACGACACCCTCCACTACACCCTGGTGGCCAAGGCTGGCCAGACCATGACGGTCAAGATCAGTGGCAGCAGCAACGCCAACTTCAATGTCTTCCCCCCCGGTGCCATCCCGGGTCAGGCCGAGGCACTGGGTCGCAATGATGGCAATGGTCAGTGGCAATCGACCTTGCCCACCTCGGGCAAATACCTGGTCCAGGTCTATCAGATGCGCGCCTCCGCCCGCCGCGGCGAGCAGGTGCCCCACACCCTGTCAGTCAGCATCCAGTAACCGGCCTGCTGTGCTTAAGCCATAAAAAACGGCGCCCGCAGGCGCCGTTTTTCTCTTTCCATGTCCGTGACCTAGCCGGTATAGGCAGGCAGCAGTCCCGCCATATTGAGCAGGTGGAAGGCGGCGGTCAGCACACCAAACAGAATCACCAGGGCGATCATGACAATGCCACCCGGGGCACGGAAGCCCTCGTGCTTGCCCCCTTGTTGACCCTTGCCAGCGCGCACCTTCCACGCCAGCAGAGGCGGAATGATGCAAGTCCACAGGGTGGCGACGGCGCCGGCATAGCCGATGGCTACCAGGAAGCCGAACGGGAACAGCAGCGAGAGCACCAGAGGCGGCAGGAAGGTCACCGCCCAGGACTTGGCGCGGCCACCGCGGCTGTTGTCAAACTTGAACAGGTCCGCCAGGTAGTCGAACACCCCCAGCCCCACCCCGATGAAGGAGGAGAGGATGGCCGCCATGGAGAAGGCGTTGAGGGCGCTGGCCACCGCCTTGGACTCGATCACCGAGCCGAGCGCCTTGAGCAGGGCGTCTACGTTGCCACCCTGTTCGATCACCGGGCCGAACTCGCTGCGCGGCAGATTGCCGAACACGCTCAGCAGCCAGACGGTGTAGAAGGCCAGAGCGATAACGGTCCCTCCCAGAATGGCGCGGCTGGCGCGGCGCTCCTCGCCATAATAGGCACGCATCGACGACACCGAGTGGTGATAGCCGAACGAGGTGAGCGCCACCGGCAGCATGCCGAGGGCGTAGGGGGCGTAGCTGGCGTGCTCGCTCATCCGGTCAAACAGCAGCTCGGGGCTAATCTTCATCGACAGACCCGAGATGCCGAAGGCGAAGCTCAGCATCATCAGGATGATGAGCAGCACCGAGATGCGGTCCACCGCCCGGGTGGAGTGCCACACCAAGGCCGAGAAGACCAGGGTGAACAGTACTGAGGCGACGTGGCTGCCGATCCCCGTCATCTCCTGGATGATGAGGCCGGACGAGGTGATGTAGGCGTAGAGCAGGATGCCACCGACGAAGTAGACGCTCAGGTTGTTGAGGGCATTGACCTTCTCCCCCAGCAGATCCCGGGTCACGGTGTCGAAGGAGACGCGCAGCGGATAGCCCTTGTAGGATTCGAGCAGCATCCAGCCCGACACCGTCATCACCACCATGGTCAGCGCTACCGCAAGCAGGGACCAGAGGGTCCAGGCACCCGCTCCGGCACTCGGCAAGCCCAGCATGCCGGCCCCCACACAGACGCCGGCAATGATGCATGCCCCGCCCACCAAGGATGGTTTGTGTTCCATAAATCCCCTTAACTCCTGCCCTGTTTGCACTGCAAAGAAATGGCGCAGCCATGGCTACGCCCTGACGGCCGCCCGCGCGCTGGCAGGCGACAAGATGTTGTTTTCATAAAGAAGATGAAACAGAAAGCGGGCTCGTTCGAAAATGTTTCAACGCTCCTGCTCAACGTTTCACCCGTGCGACTTTACCTGCCAGCCCGTCAGGTATCAAATTCCGTGCCCTATTCGAAGGCAGATCACCCGCCCCGACCACTCAATGGCTAAGTTGCGGCAGGATTTGAAGCAGATGGCCGCGCACCTCCAGCGGGGTCTGGCTGACCCAGAATCCCAACACGCCATGAGAGAGCAGCGGCAAGATCAGTAGCAACAGACAGAGCAGGCCCAGCAGCCAGCGAGGCATGAGCCGACGACGCCGGGTGCCCAGCGCGAGGGCATCGGCCCGCTTCGGGCAGGCGGCCACACAACTCAGGCAGCTGGTACATTCGAGACTGTGCACCGCGATCAGCTGATGCACCTGGATGCGAGACGGGCAGGCACGGCTGCATTTGTCACAGTCGTGGCCGACGCTTCGCAGGCAGCGGGCCGGATCCCGGCGGATGCGCAGGGGCGTCAGCAGGCCCAGCAGGGCGAGCCAGGCACCGTAGGGGCAGAGATAGCGGCAGAACCCCTGACGGAAAGCGGCAGTGAGCAGCAACACCCAGCCGAGGCAGAGACCGGAGATGAGGGTCAGGTTGAAGAAGAAGGCCCCCATCTTCATGTCCGCCGCCTGGTGATAGGCACTGGCGAAGTAGCCGGGCAGGGCGGCATCCGGTACCGCGAGCAGCACGATGAACAACAGAAAGCCAAGCACCAGAAACTTCTGGCCACGCAGGATCAGATCCAGCCAGCGCGGCGGCGCCCATTCCCCCGGCAATACCCGGCTGCGCAGCCGATGCAGCCACTCCCCCGCCAGGCCAAGCGGGCAGAACCAGGCGCAGAACGCCCGCCCCAGCAGCAGGGCCGACAGGGAGAGCACCAGCACTGTGACGGTAGCGGCCGGATGGTGGGGATCCATGATGCCCTGGCTCAGCCAGGCCCGCAGCCCGAGCCCGCCGGCGATGGGCAGGAAGCCATCCACCACGTCCGGGCGCATCAGCCAGGGAGGCGTTCCCAGCCCCAGTTGCCAGATATAAAGGCCATATTGCACCGTCACCAGCCCCCAGGAGAGCAACAGCAGGTGGCGGGTCCAGGCCCGCAGCGACTGGCCGTCGAGCTGACCCAGAAGTGGCAATAGCCGGGTTCGGCTGAGCAAGGCTAGCGCCGCAACCACCAACCCCAGTGCGAACCAGAGGGTAACATCCGCCGCCACCAGCCAGGCGGCAGCCAGCAGGGAGAGAGAGAAGAACCAGGATCGACCGGCCCTCTCCTGCCACTGCAACAGCACCAGATAGACCAGGCCACAGGCCAGGGTCACGGCTTCGATCAGGCTCACTCTTCCCCCACTACGCACATCAGAATAAGGGGAACAGGGTAACTAACATCTAGTTTGATTATTTTGATCTACATGGGCAGAGGAGGAGATTCATCCCAGACTACCCACCACCACATGAAGTGCCATCACCACAAACAAAAACCCCCTCGCTGACGAGGGGGTTTTTCGTGGTGTCCATACTGGATGGCAATCAGCGCAGGGCTTTCACCGAGCGACGGACGATGAGCTCTGGCTCGACCGTCATCGACTCCACTTCCTGCTCCTTGTTGCGAATCCGGCTCACCAGCTGCTTGACCGCCAGCTGGCCCAGTTCCGCCTTGGGATGACGGATGGTGGTGAGCGGCGGGCTGGAGAAGCGCGCCATCTCGACGTCGTCATAGCCGATGATGGAGATGTCGTCCGGCACCTTGACCCCGGCTTCCCAGGCGGCGCAGATGGCACCGATCGCCATGGGGTCATCGAAGGCAAACACCGCAGTCGGGCGCGGCTTGAGGGCCAGGATGCGCTGCATCTGGTCGAACCCGCTCTGGCTCTCGTAATCCCCTTCGAAGATCTGTTCATCTTTCAGGGTCATGCCGCGCTCGCCCAGAGCATCGCGCACCCCGTCCAGTCGCTGCTGGGTGGTGGGTTTGGCAAGATGTCCGGTGATGCAGACGATGTCGGTGTGACCCAGCTCCAGCAGGTGGCGCACAGCAAGGCGCGCACCGATGCGGGCGTTATCGTTGATCACGTTGGCGAAATCGCACTCGGTTCCCCAATCCAGCACCACCTGGGGCACGTTCTTGTGGATGCGCAGCATGTCGCGCAACGGAGTGTCGATGTCGGTTCCCAACACCAGCAGGCCATCGACCCGCTTCTCCATCAGCATGCGCAGATAGTGCTGCTGACGGGGCGGCTGGTTCTCGGTGTTGCACAGGATCAGGCTGTAACCCTGTTCGAAGCAGTATGCTTCCACACCTTGCACCACTTCCGCGAAGAAGGGGTTCACGCTGGTGGTCACCAGCATGCCTATGGTCTTGGTTGAATTGATTTTCAGACTGCGCGCGACCGAGTTGGGCGCGTAGTTGAGTTCTGCCACCGCCTCAAGCACTTTCTGGGTCGCGTCTTCGCTGACCCGGCGAGTGTGGTTGAGCACATGTGAGACGGTGGAGATGGATACGCCCGCTCGGGAGGCGACATCCTTGATAGTGGCCATCTCTGTCTCCTGACTGTCAAAGGCGGAACATTAGCAGATTTCCCGAATAAAGGCTTGGTTTTAACGAGCACTGCCAGCGATTTGTCAATGCTGGCTAATTTAGGCGTTCATTTCTATTTGCGCAAACGGATTGTGGTCAAAATGGGAGCAGCATCAGAGTAAAATATCGCCAGATTAATCTTCTATACTTCATCACAACCACGCCTTGTTGCCCAGTTGTTAACTCAATATATCAATATTAAATTCCAAACCAAGATTTAAAACAGGTTATTTATTTCAAAATACGCGCTTTCGACCCGCTCTGGTCAGTATCTTTAACAGCTTGTTATTGCCCCGTGAGGAATGATAGAACCTTAAATATTGCCGGACAGGTAGGATCAGGATCCGGAATGGCACATGGAAATGAAACAATCCACTGATTAAGGGACGAATCAATGAATAACTTCGGAAAAATGGCGGTAAGAGCAGCGGTTTCTTTGGCTCTGTTTGGATCGGCCTCAATGGTCCATGCAGCCGATACGGTCAAGATCGGCATCGCTGGCCCGGTGACCGGCCCGGTCGCCCAGTACGGTGACATGCAGTTTACCGGCGGCAAGATGGCGGTCGAGCAGATCAACAAGGCTGGCGGCATCAATGGCAAGCAAATCGAGGCGGTCATCTATGACGACGCCTGCGATCCCAAGCAGGCGGTCGCGGTCGCCAACAAGGTGGTCAATGACGGCGTCAAGTTCGTGGTCGGCCACCTCTGCTCCGACAACACCCTGCCCGCCTCCGACATCTATGAAGATGAAGGGATCCTGATGGTGACCCCGGCCTCCACCAACCCCAAGATCACCGAACGCGGCTATCAGCTGGTACTGCGTACCATCGGTCTGGACAGCGATCAGGGCCCCACAGCTGCCAAGTACATCATCGAGCAGGTCAAGCCCCAGCGCGTGGCCGTCATCCACGACAAGAAGCAGTATGGTGAAGGCATCGCCTCCAGCGTGAAAGCGGCGCTGGACAAGGCGGGCGTCAAGGTGGTGGCGTTCGAGGGTATCACCGCCGGTGACAAGGATTTCTCCGCCCTGATCGCCAAGCTGCAGAAAGAGAACGTCGACTTCGTCTACTACGGCGGCTATCACCCCGAGCTGGGCCTGATCCTGCGCCAGGCTGGCGAGAAGGGTCTGAAGGCCAAGTTCATGGGTCCGGAAGGGGTGGGTAACAAGGACATCTCCGCCATCGGTGGCCCGGCTTCCGAAGGCCTGCTGGTCACCCTGCCGAACAAGTATGACCTGGTGCCGGCCAACGCCCCGCTGGTTGCCGCGTTCAAGGAGAAGGGCCAGGACTCCTCCGGCCCGTTCGTATGGACCACCTATGCCGCGGTGCAGACCCTGGCTGCCGGTATCGCCAAGGCGGGTGAAGATGATCCGGCTGCCGTCGCCGCCGCCATCAAGGCCGCACCGATCGATACCGTCATGGGCCCGCTGACCTGGGCACCGAATGGTGACCTGAAAGGCTTCGAGTTCGGCGTCTTCCAGTGGCACGCCGACGGTTCCTCCAGCCAAGTCAAATAATCTGCCGATCCGGGGGTGAACCTGTTCACCCCCTCCTCTCTTTGCGGGCAAGTACAGGGAACGCAGTATGTCCGAACACTTTCTCTATCTGGTTCAGCAGCTGCTGAACGGATTGACCATAGGTAGCACCTATGCCCTGATCGCCATCGGTTACACCATGGTGTATGGCATCATCGGCATGATCAACTTCGCCCACGGCGAGGTCTACATGATCGGCTCCTATGTCGCTTTCATGGTGATGGCGGGGCTCATGATGATGGGCATCGACAGCACCTTCCTGCTGCTGGGGGGCGCCTTCCTGGTCAGCATCATCATCACCGGCACCTATGGTTGGAGCATAGAGCGGGTCGCCTACCGGCCGCTGCGGGGCGGCAACCGCCTGATCCCCCTCATCTCCGCCATCGGCATGTCGATCTTCCTGCAAAACATGATGCGGATGGCCCAGGGCTCGCGCGACATCGCCATGCCCAGCCTCATTTCCGGCGGCTGGTCGCTGGGTGAAGCCGACGGCTTCCAGGCCAGCCTCTCCTACATGCAGCTCATCATCTTCGTGGTGACCTTCATCACCATGCTGGCGCTGACCCAGTTCATCGGCCGCTCCCGCATGGGCCGCGCCTGCCGCGCCTGCTCGGAAGACATCAAGATGGCCAACCTGCTGGGGATCGACACCCACGTGGTCATCTCCATCACCTTCGTACTGGGGGCCGCACTGGCCGCCGTCGCCGGCGTACTGCTCGGCATGTATTACGGCGTCATCAACCCCTACCTCGGCTTTATGGCCGGCTTGAAAGCCTTCACTGCGGCTGTGCTGGGCGGTATCGGCAGCATTCCGGGCGCCGTGCTTGGCGGCCTGCTGCTCGGCGTGGTGGAAGCGCTCACCGCCGGCTATCTCAGCACCGAATACAAGGATGTGATGGCCTTCGCCCTGCTTATCTTTGTGCTGCTGTTTATGCCGACAGGTATTCTCGGCCGACCGGAAGTGGAGAAGGTATGATGAAACACCAATTTATCCATGCCTGTATCGCCAGCCTGGTGCTGCTGGTGCTCTCCTTCTGGCTGCTCGGCTTCAAACTCGAAACCGATGGCTCCCGCCTGCTGGTAGTGAGCCGACTCGATGTGTCGCTGGCCTGGCTGCTGGGAGGCGCCACCCTGGTGTTCTGGTTCCAGATGCTGCGCGGCCAGATCGCGCGCCTGTTTCAGGCCTCCATCAGCGGCTTCTCGGTCGGCTTCACCAAACTGGTGCTGCCAAGCCCCGAAGAGGCGCCCAAGCTCTATAACCTGACCGCCGTGCTGGTGCTGCTGTTCGCGGTGAGCTGGCCCTTCATGGCCTCCCGCGGCGCCATCGATCTGGCCACTCTCACCCTGATTTACATCATGCTGGGGCTGGGCCTGAACGTGGTGGTGGGCCTCGCCGGCCTGCTGGATCTGGGCTACGTCGGCTTCTACGCGGTCGGCGCCTACAGTTACGCTCTGCTCAACAGCTACTTCGGGCTGAGCTTCTGGGAGTGCCTGCCCATTGCCGGCCTGATGGCGGCTACCTTCGGTTTCCTGCTCGGCTTCCCCGTGCTGCGGCTGCGGGGGGATTACCTGGCCATCGTCACCTTGGGATTCGGCGAGATCATCCGCATCCTGCTCAACAACATGACCAGCCTGACCGGCGGCCCGAACGGTATCTCCGGCATTCCCAAGCCGACGCTCGGTGGCCTGGAGTTCAACCGTACCGTCAAGGATGGCGGCTTCGAGACCTTCCACGAGTTCTTCGGCATCACCTACAACGCCAACCACAAGGTGATCTTTCTCTACCTGATGGCGCTGGTGCTGGTGGTAGCGACCCTGTTCGTCATCAACCGCCTGTTGCGCATGCCGCTGGGCCGAGCCTGGGAAGCGCTGCGAGAAGACGAGATCGCCTGCAAGTCGCTCGGCCTCAACCCCACCATTATCAAGCTGACCGCCTTCACCATAGGCGCCTGCTTCGCGGGGTTTGCCGGCAGCTTCTTCGCCTCGCGCCAGGGCTTCATCAGCCCGGAATCCTTCGTCTTCATCGAGTCGGCCATCGTGCTGGCGATCGTGGTACTGGGCGGCATGGGCTCCCAGATCGGGGTAGTACTGGCCGCCATCGTGATGACGGTACTGCCGGAGCTGGCCCGTGAATTCAACGAGTACCGCATGCTGATGTTCGGTCTGCTGATGGTGTTCATGATGATCTGGCGGCCCCAAGGACTGCTGCCAATGACCCGTCCCCACCTGGAGCTGCGCAAATGAGCAACATATTGTTGGAAGTCTCAACCCGGCCGATGGGCTCCCCGACCGGATCGGCAAGCCGTCCGGCACTCTGCCAACTGACGGAGGAGCCGCGCCCATGAGCAACAAGTTAATGGAGGTCTCCAATCTGTCGATGCGCTTCGGCGGCCTGCTGGCGGTCAACGGCGTCGAGCTGGATGTCGAGAGGGGCGAGGTGATCTCCATCATAGGTCCCAACGGGGCGGGTAAGACCACCATCTTCAACTGCCTGACCGGCTTCTATCGCCCGACCGGCGGCGTGATCCGCTACAAGGGTGAGGAGATCCAGGGGCTGCCCGGCCACAAGATCGCCCGCAAGGGAATCGTGCGCACCTTCCAGCACGTGCGGCTGTTCAAGGAGATGACGGCGGTGGAGAACCTGCTGGTCGCCCAGCACCAGCACCTCAACACCGGCTTCCTCGCCGGACTGTTCAAGACCCCGGCCTTTCGCCGGGCCGAGCTGGAGGGACTGGATCAGGCCGGCTTCTGGCTCGACAAGGTGGGGCTCAAGGATCTCGCCAACCGCGCCGCCGGCAACCTGGCCTACGGCCAGCAGCGTCGCCTCGAGATCGCCCGCTGCATGGCGACCCGTCCAGAGCTGCTGATGCTGGACGAGCCTGCCGCGGGCCTCAACCCGAAAGAGACCGACGAGCTCAACGAGCTCATCATGAACCTGCGGGACGAGTTCGGTGTGTCAGTGCTGCTCATTGAGCACGATATGAAGCTGGTGATGGGCATCTCCAACCGCATCTTCGTGGTCAGCCAGGGCACCCCGCTGGCCCACGGCAAACCGGATGAGATCCGCAACAACCCAGCGGTGATCAAGGCCTATCTGGGCGAATCGTAAACACAGGAGTCACGATGTTAGAACTTCGCAACGTATCGACCCACTACGGCAAGATCCAGGCGCTGCACGACGTCAGCGTCGAGGTAAAAGAGGGGGAAATCGTCACCCTGATCGGTGCCAACGGCGCTGGCAAGACCACCTTGCTGATGACCCTGTGCGGTGAACCCAAGCCCAGCAGCGGCTCCATCTGGTTCGAGGGGGAGCAGATAGACTCGCTATCCACCGCCCGCATTATGCGCAAGGATATCGCCGTGGTGCCGGAGGGGCGCCGCATCTTCGCCCGCCTGACGGTGGAGGAGAACCTGCTGATGGGGGCCTTCTTCGTCGACAAGTCCGAGCAGCACGCCCTGCTGGATCAGGTGTTTACCCTGTTCCCGCGACTGCACGAGCGGCTGGAACAGCGAGCGGGCACCATGTCCGGCGGCGAACAGCAGATGCTGGCCATCGGCCGTGCCCTGATGAGTAAGCCGCGTTTGCTGCTGCTGGACGAGCCCTCCCTCGGGCTGGCTCCCATCGTCATCCAGCAGATCTTCGACACCATAGAGCAGCTGCGCCAGAAGGGGATGACCATCTTTCTGGTGGAGCAGAACGCGAACCAGGCGCTCAAGCTGGCCGACCGCGGCTATGTGCTGGAGAATGGCCACGTGGTGCTGCAGGACACAGGGGCTGCCCTGCTGGCCAACCCGGCGGTGCGCCAGGCCTATCTGGGTGGCTAGCCAGTTGCAGCGGCCAGCGACGAACCAACCCGTCACGCGATCGCGTGGCGAACGTGTCCGAACGGCTGGCCGATGAGCAGGCAAAAGGCGGCGCAGGATCACCACCAGTTCTGGGGGCACCCTGCGCTGCCCTTTATCGAGGCGCGAGCGGTGCAGGATGGCCGTCTCGTCTGTTATGACAAGCACAGCCACCCTCACTTCTCCATTGGCGCCATCACCGGTGGCCACAGTCACTATCTCAACCAACGCAACAGACAGGAGGTCAGCACCGGCAGCCTGGTGCTGATGAACCCCGAAGAGGTGCATGCCTGCAACCCCGTCGAGGATCAGCCCTGGTCCTATCTGATGTTCTATCTCGATACGGACTGGCTGCGCAGCCAGCAGGAGGAGGCGGAATTGGGCAGCGAATTTCGCCCCTTCGACATGACTGCCAGCCGGGATCCCCTCCTGTATCAAGGGTTGCAGCGCCTTTACCGCCAGCTGGTTCAAGAGGATGACTCCCTGGTCCGGGAGGTGGCCTGCCACCAGTTCAGTCGCCAGCTGCTGGCCAGGCTGACGCCGGCGACCTGGGATGATCGCCCCCCGCAACACCTGCAGCGGGCAGCCGAGCTGATGCAAGACGACAGCGCCAGCATGCTGACCCTGCAGCAGCTGAGCACAGTGGCCGGCCTCACCCCGTCCCACTTCGTGCGCAGCTTCAGCCGCCACTACGGCATGACGCCCCACGCCTATCTGCTCGATCAACGCATCCGCCACGCCCGTACCCTGCTGCGCCAGGGACAGCCGCTGGCGGAGGTGGCACTGGCGAGCGGCTTTGCCGATCAGGCCCATTTCCAGCGTCAGTTCAAACGGCGGGTCGCCACCACCCCGGGCCAGTACAGGTCACAGCTTGCCCGTCAGGGCGAATGCATCAGATAAGCTGCGCTCAACAGCAACAACAGGGCCATGGCCCGGTTGAACCAGCGCAGCCGGACCGGGGAGAGCAACAGCCCCTGCAGATAGCTGCCGACATAGGCCCAGCAAGCGATGGAGCAAAGGCAGATAACCAGATAGATACCGGTGAACAGCATCATCTGCCCGCTCCCGCCCACGGCACCATAGACCCCCATCCCCATGCTGGCCGCCAGCCAGGCTTTGGGATTGAGCCACTGCATCAGGGCGCCGTACCAAAAGGCGGGAGGTACTCCGCCCCCCTCCTCCAGCTCCCCCTTGTCCGCCACCAGCTGCCAGGCCATGTAGCAGAGAAACAGGATGCCACCCCAGCGAATGGCGCCACTCACCACCGGCCATTGCGACAGGGCGGCGCCGAGCCCCAGCCCCATCAGCAGGAGCAGCAGGATGAAACCCAGGCTCGCCCCCACCACGTGGCGCAGGCTGGCAAGAAAGCCGTAACGGGCTCCGCTGCCGAGGGCAACCAGATTGACCGGCCCGGGCGAGATGGACATGGCCAGGGCAAACCCGGCCATCGACAGCAACAGACTCATTTCCATGGCATACCTTCCAACAAAAGAGTGAGCCTCCAGCCTAGCCATCCGCTCCGGCCCGATATTGAAGGAAATTGCGATCGCTGGCGGCAATAACCCGACACTTTGCGGGCTTAGCGGCGGCGCCGGCTTGCGGTACACTGGCCGGTAATCCACCTATTCGCAGGACATGTCAATGGACCAGTTTGCCCATATCAGTGCCCATGATGCCCACCAGAAGCTCGCCGCCGGTGACGCCCGCCTGGTCGATATTCGCGACCCGCAATCCTTCGCGGCGGCCCACGCGGTCGGCGCCTTCCACCTCACCAACGGCACCCTGGTGCGTTTCATGAATGAGGTGGACTTCGATACCCCGGTGATCGTGATGTGCTATCACGGCAACAGCAGCCAGGGGGCGGCCCAGTACCTGCTGCAACAGGGTTACGACGAGGTCTACAGCCTGGATGGTGGCTTCGAGGCCTGGCGCAGGGAGTTCCCCGTCGAGGCGGGCGAGGCATGATCCAGCTGCTGGTGCTCGACAACGCCCGCATGGCCCAGGCGCTAGTGGACTATCTCGCCACCCTGGGCATCTCGTGCGAGCTGACCCAGTCCGAGCTTGGTGTCTCGGTCTGGCTGGCGGACGAGCAGCGCCTCGCCCAGGCCCAGCAGGAGGTGAAGCGTTTCCTGGCCGAGCCGACCCACCCCCGTTACATGGAGGCCTCCTGGCAATCCGGCCGGGCTGATGCGCGCATCGACTACAGCAAGGGGATGACGGATCCGATCACCGATTTCCTCCATCAGGCCGGCCCGCTGACTCTGATGGTCATCATCGCCTGCCTGGCCATCTACGGACTCGACGCCATCGGCCTGCCGATCTTCGATCAGCTGGCGTTCCACCCGACCCTGGCCCAGTTCACCGACTGGCAGGCGTGGCGCTACTTTACCCCGGCCCTTATCCACTTCTCGGTGCTGCACCTGGTGTTCAACCTGCTCTGGTGGTGGTATCTGGGAGGCCAGATTGAGCAGCGACTCGGCAGCGGCAAGCTCTTGATCCTGCTGCTGGTCGGTGCCGCACTGCCCAATATCGCCGAGTTCTTCGTCAGCGGCCCGCGCTTTGGCGGCCTCTCCGGCGTGGTCTATGCCCTGCTCGGCTACAGCTGGATGCGCAGCAAGCTGCAACCGGCCTGCAGCCTCGCCCTGCCGCCGGCACTGATGGGCTTCATGCTGCTCTGGCTGGCCCTCGGCTTCTTCGACCTGCTCGGCAACACAGCCAACACAGCTCATCTGGTCGGCCTGCTGGTGGGTCTACTGCAAGGCTGGCTGGATCGTCATCACAAACCCGCCTGAGTAGATTTGCCATAAAAAAACGCCGCCCGAGGGGCGGCGTTTTCATGGTCGGTCGGCTTACTGCTTGAGCAGGCTGAAATTGGTCACCTGGACCAAGGCACCGCCGCTCATGAAGAAGCTGCCGAACTGGGTCTGCATCTCTGTGGTGACGTCGCCGCTCGGATCGAACTTCTCGTCCGGTGCCAGCAGCGAGCTGTGACCACCGGCTACGAAGCGGGCGGCGTGATGGTTGGCGGCACCGGTCGCGGTCAGCGGCTGCAGGGCCAGCACCTTGAACAGCGGCTCGGTCCCGCCCAGCGGCGCGGAGGCAATGCTGTTCGGGATCACCTGATCCGGCAGGTTCAGGGCACCATCACCGACGATCTCGGTGGCAAACAGCGGGAAGCTGGTGGCGATACCGCTGCCGAGGTTGATTGGATCAGCCGAATCCAGCACAGACTGGGCCGCGAAGCTGTAGCTCTGCAGCGTGCTGACCGCGCTCGCCTGAGTGGTCGCATCCAGGCTCGGCAGGAACTCGTTAACGAAGCAGGTCGCCACCGCCGTCTGGCAATTGGGCGCATAGGCGGTAAAGCCCGCCTTCAGCTCGACGCTGCCACTGGTCAGCACACCCATCTTGATGGTCGGGCCGAAGGTCGGCGAGTTCAGCAGCAGCGGGGCAATCCCGCCACCCGGCATCGCTAGGCCACCGGTATCGAACTTGAACAGGGCATCTGCTTGCGTATTGCCGAGCGTCTGGTTGGCCACCGCCAGTAGGTTGGTCCCCGTAATGGCGCCCAGGGAGTGACCGAGGAAGTGCACCTTGAGGCTGCCAGCCGTACCGATGACACTCTGGCTGTTGGCCAGACCGACCGCCAGACGCAGGCCCAGCAGATCCGCTACGCTCTGTTTCAGGTTGTCTCGCGCCACTGTCAGGTAGCTCAGGTTCAGATACGGCGTCGGATTGTCAGAGGTGGTCACGGTCGCCGTACTGCCGCTCAGGGAATAGCCACGCTCGCCGTGCAGCGGGTGATCGATCACCACCAGCGCCACCTTCTTGCCAGCCAACGAGCCCGCATAGATCTGGCTAAGCGCCAGAGCGTAGGCGTTTTCCTTCACCGAGGTGACGCCGTGCTGATAGATGATCACGTCGGTAATGGTGTTCAGGTCATCCTTGGCGAACACGCGCATCGGCACGGACTGCACCTCTTCAAGGGCAGGCAGCGGGTTGAAGCGGCCAATGTTCATTTCGGCATCCAGCGGCTTGCCACCCGAGGTCAGGGTGACCCCGATCAGCTTGCTCGCCTCGGCCAGCAGCTCGGCCTGGCGAGTCGGATCAGTGATCAGGGTAGCCAGCAAGTTGGGGTCAACCCCGGCCCCCACCAGCCCGGCGATCACTTCGCTGTCACCGGCTTTCAGCGCATTGGCGATGGCGTAGAGGCTGGGAATGGCGCCGTGCCAGGACTGGGTCTTGGCCTTGTCCCATGAACCGGCAGTCGCCGGCGAGGAGAGGAAATAGGGCAACTTGACGGTACCGGTATAGACCTTGGTCAGCTGGGCCAGCCCGTTGAGCGGGGTGCCGGTACCAAAGGCGGCGGCCAGCGCGTCTTTCTGCTCCTGGGGTAAAAATTGCTCGGCATCCAGCTGGGTCAGGAAGGAGTTGTTGCCAGTCACGGCTAGGGTATAGGTTCCGGGCAGGTTGGTGTTGCCCAGTGCATCCTGCTTCCACAGTTTGGCAGCATCCAGTGTCGCGGGATCGGCCTTGAGCACGGCCGCTGCGGCACCCTTCACCGCCAGCAGCACATCGGCGCCGGACTGGGTACCGAACCAGTCGGAGAAGATCACGTGATCGCTGGTGATGCCGGTTGCCGCCTTGAACAACCCCTCCTGCAGAGCGATCAGATTGGTGACGGTCTGTTCCTGCTCGGTGCCGCCCGAAGCAGTTCTGAAGCCGCTGTAGTCACCACCGGCCTTGAGCGGCGTGCCGCGGCTGTCTTTCAGGGTATCTGTCGCCACTATCATGTAGTAAGAGGCCGGGTTGAGCGGCTTGAGTGGCACCAGATTAAGCTTGCCGGATGCCTCGGTCACCACGAAATCCGTGCCGTAGGCCAGCACCTTTTTCACCCCGTTAGGGCGCTGGGCACTGTTGTCAAACGCCAACTCCAGCAGATAGAGAGGTGCGATGGCTGCGGCATAATCGCCCGCATTAGGGGCAGGAACCGACACCCCGGTCACTGTCGCGGGAACCAGCTGGATGGCCTGGGTCGTCGACCAGCCATCCAGAGTGGAGAGGGCCGAGACCGGGTTGGAGAGATCCTGGGTTTCAGTGGAAAATTTCAAGGTGCCATCGCTGGCACGAGGCGCCAACACGCTGGGACGCTGCCCGGTGGACCCGGTCAGGGCGTAATCAAGTGAACTGGTGCTGTCCCCCACATTGTCGTTTTCACCACCGCCACATCCGGCCAGCAGGGCACTGACCACGGCTGCACAAATCAGCTTCTTCTTCATTTTTTGTTCTCTGTATAGGTTGTTGTCCATCACAAGCCCACGGAGCTATGAACTGCTCCGACGTCTCGACGTTAACATAAAACCAACAACCAACAAGACTCATATTGGTCATTATTCATCCATTTTTGTGCTTGCAATCAAGGTTTTAGGTCAACAAGGGGCGCAAGGGTAGCAGTTGGCAAGCAAGGGCCAGAACCGACCAGATGGCCAACTGGCTCTGCACGTAAAAAGCCGTCCCGATCTCGGCAAAGCGAGGCAATTGTCGGTAGAATGTCTGCCAACGATTGAGGAGAACGTCATGATCGACCCGAAGAAACTGGAAGAGATCGCCAAACAGGTACACAACGCCCTGCCCCCCGGCATCCGCAGCATGGGTGAAGAGGCAGACAAGAAAATTCGTCAGGTACTGCAAGCCCAGCTGAACAAGCTGGACCTGGTCAGCCGTGAAGAGTTTGACGTACAGACCAAGGTGCTGCTGCGCACCCGGGAAAAACTGGCTGCTCTCGAGGCCAAGCTGGCACAGCTGGAACAACAGCTCGGCCCCAAAGGCGAATAATCGAAACCCCGGCCCAGGCCGGGGTTTTTGCTGGACGGGCAAAGCGGACTCCCGATTTCCTGCAAAAGAGCCCTCTTTCATCCTTGTGTCACAAAAGCGACCCCATGCTGCAGCATGGCGGCAGCAGATGAGTTAGCCTCCGTGAAAGTTGGACGCAGCACGGGAGTGGTCGTACGCCACGCCGGAATGACGACACAAGTACATGAAGCAGTTAAACTAAACAACACCGCATCCAGACCGCAAGGACGCCATGTCAGGACTCTTCTTAAAGACCGCCAAGGCCGTTGGCCGCAACGGGCTCTCATACCGCCTGCTCTCTTATATTCTGGTGTGCAGTACCGTATTGGCCATGATCATCACGGCGCTTCAGCTCGCCTGGGATTATCGCAAGGATGTGGCCGTCATCGAGGACAGCATCGGCCAGATTGAAGCCTCCTTCCTGCAGCCCATCGCCGCCAGCCTATGGAACCTGGACGAAGAGCAGGTCAAGGTACAGATCGAAGGGATCATGAACCTGCCCAACATGCAGTTCGTGATGGTCAAGGAGATGCTCGGCAATACCGAAGTGCCCTTGCTGACCCAGGGGGTGGAGCGCCAGAGCTACGACATCTCCCGCGAGTTCAACCTCACCTATCAGGATGAGGTGGTCGGCAAGTTGTTCGTCGCCGCTTCCCTCGAGCAGATCTACCAGCGCCTCATCGAAAAATCCGTGCTGATCCTGGTCAGCCAGACCATCAAAACCCTGGTGGTCTCATTCTGCATCCTGACCATCATCTACTACATGGTGGTCAGACACCTCAATCGCATCGTTCACTACGCCCAGAGATTCACTCTGGACAGTCTCGACATGGAGCTGGAGCTGGAAGGCCGCCCCCTGCCCCGCAAGAATCCTGACGAGCTGGACACCCTGGTCGCCTCCCTCAACCAGATGCGAACCCGCCTAAACGACGAGTTTGCCGCACGCCATCAGGCGGCGGAACAGCTGCAACAGGAGCGGGATTTCTCCGCCACCCTGATCAACTCGGCCAACATGGTTATCTGCTGCATGGAGCCGGATCTCTCCATCGCCAGCATCAATCCGGCAGCCATCATGCTGACCGGTTACCACCAGCAGGAGATTCTGCACCACAACTGGCTGGATCTGTTCGTCAGCAAGGAGCAGCAGGAGGAGCTGGCACTGACCCTCGCCAGCCAGGGCTATATAGAGGATAAAGAGGTCATGATGCAGGATCAGCAGGGCCACCAACTGGTGCTGCAGTGGACCTTCGCCCCCTTCTACGAGGGATTGAACCTCAAGTATCTGATCGGATTCGGTTATGACATCACCCGCCTCAAGAAGATCGAGCGGGAAATCAGCCAGCTCAACGAACAGCTGGAAGGCAAGGTAGTGGAGCGCACCCGCAGCCTGAGCGATGCCAACGACCAGCTTGGCAAGGCCTACGACGACCTGAAGCAGGCCCAGCAGACCCTGGTTGAGTCTGAGAAAATGGCTTCTCTCGGTTCGCTGGTGGCCGGGGTGGCTCATGAGATCAACACCCCCATCGGCATCAGCGTCACCGCGTCCTCCTACCTGCAGGAGCGGGTGGCCGACTTCAAGCAGCACATCGAGGCCAAACAGCTCTCCCGCTCCTACCTCAACGAGTTCACCGTCAACCTCGATGAGTCCATGCAGCTGCTGCAGGGCAACCTGCGCCGCGCCTCCGAGCTGATCGCCAGCTTCAAGCAGGTGGCCGTCGATCAATCATCCGAGGCTCGCTACAACTTCAACCTCGCCGACAACCTGCACCAGGTAGTGGTCTCCCTCGGCCACAAACTGAAGAAGGCCCAGTGCGAGGTGGATATCCAGTGCGATCCCAAGCTGTCGATCTTCTCCTTCCCCGGCAGCTTCACCCAGATCTACTCCAACCTGATCCTCAACTCCATCAACCATGGTTTCGAGAATTGGGACAAGCCGAAGAAGATCACCATCAAGGTGGAGCAGCAGGGCGAAGAGCTGATGATCGACTACAGCGACAACGGTCGCGGTATCCCGCCCGACATACTGCCCCGCATCTTCGATCCCTTCGTCACCTCCAAACGGGGTCATGGCGGCAGTGGTCTTGGCACCCACATCATCTACAACCTGGTGGTGCAGTTGCTGCGTGGCCGCATCCACTGCGCCAGCGAACCTGACAGCGGCGCCCAGTTCCATATTCGCCTGCCAATCCAGCATAACTGAGTGCCGGCTCTTGTGAGCTGGCCACTTTGTCCCCATCATGCTGTGATTGCATTCCAAATGAGCGGAGAATCTCGCAATGGCACAGCATTTTGACTATATCGCCATCGGCGGTGGCAGTGGTGGCATCGCCTCGGCCAACCGGGCTGCCATGTATGGCAAGAAAGTCGCCCTGATTGAAGCCAAAGAACTGGGTGGTACCTGCGTCAACGTCGGTTGTGTACCGAAAAAAGCCATGTGGTATGCCGGCCAGATCGCCGATGCCCTGAAATATGGCGCCGACTACGGCTTCGACACCACTCTCAACCACTTCAGCTGGGCCAAGTTGGTCGAGTCCCGCCAGGCCTATATCGGCCGCATTCATCAGTCCTACCAGAACGTGCTGGGCAAGAACCAGATCACCGTCATCAAGGGCTTCGCCCGCTTCGTCAGCAGCAACACCATCGAGGTGAACGGCGAGCAGTACAGCGCCGATCACATACTGATCGCCACCGGTGGCCGCCCCGAAGTGCCGGCCATTCCGGGTGCCGAACTGGGCATCGACTCCGACGGCTTCTTCGAGTTGCAAGAACAACCCAAGCGGGTTGCCGTGGTGGGTGCCGGTTATATCGCGGTGGAGATCGCCGGCGTGATGCAGGCGCTCGGCTCCGAGACCCACCTGGTGGTGCGCAAGCACGCACCGCTGCGCAACTTCGACCCCATGATCCACGAGACTCTGGTGGAGATCATGGCGCAGGAAGGACCCAAGCTGCACACCCACGCCATTCCGAAAGCCGTGGTCAAGAACGCCGACGAGAGCCTGACCCTGCAGCTGGAAGATGGCCGCCACCTCACGGTGGACTGCCTGATCTGGGCCATCGGCCGTGTCCCGGCCACCGACAACCTGAATCTGGCCGCAGCGGGTATCGAGCTGGACGAGAAAGGCTTTATCCCGACCGAAAAGTTCCAGAACACCGCCGTCGCCAATGTCTATGCCGTCGGTGACAACACCGGCCGCATCCAGCTCACCCCGGTGGCCGTCGCGGCGGGCCGTCGTCTCTCCGAGCGGCTGTTCAACAACAAGCCGGGCGAGCACCTCAGCTACGATCTGGTTCCGACCGTGGTGTTCAGCCACCCGCCCATCGGCACCATTGGGCTGACCGAGCCAGAAGCCATCGCCGAATACGGCGAGAGCCAGGTCAAGGTCTACCGCAGCCAGTTCACCGCCATGTACTCGGCGCTGACCCAGCATCGCCAACCCACCCGGATGAAGCTGGTCTGTGTCGGCCCGGAAGAGAAGGTGGTCGGCCTGCACGGCATTGGCTTTGCGATGGACGAAATCCTGCAGGGATTCGGCGTCGCCATGAAGATGGGTGCCACCAAGGCGGACTTCGACAACTGCGTGGCGATTCATCCCACCAGTGCCGAAGAATTTGTCACCATGCGCTAAGCTCTGACAAGATTTGTTGATTTATAAGTGATAGCAACGAAGTGATCGCAAACTATCACTGATTGAATCCAGCATCTCAAACCCGGCCAACGCCGGGTTTTTTCATCCCCCTATCCTTCCAACACCCTCGCTTTTACCCCGATACAGCCGCAGTGCAGGTTCTGATGCGCTCCCGGCAAGCTGGTGCTGCAGACCCAGCAGCTCAACGACATCTGGGGGCCGAGCCACAAGGAGGACACCCACTACCTTCGCATCGTCATCGCCAGCCTGCGCAAGAAGCTGGGGGATAATCCCCAACAACCCAGTCTGCATCGGCTACCGCTTTATTGGCAGCTGATGTTTCACGTGGAACGACACCAGCAACAACACAGGGCCAACAGACCGCAGCCACCAAGCAGCAGACCGAGATCCTGCAGCCAGGCGGCGATGGCGAGCCCCAGGCTGAGCAGCAGGTAGTAGCCGAGCCCGAACAGGGCGCCGGCACTGCCCGCCACCTCTCGATAGGCCAGCAGCGCCTGGCTCAGCACATTGGGGATCGCCAGCCCGAATGCCACCACCACTCCCGTCATGGGCAGCAGAAACCAGAGCGACGCCTGGCTCGCCCACACCAGCCAACCCGAGCCCAGCGCCAACACGGCGGCGAGCCGGATCAGGGAGGCAGGTGACCAGCCAAGCCCCAGCAGACGCTTGTTGAACAGACTGCCCCCCAGGGTCGCCAGTGCCAGCACGATACCGGAGTAACCAAACTCACCCGCGCTCAACCCCAGCCCGGCAAACAGAAAGGGCGCCAGACTGTAGTAGCCGAACAGCATGGTGTTGAACAGCGCCACCAGAGCGGCGCTGCGCCACAAACCGGTATCACGCACCATCCGGCATGCCAGCGGCCAGAGTGCCACTCGCTGGGTGGTGATCGGCCGGGTTTCCGGCAACTGCCGGCAGGCCATCAGCAACAAGCCGATTGCCAGTGCCAGCAGGCCGCCGCTCACCAGCCCCAGCACTGGGCTCAGGGAGAGCGCTATGCCCATCACCGAAAAGACCCGCGCCAGATCGCTGCCCTGATAGCTGTCGCGCAGCATGGTCTGGGTCACCACTGAGCCCACGGCGGCGCCGAAGGCTGCAATGACCCGGGCCAGCAGCAGGGTTTCAAACTGGGTGGCCAGCAACGCCAGCAGGGTGCCGGCGCCATAGGTCAACAACCCCGCCAGCATGGCTGGGCGCCGACCGATGAGATCGCACAGTCTGCCCCAGCAAACCACGCCCGCCGCAAACGCCAGAAAATAGACCGACAGGGTCTGGGATGCCTGCCCCTCGCTCACCCGAAACTCAGTGGCGATATGGGTCAGTACCGGGCTGTAGATGGTCTCCACTATCTGCGGAAACATCATCAGTCCGACCACCAGCCAGAGCGGTGGCAACTTGTTGTTCATGACAAACCTCCTTCACTAGAGGCCGTCATTCTAGAGTGACGCCGATTGTCCGATTACAATAAGCAAGACTATAAACATCAAGAATCGGACACATGGCCTTTATTCTTCCCGATCACCCTTTTGATCCGGACCAGCACGACGGCAGTGCCATCGGTATCGCCGCCGCCCTCGGCTGGCACGACTCTGGCCGCCACCAACACAGGCGCCATCAGCTGTTGTTCGCCCAGGCCGGCTGCATGACCATAGAGCTGGACGATCAGGTCTGCCTGCTGCCGCCGACGCGGGCCGCCTGGTTGCCGGCGGGTCTGCCCCATCGGGTGCTGATGCGCGGGGTGGTGGCCTATCGCTCCCTCTATTTCAAACCCGAACCCGGCTTGCTGGCCGAGATGGCGGTGCTGGCGGTCAACCCGCTGCTACGGGAGATCATCGAACGGATGGCGCTCTGGCCGTGGGACAAGCCGGAGGCAGAGCAGACCTGCACACTGGCATTATTGAAAGAGGAGCTGGCGCAAGCGCCGCGGGAATCCTGGCAGTTGCCGCTGCCGTCAGACGTGCGTCTGGCCGGCTGGCTGCAGGAGGTGAAACAGGGCGATGCCCTGCCCGATCGGCTCAACCGGCTGGCCGAACGGGTGGGTGCCAGTGACAAGACCATAGGCCGCATCTTCATGCGGGAGACCGGCATGAGCTACCAGGCCTGGCGTCAGCAGTGGCGACTGCTGCGGGCGCTGGAGCTGCTGGCAGAAGCCGAGCCCATCAGTCGGGTGGCGGCTGCGCTGGAGTTCGCCAGCGACAGCGCCTTCATCGCCTTCTTCAGGCAACATATGGGGCAGACCCCCTTGCGCTATCTCAACTCTCGGGGTGAGTCGCATCGGCCGAGCTCGCCTCCACCACCAGGGTATCCAGCGCCAGCGGCTTGAGGTTGTGAATGGCTTCCGCCACCACGGCATGGGAGGCCTGCTGCTGCTGGGCCAATATTTCCTGCTCCAGCTTGACGCTGTCCAGTTCGGGTCTGGGGTATTCGTCGGCCATGACGTTCAGGCTCAGGCTGCTGGCAATCAAGGTTGCGATCAGGATTTTCATCTGGTGTGCTCCGGTGTGGTTGAGATGACCAGATAACTATTCCAATTGTCGTGCCACATCTATAACAACATGATTTTGTTTAAATTAATTGTTTTTAGATAATAAATGGCGCCAGTTGGAAAACATCCTGTAGTCAGGATTGAACCAACAAGTGGTTATTTTCACCACACTAGATTTTGCCTGCTGTTCCACGTGGAACGTCCCATTTTTTTGATCGACACCCGCTTTTAAACTGAGCTATGGTGCTAGCTCCCCCGTAACTGACTCTGGATCTGTCACCGAATGGAATTTTCCTTGTTCGGCGAGAAGTTCACTCGCCATGCCGGTATTACCCAACTCATGGATGACCTTAATCAGGGGCTGACCAATCCGGACGCCATCATGTTGGGTGGCGGCAACCCAGCCCCCATCCCCGCCATGCTGGAACGCTTTCAGGCCGAGGCCAAGACCCTGCTCGACAACGGCGAGCTGGTGAAGGCGATGGCCAACTACGATGGCCCCCAGGGCAAGGACAGGTTCACCAAGGCGCTGGCGGCCCTGCTCAGCAAGGAGCTGGGTTGGGAGATCTCGGCCCGCAACATCGCACTAACCAACGGCAGCCAGAACGCCTTCTTCTATCTGTTCAACCTGCTGGCGGGCGAATTTGCCGATGGCCGCAAGAAGAAGGTGCTGTTCCCGCTCGCTCCCGAGTACATCGGTTATGCCGACTCGGCTCTGGCGGACGACTACTTCGTGGCCTACAAACCCACCATCGAGAAACTGCCCGACGGCCAGTTCAAATACCACGTGGACTTCGAAAGCCTGCAGGTGGGTGACGACATCGGGGTGATCTGCGTCTCCCGGCCGACCAACCCGACCGGCAACGTGCTGACCGATGAAGAGATCGAGCACCTCGATCAGATCGCCCGCGACAAGGGTATTCCGCTGCTGATCGACAACGCCTATGGCGTCCCCTTCCCTGGCATCATCTTCAGCGAGGCCAAGCCGTTCTGGAACGCCAACACCATCCTCTGCATGAGCCTCTCCAAGCTGGGGTTGCCGGGCACCCGCTGCGGCATCGTCATCGCCGACGAGAAGATCATTCAGGCCATCACCAACCTGAGCGGCATCATCAATCTGGCACCGGGCAGTCTGGGCCCCGCCATCACCATTCCGATGATCGAGAGCGGCGAGATCATCGCCCTCAGCGAGCAGGTGGTGAAACCCTTCTATCGGCAGAAGGCGGAGCTGGCGGTGCAACTGCTGCGCGAAGCCATCCCCGACTCGCGCTTCCACATCCACAAGCCGGAAGGCGCCCTCTTCCTCTGGCTCTGGTTCGAAGGCTTGCCGATCCACTGCCAGGCATTGTACGAGCGATTGAAAGCGAAGAACCTGCTGATCGTGCCGGGCCACTACTTCTTCCCCGGCATCGATGACCCGGAGTGGCGTCACAGCCGGGAGTGCATCCGCCTCAACTACTCCCAGAGCGAGGAGCTGGTGCGGCGCGGCATCGCCATCCTGGCCGACGAGATCAACGCCCTCTACGCCGACTAATCCGCCCGGCGATACAAAAACAGAGAGGCCTGCGAATGCAGGCCTCTCTTCTATCAGCTGGTCAGCGGTACTGTTTAGCCGGGCAGCGCCAGCTGCTCGGGCTTGCCGATGGGGATGGCGCGGGGCTTGAGCGCCTCCGGCAGCTCGCGGGCCAGCTCTATGGTCAGCAGGCCATGCTCCAGCTTGGCACCTTGCACCTCTACATGCTGGCTCAGCTTGAAGGCGAGCTCGAAGTCCCGCTCGGCGATCCCCTGATGGAGGAACTGGCGCTCACCCATGGTGGCGACCTTGCGCCCCTTCACCTTGAGGGTGCCGTTTTCGGTCTCCAGCTCCAGCTCATTGCGATCGAAACCAGCCACGGCAACCGTGATGAGGTAGCTGTCGTGATCGCGTTTTTCGATGTTGTACGGGGGGTAGGCCGAGGTCTTCTGATCGAACAGGCCTTCCAGCTCACGGGCCATCCGCTCGAAGCCGACGGCATTGGAATAGAGATGAGAAAAATCGAGGTTACGCATGATCCTATCCTTCTATAAAGCAACAGGGTTTACTCTCCACGGGCCCGTCAATCGGCACCCGGGAAACATCAATAATGCAACGAGGTCAGGCTATCAGCTGTTGATCTCGATCTTGCGGGGCTTCATCGCCTCGGGCACTTCGCGCACCAGGTCGATGTGCAGCAGACCGTTCTTCAGATCGGCCCCCTTCACCCGCACATAGTCGGCCAGCTGGAAGCGACGCTCGAAGCCGCGTTCGGCTATGCCTTGATAGAGGTAGTTACGCTCGGTATCGGCCTGCTTGTTGCCCTTCACCGTCAGCAGATTTTCCTGGAAGCTCAGCTCCAGCTCTTCCTGGGTAAAGCCCGCCACCGCCATGCTGATGCGGTAGTCGCTGTCACCCAGCTGTTCGATGTTGTAGGGGGGATAACCGGCATTGCCATTGCTGGCCGCAGATTCGATGAGATTGGCCAGACGATCGAAACCGATGGCAGAACGATAGAGCGGAGAAAAGTCGATAGAACGCATAGTATTATCCTCTTTTGAGCGATAACCGATTGTTTACCCTCCTGATGGACGGGTGCCTGGTCGAAACCTCTGTCGAGCGTTCCGGCCTTGATATCTATATAGGGGCCCGCTTTCGGCTTTCAAGGGCTCTGATCGAAAAATCTTCTCTCCGCCCATTTGCTGGCTTTTTCCTTATTGGGCTTCCTCCCCCAGTCACAAACGACTGAAGAGCTGAGGGCCACAGCATGTCCCGTTGCAAACCAGAAAGGGGGCTGGAGCCAACCTTCACTTTCTCCGATGATACTCTGCCGTCGATCGCCTGTTTGCCGAGTGGCAAGTGCGCGGACTCACTCTGATCCAGGAAACGACCCGGATGGAGTTTGGTTACACCTGCATGACTCTCGATCCGGACGGCCATCGTCTGCGCCTCTACTGTCCGGCAGCCGAACTCATATAAGTCTGTACAGTCACACTAAGGAGGAGCCATGTTTCACGTGGAACGTGCCACTTTCTCCGCCAGAAAAACAAAAAGCCGCTCACAGGGAGCGGCTTTTTAATATCGTACTGATGCGTCGAATTAGACGTCGAGGTTGGCCACCCGCAGGGCGTTGGTCTCGATGAAATCGCGACGCGGCTCTACTGCATCACCCATCAGGGTGGAGAAGAGCTGGTCGGCACCGACGGCGTCATCAATGGTGACGCGCAGCATGCGACGGGCTTCCGGATCCATGGTGGTTTCCCACAGCTGATCCGGGTTCATCTCGCCCAGCCCTTTATAGCGCTGGATGTAGATGCCACGCTTGCCTTCATTCATCAGCCACTCGACCGCTTCAACGAAGCTGGAGACCGGCTTCACCTTCTCGCCACGCTTGATGTAACCACCTTCCTCGATCAGGTTGGCGATCTCCTTGCCCAAGGAGACCAGCTGGCGGTACTCGGAGGATTGCAGGAAGTCGTAGCTGATCGGGTATTCGCGGTCGACACCGTGCTGACGCACCACGGCGTGCGGCACGAACAGACGACGCTCTTCGTCGCGACGCACCTGCATCTGGTACTGGATGCCCTGGTTGCTCTCGTTGAGCACGGCTTCCATGCTCTGACACCAGACCTGCAGATCGCTTTCGCTGGTCAGCAGGGCTTCGTTCAGTTCCGGCTGATAGATCAGCTGGGTCAGCACGGCTTCCGGCGCACGGCGGGACATGCGGGTGATCAGGTGAGTCACGGCGCGATGCTGGTTGACCAGACGCTCCAGTGCCTCACCACCGATGGCCGGGGCGGACTCGTTGACGTGCAGGGTCGCACCATCCAGCGCCATGGCGGTCTGGTACTGCAGCAGCGCATCCTCGTCTTTCAGATACTGCTCCTGCTTGCCCTTCTTCACCTTGTAGAGCGGTGGCTGGGCGATATAGACGTAGCCACGCTCGATGATTTCCGGCATCTGGCGATAAAAGAAGGTCAGCAGCAGGGTTCGGATGTGCGCACCATCGACGTCCGCATCCGTCATGATGATGATGTTGTGATAGCGCAGCTTGTCCGGGTTGTATTCGTCACGACCGATGCCGCAGCCCAGCGCGGTGATCAGGGTGCCCACCTCTTGCGAGGAGATCATCTTGTCGAAACGGGCCTTCTCCACGTTCAGGATCTTGCCCTTGAGAGGCAGGATGGCCTGGTTCTTACGATTGCGACCCTGCTTGGCGGAACCACCCGCAGAGTCACCCTCCACTATGTAGAGTTCGGAGAGCGCCGGGTCTTTCTCCTGACAGTCCGCCAGCTTGCCGGGCAGACCTGCGATGTCCAGCGCGCCTTTACGGCGGGTCAGTTCGCGGGCCTTGCGGGCCGCTTCACGGGCGCGGGCCGCATCGATGATCTTGTTGACCACGATTTTGGCATCGCCCGGGTTTTCCAGCAGGAAGTCGGCCAGCTTCTCGCCCATCGCCTGTTCGACCGCAGTCTTCACTTCAGAAGAAACCAGCTTGTCCTTGGTCTGGGAGGAGAACTTGGGATCCGGCACCTTGACGGAGATAACGGCAATCAAACCTTCACGCACGTCGTCACCACTGGCGGCAGATTTGGCCTTCTTGCTGTAATCCTCTTTGTCCATATAGGAGTTGAGGGTACGGGTCAGCGCGGTACGGAAGCCCACCAGGTGGGTACCGCCATCACGCTGTGGAATGTTGTTGGTAAAGCAGTAGACCCCTTCCTGATAGGCGTCGTTCCACTGCATGGCGACTTCGACGCCGATACCGTCCTGTTCGGTGGTGAAGTGGAACACCTTCGGGTGGATCGGGGTCTTGTTCTGGTTCAGGTACTCGACGAACGCCTTGATGCCGCCTTCGTAGCAGAAGTGCGCCTCGCGGCCGTCACGCTCGTCCATCAGACGGATGGAAACACCGGAGTTGAGGAAGGAGAGCTCGCGCAGGCGCTTGGCCAGGATCTCGTAGTGGAACAGGGTGTCGCTGAAAATGGTCGGGCTCGGCCAGAAGCGCACTTCGGTTCCGGTAGTGGTGGCATCACCGATCTGCTTGAGCGGTGCCTGTGGCTCGCCCAGGTGATAGGTCTGCTCGTAGACGTGACCGTTGCGACGAATGGTCAGCAGCAGCTTGTCAGAGAGGGCGTTTACGACGGAGACACCCACACCGTGCAGACCACCGGATACCTTGTAGGAGTTGTCGTCGAACTTACCGCCGGCGTGGAGCACCGTCATGATGACTTCGGCAGCGGAACGGCCCTCTTCCGGGTGAATATCGACCGGAATGCCACGACCGTTGTCGCGGACGGAAACGGAGCCGTCGGAATGGATCTTGACCTGAATCTCGGAGCAGTAGCCAGCGAGCGCCTCGTCAATGGAGTTATCGACCACTTCGAACACCATGTGGTGCAGGCCCGAGCCATCATCCGTATCGCCGATATACATCCCCGGGCGCTTGCGGACCGCATCCAGGCCCTTCAGTACCTTGATATTCGAGGAGTCGTAAGTATTTTCACTCATAGCTTACTCTCTGCCTTCTCTAACGTTTCGGAGATCTTGCCTTGTTCCACGTGGAACAACTTGCAGTCATTCGCATCCATCATGTCTGCGAGCTGACCGGTGTCGATGGCGGTGATGAACACCTGGGACGCACACTGCTTCAGCCTTGCGGCCAGCAAACGACGCTTCTCGACATCCAGCTCAGAGGCAAAATCGTCAATTAAAAAAATACAGCCACGGCTGCTATGTTGATTCAAATAGAGCCCTTGGGCCAGCCGCATGGCACAGACCAGCAACTTCAACTGACCCCGGGACAAAATATCCTGAGCAGGCACCCCGTTCGCCTTGAGGCGCACATCGGCTTTCTGTGGACCGACGCCGGTATAGCCCAGCGACCGATCCCGCTCAAATCCCGCCTCAAGCAACTCGTTGAGGGGGGTATCTTTCTCCCAGCCTCGATAGAAACCTAGGCTGATATCGAATTCCGGCAAAAAGTCCGCCGTCATCTCCTTGATAAGGGGCGTAATAGCCTGACAATAGTTGGCGCGAAACGCCGCCAACTCGCCCCCCAACCGCACCAGCTCCTGATCCCAAAACGCCAGCTGGCGATACTGGGTGCTCTGGCGCAGCAGCGCATTGCGTTGTTTCAGCAGGCGCCGCACTCGACCCCACAGGGCGAAGAAGGTCGGCTCTTGATGAAAAACGCCCCAGTCGAGCCAAGCCCGGCGAGCCTGGGGCCCGCCGGTCAGCAGATTGAAGCCATCTGGATGGATCAACTGCACCGGCAGCAGCTCGGCCAGATCGGCCAGACGCTGGGCCTGGGCCCCGGCAATCTTGAGCTGGGTCTCGCCACTCTTGTCCTTGGCGAGACCGATGGGGACCTGGCGCCCCTCCAGTTCGCACTGGGCGAACAGGGTAAACGCCCTCTCCCCCTGGCGGATGACCCGCCCGGTCAGGTGAGTGCGAAAGGAGCGCCCCAGACCGAGGTAGTGAATGGCTTCCAGCACGCTGGTCTTGCCGCTGCCATTGCACCCGACCAGGATGTTGAGGCCGGGTGACAGCTTGAGACTGGCTTGCTGGATATTGCGAAAGTCGCTGAGCTGGAGTTTGACCAGAGACACGACTAGATCCGCATCGGCATTACCACGTACTGAGCATCCTGATTGTCAAAATCCTCAATAATGGCACTGCTGACGGAATCGCTCAGACTGACCCGGATTTGGTCACATTTTAACGTATTCAGCACGTCCAGCACATAAGAGACGTTGAAGCCGATCTCCATCTCGCCAGCGGCATATTGTACGTCAAGCAGCTCTTCGGCTTCTTCCTGTTCCGGGTTGTTGGCGGTGATGCGCAGCAGGTTTTCCTGCAGATTGAGACGCACACCACGGAATTTCTCGTTGGAGAGGATGGCGGCACGGGCAAAGGCCTGGCGCAGATCCTCGCGACCGGCGATCAGGGCCTTGTCGCTGTTGCGCGGAATGACACGGCGCCAGTCCGGGAAGCGGCCATCCACCAGCTTGGAGGTGAAGATGAAACCGTCGAGGGCGGCGCGCAGGTTGCTGCGACCGATCTGCAGCCGCACCGGCTTGTCTTCCGCCTCCAGCAGACGCACCAGTTCCAGTACCCCTTTGCGCGGCAGGATAACCTGATGATCGGGCAGCGATTCCCCCACTACCTCGCGGCGGCAGGTAGCCAAACGGTGACCATCGGTCGCCACAGTGCGCAAGCCATGCCCTTCGCTCTCGAACAGCATGCCGTTCAGGTAGTAGCGTACGTCCTGGCTCGCCATGGAGAACTGGGTAGCATCGATCAGCTTCTTCAGTTCCAGCTGGCTGATGTCGAACTCGAGCACGGACTCCCAGTCCTCGATGTTCGGGTATTCGGTCGCCGGCAGGGTCGACAGGTTGAAGCGGGAGCGGCCGGAACGGATGATCAGGCGCTCGCCTTCGGTATTGAGACGGATCTCGGCGCCTTCCGGCAGGCCGCGGCAGATATCCAGCAGCTTGCGTGCCGGCACTGTGGTGCGGCCATCTTCACTGGCCCCGTTCAGATAGACCTGACCGATCATCTCCACTTCGAGATCGGTACCGGTCAGTGACAGCAGACCGTTGCTGACATCAAGCAGCACGTTGCCGAGGATCGGCAGGGTCGGTCGGCCACCGAGGGCGCCGGACACCAGTTGCAGAGGACGTAACAGGGCCTCACGGCTAATTTCGAGCTGCATCTGTGCTCTCCGTAGTGATTAGGAGGAAAGGATTCGGATCAGGTTGGAATATTCGATCTGCATCTGTGCACTTGGTTCCGTTATCAGGAAGAAAGGGTACGGATCAGGTTGGAATAGTCCTCCTTGATGTCGTGACTCTCCTCCTTCAGCTGCTCGATCTTGCGGCAGGCATGAAGAACGGTGGTGTGGTCACGGCCACCAAAGGCATCACCTATCTCCGGCAAACTGTGGTTGGTCAGCTCCTTGGCCAGCGCCATCGCCAACTGGCGAGGACGGGCGACGGAGCGGGAACGGCGCTTGGAGAGCAGATCCGCCAGCTTGATCTTGTAGTACTCCGCCACCGTCTTCTGGATATTGTCGATGGTGACCAGCTTCTCCTGCAACGCCAAGAGATCGCGCAGCGCTTCGCGCACGAAATCGATGTTGATGGCACGGCCGGTAAAGTTGGCGTTGGCGATCACCCGGTTAAGAGCCCCTTCCAGCTCACGGACGTTGGAACGCAGCCGCTTGGCGATGAAGAAGGCCACTTCGTCCGGCAGGTGGATCTGGTTCTCGTCCGCCTTGCGCATCAGGATGGCAACCCGGGTCTCCAGCTCCGGCGGCTCGATCGCCACGGTCAGGCCCCAGCCGAAGCGGGACTTGAGACGATCCTCGACACCGTTGATCTCCTTCGGATAGCGATCCGAGGTCAGGATGATCTGCTGGTTGCCTTCGAGCAGGGCGTTGAAGGTGTGGAAGAACTCCTCCTGGGAGCGTTCCTTGTTGGCGAAGAACTGGATGTCATCAATGAGCAGGGCGTCGACGCTGCGGTAATAGCGCTTGAACTCTTCAATGGCGTTGTTCTGCAGCGCCTTCACCATGTCCTGGACGAACCGCTCGGAGTGCATATAGATGACTTTCGCATCTTTTTTGCTCTCCTTGATGGCGTTACCGACGGCGTGCAGCAGGTGAGTTTTACCCAGACCAGTGCCGCCATAGAGGAACAGCGGGTTGTAAGCGCCACCCGGGTTATCCGCCACCTGACGGGCAGCCGCACGGGCCAACTGGTTGGACTTACCTTCGACGAAATTCTCGAAGGTATAGTTCACGTTGGTGTTGCTCTTGTGGTTCGGTTCCGGCTTGGCTTCGGCCTTGCTTTCCCAGCTCTTCTGCAAGTTATTCACAGGTGCGGCGCCCTGTGCCGGCGCTCTGGCGACGGCCACGGGATGGGGACGATTACCGATATCAAAACGCAGGGCGGGGCCATCGACCCCGCAGAGTTCATTGATGATGCCGTTCACCCGGATGAGGTACTTGTCTCGTACCCAGTCCAGAACGAAGCGATTCGGTGCATACAGGGTCAGAGTATTGTCACTCAACTCCGCTTGAAGCGGCCGGATCCACATGCTGAATTCTGCCGAGGGCAACTCATCTTGCAGCCGGTTAAGGCACTGCTGCCATAGCGAAGCAGTCACTCTAAACTCCTGTCGATTGATTAACTAAAGACCGGCTATTCTACTTTTTTAGCCGCCGGATCTCCAGCCGTCACCCCGTGGATCCAGCAAATAAGATCCTTGACTTTCAAGGATCCAGCGCCATTGGATCATCATTCATCCCCAAAGTTACCCACAGCTTGATCCACCGCCATAAACGATGGATCCGGACCTCATCGTCATGTTATTTCATATAACAAAATGTCATTTATTTTTTAAATTTTATTCCAATAACATCAGCGCGAAACCAGTTATTCCAACTACAAATACAAGACATTCAGAGAGAGAAACCCCATGAAAACATCTATCAAGCTCATTTCCGGCGCTGCCATTCTGCTGGCCACCCTGTCCGGCCAAGCCATCGCCCAGGAAACCATCAAGGTTGGCATGTCCGGCAAATACTTCCCGTTCACCTTCGTCAAGCAGGACAAGCTGCAGGGCTTTGAAGTGGATATGTGGAACCAGATCGGCGAACGCACCGGCTACAAGGTTGAATTCGTGACTGCCAGCTTCTCCGGCCTGTTCGGCATGCTGGAAACCGGTCGTATCGACACCATTTCCAACCAGATCACCATCACCGACGAGCGCAAGGCCAAGTACAACTTCTCCCAGCCTTACGTCTATGACGGCGCCCAGATAGTGGTCCGCAAGGGCAACAGCACCATCCATGGCTTCAAGGACCTGGAAGGCAAGACGGTGGCCGTGAACCTCGGCTCCAACTTCGAAGAGCTGCTGCGCAAAAACGACCCGAACAAGAAGATCGATATCCGCACCTATGACTCCAACTTCGAGCAGGACGTCGCTCTGGGTCGTATCGATGCTTTCGTGATGGACCGCGTCTCCACCGCCCAGCTGATCAAGGAGTCCAAGCTGCCGCTGCAACAGGCTGGCGCGCCGTTCGAAACCATCGAGAACGCCCTGCCCTTCCTGAAGACTCCGGAGAAAGAGGTGGTGCTGAAGAAGGTTGACGAGGCCCTGACCGCCATGCGCAAGGATGGTTCCCTGCGTCAAATTTCCGAGAAATGGTTCGCCGCGGATATCACGACCAAATAAATGATGGATTTCGACTTCGAATACACGCTGGGGCTGTTTCCCATTCTGCTCAAATACCTGGGCACCACGATGGAAATGGCCCTGTGGGGATTCGTATTTGCACTCGTACTGTCGCTGGCCCTGGCGATAGTACGGGTCTTTCGCGTTCCCGCAATTCACTGGCTGGCGATGCTTTATATCTCGTTCTTTCGGGGTACTCCGCTGCTCGTCCAGCTGTTCCTGCTCTATTACGGGCTGCCGCAACTCTTCCCCATCTTCGTGGGGATGGATGCCTTTACTGCCGCCATCATAGGGTTGACCCTGCACTTCGCCGCCTACATGGCCGAGTCGATCCGTGCCGCCATTCTGGGGATACACAAGAGCCAGATGGAGGCCTCGCTTAGCATCGGCATGAGCCGTTACCAGGCGATGCAACGGATCATTCTGCCGCAGGCGGCCCGCATCGCGACCCCGTCGCTGATGAACTACTTCATCGACATGATCAAGAGTACCTCGCTGGCGTTTACCCTGGGGGTGGCCGAAATCATGGGCAAGGCGCAGATGGAGGCCTCCTCCTCCTTCAAGTTCTTCGAGAGCTTCATGGCGGTGGCCCTGGTCTACTGGGTAGTGGTCATCTTCTTCACCCGCTTGCAGCATCTGCTGGAAGTGCGCCTCAACCGTGCCTATTAAAGGAGGGCCACCATGATCAAGCTAACCGGCCTCGCCAAGGCATATGACGGCAACCAGGTGCTGAACAGCATCGATTTGGAGGTCAAAAAAGGGGAAATCGTCGTCATCATCGGTCCCTCGGGGACCGGCAAGTCGACCCTGCTGCGCTGCCTCAACCTGCTGGAAACCCCGGATGCGGGCCAGCTGGTCATCGACGACCTGCAACTCAACCTGGCCAGCGCCAGCGAACAGCAGGCCATCGAGCTGCGCAAGCGAGCCTCCTTCGTGTTCCAGAACTACGCCCTGTTCGCCAACAAGACGGCGCAGGACAACATTGCCGAAGGACTGATCACCGTCTGGAAGCAGCCGAAGGCGGAGGCCCGCGCCACCGCCCTCGGCATCCTGGAAGACATAGGCCTGGCCGACAAGAAGGATGCCTACCCGGCCTCCCTCTCCGGCGGCCAGCAGCAGCGAGTGGGCATAGGCCGCGCCATGGCGGCCCACTCCAAGGTCATCCTGTTTGACGAGCCCACGTCAGCCCTCGATCCCGAATGGGTCGACGAGGTGCTGGGGCTGATGAAGAAACTGGCACGCCAGCACCAGACCATGGTGGTGGTCACCCATGAGATCGAATTCGCTCGGGATGTCGCCGATCGGGTGATCTTCATGGAGGGAGGGCGGATCGTGGAGCAGGGTCCGCCAGATCAGATACTGGTCGATCCCAAGGATCCCCGTACCCGGGAGTTCCTGCGCAAAGTGCTGAAATAGCTCTCTCTTTGGCGGCCTGGCCGCCTTTTTTATTGGCGGATCCCTTGTTTAACAACGGCCAGCCAGTATAATCCGGAGCCCTTGATCCTCCGGATCCTCACACCCTGCCATGGTCCTTTCAAGACCGGAACAGGATGGAAGGGAACGGCGGATTGACTAAAAGCCGAACTCTGTTTAGAATTCGGCCTCTTTTGCTAGTCGTCACACGCTATAGCTGGCGCGTCGGCTAAGTGTGACAATCAAAACTGTACAGTAATACGGAATCGAATCATGAAACGTACTTTTCAACCGTCCAACCTGAAGCGCAAGCGCTCTCACGGTTTCCGCGCCCGCATGGCTACTGCCAACGGTCGTAAAGTTCTGGCCGCTCGTCGTGCCAAGGGTCGTGCTCGTCTGGTAGTTTAATGCCTACCCAGCACACCTTCTCTCGGGAGTTACGTCTGTTAACTCCCGAACACTTCAAACGCGTATTCGCCGAGCCTGTCCGGGCCGCTTCCCCGCAAATTACGCTTCTCGCCTGCCCCAATTCACTCGAACACCCACGTCTTGGTCTCGCCGTGCCCAAAAAAGCACTCAAGCGTGCCGTCTGGCGTAACCGTGTCAAACGTGTGGTTCGGGAAAGTTTCCGCCTCAAACAGCATCAGCTGCCCGCTATCGACATCGTGGTGATCGCCAAGGCCGGTGTGAAAGAGATGGATAACGAGGAACTGTTCAAGTTACTGGAAAAGCTATGGCGCACTCTGTCACGCCGTTGCAATGGGTAGCTATCAAACTGATACGCCTGTATCAGCTAATCATTAGTCCCCTGCTGGGGCCGCGCTGCCGTTTTACCCCGACTTGTTCCCAATTTGCGATAGAAGCAATCCGACTTCACGGTTTCATAAAAGGCGTTTGGTTAGCTAGCAAACGTCTATTAAAATGCCATCCCTTATCCGAGGGTGGTTATGACCCGGTTCCGCAACCAAAGCGAAGAAACTGAAGACTATGGAATCACAACGCAATCTACTCCTGATCGGTTTGCTGTTCGTGAGCTTTTTGCTCTGGCAACAGTGGGAGTCCGACAAGGCTCCGAAGCCGGCCCCGACAACCGTGGCCCAAACCGAACAATTCGTACCTGAAGCCGGTCAGTCCGGTGATATTCCTCAGGTTTCCGAGCAAGCCAATGCGAGCGCCGCACGCAAGCTGATCACCGTCTCCTCCGACGTGCTCAAGCTGACCCTGGATACCCAGGGTGGTGACATCGTCTCTGCCGAACTGCTGGCCCACAAGCTGGAAGAGGGCAAGGACAAGCCGTTCGTGCTGCTGACCAGCCAGCCTGACCACATCTATGTCGCCCAGAGCGGCCTGGTTGGTCGCAATGGCCCTGACAGCCAGGCCGAAGGTCGTCCCACCTATGAAGCCGCCCAGACCAGCTACCAGCTGGCCGACGGTCAGGATCAAGTCGTGGTTCCCATGACCTGGACCGACAGCAAGGGTGTAGTCTTCACCAAGGAATTCGTGCTCAAGCGCGGTGACTACGCCGTTGGCGTCGATTACAAGATCGACAACAAGTCTGCCGAGCCGGTCCAGGTACAGTTCTATGGTCAGCTGAAGCAGACCATTGCAACGCCGAAGGATCAGGAAGGTCATGCCATGGTGGCCAGCGCCTACCGTGGTGGCGCCTTCTCCAGCGAAGACACCCGCTACAAGAAGTACACCTTCGACGAGATGAAGGATGCCGACCTGAGCAAGACCACCCAGGGTGGTTGGGTCGCCATGCTGCAACACTACTTCGTCTCTGCCTGGGCGCCGAATGCCAACGACACCAACAGCTTCTACAGCCGCGTGATCCCGGGCAAAGCCCAGGCCATCATCGGTTACAAGGCGCCGCAGGTTGACGTGGCCGCCGGTCAGCAGGTCGAACTGACCAGCAAGCTGTGGGTCGGTCCCAAGCTGCAAGACCAGATGGCCAAGGTAGCCAACCACCTCGACCTGACCGTCGACTACGGCTGGCTCTGGTTCATCGCCCAACCGCTGCACTGGCTGCTGACCGTGTTCCACGGTTTTGTCCAGAACTGGGGTGTGGCCATCATCATGCTGACCCTGCTGGTGCGCGGCATCATGTTCCCGCTGACCAAGGCCCAGTACACCTCCATGGCCAAGATGCGTATGCTGCAGCCCAAGATTGCTGCCCTGCGCGAGCGCTTCGGCGACGATCGTCAGAAGATGTCTCAGGGCATGATGGAGCTGTACAAGAAGGAGAAGGTCAACCCGCTGGGTGGCTGTCTGCCGATCCTGGTCCAGATGCCGATCTTCATCGCCCTGTACTGGGCACTGATGGAATCCGTTGAGCTGCGTCACGCGCCGTTCGCCCTGTGGATCACCGACCTGTCAGTGAAGGACCCCTTCTTCGTGCTGCCAATCCTCATGGGTACCTCCATGTGGTATCTGCAGAAGATGAGCCCGACCACCATTACCGACCCGATGCAGCAGAAAGTGATGCAGTTCATGCCGATCATCTTCACTTTCATGTTCCTCTGGTTCCCGGCAGGTCTGACCCTGTACTGGCTGGTGAGCAACGTCATCTCCATCATCCAGCAGACCATCATCTACCGTCAGCTGGAGAAGAAAGGCCTGCACTCACGCAACTGATGCGCAGCCAATCTTCCTGTGATGACAAAAGAGGCGGCCTTCGGGCCGCCTTTTTTATTACAATGTCCACCAATTACCGAACAAACGAGCCAAGCAAGATGACTACAGATACGATCGTGGCCCAGGCCACCGCCCCCGGCCGTGGCGGCGTCGGCATAGTCCGGGTCTCCGGTCCCGCCGCCGAACAGGTGGCCGAGATAGTACTCGGCAAACGCCCGCGAGTGCGTTACGCCGAATATCTGCCGTTCAGGGATGAGCAAGGCGAAGTGCTGGATCAGGGCATCGCCCTGCTGTTCAAGGCCCCCAACAGCTTCACCGGTGAAGACGTGCTGGAGCTGCAGGGCCACGGCGGCCCGGTCATCATGGACATGCTGGTGCGCCGCATCCTGCAGATCAAAGGGCTGCGCCCTGCCCGCCCCGGCGAGTTCAGCGAGCGCGCCTTCATGAATGACAAGCTGGATCTGGCCCAGGCCGAAGCCATCGCCGACCTCATCGAAGCCTCCAGCGAGCAGGCCGCCCGCAGTGCCATGCACTCCCTGCAGGGACAGTTCTCCAGCAAAATCCAGCAGCTGGTGGAGAGCCTGATCCGCCTGCGCATCTATGTGGAAGCGGCCATCGACTTCCCGGATGAAGAGATCGATTTTCTCTCCGACGGCAAGGTGGCGGGGGATCTCTACGCCATCATGGCGGATCTGAACGCCGTGCGCGGTGAAGCCAGGCAGGGCGCCCTGCTGCGGGAAGGGATGAAGGTGGTAATCGCCGGTCGTCCCAACGCCGGCAAGTCGAGCTTGCTCAATGCCCTGGCCGGACGCGAGTCCGCCATCGTCACCGAGATCGCCGGTACCACCCGCGATGTGCTGCGCGAGCACATCCACCTGGATGGCATGCCGCTGCACATCATCGACACCGCCGGCCTGCGCGACACCCAGGACAAGGTGGAGCAAATCGGCATTGAGCGCGCCTGGGCCGAGATCGAGCAGGCCGACCGGGTGCTCTTCATGGTGGATGGCACGACGACAGATGCGGTGGACCCGCGGGAAATCTGGCCGGAATTTGTTGATCGGTTGCCAAAAAACATCGGCCTCACCGTTATTCGCAACAAGGCCGACCTGACCGGTGAAGATCTGGCGCCGAGCGAGGAGCTGGGCCACGCCGTCTATCGCATCTCCGCCAAGACCGAGCTGGGGCTGCCCGCCCTGCGCGAGCACCTGAAAGCCTGCATGGGCTTTCAGGGCAATACCGAAGGGGGCTTCATGGCCCGCCGCCGCCATCTGGACGCGCTGGAGCGGGCCGCCGAGCGGCTGCTGGTGGCCAAGGAGCAGCTGGAGGTATTCGTCGCCGGCGAGCTGGTGGCCGAAGAGCTGCGTCTGGCGCAGGAGTCCCTCTCCGAGATCACCGGCGAGTTCAGCTCAGACGATCTGCTGGGCCGGATCTTCTCCAGCTTCTGCATCGGCAAATAAGGCCGAACTACAACACCGGGAGCCAGCAAGAAACAGATGCCGTTTGACGGCATCCCCATCTTCTCGCGGCTCCTGACGCCTCCTGATAACCCCGTCCGCCATGGTTTGAACACCATGGCGGACAGGGCTCCCCCTCGATTGATATCAACCACCGACTAGCCAGTAGAAAGCGACCCCCATCATCAGCAGAGAGGAAACTCGCCCCAGCAGATCCCCGCGCCCCTGCCCCTGTAACAGCCGATTCGCCCGCTGCCCGCCGTAGGCGTAGAGCAGCAGGTTGACGCACTCGATCAGGATGACCAGGGCGACGAACAGCAGGGTCTGCAGCTCGGTTGAGAGCGCCGGGCTGATGAAGGGAGGCAGCAGGGTCATCATGAAGAGCCAGGACTTGGGGTTGGAGATGGCGACGGTAAAGCCGCGCAGCACCAGCCCAAGGCGGCCGCTGTCCTCCTGGCGGGTCGCCCCCGCCTGCCCGCCGCCACGCCAGCTCGCCACCCCCATCCAGAGCAGATAGAGGGCGCCGAGGTATTTAAAGCCCTGCATCAGGGCCGGCTGCTCGGCCAGTACCCGGGCGTAGCCGAGCAAGGCGGTGAGGGCGATCAGCCCCACCCCGGCCAGCTCGCCGCCGATGACCCACAAGGTGCGGCGCAGCCCCAGGCTGGCGCCAAAGCTCATGGCCAGCATCATGCAAAGGCCCGGGGAGACCGAGATGAGAAAGAAGGTCGGGATAAACATCAGCAGCAGGGTCCACTCGCTCATCATGACCCCCTCAGGCCGCATCACGGGGGGCCAGCACCCCCATGCCGGCCAAATAGTCGAGGGCCCTTGGGGTGAAGCCGATCTCCGTGAGGAGCGCCGCCGTGAAGGGGGCGCGCTGCAGCGGCAGGCCGCGGCTCACCCGTTCCATCCAGTCCGGATTGCCGATAGCCGCCGTGCCCACCGCCACCAGGTCGGCGCCGCCGGCCAGAGCCAGCTTGGCCGAATCTGCGTCGCTAATCTTGCCCGCCACCATGAGCGGCACCCGCCCGGCCAACCCGCCCCGCACCGCCTCCAGCAGGGCACCGCCATCGGGATCCCCCGCCACCGCCTTGAAGCTGTCCCCCATGGAGAAGTGCAGGTAGTCGATCCCTTCGTCCGCCAGCAGGCGCGCCACCGCCAGCTGATGGGGCAGTTCGATGCCCTGAATATGGGCATAGCTCTCGGGGGAGAGGCGCACCCCGATCAGAAAGCTCCGGGGCAGGCGGGCGCGGATGCCGCGCACTATCTCCACCAGGATCCGCGCCCGGTTGGCGATGCTGCCACCCCAGCGGTCGGTACGCCGGTTGTGCAGGGGGTTGAGGAAGTTGCAGAGCAGGAAGTTGTGGGCGGCGTGCAGCTCGACCCCGTGCAGGCCGGCGCCATGGGCCCGCTCGGCGGCGCGCACGAAGGCTTCCATGAGCGTAAGAATTCCCTCCTCTGTCAGCCCCTTGACCCCGAGCGGGTAGCGCCCGCCCGGTGCCAGCGCGCACGGTCCGACCGGCGCCCCGTCGTTCAGTTCGGGCAGGGCCCGCATCCCGCCGTGATGCAGCTGCACCACCGCCAGCGCCCCGACCTGCCGCGCACTGTCGGCCAGGGCCGTGAAGGCCTGCTGCTGGGTGTCGGTCATCAGGGCCGGCTGCCCCGCCCAGCAGCGCCCACCAGGCAGCACCTGAGTGGCGGCGGCGATGAGCAGGCCGAAGCCGCCACGGGCGCAGCGCGCCAGCCAGTCGAGCTCGGCCTGAGCGGGATCGCCGTCGGCGCCGCTCATGTTGTGGGTCAAAGGGGCCAGCACGGCCCGGTTCTTGAGCCGCAATCCGGCCCGTTCGAAGTGGAAGCTGTCGCCAAGTGCCTTGTTCATCACCCTCTCCCGGGATCGCAATGGAATGTCGCCACTATAAACCCGGGCACTCAGGATATAATCAGGCGTACAAGCAAGGCATTCATTCCCAGCAAGACACAATAGGCCGTCACACATGAGTCACCACAAGCTCGACACCCTCTACCTGATGCGCCTGCTGGTCGCCATCGTCCGCTGCGGATCCTTCGCCGCGGCGGCGGCCCACCTCGGCATCACCCCGAGCAAGGCGTCAAAGGATCTGCGCCACCTGGAGCAGAGCCTCGGCAACACGCTCCTGAGCCGCACCACCCGCCGGGTGCAGCTGACCGACGCGGGGGAGCTCGCCTACCGCCAGGCTGACCAGATGATCGCCCTGCACGAGCAGTTGCTGGACGGCCTGCAGCGCCGCCGCTCGACACTGTGCGGGGAGCTGCGCATCACGGCGCCGGATCTGTGGGGCGAGGTGGTGCTGACCCCTGTGCTGCTGCGCTTTCGCGCCGACCACCCCGAGGTGCGGATCATCGCCGATTTCAGCAATACCCCGGCCGACCAGCTGCGCGACAACCTGCACGTGGCGTTTCGCAGCACCGAGCTCGGCACCCAGCCTTACCTGGCGCGCCCCATCGCGGTGGACGATCTGGTGCTCTGCGCCAGCGCCGACTACCTCGACCGCCACCCGCCCTTGAACGGGCCGCAGGATCTGCAGCAACACCCCCTCATCACCCGCTGCCAGGAGTACAGCCGTCACGAGCGCTGGACCCTGCTTGCCCAGGGGCGCGAGATCCCGCTGGAAGTGGCGGGCGAGCTGGCCTTCAGCAGCAAGAAGGCGATCCACCAGGCGATGCGCCAGGGGCTGGGGATCGCCCGCCTGCCGCGCTACCTGGTGGCGGCCGAGCTGGCCGAGGGGGTGGTGCGCGAGGTTCTGCCTGACTACCGTCCCAAGGGGGCCGGCTTCTACGCCCTCTACACCCAGCGCCGGGCCGAGTCGGCCCTGGTCGGCCACTTCCTCGACTACGTCATAGATGCGCTAGGGAAAACACAATCCGGACATCCGGACGATAACCAATAAGAAGAGGGAGGCATGATGCCTCCCTCTCCGCTTTGCCGATCACTCAGCCCCGTGATTTTTATCCCTCGCTCAACGCTCGATTTGTACTCATTTTTCAAACAACAGGCTAGATCCTGCGCAGGCACCACATGAAGTAAGCACCTCCTAACAGGGTGGAGACCAGTCCCACCGGCACATCCTGCGGAAACAGGATCTGCTGGCCGATCCAGTCGGCCGATACCATCAGGAGAGCACCGGATCCGGCGGCGCCGAGCAGGTGCCAGCGCGCCCGCACCAGCCCCATCAGCTTGGCCATGTGCGGTGCCAGCAAACCGACGAAGGAGAGCGGCCCCACCACCAGAGTGGCACTGGCGGTGAGCATGGCCACCAGCAGCAGGATGACAAGCTGGGCCAAGCTCAGGCGAATGCCGAGCGCGGTGGCTACCGCCGCCCCCATCGGCATCAGATCGAGCCAGCAACTGATCAGCAGGCAGGCCGCCAGCATCAGGAGCGCCAAGCCCACCAGCGCGGATGCTACCGGCAGGGTGACGTAGTAGGTGGAACCGGACATCCAGGAGAGCAGCTGCTGTACTCGCAGGTCGCCGTTGGCGAGCGCGATGGCCTGCAGCGGCTCGAACAGCGCCGTGATGGCGATACCGGAGAGCAGGATCCGCTCCGGCTGAAAGCCGTGTCTGCGGTTGATCGCCACCAGCAGCAACAGGCAACCGAAGGCGCCGACCAGCCCTCCTAACAGCATCATGGCCAGCGGCAAGGCGGGCAGCAGCAGCGCCGTCCCTATCACTCCCATAAAGGTGCCACCACTCACCCCCAGCAGCTCCGGGCTCGCCATGGGGTTGTTGCTGACCCGTTGCAGCAGGGTGCCCGCCAGCGCCAACAGCACGCCGGCCGCAGCGGCCGCCAGGGTACGCGGCAGTCGCCACTCCAGCTGGGCCTGCCATCTGAGCCAGCTTGGCCAGCTCCAGCCATGCATCCCCTGCCCGAACAGCAGGGAGATCAGGACGGCTGCCAGCAACCCGAGCAGCAGCAGGCCGATGAGACGAGCCGGAGCCGGGTGACGGGCCACCAGCAGGGTGGCATTTGCCTTCGGCGTGCCAGACTTGATGCCAAGGCGCGGGATCAGCCAGAGCAGCAGTGGTGCGCCCAGCAGCGCCGTCATGGCGCCGGTCGGGATCAGCACGGGCCAGAAGCGGCTCAGGGTCTGCAGCAGCAGATCGGTGGCCGTCAGCAGCAAGGCTCCCAGGACAGGCGCCCACACCAGCCGCAGGGCAAGTCGCCGAATGCCCAGCAGTCGCACCAGGGCGGGGGCCGCCAGCCCGATAAAACCGATCAGCCCCACCACGCTCACCACGCAGGCGGTGATGAAGACAGCCAACCCCAGCCCGGCGAAACGCAGATGCTGAAGGGAGACCCCCAGGCTGCGGGCACTGGCATCATCCAGCTCCAGCACCGCCAGCGGGCGCACCAGCACAGCGGCCAGCACACCGGCCACCAGCAGCCGCGGCAGCAGATAGGTGGCCCCGCTCCAGCTATTCTGGACCAGGGAGCCGCTGCCCCACACCAGCAACCCTTTCAGCTCCTCCTGGAAGAACAGCAGCAGCCCCATGCTGATGGCCGCCAGATAGAGGTTGATCACCAGACCGGCAAACACGATGACCACGGGATTGAGCTGACGGCGCCAGGCCAGGGCGAACACCAGTGCCATGGCGAGGCTGCCACCAGCCATGGCTATCCACTCCCGCCCCAGCAGCAACCAGGAGGGAGCGAACAGGGTCACCATCATCAGTGCCAGCTGGGCGCCGGAGGCGACCCCCAGGGTGGTCGGCGAGGCAAGCGGATTGCGCAGCACCTGTTGCATCAGGGTACCGGCCAACCCAAGGGCGAAGCCGGCCAGCAGGCAGATGGCAAGGCGCGGCAGCCAGCTGAAGTACACTACCGCCTGGCGGGCATCCTCCAGTTCGGGTGAGAAGAGGCTCTGCCACCAGAGTGAAGCTGGCAACTGGCGTGACAACTCCCAGCAAATCAGCGAGAGGGTCAATCCCAGCAGGATCAGGGAGGGCCGCCGCAGCGGCAACGGGAAGAGACGTGTCATCTTGGCTCTCCTCCTGCCCTGGCATCCTGCAGTAATGCCTCGCTGAGCAGGGTGGCGAAACGGCGGGCAGCGATGACGCCACCAAAACTCCAGACGGCGGGCAGATGCAGCACGGGCGCCTGCTTGACCAGTGGCAGGTGCTGCCACAATCCGGGCTCCTGCAGCCGCTCGTTCACCCCGACGGGAATGGGGTCGACCACCACCAGCCGCGCCTCGGGGAAGGCCAGAAACTGCTCGATGCTGGCCACCGAAAAGCCCCAGGCATTGGTCTGCCCGGTCCAGGCATTGCGCAGCCCGAGCCGTTGAATCACAGCCTCGAACAGGCTGTCGCGACCAAATACCCGCACATGACGCTCGTCGATGAACTGCACCACCAGCAGAGGGGGAATATCAGCGGGCAGAGTGGCTTTCATCTGCGCCAGATCCGAATCCAGCGAGGTCAGCTGCTCCCTTGCCTCGGCGGTTTTGTTTACCAGTCCGGCCACGGTCAGGGTCGCCTCGTGCAGCCGCTGCCACAGATCGCTGCCGGGTTCATAGAGGGCGATGGACTGCACGGGGGCGATGCGGGACAAGGTGGCGGTCAAAGGCTCCGCCAGTGGAGATATCAGGATGCGATCGGGTTTCAGCTCGGCCAGCAGTTCGCGGTTGGGTTCGGCCCGCAGGCCTATGTCTACCACTTCAGCGGGCAGCCTGGGTTCGCCGACCCAGGCATGGTAGGAACCGACATCCCCCACTGCCAGCGGTGTCACCCCCAGCGCCAGCAGGGTTTCGGCTATGGTCCAGTCGACGGTAGCGATACGGGGCGTCCCGCTGCCGACCTCTGTGGCAACGGCTTGCGGTTCGGCCAGCGTCGCAAACGGCAGCAGCAGGCTGACGAGGCAGGGAGCCATCTTCAACAAACGATTCAAGAGAGGCCCCCTGTTAGACGATGGCAATGGCGTGGTCATGGGCCGGGTGGCGAATGACCTCCATCGGGATGCCATAGATGGCGTGCAGGGTCTCGCGGGTCATGATCTGCCCGGGCTCGCCGTGGGTCAGCAGGCGGCCTGAGTGCAGCGCCACCAGCCGATCGCAGAAACGGGAGGCCATGTTGATGTCATGAATGACGATGATGACCCCGATATTGAGCTGACGACTGAGCTGCTTGACCAGGGTCAGCACCTCCACCTGGTGAGCGACATCCAGCGCTGCCAGCGGCTCGTCCAGCAGGATGAAGCGACTCTCCTGGGCCAGCAGCATGGCCAGCCAGACCCGCCCCCGTTCGCCACCGGATAGGGTGTCCACCAGTCTATCGGCAAAGCGTTCGGTATGGGTGAGGGCGATGGCCCTGTCCACCTGGCGACGATCTTCCTCTCCCATGCGGCCCAGCAGGCCGCGCCAGGGGTAGCGCCCCATCTCCACCAGCTCACGCCCGAGCAGGTTCTCGGCGCTCGGCAGATGCTGGGGCAGATAGGCCACCTGGCGGGCAAAATCCCGATTGCCCCATGCCTGCAACGGCTTGTCATCGAACCGGATCTCGCCACCACTGAGCGGCTGCTGGCGGGCCAGCAGCTTGAGCAGGGTGGATTTGCCCGAACCATTGTGACCGATGAGGCCATAGACCTGCCCCTGCTCGAAGCGCAGATCGGTGGGGTGCAGCAGCGTGCGGTCATTGACCGCAAAGCTGGCTGATTTCATCTCAAACATAAGCTTTACCTGTGCTGGCCAAAGGCCAGTCTCATCGCTGCCGGCATCAGGCCGGCACCTCGCAATCCAGATGGGCGACCGCATCCCGGCTCGCCTGCTCGCGCCATTCACCGGTCAGTTCGGTGAGCCGGCCCTGACGCATCTCCAGCAGGCGATCCGCCAGGGAGAAGTAGTGATCGTCGTGGCTGATGGCGATCACCGTCTTGCCCATCTCCTTCAGTCGTGGCAACAGCACCTGATAGAAGATGCGACGGAACTGGGGATCCTGATCCGCTGCCCACTCGTCAAACAGCATCACTTCGCGCTGCTCCGCCAGTGCCAGCAACAGGGCAACCCGCTTGCGTTGACCCTGGGAGAGGTCGATATCGGTGATGAAGTCCTCCTCGATGGCAAGCTTGCTGCCCATCTGCAACCGTTCCAGCCACTCGGCGATCAGCGCGTCCTTCGGTTCCGGCCCCAGCAGGTGCTGGAACAGGTGATAGTCGGTGAAGATGGCGGAGAAGAGCGCCAGATAGGCGTTGCGATCGGTGACCGGCTCGCCATCCAGCAGGATCCGGCCAGAAACAGGCTGATAGAGGCCGGTCAGCAACATGGCCAGGGTCGATTTGCCGGAGCCGTTGCCGCCTATGATGAAGATCTGCTCCCCCTTCTCGATGGTGAGATCGATGGGGCCCACGGCAAAGCCGCCCTCCCCCTGATAGTGAAAGCTCACCTGCTCCAGCTCGATGCGCCGCCAGGCGCGGGGGGCAGGCGGCAGCGGGAAATCGGGTTCCGGCTCAGCCAGCGCCAGAGCGGCAATCTTGTCGAATGCCACCTGGGCGGCAAGCAGGGTCGGCAGCGCACCAATCCCCTGCAGCAACGGCGTGCGCAGGAACAACAGGGTCAGGGCAAAGGTGGCGGCCACATTGGTGTTGGCCCAGCCCAGGCCGTTGGCCAGGAAGAAGACCAGGCCGATGGCTCCCAGCATCATGATATTCGACCAGTTCACCGCGCTCAGGTGATAGGTGTCGGCGCGGATGATCTGCTGGCGGTAATCCTGCGCATTCTGCAGATAAAGCTGGTGGTAGACGAAGTGGGCCCGTTCACGGTTGAGCGCCAGCTCCTTGCTGCCGGCGATGATCGCCTGATAGTTCTGATAGAGCCGATCCTCGGCCTGACGCATGCGGGAGAGGTGGCGATAGACCCGGTTGACCAGCAGCCAACCCACCACCATGGTGACGGTGACCCAGAGGGTGGTGACGCCGAGCAGGGCCGGCGACAGCCAGCCCAGGTAAATGGCCGATCCCAGGGTGAGCACCAGCCCCTGCACCAGCTCCGGCAGGCGCACGAAGGCGATGGTGATCTGGCCGATGTCGCTGGAGAGAGAGGCGAGTAATGGCCCCTGCCCTATCTGACGGATGCGGCCAACATCGGTATCCAGCAACTGCTTGAGCAGACGGCCGCGCAGCCGGTAGACAAAATGATGACCAAGGGTGGTCAGGGCCAGCTGGGAGCCGAGGGTGATCACCAGCAGCAACAGAATAAGGCCAATCAGCTGGCCGAGCACTGGTAGCGGCTCGCCAACTGATTCGATAAGAGATTGATTGATAAAGGCTATCACGCCAATTCCGCTGACGGCACTGAGCAGGCTGAGCAGAACAATGGCGAGAAAGGGCCAACGGTATTGGCGGTAAACCAGAGACAAGAGTTCCATAAAGGACCGCTATTTCAGGGGAATGCTCAAAACAAGATGCCGGGAAAAACAGGGCGGGAGCCTCGGCCCCCGCCCTGCCTTCATTACCAGCGGTAGTTGATGCTGCCCACTACGCTGCGCGGTTCGCCGTAGTAGCAGTAGTAGTCACAGCTGGCCACATAGGTTTCACCCAGCAGGTTGTTGACGTTGATCTGGGCTCGCCAGTTCTTGGCAAAGTCATACCCGATCATCGCATCCCACACGGTATGGGCCGGCACCTCGGCAGAGCCATAGATGGGGTTGTAGCCGGCATCCACGGCACCGATACCGACGCTGGAACCGACGTAACGCACGCCAGTACCCAGCTCGAGACCCGATGCCACACCCTGCTGCACCTTGTAGTTACCCCAGAAGGAGGCCATGTGGCGCGGGATCAGGCTGGCACGACGCTCGCCGTTGCCGGTGTCGTTGGTCTTGGCATCGGTATAGGTGTAGGCGGCGGTCAGACGCAGCGCGTCTGTTGCCTGTATGCTTCCCTCCAACTCGACGCCACGGGAGGTAACTTCACCCGCCTGGGTTTGCTGGCCGGATCCTGTAGAGACGAGCGAGTTGGTCTGCGCCAGATCGAACAGAGCCAGGTTGATGTAACCGTAGAGGAAGGCAGGCGCATACTTGATACCAGTTTCGTAGAGCTTGCCCTCGAGCGGCTTGTAGGAGCTTCTGGTATTGGGATCGATCCCCGGCAACACCTCGAACGACTCGGCATAGGCAAAGTAGGGAGAGAGGCCGTTGTCGGCCAGATACATCAGGCTGCCGGAGAGGGAGAGCTCGTGGTCATACTGCTTCTCGTTCTTGGTCGCGTTGGTGTTGTGGGTCTCCACATAGTCGAAACGGCCACCGGCGGTCAGCAACCAGCGATCATCCCAGCGGATCTGGTGCTGGGCATAAAAGCCGCTCTGGCCCTTGGTGCTCTTCTGGTGGGTGGCGGTAGACTCGTCAAACCCGGGGAAGCCGCTGTAATCAGGGTGGAAGGTGTTGATGGATCCCATGCCGTAGTAGTCGGCCTCTACCCCTTCGTTGACATGGCGCTGCAGATCCCCCCCCAGCAGCAGGGTCTGCTCGGTACGATCCGTGTTCCAGTAGCCCACCATCTGGTTGTCCATGGTGGCGCTCTTGGTATCGCCATCGCGGTAAACCAGGCCACGGTAGGCAGTGGTACCTTCATAGGTCGGGAAGATATAGGTCTGGCGCAGCAGCAGATCGTTGTAGTTGAAGCGGACGTTCTGCTTGAACTCCCAGGTCTGGTTGAGCTGGTGGGCCAGCTCGTAGCCGGCGGAGATCTGGGTGTTGCGGTTGCGATCGTAATCCGGCTGACTCAGGTTGGTAGCGGGATCGATCTGGCCACCCGAGGTATTGAGGGTACCGTAGACCGGGAAGAAGCCGTTGGTGGGTATCCCTTCGTCGTGCTTGAAGCTGGCCAGCAGGGTCAGGCTGGTGCGATCCGAGATATCCAGGGTGACGCTCGGCGCCAGATAGACGCGATCGTTGTAACTGCCGTTCAGCACGCCGTCCCGTTCGCTATAGAGGGCGACCATGCGATAGCGGCTGTTGTCGGTCAGCGTATCGGAGACATCCACCCCGATTTGTCGGTGATCCCGGTTGCCCAGCTGAAGATCCACCTGCCCCTGGGGAGTAGCAGTCGGTCGCTTGCTGATGGCATTGATCACCCCGCCGGGAGGCGCCTCGCCGTAGAGGATCGAGGCCGGGCCTTTCAGCACTTCCACACTCTCCAGACCGAACGGTTCCGGCGTCCAGACATAATAACCGGTGCTGAACAGACGGTTGCCATCGAGATAAGAGGCTGCATCGAAGCCGCGCACCTTGAACCAGTCGGCATCGGTATCGGCACCATAAGACTGGGAGAGCACGCCGGAGCGATAGCGCAGCGCCTCATCCAGCTTCAGTACGGCGTGCTGGTCCAGCTCTTCACGGTTAACCACGGAGACGGCGCGAGGCGTCTCGGCCATGGGCACTTCCACCTTCATGGCGGTCCCTGTGACCACCATGGTTTCACTGGCATTGGGCAGCTCGGCGGGAGTCTGTTCGGCCATCACAGGCAGAGAGGCCAGCAGGCCGGACAGCGAGAGCATACCCAACCCTCTCTTTCTGCAGAGTCCTGTAGTGTTTTTTTGCGCAATCATATTAAGTCTCGTATATCAATGAGTTATGTTGTTTTAATTGTTATTTTTGGTCGTTTTTAGCGACATCACCCTGTTCCGTGGGTGAATAAAGCAGCGCAATCCTACTACAGGAAACAGCTCAATCGATATAGTTATTAGCAATCATTACCATCCGTATTAGCTTCTTGTGGGTGCCTTGCCAGCCGCTCTCGCCGACAGAAGGAGTCATCAGGAACGCCCCGTAAAGAGAGACATATAAGAAAGCAGAAAAGGGCCCACAGCCCCCGGATCCAGACCGCCATTCTGGGTGGATCCATTATCCCCAAGCTTTATCCATATTTATCCACACCCTTTGGCGGTAGAATCTGTCTCTTCCTTTCTTGTCTGAAATCAGGATCCATTCCATGGCCAAACTCAATATCGTCGTCGGCTCCATGCTGGGCGCCGCCGAATATGTCGCAGACCACGTCGCCAGCCTGCTGGAACAGGCGGGCCATCAGACCAGGATCCACAACCCGGCCCGACTGGCCGAGGTGCTGGGCGAACCAGAGGAGATCCTGCTGGTGGTCACCTCAACCCACGGCGCCGGTGATGTGCCTGACAACCTGCAGCCTTTCGCCAGGGATCTTGCCGAGCAGCGTCCGGATCTCGATAACCTCAGGTATGGCGTGATCGCTCTGGGTGACAGCAGTTATGACACCTTCTGCCAGGGCGGCAAGACGCTGGATCATCTGCTGAGCGAGTGCGGTGCCAGCCGGATCGGCGAGCGGCTCGACATCGATGTGACCCAGCACGAGATCCCGGAAGATGCGGCGGAAATGTGGATCCGGGAGTGGATGGCGATGATCGCCTGATCAGGAACGGGAGATCCGCAAAAAAATGCGATCTCCCGACTTATCCCCAGATCGGCTATCCACCAGGTTATTAACAGCCGGATCCGGATAAGTTGTTCTACAAGGTTACCCACAGCAACCGTCAGTTTTGTGAATAACTACAGGTTTAACCTCTGTAAAACCTATAGTTATCCTATGAATTAGATCCAGACCCACCTGGCGTTGTGCATAAATTCAAGGGTTGTCCCCGGGTTAAAAGGGGTAGGATCCAAGCTTTTCCACAGTCATGGATCGTTCTTAACTGAATGATCTTTATGATCAAAAAGTGCTTATCAACAGAAGTGGCGGATCCTAATAAAAGATCCAGTAAAAGATCGATCTAAAGATCCTTAAGATCTAATAAGCAGATCCTCCCTTCATACTGAACGTTAAGTAGACGTTCCCCTCAGGACGCTAAACAGATAGAATGATCCGCCCTTTTAGCCCAGGCAGAGAAAGATCTTCAGGCGTGCAGATCAAGGTGATCCCAATGCAATACCATGAACAATTTGATGTGATCGTCGTCGGTGGCGGTCATGCCGGAACAGAAGCAGCAACAGCGGCGGCCCGCATGGGCATGAATACCCTGCTGCTCACCCACAATATCGATACGCTGGGGCACATGTCCTGCAATCCGGCGATCGGCGGGATCGGCAAGGGACACCTGGTCAAGGAAGTTGACGCACTCGGCGGGATCATGGCTCGTGCCATCGATCTTGGCGGGATCCAGTTCCGCACCCTCAACTCTTCCAAGGGCCCGGCGGTACGCGCCACGCGCGCCCAGGCGGATCGTCTGCTCTACAAGGCGGTCGTGCGCCAGATGCTGGAGAACTACCCCAACCTGAAGATCTTCCAGCAGGCCTGTGACGATCTGATCATGGACGGGGATCGCGTCGCCGGTGTGGTGACCCAGAGCGGGATCCGCATCAGTGGCAAGACGGTGGTACTGACCGTCGGTACCTTCCTGAACGGTTTGATCCACATCGGGATGGAAAACTACAAGGGTGGTCGCGCCGGGGATCCTCCCTCGATCGCATTGGCCCAGCGCCTGCGTGAAATGCCGCTGCGCATCGATCGCCTCAAGACCGGCACTCCGCCTCGCATCGATGCCCGCAGCGTCGATTTTTCCGTGATGCAGGCGCAGCACGGTGACGATCCGCGTCCTGTGTTCTCCTTCATCGGAGATGCCAGCCAGCATCCGCGCCAGGTCCCCTGCTACGTCACCCACACCAACGAGCGTACCCACGACGTGATCCGCAACAATCTGGATCGCAGCCCCATGTACGCCGGAGTGATCGAAGGGATAGGCCCCCGTTACTGTCCCTCCATTGAGGACAAGATCACCCGGTTCGCTGACAAGACCGCGCACCAGATTTTCGTCGAGCCGGAAGGCCTGACTACCCATGAACTCTATCCGAACGGGATCTCCACCAGCCTGCCATTCGACGTGCAGGTGCAGATCGTCCGTTCGATCCGGGGCTTCGAGAACGCCCACATCACTCGCCCCGGCTATGCCATCGAGTACGATTTCTTCGATCCGCGGGATCTCAAGGCGAACATGGAGAGCAAATGCATCCCCAACCTGTTCTTCGCCGGCCAGATCAACGGGACGACCGGTTACGAAGAGGCGGCAGCCCAGGGCCTGATGGCCGGTCTGAACGCCGCCCTGCGTGCCCAGGACAAGGATCCCTGGCATCCGCGCCGGGATCAGGCCTACATGGGCGTGATGATGGACGATCTCTCCACCCTGGGCACCCGCGAACCCTATCGCATGTTCACCAGCCGCGCCGAATATCGCTTGCTGCTGCGGGAAGACAACGCCGATATCCGTCTGACCACCATCGGTCGTGAACTGGGTCTGGTCGACGACGAGCGCTGGAGCAAGTTCAACGCCAAGATGGAACAGGTGGAGCTGGAGCGTCAGCGCATGCGCTCGACCTGGATCCACCCGCAACATCCGTCACTGGAGGCGGTCAACGCCCTGGTCAACACCCCGTTGACTCGCGAGCAGAGCCTGGAAGAGCTGCTGCGTCGTCCCGAAGTAACCTACGATGCCCTGATGGCCATCGACGGGGTCGGTCCGGCCATCGTCGATCCGGCCGCCGCCGAACAGGTGGAGATCCAGATCAAGTACGCCGGTTACATCGAGCGCCAGCACGACGAGGTGGAGAAGCAGCTGCGCAACGAAAACACCCTGCTGCCGCTGGATCTCGACTACCGCGATGTGAACGGCCTCTCCAACGAGGTGAAAACCAAGCTGAACGATGCCAAGCCGCAGACCATTGGTCAGGCCTCCCGCATCTCGGGGATCACCCCGGCAGCCATCTCCATCCTGCTGGTTCACCTGAAAAAACACGGCCTGCTGCGTAAAACCGCCTGAGGAATACCATGTTGGAAAGATTGAACGGCCTGCTCATGCAGGCCGGAATTGTTATCACCGATACCCAAAAGAGCCAATTGGTGCAGCTGGTCGAGTTGCTGCACAAGTGGAACAAGGCTTACAATCTCACCTCGGTGCGTGATCCGGACGCCATGCTGGTCAAGCATATTCTCGACAGCCTGGTGGTGAGTCCCCACTTGCACGGGGAACGCTTCATCGACGTGGGCACTGGCCCCGGCTTGCCTGGCCTGCCGCTGGCGATCATCAATCCGGACAAGCAGTTCGTGCTGCTCGACAGTCTGGGCAAGCGGATCAACTTCATCCGCCAGGTCATTCTGGAGCTGGGGTTGACCAACGTCACGCCAGTCAAATCCCGGGTGGAAGAATATCAACCCGAACAGGGATTTGACGGTGTGCTCAGCCGGGCCTTCGCCTCGCTGGAAGACATGCTGAGCTGGTGTCACCATCTGCCGTCAGCACAGGGCAGCTTCCTGGCCCTCAAGGGACAATATCCCGAACAGGAGCTGGCCCAGTTGCCTGCCAATATCCGTCTGGTAGCCTGTCATGAGTTGCGGGTGCCGGAACTGGAAGGGGAACGTCACCTGCTGGAATTCAAACATATCCAGCCCGAATAGGGTCGCAGTATCAATTAGGGGATCGTGTGGGAAAAGTCATCGCCATAGCCAACCAGAAGGGTGGGGTGGGTAAAACCACCACTTGTGTGAACCTGGCCGCCTCCATGGCTGCCACCCGGCGCAAGGTGCTGGTGATCGATCTGGATCCGCAGGGCAATGCCACCATGGGCAGTGGTGTCGACAAGTACGATGTCGAGCGCACCGCCTATGAGCTGCTGATCGAAGATGCCCCCATCGGCGAGGTGATCATCCCCGAAACCACCGGGGGCTATCACCTCATCGCCGCCAACGCCGACGTTACGGCGGCCGAAATCCGTCTGATGGAGTTCTTCGCCCGCGAGATCCGCCTGCGCAACGCGCTGGCCTCGGTGCGGGACAAGTACGACTACGTCTTCATCGACTGTCCACCCTCTCTCAACATGCTGACAGTGAACGCCATGGCGGCCGCTGACTCGGTGCTGGTGCCCATGCAGTGCGAATATTACGCGCTGGAAGGGCTTACCGCCCTGGTCGATACCATCAGCAAGCTGGCGGCCGTGGTCAATCCGGATCTCAAGATCGAAGGGGTGCTGCGCACCATGTTCGATCACCGCAACCGGCTGGCCAATGATGTGTCCGATCAGCTAAAACAGCATTTCGGTGACCGAGTCTACCGCACCATCATCCCCCGCAACGTAAGACTGGCAGAGGCGCCGAGCTTCGGTGCCCCGGCCATGCACTATGACAAATCATCGGTGGGCGCCAAGGCCTACCTGGCGCTGGCCGGCGAGATACTGCGCCGCCAGGAACAGGAGCGTCAGGCGACCATCGCAGACCGAGAGAGCATATGACTCTGAAAAAACGTGGTCTGGGCAAGGGGCTGGATGCCCTGCTCAGTACCAGCACGGCTGCCCGCCAGAAACAGGTGATGAGCGATCAGCGCACCGAGCAGGCCATGGCCCCCGCCAACCAGGGGGAGCTGCGCAAGCTACCGGTGGAGTGGCTGCACTCCGGCAAGTACCAGCCGCGTAAGGATATGTCGCAGGATGCACTGGAAGAGCTGGCCAATTCCATCCGCGCCCAGGGGGTGATCCAGCCCATCGTGGTGCGCCCCGTCGCCGAAAAGTCTTTCGAAATCATCGCCGGTGAACGACGCTGGCGTGCCTCCCAACTGGCCCGTCTCGAAGTAGTTCCCTGTATCGTCAAGGATGTGCCCGACGAGTCGGCGGTGGCCATCGCCCTCATCGAGAACATCCAGCGCGAAGATCTCAATGCCATCGAAGAGGCGGTCGCCCTGCAGCGGCTGCTGACCGAGTTTGAACTCACCCACCAGCAGGTGGCCGAGGCGGTGGGCAAGTCTCGCACTACTGTGACCAACCTGCTGCGCCTCAACCAGCTTAACGATGACGTGAAGCGCTTCGTCGAACACGGCGATCTCGACATGGGCCATGCCCGTGCCCTGCTGGCCCTGAGCGGCCAGGCCCAGTCCGAGCTGGCCAAGCTGGTTGCCCAGAAAGGGTTGACCGTGCGGGATACCGAAAAACTGGTGCAAAAGGCGCTGGAGCCGGAAAAAGCCAGGGTGGAAACGGCACGCGATCCCCAGTTTGGCTACCTGGAACGCCAGCTGGCGGAAAAAATTGGTAATCAGGTACAACTTCAGCCTGGCAAGCGGGATAGCGGAAAGTTAGTAATTAGTTACGAGAACTTGTCCGATTTGGACCGTATATTGGGCTATTTTGGCGTGTCGGAATCGTGATTTTTACGCTTTTTGTAGTAATAAAACATCCATTCCTTTTGATATGTACATAACCTGAATTTAGCGCTGAAAGCCGCAAAAAATAAGGATTTTTGTCATATTGCAATAGCTGCCCTCAAGGGTATAATTTGACCGGCTTTAAGAGCTGTTAACATGGGGTCTTCGGATCCCGATTTTTTACAGTTCTGTAATGTTCAGGGGTACGTTGGTGAAGCAGAAAATAGCCTTGGAAGGTTTGACACTGGCCTTGGTTATGCTCGTTTGTCAGCTGGTCCTGATCCTGGCGATGAGTGCCGTCTGGTATTACCTGACTGGCGCCAGCGCTGGTTACTCCTCCCTCTATGGAGGGGGGATGTACTGGGTTCCTCAAGCCCTGTTTACGGTCTGGGTATTGCGCCGCAAGGTGGATGCCGAGAGTGTAGGCTTGGTCTTGCGGGACTTTTATGGTGGGGCAGGGATTAAGCTCATAACTACAACAGGACTCTTTGGCCTGCTGTTTGGTGCAGGTGTTGAAGTGCATGCCGCTTCGTTCTTCACCACTTATATCCTCGCCCTCGTTGTACAGTGGATGGTCTCATTCACACTTAACAACCACTATTAGGAAAACTCATGTCTGCAACCGGAGAAGTCCTGACTCCTCAGGGATATATCTCCCACCACTTGACCCACCTGCAAGTCGGGTCTGGGTTCTGGACAGTCAATATCGACTCAATGGTATTTTCTGTTCTGTTGGGCGCCCTGTTTATCTGGTTGTTCCGCCGTGTCGCCGTCAAGGCTACCAGCGGGGTACCGGGTAAGCTGCAGTGCTTTGTGGAGATGCTGGTCGAGTTTGTGAGTGGTAACGTCAAGGACATCTTTCATGGTCGAAACAAGGTCATCGCACCTTTGGCCCTGACGGTGTTTGTGTGGATCTTCCTGATGAACCTGATGGATCTGATCCCCGTTGACTTTATCCCCCACGCTGCACAATTGATGGGTATTCCCTATCTGCGTGTGGTTCCCTCTGCTGACGTTAACATCACCATGTCCATGGCTTTGGGCGTGTTCTTCTTGATTCTGTATTACAGCATCAAGGTCAAGGGAATCGGCGGGTTTGTGAAGGAGCTGACGCTTCAGCCTTTCAACCACCCGGCGGCCATCCCAGTTAACCTCATCCTGGAAACTGTTACGCTGATTTCCAAACCTGTTTCTCTGGGTCTTCGACTGTTCGGCAACATGTATGCTGGCGAACTGATCTTTATCCTGATTGCGGGTTTGTTACCCTGGTGGTCACAGTGGATTCTGTCCGTGCCTTGGGCAATCTTCCACATCCTGATCATCACTTTGCAGGCGTTTATTTTCATGGTTCTGACCATCGTGTATCTGTCGATGGCGCAGGAAGATCATGGTTGATGCAACTCAAATAATCCTTTTTATACAATCAATTACATCTTAATAAATGGAGATCCTCATGGAAAACTTGAACATGGACCTGCTGTACATCGCTGCTGCAATGATGATGGGTCTGGCTGCTATCGGTGCATCCATCGGTATCGGTATTCTGGGTGGTAAGTTCCTGGAAGGTGCTGCTCGTCAACCTGATCTGATCCCTGTTCTGCGTACCCAGTTCTTCATCGTAATGGGTCTGGTGGATGCGATTCCGATGATCGCCGTTGGTCTGGGTCTGTACGTGATGTTTGCGGTTGCTGGCTAAGTCGATACGACATCTCCAGGCATAACCCATTAACTAACTAAAGAGGACATCGGCTGTGAATATCAACGCCACCCTCCTCGGCCAAGCAATTGCTTTTTTCTTCTTCGTAGTGTTTTGCATGAAGTACGTATGGCCGCCGCTGATGGCTGCCATCGAAGCCCGTCAGAAAGCCATTGCTGACGGTCTCTCTTCTGCCGAACGAGCCAAGAAAGATCTGGATTTGGCCAAGGCCAACGCCGTCGATCAGCTGAAAGAAGCCAAGCTCCAGGCTGCTGAAATCATTGAACAGGCCAACAAACGCAAGGCCCAGATCATTGATGAAGCAACTGTCGGGGCCCAGGCCGAGCGGGAAAAAATCCTGGCTCAAGGCCGTGCCGAGATTGAAGCTGAACGTCATCGTGCCAAAGAAGAACTGCGCAAGCAGGTTGCAACTCTTGCCATCGCTGGTGCAGAGAAGATCCTGGCGCGCCAAATCGACCAGGCTGCCAACAGCGACATCGTCGACAAACTGGTAGCAGAACTGTAACGGGAACGGGGCTATGTCTGAACTGACTACAATCGCTCGCCCCTACGCCAAGGCTGCTTTCGAGTTTGCCGTTGAGCACAAGGCGGTTGATCAGTGGCTGGGGATGCTCAGCTTCGCGGCGGAAGTCGTGAAGAACGAGACCATCCACTCCCTGGTAAACGGCTCTGTGGCTGCCGAAGAACTGGCAAAACTGTTTGTCAGCATCTGCGGTGAGCAACTCGACGAGCATGGCCAGAACCTGATCCGGGTGATGGCTGAGAATGGTCGCTTGGGTGTGCTGCCGGCGGTCGTTGCCGAATTTGTGGTGCTCAAGGCTGAACTGGATAAAGAAGTTCAGGCTGACGTGATTTCGGCGATCGAACTGACCGACCAGCAGAAAGCCAATATTCAGGCTTCTCTGGAACAACGTCTCGCGCGCAAAGTGAAGCTGAATTGCAGCATTGATGCGTCCTTGATGGCCGGAGTGCTCATCAAGGCCGGTGATCTGGTTATCGACGGCACTGTCCGCGGCAAGCTGGATCGCATGGCTGACGCGCTGCAATCTTGATTGGGGTATTAGAGCATGCAACTGAATTCCACTGAAATCGCCGAGCTGATCAAGCAGCGCATTGCGCAGTTTGATGTAAAGAGCGAAGCGCGTAACGAAGGTACTATCGTCTCCGTGAGCGACGGTATCATTCGTATCCACGGCCTGGCCGATGCCATGCAGGGTGAGATGATCGAGCTGCCGGGTAACCGCTTCGCTCTGGCATTGAACCTGGAGCGTGACTCCGTTGGTGCCGTAGTAATGGGTCCCTACGCCGATCTGGCCGAAGGGATGAAAGTACAAGGTACTGGCCGCATCCTGGAAGTGCCGGTTGGTCGTGGTCTGTTGGGCCGGGTGGTCAACACCCTGGGTCAGCCTATCGACGGTAAAGGTCCGGTCGAGCACGATGGCTTCTCTCCGGTAGAAGTGATCGCCCCGGGCGTTATCGAGCGTAAGTCTGTTGACCAGCCTGTCCAGACCGGTCTGAAAGCGATCGACGCCATGATCCCTATCGGTCGTGGCCAGCGTGAGCTGATCATCGGTGACCGCCAGGTAGGTAAAACTGCCATCGCGATCGACACCATCATCAACCAGAAAGACTCCGGCATTAAGTGTGTCTACGTTGCGATCGGCCAGAAGGCCTCCACCATCGCCAACGTGGTGCGCAAGCTGGAAGAGCACGGCGCCCTGGCCAACACCATCGTGGTGGTGGCTTCTGCGTCCGAAGCGGCTGCCCTGCAATACCTGGCTCCGTACTCCGGTTGCTCCATGGGTGAATACTTCCGTGACCGCGGTGAAGATGCCCTGATCATTTACGATGACCTGTCCAAGCAGGCCGTTGCATATCGTCAGATCTCCCTGCTGCTGCGCCGTCCGCCAGGACGTGAAGCATTCCCGGGTGACGTTTTCTATCTGCACTCCCGTCTGCTCGAGCGTGCTGCTCGCGTCAACGAAGAGTACGTTGAGAAGTTCACCAAGGGTGAAGTGAAAGGCCAGACCGGTTCTCTGACCGCCCTGCCGATCATCGAAACCCAGGCCGGCGACGTTTCTGCGTTCGTACCGACCAACGTGATCTCCATCACCGATGGCCAGATCTTCCTGACTTCCCAGTCTTTCAACGCCGGTATTCGTCCTGCGGTTGACCCGGGTATCTCCGTGTCCCGTGTGGGTGGTGCTGCCCAGACCAAGATCGTCAAGAAGCTGTCCGGTGGTATCCGTACCGCGCTGGCCCAGTACCGCGAACTGGCCGCATTCGCCCAGTTCTCTTCCGACCTGGATGACGCGACTCGCAAGCAGCTGGACCACGGTCAGAAAGTGACCGAGCTGATGAAGCAGAAGCAGTACTCTCCGATGAGCGTGGCTCACCAGTCTCTGGTGCTGTTCGCTGCGGAAAAAGGCTATCTCTCCGATGTCGAACTGAACAAGATCCTCGACTTCGAAGCCGCTCTGCTCTCTTACGCCAATACCCAGCATGCCGAGCTGATGGCTGAAATCAATGCCAAGGCCGACTACAACGACGCGATCGTTGGCAAGCTGACTGCGTTGCTGGATAACTTCAAGGCAACCCAGACCTGGTAAGCGTGTGTGGCAGCGCAAGCTGCCACCTGATGGAGAGAAGAGATGGCCGGCGCAAAAGAGATACGTAACAAGATCGGGAGTGTGAAAAACACTCAGAAGATCACCAGCGCTATGGAAATGGTGGCAGCGAGCAAGATGCGCCGTGCGCAGGATCGCATGTCTGCCAGCCGTCCGTACGCTGAAACCATGCGCAAGGTGATCGGCCATATCGCTCAGGGGAACCTGGAATACAAGCACCCCTACCTCATCGAACGTGAGGTCAAGCGAGTGGGTTACATCGTCGTCTCCACCGACCGTGGCCTGTGTGGTGGTCTGAACATCAACCTGTTCAAGGCTGCCCTCAATGATATGAAGCAATGGAGCGCGAAAGGAGCCAAGGTTGACCTGGCCCTGATCGGCAACAAAGCCTCCAACTTCTTTGAACGGCACGGCGCCAAGGTGAAAGCTCACGTCGCAGGACTGGGCGATAACCCGAGCGTCAATGACCTGATTGGTTCAGTCAAGGTCATGCTGAAGGCTTACGACAACGGTGAGATTGACAGGCTGTATCTGGTGTACAACAAGTTCATCAACACCATGGTGCAGCAACCACGGGTCGATCAACTGCTGCCTTTGCCCGTAACTGAAGACAGCAAGCTGGTCAAGAAACACCACTGGGATTACCTCTATGAGCCGGATCCCAAGAAGCTGCTGGATACCCTGCTGGTTCGTTATGTCGAATCCCAGGTGTACCAGGGCGTAGTGGAAAACTTGGCCAGTGAACAGGCAGCCCGAATGGTTGCCATGCAAGCCGCGACTGACAACGCCGGCAACCTGATTAACGATCTGCAACTGGTATACAACAAGGCCCGTCAGGCCAGTATTACCCAGGAGCTCACAGAGATCGTTTCCGGTGCTGCTGCGGTGTAAGGCAAGGGTTATCAAAGGTTTAGAGGATTTGACATGAGTAACGGTTTCATCGTCCAAATCATCGGCGCTGTGGTGGACATCGAGTTCCCGCAGAATGCCGTGCCCCAGGTGTACGATGCTCTGAAGGTCGTCAGCGAAGGTCAAGGCCAGGGTCTGGTGCTGGAAGTTCAGCAGCAGATCGGTGGCGGCGTCGTTCGTTGCATCACCATGGGTTCCTCCGACGGTCTGCGTCGTGGGTTGGAAGTAATGAATAGCGGTAAATCCATTCAGGTTCCGGTCGGTACTGCGACCCTGGGTCGGATCATGAACGTACTGGGCGAGCCAATCGACGAGAAAGGCCCGATCGGTGAAGAAGAGAGCTGGTCCATCCACCGTGAGGCCCCCAGCTACGAAGATCAGTCCAACAGCACCGAGCTGCTGGAGACCGGCATCAAGGTTATCGACCTGGTATGTCCGTTCGCCAAGGGTGGTAAGGTCGGTCTGTTCGGTGGTGCCGGTGTAGGCAAAACCGTAAACATGATGGAACTGATCCGTAACATCGCGATCGAGCACAGCGGTTACTCCGTGTTCGCCGGTGTGGGTGAGCGTACCCGTGAGGGTAACGACTTCTACCACGAGATGATGGAGTCCAACGTACTGGACAAAGTATCTCTGGTTTACGGTCAGATGAACGAGCCGCCCGGAAACCGTCTGCGCGTGGCGCTGACCGGCCTGACCATGGCCGAGAAGTTCCGTGACGAAGGTCGTGACGTGCTGTTCTTCGTGGACAACATCTACCGTTACACCCTGGCCGGTACCGAAGTATCCGCACTGCTGGGCCGTATGCCCTCCGCAGTAGGTTACCAGCCGACCCTGGCCGAGGAGATGGGTGTTCTGCAAGAGCGCATCACCTCTACCAAGACCGGTTCCATCACCTCAGTACAGGCCGTTTACGTTCCTGCGGATGACTTGACTGACCCGTCTCCGGCGACCACCTTCGCCCACCTGGATGCGACCGTCGTACTGTCCCGTCAGATCGCGGCTCTGGGTATCTACCCGGCCGTTGACCCGCTGGACTCTACCTCCCGTCAGCTGGATCCGCTGGTGGTTGGCAAGGAGCACTACGAGACCGCTCGTGGCGTTCAGACCGTACTGCAGCGCTACAAGGAGCTGAAGGACATCATCGCCATCCTGGGTATGGATGAACTGTCAGAAGAAGACAAACTGACCGTAGCCCGTGCCCGTAAGATCGAGCGTTTCCTGTCCCAGCCGTTCTTCGTGGCAGAAGTGTTTACCGGTTCTCCGGGCAAATACGTGCCGCTGAAAGAGACCATCCGTGGTTTCCAGGGCATCCTGAAAGGCGAGTATGACGATCTGCCCGAGCAGGCGTTCTACATGGTTGGCGGTATCGACGAAGTCGTCGAGAAATCCAAGAAACTGTAAGCCTCGACTGGAGGGCCCATGGCAGAGATGATCTCCTTTCACCTGGACGTGGTGAGCGCCGAAGGAAAACTGTTTTCCGGTCGCGTGCAATCCGCTCAGGTAACAGGCTCCGAAGGTGAGTTGGGTCTCCGCCACGGTCATGCTCCGTTGCTGACTGCCATCAAGCCGGGCCTGGTCCGCTTGGTGAAGCAGAACGGAACTGAAGAGGTGCTGTACATCTCCGGCGGCATGCTGGAAGTACAACCTGAATCCGTGACCGTGCTGGCGGACACCGCGATTCGCGCCGACGATTTGGACGAGGCGAAAGCCCAGGAAGCCAAACGCGCGGCCGAGGAGCGGATCCACAGCTCCCATGGTGATATCGACTACGCCCAGGCCGCTACCGAGCTGGCCAAGGCGATGGCCCAACTGCGGGTCATCGATATCGTCAAAAAGAATTACCGCTGATAACGGTGATGCAAAAAGCGACCTTCGGGTCGCTTTTTTTTTGCCCGTTGGATAGACTCCGCCGGGTATTTCCACACAAGTTCAAGGTTGAAGCCATGTCTCTCAACGTCGTTATCCTGGCGGCGGGTAAAGGTACCCGCATGCGTTCTTCCCTGCCCAAGGTGTTGCACCCGGTGGCCAACAAACCCATGGTTTCCCACGTCATCGATACCGCCCGTCAGGTCGGCGCCGAGCAGCTGCATCTGGTCTATGGCCACGGTGCCGAGCTGCTGAAGGAGCGGATCCAGGCCGCCGATGTGAACTGGGTGCTGCAGACGCAGCAGTTGGGGACTGGCCATGCGGTGGCACAGGCCATCCCGTTCTGGAACGACGAAGATGACGTACTGGTGCTGTACGGCGACACCCCGCTGATCCAGCCCGAGACCCTGCAACGGCTGCTGGCCGCCAAGGTGGAGGGCGGCATGGCGCTGCTGACAGTGGTGCTGGACAACCCCACCGGTTACGGACGCATCGTGCGCGACAACGGCCAGGTGGTCGGTATCGTCGAGCAGAAAGATGCCAATGCCGAGCAGCTTGCTATTCGTGAAGTAAACACCGGCGTGCTGGTGGCGAGCGGCGCCCAGCTGCGCGGCTGGCTGTCCCGTCTGGACAACAAAAATGCCCAGGGTGAGTTCTACCTGACCGATGTCATCGCCATGGCCCATGCCGATGGTTGCCCCATCGCTGCCGTTCATCCGGAGCGTGCTGCGGAGGTGGAAGGGGCCAACAACCGGGTTCAGCTGGCGGCACTCGAGCGCAGCTATCAGCAGATGCAGGCCGAGAAGCTGATGATTGCCGGCGCCACCCTGATCGACCCCGCCCGTTTCGATCTGCGCGGCGAACTGGAAATCGGTGAAGAGGTGGTGATCGACGTCAACGTCATCATCGAAGGCAAGGTGACCCTGGGCAACCATGTGCGCATCGGTGCGGGAGCCGTGCTGAAGGATTGCGTGATCGGCGATCACACCGAGGTGAAGCCTTACTCCGTCATCGAGGGCGCCCAGGTGGCTGATCAATGCTCGGTCGGTCCGTTTGCCCGCCTGCGCCCGGGCGCGGTGCTGGAGCAGGACGCCCACGTCGGCAACTTCGTCGAGATGAAGAAGGCGCGGCTGGGTGTTGGTTCCAAGTGTGGTCATTTGACCTACCTGGGGGATGCCGAGATCGGTGCCAAGGTGAATATCGGTGCCGGTACCATCACCTGCAACTACGACGGGGTGAACAAGTTCCAGACCATTATCGAGGACGACGTCTTCGTCGGCTCCGACACCCAGCTGGTGGCGCCGGTGCGCATCGGCAAGGGGGCCACCCTGGGGGCCGGTTCTACAATCACCAAGGATGTGGCGGAGAACGAGCTGGTGATCACCCGGGTACCCCAGCGTCACATCAAGAACTGGGCTCGCCCGGTCAAGAAAAAGTGATGCCCGATCAATAAAATGCAACCGGCGCCTGATGGCGCCGGTTTTTTTGGCTTATGGCTGATGGCTGGTGTCACTCGTCGATGGGAGGGGGGCTGCCCATGTGGTGGTGGGGGAGTCATAGTCCATCACCTGATACCAGTCCAGCTTGCGGGTCAGTACCATGATCAGCGCCAGGATGGCGAACAACAGCAGGGCACCGAGCAGCAGGGCTATTTCTTCGGCCTGCAGCAGCCCGAACAGGATGGCGTAGACCAGCCCCAGCAGGGCCGCGAAGCCGATCCCCTGTCTGGGCCCACCCAGCACATGGCTGAGGTAGAAGCCGTTGAGGGCCACGCTGGCGAGGCCAGCGATCAGATAGGCCAGGGCAAAACCCAGATGTTCGGTCAGCGCCAGCAGTACCAGATAGAAGATGACCAAGCCCATGCCCACCAGGGCGTACTGGATCGGGTGTACCCGCAATCCCTTGAGCAGCTCGAACATGAAGAAGCTGAGGAAGGTGAGGCCGATAAACAGCAGGGCATACTTGGCGGCCCGTTCGTTCAGCTGATAGTGATCCACCGGTTGTACCAAGCTGACGCTGAAGGCGGGCAGCGGATCTCCTTCTCCCTTCATCATCCGGTTGAAGCGGCTCTCCATATCGGTGGCAAACCAGCTGCTCTGCCAACTGGCGTCGAACCCCTTTTCGGTGAGGGTGCGACTGGCCGGTAGAAAGTCGCCGATGAAGTTGGGATGGGGCCAGTTGCCGTTCAGATTCAGCTTGCTGTCCTGGCCGAGGGGCACCACCTCCAGCGCATTCATCCCCTGCAGATCCAGCTCGATATGAAAGATACCCTCGTCATCAGCCAAGGCTGGCAGCGGTGCATGGATGCCGGCCAGCTTGTCCCCGAGCCTGGCGCCAGGGGCAAACGGGATCCGCTGTTTGCCCAGTTGCAGCGCAGGCACACTGCTGATGCCGCGGGCATCGGATAGCACCAGGCTCAGATAAGGGTTGCCAGCCACCAGGGTGGGATCCGTGTCATCGAGATCCTGTGGTTTGTCGTCCTTCCCGGTTGGCAGACGTCCGGAGAGGGAGAGCCGGGTCTGATAAACCTGAGCCTGATAGATGCCGAGCTTGCGCGGGGTGACCGCCATGCCAGCCTGCACGTTCAGCTGTTCGGGCAGCCGATAACGGTAAAGCTGTTCGGTGCGTTCGAAACGCTTACCATCCTGCTCCACCGTGACGGTGCGGGTATAAGGCTGCACCAGGACGGGGCCGAGCAGGCGTTGCGGGCCGCTGCTGCTGGCCATGATGCTGTGAATAGCCTGACTGCGGTAGGCCTGGCGCTCCCAGTTCAGCTCCATGATGGAGTGCACCGGTACCATCAGCAGCAGGCTGAGCAACAGCAGCAGGACGATCTTGTGGCTGAATATCTGTTTGACCATGACACCTCTCCTTGTTGAATGGGGCGAGTGTGCCGTGCACGGGTGAAGGGGAGATGGGGCTGTGTGAAGCTACTGTGAAGGAAGACAAAAAAAACCGGTATCGGGCGCCGCTTTGCATGCGAAATACAAAGCGGCGGGAGCTCGGTCAGGCGAGTGGCAACCAGAGCTCGGCGCTGGCGCCTCCCTGCTGACGATTGACCAGTGTCAGGCGGCCACCATGCTGGTGGGCCACCTCATGGGCGAAGCTGAGGCCAAGGCCGCTGCTCTTGCCCCTGTCGGGACGAGGCAGGGAGTAGAAACGCTCGAAGATCCTGGGCAGGGCATAGTCAGGAATGCCCGGCCCCTGGTCGCAAACCCGAAAGCAATAGCCGCCATCCAGGCGGGTACCGCTCAGGGTCACCACCCCCTCGGCGGGGGAAAAGTCGATGGCATTGTCCAAGAGGTTACCAATCGCCTGCTCCACCAGCAGGGGATCCCACTTCTGTCTGGGAACGCTGGCCAGTTCGCCCACCAGCCTGACCTGGCGGCGGTGGGCGATGATCTGGCGGGCGTCGAGGGCGCGTTTGCCGAGGCTTGCCGGCTCCACCGGCTGGCGATCCAGCCCCTGCCCCGACTCCAGTCTGGCCAGTTGCAGCATGCGTTCAATCAGCTGCTGCATACGGGCCGTCTCCTGGTTGATGTTGCCGATGAAGCGGCTGGCCACCTCGGGGGGCGGTGTTTCGGCCAGGATCTCCCCAGCCCCGCGAATGGCGGCCAGCGGGCTCTTCAGCTCATGGGTCAGGGCATGTACGTAACGTTCGATATAGCGTTTGCCATCGAGCTGATGGCGCATGGTTTCCAGGGAATGACCGAGGCGATCCAGTTCGACCGTATGCAGCCGTGGCAAGGGCGCCACCTCCCCCTTGCTGACCGAATCGGCGTAGTGCACCAGTTTGCCGATGGAGCGGTTGAGCCACCACACCAGCAGGCTGCCGATCAGCAGGGAGACAAGCAGCATCTGACCCCCGGCGCGCAACAATTCCTGCTCCCCCCGTTTGATGGCTGGCATCAGGGTGCGGTTGGGTTTGGCGACGGTGAGGGAGCCGATAATGTTATCCCCATCCCGCAGGGGGGCCGCCACATGCATGGTCGAGCTGGCGGGATCATCGGGATCGGTGCGGGTGCTGCGGGCGCCATATTCGCCGCGCAGGGTCAGGTAGACGTCGTTCCAGCGGGAGTAGTCTTTGCCCAGATCCGTTCCGTCGGAGTCGTAAATCACTACGCCGTGTGCATCGGTCACATAGATGCGGTACTCGGCCTGTTGCTTGAGGTGACCGTCGATCAGGGCATTGATGGGCGTCTGGTTAAGTCGGGCAAAGGCACTGGCCAGTCGCCCGTTCATCATATTGCCCTCCTGCAAATCGTCGAGCGCCAGTGGCGCCAGCAGTTGGGTCATGTCCACCAAGGTATCTTCGGTGGCGCTGCGTACGCCAGGTTTGATCTCCTCGACGAAGATCTCCATCACGAACCAGGCGGCCAGTGCGAAGATCAGCAGCAGTCCGCACAGCAGTTGCAGCCCCAGTCTCATATCCGCTCCCTGTCTTGCCGCCGTTGCACTCTTGTTCTCATGCCAGCTCCAGGCTGTAGCCCAGTCCGCGATGGGTCAGGATCAGGTTGGCATCCGGGTCCTGATCTCGCAGCTTGGCGCGGATGGTCTTGATGTGGGTATCGACGGTGCGATCCAGGCTCTCCTCCGCATCTTGCCACACCAGATCCATCAGCTGCTGGCGCGAATAGACTCGCCCTGGTGACTGCATGAGCGTCTTGAGCAGCAGGTATTCGTAGCGGGTAAGTACCAGAGGCTGGCCATGAAAGTGAATGCGGGCCCGCTCTTCATCGAGAGTCAGGGCTGCACTCTGCTTGGGGGCCGTCGGCTGGCTGCGGCGCAGAATGACTCGCACCCGGGCGCATACCTCCCGTGGCGAGAAGGGCTTGGCCACATAGTCGTCGGCACCGATCTCCAGCCCAATCAGTCTGTCTATCTCCTCGCTGCGGGCAGTCAGAAACATCAGGGGCACATCGCTGCGGGCCCGAACCTGCTTGCACAACTCGAAGCCGCTGATGTCGGGCAGGCCCACATCCAGGATCAGAAAATCGGGTTGTACCTGTGCCAGCCGGGTCAGCAGTTGCTGGCCCAGCATGAACCACTCCACCTCGAACCCGTCGGTTTGCAGGGCATAGATCAGGGTATCGGCAATGCTGGCTTCATCTTCTACCAGCCAGATGAGTCGTTTTTGCATGGCATCCTCGTCGCAAGTCGGCACCCCATTCTGGCACCTAACCAAATTGGATCCTATTTGCTGTTTGATTTTTGCCAAAAAGGCACTAATATTTCGACATTCTTTCGAATCGAAACTTAAAGATGACTAAACGTAATACCCAGCAGCGTCGTCACACCATAGTGACACTGGTTAACGAACAGGGTGAGGTCAGTGTCGATGCCCTCGCCAAACACTTTTCCACCTCTGAAGTGACCATTCGCAAGGATCTGGCGGTGCTGGAAACCGGCGGCCTGCTGCTGCGCCGCTATGGCGGCGCCGTCCCTCTGCCGAGCGAGATGGTGGTGGAGTCCAATCCGGAGCAAGTTTCGAACCGAAAGATGTCAATCGCCCGTGCCGCCGCGGAGCGGATCCGCGATCACAACCGCGTCATCATCGACAGCGGCAGCACCACCAGCGCCATGATCCCGCTGCTCGGCAACAAGCGCGGCCTCATCGTCATGACCAACTCTCTCAACGTGGCCGGTGCCCTGCGCGAGCTGGAAAATGAGCCTACCCTGTTAATGACTGGAGGCACTTGGGACCCTCATTCCGAGTCCTTCCAGGGTCAGGTGGCGGAGCAGGTGCTGCGATCCTACGACTTCGACCAGCTGTTTATCGGCGCCGATGGCATAGACCCGGAACGCGGCACTACCACCTTCAACGAGCTGGTGGGGCTGTCGCGAGTGATGGCCGAGGTATCGCGGGAGGTGATCGTCATGGTCGAGTCCGAGAAGATTGGTCGCAAGATCCCCAATCTCGAGTTGCCCTGGTCAAGCATCCAGACCCTGGTGACCGATGACGGGCTGGCTGCCGAGGCCCGTGAATTGATTCAAGCCAAAGGGGTGACACTGATCTGTGCCCCTGTTGCAGGCTGATATTGAAGTCTGAATTATCCAAACGAACTTTCGTTTTTACGTCTCAAGGAGAAGTCTATGTGTGGCATCGTCGGGGCTGTTGCCCAGCGTGATGTGGCTGAAATCCTGGTCGAGGGGCTGCGCCGCCTCGAGTACCGCGGCTACGACTCGGCCGGGGTGGCCGTGTTCAGCGCCCAGCACCCCCTGCAGCGGGTGCGCCGCCTCGGCAAGGTGGCCGAGCTGGCCAAGGCCCTGGAAGAGCAGTCCGTGCACGGCGGCACCGGTATCGCCCACACCCGCTGGGCCACTCACGGCGAGCCCTCCGAGCGCAATGCCCACCCTCACGTCTCCGAGCATATTGTGGTGGTGCACAACGGCATCATCGAGAACCACGAGCCCCTGCGCGATCGCCTGAAGGAGCTAGGCTACGTCTTCACCTCCGACACCGACACCGAGGTGATCGCCCACCTGGTGCACCACGAGCTGAAAGAGGCGCCGAACCTGATCACCGCCATGCAAAAGGCGGTCAAGCAGCTGCGTGGCGCCTACGGTACCGTGGTGATGGATACTCGTGACGACAGCCGTCTGGTGGTGGCCCGCTCCGGCTCCCCTCTGGTGATCGGCCGCGGCATCGGCGAGAACTTCATCGCCTCCGACCAGCTGGCCCTGCTGCCGGTGACCCGCCGCTTCATCTTCCTGGAAGAGGGTGATGTTGCCGAGGTGACCCGCCGCGACGTGCAGGTGTTCGATATCGACGGCAAGCCGGTAGTACGCGAGGAGAAAGAGTCCGACATCTCCCACGATGCCGGTGACAAGGGCGAGTACCGTCACTACATGCTCAAGGAGATCCACGAGCAACCGGCCGCCATCAACCAGACCCTGGACGGGCGCCTGGGCATCGATCACGTGGTGGTCGAGTCCTTCGGCAACGGCGCGCGCGCCATCTTCGACAAGGTCGATCACATCCAGATCGTCGCCTGCGGCACCTCCTACCACTCCGGCATGGTGGCCCGCTACTGGTTCGAGTCCATCGCCGGTGTCTCCTGTGACGTGGAGATCGCCTCCGAGTTTCGCTATCGCAAGTCGGTGGTGCGTCCCAACAGCCTGCTCATCACCCTCTCCCAGAGCGGTGAGACCGCCGACACCCTGGCTGCCCTGCGTCTAGCCAAGGCCTCCGGCTACATGAGCTCGCTGGCCATCTGCAACGTGCCGGGGTCCTCCCTGGTGCGCGAGTCGGATCTGGCCTTCATGACCCGTGCCGGCGCCGAGATCGGCGTGGCCTCCACCAAGGCCTTCACCACCCAGCTGGCCGGCCTGCTGATGCTGGTGGCCGCCATCGGCCGCTGCCGCGGCAACCTGGACGCCGCCGCCGAGGCCGCCCTGGTCAAGTCCCTGCAGGCGCTGCCCCAGCGCATCAAGGAGAGCCTGTCGCTCGCCAAGCAGATCGAGACCCTGGCCGAGGAGTTCGCCGACAAGCACCACAGCCTGTTCCTGGGCCGTGGCGATCAGTACCCCATCGCCATGGAAGGGGCGCTCAAGCTCAAGGAGATCTCCTACATCCACGCCGAGGCCTATGCTGCCGGTGAGCTCAAGCACGGCCCGTTGGCCCTGATCGATGCCGAGATGCCCATCATCGTGGTGGCGCCGAACAACGACCTGTTGGAGAAGCTCAAGTCCAACGTGGAAGAGGTGCGCGCCCGCGGCGGTATCCTCTATGTCTTCGCGGACGCCGAGACCGGCTTCAAGAGCGACGAGACCATGCGGGTGATGAACCTCAACCATATGGAAGAGGTGATCGCGCCCATCGTCTATACCGTGCCGCTGCAGCTGCTCTCCTACTACGTGGCCCTGATCAAGGGCACCGACGTGGATCAGCCGCGTAACCTGGCCAAATCCGTGACCGTGGAATAAGCCATTGCCACGAATGAAAAAAGAGCCGCATAGCGGCTCTTTTTTATTGGCTGTGTTGTCAGGCAGGTGTCATGACAGCCGCAGGTTGGTGATGGTCACCTCATCCAGTGAGGGCACTATGATGCCGCTGGTGATCCCCTTGGCGATGGCCTGACTGCGGTTCTTCGAGTCGGTCTTGTTGGTGACCTGGGTGAGGTGGAAGTTCACGGTCCGCTCGCTGATACCAAGGATGGTGGCGATCTCCCAGGAGGTCTTGCCCTCGCTGGCCCAGAACAGGCACTCCTTCTCCCGATCGGAGAGCTCGGTCAGGTATCTCATCAGGTCCGGCCGGCTTTTGATCAATTGCAGTGCCGAATTGAAGATGTAACTGGCACAGAAAGAGAGCAGGGGAACGTTTTCAAACATCAGGTCGGAATTGGATTTGTCCTTGGTGATGAATGAGAGGATGCCATGTTCCCCCTGCGGGGTGTGCAGCGGGAAGGAGACGCCGTTGCGCACCCCGAAGTCCGCCGCCAGGTTCATCACATCCCGGCTGGCACTGGGTAACCAGGGAGAGTCGCAATCTAGCTTGTTCCAGAAGATCGGCTGGGTCTGCTTCAATCCCAGATAGACGACCGGATCCTGGGTCAGATACTGATTCTCGCTGTAGGCATCGAACCAGCTGGTCGGGCAGTTGTTGAAAAGTGCCACGTGGGATTTTTGCATGCTGATGGGGAAAATAATCAGCAGCCGGAAGTAATCAAAGCCCATCTGATGACTAAAACGCTCCAGCAGTTGCTGGATGTCGCTGGTTTTGGTGGCCTTGGTGAACTGGTCTATGTGTTCCCAGATCGCATCGTTGAGCATGACTTTCTCCTCTCTCGACCAGCTATCCGTCTGACCGAAAAGATTTTTCTAGTTATTTATAATTTTTGAGATGGCATCCAATGCCATTATTCCGTGCGTGTTTAAAAATTATCCTGTTTTTTGCCGTCGAAGGCCAAGGAAATCCTCTGATTGATACTGCCCCCACTCTCTGAGACAATGAGAATAGTTATCATTGTTAAGAATTATATCATGCACAAGTATTGGGGTTTGGCCCTGTTGCCATTAACAGTTCACTTCGCCGCCAGTGCCGATGATCTGGTTGCGCCCTCCCTGAAAAACAGCATCGCAGCCGGAAAAGCCTCCCAGCAGCGGGTGGAAAAAGCCGCCGATGCGGCCGTCGCCGCCCGACTGGAGCTGCAAAATGCCCAGCTGCAACTGCGGGATCTGGAAGCCTACAACCGCTACATGCAGTCTTTGGTGGCCGATCAGCAAAATGAGCTGGACAAGCTCACCCGCCAGCTGGATGCGGTACAAGAGACCCGTCAGGGCCTGATCCCCCTGATGCTGCAGATGCAGGCCGAGCTGGAACAACTGGTGCAAGAGGATATTCCGCTGCGCAAGGAAGAGCGTGTGGCGCGAGTCGAACAGTTGAAAGCCACCATGGCCAGAGCCGATGTGAGCGAGGCCGAGAAGTTTCGCCAGCTGCTGCAGGCCTACCAGATCGAAGCCGAATATGGCAGCCGGATGGACAGCTACTCCACCGAAATCGCCCTGGACGGTGCCTCGCGCCGGGTCGATGTACTGGCGGTAGGCCGCGTGGCCCTGCTGGCCATGACTGCGGATCGCAGCCAGGCCTGGCGCTGGTCTGTCGAGAACAAACAGTGGCAAGCCCTCGATGGCCAGTGGCTTTCCCCCATTGCCGATGCCCTGGATATCGCGGCCGACAAGAAGGTACCGCAATTGTTGAATGTCCCCCTGTCTGTCAGCCGTAGTCAGGAGGCCCAATCATGAGAGTCGCCATGAAGTGGTTTCCCCTTGTTATAGCCCTCTCCCTCGGGACCAATGCCGCCATTGCCAATGATGAGTGGCAACAGCAGGAACAGGCGCGCGAGCAGCAGGCACAACAGGATCTGGCGGCAGTTTCCGGCGAATTGAATCGCGCCCGTGCCAGGCTGGAGGAAGCCCAGAACCTCAGCAAGCAGCTGGCCAGCCTGTTTGACAGCAATGAAAAACAGCTGGTCGAACTCAACGGCCAGTGGGAGCAAGCCTCCGGTGACATGAACGAGATCTTCGCGGTTGTCCGCCAGGGAGCTGGTGAGGCGGTCAAGCTGCTCTCCGAATCGGCAGTGCAGGGACAATATCCGGATCGCCTTGCTCCTCTGAAAGCCATGGCACAAGACAAGGATGTGCCGGATCGCGCCGCCCTCGCCTTGTTGCCAGCGACCTTGCTACAGGAGATCCGTGAATCGGGTCGGGTAGCCCAGTTCAACGGCAAGGTGCTCGACGCTCAGGGAAATGCCAGCGCGCAATCGCTGAGCCGGCTAGGCAGCTTTGCCCTGTTTGGCGATACGGGCTTCCTGCAACCGACCGCAGAGGGGCTGAGCCCGGTGCTGGGTCTGCCTGGCAACGTACACTCCGAGCTGGCGTCTTATCAGGGTCAGGAGGGAGAAGCGCTGCCGCTGGATCCTTCCCACGGCACCTTGCTCGAAATGCTGGCCCAGACTCCAACCTTCTGGCAGAAGGTTCTGCAGGGGGGACAGGTTGGCGGCATTATCGTGCTGCTGGCCCTCATCGGCCTTGGCATCGCTGCGGTACGGCTGTGGACACTGACCCGCGAGCTGACCCTGGTGCGTCGCCAGCTCAAGCAGGGTGAATACCATGCCGACAATGCCCTTGGCCGGGTACTGACGGTGGCGGATCAGCATCCCGAACTGAGCATGGAAACGCTGGAGCTGCGTCTCGATGAGGCGATCCTGCAGGAGACACCCCGTCTTGAGCGCGGTATCGGCATGGTCAAGGTGATCGCGGCCATCGCCCCCATGTTGGGTCTGCTCGGTACCGTGACCGGGATGATCGGTACCTTCCAGGCCATCACCCAGTTTGGTACCGGTGATCCCAAGATCATGGCCGGTGGCATCTCCATGGCCCTGGTCACCACGGTACAGGGGCTGGTGGCGGCCATTCCGCTGATCCTGGCCCACAGTTTGCTGCAATCCCGTTTCAGCGAACTATCCAATGTGCTGGAGCAACAGGTGGCCGGCATTCTGGCAGAACGTGCCGAGAGCAATCTGCAAGGGATGGAGCGAGCGGCATGATGTTCGACATCTGGCAGCAGCTGCAGAGTTTCATGGGGCGAGGTGGCCCCGTGCTCTGGGTCATTCTGGCCCTGCTGGTGCTGATGTGGATTCTGATGATCGAGCGGCTGCTCTACCTCAGTCTGGGTTTTGGCCCACTGCAGCACCAGCTGTTCACTCGCTGGCAGGCGCGCAGCGAGCGCCATAGCTGGTATGCCAGGGCCATTCGCGGCCGCTGGCTGGCCCAGGCTGAGCTTGCACTCAACCGACATCTGATCTTCATCCGCACCCTGGTTGTGCTCTGCCCCATGCTGGGTCTGCTCGGCACAGTGACCGGCATGATAGGCGTATTCGATGCGTTGGCTGCGGCCAACCGCTTTAACCCGGAGAGCATGGCGGGCGGGATCTCACGCGCCACCATTCCCACCATGGCCGGCATGGTGGTGGCCCTCTCCGGCGTGTTGTTACTCAGTCGGCTCGAGAGCCAGGCCAAGCGTGCGCTGGCCAAGACCCGGGACGGCCTGCGAGAAGAGAAAATACAATGAGACGGCAATCCAAACGCCAGCGTGATGAAGTGCAGATCGACATGACCCCCATGCTGGATATCGTGTTCATCATGCTGATCTTCTTTATTGTCACCACCTCCTTCGTGCGCGAAGCCGGGCTGGAGGTGCACAGACCCCAGGCCAACCAGGCCAAGGCACAGAAATCCTCCAGCATCATGTTGGCGATCGGCGCCCAGGGGCAGATTTTCCTCGACCGCAAGCAGATCGACGTGGAGCGGGTGCAGGTCAGCATCGCCCGCCTATTGGCGGAGCAGCCCGATGCCAGCCTGGTGATCCAGGCCGACGAACGGGTGCCTCATGGCAAGGTGGTGCGGGTGATGGATGAGGCCAAAGCGGCGGGCATCGTCAACATCGCCGTGGCGGTGGCGCCGAAATGAAATACAAGCTGATGAGCCTGGGACTGGGGGTCGCCCTCAGTCTGGCGATCCTGCTGTTTATGGCCACTCTGGTGGAGCCCCCCAAGGGGGAGAAGATGGCGCGCGAACAAAAGCCCATCGTCATCAACATGCAAAATGAGGTGACCGAGGTGCAGGTGCGCGAGCGTCCCGTTCCCCAGGAACCAGAACCCTTGCCGGAGCCCCCTGCTGTCCTGGCATCCACCCCCTTGCCTCTTCCTGCCGCAGCCCCCCTGCCTGCGGTGCAACCCAGCCTGGATCTGGTCTCCAGCCTCAGTGCGGTACAGGTCTCAGCCCCTGGCGTCGCGACCAGCCCCACTCCGGTCGCGAGCGGCAACTTCCATGGCCAGCAACAGGGCGCCGGGATCGGTGCCGGTGACATGCTGATGCCGTTGCAACGAGTAGAACCTGTTTATCCCTACCGTGCCCAGCAGGCGGGGATAGAAGGCTCCGTCACCTTGCGCTTCAGCGTCGATGCCGAGGGACGGGTGCAGGATGTGGAAGTGGTCGAGGCCAAGCCAAAGCGGCAGTTCGAACGGGCGGCCATTCAGGCGATCAACAAGTGGCGCTATCAGCCAAGGCCCGGCGCCAGCGACAAGCTGGTGCAAGTCATCACGCTCAAATTCAAACTGGAGTCATAACCATGTTGCGGATCTGGATCTGTCTGCTGGCCCTGGTCAGCCAAGCCTGTCTGGCGATGGAGGTGAGCCCACACTTCTCTCGCCAGCTTGAACCCGTGATGAAGCTCTATCAATCCGGCCAGTGGCAACAGGCCCAGGGCAAGGCGGCCGGACTCAAACCTGGCACAGATATAGAACGTGCCTGGCTGGCCCAGCTGCAGGCATCGCTCGCAGCAAACCTGCAGCAGACCGCGCAGGCGAGTCGCTATGTAGAACAAGCTCTGGCCTATAAAGAGTGGCCAGAGCAGCAACAGCTCGAGCTGCTGCGACTGCGCGGTGATATCCAGGCCCAGCAATCCAACTGGTCCGGTGCCATCGCCAGCTACAAGGCGGCGCTGGCCATCAAGGCCGACGATGCTCTTCGCCTGCGTCTTGCCGGCCTCTACTACCACAACAAGCAATACGGCGAGGCGGCCAGCCAGAGCGAACAACTGCTTAGAAAGAGTTGGCAGAAGCAGGCAGCCATCATTCGTCTCTCAGCTCTCACCGCGCTGCAGCGTTACGGGGTTGCTGCCGATCAGGCCGCAGAGCTGATCCGCCATGAACCACAAGAGAGCAAGTGGTGGCAACAGGCGGTGTCGCTCAACCTCTCCGCTAAGCGCGGCGATCAGGCGCTGGCCTTGTTGCAGACAGCTATCGATAAAAAACTGATGGATGATGCCGCAGCCCGCAACCAGTTGATCCGTCTCTATGCCTGGCAAGGATTGCCTTATCGTGGTGCCCGGCTGCTGGAGGCGGCCATGGCGAAAGGACAGATGAAGCAAGGCGCCGAAAACCAGCAACTGCTGGCTCAGCTGTGGGAAGGGGCCCGAGAGTGGCCAAAGGCTGTCGATAGCTGGCAGCTGCTGGCCAAACAGCACGCCAGGC
>NZ_CP083625.1:1280000-1352500 GCF_020097295.1 Aeromonas enteropelogenes | reverse complement strand
TGACTGGGGCGGTCTCCTCCCAAAGAGTAACGGAGGAGCACGAAGGTTGGCTAATCCTGGTCGGACATCAGGAGGTTAGTGCAATGGCATAAGCCAGCTTAACTGCGAGACGGACAGGTCGAGCAGGTACGAAAGTAGGTCATAGTGATCCGGTGGTTCTGAATGGAAGGGCCATCGCTCAACGGATAAAAGGTACTCCGGGGATAACAGGCTGATACCGCCCAAGAGTTCATATCGACGGCGGTGTTTGGCACCTCGATGTCGGCTCATCACATCCTGGGGCTGAAGTCGGTCCCAAGGGTATGGCTGTTCGCCATTTAAAGTGGTACGCGAGCTGGGTTCAGAACGTCGTGAGACAGTTCGGTCCCTATCTGCCGTGGGCGTTGGATGATTGAAGGGAGTTGCTCCTAGTACGAGAGGACCGGAGTGAACGAACCTCTGGTGTTCGGGTTGTCACGCCAGTGGCACTGCCCGGTAGCTAAGTTCGGAATCGATAACCGCTGAAAGCATCTAAGCGGGAAGCGAGCCCTGAGATGAGTCATCCCTGACCCCTTGAGGGTCCTAAAGGGCCGTTGGAGACCACAACGTTGATAGGCGGGGTGTGTAAGTGCAGCGATGCATTGAGCTAACCCGTACTAATTACCCGTGAGGCTTAACCATACAACACCCAAGAAGTGTTTCTGGCCTTGTAGCAAGTGCATGAACTACTTATAAATTCAGTGATAATGACAAAGCAAACTAGCTAAGTCGTTATTCACGTCAGCTTTCTGGATTGAAGATTTTGCCTGGCGGCCATAGCGCCGTGGAACCACCTGATCCCATGCCGAACTCAGAAGTGAAACGCGGTAGCGCCGATGGTAGTGTGGCATTCGCCATGCGAGAGTAGGACACTGCCAGGCACCCAATTTTAGATTACGCGGTGAGCGTGGTCTTTACCGGTTAGTGTGCTGATATGGCTCAGTCGGTAGAGCGCATCCTTGGTAAGGATGAGGTCCCCAGTTCGATTCTGGGTATCAGCACCATTAAATAGAAAGCCTCCCTGAAAAGGGAGGCTTTTTTTCGTTCTAAATTTTGCTGTGATCTTGTTACCCTTCAACTCCTGCCTGATCTCGGGCATCCTCATTTCTGCTGTTTATTTGGCTGTTATTGATGGTTTCATCCAGATAATTGTCCGTTGTTGATTGACGGGAAACGTTTTACATGTAGAATCCGCCGCGTTTTGCCTATTACGTGGAGAGAAAGCATGGCGCAGGATAATGAATATTGTTTGGGAGCCGTTCCTGCCAAGGGGCGCAAGGGTGTGCTGTCGCTGATGCTGGTGATGCTGGGTCTGACCTTCTTTTCTGCCAGCATGTGGACCGGTGGGGCGCTGGGTACCGGTCTGGTGTTTGACGACTTCATCAAGGCCGTGCTGCTGGGCAATTTGCTGCTGGGGGTCTATACCGCCTGTCTGGGCTATATCGGTGCCTCGACCGGCCTTTCTACTCATCTGTTGGCGCGTTACTCCTTCGGCGTCAAAGGCTCCTGGCTGCCTTCGCTGCTGTTGGGCGGTACCCAGGTCGGTTGGTTTGGTGTCGGGGTGGCGATGTTTGCCCTACCGGTACAGAAGGCCACGGGGATCGACGTGAACTGGTTGATCGCCATCTCGGGCATCTTGATGACGGTCACCGTCTACTTCGGTATTTCTGCCTTGATGGTGCTGAGCTTTGTCGCCGTACCGGCCATCGCGTTGCTCGGTGGTTACTCCGTCTGGCTGGCTGTCACTTCCGCCGGTGGTATGGAAGCCCTGCAGCAAGTTCAGCCATCCAATCCCATCGAGTTCACCACGGCGCTGACCATGGTGGTCGGTTCCTTTATCAGTGCAGGAACCCTGACCGCTGATTTTGTCCGCTTTGGTCGCAAACCCTGGGGCGCCGTCATGATTACCATGGTGGCGTTTTTTTTGGGCAACACATTGATGTTCGTCTTTGGGGCTGCCGGCGCGGCTGTGACCGGTCAAGCCGATATCTCTGAAGTGATGTTGATGCAGGGGCTGCTGATCCCCGCCATCCTGGTGCTTGGTCTCAATATCTGGACCACCAACGACAATGCCCTCTATGCTTCCGGCCTCGGTTTTGCCAACATCACGGGTCTCAAGAGCAAGCCGCTCAGCGTGATCAATGGCCTGGTCGGTACTGCCTGTGCGCTCTGGCTGTACAACAACTTCGTCGGTTGGCTGGCTTTTCTGAGTACGGCGATCCCGCCCATCGGTGGCATCATCATCATGGATTTCCTGCTCAATCGTGAACGTTATCGTCAATTTGCCGACCAGCAATTCGAAGTCATTCGCTGGCAGGCATTGGTTGCCACCGCCGTCGGAGTAGCCGTCGGCAAGTGGCTGCCGGGCATAGTGCCCCTCAACGCGGTGCTGGGCGCCGCCTTCACCTATTTCATTCTGGTTCGGCTCACGCCGCGACCGATCCTGCTACAGGAAGCAGACAAATGCTGATTCAACATATTCGCCTCGTCGATCGGGAAGGTTTTTGGCAGATCCGTTGCCAGGATGGTGTCATCACCGCCATTGAACCCCATGATGAACATGCGGTAGTTGGCCATGTGCTGGACGGGGAGGGCGGTCTGGTGATCGCCCCTTTCATCGAGCCTCACATCCACCTCGACACCACCCAGACCGCCGGTGAGCCGAGCTGGAACCTCTCCGGCACCCTGTTCGAGGGGATCGAGCGCTGGGCCGAGCGCAAGGCGCTGCTGACCCATGAGGATGTCAAACAACGCGCGATCCAGACGCTGAAGTGGCAGATCGCCAATGGCATCCAGTTTGTCCGTACCCATGTCGATGTCTCCGATCCCAACCTGGTCGCTCTGAAGGCGATGTTGGAGGTGAAGGAAGAGATGAAGGAGTGGGTCGAGCTGCAGATCGTTGCCTTCCCCCAGGAGGGGATCCTCTCCTACCCCAATGGCAAGGCCTTGCTGGAGGAGGCGCTCAAGCTCGGGGCTGACGTGATCGGTGCCATTCCCCATTTCGAGTTTACCCGGGAATATGGCGTCGAAAGTCTGCATTACATCTTCGATCTGGCCGAGAAGTATCAGGTTCTGGTGGATGTGCACTGTGACGAGATCGACGACGAACAGTCCCGCTTCATCGAGACCCTGGCGACCCTGGCCTACGAGCGCGGCATTGGCCATCGAGTGACTGCCAGCCATACCACGGCGATGCACTCCTACAATGGCGCCTATGCTTCCCGCCTGTTCCGGCTGCTCAAGATGGCGGGTATCAACTTCGTCGCCAACCCCTTGGTGAACATTCACCTGCAGGGGCGGTTTGATACCTATCCCAAGCGCCGTGGCATCACCCGGGTGAAGGAGATGCTGGAGGCGAACATCAATGTCTGCTTCGGCCACGATGATGTGTTCGATCCCTGGTACCCCATGGGCACGGCCAACATGTTGCAGGTGCTGCACATGGGGCTGCATGTCTGCCAGATCATGGGTTATGAGCAGATCAACGAGGGGCTGAAGCTGATTGGCAGCCACAGCGCCCGTACCCTGAATGTGCAGGATCGCTACGGCATCGAGGTGGGCAAGCCAGCCAACCTGCTGATCCTGCCCGCAGAAAACGGCTTCGAGGCGGTGCGCCGCCAGGTGCCGGTGCGTTACTCCGTTCGCCACGGCAAGGTGATCGCCCAGACCCGGCCAGCGCAGACGGAAATCCTGCTCGGTCAGCCGGAACAGATTGATTTTCGGCGATAAGTTTTCAATCAACCAGTTGGGCGATTAGTTCCCCCTCTGGGCACAATGGCCGGCATTGCGCATAATGTCGGCCTGAGCCTGAAGGAGTAACGCCATGCAAACCTGGTTATATGTTGCTGCGGGGGGGGCCATCGGTGCCTCCCTTCGTTTTGGGATTGCCGAATTGATGGCCCTGTTGCTGGGGCGCCATTTTCCCTACGGCACCCTGCTGGTCAACGTGATCGGCTCCTTCATCATGGGGGTGGCCTATGCCCTCATCAGCCATAGTCATGTCGTCGAGCACCCGATGAAACCGCTATTGATGGTGGGGATCCTGGGAGCCCTGACGACCTTCTCCTCCTTCGCACTCGATACCGTGGTGCTGGCTCAGCATGGCGCCTATCTCAAGGCACTGCTCAACATAGTGCTCAACCTGAGCTTCTGTCTGGTCATGGTGGTGCTGGGCATGCAGTTGGTGGCGAGCCGGGTTTAAGGTGTCCGCACGCCATTGGCTCTGGTAAACTGGCGACCATTCTTTGCTCTATGGGTGTTTAGAGGATGTCAGAACAAGCAACGACAACGCATTTTGGCTTTAAAACCGTGGCTGCAACCGAGAAAGAAACTCTGGTGGCAGGCGTCTTCCATTCGGTGGCGGCCAAGTATGATCTGATGAACGATCTGATGTCGTTCGGCATCCACCGCCTGTGGAAGCGCTTCACCATTGACTGCTCCGGGGTTCGCAAGGGCCAGAAGGTGCTGGATCTGGCCGGGGGCACCGGCGATTTGACCGCCAAGTTCTCCCGCATCGTCGGCGAGACTGGCCAGGTGGTGCTGGCGGATATCAACGATTCCATGCTCAAGGTGGGCCGCGACAAGCTGCGCAACCTGGGAGTGGCAAACAACGTCTCCTACGTTCAGGCCAACGCCGAGGCGCTGCCCTTCCCGGACAATCACTTCGACGTCATCACCATAGGTTTCGGCCTGCGCAACGTGACCAACAAGGACAAGGCGCTGGCCTCCATGTTCCGGGTACTGAAGCCGGGCGGACGCCTGCTTGTATTGGAGTTCTCCAAGCCGGTCAGCGAGGTGATCGCCAAGATGTACGATCTCTACTCCTTCAAATTGCTGCCGAAAATGGGCGAAATCGTCGCGAACGACAGCGAAAGCTACAAGTATCTGGCGGAGTCCATCCGCATGCACCCGGACCAGCAGACTCTGGCCGGCATGATGGAAGAGGCCGGCTTCGAGCAGGTCGAGTTCTACAACCTGACTCAGGGCGTTGTTGCCCTGCACCGCGGTTACAAGTTTTAAGGTTGCCTATGCCGATGGATGCCATGGTCACCGCGGTGATCGAAACCAGCCTCAACCGGCTGCTGGAACTGGACAAACAGAGCCCGGAGCGGCTGCGCAAGCTGACCGGCAAGGTGCTCAAGCTGGAGCTGCGTGAACTCAAGCCGCTCTGGTTTGTCTTCTCCGATCGTCGGCTGGACGTGCTGGCCCGCTACGAGGGGGAGGCCGATGCGGTCCTCAGCCTGTCGCTGACGGCGCTCGGCCTGCTGAAAGATCCGTCCGCCCTGACCCGCTACATCCGCGAGGAGAAGCTGGATCTGAGCGGCGATCCCCAACTGGTTCAGGCGTTCAGCGTGCTGCTGGGGGAGCTCGACATCGACTGGGAAGAGGAACTCTCCCGCTATACCGGTGACGTGATGGCTCACACTCTGCTGCGGGGTGCTCGTCAGGCCAGGAGCCTGGTGGGTCGTGAGCTGTGCCGCTCCCAGCGTCAGCTGGCAGAGTACCTGACCGAAGAGATCCGCCTCGCGCCGGGTCCGCTGGAAGTGGCGAGCTTCAACGACGATGTCGAGGTGCTGGCCCAGCAACTCAAGGCCGTTGAACTGCGCCTGGCCCGTTTCGAGCAGCAGGTGACCTGATGACCCCGAAGGAGTTCAAACGCCTCTATCGCATCGTCACCATACTGCTGGAGCAGGGCATCGACGAACTGGTGCCCGCCCGCTATCAACCTTGGCCAGGTCGTCTGGCCCGGCGCAGCCTGTTCTGGCTGAAGAACAAACAACCCGATCTCAGCCGTGGTGCCCGCATCCGGCTTGCCTTCGAGGCGCTCGGTCCCATCTTCATCAAGTTCGGCCAGATGCTCTCGACCCGGCGCGATCTGTTGCCGCCGGATATCGCCGAAGAGCTGGCGCTGCTGCAGGACAGGGTGCCCCCCTTCTGTGGTCAGGCCGCCCGTCAGCAGATCGAGCGCAGCCTGGGCTGCGCCATCGAGACCCTGTTCGACGACTTCGACGAGACGCCGCTGGCGTCCGCCTCCATCGCCCAGGTGCATACCGCACGGCTGAAGGAGAATGGCCGCGAGATCGTCATCAAGGTGATCCGCCCCGACATCGAACATGTCATCGAGGCCGACCTGCGCCTGATGCAGGCGCTGGCCCGTCTGGTGGCCCGTTTCGTGCCCCAGAGTGCACGGCTGCGCCCCATCGAGGTGGTGGAGGAGTATCGCAAGACCATACTCGACGAGCTCAACCTGATGCGCGAGGCGGCCAACGCCATCCAGCTGCGCCGCAACTTCACCGGCTCCGAGGCGCTCTATGTGCCCGAGGTGTTCACCGATCACTGCCGCGAGCAGGTATTGGTGATGGAGCGCATCTACGGCATCGCGGTGTCCGACATCGCGGCGCTGGAGGCCAACGGCACCAACATGAAGCTGCTGGCCGAACGCGGGGTGGAGGTCTTCTTCACCCAGGTGTTCCGCGACAGCTTCTTCCACGCCGACATGCACCCGGGCAACATCTTCGTCTCCTTTGATCACCCGGAGAATCCGCTCTGGATCGGTATCGACTGCGGCATCGTCGGAACCCTCAACCGGGAAGACAAGCGCTATCTGGCAGAGAACTTCCTCGCCTTCTTCAACCGCGACTATCGCCGGGTGGCCGAACTGCACGTGGAGTCCGGCTGGGTACCGGCTGACACCAAGGTGGACGAGTTCGAATTCGCCATCCGCACCGTGCTGGAGCCCATCTTCGAGAAGCCGCTGTCCGAGATCTCGTTCGGCCATGTGCTGCTCAACCTGTTCAACACGGCGCGCCGTTTCCACATGACGGTGCAGCCACAGCTGGTGCTGCTGCAGAAGACCCTGCTCTATGTGGAAGGGTTGGGTCGTCAGCTCTATCCCCAGCTGGATCTGTGGCAGACCGCCAAACCCTATCTGGAAAACTGGATGCACCAGCAGGTGGGGCCGAAGGCGGTATTGAATGCGATTCGCGAGAAGGCGCCCTTCTGGGCCGAGAAGCTGCCCGAGTTGCCGGAGCTGGTCTACGAGACCCTGCGCCAGACTCGCCATCAGCAGCTGCACTTCGACCAGATGTTTGCCGAGTTCCGTCGTCACAGCCGGCGGCAGGGGCAGGCTCGCTACCTCTTAGGGGTGGGAGCCAGCCTGCTATTGGCGGGTGTATTCTTGCTGACCCAAAAACAACATATTGAGTGGGGACAAATCAGTCTCGCCGGCGCCGGGTTATGCTGGTTGCTCGGCTGGCTGCGCGCCCGCTCCCATTAAACAAAAAGTGCGCCGAATGGCGCCAACTCTGGAGAAATATCATGGGTGGTATCAGTATTTGGCAATTGTTGATCATCGCTGTCATCGTCGTGCTGCTGTTCGGTACCAAGAAACTGCGCGGGATTGGTGGCGATCTGGGTGCGGCGGTCAAGGGCTTCAAGAAGGCGCTGTCCGATGAGCCGGCCGACGCCAAACCCGAGCAGAAAGATGCCGATTTTCCCCCGAAACAGCTGAACGAAACGGCTGCCCAGAGCAGCGAGCCCGCCAAGCAGAAAGATAAAGATCAGGCCTAAGCCATGTTCGATATCGGTTTTTGGGAGCTGATCGTCATCGGCGTGGTGGCGCTGCTGGTGCTGGGGCCCGAGCGGCTGCCGGTTGCCATCCGTACCGCCACCCACTGGATCCGGCTCATTCGTTCGACCGCCAATTCGGTCAAGTCCGAGCTGGAGCAGGAGCTCAAGTTGCAAGAGCTGCACAACGACCTGAAAAAGGCCGAGAAGCTGCAGATGAGCAATCTGAGCCCAGAGCTGCAAGAGTCCATCGAACAGCTCAAGTCGGCGGCCCAGTCCGTAAACCGGCCCTATCAGGTGGAAAACGAGATCCGGCCGACCCAGGCTGACCCGGCTGCTTCCGTCGAGCCCGCCCCTGCAACCGCTGCGGCGGTGCCGCCGGTCGATAGCCAGCAGCAGGCTCCGGCCGCCAGCGAGCAGGCCGGCAAAGACAAAGAGGAGGTGAAGCCATGACCCAGGCCGAGCAACCTCTCATCAGCCATCTGGTGGAGCTGAGAACGCGCCTGCTGCGTTCCGTTGCTGCCATCCTGCTGGTGTTTGTCGCGCTGATCTACTTCTCCAACGACATCTACGATTTCATCGCCCAGCCGCTGCTCAGCCAGTTGCCGGAGGGCACCAGCATGATAGCGACGGATGTGGCGACCCCCTTCATCACGCCGATCAAGCTGACCCTGGTGGTCTCCTTCTTTGTGGCGATCCCCTATCTGCTCTATCAGGCATGGGCCTTCATCGCCCCCGGTCTGTACCAGCACGAGCGGCGACTCATCATGCCGCTGGTTGCCTCCAGTGCCGTGTTGTTCTATGCGGGGATGGCGTTTGCCTACTACGTGGTGTTCCCGCTGGTGTTCGGTTTCTTCACCAGTACCGCCCCTACCGGGGTGACGGTGGCGACCGACATTGCCAGCTATCTGGACTTCGTACTGACCCTGTTCTTCGCGTTCGGGGTGGCGTTCGAAATTCCGGTGGCCACCATACTGCTGTGCTGGACCGGCGTAACCACGCCCAAGAGCCTGAAGGAGAAGCGCCCCTACGTCGTTGTCGGGGTGTTCGTGGTCGGCATGCTGCTGACACCGCCCGATGTGTTCTCCCAGACCCTGCTGGCGATCCCCATGTGGGCGCTGTGGGAACTGGGCCTCTTCTTCGCCCGTTTCTATGTGAAGAAAGAGGATGAAGAACAGCAGGAACAGACCGAGGAGGGGAGCTGAGGCTCCCTTCCTCTTTTCATGCTCCCGTTCGAGGCGTATGGTGATGCCCCATCGAGTAGATGGTTTTCAAATACCTGATATGCCGCCTCTTTACCCGGAATGTCTCGCATCATGATCGATATTGGTCTCAACCTCACCAGCAGCCAGTTTGCCGGTGAACAGCCAGAACTGGTGGCCCGTGCCCGCGCCGCCGGCGTGGAAGCGCTGATCCTGACCGGCACTGATCTGGCCGGTAGCCGGGAAAGCGCCGAACTGGCTGCCCAATGGCCCGGTTACTGCTTCTCTACCGCCGGGGTGCATCCCCACGATGCCAAAAGTGTCGATGAACTGACACTGCCCGCCCTGCGCGAGCTGGCGGCCCTGCCACAGGTGGTCGCCATCGGCGAGTGCGGCCTCGACTACAACCGGGATTTCTCCCCCCGTCCGGTACAGGATGCGGTATTTGACGCCCAGCTGGCGCTGGCCGCCGAGCTCGGGATGCCGGTGTTCCTGCACTGCCGCGATGCCCACACCCGTTTCATCGAGATCCTGCGTCCCTGGCTGCCCCGCTTGCCCGGGGCCGTGCTGCACTGCTTCACCGGTTCCGACGAGGAGCTGGACGAGTGCCTGGCGCTGGGGCTGCATATCGGGGTGACCGGTTGGCTCTGCGACGAGCGCCGCGGCCAGCTGCTGCGTGAACAGGTGGCCCGCATTCCTGCTGGCCGCCTGATGATAGAGACTGACGCCCCCTATCTGGTGCCGCGGGATTTGAAACCCAGACCGAAACGCAATGAACCCGCTTTTTTGCCGCACATCGCCCAGGTGGTGGCGGCCTGCCGTGGTGAAGCGCCCGAGGCCTTGCTGGCCCATACCCGGGCCACCTCCGCCGCATTTTTCCAACTTCCTCTTTTGGAGTGATTCATGGCTACAACTCTTCCGGGCGCCTTTCCGGGCCGCCGCCTGCGCCGGGTGCGCAAACATGATTTCAGCCGTCGTCTGGTGCGCGAGAACGTACTGACGACCAACGATCTCATCTACCCCGTGTTCGTGCTGGAGGGGGAGAAGCGCCGTGAGGCCGTGCCCTCCATGCCGGGGGTGGAGCGTCTCTCCATCGATCTGCTGCTGGAGGAAGCGGCCGAGCTGGTGGAGCTCGGGGTGCCAGCCATCGCCCTGTTCCCGGTGACTCCGCTGGAGAGCAAGAGCCTGATGGCGGAAGAGGCCTACAACCCGGATGGCCTGGCACAGCGCACCGTGCGTGCCCTCAAGGCCCGCTTCCCGGAGTTGGGGGTCATCACCGATGTGGCGCTCGACCCCTTCACCACCCACGGCCAGGACGGCATCATTGATGACGAAGGCTATGTGCTGAACGACATCACCACCGAGATCCTGATCAAGCAGGCGCTCTCCCACGCCGAGGCGGGGGCCGATGTGGTGGCGCCGTCCGACATGATGGATGGCCGTATCGGTGCCATCCGCGCCGCGCTGGAAGAGAACGGCTTCATCAACACCCAGATCATGGCCTACTCCGCCAAGTACGCCTCCCACTACTACGGCCCGTTCCGCGATGCAGTCGGCTCTGCCGGCAACCTCGGCAAGAGCAACAAGGCTACCTACCAGATGGACCCGGCCAACGGCAACGAGGCCCTGCACGAGGTGGCGCTGGATCTGCAGGAAGGGGCGGACATGGTGATGGTCAAGCCGGGCATGCCCTATCTGGACGTGGTTCGCCAGGTGAAGGATCAGTTCGGCGTGCCGACCTTCGCCTATCAGGTGAGCGGTGAATACGCCATGCACATGGCGGCGATCCAGAACGGCTGGCTCAAGGAGAAGGAGTGCATCCTGGAATCCCTGCTCTGCTTCAAGCGCGCCGGGGCCGACGGCATCCTCACCTACTTCGCCAAACGGGTGGCGCAGTGGCTGCAGGAAGATGCCCGGGCCTGATGGCTCAATATCTTTCAGTGCAGACAATGCCGGCCCTGGAGCCGGCATTGTCGTCTCTGGCGGCCAATCTGGTCGTTTTGTGTACATGTTTTGGCCAAAAGTGGGCAACCGGCCCCGCTCTCGGCGGCAAAGGCTTGATTAATGGGGTTTCTGCCTACATCTTAGGTAGTCCAAGCAAGCTTCTGGACGGCAGGGGCTGTAGAGAATTTAGAGGTATCGCCGGATGACTAACCCTTTGCTGACAATGGACTCGCTGCCCCCTTTCAGCCAGATCCAGCCCGAACAGGTGCAACCTGCGGTGACGCAGGCGATTGCCGACTGCAAACAGAAGATCGCCGATGTGCTGGCCAAACAGGAGCCCCGTACCTGGGACAGCCTGATCGCCCCGCTGGAAGAGGTCAATGACCGTCTGGCGCGGATCTGGTCGCCGGTCAGCCACCTCAACTCGGTACTCAACAGCGAAGCGCTGCGCGCGGCTCACGACGCCTGCCTGCCGCTGCTCTCCGAATTCCAGACCTATGTCGGTCAGCACGAAGGGCTCTATCAGGCCTATCGCGAGCTGGCCGAGAGCGACGACTTCCCGCGCCTGGACGATGCCCAGCGCAAGGAGATCCAGAACACCCTGCGCGACTTCCGCCTCTCCGGTATCGGACTGCCCGCCGAGGCGCAGCAGCGCTACGGCGAAATCCAGGCCCGCCTCTCCGAGCTGGCCTCCCGCTTCAGCAACAACGTGCTGGATGCGACCCAGGGCTGGCACAAGCTGGTGGCTGACGAGGCCGAGCTGGCAGGCCTGCCGGAGAGCGTGCTGGCGGCCGCTCGCCAGATGGCCGAGCTGAAAGGCAAGCAGGGCTGGTTGTTTACCCTGGATATCCCCTCCTACCTGCCGGTGATGATGTATGCCGACAACCGCGAACTGCGCGCAGAGATGTACGAGGCCTTCACCACCCGCGCCTCGGATCAGGGTCCGAATGCCGGCAAGTGGGACAACTCCGCCATCATGACCGAGCTGCTCGCCCTGCGCCGCGAGCTGGCCCAGCTGCTGGGATTTGCCAACTACGCAGAGCTCTCCCTGGCGACCAAGATGGCGGACAAGACGGAGCAGGTGGTGAACTTCCTCACTGATCTGGCCCGGTGCTCCCTGCCGCAGGGCAAGGCGGAGCTGGAGGAGATCCGTGCCTTCGCCGCCGAGCAGCATGGTCAGAGCGAACTGGCCGCCTGGGATCTCGCCTACTACGCCGAGAAGCTCAAGCAGCACAAGTTCTCCATCTCCGATGAGCAACTGCGCCCCTACTTCCCGGCCAGCAAGGTGGTGAAGGGGTTGTTTGAGGTGGTGAAACGGGTATTCGGCATGAAGGTGCGCGAGCGCCTCGGTATCGATACCTGGCATCCGGATGTGCGCTTCTATGACATCTTCGACGCCGATGACGAGCTGCGTGGCAGCTTCTACCTCGACCTCTATGCCCGCGAGCACAAGCAGGGCGGTGCCTGGATGGATGTCTGCCTGGGCCGCCGCTACCGTCGCGATGGTTCGCTGCAAAAACCGGTGGCTTACCTGACCTGCAACTTCAACGGCCCGGTGGATGGCAAACCGGCCCTGTTCACCCACAACGAAGTGGTCACCCTGTTCCACGAGTTCGGTCACGGTATTCACCACATGCTGACCCAGGTCGATGTGGCCGGAGTGGCCGGCATCAACGGCGTGGCCTGGGATGCGGTGGAGCTGCCGAGCCAGTTCCTCGAGAACTGGTGCTGGGAGTCCGAGGCGCTGGCCTTTATATCCGGCCACTACGAGACCGGCGAGCCACTGCCTGCCGATCTGCTGGAGAAGATGATGGCGGCCCGCAACTTCCAGGCGGCCATGCAGATGCTGCGCCAGCTGGAATTCGCCCTGTTCGACTTCCGTCTGCATCAGGAGTTTGATCCGGCCAAACCGGATCAGATCCCGGCCCTGCTGGACGAAGTACGCAGCCAGGTTGCCGTGATGACGCCGCCGGCGTTCAACCGCTTCCAGCACAGCTTCTCCCACATCTTCGCGGGCGGTTATGCGGCGGGTTACTACAGCTACAAGTGGGCCGAGGTGCTCTCCGCCGATGCCTTCTCCCGTTTCGAGGAGGAGGGGATTTTCAACCCGGTCACCGGCCAGTCCTTCCTCAGACACATTCTGGAGAAAGGCGGTTCAAAAGAGCCCATGGAGCTGTTCAAGGCCTTCCGTGGCCGCGAGCCCAGAGTGGATGCCCTGCTGCGCCATAGCGGGATTGCCGCGTGACACCCGTAGGTGCGAGCTTCAAGCAGATACACTTTTGCGGCTAATTTGCGGCATAGTGAGATCGCCGCGTGATTTTTGAGATAAAAAGGGACCTGATGGTCCCTTTTCTCAATGCTTTTTAATATCTTGCTGACTGCATATTTGCACTTTCGGCGCCTCTTAAAGTAGAGTCGTCTCTAAACTTTCAAGGGGGCAATGCCACTTGCCATGAGGCGAGCACTCGATTCTGTCTATCAAATCATCTCCAGTCTGGCTCATTCGAGTGGTCGGGAATATTTTGATACCTTCGTGAGTGAAATCGCCTCGGCCCTGATGGCCGATGTCGTCCTGATCGCCAGTTGGGAGGCCTCCTCTGGCCAACTTAGGGGACATGCCGCCTACCCGGCTTCGCTCGATCCCGCCTATCTGGATTTGCCGCTGACCGCCACCCCGGAAGCCATCACCTGGCAGGAGGGTGAGGCTTGGTTCAGCGACCGTTTGTTGCAACTGTTTCCCCATACCCCGCTGGCACAGGAGTGGCAGGCACAGGCTTATGCCGGCATTGCGCTCAAAAATGCCGAGGGACAGACCATAGGCCTCTGCAGCCTCCTCTATCGTCACCCCCAGGACAATATGGCCAAGGTGATGGGGCTGCTCAGGCTGCTGGCGCCGCTGGCGGGCCGTGAGTTGGCACTGATGTTGCCACAAAAGGCGTCTCCAACCCTGTTTCCCGAGACGCACCACGAGCTGCAGAACATGCTGAGCCAGGCGCCGGTAGGGATCGGCAAGCTGGATCTCGGCGGCCGCATTCTCTGGGTCAACCCGGCCATCGAACAGATGCTGGGGTACCCCCTTGATGAGCTGCTCCAGTACTCCATCTCCGACATCAATCACCCGGAGGACTGGCTGCGCAGCACCGAGCATTACGAGCAGATCTACCGTGGCGAGCGCAACAGCTTCACCCAGGAGAAGCGCTATCGCTGCAAGGGGGGGGAGATCCTGTGGGGACGGGTGACCGTTACCCTGATCCGCGATGCAGAGCAGCAGCCGGACTACCTGATGGTGCTGCTGGAGAATATCGATCCCCTGCGCCGCCATGCCGAGCAGCTCAAGCTCTCCCACCGGGTCTATGACAACCTCTCCGAGGCGATCCTGGTGTGCGATGCCGACAGCCGCATCATCTCGGTCAACCCGGCGTTCGAGCAGATCACCGGCTACAGCAGCGAGGAGGTGTGTGGTCAGCGCCCCAGCATGCTCAAGTCCGGACTGCACGATCAGGCCTTCTATGCCGATATGTACCACGCGCTGGAGCGGGCCGGCGTCTGGCGTGGCGAGGTGTGGAACAAGCGCAAAAACGGCAAGCTCTATCCCCAGCAGCTGATGATCAGCACCCTGAGGGAAGAGGGCAAAATCCAGCAATATATCGCTATTTTCAGCGATCTTTCCCAGACCAAGCTGGCCGAGCAGAAGATCGCGACCCAAGCCAACTACGACAACCTTACCAGCCTGCCCAACCGCTGGCTGTTTGGCCGCTGTCTCGCTCGCTTCTGCGAGCGGGGTGAGCGTTTCGCCCTGATGGTGCTGGATCTCAACAACTTCAAGGCGGTCAACAACAGCATGGATCACCATGCCGGTGACGCCCTGCTGCGTGAGGTGTCGGATCGCCTGGTGAGCCGGGTGCGCACCGAGGATCTGGTGGCGCGCATCGGTGGCGACGAGTTTGCCTTTCTGGTGCCCGGCATCGTCACCCGCCGCCAGGCCGAGGTATTTGCCAAGCAGGTGATCGGCAGCTTTGCCCGCCCCTTCATGCTGGCCAACCAGCACCTCTATGTGACGGCCACCATCGGCATGACCCTCTGCCCCAGCGATGGCGGCGAGAGCGACGAGCTGCTGCGCAATGCGGAGCAGGCCCTGTTTGCCGCCAAGCGGCAGGGTCGGCTGATCGGCACTTACTGCGCTTCAATGCGCGAAGAGGTGCGCCAGCGCCACCAGATGCAACAGGATCTGGCGGAGGCCATCAAGCAGGAGCAGCTGACTATGGCCTACCAGCCCATCTGGGACAACCGCAGCGGACGGGTGGCCAAGCTGGAGGCTCTGGTGCGCTGGTATCACCCCCACTGGGGACAGGTCTCTCCCGCCGAATTCATCCCGCTGGCGGAAGAGGCTGGCCTGATCCAGAGCCTGGGGGCCCTGGTGCTGTGGCAGTCGTGCCGGGATCTGGCGCGCCTGCAGCAATCCGGTTTTCCGGAGCTGCAGATGTCGATCAATCGTTCCACCATGGAGTTCCAGACCATAGATCCGGAGGCGAGCGAATGGCTCAAGGTGATCCATCACTTCGGGCTCAATCCTGCCGACATCGTCATCGAAATCACCGAATCCCTGCTGATGGAGAGCAGCGACCAGCACAGGATCCGGATCGAGGCGCTGCGCGAGGCGGGGTGCAAGCTGGCCATCGATGATTTCGGAACCGGCTATTCGGCGCTCAACTATCTGCGCACCTTCCCGGTGGATCTGGTCAAGATAGATCGCTCCTTCGTGCGTCACATCCCGTTCAACGAGCAGGATCGCATGCTGCTCGACGGCATCATCAACATAGTGCACAACCTCGGTATGCAGGTGGTGATCGAGGGAGTGGAGACCCGCGAGCAGCTCAACTTCCTCTGCCAGAAGGGGTGTGCCTTCACCCAGGGCTATCTGCTCAGCCGCCCGCTGACGTTCGATGACCTGACCGATTATCTCGATCTCAACCGCCAGGGAATGAACCTCTCCATCGTGAGGTGATCCGGTGCTTCTGCTATCATGGCCGCTTCCGTGCGTGTCATGAGTCTGTTCCCAATGCCCCATATCCAGGTTTTCAGTGAAGTGCCCGCCCGCGACGGCGAGCTCGATGCCCTGCGCCAGCGCCTCGTCGACGTGGAGTTTCCAGCCCCCTTTGCGCTGGTGCTGACCGAACAGCGGCTGGAGCTGCGCAAGCTGGATGAACCCAAGCTGGGCGCCGTCTACGTGGATTTCGTCGAAGGGGCGGTCGCCCATCGCCGCAAGTTCGGTGGCGGCCGCGGCCAGTCCATCGCCAAAGCGGTGGGGCTCAAGGCAGGGGCGACCCCGACCGTGGTGGATGCCACCGCCGGGCTGGGACGTGATGCCTTTGTGCTCGCCTCCCTCGGCTGCCGGGTAACCATGATAGAGCGCAGCCCGGTCGTCGCGGCCCTGCTGCAGGATGGTTTGACGCGGGCGACGCAGGATCCCGAGATAGGCCCCTGGGTGAGCGAGCGGATGCAGTTGTTGCAGGGGCCTGCCGTGGATACCCTGCTGGCGCTGACGGAGCGGCCCGAGGTGATCTACCTCGACCCCATGTTCCCCCACAAGCAGAAGTCGGCGCTGGTGAAAAAGGAGATGCGGGTGTTCCAGTCGCTGGTGGGGCCGGATCTCGACGCCGATGCCCTGTTGCCGGCGGCGCTCAAGATGGCTGACAAGCGGGTGGTGGTGAAGCGCCCCGATTACGCGGGCTGGCTCAACGAACACAAGCCCAGCATGGCCATCGAGACCAAGAGCAACCGCTTCGATGTCTATGTGCTGGCAGCCATGGCGACGGCTTGATCAACTGTCTGGGTGAATCAAATAAAAAGGAGGGCCAACCTGGTTGGCCCTCCTTTTTATTGGCCGCTATCCGGCGCTCAAGGTTTGGGGGCTATCAAGATTCGGGAGCGAAGCGGATCCGTTTCTGCTCACCCTGCCATAGCAGGTCGAGGGTGGCCAGCTCGGCCAGACAGAGTCGCTCCCCACTCTCCAGCAACAGGTACTCGACGCCGTCCCTGGCCTCTATGGTACGGATCCTGTCTGCCCACTGACGCCCGTCCCGGCAGGTCAGCGTCACCGGCAATTGCCAGCTGGCGGCGATCTCGAGCCAGTCGTAGAGGTCGCAACTGATGGGGTGGTAGTCGGTCATGGTCTGCTCCTTGATGGGAGAGGGGCTCAGGCTTCCTGCAGGCGGGTGGGCCAGCCCATCTTCTGCTGGCGCTCTACCTCGAGGCGCAGCTCGCTGGCGCGCAGATAATGCTCTTCCAGCCAACCCTTGGGCAGGGTCAGGGTCAGGGCATCCTCTTCGGCTTCAAGGGTGAAGTGGGGCACAGTACCCTGGGTGCGGCGCATGCAGAGGATCAGGGCGATGCGCAGGATGCGGGCCAGCCGGATTGCTTGGCGAGCCGTCACGGCGCCCTGCTTCTCCAGCGGTTCCAGCTTGAACTCATCCCGCTGGTTGAACAGCAGGGCTGACAACAGCTTCTTCTGCGCCGGGGTAAAGCCCGGCATGTCGATGTTGTCGATAATGTAGGCGGCGTGCTGGGGTGCCTTTTTGTACTCGATGCACAGACCGATCTCGTGCAGCAGAGCCGCATAGCGCAGGATCGGACGACCATAGCGCTTGGAGAGGCGCCAGGCCGGTTGCAGCTGGGTGAACGCCTCGATGGCGGTATCGCGCACCCGCTCGGCGTGCTCCTTGTCCAGCTGGTAGCGATTGATCAGGCTGTCTGCGGTGCGATCCCGGGCGTCACAGTCGTGATTGTTGCCGAGCAGGCCGTAGATCAAGCCTTCGCGCAGGGCGCCGCCGGCCAGTGTCATGCTCTCGATGTCGAGGGTTTCGAAGATGGCGATCAGGATGGCGAGGCCGGAGGGGAACACGGTCAGCCGTTCGGCCGCCAACCCTTCCAGCTGCAGCTGATCCAGCCGACCGCAGGCGATGGCCTGTGCCATCAGCTCCTGCAATTTCGGCAGGGTGACCCGTTCGCTCTTGCCCTGAGCCATCATGATCTCCTGCAGCGCCTGGACCGTGCCGGAGGCGCCGACGCAGGTACGCCAGCCGAGAGTGCGATATTCGTCAGCCACTCTCTCCAGCACCGTTTTGGCGGCAGCGATGGCCTGGTTGAAGCGGGTTTCGGAGAGCTCGCCGTCACCGAAGTGGTTGTTGAGCCAGGTGACGCAGCCCATGTGCAGGCTGTTGAGCAGTTTCGCCTCGCTGTGCTCGCCGATCACCAGCTCGGTGCTGGCGCCGCCGATGTCGATCACCAGCCGGTTGCCTTCCCCCGCCGAGGTCCAGGAGACCCCCTCATAGATGGTCTTGGCCTCTTCCTCACCCGAGATGATCTCGATGTTGTGGTTGAGTACCCGTTCCGCTTCACTAAGGAATTCATCGACGTTGGTGGCCAGACGCAGGGTGGCGGTACCCACTACCCGGATGTTGTCGGCCGGAATGTCCTGCAGCTGTTCGGCGAACAGGCGCAGACAGTCCCAGCCCCGTTCCATGGCTGCACGGCTGAGACGAAATTCGGCATCGAGTCCGGCGGCGAGGCGTACCTTGCGTTTGACCTTGGTGACGGTGCGCAGAGCGCCAGCGACCTCGCGCACCACCAGCATGTGAAAGCTGTTGGAGCCGAGGTCGATGGCCGCATAGAGAGGCGAGTTGTGCAACTGGGCCGATCCTTCAGCTCTTGCGGGGAGGACGACGGCGATTGTTGCTGTTGCCACCACCCTGGCGATCCCGCATGTTGCGGTTCACCGGCTGACGATTGCGGAACACCCGCTTCGGCGGAGTCACGTCATCCAGCAGCGCCTCGCGATCATACTTGCTGACCGGGATCGGGTGGTGGATGTACTCCTCAATGGCCGGCAGGTTGAAGGCATAATCTTCACAGGCCAGGCTGATGGAGTGACCGCTCTTGCCGGCACGGCCGGTACGACCGATGCGGTGGACATAGTCCTCGCAGTCGTCGGGCAGGTCGTAGTTGAAGACGTGGGTCACGTCGGGGATGTGCAGACCACGGGCGGCCACGTCGGTGGCGACCAGAATGTCGAGGGAGCCCTTGGTGAACTCTTCCAGGATCTTCATCCGCTTCTTCTGCGGCACGTCACCGGTCAGCAGGCCGACACGGTGGCCGTCGTTTTCCAGCCAGGCGTGGACGTCTTCACAGACATGCTTGGTGTTGGCGAAGACGATGGCTTTCTCCGGCCACTCTTCTTCCATCAGGGAGAGCAGCAGCAACATCTTGTCTTCGTTGGAGGGGTAGAAGAGCTCCTCCTTGATCCGCACGCCAGTCATCTGTTCCGGCTCAACCTGCACGTGTTCCGGATGGTTCATGTGCTCGTAGGCCAGCTCCTGCACGCGCAGGGAGAGGGTGGCGGAGAACAGCATGCTCAGACGCTCGGTGGCGGGCGGCATGCGGCGGAACAGGAAACGGATGTCCTTGATGAAGCCGAGATCGAACATGCGATCCGCTTCGTCCAGCACCACGACCTGAATGTTGCTCAGATCGATCACCTTGGACTTGAAGTAGTCGATGATGCGGCCAGTGGTGCCGATCAGGATGTCGACGCCCTGCTCCAGCACGGCCAGCTGCTTGTCGTATCCTTCGCCACCGTAGGCGAGGCCGAGTTTCAGGCCGGTGCTCGCAGCCATGCTGTCGGCATCGTTGTAAATCTGTACTGCCAGCTCCCGGGTGGGGGCCATGATGATGGCTCTGGGTTGGTTTACCAGGCGGGGCTTGGTCAGTGGATGAGTCAATAGATAGTTGAATGTCGCCGCCAGGAAGGCAATGGTCTTGCCGGTACCTGTCTGGGCCTGACCGGCGAGGTCATGGCCTTCTACCAGCAGTGGCAGAGACAGTGCCTGGATAGGCGTACAATAATGAAATCCCTTTGCTTCCAGACCAGCCAGAACTTCGGGTTCGAGGCCCATTTGGGCGAATTTGTCGGTCGTTAAGTGTGTTTTGCTCATGGCGGTAGGTTATCAGGTTAGGCTTGCAATAATAAACAGGATCATTTCAAATAGGGCAACTATTGCCTTTATTGACATGTCAATAAAGTCTTATTTACTGACTGGAGTTGGAGATGAGTGACAAGATTGTTCAGCTGAGCGATGCCAGCTTCGAGGCAGATGTAATCAAAGCCGATGGTGCCGTTCTGGTAGACTTCTGGGCCGAATGGTGTGGTCCGTGCAAAATGATTGCCCCGATCCTGGAAGAAGTTGCCCAAGAGTACGCCGGTCGCGTGACCGTTGCCAAACTGAACATCGACCATAATTCTGATACTCCGCCCAAGTACGGCATTCGTGGTATTCCGACCCTCTTGCTGTTCAAGAATGGCGAAGTGGCAGCGACCAAGGTCGGTGCACTGTCCAAAACTCAATTGAAAGAGTTCCTGGACGGCAACCTGTAATAATCCAAGAGGAGCGCATTGCAATAATGCGCTCCTTGTGTTTTATCACCTAGACGCTCACCCCGATTGGTGCTAATTTATCGCTCGTTTGCTAACCTTTTTGCCTGACTCTTTGCTCACACATCAGCCCGGCAAATCAAATCCGATCAGCATCAATCCAGCAGACTGTCTCCTCATTTCAATCCTTGCTTACAGACTTTCACCACTATGAATCTGACTGAATTAAAGAACACTCCTGTGTCTGAGCTGGTCAAGCTCGGCGAATCCATGGGGTTGGAAAATCTGGCTCGGGCGCACAAGAAAGACATTATTTTTGCCATCCTCAAGGCGCACGCCAAGGGTGGTGAAGATATCTTTGGCGACGGTGTGCTGGAAATCCTGACCGATGGTTTTGGCTTCCTGCGCAGTGCAGACGGCTCCTACTTGGCGGGTCCTGATGACATCTATGTCTCCCCGAGCCAGATCCGCCGCTTCAACCTGCGCACCGGCGACACCATCTCCGGCAAGATCCGGCCACCGAAAGAGGGCGAACGCTACTTCGCACTGCTCAAGGTCAACGAGGTCAACTACGACCGTCCGGAAAACTCTCGCAACAAGATCCTGTTTGAAAACCTCACTCCGCTGCACGCCAACGAGCGTCTGCGCATGGAGCGTGGCAACGGTTCGACTGAAGACATCACCGCCCGCGTGCTGGATCTGGCGTCCCCCATCGGTAAGGGTCAGCGCGGTCTCATCGTCGCTCCGCCCAAGGCCGGTAAGACCATGCTGCTGCAGAACATCGCACAGAGCATCGCCTACAACCACCCGGATTGTGAACTGATCGTCCTGCTGATCGACGAGCGTCCGGAAGAAGTGACCGAGATGCAGCGGATGGTGAAGGGTGAAGTGATCGCCTCCACCTTCGACGAGCCGGCGTCCCGTCACGTCCAGGTCGCCGAGATGGTGATCGAGAAGGCCAAGCGTCTGGTCGAGCACAAGAAGGACGTGGTGATCCTGCTGGACTCCATCACCCGTCTGGCCCGTGCCTACAACACCGTCATCCCGTCATCCGGCAAGGTACTGACCGGTGGTGTGGATGCCAATGCCCTGCACCGTCCGAAGCGCTTCTTCGGTGCCGCGCGCAATGTTGAAGAGGGCGGCAGCCTGACCATCATTGCCACCGCGCTGATCGATACCGGCTCCAAGATGGATGAAGTCATCTACGAAGAGTTCAAGGGTACCGGCAACATGGAACTGCACCTCTCGCGCAAGATCGCCGAGAAGCGTGTCTACCCGGCCATCGACATCACCCGCTCCGGTACTCGCAAGGAAGAGCTGCTGACCACCGGCGACGAGCTGCAGAAGATGTGGATCCTGCGCAAGATCGTTCACCCGATGGGCGAGATTGACGGCATCGAGTTCCTCATCGACAAGCTGGCGATGACCAAGACCAACGACGAGTTCTTCGACGCCATGCGGCGCCAGCAGAAGTAATCCGGTCAAGAAATGACGAAACCGCGGCCCAGGTCGCGGTTTTTGTTTATGGATTGGCCGCTCGCCTGAGTACTATGAAAGACCATTGAGGCGTTGAGCATGCATGGCCGGGCGCAGGGATGCCGGCCATATGCCAGAGATGGCCTCCTAATTTTCGATGTCACAAGGATGGAGACGTCATGACAATCCGCATCATCTTGTTGCTCGCAGCCCTGGCCGGCGCGCCACCCCAGCTGACCGCTGCCACGGCTCCTGTGCTGGTGGCCGATGAGGGGGTACCCGAGCATCTCACCTATCTCACGGATCGCTTGCAACAGGAGCAGTATGCGGCCATTGATGCGCTGCTGGACTCGTTGGCCCTCGGTCAACGGGAGTACCTGCTGAGCAAGCTGCTGGCGACCCTCGAGCAACAACCGGCTCCCGCCAGTGCGGACCAGTTGGTCTGGGTGCGAGCCCAGTCGGCCAGAGTGCCCGGCTGGTTGGTCGAAAAGGAGACGAACGGTTTTCTGGTACAGCAGCCTGCCTATGATTTTGCCGCCCAGGCGCGCCTGTTGTTGTCGCGCTGGCAGCAGCAGGCCTGGCAGGAAGAGTATCGCCAGCAACTGGCCCTCGGCCGCTTCCAGTTCAAATCCATCTATTACCGGGCCAACCCCGAATTGGCCCAGCAGCAACAGGCGCTGCTGCAGGCCCTCGAGCAACTGCCGTTGCCAGTCTGGCTGCGAGAGGCGCGTCAGCTGGCCTCCCAGAACATCTACCTGCCCGACAACCGTCTGTTGTTGCAGCTGTTGCAGCGCACCGGGGAGCCCGGGCTCTATGCCAGATTGTGGCGCCAGCCGGTGGATCAGGATGCCCTGGCGGCGCTGCCCACCATCAACCGTTTCCATCAGGGCGTGGTGGCGAGCAGGCTGCTGATCGAGGCCAGCGCCAATCCTCAGCTGAAAGGCGCAGCCCTGCACCAGCTGGGCACCCTCTCCCCCTTGCCGGAGCAGGCGAGGAGCTATCTGCTGGCCGAACTCACCAATCGCCAGTATGGCGCTCAGGTGGTTGCCCTGTTGCTGGAGGTGGACGAGCCCCTGATGCTCTCGGCGTTGGCGAAACACCTGGGGCGCCGTGATATGCCCCCCATTGCACCTAGCCTGTTGCCCGATTCGGGTACACCCGGTGTGACACCAGGGTTATAATGCAGCACACCCTGAATCCGGTTGGGAACCCGCATGAAATACAAGGACTTGCGTGATTTTATCGCGCAGCTGGAACAAAACGGACAACTCAGGCGCATCACGCGCGAGATAGATCCCTATCTGGAGATGACCGAAATCAGCGATCGCACCCTGCGTGCGGGGGGCCCGGCCCTGCTGTTCGAAAACCCCAAAGGTCACACCATGCCGGTGCTGACCAACCTGTTCGGTACGCCGGATCGGGTCGCCATGGGCATGGGACAACCGGATGTGAGCGCCCTGCGTCAGGTCGGGGTGTGGCTCTCCTACCTGAAGGAGCCCGAGCCGCCCCGCGGCCTCAAGGAGCTGATGGAGAAGCTGCCGATCTTCAAGCAGGTGCTCAACATGCCGACCAAGCGTCTCTCGTCCGCCCCCTGCCAGCAGGTGGTGCTGGAGGGGGATGCGGTCGACCTGGACCAGATCCCGATCCAGCACTGCTGGCCGGGGGACGTGGCACCCCTGGTGACCTGGGGTCTGACCATCACTCGCGGCCCCTACAAGAAGCGCCAGAACCTCGGCATTTACCGCCAGCAGAAGATCGGCAAGAACAAGCTGATCATGCGCTGGCTCGATCATCGCGGCGGTGCCATCGATTTTCGCGAGTGGCAGGAGGCCCACCCGGGCGAGCGTTTCCCCGTGGTGGTGGCGCTCGGTGCCGATCCGGCGACCATACTCGGCGCCGTGACGCCGGTGCCGGATACCCTCTCCGAATATGCCTTCGCGGGGTTGCTGCGGGGCAGCCGTACCGAGGTGGTTAAGGCCATCAGCTGCGATCTGGAGGTGCCCGCCAGTGCCGAGATCGTGCTGGAGGGTTATCTGGAGCCGGGCGAGATGGCACCGGAAGGGCCGTACGGGGATCACACCGGTTACTACAACGAGGTGGACGAGTTCCCCGTGTTTACCATCACCCACATCACCAAACGCCGTGATGCCATCTATCACAGCACCTACACCGGCCGTCCGCCCGATGAGCCGGCGGTGCTGGGGTTGGCACTCAACGAGGTGTTTGTGCCGCTGCTGCAGAAGCAGTTCCCCGAGATCGTCGACTTCTACCTGCCGCCGGAGGGCTGTTCCTACCGGATGGCGGTGGTGACTATCAAGAAGCGTTACCCGGGCCACGCCAAGCGGGTGATGCTGGGGGTCTGGTCCTTCCTGCGCCAGTTCATGTACACCAAGTTCGTGGTGGTGTGTGACGACGACGTCAACGCCCGCGACTGGAAAGACGTGATCTGGGCCATCACCACCCGGATGGACCCGGCCCGCGACACCACCCTGATCGAGCACACGCCGATCGACTACCTGGACTTCGCCTCGCCGGTCTCCGGGCTCGGCTCCAAGATGGGGCTCGACGCCACCAACAAGTGGCCGGGGGAGACCAACCGCGAATGGGGTCAGCCCATCGTCCAGGATGAGGCGGTGAAGCAGAAGATCGATGCCATCTGGGATGAGCTGAATATCCTTTGAGAAGAGTGAGCGGTGGCCTGACCGGCCACCGCGCCGCAAAAGAGAGATGCCATTTCGCCTGAATTGGGTATTCTCGACGGGCAAGACCAAGTCGCTGGTCACCCGTTCACAGTGAATCAATGAGCGAAAGCGGGCCGAGCGAGCCCGTTACAAGGACAAGAATGCAACGTATCAAGTGCCGCGTAGAGGAACTGCGCGAATATGTCGACACCATCTGGCACGTGGCTCTGACGCCGCTACAAGAGGTCAGTTTCAAGCCGGGCCAGTATCTGCTGGTGGTGATGAGCGATTCGGACAAACGTCCCTTCTCCATCGCCAACTCGCCGACCCGTTCCGGCGTGCTGGAGCTGCAGATCGGTGCCACCCCCGAGAACGCCTACGCCGGCCAGGTGCTGGCCCGCATGCGCGAGCAGGGCGAGATCGAGGTTGAACTGCCGGCTGGCAAGGCCTTCCTGCGCGACGAATCTCCCCGTCCGCTGATCCTGATGGCTGGCGGCACCGGTTTCTCCTATGCCAAATCCATTCTGGAATACCTGATCGCGACCGGCAGCAAGCGTCCTGTGTTCTTCTACTGGGGCGTGCGTCAGGCGCACTGGCTCTACGAGCAGGAGCAGATGCAGCAGTGGGAGCGCGACTATGCGCCGCTCACCTACATCCCCGTGGTGCAGGAGCCGGAAAGCGACTGGACCGGCAAGACCGGGCTGGTGCACAAGGCCATCATGGATGACTTTGTCAGCCTGCACGACTACGACATCTATGTGGCCGGTCGCTTCGAGATGGCGGGGGCCGCGCGAGAGGAGTTCAAGATCCTCGGCGCCGAGCCGGAGCGCATCTTCGGCGATGCCTACGAGTTCATCTGATATCGGGGGCCGCCAAGGCCCCTTTTTGTTGCTCCCTGTTTACTGGCTGCCGATGATGTGAGGCCTTCCCCGTTTGTGCACTGCCGCCACTCATGAACTACGGCGTGGCCTTACCCAAGCCTCGATAAAAAAACACCCCGCTTCTGGCGGGGTGTTTTGTTGCTGGGGTCCACGGCAGACCTCTTGGTGATGGACGCGCTCAGTGTCCGCCGTTGGCCTTGGGCGGAATGGTCTCGTCGAATACCGGCAGCGGCTTGTGGGTGGAAGCCAGGAAGGTGTAGATCACCGGCAGCACGAACAGGGTGAACAGGGTACCGATGGCTAGCCCCGCCACGATCACGATGCCGATGCTGAAGCGCTGGGCTGCCCCTGCGCCGGTGGCGTAGAGCAGCGGGATCAGGCCCGCAATCATGGCGGCCGTGGTCATCAGGATAGGACGCAGACGTACTTTGGCGGCCTGCATGACGGCCTCCATCCGGTTCACGCCGCGCAGCAGTTGCTGCTCCTTCGCCACTTCGCAGATCAGGATGCCGTGCTTGGTAATCAGACCCACGAGCGTGATGAGGCCCACCTGGGAGTAGATGTTCATGGTGGCCAGTCCCCATGCCAGGGCGATCAGGGCGCCGCTGATGGCGAGCGGCACCGACACCATGATCACCAGCGGGTCGCGGACCGATTCGAACTGGATCGCCAGCACCAGGAAGATGATGGCCAGGGCCAGGGCGAAGGTGGCGTAGAGCGCGTTACCCTCGGTCACGAACTGGCGGGCTTCCCCCATAAAGTCGTAGCGGTAACCTTGGGGCAGCTTCTCTTCGGCGGTGGCCTTGAACCAGTTGATTGCATCCCCCATGGCGACGCCCGGAGCGGGTACGGCACCAATGGTGGCCGAGTTCAGCTGATTGAAGTGGGGCAGGGCGCGGGGCTCACCGACCACCTCGATGCTGATGAGGCTGCCGAGCGGGATCGACTTGCCATCGGCGGCGCGCACGTAATACCCCTTGATGGACTCGGGGTTGAGACGATATTTGCGCTCGACCTGCGGGATCACCTCATAGGAGCGGCCATCCAGGTCGATCCGGTTGACGTAGCCATCCGCCATCATGGTGCCCATGGTGATGCCGATGTCCTGCATGGTGATGCCGTAGGCGCCGGCCTTGTCCTTGTCGATGCGGATCTTCATGGTGGCGGAGTCGTAGTTCAGATCGAGATCCGAATAGACGAACTGGCCGTTGGCCTGGGTCGCCGCCAGCATCTCGCCGGCGATCAGGAACAGGCTCTCGAAGCTGTTCGGCGTGGTGATGACGAACTGGATCGGCAGGCCGCTGGAGGCACCCGGCAGTTCCGGGAACTGGAAGGTGGTGATGGCCATGCCGGGGATGTCCTTCACCAGGCCGGCGACCCGGTCCAGCACCTCTTTCTGGCTCGCTTCACGCTGGCTCCAGGGCACCATGGAGGCGATACCGAACGCCTGATTGGAGTTGAACACCCCGGAGAAGACCTGGGAGAAGGCGATCTCCGGCTGGTCGTCCAGGATCTTGTTCACGTCCGCCATGGTGTTTTCGATGTAGTCCAGGTTGGCGTTGGAAGGCGCCGTGCCCAGCACCGCCATGACCCCCTTGTCCTCCGATGGGGCCAGCTCGCTCGGGATGAACTTGAACAGCAGAGGCAGGCTGGCGAACACGATGACGGCGAATACCACCACCACGAGACGCTTTTGCATCACGGCGTGCAGCATGCTGTCGTAACGGTCGGTCATGCGGTCGAGCAGGTGGTGCACCTTGCTCTCGAACTTGCCCGGCTGCTCGTTGGCCTTGAGCATCTTGGCACACATCATGGGTGACAGGGTCAGGGCTATGATGCCCGAGACGAACACGGCGCCAGCCAGGGTCAGGGCAAACTCCTTGAACAGGGAGCCGGTAATGCCCCCCATCAGGGCGATCGGCGCATACACGGCCGCCAGGGTGACCGTCATGGCGATGACGGGCACGGCGATCTCGCGGGTACCTATGATGGCGGCACGGAACGGCTCCTCACCCTCCTTGATGTGGCGATCCACGTTTTCCAGCACCACGATGGCATCGTCCACCACCAGGCCGATGGCCAGCACCATGGCCAGCAGGGTCATCAGGTTGATGGAGAAACCGAACATGTCCATCACCATCACCACGCCGATGAGACTCAGGGGGATGGTGATGATGGGGATGATGACTGCCCGGAACGAACCGAGGAACAGGGTGATCACCACTAGTACGATGGCGGCCGCCTCGAGGATGGTCTTGATCACCTCGCTGATGGATTCGTTGATGGCGATGGTGGAGTCATACAGCACGTCAGCCTGCAGGGTGCTCGGCATGTTGCGCTTCAGGCTCGGCAGCAGCTCCAGCACATCGTGGGCGATGTTGATGGGGTTGGCGGTCGGGGCGGCGTTGACCGCCATGACCACGGCCTCGCGGCCGTTGGCGCTGGCGCGGTAGATGTCGTGGCTCTTCTCCAGGGTCACCTTGGCGATGTCGGAGAGGCGGATCACCTTGCTGTCGCGAGTCGCAACCACCAGCCGCTTGAGCTCGTCCGTGTCGCTCACCTGGGTTTCGGCATTGCCGTTGAACAGGGTGAAATAGCCGGTGGCCTGGCCGGTGGCGGACTGATAGTTGTTGCTGTTGAGCACCGTCATCACGTCGCTGGCGGTCAGGTTGAAGGCCGCCATCTTGGCCGGATCCAGCCACACCCGCAGGGCAAACTCGACGCCGCCATATAGATCGACCTTGGAGACGCCCCCCACGGTAAACAGCTGCGGCTTGATGACCCGCTCCAGATAGTCGGTGATCTGGCTGGAGTTGAGCTCCGGGCTGGTGAAGCCGAGGTAGAGCACTGCCGTGGTGGAGCCGGTGGAGGAGGTGACCGAGGGGTCTTCCGCCTCTTTCGGCAACTGGGAGCGCACCGAGTTGACCTTGGCCAGGATGTCGGACAGCGCGGCGTTAGGATCGGTGTTGAGCTTCATGTAGGCGGTGATGGTGGAGCTGCCCAGCTGGCTGGAGGAGGTCATGAAGTCGATGTTGTCGGCTTGCGCGACCGCCTGTTCGAGCGGCTGGGTAATGAACCCCTGGATCAGGTCGGCACCGGCGCCATAGTAGCTGGTGCTGACGGTGATCACCGTATTGGTCACCTCGGGGTATTCCCGTACCTGCATCTTGAAGATGGCCTGAAAGCCCAGCAGGGCGATCAGAAAGCTGAGCGAGATCGCCAGCACAGGCCGTTTGATGAAAATGTCAGTAAATCGCATCGCTGATCTCCGCGCTTACAGCATCGGGGTTTGTGCCGGGACGGCCAGGGCATCGTTTTGGACCACGCGCACCCTGGTGTCGTTGCTCAGGCGTACCTGGCCGGAGAGCACGATTTCGTCGCCAGCCTGGATGCCGGAGAGCACGTGCACGTCGTTGCCGCGACGCTCGCCCGCCTTGACCACTACCTGCTTGGCTCGTTTGACCTTCACCTTGTTGCCATCCTTGTCGGTCTCCTCGCTCTCCTTGATCACGTAGATGTTCTGACCGTAGAGGGTGAAGGAGATGGCGGTCTGCGGGATCACGATCTGATCTTTCACCGTTGGCAGAATGATGCTGGCGCGGGCAAACATGCCGGATCGCAGCTGGCCATCGTTGTTCGGGATGTCCGCCTGGACCTGGATCAGGCCGCTCTGGAAGTTGACGGCGGGCTCGATGGCGGAGATATGGCCATCAAACCGGGTCTGGGGGTAGGCATCCACCTTGATTTCGATGGGCTGGCCCAGGGTGATCTTGGAGATGTCAGTCTGGGGCACGGTGAAGCGCAGGCGCATCACGCTGGTATCTTCCAGCCGCACGATATCTGTGCCCGGTTGCAGATACTGGCCGAGGAAGACGTTGCGCAGGCCGACCATGCCGCTGAAGGGGGCACGCACCTCGCGCCGGGCTATGGTGGCCTTCAGGCTCTCGATGTCGGCCTCAAGCGAGCGATAGGCTGCTTCAGCCTCATCCAACTGCTCCTTGGAGATGGAGCTGGTCTTGTAGAGGTTCTGGAAACGATCGAACTTGGCCTTCGCAGCCGGCAGCTTGGCCTGGGAGGCGCGCAGATTGGCTTTTTCCACACTGGAGTCCAGGCTCAGCAGCAGCTGGTCTGCCTTGACCGGCTTGCCCGATTCGAAGCTGATGGCATCTATGGTGCCCGCCAGCTCGGTGGAGAGAGTGACCCCCTGATTGGGCTCGATGAAGCCGATGGCTTCGATGGTGGGCACCCAGTCCTGTGCCTTGGTGACCATGGAAGTCACCGGGAACTCGGGCTCCGGCCGGTTGGCCAGATAGTCGGCAATCATCTTCTGCTTGAACACATTGAAGCCGATCACGCTGCCAAACAGGGCAATTGCGATCAGCAACATAATGGCCATCCATTTTTTCATGAACAGGCTCCTGAGGTGGAAATGTGGGGGGATAAAATGGCATTCCAGCTGGCACGAATGGCAGTCTCCAACTGCACCTCGGTCAGCGTAAAGTGGTGAACCCTGCATTGCAGGGCCAGATGCATGACACAATCCAGGCTCAACACCTGCAGTGCCCGTATGGGTAAATCCACAAACAGCTTCTGCTCAACGCCCCGGGCAAAAAAACTGTCCAGTGGCCCCCATGCAGCCAGCATGACCGGCTCGGTTTCCAGTGCGGCTCCCAAAGGAGAGCTTTCATACTGCAATTTGCACTTGATGGCGTTGGGGTCGTTGACAAAGATGGCGTGGATATTTCGCCATATCTTTTGAAACTGCTCAAATGAAACCTTTTCAACATCCACACCGGCCATCACCATGGGGACACACCGCAATATGGTGTGCTGATACAGTTGCCGGATCAGGTCATCCTTGTCGCTGAAGTAGCGGTAGATGGTGCCGGTCGCCACATTGGCTTTTTTGGCTACCTCGGCGATCGACAGGCCGTGAAAACCCCGTTCACCCAGCACTTCATGGGCTGCGTTGAAGATGCTCTCTTTTTTGTCCTGGTTTTTATCCTGACTCATCGGCATCACCTTGTGAATGAACGTTCATTCATTCTAGATGGGCCTTAAACCAAGTCAAGGCAGCAAACCGATTCGTATTGGCTACACGGGGGTTGCAGCCGAAAAATATCCCTGCCCGGTGGAATATCTCGTCACAGACGCTAAAAAAGTGCTCAATGTGTTTGAAAAAACAACGGTTGATTCAGCAAAAGAAAAAAAGTGTAGACAAGCATGCCCCCCATCATTAATATCGTGCCCCGTTCGACAGCGTAGCGCCCGTAGCTCAGCTGGATAGAGCGCTGCCCTCCGGAGGCAGAGGTCACAGGTTCGAATCCTGTCGGGCGCACCATCAAAAGTGCGCCGGTTAAACGGGCGGTGTTGTGGAACGAAAACAGCTGTGGTGGCTGTAGCTCAGTTGGTAGAGTCCCGGATTGTGATTCCGGTTGTCGTGGGTTCGAGCCCCATCAGCCACCCCATTTTACAGCTTGTCAGGTACGCGAAGGTGGCGGAATTGGTAGACGCGCTAGCTTCAGGTGTTAGTGCCCCCCGGGTGTGAGGGTTCGAGTCCCTCTCTTCGCACCATACTTGCTGTATAACGAGGATGACCTTTTGGTCGTCTTTGTTTTTTGAAAAACACTATTTTTAAAATAGTCTCGGTGATTAGCGCAGCCCGGTAGCGCATCTGGTTTGGGACCAGAGGGTCAAAGGTTCGAATCCTTTATCACCGACCAATTTCAGAAAAACCTCGCTTCGGCGAGGTTTTTTGCTTTCCGGCGTCGCCATTTCCTGCCGTTTCCCCGTCACGTCTGTTTACATTTTTGCTGGTTCCTCCCAACCCGGCTTCGCGTATGCTGGGCGCAGATCCGCAGCAAGCGGGCATCATGGATCACATTTCAGGCAGATATCTCATATGCACCCTCATTCCGTTCGCGTCAGTATGCTGGCGCTGGTTGTCGTGGTGATCAGCGGCTGTTCGTACAAGCCCACGCCAGACGATCTCCTGATGGGCTCTGCACCTATGCAGCGCACCGATATCACATCCGCTTTGGTGACCAGTGCAGGCTTCTGCGTGACCCGGAGTGGCCAGCAGCTGCTTACCCAACCCTGTGACGAGAGCGCCAATCAGCAGTTCAGCTGGGATGCAGGTGCGCTGGAGTTGGCCCGAGGCTGCCTGGTCGCCAGCGGCCGGAGCGAACTGGCCGTGGCCGAGTGCCAGGAGACGAGCCATCAATGGCAGTGGCAGGGGGATCGCCTGTTCAATCGGCAGGCCGCGCTTTGCCTGGATGTGGCAGGACGTCGTCACAAGCCGGGTACCCCGCTGCGCTTGGCGGAGTGCTTTGGCGGGGCCAACCAGAGTTTCGAGTGGAAGCGTGAAGAGAGTCTGCTGGAGCAGCTGGAGTTGAAAAGCCTCATCCGTTGAGGCTTTTCGTCCATTCGGGGTGACTTGAACTCAGTGCGAGTGGCTGACAGCGACCGTGGCGGGGGCCGCCGGTACGGGTTGATGGGCGATGCCGCTCAGGGAGACCAGACGGCAGACATCCTCATGGCCTGCCCCTTCAAGGGAATCGAGGCGGCTAATCAGCAGGGAGTGGATGCCATCCAGCTGATCGGCCTGTTGCAGGGCCGCGATCAGGTGCTCGTGATGGGGCTGGGGAGCATTTTCCTGAAAGAAAATCGGTGTGACCCCGCGCAGTATGGTCATCTGGTTGAGCAGCTGCGGATTGTCCGACAGCGCCCAGATCGGGTTGTGGAGACCCCCGCGCGAAATGGCGATCACCGCCTCTCCCTGATTGGTCAACACGGCGATTCCGCAGGAGCGATCCTGACTGAAGGCGGAGGTCATGGCGGCCAGCGCCATGCAGCGGCCCGAGTGGTCGGCCTGGCTGCTCTCCCGGCGCCAGCGTGGCTGTACGGGTTCCATCTCCTGCTCGGCACCCAGCGCGATGCGCGCCATGGCCTCGACCGCCTCGACCGGATAGAGTCCCGCCGCCGATTCGGCTGACAGCATCACGGCATCGGTGCCATCCATGACCGCATTGGCCACGTCCAGCACCTCGGCGCGGGTCGGCATGGGGTTGCCGATCATGGACTCCATCATCTGGGTGGCGGTGATGACGGGACGACCCAGGGCGCGGCAGCGCTTGATCAGCTTCTTCTGTACCCCCGGCAGGCGGGCATCCCCGATCTCTACCCCCAGATCGCCACGGGCGACCATGATGATGTCAGAGGCTTGAATGATCTCGTCCATGGCTTCGACGGATGCCACTACCTCGGCCCGTTCCACCTTGGCGACGATGGCCGCCTTGCTGCCGGTGGCGCGGATGAGGGTTCTTGCCTCTTCGAGGTCGGCGGCGCTGCGGGGGAAGGAGACGGCCACGAAGTCAGCCTCCAGCTGGCGCGCAGTAAGGATGTCTTCCTTGTCCTTAGTGGTCAGGGCCGGGGCGCTCAGGCCACCACCCAGTACGTTGATGCCCTTGCGGTTGGAGAGGATGCCGCCCACCAGCACGCGGGTCACGACCTGTTCCCCTTCCACTCGTTCGACATGCAGCTGGATGCGGCCATCGTCCAGCAGCAGGGTGTTGCCTGCCTGCACTTCCTGAACCAGCGCCGGGTAGTCGGTGCCGACCCGATATTGGTCGCCCTGATGGCTGCCGAGGCCGGCATCGATCACGAAGGAATCACCGATCTGCAGCCGGATGCTGTCATCGGCGAAGCAGGCGATGCGGATCTTGGGGCCTTGCAGGTCGGCCAGAATACCGACATGGGTGTTGAGGCGGGCGGCAGTGGCGCGGATCCGCGTGGCCAGCGCCAGGTGCTGCTCCGCAGTGCCGTGGGAAAAGTTCAGCCGAAAGACGTTGGCTCCCGCCAGGATCAGCTTTTCCACCATGGCTTCCGATGAGCTGGCGGGGCCCAGAGTGGCAACAATTTTGGTCTTGCGCATGGGTTACTCCTGTTGCGACGACGTGAAAAAGGGTGGTCACCGGACCACCCTTTTTATGGGCAAATATCAGTAGTTGACGACTTTCTTGGCGTTCCACACCGTCATGGCGAGCAGCATGGAGACCACGGAGGCACCCAGCCAGAAGTATTGGGCGTTGCTGAAGTCGTAGCGGGTCACGCCGTCGATCACGTCGGTCTTGATCAGCGCGGAGGAGACCAGTTCCTGAATGGAGGCGGCGATGTAGGAGCACAGGCCGATGAAGCCTTTCACCGCACCGACCGCAGTCTTGGGCATCAGGTCACAGGCAGTCAGACCGGCCAGGAACACCACCAGACCACCGATAGCATAACCGATCAGGGCGAGGGCGACGGCATCCATCATGCGGCTCTGCGGGCCCCAGAACATCAGGCACATACCGGCGATGTTGGCCAATCCGTACAGCAAGGTCGGGATGTGGCGGTTGGCGTTGAACACCTTGTCAGAGATGATCCCGGCCAGGATGGCACCGAGGAAACCGGCGATGGGGTAGGCTGACATGGCGAAACCGGCATCGATCAGGCTGTAACCCTTCTGCTCCTGCAGATAGAGCACGGCCCAGGAGCTCATGGCGTAGCGGGACATGTACATGCAGGCACAGGCGGCGGCGATGAGCCACACGGTGGGCTGCTTGAGCACGAACAGCTGGGCACGGCGAATTTCGGCCGGCTCCACTTTCTTGGAGATCTCCGGTTCTTCACCAAAGGCAACGGCAGGTTCCGGCAGGCCGTAGGTCTGCGGGCGATCCTTCAGCACCAGGTACATGCACAGAGCGGCGATCAGGGAGGCGATACCGGCGCCGATGAAGCCGGCTTTCCAGCCGAAGTAGCTGACGATGGTCGCGGTCAGGATCCAGGAGATGCCTTCACCGATGTTGCGCGAGCCGCCCCAGACCGAGTAGACGGAGCCCCGCTGCTTGGGCGAGAACCACTGGAAGATGGAGACGCAGGACGGTGCCGAGCCGACGGACTGGAACCAGCCGTTCAGACCCCACATCAGGACCAGGAAGAAGGTGGCGGTGTTCATGCCCATCAGGATGGTACAGATGGACGACAGGCCGAGGGCCACCGACATGAAGCGGCCGATGTTGGCGTAGTCGGACAGGAAGCCGTTGGAGAACTTGCCGACGGCGTAGGTGAACAGGAAGGCAGAACCGATGACGCCCAGCTCTTCCAGGGTGACCACGCCGGAGTCCAGCATGGGCTTCTTGACTACGTTAAGGCTCATACGAACTACGTAGAACATGGCGTAACCGAGTACCAGGCCCAGGAAGACCTGCCATTGGTACTTGCGGTAAATCGAGCGAATTTTATCTGGCGAGGCATCCATGACCGGTAGGTCTGCTCGCGTCTTGAAGAAGTTGAACATGGTGTTCTCCGTTTCTATTTTGGCAGCATGGTTTCAGAGGAAGCTCTGATCACGGATGCCATGATATGAAGGGAGAAATTAAGGCGGCAAAAAGTCGGAAATGAGTCACTTATGACTCGAGCGAGGGAAAACCATGAGTCAGAAATGGCATATTCTGACTGTCCTATTGATAAGCGATGAATAACAATAGTCATATCACCAGAGAGATATGAGTCAGAATTGGCTCATCCCCTCTCTAATAAAAATAATGTGAACTACCAATTATTAGATGTACCGCACATAATCCGTTTTTGATAGTGAGCAGAACGACCCCCATGTCTCTATTTTTTCGACTGCTGCCTGTGAGTCTGGTGGCTATTTTGTTGCCCTTTGGCGCCCCTCAGGCCGGGTCACTGACCGTGCTCACCTCTTTTTCGGAGACGCCGGTCAAATCGGTGATAGACGGATTCGTTCAGCAATATCCCGGGATCCGGGTCGAGGTTATTTATCGGCGAACTATCCCCTCTTTGCGCTTATTAACGGAGGCAGAGGCGCCATCGGTCGATATTATCATGTCATCGTCACCGACATTTTTTAACACCCTCGATAAAGAAGGTTTACTGGCTCCCTTGCCAACGGCCACCATTCCACCGGATTGGTTGAGTCCCCATACCCTGGGATTAAGCAACAAGGTGGCGGTGGTGGGATATTCCAGCAGCGGCATCATGTATAACCGTCACTATCTGGCCAAATATCAATTGCCACAACCCGGCAGCTGGCAGCAGCTGGCGTCGCCGGTGTTCATGGGTCACGTCATGATGAGTTCTCCCTCCCAGTCCGGCACCACCCACATGATGGTGGAGAGCATACTGCAACAATATGGCTGGGATCGGGGCTGGGCCCTGCTGATGCGCCTTGGCAGCAACCTCTCCGCCATCACGGCGCGCAGCTTCGGGGTGAGTGACGGTATTGCCCGCGGTCTGGCGGGGGCCGGCCCGGTGATCGACAGCTATGCCCTCAACAGCCAGGCACTCTTCAAGCATATCGGCTTCAGCACCATGGCGGATTCGGTGATCCTGCCGACCTACCTCGGGGTGCCCCGCAGCACGGACAATCCACAGAACGGTGCCCTGTTCATCCAGTACCTGCTTTCCGACAAGGGGCAGGCGATCATCGGCACCCCCGGCATGGCCAAGGCGACCCTGAGTCAGCCCGAGCTGGCCAGGCAGACCCATTACGTGACCGACAAGGCGCTGCTCTACCGGCGGGCGGGTCTGCTCAAGGCCCTGTTCGAACAGACCATCACCCAGCAGTTGCCCAAACTGAAGATGACCTGGCGGGGGATCAACGGGGCGGACACCCGAAACGATCCCGAACGGATCAAGCTGGTCGAGCAGGCGAAGGTGCTGGCGAGTACGCCGCCGCTAAGCGAGCAGGAGGCCAGGGATCCGGCGCTGCTGGCGCTGTTTGACGGCATGTACGAGCGGGATCAGAGCAACCCACAGGCCGAGCGCGTGATGCACCAGTGGCGCCAGACGACGGAGGCGCGGCTGAACGAAGCGCAGCGGCTGGTCGAACAGGCCAGCAAGCCATGAGTCGCCTGGGGCGCAGCCTGCGTCTGCCGAGCAGCCTGGGACGGCGCCTGATCCTCGCCTTTCTGGCCATCACGACCCTGACCGGGATAATGGGGATGGCGGCCTACATGGTGTGGGATCGGCTGGGGCAGCAGGTCAACCAGATCGTCAGGGAGAGCCTGCCCGCCATCGGCAGCGCCTACCAGCTGGAGCGGGCCAGTTCCCGTCTGCTGTTGCTGCTGGCACAGTTGCGGGATACTCGGGACCCGGTGCAGTACAAGCGGCTCTCCCTCTCGGTTTCCACCACACTGCAGGATATCCAGAATGCCTACCTGCTGGGGTCGCAGGATGATGACGAGGCGCTCTCCCAGCAGCGGGCCTTCGAGGATCTGAGCGCTCTGGTGGCGGATCACGCCCGCTACCTGAAGCAGCAAATCGTCCATGCCGAGACGTTGCAGCAGCTGCAAAAGCGCAGCAACTGGCTGCATCAGGATCTGGTGGACGACGTGGCGCCCCTGCTGCAGGAGGTGGAGTGGCACCTGACCAGCATGGTGACCAGCTCTGACGACATGAGCGAATTTGGCAACGTCATCAAGGAGTTTTCCGCCCTGCAGGACCTTACCTTCAAGGAGAACGAGCTGCAGGCGCTAGTCAATGAGGTGATCGACCAGCGCTACCAGCAGGATCTGGAGAGCGCCTTCCTGTTTATCGGTTACAAGATCGATGAAATGGACGAACTGACTTCCCGGCTGGCCGAGTACCCCTCTACCGTCAGCTATCGCCAGATCCTGCAGGATATCGTCACCCTGGTGAAACCGAATGGCCAACTGCACCGGCTGTTGCAGGCCGATGCCCTGACCCATCAGCGGCTGATGGCCTTGCGTCCGAAGCTGGACGATGCCGTCTCGCGCTATCACCGGAAGGTCAGCCAGACGGTGAGCGAGGCGAACCGCTCTCTCCACGTGCTTGGCAACAACAGCAGCCAGATGGTGGCGACCGGCAAGCTGGTGATCCTGGTGGTGCTGGCCCTCGCCATCCTGCTCAGCATCTTCGTGCTGGTGGTGCTGATCGGGCGGCGGCTGATCGGGCGGCTCGATGTGCTGGGCCAGGATCTGGCCCGGGTCGCGGCCGGCAAGATGGATGTGCCGATCCAGACCAGCGGACGGGACGAGATTGGCCAGCTGGGCGAGAACCTGCGCCACTTCTGCCAGCAGCTGCAGCAGATGGAGCGCTCCAACGCCCTGAACCTCATCAACAACACCCAGGCCTGCCTCATCACCTGTTATCCGGACGGCACCATAGAATCGGTCAACCCGAGCGCCTTGACCCTGTTCAGGCAGGCGACTATCAGCCCGGATCTGCCGCTGTGGCAGGTTTTCCCCGAGGAGGCTGGCGCCGTGCTGGCCAGCCAGTTTGAGCCTGATCAGCCGCTGCACCGGTTGGGTCACAGTGAATGCACTGTCGCCACCGGTCCCCACGACGAGCCGCGCTTCCTGCACTTCAACCTGCGCCGCTTCGAGCAGGGACGCGGTTATCGCTTCATCATCACGGTCACGGACGTGACCCGCCAGGAGCTGACCGCCAGGGAGCTGGGCCAGCTGGTGGAGGAGCGCACCCGCGAGCTGACCGAGAACAACCGCCTGCTGGCGGCGGAGGTAGTACAGCGCCAGCAGGCCCAGCGCAACCTGCTGCAGACCCAGGATGAGCTGATCCAGGCGGCCAAGATGGCGGTGGTGGGGCAAGCGATGACCAGCCTGGCTCACGAGCTCAACCAGCCCCTGTCGGCCATGATGACGTATCTTTACACCAGCCGTACCGCCCTCGGGGCCGGAGAGTTCCAGCTGCTGGACAAGGATCTCGGCAAGATAGAGATGCTGGGCCAGCGCATGAGCCGCATCATCAATGCCCTGCGCAACTTTGCCCGCAAGTCACCGACCGAGGAGACCCGGGTTCGGCTCGATCTCGGGGAGCTGGCGGATCAGGCGCTCCTGCTGCTGGAGACCCGGGCCAAGCGGGATGGTTGTGCCCTGAAAAATGAGCTGCCCGCCGGGCTCTGGATCGAGGCCGATCCCGTGCTGGTGGAGCAGGTGCTGGTCAATCTGCTGGTCAACGGCATGGATGCCATCGCCGGGCGGGATATCCGCGAAATCCGTCTGTTGCTGCTGGAGCAGAATGGCAGCCAGCTGAAGATCGGGATCGCCGACAGCGGCGCCGGTTTTGGCGAGGCCATACTGCCCAGGCTGTTTACCCCCTTCACCACTTCCAAGGAGGTGGGGCTGGGCCTGGGGCTGACCATCTGTCGCTCCCTGCTGGCCCGCTGTGATGCCGGGATCTTGCTGGGCTCTGACTTAGGGGGAGGGGCCATGGTGATCCTGGAATTTGGCGAGCCCCCGTCGGCCCGGTCGCAGGAGGGCGCCGAATCCGAAGCGTATTTGAATGAGGAGAAGTCAGTCGATGTTGTTACCCCGTAGCCGCCCGGCCAACGTGTTGCTGGTGGATGACGATGAGGACGTGCTGGAGTCCTATTGTCACCTGCTGAGGCTTTCCGGCTATCAGCCCAAGGCGACCACCTCCCCCCACGAGGCGCTGGATCTGCTGGCCAGCCAGTGGCCCGGTGTGGTGGTCTCCGATATTTACATGCCCGCCATGAATGGCATGGAGTTGCTGACCCGGGTGCACGAGATCGATACCGAGATCCCGGTCATCATGATCACCGGCCATGGCGACATCCCCCTGGCGGTGAAGGCGGTGAAGCAGGGGGCATTCGACTTCCTGGAGAAACCGCTCAACCCGCAGGCCCTGCTGGGGCTGCTGGAGCGGGCTTGCAAGCAGCGCAGCGAGGTGCTGGCGCGACGCAACGAGATCCAGGAGACGATCGACGACGAGCTGATCGGTACCAGCCCGCAGATCGTCGCCATCCGCAACCAGATCAACCAGCTGGCGCAGACCGACAAGGATCTGATGCTGGAGGGGCCGGCTGGCTCGGGACGCCACACCCTGGCGCTGCTGCTGCACAAGATCAGCGCCCGCAGGGAGCAGGCCTTTCACTTGCACGACTGCGCGTCGGCAAGTTCGCTGGCCGAAGTGCAGGAGAGCCTGGCGCAGGCCGAACAGGGGACTCTGGTACTGCAATCGCCGGCCCGGCTGACGGCCGAGTGCCAGCGCTGGCTCGGCAACCATCTGCTGGAGCAGGAGCGCAGAGGGGGCAAGTCGCTGCGCACCATAGCGCTGTTCGAGGAGTCACCGGAAGGGCTGGTGGAGCAACAGCAACTGATGCCCGAGCTCTACTACTTCCTCTCCCAGGTGCGACTCAAACTGCCCCGCCTGGTCGAGCGCAGCTGTGACATCATCCCCCTGTTTCGTGCCTTCCTGCGCCAGGGGTGCAAGCGGATTGGCAAGCCGGTGCCGGCGGTCGATCGCGCCTATCTGGAGACCCTCAAGCGTCACCAGTGGCCAGGCAACCTGAGGGAACTTCGCAACGTGGCCGAGCTCTATGCGGTGGGCATCGTCAAGCTGGCCGGGGTAGAGCGGGCCATGCCGCTCGCCAATGCCAAGGAGCCGCTGGACGATCTGGTGGAAGAGTTCGAGCGGCGAGTGATCGAGGATACCCTGTTCCTGTTCTCCGGCCGAGTGACCGAGGCAGCCCAGTACCTCGGCATCCCGCGCAAGAAGCTCTATCTGCGCATGAAGAAGCACAATCTCGACAAGGATCAGTTCAAGCCCGCCGGCTGAGCCCTCAGAGCTTGAACTGCTGCACCCGGGTGGCCAGTTGCCGGCTCTGGGCCTCCAGCTGGCCACAGGTCTGGCGAATGATCTCCAGATTCTCCAGCATGGCGCGACCATTGCCCGCGACGACGCTCAGGTTGTGGTTGATTTCGGTGCTGACGCCGCTCTGTTCATGGGCGGCGTCCCTTATCTGGCCGTTCATCTCGTTGATGATGGTGATCGCCCGGGTCATCTGACCCAAGCTCTCCCGGGTCTGGTGGGCCTGGGCGACAGCCTGGGTGCCGCTGTGGCTGCTGGCCCCCATCTTCTGCACCGCCTCCTGGCTGCCCTGTTGCAGCCGTTCGATCATCTGCTGGATTTCACCCGTGCTGTGCTGGGTCTTGCTGGCCAGGGTGCGCACCTCGTCGGCCACCACAGCGAAACCGCGCCCCTGCTCTCCGGCCCGGGCCGCTTCGATGGCGGCGTTGAGTGCCAGCAGGTTGGTCTGATCGGCGATGCCGCGGATCACCTCCAGCACGGAAGAGATGTGCCCGACATCCTGCTCCAGCCGCTGGATCCCCTGCTCCGACACGTGAATGTCCCGCGCCAGTGCCTCCATCGCCGTGACTGTATTCATCAGATCCGTCGTGGCGCTCTGTACCTGGCTGGCCGCCTCGGCCGAGGCGTTCTCGGTCTGGCTGGCGTGCGCCACCATGAGGGCGCTGGTGGCACTCTGTTCCTCTACGGCGGCGGCAATCTGATCGCTCTGGCGCTGCTGCTCCTCGGCGTTGGTCACCATCCCCTCCATCAGGGAGTACAGTTGGCGTGATGCCGATTGCACCGTGCTGGCGGTCTGGCTGACGTCGCTGACGATCCTGTGAACCTGATCGATGAAGCGATTGAAGGTGGCGCCGAGGGTGCCAATCTCGTCGCGGGAGGTGATGGTGATACGACGGGTAAGATCACCTTCGCCCTGGGCAATATCTTCAAGGGCCTGTTGCATCTGGTTGAGGGGCTTGAGGGTGAGCCGGGTGACAACCCAGGTGAGCGCCAGGGCCAGCGCAATGGCGATCAGGGTGCCCAGGCTCAGGACCTGCTGGGCGTGCTGGCTCGAATCCTGAACCTCCAGTCTGAGCGCCTGCTGGGACTGCTCGATGGCATCCTTGAGCTGGTTGAGCTGCTGACGGATGGTAGTGAACTGCTGCTGCGAGGCCTGGAACTGGCTGGAGAGCAGATGGCTGCTCTCGTGGGGCTCGGCAAAGACGGCCTGATAGTGGGCGAGCCAGTCGTCAAATTCTCCCAGCATCAGGTCCAGCGTGGCCTGATGCTCTCTGCCGATGAGGCCCGCATCGATCAGGGTCTGCACCTGGCTCATCCTGTCTCTCGCCTTGTTGCCATTATCAAGAAACTCCGCCTTCTGGTGCGCCACGTTGTCGGTGGTGAGGCCACCCACGATGAGCCCCTGACCTGCGGCAATGACCTGATAGAGATCGCGATAGGCATCTTCCAGTGAATTTTGCACCGGCAGTATCTGCTCGACGACGGTGCGGTTGACCCGCTGCTGCTCGGTGAAACTGGTGTAGGCGACGGCGACCACGCTGGACATGATGGTCAGCACAATCACCACGGGCAGACGGGTTTTGGTCGTGAGGGACAAGCGATTGAGAAGTGTCATGACGGTGAGTCTCGCAAGGGGAGATGAATGACGTTCCATTATCGGGCTTCGGATGTGCTGGGGGTTCAGACGAGGATCACGCTATCGGGTGGGATCAGGAAAAAATTGAGTTATTACCGGCACATAATCGAGTGCAGTCAGTGTTAATTAGAGCGAAACTGTTCAGGGAATGAACAGGGAATTCAATTCTGCCGGCCAGGGGGGTGCATCATGAGATGTCCGAGGTGTCTGAAAGAGGGGGTTGATAAGGCATTGGATGAACGGGTGGGGCGGGCCTGTGCCATGGGATTCGGCGCCGCAGGCGGCTTTGCCTGTGCCGCCAGTTTTGCCAAGGTGGGAGCCGGCATGGGGGCCGCTCTGGGGGGGATTGGTGTGCCTCTCGGCGCCATCGCCGGTGCGCTGGGTGGTGCCCTGCTGGGTGGGGCGACCGGCGGTGGGGCGGGGTTATGGCTTGGCCGCACCCTGGATCGCCAGATCTCCCGGCAATATCGCTGCCAGGGGTGCGGTCACAGTTTCGAGCGTTGACAGGCGAGCCCATGGATACCACCCGGTGTGGTATCCATGGCTAAGGGATCAGGCCGCGTTGACCTTTTCGAGGGCGAACAGTTGCTCCAGATAGACTGCGACGCCATCTTCATCGGAGCTCAGGGTCTGCTCGTGATTCGCCAGTGCCAGTTTGAGACGGTCATGGGCGTTGCCCATCACCACGCCGCGACCCACCATGCTCAGCATCTCGAAGTCGTTCATGCCATCGCCGAAGGCCACGGCCTGGGGCATCTCCAGCCCGTGCTGTTCCAGCACGGCGCGCACCGCATTGCCCTTGTGCACCCCGGCGTGCATCACCTCGAGACAATCCGGCAGGGAGAAGGTGACGTTGAGTCGATCACCATATTGCTGGTTCAGGTGCGCCTCGATCTTTAGCAGCTTCTCGTGGTCGCCGATGTAGAACACCTTGTTGATCTTGTCCATCGGGTGGCTGGCGAGATCGGTCAGGCGGTAGGTGAAGCCGGAATCGTGGTGGAATTGCAGCAGCCAGGGCAGCTCCTCTTCCACCAGCCACTCGTCGCCGTAGTAGACGTTGAGGTGGATGGAGGGATCCCGCTCCAGCGCGATCAGCTCTGCGGCTACCGTATCCGGCAGCGCCTGGTTGTAGACCAGCTGATCCTGCTTGTCGTGGACGACGGCGCCATTGGAGGTGATGAGGTAGATGTCCAGCCCCAGGGTATCGCGGATGCTGCGCACATCCACATGGTGCCGGCCGGTGGCCACCACGAACTTCACGCCCTGTTCCACCAGACGGTGCAGGGTGTCACGGGTGCGGGGGGAGATCTGGTGCTGCTTGTTGAGCAGGGTGCCATCGAGATCGGATACAACTACCTTGAACATCATTACCTCGCCATCTATTGAACGCTGGCGCAGTGTACCCCAGCGTCGTGTGTCACCCCATTTCTTTTGGGATCCAAAAAATAACCAGTTTTAGTAGCGCGCGAAGAAGGCCAGAGTCGCATTGAGCGCGGCCTGACGCTGGGGATCCGCCTCGATGAAGAGCTCGTGCCAAGCGCCCTCGATACGCAACGGCTTGCCCCCTTCACAGTTGGCCATGGCGCAGAAGGCATCCTGGGCGGCGTTGTCCACCACGCTGTCCTCACCGGCCTGCAGCAGCAACAGCGGCGTCCTGATGGCGCCGGCATCGGCAATTGCCGCATCCGCCCCGGTAATGCCCTGATGGATCCAGTGGGCGGTGGCCCCGCCCAGCTTGACCTGGGGATGCTGCTCGTAGATCTGGCGGAAGGCCTGATAGCGCGCCGTGCTGTGGGTCAGCTCGTTGTCGGCGAAGCCCTGATCCTGATAGGGGCCCTGACCCGGGCCGTAAGGGGCCTCACCAAACCAGCCACCGACGGTACCCATGGTGGCAGCCAGCCCCTTGGCCAGCCACTTGGGCAGGCCGCCGAGGTTGATGCCCATCATGGGGGAGGAGAGCACGGCGGCCTTGATGTCATCCGGCCAGCGTTCCAGATAGCGGGCCGAGATGGCGCCGCCCATGGAGTGGGCCAGCAGAAACAGCTTGGCGGGCTTGTCCGCCATGATCACCTCATCATGAAACTGTTTGAGATCGACCACATAATCGTCGAACTGGTCGACATATCCCTTCTCCCGATCGCTCAGCATGCGATCCGACATTCCCTGACCGCGGTGGTCGATGAGGTAGAGGCTGTAGCCCTGGCGCCACAGATCCCAGGCCAGCTCCTGATACTTGAGGTAGCTCTCTACCCGGCCGTTGACGATGAGGATGGCGCGATCGACCTTAAGCTGACGCAGGGCCGCATAGCGGATGCTGATCCCGTCCTTGCCCTTGAACTCCCCTTCCACCGCATGCTCGCGCCAGAAGTCGGGCAGGGTCTGTTGATAGAGGGTGGGTACGTCGGCTTCAGTGGTCAGCTGATAGGGGTTGTTCACGGCAAGGGCTCCGGCAGAAAACAGGGTCAGGGCCAGCAAGGGAAGAGAGAAATATGTCATCGGGCAAGCTCCTCTCGCCAATGGTGGTAGAGCGCCGCTATGTCGCTCGAGCAGATCAGGGGCATGGCGGCCTGCAAACGGGGCAGTGGCCAGTCCCACCACTGCATGGCTTGCAGCATGGCGATCTGCTCCTCGTCGAAGCGGCGGCGGATAGGCTGGGCCGGGTTGCCGCCGACTATGGTGTAGGGGGCAACATCCCGGGTGACCACGGCGCGGGTGGCGATGACGGCGCCATCCCCTATGGTGATGCCCGGCATGATCATCGCCTCGGAGCCGATCCAGACGTCGTTGCCAACCCGGGTGTCGCCCTTGCGCTGGAAGCCGTTGCGAACCCCCTCACCAAAGGTGCCCGGATCGAACGGGAAGGTGGAGGCCCACTCCATGCGATGACCCTGGTTGCCCGCCAGCAAGAAGGTGGCCCCCGAGCCGATGGAGCAGAACTTGCCGATGATGAGGCGATCTACGTCACCCCAAATACCGCTCTCCCAGGTGGCGCGGGTCGACCCATCGCCGAGCAGGTAGCGCACACAGTGATCTTCGAATGATTTGCCGTGGTAGTAGCCGGAGTAGTAGCTGTACTCCCCGGCCTCGATATTGGGATTGGTCAGGTGATCCCGTATTACTTGGGATTCCAGCCAGCTACCGAATGGATTTTCCATCATTGCTCCTGCCATTCATCCTCTTCCTGCTGGGCAGCCCACCCCTTGCGGGTCAGCTGCATCTGCTGCCACCAGCGCTCGTCCGCCAGGATCTCGCCGGCCGAGCCGAGCTGGGGATAGGGCATCTCTTTCTCTTTGCAGAGCTGGGCATAGACGGGGTAACCCCCCTCGAACAGTATGCTGTTCTGCTCTTCCAGGCTGAGCGGGCAGCCGCGTTGATAGCAGCCGGCCAGCTCGCGCTGGCGCTGGGCTTCGTAGAGAATGGCGGCGGCCGCCACCGAGACGTTGAGAGACTGCACCATGCCCACCATGGGGATGACGATATGGTGATCGGCCAGGGCCAGCGCCTCTTCGCCGATGCCGTGCTTCTCCTGGCCCACCAGGATGGCGGTGGGTTTGGTGTAGTCAATGGCGCGAAAGTCCACCGAGCTGTCGGAGAGGTGGGTTGCCAGGATCTGCATGCCGCTGGCTTTGAGCTCGGCCACTGCGCTGTCGATGTCCGGGTGCAGTTTCACGTCCACCCAGTTCTGGCTGCCGCGGGCGGTGCCCTTGCGCTTATGGATCCAGCTCTTGGGCCAGACGGCGTGTACCCGATGGATGCCGATGGCATCGGCGGTGCGCACGATGGCGGCCAGATTGTGAGGCTTGTGCACCTCTTCCATACAGACGGTCAAATCGAGTTGGCGCTGGGCCAGCATGTCGGAAATCCGTTTAAAGCGTTCAGGTGTCATATCAGTTTCTATGCGATGAGGCTGGTGCTGCAGATGGTCATATCGGGCTGGCATGCCGGTGGCGCGCTGGCAGCGCAGTGGGCCATTCCATTGTCTCTGTAAAAACAGCAGGCGGCTTGCGCCGCCTGTGTTCAGTTCTTCTGTCGGCTCACCTTGAGCACGTTGGGCATCACGCGGATCTTGCGCATGATGTTGGCCAGGTGGATACGGCTCTTGGTGGTGATGAGCAGGCTGACCTGATAGACCCGGCCATCCTTCTCTTCGGTGCTGATGGCGTGGATGTTGGCGCCGGTGGCGGCGATCACGTTGGCCAGCTCGGCCAGGGCACCCTGATGGTTGATGATCTCGATGCTGATGCCAGTGCGGAACTCCTGTTCCTGCTCCTTGTCCACTTCCCACTGGACCGGCAGGTACTTGTCCGGTTCCTTGCTGTAGCCCTTGATGTTACGGCAGGCTTCCTGGTGGATCACCAGCCCCTTGCCCGGGCTGATATGGGCGATGATGGCGTCCCCGGGGATCGGGCGGCAGCAGTTGGCGAAGGTGACCAGCATGCCGTCGGCACCCTTGATCGGCATCTTCTTGCTGCTGGACTTGGGTTGATCTTCCGGCGGCAGTTCGTCACCCAGCATGCGGCGCGCCACCATGACGCTCATGGCGTTGCCAAGACCCACGTCGGCCAGCAGCCCCTGCAGGTTCTCGTGCTTGGTATCGGCCAGCACCTGCTTGATGCGTGGCTCGGGGATGTCTTCGATGTTCTTGGCGCCCAGCGCATGGTTGAGCAGGCGACGGCCCAACACCACCGACTCTTCGGTGCGCAGGTTCTTGAGGAACTGGCGGATCTTGGAGCGCGCCTTGGTGGTCACCACGAAGTTGAGCCAGGCCGCGTTCGGGCGGGCGCCGGGGGCCGTGATAATTTCCACCGTCTGGCCCGAGTGCAGCGGGCTGCTCAGGGGATAGGGATGGCGGTCGACCCGGGAGCCGACGCAGGCGTGGCCGATGTCGGTGTGTACCGTGTAGGCGAAATCCACCGGGGTGGCGCCGGCGGGCAGCTCCATGATGCGCCCTTCCGGGGTGAAGACATAGATTTCGTCCGGGAAGAGATCGGTTTTGACCCCCTCGATGAATTCAAAGGAGCTGCCGGCGCTCTGCTGCAGCTCAAGCAGGCTCTGCATCCAGCGCTGGGCGCGGATCTGGGCCGTGGTGCCCGAGCTGTCGCCATCCTGCTTGTAGGCCCAATGGGCGGCAACCCCCTTGTCGGCCATCTGGTCCATGAACTCGGTGCGGATCTGCACCTCCACCGGCACCCCGTGCGGCCCCACCAGGGAGGTGTGCAGGGACTGGTAGCCGTTGGTCTTGGGGATGGCGATGTAATCCTTGAAGCGACCGGGGCGCGGCTTGTAGAGGCTGTGCATCTGGCCAAGTACCCGGTAGCAGGTATCGATATCCTTCACCTTGACCCGGAAGGCGTAGATATCCATCACCTCATGAAATTGCAGCTCTTTTTTCTCCATCTTGTTGTAGATGGAGAAGAGGTTCTTCTCGCGGCCGCTCACCTGGGCCTCGATACCCGCCTCCCGCAACCGGCCACTGATTTCGCTCTGGATGGAGTCGATGATCTCGCGGCGATTGCCGCGGGCACGGCGCACCGATTCGCGCAGCACCCGAGAGCGCATCGGATAGAGCGCCTCGAAGCCCAGCTCTTCCAGCTCGTTCTTCATGGTGTGGATACCGAGGCGGTTGGCGATGGGGGCGAAGATCTCGAGGGTCTCGCGGGCGATGCGGCGGCGCTTGTCCGGGCGCAGTGAGCCCAGGGTGCGCATGTTGTGGGTGCGGTCGGCGAGCTTGATCAGGATGACCCGGATATCCTGGGTCATGGCCATCACCATCTTGCGAAAGTTCTCGGCCTGGGCCTCCTTGCGATCGCGAAACTTCAGCTTGTCGAGCTTGGATACGCCGGAAACCAGTTCGGCCACGGCGTCGCCAAACTGCTCGGCCAGGTCGTCCTTGGTGACGGGGGTATCTTCGATGACGTCGTGCAGCACGGCGGCCATCAGGGTTTCATGATCGAGGCGCATGTCGCCCAGGATGCGGGCCACGGCGACCGGGTGGGTGATATAGGGTTCACCGCTGGAACGCAGCTGACCCTGGTGAGCATCACGGGCCACCACATAGGCTTGCCTGAGCTTCTCGACCTGCTCTGCCGGCAGGTAGGAACTGGCTATTTCTTTAAGATTTTCAAATAAATACAAGACAGTCCCCGCTGCGGTGAAACGGCAATTCGTGGAATCGAGGGTATAGCCCTGAGTTTGCGAGGTTTTGGAGCGGTTGTAAATGGGGATGAACAGTCGGCACCCGGGCGGGTGCCAACCGAAAGAATGACTTAACCGCGGCCTTCGGCGATGGCAGCAACGGCAGCCAGCTCGGCGGCTTCCTGCTCTTGCTGCTCGTAACGGTCCTGGGTGTCCATCACCTGGTTGTTTACCAGACCCAGCTCGATCTCACGCAGGGCGATCACGGTCGGCTTGTCGTTCTCTTCTTCAACCAGGGGATCTTTGCCTTGAACCGCGATTTGACGGGCGCGGCGTGCGGCGACCAGCACCAGGTCAAAACGGTTACCAACCTGTTTTACAGCATCTTCTACAGTAACGCGTGCCATGCAGGACTCCAGTATGTGGGCTTTCTGTGTTTAGAAAAGCGGTGTTTAAAAATGACGCAAAAGTTTACTCGTTTTTGGCTTACTCTGCCAGTAACTGTTGCAGCAAGTTTTGTTGTGCCTGCTGTTGCTGACGCATTTCCAGCCGTTGGCACTCAATAATGGCCCTCAGCTGGAACAGTGCCAGCTCAAAGTCTTCATTGATAATGACATAGTCATATTCGTCATAGTGCACCATTTCGGCAATGGCTTTCTCCATCCGCCCCTTGATCACCTCGGCGCTGTCCTGGCCGCGGCCAATCAGGCGGCGTTCCAGCTCTTCGCGGCTGGGCGGCAGGATGAAGATGGATTTGGTCGGCATCAGCTCGCGGATCTGGCGGGCTCCCTGCCAGTCGATATCGAGGAAGACGTCGATGCCCTGGGCCAGGCAGGCCTCGATGGCGGCGCGAGAGGTGCCGTAGTAGTTGCCGAACACCTCGGCCCACTCCAGAAAATCACCGCGCTCGATCAGCGCCTTGAACTCTTCCACCTGGACGAAATGGTAGTGAACGCCATTTTCTTCACCGGGGCGGGTGGCGCGAGTGGTGTGGGAGACCGACAGCTGCATCTTGCCAGCCGCGTTATGGTGAGTCAGCAAGGCATTGAGCAGGCTGGATTTACCCGCGCCGCTCGGGGAGGAGATGATATAGAGAGTGCCTTGTTGCGCCATGTTATTACCTTTAATCGATAACCGTGTTTTTGGTTGTAGCAGAGGCCGCCGTCTTGTGCCCGAAAGGGAGACAGCCCAACGCAAAACGCGGAAAAATTCAGAATCAGGGGGATGTAAAGGCGGCGAATTTTAACAGAAGGTGGCGAATAAAAAAACGGCCGGAATCATATTCCAGCCGATCAAAGGATTCGTAGCTTGCTGCGGGAGCGTAACCCACATTGGTTGCCATTTTGCCGTGGCTATTGGGGCGGGGCCATCAGGTTATCCCTGCCTTATTGCTCGGGATTTTCGAATTGCCCGGGTAGATGTTTATCGGCACACAGCTTGTCAAAGGCGGCGATGACCCGCTCACTGCTGATCTTGCCCATGGCATCCGGATCCTTGAGACGGGTGCGCCAACCCAGTTCGGCCAGCGGCTTGCCGCTCTCCTGCTCAATCAGTTCCTGATAGACGCTGACCACATAATCGCGGCACAGATAGGGGCCGGTGCGATCCGGGTTGTGGTGGGCATAGAGGCCGATCACCGGCGTGCCCACCAGGGTGGCCATGTGGGCGGGGCCGGTATCCGGGGCCAGCACCAGGCTGGCCTCCTTGATCAGCGCCAGCAACTGCTTGAGATTGGTCTGCCCCACCAGATCCACCGGTTTGCTGTAGCTCAGTCGCTGGATGTCGGCAGCCAGATCCCGCTCCAGCTTGGCCGGGCCACCGCACAGATAGACCTGAAATCCCTTGCCTGCCGCGTGATCCGCCAGCGCAGCATAGCCTGCGGCGGTCCAGTTCTTGAACGCCTTGCTGGCGGCGGCGCAGATGAGCAGGGTCGGCTTGCCACCAATCTTCTCCCGGGCCCAGGCCTGGTGTTCGGCGCAGATGGGCAACTGCCAGTCCGGCGTCAGATCCCGGATGCCGAGTTCCCTGGCGAAGGCGAGAAAGCCATCCAGCACATGGGGAGAGGCAGGCGAGGGTACCCTGTGATTGGTGAACAGCCACTGGCCGTCGTTGGCCCGCTCCTTGTCGAAACCGAGTTTGATGTTTGCCCTGATGCCGAGGGTGGCAATGCTGGCCCGCATGGCGGCCTGCAGGTGCAGCAGGGCATCGAACTTGCGTCCCTTGAGGGTGTGCCACAGATCGCGATAGCCACGCCAACCCTTGCTCTTGTCGAAGGCAATGACCTCCACCCCAGGCAGATCGGCGAACAGGGTGGCCTCGATTTTACCGGTGATCCAGGTGATGCGGGTCTGCGGCCACTCCCGTTGAATAACGCGAACCAGTGCCAGCGCGTGGCAACAATCGCCGATGGCGGAGAGCCGCAGGATGCAGATGGAGGAAGGAGGCGTTTGAAATAGCGGCATGATGTGCGGCACGGCTGGCAAAAAGGGTGGATGGCATTATGCAAACTCCCCTGTGGATTGTAAAATTGCGCGCAATCGCCAGCCCGGTTTCGCCATGACCTCCCGGTTGTGGCTGACCTGTGCCGGCACAGGATATTGACCATATTGCAGGCGGTTGCCACGACAGCCTCATCGCAGTTGCAAACCTAGCGAGCAATGACCCACCGAGCGGGAGCTCATGATGCGAATACAGACCGAACACAACCAAATTTGCTGGTATGCCGAAGGGGCCTTTCGCGACCCCTCTCCCCAGTTATTCGATCCTGCCTGGTGGCAGAGCAATCGACAGGTGGTGGGGACCTCTTTAGGTCGGGGAGTGACCTGGTTCGTCAAGGATGAATCCCGCCATCTGGTGCTGCGCCACTACTATCGCGGCGGCATGGTGGGTAAGGTGGTGCGAGATCGCTTCTGGTTCGAAGGAGTGGAATCGAGCCGCGCCATGGCCGAATACACCCTGCTCGCCAAGTTGAGCGAGCTGGGGCTGCCGGTGCCACGTCCGTTTGGTGCCCGCATGGTCAAGCAGGGGCCCTTCTATCGTGCCGACATCCTGATCGAGCGCATCCGCGGTGCCAAAGACATGGTGGCCCTGCTCAAACAGGGACCGATTGCCCCCGAGCTCTGGCACAAAGCCGGCCAGACGGTGCGCCAGCTGCACGACGCAGGCGTCTATCACGCCGATCTCAACAGCCACAACCTGTTGATCGACAAGGCGGGCAAGGTGTGGGTGATCGACTTTGACAAGGGCGCCATCCGCGCACCGGGGGAGTGGCAGAAGGCCAATCTGGAGCGGCTGCTGCGCTCCTTCAATAAAGAGGCCCAATTGCATACCAGTTTCCACTTCGTACCGGAGAACTGGCAAACCCTGATGAAGGGCTATCAGGGAAAAGCGCTCTGACCCTGTTGCTCGCCGCCGGAGCCAATGTTACTTATTGAGCTGCTGCTATTTAGATCTGGTTTCGAGGTGCCCCATGGAAACACTCAAGACACCTTTGGTGGATGTGACGACCCGGCTTGACCCGGGTCTCTTGTCTGACGCCATGAATCTGCTGGAGGCGGGACTCTGGACCTGGTCTGTGCAGCAGGGACTGCGCCGGGACCCCAGCTGCCTGCATCTGTTGGGGCTGGGGGATAGCTGGCCGGATGACATGGGCTGGCTGGATCGGGTGCATCCCGACGATGTCTCCCGGCTGGAGGAAGCGCTGCTCGCCTGCCAGAGTGGCCGCAGCGCCACTCTGCGCCTCGAGTACCGCATCCTTCATCACCACGGCCACTACATCCGGCTGGAAGAGCGCATTCGTCGTGACGAGCGCGGCCATCTGCTGGGGGCGGTGCGCCATCTTGATTCGGTCGAGGAGTCGGTTGAAGAGCGTCACGGCACGGATCCCCTCACCGGGCTGGAGAGCCGCAACAGCTTCGAATTGCTGCTGGAGGATCGTTTGGCGACCGATAGCGGCAGTTTCAGCCTGATGCAGTTTTCCGTCGATCACATGACCAAGATCCAGCAGCTGTTTGGCGAGGCGGCCTGTGACGCCATGCTGGCCAAGCTGGCGCGCATCGTGCGTCACGAGTTGCGCCGGGAGGACCCCTTCGCCCGTTGGGACGAAGACGGCTTTATCCTGATGCTCTCCCAGACCGAGCGGGCGAGCGGCCTGGAGATCGCCGAGCGGCTGCGCCTCGAGATAGCCGATGCCAGTTTGCTGCCCCAGCGGCCGGTTACCGTCAGTGTCGGATTGGTGCAGAGCCAGCCGGGCGAGATGCTCGATCACCTGCTGGCCCGTCTGGCGAGCTGCCATGGCCAGGCCAGACGGGAACACAACACAGTCGTCGGCTGACGGTCGTCAGGAGGAGGTGGTTGCGTGGCGCTGGCACACCTTGAGGGAGGCCAGCATCAAGAGGCCGCCAAGGGTCAGCCGCACCAGATCGGTATCCTTGCCCCAGAGCAGCAGGTTGACCAGCAGGCCCGCCGGGATCAGCGCGTTGTTCATGATCGCCAGCACGCCGCTGCTGACCAGCGTCGCCCCCTTGTTCCACAGGAAGTAGCCAAGTCCCGAGGCGCCAATCCCCAGCCACAGCAGTATTCCCCATTGCAGTTCGCTGGTCGGATACTGGGGTTTACCCAGCAGCCACCAGGCGGGCAGGGCGACGGCCAGGGCCCCCAGATAGAAGCAGCCGAAGATCGCCTGTTGCGGCGGCTGCTCTGCCTCCCGGGCCAGCACGACCTTGTAGCCGACCTGGCCCAGGGCGAAGCAGATGTTGGCCCCCTGTACCACCAGGAATCCCAGGATGTAGCTCTCGGTCAGCCCGTCGAAACGGATGATGGCCGCGCCGGCTACCGCCAGCAGGGCACCCCACAGATAAGCAGGCTTGAAGCGCCGCTCCAGCAGATCGTGGATCAGGGTAACGTAGATGGGGGTGAAGATGGTGAACACCAGCACTTCCGGTACCGTCAGCAGCAGGAAGGAGTGGTAGTAGAAGAGATACATGATGCCGAGCTGGATGGCGCCGAGGGCCATCAGCTTAAGCACCAGTTCGGGTCGCAGCCAGCGGCGCCGCAGGAAGGGGAGAAACACCAGGCTGGCGAGGGCGATGCGGGTCAGCACCGAGAAGTAGGCATCCACCTGGCCGGCGAGGTAGACCCCAATCAGGCTAAAGGAGAATGACCAGAGCAGGGTAACCCCTATCAAGTAGTTCATGTGGTTGATTTGTCGTCAGTTGTCAATTTGAAAGGGGGCTATGATGGCCGAGATGGAAGCCGTGATCCAGCGTTTATGGCGCCAGTTGCCACAGATCGGAGCATTTGCCTTTGCGGCGAACAACGGAGTGGGCTCAGCGACCGACTGGAATGGTCGCGGGGAGGGGGAGGTGCAGGTGACCGATCATCATGGCGGCTGGCTGTTTGTCGAGACGGGCCGCTATACCACACCCCATGGCCGGGTGCTGGCTATGCACAATCGCTTCTGGTGGCAGCGCACCGAACAGGGAGTGCGCCTCTCCCACCTGCGTCACGAGAAACCGGTCGAATTGTTCGAGCTGAAGCCGGGGGCAGATGGCCGCTGGTTCACCGCCGAGCCCCACCTGTGCGGTCAGGATCACTACCGTGCCGAGCTGACGCCGACCGACAACGGCTTTCTGCTCACCTGGCAGATCATCGGCCCGCGCAAGAACGAGGAGCTGAGCTATCGCTACCGGATATGAGTGCCGGCGACGGCAAGAAAAGAGGCATAAAAAAACCGGCGCAAGGCGCCGGTAGCGGGGACAAATCGGAGGTTTTTTATTTAAAACGGTCCCACAAACAGGAGAGACACACTCTCGTCACACATTCAGGTCAGTTCAGGCACTTAGCGCATAGCTCAGCATCGCCTGCAGCTTGCTGTCGAAGAACCAGGGCAGCAGCACCATCAAGAGGCCGACTACCCCAGCCAGCCGCTGGCGATATTGCCAGCTGGCAATCAACACCAGACCGCCGCACAGGGTTGTCAGGATGCCTGACATAGCTGTGCCTCACGCTGCACCCGGCGTTGCTGGGCCCACTGGTTCATGGCGACAGAACCCAGGATCAGCGCCAGTGCGACACCCGTGGTGGACTGGATCTGCTCGCCGAGGAACAGGGCACCCAGCATGACGCCGAACAGCGGCACCAGATAGTTGCTGAAAGAGGCGAAGGTCGGGCCTGCCTTCTGGATCAGCGCCATGTAGAGGAAGTAGACCAGGCCGGTACAGAAGATGCCCAGTACGGCGATGGCGTTGAGGGCCTGGCTGCTTGGCATGGCCAGGCTGCCCAGATCGGCGACGAAGGGCGCGGCAATCAGCAGCTGGGTGGCAGAGGAGATCAGGATGTTGCGGGCCACTACGACCGGATGGTCTTTGGCAAAGCGCTTGATCATCAGCAGGCCGATGGCGAAGCAGCTGGCGCCGAACAGGATGGCCATGGAGCCGAGCAGGCCGGCGTTCATGCCCTGGGAGAGTTTCGGCCAGAACAGGGTGAGCACACCGGCAAAGCCGATGACCACGGAGAGCAGGCCGCTCTTGGTGATTCTTTCACCAGAAATAAACAGCGGTGCCATCAGGATGGTGACAAACGGGATACAACCCATCACCACGGCGGCGATGGCGCTATCCACATACTGCTGACCCCAGGCCACCATGATGAAGGGGATGGTGGCATCCAGCAGGGCGATCAGCATGTAGGTACGCCACGGGGTGTGCTCGCTCTTGAGACGCATGAACAGGCAGAGCAGACCCAGGGTCAGGCTGCCGCACAGAGCACGACCGGCAGCCACCAGGATGGGGGGCAACTCGGCAACGGCCTGGTGCATGAAGATGAACTGGGAACCCCACAGCAGGCCAATGGCCAGCAATAACAAATAGCTACGCATTTTAATCTCCGATGTATTGAGCCTGCGCATTCTAGGCAATCTGTTACTATGTCAAAAATGAATTGTTGGCATTCAACTATGGTCATTATCGATGGAAACCTCCCTCTCCCGCCTCGACCTTAACCTGCTCACCGTGTTCGACATGCTGATGCAGGAGCGCAACGTCACCCGTGCCGCCGAGCGGCTGCACCTCTCCCAGTCCACCGTCAGCCACGCCCTGGGGCGGTTGCGAACGGCGCTCGACGATCCGCTGTTTGTCATGAGCCGGCGCGAGATGATGCCGACCGAGCGGGCCAAGGCGCTGGCCGGGCCGGTGCGTCAGGCGCTCGCCATGCTGGAGCAGGGGTTGCGTCAGGCCAAGGGGTTCGATCCTGCCAGCGCACGACGGATCTTTCGCATCGCCACCCCGGGATCGGTAGAGCATGGTCTGGTTCCTGTGCTGGTGGACCGGTTGTACCGGCAGGCGCCTCACTGTCGGCTGGAGGTGTGCGAGCTGGCGGACAGCGACTACGAACGGGAGCTGGAGAAGGGAGAGCTGGATCTGGTGATCGGGTTTGCCGGTGCCAACCACCTCTCGCCCCGGCTGTGGCGCGAGGACTGGTTCAACAACCCGCTGGTCTGCCTGTCACCGCTGGGCAGTGAACTGCCCGATGCGCTGGGCCCGCGCGAGCTGGTCAGCCGACCCCATATCCACACCTCCAGCTGGGGTCACAGCCAGGCCATGGTAGAGCTCTGGCTGGCCCGGTTCGGGGTGGAGCGTGAACTGGGGGTCAGGTTGCCGAGCTTTATGGCGGTGCCGCCGCTGATGGCGACCGGCCGCTATCTTGTTGTGGTGCCCGAGATGATCGGGCGCCACTTCTGCCGCTACTATCCACTGCGCCTCCATCAGCTGGATCCCGCCATCCCCATCGTCTATCTGATGGCGGGCCACCCGCTCACCGCCCACGACGAGGCGATCGGCTGGTTCAAGAGTCTGCTGCACCGGATCGCCTTCGACCTCTATGGCGACGATGCGCTGGGCTCTCCTGCTCAGCGCAGCCTGGCGAAGTAGTCGAGTCCCAAGGAGCCCTTCACCTCGGCCAGCACCTCGCCGGTGAGAAGGCGGGCTTGCTCCGTGCCCTGATAGAGCAACGCCAGCAGGCTATCTTTGTCGGCGATGGCGGCCTGGCGCCGCTCCCGCATGGGGGCGAGCAGGGTTTGCAGGCAGTCGTTGAGCACCTGCTTGCAGCGTATGTCCCCCAGGCCGCCGCGCTGGTAGTGGGCCTTCATCTCGGCCACCAGCGCCTTGTCGGGGTGGAAGGCATCCAGATAGGCGAACACAATATTGCCCTCCACCCGCCCCGGATCGCTCACCCTGAGGTGGTCCGGGTCGGTATACATGGCGAACACCGCCTGTTTGATCTCGTCGCTCGACATGCCGAGCTCTATGGTGTTGCCGAGGGACTTGGACATCTTGGCCTTGCCGTCTATGCCGGGCAGGCGGCCAGTGTCGCTCAGGATCGGTTGGCATTCGGTCAGCACCTCCCTGCCCACCAGGGTATTGAAGCGGCGCACTATCTCGTTGGTCTGCTCCAGCATGGGCAGCTGATCTTCACCCACCGGTACATGGGTGGCGCGAAAGGCGGTGATGTCGGCGGCCTGGCTGACCGGGTAGACCAGAAAACCGGCCGGCAGGCTGCGCTCGAACCCTTTTTGCTGGATCTCCGCCTTGACGGTGGGGTTGCGCTCCAGCCGGGCGACGCTGACCAGATTGAGGTAATAGGTGGTGAGCTCGGCGAGGGCGGGCAGGGCACTTTGCAGGCAGAAAGTGGTCTTGGCGGGGTCGAGACCGGCGGCCAGATAGTCGGCCATCACTTCCAGCACGTGATCGGTCACCTTGGCCGGGTTGTGGCCATTGTCGGTCAGCGCCTGCAGATCGGCGATCATCACGAACTGGCGGTAATGGTGCTGGGCCTCGACGCGCTGGCGCAGTGAGCCGACATAGTGGCCTATGTGCAGTTTGCCGGTGGGGCGATCGCCGGTCAGGATAACGGGGTTTTGCATGTCACTCTCTCCAGTTGGGGGTGGGCCGGGAGGCGACAAGGGAGTAAAAACAGTTGACCGCCTCTCGGCGGTCACGGTGTTTTCTTCGGGAAAATTTCACATAGAAAAGCAGTGCCGCCTGTTTAGAAGCAGCACCACCAGTAGTTGTGAGTGAAGATGGTCATATTCATGGCAAATCAAGCTACGCCTGTTTGATCACTTCTGCAAGGGCACCACCAGCAGATCGCAGGGCACAGTATTCATCAGCTGGCGGGCGCTGGAGGTGAGCAGGCTCCAGAAGCTCTGGCGATGGCCGCACACCAGCAGGTCGATCTGGTAATCCTTGACCGCCTGGTTGACCCGCTCGCTGAGGTCGCCGCAGATCACCAGCTTCTTCTCGATGGGGTAGTCCACCGAGGCCAGGAAGGTTTCCAGCTTCTCCTTCGCTTCGGCGATCACCTGATCCTGCACGTTGTCGATGTCGATATCGATCATCTCGGTGTAGAGGTCCTTGAGGTCCACATCGACATGGATCACCGACAACTTGGCGCCGTTGGAACGGGCCCGATCGACCGCCTTCTCGATCACCTTGCGGTTGTCTTCCGACAGATCGATCGCGGCCAGAATGTGTTTGTAATAGGTTCCACTCATGGGAGTTCTCCTCACTGATCCTGAGCCCACTATACCAATCTCCGCTGAAACTAAAATGGTGCCGAGGGCACAGTTTAGGGATTTGAACGGGCTTGAATGGTTGTCGGGAGCGTGCGCTTGCTCGCAGCAACAGCATTGTTTGTACATTAAATAAACAATAGTTTGAAGCGGGTCACATCCCCCGGCTTGCTCGGCGGCAGGGAGAGGCATAGGATGTGCCCGTGCTTCGCAATGAACACAAAACAACAAAAAGCATTTGAATACCGCTTTGGGGAGCCTCGGCTCCCTTTTGTTTTTCTGTCGTTTTTCTTCTCCGGAATCCGTCCGGTATCAAGGTAATCTCCCTGCGCTTGGTTATGCTGTAGCCAATTCCCTTGGAGACACCGTCATGATCATTACTCCCCAGATCCAGGGCTGCGTCGCCCGCAACTGCCACCCCATCGGCTGCCGGGCCGCCGTGCAGCAGCAGATCGCCAGTGTCAGGGCCGCAGGCCCGTTCAACGGGCCCAAACGGGTGCTGGTGCTGGGGGCCTCGTCCGGTTTCGGGCTGGCGTCGCGCATCGCGCTCACCTTCGGCGCTGGGGCCGATACCATAGGTATCTCGTTCGAGCGCGGCCCCTCCGACAAGGGGCTTGGCAGCGCCGGCTGGTACAACAACATCTGGTTTCGGCAGGCGGCGGAGCAGGCCGGGCGCATCGCCATCAACCTGATCGGGGACGCTTTTTCCGACACCATGCGCCAGCAGGCCATCGAGACCATTCGCCAGCAGCTCGGGCAGGTGGATCTGGTGATCTACTCGCTGGCGAGCGGCATCCGAGTGTTGGCCGATGGTGCTCAGGTGCGCTCCGTGCTCAAGACCACGGGCCAGCCCTTCAGCGGCTGGGGGCTGGATCTGGAGCGCGATGCCCTGGTGCAGCAATCCCTGGCGCCGGCTACCCCGGAGGAGATCCGCGATACCGTCACCGTGATGGGGGGCGAGGATTGGCAGCTCTGGTTGCAGGCGCTGCAGCAGGCGGATTGCCTGGCGCCCGGAGCCCAGACGGTGGCCTACTCCTATATCGGCCCCGAATCGACCTATCCCCTCTATCGGGATGGCACCATTGGTTATGCCAAGGAGCATCTGCACGCCACCGCCGAGACCATCAACCTGCAACTGGCACAAATCGATGGCCACGCCTGGGTGTCGGTGTGCAAGGCGTTGGTGACCAAGGCGAGTGCCTATATTCCGGTGCTGCCTGTTTATCTCGGCCTGCTGATGGGGGTGATGAAGGAGCGCGGAGTGCACGAGGGCTGCATCGAGCAGATGCAGCGGCTGTTTGCCGGCAAGATGTACGGGCCCAATGGGGTGGTGGCCGATGGCAACCGGCTGATCCGGATGGATGACCACGAGCTGGATCCGGCCATTCAGGCCGCCGTCTCGGCGCTCTGGCCCAAGGTAACGCCGGACAACTTCCACGCCTTGGGGGATTTCGCCGGCCTGCGCCGGGATTTCATGCAGCTCAATGGTTTCGAGCTGACTGGCGTGGATTATGGTGCGCCCGTGGATGTCGCCTCGCTCACCGAGCTGATCCCTTAAGCGAGCAGGAAATGGGATCTCCCTCCCGTTGGCGGGTTGATTCGCAACCTGAGTGTGGCGACAATCGATACCAAATCACAGTGGAGAATCAGTATGTTGGCCCAACCCATGATCGAAAAGTTGAACGAACAGATTAACCTGGAGTTCTACTCCTCCAATCTTTATCTGCAGATGAGCGCCTGGTGCGAAGACAAGGGCTTCGAAGGGGCCGCCACCTTCCTGCGCCAGCACGCAGTCGAGGAGCGCCAGCATATGGAGCGCCTGTTCACCTATGTGAGCGAGACCGGTGCCATGCCCAAGCTGGGTGCCATCGACGCGCCTCCCCACGAGTTCAAGTCGCTGGGTGACGTGTTCCGCACCACCCTGGAGCATGAATACCACATCACCAAGTGCATCAACGGCCTGGCTCACGTGGCCTTCACCACCCAGGACTACTCCACCTTCAACTTCCTGCAGTGGTACGTGGCCGAGCAGCACGAAGAGGAGAAGCTGTTCAAGAGCATCGTCGATCGCCTGGGTCTGGTGGGCGAGGATGGCAAGGGCCTCTACTTCATCGACAAGGAGCTGGCCGAGCTGGCCAAGGGCGCGCCGGCCAGCATCATGGACAGCAACGCCTGATAGTCGTGGACACTTAGTGTTCAGCCAGTACAATGACGGCCCTTTTACGGGCCGTTTTCTATTGTCTCGGGGCGAAAACCGCAGTGGTGGTGGCCGCCGGGCACAATGGCGACCCTGCTGTATTTCTCCGGACCGTGTTGGTTGGTCGTTTGATGAGTAAGGCTGTGATGATGCAAGTGGATGTGGTGGTGATCGGGGCCGGTGCGGCCGGGCTGATGTGTGCGGCGCAGGCGGGCTATCGGGGCCGCTCCGTGCTGGTACTCGACAATGCCAAGAAACCGGGCCGCAAGATCCTCATCAGCGGCGGTGGCCGCTGCAACTTCACCAACCATCAGGCGGGGGCCCACGCCTACCTCTCCGCCAATCCGCACTTCAGCAAGTCGGCGCTGGCCCGTTACACCCAGCAGGATTTCATCGATCTGGTGGACCGCCACGGGGTCAACTATCACGAGCGCACCCTGGGGCAGCTGTTCTGCCTCGAGAGCGCCAAGGATATCGTCGACGTGCTGCTCACCGAGTGCGACTGGGCCGGGGTGACCTTGCAGTGTCAGACCGAGATCCTCTCCGTCAGCAAGGGTGACGAGGGCTTCGTGCTGGCGACCAGCAAGGGAGAGGTGCGTTGCCACTCGCTGGTGGTGGCCACCGGCGGCCTCTCCATGCCCAAGCTCGGCGCCACCCCTTATGGCTTCAAGCTGGCGGAGCAGTTTGGCCTCAAGGTACTGCCGACCCGTGCCGGTCTGGTGCCCTTCACCCTGCATCAGGCCGAAAAAGAGGCCTTTGCCGATCTGGCGGGCATCAGCCTGCCGGTGGCGGTGACCGCCGAGGATGGCACCCGCTTCAAGGAGGCCATGCTGTTCACCCACCGCGGCCTCTCCGGCCCCGTCATTCTGCAGATCTCCTCTTACTGGCACGCCGGCGAGAAGATCCACATTAACCTGCTGCCGGAGCTCGATATTGCGGCCGCCCTGCGGGAGTGGGCCCAGGCCCATCCGGCCCAGGAGCTGAAAACTGTGCTGGGACGCGAGTTGCCCAAACGCTTCGTCGACAAGCTGGTGGAGCTGGGCCAGCTCGACAGCAAGCCGATGCGCCAGTACAACGAGCGGGAGCTGGAAGCCATCGCTGCCCTGCTGGGAGACTGGCAGATCCTGCCCAACGGCACCGAGGGGTATCGCACCGCCGAGGTAACCTTGGGGGGCGTCGACACCAATGAGCTCTCCTCCAAGACCATGGAGGCGCGCAAGGTGCCCGGCCTCTACTTCGTCGGCGAAGTGGTGGATGTGACCGGTTGGCTCGGCGGCTACAACTTCCAGTGGGCCTGGTCCTCCGGCTGGGTCGCCGGTCAATACTGCTGATCGCCGGCGGTGCTGTGACTGCCGCCGGTTTACTAACGGAATAGGGCATGTTTGCCGCTTTTTTATGCGGCGGTTTCCGACCTGCCAGAGATTGGTATAGAGTGGTTGTTCACTCTTTTATCCGGGAGGGCGCCTCTGCACAGGTGTCCTCCGTCTCTCGGGGGCAACATGTACGAACGCTTGGATGGCATTGATGTCGCGGCCTGGTCGATGACAAGAACGGAGGTGGCCGATGTTTGAGAGCCTGGGGGTCATCAACGTCTGGACCTATCTGGTGGGTCTTTTCTTCATCATCATAGCGCCGGGCCCCAACTCGTTTTACGTGCTGCGCACCGGCGCCAGCCGTGGCATAGGGCCGGGATATCGCGCCGCTCTCGGGGTATTCGTCGGCGATGCCATCCTGATCTTCTGCGCCTATCTGGGGGTTGCCTCCCTCATTCGCACCACCCCCCTGCTGTTCACCCTGGTGCGCTACCTCGGCGCCATCTATCTGCTCTATCTGGGAGTGAAGATACTGCACGCCAACTTCATCGCCAGACGGGAAGGAGAAGAGTCCGAGATAGACGCGGGAGAGCGCTATTTCAGCAAGGCCCTGACCCTGAGCCTCACCAACCCCAAGGCGATCCTGTTCTACGTCTCCTTTTTTGTGCAGTTCATCGACTTCAACTATGCCCACACCTGGCTCTCCTACCTGGTGCTGGCGGGCATGCTGGAGGCAATGAGCTTCGTCTATCTGAGCCTGCTGATCTTCGGCGGTACCCTGATGGCCCGTTTCTTTGCACGCAAGGTGCGCCTCGCCAAGCTGGGCAACGGTCTCATCGGCCTCTTCTTTATGGGGTTTGCGGCCAGGTTGGCCACCCTCTCCTGATGAGGATTGTTTGTCAGGCCCCGCGTGTTGGTGCGGGGCTTTTTCGTTTCTGGCGCGGTGACTCGCCCTCTCTCCTTGATCCCGGTCAGCGGTGACCGAGCTCACAATCCCTATAGTGGGCTCCCACTTGTTGCGGTCTTGAGGTATCCATGCTTGAAAATCAGATGATGCTGCTGGCGGTGTTCGAACGGGCCGCCCTGATGCTGATGACCCTGTTCTTCCTGACCCGTACCCGGCCATTCCAGCGCCTGTTTCAGAAGCGGGATCACACTCCGGCCGAACTGGTGCTGGTCGCCGCCATCTTCTGCCTGTTTGCGGTGTTCAGCACCTATACCGGCATCCCCATAGAGGGGGCGCTCATCAACGTGCGGATCATCGCCATCATTTCGGGCGGCATCCTGTTCGGCCCCTGGGTCGGCATTCCGGCCGGGGTTATCTCCGGCCTGCACCGCTATCTCATCGACATGGATGGTCACACTTCCATCCCCTGCCTTATCGCCAGCATCATCGCCGGTCTGCTGGCCACCTGGCTGCACCTGAGATGCCGCAAGTCGCGGCTCTGGCTCTACGGCATTCTGGCGGGGATGGCCTGCGAGGGGCTGACCATGCTGCTCATCTGGCAGCTGACCGAGCCCCATGCGGTGGGGGTGGAGATCGTCAACCACATAGCCTATCCGATGATCGCCGGGACGCTATGCATCGGCCTCATCATCAAGCTGGTGCAGGATCTGGATGACGAGAAGGAGCTGATCGCCGCCAAGCAGGCCAAGCTGGCGCTGGATATCGCCAACCAGACCCTGCCGTTTTTCCAGAACATCAACCGCCACTCCCTGAGCCAGGTGTGTGACGTCATCCGGCGCGAGATCAGCGCCGATGCGGTGGCCATCACCGATACCCATGACGTGCTGGCTTATGTGGGGGTGGGCAAGGATTACTACGCGCTGGACGAGCATCACGCCATCAGCGCCATGACCCGCAAGGCGGTGCTGCTCGACCAGATCATCATCAACAACGATCTGCGCCAGTATCACCTCTCCGATTTCCACTCGGTCATCATTATTCCGCTGCGAGAAAACGGCGCCGTCAGCGGTACTCTCAAGATCTACTATCGCCGCACCCACAGCATCACCAGTTCTCTCAAGGAGATGGCGGTGGGCCTCTCCCAGCTCATCTCCACCCAGATGGAGGTGTCGCGCATCGAGCAACTGAAAGAGATGACCCGCAAGGCGGAGTTCACCGCGCTGCAGAGCAAGATCAACCCGCACTTCCTGTTCAACGCTCTCAACGCCATCTCGTCGCTGATCCGCATCCGTCCCCAGCAAGCGCGCCAGCTCATCGCCAACCTGGCGGACTACCTGCGTTACAACCTCAACAAGGGGGACACCCTCATCGACATCCAGGAGGAGTTGCAGCAAGTGCGCGACTACGTGGCCATCGAGCAGGCCCGCTTCGGCGACAAGCTGGAGGTGGTGTTCGAGGTGGATGACGTGCATATCCAGGTGCCGAGCCTGCTGTTGCAGCCGCTGGTGGAAAACGCCATCCTGCACGGCATCCAGCCCCGCAGCGCGCCGGGCCGGGTCACTATCGAGGTGAAACAGCTGGCTGGGGGCATCCGGGTGGCGGTGCGGGACACGGGTTACGGCATCAGCCAGGCAGTGATCGACGGGGTCGCCGCCGGCCGGGTGGAGAGCCGCAGCATCGGCCTGATGAACGTGCATCAGCGGGTCAAGCTGCTCTATGGCGATGGCCTGCACCTCAAGCGGCTGGAGCCGGGTACTGAAGTAAGTTTCTATCTGCCGGATCAGGAGTCGATGCCATGCTGAAAGCCATCATAGTGGAAGATGAATACTTGGCCCGCGAGGAGCTCATCTATCTGGTGAATCAGCACAGCCAGATCGAGATAGTGGCGAGCTTCGAGGACGGGCTGGAGGCGTTCAAATACCTGCAGGATCACGAGGTGGACGTGGTGTTTCTGGATATCCAGATCCCCTCCATCGACGGCCTGCTGCTGGCCAAGAATCTGCACAAGTCGAGCCATCCGCCCCACATCGTCTTCGTCACCGCCTACAAGGAGTTTGCGGTGGAGGCGTTCGAGCTGGAGGCGTTCGACTACATCCTCAAACCCTACAACGAGCCGCGCCTCATCAGCCTGCTACAAAAGCTCGAGCTGGCGGGCAAGTCGCAGACGGGGCAGGGGAACGAATCGGGCACGCCACACAATCGCACCGTCAACCTGGTGAAGGGGGAGCGCATCATCGTCACCCCCTGCGAGCAGATCTACTACGCGGAAGCCGACGAGAAGCTGACCCATGTCTACACCCGCGATGACCGTTACGTGATGACCATGACCCTCAGCGAGTTCGTCAGCCGGCTGCCTGCCGAAGGGTTCTTCCGCTGCCACCGTTCCTACTGCGTCAACATCAACAAGATCCGCGAGATAGTGCCCTGGTTCAACAGCACCTATCTCATCCGACTCCATGACCTGTCGTTCGAGGTGCCGGTCAGCCGCAGCAACATCAAGGCGTTCCGTCAGCTGATGCGGCTCTGATTGTCATTCATTCCCGCCGATCTGCATTTCATGCCTTAATCGGTCGGCGGGAGTGGCGTCTTGCCTATAGTGGCCCCAGTTTCCTTAAGGCCATTGACCGAGACGCATCATGACCATCGATCTGAATCGCACCCGCTACCTCACCCTGTTGGGGACCATCATCACCCAGTTTGCGCTGGGATCCGTTTACACCTGGAGCCTGTTCAACGCCCAGCTCTCCGACAAGCTGGACGAGCCGGTGAGCCAGGTCGCCTTCGCCTTCGGCCTGCTTAGCCTCTCCCTGGCGGTGGCCTCCTCCATGGCGGGCAAGCTGCAGGAGCGGTTCGGGGTGCGCAACGTCACCCTGGGGGCCGGCGTGCTGCTCGGCATCGGCTTCTTCCTCACCGCCCACGCCAGCAACCTGGCCATGCTCTACCTCTGCGCCGGCATCCTGGTCGGTTTTGCCGACGGCACCGGCTACCTGATGACCCTCTCCAACTGCGTGAAGTGGTTCCCGGAGCGCAAGGGGCTCATCTCCGCCTGCTCCATCGGCGCCTATGGCCTCGGTAGCCTGGGCTTCAAGTACATCAACCTGCTGCTGCTCTCCAGCAACGGCCTTGAGACCACCTTCCAGCTGTGGGGGCTGATCGCCATGTCCATGGTGCTGGTGGGTGGCATGCTGATGAAGGATGCGCCCAAGCAGGTCGCCGCCGTGCAGCAGAGCGAGAGCCGCGACTTCACTCTGGCCGAGGCGATGCGCAAGCCCCAGTACTGGATGCTGGCGCTGATGTTCCTCACTGCCTGCATGAGCGGTCTCTACGTCATCGGCGTGGCCAAGGACATCGGCGAGAAGATGGTGGGTCTGCCAGCCGTGGTCGCCGCCAACGCCGTCGCCATCATCGCCATGGCCAACCTGGGTGGCCGTCTGGTGCTGGGTATCCTCTCCGACAAGATGTCCCGCATCCGGGTCATCACCATCGCCCAGCTGATTACGCTCGGTGGTATGGGATTGCTGCTGTTCGTGCCGCTCAACGCCAACCTCTTCTTCGTGGCAGTGGCCTGTGTGGCGTTCAGCTTCGGCGGCACCATCACAGTCTACCCCTCGCTGATGAGCGACTTCTTCGGTCTCAACAACCTGACCAAGAACTACGGCGTCATCTATCTGGGCTTTGGTCTGGGCAGCATCATCGGCTCCATCGTAGCCTCCCTGTTCGGCGGCTTCATGGCGACCTTCAACCTGATTCTGGTGTTGCTGGTGGTGGCGCTGGTGCTCTCCCTCACCATCCGCCTGCCGGCTCCCGTCGCGGCCTCTGCCGAACAAGCCTGACTCTTCGTCTAAGACTGCACCATAAAAAAGACCCGGGCCAATGCCCGGGTCTTTTCGTTGGTACCTGCGACGCTTAGCGCGGCGGCAGGCCCAGCAGGGCGCGCAGCTGGTGCGCGGTGGCCTCGACCGTCGGCCAGTCGCGGCCGGTGACGGTGACGTGGCCCATCTTGCGGCCGGGGCGGGCCTCGCCCTTGCCGTAGAGGTGCAGGTGCACCCCGGGCAGGGCCAGGGCGCCGGCCCAGTCCGGGGTGCCATCTTGCCACAGATCCCCGAGCAGGTTGAGCAGGATGGCGGGTTGCACCTCGGCCTTTGCCGGCAGGGGCAGATCGCACAGGGCGCGCACTTGCAGCTCGAACTGGCTGCAGCTGGCGTTGTCGATGCTGGGGTGGCCCGAGTTGTGGGGGCGGGGGGCCATCTCGTTGACCAGCAGCTGGCCGCCGACCAGGAAAAACTCCACCGTCAGTACGCCCACGTAGTCGAGGGCGGCGATGATGTGTTCGGCGATGCGCTGAGCCTCGGCCTCCAGGGCCGGCACGTTGGCCGGGGAGCGGGTCTGATCCAGGATGCCGCCGCTGTGCCAGTTTTGCACCAGGGGCAGGGCGCTGATGGCACCGCTCGGGCTGCGCGCCAGCGTCAGGGCAAACTCCCCTTCCAGTGGCAGGCGCTTCTCCAGCACGCAGGGCACGCCGCTGGCGGTCAGGGCCGCCGGCAGTTCGCTGGCCTGGTGAATGGTCCACTGCCCCTTGCCGTCGTAGCCCTCGCGGGCGGTCTTGAGGATGGCGGGGAAGAGGTCGTCCGACAGGGCCGGCAGCGGCTCGTGGGGCAGCAGGGTCAGGTTCGGCGCGACGGGCACGCCGGCGCGGGCCAGGAAGGCTTTCTCTTCCCGGCGATCCTGACAGACGCGTACTGCGCTCGCGGCCGGGTGCACCGGCTTGTGCTGTTCCAGCAGGGCCAGGGAGGCGGCGGGCACGTTCTCGAACTCGCAGGTGATGGCGTCGCAGCGGCGGGCCAGCTCGACCAGGGCATCGGCGTCGTCATAGGCAGCGATGATCTGATCGTCGGCAGCGGCGCCGGCGATGCTGGCGGGATCCGGATCCAGCACGATGACCTGATAGCCGAGGCGGTGGGCAGACATCACAAAGTAGCGGCCGAGCTGGCCGCCGCCGAGCATGCCGAGGGTCGCGGGAGGCAGTATCATGCCGGCTCCTCCAGGGTGAGGGCCAGCACCCGATCGCGCTCCTTGGCGCGGAAGCCGTCGAGCTGCTGATGATAACGGGGAGCGTCGCCGTCCTGAGCGACGGAGAGCAGGGAGACTGCAAACAGGCCGGCGTTGGCGGCACCCGCCTCGCCGATGGCGAAGGTGGCGACCGGTACGCCCTTGGGCATCTGCACGATGGAGAGCAGGGAGTCCATCCCCTTGAGCTGGCGGGTCGGGATCGGCACGCCCAGCACCGGAATCGTGGTCTTGGCGGCCAGCATGCCCGGCAGATGGGCGGCACCGCCGGCACCGGCGATGATGGCGCGCAGGCCGCGTTCGCGGGCGCTGGCGGCGTATTCGAACAGCAGATCCGGGGTGCGGTGGGCCGATACCACGCGCGCTTCGTAGGGAACCCCGTGCTCCTTGAGGATGCGGGCGGCCGCTTGCATGACGGGCCAGTCAGAGTCAGAGCCCATTACCAGGCCGATCAGGGGAGGGGTGCTCATTACTACTCCTTGCAGTCAAACGTTTGTCTCTGGTTGGCAAAACAAGCCGGCATGCCGGCTCAGAATTTCTCGGGTCGCACTATTTCGACCGTTTGCAGGAACGCAATCATAGCGTAATCGGGGTAGTAACGGATCTTAATATGTTCCATCAATCGCTCGGCCTGCTCGCGAGTGCAGATCGCCTCCAGCCTGATATTGCCGCTTTCGCTCCAGCTGGCGTTGCGTTCACCATGGTCTCCCCGGCCCCGGGCATCCGTGATGGTGTAGCCGCGCAGCCCTTCACGGGTCAGGGTGCGCAGCAGGGTGGGTTCCAGGGTGGCCTCTGTCACTATGGTCAACAGGGTGCGGGTCTCGGTCTGCATATGGCTACTCCATGAAGTGGCGGGCCCAGCTGTGGTAGAGCGGGATCCCCAGCATGATGTTGAACGGGAAGGTGACCCCCAGCACGGCGCTCAGCGACAGCCCGGGATTGGCCTGGGGCAGGGCGATGCGCAGGGTGGCGGGCACGGCAATATAAGAAGCGCTGGCGGCCAGGATGGCAAGCAGGGTCAGTCCGCCGAGGGAGAGCCCCATCAGCTTGCCGACGGCCAATCCCAGTCCGGCCGAAGCGAGCGGCATCAGCAGAGCGAAGCCGAGCAGGAACAGACCGTGACGGCGCAGGTCCTGGCACTGGCGCGCGACAATGAGGCCCATTTCCAGCAGGAACAGGGCCAGCGCTCCCTTGAAAAGGTCGACAAAGAGCGGTTTGAGGGGAGCGACCCCTTCCGGGCCGGCCAGATAGCCGATGGCCATGCCGCCGAGCAGCAGGGTGACCCCCTTGCCGAGGAAAGTCTCGTGGGCCAGCATCCGCCAGCGGGTCTGGCGACTCACACCACGCGCCAACACTATGCCGACCAGGATGGCCGGGATCTCCATCACCGCCAGGAAGATGGAGAGCTGGGATTCGAAGTCGATGCCGCGCTCGGTGAGCCAGTTCACCCCGACCGCGAAGGTGGCCACGCTGACCGAACCGTAGTGGGCGGCGGTGGCGGCAGCATCGATCCGGTTCATCTTAATGCGCAGCAGGACAAAGCCGAGCAGGGTCTGCACCACGCCGAGCAGGATCACCAGCGCCAGCTGGGGCAGCAGGGGGAGCAGGGATTGCTGGGCCAGCCCGACGCCGCCCTTGAGGCCGATGGCCAGCAGCAAAAAGAGAGAAAGGGTATCGTAGAGGGCGGGCGGTAGTTTGAGCTCGGAACGCACCAAACCGGCCAGCAGGCCAAACAGGAAAAAGAGAACAACAACATCCAACATGATGACTCGCGGGAGCAGTCCACAGGGTGGTTGCATGCTAGAGTGCATGATGCTTCGATAAAATCAGATTTTGATTGATGGTTGTTCGGTAAAAACTGATAAGGGGTCCGATGCTCAACTACAAACAGCTCTACTACTTCTGGCATGTGGCCCGCAGCGGTGGCGTGACGCGGGCGGCGCAGCAGTTGCATCTGACCCCGCAGACCATCAGCGGCCAGGTGGCCGAGCTGGAGCAATCCCTCGGCGTGGCGCTGTTCAACAGGGTCGGCAGGCGGCTCGTGCTGACGGCGGCCGGGCGCCAGGCGCTCGAACAGGCCGGGGCCATCTTCTCGCTCGGTGCCGAGCTGGAGCACTCCTTGCGCCACGCCAGCCAGGAGCTGACCATGCAGGTGGGGATTACCGCGTCAGTCCCCCGCACCCTGGCGTTCGAACTGCTGGCGCCGGCCATGGCACTGGCGACCCCGCTTCGGCTGATCTGTCATGAGGAACGGCCAGACCAGCTCTTCAGCGAGCTGGCCAGACACAAATTGGACATGGTGCTGACCGACCGCCCGCTGCCCCCCGACAGCGGCATCCGCGGCTATAACCACGAGCTGGGGCGCAGCCCGCTGGCCCTGTTTGCCAGCCCGGCGCTGGCGGCGCAGGCCCGCAAGGGGTTTCCCGCCGCGCTGGAGGGGTTGCCCGTGCTGATCCCGGGTGAAAAGTCGGTGACCCATGATCGCTTGCTGGCCTGGTATCACCAGCAGGGTATCCATCCCCACCTGGTCGGCCAGTTCGATGACTCCGCCCTGATGAAGTCGTTTGGCAAGGCGGGGATGGGGATCTTTCCGGCTCCGCTCGCCATGGGGGAGGAGATAACCCGCGTCTATGGTGTCGAACGGATTGCCACCCTGCCCGAGGTCGCCCTCTCCTACTATCTGGTCTCGGCCGGTCGTCATCTCTCCCACCCCGGCGTGAAGGCGGTGATGGAGGGGGCCGGCCAGCGATTGGCGGCACTGGAAAATAAAAAATAGAAATCTGGATGGCTATACATCCGATATGCGTCTGCCTATAATCCCCCCCGCTTTGGCGCATCATGCTTAATAGGGAATCCGGTGAAAATCCGGAGCTGGCGCGCAGCGGTAAGGGGGAACGAAGCGACATCAGGGCACTGCCGTCAGGTGGGAAGCCGTCGCCGTAGGTCATCAGCCCCCCAGCCCGAAGACCTGCCAGAGTTCGTATTTCGGGCCGAGAGAAACCGGCCACGAAGTAGATGCTTACGCGAACTTAAGGATCTCTCATGTCCAAGAAATTATTGGCGGCTGCCCTGTTGCCGACGGCGGCATTTGCCCAGCAGCTGACCATTCCTGTCAATCCTACCATGGTGGTGACCGCCACTCGCGTCGCCCAACCCGCCTCCAGCGTACTGGCTCCCGTCAATGTGATCAGCCGGGACGAGATCGATCGCCTGCAAGCCCAGACTGTGACCGATGTGGTCAAGACCCTGCCCGGCGTGGAAGTGGTCAGCAATGGTGGCCGCGGTCAACTGAGCTCGCTGCGGGTGCGCGGCGGTACCTCTTCCCAGACGCTGGTGCTGGTAGACGGCGTGCGCAGCGCCTCCCTGACCGCCGGCATGACCGAACTCAACAACCTGCCGCTCAATCAGGTCGAGCGGATCGAATATATTCGCGGCCCGCGTGCATCCATCTATGGCTCCGATGCCATCGGCGGGGTGATCAACATCATCACGCGCCCCGAGCAGGGCACCAACCAGCACAAGTTCAACCTGGGGGCTGGTTCCAATCAACAGCGCCAGGCGGCGTTCAGCAGCGCCAGCCAGGTGGGCGAGGCGGGTCAGCTCAAAGTCGCCGGCGGCTTTGACGACGAGTCCGGCTACAACGTACATCCTCTGCCCGGTATCAATGATGGCGATCGTCATGGCCACCGCGGTTATAACGCCATGCTGGACTATCAGCAGGCGCTCACTGGCAACTGGGATCTGTTCGGGACGACCCGCTGGTTCCGCAACGTTGCCCAGTACGACAGTTCGTCCGCTGCTTCCGCCTGGGGGCCGGCGAATCATCAGCGTAACGAAACCTGGACCGAGAACCAGAGCTACCAGCTCGGTTCCCGCTATCACGATGATCGTTACCTGAGCGAGCTGCGCGGTGCCTTTTCCAAGCAGGACGCTTACGACTATCCGGACAACAGCGGTCGCGATCAGGCTGTTAACCGCACCTATACCCGCCAGTACAGCCTGAACTGGGTCAACAGCTTCAAGGTGAACGAGTTCTGGACCCTGGGTGGCGGGGCCGACTGGCAGCGCGACATGCTGGATGATCGCTCCCGCTCCTCCGGCGCCACCTATCCGGCTGACGCCAAAGAACGTGACAACACCGGCCTCTATGCCCTCGCCCAGTTTGACAACCAGACCTGGCAGGCCGAGTTGAGCGGACGCAGCGACGACAACGAACAGTTTGGCCGTCACAACACTTGGCAGACCGGAGCGGGCTGGCGTTTCGCAGAGGATTACCGTCTCAGTGCCCGTTACGGCACCGGCTTCCGTGCACCGACTTTCAACGATCTCTACTATCCGGGCTCCGGCAACAGCAAGCTGAAGCCGGAAGAGTCGAAGAGCAGCGAATTGATGCTGGATGGTCAGACCGCCGGGGTGGAGTGGCGCCTGACTGGCTATCGCAACGATTTCGAGCAGATGATCCAGTGGGCTCCCGATAGCCAGGGGATGTGGACGCCGCAAAACGTGGGCAAGGCACGGATCGAAGGGGTCGAGCTGGAAGGGGAGTTCGCTACCGGCTGGTTGAGTCATCGGGTATCTGCCGAATACAAGGATCCCAAAGACAGGATCACCGACAAACAGCTGCAGCTGATATCCCGCAAGGGCGCCAAGTGGGTAACAGAGGCGCAGTGGCAGCAGTTTGACGGCTCCCTGAGCTGGATTTACCAGGGCGAGCGCTATGGCAACGCGGCCAACACCACCGAGCTGGGTGGTTACAGCGTGTGGAATCTGGCGGTGGGTTACAAGGTGACGCCGGCGCTGAAGGTTTCCGGCAAGATCAACAACCTGCTGGACAAGGAGTATCAGACCGCGGTCGGCTATCCGGCCGATGAGCGCGCTTACTACATCACCATGGATTACTCCCTGTAAGCCCTATCCGTCTGATCGGAAAAAACCGAGGCCCTGCCATTGGCAGGGCCTTTTCTATTGGCCGCAGCCGGGAGTATGATCGCCCCCTTGCACCAAAGGGGGAGCTCAAGTGGCCAATATTCTCGTGTTTGATTCCGGTATGGGTGGCCTCACCATCTATCGCGAGATCCGCCGCGTCCTGCCGGCCCACAACTATTTCTACTGTTTCGACAACGCCAACTTCCCCTACGGCGAACTGAGCGAACCCGAGCTGATCGCGGCCTGTACCGGTCTGGTCAGTCACATGGTGACAGCGCATGCCATCGATCTGGTGGTGATCGCCTGCAACACAGCGAGCACCATAGCATTGCCCGCGCTGCGTGCCGCACTGGCCATTCCGGTCGTGGGAGTCGTGCCCGCCATCAAGCCGGCAGCCGCCCTGACCCGCAATGGTTGCATCGGTCTTCTGGCAACGCCCGGCACGGTCAGCCGCCACTATACCCAGGAGTTGATCGCCCAGTTTGCCCCCGGCAAGCGGGTGCTGCTCAAGGGCACGACAGAGCTGGTCATCGAGGCCGAGCACAAGCTGGCAGGACTGCCGGTCAACATGCCGCTGCTGCGCGAAGTCCTGGCTGAGTGGCTGGAAGGGGAGTGCACGCCGGATACGCTGGTGCTGGGTTGTACCCACTTCCCGTTATTGAATGAGGAGATCCAGCAACTGATGCCAGGGTGCCGGCTCGTCGATTCGGGTTGCGCGGTGGCCAAACGGGTGGCCTGGTTGCTGGCCAACGGGGGCCATGCCGCTTCCGGCCAGATCCACTGTAATGAGGTGATTGCTCGGGCTTATTGCACCCGGCTGGATGGGGAGGCTCAAAAACTGACAGCCCCCTTGCAAGCATGGGGGCTGTCATCACTGGAAGAGGTACGTTACTGAGATATT
>NZ_CP083625.1:1130000-1275000 GCF_020097295.1 Aeromonas enteropelogenes | reverse complement strand
GTGACACCTGCCCGGTGCCGGAAGGTTAATTGATGGGGTTAGCGCAAGCGAAGCTCTTGATCGAAGCCCCGGTAAACGGCGGCCGTAACTATAACGGTCCTAAGGTAGCGAAATTCCTTGTCGGGTAAGTTCCGACCTGCACGAATGGTGTAACCATGGCCATGCTGTCTCCACCCGAGACTCAGTGAAATCGAATTCGCCGTGAAGATGCGGTGTACCCGCGGCTAGACGGAAAGACCCCGTGAACCTTTACTACAGCTTGGCACTGAACATTGAACCTACATGTGTAGGATAGGTGGGAGGCTTTGAAGGCGTGACGCCAGTTGCGCTGGAGCCGTCCTTGAAATACCACCCTTGTATGTTTGATGTTCTAACGCAGGCCCCTGAATCGGGGTCGCGGACAGTGCCTGGTGGGTAGTTTGACTGGGGCGGTCTCCTCCCAAAGAGTAACGGAGGAGCACGAAGGTTGGCTAATCCTGGTCGGACATCAGGAGGTTAGTGCAATGGCATAAGCCAGCTTAACTGCGAGACGGACAGGTCGAGCAGGTACGAAAGTAGGTCATAGTGATCCGGTGGTTCTGAATGGAAGGGCCATCGCTCAACGGATAAAAGGTACTCCGGGGATAACAGGCTGATACCGCCCAAGAGTTCATATCGACGGCGGTGTTTGGCACCTCGATGTCGGCTCATCACATCCTGGGGCTGAAGTCGGTCCCAAGGGTATGGCTGTTCGCCATTTAAAGTGGTACGCGAGCTGGGTTCAGAACGTCGTGAGACAGTTCGGTCCCTATCTGCCGTGGGCGTTGGATGATTGAAGGGAGTTGCTCCTAGTACGAGAGGACCGGAGTGAACGAACCTCTGGTGTTCGGGTTGTCACGCCAGTGGCACTGCCCGGTAGCTAAGTTCGGAATCGATAACCGCTGAAAGCATCTAAGCGGGAAGCGAGCCCTGAGATGAGTCATCCCTGACCCCTTGAGGGTCCTAAAGGGCCGTTGGAGACCACAACGTTGATAGGCGGGGTGTGTAAGTGCAGCGATGCATTGAGCTAACCCGTACTAATTACCCGTGAGGCTTAACCATACAACACCCAAGAAGTGTTTCGAGCCTTGTAACAAATACGAAACTACTTATATCAGCTTTCTCAGATTGAAGAATTTGCCTGGCGGCCATAGCGCCGTGGAACCACCTGATCCCATGCCGAACTCAGAAGTGAAACGCGGTAGCGCCGATGGTAGTGTGGCATTCGCCATGCGAGAGTAGGACACTGCCAGGCACCCAACACGAAAACCCCGCTCACTGAGCGGGGTTTTTTATTACCTGAAATTCTGCTTTTTGCTTAATATTTGCCCTTTGCTTACCCTTATGAGTCTTGTGCCCACTGTTTCAGCTTGTGTATTTCTTTCATTTCAAACGGTTAGTGTGGGATGGGGCTACACATGGGATGCCGCTTAATGGCCATGGCTGCAAGCAAGCACCATATTGACCACCCCCTCTTCCATGTGCAGTTCGACCTTGAATCCCAGACGCTTGGCTAGATTGATCATGCCGCGATTGCTGGGCATGGTCATGCCTGATAGCTGTTCAATCCCCTGTTCTCTGGCGTAGCGAATAATCTTCTCCATCATCAGTTTACCGAGGCCAAGCCCCTTCAAATCGGAGCGTACCAGGATGGCGAATTCGGCATCACTGTGATCAGGGGTGCTGATGGCGCGCACGACACCCAGGATCTGATCCCGGAAATCACCATCCTGGCCAATGGCCACAAAAGCCATCTCGCGGTCGTAATCTATCTGGGTCATCCGTGCCAGCTCTTCATGCCCCAGTTCTCCCACATCCGCGAAGAAGCGCTTGTACCTGTCTTCATCGGACACCTGCAGGACGAACTGCTTGTGGGCCGGTTCGTCCTCCGGGCGGATTGGCCGCAGTAGTATATGGCTCTGATCCTTGAGCCAGGCCCCCTCTTCAAGCTCGGTAGGGTAGGGGCGGATGGCCAGTCGATTGGGTGGCGATGCGCGGGGATCGGCCAGGGTGATGCTGGCATCCAGCACCACCATTTCGCTGTCACATGCCTGCAGTGGGTGGAGATCCAGCTCATGGATGTCGGGAAAAGCCAGTATCAGCTCGGAAAGCTGACAGAGCACCTGGCTGAGCGCATCGATATTCAGCCGCACTGGCGTCGCCTGTTCACGGATCTTGCGGCTCTTCATGGCACCGATGATTTGGTAACGAGCCAACGCCTGATTCAGTGGCGGCAGGGCCGCAACCATCTCCTGGGGCTCGGCGCCTGATTCTCCCAGCAGGATGACGGGGCCAAACACCGCATCCTGCTGGATCCGCACCCGCAGCTCCAGGCCGCCACTACGGCGCGCCATCCGTTGCACCAGCAGACCTTCGATGCGGGCGCCCGGGTCGTGCTGCCGAACCCTGTCCAGAATGGCGTCGGCGGCTTGTGCCACCTCGGTCGAGGTGCGCAGGTTGAGCATCACGCCATGCACGGCAGATTTGTGGAAGATGTCGGGTGAACGCAGCTTGACCGCGACCGGATAGCCAATTTGCTCAGCCGTCAAGGTGGCTTCGATGGCATCAGTGACGATCCAGGTCGACAGAGTTGATAGGCCGGCTGCTTGCAATATGGGGTGGGCGAGATGGGTATCCAGCCTCGACTGGTTGCGTCCCCTGGCCTGGCGCAACAGCTGTTGGCATAACTCGATATTGAGCTGGTTGCCTTGCAGGGAGGCGGGCGTTTCCATCAACTGCTTCTGGTTGCGACGATATTCCACCATATGCATGAAGGCGGCCATGGCGCTTTCGGGGGTGCGATAGGTAGGGATGCCCGCCTCGGTGAACAGCCTGCGCCCCTCCTGCGCCGAATATTCCCCGGCCCAGTTGGTCAGGATATTGAACCGACGCGCTCTGGGATGCTGCTTGAGATGGGTGATGAGATGGTTTGCCAGCGGCGCGCTGGGGGCGGTCAGCGAAGGCGCATGGATGATCAGGATGGCGTCTATCCCCTCCTCTTGCAGCAAGTGGTCCAGCGCTTCCTGATAGGTTGTGATGGTTGCATCGCTGCCTATGTCCTGCGGAGGGAGGGCAAGTTTGCCTCCACGCTCCAGCAGCACATCCACCGCCATGTTGGCCAGGCCCCGGCCATTGGAGATGATGGCCAGTCGCTCCCCCTTGAGGGTCATCGAATGGCTCAGGGTCTCTACCGCCGCAAACAGTTCGTGGGTATCTCTAACTCGCAGCATGCCGGCGCGGCGAATGGCGGCATCATAGACGTTGTCGAGGCCATGGCTTGGGTTGTGGCGGCCGCTTTTGAGTATCAGGATGGGCTTGTTGCGCGACGCTGCCCGGGCGGCGGAGAGAAAGTGGCGGGCATCGTGCAGCTTGTCCATATAGAGCAGGATGGCGCGGGTAGTGCTGTCGCGGGAAAGCTGATCTAGTAGCTGGCCGAAGTCTATGTCACAGTGATCGCCGAGGGAGATGAAGGCAGAGAAGCCCAGCTCATGTTGCTTGGCCCAGTCCAGTATGGTGGCGCTGACGGCGGCCGACTGGGAGAGAAAGGCGACCTGGCCCGGCTTGGCCGTGATGGGAGAGAAGCTGGCGTTGATCCCTTGCGCGGGCAGCAGCATGCCCATGCTGTTCGGTCCAAGCAGGCGGATGCCGTACTGCTGGCAGACCCGCTTCAGCTCCCGCCGCTCCTCATCGGAAAAGTCCCCTGCCAGTATGATGGCAGCCCCCGTGCCTTTCTGGCCGAGCGCTTCCAGCAGTGGCAGGACTCGTTCCCGCTTGGTGCAGATGATGGCGAGATCCGGCACCAGCGGCAGGCTGGCAACATCGGGATAGGCCAGCACGCCGGCGATGGCCTTGTCCTTGGGGGTGACGGGAAGGATGGGTCCCTTGAACTGCCCTGCCAGCAGGTGGCGGACGATCACATGACCTGCCTTGAGCGGGTCGGTAGAAGCGCCGATCACGGCAATTGAGTGAGGCTTGAACAGACGATCCAGACCGCTTGCTTTCATGGGCACTCCCGGCGAAAGGGGGAAGATACCAGTCTAATACCTCTTTGCAGCGGGTTCTGTGACCGGTTCCTGATCACTGTTTGTTCAGGGCATTGGCGCGCAGATAAAATCTCAGCTCGCCCTGCACCTGGCGGATTGCGCCCAGATGGCGATCCTGCAGATAGATATCCCGTTCCCTGTCCAGCAATGTGTTCGGGACCCCCATGCTTTGCAGGTACTCCTCGAACAGGGTTGCCCCCTTTATCTCGACCAAATGCTGTTTCATGGCTCTTCTCCCTGAATAGTCGGTCCCTTGTCAGCAGCCCGAGTCTGCGGTTATCTGCCGGCTTTTCCTATTGTCATATTTGACACGGGACGGTTCACACATCTGTCACGCCGTACTCCCCTCGAAACCGTGGGGCGTTATAGTAATGGGAGGCGTATGACATCCGGGTGTTAGAGCATGGTCAGGGCATGGCTACTGTGTATCACATTGATGGCGACCAGCCTTTCGGCAGCTGAACAGCCGATCCGTGTCTGGAATCAGTTGCTGCAGCACCCCAATCCCGCTGTTCCCGAGTTGCTGCGTCTCTCCCTCGAACTCACCATCCCCGAATATGGCCCTTATCGACTGATTGCCAGCGCACCCATGGAGCAGGGGCGTGTGGTCAAGGAGATGAGCGGTGACGGTTCGGTGCAAGTGGCCGTGTTTGCACCGGACAGCGAGCGGGAGCAGGATCTGCTGGCGGTGCATATCCCGCTGGCCAAGGGGCTGCTGGGATGGCGGGTCTGCCTGATCCGGCAGGGAGATGAGGGGCGCTTTGCCAATATCCAGTCCCTGGCACAATGGCAGCAATCCGGGTTGACCATTGGTCAGCACAGATTCTGGCCGGATACCGAGCTGCTCAAGGCGAATGGTTTGAAGGTGGTGGTGGGCAGCCTGTACGACGTATTGTTCAACATGTTGCGCAAGCGGCGCTTCGACTGCTTCCTGCGCTCCGTCATCGAAGTCGAGGACGAGCTCAAGGCGCACCCCTATCTGGCCATCGAGCCGCACTTGGTTTTCCGTTACCCGCTGGCCTTGTTGTTCTTCGTTTCGCCCAAATACCCTGAGCTCGCGCAGCGCATTGAGCTTGGGTTGCAGCGGGCGCGGCAGTCAGGTGCCTTTGAACAGGTATTCGAAGAGTCGTTTGGCAAGACAGTGCGAAATCTGAAGCTGGAGCAACGGACGCGTTTTGAACTGCATAACCCCGGATTGCCGCTGAGCAGCCGGCCCATGATGGCCGACCCAACCCTCATCTACAATCCGGATCAACGCAGCGCCCCCTGATTCTGTGCCGTGTCCCAGAAGGCGCGGATGAGGGGCTCCTCAAGCCGTTTGCGTGAAACCACTATGCCGACGTCGAATGGCTTGAGCGCCGGTTTGGGTTCGACGATGCGCACCTTCTCGCCCATTGGGCTGTGATCGATGACGGCGGCGGGTACCAGTCCTACACCGCAGCCGAGCGCCACCATGGCGACGATCCCCTCGTTGCCCACCACTTCGGCATAGATGTTGGGGGCTATCCCCTTGTTGCGAAACCACTGGTCACTGCGTTTGCGGGCCAGCCCCTGTTCCGAGAGGATCAGCGGCAGCCGCTCCCAGTCCGGTTCTCCCTGATGAAACCACTGGGTGAGCTGGGGGGCGTTACGCGGGGCGATAAAGACCAGCGGGACCCGCTGCAGGCTGGCAAATTCCAGTTTGGCGGGCAGGGCATCCGGGCGGGCTGCGATGGCCAGATCGACCTCATCGGCCAGTATCTTGTCCACCGCCAGCGCCGGGTCGCCGGTTTCCAGCTTGATCTCCAGCTGGGGATAGCGACGGCGAAAGCGCTCCAGCACCTCCGGCAGCAGGAAGTAGCTGGCGGTGACCGAGCAGAAGACTCGCAGCCGTCCCTGTAGTGGTTCGTCGTTGCGCTTGAGCTCCTGCTTGAGTTGGCGCCACTCCAGCAGCAGCCCCCCGCCAAATTCGCGCAGCTTCTCGCCGGCCGGGGTGAGGCGCACGCTGCGGTTGTCCCGTTCGAACAGGATGCAGCCGGTCTCCTGCTCGAGGCGCTGGATGGCGCGGCTCAGGGTGGAGGGGCTGACCGCCATGGCATCGGCGCTCTTGCCGAAGTGAAGGGAATCGGCGAGGTGGAGAAACAGCTCGAGGTTGCGAAGGTCCATCTTTTTTATTCCTGCTGCGGCCTGGTGTGCCGAGTCAATCTGCCCGGGTCATCGCTTCCACCCATTCAGAAAAGAGGGGGAAACAGCCCGACATTGCGCAGACTCACATTTCAATTCTTGCAACGTACTGTTTCGAATATATCAGTTCAGGCAATATGTGTCCCGCGCTATAGTGGTTCAGACAACGCCGTCACCGGCATGGAATCAATCGAACGGAGCAATCACCATGGCTAACTATTTCAACACCTTGAACCTGCGTCAGCAGTTGGCCCAACTGGGCAAGTGTCGTTTCATGCAGCGCGCGGAATTCGCCGACGGCTGCGACGTGCTGAAAGGCAAGAAGGTGGTGATTGTGGGCTGTGGTGCCCAGGGTCTGAACCAGGGCCTGAACATGCGCGACTCCGGCCTGGATATCGCCTACGCCCTGCGCAAGGCCGCCATCACCGAGAAGCGCGCCTCCTGGCAGAAGGCTACCGACAACGGCTTCGCGGTCGGCACCTATGAAGAGCTGATCCCGACCGCCGATCTGGTGCTGAACCTGACGCCGGACAAGCAGCACTCCGACGTGGTCAAGACCGTGATGCCGCTGATGAAGCAGGGCGCTGCGCTGGGCTACTCCCACGGCTTCAACGTGGTGGAAGAGGGCCAGCAGATCCGCGCCGACATCACAGTCGTCATGGTGGCGCCCAAGTGCCCGGGTACCGAAGTGCGTGAAGAGTACAAGCGCGGTTTCGGCGTACCGACCCTGATCGCCGTTCACCCGGAGAACGATCCCAAGGGCGAGGGCATGGCCATCGCCAAGGCGTGGGCCTCCGCCACCGGCGGCGACCGTGCTGGCGTGCTGGAGTCCTCCTTCGTGGCGGAAGTGAAATCCGACCTGATGGGCGAGCAGACCATCCTCTGCGGCATGCTGCAGGCCGGTTCCCTGCTCTGCTACGACAAGCTGGTTGCCGAAGGCACAGACCCGGCCTACGCCGGCAAGCTGATCCAGTTCGGCTGGGAGACCATCACCGAAGCCCTGAAACAGGGTGGCATCAGCCTGATGATGGACAGACTCGCCAACCCAGCCAAGCTGCGCGCCTTCGAGCTCTCCGAGCAGCTCAAGACCCTGATGCGCCCGCTGTTCGAGAAGCACATGGACGACATCATCGCCGGCGAGTTCTCCCGCGGCATGATGGCCGACTGGGCCGAAGACGATGCCAAGCTGTTCGGCTGGCGTGAAGAGACCGGCAAGTCCGCTTTCGAAAACGCCCCGGCGTTTGCAGGCAAGATTGCGGAGCAGGAGTACTTCGACAATGGCGTGGTGATGGTGGCCATGGTCAAGGCGGGTGTCGAGCTGGCGTTCGAGACCATGGTGGCCTCCGGTATCTACGAGGAGTCTGCCTACTACGAATCCCTGCACGAGCTGCCGCTGATCGCCAACACAGTTGCTCGCAAGCGTCTGTACGAGATGAACGTGGTCATCTCCGACACCGCCGAATATGGCAACTACCTGTTTGCCAACGCCGCCGTGCCGCTGCTGCGTGAACACTTCATGCCGACCCTGAAAGCGGGCGACCTGGGTGCCAGCCAAGCCGAGAGCCAGAGCGTGGACAACCAGGCGCTGCTGGCGGCCAACGAGGCGACTCGCAACCACCCGATCGAGAAGATCGGTCAGGTACTGCGTGGCTACATGAAGGACATGAAGCGCATTGCTGTCGGCGGTTAAGCCTGCATCGGGCTGGATGATGAAGGGGCGGGGATGACGATCCCCGTTACTGCCCGGCTTGGACACCTGGCCAGTCCTCCGGATCATGTAAGCAGACCGACTGATAGCCATAAAAAAGCCCCGCTCATCGAGCGGGGCTTTTGCATTCAGGTCAGCCGGGGAAATCAGGCCTTCCAGGCTTTCCAGGTGTTGATCAGGCCGTTGGTGGAGCAGTCGTGGCTGGTGACAGCCTCGTCGGTGCCCAGCTCCGGCAGGATCTTGTTGGCCAGCTGTTTGCCCAGCTCCACGCCCCACTGGTCGAAGCTGAAGATGTTCCAGATTGCGCCCTGCACGAAGATCTTGTGCTCGTACATGGCGATCAGGGCACCCAGGGTTTTCGGGGTCAGGCTCTTGAACAGGATGCTGTTGGTCGGGCGGTTGCCTTCGAACACCTTGAATGGCACCAGATCCTTGACCTGCTCTAACGTCTTGCCAGCGGCCAGGAATTCGGCCTCCACGGCTTCCTTGCTCTTGCCGAAGGCCAGGGCCTCGGTCTGGGCGAAGAAGTTGGCCAGCAGTTTCGGATGGTGATCACCGATGGGGTTGTGGCTGATGGCCGGGGCCAGGAAGTCACAGGGGATCAGCTTGGTGCCCTGGTGGATCAGCTGGTAGAAGGCGTGCTGGCCGTTGGTGCCCGGTTCACCCCAGATGATGGGGCCGGTCTGGTAGTCGACCTTGTTGCCGTTGCGATCCACGTACTTGCCGTTGGACTCCATGTTGCCCTGCTGGAAGTAGGCGGGGAAACGGTGCATGTACTGGTCGTACGGCAGGATGGCTTCGGACTCTGCGCCGTAGAAGTTGTTGTACCACAGGCCGATCAGGGCCAGCAGCACCGGTACGTTCTGCTCATAGGAGGCGGTGGCGAAGTGCATGTCCATCTCGAAGGCGCCTTGCAGCAGGGCCTCGAAGTTGTCGAAACCGACCGACAGGGCGATGGGCATGCCGATGGCGGACCAGGAGGAGTAACGGCCGCCGACCCAGTCCCAGAACTCGAACATGTTGTTGGTGTCGATACCGAACTCGGCCACGGCCTTACCGTTGGTGGAGAGGGCTGCGAAGTGCTTGGCAACGTGGGCCTTGTCACCGGCATGCCCCAGGAACCAGTCGCGTGCGCTCAGGGCGTTGGTCATGGTCTCCTGAGTGGTGAAGGTCTTGGAGGCCACCAGGAACAGGGTGGTTTCCGGATCGATCTTCTTCAGGGTCTCGGCGATGTGGGTGCCGTCGACGTTGGAGACGAAGTGCATCTCCAGGTGATTCTTGTAGGGGCGCAGGGCTTCGGTGATCATGACGGGACCGAGATCGGAACCGCCGATGCCGATGTTGACCACATGCTGGATCGGCTTGCCGGTGTAACCTTTCCACTCGCCGGAAATGACCTTCTCGCAGAAGCCCTTCATCTTGGCCAGTACGGCGTTCACTTCCGGCATCACGTCCTTGCCGTCCACCTCGACCGGGCGGTCGGAGCGGTTGCGCAGGGCCACGTGCAGCACGGCGCGCCCTTCGGTCATGTTGATCTTCTCGCCGTTGAACATGGCGTCGATGGCGCTGCGCAGATCGGTCTCTTTGGCCAAATCAATCAGTAACTTGAGGGTTTCTTCGGTGATCAGGTTCTTGGAGTAATCCACCAGGATGTCGCCGCCGAAGGTGAGGGAGAACTTGTCAAAGCGCTTCGGGTCCTGCGCGAACAGATCCTTGAGACGAGTCTCTTTGTTAGCTGCAAAATGGGCTTCCAGTGCCTGCCAGGCCTGGGTTTGGGTTGGATTGATGTTTTTCATAGGATTCCTGAAATGCCAAGTTGTGTTTGAACCTTGCAGGCAAGGCCCCGCCAAACCTTATTATCCGAGCATTATAGCGAGCCGGCTGGCCGGCTCATGTAACAGAGTTTTACCGATTGTCTTTTACAACCTTGGGTCACCGGGGGAGTGTACACCCTGAAAGTCGGGATTATGAGTCACGAAAGCAAGCCGGATCTTGCGCTCGCTCATGAATGGGGCCAACCCGGGAGTGTGAAATGGTTTTCATATCGCCGGCCGGGTTGTGTGCAGCCGGGGCACTCCAAAAACGACAATGCCAGCCCGAAGGCTGGCATTGTGAGCAAGGGGATGGATTCATTACTCCCCGGCTTTGGCGGTGTGCATGACCATCTGCGGGAAGGGGATCTCGATACCCTCGGCATCGAAGGTCAGCTTCACCTTCTCGTGGAAGTCGAACCAGACACCCCAGTAATCACCGGTTTTCACCCAGGGGCGCACCACAATATTTACTGAAGAGTCGGCCAGGGCTGCGACGGCGATGGTAGCGGCCGGATCTTTCAGGATGCGCGGCTCTTCGTTCACCAGACGCTCAAGGATCTGCTTGGCCTTGCGCAGGTCGGAGCCGTAGCCGATGCCGAAGGTCATGTCGACGCGACGGGTATCCATGCGCGAGTAGTTGACTATGGTGCCGTTGAGAATGGCGGAGTTCGGTACCACGACCATCTTGTTGTCACCGGAGGTGAGGGTGGTGGTGAACAGTTGCACGGACTGCACGACGCCCGCAGTGCCAGCCACTTCGATGAACTCGCCCGCCTTGATGGGGCGGAAGATGATGAGCAGGAAGCCGGCGGCGAAGTTGGACAGCGACCCCTGCAGTGCCAGACCGATGGCCAGACCGGCGGCACCAATGATGGCCACGAAGGAGGCGGTCTGTACCCCGACCCGACCCAGTGCTGCAATTACCACGAACACTAGAATGGCATATTTAAGGATACTGCCGACGAACTCGGTGATGGTGGCATCGAGCTTGCGGCTCTTCATCACCTTGACCACACCACCGCTGATCAGGTTGGCGGCGATATAACCCACCAGCAGGGTCAGCAGGGCGGCGGCGATGTTGACGGCATACTCGATCAGCAGCCCCTGGTTGTTGACCAGCCAAGTCTGTGCTTCGGTGATGATTTCGGGTTCCATAGGAGATCCTGTCAGATGCTAAAGATTGATAACGGATGAATCTAACATTGCAGTGCGACAGACTGGGTCGCATCTGGTGCTTATTTTCTACCGTAAAAAGTTGCCACAAAAAGGAAGGGAGGCCAAGGCCTCCCTTCTCATATGGGTTCGTGCGGGCTCAGCTTTGCAGCAGCTGGCTGCGGATAAATTGCCACTGATCTTCGAACCCGGCGGTCGGTTTGATCTTGAACTCGGAACGGACAAACTGGCTGATCCGTCCCTCGGTGTAGGCCAGCAACAGATTGGCCAGCATGGTCTCGTCGAGCTGGAAGCCCTGGCCTTCCCGCAGCCGTTTTTCCCGCAGTACCTGCTTGATCTGGGTCTCCAGCTTGTCGAACAGGATGCTGATGCGATCCCGCAGCCGGTCGTGTTCACCCAGCAGGGCATCGCCATTGAGGATGCGGGTGATGCCCGGGTTGCGCTCGGCGAAGACCAGCAGCAGCTGCAGGATGTGGTGGCAGCGGGCCATGGTGTCTTTCTCTTCCGTCATGATGAGATTGACCCGTGACAGCAGGGAATCCTCGATAAAGTCGATCAGCCCCTCGAACATCCTCGCCTTGCTGGGAAAATGTCGATAGAGGGCGGCCTCAGAGACACCGACCTCGGCTGCCAGGCGAGCCGTGGTGATACGCTGACCCGGACTGGTTTCCAGCATGTGGGCGAGCGCTTGCAGGATCTGGTCGCGCCGACTCTGTTTCTGATTACTGCTTGCCATGGATTCCCCTAAAAAAACAATGGCTTGATTCTGTTATTAGGCACCGCCCCAAGGGGCTGTGTGGTCTTGTTATTGGCGACCAGAGGAACCAAAACCGCCTTCACCCCGTTCGCTCTGGTTAAACTCACTGACCAGTTGGAAGCTGGCCTGAACTACCGGCATGATCACCAGCTGGGCGATGCGTTCGCCGGGTTGCATGGTGAAGCTCTCCTTGCCACGGTTCCAGACCGAGACCATCAGCTGGCCCTGATAGTCGGAATCGATGAGACCGACCAGGTTGCCCAGCACGATGCCGTGTTTGTGGCCGAGGCCGGAGCGGGGCAGGATGGTGGCACACAGACCGGGATCCTGGATGTGAATGGCCAGACCGGTCGGCACCAGGGTGGTATCACCGGGGGCCAGGGTCAGCGGCGTATCCAGCAGGGCACGCAGATCCATGCCGGCAGAGCCCGGAGTGGCGTAGGCAGGCAGCGGGTACTCGGTGCCGATACGGGCATCCAGGATTTTCAGTTCAATTTGTGTAGTCATGAATCGTTTTTTCAATTGGATCTTGTGTGGGCACCCCGTCTCTGCACAGCAAGGCGGGGTGTCATGAGTCTTGTGTTATCGGGAGCCCATGGCGACCCGGCGCTCAGCGCCGGTAGTGGCGCGCAATCAGGGCGACGAGATGACGGGCCAGCGTCAGCTTGTCGGCCAGTGGCAGCGGAGCATGACCCCCTTGCCAGAATACGGTCAGGGCGTTGTCATCGGCATTGAAGCCTTGCCCTTCGCGAGACACGTCGTTGGCGGCGATCATGTCCAGCCGTTTGCGTCGCAATTTGTCGAGGGCATATTGTTCCACATCCACGGTTTCGGCGGCAAATCCCACCGTGAACGGCTTGTCTGGTAGTGCCCCTACGGCGGCGATGATGTCGGGATTCTTGACCAGGGTCAGCGCCATCTGGTCGTTGTCGCCAGTTTTCTTGATCTTCTGGCTGGCCACCTGCTCGGGGCGATAGTCGGCCACGGCGGCGCATCCGATGAAGAGATCGCACTCGCCAACCCGGCTCATCACCGCCTCATGCATCTGCAGGGCGCTCTCCACATTGATGCGCTCCACCCCGTTCGGGGTCGCCAGTGCCACCGGACCGCTCACCAGGGTCACCTCGGCCCCCGCCTCGCGGGCGGCGCGGGCGATGGCGTAACCCATCTTGCCGGAGCTGTGGTTGCTGATGTAGCGCACCGGATCGAGTGCCTCGCGGGTCGGCCCCGCCGTCAGCAGCAGCTTGACCCCGGCCAGCAGTGGCTCGCCGGCCAGTTGCTGGCAGCAATGTTCCACTAGTTCGAGAGGATCCAGCATCCGGCCCGGACCCACGTCACCGCAGGCCTGGCTGCCGGAGTCCGGCCCCCACAGCAGGGTGCCACGGCTGGCCAGGGTCTTGAGGTTGGCCTGGGTGGCGGCATTGAGATACATCTGCTGGTTCATGGCCGGTGCCAGCGCCACGGGGGCCGGAGTCGCCAGGCAGAGGGTGGTGAGCAGCTCGTCGGCCATGCCGGCCGCCATGCGGGCCATCAGGTTGGCGCTGGCGGGAGCGATCAGCACCAGATCGGCCCATTTGGCCAGCTCGATGTGGCCCATGCCGGCCTCGGCGGCCGGATCCAGCAGGCTGTCGGCCACCGGATGGCCGGAGACGGCCTGCAGGGTCAGCGGGGTGATGAACTCCTTGGCGGAGCGGGTCATCACCACCCGAACCTCGGCGCCCTGATCTTTCAGGCGGCGCACCAGCTCGGCACTCTTGTAGGCGGCGATGCCGCCGCTGACACCCAACAGGATGCGTTTATCGGCCAATCTCATCTGCTGTATCTCTATCCGGCTCATTCTGACTGGTCGGCTAAGATACCACAGGCTGGGAGTGACGACAGAGATTGACTTGGGGGAGTTGTGGCCGAGCTCCCGCGTTTTTTTGCTATGTTTTTTCTCAACAGGGACAGGGGAGAGACAAATGAGCATCAAAGAGTGGCCGGAGGATGAGCGCCCGAGGGAGAAGCTGTTGCGTCAGGGGCCCGCGGCGCTCTCCGATGCCGAGCTACTGGCCATCTTCCTGCGCACCGGCGTCAACGGCCTGAGCGCGGTGGATCTCTCCCGCCAGCTGCTCAGCCAGTTCGGTTCGTTGCGTACCCTGTTGGGGGCCGACCAGCGTGCTTTCTGTGATGCCCATGGCCTGGGGCCAGCCAAATACGCCCAACTACAGGCGGTATTGGAGATGGCCAGGCGCCATTTGGCGGAGCGGTTGCAACGGGGCGAGGCGCTGACTTCTCCCCAGCTGACCCGGGACTATCTGCAGGCCCAGTTGCGGGATCGACCGCGTGAGGTGTTTGCGCTGTTATTGCTCGATAATCAGCACAGGGTCATCCAATTTGTCGAACTTTTCTACGGCACCATCGATGCGGCGAGCGTCTGGCCCAGAGAAATCGTGCAGATCGCGCTCAAACATAATGCAGCCGCTGTGATTCTGGCGCATAATCACCCGTCCGGCGTCGCCGAGCCCAGTAGGGCCGACCGCCAGATCACGGATCGGATCACGGCCGCCTTGGCCCTGATCGATATCAGAGTGCTGGATCACTTGGTGATCGGTGATGGCATCACGGTTTCTTTTGCCGAGCGCGGTTGGTTATAACTGTGCTCTGGCGCCGTATTAGTTGATCTTTGATCACGGATGCTGTATAAAATGCCGCCTTCTGTTTGCCCCGCAATCGAAGGCCAGCGGGGCAGATATTTGCTCGAGCAATGAAGTAAGATTTGGAGAGACTGACATGTCTAGAGTATGCCAAGTAACCGGCAAGCGCCCGGCAGTTGGTAACAACCGTTCGCACGCTAACAACGCTACCAAGCGTCGTTTCCTGCCGAACCTGCACACTCACCGTTTCTGGGTTGAGAGTGAAAAACGCTTCGTAAGCCTGCGCGTATCCGCAAAAGGCATGCGTATCATCGACAAGCGTGGCGTTGAAGTGGTTCTGGCTGAACTGCGCGCCAGCGGTGTTAAGGTATAAGGAATTAGATCATGGCTAAAGGTATTCGCGAGAAAATTCGCCTGAACTCCAGCGCCGGTACTGGTCACTTCTATACCACTACCAAAAACAAGCGCACCATGCCCGAAAAAATGGAGATCAAAAAGTTTGATCCCGTTGTTCGTCAGCATGTGATCTACAAAGAAGGCAAAATCAAGTAATTACTTGAATTTGTCTCAAAAACCCGGCTTCGTGCCGGGTTTTTTTATGGGCCGAATTCAGTACACTGCCGGTTCGAAGGGAGGCTTGCCATGTTCAAACTGAGCCGTAAAGGCTGGAATAACGTGATCATAGTGGCGGTGTTGATCGTGATCACCCTGCTGCACCGGTTGGAGATTGCCCAACAGGAAAACAGCGCCAAGCGGGCGCGTCCCCTGTTGCCGGCGGATGCCGTGGTACTCACCTGGCAGGGGCCGAGCTGGCAGATTGAGCGGGTCGGTCAGGGCTGGCGCAGCGTGCCGGATCTGGGGCTGGACAGCGCCCAGCTGGCGGCCCGCATCGACAGCTGGCAGGGCTGGTCACTGCCCCCCGGCGAGGCGGTACGCGGTGCCCCCGTCACCTTCAAGGTATGGATCGCCGGCCAGAGCGATCCGCTGGCATTCGGCCTCTACCAGAACAATGGCCAGTACGCGGCCCAACTGCCATCAGGTAGCTGGCTCACGCTGAGTGCCGAGCAGTATCGCGGCCTGCTGCGTCCCGCCCCCTGATCCCTGTTGCTTGCGAGGTTGTCATGCCTGAATTGCCAGAAGTCGAAGTCAGCCGTCAGGGGATCTCCCCCTGGCTCACCGGCATCAAGGTCACCCGGGTGGTGGTGCGGGACGGTCGTCTGCGCTGGCCGGTGCCCGGCGAAATCCAGGAGCTGGTGGATCTCACCATCCATCGGGTGCGGCGTCGTGCCAAGTATCTGCTGCTGGAGACCGATTTTGGCACCGCCATCCTCCATCTGGGGATGTCCGGCAGCCTGCGGGTGCTGGATATCGGCACGCCGGCCGAGAAACATGACCACGTGGATATCGAGCTCGAAAATGGCAAGTTGCTGCGGCTCAACGATCCGCGCCGATTCGGCGCTCTGCTGTGGACTCGCGAACCGGCCGAAGCGCACGCCCTGCTGGCCAAGCTGGGGCCGGAGCCGCTGACCGATGCCTTCAGCGCCGATTACCTGCGGGAGCGGGCCAAGGGGCGCAGCACCGCCATCAAGCAGTTTCTGATGGATAACCAGGTGGTGGTCGGGGTTGGCAACATTTACGCCAACGAGGCGCTGTTTGCCGCCGGCATTCACCCCAAGCGGGCGGCCGGCAACATCAGCGCCGAGCGGCTGGCCACTCTGGTGGCCGAGATAAAGCGGGTGCTGGCCGAAGCCATTCGCCAGGGGGGCACTACCCTCAAGGATTTCACCAGTGCCGACGGCAAGCCGGGCTATTTTGTGCAAAAACTGCAGGTCTATGGCCGGGGTGGCCAGCCCTGTTACCACTGTCAGACCCTGTTGAGCGAAGTAAAAATGGGCCAGCGAACCACGGTTTTCTGCTCCCATTGCCAACGTTGAGGCCGTTTTTTCGGCGGATCCCGTTGAAGTTGTAAGAGAGTATTTCCCGTCTGTTGAAGCTGTGTGCAGCTGTCACTAGTATTCCGGCCGTTCAGGCGGTTATAGATATAAAATGACAGTAAAATCAATAGACTGGGAATATTTATCCCGGCAGGAGCGCTATTGCGCAAAAAAGATGGCCCGTTACCTCTATCCGGAGGGATGTGCCCGCAAGACCTTCAACCGCGGCAAGTTCGTACTGCGCAGCCTGCTTTATCGCAAGTCGTTGCACCGGGTCTTCAGTCTGTTTCAGGCCGCCCCTCTCAGGGCGTTGCCCGCCCGCTATCCCGAGTTGCTCGACAAGCCGATGCGACCCTATCGCTTCGCCTGTGCCCGCGCCCGCGAGCGGGCCGAGATGCTGGAGGATCACTATCGCCTGCTGCTGGCACGCTATCCAACTCTCATTGAGCCGCTCTATCTGGGGCAAGGGGTCGAGCTGGGGCGTTATCCCCAGAGCGATTGCCGCATCCTGCTGCGCCATGATGGCACCTTTCGCCGCGAGGCCGAGCTGGCACTCTCTATCGTTGATCCACAGGGGTTGCGTCTCTACAGTTGCGCCTTCTCGCTGGCGGGATCGGCTGCCCATCCCGAGCTGATGATAGGCTCCATGCAGGGGCCCGAGCCTGCAGTCGAGCAGGCTCAGGCGCGGGTGCGCGAGCTGACCAGGGAAGGACACGGCCTGCGACCCAAGTCACTGCTGGTCATGCTGGTGCTGCAACTGGCCCGGGCCATGGGGGGAGAGCGGGTGCTGGCGGTGCGCAAGCGGGCCCACGTCTTTCAGGCCAAACGCTACAGCCGCAAACAGAAGGGCAACTTACTGGCCGATTATGATGAGCTGTGGCAGGAGTTCGGCGCCGAAGATGTGGATGCCAACTTCGTGGCCCTGCAGCCAGCGCTGCGCAAACCGCTGGAGGAGGTGGCGTCCAGGAAGCGCGCCATGTACCGGCGTCGTTACGAGTGGCTCGATCGGTTGCAGGATGCGATCGATCGGCAGTTTGCCGATATACCCCAAGGCCAGGCGAGCAAGGCGCCCTAATGAAACAGGCTACCCTCGGGTAGCCTGTTTGTTGCGAAGAGCCCCTGCTCAGCGGCCCAGTTTGGTGGCGATGGCTTGTGCCACAACGGGGTCGACAAACTGGCGGATGTCGCCGCCGTGCAGCGCCACCTCCTTTACCAGGGTGGAGGAGATGAAGGAGTTCTCTTCCGCTGGCGTGAGGAAGACGCTTTCGAGCTCCGGCATCAGGCGGCGGTTCATGTTGGCCAGCTGGAATTCGTACTCGAAGTCGGAGACGGCGCGCAGGCCGCGGATCAGCACATTGGCCTGATGCTCCCTGGCGAAATCCACCAGCAGGCCGGAGAAGCCCACCACCTTGACGTTGGGCAGGTGACTGGTCACTTGCTGAACCAGTTGGACCCGTTCTGCCAGATCGAACAGCGGACGTTTGCTCGGGCTGTTGGCGACGCCGACCACGACTTCGTCAAACAGCTTGGCGGCGCGGCCGATCAGGTCGGCGTGGCCATTGGTCACGGGGTCGAAGGTCCCCGGATAAATTACCCTGGTAGTCATGTTTGCAGTCCTGCAACCTGGAAATTTGGTCGCATTATAGGGTCTGTTGAGGGCTTGCCGCGAGAGCGGTAGCGTCAGTTTGCCGCAGGAAGCGGCGCAAGATGCACAATTTGGTCGCTTAAATCGGGGCACTCTGGCGTCTTCACTTGAGAATAGCCCTGCATCAGGCAAGAATACCCGCATCGCGCATCAAGCCTCCTTGCATTGGTGACAGGGAGCAAAGGGATTTTTTATGAAACGTATTCTGGTCGTTCGCAATGACAAGATTGGTGACTTCATGCTGGCCTGGCCGAGTTTCGCCATGCTCAAGGAGTCCATGGAATGTCATGTGACTGCCCTGGTTCCCGCCTACACGGCGCCGCTGGCCCGGCTCTGCCCCTGGATTGACGAGGTGCTCATCGATCCGGGTGTTCGTGCCGACAAGGAGCAACAGCGCGCGCTGCTGGCGCGCATCAAGGCGGCCGCGTTTGATGCGTCCATCTGCCTCTTCTCCAACTCCCGCAACGCCATGCTGGTGTGGAAGGCGCACATCCCTTATCGCCTGGCGCCAGCCACCAAGCTGGCCCAGGTGCTCTACAACCAGCGCCTGATCCAGCGCCGCTCCCGCTCTCTCAAGCCCGAGTCTGAGTACAACCTGGAGCTGATCCGCCGCTTCCTGGCCGATCATCAGGTGGCGGTGGTAGAGCCCCATACCCCCTTCCTGCAGTTTGATGCACCGGCACTGCGACAGGTGCGCGAACAGCTGGCCACCAGACTGAAGCTGGATGCCAGCCGCCCCTGGCTGATGGTGCATGCTGGCAGCGGTGGTTCGGCCAACAACCTCTCCATCGAGCAGTATGCCCGCATCATCATCAAGCTGAACCAGGCCTGCCCCGAGCTGCAGTGCGTCCTGACCGCAGGCCCCGGCGAGGAGAAGATGGCCGAGCAACTGGCGGCCGAGCTGCTGGCCCACGGCGGCAACGGCTGGATCTACCGCTCCAGCGACGGGCTGCCTATGTTTTGTCAGGTGCTGGCCAACGCAGCCCTGTTTATCGCTGGCAGCACGGGCCCACTGCACATCGCCGGGGCGCTGGACGTGCCGACCATCGGCTTCTTCCCGATGCGCCGCTCCGCTACACCGCTGCGCTGGAAGCCGCTCAACAGTGAAGGGCGTCATCTCGCCTTCAGCCCGCCTGAGGACAGCGATCATCCGGAGGACATGAGCCAGCTCGATCCCAAGGCCATGGTGCCCGAAATGGCTCGCTGGGCCGCCCCCTTCTGGCGCGGCAACGACCCGCAGTAATGCAAACAGGGCCCCTCGGGGCCCTGTTTCGTATCCGGTGGCGAGTGCCGGAATGCCTGTTACTCCGGCTGTCCGGGTTGCTGGCGCACCCAGAGGTCGGCGTATTTGACGAAGGTGGAGTGGGCGGAGAGGATGGCCAGCAGCAGCCCCTGCTTGCCATCGAGGAAGCCCGCCTTGAGCAGATACATCTTGATGAAGCAGCCCAGCGCATGCACCAGCCCCTGGCTGAGGGAGCCCTTCTTGCCGCGGGCGGTGCGCTGATCGGCCCAGGCCCGGGCGTAACCGGCGGATTTGACCAGATAGTGCTCCAGATCCCGATAGGTGAAGTGGAGCAGGTCGCCATGGAGGTTGACGATCTTCATGTTGGCGCGTACTTCCACCTTCTCGTGCACCAGTGCCTCGTTGTAGCCGGTGAGGGCCTTGGGATAGAGGCGCAGCACCCGATCCGGATACCAGCCGCTGTGGCGGATGAAGCGGCCAAACACCCAGGAGAGGCGCGGGATCGAGTAGATGGTGTCGCTGGCCGGGTTGGCCATGACGGCGGCGATGGCCTCTTTCAGCTCGGGGGTGAGTCGCTCGTCCGCATCCAGCCAGAGCACCCATTCGGATTGCACGTGCGACTGGGCCAACCGGCGCTGCTTGCCAAATCCCGGCCACACCTTGTTGACGAAGAAGCGGGCGCCGAATTCGGCGGCGATGGCCGGAGTGTCGTCCTGGCTGCCGGAATCCATGATGACGATCTCGTCCACCAGCCCGTCGAGGGAGGCGAGACACTTGCGCAGGTTGTCGGCTTCATTCTTGACGATCAGAACGGCGGCCAGAGTCGGTTTTTTCACTGATGAGGGCTCACGGTTGCTGCCCGGCTGGCGGGCCATGCTCAAATTGGCGCCCATTCTAGCCTAAAACGACGGGCAGGGCATGGTCGGGGCATCCGGCCCGAGGTGGTGCTGAGTGGCGCTCGTTTTGAGCCGTTCAACGGGGCCACCGGGATCTTCTGTTATTTCTCCGACCATTCTTGGGGCATAATCTCGGCCAGTGATGATCAACAGCCGGGCCAGCCCCGAGAGAAGACGCGTGATGAAAATATTGGTGATCGGCCCCTCCTGGGTCGGCGACATGGTGATGTCCCAGAGCCTCTACAAGGCGATCAAGGCCAACCACCCGGAGTGCGAGCTCCACGTGATGGCGCCCGCCTGGTGTTGCGCCCTGCTGGAGCGGATGCCCGAGGTGGACAAGGCGATCACCATGCCGCTCGGTCACGGCGACTTCAAGTTGCTGGCCCGCCGCCGCCTCGGCAAACAGCTGGCGGCCGAAAAGTACGATCAGGCCATCGTCCAGCCCAACTCCATGAAGTCTGCCCTGATCCCTTGGTTTGCCGGCATCCCGGTGCGAACCGGCTGGAAGGGGGAGCAGCGCTTCGGCCTGCTCAACGATCTGCGCAGCAACAAGTCCGCCTTCCCGCTGATGGTGGAGGGCTATCTGGCGCTCGCTTATCCCAAGGCGCAGATGAAGAGCCGGGCCGATATTCCGGCCATTCCCCATCCTGCGCTTCACGTCGATCTGGTCAATCAGGACAAGGCGCTGGCGCGGCTCGGGCTGGATCGGCGTCGCCCCGTGCTGGTACTCTGCCCCGGCGCCGAGTTCGGCCCGGCCAAGCGCTGGCCGGAAGGGCACTATGCCGTGGTGGCCCAGCAACACCTGGACGAGGGCTGGCAGGTGTGGATCTTCGGTTCGAACAAGGACGTGGCGGTGGCCAATACCATCCGGGATCGGGTCAATATGCTGACTCGCCCCAACTGCCACGTGCTGGCGGGCAAGACCAGCCTGCACGAGGCGATCGACCTGATGGCGCTGGCTGGCCGGGTCATCTCCAATGACTCCGGTCTGATGCACATCGCCGCCGCCCTCAACCGGCCGCTGGTGGGTGTCTATGGCTCCACCTCGCCGCTCTATACCCCGCCGCTGGCGGATCGGGTCGAGATCGTTCACACCGACATCGAATGCCGCCCCTGCTTCAAGCGCACCTGCAAGTTCGGCCACCTCAAATGCCTGATCGATTTGCCGCCGGAGCAGGTGATCGAGGCGTGCAACAAACTGGAGCAGAGCGAGTAAGATGCCCTATCGCCTGCTCTACAACCTGCTGATCCATCTGGGATTACCCCTGGCACTGCTGGCGCTCTACAAGCCGAAGAAGGGCAAGCCCGGCTTTGGCAAGCGCTGGGCCGAGCATCTGGGTCGGCTGCCCGCCACCGGCCAGGAGGCGCCGCTCTGGATCCATGCGGTGAGCGTCGGGGAGACGTTGGCCATCACGCCGCTCATTCGCGCCCTGAAAGCGGAGCGGCCCGATCTGCCGATCCTGCTCACCACCACCACTCGTACCGGCGCCGAACAGGCAGCCAAGCTCGGCGATCTGGTGGTACACCGCTATGCGCCCCTCGATTACCCCTGGGCGGTAGCGGCCTTTCTCGACACCTTCAAGCCGCGCGCGCTCTGGGTGATGGAGACCGAGCTGTGGCCGAACTGGCTGGCGGCCTGCGAGAAACGCCATTTGCCGGTGACCATCATCAACGCCCGCCTCTCGGAGCGTTCCTGCCAGCGTTATGCCCGCTTCCACGGCGCCTTCGATGCCCTCAGCCGCCCGTTGACCCGTCTGCTCTGCCAGCATCAGGATGACGCCGACCGCTTCGCCCGACTTGGCATCGAACGCGATCGACTGGTGGTGACCGGTTCCATCAAGTTCGATATCCAGTTTGGTGACGAGGTTCAGGCTAGGGGCCGCGCCCTGCGCCAGCAGCTGGGAGCGGAACGGTCGGTCTGGATCGCCGCCAGCACTCATCAGGGGGAGGACGAGCAGGTGCTGGCCGCCTTCGACCAGGTGCTGACCAGTCACCCCGATGCCTTGCTTATCCTGGTTCCGCGCCATCCTGAGCGCTTCGATCGGGTGGCCGAGTTGTGCGCCTCTTATGGTTGTGTGCGCCGCACCAGCGACGCCCCCGTCACCGCGACCGACAAGATTTATCTGGGCGATACCATGGGCGAGCTGCCGCTGATGCTGGCGGCGGCCGATCTGGCTTTCGTTGGCGGCAGTCTGGTGAAGGTGGGGGGCCACAACCTGCTGGAGCCGGCGGCGCTCGGCAAACCCTGCCTGACCGGCCCCGTCTACTTCAACTTCAGCGACATCACCCGCCAGCTGGTGGCACAGGGGGGCGCCGCCGTGGTGGCCGATGCGGCCGAGTTGGGGGAGAGGGTGAGCGCGCTGCTGGCCGACGAGAGCCGGCGTCGCGAGATGGGAGAGCAGGCCCGCGCCGTGGTGCTGCGCAATCAGGGGGCCTTGGCCCGCACCCTTTCCCGCTGTCTGGCTGATCTTGAAAGCCAGTAGGACGATTTACGGAGCGCCGTGGCAGATATGCGCTGCTGTGCTGATTTGATGCTTCATCTCGAGGAGAGACTCATGTTCAAGGCCCTGTTACTGGAAAACCAAGACGGCAAGACGGTTCCGACCCTCACCCGGCTGGCCGAGAGCCAGTTGCCGGAAGGCGAAGTACGGGTAGCGGTGAGCTACAGCTCCATCAACTACAAGGACGGGCTGGCCATCACTGGCAAGGGCAAGATTGTCCGCCAGTGGCCGCTGGTGCCGGGCATCGACTTCGCCGGTACCGTGCTCGAATCGGCCGACAGCCGCTATCAGCCCGGTGATCAGGTGGTGCTGACCGGCTGGGGCGTGGGTGAAGGACACTGGGGCGGCATGGCCGAGCAGGCGCGAGTCAAGGCGGACTGGCTGGTGCCGCTGCCGGCCGGACTGGATGCCCGTCAGGCCATGTGCATCGGTACCGCCGGTCTCACCGCCATGCTCTGCGTGCTGGCGCTGGAGGAGGCGGGGCTCACCCCACAGAGCGGCGAGATCCTGGTGACCGGCGCCGCCGGCGGGGTGGGGTCCACTGCGGTCGCGCTGCTGGCGGCAAAAGGCTACAAGGTAGCGGCTCTGACCGGTCGAGCCGAGGAGCAGGGTGAGATGCTTACTGCCCTGGGGGCCAGCCGCATCGTGCCGCGCAGCGAACTGCTGGAGCCTGCCAAGCCGCTGGAGAAGCAGCTGTGGGCCGGGGCAGTCGATACCGTCGGCAGCCAGGTGCTGGCCAAGCTGCTGGCCCAGATGAACTATGGCGGCGCCGTGGCGGCCTGCGGCCTGGCGGGGGGCTTCGATCTGCCCACCACCGTCATGCCCTTCATCCTGCGCAACGTGCGTCTGCAGGGGGTGGATTCCGTGATGTGCCCACTGGCGCGCCGTCAACAGGCGTGGCAGCGCCTGGCTCAGGATCTGCCCGCCAGCTTCTTCGAGCAGGCGGTGACCGAGATAGGGCTGGAGCAGGTGGTCGAGGCCGCCGAGGCCATCACGCAAGGCCAGGTCGCGGGTCGCACCCTGGTCAAGCTTTGATCTTTCCCTGACTGGCGAGCCCCATTTTTCTGGATAGACTTTGAGTGCGGGTGCACTATCCAAGGAGCATGAGCATGGGTGGACACAAGCCGGATTACGACCTCGATGATGAATGGGAGCCGGAATCCTGGGAAGATGAACTGGAGCAATGGGAAGACGAAAGCTGGCAGGACGACGACGCTTTCGATGACCAGTGAACCACGACATGACACGAACAGGCGGGCATTGAGCCCGCCTGATTTTTTTGTGCGGCTCACAGGAATGGGGGCGAAGGCTTGGTGAGGGGCAAGGCTCTGGCTAGAATGAACTGCTCAAACGACACTCAAGGATGATTATGCGACTCACCGTCATACTGGTTGCTGCCCTGCTGGGGGGCTGTGTCTCCAACGATGATCCCTGCGAGAAGGTGTGGAGCGAGGTGGGGGAGGCTGACGGCAAGCTGGGCTTCACCACCGAGCGGATCGAGTTCCATCGTGCCCAGTGTGGCGACAAGGTGGATGGCGAGCTGTGGCAGCAGGGGCATCAGAAAGGGTTGGCCTGGTATTGCCGCCCGGAGCATCTCTATCTGGCCGGGCGCTCCGGGGAGGAGTACCGTGGCGTCTGCCCCAACGACATGCAGGCGCGCAGGCTGTTCGAACAGGGGCGCCAGGGCTGGACCGATCAATAGGGCCTCGTCGGGTTTGGCCCTACTCCTCTTTTTTCAACCGCAGCGGCTGGCACAGATAACTCTTGTCGTTGGCGCTGCGGGCACACTTGCCGCAGACGAATTTGGGTTTGCGCACGATTTTGCGCAGCGCCTTGAGATCCGCGGGGATCTCGTGGCGACGCCACTCACACAGGGTCTTGCTGCCCATAACGACTACCTCTACGACTCGACGAGCGTATTGTAATCAATTTTCATTTCGAATAAACAGGCGCCGGGCGCTTATTGGCCTGAATGCCAATAAGCGTCTGATCCGTGGGAGATTACTGATAGAGGAACTTGGTGAAGATCAGCTCGCGGACGGCTTTCTTGCCGGTCTCCTTGAGCAACAACTCGTTGACCTTGGTCTCGCACTCTTTGCGCAGTTCCTCGCGGCTGACCAGAGACTTGATCTGATCGGCGCTCTTGCTGCCCATCAGGCGAATGATGGCGTCGCGGATCAGGGGGTCATGCTGCTCCAGCAGCTTGAGATCGGCATCGTTTTCGGCCATCAACTCCACCGTGACCCTGACGTAGCCGAGGGTTTTGCCGTTGCTCAGGTAGTTGGTGATGATATCCGGATCGAGCGCATGGTAGGCAAATCCGGGTTTGGCGGCTCCCTCGGCCCCTTCGGCAGCGGGTTCCTCATCGGCAGCCCGTACCTGCAGGGCGCCCACGCTCAGCAACAACACCAGCAAAATTTTGAAGATCTTCATATAGATGGCTCATCGGCGGAAGATACACCATTTTTGATGCTGCCAAAGGGGGCGTCAAGCACGGATGTTCTTACATTTCGCTATTGATTTACGGATAATAAACCGGATTTTAACCTGAACACGGAAATCTCTGGATGGTGAAGCTGTGAAGTCCGAGTTGACTGTTCCCCTCACGCCGTTAACCGGGTGGTTGGCCCCCGATAGTTGCGAATTGCCGGCCAGCCTGCGTCCCTGGCTGCTGGAGCCCGGCTCCATGACCCGGCGTCTGCGCCAACACAATCGGCACTTCTCGGTCGAATGGCTGGGCAATCGCCCCGTCTCGCTGACCACCGATGAGCAGTGGCTGGTGGATGCCGTATCCCCTGCCGGGATCTGCCGGGAGGTGATCCTCCACGGCGATCTGGGCCCGGCCGTGCTGGGCTGGACCCTGCTGGCCGACGCGGCGCTGCAGGGTAGTGGTCTGGCCGAACTGGGGGAGCAACCCCTGGGGGAGCGGGTGTTTGGCAATGAGCCGGTGCGACGTGATCATCTGCAGCTGGCCCGTTTTGCCATTGCCGACAATCCACGTTGCCCCGCCGCCATCGTCTGGGGACGTCGTTCCCGTCTGTTTCTGGGGCAGTGGCCATTGCTGGTTCACGAGCTGTTTCTGCCCTATCTCGTCTGTGACAAGGAGCTGGAGTGAATCTGTTAACCAAGGAGCGGGGTCTGGCATATCTGCAGTTGGCCCGCATCGACAAGCCCATCGGCACCCTGTTGCTGCTGTGGCCGACCCTGTGGGCACTCTGGCTGGCGGCCGACGGCCTGCCAAACCTCTGGGTGCTGACGGTGTTTGTGGTCGGCGTGTTTCTGATGCGCTCGGCCGGCTGCGTCATCAACGACTATGCGGATCGCAACTTCGATGGTCACGTCAAACGCACCTCGGGACGCCCCCTGCCGACCGGCAAGGTGGATCCTCGCGAGGCACTGGCGCTCTTCTTCGTACTCGCGCTCATCTCGTTTGGTCTGGTGCTGACCCTCAACTCCCTCACCATCGCCATGTCGTTCGTCGGCCTGCTGCTGGCGGTGAGCTATCCCTTCATGAAGCGGTTCATTCCGATCCCCCAGTTGGTGCTCGGCATGGCTTTCTCCTGGTCGATCCCCATGGCCTATGCGGCGCAGGCCAATGCACTGCCAGCCGTGGCCTGGCTGGTGTTTATCGCCAACCTGCTGTGGACCGTGGCCTACGATACCCAGTACGCCATGGTGGACAGGGACGATGACCTCAAGCTGGGGCTCAAGTCGAGCGCCATCCTGTTTGGCCGTCACGACAAGCGGATCATCGGCGTGCTGCAGCTGGCCACCCTGTTGATCCTGCTGCTGGTCGGCCAGCTGATGGCGCTGGGCAGCAGTTACTACTGGGGATTGCTGGGGGCCGCCGTGCTGTTCGTCTATCAGCAGCGGCTCATTCGCGAACGGCAGCGGGAGGCCTGCTTCCAAGCGTTCCTCAACAACAACTATGTGGGGGCTCTGGTGTTCGCCGGGCTGGTGCTAGATTACCTGCTGGGGTGACCATTCCCTGAACAAAAAGAAGCCGAGCAAAAAGAAGGCCGCATCATGCGGCCTTCTTCATTTGTGGTGCGGATCAGCGCTGGTTGCCGGCCCGGATGGTGCGGCGGATCTTGGTGCTCAGCAGCGGCACTATGTTGTCCGCCAGCGCCTGGAAGCGTCCCAGATCCGGTTTGCTCTCGGCGGAGAGGTAGCCCTCCTTGCGCAGGGTGTGGATCAGGGTGCTGAACAGCTTCTGGTCGAAGAACTCGGGGGCGTTGATGCCGTGCAGGGTGCCGAGGCGCTCCGCCATCATCAGGCCGTCTGCCTCCAGCTGCTCTGCCTCTATGTAGGGTTGGGCCAGCACCCGGGTCAGCACGATGGCGTAGCGCTGCAGGGTCTCCTGGATACTTTCGGCCAGCAGCAACAGGCGCATCTGGTTGCCCGGGTTGACCCAGTAGCCACCGTCACGTGCCTCGATCAGCTGCTGGCGCTGCAACTCGGCCAGCAGGGCATCGATAAGCTCCGGCAGCTCCTCCTCTTCGTAACGCAGGAACAGCTCGGTCTTGAGCAGCGGATAGATATCGACGCAGCGGGCGATGATCTCGCCGCGGCTGATCCCCTCGCAGCGGTCGATCAGCGCCGCTACCAGGGAGGGCATGGCAAACAGGTGGAGGATGTTGTTGCGGTAGTAGGTCAGCAGGATCGCCTGGTAGCGATCCAGGCTGATGATCTGGCCCAGCTTGTCCTCGCTCACCTCGAACTTGTTGAGTTCCAGCGCCTGATCCAGCAGGGTGCCGGCATCCTCGTCCGGGATGGTGCTCTGGGCACTGTAGGGCACCGCCTTGAGCAGATCCAGATAGGTGTTGAGTTGGGCCTGCAACTCGTCACGGGTCAGGGCATGGCGCTCGGCGGCCAGCAGCGCCAGGGCGCTCAGGGTCAGGCCATTGACAGCGGCGGCGCCGTTGATACGGGTCATCAGCAGATCGGCCAGGGTATTGACCGTGCTGGCCATCCACTCCGGGCGCTCCTCTTCCCCGATATGATCCTTCCAGTCCGGAATATGCTCGCTCAGGTAGCTGTTGAGGGTCAGCGGCTCGCCAAAGTTGACGAAGCCGCGGCCGTAGTTGCGCAGCTTGCGCAGGATGCCGAGTACCTGCAGGAAGCTCTCCTTCTCCTTGCGGCTGCCCTTGAGCTCGTTGTGGTAGGTGTTCACCTCCATCACGTGCTCGTAGCCGAGGTAGACGGGTACCAGGGTGACCGGGCGGTCAAGCCCGCGCATCATGGCTTGCAGGGTCATAGCCAGCATGCCGGTCTTGGGCGGCAGCAGGCGGCCGGTGCGCGAACGGCCCCCCTCGGTGAAGAACTCCACCGAGTAGCCCTTGGCGAACAGCAGGTTCAGGTACTCGCGAAATACCGTGCTGTAGAGCGGATTGCCCTTGAAGGTGCGGCGGATGAAGAAGGCACCGCCGTGGCGGAAGATGGGGCCCGCCGGCCAGAAGTTGAGGTTGATGCCCGCCGCGATATGGGGCGGCACCATCCCCTGGTGATAGATGACATAGGAGAGCAGCAGGTAGTCCATGTGGCTGCGATGGCAGGGCACATAGACGATCTCGTGCCCTTCCTGGGCCAGCTGGCGCACCTTTTCGGCGCCGTTGACCGAGAGGCCACGATAGAGCTTGTTCCACAGCCAGCCGAGGAAGCTCTCGCCGAGGCGGATCAGCCGGTAGGAGAAGTCAGAGGCGATCTCGTCCATGTAGCCGTGGGCGCGTTTCTGCGCCTTCTCCAGGCTGATGTTCTCCCGCTCTGCCTCTTCGGCGATGGCCTGCTGGATCACGCTCGAATCCAGCAGTTGTTTGAACAGCAGGTTGCGGTTGGGCAGTTTCGGTCCGGTGGCCGCCAGCTGCTGGCGGCTGAAGTGGGTACGAGCGACCCGCGCCAGCTTGTGGGCGATGGCCTCGTCGGTACCGTGTTTGTCCGCCATGTAGCGCAGGGAGAGGGGCGGGGAGAAGCGCACCAGGTTTTCGCGACCCTTGAGGATCACGATGAGTGCCTTCTTGAGCCGGTTCGGCGCCAGACTGCTGATGATGTTGAGCCCGGAGGCCTCTTCTCCCTCCCGGCCCGGGGCACGGCCCCAGAACAGGGTGACGGGCACTACCTGGATATCCAGCGCCGGATCCTGCTTGTGCAGATCCAGCAGCTGGTGGAACTCCTGCAGGAAGGGAAGCGGCTTGCTGCGCTTGCCGAAGAGGGGAGGCGGACGATCCAGACAGACATAGCGCGGCAGCAGCTGGCCGTTCAGTTCCAGCGGCGTAAAGGGGCCCGGCAGACCGAGATCCTCGCAGCACTGCTGCAGGGTCATCAGGTCGGTGATCGAGCTGGTTTTCAGGGCGTAGACGATGGGTCTGGCCGGATCCAGCTTGAGTTCTGTGATGGGATTTTCCGGCAGGCTTTTGTGATTGACCAAGCCGCTGACCGGCCATTGCAAGATGGCTCTGGAAATCTTCTGTCCTGGGGACATGTGCGTCTGCTCTCCAAAAAAATGCGGCGTGAGCATAGCAAATCACCGGCCCCTTGTCGCCGAGAGGTACGATGAGTTCAGTCGTGCGGGATCAAAACAGGGTGAAATTGCCGGTTGGTCGCGACAAATGTCAGCTGCGCCTTGCCTTGGCCACTGCACTGTATATACTGCCAGTGTGCTGTATAAAAAGACAGGTGCCAATTCTATGAAACCCCTTACCCCCCGCCAGGCCGAAGTGCTGGAGCTGATCAAGGTGAACATGAACGAGACCGGCATGCCGCCGACTCGCGCCGAGATTGCCCAGAAGCTTGGTTTCAAGTCGGCCAATGCGGCCGAAGAACATCTGAAGGCCCTGGCCAAAAAAGGGGTCATCGAGATCATGCCGGGCACGTCCCGCGGCATCCGTCTGCTGCTCGAAGAGGAAGAGGCGCTGGAAGAGAGCGGCCTGCCGCTGATCGGCAAGGTGGCTGCCGGTGAACCCATCCTGGCCCAGGAGCATATCGAGAGCCACTATCAGGTGGATCCCGCCCTGTTCCACCCGCGCGCCGACTTCCTGCTGCGGGTGCAAGGGATGAGCATGAAGAACATCGGCATCCTGGATGGCGACCTGCTGGCGGTGCACAAGACCCAGGAGGTGCGCAACGGCCAGGTGGTGGTGGCGCGGCTTGACGAGGATGTCACCGTCAAACGCTTCCAGCGCAAGGGCAGTCAGGTGTGGCTGCTGCCGGAGAACGAAGAGCTCTCCCCCATCGAAGTGGATCTCGCCAGCCAGCATCTCACCATCGAGGGGCTGGCGGTCGGAGTGATCCGCAACGCCGACTGGATGTAATCTCCTTTCTCGCCACACGGCCTCCTTCGGGAGGCCGTGTTGTTTCTGCGCCTCTTTCCTGCCAATTCAAGCAGATCCTGAACCTCGCCGTTTTTGTCCCCCGCGCCAGCCCGCAAACCGCCCGTTTCGGATATATGCTCAGATCAGGGCCAGACCGTCAGGGTCTGGCTGCTCCGCCCCACGGGGCGAGCGCCGCACAATGACAACCGCAAGCAGACCTTCACGGGATAGAAGGGGAGTGTCGCAGGGCCGGCCGGCACATAGGCCAGGGTCATCCTGATCTCACTCGAAGCAAGGCAGGACGTTGCCAGGGGATGAGTCGACGTACCTGAGTGACCTGTCAGTCAAGGAGGAGTGGCATATGGCATCGAACACGCCATGGGATTCGAAGCGCTGCGTACCGGCGCCTGAATCCTCCATCACCCGTTTTATCAAGGGAAACCGGATGACCTGGTTTTACGGACTCTGGCTTCATCACAAGGGGCCGCACTGGGCGCTCTGGCTCGGCTGCCCGAAGGAGAAAGTGGTGCGCCTGGTGCTGTTGTTCAAGCGGGGTCATGGTGCCCAGGCTGTCGACAGCGTCCGGCTGGCCCCGGTGGTGCCCATCGGTCGTGCCCTCGGCAAGGGGTGGCAGCAGGGGCGCAACGCCAGACCCTGAGCTGCGCCTGTCGCAGAAGTCGAGCATGACAAAGAAGGGAGCCGCCGGCTCCCTTCTTGTTTACAGCAGGAACAGGGTGGCCAGCCCCAGAAAGATGAAGAAGCCGCCGGTGTCGGTGATGGCGGTGATCATCACGCTGGCCCCCACCGCCGGATCGCGACCCAGCCGGCTCATGGTCATGGGGATGATGACCCCCATCAGCGCCGCCACCAGCAGGTTGAGCACCATGGCGAGGGTCATCACGGCGCCCAGCGCCGCATCCTGATAGAGCAGGAAGGTGACGACCCCCATGATGCCACCCCACACCAGACCGTTGATGAAGGCCACCCCCAGCTCCCGCAACAGCAGGAAGGAGAGGTTGCCCGCCTGAATGTGCTGCAGCGCCAGCGCCCGCACTATCATGGTGATGGTCTGGTTGCCTGTGTTGCCGCCGATCCCGGCGACGATGGGCATCAGGGCCGCCAGCGCCACCAGTTGCGAGATGGTGTGCTCGAACAGGCCGATCACTCGCGACGCCACGAAGGCGGTGCAGAGGTTGAGGGCGAGCCAGGCCCAGCGGGTCTTCACCGCCTTGGCGACTGGTGCGAACACATCCTCCTCCTCGCTGATCCCCCCCATGCGGCGCAGATCGGTGTCGCTCTCCTCATAGACCACATCCACGATCTCCTCGACGGTGAGGCGGCCCATCAGCTTGCCCTTGGCATCCACCACGGCGGCGGAAAGCAGATCATCCCGCTCGAAGGTACGGGCCGCTGCCTCGTCGTTGTCTTCGGGATCAAAGGTGATGGGATCCTGCTCCATCACCTCGCTCACCAGGGTGGCGGGTTTGTGCAGCAGCACAGTGGTGAGGGCCAGTTCGCCGAGCAGGTGGTTGCGCCGATCGATGACAAACAGCTTGTCGGTGTTGGCGGGGATCTTGCCCCGCAGCCGCAAGAAACGTTGCACGGTGGCGAGGCTCACGTCGGGGCGCACCGTGATGAGCTCGAAGTCCATCATGGCGCCGACCGTGTGCTTACCGTAGCGGATCACTTCGCGCACCCGATCCCGATCGGCGGGGGCCATGGAGGTGAGCAGGCGTCCCATCAGGTTGCGGGGCAGGTACTGGCCCAGATAGATCTGATCGTCGATGTCGAGGGAGCGCAGGGCATGCAGCAGCTCGCGGTCGCTCATGCCGCTGATGAGGCTCTCCCACACCGTCTCCGATGCCTCGACCAGCACCTGGCCGCGTTTGTCTTCGCTCACCAGATGCCAGAGGGCGTGGCGTTCATCGGGAGGCAGGGATTCGAGGGCATCGGCGATGTCGGCGGCGGGCAGGCCGTTGACCAGCCCGCTCAGCTGGCTGGTCTGGTCGCGCTGACCCGCATCCTGTTCAAGCTGGGGGTCGAGCAGGCTGTCGGTGAGGGCATCGTCGCCCAGCAGCAGGGTGAGAATGCGGGATCTGTCTTCCGCGCGCTGCTTGGCGCTGTTTTTGAGGGGCAGAGACATGAAAAAATTCCTGAGCTGGTGGCCGATAGGCCAAATGCCCATAGGATACCAGACTTAAAACAACAGGTTATGACCGGGATTTAGTGATGGCTGGATAAAAATGAGGCCACCTTGCGGTGGCCTCATGACTCACATGCCAAGACCGCTCAGGCGAGGGCCTGGCGGGAGAGGGCTTGTTGGTCTTGTCCAAACCAGGCAAGTTGCTCGGCCAGGGTCACCACCGAGCCCACCATGATAAGGGCCGGGCTCTCGACACCCACCGCCAGCTCGGGCAACTGGTCAAGGGTGCCGCGGATGACCCGCTGGCTCGGCTGGGTGCCGCGCTCGATCAGCGCCACCGGGGTGTCGCCCTCCTTGCCGTGGGCCAGCAGCTGCTCGCGGATGGTGGCGCAGGATGAAAGCCCCATGTAGAACACCAGGGTCTGCTTGTCTTTGGCCAGCAGTGGCCAGTCGAGATCCTGGGCGCCCCCCTTGCCGTGGGCGGTGACGAAGCGCACGCTCTGGGCGTGATCGCGGTGGGTGAGGGGAATGCCGGCGTAGGCGGCGCAGCCGCTGGCCGCCGTGATGCCCGGCACCACCTGAAAGCCAACGCCAGTACCAACGAGCGTCTCCAGCTCCTCGCCGCCACGGCCGAAGATGAAGGGGTCACCTCCCTTCAGTCGCACCACTCGCTGTCCCTTCTTCGCCTCCTCCAGCAGGAGCTGGTTGATCCCCTCCTGAGGCACGCAGTGGTTGCCCGCCTGCTTGCCGACGAAGATACGTCTGGCGTCGCGGCGCACCAGCGCCATCACCTCGTCGGAGACCAGCCGGTCATAGACCACCACGTCCGCCTGCTGCATCTGGCGCAGGGCGTGCAGGGTGAGCAGACCCGGATCGCCGGGGCCGGCACCGACCAGCACCACCTCACCACCGGTCTGGCTTTCGTCGGCAAACAGGCTGTCGGCCAGCTGATTGGCCGAAGCGTGATCGCCCCGTGCCAGTGCCTGCCCGAGCCGGTCCGCTCCGAGCAGCCGCTCCCAGAAGCGGCGCCGCTCCCCCATGGTGGCGAAGCGGCCCTTGACCCGCTCCCGCAGGCTGCCGGCGAAGGCCGCGACGGCCCCCAGATGCTGGGGCAGAAGGGCTTCGAGTTTTTCCCGCAGCAAGCGGGCCAGCACTGGGGCCTTGCCGCCGGAGGAGATGGCCACCATCAGCGGCGAGCGGTCGATGATCGACGGCATGATGAAGCTGGAGCGTTTCGGGTCATCCACCACGTTGGCAAAGATCCGCGCCTGATTGGCGCTCTGGTAGACCAGGGCGTTCACCTCGCGCCGATCGGTGGCGGCCACCACCAGCCACTTGCCCGTCAGGTGCTGCGGCGCGAATTCACCGGCCAGCCACTCGATGCTGCCGTTGGCAGCCAGTTCCGCCAGCTCGGGGTCTAGCTCGGGGGCCACGACCGTGAGGTGGGCACCGGCATCCAGCAGCAGGCGCGCTTTGCGCTCCGCTACCTCGCCGCCGCCGACCAGCAGCACGGGTTTGTTGTCGAGTCGGCAAAAGATGGGCAAGTAGTCCATGGGGCCTCCTGATCAGGCGGTTTGGGTCTGGCTGGCAGTGGTGGTGGTCTCGCTCACCGCGACCGGGCGCTCAGCCTTGGGGGTGGCATACCAGTAGCCGAGGCCCATGAAGAGGGCGCCGGAGACGGTGTTGCCCAGGGTTACCCACAGCAGGTTGTGGCCGATGCCGCCCAGGGTGTAGGCCTCGGAATGGGCACCGAACCAGGAGAGGGCGAACAGGGTCATGTTGGCGACCGAGTGCTCGTAGCCGGAGGCGATGAAGGCCAGCAGGCACCACCAGATGGCGATGAACTTGGCTGCACCCTCGGTGCGCAGCGCCATCCAGATGGCGAGGCAGACCAGCCAGTTGCACAGAACGCCCTTCATGAACAGGGTCAGCGCCGGTGCCTGGGTCTTGGCCAGCGCCACCTTGTGAGCCAGGCTGCCCGCGTCCGGCAGCAGGCTGCCACCGTAGGAGTAGATCAGCGCCACCGCGATGGAGCCGAGCAGGTTGCCAGCCCAGGTCTGGGGAAGGATGCGCAGCAGATCACCCATGGTGATCTTGCCGGTCTTCACCCCGAAGGTGAGGAACATGGTGTGGCCGGTGAACAGCTCGGAGCCGGCGATGACAACTAAGGTCAGGGCGATGCCGAAGGTGGCCCCCATCACCAGCGGACGGATGCTCGGATCCACCAGGTTGCCCAGGGTGAAGATCAGGATGATGCCAAGGCCCACATAGGCCCCCGCCATGGCGGAGCTGAGCCAGAAGCCGAGCTTGTCGCTGCGCTCGAAGCGGTTGATGCGGGCCGCGTTGGCGGCGCACTTGTTGATGGTTTCGGTATACATCTTTGTTTCCTTCAAGAGGGCCGCCCGCAGGCAGCCCGAAAGAGAGTGAAATCGGCTTTAGACGGCGACCCAGACCTGCTGGTCGCGTACTTCAACGGGATAGCTCTGTACCGACATCGCCGGGTTATCGAAGCAGTGACCGTCACTCAGGCGAAAGCGCTGCTTCTTGAGCGGGCTGGCCACCCAGAGCTCGTCGTCGTGTTCGCAGATCAGGCCCCGCGACAGCACGTTGGCGGCGAAGAAGGGATCCCGGTTGTCGATGGCGAACACCTCGGCCGCCGCACTTGGGCGGAACAGGGCGATCTGGCGACCTTCAATAAGTGCGCAAACACCGGTTCCCGGCAGGATGTCGTTGAGTTGGCAGGCTAATTTCATCATTTTGTCTCCACCTCGATCTGGTAGACGGGAATGCGCTCGGCCGGGGTCGCCGGTCGGTGCTGATCGCGCTCGGCGACGAACTGGACGTCCGGATCGCGCTTGTCGCTGTTGATGAAGTGGCTGAAGCGCTGCAACGCTTGCTCTTCGTTGAGGGTGCGTGACCATTCGCATTCGTAGCTGTCGATAAGGCGCTGGATATCGCGCTCCAGGGTCTCGTTTAACCCGAGTTTGTCGTCGACGATCACTTCGCGCAGGTAGTCGACGCCCCCTTCCAGGTTGCCGAGCCAGACCGAGGTGCGCTGCAGTTTGTCGGCGCTGGTGACGTAAAACATCATAAAGCGGTCGATCAGCTTGATCAGGGTCTCTCTATCAAGGTCCGAGGCCAGCAGATCGGCGTGGCGCGGCTTCATGCCGCCGTTGCCGCCCACGTAGAGATTCCAGCCCGCATCGGTGGCGATAATGCCAACGTCCTTGCCCTGGGCTTCTGCACATTCGCGGGTACAGCCGGAGACGCCGAACTTCATCTTGTGGGGGGTGCGAATGCCCTTGTAGCGGTTCTCGAGGAAGACCCCGAGGCCGACGCTGTCCTGCACGCCGAAGCGGCACCAGGTGCTGCCGACACAGGTCTTGGCCATGCGCAGCGCCTTGGCGTAGGCCTGACCGGTCTCGAAACCCGCCGCCAGCAGCTTGCGCCAGATGGCGGGCAGATCATCTTTCTGGGCCCCGAACAGGCCGATGCGCTGAGCGCCGGTGATCTTGGTGTAGAGCTTGTAGTCGCGGGCCACTTCGGCCACCGCCAGCAGCCCTTCCGGGGTCACCTCGCCGCCGGCCATGCGCGGGATGACGGAGTAGGTCCCGTCCTTTTGCATGTTGCCGAGGAAGATGTCGTTGGTGTCCTGCAGAGGTGTGTTGAGCGGGCTCAGCACGTACTCGTTCCAGCAGGAGGCGAGGATGGAGCCGACCGTCGGTTTGCACACCTCGCAGCCATGACCCTGACCATGCTTGGCCAGCAGCTCGTCGAAGCTCTTGATCCCCTCCACCTTGACCAGATGGAACAGCTCCTGGCGGGAGTGGGGGAAGTGGGCGCAGAGGTGGTTGTTGACCTCGATGCCCTGCTTCACCAGCTCGGCGTTGAGCACCTGGCTGATGAGGGGCACGCAGCCGCCGCAGCCGGTACCGGCCTTGGTGTGCTGCTTGAAGGCGGCCAGGGTGGTGTGACCCTCGGCGACGGCCTTGGCGATGTCGCCCTTGGAGACGTCGAAGCAGGAGCAGATCTGGGCGCTTTCCGGCAGGGCATCCACCCCCAGGGTCGGCTTGGCGCCTGCGTAGGCGGGCAGGATCAGGGTGTCCGGATGGCTCGGCAGCGGCAGGGCGTTGAGCATCATCTGCAGCAGGTTGCCGTAATCCTCCACGTCACCCACCAGCACGGCGCCGAGCAATCGGCTGTTGTCCTCGCTCACCACTATCTTCTTGTAGACGCCGGCCTGGTCGTCCTGGAACACATAGCTGTGGCTGCCCGGGGTGCGGCCGTGGGCATCACCGATGGAGCCGACAGAGACGCCGAGCAGCTTGAGCTTGGCGCTCATGTCCGCCCCTTCGAAGCGACTGTCGCCGCCAAGCAGATGGTCGACGGTGATCTGGGCCATCTTGTAGCCCGGCGCCACCAGCCCGAAGAAGCGACCCTGCCAGGCGGCGCACTCGCCGATTGCATAGATGTCGGGGTCGGAGGTGAGGCAGTGATCGTCGATGACGATACCGCCGCGCTCGGCGATGGCCAGATCGCCGTAGCGACCGAGGGTATCCTGCGGGCGGATGCCGGTAGAGAAGACCACCACGTCCACTTCCAGCTGGCTGCCGTCGGCAAAGGCGAGGCGGTGTTTAGCCTGCTCACCGCCATGCATCAGGATCTCGCTGGTGCTCTTGCTGGTGTGCACCTGCACGCCCATGGATTCAATCTTGCGGCGCAGCAGCTGGCCGCCCTGACCGTCGAGCTGCTCGGCCATCAGCACAGGGGCAAACTCCACCACATGGGTCTCGAGACCCAATGCCTTGAGGGCACCGGCCGCTTCGAGGCCAAGCAGGCCGCCCCCGATCACCACCCCGCTCTTGCCGCTCTTGGCGGCGCTGCGGATGGCCTTCAGATCCTCGATGGTGCGATAGACGAAGCACTCGTGGTGCTGACTGCCCTGGATGGGCGGCACCCAGGGGTAGGAGCCGGTGGCCAGCACCAGTTTGTCGTAACCGACCACAGTGCCCTTGTTGGAGTGCACCTCGCGGGCCGTTTTGTCGATTTTTTTCACCGCCTCGCCGAGCAGCAGGCGGATGCCGTGCTTGTCGTAGAAACCGGGTTTGACGAGGGAGAGATCTTCGCTGGTGTGGTGGGAAAAGTAGGAGGAGAGATGGACGCGATCGTAGGCGGGACGGGGTTCTGCACCGAAGACGGTGATCTCGTACCGGCCCGGGTCGGCCCGTTCGATCAGCTCTTCGATGAAGCGGTGCCCCACCATGCCGTTGCCGACAACGACCAGTCTGACTTTGCTCATAATTGCCTCTAGTTTGGAGTAATAAAACGACATTCTGAGGCTAGGCTACCCAGTCGAAGGGAGCGGACAATTGATGCAAATCAAGTGTCCATTTATATATCTCGTCAGGGGTAATTGGAGGAAATTCAATCATATACATAAATAGGTATATGGATGGAGCATTCAGAACATGGTTCGGCACGGCCTGGAAGGGGTGTGTTGGGGATATCTATCTGACGAAAAAGATAAAAAATTTTGTGTTCGACGGGCAGGGGCGGCGCTTTGCGTCAAGCCCCTGAATGCGGGATTGTGGGACCTGCTCACGCGATATGGCGGCGAAACAGGGCGAGTGCCAGGGAGAGGCTGACGCCGCCGATGGCGATGAGCGGCCACAAGAGCGGCCAGGCCGCCGACCAGCCGAGCCCCTTCAGAAAGACCCCCTTGAGCAGCACGATGAAGTGGGTCAGGGGATCGATGGCGGCGAGCCACTGGAACACTTGCGGCATGTTCTCCACCGGCGAGACATACCCCGAGAGGATCACCGCCGGCACCATGAAGCAGAAGACCCCGAGAAACGCCTGCTGCTGGGTCGAACAGAGCGACGAGATGAAGAGCCCGATGCCGGCCAGCGCCAGGCCGTAGCAGATCATGCCGGCCAGCAGCAGGGTCAGGCTGCCGGAAAACGGCACCGCGTAGACGAAGCGGGCCGCCAGCGCGACTATGGTGCCCTGTCCCACCGCTACCAGGATGCCGGGCACCGCCTTGCCCGCCATGATCCAGCCCGGGGTGAGGGGGGAGACCAGCAGCTGGTCGAAGGTGCCCTCTTCCCGTTCGCGCGCCACCGACAGGGCGGTGACGATGAGGCAGCCGATGGTGGTGATGATGGCCACCAGGGAGGGGAGCACGTGCCAGCGAAACTCGATGTTGGGGTTGTAGAGGTGGCGCACCAGCAGCTCGGGGGCGCCGCGCCCCTCGCTCTGCCAGCGGGCGATCACCTGGCTGATGTAGCCTGCCGCCACCTGGCCACCGTTGGAGCGGCGTCCGTCGACGATGAGCTGCAGTGGCGCGCTCTGCCCCCGGGCCAGCCGGCGCGAGAAATCGGCGGGAATGACCAGCGCCAGCAGGGCCTGCTGCTCTGTGATGGCCGCCGTCACCCCGGCCTCGCCTGCCACCGGCAGCACTGTGGTGAAGGCCGGCATATGGGTGAGGCGCTCCAGCAGCTCGAGGCTCTCGGCACCGCCGTCCTGGTTGTAGACGGCCAGCGTGTTGCCGGTCACCTCCAGGGTGGCGGCGAACGGGAACAGGGCGGTCTGCAGCAGCACCGGCATGATCAGCAGGAAGCGCCCCTGGGTGTTGCCCAGCAGGATGGAGAGCTCTTTTCGCACCAGCCACCAGAGTCGAGTCAGCATGGTTACTCCAGGGTTCGCCGCGTCTTGCGGGCGGTGAGGGCCAGCCAGAACCCGGCCAGCAGCAACAGGCAGAGGGCGTTGACCAGCAGGATCGAGAGCACGTTGCCCGCCTGATAGAGGGTCTGCAGCGAACTCGCAAAGTAGCGGGCCGGAATGAGGTGGGTGATGGCCCGCAGCAGAGGCGGCATGCTGGCAATCTCGAACACGAAGCCCGAGAGCATCATGGCCGGCAGGAAAGCCGCCGTCAGGGCCGCCTGGGCAGCGTTGAACTGGCTGCGCATCACGGTGGAGAGAAACAGCCCCAGCCCCAGGGCGCTGCCGAGAAACAGGCTGGTGACCAGGAACAGGACGGCCAGGGAGCCGCGCCAGGGCACCCCCATCACAACCACCGAGAAGAGCAGGCAGATGAACATGGCGGCGATGCCGAGCCCGTAGTAGGGGATGAGCTTGGAGAGCAGCAGCTCGGCCTTGGTCACCGGGGTGGCGAGCAGGGCCTCCATGGTGCCGCGTTCCCACTCCCGGGCCACCACCAGTGAGGTGAGCAGGGCGCCGATGATGGTCATCACGACGGCAATGGAGCCCGGTACCAGGAAGTTGCGGCTCACCAGCGCCGGGTTGAACCAGGCACGGGTGCGCAGCTCCACCGGCTGGCTCCGGGGCTTGCCCTCAGTGAGAAGCCAACCCTGCCAGATCCCCTGCACATAGTTGGTGACGAAGTTCGCCGTGTTGGGCTCGGAGCCGTCGGTGAGCAGGGCGATGCGCGGCGCGCTGCCCCCCTGTCCGGCCAGGGAGCGGGAGAAGCCCTCGTCGATCACCAGCAGCCCCCGGATCTCGCCGCGCTCCAGGCTCCCGAGCAGCGCCTCCTTGCTCGCGCCCCCGTGCACCTCCAGCGCGGTCGAGCCGCGCAGGGCCTGCTCGAAGCGGATCGCCGGCGCCCCGCCGTCGGCGCGCCACACCCCGAGGCGCAGGTGGTCCACGTCCAGGTTGATGGCGTACCCCATCACCACCAGCAGCACCACCGGCATGATGAAGGCGACCAGTATGCTGCTCGGGTCGCGCACGATCTGCAGCGACTCCTTGCGGCACAGGGCCAGCAGACGGCGGCGGCTGATGCTCATGCGTCCTCCTCGCTGGCCCGCTCGACCAGGGTGATAAAGGCCTCTTCCATGGTTGGTAAAGAAGTGGTGGGTAAGGCAGTGGCGGGCATGGCCTGCGCCGCCTGCCCCTTGAGCTCGTCCGGGGTGCCGAGCGCCAGCAACTTGCCGCGGTAGATGAGGGCGATGCGGTCGCAATACTCCGCCTCGTCCATGAAGTGGGTGGTGACCAGCACGGTCACCCCGTGATCGGCCAGGGCGTTGATGTGAGACCAGAACTCGCGCCGGGTGACCGGATCGACCCCAGATGTGGGCTCGTCGAGAAACAGCAGCGGCGGTGCGTGCAGCAGGGCGCAGGCGAGCGATAAGCGCTGGCGCAGCCCAAGCGGCAGGGCTTCGGCCTGCTGGCCGAGCCAGGGCCCGAGGGCGAAGGCCTCCACCATGGCATCGATGCGCGCCTGCTGGGCGCGGCCGAACAGGCCGTAGATGCCAGCGAAGAACGACAGGTTCTGGGCCACGGTGAGCTGCTTGTAGAGGGAGAACTTCTGGGCCATGTAGCCGAGGCGCTGGCGCGCCGCCGACGGGCTGTGGGCGAGATCGATGCCGGTCACCAGGGCCTGGCCGCCACTTGGGCGCAGCAGGCCGCACTCCATCTTGAAGGTGGTGGACTTGCCCGCCCCGTTGGGGCCGAGCAGGCCGAAGATCTCGCCGCGGCGCACCGCAAAGCTGACGTCGTCGGTGGCGGCAAAGTCCCCGAAGCGTTTGGTGAGGTGGCGCGCCTCGATCACCGCCTCGGGGGAGACCCCCGGCGGCAGCTCGGCCTCGGCCATGGTGGCGGCCAGGCTCGACTCCCCGCCAGGCCCGCCGCCGAGCAGATCGATGAAGGCATCCTCCAGCCGGGCCGGGGTCGGCGCGAAGGCCCCCTCGGAGAGCCCCAGCTCAGTCAGCGGAGGCGGCGCTGCATCGGGGCGCAGCAGCAGGCGCACCCGCTCCCCGGCCACAGCGCCGTCCATCACCGCCGGGTGGGCCAGGGCCCGGCGCAACAGGGCGCGTCGGGCCCGCCCGTCCAGGTTGCCCGCCTCCAGCAGCCAGCAGCGACTCGCCATGGCTCCCATCAGATCCGCCGGGGTGCCGCTGGTGCGCACCGCGCCCTCCGCCATCAGCAGCACGTGATCGCACAGCTCAGCTTCATCGAGATAGGCGGTGCTCCAGAGCACCGTCATGCCCCCCTGGGCGAGCTCGCGCACCATCTTCCACAGGGCGCGACGGCTGATGGGGTCGACCCCGACCCCGGGTTCGTCCAGCAGCAGCACCTCGGGCTGGCCGAGCAGGGCGCAGGCGAGCCCGAGCTTCTGCTTCATCCCTCCCGACAGCTTGCCCGCCGGGCGGGCGGTGAAGCGGGCGAGATCGGTGAAGGCGAGCAACCGGGCAAACGTCGGGCTGCGCTCGGGCTCCACCACGCCGCGCAGATCGGCGTAGAGGGTGAGGTTCTCCAGCACGCTGAGATCTTCATAGAGGCCGAACTGCTGGGGCATGTAGCCGAGGCGTTGGCGCAAGGCATCGCCCTCCTGCACCGGATCGAGCCCGAGCACCCGGCTCTGCCCGGCCTCCGGCACCAGCAGGCCGGCGAGCAGGCGCAGCAGGGTGCTCTTGCCAGCCCCGTCCGGCCCCACCAGGCCCGTGATGCCGCCGTTCGGTATGGTGGCCGAGATGGCATCCAGCGCCACGCGCTCGCCAAAGCGCTTGGTCAGCCCGTCGAGCCGGATGGCGGCGCTCATGGGGCCAGCCTGACGGTGACCGGCATCCCCTGGCGCAGGGCCGGGTCCGGATCCTGCACCACGATGCGCAGCCGGTAGACCAGGTGGGTACGCAGGTCCGGCGTCTCCACTGATTTGGGCGTGAACTCGGCGCTGGGCGACACGAAGCCCACCACCCCCTGATAGGGCTGGTCCGGTCGCGAGTCGGTGGTGAGCTGCACCCTGGCGCCGCTCGGGAAGTGGCCGAGCCAGGGCTCCTCGACGTAGGCGCGCACCCAGACCGGGGTGGTGAGTGACAGGTTGAAGGCGGTGGCGCCGGCCTGCACCATGCTGCCCGTCTCCACCGCGCGGATGAGGAGGATGCCGTCGCTCGGGGCGGTCAGGGCCGCGTCCGCCAGGGCCAGCTCGGCGCTGGCAAGCGTTGCCTTGGCCCCTTCCAGCTGGGCATCGGACTGGGCGATCTCCTCGGGGCGGTAGCCGGTCTCGAGCTGGGCCAGCTGCTCGCGGGCGGCGCGCACCTGGGCTCGGGTCTGATCCCGTTGGGAGCGGGCGGTGTCGAGCTGGCCGCGGGAGATGGCGCCGGTGGCGGCCAGGGCGCTCTGACGACGCCACTGCTTGTCGGCCTCCAGGGCTGCGGCCTCGGCGGCACTGAGGGACGCCCGGGCGCGGTCCGTCTCCTCGCTGCGATACCCCTTGTGCATCAAGGCGTTGGCGGCGGTGAGCGCGGCCAGATTGGCCCGTGCGCTGTCGCGGCTATGGATCAGAGGCGCCGGGTCGAGGCGAGCCAGCAACTGGCCGGCCTGCACCGCGTCCCCCTCGTCCACCAGCACCTCGCTGACCCGGCCGCCGACCCGAAACGCCAGGTTCACGTCGCGGATGTCGACGTTGCCGTAAAGGACGGAGCCGTCGGACGGGCGCCCCTGCCACCAGAGATAGCCACCGATCAGGGCCAGCAGCACGGCCAAGAGTGCAATACGTTGCTTCATACCCGATCTCCTTACCACCCAAGGTCGCCACTGAGCGGAGCCAGTACGAGGGCCACAAGCGCGATACGTTGCTTCATAGGGGTTCTCCTTGGGGATGGCGCAGGCCGCGCAGGGCCCAGACCAGCCGCTGCTGGGCGGCCTTGGGGTTGTCGATGTGGGCGAGGAAGGGGGCAGCCTGCTCGGGCAGCCAGCCGAGCTGGCGCCCGCCACCGGCGATCACCAGGGGCAGGCCAACCGCCCCCATGATGAAGATCATCAGTTGCACCGGGTCGCCCGCCACCAGCGCTCCTTCGGCCTGGGCCCGCTGCACTTGCTCGAGCAGCAGCAGGGGGTGGCGGCGCGGCAGGCTGAGCAGGAAGCGCTGGGCGGCCCCTTCCCCTGCCAGGGCATCGCCGAACAGGTGGTTGATGAAGCCGCGCTGGCGCCCCACCAGGGCGATCAGCGCCTGCATGGTGGCCTCGAACTGGGTGAGGGCATCGGGGTAGGCGCCGCGGGCGGCCACCGCCTTGAGCTCATCAAAGAGGGGGGCGTACCAGAGCTCCACCAGCTCGTCGATGAAGGCGTCGCGGTTGCCGAAGTGGTAGACGAAGGAGCCGAGGTTTACCCCGGCGGCGGCCGCCAGCTCGCGCACCGTGAGGCCGCGTAGCCCCTTGTCGGTGGCAATCTCAAGGCCGGTGTCGAGCAGTTTCTGGCGGGTCGGGTGCATGGTGCCCTCTCCATGGTATACAGATTTTGCATGATTCTTATACGTATGTATAAATCAAGGTGGTAAAAGAGGAAAGCGCTTTTTTTGAGTAGGGATGGGGAGGGCAAGAAAATAAAAACGCCTCCACAAAGGGAGGCGTTTGGAAAACGTGAGGCGCGGGCCTTACAGGATAAAGCGGCTCAGATCCTCGTCTTCAATCAGCTTGCCGAGGTGGGCATTGACGTAGTCGGTGTCGATGACGAAGGTCTGACCGGACTTCTCAGAGGCGTCGTAGGAGATGTCTTCCATCAGTCGCTCCATCACGGTGTGCAGACGACGGGCGCCGATATTCTCGGTGCGCTCGTTGACCTGCCAGGCCGCTTCGGCCAGACGGCGGATACCATCTTTGGTGAACTCGATCTTGACCCCTTCGGTGGCCATCAGCGCCTGGTACTGATCGGTCAGGGAGGCGTTCGGCTCGGTCAGGATCCGCTCGAAATCTTCGGTAGTCAGCGCGGTCAGCTCGACCCGGATCGGCAGGCGACCCTGCAGCTCGGGGATCAGGTCGGACGGCTTGGCGATCTGGAAGGCGCCGGAGGCGACAAACAGGATGTGATCGGTCTTGACCATGCCGTGCTTGGTGTTGACGGTGCAACCCTCGACCAGCGGCAGCAGGTCGCGCTGGACCCCTTCACGGGAGACATCCGGGCCCGAGCTCTCGCCGCGCTTGCAGATCTTGTCGATCTCGTCGAGGAAGACAATGCCGTTGTTCTCGACTGCGGCGATGGCCTTTTGCTTCAACTCTTCCGGGTTGACCAGCTTGGCCGCCTCCTCTTCGATCAGCACCTTCATGGCCTCTTTGACCTTGATCTTGCGCTTCTTCTTCTGGTTCTGGCCCAGGTTCTGGAACAGCCCCTGCAGCTGGTTGGCCATCTCTTCCATGCCTGGCGGGGTCATGATCTCGACGCCCATCGGGGAGGCGGCCAGATCCAGCTCGATCTCCTTGTCATCCAGCTGACCTTCGCGCAGCTTCTTGCGGAAGATCTGGCGGGTGTTGGAGTTGTCGGCCTTCTCTTCCTCGCCCCAGGTGTTGCGCGGGTTGGGCAGCAGGGCGTCGAGGATGCGCTCTTCGGCGGCCTCTTCGGCGCGGTATTTCATCTTCTCCATCTCGGTCTCGCGCACCAGCTTGATGGCGACATCGGTCAGATCGCGGATGATGCTGTCCACTTCCTTGCCCACATAGCCCACTTCGGTGAACTTGGTCGCTTCGACCTTGATGAAGGGGGCGTTGGCCAGCTTGGCCAGACGACGGGCGATCTCGGTCTTGCCGACGCCGGTCGGGCCAATCATCAGGATGTTCTTCGGGGTTACCTCGTGGCGCATCTCTTCATTGAGCTGCATGCGGCGCCAGCGGTTGCGCAGGGCCACGGCCACCGCGCGCTTGGCGTCGGCCTGACCAATAATGTGTCGGTCCAGTTCGTGGACGATTTCTCTCGGGGTCATCTCGGACATGATGGCGTTCCTGTATCCGGGGCGGGCAGGGCCCGCCCCTTGGAAAATGGGGTGGCTGACTTACTTGTCGCTATAGTCCAGCACTTCGATGGTGTGGTTGCCGTTGGTGAAGACGCAGATGTCGCCCGCAATCTTGAGGGACTTCTCGACAATGGTCTTGGCATCCAGCTCGGTGTTTTCCAGCAGGGCGATGGCCGCGGACTGGGCGAAGTTGCCGCCCGAGCCGATGGCGATGAGATCGTGCTCCGGCTGCACCACGTCACCGTTGCCGGTGATGATGAAGGATTTGTGCTCATCGGCGACGGCCAGCAGGGCCTCAAGGCGGCGCAGGGCGCGATCGGTGCGCCAGTCTTTTGCCAGTGCCACGGCGGCGCGTTCCAGGTTGCCCTGGTGGGCCTGCAGCTTGGCTTCGAAACGCTCGAGCAGGGTGAAGGCATCGGCAGTACCGCCGGCGAAACCTGCCAGCACCTTGCCGTTATAGAGACGGTGAACCTTGCGGGCATTGCCCTTCATGACGGTGTTGCCAAGAGAAACCTGGCCATCGCCACCGATGACGACCTGACCGTTGCGGCGAACTGAAACTATGGTAGTCACTTTACTTACCTCGCTTGAGCCGAATAACGGCCTGAGTGTGCATGAGAGCAGAGATGGGGACGGCATCCGGGCTTTTCAACCCCGCCCGTCGCAGGGCGCCAGTTGGCTGGGGGCAAGGCAGGCATGAAAAAGAGGGGCCGGGTTTTGCAACCCGGCCCCTCGCTGTCAGGAGACACTTACCCTTTCTTGGGAATGCAGCCGCTGATGCCCGAGCTTTGCAGCTTGCGGTTGGCCGCATCGGCGGCCGCCTTGCCGTTGAAGGGGCCCACCATCACCTTGTAGACGGTGCCGTTGGCACCGTGGATCACCTGCAGGCTGGAGGAGAGGCCGGCGGTGAAGGCGATGCGCGCCTTGAGCGACTCGGCAGAATCCTGCGAGCGCAGGGCGGCACACTGCATCATGTAGCGACCGCTGTCGGCGGCGGCAGTCTGGGCCGCCTTGGCCTTGGCTGCTTCGGCACGTTCCCGCTCCAGCTCGGCACGGATCTCGCGTTCCATCCGTTCACGCTCGGCCTTGCGGTCGATCACCTGCTCCTGGGCGCTGGCGACCGGCGCCCCCGTGGCCGGGTTGGACGGATAGGGTTGCTGGCCGAGCGGTGTTCCCGGCTGGGGAATATTGGTCGGTACCGGTTGTGGCAATTTATCCGGCTGCAGGGTGACGGTCGGTGCCGGAGGTGGCGGCACACCCGGTTGGGGCGGCGGTTCGATCACATCGACCTGCTTGTTCTCCAGCCGTTCGATGTAGCTCCACTTCTCCTGGGGCAGGCCGTTGTTCTGGGCCTTGGGCTTGTTGGCCTTCACCTGCTCTTCGATGGTGGGGGCATCGTTGCCCTTGCCATTGATCATGTAGAGGAAGGCACCAAAACCCGCCAGCAGTGCACCGGCCAGCAGGGCCGGGATAACAGGAAAGCGGCGAGGCGCCGCTTTCCTGGTGTTGCGACCACCCGCCCGACGTCGCGGGCGGTTGCCGACATAATCCCGGGTCGCCATCTATTACATGCGCTCCAGGGTGTGGATGCCCAGTACGCCGAGGCCCAGTTTCAGCACCTTGGCGGTGGCGGCGCACAGCAGCAGACGGCTCTGGCGAGTGGCCTCGTCGACGCCATCCTTGTTGATCGGGCAGGCTTCGTAGAAGGTCATAAAGTTGCCGGACAGCTCGTACAGATAGGTACAGAGCAGGTGCGGCATGCCCTTGTCCGCCACGCCGTTGACTGCGTCGGAGAACTGGATCAGCTTCTGGGCCAGCACCTCTTCCGCCTCTTCGCTCAGGATCACCTTGCCGGTCAGGGTCTCGGCATTGATGCCGGCCTTGCGGAAGATGGACTGGATCCGGGTGTAGGCGTACTGCAGGTAAGGGGCTGTGTTGCCTTCAAACGACAGCATCAGATCCCAGTCGAAGATGTAGTCGGTGGTGCGGTTCTTGGAGAGATCCGCATACTTGACCGCACCCATGGCGATGGCGTGCACCACCTCGGCCTTCTCCTCGGCGGAGAGATCGCTGTTGCGGCTCTCGAGCAGGGCTGCGGCGCGTTCCTCGGCTTCGTTCAGCAGGTCGACCAGCTTGACAGTACCGCCGGAACGGGTCTTGTAGGGACGGCCATCCTTGCCCAGCATCATGCCGAAGGCGTGGTGCTCGAGGGGCACGGAGTCCGGCACATAGCCCGCCTTGCGGGTGATGGTCCAGGCCTGCATCAGGTGCTGGTGCTGACGGGAGTCGATAAAGTACATGACACGGTCGGCGCCCAGGGTTTCATAACGGTACTTGGCACAGGCGATGTCGGTGGTGGTGTAGAGGAAGCCGCCATCGCTCTTCTGGATGATGACGCCCATGGGCTCGCCATCCTTGTTCTTGAACTCGTCCAGGAAGACGACGGTGGCCCCTTCGCTCTCGACCGCCAGCCCGCGGGCTTTCAGGTCGGTCACGATTTCCGGCAGCATGTCGTTGTACATGGACTCGCCCATGATGTCCTTGTCGGTCAGGGAGACGTTCAGGCGGTCATAGTTGCGCTGGTTCTGCTCCATGGTCATGTCGACCAGCTTCTTCCACATGGAGCGGCAGTACTCGTCACCGCCCTGCAGCTTGACCACGTAGTTACGGGCACGCTCGGCGAAGGCTTCGTCTTCGTCATATAGGCGCTTGGCCTGGGTATAGAAGGCTTCCAGATCCTTGAGCTGCATGTCGCTGGCGTGCTCGTTCTCCATCTTCTCCAGATAGGCGATCAGCATGCCAAACTGGGTGCCCCAGTCACCGATGTGGTTGGCACGAACCACTTTATGGCCGAGGAACTCCAGGGCACGGGCGGCCACGTCACCGAGGACGGTGGAGCGGATGTGGTGCACCGCCATCTCTTTCGCCACGTTCGGGGCTGAGTAGTCCACCACCACGGTCTGCGGCGCAGGCAGCTTCACGTTGGCATTGGCACTGGCCACCACGGCTTCCACCTGACCGGCCAGCCAGCTGGGGTCGAAGAAGAAGTTGATGAAGCCGGGGCCGGCGATCTCGACCTTGGCGATCAGATCGGAGGCGGGCAGGTGCTCGATGATGGCGGCAGCCAGCTCACGGGGATTCTTGCGGGCCGGTTTGGCCAGCAGCATGGCCAGGTTGGTGGCCAGGTCGCCGTGAGCTTTTTCCTTGCATCGGTCTACTTGCACGCGGGCTTCCAGGTCCGCCGGCAGGATGCCCGCTGACTTGAGATTGGCTACCGTTTGTTCAAGTAGATGATGAATATGCTCTTTCATAACTGACCACCAAGGTTGCGCGTCGAAAAATGACTGATATATAAGGGCGTGAATTTTACCCGCATCGGCCGGAGAAAACTATAGGGATGACCCGCCGCTCACAGTCGGGCGGATAATTCACTGTTTTTGGCGCCAATATCCGGAAAATTAACCGCAATATGGTGCTTATCCATTTCTACTGCATATCGAAGCGGCTTGTCCAGGCTATTTTCCCCTGATTGTTAAGGGTTTTTTCCTTGCCATGACGGAGCAACCCTGCTCCGACGACAGGAGCCGCGCAGCCTGCTCTTCTGCTCGGTCGTGACGGAGGTGAAGGATTTGTTCGAGGCTTTTTGGTTGGAACTGTCAGATTAGGGGTAGTAGAGATCAAAAAAAGGGACCGATATGGTCCCTTTTTACTTGGCTGGCGCAGGTGTCAGGCCACGAACACCAGATAGACGGCGAAGGCCACCACGAAGCGGTAGATGGCGAACGGGATGAAGTCGAGGCGACGGATCAGCGCCAGGAAGGTCTTGATGGCAAACATGGCCACCACGAAAGCAGTGATGAAGCCAACCGCGAACATGGGGAAATCCGCCATGGAGAGGAAGTCGCGGCTCTTGTAGAGATCCAGCGTGCTGGCCGCCATCATCATGGGCACCGCCATGATGAAGGAGAACTCGGCCGCCGCGTGGCGGCTGATCCCCATCAGCATGCCGCCGCTGATGGTGGCGCCGGAGCGGGAGAAGCCTGGCCAGAGGGCCAGACACTGGAACAGGCCGATGCCGAACGCCTGCTTGTAGCTGATGTCGTCCAGGGTGTCGGCGGTGACGGCGGGACGGAACTTCTCGGCGATGATCAGCAGGATGCCGCCTGCCACCAGGGCGTACATGACGGTGACCGGGCCAAACAGGTTGGCCTTGATCCAGCTGTGGATAGCCAGACCGATGACGATGGCGGGCAACATGCCGAGGATGACGTGGATCAGCGACAGGGTGGAATGGCCAGGTGCCGGCTTCTGGCCGAAGTGGATGCCGATGAGGCCAAACAGACGGCGCCAGAAGACGGCGACTACCGCCAGGATGGAACCCAGCTGGATCACCACTTCGAAGGTGGCAGCCTTGGGCCCTTCAAAGCCCAGCAGATGGCCGACGATGATCATGTGGCCGGTAGAGGAGACGGGGAGGAACTCGGTCAGCCCCTCGACGACGCCCAGAATAAAGGCGACCAGCAGGCTATAGGTATCAGTCATCGAACAAAAAGTCCTTACTTCGTTGATGTAAAAGCCGGGTTGATGCAAAAAAAACCCGAGAGTGCTCCCGGGGCGGCTTATCTTGCTCGATTGTCAGTAAGGTGGCTATGTAAAAATGATGAAACCTTTAAGTCAGTCGCGGATGAATCGGTAGCGGGTTTGATGGCGGTATTGCTGGCCTGGCAGCAGCCAGACATCCCCCAGTTCGGGACGACTCGGGCTGTCCGGAAACTGCTGTGCCTCCAGACAGAAGCCGTCGTGATCCCGCAAAATCTGGCCATCGCGACCCGCCGTGCCGGCCAGCCAGTTGCCAGTGTAGAACTGCAGCGAAGGCTGGTTGGTGTAGACCTCCATCGCCAGTTGCCGATCTGCGGAAACCACCCTGGCTGCCCACTCCTGCTCGGGGCCATTTAGCACAAAGGCGTGATCGTAGCCTTTGGCCTGGCGTTGCTGGGGATGGCTCAGCCAATCCTGGCCGATGGGGCGCTCATGGCGCAGGTCGAAGGGGCCTGTCACCGGCGTGACCGTGAGCGGCAGGCCGCTCGGGTCGGTGGGCAGGAAATGATCGGCATTGAGGCTGATGGTGTGACCGAGTACGTCGCCGCCGTCCGGACGGTTGCCATCCAGATTGAAGTAGGCGTGGCTGGTGAGGCTGACCGGGGTCGGCGCATCGGTGCTGGCACGAAACTCCACCACCAGATCGCTTTGCTCCAGCCGGTACTCCAGGGTCACCCTCAGGTTGCCGGGAAAGCCTTGATCCGCCGCCTTTGATAGCAAAGCCAGCCTGACCCGATCCGCCTCAAGCTCCCTGATCTGCCAGGTTCGGCGATGAAAGCCCTCCCTGCCGCCGTGCAGGCAGTGGGGTGGCTGGTTGGCATCGAGGGGCCAGCGCTCGCCCCCTCGTACCAGCTCGGCTCCGCCGATGCGGTTGGCAAAGCGCCCAGCCACGGCCCCCAGCCACACCTGTTGGTCGGGGTAAGCCTGATCGGCGCAGCCCAGCAACACCTCGCGTCGCTCCCCCGCGACCGGCAGGGTGAGGGAGGTGAGGGTGGCTCCGAAGTCGAGGCCGCGCAGGCGCAGCCCCTCCTCGTTTTCCAGTTCGAAGGCTGTCATAGCCTGCCTGCTCCGGCACTGGCGCGGCAGACATAGCAATCGGCCTTGAGGCCGAAGCGGGCCGGGTATTCGGCATCGACCGCCGCGATCACGCTGGCCACCTTGTCCGGGCGCAACAGGGCGACCACGCAGCCGCCAAAGCCGCCCCCTGTCATCCGCACGCCACCTTCGTCGCCGATCCTGGCCTTGATGAGTTCCACCAGGCCGTCGATGGGAGGAACCGTGATCTCGAAATCATCGCGCATGGCGGCATGAGACTGGGCCATCAGCTCGCCCAGACGCACCAGATCGCCGCGCTCCAGCGCATCGGCGGCGGCCAGCGTGCGCGCATTTTCGCCCACTACGTGGCGGGCGCGGCGATAACAGGCCTCATCCAGCCCGGCCTTGCCTGCCTCCAGGGCGGCCAGATCCAGGTCGCGCAGCGCCTTGACCCCGTAGTGACGGGCGGCTGTTTCACACTGCTCGCGGCGAGTGTTGTATTCGCTGTCCACCAGGCCGCGGCGCACGTTGGAGTTGACGATCAGCACCGCCAGATCGGCCGGCATGGTGATGAGGCGGGTTTCCAGCGAGCGGCAGTCGAGCAGCAGGGCGTGATCCTGCTTGCCACTGGCAGAGATCATCTGATCCATGATGCCGCAGTTGCAGCCGACGAACTGGTTTTCTGCCTGCTGGCCGTTGAGGGCAATCTCGGCCTGGCTGATGGCGAGACTCTGGGCCTCCTTGAAGGCCTGGCCGATGGCCACTTCCAGCGAGGCGGAAGAGGATAGCCCGGCCCCCTGGGGTACGTTGCCGGAGACCACCAGATCGAGGCCGCGCAGGGCATGACCACGCTCCTGCAGGTATTTCACCACGCCGCGGATGTAGTCGCTCCAGCGCTGACTGGGGTGATGCTCGATGGGCTGGTTCAGGTCGAACTGATCGCGCTGGTTGTCGTAGTCGGCGGCGATCACCTGCACCAGGTTGTCATCCCGCAGGCCGATGGCGACACAGGTTTCATAGTCGATGGCGCAGGGCAGCACGAAGCCGTCGTTGTAGTCGGTGTGTTCGCCGATGAGGTTGACGCGGCCGGGGGCGCGTACCAGCAAGGAGGGCGCTTTGGCAAACTGTTCGGCAAAGACGGCGCTGACGCGTTGGCTCGGGGTCATGGGGTTTCCTCATTGGCTGGGGTGATCTGGTTGTAATGAACGGAAGAGAGGGCTCGCAGACGTTCGGCCGCCTGCTCCGGAGTCAGGTCGCGCTGGGTCTCGGCCAGCATCTCGAAGCCCACCATAAATTTGCGCACGCTGGCTGAACGTAAAAGCGGCGGATAGAAGTGGGCGTGCAACTGCCAGGCCTCGGGGCAATCCGAGCGGGGCGGCGCGAAGTGCCAACCCATGGAGTAGGGGAAGCTGCATTCGAACAGGTTGTCGTAGCGGCTGGTGAGCTCCTTGAGCGCTATCGCCAGATCCTGCTGCTGGGCCGGGGTCATATCCAGCATGGAAGGAATATGGGCCTTGGGCAGCAGCAGGGTCTCGAACGGCCAGGCGGCCCAGAAGGGAACCACCGCCAGCCAGTGTTCCGTCTCCACCACGATGCGGGATCGGTCGGCCAGCTCCCGCTCCACATACTCCAGCAGCATGGGGCGGCCGTGCTCGGCCAGCCAGTCGCGTTGATGTTGATCCTCGCGGGCGATCTCGTTGGGCAGGAAGTCACTGCCCCACAGCTGACCATGGGGGTGAGGGTTGGAGCAACCCATGACGGCCCCTTTGTTTTCAAACACCTGCACCCACTCCCACTGCTCTGACAGCTCGGCGACCTGCGCCATCCAGGTGGTGATCACCCCTTCGATTGCGGGCAGGGGCAGCTCGGGCAGCGTCTTGCCATGATCCGGCGAGAAACAGATGACCCGGCTGGTGCCACAGGCGGCCTCCAGTTTCAGCAAGGGGTCACCGACAGTGTCGGCGGCCGGGGTGTCCTGCATCAGGGCGGCGAAGTCGTTGGTAAAGACGAAGGTGCCCTGATACTCGGGGTTGATGTCACCAGTGACCCGCTTGTTGCCTGCACAGAGGAAACAGTCGGGGTCGTGGGCCTGTTGGGGGGCCTGGCTCACCTTCTCCACCTGCCCCTGCCAGGGGCGCTTGGCCCTGTGGGGAGAGACCAGCACATACTGGCCGGTCAGCGGATTGAAGCGGCGATGGGGATGATCGACGGGGTTGAACATCATCTCTCCTGATAAGGTATTGAAAATAAGGTCATTGTTTCGCGGGAGTCGGCATGCCTACTCCTCGTAGCCATTGGGGTTGTTGGCTTGCCAGCGCCAGCTGTCGGCACACATGGCGGCGACATCCCGGGTGGCCTTCCAGCCCAGCTCGCACATCGCCTTGGACGGGTCAGCCCAGCAGGCGGCGATGTCGCCCGGGCGTCTTGACTCGATGCGGTAGGGGAGCGGCTTGCCGCAGGCGGCAGAAAAAGCAGTGACCAGTTGCAGTACGCTTTGGCCCTGGCCCGTGCCCAGGTTGTAGGCATGTACGCCGCCATGACCGGCGCAGCGCTGCAGCGCTTTGACGTGTCCCTCGGCGAGATCCATCACGTGGATATAGTCACGCACCCCAGTACCATCCGGAGTAGGGTAATCGTTACCAAAGACCGAGAGGCAGTCGCGACGGCCGATGGCCACCTGGGTGATGTAGGGCATCAGGTTGTTGGGGATCCCCTGGGGATCTTCTCCCATGGTGCCCGACTCGTGGGCGCCGACCGGATTGAAGTAGCGCAGCAGCGTCATGCTCCAGTGGGACTCGGCGGCCTGCAGATCTTCCAGGATCTCCTCGATGATCAGCTTGGATCGCCCGTAGGGATTGGTGGCGCTGCGGGGGAAATCCTCCCGGATGGGCAGGCTGGCGGGATCGCCATAGACGGTGGCCGAGGAGCTGAACACCAGGTTGTGGACGTCGGCCCGCTTCATCGCCTGCAGCAGGGTGAGGGTGCCGCTCAGGTTGTTCTCGTAGTAGTCGAGGGGAATGCGGGTCGATTCGCCCACGGCCTTCAGGGCGGCGAAGTGGATCACCGCATCGATACTGTGTTCGGCAAAGATGCGATCAAGCAGCGCCTGGTCGCGAATATCCCCTTGATAAAAAACGGGTAATTGACCGCTGATCGCTGCTGCCCGAGTCAATACGCCGGGCTTGCTGTTGCAGAGGTTGTCGACAACCACGGGGATCATGTCTGCAGCCTGCAAGGCCAGACAGGTATGGCTGCCGATATATCCGCAGCCGCCGGTGACCAGAACCTTCATCTTGCTCTCCACTGAAAACGTGTCTGGAAGGAGTCTAGCCGAGGGGACGGCGAGCAAACTGTGAGCTTGCTTGCAAAACAGTGTAAACGATTACACTGTTTTTATGATCCCAATGATGACAGATATTCCTTTCGTCACTATTTTCAATGAGTTTGCTGGGTATAATGGCGCCATTGTGGACTGTGAAATAAGTGAAAACAGCATGAGTACTATCAAGGATGTCGCCCGTTTGGCGAATGTGTCGGTGGCAACGGTTTCACGGGTGATGAACAACTCGCCCAAGGCCAGTGCGGCATCCCGTGCTGCGGTACAACAGGCCATGGCGGAGCTGGGTTATACCCCCAATGCCAACGCACGGGCACTGGTGAACCAGACCTGCGACACCATGGGTGTGGTGGTGGGCGACGTGGCCGATCCCTTCTTCGGCGCCCTGGTAAAGGGGGTCTCTGCCGTGGCTGTCGAGCAGAATCTGCATCTGCTGATGGGCAACGGTTTTCACAAGGCACGCCAGGAGCGCGAGGCGATCGAGCTGCTGATCGGCAAGCGCTGCGAGGCGCTGGTGGTGCACAGTAAGGCACTCGGCGACGAGGAGCTCTGCGATTACGCCATGCGGGTGCCCGGCATGGTGCTGATCAACCGAGATATTCCCGCCCTTCGCGGGCGTTGCATCGCCCTCAACAACCGGCTGGGAGCGGCCACGGCCACCCGTCATCTGATCGAACTGGGGCATCGCCATATCGCCTTCATCAGTTCGGATCATGCCATCGAGGATTCCACCTTGCGGCAACAAGGGTACCAGGATGGTTTGCATGACGCGGGTCTGGTCGCCGATCCGGAGCTTGTCGAGAGCGGGCCTCCCAACGAGGAAGGGGGCGAGCAGGCCATGCTCAATCTGCTGGCAAAAGGGGTTCGGGTGACCGCCGTGGTGGCTTACAACGACGCCATGGCGGCAGGGGCCATCTCGGTGCTGGCTGACAATGGCCTGCGGGTGCCGGAGGAGGTCTCGGTAGTGGGTTTCGATGACATCATCTATGCCAGATACCTCAGACCCAAGCTCTCGACCATGCGCTATCCCATTGAACTGATGGCATCCCAGGCAGCCAAGCTGGCGTTGCAGCTGGCCGCGGGGGAGGGTGAGGCGCAGCAGAACCGCATCTATACCCCGACCCTTATCAACCGCCATTCGGTCGCGCCGGTGCGGGCCGGATAGGGGGAATGGGTGAGCCATGGTTAACCATCCCGGCTGATGGCGCTGTAGTTTTACCGATTTTAATTGTTTTTACTCCGTTTTACTTAACAGAATCAGTGTAATCGTTTACATTGCTGTGAGCGAGATCGCCGTTCCCTGCGTCGGACTTCTCTAAACTGAATACGTTTTCGTATCGGTGGAGAGTATCTGAATGCTCAGGGAGATAGTGGCGCGTCAGGATTGGCAGAGCCAGGCGATTACCTCGGTGAATCGCTTGCCTGCCCACACCCCCTTGTTCAGCTGGCGCAACGAGGAGGATGCCCGGCTCGACAGGGCCTCGCTCTCCAGATTGTCACTGGATGGCGAGTGGCGTTTCTCCTTCTTCGCGGCCCCCGAACTGGTGCCGGAGGCCTGGCTAAAGGGCGATCTGGCGGATGCCTGCCCCATCCTGGTGCCCGGCAACTGGCAGCTGGATGCAGCCTACCCTGGGAATCGCCCGCTGACCGACGGTCCCATCTACACCAACATCAAGTATCCGTTTCCCTGCGATCCCCCCAGAGTACCGGCCGACAATCCGACCGGCTGTTACTCCCGTGAGTTCGAGTTGCCCGTCGACTGGCTGGCCAGCGGTCAGAGCCGCATCATTCTCGACGGGGTAAGCAGCGCTTTTCATCTCTTCTGCAATGAACACTGGGTCGGCTACTCCCAGGACAGCCGACTGCCCGCCGAATTCGATCTGACCCCCTGTCTGCGAGCGGGCAAAAACCGGCTGGCGGTGCTGGTGCTGCGCTGGTCGGACGGTGCCTATCTGGAAGATCAGGACATGTGGTGGCTGTCGGGGATCTTCCGCTCCGTCAGCCTGCTTCATAAGCCGGTCCGCCATCTGGTGGACATGCGGGTCACACCCGTGCTCGATGCCTGCTATCGGGATGGTCGCCTCAAGATTGAACTGCAGGCGGCCAATGCCGCCGGGCTGTCGGTGGTGGCCAATCTCTATGACGGCAGCGAGCGGGTTGCAACTCTGCGCCAGCCGATCGGCACTCAAGCCATTGACGAGAAAGGGGCTTATGACGATCGCGCCGAGTTGTGGCTGGCGCTGGCGGCGCCGCGCAAGTGGAGCGCCGAGACCCCTCACCTTTATCGCCTGACCCTGACTCTGCTGGATGAGCAGGGCCAGCCCATCGAGAGCGAGGCCTGCGACGTGGGCTTTCGGGTGGTGGAGATCCGTGACGGCTTGCTGCGGGTCAACGGTCAGCCGCTGCTCATTCGTGGCGCCAACCGTCACGAGCACCATCCCGCCAGGGGCTATGCCATCGATCTTGCCACCATGGAGCAGGATCTGTGGCTGATGAAGCAGCACAACTTCAATGCCCTGCGTTGCTCCCACTACCCCAATCATCCGGCGCTCTACCGGTTGTGCGACAGGCTGGGGCTCTATGTGGTGGACGAGGCGAATCTGGAGACCCACGGTATGACCCCCATGGGGCGGCTGGCGCGAGATCCCGCCTGGAGCAACGCCTTCCTGGAGCGTGCCACCCGCATGGTGGCCCGTGATTTCAATCACCCCTGCATCATCATCTGGTCCCTCGGCAACGAGTCCGGCTATGGTCCGGCCCACGATGCCATGTATGGCTGGATCAAGCGCAGCGATCCGAGCCGTCCGGTGCAGTATGAGGGGGGCGGAGCCGATACCCCGGCCACCGACATCATCTGCCCCATGTATGCCCGCACTCATCAGGATCAACCCTTCCCGGCGGTGCCCAAGTGGGCACTGGCCAAGTGGATTGGCCTGCCCGGCGAGACCAGGCCGCTGATCCTGTGCGAATACGCCCACGCCATGGGCAACAGCCTAGGGGGCTTTGCCCACTACTGGCAGGCGTTTCGTGATCATCCGAGACTGCAGGGCGGCTTTGTCTGGGACTGGGTCGATCAGGGGCTCGACAAATACACGACCGACGGTCGCCACTACTGGGGCTACGGTGGTGACTTTGGCGATCGGCAAAACGATCGCCAGTTCTGCTGCAACGGCCTGCTGTTTCCCGATCGCACGCCTCATCCTGGTCTGTTCGAGGCAAAACGGGCCCAGCAGCCATTCCGTTTTGCGCTGGTGGGGCATGCGCCGCTGCGGGTGCAGATCGAGAGTGAATATCTGTTCCGTGCAACCGACAACGAGCAGCTGCACTGGCAACTGTGCGAAAACGGGCGCGTGCTGCATGAGGGAGAGATTTCCCTCGCGTTGGCGCCCCTGGGCCGGTGCGAGCTGACGCTGGTCGATACCTTGCCGGAATTCGCGCCTGGCGCTCTGGTCTGGCTCGATCTGGCCATCGTTCAACCTGCCGTCACCCCTTGGTCCGGGGCGGGCCATGAGGTGGCCCGTCAGCAATTTATGTTGCCTGCCCCCTTGGCGCTACCGGCTCCAGTCACTCCGGCAACCTTGACAGAATCTCCCGAGGGATGGCTTGCCTGCGGTGGTGACAACCAGTGGCGGCTGGACAGAGCGAGCGGCCGCATCATCAGCTGGCTGAAGGGGGGGCAGGAGCAGTTGCTGGCGCCGATCGGGGATCACTTCTACCGGGCACCTCTCGACAACGATATCGGCACCAGCGAGGCGGATCACGCGGATCCCGACTCCTGGATCGCCCGCTGGCAGGCCTGCGGCCTTATCAACTGGCAACATCGCTGCCTCGGCATAGTGGCATCAGAGGGCGAGATCCGGGTGCGCCACGGTTATTTCCACGATGGGCAATTGCTGGTGGTCAGCCAGTGGCGACACGGCTTCACCAGTGAGGGGGCCATGACCCTCGAGATAGAGACAGAGCTGGCGTCTGCACTCCCCTCCCTGCCCCGTATCGGCCTGCTGTTGCAGCTGGCCGGTGTGCCGGAGCGGGTTGAGTGGTTGGGACGCGGCCCCCACGAGAACTATCCGGATCGTCTGCTGGGGACGGATCTGGGGCACTGGAGTGCGCCGCTGGCCGCCATGCACACCCCTTACATCTCCCCCTCCGACAACGGGTTGCGTTGCGACAGCCGCTGGTTACAGCTGGGGGAAGTGAGGGTGACGGGGACCTTCCATTTCAGCGTCGGCCGCTTCAGCCAGCAGCAGCTCGCCGCCGCGCGTCACCAGAGCGATCTGGTGGCAGAAGAGGGGATCCATGTCTGCCTTGATGGCGCCCACATGGGGGTCGGCGGGGATGACTCCTGGAGCCAGAGCGTGCGGCCCGAGTACCAGTTGACGGCACGCCGCTACCACTGGCGTTGCACCCTGATGTGAGCCGTTTTGACAACCTGACCACAACGACTAGCCTCAACAGACCAGGATTGATTGAGTCTCAAATCTCAATTTCTATTTTATGTATTTGAAAAATAACAAGAAGGTTTCAATGTAACAAAGTGTAATCGTTTCCATTTCGTTGTGAGGATCACAGAAGGAATCACAACAAACCGATTACATTTACTGGCGCTTGCTCAATTGCTCGCCACCCTACAACACAGATAGATACATCGGAGCACACATAATGAAAAAACTCACCACAGTTGCCACCCTGTTGATGGGCCTGATGGCCGGTGCCACTGCCCACGCCGAAACCCGGATCGGGGTCACCGTTTACAAATACGACGACAACTTCATGTCGGTCGTACGCAAGGCCATCGAGAAGGAGGCGGCAGCCAATCCGGACGTGGAGCTGTTGATGAATGACTCCCAGAACGATCAGTCCAAGCAGAACGATCAGATCGACGTGCTGCTGGCCAAGGGGGTGAAGGCCCTGGCCATCAACCTGGTTGACCCGGCGGCGGCCCCTGTGGTGATCGAGAAGGCCCGTGGTGAAGACGTGCCTGTGGTGTTCTACAACAAGGAACCGAACGCCACCGACCTGGCCAGCTATGACAAGGCTTATTACGTAGGTACCGACTCCAAAGAGTCCGGCATTATCCAGGGTCAGCTGATTGCCAAGCACTGGCAAGCCAATCCGGCCTGGGATCTGAACAAGGATGGCGTCATCCAGTTCGTGCTGCTGAAAGGCGAACCGGGCCACCCGGATGCGGAAGCCCGCACCACCTACGTGGTCAAGACCCTGAACGAGGGTGGCATCAAGACCCAGCAGCTGCACATGGATACCGGTATGTGGGATACCGCCATGGCGAAAGACAAGATGGATGCCTGGATCTCCGGCCCCAACGCCGACAAGATCGAAGTGGTCATCGCCAACAACGACGGCATGGCAATGGGCGCTGTTGAATCCCTCAAGGCTCAGGGTAAGACCGCCATTCCGGTGTTTGGTGTCGATGCGCTGCCGGAGGCCCTGGCGCTGGTCAAGAGCGGTGCCATGGCCGGTACCGTGCTGAACGATGCGACCAACCAGGCCAAGGCCACCTTCGATCTGACCAAGAACCTGGCCGAAGGCAAACCTGCCGGTGAAGGTACCAGCTGGAACATTGTCGACAAGGTCGTCCGTGTTCCCTACGTCGGTGTCGATAAAGACAACCTGTCCCAGTTCCAGTAATCCTCCCCTTCAGGGCAAGGGAGATCCCCTTGCCCTCTGTTTCAACCAGATGTGATGGCTGATATGACAACACAGCAACAATCAGAATGGCTGTTGGAGATGATTGACGTCAGTAAGAGCTTTCCTGGCGTCAAGGCACTCGATAATGTCAATTTACGGGTCCGTCCTCATTCTGTGCATGCGTTGATGGGCGAAAACGGGGCGGGGAAATCCACGCTGCTCAAGTGCCTGTTCGGCATCTACGAGAAGGATCAGGGCAAGATCTTCTTCAAGGGGCAGGAGATCAACTTCACCTCCTCCAAGGAGGCGCTGGAGAACGGTGTCTCCATGGTGCATCAGGAGCTGAACCTGGTGCTGCAACGCTCCGTGATGGACAACATGTGGCTCGGTCGCTACCCCACCAGGGGGTGGTTCATCGACCACGACAAGATGTATGACGACACCAAGCAGATCTTCGACGAGCTGGATATCGACATCGACCCCAGGGTCAAGGTCGCGACCCTGTCGGTCTCCCAGATGCAGATGATCGAGATCGCCAAGGCGTTCTCCTACGATGCCAAGATCGTCATCATGGACGAACCCACCTCCTCCCTGACCGAGAAAGAGGTCAATCACCTCTTCAAGATCATCAACAAGCTCAAGGAGAAGGGGTGCGGCATCGTCTACATCTCCCACAAGATGGAAGAGATCTTCCAGCTCTGTGACGAGATCACCATATTGCGGGATGGCCAGTGGGTGGCGACCCAGCCCCTCAAGGGGATGACCATGGATCAGATCATCGGCATGATGGTCGGTCGCGAGCTCACCCAGCGCTTCCCGGAGAAAACCAACCAGCCGAAAGAGGTGATCCTCGAGGTCGAGCACCTGACGGCGAAGAACCAGCCCTCCATCCAGGACATCACCTTCAACCTGCACAAGGGGGAGATCCTTGGCATCGCCGGTCTGGTGGGGGCCAAGCGTACCGACATCGTCGAAACCCTGTTCGGCATCCGTGAGCATGTCGAGGGTAGCATCCGGCTTCATGGCAAGGAGATCGCGAACCATAACGCCCACGAGGCTATTCGCAACGGTTTCGCCCTGGTTACGGAAGAGCGTCGCTCCACCGGCATTTATTCCCGTCTCGACATCGCCTTCAACTCCCTGATCGCCAACATGGACAACTACAAGGGCTCCATGGGGTTGCTCAGCGACCAGAAGATGAAGAGCGACACCCAGTGGGTCATCGACTCCATGCGGGTCAAGACACCGACCCAGCAGACCCAGATCGGCTCCCTCTCGGGGGGCAACCAGCAGAAGGTGATCATCGGCCGCTGGCTGCTGACCCAGCCGGAGATCCTGATGCTGGACGAGCCGACCCGCGGCATCGATGTAGGGGCCAAGTTCGAGATCTACCAGCTCATCCTGGAGCTGGCGAAGAAGGACAAGGGCATCATCATCATCTCGTCCGAGATGCCGGAATTGCTCGGGATCACCGACCGTATCCTGGTGATGAGCAATGGCCGGGTCGCCGGGATCGTCAATACCAAAGAAACTGACCAGAGCGAGATATTGCGTCTGGCATCTCTGTACCTCTAGAGACAGGAAGACATTTATGGAGTCGGCAAAAAATTTCAACCTGATGCAGGCGCTCAAGGAGAACGGCATCTATGTGGTGCTGCTGGTGCTGCTGATGATCATCGTCATCAAGGAACCCTCGTTCCTGAGCCTCACCAACCTCAGCAACATCCTGACCCAGTCCTCGGTGCGGGTCATCATTGCCCTCGGGGTGGCGGGCATCATCATCACCCAAGGGACTGACCTGTCGGCCGGTCGCCAGGTGGGCCTGGCGGCGCTCATTGCGGCGACCATGCTGCAGGCGCTGACCAACGTCAACAAGGTCTTCCCGACCCTGGGCGAGGTGCCCATCCCGGTGGTGATCCTGCTGGTGTGCGCCGTCGGGGCCCTGATTGGCCTCATCAATGGCCTGATCGTGGCCTACCTGAACGTGACCCCCTTTATCACCACCCTGGGGACCATGATCATCGTCTACGGTATCAACTCCCTCTATTTCGATTCGGTGGGCGCTTCGCCGGTAGCCGGCTTCGATCCCCGCTTCTCCAGCTTTGCCCAGGGCTTTATCCGGATAGGAGGGTTTAAGCTCTCCTACCTGACCTTCTACGCGGCCATCGCCAGCGTGTTCGTCTGGGTGCTGTGGAACAAGACTCGCTTTGGCAAGAACATTTTCGCCATCGGTGGCAACCCGGAAGCGGCCAAGGTCTCCGGTGTCAATGTGGCGGTCAACCTGGTGATGATCTATGCCCTGGCCGGCGTCTTCTACGCCTTCGGCGGCATGCTGGAAGCGGGCCGTATCGGCAGTGCCACCAACAACCTAGGCTTCATGTACGAGCTGGACGCCATCGCGGCCTGCGTGGTGGGCGGGGTATCGTTCGCCGGCGGCGTGGGTACCGTGGCCGGGGTGATCACCGGGGTACTCATCTTCACCCTGATCAACTACGGTCTGACCTATATCGGCGTCAGCCCCTACTGGCAGTTCATCATCAAGGGCGGCATCATCATTTTGGCGGTCGCGCTGGACTCCATGAAGTACGCCAAGAAGAAGTAATGGCAACTACCCGTGGGCTGTACGGCAATAAAAAAACAGGGCCATCCGGCCCTGTTTTTTTATGTGTTTCTTACGGCTTAACCGGCCTTGCGCTTCAAATAGACCCCGGCTTCCATATGGTGGGTCCAGGGGAACTGGTCGAACAGGGCGAAGCGGGCGATCTCGTGGGTCTCGCCGAGTACCTGCATGTTGGCCTGCAGGGTCTCGGGGTTGCAGGAGATGTAGAGGATATTGTCGTAATCCTGCACCAGCTTGACGGTAGCATCGTCGAGACCGGCGCGGGGCGGGTCGACGAAGATGGTGTTGCACTGGTAAGCAGAGAGGTCGACCCCCTTGAGGCGGTTGAACTCCCGTTCGCCGCGTATCGCCATGGTGAACTCCTCGGCGGACATGCGCAGGATGATCAGGTTGTCGACCCCGTTGGCGGCGATGTTGTACTGGGCTGAATCCACGCTCGGCTTGGCGATCTCGGTGGCCAGCACCTTGCGGAAATTCTGGGCCAGGGCGATGGAGAAGTTGCCGTTGCCGCAGTAGAGCTCCAGCAGGTCGCCCTCGCTGCCTCGGGTCACGTCCAGCGCCCAGCCCAGCATCTGTTCGTTGATGGCGGCGTTGGGCTGGGTGAAGCTGTTCTCCACCTGCTTGTAGGTGAACTGGCGACCGGCGACGTTCAGTTGCTCGACGACGAAATCGTTGCCGAGGCAAATCTTCTGCTTGTGGGCGCGGCCAATCAGCTGCAGATCAAACCCCTTGGCACGCAGGTTGGCCTGCAATGCCTCGGCGGCCTGCTGCCACTCGGCCTCGAGCTTGCGATGGTAGAGCAGGCTGACAACGATCTGGCCGGACTGGGTCGAGAGATAGTCGATCTGGAACAGCTTGCGGCGCAGCACCGGCTGCGGGCGCAGCCCCTCCAGCAATACTGGCATCAGCTGGTTGATGAGGCGGCTGGCGGTGGGGAACTGGTCGACCCGGATGATCTCTCTGGTTGCCGGTGCATACATGCAGTGGAAGAGGTCATCCCCCTCGTGCCAGATGCGAAATTCGGCGCGCATCCGGTAATATTCGGCGGGCGAGGCATGCACCTCCAGCTTTGGGAGCGGGTAGCCGGCGAACAGTCGGGTGAGTCGCTCGCATTTTTCGTCGAGCTGGGCCTGGTAGTCGGCAGGAGTCCGCAGGGGCTGGGAGTCAGCGGAAGCCCGTTGGGATTGGGTCATAGATACCTCATATGCACACCGGCCGGGCCGGAACGAAAACGGGGGAAGGCAACAGGCCACCCAAAGGGGCCCGATTTTAAAAGGCCGCTCTGGATTGTCCAGTATTTTGTGGTCAAGAAGTGTGCAATCGGGCCGATATCCGATCTACAGGCATGATGGGAGGACACATGATGCAAATCGATGGCGTGGGCGCGGCCCAACCCAAGGGAGTGGGTGTTTCTCCCAAATCGCCCCAACAGGCACAGGCAAAGCAGAATCAGGGCGGGGAGGAGGTCTCCCTACACCAGCCGCCGAAGTGGGCTCAGGTGCTGATCCAGCAGGCGCTGCAATTCTCCCTGGAGATCAACGGCCAGCATTATCAGGCGCCCAAGACGAAGGCGCCGGAGGAGATCACCCCCGAGACCCTGTTTGACTTCCAGTCGGTGGCCGACAACGTGCTGCAGTTCGTCACCGGCCGGCTGGGGGTAGCTCGTGCCGATGGCAAGTCCGACGACGAGCTGACCAAGATGATGGAGCAGGCCCGCAAGGGGGTCGACATGGGCTTCAACGCGGCCAAGCAGCAGCTGGGGGATCTGGCTACCGACAACGAGGACATCAAGACCGGTATCGAGCAGAGCTACAAGTTGATCCAGGACGGGCTCGAGGAGTTTGAACGGGAGTTTTTCGGCAAGGTCTCCCCCACCGAGCGGGCCGCGATCGAGATGGCCAGCCGCCAGCAGGGCATTCTGGAGATCGAAACCAAGGATGGCGACAAGGTGCTGCTGCGTTTCAACGACAGCTGGCAGATGAAGTCCAGGCAGGGTGAGGGGGGCAGCCAGTTCAGCCTCAAGTCTAGCCAGAGCTTCAGCTTCTCCCTGGAAGGGGATCTCAGCAGCGAAGAGATGGACTCTATCGGCAAACTGGTCAAGGGGATCGACGATCTGGCGGGGAGCTTCTTCTCAGGCAACTTCGACGATCTGCTCAAGAAAGCGGGCGAGCTGCAACTGGATGACAGCCAGCTGGCCTCCTACTCGCTCAAACTCAAGCAGAGCGTCAAGCTGAGCCAGACCTATCAGGGGGCCCACTCCCTGCAGGAGATGCTCAAACCGCTGGCCGACTACCTGCCCAAACTTGATCAGGTGCAGCAGCAGGCGGATACCCTGTTGCCCGCCTCCCAGCAACAGGCGCTGGTGCCCGCCGTGCTGGCCGCCAGAGGGGAGGAGGACCCGGCCCAGGTCAACAGCTTCACCAGTTTCAACCAGCGCATGCTGGAGGCGCTGCGGATGATTGGCCAGTTCCAGCCCGCGACCGGGACCGACAGCCAGTACGGCTGATAGCCGGCCTCATTCCTTAATAATCAGCCGTTTGCCACGCCCGCCGGGGGCTGGCAAACTGGCCTTTTATTCAATCCGGTCGACCCATGAACCCCAAGAAGCCCAGAGACAAGCGCGAGCTCTGCTACCCCTTTATCTTCGAAACGTCGCTCAAATGTGATTTTGAAATCGCCACCGACGAGCTCTGCTGTCAGGTGGGGGCCGTGCTGTCACACCTTGCACTGGATGCCGATATTCAGCCCATGCTGGCGGATCTCGCAGCGCTGCAACGGCTTATCTACAACCTCAACGGTTCGGTACGCGGCAAGCTCGGCATCTTCGAGGAAGATCTGGACTGGCTCAAGGGGCGTTACGATCACTACAACGAGGCGAGCCGTGGCCGGGTCACCGGGTTCGTGCTGCCCCAGGGGCCGCAACCCATCCCGACCCTGCATCTGTGCCGCTGTGGCAGCAAGAAGGTGGTGCGACTGCTGGTGCGGTTGGAGGAGAGTGACGTCGCATTCGACCCCATCCTCTATCGCTTTGCCAACCTGTTGGCCAACTTCTTTTTCGTGCTCACTGTCTACCTCAAGCAGCTGTGGCAGGTGCCGGAAGTGCCCTACGTCAGCATCAACTACTGATACGGTCGGGCCGTCATAGGGCGCTGCCCGCAGCCATGGGCGGGGTTGCCAGCCAGCGCCGATTGCACAAACGAAAAACCGGAGCACTGGGCTCCGGTTTTTATTCTCAACTGGCGAGCGTCACTCTCAGCTGGAAAGCAGCACCCTGGCCGAATTGGCGGGGACGGTCAGTTGCAGCTCTCCCTGCACCACTTCGAACTTGTCGCCGTTGAAGGCATCGGTGAAGCGGCTGGCCGGGCTGGCGGTCTGCCACAGGGGCAAGCTGATGGTGCGCGGCTCGGTGGGATGACGGTTGCAGGCCACCACCACCTGATCGCTTTGCAGGGTGCGGGCGAACACATAGCTGTGGGGGCCGGCGTAGAGGGTCTGGATATCGCCACGGCGCAGGGAGGGGCGCTGGCGGCGGATCTGGATCAGGCGGCGGTAGTGGTCGTGCAGCACATGATCCCAGGCGGTGGTCTCCCACGGGAAGCAGCGACGGCAATCCGGGTCGTTGCCACCGGAGAGCCCCACCTCGTCACCGTAGTAGATGGAGGGCACACCGATATAGGTGAGCAGCAAGGTGGCGGCGAGCCGCATCCGCTGTTTGTCCTCTCCCAGCAGGTGGAGGAAGCGGGCGGTGTCGTGGCTGTCCAGCAGGTTGAACTGGGCCAGCTGGTTTTTGAACGGGATGTGGGCCCGCGCCAGCCTGAGCCAGCGATCCAGCTCCTCGGCGCTGATCTTGATGGGGTGATAGGCGATGTCCTGGCCGGCCAGGAAGGCGCGGATCGGGTGGGCGAAGCCATAGTAATTCATGGCACCGTCTTCCTGATCACCCTGCAGCCACTGGCTCGCCTCGAAGAAGTGTTCGCCGAGCACGTAGGCGTCCGGGTTCTCCTGCTTCACCGCGCCGCGAATGGCACGCACATGGCCGCTGTTGCCCTCGGCTGTGCCCCGCTCACCCAGCATGTGGATGACATCGAAGCGCCAGCCGTCGATCTGGTAGGGGGCACGCATCCAGTAGCGCAGGATGGCGTCATCGGCCCGGTAGACGGCGTCCTGTACCTGCTCGCTGGAGAAATCGAGCTTGGGCAGGCTGCGAATGCCTTTCCAGCTGACGTAATCCCCATCGCCATCAAAGGTATAAAAGCTGCGCCATGGCGAATCCGGGTTGCTCTGGGCCCCCAGCGGCGGGCAGAACCAGGGGTGCTCGGTGGAGGTGTGGTTGACCACCGCATCCAGGATGATCTTCATGCCGCGCTGGTGCAGGTTGCGGGTCAGCTCGGCGAACTGGGCGTTGGTGCCTAGATGCGGGTCGACCTTGAAATAGTCCTGGGTGTCGTACTTGTGGTTGCTCGGTGAATCGAAGATGGGGTTGAGGTAGAGCGCCGTCACCCCGAGGGACTGCAGGTAGTGCAGCTTGGCATCGATGCCTGCCAGATCGCCACCATAGAATTCGCAGGCGCCGTGCCCCTCGTCGTGACGGCTGACCGGCTCGCCCCAGGCCTTGCTGATGACCGCCTTGCCACGGTACTCGTACTCGTGATGCTTGACGCTCAGCGACGGGTCGCCGTTGCAGAAGCGGTCGGGGAAGATCTGGTAGAACACCTGATCCTGCACCCAGGCCGGCGGCTGGTGCAGGCTGTTGAAGCGAAAATGCTGTTCCCGCGGCGGCATGGCCGAACTGACGCCGGCACCGTGCAGCCACCATTGCTCCTCATCGGTGAGGCACTTGAAGCAGTAAAGGTGGATATCCTGCCCCTTGATGAGCGGCAGGGTTCCCTGCCATACCTGCAGCCGATCGCGGGTGGAGACCGCCGTCATCGGTACCAGATACTCCTCGTTGTCCGGCTCGTGGCGCAGCCACACCTCGCGGATCGGCGCGTCCAGTTCGCTGAACAGGGTGAGTTGCAGGGCATCGGCGCTCTCTTTGAACCAGGGCGCCACCTGGGGATGAAACAGAAACGGATGGGTCATGATCACTTATTGAGTCAGAAGCTCGGCAAGGGCGTTGCCCTGTTCGTGCAGCGTTTCGAGCTGGTTTGCCAACGACTTGGGGTCCAGCCCAAGCTGGTCGGCCAGCGGTTTGGGGAAGCGGGCGATGATGGCCTGGGCCGGCACCCCCGCATTCCAGGCGAAGGAGATAAACACGGCGAGGCGGATCAGCACCGCCTCCTTGCTGATCGGATCGTGGGAGAGAGGATCCAGCTGCTGGGAGATGGCTTCAACAAAGCTCTCCGACAGGTTCCAGCGCCGTGCCAGCTCGGCCCCGAGCTGGGCGTAGTCAAATCCAAGCATCTCCCGCTGGGCCTCGACCCGGCTGCTCCCCTTCTGGATCGCCAGATTGATGAGTTCGGCCTCTTCCGGCAGGGTGCTCTGGATGAGCAACTCGCCAATGTTGTGGATCAGCGCGCAGGTGAAGGCGGTTTCGGGATCCAGCACATTGGCCTCCTTGGCCAGCGTCCTGGCGATGGTGGCCACCTGGAAGGTCTCGGTCCAAAACTTGTTCTTGTCAAAGCTGGGGGGAGTCTTGAAGCTGCCTATGATGCCGGAGGCAACCACGATGGAGCGCAAGCGGTTGAAGCCAAGGCGGATCACCGCCTGCTCGACCGAGGTCACTTCATTGCCACGGCGCAGGGCGGCCGAGTTGGCCATCCGCAGCACCTTGACGCTGATCACCTGATCCATGGCGATCTTGGCCGCAATCAGGTCGATGCGGGCGTTGTCATCGTTGAAACTCTGCATCAACTCGTGCAGCAGCTTGGGTATGGTGGGGAGTTGCTTGATCTTGTCAAACAGACGGTCCATCGACATGGCTGAGGCAGCCTCCATTGCGAATTCTGCCTCATATTGTGCCACAGCCGGGCAACATGTTCCTGTTTGTGATGCGGCTTTTGAGCGTCAAAACACCCAGTCACGCAATTGGTATTCCAAACGGTGCTGCTTGCCCTGCAGGATCAGGGTCTGGCTGTCGCCGCTCAGACGCGCCCCCTCGGTCAGGGTGGTGAGCACCGCCTGTTCGATGGCATCGAGGGGCGGCGTGCAGGCCCTGACCGTGCTGCCGAGGCTGGTGACCCACAACTTGTCTTTTTTCAGATGGCCCTGGCCGAAGTAACGGTTGCAACCTGCGATGCCGTTGACGGTGAAGTGCTCGCCGATCTCGAGGTCGGGAGGATTGTCGCGCACCGAGGCGACCGGTTGGCCATCCAGCTTGCTCAGCACCCAGTGATGATGTTGCAGATCCTGCTGGACAAAGGCAGTCGAGCTGCATCCGGCGAGCATGAAAAGGGGGATCAGCAGGGTGGGCAATCTGGACATATCAAGGCTCCGTTGGGGGGAGCGACAAGCATATCCTGTCGGGACCATTTGCAGCAGGGGCAGAGGAGAGCAAGCCGACCGCTTCTGTCGCCGCCATTTCGCACCTGTGTCGTTAAATAGCGACATCTATCTGCTTTTTGCCGGCAATGTGCCCGATCTGCTGGGTAAACAGCCGGTCTGGCAACAGACAACAGAATGCCAGCTCCCCATGCAGACAACAGATGATCAGGGGCGTTTGGGAACGTGCACCCGTCGGTCATTTGGTGCCATCAATGCCGGGTGTGATAAAGTGCCGCAACGATTAACGCCTTGATGAAACATATAAAATGACCACCGAGCAGCTGGACTCACTGTTTGACCGCCTGTTTCCCATCTGTCGCAGCATCTCGGGGGCGGGGCTGCGCGAGAGTCTGGCCATCTTTGCCGAGCAGATGCCATTGCAGCTGGAGAGCACGCCCTCCGGCACCCAGGTCTTCGATTGGACTGTCCCGCACGAATGGCATATCGATTCGGCGACACTGACTGCGCCAGATGGCCGCGTGGTGGCCGATTTTGCCGATCACAACCTGAGGGTGGTCAATTATTCGGCGCCGGTTGAGGGGCGCTATTCGCTCGAGGCGTTGCGCCCCCGGCTTCATACCCTGCCGCATCTGCCGGATCTGATCCCCTACGTCACCTCCTATTACCAGCCAAACTGGGGGTTCTGCCTCACCCACAACGAGCTGGCGCAGCTGGCTCCCGGTGACTATCAGGTGCGCATCGACAGCCGGTTCCAGGCCGGCGAGATCAATTACGGCACGGCCCTGCTGGGCGGCGAGAGCCGGCAGGAGTTTCTGCTGTCGAGCTATCTGTGTCACCCCAGTATGGCGAACAACGAGCTGAGCGGCCCTCTGGTGCTGCTCGGCTTGTACCACAGGCTGGCTCGCTGGCCGAAGCGACGGTTCAGCTACCGCTTCGTGCTGGCGCCCGAGACCATAGGGAGCCTCTGCTACCTGCATCGTTATGGCGAGCACCTGAAGTCCCACTGCATCGGTGGTCTGGTGCTGACCTGTCTGGGAGGGCCGGCCAGTGCCCTCTCCGTCAAGCTGGCGAGGCAGGAGGAGTGCCTGCTCAACCAGCTGGTACGCCAGCTGGCCAGCGAACAGCCCGAGCGCTGGGTGGTCCGCGAGTTCACCCCCTGCCACGGGTCGGACGAGCGCCAGTACTGCTCGCCGGGCTTTGACCTGCCGGTGGTGCAGGCGGCCCGCACCGTCTACGGCAACTTTGCCGAATACCATACCAGCGGTGATACCAAGGAGTTCATGCAGATCTCCCGTCTGATCGAGGCCATCGATCAGCTTGAACAACTGCTGTTGCAGCACGAGAATGCCGGGGTATTCGAGCGTACCAACCCCTACGGTGAACCCCAGCTCGGCAAACGGGGGCTCTACCCCAACCTGAATTCGCCTGCGAGCTATAGCAAGTCGAGCGATCAGCTGCTGGATGGCCGTACCCAGCTGATGGCGATGCAGTGGATCCTGAATCTGGCCGACGGCCGGCACACGCTGCTGCAGATGGTGCGTCGTGCCAGGATGCCGCTGGCCACCCTGCTGGCCGTGGTACCCTTGCTGGAAGAGGCTGAGCTTATCCGGTTTACTGCCCCGCAGTGCCGCTGACAGGAGAAAACATGTCGATAGTCCTGATTACCGGGGATCACCCCCGCCACCGCTACCTGGCGCGCCAGGTAATGGCCAGCGGCCTGCCGGTGACCTGGTTCGCCGAACGGCGGGAATTCTTCACCCCGGCGCCACCGGCTCATCTGAACGGGCGCCTGGCCGCACTGTGGCAACACCACTTCCGCCTGCGTGACGAGTGCGAGCAGCACTATTTTGCCGCCCAGGGGGCACCGCTGGATGCGGCCATCAGCATCGGGCACGACGAGCTGAACGGGCCCGAGATGATCCGCCGGATCAGCCAGTTGCAGCCCAGGCTGCTGCTCTCCTACGGTTGCCACAAACTCTCCCCCGAGTTGCTGAACTGCTTTGACGGCATGGCGTGGAACGTGCACGGCGGCCTCTCGCCCTGGTACCGTGGCTGCATCACCCACTTCTGGCCCAGCTACATGCTGGAGCCCCAGATGACGGGGATGACCCTGCACGAGACGACCGAGGCCATCGATGGCGGCAATATCCTCTACCAGACGGCTGTCACGCCGCGACGTGGCGATCGGCTACATGATCTGGCCTGCCGGGCCGTCAGGGAGTTTTGCGATACGCTGCCTGCCGTGCTCGGAACCCTGCTGGCCCGGGAGCAACCCGTGTCAGGCATCGCCGCCACCAGCACGGGGCGTATCTGGACGGCCCGCATGTGGCAACCCCAGCATCTGGAGGTGGTATACGGCCAGTTCGAGGACAAGATAGTCGACTACTGTCTCGATTCCGGCATCGCCATGCCGCCGGCCAGGTTGCTTTGCGTCGACGGCCTCGACATGACCAGCCCTCAGCCCTGAGGGTCTGCATGAGAAACAACAGGGAGGCCATTGGCCTCCCTGTTGTTTTGTGGCACTCCTGAGCCGGGGCGGTTATTCCCCCTGGTTCGCCGAAGCGAACAACCGCTCCGCGTAACGGGCCAGACCGGCGGCGACCGAGCCGAAGTCATCGCCCCCTTCCAGCGGAATAGCCGGGAGCTTCTGGCGGATAAAGCTGGCGATCAGCGGCGAGCGGGCGCTGCCGCCGGTGACGAAGATGCGATCCGGCTGCACGCCGGCGGCGGCAATGGCCTCATCCATCAGCTCGCCGATCTTCTCCAGCAGCGGCGCCGAGGCGCAGGCCAGTTGCTCGCGATTGAGCTCGGCCGCCAGCCCTCGCTCCAGCTCGTCCAGGGACTGGCGGTTCAGATCCTGCTCCGAGAGGGCGATCTTGCCCTGCTCGGCGCGCCACACCAGCTGGTGGCTCAGCTTGTGGGCCCGCAGGTTGGCAAGGCGAGAGAGCTTGCTGCCGGGCTGGCTGTCGAGCTGCAGATCCTGCAGCTGGCGGGCGGTATCCAGGCTGTAGAAGCGGCTCTGGGCGCTGACGTCGTTGATGGCGGCCGCATCCCAGAACAGGGGGTGGGGCAGCGGCTTGCCGGTCTTGAGGGTCTCGTGCATGCCGAGCAGCGGCATCATGCCTTCCACCGTCAGGCGGATGTCGAAGTCGTTGCCGCCGATGCGCTGGCCGCTGTGGCCGAGCAGATCGCCGCTGCGATCCAGCTGGTCGCGGTAACTCGGGCCCATGCGCAGCATGGAGCAGTCTGTGGTACCGCCGCCGATATCCACCACCAGTACCACGGAATCTTCGGTGAGGCGCGCCTCGAACTCGAAACCGGCCGCCACCGGCTCGTAGAGAAATTCCACCTGCTCGAACCCGGCGAGGCGGGCCGCCTCGGTCAGGATGGCGATGGCCTGGCGGTTGCTCTCTTCCCCTGCCAGCCCCTGGAAGTTGACCGGGCGACCGATCACCGCCTGGCGGATGGGGGCTCCGGTCTGCTGCTCCGCCTGCTGGCGAACGTGCAGCATCATGGCGCAGACGATGTCTTCGAACAGGGCAATCTGGGGAGCCTTGAGACCATAGGCGCCGAGGAAGGATTTCGGCGACTTGATGTAATAGCCCTCGTCCGGCTCCTCCAGATAGCGCTCCAGCGCCGCGGTGCCGAAGCTGAGCTCGTCGATCAGCCCCTCTTCCCGCATCTGGCGGCGCACGCTCTGGGCCCGGGTGACCACGGGGCCGCGCAGCTTGAGGTATTCCGCCTGACGGGTCGGGGCCAGCCCTTCGGCCAGCAGGCCCGCGATGGCATCCCGATGGGGGGCGTGCAGGGTGGAGGGGAGATAGCGAGAGGCGCCGAGATTGAGCAGCCTGGGGCTGCCTTGCTCCATCACGGCAACGGCACAGTTGGAGGTACCGTAATCAAATCCGATAAACATGGGCAGCCAGACTCCTGAATAAAAAGGGGGGCTAGCCTACCCGATGGCGCCGGGTCTCACAACCCGGCGCAGGGTGAAGAATGGGGTTATCCCTTACTCCACCTCGTGGTCGCAGCGACCCTGGCCGTCAAGCGCCCGGATGTTGCTGAGGGTGGTATCGGCGATGGCGTGCAGCGCCTCGCGGGTCAGGAAGGCCTGGTGACCGGTGAACAACACATTGTGGCAGGCCGACAGACGGCGGAACACGTCATCGGTGATCACCTCGTTGGACTTGTCGGCGAAGAAGAGATCTTCCTCTTCCTCGTAGACGTCCAGCCCCAGGGCGCCGATGCGGGCGGTCTTGAGTGCCTCGATGGCGGCGTTGGAGTCGAGCAGGCCGCCCCGGCTGGTGTTGATGATCATCACCCCGTCCTTCATCTTGTCGAACGCCTCCTTGTTCAGCAGGTGGTAGTTCTCCTTGAACAGCGGGCAGTGCAGGCTGATGACGTCGGACTGGCGGAACAGGGTGTCGAGATCCACGTACTCGGCCCCCAGATCGAGCGCCGCCTGATTCTGGTACGGGTCGCTTACCAGCAGCCGCATGCCAAATCCCTTGAGGATGCGCAAGGTGGCGATGCCGATCTTGCCGGTGCCTATGATGCCGGCGGTGCGGCCGTGCATGTTGAAGCCGACCAGCCCCTCCAGCGAGAAGTTGGCGTCACGAGTGCGCTGATAGGCCTTATGGATGCGGCGGTTGAGGGTCATCATCAGCCCCACCGCGTGCTCGGCCACCGCCTCCGGTGAGTAGGCCGGTACCCGCACTACCTTCATCCCCAGCTCCCTGGCGGCAGCCAGATCCACGTTGTTGTAGCCGGCGCAGCGCAGGGCGATGACCTTGGTGCCGTTGGCGGCCAGCTCGGTCAGGACTTCGCGATCCGCATCGTCGTTGACGAACAGGCAGACGACCGGGAAGCCGTGAGCCAGTCGGGCTGTCTTGGCCTCCAGACGAACATCAAAAAACTCCAGGTCGAAGCCGTACTGGCTATTGGCCTGGTTGAAATGCTCTTTGTCATAGCTCTTGCTGCTGAAAACGGCGACTTTCATGTTGGAACTCCGTATCGGTTGATGGCGTCACGTTACTACAAACCGTGATCCTGATCACCATGCCCGCATGACGTACTCACTCCAGCTCGAACGGTGGCCGGAAGGTCATCTCGTGGACGATCACGTCCGCCGGCAGGCCAAGCAGGGTGGTGATGGTGGTAGCCACGCTGGCGGGTTGCATGTAGTGAGGCTTGGCCTCGGCCCGAAACGGGGTATCGACACCGCCCGGGTAGAGGGTCGAGACCTTGATACCGTGGGGCTGGGCCTCCTTCATCATCACCTGGCTCAGGCTCGCCAGGCCGCTCTTCATGGTGCTGTAGATGCCCATGGGGGTGGGGTGGCGCAGGGCGCAGGTGCTCACCACGTTGATGATGTAACCGTTGCCGCGCGGGATCATCTCGCGCAGGGCCTCGCGTCCGAGCAGATAGGGGGCGCGCAGATTGAGGGAGTACTGCAGCTCGAACTCTTCCAGCGTGGTGTCGGCGATCGGTGCCTTGCGCGGGTTGGCGCCGGCGTTGTTGATCAGCACATCGACCTGCCCCAGCGTTTCGCGAGCCCGCTGATAGAGGGCCATGGCCTGCGGGGGATCGGTGAGATCGGCGGTGCTGCCGAGACAGCCGGTGGCGGCCATCAGCTCGGCCAGGGCAGCCTCATTGCGGCCGGTGGCATAGACCCGGTAGCCGCGTGCGCACAGGTCGTGCACCAAGGCGTGGCCGATGCCGCTGGTGGCGCCGGTGATCAGAACGGTTTCGTACATGCTTGCCTCCTTGCGGGGATCAGCCCCAGGGCATGATGGGCACAGCGCTGACGGCGCTCTTGTAGGAGCCGTCCACCAGCTTGGTGCTGTAGGTGAGATAGACCAGCGCATTGCGCTTCTGGTCGTAAAAGCGCACCACCTTCTGCTCCTTGAACACCAGGGAGGTACTAACGTCGAATACCTCTTCCCCCGCCTTCAGCTTCTCGGGCAGGGTGATGGGGCCGATCTGGTGGCAGGAGAGGGAGGCGTGGGACGGATCTTCCGCCAGCCCCAGCCCGCCCTTAACGCCGCCGGTCTTGGGGCGCGCCAGATAGCAGGCGACGCCGTCGATTCTGGGGTCATCGAACGCCTCCACCAGGATCTTGTGGTTGGGGCCGAGCAGCTTGAACGAGGTGCTTACCTCGCCGACGGGATCGGCCTTGTCGGCGAGGGCCGGCATGGCCAGCAGACAACCCGCCAGCAGCAGGCTCATCTTGGTCTTTTGCATATCAACTCCTGGGCGCGGTGGAGAGTGGCCAGCCCGGCGTTGGGGCGGCCGCTTGCGACAAACGCCCCTTTAGCGGGGCGGATATTGCCAATATTGGGCCGGAATGCGTTGGAGCAAGGGGGTCATGTCCGGATTATCCAGCTTGATGGTGACCCGCTGATCCAGATTGGCGCTGGCCAGCGCCTCGCGGATCCTGGGGTTCTCATTGAAGAACTTCATGAAGCTGCCGTCGGCGTAGGCCCGCTCCAACCCGGTCTGAATCGCCTTGGCCAGCTTGGGATTGTTGGGACTGACGAAGAAGAACTGAGCGAAGGGGTAGCGCAGCAGCAGGTGCTGCTCGATGGCGAGGCGGGGGTATTGCTCGGCCAGTTCGCCATGCTCGGCGAAGATCTCCACCAGGCTGCGGGGGAAGAAGTCCACCTTGTCGCCGTCGTTGATGAGGCGGAACAGGTTGCTGTAGCGACCCGAATAGGTGGGGATGCCGGCATTTTCCAGGATCCTGTTGTCGGCCCAGCCGACACCCTGCAATGCCTTCATCTGCTTGAGATCGGCCAGGGTGTTGATCTGGTTGAACTTCTCCTGGGCATCCTGGTGGATGAACGAGAGGCGAAGCCCTTCCAGCCCGCGAAACAGCGGGATCGGGATGGCGATGAGGGCGGATTCGAGAGCACTGGAGGTACCCATCCAGAACACATTGATCTTCTTGCCCTTGACCAGCTGCTGCTGCAGGGTGAACTGGTTGAGATCGAGTTCGACGGGGTCGATGCGAAAGGGTTGTCCGGAGCGGGTCAGGGCCAGTTCCAGCAGCTTGATCTGGTACTCCTGATCCAGGCTGTTGATGGGCCGGCTGGGGATCTTGACCTGCAGAACCTGTGCTTGTGCCAGCAGGGGCAGACACAAGCACAGCTTGATGAGCCATTTCACTCTCTGTTCTCCTCTAGAATCCGGGGCTAGCCCGGAGTCTATCAGAACTTCTCCGCGATCTTGTGGCGAAGTCATGAGCAAGGCGTGTTCGCCGTCAGGCTCGCGGTTCATCGAGATGAACCGGATACCTTGGGCCGTGCTGCCTGCCCGCGATTCACCGCGGATCGCGACGGTCTACAGAGATCAGGCGACGCGGCGGAATACGTGAGTGTCGTTGAATTCCTTGGTGCTCTGGCACTCGACGCAGAAACGGGATTCTGGACGAGCCTGCAACCGCTTGAGAGAGATCTCGTCACCGCAGGATTCGCAGTAGCCGAAGTCTCCTTCGCTGATGCGCTTCAACGCGCCACGCAGTTTGCGCAGGTGCAGTTTGTCGTGCTCGATGCGGTTCAGCTCCAGACGGCGGGCCTCCTCGATGCTGGCACGGTCAATTTCATCAGCCATCTCGTTGGTATCGGTGGCGATGGCCTGGCTGGCCTGGGAGTTGAGGCGTTCCTCGAGCTCGACGATCTGTTGCTCGATCTGCCCCTTGTAAAAGGCCAGTTGGTCTTCAGTCATGAAATCACACATACGATTTACTACCAGTCAGTTTACTAACCCAATTATCCCTGTTTATGGGGGCTGTCTGCCTGCAGACCAAGCCCTTGTGTCCGATTTGCACCCGAATCGTGCAAGAGAGTGCAAATCAGGGCGGGCCTTGTACCAAAAAAATGCAGCCAAGCAAAGCAAATGGGACAAGGATTGTGCGCCCTTGCAAAGAAAAGCCCATTCGGACCACTGTTCGGCCGGGTTCTGTCGCGTCCTGAAACCCCTGTTGGCACTGGCTTTGCAATGAGCTGAGTCCGGGATGAAGTGTTTAGTATTTGGTGCCGTCTTGGTCATTATATGCACCGATATTTATATTTTTTTAAACAGTTCACCTTGACATTGCCCTTGATGGCGGGCTTTTATGGTGATGTTGATTACAATTTGATAACAAGGGTGTTCCATATATTAGACACCCTTGCCAATGACAATCGAAAGTCGGGGTTTAACATGGACAGTATCAAAGGCTGGATGGAGAACAATCGCATCACGGAGGTGGAGTGCCTGTTTCCGGATTTCACCGGCAACGCCCGGGGCAAGATCATCCCAGCCAACAAGTTTCTACGCGAGGGGGGCATGCGCCTTCCCGAGGTCATCTTCACCCAGACGGTAACCGGCGAATACCCGGACGATGACAGCATGATCGACCCGCTGGAGCGGGACATGCAGCTCTATCCCGATCCCAACACCATCCGCTTCGTGCCCTGGGCACTGGAGCCGACCGCCCAGGTGATCCACGACTGCTTCGACGTCAATGGCAAGCTGATCGACATCGCCCCCCGTTCGGTATTGCGCCGGGTTCTGTCATTCTACGAGAAGCAGGGCTGGAAGCCGGTGGTGGCGCCCGAGCTGGAATTCTACCTGGTGACCCGCAACGAAGACCCCGACTATCCCCTGGTGCCTCCGGTGGGACGCAACGGTCGCCCGGAGACCGCCCGCCAATCGTTCAGCATCGATGCGGTCAACGAATTCGACCCCATCTTCGAGGACATGTACGACTACTGCGAGGCCCAGGAGCTGGAGGTGGATACCCTGATCCACGAATCCGGCGCCGCCCAGATGGAGATCAACTTCCTGCACGGGGATGCCATCGATCTCGCCGACCAGGTGTTCCTGTTCAAGCGCACCATGCGGGAAGCGGCTCACCGCCACGGCATCTACGCCACCTTTATGGCCAAGCCGATGAGCAACGAGCCCGGCTCCGCCATGCACATCCACCAGAGTCTGGAGGACATGGACGGCCGCAACCTGTTCGGCACCGAGAGCGGTGGCCACTCCGAGCTGTTCATGCACTTCATCGCCGGGCTGCAGAAATACACCCCGGCGGTGACCGCCCTGCTGGCGCCGAACGTCAACTCCTATCGCCGCCTCACCTTTGGCGAGAGCGCGCCGCGCAACGTGCAGTGGGGAGTGGAGAACCGTACCTGCGGGTTGCGGGTGCCCTTCTCCGAGCCCAATGCCCGCCGGGTGGAGAACCGCTTCGCCGGTGCCGATGCCAACCCCTATCTGGCGCTGGCTGCCACCTTGGCCTGCGGCTATCTCGGCATGATGGAGAAGCTGGACCCGCTGCCGGAGATGAAGTCGAGCGCCTACGAGCTGCCCTACAGCCTGCCCCGCTCGCTGGAGGAGGCGCTCAGCCATCTCGAGCAGTGCGAGCCGATCAAGGAGATGCTGGGCGAGCGCTTTACCCGCGCCTTCGTGGCGGTCAAGCGCAAGGAATACGAGACCTACTTCGGGGTGATCAGCCGCTGGGAACGGGAATTCCTGCTGCTGAACGTGTGACCCGGATGCGTGCCCGTCACGCATCCCCCCTGTGGGGAGGCTGAACCTCCCCGCTCATATCGAGAGTGCTGGCAGCGCGCCAGCAGCCTCTCGATTCACGAAACAAACCGCTTGAGTCGAAGGAACCGAGGAGCAAGAAATGCAGCACACCACCCGTGAGTGGCAGCAACTGGATGCCAGCCACCACCTGCACCCCTTTACCGATTTTCAGGCCCTGAACAAGAAGGGCTGCCGCATCATCACCAAGGCCGATGGCGTCTATCTGGAGGACTCCGACGGCAAGCGCATCCTCGACGGCATGGCGGGGTTGTGGTGCGTCAACATGGGTTACGGCCGCCAGGAGCTGGTGGAGGCTACCACCCGCCAGATGCAGCAGTTGCCCTACTACAACCTCTTCTTCCAGACTGCGCACCCGCCGGTGATCGAGCTGGCCACCCTGCTGACCGAGGTGACGCCGGCCCATCTCAATCACGTCTTCTTCACCGGCTCGGGTTCCGAGTGCAACGATACCGTGCTGCGCATGGTACGCCACTACTGGGCCAGCAAGGGGCAGCCCGACAAGCAGGTGATCATCAGCCGCCACAACGCCTACCACGGCTCCACCGTGGCGGGGGCGAGCCTCGGCGGCATGAAGGGCATGCATGCCCAGGGTGGCTTGCCCATCCCCGGCATAGTGCACATCGATCAGCCCTACCACTTCGGTGAGGGGCAGGGGATGAGTGCCCACGAGTTCGGCCTGGAGCGTGCCCGCCAGCTGGAGAAAAAGATCCTGGAGCTGGGGGTGGACAAGGTGGCCGCCTTTATCGGCGAGCCGATCCAGGGGGCCGGCGGCGTCATCATTCCGCCCGACAGCTACTGGCCCGAGATCCAGCGCATCTGCGATCAGTACGGCATCCTGCTCATCGCCGATGAAGTGATCTGCGGGTTTGGTCGTACCGGCCACTGGTTTGCCAGCGAAGGGTTTGGCATCAAACCGGACCTCATGTGCCTGGCCAAGGGGATCACCTCCGGCTATCTGCCGCTGGGTGCCGTGATGGTGAGCGATCGGGTCGCCAAGGTGCTGGTGGAGGAGGGGGGCGAGTTCAACCACGGCTTCACCTACTCGGGTCACCCGGTGGCCTGCGCCGTGGCGGTAGCCAACATCCAGCTTATGCAAAACGAGAGCATAGTTAAGCGAGTGCATGATACTATCGGCCCCTATTTGCAGCGTCGCTGGAGCGAGCTGGCCGACCATCCTCTGGTGGGCGAAACTCGCGGCAAAGGTCTGGTGGCCGCGCTGGAAATTGTCCGGGACAAGCAGACCAACCAGCGTTTTCCGGCCGAGGCAAATGCCGGAATGACGTGTCGGGAATTCTGCTTTAACAATGGCTTGGTGATGAGGGCGGTCGGCGATACCATGATCATATCGCCCCCCTTGGTCATCACCGAGGAACAGGTTGATGAATTGGTCAAGCTGGCAAGGCTCAGTCTGGATCTGACTGCTGCGAAGCTGAAGGGATAGCTGGTGCCAGGCAGGTTGGCATGCGCATACAATTTGCTTAGGAGACAAGGATGATGTCTTTCAAAACGGGAGTGATCGCTGCCTCTGTGGCGTTGGTCATGGCAAGCGCCGGAGCAATGGCTGAAGAGAAGGTGTTGCACGTCTACAACTGGAGCGACTACATCGCCTCGGATACCCTGGATAACTTCCAGAAGGAGACGGGCATCAAGGTGGTCTATGACGTGTTCGACAGCAACGAGGTATTGGAAGCCAAGTTGCTGGCAGGCAAGTCTGGCTACGATATCGTGGTGCCGTCCAACCCCTTCCTGGCCAAGCAGATCAGGGCGGGCGTGTTCCAGAAGCTGGACAAGTCCAAGCTCCCCAACTGGCAAAATCTGGATGACAATCTGCTCAAGGCGCTCGAGCCTAGCGATCCGGGCAACCAGTACTCCATCCCCTATCTGTGGGGCACCATCGGCTTTGCCTACAACCCCGAGAAGGTGAAGGCCGTACTGGGTGACAAGGCCCCGGTGGATTCCTGGGATCTGGTGTTCAAGCCGGAAAACATGGCCAAGCTCAAGGAGTGCGGCGTCTCCTTCCTCGACTCGCCGACCGAAATGCTGCCCGCGGCCCTGCAATACCTGGGCTTCAAGCCGGATAGCCAGAAGCCGGCCGAGCTGAAGAAGGCCGAGGAGCTGTTCCTCTCCATTCGCCCCTATACCGCTTATTTCCACTCCTCCAAGTACATTTCGGATCTGGCCAACGGCAACCTGTGTGTGGCGGTCGGTTACTCCATGGACCTGCAACAGTCCAAGGCACGTGCCGCCGAGGCCAAGAATGGTGTCGCGCTGACCTACATCATTCCGAAGGAAGGCGCTGGCAGCTTCTTTGACATGATCGCCATTCCGGCCGATGCCAAGAACGTCGAATCTGCCCATACCTTCATCAACTATCTGATGAAGCCGGAGGTGATCGCCAACATCACCAACCAGATCCAGGCCCCGAACGGCAATAAGGCTGCCACTCCGCTGGTGGATGAGGCGATCCGCACCGATCCGGGTGTCTACCCCGATGCGGCGACCCTGCAGAAGATCTACACCTTCCCGGATCTGCCGGCCAAGGTGCAGCGGACCATGACCCGCAGCTGGACCAAGATCAAGTCCGGCAAGTAAGTGACGAGTGCTCCTCCCGGTCCGCAGTTCGGCCGGGAGGATTGTGATGCCATCCCTTCGGGATGGGCCGCGCGAAGGGATGCGCAGCCGGAATACCACAAAACAGGAGAACTGACACAGTGCATACTACCAAGTTGATCACCCTTGCCCTGACCATGGGGCTGGCGAATGTGGCCCAGGCAGCCCCTGTGGTGCACTTTTACAACTGGTCCGATTATATCGGCGAGACGACCCTCAGCGATTTCCAGCAGGCGACCGGGATCAAGACCGTCTATGACGTGTTTGACTCCAACGAGACCCTTGAGGGCAAGCTGCTGACGGGACGGACCGGGTACGACCTGGTGGTGCCTTCCAACAATTTCCTGGCCAAGCAGATCCAGGCGGGGGCGTTCCAGAAACTGGACAAATCCCAGCTGCCCAATCTGGCCAACCTGGACCCCGTGCTGCTCGGCCAGCTCGACAAGGTGGATCCGGGTCAGCAATACGCGGTGCCCTATCTGTGGGGAACCAATGGCATCGGCTACAACGTCGACAAGATCAAGGCGGTGCTGGGGGTCGACAAGATTGACTCCTGGGCCACCATCTTTGAACCGGAAAACATGGCAAAACTCTCCCGTTGCGGTGTCGCGTTTCTCGACTCCGCCGACGAGATGATCCCCGCCGTCCTCAACTACCTCGGACTCGATCCCAACAGTCACGAACCGGCCGACATCAAGAAGGCCGAGGCTCAGTTGCTGAAGGTGCGGCCCTATGTGGCCTACTTCCACTCCTCCAAGTACATCGGCGATCTGGCCAATGGCGACATCTGCGTGGCGGCCGGTTTCTCCGGCGACATCCTGCAGGCGGCGGCGAGGGCCGAGGAAGCGGGCAAAGGGGTGAATATTGCCTACAGCATCCCGAAGGAGGGAGCCAACCTCTGGTTCGACATGATGGCCATCCCGGCGGATGCCCACAATGTCAAAGAAGCCCACGCCCTCATCAACTATGTCCTGCGGCCCGAGGTGATCGCCAAGATCAGCAACTATGTGGGCTATGCGAACCCCAACGCCAAGGCCGGAGAGTTCATGGATGAGGAGGTGCGCAAGGATGAGCGGGTCTACCCGCCTCAAGCGGTGCTGGAGCATCTGTTTGTGCAGGAGGCACATCCACGTGCGGTACAGCGCCAAATGACCCGGAGTTGGACGAAGATCAAGTCCGGAACCTAACTTTGGTGCCCGCTCTGGGGCGCCAGATCGCTTTTATGAATCGACCCTCTGGTCGGTGTCACGCTTGGGAGTTTGGTAATGGCGATAGCCTCCAGTGCCTACAAGAAAGCCCTCGAGGGCAGTCAGCAGCGCAAAGAAGTGCTGGTCAAGATCGATCGGGTCAGCAAGCAGTTCGATGAAACGCTGGCGGTCGACAATGTGTCGCTCAACATCCACAAGGGCGAAATCTTCGCCCTGCTCGGAGGGTCCGGTTCGGGTAAATCCACCCTGTTGCGGATGCTGGCCGGGTTCGAGCGCCCCACCGAGGGACGTCTGTTCCTCGACGGGGTCGACATCACCGACATGCCGCCCTACGAGCGCCCCATCAACATGATGTTCCAGTCTTATGCCCTGTTCCCCCACATGACGGTGGCGCAGAACATCGCCTTCGGCCTCAAGCAGGATGGCCTGCCCAGGGCCGAGATCGATGCCCGGGTGGAGGAGATGCTCAAGCTGGTGCAGATGACCCAGTATGCCCGCCGCAAGCCGCACCAGCTCTCCGGTGGTCAGCGTCAGCGGGTGGCCCTGGCTCGTTCCCTGGCCAAGCGCCCCAAGCTGCTGCTGCTGGACGAACCCATGGGGGCACTGGACAAGAAGCTGCGTTCCCAGATGCAGCTGGAGCTGGTCGAGATCATCGAGCGGGTCGGCGTGACCTGCGTCATGGTGACCCACGATCAGGAAGAGGCCATGACCATGGCCGAGCGGATCGCCATCATGCATCTCGGTTGCATCGAGCAGATCGGCAGCCCGATGGACATCTACGAGACCCCGGCCAGCCGACTGGTGTGCGAGTTCATCGGTAACGTCAACCTGTTTGACGGTCTGCTGGTGGAGGATGAGCAGGACCACGCCACCATCGCCTGTGCGGATCTGGAGCAGCCCATCTATGTGGGCCACGGCATCAGCTCCCGCGCCGAGAACAAGAAGGTGACCTATGCCCTGCGGCCGGAGAAGCTGCTGATGAGCCTGCAAAAACCGGTCGAGATCGAGCACCCCGATTTTAACTGGACCAAGGGCGAGGTCTATGACATCGCCTATCTGGGCGGCCACTCCGTCTATTACATCCAGTTGCCCTCGGGCAAGATCGTTCAGGCTTTCATCGCCAACGCCGAACGCCACGGCAAGCGGCCGACCTGGGATGACCAGGTGTTCCTCTACTGGGAAGATGACAGCGGCGTGGTGCTGCAATCATGAATGCATTGAAACGACTGAAGATATTGGGCGGGCGCCAGTTGGTGATCGGCATCCCGTTCTTCTGGCTGTTCCTCTTCTTCCTGCTGCCCTTCATCATCGTAGTGAAGATAAGCTTCGCCGAAGCAGATGTGGCGATCCCGCCTTACACCGATGTGGTGAGCTGGGCCGACAACCAGCTCACCATACTGCTCAACATGGGCAACTATCTGCTGCTGCGGGAAGATGAGCTCTATATCGCGGCCTATCTCGGCTCTCTCAAGATGGCCTTCATCAGCACCCTGCTCTGTCTGCTGATCGGCTACCCGATGGCCTATGCCATCGCCCGGGCCAACAAGGAGACCCAGACCGTTCTGCTGCTGCTCATCATGATGCCGACCTGGACCGCGATCCTGATCCGGGTCTACGCCTGGATGGGCATCCTCAGCAACAACGGCCTGCTCAATAGCCTGCTGATGGGGATAGGCCTCATCGACGAGCCGCTGCAGATCCTCAACACCAACCTGGCGGTCTACATCGGCATCGTTTACTCCTACCTGCCGTTCATGGTGCTGCCGCTCTATGCCAACCTGGTCAAGCACGACCAGAGCTTGCTGGAGGCGGCTTCCGATCTCGGTGCTCGCAACCTCACCCGTTTCTGGCAGATCACGGTACCGCTCTCCAAGAACGGCATCATCGCCGGTTGCATGCTGGTGTTCATTCCTGTGGTGGGCGAATTCGTAATTCCGGAACTGCTGGGCGGCCCGGAAACCCTGATGATTGGTAAAGTGCTGTGGCAGGAGTTCTTCAACAACCGCGACTGGCCGGTGGCCTCTGCCCTTGCGGTGGTGATGCTGGCGGTGCTGATCGTCCCCATTATCCTGTTCAACCGCAACCAGGCCAAAGAGCTGGAGGGTAAAGCATGAAGCGCTTCGGTTTTGCCAAATTGATGCTGTGGCTGGGTCTGCTGTTCATCTACTTGCCCATGGTCATCATGGTGATCTACTCCTTCAACGCCTCCAAGCTGGTGACCGTATGGGGTGGCTGGTCGCTGAAGTGGTACTTCGGCCTGCTGGACAACAAGCAGCTGATAGGCTCAGTGCTGCGCTCGCTGGAGATCGCCTTCTACACCGCGATTGCGGCGGTGGCGCTGGGGACGGTGGCGGCCTTTGTGCTGACCCGGATCCCTCACTTCCGCGGCCGGACCATGTTCGGCGGCATGGTGACGGCGCCGTTGGTGATGCCCGAGGTGATCACCGGTCTCTCCCTGCTGCTGTTGTTCGTGGCCATGGCCCAGCTGGTGGGCTGGCCCGCCGAGCGGGGCATGGTGACCATCTGGATTGCCCACACCACCTTCTGTACCGCCTATGTGGCGATCGTGGTGTCGGCCAGGTTGCGGGAACTGGATCTCTCCATCGAGGAGGCGGCCATGGATCTGGGGGCCAAGCCCTGGAAGGTGTTCTTCCTGATCACCATCCCGATGATCGCCCCCTCGCTGGCGGCGGGCGGCATGATGTCGTTTGCCCTGTCGCTGGATGACCTGGTGCTGGCGAGCTTTGTCTCCGGCCCGGGCTCGACCACGTTGCCGATGGAGGTCTTCTCGGCGGTGCGTCTCGGCGTGAAACCCGAGATCAATGCGGTTGCTAGCCTGATCCTGCTGTCGGTATCCCTGTTCACCTTTGGCAGCTGGTATCTGATGGCCAAGGCGGAGAAACGCCGCCGCGCCGAGATCGCCATGACTGCCCAGATGCAGGCTGTCGCCTGACCTCATGTTAAGATCCGCCTACTCTCGTCAATTCGGAGGATGAGTATGCGGATCTCTCTCTTTACCGGCCGTGGTGCCGAACTGGTGCCCGGTCTCACTACAGCTATCCACAAACACCCCGCCACGGCGCCGCTGTTTTGCGGCCAGCTTGGAGTGGAGGGGGATGAGCAAAGCGATCAACGTCATCACGGCGGCCCGGATCGGGCGCTGCACTACTATCCCGCCGATCACTACCCCTGGTGGCAGACCTGGCAAACCGCGCTGGGCTTGCCCGCACCCAAAACGCCATGGCAACCCGCCGCCTTTGGCGAGAATCTCTCCGGTGTCGGGCTGACCGAAGCACAGGCCTGCATCGGCGACGTCTATCGACTCGGCGAGGCGCTGATCCAGATAAGTCAGCCCAGATCGCCCTGTTTCAAACTCAACCAGCGTTTTGGCTATGGTCAGATGTCCCTGGTGATGCAGCTCAGTGGTCGCTGTGGCTGGTTGCTGCGGGTGCTGGAGGAGGGCATGGTTGCACCGGATCAGACTCTGGAGCTGGTGGACAGGCCCTACCCCGAGCTGACGGTGAAGCGCACCGCCGATATCCTGTTCAATCAGGTACGCAACGAAGCCGATCTACTGCTGTTGCTGGAGAACCCGGCGCTGTCGCCCAACTGGCGTCAGAATGCGGCCAGCTGGCTGGAGCACGGGATGGTGGCTGACTGGCGACCCCGTTTACTGGGGCCCGAATCGCTGCAGTTGCCTTGATCCCGGTTGCCGGAATGTCATCACCTGGCTGCATTCCGGTAAACTCGTGCGTAAAACGCTGAATAGTTGAGCGAACGGCAGTTTTTTTCCCTTTTAATGCAAAAAAGGCTTGTGTCGGGTCGGGGCTTTCGGTAAATTCCCGTCCCGCAGACATCGGTGTGTAGCGCAGCTTGGTAGCGCACTTCGTTCGGGACGAAGGGGTCGGAGGTTCGAATCCTCTCACACCGACCACATTTGAAAAGGCCGCTCAATGAGCGGCCTTTTCGCATTTCTACTCTCTCCACTTCTTCTCTCTACCAACCGGCCAGTTCTCTTTCTTGACGTGGCTTGGGCCAGCTAGTTCCGCATCCGGAATATCTGGGGCATTCCCGGGCCGAGCACTGCAGATGATGGCTGAGTCGTGACTGTATTTTGTGATCACAAGAAGTGGACGAGTGTTGAGTGGCAGGGGGGATTGCAGCAGGCATGAAAAGGGCCACCGCCCGGTGGCCCATGGGTGGAGTCTGATCCTGACTCCGGCACTCTCAGATTGTGGCAATCTCGCTATGGGTCTTGTCTATAGTGCCCTCCTTGCGCGCCAGGCGCTTACTCAGATATGCCAGTGCTGATGCCGCAATGCCTTGAAGCTGTGCTGAGGTTGCAAGGCCGCGTGCTTGGGGTACTCACTAATGAAATGTTCGATTCCCTCCATCAGTTGTGCACGTAATGAAATCACGGGCTCATGCCAGGCTTGCAGGCATAGATGGCCGGGGATCAGCTGCTCCTGATAATCTTCCAGCAGCTGTTCTGGCCAGGGCTCAATACCGGAATTGCGTTGCAGCAAATAGTGGGCGGCGGGTTCACGGGCATAGATGAACTGAATTTGGGCCAGATCGCGTTGGCATAGCGTTTGACTGTTGATATGACAGGTCAAATATTTTCCCGTCTTCAGATCCAAAAAGTGACCGCGTTGCCGGCAGGGAACGATGCGATACCAGGGCAAGGGCGAGGAGAGCGCATAGCCCTCAAGCTCCTGTTCCAGCCAGTGACGACACTCGGGTGTCTGCACCTCGTCGAGCATGGACTCGATACGCATCAACAAGGCTCTGGATGGTGTGGTCGCCAGTTTCGCACTCATCGCCTGCAATCCTCCCTCTGCAAACAATCCCGGATCTCAGTATGGCTCTTTATCGGGCGGAGGGGGTAAGGAATCTAATGATTAAAAGTGGATTAACAGAGTGGTTTTTATGCATTAAGCGGGCTCATCCAACCAGATAGGTACCGGTTCCGAAGGCGATATGGGTCCCCTCCTCGTTGTGCAGCTCCATACGGGCAACGGCGACCTTGCTGCCAGCGCGGATGATGTGGGCGGTGGCGATGAACTCGTTGCCGCGCCCCGGCCGCAGGTAGTCCACCCGCAGGTCGATGGTGCCGAGGCGGGAGAAGCGCTCCTTGAGGTAGCTGGGGGAGAAATCCTCCAGCTCGTCGATGCAGGAGGCGGCGACTATCATGCCGCCCGCCACATCCAGCAAACTGGCGGTGACGCCGCCGTGCAGAATGTTGTGGAAGGGGTTGCCGATGAGCTTCTCATCCATCCTGATGCGCAGCTCCACCTTGTCGAAGTCGTAGTGGGTCACCTGCATGCCGATCAGCTTGTTGAACGGCATCTTCTCGGCGAACAGGTTGGCAATGCCACTGAGCGCCATCTTCTTGAGCATCTGTTTCATTCTTGATCCCGATCCCTGTCAGCAAAGCCGAGTAAAAACTCCAGCCAGTCTGCAACACTTCCTTAACAGTCGCAATGGCAGGTTTATTGTGGACGGCGGCTGCTTTAGAATGGCGACCCCAAAGGAGAGCCCATGACTGCGATTGCCGAAACCCTGCCTGACCCCCAGCCAGAGACACCGCTAGCCCTGTTGCAGGCGGTATTCGGCTATCAGCAATTTCGGCCGGGCCAGCTCGAGATCATCGAGCAGATAGTGGCGGGGCGCGATGCCCTGGTGCTCAAGCCCACCGGCGGCGGCAAGTCGCTCTGCTACCAGATCCCGGCACTGCTGCGACCGGGGCTCGGGGTGGTGGTCTCTCCCCTCATCTCGTTAATGAAGGATCAGGTCGACACCCTGCGTGCCAACGGCGTGGCGGCGGTCTATATCAACTCGGCTCTGAGCCGGGAGGAGATGATCCAGAACTTTGCCGCCATGCGCCGCGGCGAGATCAAACTGGTTTATGTTTCCCCCGAGCGCTTGCTGCAGCATGAGTTCATGGACCGGCTGGCCGAGCTGCCGCTCGGTCTGTTCGCCATCGATGAGGCTCACTGCGTCTCTCAGTGGGGGCACGATTTTCGGCCGGAATATGCGGCGCTCGGGCGGCTCAAGCAGTGGTTCCCCCAGGTGCCCGTGGTGGCGCTCACCGCCACCGCCGACGAGGCGACCCGCAGCGACATGCTGCACCGGCTGGAACTGAACGATCCCTTTATCCACACCGCCAGCTTCGACCGGCCCAACATCCGCTATAGCTTGGTGGAGAAGTTCAAGGCGGCCGAGCAGCTGCTGCGTTATGTACAGAGTCAGAAGGGCAACTGCGGCATCGTCTACTGCTCCAGCCGCAACCGGGTGGAGGAGGTGGCCGAGCGGCTCTCCCGCCACGGCTGCAAGGCGGCCCCCTATCATGCCGGTCTGCCGCTCGAGCAGCGCCAGCAGACCCAGGAGGCTTTCCTCAAGGATGACGTCGAGATAGTGGTGGCGACGGTGGCATTCGGCATGGGCATCGACAAGCCCAACGTGCGCTTCGTGGTGCACTACGACATCCCCAAGAACATCGAATCCTACTATCAGGAGACCGGTCGCGCCGGCCGCGATGGCACCCCGGCCGAGGCGCTGCTGCTCTACGATCCCGCCGACATCGGCCGGGTGCGCCGCCTGCTCGACAACATCGAGAATCCCCAGCAGCTGCAGGTGGAGCAGTACAAGCTCAACGTGATGGCGGCCTTTGCCGAGGCGCAGACCTGCCGGCGCCAGGTGCTGCTCAACTACTTCGGTGAGTACAACGACAAGCCGTGCGGCAACTGCGACATCTGCCTCGATCCGCCCAAGAGCTATGACGGCACCGAAGACGCCCAGAAGGCACTCTCCTGCGTCTGGCGGGTGGGCCAGAACTTCGGGGTAGGCTATGTGGTGGAGGTGCTGCGCGGCTCGCTCAATCAGCGCATCAAGGATCACGGCCACGACAAGCTCTCGACCTACGGCATCGGCAAGGATCAGAGCCACGAGTACTGGATGAGCGTGATCCGCCAGCTGATCCACAAAGGCCTGCTGACCCAGAACATCACCCGCAACCTGGTGTTGCAGCTGACCGAGGCGGCCCGCCCCGTGCTGCGCGGCGAGGTGAAGCTGGAATTGGCGGTACCCCGCCTGCAGCCCATCTCCAGTCGCAAGGAGAAGCGCAACGGCCTGCTCGACAACGCCAACTACGACAAGCGGCTGTTCAAGGAGCTGCGCGCCCTGCGCAAACAGATCGCCGAGGATGAAGAGGTGCCGCCCTACGTGGTGTTCAACGATGCGACCCTGGTGGAGATGGCACAGCTCATGCCGATGACGGAAGACGAAATGCTGGCGATCAACGGCGTCGGCCATCGTAAGCTGGAACGCTTCGGTGAAGCCTTTATGGACCTGATAATCGACTACTGCCGGCGCTAGGATCGATTAGCGAAGCATCATCGACCGTGGCAGACTCAGACCGGCACATCAGGGGGAAGGCGCCCATTATCCGGACGCCGTGAATTATTTCAGGCTGGCGTAATAGGCCGCCAGGTTCTCCATGTCGGCATCGGTGAGCGGGGCCATGAAGGGAACCATCAGTGGCTCCTTGCGACTGCCATCCTTGAAGGCTTTCAGCTGTTTCAACAGATAGGCCTCCTGTTGGCCTGCCAGGTGAGGATAAACCGGCACGCTCGCTTTGCCTGCGACGCCGTGGCAGGCTGCGCACACCGCAGCCTTGGCCTTGCCAGCCTCGATATCCGCCGCCCTGGCGTTGTGTCCCCAGGCCATAGCCAGCAAAGGCAGGGCATACACCCATTTCTGCATCTTCTTCTCCTTGATATGAAATACGCGATCGCCTGTTAGCCGGAAATGGCCGGGGGCGGTATAAAGAGTGACACGAGCATACGCAGGGACGACCCGCATCACCATGAAGTTGATCAACACTTTTGCCACCGAACTGCCCTGGGCCTGCGAGCCCGTCGCCCCCCAACCACTGCATGCCCCCGGCCTGCTGCACCTCAACCGTGCGCTGCTCGGCGAGCTGGGGCTGGGGGCGGTGAGCGAGGCCGACTGGCTGGCCTGCTGTGGTCATGGGCAGCCTTTGCCCGGCATGCAGCCGGTGGCCCAGGTCTATGCGGGCCATCAGTTCGGCGGTTACAGTCCGCGCCTTGGTGACGGACGGGCACTGCTGCTGGGAGAACAACTGGCGCCGGATGGCCAGCGCTGGGATCTGCATCTGAAAGGGGCGGGCAAGACACCCTTCTCCCGCTTTGGCGATGGTCGTGCCGTGCTGCGCTCCAGCATTCGCGAGTATCTGGCCTCCGAGGCGCTCCATGCCCTCGGCATCCCGACTACCCGGGCGCTGGTGCTGGTGGGTAGCCAGGAGCCGGTCTACCGCGAACAGGTGGAGACGGGGGCGACCGTGCTACGCACCGCCTCCAGCCACCTGCGCTTCGGCCACATCGAGTATTTCGCCTGGAGCGGGCAGGGGGAGAAGATCCCCTTGCTGATCGATTATCTCCTTCGCCACCACTTCCCCGAGCTGAGCGACGGAGCAGAGCTGTTTGCCGAGGTGGTGCGCCGCACCGCGCGGCTCATCGCCAAGTGGCAGGCTGCGGGGTTCTGCCACGGGGTGCTCAACACCGACAATATGTCGCTGCTCGGACTGACTCTGGACTATGGCCCCTACGGCTTCATCGACGCCTATGTGCCGGACTTCGTCTGCAACCACTCGGATCCGGGCGGTCGCTACGCCCTGGATCAGCAGCCGGCGGTCGGCTACTGGAACCTGCAAAAGCTGGCCCAGGCGCTGGCGGGTCATGTCGAGGGAGACGCCCTGGCGTCGGCCCTGGCCCAGTATGAACACCAGTTGATGCTGCACTACTCCGAGCTGATGCGGGCCAAGCTTGGGCTGGTGGTGTGGGAGGACGATGATCCGGCGTTGTTTCGCGAGCTGTTCCGACTGCTGGCGGCACACAAGGTGGACTACCACCTGTTCCTACGTCGGCTGGGCGAACTGACCCGACAGGGGGAGTGGCCCGCCTCCCTGCTGGCCTTGTTGCCGGATCCTGCCGCTTGGCAGGGGTGGTTGACGGACTATCGTGAGCGCCTAGCCCGGGAGGGGAGCGAGGACGCTGTCCGCAAGACGAAGATGGATGCGGTCAATCCGAAATATGTGCTACGCAATGCCTTGGCCCAGCAGGTGATAGAGGCTGCAGAGCGAGGGGATATGATGCCGTTTGAGCGGCTGTTTGCAGTCTTGCAAAACCCCTTTGATGAACAGCCTGAATATGAGGAGCTCGCCACGCCGGTTGTCGCTTGGTATTGCGGTGGCGAGCTGTCGTGCAGCAGTTGAGAGGCAAGGAATGAACTGGCGAATTACACAGACAGATACGGACGCCGGCGTGGTGATGCTGGCGTGTGATGGGCTTGAGTGGGACAACTTTCCCGCCCGTGCCGAGTTGTTGCTGGCCGCGTGGGAGCTGGTTGTGATCGAACGGGAATGGGGGGCAGACCGCCACAGCTGGCTGTTGGAATTTGAAGGCAGCCGGCTGCGACTCGAGTATGAACACTACAGCGGTTGCTGGCTGACCGCGGTTCACCCGGCCGATCAGGAGGTGCTGTTCTGGCTTGCTGAACAGCATAAAGATTGAACTATCGATAGGGGGCGGTATAATGCCGCCCCTCAATTATCGCCAATGGTGGCGGTATGGGTTCCCTAACCCCATTAACCAAAAAGGTCACAATATGAATCTGACCCCTGCTCAGCACCAGACGGCGCTGGTGCGTCTCTCGTTGTTCCACATCCTGATCATTGCCAGCAGCAACTATCTGGTTCAGCTGCCGATCACCATCTTCGGCTTTCACACTACCTGGGGTGCGTTCAGCTTCCCGTTTATCTTTTTGGCTACCGATCTGACGGTGCGGATCTTCGGTGCCGGCCTGGCGCGCAAGATCATCCAGACCGTGATGTTGCCCGCTCTGGCTATCTCCTATGTGCTCTCGGTGCTCTTCTTTGAAGGGAGCTTCCAGGGGGTCAGCCATCTGGCCGAGTTCAACCTGTTTGTGGCACGCATCGCCCTGGCCAGCTTTATGGCCTATCTGGTGGGGCAGTTCATGGACGTGGTGGTGTTCAACCGGTTGCGGCTGCTCAAGCACTGGTGGATTGCGCCGGCTGCCTCCACCCTGTTTGGCAATCTGGTGGATACTATCACTTTCTTCAGCATCGCCTTCTGGCGCAGCACGGACCCCTTCATGGCTGAACACTGGGTCGAGATCGCGACCGTGGACTATGTATTCAAGCTGCTGATAAGCCTGGGGTTGTTCGTTCCGCTCTATGGTGTATTGCTGCGTTACCTCAGCCGTAAGCTGGTGGGCGAGGCTGGATTGGCCAGCCTGCAGACGGCCACACGACAAGCCTGACGAAATTGACCACCCTTAGCGGTGGTCAATTTTTTTGCTTTTTTGGCAAATAAGGGTTGCACAGTTAAATGAGAATGATTATTGTTAACTTGTTTTCCGGGAAAGACTTCATTTGTTCCAACGTGATGGACTTCTTGTGAAGGCACGACATTGCTCACATTGCTTCCAGTTAAAGGGCCAGTTTTTACTGGCCCTCTTTTTTTGTCTGCGTCTGGCGGAAAGCGGCCATAAAAAACGGGAGCCTTGGCTCCCGTTGTCACTCTGGTTGCGGCTTACTCGATATCGAGCGCCTCGGGGGAGAGAATCACCCCAGTCGTATCCGCGTAGAGATGGTCATCCGGCAGGAAGGTGACACCACCAAAGTTGACCGGCAGATCTGTCTCGCCTACGTCCTTGCTGTCGGCACCCACGGGAATAGCCGCCAGTGCCTGAATGCCGATATCCAGATCTTCCAGGATGTCAACTTCGCGCACGCAGCCGTAGCAGACGATCCCTTCCCATTCGTTTTCGGCCGCCGTGGTGGCGATCTCGCTGTCTATCAGGGCGCGGCGCATGGAGCCGCCGCCATCGATCAGCAACACGCGGCCGACGCCGTTCTCTTTGACGATTTCACGGATCAGGCCGTTCGATTCGAAGCATTTGACCGTGGTGATGACGCCGCCGAAAGAGGCGCGGCCGCCGAAGGAGCAGAGCATGGGTTCGAGCACATCCACCATATCCTGATAGATGTCGCACAGTTCTGAAGTGTTGTATTCCATTGTGTCAAATCCACCGCCGGAAACAGGTGGATCCAGTATAAGGAGTGAGCCCGGCATTTCAATGAATATTCCTTGAACAGGCCGGCACGCTCCCGCTTTTGTGCCAGCACCTGCACCATGTTGCCAGCCGGTGTCGCTTTCTTGTCTGGCCGACCAATATTGGCGGGGAAGGGGATTGTCATCATATCCGTATGTCTCTTCCCGCAAGGTTTTTGCCCCAGAGTGGCCAGGATTTGATCCTGATGGCTGTTATTGACGGGATTCGCTCATATAATCGCCGCCACTATGATGATTCGGAAGGATTCGATGGCAAAGTTGCTGGCGGCCGTACTCGGGCTGCTCTGCTCCTGTCTGGCGTTGGCAGGAATATCCCCCGGGAATGGTTCGCCCACGTCGAGCATGGAGCCCCTGCTCTCCTGGTTCAGCGGAGAGTTCTCGAGCAAGGAGCAGGCCAGCTATGATAGCCGCTTTACCAGCGCTGAACTGCGGCTGATGGAGATCTGGCGCGGCCGCCAAGGCTATCGCTGGGTATATGCCGAGCAATATCTGACCCAGCGTGCGGTGCGTCCTTTTCGCCAGCGCATCTACCGCTTCTCGCCTGCGCCCGACGGACGCATCCTGATGGCCGAGCTGACCATGCCGATGGCGATCGATTTTGCCGGCGCCTGGCACAATCCTGCCCTGCTAGACACCCTGACGCCTCAGCAGCTCTCCTTGCGCCAGGGGTGCGAGATCTGGCTGGCGCGCACCTCCGCCGGCGAATATGCCGGCCATACCCGGGTCGGGCACTGCGCCACCAACTTTGGCGGGGCTGCGACCCTGGTGCAGCATATCTGGATTGGGCCGAACAGCGTCAGGCTGCTGGATCGGGCATATGATCTGAAAGGCAAGGCGCGCTGGGGCAGCCCGGGAGAGGGATACGTCTATCTGCGCCGGAGCGAAGAACGCGGACAATGATCCGGTTATCTGGTAGGTGAATTTGGGATGTAAAAAAGGCGCCCAACGGGCGCCTTTTTCAGAATTCTTCAGAAGTAAGATTACTTCTTGGTGGTCATCGCACCGAAACGCTTGTTGAACTTGTCTACGCGGCCGCCGCTAGAAACTTCTTTCTGCTTGCCGGTGTAGAACGGGTGGCACTCGGAGCACACGTCCAGGTTCAGATCTTTACCAACGGTAGAGAAAGTGTTGATGACGTTACCGCAAGAGCACTTGGCGGTGATGGCTACGTAGTCAGGATGGATACCAGCTTTCATGGACAACCTCAATTAATAGGCCGTGTCGCCATCCGATCTCTTGTCGGACACCACACGATTGTTGAACACAGTTTCAAAGGCTGCGAATAATATAGGAAATGCCTGAGATCAGGCAAGTGGCTTCGCAGAAAAAATAGGCAACCCCTGGTGAATTCTTCCCAAACGCTGGATCTGGTTCGTGTGGCTGTGCCGGTGCCGTTACGCCGTCATTTCGACTATCTCTCCCCCCTGCCTCTGCCCGAACCCGGTTGCCGGGTCGAGATCCCTTTCGGCCCCCAGACTCTGGTCGGTCTGGTGGTGGATCACCCGGCCGAGAGCCAGGTGCCCCGCAACAAGCTCAAGCCCATCAAGCGCGTACTCGATGCGACGCCGGTGCTGGGGCCGGACATACTGGCGCTGATGAACTGGAGCGCCGGCTACTATCAGCATCCCTTGGGCGAGGTGCTGCCCCATGCCCTGCCGGTGCTGGTGCGCAAGGGAGAGCCCGCCGCCTATCGGGAGCTGGAGTTCTGGTTTGCGACCGAGGCCGGTATGGCAATCGATCTCAATGAGCTCAAGCGGGCGGCCAAGCAGCAGCAGGCCCTCGCACTGCTGCGCAAGGGGCCGCAGACCCCCTCCGCCCTCAAGCAGGAGGAGATCCAGAGCGCTGCCCTCACTGCGCTGGAGAAGAAGGGGCTGCTGGAGAAGCGCAGCCTGGAGCCGAGCCACGACGGTGACTGGGCTACCCATTTTGAGCCGGGCGAGGGGCTGCGCCTCAACGGTGAGCAGGCGCTGGCGGTCTCCGCCGTCACCAGCCAGAGCGACAAGTTCGGCGCCTTTTTGCTGGATGGCATCACCGGCTCCGGCAAGACCGAAGTCTATTTGAGCATCCTCGAACCCCTGCTCAAGGCGGGCAAGCAGGCGCTGGTGATGGTGCCGGAGATCGGCCTCACCCCGCAGACCATCAATCGCTTTCGCCGCCGCTTCAACGTGCCCGTGGTGGCGATGAACTCCGCCATGAACGACAGGGAGCGTCTCGACGCCTGGCTCGCCTGCCGTGACGGGGGCGCCGCCATCCTGATCGGTACCCGCTCCGCCGTGTTCACCCCGTTCAAGCATCTCGGCATCATCATCATCGACGAGGAGCACGACGGCTCCTTCAAGCAGCAGGACGGCTTTCGCTACCACGCCCGGGATCTCGCCGTGATGCGTGCCCATCGGGCCGGCATTCCCATCCTGCTCGGTTCGGCCACCCCCTCGCTGGAGACGCTGCACAACGCCCGCAGCGGCAAGTATCACCACCTCAGCCTGACCCGCCGCGCCGGTAACGCCCAGACTGCTCGCCAGGTGATCCTGGACATCAAGAACGTGCGGCTGCAGGCCGGGCTCTCCCCCCAGCTGGAGCAGCTGATGGCGGAACATCTGGCCGCTGGCAATCAGGTGATGCTGTTTCTCAATCGCCGCGGCTATGCGCCGGCCCTCATCTGCCATCAATGTGGCTGGAGCGCCGCCTGCGAGCGGTGCGATGCCTGGTACACCTGGCACCAGGCCGGACGACGGCTGCACTGTCATCACTGCGACAGTATTCGTCCTTTACCCCATCATTGTCCCGAGTGTGGCAGCAGCGAACTGATCGGCTCAGGTGTCGGCACCGAGCAGCTTGAGCAGCTGCTCACCACGGTTTTTCCGCAATACCCTGTGGTGCGCATCGATCGGGACAACACCCGCCGCAAAGGGGAGCTGGAGGCCCATCTCGGCGACATCAAGGCGGGCAAGTACAAGATCCTGATCGGTACCCAGATGCTGGCCAAGGGCCATCACTTTCCGGACGTGACATTGGTAGGACTGCTGGATGTGGATGGCGCCCTGTTCAGCGCCGATTTTCGGGCCGCCGAAAAGCTGGCCCAGCTCTATACCCAGGTAGCGGGTCGTGCCGGTCGCGCCAGCAAGCCGGGGCTGGTGGTATTGCAGAGCCATCACCCGGAGCACGCCCTGCTGCAGGATCTGACCCAGAATGGCTATGGCCACTTTGCCGATACGGCGCTGAAAGAGCGTCGCCTGCTGGGGCTGCCGCCGTTCAGCTATCAGGGGCTGTTTCGGGCCGAGGCCAACGGCCGTGACGAGGTGCAGCTGTTTCTTACCCGTCTCGCCGAGACGCTACGCAGCGCCCGTTATCCCCATCTGCAGGTGCTCGGGCCCATCAGCGGTTTCATGGAGCGCAAGGCGGGCAAGTTCCGCATGCAGTTGCTGGTGCAGGGGCCCAGCCGGGCAACCCTGGCCCAGCTGCTGGATTGGGCGGTGAAAGAGCTGGAGGGCTGGCCCGAGACCAAGAAGGTGCGTTGGAGTCTGGATATCGATCCCACCGAGCTGAGCTAAGCCGGTTCAAGCGGTCACTGGCACGTCTCGTCAGTGGCCAAGCTTGCGATCTTGCATCCGGGTTCAGACCCTCAGGTCGACCTGCTGCACCCAGCCCCCCTTGCCCTGCTCGATCACATAGAGGCCGGACTGGCGCAACACCCCCTGACTGCCGCCCTCGCCGAGGTGGTTGAAGGGGGTATCGAGGGGGCGCAGCAGGATGGCGCCGATCCCCAGCTCCACCAGGGCGATGGGGGCCTTCTCCGGCTGCCAGAACTGCAGCGCCGAGAATTGGCTGTCCCGCTCGTCCAGCACCCCGTTGCCATCTTCATCCAGGGTCGCCAGCTCACCGAAGCCGTTGCCGGAGCGGGCGCCAAACAGCTCGCCTCCGTCATCTATGGTGCCGTTGCCGTTGCGATCCAGCGCTACGAAGCCACTCCCCTCACCGAGGCCTGGCAGGCTGTCCGCCTTGCCATCCTGATCGATGTCGAAATTGACCCGTGCCTCGGTCAGATCGGCTATCTTGCCGTCCAGGCTGAGCACCAGCGGATCCTTGAGGGCATTCAGGGTGGTGCGGCGCTGGCTCACCTCCAGCTGACGCCAGTCGAGCACAAAGCCGAGATCCAGCTGCAGGGTCTGGCCATCGTTGGTCTGGACGCTGGCCGATGCGATCACCTTGAGTTGTTCCTGTTGCAGCAGGGTGTCAGTCACCTCCACCACCTGATCCTGACTGGCAGCCTGGCCGGTTGACCCTCTTTGAGTGGAAGCTGCCCCCTCCTGATGGCTCTGCTGGATAGGGTCGGGCACCTCGATCTCGTGGCCGACCATGGCTTCGATCATCAGCTTGATGAGGCGCTGGCGGTTATCCAGTCCGTCGTTGGGGATGCCGTCTTGTTCCTCGCTCTTGCCGGTTTCGGCGGGTTTGGCCAGCGCTGTAGTGGGGGTGGCCTGCGGCTGACTGGTGGCGGCGCGGCTGGTCCCTTGCCGTATCAGGGAGTTGGTCTGTGTCAGCATGAGGCTGGTGCGCGCCTCGTTGGTGGTGGCGGGCGTTTGCGTGCCTGCCGGATTGATAGCCGCAGCCGCGGGCCCCAGGTTGCGTACCTTGCGGGCCTGCGCCTGTTGCTGCCGGTATTGCACCTCCCCCTGGAGGTCGTAGTGATCGATGCGCATCCCTGTGCCCTCGACGCTATCCACCTGGTCATTTATCGACCGCATGCAGAAGAGGGATTAACACCGAATCGCACTAAGCGGCGACTCTGTTATCTTGATGTTGCAAAGTGGCCGTCAGACAGCATGATGGTGAGGCCCGCATGCGGGTATGGAGATGGCGCCCTGTATAAGCTCTGCTGACGGCTGGGCGGCGTCTGAATTGAGCGGGACGGAGGTGGTGATGCGTGATTGTCTGGTGATGGGTGCGGCGGGGTATATAGGTTCTTATTTGGTGCCTCATCTGCAAACGCTGGGCTACAGGGTGGTTGCCGGGGCGCGTCGTCCCTGCCGGTTGCCAGCCGGAGTGGAGTTTCGTCTCGCCGACAGTCTCAAGCCTGCGACCCTGCCATCGGCGCTGGCAGGCATAGATACCGTCTTCTATCTGGTGCACGCCATGGGGGCGGGAGCCGATTTTCACCGGTTGGAGCAGCAGGGGGTGAAGAACTTCGCCGCCGCCGCGCGGGCCGCCGGGGTGCGCCGCATCATCTATCTTGGCGCCATTCAGCCGGAGCGGTGCAACAGCCGCCACCTCAACTCCCGCCGTCACTGCGGCGAGCTGTTCCGCGCCGCCGGCGTGCCGACGGTGGAGCTGCGCGCCGGCATCATCATAGGGCCCGGCTCTGCCGCCTTCGAGGTGATGCGGGATCTGGTGTTCAACCTGCCGATGATGGTGACCCCCAAGTGGGTGCGCTCGCGCACGCCCCCCATCGCGCTTTCCAACCTGCTGCACTATCTGGGCGGGCTGGTGGAGGCCGAGGGGGTGGACGGCCAGATCTTCAATGCCGCCGGCCCCGAGCTGCTCAGCTATCAGCAGCAGTTGCAGAAGTTTGCCGCCCACATCGGCAAGCGCTGCCCCATAGTACCGCTGCCGTTTCTGAGCCCGCGCCTCTCCGCCTGGTGGCTGCAATTTGTTACCTCGGTGCCGCAGCCGGTGGCCAAGGCGCTGGTGGGGGGGCTCAAACACGATATTCCGGCGGATGACGGTCCGCTGCGGACCCTGCTGCCGCAAGCGCTGCTCAGCTTCGACGAGGCGCTGACGGAGAGCCTGGCGCTGGAGCAGCGGCTCGGGGCCGAACAGCAGGGGGAAGAGACGCCGCTCGGTCTGCGCTGGCGCCATCCCGAGTACGGCTTCTATGACCGCACCGCCAGCGGGGAGGCCATCTGCCTCGCCGCCCCCGAAGTGGTGTGGCAGGTGTTGCAACAGCTGGGGGGCGAGAAGCGCTACTTCTACATGAACCAGCTGTGGGTGGTGCGCGAATGGATGGATCACCTGATCGGTGGCCCGGCCCTGACCCGTGGTCGCACCAATCCGGATCGTTTCGTGAAGGGGGACATGCTGGACTCCTGGCAGATCCTCGGGGTGGACGAAGGGCGCAGGCTGGATCTTCTGTTCAACATGAAGGCGCCCGGTGTCGGGCGGCTTGAGTTCAACATACTGCCGGAGGAGTCTGGCCTGACTCGGCTCAAGGTGACGGCCCACTGGCATCCACAGGGGGCCTGGGGACTGGCCTACTGGCTCGCCATGTTGCCGTTCCACCTCTTCATCTTTCAGGGGATGACGGAGGCGATTGCCCGAGAGGCTGAGGCGATGGCGGGGATACCCGTCATGGATTGAAACCATATCTATAACTAAATAGGTATTACTGACTGGTATGACATGCTGATTACTGGCTTGTCGGCGCCATGATGGCGATACTTTCCTCTGTGAAAGCCCGCCGGTTTTCTTTATGATCCCCAGCCCTCGCCATCGGCGAGCCAATGCACCACTCATTCACATCCGTATCGGGGTCACCCATGTCCGATCAGCGTCACGATCTTCGTCAACAAGCACTCGATTACCACGCTCAGCCCGTACCGGGCAAAATTGCCATCGCCCTCACCAAGCCCGCCGAGACCGCCCGCGATCTGGCGCTGGCCTACAGCCCTGGTGTGGCAGAGCCGGTACGCGAGATTGCCGCCAACCCGGCCGATGCCTACCGTTATACCGGCAAGGGCAACCTGGTGGCCGTCATCTCCAACGGCACCGCCATCCTGGGATTGGGCAATCTGGGTCCGTTGGCCTCCAAGCCGGTAATGGAGGGCAAGGCCCTGCTGTTCAAGCGTTTTGCCGGTATCGACGCCATCGACATCGAGGTGAAGCACGAAACCAGCCAGCAGTTCATCGACACGGTCGCCGCCATTGCCGATACCTTCGGCGGCATCAACCTGGAAGACATCAAGGCTCCCGAGTGCTTCGAGATCGAGCAGGCGCTGATCGAGTGCTGCGACATCCCGGTGTTCCACGATGACCAGCACGGCACCGCCATCGTCACCGCCGCCGGCCTGCTCAATGCGCTGGAAGTGCAGGGCAAGGAGATTGGCAGCAGCCGCATCGTCTGCATGGGGGCGGGTGCTGCCGCCACCGCCTGCATGGAGCTGCTGATCAAATGTGGCGCCAAGCCGCACAACATCTTCATGCTGGACCGTCAGGGCGTGATCCACACCGGTCGCACCGATCTGAACCAGTACAAGCAGCGCTTCGCCAACGACACCCCGCTGCGTACCCTGATGGAGGTGATCGACGGGGCTGACGTATTCGTCGGCGTCTCCGGCCCGGACGTGCTGCCCGCCGAGGCGGTGGCCCTGATGGCCCCCAACCCGGTGATCTTCGCCTGCTCCAACCCGGACCCCGAGATCAAGCCGGCGCTGGCCCACGGAGTGCGCGGCGACCTCATCATGGGTACCGGTCGCTCCGACTACCCGAACCAGATCAACAACGTGCTCTGCTTCCCTTTCATCTTCCGCGGCGCCCTGGACGCCCGTGCCAGCCGCATCAACGATGCCATGAAGATTGCGGCGGTCGAGGCGATCCGTGGTCTGGCCAAGGAGCCGGTACCGGCCGAGGTGCTGACCGCCGCTGGCGTGAGCGAGCTCGCCTTCGGCAAGGATTACGTCATTCCCAAGCCGATGGATGCCCGCCTGCTGCCGCGCGTCGCCCGCGCCGTGGCGCTGGCGGCGGTGGAATCCGGTGTCGCCCGCACCGAACTGCCCGCCGACTATATGCTCTCTTGAGTCAGTGCAAACGGCCCCATCATCGGGGCCGTTTTTTTATAAGCAGGATTGGGCTGAGGGGGTGAAGGGGGCCTGTGTTGACAGGTCAATCCGGGCGCAGAGGTGGTCAAACAGCGCTCCCCTCTGACACAATGACTGCATGACGACGCTTACGAGAATCAAGATGCAGCAGCAAATTCACGGCCGTTTGGCCCACGCCCTCTCCTTCTTGCGCCACGATGGCCGCCACTTCATCCAGTTTGTCTGGGGTCGCTTCCAGCAGGACAGGCTGACGGTGACCGCCGGTTATCTCGCCTATGTCACTCTGCTCTCCCTAGTGCCCATGATCGCCGTGGTGTTCGGCATGATGTCCGCCTTCCCGGTATTCCAGAGCATCAAGCAGCAGATGGAGCGGTTCGTCTACCACAACTTCGTGCCCACTGCGGGCGATATGGTCAAGGAGTACATCGACGGCTTCGTGGCCAATGCCACCAACACCACGGCGGTGGGGATCGGCGCCCTGATCGTGGTGGCCCTGATGCTGATTTCGGCCATCGACAAGAACCTCAACTACATCTGGCGCTCGACCCAGAGCCGGCCGCTGGCCCAGGCATTCGCCATGTACTGGATGATCCTGACCCTGGGACCCGTGCTCATCGGGGCCAGCATCGCCATCTCCTCCTACATACTGTCGCTGCGCTTCCTGTCGGAGGAGAGTCTGTTCGGCGCCGGCTACCTGCTGCTGCGCAGCCTGCCGTTCCTCTTCTCGGTGCTCACCTTCCTGCTGGTCTATACCGTGGTACCCAACTGCAAGGTACGGCTGGTGCACGCCTTCATTGGCGCCCTGGTGGCGGCCACCCTGTTTGAGCTGGCCAAGCGCGGCTTTGCCATCTACATCACCAACTTTCCCTCCTATCAGGCCATCTATGGCGCCCTGGCGACCATTCCGATCCTATTTGTCTGGGTGTATCTGAGCTGGCTGGTGGTGCTGCTTGGCGCGGAAACCACCGCCTGCCTCGGTGAATACGAGAAGCCGGCGAGCGAGGAGCTTGCCTAAGCCGTCGCCTTGCCGGCGGTTTTATTGGTAGCATCGACGACCGCCCTTCCCGAAGGGCGGTCGTTCTGTTTTGAGAGGAGAGGGATGTGATTGCATTGATTCAGCGGGTGTCCGAGGCCAGCGTGACCGTCGAGGGCGAAGTAACCGGGGCCATCGGTCGGGGGCTGCTGGTGCTGCTCGGGGTGGAGCAGGGAGATGACGAGGCCAAGGCCGACAAGCTGCTGCACAAGGTGAGCGGCTACCGGATCTTCTCCGACGAGAATAGCAAGATGAACCTCAACGTGGGCCAGGCCGGTGGCAGCCTGCTGGTGGTCTCCCAGTTCACCCTGGCGGCGGATACCGGCAAGGGGATGCGCCCGAGCTTCTCCGGCGGGGCCCATCCGGCGGAGGCCGAGCGGCTTTACGACTACTTTGTGGCACAGGCCCGGGCGGGGGAGATCCCGACCGAGACGGGGCGCTTTGCCGCCGATATGAAGGTGGCGCTGGTCAACGACGGCCCGGTGACCTTCTGGCTACAGGTCTGATTCGTCGCCCTGGCGCGGCCGGGTGTGGACGATCACGTTGACGAAACCGGGCACCGGATAGGGGGTGGTGGGGCCGACCCACTGCTCCAGCAGCAGCAGGGCCTGGCTCAGCTCGAGCCGGGTGCGGGGCAGCAGGTTGACGATGAGATCCCCGCTCAGGCGGGGAGCCAGTGCCCGATAGATCCGCTCCTGAAACAGTTGTAGCGGGTTGCCATCCTGGCTGAAGAGATCGAGCAGCACCAGGTCGTAGCTGGCCTCGCTCTGCTCGAGGAAGGCGAGGGCATCGGCCTGATGCACCTGGGGGGCGCGGTTATCTTCTTCTCCGGGATGCTGGAAAAACTGGCGATAGAGGGTGATCACCTCCTCGTCCAGCTCGACGCATTCGTGCCTGGCCGCGGGCCAGCGGCGCCGGATATGGCGCGTCAGATCGCCGCCTCCCAGTCCCAGCTCGAGGATGTTGTCAGCCTGCTGTGGCAGCAGGCAGGCGATCACCTGTTGGTGGGGCAGGCAGAGGGCCGCAGGGTCGTTCAGTGACATGGCGGATTGCACCACGCCGTCGATTTCGAGCCAGCGATGGTGGGAATTTTCCTGCACCGAGAGGCGGCGCCGGGGCTGGACACTAAGGTGCAATAAGTGGTCGGCTTGGTACGCTTGCAGATTGAAGTCCATGAATTTGCACGGCAAGATGGTTTTCGACCAGTGTAACTCAAGGATGGAACTATGTACCGGGTGGTCACCCCCCAAACGGCAGACGAGCTGGATGCCTATTATCAGTTGCGCTGGGAACTACTGCGTAAACCCTTCAATCTGCCCCTCGGTTCCGAGCGGGACGAATACGACTCCGTTGCCATTCACCGCCTGATGCTGGCACCCGATGGTACTCCCATTGCCGTCGGTCGTCTGTTTGTCGGCGGTGACGAGGCGCAGATCCGCTTCATGGCGCTGCGCCCGGAATATCGCGGCCAGGGGCTGGGCGCCCGCATGGTGGAAGATCTCGAGCAGCTGGCTCTGAGCGAGAAGGTCAAACGACTGGTGATGAACGCCCGTCAGGAGGCGGTGGAGTTCTACCGCAGGTGCGGCTTTCTCGAGGTGGGTGAAGGGCCCGTCTCCTTCGGTCGCATTCCGCACCGTCAGATGATCAAGTCCCTGACCCCCATGCAGACCATCCAGTACCGCCCCGAGTGGTGCCAGGATCTCACCACCCGCTGGTCCAGGGGGATTCCCATCAGCGAGAAGATGGGGATGCACATCACCCACTACGACGGTCAGACCTTCCACCTCAAGGCCAACCTGGCGGCCAACCTCAATGTGCACGACACCATGTTTGCCGGCAGCATCTACAGCCAGTGCGTACTGGCGGGTTGGGGCCTGATCTGGCTGCAGCTCAAGGAGGCCGGGCTGATGGGGGACATAGTGCTGGCGGAGGGCAACATCAAGTACTACCGCCCGGTCGACGAGGAGCCGGAGGCGCGGGTCGCCCGGGAGGGCATGCCCGCTGTGCTGGAGCCGCTCAAGAGCGGGGAGTCCGCCAAGTTCAGTCTCAAGATCAAGCTGTTCAGCGGTGACAAGCTGGCGGTGGAATTCGTTGGCCAGTACGTGGTGCAACCCATCAAGCGGCGCGGTCAGGCACCGGTGCTGTAACCGGTTGTGCGATGCAAACAAGGCCTCATGATGAGGCCTTGTTGTTTACTGCTCTGCCGGCGCTTCCTGCCCGGTCTGGGCTTTTGCCGCGGGAGCCGGTCGCCAGAGCGGGGCGCTGCGACCTTGGGCGGGGTAGCGGACACCCACCTCCCAGCCACATGACGCCTGTTTCTGCGGGAAGGCCCAGGTCAGGGTTGGCGCCGAGAGCGGTCCGCGCCACTGACCGGTCAGTTCGGCGCAGCGCTTGCCATTGAGCACGCCCAGATCCAGCTGCCACTGTTCGTTGACCAGGTCGATCCCCCCCTGCAGGGCCAGCAGGTGGGTGATGGTGGAGGCGCCCGCCTGTTCGACGCTCAGCTGGCCATTCTCGATCTTGCCTTGTAGTTTGATGCGGTAGAAGGGGGTATCCCCCTCCTGCATCGCCTGCCACAGTTGCTCCGGGGTGAAAGTGGGCGGGGTTGCCCCCTTGAACCACTCATCCAGCAGGGGATCTATCTTCACCTTGTCCCAGAAGGGCTCGTCGGCGTCGAGGGCGAAGCTTCCCTGCAGGGTGCTGCGCCACTCGCCGGCGCTCTTGCCGTGCGTCGCCTGCAGATCGGCGTTGAGATCCGCCTTGCCCGCGAAGGAGACGGGGGAGTGCAGTATCTTGCCCCACTGATCCAGATCCAGCCTGGTGGCGTTCAGTTGCAGGCGGCTGAGCTGGCCCGGCTCCCGTCCCCACTGGCCGCTCAGGTTGAGGCTCCCCTCATCCGGCAGCGAGCTGGTGAGCTTGTCGAGCTGCCAGGTGCTGGGGGTCAGCTCCCCATCCAGCTCGCCGTTGCGGGCGCTGAGACCATCCCATACCAGCTCGAACCACTTGCTCTCGACGCGGGCGCGGCCGAACAGGGGGCCGGGCTGGTTGCCCCGCAGGCTCAAATCGGTCAGGTAGAGCTGCCAGCCGGTCAGCGACAAGGGCAGGCTGTCATCGAAGGAGAGTACCTTGAGCTTGTCAAACGCCAGCTTGCGGATGTCGATCTGCTGTGGCCGCCAGCTCTGCCAATCCTGCCACCACCCCTGGGGCAGGCTGATGTCCATGCCGCTCAGGGCCATGTCTTTCAAAGTCAGCTTCTGCTGCTGGCTATCGAGGGCCAGCTCCAGGTTGAACTCCCCCTCGTAGGCTTTGCCCTGCAGTTCGCCCTCGAGCTGTTGGGGGGAGAAGGCGAGCTTGCCCTTGATGGCTTCCAGCTGGAACAGGCCACGCCCCATGTCGCCCAGGGTGCCGGCCAGATAGCCGCTCGGCTGGCTACCTGTCTGCCAGTTGAAGGCGGTGAGCTGGCCGCTGAAGTTGTTGAAGGCGAGCTCCTGCCTGATGTCGTTGATGCTCACCTCATCGAACTGGCCCCGATCCAGGCTGACCTGGCGCAGGGGGAAGGGATGTTGTGCCAGATCCCCCAGCTCGACTCGCATGCCGCGTGCCTTGAGATCGCGCAGTTGCAGGCTGCGGGCGGGCCAGTCCAGTACCAGACCCGTCTCCAGCAGGCCGTCGAACAGGTTGGTGATCAGCTTGTCGCTGGACAGTACCTCCCCTTCCAGCCGCCCCTTCAGGTTGAGGCGGGCGAAGGTGAATTGCGGTGTCTCCAGCTGGCCTATGTTGAGGGTCAGGTTAGCCTGTGGCTGGCGTTTCGGGTCGATAAGCTCCCAGTCGCTCAGGGTGGCGTTGAGGCCGCGCAGGGTCAGGGCATCGCTCTGCAGGCTGAGGCGATCTATGGTGCTGTCGGCGATGGTGAGGGAGCGGATCGGCAAGTCTGGCAGCCGGTTCGGTAGCGGCAGCTTGATGGTCGGACGAATGAGATCGAGATGGGCGATGCGCACGTCGCGATTGAGCCAGTCAATGTTCTCTATCTCCAGATAGAGCTTGTCGAGGGTGACCGCATCACCGTAGCGCACCTGTTCGGCCAGCAGGGTATAGGGGTGGAGCGGGTTGAACACCAGCCGGCCAATGCTGACGGGCACCCCGGTCTGCTGGCTGATCCAGCTGGCGATGGGGCCCTTGGCCCGTTCGGCGTCGAACAACCCGAGGGCGACCCAGACAAACAGCAGCAGGAAGGCGAAGGTGTAGAGCAGGCCGCGTAGCCAGGAATTCATGAGTGCTTTCCTCCTGTTTCTGTTTGCGTGATCAGGCGTTGGAGTAGTGGTCCCGCAGCCCCGGCCAACGGCGGATCAGCGGGTCGACATGGGATGAAACGGATGCTTGTCCACCAGGAACTTTTGACATCATTCCACCTTTTTTCCTCTGCTCAAGCGTTGGAGTAGTGATCCCGCAGTCCCAGCCACCGTCGGATCAAGGGTTCGACATGATCTGGGTGCCTGTCCATCAAGAAGCGCGCCATCTTCTGTACCTGGGGGATAAGCGGCTGGTCGCGCACCAGATCGGCGATCTTGAGATCGGCCAGCCCGGTCTGACGGGTGCCGAGCAGTTCCCCCGGGCCGCGCAGTTCCAGATCGCGCTGGGCGATCTGGAAGCCGTCATTGGTCTCGCGCAGCACCCCGAGCCGGCTCTGGGCCGTTTTGGACAAGGGAGCATGATAGAGCAGCACGCAATGGGAGGCCACCGCCCCCCGGCCGACCCGGCCGCGCAGCTGATGCAGCTGAGCCAGCCCCAGCCGCTCAGGGTTCTCGATGATCATCAGGCTGGCGTTGGGCACATCCACCCCCACTTCGATGACGGTGGTAGCGACCAGCAACTGCAAAATACCCGCCTTGAACTCCTCCATCACCCGCTGCTTCTCGATCGGTCGCATCCGGCCGTGCACCAGGCCGATATGCAGACCGGGCAGCAAGGCTTGCAGCTCGGCGGCAGTGTCTTCGGCGGCCTGGCACTCCAGCACCTCGGACTCCTCGATCAGGGTGCAGACCCAGTAGGCCTGCTTGCCCTCGGTGCAGGCGAGTTTGACGCGCTCGATCACATCGCCGCGACGGCTGTCGGGCAGCGCCACCGTGGTGATGGGGGTTCGGCCCGGCGGCAGCTCGTCGATGACCGAGGTGTCGAGGTCGGCATAGGCGGTCATCGCCAGGGTGCGGGGGATCGGGGTGGCGGTCATGATGAGCTGATGGGGATGCACCCCCTCCCGCTCCCCTTTCTCGCGCAGGGCGAGGCGCTGATGCACCCCGAATCTGTGCTGTTCATCGATGATGACCAGCGCCAGACGCTGGAACACCACCTGCTCCTGAAAGATGGCGTGGGTGCCCACCACCATCTTGACGCTGCCATCGGCGATGGCGGCCAGCGCCTCTTCCCGCGCCTTGCCTTTCTGCTTGCCCGCTAGCCAGCCGACCTGGATACCGAGCGGTTCCAGCCACTTGGCGAAGTTGATGGCGTGCTGTTCGGCCAGGAGTTCAGTCGGTGCCATCAACCCCACCTGACAGCCATTGCCGATGGCCTGCAGGGCGGCTAGGGCCGCCACCAGGGTCTTGCCGGAGCCCACGTCCCCCTGCACCAGCCGCATCATGGGGTGGCTCTGCTGCAGATCCTTACCTATCTCCGCCACCACCCGGCTCTGGGCTCCGGTCGGTTTAAACGGCAGGGCGCCGAGCAGTTGTTCGACCAGCTTGGGGGCCGGTTTGAGAGCCCGTGCCAGCTGGGTTTGCGACTGGGCGCGTACTTTGAGCACCGAGAGGTTGTGAGCCAGCAGCTCCTCCAGTACCAGTCGCTGCTGGGCCGGATGCTGGCCGTTTTCCAGCAGCGGCAGCGCCACCGAGGGGGGCGGGCGGTGCAGCAGGCGCAGGGCGGCGGCCAGCTCAATCTGATGGGGGTAGAGGCCGGCGGGCAGCAGCTCCTCCACCCCGTAGAGATCGAGCTGGGCCAGCGCCTGATCCGTGAGGTTGCGCAGGGTGAGCTGGCGCAGCCCTTCGGTGGTCGGATAGACGGGGGTGAGGGCCGATTCGGTCTGGCCCGCCTGATCGTCGCCGAGCAGCTTGTACTCGGGGTGGGCCATCTCCAGCCCGTACTTGCCTGGGCGCACCTCGCCGAAGCAGCGCATCAGCCGGCCCTGGGCCAGGCTGTTCTTCTGGGCGGCGGTGAAATTGAAGAAGCGCAGGGTCAGGGTGCCGGTGCCGTCGCTGATGCGGCAGACCAGCATGCGGCGGCGCCCCATCACCAGCTGGGTGTCCTGGATTTCGCCCTCGACGGCGCCGTGCAGGCCGGGCGGCAGATCGCCGATGGGCCACACCTGGGTGCGGTCCTCGTAGCGCAGAGGGAGGTGGAACAGCAGATCCTGCACCGTGGCCAGCCCCAGCCGCTCGAGTTTCTCCAGCATCTTGCTGCCGACACCCTTGAGGCTATCGAGAGGAATTTTATCCAATTTCATCAATTAGATGCCCGAAAACACTGTAAATATGTCCAGATAATAGGGTCTATTGATGTTGCGGCGCAAGCCGCGTTGCCGTGGCAAGGATGGGATGAAACGGGTGGAGGAGGCTGGCAGGGGCCGGTTTTGAGCAAGGCCTGCCGGGAATGGCAGGCCTTGTGACAGGTTGCGAAGGGGCGGTAGCGCCTCGCGTCAGATGATGCGCTTGAGCAGCAGATGCGCCTTGACCCTGTGGATCCTGGCCAGCAGTTTGCGCACTTGATCCGGGTAGTCCTTGATCTGCTCTACCTGGTCGAAGTGGCTGATCCGCTTGGTGTTGGTCAGGATGTTCTCGCGCTCGGCGTTGAACTGGGGACGCAGCAGGTGGCAACGGTCGTGGATCAGCAGGCCGTTCTCCAGATCCAGCGCCCAGGCGCGAGGGTTGAGGTTGTTGCCGGTGAGCAGGGCCCACTCGTCATCCACGAAGATCCCCTTGAGATGGTAGGAGTTGCGCTCGCAGCACCAGAGCATCAGGTTGAGACGGCCATCATCGATGTGATGCTGGTTGCGCTCGGCAAACTTGCGCAGGTTGGTCTCGTAGAGATAGGGCAGGCCGCCGATGGTGGAGAATTTCTCCTCCGGCGGGATGAAGAAGTCGTTGGCGGTCTTGTCGCCCACCACGATCGTCACCTTGCAGCCGCGAGCCAGCAGCTCCTCGATATCCTTGTTTAACTCCTTGGGCGGGTTGAAGTAGGGGGTGCAGATGAAGATCTCCCGCTCGGTGGCGCGCACCAGGTTGCGGATCATCTGGTTGAGTTGGTTGCCCCGCTTGCCCAGACCGGCCAGCGGCGTGATCGCCACCTCCTGGGTGTTGACCGGCGTGCTTTCGAAGCGGTACTGGCCGCGGCGCAGCTGCTGTTTGAAGCGGCGGATTGGCCCCTTCAGCTGCTTGGCGCTGGGGATGTCGGTGCGATCCAGGCGCTGCACCGCCTCGCTCTTCACGAACTGGTCGTCCACATAGTTGACCAGGCTGCGGGCCAGCTCGGGGCTGGCAATCTGGTGGTAACGGTCGAAGCGGTAGCGATCCTGCTGGTGCAGATAGATGTCGTTGAGGCTGGCGCCGGAGTAGAGCACCACGTCGTCGAAGACGAAGCCCTTGAGGTGGAGTACACCGAGCAGCTCGCGTCCCTTGACGGGCACGCCGTAGATTTCGATCTTGTGCTCGTGGCGGTCGGCCATCTCCTGATACATCAGGTGGTTGCCCCCCTGCTTGCCCTTGCCGATCAGGCCGCGTTGGGCGCGGTGGAAGTCGACGAACACCTTGATGTCGAGGGCGGGGTTGCGCTGTTTGGCGGCGTAGAGGGCGGCGAGGATCTCCCGTCCGGCTTCGTCATCCTGCAGATAGAGCGCGACCAGATAGATGCGGCGGGTAGCGCTGGCGATGAGCGCAAGAATGCGGCGCTTGAAATCCTGGGCACTGTAGAGCACTTCAAACTGATCCGCCGCGACGGCGATCTGGGGCAGGCGTGCAAGCAGTTGTCGATAATGGGCCGATGAATGCATAGAGAAACCTGAAATCACGGGGTTAAGCGTTCCACTCGGAGCGATGAATAGGCGATTCTAGCAATCTCGCCCTTCCAGCCAAAGAAAGAATCGTCAGAAAGATGAAAAAGGCCTCACGAAGGAGGCCTTTTTCCGGGGGATGACAGCAACGTTTAGAGGAAGCTGTAGATGATCATCGCCATCACGCCGCCTGTGGTGCCGATGATGGTTTCCATCACGGTCCAGGTCTGCAGGGTCTGCTTCTCGGAGAGGCCCAGATAGCGGTTAGCCAGCCAGAAACCGGAGTCGTTGACGTGGGAGAGCACGATGGCACCACCGCCGATGGCGATGGTCACGGCGGCCAGTTGGGCACCGTTCAGACCCAGCGGCTCCAGCATCGGCAGCACCAGGCCGCAGGCGGTCAGCATGGCCACGGTGGCAGAACCCTGGATGACCCGCACCGCGGCGGCCAGGATGAAGGCCAGGGCGACGATCGGCAGGCCTGAGTCCGCCAGCATGTTGCCAAGAGCCGCGCCCACACCGGAATCCACCAGTACCTGCTTGAACACGCCACCGGCACCGGTCACCAGGATGATGACGCCGGCGGGCTGGATGGCGCTGTTGCAGACACTCATCACCTCGTCACGGGACATGCCGCGACGAATGCCCAGCAGATAGAAGGCGGCCAGACAGGCGACCATGATGGCGGTGAAGGGGTGGCCGACAAATTCCAGCCAGCCGTGCAGGGTGGAACCTGTCTCGACAAAGCGCCCGACGATGGTCTTGAGACCGATCATCAGCAGCGGCAGACCGATGAGGCCCATGGCCAGCCCGAAGGAGGGGAGGGACTTGCTGTCGTCATGGACGCTGTTCTGGGCATCGGCGGGCAGCGGCACGTCGACGATTTTGCTGATGAACTCACCGAACAACGGGCCTGCCAGGATCAGTGCCGGCACGGCGGCGATCAGGCCGAACAGGATCATGTAGCCAAAATCGGCACCCAGCTGGGAGGCCACCAGGATGGGGCCCGGCGCCGGAATGAGGAAGGCCTGGCAGGTGGCGATACCCGCCAGCAGGGCGATACCGATCTTCACCACGCTGCCGCCGCCACGACGCACGATGGCAAACGCCACCCCGATCAGCAGCACCACGGCCACGTCGAAGAAGAGCGGCAGCGCACAGACGAAGCCGGTCAGCGCCATGGCCCAGTTGGCGCGCTTGACGCCGAACTTGCCAAGCAGGGTATGTGCCACCCGGTCGAGGGCGCCGGTCACTTCCATCACCTTGCCGAACATGGCGCCGAGCGCCACCACCACGGCCACGAAGCCCAGAGTACCGCCCATCCCTTTCTGGATGGTGGCGGCAATATCGGCCGGGTTCATGCCGGCGGCCAGACCCGCCACCATGGAGACCAGGATGAGGGAGACGACGGCGTGCAACCGGGCCTTCATCACCAGGAAGAGCAGCAGCACGATGGATCCGGCTGCCGTCATGATCAAAGAGATATCCGACATTGTTCTCTGTTCCTTTTTTAGTTGTTCAGTGGCAATGCCGCAGGACTCAGCACCAAACATAACATCATGATTTTTTTATAGATATGTTTTGGTCTGTGGCATTTAGCACGAGGCCGGAGAGTATGGGTTACTGTCTGTGGCCGGCTTCACATTTTTTGTAGTTACCGGTAACATGTTACCGGTAACGTGTTAGATTAGAACCCATCAACAGCTGGTTTTTTGAAAAGTGGGACAGAGGTCAAATTATGGCGGGTAAGTGCATTATCGTGATGGGAGTGTGTGGCAGCGGCAAGTCCAGCGTCGGTCTCAAGGTGGCCGAGGCACTGGGGGCCAAGTTCATCGATGGCGATGATCTGCACCCGAAAGCCAACATCCAGAAGATGGCCGGTGGTACCCCTCTCAACGATGAGGATCGCGCCCCCTGGCTGGAGCGGATCCGCGATGCGGCCTACAGCCTGGAACAGAAGAACGAGGTGGGTGTCATCGTCTGCTCCGCCCTCAAGAAGCAGTACCGCGACCAGATCCGCGAGGGTAACGAGTCGGTCAGCTTCCTGTTCCTGGATGGCGATCAGCCTCTGATCCTCGAACGCATGCGGGCTCGCAAGGGCCACTTCATGCGGGAAAGCATGGTACAAAGTCAGTTTGATACCCTGGAGCGCCCGGATGGCGAGGCAGGGGTCTTCCATATTGATATAGACGGCACCTTCGAACAGGTTGTTGACCGCGCCGTCACCGCGTTGGAGCAAGCCGAATGACACACAGCGTCATCTCAGAGGTTACTGCCCGCATCCGCGAGCGCAGTGCCAGCCGTCGCCAGGCCTTCCTGGCCCGCATTCAACGTCAGGCCGAGCAGGGCAAGACCCGTGCCGCCCTGGCCTGTGGCAACCTGGCCCACGCCGTCGCTGCATCCAGCTGTGACGAGAAGGGACGCATTCTCGACATGACTCGCGCCAACGTGGGCATAGTCACCGCCTACAACGACATGCTGAGCGCCCATCAGCCCTATCAGGGCTATCCGGATCAGATCAAGGCGGCGCTGGCCGAGCTGGGCCACAGCGCCCAGGTAGCCGGCGGCGTGCCCGCCATGTGTGACGGCGTGACCCAGGGCCAGCCGGGGATGGACATGTCCCTTTTCTCCCGCGATTTGATCGCCCAGGCGACGGCGCTGTCGCTGTCTCACAACACCTTTGATGCCACCCTGCTGCTCGGCATCTGCGACAAGATAGCGCCGGGCCAGATCATGGGGGCGCTCTCCCATGCCCATCTGCCGACCGCCTTCGTGCCGGCTGGCCCGATGGCGAGCGGCATCAGTAACGACGAGAAGGTGAAGGTGCGTCAGCAGTACGCCGCCGGCGAGGTGGGCCGCGATGCCCTGCTGAAGATGGAGTGCGGCGCCTACCATTCGGCCGGTACCTGCACCTTCTACGGTACCGCCAATACCAACCAGCTGGTATTTGAGGCCATGGGCCTGATGCTGCCAGGGTCCGCCTTCGTGCATCCCCACAGCGAGCTGCGCCGGGCCCTCACCGAGGAGGCCGCCCGCCGCATCAGCGCCATGATCCCGGGCTCTGCGGCTTATCGTCCGCTGAGCAAGGTGATCGACGAACGCTCCCTGGTCAACGGCCTGGTGGCCCTGCTTGCCTCCGGCGGCAGCACCAACCACAGCATCCACATGGTGGCGCTGGCCCGCGCCGCCGGCCTGGTGCTGACCTGGGACGATATCAGTGATCTCTCCGATGTTGTGCCACTGCTGGTTCGCATGTACCCGAATGGTCCGGCTGACGTGAACGCCTTCGAACAGGCGGGTGGCGTGCCGGGCCTGATGCGCCGGCTGGCCGAGGCCGATCTGCTCAACATGGACGCCGTGCCGGTATTTGGCGAGATGGCGGACTACCTTACTCGTCCTGCACTGGTCGATGGCAAGCTGGTATGGCAACCGGTCGGCGAGAGCCGGGATCCGAGCGTGCTGTCCCCCTCGGGGGCCGTATTCCAGGCCACCGGCGGCACCAAGCTGCTGGCGGGCAATCTGGGCCGCGCCGTGGTCAAGGTCTCTGCGGTCGCCCCCGAATACCGCGTCATCGAGGCGCCTGCCCGGGTCTTCTCCTCCCAGCATGCGGTGGAGGCGGCCTACAAGGCGGGGGATCTCAATCAGGATGCCGTTATCGTGGTGCGCCACAACGGCCCGGCCGCCAACGGCATGCCGGAGCTGCACAAGCTGATGCCGGTGCTCGGCAACCTGCAGAAGGCGGGCCACAAGGTGGCGCTGGTCACCGACGGTCGTCTCTCCGGCGCCTCCGGCAAGATCCCGGCCGCCATCCACGTCACCCCGGAAGCGCTGCACGGCGGGGCCATCGGCCTGCTGCAAGACGGTGATCTGCTGCGGGTGGATGCCGAATCCGGCCGTCTCGACTGCCTGACCGATTTGAGCGGCCGTACCCAGGCCGAGATTGACCTCACTCTGGAGCAAGAGGGGTGGGGCCGTGAACTGTTTAGCGTGATGCGTCGCGCGGTATCGAGCGCCGAGTGTGGCGCCACCATCTTTGACTAAGGAAGAGCTATGCAGAACTGGAAAGTGACCCCGGCCGAGGTGTTTGCCGCCTCCCCGCTGGTACCCGTGATGGTCATCAACGAACTTGAGCAGGCGCTGCCGATGGCGAAGGCGCTGCTCGATGGCGGCATCTCTGTGTTCGAGATCACCCTGCGCACCCCGGTCGCGCTCAATGCGATTGCCCTTATCGCCAAGGCGATGCCGGATGCCATGGTCGGTGCCGGTACCGTGCTCAACTGCGCTCAGTTTGATGCCGCCGTGGCCGCCGGTGCCCGCTTCGTCATCTCCCCGGGCATGACCCCGGCGCTGCTGGCCCACGCGGCCAACAGCACGGCCCCGCTGATCCCGGGGGTAGCCACTCCGTCCGAGGTGATGCAGGCGCTGGAAGCGGGCTATGACCACCTGAAATTCTTCCCGGCCGAGGCCAATGGCGGCACCAAGGCGCTGGCCGCCATCGCCGCGCCGCTGCCCCAGGTGAAGTTCTGCCCCACCGGCGGTATCGGTCCGAAGAATGTGGCCGACTATCTGGCGCTGAAATGCGTGGCCACCGTTGGCGGCTCCTGGATGCTGCCGGCCGATGCGCTCAAGAGCGGCAACTGGGAGGAGGTGACCCGCCTCTCCCGCGAAGCGGTTGAACTGGTGACACGCTGACAGATAATCATGCTTGCCAAGCTGACAGGCCACCCTCGGGTGGCCTGTTCTGTTTATGGCGCAGTGCGGGCGATTTATCCCAGGCTCTCGCCGAGATAGAGGGTAAACCCCATGTCCTTGCGGGTCTCCGCCAGGGCTTTGCCATCGAGCCGCGCCAGCAGCATGGTGGCCGCCTCGCGGCCGATCGCCTCGCGGGGGGTGGCGATACTGGCCAGCTTGGGGGTCATGGCATGGCCGATGTCGAGGGCATTGCAGCCGGCGATGGCGATCTGCTGGGGGACCGGGATCCACTTCGCCTGACACTGCAACAGGGCGCCGACCGCCAGGTCATCGTTGGTGCAGAACAGGCCGTCCAGGTCGGGATAGCGCACCAGTGCCAGATCCAGCAGCTCGCCCCCCAGAGTGAAGGTGGAAGACTGCTCGGTCAGCAGGTGCCGCCCCTCCAGGCCGAAATCCGCCATCGCCTGGTAGTAGCCCTCCATCCGCAACTGGGTGCGCACGTCGAGGCGGGCCCCGAGATAGACCAGCTTGCGGCGGCCGCGCAGCAGCATCTCTGTTACCATGGCCCGGGCAGCGGCCTTGTGATCCATGCCAACCACCATGTCGATGGGAGCCTGTGGCAGATCCATGGTCTCCACCACCGGAATGCCGGCGGTGGCGATCATCTTGCGGGTGCGCTCGGTGTGCTGGCTGTCGGAGAGGATGAGACCATCCACATGGTAGGAGAGCAGGGAGGCCACCTGCTCCTCTTCCCGTTCCGGGTTGTAGCCATAGTGGGCAAGCAGGGTCTGGTAGCCTGCGGGACGGGTCACCGACTCGATACCGTGGATCGCCGCCGAGAAGACCTGGTTGGAGAGGGAGGGGATCAGAATGCCGATCGCCTTGCTGGTGGCGTTGGAGAGAATATCCGGCGCCCGGTTGGGGATGTAGCCGAGCTCCTCCACCGCCGCCGCGATCCGCTCCCGGGTCCCCTCGGCCACGGTCTGGGGATCCCGCAAGTAACGACTGACGGTCATCTTGGTCACGCCGGTCAGGTCGGCGATGTCTTGCAGGGTGGGGCGGCGCTTGCGGGTGGTCGTCATGTCGGTGTCCAGCGTGGATGTTACGTGTAACATTACCGTTTTTACCGGACAAAGTCAGCATATGAAACCGTAGTGGAAGGATTTTCCGATGATCAGAGGCAAACATTTCGAAGGGGCTCGCTTCGAGCAACAGGATGTGGAGGGCGAGCATTTCTCCGGGTGTCACTTTATCGGGTGTGACTTCTCATGGCTGGATCTGGGCGAGTGTCGCTTCGTCGATTGCTGCTTCTATGACAGGGAGCGCGAGCTGGGTTGCCAGTTACAGGGCTGCGATCTGAGGGAGGCAAGCTTCCTGCGCTGCGATCTCACCCTGGCGGATGTCAGCCGCAGCCAGTGTCTGGGGCTGGAGATGCGTGATTGTCAGGCGATGGGCATCAACTTTGGTCACGCCAGCTTTGCCAACCAGATCACCGCCAGGAGCTACTTCTGCGAAGCCCATCTGACCGGCAACAACTTCAGCTACGCCAGCTTCGAGGGTTGCCTGCTGGAAAAATGTGAATTGAGCGGCAACCGCTGGCAGGGGGCAAACCTGCTGGGGGCTTCGCTGGCGGGATCCGATCTCAGCGGTTCCGAGTTTGGCCAGATAGAGTGGGCCAGTTTCAAGCTGCAGGGTTGTGACCTGCGCCAGTGTGATCTGCCCGGGCTGGATCTGCGGCGGGTCGATCTGACCGGGGTGCAGATAAATGAAGATCAGCAGCAGACCCTGCTGGAGCAGATCGGGCTTGTTGTCTTTCCCTGAGCGGGCCGAAAAATAGGTAATTTTTCATCACTTTACCGCCTCTTGTGCCGCACGTGGCAAATAAAAAAGCCTGCACTATGCAGGCTTTGTCGTTCCTGGGTCGCCGCTTTCGATGGGAGCGCGAGGCCGGGATCCCTGGTCAGCGTTTGGCCAGCCATTTGGCGGGGTTGATGGCTTCTCCCTGATAGCGGATCTCGAAGTAGAGGCCGGGCCTGTCCTGGCCGCCACTGTCGCCGACCAGAGCCACGGGTTCACCCTGTTCCACATTCTGGCCGACCTGGCGCAGCAGCGACTGGTTGTGGCCGTAGAGACTCATATAGCCTCGACCGTGGTCGATCACCAGCAGCATACCGAAGCCGTCCAGCCAGTCGGCGTAGACCACCTGGCCCGGCGCTACTGCCTTGACCTGGGTCCCTTCGCTGGCACCGATCAGGGTGCCCTTCCACTTGAGCTGAGCGGTACGGGGTGAGCCGTAGGAGATGAGGATGGGGCCCTGCACTGGCCAGCGCAGATTGCCATTGGTCTTGAGGCCGCTGTAGTGGCCGGCGCCGCTGATGCTGGAGCTGGATTCCGGCTCTTTGCTGGCCACTTGCTGCTGACTGGCCTGCTCCTCGGCGCGGCGTTGCTCCGCCAGCTTGCGCTGGCGTTCCTGCTCGGCCTTCAGCTTGGCGAGGCGTTCCCGCTCGCGGCGCTCCTGCTCTTCCCGTTTGCGGCGCAGCTCCTCCAGCCGGGCTTTCAGGGCTTTCTCCGCCTTGACCAGCTTGGCCAGCTTCTGCTCGTCATCCTGCACCGACTGTTGCAACTGGTTGCGCACCTTGGCGCGGCTCTGCTGGCTGGCCAACAGGGCCTGGTGGTGTTCCTGCTGTTCGCTCAGCAGGGCCTGCAGCCGGCTCTCGGTTTCTTTGGTGGCCTGCTGGTTTTTCGCCAACTTGGCGCGGGTGGCGCGCAGCGCCTCAATGGCTTCGATACGGGCCTTGTTGAGGTAGTCGTAGTAGTCGAGGGAGCGGCTCAGTTTGGCCGGGTCCTGCTGGTTGAGCAGCAGCTTGAGGTAGTCGTGGCTGCCCGCCTGGAAGGCGCTTTCCGCCTGCCTGGCCAGCAACTGCTTCTGATGTTTGGCCTGCTCTTCCAGATCCAGCTTGTCTTGCTGCAGACCAGCCAGCTTCTGCTGGTTCTGCTTGAGTTGCTGTTTGGTTTGGTTGAGCTTGGCCGCAGCGGCCGAGATGGCTTGCTCATCGGCCTTGAGCTGGGCATTGAGCTTGGTCAGCTCCTGCTTGCTCAGCTTGATGGTCTTCTGCTGTTCCTTGATCTGGGTCTGCATGGTACCCAGCTGCTGGTTGGTTGCCCAGGCCTGGCCCGTGCCGCCAAACAGGCAAAAAAACAGCGCGCCGGCCAACAGGCCGACGCGACTGGTTTTCTGTGAAATAACTTCGCATCCCCGCATGGGGAAGGATTATTTCAGAATCATCAGGGGCTTGCCAGTCATTTCCGGCGGCACAGGCAGACCCATCAGGGTCAGCATGGTGGGAGCCAGATCGGACAGTTTGCCACCTTCTACCACCTCGGCTTTGCGACCGAAGTAGATGAGCGGAACCGGCAGGTTGGTGTGGGCGGTGTGCGCCTGACCGGTCTCTTCGTCCATCATCTTCTCGGCGTTGCCGTGGTCGGCGGTGATCAGGCACTCGCCACCCACTTCGGCCAGCGCGTCGGTAACGCGACCGATGCAGTGGTCGACGGCTTCACACGCCTTGACGGCTGCATCGAACACGCCGGTGTGGCCAACCATGTCGCCGTTCGGGTAGTTGCAGATGATGACGTCGTACTTGCCGCTCTTGATGGCCGCGACCAACTTGTCGGTCAGTTCGCCAGAGCTCATTTCCGGCTGCAGGTCGTAGGTAGCCACTTTCGGGCTTGCCACGATCTCGCGATCTTCGCCGGTGAAGCAGGCTTCTTCGCCGCCGTTGAAGAAGAAGGTGACGTGAGCGTACTTCTCGGTTTCGGAGATGCGCAGCTGGGTCTTGCCCTGCTTGGCCAGCCACTCACCCAGGGTATTGACCAGGGCGGTCGGCGGGTAGGCGCAGGCGGTTTTGATGTCGGCCGCGTATTCGGTCAGCATCACGAAGTTCAGCTTGGGTTCGGCGGCACGAGCAAAGCCGGTAAAGTCGGTATCAACGAAGGAGCGGGTGATTTCACGGGCGCGGTCGGCACGGAAGTTCATGAAGATCAGGGCATCGCCGTCAACCATGGGAGCGGCTTCCCCGATGCGGGTCGCCTTGACGAACTCGTCGTTCTCGTCGCGAGCATAGGCGGCAGCCAGGGCCTCGGTGGCGGAAGCAGCGGTAAACTCGCCCTTGCCCTGGGTCATCAGGTCATAGGCCTGCTGTACGCGATCCCAGCGGTTGTCGCGGTCCATGGCGTAGTAACGGCCGATCATGGAGGCGAAACGCCCCTTGCCCAGCTTGGCGAACAGGGCATCGAACAGCTCGATGGAGGACTGGGCGGAGCGCGGCGGCACGTCACGGCCATCCAGGAAGGCGTGGAAGTAGATCTTCTCGGCGCCACGTTTGGCAGCCATCTCGATCATGCCCATGATGTGCTCTTCGTGGCTGTGTACGCCACCCGGGGACATCAGACCCATGATATGCACGGCCTTGCCATTGGTCACGGCAGCGTCAACAGCCTTGGCCAGTTCGACGTTGTTGAAGAAAGGACCATCCTGGATGTCTTTGGAGATGCGGGTCAGCTCCTGATAGACGATGCGGCCGGCACCGATGTTGACGTGGCCGACTTCGGAGTTGCCCATCTGGCCATCCGGCAGGCCCACGTCCAGGCCGGAGCCGGAGATCAGGGTGCTGGTGTAGTCACGAGCCAGACGATCGAGATTGGGAGTCTTGGCGGCGGCGACGGCGTTGTGCTCTTGCTTGGTGCTGTAGCCCCAACCGTCCATGATGACCAGAACCAAAGGTTTCTTAGCTGTTGACATAAGGCTATGTCCTCTCGGATTGGAAAAAATGCGGGAAATGAAACTAGCGTAATATTACTACATCTGCCGAAATAGTCACCTGATAGCCAAGGCGGCCTCCCATCGTCCAGTAGGGGGCTCTCCGCTCCTCCTGATCGGGCTCGCGCATGATGGGAGCCTGCTCGCGCTTTGCCGCCAAGATGGCTGATCTTAGCCACACCCCCATGTATACTCGGGCCCTTGTCTTGGTCCCTGGATAGTAGAAGATGCAAGAGTATTTGGATTTTGCGGCCCGCAACCCGCTGCTGACGGCAGCCTGGTTGGGCCTGGCGGGCACCCTGGTTTACACCACTGTGCGTGCCCGTTTGTCTCCGGTGAAAACCGTCAACAATCACACTGCCACCCTGCTGATCAACCGTGAGAATGCCACAGTGGTGGATATTCGTAGTCAGGAAGATTATGCCAAGGGTCATCTGGCCGGTGCCCAGCACCTGCCGCTCGCCCAGATCCAGAGCAATAACCTGGGTCCGGTTGAAAAGCATAAAGATGCCCCCATCATAGTGGTGTGCGAGTCGGGAATGACTGCGGGCGGCGCCGGCCGTCAGCTGAGCAAGGCTGGCTTCAAGCAGGTATATGTGCTCGGCGGTGGCATGGCCCAGTGGCGTGCAGAGAATCTGCCGGTCACCAAGAAACGCTGATGTAAGGGCCTGTGCCCACTTATCCATATAAAAGGAATCAAACGAAATGGCTGACGAGATCAACAACCAGGAAGTACAACCGGAATTCCACATCCAGCGTGTTTACACCAAGGATGTCTCCTTCGAAGCGCCCAACACTCCGCACATCTTCCAGAAAGAGTGGCAGCCGGACGTCAAGCTGGACATGGATACCAAGACCAACATCCTGGCCGACAGCGTCTACGAAGTCGTACTGACCCTGACCGTCACCTGCAAGCTGGGCGAAGAGACTGCCTTCCTGTGCGAAGTGCAGCAGGCTGGCATCTTCACCATCGGCAACCTGCCTGAGCCGCAGCTGGCTCACTGCCTGGCTGCCTTCTGCCCGAACATCCTGTTCCCGTATGCCCGTGAAGCCGTGGCCAACATGGTGAGCAAGGGTTCCTTCCCGCAGCTGAACCTGGCACCGGTCAACTTCGATGCCCTGTTTGCCCAGCACATGGCGCAAGCTCAGGCCCAGCAGGCGACCGCGGAAGCCTGATAATGGCTGACCAGATCGCTATCTCGGTCTTGGGGGCGGGGTCTTACGGCTCCGCCCTTGCCATTTCTCTGGCGCGCAATGGCCATCCGACCCTGTTGTGGGGCCACGATCCCGCCCATGTCGCCGAGCTGGAACAGGACCGCTGCAACAAGGCTTTTCTGCCTGATGTCCCCTTTCCCGCCGATCTGCAGCTGACTGCAGATCTGCAGCAGGCCGTGCAGGCCGCGCCCGTTTTGCTGCTGGTTGTGCCGAGCCATGTGTTTGGCCAGGTGCTGGCCCAGGTCAAACCCTTCCTGCGCCCCGACACCCGTATCGCCTGGGCCACCAAGGGTCTGGAGCCGGACAGCGGCCGTCTGCTGCAGGACGTGGCCCGCGAGGTGCTGGGTGATGCCATGCCGCTGGCGGTGATCTCCGGCCCCACTTTTGCCAAAGAGCTGGCCGCCGGTCTGCCGACCGCCATCTCGGTCGCCTCGACCCACGATGACTTTGCCGAGGATCTTTCCCAACTGCTCCATTGCGGCCGCTCGTTCCGGGTCTATACCAATCCGGACTTCGTCGGCCTGCAGTTGGGCGGGGCGGTCAAGAACGTCATCGCCATCGGGGCCGGTCTCTCCGACGGGCTGGGTTTTGGCGCCAATGCCAGAACCGCCCTCATCACCCGGGGCCTGGTGGAGATGCAGCGCCTGGGCGCCGCGCTTGGCGCCGATGGCAAGACCTTCATGGGGATGGCGGGGCTCGGGGACCTGGTGCTCACCTGTACCGACAACCAGTCGCGCAACCGCCGCTTCGGTCTGGCCCTCGGGGCAGGCAAGGATGTGGACACAGCCATGACCGAGATCGGTCAGGTGGTGGAGGGGTATCGCAATACCAAGGAGGTGCATCTGCTGGCGGCCCGCTGCGGCGTCGAGATGCCCATCTGCGAGCAGATCTTCAAGGTGCTCTACGAGGGGAAAAACCCGAAAGAGGCTGCCATCGCTCTCTTGTCACGAGACAAGAGGGACGAGTAATCTGCCGATTGCCCGATGCAAAAGGCCCCGCCAGTTGGCGGGGCCTTTTTTTGCCACTAAGGCAAGGCGTCATCAGTAGTAGGAGTGGTCGCCGCGCTGGTGCTCGGTGGCGTCTTTCACGCCCTTGAGCTCGCCCGGGAACTTCTCCAGCAGCTGCTTCTCGATCCCCTCTTTCAGGGTGTAATCGACCATGGAGCAACCGTTGCAACCACCGCCAAACTGCAGGATGGCGTAACCATCTTCGGTCAGCTCGGTCAGGGTCACCTTGCCGCCGTGACCGGCCAGCATGGGGTTCACCTCGGAGATGAGGGCGTACTCGATACGTTCGATCAGCGGGGCATCGTCGGCGACCTTGCGCATCTTGGCGTTGGGGGCCTTCAGGGTCAGCTGGGAACCCATCTGATCGGTGACGAAATCGATGGTGGCATCCACCAGGAAGGGGGCACTCAGGGGATCGACCATGCAGTCGAAACCGCTGAAGGGCAGGTGCTGATCTTCCGGATCGACTGCATCGGGCGGGCAATAGGAGACGCCACACTCGGCATTCTGGGTTCCCGGATTGACCACAAACACCCGGATATTGGTGCCGTCAGGCTGTTTTTCCAACAGTTTACGGAAATGTGCCTGGGCGGCGTCGGAAATGCTGATCATCACTATCCTCACAAACCTGAGTGTACGACTAGGGTATTCATGATAACGCGGTTATCCGGGCTTGGGTAGCATGCAGAGGGTTACTTGATGTGCTTGAGAGTACGGCATATTGCCCACACTTCAACCTTTGTGATGCCGCTCTCATGGAGCAGGCGGGTGAGCTGGCCCGCGGTGGCGCCTGTGGTCACTACATCATCAAGCAGGGCGACGTGACGATATTGATGGGAAGAGACTCTGAACGCGCCGCGCAGATTGCGCCGTCGCTGGCCTGCGGTGAGCCGGGTCTGCTGCGGGGTGGCCTTGATGCGCTGCAGCAACCGCTGGTCGAGCGGGATGCCGGTTATCTCGCCGAGTGCGCGACCAATCTCTTCCGCCTGGTTGAAGCCTCGCCACCAGTGACGCCACCAGTGCAGGGGCACTGGGATGATGGCTTCCGGCGGATCGCTTTGATCGAGATGGTCCGCCAACAGGCGGGCGAGCAAGGGGGCCAGCAAGGTCTGGCCTGCATATTTCAACCGGGGGATAAGCAGGGGGTAAGGCGTCTGATAGTCGCCAATGACCTGTAACCGTTCCCAGGGGGGAGGGCGACGCTGGCAGCGGCCGCACACCCATTGGCTCTCTTTCATATATTCCGACAAGGGCGCGGCACACAGGCGGCATCTGGGATGAGGCTGCCGCAGTGCCTCTCGGCACCAGCTGCACAGCAAGGGCTCGGCATCACAGGGCTGATGGCAGAGCAGACAACTCCCTTGCCAATCACTATGGCTGCCGAGCAGCGGACTTGCTTTGACGAGCAGTCGCTTTAACATGCTGACCCCAGAGACATGAACAAGGATCTTGAGTCTAGATGAGCGTATCGGTAGAGCGGTTTGGTCAGGGGCCCGATCTGGTGCTGTTGCACGGATGGGGGATGAACGGTGCCGTCTGGCATGGCATTGTTCCGTCATTTGCGGAAAATTACCGGGTACATCTGGTGGATCTGCCGGGGTTTGGCAACAGCCCGCTGGCCGATGGGGTCGATTACAGCCTCTCCTGGCTAGCTGAGCAGGTTGCGGCCGTATTGCCGGAAAAATGCCATCTACTCGGCTGGTCCCTTGGTGGTCTGGTCGCCAGCCAGATTGTCCTGAACCATCCCGAGCATGTCGCAAGCCTTATCACGGTAGCCAGTTCCCCCTGCTTTATGGCCCGCGACGAGTGGCCCGGGATCGCCCCCAAGGTGTTGACCGGTTTCAACCAGATGCTGGCAGGGGATTTTCGCCAGACCATAGAGCGCTTCCTCGCGATCCAGGCGATGGGCAGCGAACATGCCCGCGACGATATCCGTCAGCTGCGCCACTGGCTGGCTGAACGGCCGGCTCCGCAACTGGCCGCGCTGGAGGCCGGGCTCGGTTTGTTGGCCGACATCGATCTGCGCGATGAGTTGGCGTCGCTTTCACTGCCCTGGCTGCGGGTCTATGGCCGACTGGATTCACTGGTGCCCAAGGCGGTCATTCCCCTACTGGACGAGCGTTACCCCGCCAGTCGCAGCGTGACCTTCAACAAGGCCTCGCATGCGCCTTTTATCTCCCATCCAACGGAGTTTGTTGAAGCCATTAGGCATTTTATTGGCTAAAAAACAGCCTGAAAGCTTCATTAATCCTCCCGGGTGACGGATAATTAATCTGTTCCCAGAGGAGTTACATCATGCGTATTGAATCTGCCTTCAACAGCGGGGTGCAGGGGTTCCAGCGAGCTGAACAGATCGCCGATCGGGCGTCCAGCCAGATCGCCCGCCTCAACACCCCGAGTGGTGATCAGGTGCAAGTGACGGATGAGCTGGTCAACCTCAAGGTGGCGGAGATTCAGGCCGGCGCCTCCACCAAGGTGATGCAGACCGCCAGCGATATGATGGGCACCCTGATCGATATCCGGGTGTGATATGAACGTCAATGTCAGCCTGCCCACGCTGATCCCTACCCAGCTGCAACCCCAGGTGGAAGCGGCCAGGACGGATAATCGCCGGGCCGAGCTGATCCCGCAGACCCGGTCCGGACAGGCATCCAGCGCCGAAACCGAAGTCGGTTCCCAGAAAGAGAAATCGAAAGCCGGCCAGACGGCCAGCAGCACCTCGCCGGCCCAGAACAATCGTGAGTCAACTCAACCCACGATTCCCCATGCCCTGGATCACCGTTTTGTCGAGGCGACCAGTGAAGATGGGCAGCGCAAGCAGCAGGAACAGCAACAACGGCAGGAGCAACAGGTCAAGGAGCTGAGTGACCGAGATCAGGAGGTGCGTACCCATGAGCAGGCGCACCAGTCTGTGGGGGGCGCTTATGCCGGTGCGCCTACCTACCAATTTTCATTGGGGCCGGATGGCAAGCGTTATGCGACCGGCGGTGAAGTGTCTATCGATACTGGTGAGGTGGCGGGAGATCCCGAAGCCACCATTGCCAAGATGCAACAGGTTCGTGCCGCGGCCCTTGCTCCTGCCGAGCCCTCTGCCCAGGACTTGAGCGTGGCCCGCAGTGCGGCCGCAACAGAGGCCAAGGCCCGCAAGGCGCTGATGGCCGAGCATGATCCCGCGATCACGGGCGTGCTGAGTACTTACATGGATCGACGCAATCAGGTGATAGCCGGTCGTTACCAGCAGGCGGTCAGTCCGGCGGCTGGCCACTCCCTTAATCTCCAGGTCTGAATTCCCTGCGCGATACTTTTCTTTGTTCCCCGGTTTTGCAACTAATCTGAAGGTCAGGCCCATCCTATCTAACAGGAGCTGTCATGCACTTTGATGAAGTCAAACCGGAAGATTTCACCACCTTCTCCCGTGTTCCTCCGCCTCACCTCCAGATGGAGCAGTTTTTGATGCAGCTGGGTGGCGGCGGGACCGAGGGGACCCACTTCAAGAAGAAGGTAATGCTGGCGGCGGGTTGGAGCCATACCGGTGTAGTCTCCTATGGCAAGTATCCACAGGAGGCCTGCAAGGCATTCAATCGACTGCGGGAGGTGCTGGCCCAGCACCAGGATCCCGAGAGCATCCTGAACACCTTGAGTCAGTAAGCTCGCGCCTGGTGCAAAAAGCCCCTCGCGGGGCTTTTTGCATTTTCTGGCTGCGCTTTATTTCTTGGTCTTGGAGAGGGCTGCAGCAAAGGCGTTGCCCATGGCGCCGCCCATAGGGGCATTTTGACGCGATTCGTGTCTGGGCTTGGCATTGCCACCCTGGTGGTGATGCGGCTGTGTCGGTTTGCGTGCCGGCTGGCCGGCCTTCTCGTCCAGACGCATGGTCAGGCTGATCCGTTTGCGTGGCACATCCACCTCCAGCACCTTGACCCGCACTATGTCGCCTGCCTTGACCACCTCGCGGGGATCCTTGACGAAGCGATCGGTCAGGGAGGAGATGTGCACCAGGCCATCCTGATGGACGCCGATGTCGACGAAGGCGCCGAAGTTGGTGACGTTGGTAACCACCCCTTCCAGCACCATTTCGGGCACCAGATCGCTTAACTTCTCCACGCCCTCCTTGAAGGTGGCGGTCTTGAACTCGGGGCGAGGGTCGCGACCAGGTTTGTCCAGCTCGCCTATGATGTCGGTCACGGTGGGCACGCCAAACTGCTCGTCGGTGTAGTCGGTGGGCCTCAGGCTGCGCAGCAGGCTGCTGTTGCCGAGCAGGTTATCCACCGTCTGTTCCAGTTTGGCGAGGATCCGCTCCACCACGGGGTAGGATTCCGGGTGCACGGCAGAGCCATCCAGCGGGTTGCTGCCGCCACGAATGCGAAGGAAGCCGGCACACTGTTCGAAGGCCTTGGGCCCGAGCCTGCTCACTTTCAGCAACTGTTGACGGTTCTGGAAGGCGCCATGTTCATCGCGATAGGCGACGATGTTCTGGGCCAGGGTCTGGGAGAGGCCGGACACCCGGTTGAGCAGGGCGACCGAGGCGGTGTTCACATCCACTCCCACCGCGTTCACGCAGTCCTCGACCACGGCATCCAGTCGGCGGGCCAGCTGGCTCTGGCCGACATCGTGCTGGTACTGACCGACACCGATGCTCTTGGGATCGATCTTGACCAGCTCGGCCAGCGGGTCTTGCAGGCGGCGGGCGATGGAGACGGCGCCACGCAGGGAGACATCGAGATCCGGAAACTCCAGGGAGGCGAGCTCGGAGGCGGAGTAAACCGAGGCCCCGGCTTCGCTCACTACAATCTTCTGGGCCTTGGCGGCGGGGTAGCGTTCGAACAGGTCGCTCACCAGGCGGTCGGTCTCCCGCGAGGCGGTGCCGTTACCGATGCTGATAAGCTCGACCTTGTGCTTCTGGCACAGTTCGCTCAGGGTCTTGATGCTCTGATCCACCTGGCATTTCGGTTCGAACGGATAGATGGTCGCGGTATCGACCAGCTTGCCGGTGGTATCGACTACGGCCACCTTGACCCCGGTGCGGATGCCGGGATCCAGCCCCATGGTGCAACGCATGCCGGCCGGGGCCGCCATCAGCAGATCCTTGAGGTTCATGGCGAACACCTTGATCGCCTCCTCTTCCGCCGACTCACGGATACGACCGATGAGCTCGGTCTCCATCTGCAGTGAGAGCTTGATCTTCCAGGTCCAGCTCACTACCCCCTGCAGCCACTTGTCGGCGGGGCGGTTTTGCAGATTGAGCTTGAGATGGTGGGCGATGATCCCCTCGCAGGGGCTGGCGCTCTCGTCCTCGCCTGTGACCAGCGCCAGGTTGAGCACACCCTCGTTGCGACCGCGCAACATGGCCAGCACCCGATGGGAGGGGGCCTTGTGCAGCGGCTCGTCGTGCTCGAAGTAGTCCTTGAACTTGGCCCCTTCCTGCTCCTTGCCGGCCACCACGCGGGCGCGCAGGGTGGCGTTCTGCCACAGATAGTCGCGCAGCTTTTCCAGCAAATCGGCCTGTTCGGCGAAGCGTTCCATCAAGATGTAACGGGCACCGTCGAGGGCGCTCTTGCTGTCGGTAATGCCCTGTTCGGCATTGAGGAAGGCGGTGGCCTCCTGCTCCGGATCCCGCATCGGGTCATCAAGTAGCAGATTGGCCAGCGGTTCCAGCCCGGCCTCGATGGCCATTTGTCCCTTGGTGCGGCGCTTGGGTTTGTAGGGCAGGTAGAGGTCTTCCAGCCGGGTCTTGCTGTCGGCTTCGTTCAGCTCGCGCATCAGTTCGGGGGTGAGCTTGCCCTGCTCCTCAATGGAACGCAGGATCACCTGGCGGCGGTCTGCCAGCTCGCGCAGGTAGCCGAGACGGCTCTCCAGGGTGCGCAACTGGCTGTCGTCCAGGCCGCCAGTGACCTCTTTGCGGTAACGGGCGATAAAGGGAACGGTGGCACCTTCATCCAGCAGACGAATGGCGGCTTCGATTTGTTGCGGGCGAGCGTTCAACTCGCTGGCGATCTGTCTCTCAATGCTTTGCGTCATGGTATCTATTGAGCGCCTCTGTTGATCGATTCGCGCCATCCGGCGCCGAGTGTGAGCACTATATGGGGTCACGCAGGTGGATGCCACCCTGTCACGCCGGGATCGGGCGTCGTCGCTTCGAGCTGATTGGGAGATATGTCACCGGCTGGGGAAGGGGAAACAAGATTAGGGGAAGTGGCTCCTTCCCCTGCGTGCTACTTGGTGTAGCTGATTTCGTTGACATACCAGCAGGCATCACCGACCGGCGTGCGCACAATGGCCTCGTCGCCGACCTCTTTCTTGAGCAGGGCGCGGGCCATGGGGGAGTCGATAGAAATGTAATCCTTGCGACCGAAGATTTCGTCATAGCCGACGATGCGAAAGCGCTTGATCTCGCCTTCTTCGCTCTCCACCTCCACCCAGGCGCCGAAGAAGACTTTGCCCTCCTGGGCCGGGGAATAGTCGACGATCCCCAGCTCCTCCAGACATTTACGCAGATAGCGCACCCGCCTGTCGATCTCTCGCAACCGCTTCTTGTTGTACTGGTAGTCAGCATTTTCGCTGCGATCCCCCAGGCTGGCCGCCCATGCCACCTTCCTGGTGACCTCGGGGCGCTCCTGACGCCACAGGAAATCGAGTTCTTCCTTCAGCTTGTTATAACCTTCGCGGGTGATCAGCTTTGTCTTCATGGTGATCCGTGATCTGGTCAAATGGAGGAGGTCGAGTCTAACTGCACGGGAATATTAGCTTTTGTCATCCTGCTGTCGAGGGAAATCGTGGTCCGTGGCCAGGGGGCTGAGTTTACTTTGTCCCGGTGGGGAAGTAGGTTCCAGGTAATAACCGGTAACACATTTATGCTTTTCTCCCGTACTGACGGCCCCTAGTATTGAGGCAGATGATATTGAGAGGCAAAGCGATGAGTCAGCAGCAATACAAGATCCTGGTTGTGGACGACGATCTGAAATTACGCTCCCTGCTAGAGCGCTACCTGACCGAACAGGGGTTCGTGGTGCGCGGTGTGGCCAATGGTGAGCAGGCTGATCGTCTGCTGACGCGCGAAAATTTCAGCCTGATGGTGCTCGATCTGATGCTGCCGGGCGAAGATGGCCTCTCCATCTGCCGTCGTCTGCGCGAGGGGGGCAACCAGATCCCTGTGCTGATGCTGACCGCCAAGGGGGATGAAGTGGATCGCATCGTCGGGCTCGAGATGGGGGCCGACGACTATCTGCCCAAGCCGTTCAATCCGCGCGAGCTGCTGGCCCGGATCCGCGCCGTGCTGCGCCGCCACACCATCGAGTTGCCGGGGGCGCCCTCTACGGCCGAAAAAGTGGTCAGCTTTGGCGGTTACCAGCTCAATCTGGCGACCCGGGAGCTGAGTCGTGATGGCGAGCCCATGGCCCTGACCAGCGGAGAGTTTGCGGTGCTCAAGGTGCTGGTCAGTCACCCTCGCGAGCCGCTCTCCCGCGACAAATTGATGAATCTGGCCAGGGGGCGCGAATACACGGCGACCGAGCGCAGCATAGACGTGCAGGTCTCCCGCTTGCGGCGCATGCTGGAGCAGGATCCGGCCCAGCCTCGCTATCTGCAGACTGTCTGGGGATTGGGTTACGTCTTCGTCCCGGACGGTGAACGCACATGAAAAAAGCGGGTAGTATGTTCTCCCGCATGCTCTGGTTTCTGGCTGCCGTGCTGGTGGTCTATCAGATCGTCTCCTATGCCACTTTCTACAACTATCTGCTGGCGCCGACCGTCAAGCAGATCAGCCACTTACTGGCCAATCAGGTCAAACTGATTTTTCCGGTCGAGAGCAACCAGCTGGAGTTGAGCGACGATGCCGAGGCGCTGGTCTATGTGGCGACCGGTAGCGACATCTACACCCAGAGCGAGGCGGAACAACATGGGCTCAAGGAGTCCAAGCCCTATCGTTATCTGGCAGAGAACATCAGCGAGGAGCTGGGTGGCCCGACCAAGGTGCGGGTCGAGATCCAGGATCACTACATCATCTGGATCCAGCCACCTCAGGCCAGCAAAATCTGGGTGCGTATTCCCCTGACCGAGATCGAGGACGATGACATAGAGCCGCTGATCCTCTACATGAGCGTCTTGCTGGTGATCACCCTGTTTGCCGCCTGGCGTTTCGCTCGCCAGCTGGTGCGGCCGCTGGAAGATCTGGAAGCCGGGGCTGTCTCGGTGGCGCGGGGTAACTTCCCCGATGCGCTCGGGGAGCAGGGATCGCGGGAGGTGCGTCGGTTGACCCGCACCTTCAACCACATGTCCAGCTCCATCAAGGGGTTGATTGAGGAGCGCAACCTGATGATGGCCGGTGTCTCCCACGATCTGCGCACGCCGCTGACCCGCATTCGGCTGGCGACCGAGATGATGTCGTCCGGGGATGAGTACCTCAAGGAGAGCATCAACGCCGATATCGACGAATCCAACGCCATCATTGATCAGTTCATCGACTACATCCGTCCGGACGAGGTGAAGAACCTAGACCCTGTCGACCTGACCCAGCTGGTGCACGATGCCTTGCTGATGCATGCCGAGCAGGGGCTGGAGGTCGAGCTGGCCCTGCCGGAAGAGGCGGTGAGGGTGGCGTGTAATCCGGTCAGCATGCGCCGGGTGCTGAGTAACCTGTCGGGTAACTCATTACGCTATGGAGCAACCCGGCTGCTTGGCGAGTTGAAGGATGATGGCCACTGGGTGCGCTTGCGCCTCTCTGATGATGGGCCCGGGATCCCGGAGCAGGACCACTTTCGAGTGCTCAAGCCATTTACCCAGGGCAATTTGGCGCGCACCGCAGGGGGGAGCGGCCTTGGGCTCGCCATCGTCGCCCGGATCGTGGCCCAGCATCACGGTACCATCCGGCTGGGGTGCTCGGAGTGGGGAGGGCTGCAGGTGGAGATCCGCTTGCCGAAGCATCAGCCGCAGGAGTGGATGGATTGAAAAGGGGGCGTATCGAGTGATACGCCCCTTGCATTATCAGGCTTGAGGTTCGCTCGCCTTGCGATAGCGCTTGCCGTATTTCAGCTGCTGGATCAGCAATGCCGCCACGATCAGCGCCAGCCCGATAGGGGTTGCCGGGTGGATAGTCTCGCCGATCAGCAGGTTGAGCAGCACCAGGGAGGCAAAGGGGGAAATGAAGATGAGGTTGCTGATGGGGGCCGTGTTGGTGGCATGGCGTAAGGCCATCAACCAGAGCACAAAGCCGAACCCCATCTCGAACAGCCCCACATAGATGGCGCCTGCCCATCCCTGCCAGGCGGTCATGGCGAAATCGGAGAGCAGCCAGGTCGCCACGACAATGAACGGCAGGCTGATGATGAAACCGAGCAGCAGGCTGACGACGGGATCCCCCTGATTACGGGTATTGAGGATCCAGTAGCTGGCCCAGATGAGGGTGGACACCAGTGCCAGCGTCACCCCGAGCGGGCTATCAAACTGCAGGGAGAAGACATCCCCCCTGGTGGCGATCACCAGGGCACCGAAGTAGCCCAGCACGATGGCGACGCCATCGCGGCGGCGCAGCTTCTGGCCGAGGAAGGGGACGGCCAGCAGGCTGAGCGTAATGGCCCAGGTGTAGTTGAGGGTCTGTGCCTGCTGGGCCGGCAACAGGTCGTACGCTTTGAACAGCAGCAGGTAATAGAGGAAAGGGTTCAGTACTCCAAGCGCCAGATAGTAGAGGGGGCGAGCTTTGATGTAATCCCGCAGCAGTGCCAGCTTGCCTTGTTTGGCAACGATGGCGGTCAGCGTCAGCGTCGAGGTGAAGGCGGCAACCAGCAGCAACTGAACCGGTTCGAAATAGGTGAGGGAGACCTTGAAGGCACTGGCGACCGTCGACCAGAGGGCCACGGCGCAGAGTCCGTACTGATAGGCTTTCTTTTGATCTTTAAGCATTGAAAGTCGTTCCGTTGACGAAGGCGGGGGCCAGTGTATCAGCCAGCTTGCGAGGTTGTCGTGGCTCCCGTTCGTGCGCCAAACGAGCAGGTTAGTGCGAGATCCATCTGTCACATAAAATTGCGCACAATCTGTTCGCTTTCCCTTGCGCAAATTTGAAAAATCCGTATAATCCCCTCCGCTTACCCATGAGGTAAGCCAGACGATATGTCTGCTTGCTGAGTTTCCCCGGTTACGGGCACCAGCCATACAGTCCTCCCGATATGGGAGGAAACGTGAAAAATCACACCTCTGGCGGGAGTAATCTCGGTCGGGCGGTGTTGATTTATGTTCTTTTATCTATTGGAGCTCTGTCAATGCAGAACCAAAGAATCCGTATCCGCCTGAAGGCTTTTGATCATCGCCTGATTGATCAATCCACTGCGGAAATCGTTGAAACTGCTAAGCGCACTGGCGCGCAGGTTCGCGGTCCTATCCCGCTGCCGACTCGCAAAGAGCGTTTCACCGTCCTGATCTCCCCGCACGTTAACAAAGACGCGCGTGATCAGTACGAGATCCGCACTCACAAGCGTCTGGTAGACATCGTTGAGCCGACTGACAAGACCGTAGACGCCCTGATGCGTCTGGATCTGGCAGCTGGTGTAGACGTCCAGATCAGCCTGGGTTAATTACGGAAAGAGGTTGATAACAATGACAATCGGTCTTGTAGGTCGCAAAGTGGGTATGACTCGCATCTTCACTGAAGATGGCGTCTCTATCCCGGTGACTGTTATCGAAGTTGAAGCTAACCGTGTAACTCAGGTCAAATCTGTAGAAACCGACGGCTACAACGCTATTCAGGTTACCACTGGCTCCAAGAAAGCTAGCCGTGTAACCAAGCCGGAAGCAGGCCACTTCGCCAAAGCTGGTGTAGAAGCCGGTCGCGGTCTGTGGGAATTCCGCCTGAACAACGGTGAAACTTTCACTGTTGGTAGCGAGCTGAAAGTAGATCTTCTCGCTGACGTTAAGCTGGTAGACGTTACCGGCACATCCAAGGGTAAAGGTTTTGCCGGTACTGTTAAGCGCTGGAACTTCCGCACCCAGGATATGACCCACGGTAACTCTCTGTCCCACCGTGTACCTGGCTCCATCGGTCAAAACCAGACCCCGGGCCGTGTATTCAAGGGCAAAAAGATGGCTGGTCACATGGGTGCTGAGCGTGTAACGACTCAGAACCTGGAACTGGTTCGTGTTGACGCTGAACGCAACCTGCTGCTCATCAAAGGTGCAGTACCGGGTGCAACCAACGGCAACGTGATCGTTAAACCTGCCGTCAAAGCGTAACGTCTGAGGAGATAGTAATGGAATTGGTAATGAAAGACGCCAAGAGCGCTCTTGAAGTTTCCGAGACTACCTTCGGGCGCGAATTCAACGAAGCTCTGGTTCACCAGGTTGTCGTTGCTTATGCCGCTGGTGCCCGTCAGGGTACTCGTGCGCAGCTGACTCGCTCTGAAGTGTCTGGTGGCGGCAAAAAGCCGTGGCGTCAGAAGGGTACTGGTCGTGCCCGTGCTGGCTCCATCCGTTCGCCCATTTGGCGTTCCGGTGGTGTGACTTTTGCTGCTAAGCCGCAAGATCACAGCCAGAAAGTAAACAAGAAGATGTACCGCGGCGCTATCCGTAGCATCCTGTCCGAGCTGGTACGTCAAGAGCGCCTGATCGTTGTTGAGAAGTTCGGCATCGAAGCTCCGAAAACCAAAGAACTGATCGCCAAGCTGAAAGAAATGGAACTGTCTGACGTTCTGATCGTGACTGCTGAAGTCGATGAGAACCTGTTCCTGGCTGCTCGTAACCTGTACAAAGTTGACGTGCGTGACGTTGCCGGTATCGACCCGGTCAGCCTGATCGCTTTCGACAAGGTTCTGATGACTGCTGACGCAGTTAAGCAAATCGAGGAGATGCTGGCATGATCCGTGAAGAGCGTCTGCTGAAAGTTCTGAAGGCTCCGCACATCTCTGAAAAGAGCACCATGGTTGCAGAAAAGCAGAACACTATCGTGTTCAAAGTTGCTGTTGATGCCACCAAGGCGGAAGTCAAAGCTGCAGTTGCGAAACTGTTCGAGGTCGAAGTTGAGACCGTCCGTACCCTGAACATGAAGGGTAAGACCAAGCGCGCAGGTGCACGCGTAGGCCGTCGTTCCGATTGGAAAAAGGCTTATGTGACCCTGAAAGCTGGTCAGGACATCGACTTCATGGGCGCAGCCGAGTAAGAGGAGTTCTGAAAAATGGCAATCGTTAAGTGCAAGCCTACTTCTCCGGGCCGCCGCCACGTCGTCAAGATCGTCAACCAAGACCTGTACAAGGGCAAGCCCTTTGCAGCTCTGCTGGACAAGAAAGACAAGTCCGGTGGTCGTAACAACAACGGCCGCATCACCACCCGTCACATCGGCGGTGGTCACAAGCAACACTACCGTATCGTCGACTTCAAGCGCGACAAAGACGGTATCCCGGCCAAAGTAGAACGCCTGGAATACGATCCGAACCGTACCGCGAACATCGCTCTGGTGTTGTACGCAGACGGTGAGCGTCGTTACATCCTGGCTCCGAAAGGCCTGAAAGCTGGTGACGCTATCGCTTCTGGTGCTGATGCAGCCATCAAGGTAGGTAACGCCCTGCCGATGCGCAACATCCCGGTCGGTTCTACCGTTCACGCCGTTGAGATGAAGCCTGGTAAAGGTGCCCAGCTGGCTCGTTCCGCTGGTACTTTCATCCAGATCCTGGCTCGTGAAGGTAACTATGTAACTCTGCGTCTGCGTTCCGGCGAAGTACGTAAAGTTCTGGCCGAGTGCCGCGCCACCATCGGTGAAGTTGGTAACTCCGAGCACATGTTGCGTCAACTGGGTAAAGCCGGTGCAAACCGCTGGCGTGGTATTCGTCCGACCGTTCGCGGTATGGCGATGAACCCGGTAGACCACCCGCACGGTGGTGGTGAGGGTCGTAACAAGGGCATGCAGCCTGTGTCCCCATGGGGCCAGAAGGCTAAAGGCTTCAAGACCCGTAAGAACAAGCGTACCGACAAGTACATCGTACGTCGTCGTAACAAGTAATTGTTAACATAGAGGAATCACCATGCCACGTTCTCTCAAGAAGGGTCCATTTATCGACCTGCACTTGCTGAAGAAGGTAGAGAAAGCGGTGGAAAGCGGGGATAAAAAGCCGGTTAAAACCTGGTCCCGTCGTTCAATGATCATCCCGAACATGATCGGTTTGACCATCGCTGTCCATAATGGTCGTCAGCACGTTCCGGTTTTCGTTACCGAAGAAATGATCGGTCACAAACTGGGTGAATTCGCACCTACTCGTACTTATCGCGGCCATGCTGCTGATAAGAAGGCTAAGAAGCGCTAAGGGATAAATGATGGAAGCTATCGCTAAACACCGTTATGCCCGTACTTCTGCCCAGAAAGCTCGTCTGGTAGCCGATCAAGTACGTGGTCTGTCCGTAGACAAGGCTCTGAACATCCTGACCTTCAGCCCGAAAAAGGCTGCTGTTCTGGTGAAGAAAGTGCTGGAATCTGCCATTGCCAACGCTGAGCACAACGAAGGCGCCGACATCGACGCACTGCGTGTTGCCACTATCATGGTTGACGAAGGTCCCTCCATGAAGCGTATCCGTCCTCGTGCCAAAGGTCGCGCGGATCGTATCCTCAAGCGTACCGCTCACATCACTGTAGTGGTATCCGACGCTAAGGCTGGGAGATAAGCAATGGGTCAGAAAGTACATCCTAATGGCATTCGCCTGGGTATTACCAAGCCTTGGAATTCTACCTGGTTCGCGAACACCAAAGACTTCGCTGACAACCTGTACAGCGATTTTCAAGTACGCCAGTTCCTGACCAAGGAACTGAAAAACGCGTCCTTGTCCAAGATCACCATCGAGCGTCCGGCCAAGAGCATCCGTGTGACCATTCACACTGCTCGTCCGGGTGTTGTGATCGGTAAGAAAGGCGAAGACGTTGAGAAACTGCGCAAAGCTGTAGCCGCAATTGCTGGCGTGCCTGCTCAGATCAACATTTCCGAAGTCCGCAAGCCGGAGCTGGATGGCAAACTGGTTGCCGACAGCATCACTTCCCAGCTGGAGCGTCGTGTAATGTTCCGTCGTGCTATGAAGCGCGCCGTACAGAACGCCATGCGCCTGGGTGCCAAGGGCATCAAAGTGGAAGTTTCCGGTCGTCTGGGCGGCGCTGAAATCGCGCGTACCGAATGGTACCGTGAAGGTCGTGTGCCTTTGCACACCCTGCGTGCCGACATTGACTACGCAACTTCTGAAGCCCACACCACTTACGGTGTGATCGGCGTTAAAGTTTGGATCTTCAAGGGCGAAGTTCTGGGTGGTCTGGCTGCTGTCAACGCTGCCGCTGCTCAAGAGCAAGCTCCTGCGAAGCCCAAGCGTGACAACAAGCGCCGCGCTGCCAAGTAAGGAGATTCGGTAAATGTTGCAACCTAAGCGTACTAAATTCCGCAAGACCCACAAAGGTCGTAACCGCGGTCTGGCCAACTCTGGTAACGAAGTATCCTTCGGTACCTTTGGCCTGAAGGCGACATCTCGTGGTCAGCTGACTGCTCGTCAAATCGAAGCAGCCCGTCGTGCCATGACCCGTCACGTTAAGCGTCAAGGTAAGATCTGGATCCGTGTGTTCCCGGACAAGCCCATCACCGAGAAGCCCCTGGAAGTTCGTATGGGTAAAGGTAAGGGTAACGTGGAATACTGGGTTTGCCCGATCCAGCCTGGCAAGGTTCTGTACGAGATGGACGGTGTACCTGAGGCTCTGGCGCGTGAAGCGTTTGCCCTGGCCGCAGCTAAGCTGTCTGTTCAGACCACTTTCGTAATTAAGACGGTGATGTGATGAAAGCCCAAGATCTGCGTCAAAAGAGCGTCGAAGAACTGAACCAGGAACTGCTGGGCCTGCTGCGTGAGCAATTCAACATGCGCATGCAAGCATCCACCGGCCAGCTGGCTCAGACTCACACTCTGAAACAAGTGCGTCGTGACGTCGCACGTATCAAGACTGTACTGACTGAGAAGGCAGGTGCGTAATGACTGACAAAATCCGTACTCTGCAGGGTCGTGTAATCAGCGACAAGATGGACAAGTCCATCACTGTTGCCATCGAGCGCAAGGTAAAGCACCCGATCTACGGTAAGATCATCAAGCGTACTACCAAGCTGCACGTACATGACGAAAACAACGAGTGCAAAGCTGGCGATCTCGTGGAAATCCGCGAGTGCCGCCCGCTGTCCAAGACCAAGTCCTGGACCCTGGTTGCTGTCGTAGAAAAGGCCTAATCGGTACTTTTTTGCCCAAACGGCCCCTTCCAGGGGCCGTTTGTTTTTTAGGCTACCTTTTCTAAAAATCCTGTGTTATAGTTTCGCGCCTTTTGAAGGCAGCCAGATCCCGTTGGGGATAAGAAGTAAACAAAGCGGAGCACTAAGATGATCCAGATGCAAAGTATGCTGGGTGTTGCCGACAACTCCGGCGCTCGCAGTGTAATGTGTATTAAGGTTCTGGGTGGCTCGCACCGCCGTTACGCCGGCATCGGCGACATCATCAAGGTTTCCATCAAGGAAGCCATTCCTCGCGGTAAAGTGAAGAAAGGTGATGTGTATAACGCGGTGGTCGTACGCACCCGTAAAGGCGTTCGTCGTCCGGACGGCTCTGTCATCCGTTTCGACAACAATGCGGCTGTGTTGCTTAACAACAACCAACAGCCAATCGGTACTCGTATTTTTGGCCCGGTGACCCGTGAACTGCGTAATGAGAAGTTCATGAAGATTGTGTCCCTGGCACCCGAAGTACTGTAAGGAGTCGAACGATGGCAGCTAAAATCCGTCGCGAAGACGAAGTGATTGTTCTTACCGGCAAAGACAAGGGCAAGCGTGGCAAAGTCACCCAGGTCCTGATTGCCAAAGGTAAGGTAATCGTGGAAGGCATCAACCAGGTGAAGAAGCACCAGAAGCCGGTACCCGCACTGGGTCAGGCTGGCGGTATCGTCACCAAAGAAGCCCCCATCGATGTATCTAACGTAGCGCTGTTCAACTCTGCCACTGGCAAAGCTGACCGCGTTGGTTTCCGGATTGAAGACGGCAAGAAAGTTCGTTTCTTCAAATCCACCGGCGAACTTGTGAAGTAATTGGAGTTTAACGATGGCGAAACTGCATGATTACTACAAATCCGATGTAGTAAATGAACTGTCCAAGCAGTTCGGTTACAAGACTATCATGCAAGTCCCTCGGATCGAGAAAATCACCCTGAACATGGGTGTTGGTGAAGCGATCTCTGACAAGAAGTTGCTGGAAAATGCTGCTGCCGACATGGCTGCCATTTCCGGTCAGAAGCCGCTGATCACCAAAGCTCGCAAATCTGTTGCGGGCTTCAAGATTCGTGAAGGCTACCCGATAGGTTGTAAAGTAACCCTGCGTGGCGAGCGTATGTGGGAGTTCCTGGAACGGCTGATCTGCATCTCCGTACCGCGTATCCGTGACTTCCGTGGCCTGAACGCTAAAGCGTTCGACGGTCGTGGTAACTACTCCATGGGCGTGCGTGAGCAGATCATCTTCCCGGAAATCGACTATGACAAAGTCGATCGCGTCCGTGGTCTGGATATCACCATCACCACTTCCGCGAATACCGATGAAGAAGGCCGTGCTCTGCTGGCTGCCTTTAACTTCCCATTCCGCAAGTAAGGTTAGGGTTATGGCTAAAACATCCATGAAAGCGCGCGAAGCAAAGCGTGCCAAGCTGGTAGCCAAGTACGCGACCAAGCGTGCCGAGCTGAAAGCTATCATCGTTGACATGAACGCTTCTGAAGAAGCGCGTTGGGATGCTGTTCTGCAACTGCAACAGCTGCCCCGTGATTCCAGTCCGTCCCGCCAGCGTAACCGTTGCAATATTACTGGTCGTCCGCACGGTTTCCTGCGCAAGTTTGGCCTGTCTCGCATCAAGGTGCGTGAGCATGCCATGAAGGGCGAAATTCCGGGCCTGAAAAAGGCCTCTTGGTAAAGAATCTCGGGAGTTAGACTATGAGCATGCAAGATCCGATCGCGGATATGCTGACCCGCATCCGTAACGGTCAGGCGGCGAGCAAAGTTGCGGTTTCCATGCCTTCTTCCAAGCTGAAAGTGGCTATTGCCAAAGTGCTGAAAGAAGAAGGTTACATCGCTGGCTACAACGTAGCTGGTGACGTGAAGCCGGAACTGGAAATTGAACTGAAATATTTCCAGGGCAAGCCGGTTGTAGAACTGATCCAACGCGTGAGCCGTCCTGGCCTGCGTATTTACAAGCGCACTACCGATCTGCCGAAAGTAATGGGTGGTCTCGGTGTTGCTATCGTGTCCACGTCTAAAGGTGTGATGACCGACCGTGCTGCTCGCAAAGCAAGCATGGGTGGTGAGATCATCTGCTACGTCGCTTAATAGGAGGTCGGAAATGTCTCGCGTTGCTAAGGCACCCGTCACTATTCCTGCTGGCGTAGAAGTGACTCTGAACGGTCAGGAACTGTCCATCAAAGGTGGTAAAGGTTCCCTGGTTCGTTCTATCCACGCCGCTGTAGAAGTGACCAAAGAAGACAATGTACTGAAGTTCGCCCCGCGCGACGGCATCGCTGGTGCTGACGCTCAGGCCGGTACTGCCCGTGCATTGGTCAACAACATGGTAATCGGTGTTACCCAAGGCTTCGAGCGTAAGCTGCAGCTGGTTGGTGTAGGTTACAAAGCCTCCATCAAGGGCAATGCTGTCGCGCTGGCTCTGGGCTTCTCTCACCCGGTAGAGCATGAGCTGCCGGCTGGTGTAACCGCTGAGTGCCCGTCCCAGACTGAAGTTGTTCTGCGTGGCGTTGACAAGCAGCTGGTTGGCCAAGTCGCCGCCGATATCCGTGCTTACCGCGCTCCGGAGCCCTACAAGGGCAAGGGTGTACGCTATGCCAACGAGCAAGTGCGTACTAAAGAAGCTAAGAAGAAGTAAGGTAACACTATGGACAAGAAAGCAGCTCGTCTCCGTCGTGCTACTCGTGCTCGGAAAAAGATGCAGGAACTGGGAGCCACCCGTCTGGTTGTGCACCGTACCCCGCGTCATATCTATGCGCAGGTTATTGCAGCCAACGGTTCCGAAGTTCTGGCCTCTGCTTCCACAGTAGAGAAAGCCATCAGTGAAGCTCTGAAATACACCGGTAATGCAGACGCTGCTACCGCTGTAGGTAAAGCTATCGCTGAGCGTGCTATTGCCAAAGGCGTTCAGAACGTATCTTTCGATCGTTCCGGTTTCAAGTATCACGGTCGCATCGCTGCTCTGGCAGCTGCTGCACGTGACGCTGGTCTTCAGTTCTAAGCTAGGAGTCGAAGATGGCTAAAGTCGAATCTCAAGCCGGCGAACTGCAAGAAAAGCTGATTGCAGTAAACCGTGTTTCGAAAACTGTTAAAGGTGGTCGTATCATGTCCTTCACCGCGTTGACCGTGGTGGGTGATGGTAACGGCCGTGTAGGTTACGGTTATGGTAAGGCCCGTGAAGTTCCGGCTGCTATTCAAAAAGCAATGGAACAGGCCAAGCGTAACCTGAACAAGGTTGAGCTGAACAACGGCACCCTGCACCACCCGGTGAAAGGTGTTCACTCCGGTTCTACCGTGTTCATGAAGCCGGCCTCCCAAGGTACTGGTATCATCGCAGGCGGCGCTATGCGTGCCGTTCTGGAAGTTGCTGGTATCCACAACGTGCTGGCCAAGACCTACGGTTCCACCAACCCAATCAACGTCGTTCGCGCTACTGTAGACGCTCTGGTTCACGGTCAATCACCGGAACAGATCGCCGCCAAGCGTGGTCTGCGCGTTGAAGAAATTCTGGGGTAATGTGACATGGCTAACACTGTAAAAGTAACTCAAACTCGCAGCTCTATCGGCCGTCTGCCCAAGCATAAGGCGACTCTGCGTGGTCTGGGCCTGCGTCGCATTGGTCACACCGTTGAGCTGGAAGATACTCCTTGCGTACGCGGTATGATCAACCAGGTTTACTACATGGTTAAGGTGGAGGGCTAAGCATGCGTCTGAATACTCTGTCTCCGGCCGCTGGTTCCAAGCGCGTTAAGCACCGTCCGGGCCGTGGTATCGGTTCCGGTCTGGGCAAGACTGGTGGTCGTGGTGTGAAAGGTCAAACCTCTCGTTCCGGTGGCGGTAAAGTCCGCAACGGTTTCGAGGGTGGTCAGATGCCTTTGAAAATCCGTCTGCCGAAGTTCGGTTTCTTTTCTCGCAAATCTTTGGTTTCTGCCGAAGTGCGCCTGAACGAAATCGCCCTGGTAGAAGGTGATGTGGTCGATATGAGCACTCTGAAGCAAGCCGGTGTTGTTACCAAAAACATCGTGTTCGCTAAAGTTGTTCTGTCTGGCAACATTGACCGTGCTGTGACTGTTCGTGGTCTGTCCGTCACCAAAGGTGCACGCGCAGCCATCGAGGCCGCTGGCGGTAAAATCGAGGAATAATCAGTACAATGGCTAAGAAACCAGGATTGGATGTTAAAGCACAGGGTGGTCTGAGTGAACTGAAGAGCCGTCTGCTCTTCGTTCTCGGGGCGATTATCGTTTTCCGTGCAGGCTCTTATGTGCCGATTCCTGGTATTGACGCCGCCGTACTGGCCGAGTTGTTCCAGCAACAGAAGGGCACCATCATTGAGATGTTCAACATGTTCAGTGGTGGTGCACTCTCGCGTGCTTCTATTCTTGCGTTGGGGATCATGCCGTACATTTCGGCATCGATTATTATCCAGCTGCTGACAGTGGTTCACCCCGCTCTTGCTGAACTCAAGAAAGAAGGTGAATCCGGCCGTCGCAAGATTAGCCAATATACCCGTTGGGGCACGCTGGTTTTGGGAACTTTCCAGGCCATTGGTATCGCAACCGGTCTGCCGAACATGATGCAGGGACTCGTGACTAATCCGGGTCTTGGCTTCTACTTCACAGCCGTTGTGAGTCTGGTCACCGGTACCATGTTTTTGATGTGGTTGGGTGAGCAGATTACCGAGCGTGGGATTGGTAATGGTATTTCGCTGATTATTTTCACGGGTATCGTTGCCGGTCTGCCGCATGCCATTGGCGCTACGGCCGAACAGGCACGTCAAGGGGAATTGCACATCCTGCTGTTGTTGTTGCTGGGCTTGATTGTTTTCGCAGTGACTTACTTTGTGGTGTTCGTGGAGCGTGGTCAGCGTCGTATCGTCGTGAACTATGCCAAGCGTCAACAAGGCCGCCAGGTATTCGCAGCGCAAAGCACACACCTGCCGTTGAAAGTAAATATGGCTGGTGTGATTCCTGCGATTTTCGCATCCAGTATCATCCTGTTCCCGGGGACCATCACCTCTTGGTTTGGTCAGGGTGAGGGTAAAGTTGCTGATATTCTGCAGCAGGTCTCTATGGTCCTGCAGCCGGGTCAACCGCTTTACGAGATGCTGTATGCAGCAGCCATTATCTTCTTCTGCTTCTTCTATACTGCGCTGGTGTTCAATCCGCGCGAGACAGCAGACAACCTGAAGAAGAGTGGAGCCTTTATCCCGGGGATTCGCCCGGGCGAGCAGACAGCACGTTATATCGATAAGGTTATGACTCGCCTGACATTGGCAGGTGCACTCTATATAACCTTTATCTGTCTGGTACCCCAGTTCCTGATGACTGCCTGGAACGTACAGTTCTACTTCGGTGGCACTTCGCTGCTGATTATCGTGGTAGTTATCATGGACTTCATGGCTCAGGTTCAGACCCATATGATGTCTCATCAATATGGTGATGTCCTGAGGAAGGCCAACCTGAAGGGCTACGGCCGCTAAAGGTCGGCGTAGTTACGGAGTTAAGCAATGAAAGTTCGTGCTTCCGTTAAGGCAATCTGCCGTAACTGCAAAATCATCAAGCGTCACGGTGTGGTGCGTGTGATTTGCAGCGAGCCTAAGCATAAGCAACGCCAAGGCTAATTTTTTACGGTTAGTACTTGCAACAAATAGTTGTGCTGGCTAATATAGCCAGCCAACTTTTGTTGTGTATTGGTTGACCGCCACGTATCCGCTCACGGGCTTTGTGGTGGTCGTAATCTACTATATGTAGGAGTGAATAGTGGCCCGTATCGCTGGCATTAACATTCCTGACCATAAGCATGCCGTCATCGCTTTGACTGCTATTTATGGCGTCGGTCGTACCCGCTCCAAGGCCATCTGTGCCGCAGCCGGTATCGCTGAGAATGTGAAAATTAAAGACCTGGACGAAGCTCAGATCGAGAGTCTGCGTGAACAAGTAGGTAAATTCACCGTTGAAGGTGACCTGCGTCGTCAGATTTCCATGAACATCAAGCGTTTGATGGATCTGGGTTGCTACCGTGGTTTGCGTCACCGTCGTAGCCTGCCTGTTCGTGGTCAACGTACCAAGACCAACGCTCGTACCCGTAAGGGTCCGCGCAAGGCTATCAAGAAGTAACGGGAAGGTAGAAAATGGCTAAAACTCCGACTCGTGCTCGCAAGCGCGTTAAAAAGCAAGTGAGCGACGGTATTGCGCACGTTCATGCATCTTTCAACAACACAATCGTGACCATTACTGACCGTCAGGGCAATGCTCTGTCTTGGGCTACCTCTGGTGGTTCCGGTTTCCGTGGTTCCCGTAAGTCCACTCCGTTTGCTGCCCAGGTAGCTGCTGAGCGCGCTGGTGAGATCGCCAAAGAATACGGCGTGAAGAACCTGGAAGTCATGGTCAAAGGTCCGGGTCCCGGTCGTGAGTCTTCCATCCGCGCTCTGAACGCGGCTGGTTTCCGCATCACTAACATTACTGATGTGACTCCGATCCCGCACAACGGTTGTCGTCCTCCCAAGAAGCGCCGCGTGTAACGCGTTTAGCTACTTGGTCTAGGATTGTTGGAGAAAGAAGATGGCAAGATATATCGGTCCTAAGCTTAAGCTTAGCCGTCGTGAGGGCACCGACCTCTTCCTGAAGTCTGGTGTTCGTGCGATTGATTCTAAGTGCAAGATTGACACCGTTCCTGGTCAACACGGTGCGCGTAAAGCGCGTCTGTCTGACTACGGTGTTCAGCTGCGCGAGAAACAAAAAGTTCGTCGTATCTACGGCGTATTGGAAAAACAGTTCCGCAACTACTACCGCGACGCTGCCCGTCAAAAGGGTAACACCGGTGAAAACCTGTTGCAGCTGCTGGAAGGTCGTTTGGACAACGTTGTTTACCGTATGGGCTTCGGCGCTACCCGTGCTGAGTCTCGTCAGCTGGTGAGCCACAAGGCCATCATGGTCAACGGTCGCGTTGTGAACATTCCTTCTTTCCAGGTTTCCCCTGAGGACGTGATCTGCGTTCGTGAGAAGGCTAAGAAGCAAGCGCGTATCAAAGCTGCCCTTGAGGTTGCTGGTCAGCGCGAGAAGCCGACTTGGGTAGAGGTTGATGCCGCTAAAATGGAAGGTGCCTTCAAGCGCCTGCCGGAGCGTTCCGACCTGTCTGCCGACATTAACGAACAGCTGATCGTCGAGCTTTACTCCAAGTAAAGCTAGCTTCTAAAGAGAGGACACAATGCTGGGTTCTGTAACAGATTTTCTTAAACCGCGGCTAGTTGACATCGAGCAAGTTAGCCCGACTCATGCGAAAGTGACTCTTGAGCCACTCGAGCGTGGCTTTGGTCACACGCTGGGCAACGCCCTGCGTCGTATTTTGCTGTCTTCTATGCCCGGTTGTGCAGTTACTGAAGTCGAAATTGACGGGGTACTGCATGAGTACAGCAGCAAAGAAGGTGTACAGGAAGACATTCTTGAAATCCTGCTCAACCTGAAAGGTATCGCTGTGAAGCTGGAAGGCAAGGACGAGGTAACTCTGTCCCTGACCAAGTCTGGAACAGGCCCCGTTACCGCTGGTGATATCACTCACGGTGATGAAGTCGAGATCGTAAACCCGGAGCATGTAATCTGCCACCTGACTGGTGCCAATGCTGAAATCAGCATGCGCCTGAAAGTTCAGCGCGGTCGTGGTTATGTGCCTGCTTCTGCTCGTGTTCACAACGATGATGAAGAGCGTCCTATCGGTCGCCTGCTGCTGGACTCCGCGTTCAGCCCCATCGTTCGTATTGCCTACAATGTTGAGGCAGCACGTGTGGAGCAGCGTACCGACTTGGACAAGCTGGTCATCGACATGGAGACCAATGGTACCCTGGATCCTGAAGAGGCCATCCGTCGTTCTGCCACCATTCTGGCCGAGCAACTGGAAGCCTTCGTGGATCTGCGCGATGTCAGCGTGCCCGAGAAGAAAGAAGAGAAACCCGAGTTTGATCCGATTCTGCTGCGTCCTGTCGATGATTTGGAGCTGACAGTTCGTTCTGCGAACTGTCTGAAGGCAGAAGCTATCCACTATATTGGTGATCTGGTACAGCGTACCGAAGTTGAGTTGCTTAAGACTCCTAACCTCGGTAAGAAGTCCCTGACTGAGATCAAGGACGTGTTGGCCTCCCGTGGTCTGTCTCT
>NZ_CP083625.1:845000-1125000 GCF_020097295.1 Aeromonas enteropelogenes | reverse complement strand
CGAAAGTGGACGTATAGGGTGTGACACCTGCCCGGTGCCGGAAGGTTAATTGATGGGGTTAGCGCAAGCGAAGCTCTTGATCGAAGCCCCGGTAAACGGCGGCCGTAACTATAACGGTCCTAAGGTAGCGAAATTCCTTGTCGGGTAAGTTCCGACCTGCACGAATGGTGTAACCATGGCCATGCTGTCTCCACCCGAGACTCAGTGAAATCGAATTCGCCGTGAAGATGCGGTGTACCCGCGGCTAGACGGAAAGACCCCGTGAACCTTTACTACAGCTTGGCACTGAACATTGAACCTACATGTGTAGGATAGGTGGGAGGCTTTGAAGGCGTGACGCCAGTTGCGCTGGAGCCGTCCTTGAAATACCACCCTTGTATGTTTGATGTTCTAACGCAGGCCCCTGAATCGGGGTCGCGGACAGTGCCTGGTGGGTAGTTTGACTGGGGCGGTCTCCTCCCAAAGAGTAACGGAGGAGCACGAAGGTTGGCTAATCCTGGTCGGACATCAGGAGGTTAGTGCAATGGCATAAGCCAGCTTAACTGCGAGACGGACAGGTCGAGCAGGTACGAAAGTAGGTCATAGTGATCCGGTGGTTCTGAATGGAAGGGCCATCGCTCAACGGATAAAAGGTACTCCGGGGATAACAGGCTGATACCGCCCAAGAGTTCATATCGACGGCGGTGTTTGGCACCTCGATGTCGGCTCATCACATCCTGGGGCTGAAGTCGGTCCCAAGGGTATGGCTGTTCGCCATTTAAAGTGGTACGCGAGCTGGGTTCAGAACGTCGTGAGACAGTTCGGTCCCTATCTGCCGTGGGCGTTGGATGATTGAAGGGAGTTGCTCCTAGTACGAGAGGACCGGAGTGAACGAACCTCTGGTGTTCGGGTTGTCACGCCAGTGGCACTGCCCGGTAGCTAAGTTCGGAATCGATAACCGCTGAAAGCATCTAAGCGGGAAGCGAGCCCTGAGATGAGTCATCCCTGACCCCTTGAGGGTCCTGAAGGGCCGTTGGAGACCACAACGTTGATAGGCGGGGTGTGTAAGTGCAGCGATGCATTGAGCTAACCCGTACTAATTACCCGTGAGGCTTAACCATACAACACCCAAGAAGTGTTCTAAGGCTTGTAGCAAATAGAATGAACTACTCAAATTCAGTGATAGCGAAGCCAACAGGCAAATCGTTATTCACGTCAGCTTTCTGGATTAAGAATTTGCCTGGCGGCCATAGCGCCGTGGAACCACCTGATCCCATGCCGAACTCAGAAGTGAAACGCGGTAGCGCCGATGGTAGTGTGGCATTCGCCATGCGAGAGTAGGACACTGCCAGGCACCCAACATGAAAACCCCGCTCATTGAGCGGGGTTTTTTATTTCCTGTTATTTAGCGTCTAAGCATCGTCCCTGCTGCGCTCGCCATGGCAGCCTTGCCCGGTGTGCCAGTCCATTCTTGACTCACCAGATACCCTGTGCCGCTTCCGGCTGGGATTCCCCAGTTCCCTCCAGACCGAAAATAATTCATATAAAACATAATGTTATGTTTAGCTACGTATTGAGCTCACAAAATACCAAATGATAATGATTATTGTTCGATCTTCATGGCAATGATAGTTACAATTCGGCCTGATTGATAAGTTGTTCTTCATATGGACCTTATTTATCTCCTTCCTGGCAGGAGGCCAGGATGGTGCAACGACTGAAGTAAGGGAATACGCCTCTTTCCTACTTAAACGTTCAGGCCAGAAGATGATAACAGTGAAACCGAACAAGCTTGCCTTGCTGATCTGCTCCACGCTCTCCATGCAGGCCCTTGCCGCCGAGTCCGAAGTGATGGTGGTGACGGCTTCCGGATTCCAGCAGAAAATTGAGGACTCTGCGGCATCCATCTCCGTTATAACCCGTGAACAGCTGGAAAAACGCGCCTATCGCGATGTCACCGATGCGTTGAAGGATGTACCCGGGGTGGTGATCACCGGCGGGGGTAGCAGCAGCGATATCAGCATCCGCGGCATGGGCTCGAAATACACCCTGATGCTGGTCGATGGCAAGAAGGTAGATAGCCGCGGCACCCGCCCCAACAGCGACGGTCCCGGCATCGAGCAGGGCTGGCTGCCACCGTTGCAGGCCATCGAGCGGATTGAAGTGGTGCGCGGACCCATGTCTTCCCGTTATGGCTCGGATGCCATGGGCGGCGTCATCAACGTCATCACCCGCAAGACTACGGGTATGGCGTGGCAGGGCTCGGTCCATGCTGATTCCACCTTCCAGGAGAACAAGGATGCGGGCAACAGCTTCCAGACCGATGCCTACGCCGCCGGCGCCTTGATCGACAACGTGCTTGGGCTGCGCTTCAACGGCCAGCTGGCCCATCGCGGTGAAGACAAGTTCGCCCAGGGCTTTGCCGAGCAGGAAACCCGCAGCGGCACCGCCGTACTCAGTTTTAATCCCAACGAGCAGAACCGTTTCGATCTGGAGGCCAGTCGCAGCCTGCAGGATCGGGATCGTACCCCGGGTAACTCCGTCGCTGACAATGCCAAACCCAGCCTCAACCGCTATGAGCGTACCAACTACGCGCTGACGCATACCGGCCAGTATGACTTTGGCTCTTCCAGCAGCTACCTGCAGCAGGAGATCAACACCAACCCGGGCCGTCAGATGGAGTTGACCAACACCATACTGGACACCCATACCCAGTTCATTCTGGGGGATCACTATCTGAGCGTCGGTGGCCAGTATCGCTATGAAGACCTGCAGGATCAGGGTAATACCCTAAAGGTGGCGAACCCGGCCAGTGAGCTGACCCGCTGGAGCTGGGCACTGTTTGTCGAGGACGAGTGGTCTCTGACCGAGACGTTTGCCCTGACCGGCGGTGTCCGGATGGATCGGGACCAAAACTACGGTACTCACTGGAGCCCGCGTCTCTATGGGGTATGGCACCTGGATGATGCCTGGACCCTGAAGGGGGGCGTCTCTACCGGCTATCGCTCGCCGGATCTGCGGATGTCTGCGGCCAACTGGGGTCAGGTCACGGGTGGCAGCACTCTGGACGGCATGCTGGTCGGTAATCCGGACCTGAAGCCGGAGACCAGCGTGAGCGAAGAGATCGGCCTGCTGTGGGATGGCGGCCAGGGCCTCAACGCAGGTGTGACCCTGTTCAACACCGACTTCAAGAACAAGATCTCCGAGGTGCGTCGCTGCTCCAGCAAGAATGATCCCGCCTGCACCCTCAATGGTCACAGCTACGACTTCATCAGCGATCGCATCAACGTCGACAAGGCGAACATGCGCGGCGTCGAGAGCATGCTGGAGTGGGCGATCAACGAGGATTGGTCAGTCAGCTCCAGCTACACCTTCACCCACTCCGAACAGAAGAGCGGCCCGCTGGCCGGCCATGCGCTGAACCAGATGCCCCGCCACATGTTCAACGGTAGCGTTGATTGGCAGACCACAGAGGATCTCGGCCTCTGGTCCAGGGTCAACTTCCGTGGCGAAACCTCTGAATACCTGAGCCGGGTCAAGATGGCGGAAGGCACGCCCTCCTACACCTTCTTTGACATGGGTCTGGTCTATAAGGCGAACAAGCACCTGAATGTGACCGCTGGCATCTACAACCTGTTCGACAAGACGGTGGATTACGGCAGCTATGGCACTGTGCTGGATGGCCGTCGTTACAACCTCGGCGTGACCTATAACTTCTGATCCCGAGTGCAACGCAACGGGGTCGCCCTGTGAGGGGCGACCCCGTTTTTTATCTCTGTTTTCTCAATGATGGGCAAATGTTAGAGCGGCAGGCTGATCCTGGCCTCCAGCCCTCCTTGCGGCCGATTTTGCAACGTCAGCTCACCGCCGTGCTGATGCACCAGGGTGCGGGCGATGGAGAGGCCGAGCCCCACGCTGCCCGATTCGGTGTTGCGCGCCTCGTCGAGGCGCACGAAGGGCTTGAACACATCTTCCAGATGCTCCTCATCGATCCCGGGCCCGTTGTCGCAGACCCGGATCAGCAGCTCGTCCCGGGTGCGTTCCAGCGACACCTCGGCGCTGCCGGCATATTTGATGGCGTTGCCAATGAGGTTCTGCAGCACCCGGCGCAAGGTGTTGGCCCGGCAGGCGTAGACCTGCTTGCCTTCGGCCAGACAGGTGACCGGCTGACCGGTATCGGCATAGTCGTCGCACAGGCTCTCCAGCAGGCTGACCAGATCCAGCTCCCGGGTCGCCTCCTGCTGCCCCTCTTCCCGGGCAAAGCTCAGGGTTGCAGCCAGCATCTGTTCCATCTGTTGCAGGGTCTGCTGGATCCGCTCCTTGTCTTCTCCGTCGGCCAGAAACTCGGTGCGCAGCCGCAGGCTGGTGATGGGGGTGCGCAGGTCGTGGGAGATGGCCGCCAGCATCCGGGTTCTGTCTTGAACGAAGCGAGCGAGCCGGGTGTGCATCCGGTTGAAGGCCTGGATCGATTCCCGTACCTCGATGGGCCCCTCTTCTTTCAGAGGATCGATGTCCTCACCGCGACCGAGACGATCGGCATTGGCCGCCAGCTGTTTGAGGGGGCGAGTGGCGCGGCGAAACAGCAGCACCATCAGGCCAATCACCAGGCTGGCGACAAGCATCAGGTTGAGGGTGGTCTGCCAGGACCAGCTGCCCGCTTCTTTGTCCACCAGGGAGCTGAACTGCAGCCAGCCCCCCTGGGGCAGCTCGATGGAGCCATAGAGCCGCATGTCCCGTGGCGGCGGCCCCTTGCGATCCCGCATCATACGGGCGTGGTGCTCCCACGCCTTGCTGCGCTGGGAATCCTGCTTCAGCTCGGCGCTGATCTCGACATCGAGCCCGGCCGGATAGCTGAGGCGGGAGCGAACCAGCTGCTCGAAGCGGGGGCTGCGATTGTCCGGTCGCAAGGGTTCATTCGAGAGACGTAGCAACAGGGTTTCGCTGCGGCTCGCCTTGAGGATCTCGTCATAGAGCGAAGGGGGGGAGAGGGAGAGCAGGCGCACCACAGAGATGATCCGTTGCATGGCGTTGCGGCTGTTGACGAAGCCGAGCGCCTCCTCCCGATCCGTGCGATAGATCTGGATACTGAGCAGCTGGATCAGGATTAGCCCGGCCAGCGCCACCAGGATGATCTGGCCGGTCAGTCCCTTGGGCCACAAACCCGAGCCGAGTCGCTTGAAGGCGGCCATCAACTTATACCTGCGTCACATCGGCGGAGAACATATAGCCTCCACCCCAGATGGTCTTGATGAGTTCGGGATTCTTGGGATCCCGCTCCAGCTTGCGGCGCAGCCGGCTCACCAGGGTGTCGATGGCGCGATCAAACGCCACCGCCTCGCGTCCGCGGGCGAGATCCAGCAGTTGATCCCGGCTCAGCACCCGTTGTGGTCGCTCCAGAAACACCTTGAGCAGATCGAACTCGGCGGTGGAGAGGCTCAGCCCCACGCCATCCTCGTCGACCAGCTCCCGGCGGTTGATATCGAGCAGCCAGCGATCAAAGCGCAGATCCCGGGTCAGGGTCTCGGGCGAGGGTTGGGTGTCGGCCTGGGTGCGGCGCATCACCGCCTTGATCCGGGCCAGCAGTTCGCGCGGGTTGAACGGCTTGGCCAGATAGTCATCGGCCCCCATCTCCAGCCCTATGATGCGGTCAGTCTCTTCGCCCATGGCGGTGAGCATGATGATGGGCATGTTGGATTTCACCCTCAGTTCGCGGCAGAGGGTCAGGCCATCTTCACCCGGCATCATCAGATCCAGCACCAGCAGATCGAACTCGCGCTCCTCCAGCAGCCGCTTCATCTCCTTGCCGTCCCGGGCGCAGCTGACCCGCAGGCCATGCTGTTCCAGAAAACGCTTGAGAAGATCGCGGATCTCGCTGTGATCGTCGACGACCAGAATGTGGGTGCTGCCTTGATTCATGACTGCCTCTCTTGCTTGGGGTTGGCTCGAGTATACGGAAATCCCTTGCTGGGTTTGTGTCAAAGTGTGCCAGATCAGCAAGATGCCACACTCTGCTACAAAAAAGGGTGATACTGGCAAAGTTCAGACACCAGAGGGGTGTTTACTTGAGGGCAAGGCAAGAGTGCCGAACCCGATTCATCCCGAGAGGAGATAGACCATGAAAAAGCTGACCAAAACCCTGCTGACCGCTACCCTGATCCTCGGCCTGCCGCTGGGTGCCTATGCTGCCAGTGAAGCGACTCCGACCGCTCAACCGGGCCCCATGGTGGACTGCCCGATGGATGGCAGCGGCATGATGGGCGGCAAGCACCACGGTGGTCGTCACGACCGCATGGCCCGCATGCAGAACATGACCCCGGAGCAGATCCAGGCCAACCTGCAGCAACGTTATGATCGCATTGAGGATCCGGCCAAGAAGGCCGAGTTTATCAAGAACCTCGGCGAGCGTGCCAACGGCATGGCCAAACATGCCGAAGCGATGAAACAATTCGCCGAGGCGAACCAGTAAGCGCCATCGCCGACAGCCAGTCGTAAAGAGGGGAGCCTGAGGCTCCCCTTTCTCGTTTCTGCCAGCTATTGCCCCTATTGCGTCTGGAACAGTTTGGGGATCTCCCGCACCAGCCAGCTCTTGGCCTTGCCCATGGTATCGCGGCGCCAGGCCAGCACCACCTGCAGCTGATGGCGATACTCGGGGCAGATCACCTTGAGCCGTCCCGCCTTGATGTCCTCCTCGATCCAGCTTTGCGGCATGGTGCCAACCCCAATCCCCGCCAGCAAGGCATCCCGCTTCTCGCTCATGGAGCTGACGGTGAGGCGCGGTTGCTTGTCGAGCAGACGGTAAGTAAGCACCGGCTTGCGCAGCGCCGTATCGGCCACCGCGATAGCGCGGTAACGGCGCAAGGTCTCGTCCGCCAGGGGCTCGGCTTCCAGGTGGAGCGGATGATCCGGGTGGGCGACGTAGAGCATCACCTCCTCCCTGAGCAGCTGGTGCTTGATGCCGGTCATCATGATGTCGGGATTGAGGGAGGAGATGAGCAGATCGGCGCGACTATCCTCCAGACACTCCCAGCTGCCCGCCAGCACCTCGGCCCGCAGCCGCAGCCGGGTATCGGTCAGCTCGGCCAGCCGTTCCACCAGCGGGTAGAGCGCCTGCACCGGCACCAGGGCATCGACGGCGATGGTGATGTCGGTCTCCCAGCCACGGGCCAGGGCCCGGGTCTCGCCCACCAGATGCTCGGCTGCTTCCAAGAGTACCCGGCCCCGTTCCAGCAGCATGCGGCCGGCCGGGGTGAATTTGGTTCTGTGGCCGCTGCGGTCGAACAGCATGGCGTCCAGCTCGTCTTCCAGCTTCTGTACCGTGTAGCTTAGCGCCGAGGGTACCTTGCCCAGCTCGTCGGCCGCTGCCGCAAAGCTGCCGCGGCGATCGATGGCGTCCAGCACCCGGATCGCCTCCAGGGTCAGCGCCCGTTCCTTGTTCAGTTCCTTGGCCATAGCCTGCCTTCAATTTTTTTGAATATGTTTGCCAGTTTATCTCGCTAACAAGTTAGGCCAGGCAACTTTAATATTCAATCAACGCTTAGGCAGGAACGCCAAGTGGCCAAATAAAAGGTAGTTCAGTGCTGTGACAACCCCAAAGGGCACGTCAGACGTCGGTGAAAGAACAACATACTATTTGAATGACCTCTTGCATGGATGCATTGATTCGGGCCAAAGCGGCCTTGGCAATGACATATAAAACAAGAGAGTGAACATGAAAAACGTAATCAAGATGCTGGCCGTTGCAGGCCTGATGACCGCAGGTTTTGCCCAGGCTTCCGTGCCGGCTGACTTCAACGCCACCCCGGGAGTGCTGTTTGTAAACTGGCATGCGAGTGCGGCGATGGATGGCAAGGCCAACCCCATGCTGGAGGTGCGCGATCAGTCCGGTGATCTGCTGGCTTCCGTCCACGCCAGTCTGGTCGGCACCCAGCAGGTGAAGATCCCGAGCCGCACCCAGGGCAACCTGACCGTCAGCCTGGCCGGTGACAGCAGCGAGTACCGTATTCCGTTCGGCATCGGCGGTGGCAACCCCCGCTAAGGCGAACCTTCAGAGATGAGGAGCACATCATGATGCAATTGAGAGCCGCAGAGGCGCGGGGCAAGGCCAACTTTGGCTGGCTGGATGCGCGCCACAGTTTTTCGTTCGGGCACTACTATGACCCGGAGTGGATGGGCCACTCGGTCCTGCGGGTCATCAATCAGGATCTGGTGTCGCCGGGTGGCGGTTTCGCCACCCATCCTCACGCCAACATGGAGATCCTGACTTGTGTGCTGACCGGCACCATAGAGCACAAGGACAGCCTCGGCCACGCCGAGCAGATCCCGGCCGGGGATTTCCAGTTGATGAGCGCAGGCAGCGGGATCCGTCACAGCGAGTACAACCCCTCGCAGAGCGAGCCGCTCTCCCTGTTGCAGATCTGGATCGAGCCGAACGAATACGATACGCCCCCCGGCTATCAGCAGAAGAAGATAGAGGCCAGGCCCGGCATGACGCTGGTGGCGTCACCGGATGGCGAGGATGGATCCTTCAGGATCCGCCAGCAGGCCCGGGTCTGGCGTGTGCAGCTTGAGCCCGGTGAATCCCTCACCTGGGAGCTGGCTGGTCGGCACGGTTACCTGCAGATGATTTCAGGGGAGTTGACCGCCAACGGTCTGGCTGCCCGACCCGGCGACGGGGTGCTCAGTCGTGATGAATCAAGTTGGGAGCTGGTGGCAACAAGTGCCACTCAGGCCCTGTTATTTGACCTACCCTGAAGTTGCCAGCTCTGATGCGGCGTGAACGAGGAGATTGAGATGGACAAGATGAAAGATGTGGCACTGCTGGTGGGTCGCGTACTGCTGGCACTGATGTTTGTGATGGCGGGCTGGAGCAAGATCGGTGGTTACGCCGGTACCCAGGGCTATATGGAGGCCATGGGCGTGCCCGGTTTCCTGTTGCCGCTGGTTATCCTGCTGGAGCTGGGTGGTGGCCTCGCCATCATGCTGGGCCTGTTCACCCGCAGCCTCTCGGTGCTGATGGCCGGTTTCACCCTGATGGCCGCCTTCATCTTCCACTATCAGCCGGCTGATCAGATGCAGATGCTGATGTTCATGAAGAACATCTCGGTCGCCGGTGGTTTTCTGGCCCTGGCGGCGGCAGGTGCAGGCGCTTTCAGCCTGGATGCCCGCCTCGGCAAGAGTTGGTAATGCCCTGACAGTTCGAGTTTTCCAATGCTTTTTGGCCGGAGCCCATGCTCCGGCTTTTTTGTTAGTCAGCGCCGCTCTGGTGGCAAGACAGGCCGCCAATATGCGGTACCTCTCATAATTCGGCGCTTGCCCGAGCGGCGGCAACAAGTGCCTTTTGCATCTTCTCCCCCGATCCCCGACAATCCCAATTCTTGTTGAAGTGGCGGGGCTCCTTGAGGTTTTCCCGCGATCACACCTCTTTTGCATTGGCGGGAATTGCTCATGTTTACCCTCTACCACTCCAATCAGCTGGATCTGCTCAAAGAGCTGCTGGTGAGTCGCATCCGGCAGGCGCCCCTCTCTCACCCCTTCGAGCGGGAACAGATCCTGGTGCAGAGCCCGGGCATGGCCCAGTGGCTCAAGCTGGAGCTGGCCAAAGCCTTCGGCATCGCCGCCAATATCGACTTCCCGCTGCCCGCCAGCTTTATCTGGGAAATGTTCACCCGGGTACTGGCGGACGTGCCTCGTCAGAGCCCTTACAACAAGGGATCCATGAGCTGGCAGCTGATGACCATCTTACCCGCCCTGCTTGACCGCCCCGCCTTTGCGCCGCTGGCAGCCTATCTGGGGAGTGGGGATGACGCGGATCCTGCCCCGGATTCCGCCAAGGCGCCCGAGCAGGTGCGGCTATGGCAGCTCTGCCAGAAGGTGGCGGATCTGTTTGACCAGTATCTGGTCTATCGGCCGGACTGGATCGCCCGCTGGGAACAGGGGGAGGGATTGAGCCAGGAGCTGGCCGGGGTGAGCGGTCAGGATTGGCAGCCGGAGCTGTGGCGCGAGCTGGTGGCCCGCACCCTGGCGCTCGCTCCCAGCGGCTACCATCGCGCCAACCTCTACGAGGAGTTTATCCACGAGCTGGAGCGCACCCCGGATCTGCCGGGCAAGCTGCCCCAACGGGTCTTCGTGTTCGGCATCTCGGCGCTGCCGCCGCGCTATGTGGAGGCGCTGCTGGCCCTCGGCAGCCGGGATGAGGTGGAGGTGCACCTCTTCGTCACCAACCCCTGCCGCTACTACTGGGGCGATCTGCTGGACAGAAAGACCCTGGCAAGGCTCGAGAACAAGCTCAAGCCCGGCACCGACATTGAGGCTTTGCAGGGCCCCGCCAACCCGCTGCTCGCCTCCATGGGCAAGCTGGGGCGCGACTACCTGCACCAGCTGATGGAGCTGGAGGTGCCACAAATCGAGGCCTTCGTCGATATTGACGATCAGGATGAACAGGGCCAGGCCAGGCTGCTGCGCGCCATCCAGCAGGACGTGCTGGAGCTGGCCGAACGGGGGGCTGGCGAGTTCGAGCTGGATAGCAGCCAGCACAAGAGCCCCATCAGCCCGGCGGACGGATCCCTGCAGATCCACGCCTGTCACGGCCCGATGCGGGAGCTCGAGGTGCTGCACGACCGGCTGCTGGCGCTGTTCGAGCAGGACCCCACCCTCACCCCGAAAGACGTGGTGGTGATGATGCCGGATGTGAACAGCTACGGCCCCTATATCCAGGCGGTGTTTGGCGCGCGGGGCCAGATCCCCTTCGCAGTATCCGATCGGGCGGCGAGCCAGGAGAGCCCGCTGCTGCAGAGCTTCCTTGCCCTGCTGAGACTCCCCAACGCCCGGCTGGGAGCCGGCGAGCTGCTCGCCATCCTCGAGGTGCCCGCCGTGCTGCGCCGCTTCGAGCTCGATGACGACGAGTTCAACCAGCTGCGGCGCTGGGTGCAGGAGACCGGCATCCGCTGGGGGCTGGATGACGGTTACCCGGAGCGCTTCGATCTGCCGCGCCTCTCTGGCAACAGCTGGCTGTTCGGCCTGCGCCGCATGCTGCTCGGCTTTGCCATGGGCGACGGCGAACCGGTGGCCGGCATTCTGCCCTACGCGGATATCGAGGGGCAGCAGGGGCTGGCGCTCGGCAAGCTCGCCTGGTTCGTCGACTCCCTGGCGGAATTTCTGCCCCGCCTGCAACAGGCGCAGCCGCTGCCCGAGTGGATCGCCTGTCTCAACGAACTGCTGGAGCGCTTCTATCTGGCCGATGAGGATGAGGAGCGCCAGCTGCAGCTGATTCGCAGCCAGCTGGCTGACTGGCTCGCCCAGCTCGGCGAGGCCCGCTTCGAGCAGCCCATCAGCGCAGACCTGCTGCAGGATTACCTCGGCAGCGTGCTGGGGGAGTCCCGCTCCAGCCAGCGCTTCCTCGCCGGTCAGGTCAACTTCTGCACCCTGATGCCGATGCGCTCGATCCCCTTCCGGCAGGTCTGCCTGCTCGGCATGAACGACGGCGTCTATCCGCGCACCCTGCCCCCCATGGGGTTCGATCTGATGGCGGTGGCCGGCCGGCGCGGGGATCGCTCCCGCCGTGACGACGACCGCTACCTCTTCCTCGAGGCGCTGCTGAGCGCCCAGCAGGGGCTCTACATCAGCTACCAGGGTTTCAGCGCCCAGGACAACAGCGAGAAGGTGCCTTCCGTGCTGCTGGCGGAACTCATCGACTATGTGCGTCAGGGCTTCGTGCTGGCGGGGGATGAGGGCCTCGATGACGAGACGTCCGGCAAGCGGCTGCTCGAACACCTGATCGTCGAACACCCGCTCACCCCCTACAGCCGCAGCTACTTCTATCCAGCGGTGGATTCCGGCCTCTTCACCTATGCCGCCGACTGGCTGCCGGCCCTGAGCCCAGAGCGCGGGGCCGCCAACTTCCAGAGCGGCGAGCTGCCGCTGCCGCCAGATTGGAACAAAGGGGGGGGCAAGGAGCAGGGGCTGGAGCTGGCGGAGCTGCTGCGCTTCTATCGCCAGCCCGCCAAGTATTTCCTCAACCGCCGTCTCAAGGTGTGGTTCGAGCTGGACGAGGCCGAGATCGAGGACAGCGAACCGTTCGAGCTGGACGGCCTGCAGCACTACCAGCTCAAGGCGTTGCTGCTCGATGCCCATCTGGCGCAGGGGGAAAGCGAGGAGCGCCGCCAGCGCCTGCAGCTCTCCGGCCTGCTGCCCCAGGGCTGGTTTGGCAGCCTGCTGCTGGATGATCTGGATGCCGAGATGGGCAAGCTGGCGGCGCGCCTGCGTCCCTGGGTGGCGGCCAATGAGGCAGACAAACAGGCGGTGGAGATCGATATCTCCCTGACCCAGGGCCAGCTGCAGGGGTGGATCGACACCCAGAAGGGGCGCTTGCTGGTGATCAAACCCGGCAGCTTCAACGGCAAGGATCTGCTGCTGGGCTGGATCCAGCACCTCTGCCTCTCCCTGAGCGATGCCCCCGGCGACACCCTGCTGTTTGACGCCAAGCAGAGCCTGCGCCTGCCTGTACTCGCTGCTGACGAGGCGCGGCCCAAGTTGGCGGCGCTGGTGGTGCTCTGGATGCAGGGGATGAAGCGGCCGCTGCCGTTTTTCCCGAGCACTGCCTGGGAGTGGATCAAGGGGATCGAGAAGGATCCGGAGAAACCGGAGGCCGCCGACAAGGCGGCACTCGCCCGCTTCAACGGCGGCTACATGGTGACGGGGGAGGGGCAGGACGTCTACGTCGCCCGCTGCTTCCCGGAACTCGATGACGAGGTGCTGGCCCAGCTGCAGGCGCTGGCCCGTGAACACCTGACCCCGCTGATCAAGGCGCTGGAGGAGTTGCAATAATGGCTAACCCGCTCAATACCCTGCGTTTTCCCCTCCATGGCGAGCGGCTGATCGAGGCCTCCGCCGGCACCGGCAAGACCTACACCATCGCCGGTCTCTACCTGCGCCTCTTGCTGGGTCACGGCCCTGTCATTGAAGAGGGCGCCGATGCCGGCCAGCCCAGCGCCCACGAGCGGCCGCTGTCGGTGACCGAGATCCTGGTGGTGACCTTTACCGAGGCGGCCACCGCCGAGCTGCGCGGGCGGATCCGTGGCCGCATCCACGAGGCGCGCCTCGCCTTTATGCGCGGGCAAAGCGGCGATGCCCTGCTGGCCCAGCTGCTGGCGGAGGTGGAGGATCACGAACTGGCGGCCCGCCGCCTGCTGGCCGCCGAGCGGCAGATGGACGAGGCGGCCGTCTTCACCATCCACGGCTTCTGCCAGCGGATGCTGAAACAGAACGCCTTCGAGTCGGGCGCCCTCTTCGAAACCGAATTTCTCACCGACGACAGCCAGCTCAGGCTGCAGGCGGTCAGCGACTACTGGCGCGCCGAGTTCTATCCGGTGGATAAAACCCTGGCCAGCGCGGTGCGCGCGCTCTGGCCAAGCCCCGCGGCCCTGCTGCGGGAGATGAACGGCTGGCTCGACAACAGCGAACTGGAGATGCGCCCGCCGGCCGGGGACGAGACCCTGGCCGCCCGCCATCAGGCGGCCATGAGTCGCATCGCGGCAGTGAAGGAGGCCTGGCTGGCGCAGGTGGACGAGATCTGCCGCCAGACCGACGGCCATATCAGCCGCTACACCGGCAAGAACTACGAGGGGTGGCTCGCCAAGATAGCCGACTGGGCGCAGGACGAGGCCAGCGGCTACGCCATTCCCAAGGAGCTGGAGCGCTTCGGCCAGACGGTGCTGGAGGCGAACCTCAAGAAGGGGGGCGACGTGCCGACCCTGCCGCTGTTCAGCGAGATCGACGCGCTGCTGGCGAGCCGTCCAGGCATCCGGGATCTTATCCTGCAGCGGGCCGCCGTGGTGGTGCGCAGCCGGATGCAGGCCAGCAAGCACCAGGCCCATCAGCTCTCATTCGATGACCTGCTCAAAGACCTCGACGGTGCGCTGGGCTCCAGCCTTGGCGAGCGGCTCTGCGAGCGCATTCGCGCCACCTACCGGGTCGCCATGATCGATGAATTCCAGGATACCGACCCCCAGCAGTACCGCATCTTCCATCGTCTTTACGGCGGCCACCAGGACACGGCGCTGTTGATGATCGGTGACCCCAAGCAGGCCATCTACGGCTTTCGCGGCGCCGACATCTTCACCTACATTCAGGCGCGGCGAAATGTGAGCGCCCACTACACCCTGGGGCGCAACTGGCGTTCCAGCGGCGCCCTGGTGGCGGCGGTCAACGGCCTGTTCGAGCGGGCCAAGGATCCCTTTATCTACGAGGCGGATATCCCCTTCCTGCCGGTGGAGGCGCAGGGCAAGAGCAAGGCGCTGCGCCTCGACGGCGAAGCCGCCCCCGTGCTGCACTGCTGGCAGCTCACCGGCCAGCCCACCTTCAACCGGGGGGACTACCAGAGCAAGATGGCCCGCGCCACGGCGGCGGAGATCCACCGCCTGCTGACCCTGGCCCGGGAGGGCAAGGCGCAGATCGGCAGTGAGCCGGTGAAAGCGGGGGATATCGCCGTGCTGGTGCGCACCGGCGCCGAGGGCAAGCTGGTGCAGCAGGAGCTGGCACGCCTCGCCATAGCCTCGGTTTATCTGTCGAATCGCGAGAGCGTGCTGGAACAGGTGGAGGCGCGGGAGATCTTGCTGATCCTGCACGCCTGCCAGAACCCGAGTGAGGAGAGAAGTTTGCGGGCGGCGCTCGCCACCGGCCTGTTCGATCTCGACGCCAAGGCCCTCGACGAGCTTGCCAGTGACGAACGGGCGTGGGAGAGCGCGGTGCAGGAGTTTATGGAGTACCGCAAGGTCTGGCACAAGCGCGGTGTGCTGGCCATGCTGCGGGCCCTGCTGCACCGGCGCAATCTCGCCTCTTCGCTTTTGGCGAGCCCCTACGGTGAGCGGCGGCTGACCAACTTCCTCCATCTGGGGGAGCTCTTGCAGCAGGTGAGCAGCGAGCTGGACGGCGAATACGCCCTGCTGCGCTGGCTGGGGGAGGCGGTGAACCGCCAGAGCGGCCAGGATGCGGAGCAGATACTTCGCCTGGAGTCCGAGCGCAAGCTGGTGCAGATCGTCACCATCCACAAATCCAAGGGGCTGGAGTACCCGCTGGTGTTCCTCCCCTTTATCTGCAGCCACCGCAGCGCCGACACCCCGCTCTATCACGAGGCCGATGAGGCGGGCAATCGCACCATCCTCGATCTCACCGGCGCCGAGGAGTCTCTGGCGGAGGCCGACAAGGAGCGCCTCGCCGAGGATCTGCGCCTGCTCTACGTGGCGCTGACTCGGGGCGTCTACGCCACCTGGCTGGGGCTGGCGCCGGTGCGCTCCGGTAACGGCAAGTCGGAGAAGACCGACCTGCACCAGACCGCCATCGGCTACCTGCTGCAAAAGGGTGAGGAGGGGGACGCCGCGACCCTGGCCACCGCCCTCAGTGCGCTTGCCCAGGATCTACCCGGGGTGGCCGTCGGTGAGCCCTCGCTCACCCGCCCGGCCCCGCTGCCGGCCGAAGAGGAGCAATTGGGCGAGCCCCAGGTGCGCCGCTTTGGCGGCACCCTTGAGCGGGACTGGTGGATCAGCTCCTACTCCGGTCTCGCGGCCCAGGGCCACGGTCACAGCAAGGGGGTGCTGGCCAATCCCGGCTTCGATGACGAGGTGGTCACCGAGGCGGCCGCGCTGGCGGCAGAACAACCGGAGGAGGCGCCCCAGCCCTCCATCTTCACCTTCCCGAAGGGGGCGCGCCCCGGCACCCTGCTGCACAGCCTGTTCGAGACCATCGACTTTGAGAGTGCCGCAGGCGACTCGCTGGCACAGCATATAGCCACCCTGCTGGCGCAGGATGGCTTCGACGATAGCTGGGCCCAAGTGCTGCAACAGCAGGTGGAGGCGGTGCTGGAGACGCCGCTTGAAACGGGCTTTGGCGAGCCGGTGCGGCTGCGGGATCTGGCCCCCGAGCGCAAGCAGGTGGAGCTGGAGTTCTTCCTGCCCATGGGGCGGGTGACGGCACCTGCGCTGACTGCGCTCTGCCAGCAGCACGACCCGCTGTCGCGGGGCAACAAGCCGCTCAGCTTCGCCACCGTGCAGGGGATGCTCAAGGGCTTTATCGACCTGGTGTTCGAGTGGCAGGGGCGCTGGTATCTGCTCGACTACAAATCCAACCACCTCGGCATGAGCCCGACCGACTACAGCCGGCCGGCGCTGGAGCAGGCCATGGTGGAGCATCGCTACGACCTGCAATACCAGCTCTACTCCCTGGCGCTGCACCGGCTGCTCGCCCTGCGTCTGCCGGGCTACGACTTCGACCAGCACTTTGGCGGCGTCTTCTATCTGTTCCTGCGCGGCATGCCGCAGGGGGGGATCTTCCATACTCGCCCGAGCCGTGACCTGGTGCTGGGGCTGGATCGGCTGTTTAGCGAGGGGGCGGCGCCCGCCCTCCCACAAGTTTCGGATAACGGGGTAGAAGCATGAAGAGCGCAATGATGATCGAACGGCTCAAGGCCCTGGCGCTGGCGGGGCGCATCCGCCAGCTGGATCTGCAATTTGCCAAACTGGTGGCCGATCTCGGTGGCGGCCCCGAGCTGGTGCTGGGGGCGGCGCTCGCCTGCTTCGAACTGGGGCGCGGGCATGTCTGTCTGCCGCTGGAGATGTTATCTGCCGGCTCCTTGCGCCCGTTCGGGCTGGATCCGGATCAGGGCCGGGATCTGCTGGCCGATCTGGCGGATCCGGCGAGCTGGCCCGCCCTGTTTGCGGCAAGCCCGCTGGTTGGCGGCGAGCAAGATGAGGGGGAAGCCCCGCGCTGGCCGCTGCGGCTCTGGCACGGGCGCCTCTACCTCACCCGCTACCACGATCATGAGCAAGGGGTGGCCCGCCATCTTCGTACCTTGAGTGAACGCGCCGAATGGCCGGAGATTGCCCCGGCCCTGTCGCGCCTCTTTGCCCGCGACTACGGCCTGGTGTTCGGGGCCCTGCTCAAGGCCCGCCTCGCCCCCGACTTCTCGGCCCGCCACTTTATCGAGAAGTATCTGGATCTGGTGTTCCCGCACGAAGTGGAGTGGCCCGCCATCGAGGCGCTGCTGGCCAGCGCCCAGGCCGCAAACGACCTGAACAAGCTGGATGCGCTGGTGCCCGAGTCGCTCTGCTGCAACGGCCAGAAGCTGGCGGCGGCCACCGCCGCGGCGCGCCCCTTCGCGGTGATCTCCGGTGGCCCCGGCACCGGCAAGACCACGACTGTGGCGAAGCTCTTGGCCATTCTGGTGGAGACCGGCCTGCAATCGGGCAAGGCACCGGCGATCCGGCTGGTGGCCCCCACCGGCAAGGCGGCGGCGCGTCTGACCGAGAGTATCGGCTCCGCCCTGCAGGCGCTGGATCTGCCCCCCGAGTGGGTGGAGGCCATCCCCACCGAGGCAGGCACCCTGCACCGGCTGCTCGGGGTGATCCCGAGGCGCAGCCAGTTCCGCCACCACAAAGGCAACCCGCTGCACCTCGACTTGCTGGTGGTGGATGAGGCCTCCATGGTGGACTTGCCCATGATGGCGCGCCTGCTCGATGCGCTGCCAAGCCACGCTCGCCTGATCCTGCTCGGCGACAAGGATCAGCTCGCCTCGGTGGAGGCGGGGGCCGTGCTCGGCGATATCTGCAGCTTTATCGAACAGGGCATCAGCCCCGCGCAGGCTGATTGGCTCTCCCGTCAGACCGGTTACCGGCTGCAGGGCACGCCTGCAGGGGCACCGGTGCGTGACAGCCTCTGTTTGCTCTCCAAAAGCTGGCGCTTCGATCAGCACTCCGGCATCGGCCAGCTGGCGCGCGCCTGCAACGGCGGCGATGGGGCGGCGGTGGAAGCGGTCTGGGGCGCAGGATTTACGGATATCAGCCTGCACCCCTGGGCGGGGGAGGCCTATGACGAGTTGATTGCCCAGGGGGTGGCCGGTTACGGTGCCTATCTGAAGGCGGCCCGCGCGGGGAAGGCGCCCGCCGCCGTGTTCAAGGCATTCAACGGCTTTCAGATCCTCTGCGCCCTGCGCGATGGCCCGTTTGGCGTCGAGGGGCTCAACGAGCGGCTGGAACTGGCCCTGTCACGGACGGGGCTGATTGCCCGGGATGGCGACTGGTATGCCGGTCGCCCAGTGATGGTGGTGCGCAACGACCACGGTGTTGGCCTCTATAACGGCGATATGGGGCTCTGCCTGCCCGATGACACCGGCCGACTCAAGGTCTGGTTCGAGCAGCCGGACGGCACCCTGCGCGCCCTCTTACCCAGCCGCCTGCCGCCCCACGAGACGGTCTATGCCATGACCATCCACAAATCCCAGGGCTCGGAGTTTGCCCATACCGTGCTGGTGCTGCCCGACAGCCCCAGCCCGCTGTTGACCCGCGAGCTGGTCTATACCGGCATCACCCGCGCCAAGGCCCGCCTCGATCTCTACGGCGATCGCGCCCTGCTGGCACAGGCAGTGCGGAAAAAGACCGAGCGGTATTCGGGTCTTGCGGAGAGATTGGGGGAGTGAGCGACTGGATGGCGGTAAACGAAATTTACCGCGGTCTGTTGTGCATAGATGTTCGAAAATATTTAATTGCAGAAAATAATAGGAGGTTCAGGTGATTAAAAGTGTATGGGGGTTGTATTGGCGGACATGCTTATTATTTCTCTTTGCAGCGTTGCCCTTATCGTTTGTCGAGATGTATTTTTTTGTTTCTGAATCATGGATAGTATTGAAGCCTTCGATTTTTTATATGGTTGTAGGTGCTTTGTTATTCGTGCCTTTTAATCATCGCAAAGGTCTATTGTTTTCTCTCTGGGGTAATCGCTTAGACCTATGTGATATAGTCTGGTGTTCTTATCGAAATGTCATGGGGACATCTTATATTCTATACGCAGCGATATTATATGTTGTCAGTGAAACATTGCCACTAACCTACTGGGTATATACAAAAGTATATGGCAGCCTGTTTGTGAATTTTGTTTTATCTATTCTGGTAGGTGTGATTGTTATACATAAAAACAGAATGAAAATTTAAGGCGTCAATGATATGAAATTTACAAGTGTGAAGTTTGTTTTAATGGTGTTGACGCTATATCTTAGCGCTAATCTCTTTGCTAATGCAGCAGAATCTGGTGATGATATAGCCAAAGAGATGTGTGCAAAACTGCCTGTGGTTATCAAAAAAGGTAATGAATCATACAAGGCAGGGGAATATGCCAAAGCAAGTGATTATTTTACGGAGCAAGTCTCACTAAGTGAGGGGTGTGGGTATATTTATGGTAAGCCAGATCAAGCGGCGACTATTACGGCATATAACAATGTTGCACTTTCTTATATAAAACAAGGGGAGAAGCTTAAGGCTCTGGCCTGGTTGTCATTAGCCCCGAATGATAAAAAATCTAAATTCAACTACAGTCTGCTTAAAAGTATGCCTGCCTCCGTTGGGCCTGATATGGTGGGAACCTATTGGAAATATGCTGGTTTCGGAAGTTGGAATGTGGCCTCTGTAGAAAAGCATGGTAATGACTACTTGATATCCTTGAATCTGCTCTACTTTGGGTTAATGGGGATGGCTTATGGTCCTAACATTGGGGACATTTCTCAGGTCGTGACTATGAAGGATGATGAGGGATTGATAAAACTTACCGGTGAAGAAGGTAATTGTGAGATTTCAATAAATTTTATAGATAAAGATAATGGTATCCTGAAGATTGATACAAATCCTGATAGAAAAGAGTGTGGTTTTGGCCACAATGTATATGCGCACGGTGATTTTATTAGAGTATCGAACAGACCTACACCATTTGACATAGGTTACTGAGTAAGAGCGAAAATGTTTTTTGTTGAGTTTTCACGTTGTTCATTTAAACGACAAAGACATTATTAGTTGAAGGAATTGTGATTTGGATGGAAGCGCTCAACATTCCCTATATATTTTCTTTTTCCCGTCCCCTCATCCCCAACCCTTCTCCCACAAGGGGAGAAGGGGGTAAAGATCGCCTTTACCACCTCTGCTTACGTTTAAGCTTCGTTAATTTAATTCGCGTGGCTGGCGATCATATCTTCGATGTTGCTTTATCCCCTCTCCCGTTGGGAGAGGGCAGGGTGAGGGGTTCATTTGGGTATTAGATGGTCAACTCCAGCCAGTTGCCTTCCGGGTCTAGAAAGATGCTTTCGTAATATCTCGTATGTTGGGCTTCGCAGGCTCAGCACCAACCTACAAGTTGCGTAGGTTGTGGCTGAGCGTAGCGAAGCCCAACGTTTACTGAGAAATCTCTTTTTTCCGGCCCCTTCTCCTTTTTTATAAACAAGCGGGAGAAGGGAGCAACACCGTCACCGCCGTCCGATTACGCTTCGCTAATCGAACCTGCATGGCTGACTATTTTGCCGTCAACCGAGTCGACATGGCTGGTGATCATCCCTCGATGCTGCTTTATCCCCTCTCCCTTTGGGAGAGGGGAGGGTGAGGGCTGCTAAATGGTCAACTCCAGCCGGTTGCCTTCCGGGTCTAGGAAGGTGCTCTCGTAATAGCCGTCGCCGGTCCAGCGGGGGCCGTCCAGGTGTTTGACCTCGGCCCCCTTGAGCAGCTTGAGGCGGGCGGTCATCTTGTCCACCGCCTCCACGCTGCCGAGGGAGAAGGCGAGATGGGCCAGCCCCTGTAGCGGGTGAGGCAGGCGCAGATCCACCGGAAACAGGATGGGGGTGTGCATCAGCTCCAGACTGGCGCCGTCTTTGAAACGGACAAAGTAGGAGGAAAACTGCTTGGCCGGGTTGTGGTAGCGCTCATTCGCCTGACCGCCAAACAGCTTGCAATAGAAGGTTTTGAGGGCCTCCAGATCCTGCGCCCAGATGGCGACGTGATGAATGTGCATGATGTGTCACTCCTTGGGTTGATGGCTCCATGCTATGCTCGCGCCATCCTTGCCGACATGGCTGACGCCGTCCTGATGATGTCTGAAACTGCCAATAGCGATCTCATCGATGTCTCCCCCGACTGCCGCGAGCAGATCTGCTGCGACAGCCTTCTGCCGGCCCTCACGCAGGAGCAAGTGTGGCTGGCGGGCTATTCCCGCCTCAAGACCCGCTACCGCATCGCGCGCCGCTTTGCCGATATGCACTGCTTTTTGCTGACCTTGGGGGGCGAGGGGGAGGTACTGGTGGGCGATCGCCTCGAGCGACTTCCGGTCGGCGAGTGGGTCCTGATCCCGGCGGGCCAACCACTTTGCTATCACTTGGGTGAGGCGGGCGAGTGGGATCTGGTGTGGCTGTTGCTGCACAAGGACTCCCCTTGGGATGCCTTTGCCAGCCGCCCCCGGCTCGGCTGTACTTCCCAGCAGGCGACTTTGCTGCGCACCGTCGAGAACCTCTATGCGGAGCAGGAACGCCATCAGGATCCGCTGCTCTGTGCCCTCTTGGTGGAGCAACTCGGCTTTTACCTGCGCCGCCTGCTACAAAAGGGGGAGGGGCAGAGCCGAGGCGAGCGGCTGGCGCTGCGCCTCGAGCTGATGCTCAAGGATGCACTGGCCGAGTGCTGGGATGTAGCGCGCATGGCCGGCACTCTGCATCTCTCCGAGCGCCAGCTTTACCGCCTATGCCAGCAGCACTTCGCGCTGGCCCCCATGGGGCTGTTGCAACGGTTACGGTTGCAGCGGGCCGCCCTGTTGCTGGCCAGCAGCGCCGATCCCATGAAGCGGCTGGCCCAGCAGTGCGGCTTCAAGAACGAGTACCACTTCTCCACCGCCTTCAAGCGCCAGTTTGGCCTGGCCCCCAGCCACTATCGCAACCGGCATCATCCCGCCTTCAAAAAAGGATAAGAGTGAAACCCTTCGCCACACTTATGATGACGCTTGGCCAGAGGGATCTGCTTGTGGTGGCCGATCTGCCGGGTGAGCCAGAAAGCGGAGAGATCCCGGATCCTGTGCCAAGATAATTCGATGGGTTGAATAGACTTGTTCCCCGTAGGGTCATGGGGCAGAAATCAGGATGATAACTATGGTGCAGGAGAGCACGACGATCCGGATATCGGATGTCAGCGAGGCGGTAGTTCACGGCATCCTTGAGGTGATCAGCGACGGGATCTGGGACTGGAACGCCAATAGCGGGTTCGTCTATCGCAACCCCGGCTGGTACCGGATGCTGGGCTACGAGCCCCATTCGCTGGGCAACAACGTCTTCACCTGGGAGACGGTGATCCACCCCGATGATATGGAGCGGGTGATGGCCCACTTCGATGCCTGCCTGAACGGCACCTCTCCCGAATACAGGGTCGAGTACCGCTGCCGTTGCCAGGATGGATCCTTCGTCTGGATCGAGGACTACGGCCGGATCATCGCTCGCAACGAGGATGGTTCCGTGGCCCGGATGATAGGCGCTCATCGCGATATCAATGCCCAGAAGCTGCTGCTGGATCAGCTGGAGCGGCGCAACCAGTCGCTGGAACAGCTGGTGGCCGAGCGCACCGCCGAGCTGGAGCAGCTTAACGCCGCCTTGCTGCAGAAGGTGGAGGAGAATCGCCAGCTGGCCGAGACCGACTCCCTGACCGGCGCCGCCAGCCGCTACCGGCTGGAGCGGGTGTTGCAGCTGGAATGCGAGCGGGCCTGCCGTTTCCATCAGGTGTTTACCGTGATCGCCATGGATGTGGATGACTTCAAGCGGATCAACGACAGCCATGGCCACGCCGCCGGGGATCAGACCCTGATCAATATAGTGGCGCTGGTGCGCAACCATATCCGCGAGATCGATCTGCTGGCCCGCTGGGGTGGCGATGAGTTTATGGTGGTGTTACCCAACACGGGCCTGGAGGATGCCAGGAAGGTGGCGAACAAGCTGCAGGCCTTGATGGCGGTAGCCTCCATCTGTCCTCATATGTCCATCTCCATCAGCTTCGGACTGGCGGAGTACCAGCAGGGCGAGCCGCCGGAAAGCCTGATGGTGCGGGCCGATCGCTCCCTCTATCAAGCCAAGCAGCGGGGCAAGAACCGGGTCTGTTGAAGGGGTTAATTGCATATGACAAAGGGCCGGATGGCGATGCCTCCGGCCCTTTGTCATGGTGTGTGGTTCGACCTGGTGTAGGTTGCGCAGCTCTCCTGGATAACCGTCATGGATATCTTGTTGACTCTCTATGAGGAGAGAGCTTGTCGTATGGATGGTTGATAATAATGAGTCGCTGTTACTCATATATTTTAAGCGATAGCGAGTATTGTAATTATGATAAATTAATAAATATTGCTGTTAAGGCTCAATAATAGATTCCTTCACTGCGGATTATATATTAAACGGACTCTTTGCTTGAACTGACTTGCTATTTTGCGGCCTGTTTACGCGGCAACAGGTTACTCATCGTTTGTTGGCCGATTGTTTATCAATCGTGGCGTAAGTAGATTCTTTTTACCCTGATTAACCCTGGAGTGCCAGGTGGATCACTTGTGGTTCGATGAAGTTTACTCCTGCATTTCAACCTTATAACCAGCATAAAGTGCTGCTTGTTTTTGTTATAACGGACTACCTGGCTGTGTGATGTTTATCTTGCTCATGAAGGGAACAGAAAGCTCGATGATCGAGACAGTGCGCCTTAATTCAGGTTGTACCCATTGAATAGGGTTATATCATAATAAGTTCGCTTATCCCCTTGCTACAGGGGATATTATTGTGATGACGATATATCTTTGACGTCTGACAGTTGACTCAATATTGGTTATTGGGAGAGTAATCACAATCCCTTATTATATTTTCAGGCTATCGTTGCCCCCGCCAAAATGGCTATTTTCAGCAACAGCAATCAGATGTGGCCAGGCCTGATCCGTGCCGCAACAGGGGGAGAAATGTCGACAATATTGATTCTGGTAGTGGTGGGGCTGGTGGCTTACGCCATGCTCAAGCGGTTCAATCCACAGGCGACCTTGCTGACGGCGGGTCTGGTGCTGCTGGCTTATGCCCAATGGATGGGGATCACTCCCATTCTGCCTGCCGAAGAGAGCCAGGGCTTCTGGTTCTTCGATCTGTGGGAGAAGTTCGCCATGGTGACCAATTCCCGTCTTGCCTCTACCGGTTTGACCCTGGTGGCGATTGCGGGGGTGGCGACCTACCTCAACCAGATCGGCGCCTCGGCGGCCCTGGTCAAGGCCACTTCCCGCCCGATCATGGCGCTGGAGAACCCCTATGTCTTGCTGGGGATCATCCTGCTGCTGGTTTCCATCCTCTATGTCTTTATCACAGGGGCGACCTCGCTCTCCCTGCTGTTGATGGGCACCCTCTATCCCTTGTTGCGAAATGCCGGGATCAGTGCCAAGACGGCGGTGGCCACTATCGTGATCCCCACCGCCTGGGAGTTTGGCCCCGGTCAGATCAATGCGGTGATCGGAGCCAAGGCGATCAATATCGAGGTGATGCCGTTTGTGGTGAATCATCAGCTGCTGTTCCAGATCGCCCTGCTGGTATGTATTCCCTTCGTCAACATCGCATGGCAGCGATATTGCGACCGCAAAGAGGGTTATGACACCGCCGCCGAGCGGGGCAAGTATTTGCACGAGTTGGAGGAGAAACACCATGACACTCCGGGTTATTACGCCCTGCTGCCGGTGATCCCCTTTGTCTTTCTGTTCGGCTTCTCCGAGCTGTTTGTCAGCGCCATCAAGATGACCATTCCGGTGGCCATGATGTCGACCATGACCCTCTGCATCATTATCGAGGCGCTGCGCTATCGTTCCATCAACAAGGCGTTTGCCAACTTCGAAGCCTGGCTGACCGGTACCGGCATGATCTTCGGCAGCGTGCTGACCCTGATGCTGGCAGCCGAGTTTTTCTCAGCCGGTCTTACCAATATTGGCGCCATCACCCAGCTGATTGATTTGGCCAAGTCGTTCGATCTCAACCCTATCGGGTTGTCGCTGGTCTTCTCGCTCTTCATCCTGCTGACCGCCTTTATCACAGGCTCCGGCAATGCGCCCGTGATGGCCTTTATTCCCATAGTGCCGCTGGTGTCGGGCCAGTTCGACATCAACCCCTTGCTGCTGCTGGTTCCCATCCTGTTTGCCGCAGGGATTGGCCGCACCATCTCTCCGGTGGCCGGGGTGATCATCACGGTAGCCGGCATTGCCAATCTGAGCCCGGTGGATGTGGTGAAACGTACCTTCGTGCCCATGATGGCGAGCATGGCGGTGGTGATGGTGCTGACCGCGATCCGTTATATCTGATCGCTACAACAAGGAGGCAAGCGCTTGTCATTGGCAGGCGCTTTTTTATGCACCAAATCTGCTTCGTTAGTGGGGGGAGGGATTGCCTTTTTCGCCGGATGCGGGCAAAAGAAAAGAGCGGGGCTCTTGCAAGCGCCGCTCAATGCCAGGAAAGAGAAAAAACCTTGCGGTTTAAAATCAAAAAATTTGGAAGCAAACAATCGATTTCTCAACCAGGAAGGTCTTGAATTCGATACGTTTTGATTATGCGCCTTGTTATATGCAGCACTAGTAAAATGTTTACGAGTTGAAAGATATGCGCTGCCAAGTATCAATTTTTGATACTTGTTTCCGTAACTGGTCTGGCCTTAGCTCTTCGCAAAGGGATTTTTTCTCGATGGCAATTTTTCGGTGTCAATATTTGAGCCTTATGCCTTAATGTGGCTCATAAGCTGACTCGGCATAACCATGCAATCAAGCTGCAACAACAAGGAAGAGTGGCATGACCTACAGCCAGACCCTGGCCAACCAGATCCTCGATACCCTGAAAAAGAGCCTGACCGATAAAGGGATCCGCTATCAGACCCTGGCGGAGGCCATGGGGGTTTCCATCGCTACCGTCAAACGGATGATGAACAAGCCCTCCCTGCCATTCGACACCCTGCTGGAGATCTGCCATCTGGTGGGATTGTCATTTGAAGAGCTGCTGGATCGCACTCAGGATGCCCAGAGTCGGCGCGCCGTCTTCACTCAGGAGCAGGACGAGGCGTTTCACAATGAGCCCGGCCTCTACGCTTTTCTCGCCAATATCTTCTGGCGCGACAAGACCCTGATCGATCTCAAGCGGGAGTATGGCCTGACCGACGCTTCTTGCTACCTCTACCTGCGCAAGCTGGAGAAGCTCGGCATACTGCAGCTTGGCCTCGACAACAGCTATCACTTCCTCATCAGCGAGCGGATCAGCTTCGAGCAGCACAGCCGCTTCGCTCGCCAGCAGGCCCGCCAGGCGATGTCGGTGCTGGGGGATTATCTGGTGGAGAACATGCACAAGCCCAACAACTACATGGCCCTGTGCCAGCTCCATCTCAACGAGAGCGAGGCGATGGCGCTGATCGAGCGGATGAAGGAGTACTGGCATCAGGAACTCAAGCTCAATCGCCCGGCCATCGGCCATCAGGAACACAGCAAGACCTACACCATGTCGCTGCAACTGGCCGATTGCGGTTACCAGAGCTTCGACGACCTGATCCCTAATATCGACAACTGATCTTGGCGGATCCGTGTCGCTTTACCTCCCTGAGTTATCCGCCTGTTCAGGTGATACCCGTGACCTCATGCGCGCCCGCGCTGCCCGCCAGCGTTCACCGCATCACCTCTGATCAACGACCAGGGTCTGTAATGGCCCCTCGAATGCAGGCGGCAGGGTGCGGGTATCGAGATGGATGCGGATCGCTACTGTGCCCGACAATGCTCTGGATATTCCCTAATCGGCGAGCCGGGTTTGCTGCAGCTTGCCTGCGAGGGGCTGCAATACTCGTGTGTCGAGGTGAATGCGGATCGCATCCGGCCGCCAGTGTTCGATATCGCAATCCACCAGCGCTCCCCGCTCGTCGTAGTTGACCCGCACCAGCCGCAGCACGGCGCTTCCCTCCGCCAGATTGAGGGCGCGGGCAATGGCGCCGCGCGCCGCCGAAGGGGTGATCTCCAGACTCGCCCCGCCCTGGCCTATGCCATAGCGCTCCCGATAGAGCTCGGTGAGAGAGCTGGCCAGCGGCGCAGCGGCGATATCGGGGAAGCGGCTCGCCAGCAGATGGTGGCTGACGTGCAGCACGGGGCGCCCGTCGATAAGGCGCAGGCGGCGGATTTCATAGAGCGGAGTGAAAGGCTCCAGCCCCATCCAGCGGCAGAGCTCGCTGCTGGCCAGCTCGCCGCCGTGGGCCAGCACCCGGGTCTCGGCGGTGCGCTGCTGCTCGCCGATCCACTGGTGAAAGTGGGTGTGGATGGCGGGGTCGTAGGTGAGCCTGGGGGGCGCCACGAACCAGCCGCGCCGCTCGGCCCGGTAGATGAGGCCGTCAGCCTCGAGGCTGGAGAGCGCCTCCTTGATGGTGATGCGGGTGGTGGCGAAGCGCTCGCTCAGGGCCCGCTCGGCCGGCAGCTGCTGCCCCGCACCCAGCTGGCCGCTCCCGATATAGCGGCGCAGGGTCTGGCAAATCTGTTCACACTTGGAGGCGCGGCCATCGGCCATTCTCGGTTCATTCAGTATCTGCTCGCTCAATCTCGGTTCGATCACGCTCATCTTCCTGTCGATCATCCTGGCTACCGCGGCTGACTCAACTCTCACTGGAGTAGTCCAGCCTCACTCGGATTGAGAGTTGTAACCGTGCAGGATGACAGCGCCATGACAGGGCGATTGTCATCAAACTGCCATCAAAGCGCCCCGTCACCGTCATATTTCCCCTCTAGCATCCCTCTCGAACCTTAACTGACCTAGTCCAGAGGGATGGAATGATGAAAAGCGTGATCGCAAGTGCACTGGCCCTGATGGCCATCAGTCAGCCACTGTTTGCCGCCGAGAACATCGCGGATCTCGAGAAGGCCGCCCGCGGTGAAGGCCAGCTCAGCAGCGTCGGCATGCCGGACAGCTGGGCCAACTGGAAGGATACCTGGCAGCAGCTCGGCAGCCTCTACGGCATCAAGCATCAGGACACCGACATGAGCTCGGCCCAGGAGATCGCCAAGTTCGCCGCCGAGAAGGGCAACGCCACCGCCGACATCGGTGACGTGGGCGGCGCCTTCGGCCCGGTCGCGGTCAAGCAGGGGGTCACCCAGCCCTACAAGCCCTCCACCTGGGCCGACATTCCGAACTGGGCCAAGGATGCGGACGGTCACTGGATGCTGGCCTATACCGGCACCATCGCCTTCCTGATCAACAAGGATCTGGTCAAGGCTGCCCCCACCAGCTGGCAATCCCTGCTGGGCGGCGACTACAAGGTGACCCTGGGTGACGTGGGTGTCGCCTCCCAGGCCAACAACGGCGTGCTGGCGGCGGCCTATGCCACCGGCGGCAGCGAGAAGAACCTCAAACCTGCGCTGGAGCTGTTCGGCAAGCTGGCCCAGCAGGGCCGTCTGTCGCTGAACGACCCCACCATCGCCAACATCGAGAAGGGCGAAGTGGAAGTGGGTGTGCTGTGGGACTTCAACGCGCTCAACTACCGCGACCAGATCGACCCCAAGAAGTTTGATGTGGTGATCCCGAGCGACGGCTCCGTCATCGCCGGCTACACCACCATCATCAACAAGTGGGCCAAGAACCCCAACGCCGCCAAGCTGGCGCGGGAATACATCCTCTCCGACGCCGGCCAGATCAACCTGGCACGCGGCTACGCCCGCCCCATCCGCAGCAACGTGACCCTGCCGGACGACGTCAAGGCCAAGCTGCTGCCGGCCGAGCAGTACGCCAATGCCAAGCCGGTCCAGGATCACGCCGCCTGGGAGCAGAGCTCCAAGGCCCTGCCGCGCCAGTGGCAGGAAACCGTCATGATCAACATGCAGTAAGGAGCGGCCAGTGCAACACAAGGTGATAGTGGTACTTGTGGATGGCCTCTCTGCCGAGGTAGCCCATTGCATGGGCTACCTCGCCGGCATGGTGGAGGCGGGACAGGGGTTGCAGGCCACCCTGAGCTGCGCCCTGCCCTCCCTCTCCCGGCCCCTCTACGAGTGCATCCTGACCGGGGCGACGCCGGTGGAGAGCGGCATCACCCACAACGGGGTGAGCCGTCTCAGTCGGCAGGAGTCCATCTTCCATCTGGCCCGCGCGGGCGGCAAACGCACCGCGGCGGCGGCCTATCACTGGGTGAGCGAGCTCTACAACCAGAGCCCCTGGCAAGCGGCCCGTGATCGCTTCACCCATGACGAGCGACTGCCCATCCAGCACGGCTGTTTCTACTGGGATGACGGCTACCCCGACAGCCACCTGTTGATGGATGGCGAGTGGCTGCGCAGCCAGTACGACCCCGATTTTCTCTTGATCCACCCGATGGGGGTGGATGACGCGGGCCACCAGTTCGGCCTCGACTCCCGTCAGTACCGCAATCAGGCGCGCCGGATGGACAGCCTCTTGGCCGACCTGCTGCCCCAGTGGCTGGCGGAGGGATATCAGGTGGTGATCACCTCGGATCACGGCATGAACAACGACTTGAGCCACGGCGGCACCCTGACCGAAGAGCGCCGGGTGCCGCTCTGGCTGTTTGGCGATGCGTTCGTGGCCCAGTGGCCGGCCGGCCCCGCCATGCAGCAGACCCAGCTCTGCGCCCTGATGGCCGACCTGCTGGGAGTTTCCCACGACAAGCCAGGCTGCCCGCCGCTGCTCAAAGCCGGCAACCTGCCGGAGGTACACTGATGATGCCCGCCACCACCGAGATCCTCGCGGATCAACCGACCGTCACCCGGCGCCGGCTGCGCCGCCACTGGCTGCCCGCTCTGGTGCTGCTGCCGTTCGTTCTCCTGATGATCCTGTTCCAGCTCGCCCCCATGGTGTGGGTGCTGGTGGGCAGCTTTCAGACCCCGGACGGCTGGGGCCTCGACTACTACCGGGAGATTTTGAGCTCCCCCTTCTACCTGCAATCGTTCGGCAACTCCTTGCGCATCGCCGGCATCGCCAGTCTGGCGGGGCTCGCCATCGGCACCTTGGGGGCGGCGGCACTGCGCCACAGCGGCGAGCGGGTAAAACGGCTGCTGCTGGCCTTTGTCACCATGACCGGCAATTTCAGCGGGGTGCCGCTGGCCTTCGCCTTCATCATCATTCTTGGCATCAATGGCGCCGTGACCCTGCTGTTGAAATCCTGGGGCCTCATCGACGGCTTCAACCTCTACTCCGGCACCGGTCTCATCCTCATCTACACCTACTTCCAGATCCCGCTCGCCCTGCTGCTGCTCTATCCGGCCTTCGATGCGTTGCAGGATGAGTGGCCGCAGGCCGCCGCCCTGCTCGGCGCGAGCAAGAGCCAATATGTGTGGCACGTGGCGCTGCCGGTGCTCACTCCCGCCCTGCTCGGCACCCTGATCATCCTGTTTGCCAACGCGGTGGGGGCCTATGCCTCTGCCTATGCCCTCACCACCGGCAACTTCAACCTGGTGACCATCCGGGTGGCCAGCCTGGTCTCCGGCGACATCTTCCTCGAGCCCAATATGGCGGCGGCGCTGGCGGTGATCCTGATGGTGCTGCTGGGGGTGGTGACTGCCGCTAACCAGTGGCTGCTGAAAAAGAGCTACGTGAACAAGGGGCAATCCCATGCATGATTTGAAACCTGGCTGGCCGCGCTGGGTGCTGGGGGCCCTGGTGGCTACCCTGCTGTTGCCGCTGCTGGCCACCTTTCTCTACTCCATCTCCACCCGCTGGGGGGCGACCCTGCTGCCAGACGGCTTCACCCTCGACTGGTATCTCAAGCTCTGGGGCGACCCGCGCTTTCTGGCGGCGTTTGGCCGAAGCCTGCTGGTCTGCTTCGCCACCCTGCTGCTGGGAACCCTGGTGCTGGTGCCGACCGTGCTGGTGGTGGCCTACTACTTCCCAAAGCTGGATCCCTGGATGAACCTGTTGATCCTGCTCCCCTTCGCGGTGCCGCCTGTGGTCTCCTCGGTCGGGCTGCTGCAGATCTACGCCGACGGCGTTCTGCCCATTATCGGCACGCCATGGATCCTGATCGGCACCTGGTTCACCGTGGTGCTCCCCTTCATGTACCGGGCGCTGGCCAACAGCCTGCAAGGGGTACCGCTCAGGGATCTGATGGATGCCGCCCACCTGCTGGGGGCGAGCAGCCGCCGCGCCTTCCTGCTGGTGGTGATTCCCTGCCTGCGCAAGGGGCTGCTGGCGGCGCTGTTTCTGTCGCTCTCCTTCCTGCTCGGCGAGTTCGTGTTTGCCAACATGCTGGTGGGCACCCGTTACGAGACCCTGCAGGTCTACCTCTACAACATGCGTTCGACCTCGGGCCACTTCACCAGCGCACTGGTGATGAGCTACTTCCTGCTGACCCTGCTGCTCACCTGGGCGGCGAACAGATTTCATAGGTGAATCAAGATGTTCCATCTAGAAGTGAATCAACTGCACAAATCCTACGGCGACACCAAAGTGTTCGAGGGGATCGAATTCGGCATCCGCAAGGGGGAGCTGGTGACCCTGCTCGGCCCCTCCGGCTGCGGCAAGTCCACCCTGCTGCGGGCGCTGGCCGGGCTCACCCCGGTGGATGGCGGCCAGGTGCGGGTGGCCGGTGAGGACATTACCTGGCAGGAACCCCAGAAGCGGGGCATCGGCATGGTGTTCCAGAGCTATGCCCTGTTTCCCAACATGACGGTGCGGGACAACGTCGCCTTCGGCCTCAAGATGAAGCCCCAGCCGGGACGGGATCTGGCCGCCAGCGTGCAGGAGGCGCTGGCGCTGGTGGAGCTGACCGGCTTCGAGCGCCGCTATCCGGCCGAGCTTTCCGGTGGCCAGCGCCAGCGGGTGGCCCTGGCCCGGGCCCTGGTGGTGCAGCCGCGGATCCTGCTGCTGGACGAGCCGCTCTCGGCGCTGGATGCCCGCATCCGCCGCAGCCTGCGCCAGCAGATCCGCGAGATCCAGCAGCGCCTCGAGCTCACCACCATCTTCGTCACCCACGATCAGGAGGAGGCGCTCACCATGTCGGACCGGATCTTCCTGATGAACAAGGGATCCATCGTCCAGAGCGGCACGCCGGAAGAGATCTACACCCGCCCCGCCGATGTCTTCGTGGCAGGCTTTATCGGCAACTACAACCTGCTCGATGGCGAGCAGGCCAAGGCCCTGTTCGGCCAGCACTGCCGTGGCAAGCTGGCGCTGCGACCGGAGTCCCTCTCCCTGCTGCCGGCCGGCGCCCGCAGCGACGAGCCGCACCTGCCGGGGGTTATCAGCGGGCAGCAGTTGCTCGGCAACGTGATCCGCTATCAGGTGAGCTGCGCGGCGGGCCTGCTGACGGTGGATTGCCTCAACCGCTCGGCCCGGGATCTGCTGCCGGTGGGTAGTGCCGTGACCCTGGCGGTGGCCCGGGATCAACTCTGTGAGGTAGCATGACGCCCCATTACATTTCCATTTTCACTGCGAGGAGCACCCATGGCACTGGCACTGTTTGATCTGGACGAGACCCTGATTGCGGGGGATTCCGCCAGCCTCTGGCTGGAGTACATGGTGACCGAAGAGCTCGCGCCAGCCGGCATGATCGCCGAGGAGCAGGCGATGATGTCCCTCTACCATCAGGGCAAGATGGACATGCACCAGTACATGGCCTTCACCCTGCAGCCGCTGGCAGGCAAGTCGCGCCAATGGCTCGACCCGCTCTGTGCCCGCTTTGCCGAGCAGGTGCTGCGCGAGCGCATCTACCCTGAGGGGGTGGAGCGCATCGAGTGGCACCGCAAGCGGGGCGACGAGCTGGTGCTCATCTCCGCCTCCGGCGAGCACCTGGTGGCCCCCATGGCGCAGATGCTGGGGATGGATCACTGCGTGGCCATCCTGCTGGATGAAGAGGCCGGCATGCTGACCGGCCAGACCCGCGGCACCCTCAGTTTTCGCGAGGGCAAGGTGGCCCGCATCAACCAGCTGTTTGCCGCAAGCGCCGACCCCTGGCGGGAGAGCCACGGCTACAGCGACTCCCACAACGATCTGCCCCTGCTGTGGGCGGTAGACCACCCCCATGCGGTCAACCCGGCGCCGGCCCTGCGCCAGCTGGCAGATGAGCTGGGCTGGCCGACGCTGGCGTGGCAGCGGTGACGCTGGCCCCCCGAATGCAACACGAGAGGCCTGCGGGCCTCTCGTTTTTTTACGGACGTTTTGGCTGCCACTGTGGGCTGGCGTGCTTGGCAGCCAGATGCTGAAAAACCAGTGCGGGGATCAGCCGTCGCCGGTCGGTGAGGGGGCGGAATGGTCGGCTGACGCCAGAGGAAAGCAGACCCGGTTTTTCCCCTCCCGCTTGGCGCGGTAGACCTCGTTGTCGGCCTGCTCGACCAGAGCCCTGGCCGATACGCCGGTGTGGCTGATGGCCACCCCGGCGCTGAGGGTGATGCGCAGCTCGGGCTCGCGCCACTCCAGCAGCTCCACCCCGTGGCGAAAGGCTTCCAGCAGGGAGGCAAACACGTCAGTGTGTTCATCGAGGCGGAAGATAAGCACCAGCTCTTCGCCGCCATAGCGGCAGAACCAGCCCCATTCATGGAACAGGCTCAAGCCCAGCTTGCTGACCCGCCGGAGCACCACGTCACCTGTCTGGTGGCCATAGGTGTCGTTGACCCGCTTGAAATCGTCCAGATCGAACATTACCAGTCCGATTTGCTTGCCGGCATCGAGCTGCTGCTGCAGGCATTCGTCGAAGAAGCGCCGGTTGTAGAGGGTGGTCAGCTTGTCCTGATTGGCCTGGCGGCGGATCTGGGCAAAGTCCTGGCTGGCGGCCGCCATCTCCTCGTAGACGTTGGCGAGCTCCAGCATCCTGCTGTTGCTCTGGGGGCTGATATTGCCGATGCGGCTGGCCCTGATCAGCAGGGTGATCTCCCCCAGCATGCGGCGAAAGTAACGTGACCAGAGCAGGGCCAGCAGCAGATAGAGCACGAAGGCGAATCCGATCATCAGTTGTACGTTGATGGAGACGCTGTTGGTGACCTGTTGCATATGGGCGGTCGGCGCCACGCTGAGCAGGATCCAGTTCAGTCTGGGGATATGGTGGTAGGCCACCATGAGGTCGCTCGTTTCATCGAGGAAGAAGCCCTGCGGGGCCGACATGCGAACCTGCCAGCCGATCTGGGGCAGGGGTTTGAACACCAGGTTGCGGTCCGGGTGCGCCAGCACAACGCCGTCCTGGTTGAGCAGGATCTGGTAGCCCTCTTCCTGATGATCCAACCGATCCCGTTTGTTTAGCCAGTTGGCGAGGGGGGTGAGCTGGGTATCGAGGGAGAGAACGCCGACCCGCTTGCCCGCCGGATCCTGGATGGTTCTGGCCAGCGCCATAGTCAGGGTGCCCATGGTGTAGTCGTAGTAGGGATCAGTCCAGACCAGCTGATCGGGATGGCGGGAGGCCAGCTGGTACCAGGGACGGGTTCTAGGATCGAACTGGTCATCCGCCTGCCAGGACGGGTAGATCAGCATCTGGCGCTGCTCCGTGCCCACATAGATGTAATCCAGCTCCATCACTGCCTGATAGGCACGCCATGACTGCAGGTAGCGTGCGCGGTTGTGGATCTGCGGCTCGCTGAAATCCTGATAATTTACCTGCTGATAAATCAGCGTAAACTGGCGTTCAAGTTCTTCGAGATAGGGTTCGATCAGGGTATGCAGGTACTGGGTGTTGCGGGCCATCAGGTTGTTCTCCTGCTCCTGGCGCAGGGTGCGCTCCATGTGCAGGTAGTAGATGCTGCCGAGCAACAGGACGGGAATGAAAAGCAGCAGCAGGCCAAGCCGCATTCGGGCAATCAAAGACCAGGTGCTCCTGGGCTTGGCTGGGGACATGACGCTATCCTTTTCGTCTCGGGTGACTCCAGCATATATGATGGCGCAGCGCACGTCTAAAGGCGGAAAATGAGAAACTTGCAATGCTGACACACCCTCTGATCCCGGTCATCCATGATGGTGCCATCGGAACCCTGATCCTGGCCCTGGCCATCGAATACCTGATCTTTCGCCGGGGTCTGACCATGGTGCGTGTGCGCCGGCTGCTGCTGGTGGACGGGATCGCCGCCCTGGCGCTGTTCAGCCTCTTCGTCACCGGTTGTCTGCTGGTGTTGGCGCAGGCCCGTACCATGGAACAGCTTCTTGCCCACCCCGAATATCTCGCCAAAGCGGCGCTGTTTCTACTGATCGTCGCCACCCTCGACTACCCCAGCCGCCTCTTCTATCGCTGGCGGCGCTCCCTGCGCAGTGGCAAGGCGCCGATGATCTCCACCCAGCAGCACTTCCGGGTGATCTGGATCCTCAGAAGTAACCTGTTGCTGGTGGCCCTGCTGGTCCTGTGAATAAAACCTGCTTTCCTTGCAGACAAGGGACGGGGGAGGCGGGTATCTTGGACAGGATATTCCGTAAGACGCCGATTTAAGGATGAATCGTCATGCGTTCCAATCTGATGTTGCTGATGGCCGCCACCATCTGGGGCATGGGCTTCGTTGCCCAGCGTCTGGGGATGGACCATATGGGGCCATATACCTTCAATGGCCTGCGTTTCCTGCTCGGCGCTTTCTCTCTGTTACCCCTGCTGTGGTGGCTCAAGGCCAGGCAGCCGACCGTCACTCAGGGCTCACATCGGCAACTGCTGGTGGGCGGCATGCTGGCCGGGCTGGTGCTGTTCTGTGCCGCTTCCCTGCAACAGGTGGGACTGCTCTATACCACGGCTGCCAAGGCGGGCTTCATCACAGGGCTCTACATCATACTGGTCCCCGTGCTGGGTCTGCTGCTCCATCACAAGACGGGGGCCAACACCTGGGTAGGGGCCCTGATCGCGGTGGCCGGCCTCTATGTGCTGAGCGTGACCGATGACTTCACCATCGGCTTTGGTGATCTGCTGCAGGTGATCGGCGCCTTGTTCTGGGCCATTCATCTGCTGGTGCTGGATCACTACGCCAGACGCGTCGCCCCCATCCGGCTGGCCGGGGTGCAGTTCGTGGTCTGCGGCCTGCTCAGTCTTGTCACCGCATTTGTTATCGAGACGCCGACTCTGGGCGGAGCCCTGGCCGGTTGGCAGGCGCTGCTCTATGCCGGGGTGGTATCGGTCGGTGTGGGGTACACCTTGCAGGTGCTGGGGCAGCGTGGCGCCCACCCGGCCCACGCCGCCATCATCCTCAGTCTGGAGACTGTGTTCGCCGCCGTGGGGGGCGTGCTGCTGCTTGGCGAGACCCTGGACGAGCGCGCCGTCGCCGGTTGTTCCCTGATGCTGGCGGGCATGCTGGTCTCCCAGATCCGGCTGCGCTGGTGGTGGAAATCCCGCCGCGACAAGGTGCCGGCTGACAGCCGCTGACACGGATCGGCCAGAGAGACGAAGGCCCCGCTTGGCGGGGCCTTCTCTTTGCTGCCGGTTGAGGGGGGCTACGGGGGGCGATCAGGCCTCCAGCGCCTGATCCAGATCCGCCAGTATGTCCTCGATTGCCTCGATCCCCACCGACAGGCGGATCATCTCAGGTTTGACCCCGGCCTTGGCCTGCTCCTCTTCGCTCAGCTGGCGATGGGTGGTGGAGGCGGGGTGACAGGCCAGCGACTTGGCGTCGCCGATGTTGACCAGCCGCTTGAAGATCTTCAGTGCATCGTAGAAGCGCACACCCGCCTCGTAGCCCTCTTTCAGGCCAAACGAGAGGATGGCCGAGGGGCGGCCGGCCATGTACTTCTCCGCCAGCAGGTAGTGGGGGTGACCCGGCAGACCGGCGTAGCTGACCCAGGCCACCTTGGGGTGATGCTTGAGGTGGTGGGCGACCTGCAGGGCGTTGTCCACGTGGCGCTCCATGCGCAGGCTCAGGGTCTCCAGCCCCTGCAGCAGCAGGAAGGCGTTCATGGGGGCGAGCGCCGCGCCGGTATTGCGCAGTGGCACTGTGCGTACCCGCCCGATGAAGGCGGCCGGGCCAAAGGCCTCGGTATAGACCACCCCGTGGTAGGAGGGCTCGGGTTGGGTGAGCTGGGGGAAGCGGTCGGCGTGATCCGCCCAGGGGAACTTGCCCGAGTCGACCACCACACCGCCCAGCGAGTTGCCGTGGCCGCCGACGTATTTGGTGAGGCTGTGGACGACGATGTCGGCACCGTGCTCGATGGGTTTGCACAAGACCGGGGTGGCGACCGTGTTGTCGACGATGAGCGGCACGCCGCGGGCGTGGGCCACCCTGGCCAGCTCTGCTATGTCCACTATGTTACCGGCCGGGTTGCCGATGCTCTCGCAGTAGACCGCCTTGGTTTTGTCATCGATGAGGGCGGCGATGGCCTCGGCGCTGTCATCCCTGGCGAAGCGCACCTCGACCCCGAAGCTTGGTAGCATGTGGGCAAACAGGGTGTAGGTACCGCCATAGAGCTGGGGCGTGGAGACGATGTTGTCGCCGGCGGCGGTCAGGGCCTGGATGGCGTAGGTGATGGCGGCGGAACCGGCCGAAACCACCAGCGCGGCTATGCCCCCCTCCAGCACGGCCATCCGCTGTTCCAGCACATCGTTGGTGGGATTCATGATGCGGGTGTAGATGTTGCCCGGCACCGCCAGGTTGAACAGATCCGCCCCGTGCTGGGCGCTCTCGAATTCGTAGGCCACCGTCTGGTAGATGGGCACGGCCACCGCCTTGGTGGTGGGGTCGTTGGCAAAGCCGTGGTGCAGGGCCAGGGTCGCATCTTTCATCACACACTCCTTGTTGGATGTCGCATTATGGATGGATAGACGTCCAATCTATCAGTCCCGTGGCCGATGTAAACAGGCAGATCACCCGTATCTATTCCCTGCCATGTCAGAGGCGGCGGCGATACTCCCTGTCGTCGATCTGGTTCATGTCCCACTGCATCAGGCGATTGAGCTGGCTCATGGGATCCTCGATAAACGGCAGCGGACGGGGCAGGATCCGCTTGAAGTAACGGCGCAGGTACTGCTGGATCCGGTTCGGTTTGGGGGGGATGACCTGGTTCATGATGGGGCTCCTGTGGGTTCTCTCTCATGTTCACCGGCAGTATTGAGCTAAAATGAGGAAGTAAAAACTGATGACTTATTGCAACAGGATTTCCTCTTTTATGCCGACCGGTCGCCTCTACCAGCAATTTCAACGACTCGCCCAGCAGCTTGGCTGCGATGAGCGGGAGATCAGCCTCGCCGAGCTGGCGGATCTGCTCTGCTGCACCCCGCGCAATGCCCGCCTGCTGCTGCGCCGGATGCAGGAACAGGGCTGGCTCAGCTGGTCGGCGGAGGCGGGCAGGGGACGGCGTTCCCGGCTCATCCTGCTCGACAGTCAGGAGAGCCTGACTCGCCGCCGGTTGCGGGATCTGCTCAGTCAGGGCCAACTCGCCCAGGCGGTGCGGCTGGCCGAGGATCGGCTGGATCTGCTCACCCCGCTGCTCATCGAACAGCTCGGTCAGGCCACCCGGGAGGGGCGCCAGATCCTGCGGGTGCCCTACTACCGGCCGCTGCCCCAGCTGCTGCCCACCGGCCCCATGCGCCGCTCCGAGGTGCACCTCAGTCGCCAGATCTTCAACGGCCTCACCCGGCGAAATGAGGAAAATGGGGAAATCGAGGGGGATCTGGCCCACCACTGGGAGTGCCTCGGCCCCTGCCACTGGCGCTTCTACCTGAGGCCGGCGGTGCGTTTTCACCACGGCCGCGAGCTGGCGGTGGAGGACGTGATGGAGAGCCTGCTCGCCTTGCGGGATCGCCCGCTGTTCGCCCATCTGGCGCGGCTGGAGAGCCCCTGGCCGCGCACCCTGGATCTGCACCTCGACAGCCCGGATCCCCTGCTGCCCCACCTGCTGGCCGAGCCGGTGGCCGTCATATTGCCGCGCGAGCTCAAGGGGGAGGCGGGGTTTGCCTTGCAGCCGGTGGGCACGGGTCCTTACAAGGTGGTTGCCAACGATCCCCTGCACCTGTGTCTGGAGGCGTTCGACGACTACTTCGGGTTGCGTGCCCTGCTCGACGAAATCGACATCTGGATGCTGCCCGAGCTGGCGGAGCGGCTGGAGAGCCACCTGCAACTGGGGCGTGACAGCCCGGAGCTGGGCACCATGCGCGGTGAGTCCGAGCTCGAGTCCGGCTGCTACTTCCTGTTGCAGGACGACAGATCCGGCTCCCTGCAGGATCCTGCCCTGCGCCAGTGGCTGGCCCAGCTGCTCAACCCCATCGCCCTGATGGCCCGGGTCGCCCCCGAACTGCAACGGGGCTGGACCAGTGCGCTGGGACTTCTGCCCCACTGGCGCGAGGCACAGCCCTCGCCTCTGCCCGCACCGTCGCAGCGACCGACGCGGCTGGTGCTGGCCTGTTTCAACCAGCATCTGGAGTTCAACGAGTGCGCCGCGGCCATGGCCAGCCTGCTGGCCGAGCAGGGCATCGAACTCGAGGTGCGTACCCTGGATTACGGCCGCTGGGTGAGCGGGGCAGATGAAGACGTGGATCTCTGGCTTGGCACCCTCAACCTGGAGCATGAACATGCCTTCGCCCCCTACGCCTGGCTGCAGGGCACGCCGCTGCTGCGCAGGGTATGGGCCGGCCAGCAGGGCTTGTGGCAGGGGCTGACTCAGTGGCGTACCCGCGGCGAGGAGCCAGGCCCGCGCGCCCTGCTGGCCGAGGTGCAACGCCAGGGCTGGTTCGTGCCGCTGTTTCACCACTGGCTGGAGCTGGAGAGCCGGGTCGGGGTGCACGGGGTTCGGATGACGGCGCTCGGCTGGTTCGATTTTCGCAGCGCCTGGCTGCGGCCCGAGCTGGCAGGGCCGCCGGAGGAGGAAAATCCTCGTCAGTAGCCAGCCCGTTGGCTGCTGACAGACGGAGTCGCACTATCGCTCTGCCTGCCCCGAAATGGAGAAAATCGGCTGTAGGCGCACAGAATATGCAATTTCCCTGTGCCATGCTGTTTCAGGTTATTGACCATAAAGTAAATGAGGACAGCGATGAGCAAACATCCAGCAAGTGCCCCCGGAAAATGCCCGGTCATGCACGGTGGCTCCACCTCGGTCGAGACCTCCGGCATGGCATGGTGGCCGAAGAGTCTTAACCTCGACATCCTCCATCAGCATGACAGCAAGACCAATCCCCTCGGGGCCGGTTTCAACTATCGGGAGGCCCTGAAGCAGCTCGACATGGCCGAGCTCAAACGGGACGTGACGGCCCTGATGACCGACAGCCAGGATTGGTGGCCCGCCGACTGGGGCCATTATGGCGGCCTGATGATCCGCATGGCCTGGCACTCAGCCGGTACCTATCGCATCGCAGACGGTCGTGGCGGTGGCGGCACCGGCAACCAGCGCTTTGCCCCGCTCAACTCCTGGCCTGACAACGCCAACCTCGACAAGGCCCGGCGCCTGCTGTGGCCCATCAAGAAAAAATACGGCAACAAGATCAGCTGGGCCGATCTGATGATCCTGGCGGGCACCGTGGCCTATGAGTCCATGGGGCTCAAGACCTTCGGTTTCGCCTTCGGCCGCGAGGATATCTGGCATCCGGAAAAAGACATCTACTGGGGCTCCGAGCGGGAGTGGCTGGCGCCGAGCAGCAAGCCGGGCGGTCGCTACTCCGGCGAGCGGGATCTGGAAAACCCGCTGGCGGCGGTGATGATGGGGCTCATCTACGTTAACCCGGAAGGGGTGGATGGTCAGCCTGATCCGCTGAAAACTGCACAGGATATGCGGGTCACCTTCGCCCGCATGGCCATGAACGACGAGGAGACAGTGGCCCTGACCGCCGGTGGCCACACCGTTGGCAAGGCCCATGGCAACGGGGATGCCAAACGCCTCGGCCCAGAGCCTGAAGGGGCCGCCCTTGAGGAGCAGGGACTGGGCTGGATGAACCACAGCAGTCGCGGTATCGGTCGCGATACGGTGACCAGCGGCATCGAAGGGGCCTGGACCACCCACCCGACCAAGTGGGACAACGGCTACTTCGAACTCCTGTTCAAGTACGACTGGTGGCTGCAAAAATCCCCGGCCGGCGCCCATCAATGGGAGCCCATCAACATCGCCGAAGAGGACATGCCGGTGGATGTGGAGGACCCCTCGATCCGCTGCAAGCCGATGATGACGGATGCCGACATGGCGCTGAAGTTCGATCCCGAATATCGCAAGATAGCCGAGCGTTTCCGCGCTGATCCGGCCGCCTTCTCCGACGCCTTCGCCCGCGCCTGGTTCAAGCTGACCCACAGGGACATGGGGCCGAAGAGCCGTTATGTGGGGCCCTATGTGCCGGCCGAGGATCTGATTTGGCAGGATCCGGTACCAGCCGGTCGCAGCGACTATGACGTGGCCGCGGTCAAGGCGAGGATCGCCGCCAGTGGTCTCACTATCGGCGAGCTGGTGACCACCGCCTGGGACAGTGCCCGCACCTTCCGCGGTTCCGACAAGCGGGGTGGGGCCAATGGCGCCCGCATCCGACTGGCACCGCAGAAGGATTGGCCGGGCAACGAACCGGAGCGGCTGGCCAAGGTGCTGGGCGTCTATGACAAGCTGGCCGCAGAATGCGGGGTGAGCGTCGCCGATCTGATCGTGCTCGGGGGCAATCTGGGCATAGAGCAGGCTGCCCAGGCGGCGGGGGTGACGGTGAACGTGCCTTTCTCGCCAGGCCGGGGCGATGCCAGTCAGGATCAGACTGACGTGGACTCCTTCGCCGTGCTGGAGCCCCTGGCCGACGGTTTCCGTAACTGGCTGAAGCAGGACTATGTGGTCACGCCGGAGGAGCTGTTGCTGGATCGCGCCCAGTTGATGGGGCTGACGGCCCATGAGATGACGGTGCTGGTGGGCGGGATGCGAGTGCTGGGCACCAACCATGGCGGCACCCAGCATGGGGTCTTCACCCACAGGGCGGGCGCCCTGACCACCGACTTCTTCGTCAACCTGACCGACATGGCCTACCAGTGGGTGCCGGCCGGCAACAACCTCTACGAGCTGCGGGAGCGCAGCAGCGGCCAGCTGAAGTGGACGGCCACCCGGGTGGATCTGGTGTTTGGCTCCAACTCGGTGTTGCGGGCCTACGCCGAGGTTTACGCCCAGGACGACAGCAAGGAGAAGTTCGTCTGTGACTTCGTCAGAGCCTGGAACAAGGTGATGAACGCGGATCGCTTCGATCTGCTGGACTGATCCCCCTGAAACCAAGCCCCGCATGGCCTGCCGTGCGGGGCTTTTGGGTGCCCGGCCGGCCAGGTTGCGACACGCCATGGCGGTGACGAGCGCCGCGGCATGTACCTGTCCTTTTGGGTCTCTCATCGGGTAACATCTTGATCCATCAATGATGGCGAGTCGCCAATCCCTGCTGACAAGGAGTCACCCCATGCTGGAAATGCAGATCCACCCCCGTTTTCAGGAGACAGATGCCCTCGGACACATCAACAATACGGTGCCGGCGGTCTGGTTCGAATCGGCGCGGGATCCCCTGTTCCGGATCTTCTCCCCCGAGCTGGACGTGCACAACTGGCACTTGATCATCGCGGGCTACACGGTGCAGTTCAAACGGGAGCTGTTCTACGGTCAGCCGGTTCTGATCAAAACCGGGGTGCGCCGCATCGGTTCAAGCTCCTTCACGCTCTGGCAGGAAGCCTGGCAGGGAGGCGAGCTGGCCGTCACCGCCGAGACGACCCTGATCCATTTCGATTACCAAACCCGCCAGTCCCTGCCCCTGAGCGAGACCCATCGCGAGGGGCTGCGCGCCTGGCTGATAGAGAGTTAACCCTGGCCTTGATGGCCAATGACAGGACACTTATGCGCAATACCGTGATCGCCCTGAGCCTCGGCCTGGGGCTGGGACTCTGTTCCCTTTCTACCGTGGCAAGCCCCCTTGAAGAGCAGTTCACTCTGATGGAGAAGGGGGCCGATAGTGCCCTCGATACCCGGCTGCTGAGTTACGACGGCGTCGACATCCAGGCCTGGATCGACGGTGCCCCCGTCATCATCGCCGTGCCCATCATGAACGAGCAGGGCAAGCAGGAGGGGGAGAGCCGTTACTACTTCAAGGGGGGCAAGCTGTTCGGCGTGAAGGAGCCTGCCGCCCGGTTCGGTTTCGATGACGGGGGCAAGCTGGTCCAGTGGCTGGACGAGAAGGGTCAGCCCGCCGAGTTCGTCAGCAAGATGAGCATGCAGCAGCGCGAGAGCTGGCTCACCAAACGGGCTGCCGAGCTGGCTGGGCTGTTCGCCCCCAGTCCTGCGGAGCGCAAGGCGGCCAGCGGCGGTGTCAAGCTCAAGGGGGCCGATCTTGCCCACTGGCTCTGCAGTGGCAAGCTGATGGCGCTGGCCGGGGGCGACAAGGTGATCTTCGAGCAGGATAAGCTCAAGGTCGGCGAGCAGGGGATCGCGGGGGAGGTCTCCCTGCGCCAGGAGAAGGGGTGGCAGGATCTTGGCCTCCAGTGCGAGGTACAGGGCACCCAGGTGACTCGCCTCACCTGGCGGCCGCTACCTGGGGCCAACAAGCCGCAATGAGAAAACAGCAAGGGGGCCATGTCGGCCCCCTTGTCGTATCAGTCAGTTGGCTCAATCCAGCCACTCCACCAGATGGTACTGCTTCTTGCCCCGGCGCAGCAGCAGGTAGCGGCCAAACAGGCGCTCGCCCCGGCCCAGCTGTTCATCCTGCCGGATTTCGCCGTTGAGGCTGATGGCTCCGGCCGCCAGCAGCTCGCGGGCGATGCGCTTCGAGCTGACCAGGCCGCAGGCCACCAGCAGGCTTACCAGGTCTGTCTCCCCCTCGATACGGCTGCTCGGCATGCCATCCTGCGCCAGCTGGGCCAGGTCGCTCTCCCCGAGGCTGGCCACGTCGCCACAAAACAGCAGCTCGCTGATGCGCCGCGCCGCCGCCAGCGCAGCCTTGCCGTGGACCAGTTCGGTCAGCTCGTCTGCCAGCACCTGCTGCGCCTGCTTGCGTCCCTGCCGTGTGGCATCCTCCGCCTCCAGCTCATCGATGGCTGCCAGGGGCAGGAAGCTGTAGTAGCGCAGGAAGCGGTAGACATCCTCGTCCGCGGTGCCAAGCCAGAACTGGTAGAAGGCGTAGGGAGAGGTGAGTGCCGGATCGAGCCAGACTGCCCCGCCCTCGGTCTTGCCGAACTTGGTACCATCGGCCTTGGTGATGAGGGGCAGGGTCATGCCGTAGACCTGGGCCTTATGGAGGCGGCGGGTGAGGTCCATGCCGCTGGTGATGTTGCCCCACTGATCGTTGCCGCCAATCTGCAGGGTGCAGCCGAGGCGCTGGTGCAGCACGGCAAAGTCCTGGGACTGCAGCAGGGCGTAGGAGAACTCGGTGAAGGAGATGCCCTGATCCGGGCGGGCCAGCCGCTGGCGCACCGATTCCCGCGCCAGCATGGCGTTGACCGAGAAGTGCTTGCCGATGTCACGCAGGAAGTCGAGGGCCGACATCTGCCCCATCCAGTCGGCATTGTTGACCAGCACGGGAGCTGCCAGTCCGTCGCTGGCCGGTAGCAAAGCCTTGATCTGGGCCGACAGGCTGGCCACCCAGCCCTGCACGGTGTCTGCACTGTTGAGGGTTCGTTCGGTTGCCTTGAAACTGGGATCGCCGATAAGGCCGGTGGCGCCGCCCACCAGGGCCACCGGGGTGTGGCCAGCCAGCTGGAAGCGACGCAGCATCAACAGCGGCACCAAGTGGCCGATATGCAGGCTGCCGGCGGTGGGATCGAACCCGCAATAGACGGTGCGCGGCTCGGCCAGGTGGGTGGCCAGCGCCTCCGGGTCGGAATTCTGGGCGATAAGCCCGCGCCGGGTCAGCTCGTCAAGCAGATGGGGTTTGATCATGGGTGCTCCAACAACAGGGGAAAAGCCCTTATCCTCACCGTTAGGGGGGCCTCGCCGCTATGTCCCCCAGGGGACAGTTTTGCCACTGGCGTGCTAGCATCACAGGGTGTGACGGGGTGCCCTCTTCCCCGCAGCGGGAGCGACAACACCATGACCGGCAGCCACTCATCCAGCACCAACCCATCGCTTATTCCCCACCTGACCGAGGTGGTTGAGGCCCTGCATGGCAGTGCCTTTCCGGCGGCCCTGGTGCGGCTCATTCGCCAGCAGGTGGCCTTCGATTGCGCGCTCTTGTTGGGAGTCGGCCAGCGCCCCGTTTACCTCTATGACAACCTGAACCATCAGCGGGCGCTGCTGTTTGATCGCTACCTCACCAGCCACTTCAGTCAGGATCCCTTTATGCAGGCGTTGAAGGCGGGCCTGGGGGCAGGGGTCTGGACCCTGGCCCAGGTGTCACAGGGCAGGCTGGATCCCGACTATCGTCAGCACTTCTACCAGGCTACCGGCTGGCAGGAGGAGGTGGGGCTTATCCTGCCGGTGCGCGAGGAGCTGACCCTGGTGCTGTTTCTGGGGCGCCTCGGCAAGCGCCAGAGCCTTGGGGCGGCAGAGCTGGCCAGGCTGGAGGAGCTGTTCCCCCTGGTTCACTCACTTTGCCGCCAGCACTGGCAGCAGGCACAACCGCGGCTGGCGGAGGAAACCGCCCTGCCGGACAGCGCCCTTATCAAGAGGGCGGTGGAGCAGGGGATGGCGAGCGTGGGAGGGGATCTGCTCACTCGCCGGGAGCGGCAGGTGGCCGGGTTATTGCTGCAGGGGCTGGATACCGACGCGATTGCCGCCGAGCTCGGGATTGGCAGTGGCACGGTGAAGAATCACCGCAAGCACCTTTATGGCAAGTTGCGCCTCGGTTCGCGTGCCGAGCTGTTCCATTTCTTCCTGAATCACCTGATCACTGCGCCACAGACTCCCGCCGGGGCGGGAGAGGGGGAGTAATGGTAGCGTTTATTTTATGCGCAGCAGAGGGGACTGGGATTTGGGCAGGGTGCTGGCCTGCTGATAACGGGCCAGCAACTGCTGGAACTCGTGGCTCTGGCGCACCTTGTCCAGTGCCTGCTGCAGGCGGGCGACCTGTCGTTTGTCGGCCAGCGGATTGAAGGCAAAGCAGTTGTCCTGCTCTTCCAGTATGGCGACAGTAACGAAGTCTTCGTTGGGAAAGCCCAGCTCCCTGACCTGATGGCGCAACATCACCTCGTTGCCCGCAACCAGATCGGTGCGTGCCATGATGAGCTGGCGCACCACCTGATCCATCCGCTCGACTGCCATCATGTTGCCCGGGGCCAGCCCCCGGTTTAGCAACAACTGCTCCCCTACATCGGCTTGCATGACGCCGATCCGCAGCGGGGCGAGATCCTCCCGGCTGGCGACTTTGGGGGCATTCTGTTTGCGGCCCATCAGGGAGACCCGTGAATTGCTGATGGGGCAGACCCAGAGAAAGTGGGGATCCCGCTCCCGGGTGCGCGCCGTACTGAACAACACGGCATCCGGTTGCTGGGTCAGCAGGTACCAGCCACGAGCCCAGGGCAGAAAGTGGATGGGCTGCTCCGGCTCACCCATCTCACGCCACATCAGGCGCAGCAGCTCGACGGCCATACCGATGGATTTGCCGTCCTTGTCTTGGCCATTGAGCGGCATGTTCTGCTCGGAATAGTAGATAAGCGCCGGCGCCGGAAGGGCAATCAGCAGAGAGAGCAAGGCGAGAGCCGCGAGCAGGTGGCGCATGGTGCACTCCTTCCATCGAGTGTGCCTGAGACTATCTAACAGTCTATGTGCCCTTTGCCATAACGTCACAAGCTGGTGGTGGATATCCTGCGTCACCGGGCCAATCCAATAGAGCGGAAAAAAACAGGCCACCTTGCGGTGGCCTGTTGTCATTTGAACAGAGCTTCCAGTTCGGCTTCGGCCTGGGTCCGAGCTTCGGTTTGCGCCTCGTCGCTCAGGGGGGCGGTCGCGCTGCTGACCGCTTTGGCCGCCTCCTGGCTGACGGTGGCTGCCGCGTTGCTGGTGGCTTGCTTGGCCTGGGTCGTCACCGCCTTGGTGGCCTCCTGGCTGACGGTGGCTGCCGCGCTGCTGGTGGCTTGCTTGGCCTGAGTCGTCACCGCTTTGGTGGCTTCCTGGCTGACGGTGGCTGCCGCGCTGCCGGTGACTTGTTTGGCTTGGGTCGTGACCGCTTTGGTGGCCTCCTGGCTGACGGTGGCTGCCGCGCTGCTGGTTGCCTGTTTGGCCTGGGTCGTCACTGCCTTGGTGGCCTCCTGGCTGATGCTGGCTGCCGCGCTGCCGGTGGCTTGTTTGGCCTGAGTCGTGACCGCCTTGGTGGCCGCCTGGCTGGTGGAGGTCGCCACGCTGTTGACGCTCTGCTTGGCGGTATCGGCGATGGTCTTACCAGCCTGCTGGCTCAGGGCGTCGGTGACGCTGCCTTGGGCCCCATTCGCGACGGTGCCGAGGATGGCATTGCTGCCCGCACCACTCAGGGTGGCGGCTGCCTGGGTGATGGGATTGTTCTGCCAGTCTTGCATTGCGCTCGGCCAGACGGGAGCCGTGGCCGCCAGATTCTCACCGAAGGTCTGGGTAGAGCCATCCCCTTTTTGCAGCAGCACGGACATCTGGTTGGTTTGCGAGTTCCACACCATGCCGGCCTGCTTGGCGATGTCCGGCACCGGGGCGTAGCGGGAGATCACGTAGAACAGGGGGCCCTCCTGCTGCAGCTCGTTGGCGGTCTTGAGCAGCTGCATGGTGGTGTCGTAGTTGGGGCCGAGGATGGCGGTCATCCGATCCTTGATCAGCGGTTGTTCGAACAGATTGACTTCATTGGGGTCGAAGCCGACCAGTGGCTTGAGCAGGGCCCACATTAGCTGGCTGGTGGGGCTCATCATCAACAGGGGGGCAACGCAGGCAGACAACATCAGGCTCAGGCAGGCCGCCTTGAGCAACGGCATGATACGCATCGGGATAATATCCAATAACGATTTGATAAATAAGGTTATATTTTGTCTTGAAACGACAAATTCACCGGGAATGTGCTGCTGGCCGCGAGATGCTGCCGGCGGGCGCTGGCAGGCTACCATATTGGTTCCGGAATACCAGCCAGTCGTCTATTTATCGGTCAAGTAAACCCGGGGAGTGGTCGCTTCCTGAAAAGAGCTTCCACAGAAAACAGGATGACCTTTATGAGATACCTCTTGCCCTGCCTGCTGGCGCTTCTCTGGCAGACCCCTGCGCAGGCCTCGTTGAAGACGACGGTCGTGGGTGATTCGGCCGCTACCGAGCTGGTGTTGCCGCTGAACGCCTTGTCGGAGCGTATCTGCTGGTACCAGGATCAGAAATATTCTCAGGGGGCGCGCATCCGGCAGGGAGATACCTGGCTGGAGTGCGGGCCGCAAAACGAGCTGGAGAGCAATGGCCCCCTGATCTGGCGCTCCCCGGTGGAGGCTAGTGCCGAGCCGGCGAGGGACAAAAACCGTCAGACAATTACCGTCGGCCAGTGAGCTTTTCTTGATCCAGCTAAAGACACAGACGTGATCCATATCGCATAATGCACCTCCTTTCATCTCATGGCTGGAACCTAAGAAATGGCTCGTCGCTCTTCCAATGCACAACGTCGTCGCAGTAGCTGGTGGTACAAACGCCTGTTGGCCAGAGAGCGGGAAGAACGGGAAGCACGTTCCGTCCGGGATTGATGCAGCATTGAAAAACGGAGCCTCGGCTCCGTTTTTTGTGCATGACAACTGGTTATGGTACGAACGGGGGCCCTCGGGCCCCCGTTTTTATTGGCAGACCGCTTAGCGCTGCAGGGCAGCCAGGGCCAGCTCGACCCGCTTGGCATATTCGGGGTCGGCCTGCTCGAAGTGCTTGAGCTGGGCCGCGACGATGGCGTCGTCCTCCACATTGACCAGGGAGCGGGCCAGGTTGGCGGCGAGCCGCGCGCGCTGCCCCTCATCCATCAGGCGGAACAGCGCCCCCGGCTGGCTGTAGTAGTCAGCGTCGTAGTCGCGAAAATCGTAGTGCAGCGCCGCTCCTTCCAGGCTCAGGGACGGCTCGTGCTGGCCGCTCGGGGTCTGGGTGCCGAAGCGGTTCGGCTGGTAGTTGGGGCTGGCGCCACCGTTGCCATCGCTGCGCATGGCGCCGTCACGGTGCGCGGTGTGGAACGGGCAGCGTGGGGCGTTGACCGGCAGCAGGCCGTGGTTGACCCCGAGGCGATAGCGTTGGGTATCGCCGTAGGAGAACAGCCGCCCCTGCAGCATGCGATCCGGCGAGAAGCCGATGCCGGGCACCACGTTGGCCGGGGTGAAGGCGGCCTGCTCCACGTGGGCGAAGTAGTTGTCCGGGTTCTGGTTGAGCTCCAGCACGCCGATCGGGATCAGCGGGTAGTCGCCGTGGGGCCACACCTTGGTGAGATCGAACGGGTGCACCTTGCTGGTGTGGGCCTCGGCCTCCGGCATCACCTGCACATAGACCTTCCAACGCGGGAAGTCGCCACGCTCGATGGCGTCGTAAAGGTCGGCCTGGCTGGTCTCCCGATCCTGGCCGACCACGGTGGCGGCCTCTTCATCGGTATAGAAGCTGTGACCCTGCTCGGTCTTGAAGTGGAACTTGACCCAGAAGCGCTCGTTGGCGTCGTTGATGAAGCTGAAGGTGTGGCTGCCGTAGCCGTTCATCTCGCGCAGGCTCTTGGGGATGCCGCGGTCGCTGAAGAGGATGGTGACCTGGTGCAGGGATTCCGGGTGACGGGACCAGAAGTCCCAGGCGGCGGTGGCGCTGCGCAGGTTGGTGCGCGGGTCGCGCTTCTGGGTGTGAATGAAGTCGGGGAATTTCAGCGGATCGCGGATGAAGAAGACCGGGGTGTTGTTGCCCACCAGATCCCAGTTGCCCTGCTCGGTGTAGAACTTGAGGGCAAAGCCGCGCACGTCGCGCTCGGCGTCGGCGGCACCCTTCTCGCCCGCCACGGTGGAGAAGCGCAGGAACACCGGCGTCTGCTTGCCGATGGCGTTGAACAGGTCGGCTTTGCTGAACGCGCTGATGTCGTGGGTCACGGTGAAGGTGCCGTAGGCGCCCGAGCCCTTGGCATGCACCACCCGCTCCGGGATGCGCTCGCGATCGAAATGGGCCAGTTTCTCCAGCAACCAGACATCCTGCAGCAGGACGGGGCCGCGTGGGCCGGCGGTGAGGCTGTTGTTGTTGTCGACGACGGGGGCGCCGTTGGCACTATGCAGGGTCTTGTCGGTCATGATGCTTCTCCTCGTTGATATGGGGTCCAGCCTACGGATCACAAGACAAAGGCGCCAATGGGCCTTTCCTCACCTTTTGATAGGCATTGCAAATGGGTGTGGCAGAGGGTGACCGGACCCTTGTGATGCTGCATGATGAAGCTTTCGAGAAGGAGCCTCAGATGCATATCACCATCCGCCATGCCGAACCGGCCGACGCCCCCGCCCTGCGGGATCTCTACGCCATGCCCAATGCCCAGGCGGGCACCCTGCAACTGCCCTATCCGACCCTGGGAGTCTGGCAGAAGCGGCTGGAGAGCGGCAGCGTGGTGGCGCTGGTAGCGGAGGTCGATGGCCTGCTGGTAGGGAATATTTCACTCCATATCGAGCCCAATCCCAGGCGCAAGCATGTTGCCTCTATCGGCATGGGGGTAAGGGATGATTGGGCCGGCAAGGGGGTAGGCTCGGCTCTGCTGGCGGCGGCGCTGGAGATGGCCGACAACTGGCTCAACCTGCGCCGCATCGAGCTCACCGTCTATACCGACAATCAGGCGGCGCAAACGCTCTATCGCAAGTTCGGTTTTGTGGAAGAGGGGCTGGCCCGTGGTTACGCCTTTCGCCAGGGCGAGTATGTGGATGCCCTCTACATGGCGCGGATCAGGGAGGCGGGCTGAGTGGTTGTCGACTATCGGGCCAGATTGCGGCCGGTGATCCGGGCGCTGGAGCAGGATCCCGACCTTTCCATCGAGGCGTTGGCGAGCCGCGCCTGCCTCTCCTTCTATCACTTCCACCGGGTGTTTACCGCCGTGGCTGGCGAGACGCCAGGGGAGATGTGCCGGCGCCTGCGCATGCAGCGGGCGGCCTGGCAGCTCTGTTACACCGACGCCAGCGTCACCGCCATTGCCCTCGGGGCGGGGCTTGCCAGCTCCCAGGCGTTTGCCAAGGCGTTTCGTCGCCACTACGGCTGCACTCCGGGGGAGTTTCGCCGCGACAAGCGCAAGAATGGACACCTGGAGAGCAAGGAGGGACACGCATGGGATGACCTGCTCCCTTATGCTGAAGGCCAGACATCAGCAAGGAGCAACACCATGAAAACTGTCGAGATGGATGCCCGTACCCTGGCCTATATCCGGGTGACCGGTCCCTATGGCGAAGGATATGACGCCGTCTGCGGCCGGCTGCACCAGTGGGCGGCCGTGCGTGGCCTGGAGGGCGGGGAGTGGATCTTCATCTACCACGACAACCCGGAGGTGACGCCGCCGGCCCAGTGCCGCACCGACATCGGCATCACGGTACCGGCCGAGGTGCGTGGCGAAGGGGAGGTAGAGACCCAGCTCATCCCCGCCGGACGCTATGCCCAGTCCCGCTACCTCATCACGGATCGCAGCCAGTATGGGCCGCGCTGGCAGGAACATATCGGCGACATAGTCGCGGCCGGGCTGGAGTTTGGTGACGGCCCCTGCTTCGAGCTCTACCACAGCGTGAGCAACGATCCGCTGCAGGATGACGTGAGCTTCTGCTCCAGCCTCAAGGGGTAAGCCACAGGGCTGATATAAGACGGATAAAACAGAGCCGGACAGTGTCCGGCTCTGTTCTTTTCGGGAAGCGGCGTTTAGCGCTGGAAGCTCTTCTGGGCGAACTTGGGACGGGCGTTCATGATCTGCTCCACCTGCTCCTCGCTCATCTTGCCGCGCGATAGCCCCAGTACTTTGTAGGTGAGCAGCGGCCGGGCCGGCAGGGCGATCATCAGGGCACGGATCTGGTTCTCGTCATCCTTCTCCCGCAGCGGTCTGCCATAGGCGTAGGTGAGCACGCCGGCATCCATCAGATTTTTGACGGCAGGTTCGGTGATCGGCAGGTTTATGACGCTTTTACGCTGCAGCACGAACTCCCGCAGCACCGCCTTCTCGTTGAAGTCGAGAAAGCCGATCATCTGGGCCAGCTGATCCTGCTGGCGGCGTGATTGCCACTCTTCGCAACCCCACTCCCAGGCGATGAGGAATCCCTGACTGCAGAAGTAGGAGATGGCGATCAGCATGCCGACCCCCAGCCAGGCCGCGTGATCCGTGGCCCACTGGCTGACGGCGCCGTTCATCAGAGCGGCCGGAAACAGCAATATGATGCTGCAGCAGAGCAGTAACCAGACCATCAGCCAGTTAAGGCGGTTCAGTTGATAGAAATGTTGGATCCACCGTTTCATCGCTCATCCTTCCCAAACTGTTGTGGATAGTGAACAACACTCAGCAAAGGGTGTGCCAACGCAGCACAAATAAAAAAGCCCCCTTGGCAGGGGGCTTTTCGGGACTGGACGGGTCGACTTACAGGGCGGCGATTTCGGCCTGCTGGGCTTCCAGCTTGGTCAGCTGGAGACGATAATCTTCCAGCTTCTCGCGCTCCTTGGCGATGACCGCTTCCGGCGCCTTGGCGACGAAGGCCTCGTTGCCGAGCTTGCCTTCGATGCGACCGCACTCGCCGACCAGTTTGGCGACTTCTTTGGCCAGACGGGCCAGTTCGGCATCCTTGTCGATGAGACCGGCCATCGGGATCAGCAGCTCGGTGGCACCGATCAGCTTCTTCACCGACAGGGGCGCGGCTTCACCGTCCGCCAGCACACGGATGGATTCCAGACGGGCCAGCGACTTGAGGAAGGCCTCGTTTTCTGCGGCGCGCTGGGCGTCCTTGGTATCGCACTTGAGCAGCACGTTGAGGGGCACGCTCGGCGCCACGTTCATCTCGGCGCGGATGTTGCGGATGCTGACGATGAACTCCTTCACCCACTCCTGATCCGCCATCGCGGCGTCGTCCACCTTGGCGGCGTCGAACTCCGGGAAGGCCTGCATCATGATTGTGTCGGCGTGCACGCCGGCCAGCGGGGCCACCGACTTCCAGATGGTCTCGGTGATGAACGGAATGATCGGGTGTGCCAGACGCAGCAGGGTCTCAAGAACAGTCACGAGGGTGTGACGGGCAGCGCGCTGCTCGGCCTCGGAGCCCTTGTTCAGCACCGGCTTGGTCAGCTCCAGATACCAGTCACAGAACTGGTTCCAGATAAATTCGTACAGCACGCCGGCCGCGATGTCGAAGCGGTAGGTATCGAGTGCGGTACGGAAATCGCGGATGGCCACCTGCAGCTGGGACTGGATCCAGCGATCCGCCAGGCTGAACTGCATCTCGCCACCATTACCTTGCAAAGAGAAGCCGCAATCCTGATCTTCGGTGTTCATCAGTACGTAGCGGGAGGCGTTCCACAGCTTGTTGCAGAAGTTGTTGTAGCCATCCAGGCGCTTCATGTCCCAGTTGATGTCACGACCGGTAGAGGCCAGCGCCGCCAGGGTGAAGCGCAGGGCGTCGGTGCCATGGGCGCCGATCCCTTCCGGGAACTGCTTGGCAGTCCGCTTGGCGATCTTCTCGGCCATCTGTGGCTGCATCATGTTGCCGGTGCGCTTCTCCAGCAAATCTTCCAGGCTGATGCCGTCGATCATGTCGAGGGGGTCCAGTACGTTACCCTTGGACTTGGACATCTTCTGGCCTTCTTCGTCACGAATGAGGCCGGTGATGTAGACGGTCTTGAACGGCACTTGTGGCTGGCCGTTTTCGTCCTTGATGAAGTGCATGGTCATCATGATCATCCGGGCGATCCAGAAGAAGATGATGTCGAAGCCGCTCATCAGCACGTCGGTCGGGTGGAAGGTCTTGAGCGCCTCGGTATTGTTCGGCCAGCCCAGGGTGGAGAAGGTCCACAGGGCGGAGCTGAACCAGGTATCGAGCACGTCTTCGTCCTGACGCAGCACGGTCACGGACGGGATGTTGTGCTTGGTACGCACTTCCTCTTCGCTGCGGCCAACGTAGACGTTGCCGGCGTTGTCATACCATGCCGGGATGCGGTGACCCCACCACAGCTGACGGGAGACGCACCAGTCCTGAATGTCGCGCATCCAGGAGAAGTACATGTTTTCATATTGCTTGGGCACGAACTGGATGCGGCCATCTTCGACGGCTTCGATGGCGGTCTTGGCCATGGGCGCCACGCGTACGTACCACTGGTCGGTCAGCATCGGCTCGATGGGCACGCCACCGCGATCGCCGTAAGGTTGCTGCAGCACGTGATCCTTGATCTCGTCCAGCAGGCCCAGCTCTTCCAGCTTGGCCAGGATCGCCTTGCGGGCGGCGAAGCGCTCCAGACCGGCGAACTCGGCCGGCAGGGCGGCGTCGTAGGCAGTGCAGGGGTTGCCGTTGGTGTCGACCACTTCGGCTTCGGCACGCACGTGGGCGTCCAGGGTGAAGATGTTGATCATCGGCAGGCTGTGGCGCTTGCCGACCTCGTTATCGTTGAAGTCGTGGGCCGGGGTGATCTTCACGCAACCGGTGCCCTTCTCCATGTCGGCGTGCTCATCGGCGACGATGGGGATCAGGCGGTTCACCAGCGGCAGCAGGATGTGCTGGCCGATCAGCGCCTTGTAGCGTGGGTCTTCCGGGTTCACGGCGACCGCTGTGTCACCCAGCATGGTCTCCGGACGGGTAGTGGCGACGATCAGGTAATCCTTGCCCTCGGCGGTCTTGGCGCCGTTGGCCAGCGGATAGCGCAGGTGCCACATGTGGCCCTTGATCTCGCGATTTTCCACTTCCAGATCGGAGATGGCGGTGTTGAGCTTGGGATCCCAGTTCACCAGGCGCTTGCCGCGGTACATCAGGCCATCTTCGTAGAGACGGACGAACACTTCCTGCACGGCGGCGGAGAGACCCTCATCCATGGTGAAGCGCTCGCGCTCCCAGTCCACGGAATCACCGAGACGGCGCATCTGGCGGGTGATGGTGCCACCGGACTCTTCCTTCCACTGCCAAATCTTGTCGATGAAGGCATCACGGCCGTAATCGTGACGGGTTTTGCCCTCTTCTGCGGCGATTTTGCGCTCAACCACCATCTGGGTGGCGATACCGGCGTGGTCGGTACCCGCCTGCCACAGGGTGTTCTTGCCCTGCATGCGGTTGTAGCGGATCAGGGTGTCCATCAGGGTCTGCTGGAAGGCGTGACCCATGTGCAGGCTGCCGGTGACGTTCGGCGGCGGGATCATGATGCAGAAGGAGTCTTTGCTGGTATCACCGTGGGGCTTGAAGTAGCCCTGAGATTCCCAGTGCTGGTAGAGCGCCTGTTCGATGGCGTTGTGATTAAAAGTCTTTTCCATGGTCTCGCCGTATTCTGGATGGATGGATTCTGGTGTTGATTCGTCGTGGATCACAGGCGGCGCAGTCAGGGCTGCGCCGGATCCGGTGCGGCAAGGACGGGCTGATCCCTCATCTCGAGGGTGTGGCCCGCCTGGCGATAGTGCTTGTAGCGCTCGCGGGCTTGCTGCTTTTGCGTTTCGTCAGTGGGGACAAAATCTACCACTTGAGCGAAGTGTCCTGCAAACAAAGGTGTTTCTCTGGCCAGATTGACGAGGCGGACGTAGCGCCGCTTCGGCGGCTGGTGGCCTATCTCCACCGGTGCCTGGCCGCTCTCGCCCTGCAGCTGGTGCGGCACGAAGCGATCCGGCGGCAGTTGCCACAGCAGTTCGTCCAGGCGCAGGGCCTGGGCCTCGTCATCGCAGAACAGGTAGAGGTGGCCCGTGCCCCAGGAGTCGGCCGCCAGTTGGCAGACGAATCGCTCGACGGCACTGCCCCGCTCGTCATCCTGTTCGCTCATCAGGTAAAAAGTCACTTGGCTCATCAGGTGGATCCCGTTTTGCGGTGACGGAAAATTGACCGTCGCCGAGGCTGACAGGGCATTGTCCTGTCGGCGGCTCACTGACACAAGAATGAAACAAGGAAGAGGCGGGCCTCTTCCTTGTGGTTCGGGGTAACGCCAACCCCATTGATGCACGCATCAGATGGGGCAGGAGAGTTACTCTTTCTCTTCGATATCCACGCCGGCCCGGTTCAGCAGGAACTGGGTCAGCAGGGGCACCGGACGACCGGTGGAACCCTTCTCCTTGCCACTCTTCCAGGCGGTCCCGGCGATATCCAGGTGGGCCCAGTTGTACTTCTTGGTGAAGCGCGACAGGAAGGCGGCGGCGGTGATGGTGCCAGCCGGACGACCGCCGATGTTGGCCATGTCGGCAAACGGGCTGTCGATCTGTTCCTGATACTCGTCGAACAGGGGCAGGCGCCAGGCTCGGTCACCGGCCTGTTCGGAGGCGTTGAGCAGCTCGTGGGCCAGCGGGTTGTGGTTGGCCAGCAGACCCGAGGTGTGGTGACCCAGGGCGATGACGCAGGCACCGGTCAGGGTCGCCACGTCGATCACTGTATCCGGCTCGAAGCGATCGACATAGGTGAGGGCATCGCACAGTACCAGACGGCCTTCCGCATCTGTGTTGAGCACTTCGATGGTCTGGCCGGACATGGAGGTAAGGATGTCACCCGGACGATAGGCGTTGCCACCCGGCATGTTCTCGCAGCCTGCCAGCACGCCGATAACGTTGATAGGCAGCTGCAGCTGGGCCAGGGCGTGCATGGTACCGAGCACGGAGGCGGCGCCACCCATGTCGTACTTCATCTCGTCCATGCCGTCCGCCGGCTTGATGGAGATGCCGCCGGAGTCAAACGTCAACCCCTTGCCCACCAGCACGATGGGCTTGGCATCCGGATGGCCCTTGTATTCGATGATGGCCATCATGGCTTCGTTGTCGGAGCCGCGGGCCACCGCCAGGTAGGAGTTCATGCCGAGCTCGGCCATCTCTTGCTCGCCCACCACCTTGGTGGTGATGTTGTCGAAGGCATCGGCCAGACGACGGGCCTGGGAGGCGAGATAGGCCGGGTTGCAGACGTTGGGCGGCATGTTGGCCACGTCGCGGCAGACCCGCACCCCTTTCGCCACGGCCAGACCGTGGGCTATGGCTTTTTCGCCTATGGTCAGCTCGCGACGGGTCGGCACGTTGAACACCAGCTTGCGTAGTGGGCGACGGGGTTCGGCCTTGTTGGTCTTGAACTGATCGAAGCTGTAGAGGCCCGCCTTGGTGGTTTCCACCGCCTGGCGCACCTTCCAATAGGTATCCCGACCCTTGACGTGCAGCTCGGTCAGGAAGCAGACCGCTTCCATGGAGCCGGTTTCGTTCAGGGTGGTGATGGTCTTGTTGATGATCTGCTTGTACTGGCGCTCGTCGAGCTCGCGTTCTTTACCACAGCCCACCAGCAGCACACGTTCGCTGAGCACGCCCGGAACTTGATGCAGCAGCAGCATTTGACCCGGTTTCCCTTCCAGGTCACCACGGCGCAGCAGCGAGCTGATGTAGCCATCGCTGATCTTGTCCAGTTGTTCGGCAACCGGAGAGAGACGACGGGGTTCGAAGACGCCGACGACGACGCAGGCACTGCGTTGCTTCTCAGGACTGCCACTCTTTACACTGAACTCCATGGAATCTCCTACATCCTAAAGACAAAAGGCACCTTTTATTGAATAATGCGGTGCTTGTTGGGGTATCAGAGGCGGAGCGAACAGCCACTGGCTCCGCAGTTCAAACTGGTAAAAATCCAGTATACGGCCCTATTTTTCAGGCATTCGACTAAAAACACAAGTTTACTTGGGAATGACTGTGATCGTTTTCCGATATTTGTTCAGGGAAACCCTGAAAACCCAGCTGGCAGTGTTATTCGTATTGCTGCTTATCTTTGTCAGCCAACAATTCATCAAGATCATTGGCGATGCCGCCGATGGTGAGGTGCCGACGCGCCTGGTCTCCACCCTGCTGCTGCTCAACCTGCCGAACATGGCCTTGTTGATGCTGCCAATCAGCCTGTTTTTAGCCATCTTGTTTGCCCACGGTCGTCTGTACGCAGAAAGCGAGATGACAGTGATGCATGCGGTAGGTTTCAGCCACCGTTTCGTGATGCGCAGCGCCATGTTGCTGGCCCTGCTGACCGCTGCCGTGGCCGCCTTCAATACCGGTTGGGTAGCCCCCTTGGCCAAGGAGCGGGAATACCAGGTGATCGACGAATTCAAGGCCGATCCCGGGGTTTCCTTCCTGCAGGCCGGCCGCTTCATGGAGCTCGACAAGGGGCGCCTGGTTGCCTACATCCAGGATTTGAACGAAAACGGCTCCAAGTTGCAGAAAGTCTTCGTGTTGCAGCGGGCTGAGGGGAACAAGCCTCCTTCAGTGGTCGTTGCGGACGAAGGTGTAGTGAGCGTTGATGATGACGGGCTGCAATGGCTGACTCTGAAGGATGGTTCCCGTTACGAGGGGCACTTCTCCGGCAAGCAGTTCCAGATCTCCGATTTTCGCGAGTATGGGCTGGTCGTCCGCCAGCAGGAGATGGAACACTCCAATCGCAAGGCGGCCGCCAAGGCGACCGTGGAGCTGTTGGGGACCCAGGACAACAGCCTGATGGCGGAGCTGCAGTGGCGCATCTCGCTGCCCCTCTCCATTCCGGTGCTGACCCTGCTGGTGGTGCCGCTGGCCAGGGTCAACCCCCGTCAGGGGCGCTATGCCAAGTTGTTGCCGGCCATCCTGCTCTATCTCTCCTATTTCCTGCTGCTCAGTGCCGCCCGTTCGGCCATCGACAGCGGCCGTCTGCCCCACTGGCCCGGGATGTTCCTGGTGCCGCTCGCCTACCTGCTGTTCATCGGCCTGCCTCTCAACCTGCAGGGCACCAGCTGGTGGAACCGGGTGAAGGGTCAGTATTTCAAAAGAAAATCAGCATGATGCTGCAACATAGGAACTTCTGCTGATGTTTGGCATTCTCGACAGACATGGCGACCGGATCACTTTGATGTCGCACCCGCTCTATGCGCCTGTATTTGAGGGAAAAATCAGCATGATGCTACAACAGGGGAGTCTCTGCTGATGTTTGGTATTCTCGACAGACATGGCGACCGGATCACTTTGATGTCGCACCCGCTCTATGCGCCTGTATTTGAGGGAAAAATCAGCATGATGCTACAACAGGGGAGTCTCTGCTGATGTTTGGCATTCTCGACAGATATATCGGCCGGATCATTTTCATGTCGATCCTGCTGTGCGAAGTGACCTTGGTCGGCCTGGCTGCGCTCATCAAGTATGTGGAGCAGCTCAAGTCGGTTGGGGACGGCAACTACGACATGGTCAATGCGCTCTATTTTGTGCTGCTCTCCATGCCGAAAGAGGCCGTGCTCTTCTTCCCGCTGGCGGCCCTGCTGGGCGGTCTGATTGGTCTGGGCCAGCTCGCTACCAGCTCCGAGCTGGTGGTGATGCAGGCGGCGGGTCGCTCCAAGATCAGCATCGTTATGGCGGCCCTCAAGACGGCCATCCCGCTGATGATAGTGGTGGGCTTGATGGGTGAATACGTGGCGCCCATCGCCAAGCGAATGGCAGATGACATCAAGGCGGGAGCCCTGTCGGAAGGGCGCCTGACCGTCTCGGCCTACGGGGTCTGGGCTCGCGATGGCAACAACTTCGTCAATATCAACGGGGTACGCAACGATGGCGCCCTGACCGGCATCACCCTCTATCGCTTCACTCCGGATCGCAAGCTGATCGATGTCATCCAGGCGCAGGAAGGGGTGTTCGAGCAACACCACTGGCTGCTCAAGCAAACGCAGGTGACTCGTTTCGATGACCCGACCCGGGTCCAGAGCGAGCAGCATGAGAAGATGGAGTGGCGCTCCGAACTCACGCCCAAGCAGCTGGGAGTGGTGAGTGTCGATCCGGAGAATCTCTCGGTCTCCGGTTTGCAGGACTATATCGGCTATCTGGATGCCAACAAGCAGGATGCCGGTCGCTACAAGCTGGAGCTGTGGCGCAAGCTGCTGTCACCTCTCTCCGTGGTGGCGATGATCCTGCTGGCCTCCTCTTTCATTTTCGGCCCGCTGCGCTCGGTGAGCATGGGGGCACGGATGCTGATGGGGATCATGACTGGCTTCGCCGTCTACGTGAGCGATCGGGTGTTTGGTCCCGTCAGCCTGGTCTATTCGGTGCCCCCTATTCTGGCGGCCGTGGCCCCCAGCCTGCTGTTTGGCGGTATCTCCTTTTACATCCTCAGTCGCAAGCAGTAACGCGCTGTTTGAAATGCAAAGAGGGCACCCATCGGGTGCCCTCTTTCGTTGCTGCCGGTGTGAATTACTTGTTCAGCAGCTCCAGGTTGGCCTGTTTGTCCAGCACCACGACCCTGCATTCGGCCCAGATATCCTGGAAGGCGCGCGGCTCCTTGCGGTTGAACAGGCACATCAGGTTGCCAAGACCGAAGGCGGCTGTGGCGAGGCGGATCAGCGCCTGGGTGATGCGAATGTTGCTGCCATCTTCATTCTGGATGCGCAGACGCCAGGCGCGCATGCCGATAGTCTGGCCGGCACGGGTCCAGAACCAGGTGTAGAAGCCGCAGATGACGAAGGCGAGCCAGAGGGTGTAGATCAGGCTGTAGCGGTGGCGGGTCAGCAACCAGAGGGAATCTTCCCCTGCCGGCACGCTGGCCATGCCGGTCACCAGCAGTAATTTGGCCACTGCCATGCCGATAAAGCCGGCAATGATGAGCAAGGAGGTCACCACCAGGGAGTCATAGATCAGGGCGCCGAGACGGCGCAGCAGCCCGGCAGACGGGTAGCCTAGTGTGGTGGAAGAGGGGGGCGTTTGTTGGACTTGTTTGCGCTTGGCCATCGTTTTTATTCCATTAAGATGATGGCGGCATTCTATGTAACTGATCCTGCATCGGCAAGGCGTTGAATAAATGAACAAATAGGTGCGGGCAATAGAAAAACACCTTGCATGGTATCGCGCCATTCGTATAATTCCCCGCAGTTGCCCGGGTGGCGAAATCGGTAGACGCAGCGGATTCAAAATCCGCCGGTGAATAACCGTGTCGGTTCGAGTCCGACCCCGGGCACCATCAAATTCATGACAAAAGGCCATCAGCAATGATGGCCTTTTGTTTTTTTGTGTTCCGAGTTTGTTCCATGCCGCCAGCACCATGGTGAGTTATCCCGTTATCCCGTTATCCCGTTATCCCGTTATCCCGTTATCCCGACCTTTCGTATCTCCTGCATCGCTCCTCGAATTGCCGATAAATAGCGACATTTACCCGCAATATCCCGTCACTTTATCTTTTTTCACAACTATCACCCCAGCAGAGCAAACAGCAGGGTGCCGAGTGTGCCGACCAGCGTCATCAGGACGAGGATCCCGGGCTTGCCATGGAGCTTGGTCCACATAAACAGGCTGGTGAGGGCGAGCAGCAGCAGGGCCAGTGCGGCCAGATCGCCAAACAGCTGCCAGCCGAGGCCGGTGCCCATGCCCCGATGCAGCCGGTTGAGGCTGGCGGCAAAGTTGGCCTGCTGCAATTCGGTGCGCACCAGCAGGGTACCTTCCACATAGCTGGCGGTGACGCTTTGAGTGAGGGTGACCGCGCGCATCTCCCAGCGGGCGGGCAGGGTGAGCGAGCCGGTCGGGGTGGGCAGGGTCTGGGCCGGCGTGATCATGGCGCGCCCTTCGTCAAAGCCGTCCGGATAACGCTGGCGCAGCAGGGCTTGCAACGCCTCCGGGTTGGTCAGCGGCGTGTCCAGTGCTATCTCTTCGCTCGACTTCTCAGTATGAGGGCCCGGAATGGGCAGGATGGCCCTGTGTTGCAACCAGAGGCCGGTGAGACCGTAGATCAGCATCAGGGTGAGGGTGAAAAAGCCGGCCCAGGCATGCAGGCGGCGCACCCATTTGTTGTTGTGAAGGGGAAGTCGGTGTCGTTTCATGGTGTGGCGCGTCATAAAAAACTGGCCAGCATACGCCGGCCAGTGGGTCTGGGTGATGGGATCAGAAGCGATAGCTGCCGGTCAGGTGCAGCTGGCGCGGCGTGCCCGGCATGATCTGGCTGGCACTGGTGGCGCTGACGAAGTAGTCGTGGTCGGTCAGGTTTTCGGCACTCAGCTGGGCCTCCCACTGTTGCCAGCGATAGCCAACGCGGGCATCGAAGCGGGCATAGCCGGGCAGGATGGTGGTATTGGCGTTGTCGGCGAAGCGATCACCCACGGCCGTCACCCCGGTTTCGCCGAACCAGCCCAGCTTGCCGCTTTGATAGCCGACGAACAGTTGACCATTCTGGCGTGAGACGTTGCTCGGGCGCTTGCCCTGCAGATCCGCGTCCGCCTTGACCTGCTCGGCATCCTGGATGGCGACGCCGCCGCGCAGATAGAGCTCGTCCGTCAGGCGGGCATGGGCGCTCAGTTCGACACCTTCGGTGCGCTGCAGACCGGTGAGGATCACCCTGGTGGGATCCAGCGGATCCTTGCTGCGCTTGTTGTACATCTCCAGCCGGTAGAGGGAGAGGGTGGTTGCCAGGCGGCCATTCAGCCAGTCGCTCTTCACGCCACCCTCATAGAGGCGGGTGTTCTGGGGATCCAGGTTGTTGTTCTTGTCTCCCGGCGTCAGCCCAATCAGCTCGCCACCCACAGGAGTGAACGTCTTGCTGTAGGAGGCGTAGAAGGCGTGCTCCTCGAGAGGATTCCATACCAGTCCCAAGCGCGGGCTCAGGCTGGTGACCGAGCGGGTCTCTTCCTTGTTGAGGTCGTTGCGGCGGCTGGTGACGGTAAAGTCGTCACGGCGCAGGCCACCGACCAGATGCCAGTCGCCCAGGGTGAGTTGATCCTGCAAATAAAGGCCGACTCCGTGCACCTTGTGGCTGGCATCGCTGGCGAGCTTCATGGCGCCGTCATGGCGGGGCAGGGCCGATGGATGGTAGAGGCTGCCCGCCGAGATGGGGGTCGCATTCTGGTAGAGCTTGGGGGTGCGCTCCTGCCAGCTCTGCTCCAGGCCGACCAGCAGACGATGGCCGACGGGACCAGTCTGCAGCTGGCCTTCCGCTTCTGTGTTGCTGATGAGGCTCCTGGCCTGCAGATCCTGCTGCCAGCGGGCGCGAGTCACCTTGTCCCCTTTCACGCTGGTGACATAGGTGTTGTCAAACTGGCTGTCGAGGGTGCTGTAGCCGAGTTGCTGGCGCAGCTGCCACTGCTCGTTGATATCCCAGGTGAGGCGGGAGCGGGTGGATTGCGCCACGTCGTCGATGAAGTCGCGGCTGGTGTCGCTGTAGACGAACTCCCGCGGTACATCGGCCGGGCGGCCGTTGACGCCGGGGATGCCGCGATCCGGGGTGCGATCGTGCTCGTTGCGCTCGTATTGCACCAGCCAGTTCAGGTTGTCGCTGATCTCCCAGTTGACGGAGGGGGCCAGCAGGGTGCGTTTACCCTCCACACCATCGCGGAAGCTGTCGGTATCTTCCTGGGCCAGGTTGAGGCGCAGCTGCACCCGCTCGCTCGCTTCTCCGTTGAGGTCAGCGGCCAGACGCTGGCTGTCAAAGCTGCCCACCCTGGCGGTGACGCTGGATGCCTGTCCCTTCTGCGGCGTCTTGCTGACCCGGTTGATGATGCCCCCCGTGCTGCCACGGCCGTAGAGCACGGCCGCCGGCCCCTTGAGGACCTCTACCCGCTCTATGTTGCCGAGATCCCGGGTGTACTGCATGTCATCGCGAAAACCGTCGAGATAGAAGTCGTTGCTGGCACTGAAGCCACGGATATTGACGCTGTCGAAGCGGGTGTCGCCGCTGGCGTTGACCCCGGGAATGCCGCTCAGGGCCTCGCTCAGGGTGGGCTGGCCAAAGGCGGTCAGCTCGCTGGCCGAGACGCTGTCGATGGTCTGGGGGACCAGCTTGGCCGGGGTATTGGTGCGGGTGGCGGTGGCTACCTCTTGATGCTGGGTGCGTTTGCCTACCACTGTCAGGGTTTCATCGGCGGCCTGAGCCTGAAACGCAGAGCCAAACAGAGCCAGCGAAACCAGGGTTCTGCGAAAATGAGGGTGCTGCATGTTCAATGTTGATTCTCTAAATGTCGACCGAACGGCCTGAACTTGTTGATTTAGTTGTAATTAATTTTGACCCACATAAATGGGATCGCAATGATATTGATTTTCATTTGTGTGGCAAGTGAATTTGGGGAGATAGCGGGGGTGTTCGACGAAGGGCGAGATGAGTGGATAAAAAGGAAAGGTGCATCCAGCCCCTGCGCAGGAGGCCGGATGCCGAGGGTCAACGGATATGCAGCAAGCGGGCGATGAATACGTTGCTGGATAACAGTCCATAGGCCAGCAGAGAAGCGCCGAGCAGCAGCGGCACCTTGGTGATCTCCCACAGGAGGGACGCCTCCTGCGGGCCGAATACGAACAGCCACACCACCAGGATCATGTGCAGGCAATAGAGCCCGAGCACCTTGGGGGCCTGGCGTTCCAGCCAGCTGCCACGTCCCCAATCCGGGTTGGCCAGCAGCAGGCCAAACAGACCGAGAGCCCAGGGCACGGAACCGAGCAGAAAATCGTGGCGAGTGAGCGGTACCTGCGCCAGCTGATTGAGGGCGATAGCCTCCAGCGCATAGAGCCCCAGCCCCATGACCAACAGTCGGCGGCTCATCCGGGTCGTGGGTTGCCAGGCTCGCGCGCGCAGCCAGGCCCCCAGAGCGACGAACAGCAGGGAGAAGAAGGGGCCGTTGCGGGTCAGGATGGGCCACTCGGCCCCCAGCAAGGGCTTGGCATAGGAACCGCCCAGCAGCGCCAGCAGATAGAGCAGGGCGCCTAAATAGAGTGCCAGCGCCGGTTTGCCCAGCCACTGGCACAGCGCCAGAATGCCCACGGCCAACACCAGGGCGGGCAGGAACCAGAGGTGGATCATGCCGCCGACCAGCCAGTCGTTGAGGGGATCGCCGAGCTGGAATTGCCACTGCCCGCGCAGGGACGCCAGATAGCCCTGATTGACGGCCTCCACGGGATTGAACGGCAGCAGCAGATAGAGGAGGCTCCAGGCCAGCCAGAGCAGCAGCAGGGGGCGGCAGTAGCGCCAGGCCACGCTCAGCGGTGCGGCGCCAGTCAGCTTGGGTTGCAGGAAATAACCGGCGCAGAGGAAGAACAGAGGCACGGCGAAGCGGCACAGCTGATTGATGAGCGCGCTGAGCCAGGAATAGGGAGCGCTCCCCCACAAGTCGGGGTTGAACGGATGGGCGAAGGGAGAGACATGGATGGTCATCACGGCCAGGATGGCCAGCACCCGCCCGCACTCGATACTGGATATTCGCATGTTTGCTCGGCATCACAGGGTTGTGCCGGTACGCTAAAAGAGCCTATCCATATTTTCAACCAGTTGATTTTACTAGTGTGAATCCCGTTGTTGAGTCGTTACGTTTTGTAACCTGAAGGGGGCTGGTGTCCCCCGTGATAAGACCCGGATCCCGTCAGGGGGGCGAGCGTCAGGCATAAAAAAGCGAGGCATTCGCCTCGCTTCCTGATGTCGTCATGGGGATCTTATTGGTTGCTCAGCATGGCATTGCTGTTGGAAGCCAGCGTGGTGCGGCCAGAGGTCTCCAGCCAGGTCCTGATCCGCTTGGCATCGGCAACCCGATCGTTGGTGGTTTCAGCATTGAGCAACACCATGATCACGGGTTCATGATTGACCCTGGTCCCCAGCACCAGGCAGCGGCCCGCCTCGCGGATATAACCGGTCTTGGAGAGGGTGAATTCCCACTGCCCCTCGCGGATCAGTCGGTTGGAATTGAGGTAGTGCAGCTGGCGCTTGTTGGTACGTACATAGCTCTGATCGTCGGTGGAATACTGGCGGATCAGTGGATAGGCGGAGGCGGCGACGGCCAGCTTGGCGAGATCCTGGGCGGTGGAGACGTTACGCGGATTGAGGCCTGTGCTGTCGGCGTAGCGGGTGTTCCACATCCCCAGCATGCGGGCTTTGGCATTCATCGCCTCGATAAAGGCACGCTGCCCCCCCGGATAGTGGCGGGCGAGGGCCGAGGCGGCGCGGTTCTCTGACGACATCAGGGCGATGTGCAGCATTTCGGCCCGGCTGAGGCGAGTGCCGATGGCCAGTCGTGAGCCCGTGCCCTTGATGCGGTCTATGTCGGCATTGGTGACCGTCAACGTCTCGTTGAGCCGTTGGTTCGCATCCAGCACCACCAGCGCGGTCATCAGCTTGGTGAGGGAGGCGATGGGCATGACCCGGTTGCCATTGCGCTCGGAGATCACCTCGCCGGTTCTGTGATTGGCCACCACGAAGGCGGCCGAGCTGAGGTTGGGAATGTCCCGTCGTTCGAGAAAGCCGCCGCTACCGTGACCGCTGGCGGAAAAAGGGTTGGCGTGGGCACTGTCCATAGTGGCCGGCAGCATCGCTGCGCCAAGCAACAGGGGAAGGAGGGAACGCATCATCATGATCTGCTCTACCGGACGAAATTCAGGGATAACTCGCTAAGTTATATGTCGCGAATTGACGCTTCACAATGCTTCTTGCCTTGATCCTGACAATTTACTGCTTTAAGCCGTCCGTTCAGGGTTTGGACGGATTTTAGTGAGTCTTTTCTTGGCGGAAATGATGCGAAAAAGGGACCTCATGATGCTCTTGCGGTCACTGGCGGTATTGCCGAACAAGAAGAGTTTTTGGCAAGGATCCGGATAGAGGGACGAGAGGGAGCTGAGATAAATGCCGCGCAATAAAAAAGCGCGATGGCAGGCCATCGCGCTTTTTACCGGGAGGCTCGATCAGAAGTCGTAGCGGGCCGCCAGCTGGAAGTCATCCTGGTTGGCGGTCGCCTTGTTGGCCACGCTGTCCAGGTTGTTCATGCGATACTCGCCGATCACCCGCAGGTTCTTGTTGAACTTGTACTGGGCGCCCAGAGTGTAGTAGTCCACGTTGTCCTTCTTGGTGCCGGCCTTGTCCTGCTCCTGCTTGTTCCACAGGGCCATCAGACCGAAGCCGTTCTCGAAGTTGTAGCCCAGTGCGGCTTCCCAGCCGGTGTGGTCGGTGCCGGTGGCCAGGAAGTCGCTGCCATCGGCATAGCTCAGGGCGGCATAGGCGGCCTTGTTGTCGAACTTGGCGGAGATCAGCCACAGCTTGGCATCCTCTTCACCGCTCTTGTCGCGCAGGCCGACGTTGTAGGCGGTACCCAGCGACAGATTGAACGGGAAGGTGTAGGCCAGGGCGGCGCCATAGGCGGCATCGCTATCCTTGCTGGTGGTCTCTTCGGTGTCACCGCCATCGAACTTGTAGCTGGTATCGATCTGGAAGCCGTTGAACAGACCTGAGTATTTCAGCACCGAGCCGGCACGGTTGGTGGCGAAGGTATCGGTCTTGGCGCCCAGCGCATCGTTGCCATAGCCATCGGAGAGGGAGACGTCAGTCCAGTCGGCCAGGAAGCCAGGTGCCCCCTTCTGGCGACCGAAGGTGACGCTGCCCCAGTCAGCCCCCACCCCGGCAAAGGCAAGACGGGTGCGCAGGTTGTCCGAGTTTTCGCTGATGGTCTTCTCGCTGTCGTTGATATACATCTGCACTTCGTACTGGGCCAGCGCCTTCAGACCCGTGTTGATCTGGGTCTCGGCCTTGGCGCCGAAGCGCACGAACTGGTTGGCGCCCTGCTTGGCACTGTAATCCTTGGTGCCGTTCGGGTTGGCGGCGTCGACACCTTCCTTCTTGTCCCCGAAGAAGTGGCCGGCATAGATGCGGCCATACAGATCCACCATGGTGGTGTCGTTTTTGTACACTTCAACGGCTTGAGCCTGGAACGCGGCGGTCAGCGCCATGGCCACTACAGTCAGCTTTTTCATCTTAATCCCTTGTGTTGCAAGCTTTTGTTTTAAAGACGGGGCCATGCTAGGGAGGTGGCGTGACAGCGAGGTGACGAAGAGATGAAGAGGCGGTGTCAGTTTGATGTCACCTGGATGAATCACCCCCTTTTCGTGGCATAGGCGCCACTTTTATGCGCAAAGGTTTGCCCTTGTGGTAGAATGCCGCCCGTTTTTCGAGCTCCATAGGTTGGATATGCGATGAGACGTGAACTGGCAATCGAGTTTTCCCGAGTGACGGAAGCGGCAGCACTGGCTGGCTACAAGTGGCTCGGACGTGGTGACAAAAATATCGCTGACGGGGCGGCCGTTGCGGCCATGCGCCACATTCTCAACCAGATCGAGATCGATGGTGAGATTGTGATCGGCGAAGGCGAGATCGATGAAGCACCCATGCTCTACATCGGCGAGAAGGTGGGCACGGGTCACGGTGACGCGGTGGACATCGCGGTCGACCCCATCGAGGGCACCCGCATGACCGCCATGGGGCAGGCCAATGCGCTGGCGGTGCTGGCGGTCGGTGACAAGGGATCCTTCCTCAAGGCCCCCGACATGTACATGGAAAAGCTGATCGTCGGGCCCAAGGCCAAGGGCGTGATCGATCTGGATCAGGCTCTCGAGCTGAACCTGAAAGCGGTCGCCAAGGCGCTGGGCAAGCCGCTCTCCCGCCTGACCGTCATTACCCTGGCCAAGCCGCGTCACGACAAGGCCATCAAGGAGATGCAGGGGCTGGGCGTGCGGGTGTTCGCCATCCCTGACGGCGACGTGGCCGCCTCCATCCTCACCTGCCTGCCAGATAGCGAAGTCGACATGCTGTACGGCATCGGTGGCGCACCGGAAGGGGTGATCTCCGCGGCGGTGATCCGTGCCCTGGATGGTGACATGCAGGCTCGCCTGGTGCCCCGTCACCGGGTCAAGGGCGACAGCCCGGACGTGCGCGAGCTGGGCGAGCAGGAGATTGCCCGCTGCGAAGCCCTGGGCATCGATGTGAACAAGGTGCTCAAGCTGGAAGACATGGCGAAGAATGACAACGTCATCTTCTCCGCCACCGGCATCACCAAGGGGGATCTGCTGGAAGGCATCACCAGCGACGGCATCATGGCGACCACCGAGACCCTGCTGATCCGCGGCAAGTCCCGTACCATCCGTCGTATCAAATCGATCCACTATCTGGAGCGTAAAGACAGCGTGGTGCGTGACATCATTCTGTGATGCCGATGCATTGAGCCGACTGGTTTGCTGCAAGCCCGATCGCCGAACGGTCGGGCTTTTTCATGTCTGCCAGCTACTCTTGTCGATCGGCTTGGGCTATGGTGACGGCACGGGCCAGTTGGCATGGTGCCGGGTTAATGGCCACGGGAGGTGGTGATATGGAGTGTCGTGCCGGTTGCGCTGCCTGTTGCATCGCCCCCAGCATCAGCAGCGCGATTCCGGGCATGCCTGACGGCAAGCCGGCCGGAGTGCCTTGCGTACAGCTCGACGAGCAACTGGGTTGCAAGATCTTCGAGTCGCCGGAGCGCCCTGCCGTGTGCGGTGGATTTCGCCCGATGGCGGATGTGTGCGGCAGCCACAGGGCCGAGGCCATCTGGCTGATCGGCGAGCTGGAGCGGCTGACGAGCTGAGTTCTGAACAGAGTCGCAGATAAAAAAGAGGCCGCATCATGCGGCCTCTTGCGTTGCTCTTTGCTGATCAGATCCCGGCCAGTGCCAGGGCTTGACGGTAGTACTCGTTGGCCTTGTTGGTGAGGCGACGCTTGTCCATCAGCTGACCCAGGGCATGGTAGGCGGCAGCGCTCGGAGCCCGGGCCACCTCCTGTTCCAGCAGCTTCTGGGCCTCGTCCAGCTGGCCGGACAGCAGGTAGAGCTGGGCCAGCGCGGTGTCGACCTCGGGCTGGCCCTGCATTTTCTGCAGTTGCGCCAGCAGCGGCTGGTAGTTGTCGAGCTTGAGCCTGGGCAGTCGAACCAGCAGCTGCGGCATGGCCTGTTTACGCAGTGCCTCCTGCCACAGGGTGGCTGCCTCGCCATCGGCACCCAGCTGGCACAGCATGTCGCCGTAGCGCACCAGCAGCTCGGGCTCCAGGCGCAGTTTGCGGGGCAGCTCCTGCCAGGTCGCCTTCAGGGTATCGAGGGACTCGGCGGCTTGCTGCAGGCGGCCACTCCAGGCCTGTTGCAGCAGATCTTCTTCCTGCTTGGGCGTCAGTTTGCCGACCTTGTGCAGTACCGGGATCAGATCGCATAGAGCGCTCCAGTCCTGGCGCGCCTGGTGTACCTGACGCAGCTGATCCAGCACCATGGGGTGGCGCGGGTTGAGGGCATAGACGGACTCCAGGGTCGCCAGCGCGGTGTCGTACTGGCCCTGTTCGATCTGCAGCTGGGTCTGGGTCAGAGTCAGTGCCAGCTCGGCCTTGGGGTTCTCCTCCTGAGCCTTTTGCAGATACTGGTCGCGGCGGGCATCGTCACCCCTGGCCTGGGCCGCCTTGGCGGCGCTCAGGTAGTTGAGCAGCGGGGTGTCGCTGTTGCTGGCGCCCTTGATGAGCAGCTTCTCGGCCTGGCTGTATTGGCCCTCGGCCATCGCCAGGGTGGCGGCTATCGTTTGCTGGTTGGCCTTGCGACGGCGACGGGAGCCATACCAGCCCAGCGTCTTGCGGCGCAGACCGAACACCCGGCCCAGGATCCACTCCACCAGCAGCAGGGCGCCGTAGAAGAGGATCGCCAGGATCACCGCGCTGGTGACGGAGGATTCGATGGTGTAGTTGCCAAGGGCAATCAGCACGTAGCCCTTGTTACCCGAGGCTTCCGGGCCAAACATCAGCCCTGCGACCATCACGGCAACCAGAATGATTATACGGATCATGGTGCCCTCCTCAGTTGCCGGCCAGAATGCGTTGCAGACGCTCGGTCAGCACCTGTTCCAGCATGGCCTGGGTCTTGAACTGATCCGGATAGTCGAACTGGATCTGCTCACCCTTGAGCTTGTCGATCTCGCCCAGCATGTAATGGGTGGCGCTGTTTTCGGTGTCGAAATACTGGTTCAGCCAGCGCTGGGCCTTGTCCAGGCTGTCTTCATAGAGTGCCTGCTGCTCGCGGTAAACGGCGAGCTGGGCCTGCAGCAGCTTGGTCTTGAGGTTTTCCCGCAGGAAGATCTCCTGTTGCGGGGAGAGCAGGGCCTCCACGGCACCGTCACGACGGCGGATGGTGATGAAATTCTCGGTGAACTTGACCCAGTTCTTTTTCAGGTTGCTTTCCCACTCGTCCGGATTGGTGCTGACCGCCTGGTCGGGCTCGGCTTTCGCTTCCGGCATGCTGACGGTGGAGAGGGGCAGCAGCTCGATCTGATCGGAGAGAGCGGCCAGCTTGAGAGTCAGCCCCTCGCGGTCGATGCGCGGCATCCCCTTGAGCTTGGCGATGTCTTCGGCCAGCGCCTTGCGGATCGGCATCAGGCTGGGATCGTTGAGGGCAGCGATGCGCTCGTCGGCGTTGCCCAGCAGGGTGATGGCGGAGACGAGGTCATGTTCCAGCCACAGCTTGCGGCCGGCCATGCGCACCAGGTATTCCGATTCGGCCAGCATCCAGTCGTTGGGGCGCTTGTCGTTGAGATCCAGCACCCGGTTCTGCAGCCCTTGCATTTCGCCCTGCAAGCGCTGCTGGGTCTGTTCAAGGGCGGTCAGCTGTTCGGCATCCTTGTTGCTGCTCTGGTCAATCTTGCTGATGGCACTGGCCAGCTGCTGTTTGAGCTGGGCCAGCTCGGCCTGCTGGGCGACCGCATTCTTGTGGCCGTGCAGATAGAGGCCGCCGGTCAGGCCAAGCGCCAGCAGGATGGCAACACTACCCAGCACGGCACCGGAGCGGTTCTTGCTGCCATTGGCCGCAGCGGCCGGCTGTGGGGTCACCTGGGATTCTTGTTGTTCTGTCATTCCATCTTCCTCAGTTCCAGTGCGGCCATCAGGGCCTGGTTGGATGCACCTTGGGCAATCGTGATATGGATGAAGCCCGCAGCACTGGCCATCTCGGCCACGCGGGGGCTGGGGACCACCAGATGGCGGTCAAAAAGCCAAGGGTGCTGACGCTCGGGAACCAGCGCCAGCAGCCGTTGCAACAATTCGCCACTGGTGATGAGCAGGCTGTCCAGCCCGGCTGCCTGCCAGTGGCGCGTCAATGTCTCTCCGTCAAAGTCGGGGTAATGCCGTTCATAGGTTGCACAATAGTGCACCAGAGCACCGCGTGAGGCCAGCGTGCTGGCGATGAGATCCCGCCCGCCATTGCCACGCAGGATCAGCACCCGCTTGCCGCTCACCTGCTGCAGGGCAGGGAGGGCCAGCAGCCCCTCGCTGCGGGGATCGTGCGGGCAACTTGCGCTGATGCCCGCCTCGGTGAACGCATCCGCACTGGCCTGGCCGACCGCAAAGTACTCAATATGTGGCCAGGTCAGACCAGTTTGCAACAAAAAATCGTGAGCAAAATGAACGGCATGAATGCTGACGGCGATAACGATGTCTGCCTGTGCCAGCAGTTCGGGCAGGCGAGGGAGGTCGCTGCCCGCCACGGTTTCCAGCAGCGGGCAGCAGAGCGGTGCGTGACCGTGCTGGCGCAGCAACTGCTCCAGCTCGGTGGCCTGGGCGGCCGGGCGCACCACCAGCGGGATCATGTACGGTAGACCTCGGCCAGGATGACGTCGGCACCGGCAGCCAGCAGGCGCTGGGCCAACTGTTCACCCAGGGCTTCCCCGTCGCTCACGGCGCCACGGATCTCGTCGCGGATCACCTGGGTACCATCCGGGCTACCCACCAGGCCCCGCAGCCAAATTTGCTCTCCTTCCACCAGCGCATAGGCACCGATAGGCACCTGACAGCCCCCTTGCAGGGCGCGGTTCATGGCACGCTCGGTCAGCACCCGGGCGCGGGTCTCACTGTGCTCAAGCGGTGCCAGCAGGGCGTGCAATTCGTGATCGTCGAGGCGGCACTCGATGCCGACCGCGCCCTGGCCATTGGCTGGCAGGCTCTGCTCCGGTTCGATGAAGGCGGTGATACGGTGATCCATCTCAAGCCGTTTCAAGCCTGCGGCGGCCAGGATGATGGCGTCGTATTCGCCGGCATCCAGCTTGGCGAGGCGGGTGTTGACGTTGCCGCGCAGGTCGCGGATCACCAGATCCGGGCGGGCGGCGCGCAACTGGCACTGGCGGCGCAGGCTGGAGGTACCGACCACAGCACCCTGCGGCAGCTCGTCGATGGCCTGAAAACGGTTGGAGACAAACGCATCGCGGGGATCTTCCCGCTCGCAGATGGTGTGCAGGCCGAGCCCCGCCGGGAACTCCACCGGCACGTCTTTCATGGAGTGGACGGCGATGTCGGCGCGTCCTTCCAGCATGGCAGTCTCCAGCTCCTTGACGAACAACCCTTTGCCGCCGACTTTGGCGAGCGGGGTATCCAGGATCTTGTCGCCCTGGGTGCTCATGGGAACCAGCTCGACCCTTAGCTCGGGATAGAGGGCTTCCAGCCGGTCTTTGACGAAGTTGGCCTGCCACAGGGCCAATGGGCTCTTGCGAGTGGCAATTTTCAGGGTTCGGGCTGCCATATCAATCAGTTGTTTTATCTTTATGAAGGAAATCGATATTACCACCCTTTGCCCGGGCTTTCATGGCGGAGCCGCCAAAAGCGGGGGCAAGCTCAAAAAGGACCGCTGAAAATGATTTTCATTAAGTTGGTTGTGCATTCTAAATATTTGAATATTAATTAATTTATTGTTTTCTCCTGATACTGTTTAGCGACATCTAATAAATAATCCCGGGATTACATGCGGGCTTGTTTACCACTGCTGTTTGCATTGTTAACATGATCACACTTTTTTGACGTCTCCCCATTTTGGTGCGTCATTTCCCATCTCGATATAGGCAGGTCATTGCTGGCAAAACTCGATACGCTGGTGGCGCGTTATGACGAACTCAATCGTCTCAAGACGCAACGGGCGTTAGGTCTCATGAGTCGCTACGGACAGCAGGTCTTCCAGCTGTTACCCGTCATGCTGCACTTCAATCACCCCCTGCTGCCCAGTTATGTGGCGGGTGATGTGCCTCATGGCATCTGGAGTTTTACTGCTAACGAGGCCCAGCAGGCCTTCATCCAGGATCTCTGCCAAAACGCCAACTGCCAGAATGGCCTCGCCACCCATGACAAGTCGATCCAGGGGCTCTACTCCATGGGCAGCACCTCGTCCATCGGCCAGTGCTGTCACTCGGACCTCGATATCTGGGTCTGTCATGTGGCCGGTCTGTCGAGTGAGCGACTCGCTTTGCTGGAGCTCAAGTGTCAGCACCTGTCGAAATGGGCGGAGCAGCGGGGGGTCGATCTCAACTTCTTCCTGATCCCCGAAGACAAGTTCCGCCAGCGCAACGATGCCCAGGTGCAGGGGGAGAGTTGCGGTAGTGCCCAGCACCTGCTGCTGCTCGACGAGTTTTATCGCAGTGCCATGATGATCGCGGGCAAGCGGTTGCTCTGGTATCTGGTGCCTGCCGAATACGACGATCACTACGATGAGTACGTCAACGGTCTGTTTGAAAGCGGTCAGCTCAATCAGGATGACTGGCTCGATTTGGGCAGTTTCAACCGGATTCCGGCCGAGGAGTACTTCGGCTCGGCCCTGTGGCAGCTCTACAAGGGGATCGATTCCCCCTACAAGGCAGTGCTCAAGTCGGTGCTGATGGAGGCCTACTCCCACGAGTACCCCAATACCCGACTGCTGTCGATGATCGGTCGCGATTGGTTCCAGCACAACGAGGGGATGCACTACCGGCTCGACAACTACTGCCTGATGCTGGACAAGGTGACCAACTACCTCAAGTCCATCGGCGACATGGCCCGGCTCGATCTGGTGCGCCGCTGCTTCTACCTCAAGGTGTGTGACGGCCTCAGCCATCCCAAAGAGGAGCATTCGCCGGACTGGCGTCGTGAACAGATGAGTCAGCTGGTGGCCTACTGGGGATGGAGTCACGAGAAGCTGTATCAGCTGGACCATCGTCATGAGTGGAAGGTTGAAGAGGTCAAGATAGCCCACGCCGAGTTGCTGGAAGCCCTGATGCTGAGCTATCGCAACCTGATCCAGTTCGCCCGGCGCAACAACATCAGCGAGTCGATCAACCCGGAAGATATCGGCATCCTGTCGCGCAAGCTCTATGCCGCGTTCGAGAGCCTGCCGGGCAAGGTGCAGCGGGTGAACCTCAAGATAGCGCCGGATCTCAGCGAGCAGGATCTCAGCTTCGTACAGGTGCCCCATGGCCGCCTCAATCGCGCCGGTTGGTACCTCTACAAGCATTCGCTGGAGCCGGTGGACATCATCGGGCGGGCGCCGCTTGAGTTCAACAGCTACATCAGCAAGCTGGTGGCCTGGGCCTATTTCAACGATCTGCTGACGCCGCAATCCCGGGTGCACCTGTTCAATCAGGGTTCGGATCTGCACATCGACAACCTGCACCAGTTCTGTCGCGATCTCTCCGGCTGCTTCCCCGAGAAGTATCCGCTCGCCACCAACCTGGCCCTCAGTCGCCCCTGCGAGATCCGCCAGTTATCCATTTTCCTGAACCTGGAAGTGGATCCCTCCAGTCACTGGGTGGGACAGGTGATCGAGTTCGACGCCAATACGGTGGATGTCTTCTCCTTTGGCCGCAATCAGGAGTGTCTGGTGGGCTCGGTGGATCTGGTCTATCGCAACTCCTGGAGCGAGATCCGTACCCTGCATTTCCAGGGCGACGAGGCTGTGGTGGACGCACTCACCACTATCCTCGGCAAGATGCATCAGGATGCCGCCGCCCCCGAGATGATCGAGGTGTTCTGCTACAGCCAGCATTTCCGCTCCCTTGTTCGCTCCCGCTTCCAGAGTCTGGTGGCGGAGTGCATCGAGCTACGACTCGCCCGCGACAAGCAGCAACTGGTCAAGACCATGGCGCTGGGTAAGGAGAAGTACGGCATCTTCTTCGAGCGGCGCGGGGTGTCGGTCAAGAAGCTGGAGAACGCCATCGACTTCTACCGCCACATCTCCCACAACAAGCTGGATCACCTGCCGCTACGGCTCGACAAGACCCACAGCCAGCATCTGCCAAGCATCGTCGATGCCTATGCCAGCGAGGGGTTGGTGCAATTTTTCTTCGATACCCGGGATGCGGGCACCAACATCTACATCCTGGACGAGGCGAACCGGGTGGAGGTGTACCAGCACTTTGCCGGCAACAAGGATGAGCTGGTGACCGGGGTCAACCGTTTCTATACCTCCAGCCACGAGCGCTTCAGCGACGATGGCCAGTTCATCAATTTCAACCTGCCCCAGTATTACGAGATAGTACAGCAGGGTGGCGAGCTTGCTGTGATCCCCTATCGCAGCCAGGGAACGGGACGGGAACAGACCCCGCCGACCCGGGATGTGGGTTGATGCGGGTGAGTTCCTCATCGCACGACACCAATAAAAACGGCCTGCTGATGCAGGCCGTTTTTATCGGGAGTGAACTGACGTCAGGCACCGAGACGGGCTAGCAACCAGTGCCGGATATCATCGAGCTGCGGTCGGCAGATCTCGTGGCGCATGGGGTACTCGTGCCACTCGGGGGAGAGCCCCGCCGCTTCCAGCCGGTTCTTGGCATCCCAACCCAGCGACAGGCTCACCACATCGTCATAGATGCCGTGCATGTAGCAAATCGGCAGGGTGCGGGCAGCCTCGCTCATCTCGCCGGCCAGTGCATCGGGCACCGCCAGATAGGTGGACATGCAGAGCAGGCCCGCCAGCGTCGCCGGATAGCGCAAGGCGGTGAAGGAGGCGATCACCCCGCCCTGGGAGAAGCCGGCCAGCACGATCCGCTCGGGAGCAAACCCCTCGGCCACCAGCTGGTCCAGCAGGCTGGCGATCTGGGCTGCGGATTCGCGCACATGGGACTCCACGGCCCGCTCGGCCGGATTTTCGAAGCTCCTGATGTCATACCAGCCGCGCATCTTGTACCCCATATTGATGGTGATGGGGCGTTCGGGCGCATCGGGCAGCAGGTGACGCACCGGCAGATCGGTGGGCAGATCCAGGGCATCCACCAGCGGGGCGAGCCCGGCGCCGGAATCCCCCAGGCCGTGCAGCCAGATCACCGCATGACGAGCCCCCTCGGGGTGGAGATCGATCATGGCAGGTTGCGCCATCATGGGAACTGGACGGGTTCGCCCGCCTGGGCGCTGCAGGCCTGGCTCAGCAGGGCCTTGAGCTCGTGACCGAAGCGGTTGTCGATCCAGGTTTCACCCTGCAGCTCGAAGTGGAAGCCGTTCTCGCGGGTGGCCACCCAGATCTGGTGCAGCGGCTCCTGCTTGTTGATGATGACCTTGGTCTTGTTCTCGAACGACAGGGTCAAGACGCCCCCGTTGCGTTCGCAGTCGATATCCGGATACCCCTCGTCGAGTGTGTCTTCCACATACTGAAAAAAGGCGTCGGTCAGGGCGTGATACTCGTGATCCTTCATCGGTTTATCCTGTTGCTTTTAACAATGTGAGTGCGATTATAGAGGGCCAAAAATTTTTTCGCAGCGAACCATTATGATTACCCAGTTCACCAAGTGTCTGTTTGCCACTCTTCTCTCTCTCGGGTTGGCCGCCTGCGGTCTGAAAGGGCCGCTCTACATGCCGCCCCCCGAGCAGCCCCAGAGCCAGAGTACACCGCAAACGGCACCGCCTGCGACCTCAGAGGCTGCCACCGAGGCCGCACCGCACTAAATTCAGGAAGGAACCGCCCCTTGGATCACTTTAACTACGACGCCGACGGCCAGCTTCAGGCCGAACAAACCTCGCTGCAACACCTTGCCGAGCAGTACGGCACTCCGCTTTACGTATACTCCCGCGCGACCCTCGAGCGTCACTGGCATGCCTTCGACAAGGCGGCCGGCGATATTCCCCACCTGATCTGCTATGCGGTCAAGGCCAACTCCAACCTGGCGCTGCTCAACCTGCTGGCCCGCCTGGGCTCAGGGTTTGACATCGTCTCCGGCGGCGAGTTGTCGCGGGTGCTGGCGGCGGGGGGCGATCCGGCCAAGGTGGTCTTCTCCGGGGTGGCCAAGAGCGAAGCCGAGATGCGCCTCGCGCTGGATAAAGAGATCCTCTGTTTCAATCTGGAATCGGAAGCCGAGCTGGAGCGTCTGAACCGGGTGGCGGGCAGCATGGGCAAGAAGGCCCGGGTGTCGGTGCGGGTCAATCCGGATATCGATGCCGGCACTCATCCCTATATCTCCACCGGCCTCAAGCAGAACAAGTTCGGCATTCCCATCGAGCAGGCTCCCGCCATCTATCGCAAGGCGGCGGCCATGGCCAACATCGAGATCGTCGGGGTGGATTGCCATATCGGCTCCCAGCTCACCGAGCTCAATCCCTTTATGGAGGCCGCGGACAAGCTGCTGCGGCTGATCGACGGGCTGGCGGCAGACGGCATCCGCATCCATCACCTGGACGTGGGGGGCGGCCTTGGGGTCAACTATGGCGCCGAGCAGCCACCTCATCCCACCGAGTATGCCGAGGCGCTCAAGCAGAAGCTGGCCGGTCGTGACCTGACCCTGCTGTTCGAGCCGGGCCGTGCCATCGTCGCCAATGCCGGCGTGCTGCTGACCCGGGTCGAGTACCTCAAGCCGGGTGAGACCCGCAATTTCGCCCTGATCGATGCAGGCATGAATGACATGCTGCGTCCGTCCCTCTACGGCGCCTGGATGAACATCATCGAAGTGGACAGCCGCGCCGGCCATGCCCCCGCGCTGTACGACGTGGTGGGCCCGGTGTGCGAGACCGGCGATTTTCTCGGCAAGGAGCGCACCCTGGCGATCGCCGAGGGTTCCCTGCTGGCTGTGCGTTCGGCCGGTGCCTATGGCTTTACCATGTCATCCAACTACAACACCCGTCCCCGTGCGGCTGAGGTGCTGGTGGATGGCACCCAATCGTTCCTCATCAGGGAGCGTGAACAGTTGGCCGATCTCTGGCGTGGTGAGCACCTGGTGCCCTGACGCCGTGCCCTGAATAGAAGAGCGCGATCCTGAGCGCGCTCTTCGGGATGCCGGGGCTTTGGATAACGACTTCACTGTGTTTGTCGAGCTTGGGTTCGGTGAGCATTTACGCCCTAACGGCACAGGAATGCACGATGTTGATAGATTTTTCCAAGATGCATGGCTTGGGTAACGACTTCATGGTGGTGGACGGCGTCACCCAGAAGGTGTTTTTCAGCAATGACGTCATCAAGAAGCTGGCGGATCGCCACTTCGGGATCGGATTTGACCAGCTGCTGCTGGTGGAGCCGCCCTATGACCCTGAACTCGACTTTCACTATCGCATCTTCAATGCCGATGGCAGCGAGGTGGAGCAGTGTGGCAACGGTGCCCGCTGTTTTGCCCGTTTCGTGCGTCTCAAGGGGTTGATCAACCGGGATCGCATCGCGGTGAGCACGGCCCGTGGCCGCATTGTGCTGCAACTGGAGGGGGAGAACCAGGTCACGGTCAACATGGGGGTACCCCAGTTCGAGCCGGGCAAGATCCCGTTTCGCGCCCAAAAGGCGGAGAAGACTTATCTGCTGCGGGCACAGGAACACACAGTGATGTGCGGCGCCGTCTCCATGGGCAACCCCCACTGCGTCATCGAGGTGCCCTCGGTGGCCGATGCGCCGGTGACGACCCTGGGAGCCATTATGGAGCGGCACGAGCGTTTCCCCGAGCGGGTCAACGTCGGCTTCATGGAGATGGTCGACGCCACCGAGATCAAGCTTCGGGTATTCGAGCGTGGCGTGGGGGAGACCCTCGCCTGCGGCACCGGCGCCTGTGCGGCGGCGGTGATTGGCATGAGCCAGGGCAAGCTCAAGGAGAGGGTCACCGTTACCCTGCCGGGGGGCAAGCTGACCATCGCCTGGAAGGGGCCGGGTCAGCCTGTCTATATGACGGGGCCGGCCGAGCATGTGTTTGACGGTCAGATAGAGGTGTAGGCAGTTGCCAGTTTCTGGCAGATGCGGTTGGGATGTGGGGGCTATGTCCCCCTTTGCCCATGATATCGGGGCCAGAGGCCCTGTTTTGCAATGGATCGAACAATTTATGAGTGAACTCAAACGGCAGGAGCCACTGGTGGACGAAGCCTGTGTGCTGGAGTACCTGGCCCGTTACCCCGAGTTTTTCCAACGTCACGCTACCGTGTTGGACCGGATCCGCATTCCCCACGAGCGCAAGGGCTCGGTTTCGCTGGTGGAGCGCCAGCTTGACAGGCAGCGCGAGCGGATCGAGCAATTGGAGCAGGAGATCACCGAACTGATGGGGATCGCCAGCGAAAATGAGCGGATCTTCCGGATTTATGCCGATCTGTATGGCGACCTCTATGGTTGTCAGACCCTGTTTGAAATGAGCGCCGTGATGGGCAAGACATTCGTGCAGCGCCTGCGCCTGACCGGGTTGCGCCTCTGGCTCAATCCCAAGAAGTTCCTCCTGAGCGGCCCGGAGGCACGTTTTCTGGCCGAGGGCAAACAGCTGGAGCAACTGCTGGGTCAGCGCCTGCCGGGGCAGGATTATTACTTCGGCCGTCTGAGCCAGAGCGAGAAACAGACGCTGTTTGGCCACGACGTGCTGGTCAACTCGGTGGCCCTGATGCGGATCGGCGATCTCGGCGTGCTGGCCTTCGCCAGCTCGGATCCCAGCCACTTCACTCCCCATAACGATACCCTGCTGCTGGGCCAGCTGGGCCGCCTGTTGCAGCTGCGGCTGCCCGAGCTGGCGCATGGCTAAGGGGCCTGTTTCCGCCAGCGAGCCACTGCCTCCCGCGCTGGCGGAGGAGCTGGCGGCCTTTATTGAATACCTGAGGGTCGAGCGCCAGCTCAGCCCTCACACCCGAAGCAACTATCAGGCCCATCTGGAGGCCATGACGGCCGAGTTGGTGAAACTGGGGCTTGATGACTGGTGTCGGCTTGAGGCTAGCCAGGTGCGCAGCCTGGTGACCCGGATGCACAAGGCCGGTCTTGCGCCCCGATCGCTTGCCACCAAGGTCTCCGCCCTGCGCAGCTTCTGCGACTGGCAGGTGCGCCAGGGACGACTCGTCGCCAACCCGGCTCGCGGCATAGTGACCCCCAAGCAGGGAAGGCCGCTGCCCAAGAACCTGGACGTGGACGAGATGTATCAGCTGCTCAACATCACTGACGAGCAGGATCCACTGGCGGTGAGGGATCGCGCCATCATGGAGCTGATGTACTCCTCCGGCCTGCGCCTTGCCGAGCTGGTGGGGCTCAATCTGGCGGATGTGAAGCTTGACGAGCGCCAGCTCAGGGTGACCGGCAAGGGATCGCGGGAACGGGTGCTGCCCATGGGACGGATGGCGGTGGAGTGGCTGCACAAATGGCTCAAGATGCGTCCCCTGCTGGCTGGCGACGAGGCCGAGGCGCTGTTCGTCTCCAGGCGCAAGCAGCGGCTCTCCGCCCGCTCGGTGCAGGAGCGGCTCGATGGCTGGGGCAACAAGCAGGCGCTCAATGCCCATGTCCATCCCCACAAGCTGCGTCACAGCTTCGCCACCCACATGCTGGAGTCATCCGGCGATCTGCGGGCGGTGCAGGAGCTGCTGGGGCACGCCGATCTCTCCACCACCCAGATCTATACCCACCTCGACTTCCAGCATCTGGCCAAGGTCTATGACAGTGCCCATCCCAGGGCCAAACGTGGATCCGGGTCAGGGGATGATGAATGACGTGTTGCCGGGCGCCTCTTGCCGTCTGGCCAGCCGGTAGGGCGTGAGTCCACACCGGCCCTGATTGAGGAGTGTGCATGCATTTTTATCGCCGCTGGCAGCCGGTTGCTGCCATCTCGTTCGATCTCGACGATACCCTCTATGACAACGGTCCCGCCATCGAGCGGGCCGAACAGTGGATGCTGGCTCACTTGCGCACTGAATACCTGGCCACCGCCATGCTGGACAAGCCGCGCTGGCTGGAGCTCAAGCGCAACCTGCTGCTGGAACAACCGGCGCTGCGTCACGACGTCAGCCTGGCGCGCCGGCACGGCATCCAGGCCGCGCTGATGGCGGGAGGCATGGCCGAGACCAAGGCCGCGCAGGAAGCTGAGTCGGTGTTCGCCGCTTTTCTGGCCGAGCGCTCGCGGATCGAGGTGAGCGCATCGACCCATGCCCTGCTGGCCCGTCTGGCGGAGCGTTATCCGTTGGCGGTCATCACCAATGGCAATCTGGACCTGGCGCAGGCCGGGCTGGCCGATTACTTCAGTCTGGTCTGCAAGGCCGGGGAGGGCGCGAGGATGAAGCCGGCGCCGGACATGTTCAGGCAGGTACAGGAGAACCTCGGCCTTGCTCCCGAGCAGATACTGCACGTCGGGGATCACCCTGAGACCGATGTGCTGGGGGCGCGCCTGCACGGTTTTCGCGCCGCCTGGCTCAACGAGCGGCAGCAGCCCTGGCGGCAGTTGAAGCTATTGCCGGATGTGGAGCTGGCGACCCTGGATGAGCTGGGCGAGCTGCTGCTCTGATGCGGATCACGAGCCCCGCCATATGCGGGGTTCGGTTCCAAAAGAGGGCTGGTTTGCGGCTAGCGGCCCCTGAACAGGGTCATCAGCTTGTCCAGCAGGTCGCGCGGCGGGGTCAGCTGTTTCATTGACTCTGCCTCCCGTGCCAGCAAGGCCTGCTGCTCTTGCTGGCGCTCACTCAACACTTGGTAGAGCGGCTCGACCAGGGATTCGCGCTGCAGCACCAGTGCCTGGAACATGGCCTGATTGATGCGGTAGGTTTCGACGGCCCCCAGGGCGCGTACGGTAAACGAGCTGGGCTCGCCGGTGAGCATGCTCAGCTCGCCGAAGAAGTCCCCGGCCTGCAGGGCGCCGAGCCGCAGCTCCCGCCCTTCCAGATGGACCAGCATCTCGGCCTCGCCTCGCACCAGCACAAACAGCCAGCCCGAGACCTCCCCCTGCTCCAGCATGATGTCGCCGCTCACGAAGGGGGCGAACTTCACCTGATCCGCCAGCTGGGCCAGCTCCTCCTCCTGCAGCATGGCAAACAGCGGCAGCTTGCGCAGGGTGGCGGTGCGTTCGGCGGTATGCCGCTTGTGGCGCGCATCCTGATGCTGTTTCTCCTTGCTCATGAAGACGTTGAAGATGGGGGGCGTGAGGCGGCGATCGTTGCGACGCAGGGCGGCATCGATCAGGCTGCGTACCATGGAGTCGGTCGGGTCGTCACGCGCCAGATCGGTCAGCCAGTAGCGCACCGCATAGCGGGCTATTCCGCCTTCCACGTTCATCAGCAGGCAGTCGGGGGGCGGTGACTTGGCGACGCAGGGCAGCTTGGTTTCCCGTAATGCCTTCTCGATCAGTGCAATGATCTGGGTCGGCAGGGTGTCCAGCGTCAGATCGAACCAGACCCAGCGCCGCAGTTGCAGGGGCTGGCCGCGACGGCGCCCTAGTACGGTAAAGCGCTGCTTGAGCAGATGGCTGTTGGGGATCACCACGGTTTCCCAGTTGCGGGTCTCTATGGTGGTGGCGCGCCAGTTGATCTCTACCACCCGGCCCTGGGTGGTGTCCACCTGCAACCAGTCACCGATGGCGATGGAGTTGTCGAGCTGAATTGAGACGCCAGCCAGCAGGTTGCCCAATGTGTCCTGCATGGCAAAGGCGATGACGGCGGTGATCACCGCCGAGGTGGTGACTATCTCTCCCAGCGCCATGCCGGAGGCATAGAGCCTGAACAGCCCCCAGCCGATGTAGCCGATGGTGATAACGATGTCGGCGATGATGCGCGGGATCTTCACCTGGCAGAGGGGGAGCAGCAGCTCGAACAGCAGGATCCCCCAGAGTTTGACCAGCACCAGACCCGCCAGCAAGGTGGAGATCTCGATCAGCCAGTGGCGGGGCAGTGGCAGGCGAAACCAGCCTCCCTCCAGCTGGATCAGCAGTATGATGACCAGGCTGATGATCACGAACCCGAGTTCGGAGAGTTTCTCTCGCCGTTGCCCCGGGTTGCGCCAGAAGTGGATCAGCAGGAGTGACAGGGTGAGCAGGATCCAGAACGGGTGTTCCAGGATCCAGATCAGGGTCGGCAGCATGATGAGATTATCGCCAGACATAACAGCCCCTTGTGACTATTTACATCCAGCATAGTTGGAGTTGTGAGGGTAAATGGTGCAGCGGCGGGGCAATTTATTTATGCTGTGCCGAACAAGTCAATGGAGTGCAATCTTGTGCAATTATCAAAGAAAATCATCTGCTTGATGGCGGCATGGCCATTGGCGGGTTGTGATTTGCTGGTGGACAGATACAGGGTCGAGTTCAGGGACGGTTCCTGGCGCGAGATCGCCATCATGCCCTTTTCCAACGAGGTTCACTGGCGTGAAGGGTGCGCCACCGGCGAGGTGTTGAGCGACATGGCGCTGCCGCTCAAACGGGGGGACGTCGTCAATGGCCGGGAGCAGTTGCTGATAGGCGGCGAGCGGTTCGAGCTCGACGACAACAAGCTCTATCGCAGCAACGGCATGGTATTTGGCCACTCCCCGGACTATATCCAGCGCGGGCTTAAGGGGCTGGATAGCTGCCGCGAAATGCGCCTTCAGCGGGGCGCGCTGCCCAAGCTCAAGGCGCGTGGTTTCGACGAGTAACTTTCCTTAGGCTGCGAGGCGGGCGCTGCGTTGGCGGCAGGCATCGCCGAAGGCCTGGAATATCTTGATGGAGTGGGGGTTTTCGCTGGCCTTCCACTCCGGATGCCACTGCACCGCCAACAGGAAGGGGGAAATGGTCGGGGCGTGGATCGCCTCTATCAACCCGTCTTCTGCGTGAGCCAGCGGCTCCAGACCTTCACCCAGCCGGTCGATCCCCTGTCCATGGAGCGAGTTGACCGGGATGCTTTCCTCCCCCATCAGCTGGGAAAACCAGCTGCCTGGCACCAGATTGATGGGGTGACTTTCGCCATACTGCTCATCGACCGGATCGTCGGCATCTTCCCGGTGATCGTCGTAGCCAGGTTCGCAGTACACCTTCTGATGAATATTTCCCCCCAGTGCCACGTTGATCTCCTGCATGCCGCGACAGATCCCGAGGATTGGTAGTCCCCGCCGGAGCGCAGCCTTGATCAACGGCAGATCGAACAGGTCGCGCTCCCGATCCTGCTGCTTCTCCGGGGTGAGGTTCTCCTGACCGTAGAGCGCCGGATCTATGTTGGAGCCAGCCCCGCTCAGGTAGACCCCGTCGGCCAGATCCAGATACTGCTCCAGATCGGCGGTGCCGCAACAGGTGGGTACCAGCAGCGGGACGCAACCGCTGATCTCCACCAGCGGGGCAATGTATTTGTGGGTCATGACCTGATAGGCGTGACCGTTACGGGGCTGGGCGCCCATGGTCATCAGTACGACAGGTTTGCGATTGGTAAAGGTTGTGGGATTGGGCATAGGGCACCTTGGCTATCCTTGGCGGTGAAGTCTCGTCCTGTGCCTTGGGCAAGCCCTTGCAACTCCATGTTTGGCAAAGGCATGCCGAAGGCATGATCTCGCAATCCCGTGTTGCATGGGGTCAGCATCGTCGATCGGAGCGGACAGCAACAGCCGGGATCTTCTTTCCAGTCTGCCAATGCCGTTCAATATGTCAAACAAAATGATGCGATATTGTTAACAAAATAAAAGTAGCATCGCTTGAGTGCCCCTTTTTATGGGCGTTCAGTGTGTATAGGTAGCCTGCCCAGTAGAATCTGTGGTGGATATATTAAACGCAGAGAAGAAGGGGATGTTAAGGGGGCAATGACAAACACGCCTCCGCAGGGGAGGCGTGTTGCGGGGATCACAGCAGATCTTCGATTTCACCGCGCAGATACTGGTAAATCTCGCGGAAGGCAACCGGCGGTTTGTTCAGCTCCCGCTCCTTGTTGGCGTTGCGGATCAGCTGGCGCAGTTTCTGGCGGTCCAGCTCGTGGAACTGGGCCATCAGTTCGTTGAGGGCGCTGTCCCCTTCGCTGATCAGCCGTTCCCGCCACTGCTCCAGACGATGCAGGCGAGCATTCACGGTGGAGTGGCGATTCTTGATGATGGAGAGCGCTTCGGCGATGGGCTCCACATCCCGGCTGCGCATCAGGCGGCCGATGAACTGCAGATGGCGGCGGAAGGATTCATCCTTCTTCGGCTTGAGTTTGCGGCCCAGCTCGACGGCCTCGGCCAGCTCTTCATCCAGCGGGATCTTTTCCAGTTCGCTGTGGCTGAGGGAGACGATCTCCTCACCCATCTTCTGCAAGGCCTCGGCATCGCGCTTGAGCTGACTCTTGCTGGGGCCCCAGTCTTCCCACTCGTTGTCGTCTTGATAGTGACTCATCGGTCTCTTGATTCCTGTCTTTCACGTTTGGCGGATATGTTACCAGCTTCTCCCGCTGGGCGCAGGGGTCTGATATGCTTAGCCCCTTTCCTTCCTTCATACAGATGTGAGTTATGGATCAGCAAGACCAAATCCGCCAGGATCAAGCCCATCTCGAGGCCGTGGTTGCCGAGGCCCTGGAGATAGCCAAAGGACTGGGCGCCTCGCTGGCCGAAGTCTCCATCAGCAAGCAGACCGGGCTATCGGTGAACACCCGGGGCTGTGAACTGGAAAGCATCGAATTCAACAAGGATGGGGCACTGGGCATCGCCGTCTATCGCGACGGTTGCAAGGGCTCCTCCTCGACTACGGACCTGAGCAAGCCGGCCATCCGTGCCGCCGTTGAGGCGGCGATGGAAATTGCCTGTCACACCTCTCCCGACGACTGTGCCGGCTTGGCGCCCGCCGAACTGTTGGCCTGGGATGCCCCGGATCTGCAGCTGTGCCATCCGGTGACCCTCGATCCCCAGCATGGCATCGAACTGGCCATCGAGTGCGAGCGGCTGGCGCTGGGGCGCGATGCGCGCATCAAGCACTCCGATGGCGCCGGCTTCTCCAGCCACCTCGGCATCAAGGTCTATGGCAACAGTCACGGCTTCGTCAAAGGCTATGCGGCGTCGCGCAACTCCCTGAGCTGCGTGCTGATCGGCGAGCAGGATGGCGACATGCAGCGCGATTACGGCTACTCCTCCAGCCGTACCCTCGAGGGACTGTGGAGTCCGCAGCGCATCGCCGACGAGGCGGTGGAGCGTACCATCTCCCGCCTCGGCGCCCGCAAGATCGCCACCCGCCATGCCCCCGTGCTGTTTCATCCCGATACGGCGGCCGGTCTCTGGGGTCATCTGGTGATGGCCATCAGCGGTGGCAATCTTTACCGCAAGTCGAGCTTCCTGCTTGATAAGCTGGGCAAGCAGATCCTGCCGGAGTGGCTCACCATTCAAGAGTTCCCCCATCTGTTGGGAGGCCTGGCCAGTACCCCGTTTGACGGGGAAGGAGTGCTGACTCGCGACATGGATATAGTGCGCAACGGCGAGCTGATGAGCTGGCTGCTCACCTCCTACTCTGCCCGCAAGCTGGGGCTCACCACCACGGGCCACGCCGGCGGCATCCACAACTGGCAGGTATCCAATACCGGTCAGGATTTCCAGGGCATGCTCAAGGAGATGGGCACCGGCCTGCTGGTGACCGAGCTGATGGGGCAGGGGGTCAACATCGTCAATGGTGACTACTCCCGCGGCGCCGCCGGTTTCTGGGTTGAAAATGGCGAAATCGCCTACCCGGTCGAGGAGATCACCATCGCCGGCAATCTGGCTGAGATGTTCAGCCATATAGTGGCGGTGGGTTGCGACGAGGATGAGCGCTCCAGCCTCAAGACCGGCTCCGTGCTGGTCGAGAACATGAAGCTGGCGGGGCATTAATCCTCCGCCCGTTTGGCCCAATCTGCCGGCATGAAAAAGGCCCCCACGCCAACGCGAGGGGGCCTTTTTGTCAGCCGGTGATCAGGGGCGGCAGTCAGCCCTTGATGCGCTCGATGCAACCGCCCAGGCCTTGCAGCTTCTGCTCGATGTCTTCGTAGCCACGGTCGATGTGGTAGATGCGATCGACAATGGTGGCCCCTTCGGCCACGAAGCCGGCCAGTACCAGGCTGGCGGAGGCGCGCAGATCGGTGGCCATCACCTGGGCACCCTTGAGTTGCTGGGCATCGCGGCAGATGGCGACGTTGCCCTGCAGTTCGATGTCGGCACCCATCCGTACCAGCTCGGGTACGTGCATGAAGCGGTTCTCGAAGATGGTCTCGGTGACCATGCCGGTGCCTTTGGCCACCGCGTTCAGCACGGTGAACTGGGCCTGCATGTCGGTCGGGAACGCCGGGTAGGGGGCAGTCTTGATGGTAACCGGCTTGAGGGTGCGACCTGTCATGTCCAGGGTGATCCAGTCTTCACCCTTCTCAATCAGGGCGCCGGCCTCTTCCAGCTTGACCAGTACTGCTTCCAGCAGGGTCGGGTCTGTCTTGCGGCAGGTGATCTTGCCGCCGGTGACCGCAGCGCCCACCAGGAAGGTTCCGGTCTCGATGCGGTCAGGCTGCACGCTGTAGCTGCCACCGTGCAGACGCTCGACGCCATCAATGACCAGAGTATCTGTGCCCGCCCCCTGGATCTTGGCGCCCAGGGTATTGAGAAAGTTGGCCAGATCGACCACTTCCGGCTCGCGCGCGGCGTTTTCGATCACGGTGCGACCGTCAGCCAGGGTGGCGGCCATCATCAGGTTCTCGGTACCGGTGACGGAGACCATGTCCATCAGGATGTGGGCACCTTTCAGACGACCGTCGACGCGGGCCTTGATGTAGCCATCCTCGATGGCGATCTTGGCACCCATCAGCTCCAGGCCGTGCACATGCAGGTTGACCGGGCGGGCACCGATGGCGCAGCCACCGGGCAGGGAGACGTCGGCGGCACCGTAGCGGGCAGCCAGCGGGCCCAGGGCCAGGATGGAGGCGCGCATGGTTTTGACCAGCTCGTACGGGGCCACGTGATTGTTCACGGCACCGGCCAGCACGGTGACGTTGCCATTCACCTTGGTGGTCGCGCCCAGCATCTCCAGCAGCTTGATGGTGGTGCCCACGTCTTTGAGACGCGGCACGTTGGAGAGCTGAACCTCTTCGTCGCACAGCAGGGTGGCGAACAGGATCGGCAGGGCGGCGTTTTTGGCGCCGGAGATGGTCACTTCACCGGAGAGGGTGCAGGGGCCGGTGATCTTGAATTTGTCCATGGTTACTTCGTTACCAAATCAGGAGGGCAATAGGAATTTACGTTCGCGCTTCCACTCGGCTTCGGTAAAGGCCTTGATGGAGAGAGCGTGAATGGCGTTGCTGGCGATCTTGTCCATCAGTGGGGCATAGATGGCCTGCTGTTTCTTGACTCGGCTCATACCGTCAAACATGTCGCCGACGGCAATCACCTGGTAGTGGCTGCCATCCCCTTTGACATGGACTTCGGACAATGGCAGAGCCTCAAGGAGTATCGCTTCAATTTCAGAGACTTGCATTATGCGTCCTCAGTTGTGAGCGGGGTTGATTGAAACAGACTGGCCACCCCGTAGAGGTTGGCCAGGGTATAGAAATCAGTGGAGGCGCCCACCAGTTGCGGTGTGGCGCCTCGTGCCAGGGCGGCTTTTGCCCATTTGACCAGCAGGGCCAGGCCGGCGGAGTCCAGGGTGGTGACCTGGCTCAGCTCCAGCTTGTCATCCTGCCACCAGTCGGCGCGGCGTTGCCACAGGTCATTGACCTGTGGCGCCTGCAGCTCGCCCCTGAAGATCATGACTTGATCACCAGCGGCTTGGCGTTGTGCTCGCGCAGCTGGGCGATCACTGCATCGATGCCGTCCTGGCGAATGAGGCCACCTAGCTCGCTCTGTTTGGCGGAGAGCAGGCTGATCCCCTCGGCGACCATGTCGAAGGCTTTCCATTCGCCGGTCTTGTTGTTCTTGCGCAGCTTGAACTCGAGGAAGATGTCCGGCTTGCCGGCCTCTTTCACGCTGACGTTGACGGCGGTGATGTTGCCGTTGGGTGCCTTGCCCGGCTCGACCTTGACGGTCTGCTTGTCGAAGTGGGCCAGGGCATCGGCGTAGGAGCTCACCATGTACTCGGTGAAGACCTCGACGAAGGCGTCGCGCTGGGCCGGGGTGGTCTGCTTGATCTGGTTGCCAAGCACCTTGTAGGCGGCGAAGCGGTTATCCACGTAGGGCAGCAGCTCCTCGCGGATGATGACGCGCAGGTGGTCAGGGTTGCTTTTGATCTGTGCCTGATCGGCCTTCAGACGAGCGAAGGTCTGCTTGGCGGCCATGTCGACCAGCGCATTGGGATCGGTGGCGTCCACCGCGGCCTGGGCGGACAGGGAAAAGAGCATGCTGGTCATCAGGCCCAGCAGCAGGGCGATCTTCTTGAACATGGTTACTCCTTACTTGCTGTCTGATTTGCTGTCGGAGGATTGGCTGTAGAGGAACTTGCCAATCAGATCTTCCAGCACGATGGCGGATTTGGTGTCTTCAATCATGTCACCATCCTTGAGCATGCCGGTGCCCATATCCTCATCGGTGAAGCCCGGGGTCAGACCTATGTACTGCTCGCCGAGCAGGCCGGAGGTGAGGATGGAGAGAGAGCTGGTTTCGGAAAACTCGCCTGCACTCTTTTGCATCTGCAGGGTGATTTCGGGAACCTGGGTTTGCGGGTCGAGTGTAATGTCGCTCACCCGACCGACCACCACGCCACCGACCTTGACCGGAGAGCGTACTTTCAGGCCGCCGATATTATCGAAATGCGCGTGCAGGGTATAGGTTTCTCCCTCCGGTTTGAAGCTCAAACCGGCCACTTGCAGAGCCAGTGCCAGAATGGCACCGATGCCAGCCAGCATGAAGAGGCCGACCAGGAATTCTACTTTGCTGAACTTCATCTTTACCTTATCCAAACATGACTGCGGTGAGTATAAAATCCAGACCGAGCACGGCCAGGGATGAGTGAACCACGGTGCGGGTCGTGGCCTGGCTGATCCCGGCCGAGGTCGGCTTGGCATCATAACCGTTGAAAAGGGCAATCCAGGTGACCACAAGGGCGAAGATCAGGCTCTTGATGGCACCTTGCATGATGTCATCCTGCCAGTCGACGGAGGCCTGCATGGCGGACCAGAAGCCCCCTTCATCCACTCCCAGCCAGTCCACGCCGACCAGCTTGCCACCAAAGATGCCGATCAGGCTGAACATGAAGGCCAGCAGCGGCATGCTGATGACCCCGGCCCAGAAGCGGGGTGCCACCACTCGGCGCAGGGGGTCTACCGCCATCATCTCAAGGCTGGAGAGTTGTTCGGTGGCCTTCATCAGGCCGATTTCCGCGGTCAGGGCAGAACCCGCGCGGCCGGCAAACAGCAGGGCGGTCACCACAGGACCCAGTTCCCGCAGCAGGGAGAGAGAGACCAGAGGGCCCAGGCTCTGCTCGGCACCGAAGTCTTTCAGTACGTTGTAACCCTGCAAGGAGAGCACCATGCCGATGAACAGACCCGACACCAGAATGATGGCCACCGACTGCACCCCGACCACATAGAGTTGCTGGATCAGCAGCGGGAAGTGCTTGCGCGGCTCGGGTTTGCCCGCCAGCGCATGGAACAACATGATGGTTGCCCGGCCGATGGCGGTAATGAAACGTACGCCGCGTCGTCCCAGCTTGCTTATTTGGCTTGTCAACATCAGAGATCCTGTAGCAGGTCGCCTGCCGGAAAATGAAACGGAACAGGACCGTCGGGCAATCCTTTCAGGAACTGCTCGACTTCGGGGTTGTGCTCCTCGCGCAGTTGCGCCGGCGTGCCGTGGGCTACTACCTGGCGGTTGGCAATGATGTAGGCGTAATCGGCGATGCCGAGCACCTCCTTCACATCGTGGGTGACGATGACGGAGGTGATGCCGAGGGCATTGTTCAACTCCTTGATCAGCTTCACCAGCACCGCCATGGTGATGGGATCCTGACCGACGAAGGGTTCGTCATACATGATGAGGTCGGGGTCGAGCGCGATGGCCCGTGCCAGCGCCGCGCGCCGTGCCATGCCGCCGGAGAGCTCGGATGGCATCAGCTTCGCCGCCCCGCGCAGCCCCACGGCCTGCAGCTTCATCATGACGATGGTGTGGATCAGCTCTTCCGGCAGACCTGAGTGCTCCCGCAGCGGGAAGGCCACGTTGTCGTAGACCGTCATGCCGGTGAACAGGGCGCCGCTCTGAAACAGCATGCTCATCCGCTTGCGCACCTCGTAGAGGCGCGAACGGGAGAGGCTGGGGATATCTTCCCCGTCAAACAGGATGTGACCGGACTCGGGCTTGAGCTGGCCACCGATCAGCCGCAGCAAGGTGGTCTTGCCGATGCCGCTCGGGCCCATGACGGCGGTGACTTGGCCACGGGGAATGGTCAGGTTGATCCCGTCATACAACAGCCTATCTCCGTGACTGAAAGTCAGGTCGGAGATGGTGATCAGGTCATTGTTCAAACAATTGTCCATCCGGTGCAAATGAGGAGCGAATTTTATGGGCTAGTCTAGGTCTAAGCAACATCAAGGAACAACTATTGAACAGGCTGGCAGCCCGTTTGTACGCCAAATTTGTGTAACAAAGTGCGTCATCCTGCCGGGGATCCACCATCCGATTCGCTTATCCGGACAGACTTTTTTATAATCCCGCAGCTAATTTCGGCCCGGAGCTGTGTCTTTATGTCTGTAAAGCCTGAGAAAGTGTCTAAACTGTTCGATTTTCGTCGCAGTGCCCGCGCGGTGCTGGACACGGAAAAGCAAGCGATTGATGGACTCTACCAGTATCTGAATGACGCCTTCGACAAGGCGTGCGAGATGGTGCTGCGTTGTGGTGGCAAGATAGTGGTCACAGGGATGGGCAAGTCTGGCCATATCGGCAGCAAGATTGCCGCGACCCTGGCCAGCACCGGCACTCCCGCCTTCTTCCTCCATCCGGGGGAAGCCAGCCATGGGGATCTGGGGATGATTTCCACAGGCGACCTCATTATCGCCATCTCCAACTCGGGCGAGAGCGACGAGATCCTGGCCCTGCTGCCGGTGCTCAAGCGCCGCGGCATACCGCTCATCTGCATGACCGGCAACCCCGCTTCTACCATGGCCAAGGAGGCCAATGTGCACCTGTGCATCAAGGTGGAAAAAGAGGCTTGTCCGCTCGGACTCGCCCCCACCTCCAGCACCACCGCGACGCTGGTGATGGGGGATGCGCTGGCGGTGGCCCTGCTGGAAGCGCGCGGTTTCACCGCCGATGACTTTGCTCTCTCCCATCCGGGCGGGTCGCTGGGCAAGCGCTTGTTGCTGCGGGTCGGCGATCTGATGCACAGTGGTGATCTGTTGCCCCAGGTTTCTATTGATGCCACCATCAGCGAGGCGTTGCTGGAGGTGAGCCGCAAAGGACTCGGCATGACGGCGGTGGTCGATCAGCACGGTCTGCTGGCGGGACTCTTTACCGATGGCGACCTGCGCCGCATTCTCGATCAGCAGGTGGACATCCATCACACCCCGATCAGCCGCGTGATGACCGCCAACTGTGTTACCGTAGGGCCGGAAATGATGGCGGCGGAAGCCGTCAAACTGATGGAAACCAGAAAGATCAACGGATTACTGGTGGTGGATGGAGACAAGCGCCCGCTGGGTGCCTTCAACATGCACGACCTGCTGAAAGCCGGAGTAATTTGATGCAAAACGTACCGACCCTTTATGGTCCGGTGACGCGCAGCCAGTATGACAAGGCGGCGCAAATCCGCCTGCTGGTGTGCGATGTGGATGGGGTACTCTCCAATGGCCTCATCTATATGAGTAACAACGGCGAGGAGCTGAAGACCTTCTGTACCCGCGATGGTGCAGGCATGCGTGCGCTGCTCAACGCCGGGATCGAGATCGCCATCATCACGGGGCGCAATTCCCGCATCGTCAGTGATCGGATGAAGAGTCTCGGAGTGAATCACGTGGTGCAGGGGGCGGACAAGAAATTGCCCCACTTCGAGGCATTGCTGGCCAAGCTGGGCCTGGATGCGTCGCAGGCCGCCTACATGGGTGATGACACCATAGATCTGCCGGTGATGGAGGCTTGTGGCCTTGGTATTGCGGTAGCCGATGCCCATCCTCTGGTCTTGCGCCGGGCCGACATGGTGACCCGCCTGGCTGGCGGCACAGGTGCGGTGCGCGAGGTATGCGACCTGATCCTGCAGGCCCAGGGGCACGAAGATTACCAGCCTGAGGCATCGGTATGAACAGACAGACCCTGTTGTTTGCCCTGCTGTTTCTGGTTGCCTTGGTCGCCTGGCAGTTGAGCAAGGTGGAGCTGGTGCCGGAGAGCACGGTAAAAACCGAGCATTATCAGCCGGATTTTGTCGCCAAAGAGTTGGTGACCACCCGTTTCGATGTGAACGGCAAGCGTACCGAACGGTTGGAGTCGGCCTATGCCGAGTACTACCAGATCATCGAGCAGGCGACATTCGACAAGCCCGTCGTCTACATGTTCGATGACAAGGGGGAGGCTGAATGGAAAGTCACAGCCGACACTGGTGTGCTCAACACCGATGACAACGTGATCATGCGGGACAAGGTGCATCTGGACGGTCTGCTGCCCACCTCCTTCATCTCCACGCTCGATACTCCCTATCTGGAGTTGGACCTGGTGACCCAGGATGTGCGTAGCAACCGGGAAGTGAAGATTTTGGGTCAGGATTTCCAGACCGAAGGGGTTGGCCTGAAAGGCCATCTGGACCGCAAATATTTTGAGTTACTGGATCAAGGTCATGCCATCTATTTCAATGAAAAACGTTAATCTGGCCCTCGCAGCCCTGTTGTTCTGCGGTGTTGTGACCGCCAAAGAGTCCGACTTTGCCGAGAAGGTCTATGTCGATGCCATCAAACAGGTGGCCGAGATGCAGGATAATCGCGTCACCTTCGAGCAGGATGTGATCATCACTCAGGGCACTATCAAGATTAAGGCCGACAAGGTGGTTGTGACCCGCTCCGGCGAGAAAGGGGCCGAGGTGATGACCGCTTATGGCAAGCCCGCTACCTTCTTCCAGATCCTGGACAACGGCAAGCCGGTTAACGCCCACGGCAACAGCATTCGCTACGAGTTGAAGAAGCGCCTAGTGACCATCACCGGCAATGGCCAGCTCAAGCAGGAAGATAGTCAGGTCAATGGTGACCTGATCCGCTACGACATCGTTAAACAGAAGATGATCGCCGAGAGCAAGACACCGAACCAGCGGGTCAAAACCGTCTTCCTGCCAGATCAGGTAGAGAATTTCGACAAGCCGGCCGATCAGCAGACCCAGGGAAAATAAGCCATGGCAGTATTGAAAGCAGTGGGCCTGCAGAAGAGCTACAAGCGCCGCATGGTGGTCAGTGATGTGAGTCTGGAGGTTGGCACAGGCCAGATCGTCGGCTTGCTCGGGCCCAACGGTGCCGGCAAGACGACCTCGTTTTACATGATCGTCGGTCTGGTGCAGCGGGACGCTGGTCTCATTACCATCGATGATCAGGATATCAGCCTGCAGCCCATGCACGTGCGTGCCCGCAACGGCATCGGCTATCTGCCGCAGGAAGCCTCGATTTTCCGCCGTCTCTCGGTGTTCGACAACCTGATGGGAGTCATGCAGACTCGCAAGGGGTTGAGTCGCGAGGAGCGGGAAGACAAGGTCGAACAGCTGCTGGAAGAGTTCAACATCACCCACATCCGCGACAACCTGGGTCAGAGTTTGTCTGGTGGCGAGCGGCGCCGGGTCGAAATTGCCCGCGCCCTGGCGGCGGAGCCGCGCTTTATCCTGCTGGATGAGCCGTTTGCCGGTGTGGATCCCATTTCTGTGATAGACATCAAGAAGATCATCCAGCACCTGAAAGATAGGGGGCTGGGCGTCTTGATCACCGACCACAACGTCAGAGAGACTCTGGACGTATGTGAGAAGGCCTATATCGTCAGCCACGGCCAGATGATTGCTGAAGGTGCGCCGGCTGATATCCTCGCCGATGAGCAGGTCAAGCGCGTCTATTTGGGCGATCAATTCAGTCTATAGTAAGGGGGCATGCCTTCATTTCCTTTGCCGCGTGCCTCGCTGAACATAAGGATATCCCGACGTAGATGAAGCCGACATTACAGTTGCGTCTCGGTCAATCCCTGACCATGACGCCGCAATTACAACAAGCGATTCGTCTGCTCCAGCTCTCCTCTCTGGAACTTCAGCAGGAAATTCAGCAAGCGCTCGAAAACAATCCCCTGCTGGAGCAGGAAGAGAGCGAGGTGCAGGAGACATCCCCGCAAGATCAGGTTGATGCCAGCCAGCTGGATTCCAGCGATGCCATGGCCCAGGATCAGATGCCGGACGAGTTGCCGGTCGATACGACCTGGGACGAGGTCTATTCCGCGGGGACGGCCCAGAGTGCCGGACCCATCCATGATGGGGATGACACCGTCTACCAGGGGGAGACCACCGAGAACCTGCAGGACTACCTGTTGTGGCAGATGCGCCTCACCCCGTTCAGCGATGTGGATGCCGCCATCGCGCTTGCCATCATAGATGCCATCGACGAATCCGGTTATCTGACAGTGTCGCTGGAAGATATTCAGGCGGCGGTGAGCAGCGACGAAGTGGAGGTCGAACTCGATGAAATCGAGGTCGTGCTCAAGCGGGTGCAACACTTCGATCCCGTGGGAATTGCCGCCCGTTCGGTGCAGGAGTGTCTGCTGATCCAGCTGGAACAGTACGACCCCGAGACTCCCTGGATCAGTGAGGCCAAGGAGGTGATCCAGGAGCACATGGATCTGCTTGGCAATCGCGATTACCGCACCCTGGCCCGCAAGACCCGGCTCAAGGAGAGCGACCTCAAGGAGGTGCTGGATCTGATCCAGCTGCTGGAGCCGCGGCCGGGCAACGGCATCATCCAGAGCGACTCCCAGTACGTGATCCCGGACGTCTCCGTAGTCAAACGGCAGAATCGCTGGGTGGTTGAACTCAATCCCGATTCATCCCCGCGCATTCGGGTCAACGAGACCTATGCCGCTATGGCACGTAATGCCCGTAGCAGCACGGATACCCAGTTTATCCGCTCCCACTTGCAGGAAGCCAAGTGGTTCATCAAGAGCCTTGAGAGCCGTAACGACACCCTGTTGAAAGTGGCCAGCTGCATCGTCGAGCAGCAACAGGGCTTTTTCGAATATGGTGAAGAGGCGATGAAGCCGATGGTGCTCAACGATATCGCCGAAGCGGTGGAAATGCACGAGTCGACCATCTCCCGTGTAACAACCCAGAAATACATGCATACCCCCCGCGGTATTTTCGAACTGAAGTTTTTTTTCTCCAGCCATGTGAATACAGAAGGAGGAGGAGAGTGCTCATCGACCGCAATCCGTGCGCTCATCAAGAAGCTGGTGACGGCGGAGAACCCCGCCAAGCCGCTAAGTGATAGCAAGATCGCGGATTTGCTGGCCGAACAGGGTATTATGGTGGCTAGACGCACGATCGCTAAGTACCGCGAATCCCTGTTTATCCCACCTTCCAATCAGCGCAAACGCCTGGTTTAGGCAAAACAAAAGGATGACGTTATGCAAATTAACCTGACCGGACACCATGTCGAGATTACCGAAGCTCTGCGTGATTATGTGAATAACAAATTTGCCAAACTCGAGCGTCACTTCGACCACATCAACAACGTGCATGTGGTGCTGAGCGTGGAAAAACTGAACCAGATCGCCGAAGCCAAACTGCATGTCAGTGGCGGTGAGGTCTTCGCCAACTCCGAGCATGCCGATATGTATGCCGCGATAGATACCCTGCTCGACAAGCTGGACAGGCAGATCATCAAGCATAAAGACAAGTTAAATAAAAAATAACCATGCAACTTGAACACATACTGAGTCGGGACTGCACCAAGAGTGCAGTCCCTTGTACTAGCAAGAAACGGGCCCTCGAAATCATCAGCGAGCTGGCCGCCGAGCGCCTGGGCACCTCACGCCAGGCGCTGTTTGAATGCTTGCTGGCCCGCGAAAAAATGGGCAGTACCGGGATCGGTGCCGGTATCGCGATCCCTCATGGTCGTATCGACGATGAATTTCCGCCCACCGCTATTCTGATGACGTTTGCCGATCCCATCCCTTTCGACTCCATCGACAATCAACCGGTTGACCTGCTGTTTGCTCTGCTGGTACCGGAAAGCGAGTGCAAACAGCATCTCAAGACCCTTTCCCTGATGGCCTCCAAGCTGGGTGACAAGGCGGTATGCCGCCAGTTACGCCAGGCAACCAGCGATGAAGAGCTCTATCAGATCATGACCTCAGCCTGATATACAGGCCAGGATCACACACCCGTTTTGGCGTGAGGGAACAAGATGCAGTTAATCGTGGTAAGTGGACGCTCGGGCTCCGGTAAAACCGTAGCCCTGAGGGTATTGGAAGATCTGGGTTATTACTGTGTGGACAACCTGCCGGTCAACCTGTTGCCCCAGCTGATCGTTTCGGTCGAGAGCCAGTACGACAAGCTGGCAGTCAGCATAGACGTGCGCAACTTGCCGAATGATTCGGAAAAACTGGAGAATCTGCTGGCTCAGGTGCGCAACGAGGGCAGGGTCGAGTTTGCCAGCTTCTTCTTCGATGCCGACAACACCACGCTGCTCAAACGATATGGCGAGAGCCGCCGTCTGCACCCCTTGTCGCGCAACAAACTGTCGTTGGACGAGGCGATCCGGGAAGAGACCCATCTGCTGGCGCCGATCTCCTCAACTGCCGATCTGCGTATCGATACCACCAGCCTCAGCATTCACGACTTGAGCGAGCTCATCAAGACCCGGGTGCTCGGCAAGAAAGAGAACGAGTTGGTGCTGGTGTTCGAGTCGTTCGGTTTCAAATATGGCATACCCAAGGATGCCGATTTCGTGTTCGACGCTCGCTTCCTGCCCAATCCGCACTGGATCCCCGAGCTCAAGCCTTTTACCGGTAAGGATGAGCCGGTGGCCAGCTACCTCTCGGCCCAGGCGGACGTGATGCTATTCACCCAGCAAATCGAACACATGCTGGTGACCTGGCTCCCCCATCTGGAGCGTAACAACCGCAGCTATCTCACGGTCGGCATCGGCTGTACCGGGGGCCAGCACAGATCGGTATTCATCGCCGAACGCCTGGCCAACTCCTTCCGGCAGCTCGGCAAGAACGTGCAAATTCGCCACCGCACCCTCGACAAGAGCAGCTCCCAAGCGTGATGCCCCAATAGGACGACCTGATGACAGTTTCCGCCTCGGTTGAAGTGAAGAACAAGCTGGGTATCCACGCTCGGCCAGCCATGATGCTGTTCGAGCTGGTACAGGGTTTTGATGCCCATGTGCTGCTGCGCAATGAGGACGGTGTGGAGGCTGATGCCGACAGTGTGATTGGCCTGCTGATGCTGGACTCTGCCCAGGGCCGCCAAGTGGAGGTTCAGGTGGAGGGCCCCGACGAGGTGGAGGCCCTAGCTGCCGTGGTCGCGTTGTTTACGTCCGGTTTCAACGAAGAGTAATCGCTCAGTCTTCTGGCGTATGAGACGCCACGCATAAGGAGAATACCTGCGGCTTCTCAGGTATTCTCTCTCCTTCCCACTCCGCTATCTCCTGCCGTCGACATCCTGCGTGTACAGCACCCTAGCGGGTTGCCCGCTTCTGGTAGCGCAGGTCTTCTTCTATGGTGACCACGACTTCGAGCGGCTTGCCCTCACGAAATACCGAGATGGTGAGCTTGGTGCCCGGGCGACTCTCGACAATCTTGTCCATGGCAGCCCGAACGCCGCTGATGGCCTCGCCGTTGATCTTGAGCAGTACATCTCCCCGCTTCAGACCTCCCTTGCTGGCCGGGCCGTTGGGATCCAGGCTCTCCACCACCAGGCCTCGCAGATCGCCCAGGTTCATCATGCGGGCGACGATGGGGTTGATCTCGACGCTGGAGACACCGAGGTAGCCACGGATGACCCGACCGTTGGCGATCAGCTCATCCATGATCCGCTTGGCCAGCCGGTAGGGGATGGCGAAGCTGATGCCGTAAGTCTCCTGATTGCCGTTGAGGTGATAAGTAGCGGTGTTGATCCCCACCAGATCGCCACGACCATTGACCAGAGCCCCGCCCGAGTTGCCCTCATTGATGGCGGCATCGGTCTGCAGCAGATCCTGGCGGCCATTGCTGTCGGGTCCCATGCTGGAGAGCCCGGCGCGCCCGGTCGCGCTGATGATGCCTTGAGTGATGGTTTGGCCAACGTTGTAGGGGTTGCCGATGGCAAGCACCACATCCCCCACCTCAGGCTGCCGTTCCGGATCTTGAGGGATCACCGGCAGATTGTCCGCTTCGATATAGAGTACGGCGAGATCGGTCAGCTGATCGGTACCGACCAGCTCGGCGCTGAATACCCGGCCATCCTGCAGTGCGACGATGATCTGGTCGGCATCGGCAATGACGTGATAATTGGTCAGCACGTAACCGCGGGAAGTCATGATGACGCCGGAGCCCAGCCCCTGTGGGCGCAGTTCCCCCTGATTCCCCTGATTGGCGGCAAAGCTGCGGGTGTAGATATTCACGACGGCAGGGCCGGCGCGATGGGCGGCGTAGGAGAAGCTCAACTCGCGGGCATTGGTGATGAGACCGGGTAGCTGGGCCCCCCCACGAAAATTGGGAAACAACACAAGCAGCAGCGCCGCGACGGTCAAACCGAAGCCGATGGACTTGCCCAAGTAACTGACTAAAGGGGGGATTTTCATGTCATTCTCATCCGTACAGGCTGCGGGCAGAGAATAACATCATCGGTGGATAAAAATCACCCGCGGCGAATGCCGCGGGTGGGGGAGGGATTAGCGGATCACCAGATAGAGTGAAGAGTCACCCCGCTGGATATTGAGTGCCAGCACGTCAGGTTTGTTCTTGAGTGCTTTGGTCAGCTCGCCCAGTGTGTTGATCCGCAGGCGGTTGACTCCGATGATGATGTCACCTTTCTGCAAGCCCGAAGCCGCCGCAGGCGAGCGTGGGTCGATATCGGCCACGGCGACGCCGGAAACAGGTTCTGTAGTGGTGCTCAGCTTGGCCCCTTCCAGTGCCGGATGCAGGGCGCTGGCCAGGATCTCGCTATCATCTGCCTTCTTCAGGGTAACCTTGACGGTCTGCTCTTTTCCGTCGCGGATAAGGCCGAGGGCAACCTGCTTGTCGGCACCCATGGTCGCGATCTTGGCGCGCAGCTCACCAAACGAACGGATGGCTTTGCCATCGATGCTGACGATGATGTCGCCAGCCTTGATGCCGGCCTTGGCTGCAGCAGAGTCAGGCATGACCTGGTTGACGAAGGCGCCATCTTTCTTGTTGTAACCGAAGGTCTTGGCAATCTCCGAAGTGAGCTCGGTGCCGGTGATCCCCAGTTGGCCACGACGCACTTCACCGTACTTGATGATCTGCTCGGAGAGGTTGCGCACCATGTTGGACGGAATGGCAAAGCCGATGCCGATGTTGCCACCGTTGGGGCCCAGGATGGCGGTGTTGATACCGATAAGCTCGCCACGCAGGTTGAGCAGGGCGCCACCCGAGTTGCCGGAGTTGATGGCCGCATCGGTCTGGATGAAGTTCTCCAGATTTTCGATGTTGAGGCCGCTACGGCCCAGGGCGCTGACAATACCCGAGGTCACGGTCTGGCCCAGCCCAAACGGGTTGCCGATGGCCAGCGCATAGTCGCCGACTCGCAGCTCGTCGGAGTCGGCAAACTTGATCTGCACCAGATCGTCGGCCTTGATTTGCAGCAGAGCGATATCGGACTGCTTGTCTTCACCAATCTTCTTGGCGGCGTACTCGCGGCCATCCTTCAGGTTGACCTTGATCTCGTCCGCTTCGTGTACCACGTGAGCATTGGTGATGACATAGCCTTTCTTGGCATCGATGATGACGCCGGAGCCCAGCGCCTGGAACGGCTGCTCGCTCACTTGCTCGTCAGGCATGTTGGGGCCAAAGAAGAAACGGAACTGTTCCGGCAGACGCTGACGGGTCACTTTCTTGCCGGAGACGGAGATATTGACCACGGCAGGGGTAACTTGCTCAAGAACCGGTGCCAGGCTCGGCATCTCCTGGTTAGATTCGAACAGGGAAGGCATTGCAGCCTGTGCAGGGGCCGCAGACATGGCGATACCGACACTGAGGGCTAGCACACTGAGCATGGAAAGAGGTTTACGCATATGAAAAACAGCTCCCAGAAAAAGTTGCATTGCAATCGTCAAGGTCAGACCACAGGGCTGGCGGATTAGTTCCGCGAGGCACTAGCTTGTTTGCTTGAGCAAACCGGAAGAGGCTCCGGCATAGTCACGGGGAGGAATGCCGGGTTCAGTCTCGGTGCTGGTTTGCGTTTCTTCTACCGGCGGCTCACGGAACAGGGGTTCTTGAGCCTTGGCCAGGAACTTGCTCTGCTCTGCCATGTGGCGGTAGAGGGTCTGATATTGCTCGGCCAGTTGCTCCATCAGCGCCGCACTGTCGGCGAAGTGGGTATTGATTTGGCCCTGATAACTTTCGAGCTCTTTGTGGGCCTTCTTCAGTTCCTGTTCCAGACGGCCGGCATCACGGCTACGTACCGAGAAACGGCCGATGATGATACCGATGATCAGGGCCGCGACAGCCAGCAGGATCCCAGTTAACAGACTCATAGATGCTCCTTGTTACAGCTAAAACAGTGTGTTGATTCGGTTGAACAAACCGCCATGCCTGGTTGGCACTATACCGTGCGTCCCGAGGCCGTGATACCATTTTGTCCTCTATTCAGGGACTTGGAGAGGCACATCAAGGATGACACCGCAGCAAAAATATCAGCAGGATCTGCTGCGTCCGGGTTTTCAGGCCGACCCCGCCCAGCGTATGGCGATCAGCAGGCTGGAGCGACTGTATCAGGATTTGCAGCGGCGCCCGACTCCGACCAGATCCGGCGGACTGTTGGGCTGGCTGCAAAAGCCGAAACCGCCCGAGCCCATCCAGGGTATCTATATGTGGGGCGGTGTCGGCAGAGGCAAGACTTGGCTGATGGATACTTTTTTCGAGAGCCTGCCGGGTGAGCGTAAACTGCGCTGCCATTTTCACCGTTTCATGCACCGCATCCACGATGAACTTAATGCATTGAACGGCCAGACCGATCCACTCAAGCAGATTGCCAGCAAGCTCGCCAGCGAGACGGATATCATCTGTTTCGATGAGTTTTTCGTCTCCGACATTACAGACGCCATGTTGCTGGGCACCCTGTTTCAGGAACTGTTTGGCCACGGCGTAGTGCTGGTCGCTACGTCTAATATTCCTCCGCAAGAGTTATATCGCAATGGACTGCAACGAGCCCGTTTTCTGCCTGCCATCGCGCTGATCGAGCGTCATTGCGAGATACTTAATGTGGATGGCGGCATCGACTATCGCTTGCGAACCCTGGAGCAGGCCGAGATCTATCACTGTCCGCTGGATCTACAGGCAAAATCGAACCTTGAGCGTTATTTCCAGCAATTAACAGGTGGTCACGAGGCCCGGGTGGGGGATCTTGAGATCAATCATCGCCAGCTGGTGTCGCTGGGGATGGGGGAAGGGGTGCTTTACATGGAGTTCGAGCAACTTTGCTGTACTCCCCGCTCCCAGAACGACTACATAGAACTGGCCAAGTTGTTTCACACCGTCTTGCTGGCCAACGTTCAGCCAATGGGAGCTGGTACGGATGACGCGGCCCGCCGCTTCATCGCCATGGTAGATGAATTCTATGAACGGCACGTCAAGCTCATCATGTCGGCAGCTGTTCCCATGGCGGATCTCTATGGTGAAGGGCTGCTGAATTTCGAATTCCAACGCTGTCTTTCACGGCTTCAGGAAATGCAATCGCACGAATACCTTGCAAGAGTGCACCTTCCTTAGTCACAATACCGCGCCTGCCAGTCGGATGGGCATCTGCGGCAGGTAGGGCCGGGCGACATTTGCTAGCTTCATGGCAGTGAAATTAGCAGGTGATATTTAAGGCAACTTCACTTATAATCGCCCGGCCCACGTTACAGCTGTCGATAAGACAGCAACACTTTAAGCTTTACTTGTATTCGAAGGGGTACAGGTAGGCCATCGTTTGTTGTTTGTGGGAGAGCCCCCATAAGCAATTGGGTCTGTAACAGGTAATTGGGTTTAACTTAATGAAAACTTTCGTTGCCAAGCCAGAAACCGTAAAACGTGACTGGTACATTGTGGACGCAGAAGGTAAAACTCTGGGTCGTATCGCAACCGAGATCGCTGCTCGTCTGCGTGGTAAGCACAAAGCTGAGTACACTCCGCACGTTGACACCGGTGACTACATCATCGTTGTAAACGCCGAGAAGGTACGTGTAACCGGTAACAAAACTACCGATAAAATGTACCACGCTCACTCCGGTTTCCCGGGTGGTATCAAGTCCATCAGCTTCGACAAGCTGATTCAGCGTAAACCGGAAATGGTAATCGAAGCTGCTGTTAAAGGCATGCTGCCGAAAGGTCCTCTGGGCCGTGCCATGTTCCGTAAACTGAAAGTTTACGCAGGCGCCGAGCACGCTCATGCTGCTCAGCAACCTCAAGTACTGGATATCTAATCGGGAACTGGCAACATGGCAGAAAATCAATACTACGGTACCGGCCGTCGCAAAAGCTCCACTGCTCGCGTATTCATCAAAGCGGGCAGCGGTAAGATCGTAATCAACCAGCGCTCCCTGGAGCAGTACTTCGGCCGTCCGACTGCCCGCATGGTAGTTCGTCAGCCGCTGGAACTGGTTGAGATGACCGAGAAACTGGATCTGTACATCACCGTTAACGGTGGTGGCATCTCCGGTCAAGCTGGTGCGATCCGCCACGGTATCACTCGTGCTCTGATGCAGTACGACGAAACCCTGCGTTCCGAACTGCGTAAAGCTGGCTTTGTTACTCGTGATGCCCGTAAGGTTGAGCGTAAGAAAGTTGGTCTGCACAAAGCTCGTAAGCGTCCGCAGTACTCCAAGCGTTAATTCGCTTCTGGTACTCACTCTTTCGAGTGTCAAAAAAGCCTGGCGATTGCCAGGCTTTTTTTATTGGTAATATTACCGATATCAATGCTAACCACAGGTCACAAAAGACAAAAAATTGTTTCTTTATTGTTTTCATTGCTCACCGCTCTTTCTTGTCAAGTTGTTATCTTTTCTTTAAAATTTCCCCTGTTTTCTGTGGCAATTGTAACTCCAGCTTCCGCCGCTGTTGTCACGGAGAAATGGGGAACAGGGACACTATAAGAATGCGCGGAGTCCACATGGGAGAGTTTTTGGATGAGCAATGCGCCAGTTGATACCGGTCGCCGCAGATTTCTTACCTGGTCAACGGTTGCCGTTGGTGGGGTAGGAGCTGCTTTTACCGCAGTGCCGTTTATAAAATCATGGAACCCGAGTGCCAAGGCAAAAGCCGCCGGTGCTCCGGTCGAAGTCGATATCAGCAAGTTGGAACCGGGCCAGCTCATCCGTGTCGAGTGGCGTGGCAAGCCGGTCTGGGTGGTCAACCGTACCAAGCAGACGCTGGATGCCCTGGCCGCTCATGATGACAAGTTGCGCGATCCCGCTTCTGATGAGCCTCAGCAGCCCGATTATGCCCACAACGGTTACAGATCCATCAAACCCGAGATCTTCGTGGCCGTCGGGATCTGTACTCACCTCGGCTGCTCACCGACCTACTTGCCTGACAGCTTTGGCGAACAGGTGCAGGGCGTCACCTCCGGGTTCTTCTGCCCGTGCCACGGCTCCAAGTTCGATATGGCCGGTCGTGTGTTCCAGGGGGTACCCGCACCGCTCAACCTGGTCGTGCCGCCCTATCAATTCATTAATGACACCACCATCCTGGTCGGTGCCGATGGCAAGGAGGCCTGATCATGTTGAGTAAACTGATGGGCTGGATCGACTATCGATTCCCGCTCACTGCCATGTACAACGATCACATGGCCAAGTACCCGGCACCGAAGAACCTGAACTTCTGGTACTTCTTCGGCTCCCTCGCCATGTTGGTGCTGGTCAACCAGATCATCACCGGCATCTGGCTGACCATGAACTACAACCCCTCGGCGGAAGGTGCTTTTGCCTCCGTTGAGTACATCATGCGGGATGTGGAATATGGCTGGTTGCTGCGTTACATGCACTCCACCGGGGCTTCCGCCTTCTTCGTGGTAGTCTATCTGCACATGTTCCGTGGCATGATCTACGGCTCCTACCAGAAGCCGCGCGAGCTGCTGTGGATCTTCGGCATGTTGATCTTCCTGGTGCTGATGGCCGAGGCTTTCATGGGCTATCTGCTGCCGTGGGGCCAGATGTCCTTCTGGGGAGCCCAGGTCATCATCTCGCTGTTTGGTGCCATTCCGGTCATCGGTGACGACCTGACTCTGTGGATCCGTGGTGACTACGTCATCTCAGGTGCCACCCTGAACCGCTTCTTTGCGCTGCACGTCATCGCCCTGCCGCTGGTACTGGTGATGCTGGTGGCGATGCACATCCTGGCGCTGCACGAAGTTGGCTCCAACAACCCGGATGGCATCGACATCAAGAAGCACAAGGATGCCAACGGTTGGCCGCTGGATGCGGTGGCGTTCCACCCCTACTTCACCGTCAAGGACATGATCGGTGTGGCGGGCTTCCTGTTCTTCTTCTGCGCCATCATTTTCTTCAAGCCGGATATGTGGGGTTACTTCCTTGAGAAGCCGAACTTTGAAGTGGCGAATGGTCTGAAGACCCCGGCGCATATCGCTCCGGTGTGGTATTTCACCCCCTTCTACGCCATTTTGCGTGCGGTTCCTGACAAGCTGTTCGGGGTCATCATGATGGGTCTTTCCATCGTGGTGCTGTTCCTGTTGCCCTGGCTGGATCGCTGCAAGGTGCGCTCGGTGCGTTACCGCAGCAAGCTGCACAAGCTGAACATTGCCCAGTTCGTGGTCTGCTTCATCATCCTGGGTGTACTGGGTGTGTTGCCCTCGACCCCGACTCTGACACTGGTTGCCCAGATCTGTACCCTGGGTTACTTCGGGTTCTTCGTCCTGTTGTTCTTCTACAGCAAAAACGAACACACCAAGCCGCTGCCGGAAAGGGTGACATTCAAATGAAAAAAATAATATTTGCAGTGCTGGCCCTGTTACCCTGCCTGGCGGTCGCGGCAGGGGGCAATTTCCCGCTGGACAAGGCCCATTACGAACTGGATGACAAGGCCTCGTTGCAGCGTGGTGCCGCCACCTTCATGAACTACTGTGCCGGATGCCACTCTACCCAGTACCAGCGTTACAACCGGGTTGCCGCGGATCTCGGGATCCCCGAGGATCTGATGAAAGCCAACCTCATCTTTACAGATGCCAAGGTCGGTGATCTGATGAAGAGCGCCATGTCCGAGAAAGATGCTGCCAAGTGGTTTGGTGCCCCGCCCCCCGATCTGACGCTGGTGGCCCGTGTTCGCGGGGCAGACTGGATTTACACCTATCTGCGCTCCTTCTACGTCGATCCGACCCGTCCGTTCGGGGTGAACAACGCAGTTTTCCCGTCCGTGGGCATGCCCCATGTGCTGGAGCCGCTGCAGGGCACACCGCGCGCCGAGTTTACGACACATACTGTCGATGGCGTCGAAACCCAGCAGGTTGTCAGCATCAAATCTGACGGCAATGGTGAAATGGATAACGAAGAGTATGATCAGACGGTGCTGGATCTGGTAAACTTCTTGGTCTACTCGGCTGAACCGGTACAACAGGAGCGTGAACGCATGGGCTTCTGGGTGCTTGGATTCATCGTGATCTTCTTCATCTTCACTGTGCTGTTGAAGAAGGAATTCTGGCGCGACGTTCACTAAGCGACCAGATACGGGTAATATAATGCACGGCAATGAAGTCCAAGATGCTTCATTGCCGTTTCTGCTTTTAAATGAGGGGAGGGTTCAATGGCTGTAGCTGCCAATAAGCGTTCGGTTATGACGCTGTTTTCCGGTGCCAACGATATGTTCAGCCATCAGGTGCGTATTGTCCTGGCGGAGAAGGGTGTTAGCGTGGATATTTGCCAGGTTGACCCAAACAATCTGCCGGATGAGCTGGCCGAGCTGAACCCGTACAACTCAGTACCGACTCTGGTAGACCGTGAGCTGGCGCTCTATACCTCGCGCATCATCATGGAGTATCTGGACGAGCGTTTCCCGCATCCGCCCTTGATGCCCGTCTACCCGGTTGCCCGCGGTAACAGCCGTCTGATGATGCACCGCATCGAGCTGGACTGGTACTCTCTGGCCGACAAGATCATGGCCGGTACCGATGCTGACGCTGCGCGCAACGAGCTGCGGGACAACCTGCTGGCCATCGCGCCGATCTTCGGTGAAATGCCCTATTTCATGAGCGAAGAGTTCGGTCTGGTGGATTGCTACATGGCCCCGCTGCTGTGGCGTCTGCCGAGCCTGGGTATCGATCTGACCGGTCGTGGCGCCAAGGAGCTGAAAGCATACATGGTCCGCCTGTTTGAGCGTGAGTCCTTCCAGGCCTCCCTGACCGAAGCCGAGCGCGAGATCCGTGCCGGCGTATGAGCATGGAACCGACAATGACGCCGAGCCGCCCGTACCTGTTACGGGCGTTCTATGACTGGTTGCTGGACAACGATCTGACCCCTCATCTGGTGGTCAACGTCAATATTCCCCATGTGATGGTGCCGATGCAGTTTGCCCAGGATGGCCAGATTGTGTTGAATATCGCGCCTCGTGCCGTGATGCAGTTCCACATGGATAATGATGCCATCAGCTTTAGTGCCCGCTTCGGTGGCGTAGCCCAGCAGGTCTACATCCCGATGGCGGCCGTACTGGCCATTCATGCCCGGGAAAACGGTGTGGGGACTCTGTTCCCGCCGGAGCCTGGCTATGATCTTTGGCTGGAGCAGGCCGAGGAGCCGGTAGAGCCGGACCCTGAGCCGCCACGCCCGAGCGGCAAGCCGACGCTGAAAGTCATCAAATAAAAAACGCAGCCAACTGGCTGCGTTTTTTTATGGGCACGGTATCAGTTCTGGGCGTATTCGAATGCCTTTATGACGCGCTTCACGCCGCTGACATGGCGAGCGATATTGACCGCCTGCTCTCCCTCCTCGCGGGTCACCAGACCGATGAGGAACACTTCGCCATTCTCTGTCACGACCTTGACCTTGGCGCTGTCGAAGTTTTTGGCGGCAAACATGTCGGCTTTCACCTTGGAGGTGATCCAGGAGTCGTTGCTGCGGGTAGTGAAGCTGGCGGGCTCACCCAGACGCAGTTCGTTGTAGACATGGCGAACGCCGTCAATGCGCCCGACGATCTTACCGGCTTCCAGCTTGTAGGCTTCGGAAGGAGTCTGACCAACCAGCAGCACCCGGGCATTGTTGCTGTAGACGCTGATCTTGCTGGCTGCGCTCAGTGGCTTGTTGTCAGCCAGCAGGTTGGCTGCTTTCAGCTCTATGGTCTGATCATCCCACTGGGCACCCAGGGTGCGCCGGTCGCCGGACACCTTGGCGGTACCCGCGGCACCACCGACGACGACGGCAGCACAACCTTGCAGCAGCAGGGAGCCGGTCAGCAGACCCAGCATGAGTAACTTCTTGTTCATGGTTTCAATCTTCCTGTTGCGGGAAAAGAGTCTGGTCGATGAGATCACACAGGCAGTGCAGGGTCAACAGGTTCACCTCCAGAATGCGAGGACGGCGGGCAGATGGCACCCGGATCTCCACGTCATTGGGCCCCAGCAGACCGGCCATCTCGCCGCCATCGCCCCCGCTCAGCACCACTATAGTCATGTCTCGTGACAGGGCGGCTTCGGCGGCCTTGATCAGGCTGCGACTGTGGCCCGAGGTGGTAATGGCGACCAGGATGTCGCCTGGTTGGCCCAGGGCGCGGATCTGCTTGGCATACACCTCTTCGAAGCCGTGGTCGGTCGCGATGGCGCTGATGGTGGCCATGTCGGGGGTGAGCGCCATGCCAGGCAGGGAAGGGCGCTGGGTTTCGTAGCAGTTGACCAGCTCTGAGATGAACAGCTGGGCCAGGGCGGCAGAGGGACCATTACCGCATGCCAGCACCTTGTGGCCATTGAGCAGACAGATGGTGATCATCTGGGCTGCCGTATGGATGGCATCCGGCAGCGCCTCGGCGGCGGCAATCTTGGTCTGGATGCTTTCGGTGTAGTTCTCTTTGATGCGGTCAGTCATAGGGTCCTCTTAAAATGCGTTCTGGAACCAGTCGGGCTGGTCGCCCTCAAACGCAATCACATCGAATCGGCAGGCCTGGTTGGCCTCGTTGATGGCATGTTGCTTCAAATAGTGGCGCGCGGCCAGCTTGATCTTCTGTTGCTTGGTGCGGGTGACCGAGCTGGCGGCCCCGCCATGGCTGGTGGTGGCGCGGTATCTTACCTCAACAAACACCAGGGTCTGGCCCTGGTGCATGATGAGATCGATCTCGCCGCCACGGCAGCGGTAGTTGCGCGCGGCAAGTTGCAGGCCGCGCGCGGTCAGCCAGCGCTCGGCCTGCTGTTCAAAGTACTGTCCCTTGCTCGTCGCTGACGGGAACAGGTTCTGCCACTGCTGGTTCATCCACGCCAATGCTCTCTTCATTGGAAGGGGCCTCCAGTTGCGGGGCTGCGTTGTCATCGACCAGCTTGCCATTCCGGTAAGTGCCCCAGTTCAGCGTTCTGATGATGTTGCCCTTGGCATCCACGCTCAGCTGTCCGCTCATGCCTGCTTGCTGCATGGTGCCGAGCTTGCGCATCTGCGGCAGGTTTTCAGCCAGGCTGATGGCATCATAGCCCATGGCAAACAGGCGCAGCAGGTCTCCCTGGGTCTGTGGCCAGAGCAGGGCGATCTGCTCGCGTTCCTTCTCGAAACCGCCCAGCAGCAGCGGCATCTCGCCGATATGCAGGCCGTTGAGCTCGGAGGCGACCTCGGTGGCGGCGCTGTCATAGCCACGGGAACCGGTATAGATGGGCAGGCTGCCCATCGGATTGACCGAGATGTCCACGTAGGGCTTGATCATCCGGGTTTCCAGGCTGTTGGCCACAACATAGACGGCATCGATGCTGCGCGGGGCCGCATCGGAGAGCTGCACCACTTCACCGGCGCGGGCGGTGGAACGGCCGCTCAGGGCGTTTTTCACCATGCCCTGCACCTCGTTGCGGGCGCCAAAGGTGGCGACCACGGGCTTGTCCTGGCTCAGGGTGGCCCAGGTCTGCTCGAACGCCTTGATGCTGCTGTAGCCGATCCGCCCCTGGGCGGCGATCAGCAACGGCTTGCGGTAGCCCTGGCCATAGAGGTACTGGGCGGCCTGGGCGGCATCGGCTGCGGCCGAGAGGGAGAAGTAGTAGGTGCTGTCATTAACGATCGGCTGATCCAGCTCGTTGAGCGCCAGCACGGGCACGGTCGGGTTGGCCTTGAGCAGCTCGGCGACCCTATCTTTGAGCAGCGGACCAATGATCATGTCCGCCCCTTCCTGGATCGCCTGCTTGTAGAGCTCTGCGGTCGATTTGAGCTGGGTGTCGTAGAAGTTCAGGGTGAACTGACCCTGGTTCTCCTTGTAGGACATCAGCATGCCGTTGCGAATGGCAGCCCCTTGCGGCTCCAGATTGCCGGAGAGGGGGAGCAGCACTGCAATCTGCTGCACGGTGCCACCGCTGGTGGAGGCCAGATCGCCAAGGCCGGCGGGCATGTCACTCTGGGCAGGGTGGTTCGGGAAGTCACGCTTCCACCCATCCAGCTGGCGGGCCAGCAGGTTCGGCTGGGCGCCAAATTCGTTGACCAGGGCCGCCAGTCGCAGCCAGCCTGTGGTCACGTCGGGGGCAGGGGCCTCTTCCAGCGCCTGCAGGGTGGAGGGGGTCATGCTTTTCAGCAACGACCAGATTTGCTGGTGGTTGGTGGCCAGCTCGCTCTGGGCCAGGTAGGGCTCCATGGCGATGAGAGACTTGGCGGCACCAAACTTGTTGTTGATGTCCAGTTGCAGCACGACTCGCTGGCGATACCAGTTCTTCTGGGTATCGGCATCCAGCGCGACATCCGGCTTGCCTTCCAGCAGGATCAGCGCCTGATTGGCGTGCCCCTGGGCCAGCAACAGATGAGCCTGCAGCAGTTGCAGCTGGGCCTTCTGCTCTGGACTTTGCGCCTGTTTCTGCAACTGCTGGAACAGGGCTGCAGCCGGCTTGCTCTGGCCGAGCGCCAGATAGCTGCGCGCCGCCAGCATCTGCCAGGTGAAGGCTTCAGCCGGCTTGGCCGGGTCCACCTGCTCCAGATACCACTGGGCGTTCTTGGTGATTTCCGAGAAGGCGGACGGCATGCCCGGCTGTCCGGAAGATTGATTGGGCTCCGACGCACAGGCGGCAAGCAGGACTGCCGCGAGTATGATGCCGAAGAGTCGTGATACACTTAGCTGCTTTGTAACCCGGTTCAAGTTCATTCCCCGACCAGTGTTGAAATTCCCCCTAGTGTAAACGGGCCAATATGACGACACAATTGTCGGGGCACTCGGAGATCCCATGAGTGACATCCCAACCCTGTATATAGTCCCCACCCCGATCGGCAATCTGGCGGATATCACCCAGCGGGCCCTCGATACCCTGCGCAGTGTCGACCTGGTGGCCGCAGAAGATACCCGTCATACCGGCATCCTGCTCAGCCACTACCAGATCTCGGTGCCGACCTTCGCCCTGCACGACCACAACGAGCAGCAGAAGGCCGATGTGCTAATCGGTCGTATCAAGGAGGGCAAGAGCGTCGCCTTGGTCTCCGATGCCGGCACCCCGCTCATCAGCGATCCCGGTTACCATCTCGTCACCCGCTGTCGCGAAGCGGGTGTCAAGGTGGTGCCGCTACCTGGCCCCTGCGCCGCCATCACGGCCCTGAGCGCCGCCGGCCTGCCTACCGACCGTTTCGCGTTCGAGGGTTTCCTGCCAGCCAAGAGCAAGGGGCGTGACGATCGGCTGCAGGCGGTCATCGAAGACACCCGCTCCCTGGTGTTCTACGAATCCCCGCGCCGGGTGCAGGACACGGTGGAGGCGATCGCCCGTATCCTCGGTGAACGCCAGGTGGTGGTGTGCCGCGAGCTGACCAAGACCTTCGAGTCGATCCACGGCCTGCCTGCTTCCGAGATGCTGACCTGGCTCGGCGAAGACGAGAACCGCTGTCGTGGCGAAATTGTGCTGGTGGTGGCAGGTGCCAATAAAGAAGAAGAGGAATTGCCGGCCGAGGCGATCCGTACCCTGGGGCTGCTGGTGGCCGAGCTGCCGCTCAAGAAGGCGGCGGCCCTCACCGCCGAGATCCACGGGGTGAAGAAGAACGCCCTCTACAAATACGGTCTCGAACACTATTAATTCCGGTTAACGGGAATTGCCGGTTTACCCGACTCCGTCACGAGGCTATAATCCGCGCCTCGGAGTTGGCCGGGCAGTCGCTGCTTCGTCGTTGTGTCCCTCGGGACAGACGGGCGGAGGGGAGGAAAGTCCGGGCTTCACAGGGCAGGGTGCCAGGTAACGCCTGGGGGGCGCGAGCCTACGACCAGTGCAACAGAGAGCAGACCGCCGATGGCCCGCAAGGGATCAGGTAAGGGTGAAAGGGTGCGGTAAGAGCGCACCGCGCGACTGGCAACAGTTCGTGGCACGGTAAACTCCACCCGAAGCAAGACCAAATAGGCCCCCATTGGCGCGGCCCGCGTTGGGGGCGGGTAGGTTGCTTGAGCCAGCGAGCGATTGCTGGCCTAGAGGAATGATTGCCACCGGGGCAACCCGGTACAGAACCCGGCTTACAGGCCGACTCCGACCCAATTCCCGTGATGCGTCACGACAATCCCGATGCCTGCGGCATCGGGATTTTTTATTGCTTAAAAATTTGTCTCCTGTCATAGCGGAATTTTTGAACTTTCGATTAAAGTTCCAACTTTTTTTAGTCGTAATGATCCGCGTGAACGAACAAGTATCTATCGTGGGCTGGTTTGATGAACGAGCCGGGATCTGTGAAGCGAGATGAAATGGTTAAGGTGGATTTTCAATGACATCAAGCGGCGTAGCGCACACACCTTCCCGCCTGCTCAGTGCGGAGCAGGGGAGAGCCCTTCCTCGTTATGATTTGCTGGGCATAGAGCGGGTCAATCAGGCCCGGCTGAAACAGGTCAATGCCCCCTTGAGCACTTTCTCGCTCCAGGCGGCGAGCTGCATGGCCCAGCTGTTCAACAGTGCCGACTGCGAGCTGGCGTACAGCGAGTTTGCGGCCGAGGCGCCGGCCCGTGGCGCGGCGCCATTGATCTGGGTCGAGGCGAAGACGCCGCTGGATTCGAAACGCATCGTCTATTTCTCCATTTCCCATCAGGTGCTCTACCGCCTGGCGGTGCTGTTTTTTGGCGGTACCCTGCAACCGCAAAAAGAAGAGACTCCCCTCTCAGCCACGCGAGGGGTGACAGATACCGAACAACGCCTGCTGCTGCGCCTGTGCCAATACCAGACCGATATCTGGTCCGCTTGCCTGGGGTTGGGAGATCTGAAGTGGCAGTTGAACGTAGTACAGCCGGACGCGCTGCCTTCCCATCCGTTGCTGGTGACCAGAGCCTCCATGCAGGCCGGCAACATGGCGCACGAATGGCAGATGTGGCTGTTGCCCGCCGAAGAGTCGGTGCAGCCAGCGACTTCCAGCTTGCCGGAGGGGCAGCTGTCCCGCGTCCTGCCTCATGTTCCCGTGCAACTGCGGGTGGTAATGGGGCAGCTCTCTATGACTTTGGCCGATCTGGAGTGTCTCCAGGTGGGAGATGTCTTGTCACTGGAATTGCCCGAGGTCGTTCCGGCCCTGATTGGTGCTCGTCCCTGTTTCAGCGGGCGGATTGCAGAACATAAAGGCAGCCTGGTCTACCAGGTTGCATCGGTGGTAGAGGAGTAAACCGAATCATGAGCGAGCAAACGATGAATGACCCGTTGGACCTGGATGGACTGGATCAGCTGTTTGGCGACGATATCAGCATGCCGAGTGCGGCGGATTACATGGCGCCGACCAGCAACAGCAAGCAGCGGGATCTCTCCTTCTTCCGGCAGATCCCGGTCAAGGTCACCCTGGAAGTGGCCAGTACTGAAGTGCCGCTGGGGGATCTGATGAAAGTCGAGGAAGGGGCCGTGATCGAGCTGGACAAGCTGGCGGGCGAACCGCTGGATGTGCGGGTCAATGGCCGCCTGCTGGCCAAGGGCGAAGTCGTGGTGGTCAACGGCAAGTATGGCCTGCGTCTGGTCGACGTAATCGACACCAACCTGCTGGGTGGCGTCGACGACTGATGCGCTATCTGCCGCTGACCCTGCTGCTGTTTGCACTGCCCGGATGGGGTGCCGACATGACGCTGTTCTCGGTCTCGCCGAGCGCCAGCGGGGGGGAGGACTACAACATCAAGTTGCAGATCCTCTTCTTCATGACCCTGCTCGGGTTGTTGCCGACGCTGTTGCTGATGATGACCAGCTTTACCCGGATCATCATAGTGCTGGCCATTTTGCGTCAGGCGCTGGGTCTGCAGCAGAGTCCACCGAACCGGGTGCTGATCGGCATCAGCCTGATCCTGACCCTGCTCATCATGCGGCCGGTCTGGACCGAGATTTACCAGGATGCCTTCGTTCCCTTCGATCAGAACGAGATCACCCTGTCTGAGGGGGTCGCCCGCGCCGAGAAGCCACTGCGTCGCTTCATGCTGGCCCAGACCCGCGAGCCGGACCTGGAGCAGATGATGCGGATCGCCGGTGAGCCGACCAAGATGGCGAAATCCGAGGTGCCCTTCAGCATACTGCTGCCCGCCTTCGTGCTCAGCGAACTCAATACGGCGTTCCAGATCGGGTTCATGCTGTTTATTCCGTTTCTGGTGATCGATCTGGTGGTGGCCAGCGTGTTGATGGCGATGGGGATGATGATGCTCTCTCCTCTCATCATCTCGTTGCCATTCAAGCTGATGGTATTCGTTCTGGTGGATGGCTGGTCCATGACGGTGGGCACCCTGGCTGCCAGTTTCGGGGGAGGGGGTTGAGATGACGGCGGAGCAGAGCGTTGCCCTGGTAGGCGGGGCCGTCAATCTGGTGGTGACCATGGTGTCTGTGCTGATCGTGCCCGGCCTTATCGTCGGCCTGGTGGTCAGCATCTTTCAGGCCGCTACCCAGATCCAGGAGCAGACCCTCAGCTTCCTGCCCCGCTTCATCGTGACCCTGATGACCCTGATGTTTACCGGCAACTGGCTGTTGTCGCAGATCACCACTTTGTTTCATGAACTCTTCCTCAAGATCCCCGGGCTGATAGGATGAACTCGCTGCTGTCCCTCAGTGCGGCCGAGCTGACGGCTTGGTTGGGGCAGTGGTGGTGGCCCTTCATCCGCATCGCGACCGCCTTCTGGGTGATGCCCTTCTTCGGAGATGGCCGCGTCCCGCCCCAGGTGCGTCTGCTGCTCGCCTTTATTCTCAGCCTGCTGGTGGCCCCCATGATGCACGACCTGCCGGTGATCGATCCCTTCAGTGCAGGGGCAATCGTGCTGACCATCGAGCAACTGATGTTTGGCCTGCTGTTCGGACTCTGTGTCCAGATGCTGTTCATGATCCTGACCATGGCGGGGCAGATCCTCTCCATGCAGATGGGGTTGGCGATGGCGGTGATGAATGACCCCAGTAACGGGGATACGGCCCCCATCGTCAGCCAGCTGATGCTGATCTTCTGTACCCTGCTGTTTCTCGGGCTCAATGGTCATCTGGTGACACTGGATATCCTGGTGCAGGGGTTGCGCAGCTGGCCGCCCGGCTCTTCCCTGGATTTGCTCGACATCAAGGGGGTCGTCGGCCTGCTTGGCTGGTCGATCGGGGCGGCGCTCATTCTCACCCTGCCCGCTGTGGTCGCCATGTTGATGGTCAACCTTACCTTCGGGGTGATGAACCGTACCGCCCCTTCTCTCAATATATTTTCGCTTGGTTTTCCCATGACCCTGTTGCTGGGGCTGCTGACCATGGCGCTCTCCATTGGCGGCGTCCCCGCCCGTTACCTTGATCTGGTGACCTATGTGCTGGAACAACTGAAGGCGTTGACTCCCTCATGAGCCAGAGCAGTGCCCAGGACAAAACCGAAGAGGCCTCCGGCCAGAAACGGCAGAAAGCACGGGAAGAGGGGCAGATCGCCCGCTCCAAGGAGCTGAGCTCGGCAGGCTTGCTGCTGCTTGGCGGTCTGGTCATGCAGTGGATGGTGCCTGCCTTTGGCCAGTTTTTTGCACAGCTGATGCGCCAGCCCATTCGCTTCGACTGGCGGGGGGAGCGTAGCCCGGCGATGATGACCGAGTGGCTGGCACAGGCTTTGCTGAACATGCTCTGGGTGCTGCTGCCGCTGTTTGGGTTTCTTGCCCTGATGCTGATCCTGCTCAGCATAGTGCCGGGCGGCCTGGTGCTGACCTGGAAAAAACTGCTGCCAAGTGGCGAAAAGCTAAACCCGATCAAAGGATTGGGCAGGATGTTCTCCCATCACAGCCTGATGGAGCTGGTCAAATCCTTGCTCAAGATGCTGCTCATCGGCGGCACCCTGGCCATGATGTTGGAACACCAGTGGCCCCATTTGTTGATGATGAACCGGATGCCGCCCCAGCTGGCGATGGAGCAGGCGCTGCGGATCCTCTCCCAGGCCTTTATCCTGCTCGGCAGTGTACAACTGCTGATCGCGGTGCTGGATGTCCCCTACCAGAGCTGGTCCCTCAACAAGCAGCTGCGGATGACCAAGCAGGAGGTGAAGGACGAACACCGCAACAGCGAGGGGCGGCCCGAGATCAAAGCCAAGATCCGTCAGGTGCAGGGGATGCTGGCGCGCGCGCGCATCGAGCAGCGGGTGCCCCAGGCCGACGTGGTGATCGTCAACCCGACCCACTATGCGGTCGCCATCAAATATGATCCCGCCAGGGCCAATGCCCCCTTCGTGATTGCCAAGGGGGTCGACAGCATGGCAGCGCGGATCCGGGAAGTGGCCAAACAACACGACAAGACGGTGATGAGCCTGCCGGACCTGACCCGGGCCATCTATTACTCCACCCGGGTGGATCAGGAGGTTCCGGCCGGCCTGTTCACCGCCGTGGCCTATGTATTGAACCATGTATTGCAGCTGCGGGCCTATCAGGCAGGCAAGGGCAAGAAGCCAAGACCTCTTGCTCCCCTGCATGTGCCGCCCGAATTACGTCAACCTGAGAGGTAAGTTTTGAACTGGCGTATCTTGACCCAATCCTACACAGCCATCCCGCTGATGCTGTTGGCCATCCTGGCCATGATGATCCTGCCTCTGCCGGGCTGGCTGCTGGACGCCCTGTTCACGTTCAACATAGTGTTGGCTGTGCTGGTGCTGCTGGTCTCGGTATCGGCCCGCCGTCCGCTGGACTTCTCGGTCTTCCCGACCGTGTTGCTGGTGGCGACCCTGATGCGGCTGTCCCTCAACGTGGCCTCTACCCGTGTCGTGCTGCTCCATGGCCACGAGGGGGGAGATGCCGCCGGTAAGGTCATCCAGGCCTTCGGTGAAGTGGTGATCGGCGGCAACTATGTGGTCGGTCTGGTGGTGTTCGTTATCCTGATGATCATCAACTTCGTGGTGATCACCAAGGGGGGCGAGCGGATCTCGGAGGTGTCGGCCCGTTTCACCCTGGATGCCATGCCCGGCAAGCAGATGGCCATCGATGCGGATCTCAATGCCGGCATTCTGGATCAGCATCAGGCCAGGATCCGCCGCGAGGAGATCGCCCGCGAGGCGGACTTCTACGGTGCGATGGACGGTGCTTCCAAGTTTGTGCGCGGCGATGCCATCGCCGGCCTGCTGGTACTCATCATCAACCTGGTGGGCGGTCTGGCCATCGGTATCTTCCAGCATGCGCTGCCGGTGGGAGAGGCGTTCCAGCGCTTCGCCCTGCTGACCATTGGTGATGGTCTGGTGGCGCAGATCCCGTCCCTGCTGATGTCGACGGCTGCCGCCATCATAGTGACCCGGGTGAGCGATGAGGGTGAGATGTCGGAGCAGGTGGGACAGCAGGTGCTGGCGTCCCCCCGCGTCATCTATACCGCCGCCGCCATCATGCTGATCCTGGGTCTGGTGCCGGGCATGCCGATGCTGGCCTTCCTCAGCTTTGCTGCCGTGCTGGCCTGGACAGGCTGGAGTGTCAGCAAGCGCCGTGTGCAGCAACCGGATCTGGACGCCGTCCAGGAACTGAGTCGCCAGCTGACCCAGCCTGAACAGCAGGTACTGGACTGGAGCGATCTGCCGACCGTGGATGCGGTGGCCATCGAGCTGGGTTATCGCCTGGTGCCGCTGGCCGAGCAGGACAAGGGGGCCGAGTTGTTGGCCCGGGTGAGGGGCATTCGCAAGACCCTCTCCGAACAGTATGGCTTCCTGCTGCCGGAGATCCGGGTGCGGGACAACCTGCAGCTCCAGCCGGATCAATACCGCATCAAGCTCTCCGGCGTGTCGCTGGCCGGGGGCAATGTGGATTGCCAGCGGCTGATGGCCATCAGCAGCGGTGAGACCTATGGCTCTCTGGATGGTGAGCTGACCCAGGATCCTGCCTATGGCATGAGTGCGGTCTGGATCTCGCCGGAACAGAAGGCCAAGGCCCTCAACCTGGGTTATTCGGTGGTGGACTCGGCCACCGTGATCGCGACCCACGCCAGCAAGCTGCTGCGCGAGCAGCTCGATACCCTGTTTGGTCATGACGAGGTGGGCAAGCTGGGCCAGTTCCTGGCCAACCAGTCTCCCCGTCTCGCAGAGGAGCTGAATCAGGCGCTGACCCAGATGCAGCAGCTGCGGGTTTTCCGCCAGTTGCTCAAGGATCAGGTCAGCCTGTGCGATATCCGGACCATAGCGACCACCCTGCTCGACGCCAGCGAGCTGACCAAGGATCCGGTTCTGCTCGCCTCCGATGTGCGCTGCGCCCTGAAACGGCAGATCGTCCGCCAGTCGATCGGCGCGCGGGACGTGCTGGCTACCTTCACCCTCGACGATCGGCTGGAGCAGACCCTGCTGGCCGCCATGAACCAGGCCCAGCAGCAGGGCAAGATCCAGCTGGACAGCTTCCCGGTCGATCCCCAGCTGCTTGGCCAGTTGCAGCAAAACATGCCGTTGGTGAAGGAGCAGTTGCAGCAGCTGGGTCATGCCCCCGTATTGGTAGTCATGCCGCAATTGAGGCCATTAATGGCCCGATATGCCCGTTCTTTCGCCAAAGGCCTCAAAGTACTCTCATATAATGAGGTTCCCGAAGATTTAAGAGTCGAAGTAATAGGCACTCTTGGATAATTTATGTTCAGGAAGGGATTCCTGTGGGAAGTTTTTTTTCCGCATGCTTACTTGCTATGCAATTTAAAGAAGTTATTATGTGACAGCTTTTGACAATTTTCGTCGTGTTGAACACTAATATATCATTAGTGTCCGACACTGAATGGATTCGCCTCTTCCAGGCGCCTCATCCCTGAAAGGGTTGTCACAGGACAAGGGCAAACTGAACTGAAAAGTCAGGACGCAAAGCTACCGGTCTAACAGCAGTAATGCTTATGACAGCGGGGTTGCCAGACAGCCAATCATCTTGGTTATCATGGTTTTACTTTAATAACACGGTCCTTTTTTGGACTGTGGGTGCGCGTTTTGACGACTCATGCTTGGTTTATTGCTAAATCCATCAGCAAGGGTGTCTGACATTAATGAATGATAATAATATGCCCGTATTTGATGAAATACGGGAACATCATGTCTCGAACCTGCCTATTTTGTTAGTGCAGCCGGAATTTGCTGCAACTTGTCACACTGCAGACATATTGTCAGGGCATGGATATCCGGTAGTCAGGGTTAATTCAGTAAATAAGGTTGGCGATTTTGTTAATAAAAATCGCACGGGTCTCATCTTATTTGACATGGATGCCATGACGGAAGCTGGCCCCGGAATATTGAAATCGTTTGCCGGTGTTGATTCTATTATTCTGGTCAACGAGAACCAGGCCAATCTGGCTGCCGAAGCCATGTGTGCCGGCGCGATCGACTACATTGTCAAACCCTTCAGTGCCCAACAACTGCTGGAAACCATTCAGTGTGGCCTGCGCCTGCGCCAGAAGATCCCGAACCTGGTCGCCGTCTCGAACAAGAGCCTGCAGGTACTCCAGCTGGCACGGCGAGCGGCCAAGACCTGTGCCACCATCCTGATCGGCGGCGAGTCGGGCACAGGCAAGGAGTGCCTCGCCCGCTATATCCACGACATGTCCTGCCGGGCGGGCAAGCCCTTCGTCGCCATCAACTGTGCGGCAATCCCCGAAGCCATGCTGGAATCCATCCTGTTTGGTCACAACAAGGGGGCCTTCACCGGCGCCACCAGTGCCCAGCCCGGCAAGTTCGAGCTGGCCCAGGGGGGGACCCTGCTGCTGGACGAGATCTCCGAACTCTCCCTGCCCCTGCAAACCAAGCTGCTGCGCGTTCTGCAGGAGAAAGAGGTGGAGCGCCTCGGTAGCCACCAGACCATTTCCCTCGACGTGCGGATCATCGCCGCCAGCAACAAGGAACTGCGCACCCTGGTGGCGGAAGGACAGTTCCGCGAAGACCTCTTCTATCGGCTGGATGTGCTGCCCATCAGCTGGCCCGCCCTGCGTGAGCGGCCGGAAGATATCCTGCCGCTGGCCCGCTTTTTCATCGAGCAGCATGCCCCCGGTCAGGGCTACCGTCTGAGCGAGGCCGCCGCCCGGCAACTGGTTACTTATCAATGGCCTGGCAATGTGCGCGAGCTCGACAATGTCATCCAGCGTTCGTTGATCATGGCTCGGGGTTTGCATATACAGGCGATCGATTTGATGTTGCCCATCGATCAGCAGGATGACGAGAGTGCGCCTGTTGACCTGGTGGGGTCATGCGACGGGTTGAGCGAGACCCGCCGCAATGCGGAATTTCAATTCGTACTGGAAACCTTGCGTCGCTTTCGTGGCCATCGTACCCGTACCGCGGATGCGCTCGGGATGACGACCAGGGCATTGCGATACAAGCTGGCGGCAATGCGTGAGCAAGGCATTGATATCGAACGGCAGATTCAAGCAGAGGGATAAAGAGTGAAGATTGAAATGATGTCATCACAAGTAACACTACTGCAGCAGATGCAGGAGATGCAGCGTGTCGCCAGCCAGGCGCCTTCCATCGAGTCAAACGGCACGCCGGAAGTCTCCTTCAGCAACGCCATGCAGGATGTCATCGGTCGCGTCAACGAGCAGCAGAATGTCTCGTCCCGCTTGATGGCTGCTGTCGATACCGGCCAGAGCGATGATCTGGTGGGTGCCATGGTGGCGAGTCAAAAGGCCGGCCTCAGCTTTTCCGCCCTGATGCAGGTGCGCAACAAGTTGATGACCGGGTTTGACGACATCATGCGCATGCCGCTCTGAGGTAACAGATGACTGAACTCGTGACATCCAGGCCGGGGGAACAGGACGGCTCGCTGAAAGACAGGTTGCAAGAGGGATTGCGGCATTGGCGCAATCTATCCCGCGACAACAAATCCATTTTGACCATCGCGCTGCTGGCTGCCATCGTCGCCGGCACCATAGTGGTGATCCTCTGGACCTCCAGCAAGAATTACGTCCCGCTCTACGGCAAGCAGGAACTGTACGACACCGCCAACATCATGGAGATGCTGGAAAAGGAGCAGATACCGTTCCGGCTGGAGAAGAGCTCAGGGCAGATCCTGGTGCCTGAACACCAGCTGGCTCCTGTGCGCATGGCGCTGGCCGCGCGCGGGGTGCGTGCCGCCATGCCCGCCGGGCTGGAAGGGCTCAATGCGGTGACGGGTCTCGGCACCAGTGAATTCATGGAAGGGGCACGCTATCGCCATGCCCTGGAAGGGGAGCTGGCCAGAACCATCATCTCTCTCGATGCGATCCGCAGTGCTCGGGTACATCTGGCGATCCCCAAGCGGACCCTGTTCGTCGGTCGGGATGAAGAGAAGCCCAGCGCCTCCGTGATGCTGGATCTGCAGCCGGGCCAGTCCCTCGAGCCCGGTCAGGTCGAGGCCATCGCCAACCTGGTGGCGGGCAGCATCTCCGGCATGAAGCCCGGCGCCGTGACCGTGGTCGATCAGGCCGGCCAGCTGCTCAGTGCCGAGGTGGGCGACAAGGCCACGTTCGGCAAGCAGAGCGTGCAGCAGATGGAGTACACCCGCAAGCTGGAGCAATACATCCGTCAGCGGGCCAACGACATGCTGATCCCCATGCTGGGCAACGGCAACTTCCGGGTGCAGATCGCCGCGGATGTGAATTTCAATGCGGTGGAAGAGACCCAGCAGCAGCTCGATCCGTCCGGCGTGCTGACCCGTGAGTCCAGCAAGTCCGACAAGACCATCGACTCCCTGGCACTCGGCATTCCGGGGGCCCTCTCCAATCGTCCGCCGGAGACGACCGCCAATGCGGCCGAGGATGGCAAGGAGAAGGAGGCGCCCTCCAAGGGGGATGCGCGTACCGAGCGTCAGGAAGTCACCAAGCAGTACGAGAACAGCCGCACCATAGTACATACCCGCTATCAGCAGGGCCGGCTGGAGAAGATCAACGTCTCCGTGCTGCTTAACCAGCAGATTGCCCCCAAGGAGGGCTGGAATGCCGATCAGCTCGAGCAGATCCGCCAGATGGTGGAACGCGCCGTCGGTTTCGATCAGACGCGCGGTGACCAGATCAGCCTGCAGGTGTTCAGCTTCACCGGCGCCCCGGCGGTCACCATCCCCGAGTCCAGCTGGTGGGAAACCCCCTATTGGCAGGATTCCCTGCGCTATCTGGTTGGCGGTCTGCTGGGCCTGACACTGGTCTTCTTCGGCATCCGTCCTCTGGTCAAGCATCTGGTGCGTACCCAGCAGCCGGTCGATGAGACGGTGGAACAGGAAGAGGAGCAGGAACCGACCGTCGGTCTCGCCATGCGCCGCAGCGGCGATGAAGAGGATGAGGCGGCGACGGCCATGTCCAACAGCCTGATCCGCTCGGAAGGTGCCGGCCAGCCGCACTTCGCCGCCGTCGACATGGATTCGCTGCCCGAGCCTGGCTCGGAGCTGGAGGTCCAGCTCAAGCACCTCCAGCTGCTGGTTGAGAAGGACACCGCCAGAGTGGCGGAAGTGATCAGAACATGGGTGAGTGGCAATGAACAACGTTAACCTGAACCAGAATGCGGTCGATGTTGACATCGACGACCTCGAGAAGGCCGCCATCCTGCTGCTGAGCATGGGCACGGAGGCGGCCGCCAAGGTGATGCAGAAGCTCTCCCGGGACGAGGTGCAGCGCCTCATCTCCAAGATGGCGGGGCTGCCCGGCGTCAGCTCGATGGAAGCGCGCTGGACCCTGCAGCAGTTTTTCAACCAGTACCGCGAGCAGAGCGGTATCGGCAGTGCATCGCGGGAGTATCTGGAACAGACCCTGGATCTGGCCCTCGGCCAGTCTCTCTCCCGCAGCCTGCTCGACAGCCTGTATGGCGACGTGATGAGCCAGGATATCCAGCGTCTGCAGTGGGTGCCGGCCGACGTGCTGGCCCGCTTCTTTCGCAACGAGCACCCCCAGATGCAGGCGGTACTGCTGGCCTTCCTGCCACCCCAGACCGCCTCGGCCGTACTCGATGCCCTGCCGGGCTCGGTTCACGACGACCTGCTGGTCAGGGTCGCCGGCCTCAGCACGGTGAGCGAGCATGTGCTGGGCGAGCTGCGTCTGACTCTGGAGCGCTGCCTGGCCTATGTAGCCGATCAGGCCGGTGCCAAGGTCAACGGGGTTCGCCAGGTCGCCGATATTCTCAACCGTTATCAGGGGAACAAGGAGCAGATGCTCTCCCTGCTGCGCGAACACGATGGCGAGATGGCCATCGAGATCGAGAAGAACATGTTCGACTTCATGGCGTTGCGCCGCCAGAGCGACGAAACCCTGCAGCGTCTGGTACAGGAGCTGCCAAGCGAGCTGCTGGCCCTGGCGCTCAAGAATACCGAGGCCAGCTTCCGCAAGGTGGTGCTGGGCGCCATGCCCAAGCGGATGGCCCAGGCGCTCGACGACCAGATCCAGAATCAGGGCAGCGTCTCCCTGCGCAAGGTCGAACAGGCCCGCACCGAGGTCATGCAACTGGTGCGCGAACTGGTCGAGCAGGGCGAGATCGAGTTCATGTTGTTCGAAGAGCCCACGGTCAGCTAACAGGAGGCAACCATGAGTCACCATCTGCGCAAGTTGCAGCCTGGGGCGACCCGTCTGTACCGCTTTCCGGCCCTGGGCCAGAGTGGCGAAGAGGCCCAGAACCAGCAGGAACAGTTCGAATACGGCTATCAGCAGGGGCTGGAGCAGGGCCATGATGAAGGCTATCAGACCGGCTATCAGCAGGGCCTGACCAGCGGCCTGCAGGAGGGGGAGAGTCGGGGACTGCAACAGGGACAGACCCGGGGCTTTGCCCAGGGGCTGGCAGAGGGGCGTGCCGAGTTCGAGAAGGCGATGGCTCCCTTTGCCAAACTGCAGGAGCAGTGGAGCGCCCTGACCCAGGAGAAGATGCAGCAGCAGAAGGCGTTGATCGCCCAGCTGGTGGAGCAGGTGGCGAGGCGGGTCATCATGGCCGAGTTCACCCTCAACCCGCAGCAGGTGTTGCATCAGGTGGAACAGGCGCTGGCGACCCTGCCAGCCGATCCCGAAGAGCTGGTGATCTACCTCAACGAAGGGGATCGCGAACGTCTGCTGGAGCAGGGCGTGACCCGTTGCGAAGGGTGGCCCCTGCAGGTGGATCCGGCCCTGGCGGTGGGCGACGCCCGCATCGAGACCCGGGCTGCCGTGGTGGAAGTCAGTACCAGCACCCGTCTGACGGCCTGCATCGAGCAGGTCAACAGCTCGCTGAGCGTCACCCAGGATGCATGACGCTCTGCAGCGGGCGCTGACCTCGGCGCTCGACAACCTCGATGAGCTGCCCTCCTTTCGTCGTTATGGTCGCCTGGTGCGAGTCACCGGGCTGACCCTTGAAGTGGTGGGCTGCCAGCTGGTGATGGGGCAGCGTTGCCGGGTCAGCACGGCCGGCGGGGCTCCCTTGCTGGCCGAAGTAGTCGGCTTCAACCGCGACGTCTCTTTCCTGATGCCTCTTCAGCCGATTAGCGGTCTTTACTCCGGCGCCCGGGTCGAACCGGTCGAGGGGGAGGAGACGGTGCGCATCGGTTCCCATCTGCTGGGGCGGGTGCTCGATGGCCTGCTCCAGCCACTCGACGGTCGTCCCCTGCCCGAGGCGGGGGAGCCGGTTCCCCTGTTTGCCATGCCTCCGAACCCGCTGTTGCGGGTGCCGGTGCGCGAGCCCCTCGATGTGGGGATCCGTGCCATCAATGGCCTGCTGACGGTGGGCAAGGGCCAGCGCCTCGGCCTGTTTGCCGGCTCCGGGGTGGGCAAGAGCATGCTGCTCGGCATGATGACCCGCAACACGGCGGCGCAGATCGTGGTGGTGGGGCTGATTGGGGAGCGGGGCCGGGAGGTGCGCGAGTTCATCGAGCACAGTCTGGGGGCCGAAGGGCTGGCCAGGGCCGTGGTGATCGCCGCGCCGGCCGATCAGTCTCCCCTGATGCGGCTGCGGGCTGCCCAGCTCTGCCACCGGATCGCCGAATACTTCCGGGAGCAGGGGCAGGACGTGTTGCTGCTGATGGACTCCCTGACCCGATACGCCCAGGCCCAGCGCGAGATCGCGCTGGCGGTCGGGGAACCCCCCGCGACCCGCGGCTATCCCCCCTCAGTCTTTGGCATGCTGACCCAGCTGGTGGAGCGGGCCGGCAACGGCACCCATCCGGATGGCAGCCTCAGCGCCTTCTATACGGTGCTGGCGGAAGGGGACGATCAGCAGGATCCCGTGGTGGATGCCGCCCGGGCCATCCTGGATGGTCACATAGTGCTGACCCGCCGTCTGGCGGAGGAGGGGCACTATCCGGCCATCGATATCGGCGCCTCGGTCAGCCGGGTGATGCCCCAGGTGGTGCCGGGCGAGTGGCAGCAACTGGCGGTAACGCTGCGCCAGCTGTGGGGGCGCTATCAGCAGGTGCGCGAACTGCTGCCTCTGGGCGGCTACCAGCCCGGCGCCGATCCGCAGATGGATGAGGCGGTGCAGCGCTATCCGGCCATCGCCGCCTTCCTGCAACAGGGGCTTCATGAGGAAGTGCCCTTCCAGCAGGTGATGGCGGGCCTCAAGCAGGTGTTGGGACAGGGGTAAGTCGTCATGCTCAAGTCGTATCTTGGATTGCAACAGGATGAGCTGGAGAAGCTGGGTCAGGAGCGGCGGCGGCTGCGCGAGATTGCGTTGCAGGAAGAGCAACGGGCGCACAAGCTGCAGGAGGTGATCGCCGCCCTGCGTCCCGGTGCCGAGCCGTTTCATCCCCTGCTGTGGCAGAACCGTCAGCAGATGGATGGCCAGCTGCGCAAGATGCTCTCCCATCAGGTGCAGCAGTCGACTCTGGCCAGGATGGACCTGGATCATCATGAAGGGGTGATGCGACAGCAGGTGGGCCGGGTCAAGGGACTTGAGCTGCTGCTGGCGCGCCGGGCGGCGCAGGGGCAGCAACAGCAGGAGAAGCGGGATCAGCATCAGCTCGACGAGCTGGCCAGCCTGCGTTATCTCGCCAGGGGAGGCTGAGCACTCACATCAGGAAGGGTTGCTCAGTCGCGAAAATCGTCCGGTTGACCGTAGCCGGGCTCCTGGCCGAGCAGGGTCTGGATTGTCTCTATCTGTCCGGCCAGCAGGCGGCCGTTGAGTTCATTCTGGTGCAGGCAGCGTTTCAGGGAGTGCTCCAGCTGCTGCCACTGCGCGCCGACCTGGCGCTGCAGGTTGTCGGGCAGCTTGGCGATCAGTTTGGCCATCCCCTTTTCATCCGGTTTGAGCCCCAGCGCCATCAGATGCTGGCAGCGCTGCTGGGCCTGCAACTGCACCTGGGCCATCAGCCGGTTCTGCTGCTGGTTGTGGGTGGCAAGACTGTCCACGTCATGGGCTGCCAACAGGGCGTGCTGGCGCTGCAACACCTGCTCCAGCTCCTGATAGCGTCCGGTATCCTGCTGGATGCCGACGATCAGCTCACGTACCCGCTCCTTGGCTGTCAGGCTCATCGGCGGTGCATGTCCACAATGGCCTGGCTCAGGGCGTCCATGTCCAGTTCCAGGCGGCCTTCGCTGATGGCCTGGCGGATCTGGTTCACCTTGTCCATGTCCACATCCGAGGTGGTACTCAGGAGCGCACTGGCCTGGGTCACGGATTGCGCGGTGGCGCTGATTTTGGCATCGCTCCGGGGCTGGCTGGCCGGTGCCTGGGTCGCCGGTGCTTCCTGCTTGCGGGCCGCTTGGGGCTGGCTATAGAGCGGATCGGTGCGAGTAATCTTCATAATCTGGCTTCCTGATGGTCTTACCCTGAAATAGGCGACCCAAGTCACGCTGAACTTGAATCGAATCGTGGCGGAAGGTCAAAAACGGGTTTCCACTTCCCCCCGGCCGACGACCCAGGCCTGGATCACCTTGCCCGAGCGGCTGTTTCTGACCTTGATGGCATCCCCGATGGCCCCGTTTTCCAGCGCCTCGCCCCGGGTGGTGGCGGAGAAGGAGCCATCGCTGGCCCGGATCAGTACCCCTTGATCCTTCTCGATGGCCCAGGGTTTCTGCAAATCCAGCTCCCCCAGCAGATGGCCAGCCCTGAGATGGCGGCTGCTCTTGTAACCCTGCAGCGACTGGTTGGCGGGGATGAATCCCCGCTGCAGGCGGCTGACGTCCAGCTCCTGCACCAGCACGTCCGCTGCGGTGATCGGGACGTCGCGCTGGATGTCCTGCGCGGCCACCCAGACCGGCAGGGTCAGATTGACCTCCACCCGGCCCCGCAACTGCCAGCTCGGGCTCAGGCAGGTGATGAGATAGGGGCGGCGTCCCCAGGGCTGGCGATACTGACCGCCCGCCTGCAACTGCACCTGCTGCTCGCAGGGGGGGAGGTGGGCCACCGCCGACGAGAGCCAGACCTGATAGTCAGCGGTCGGGGTGGGCCAGCCTTGCTGCGTGACGTACTCCTCCAGCGTGGTACGGGCGTCCCGGATCAGGGCATCCTCCAGCTCATCAGCCAGAGTCTGGGCCGCGTGTGCATTAACGCTGCCGAGCAGCAGGAAGAGAGCGAGCCCGGATTTCCATGCAGGAAGTCTGGCTTCCACCTCTTGGTTGCCGGTTTGCCCCCGGACCGGCGCGAGGCCGCCCTTGGCGTGGATTGTCAGGATTGGCATGACTCTTGATAACACCCGCATCGGTCCGATTGATGGAAAAGGATAAAACATGAGCCTCTCGTTTGACCGCGCCCTTGGCGTGCACCCCTATGCGCTTGAAGTCAGAGCGGATCGCGCCCGTATTCTGGCTGGCAACCTGGCCAACGTGGATACCCCGGGGTATCTGGCGCGGGATGTGGATTATAAGACGATTTTGAACGGGGTCGCACGGCAAGTTGCGCGCGGTGACGAAAGCGCCGCCATCACTCAGGGCAGCATGGCCGACGAGATGCGTCACCCGCTATACCGCATTCCCTATCAGCCATCCATGGATGGCAACACGGCCGAACTGAGCGTTGAGCAGAGCAAGTTTGCCAACAACGCCACCGATTTCCAGACCAGCCTGACCTTTCTCAATATGAAAATCACCGGGATCGCCAAGGCGATCGAGGGACGTTAATCATGTCATTCAACAAGATCTATGACATCGCGGGCAGCGCCATGCGGGCTCAGACGGTACGACTCGACACCGTCGCCTCCAACCTGGCCAACGTCGACAGCGCTGCGAGCAGCGAAGAGAGCGCCTTCCGTGCGATCAAACCTGTCTTCTCCACCCTCTACCAGCGCGTTCAGGACGCTGAAGGACTGGGTGCGGCCCAGGTACAGGTCGCCGGCATAGTGCAGTCCGACCGCATGGTCGAGAAGCGCATGGAGCCCACCAACCCGCTCGCCGATGAAGATGGCTATGTCTACTACTCCAACGTCAACGTGGTGGAAGAGATGGCCGACATGATGAGCGCCTCCCGTGGCTTCGAGACCTCGGTCGAGGTGATCAACCGAGTCAACAGCATGCAGCAGGGGCTGCTGCGTCTTGGTCAGGGGGTCTAACCGATGAGCCTGCCACAAGTCAGCAATCTGGACAGTGCTCGGGGCAGCCAGCGCGCTGGCGCCACCCCGGAGATAGCCTCAAACAATGCGGGACAAACCGAGGGAAATCAGGGTTCCCAAGGCAGCCAGGGCGTTCAGCTGCGCAATGAATTTCTCCAGATGATGGTGGCCCAGATCCAGAACCAGGATCCGACCAATCCCCTCGACGGCGCCCAGTACGTCACCCAGCTGGCCCAGTTCAGCATGGTGGAGGGGGTCGAAGGGTTGAAGATCCTGCAGCAGCAGTCCATCGCCATGATGGACACCCAGCAGGTACTGCAGAGCACCGACCTTATCGACAAGGAAGTGATGGTACCCAGCGGTACGCTGGAGCTCTCCGAAGAGCAGGCGATCCGCGGCCAGATCGAACTGCCCAGCACAGCCAACCAGATCGAGCTCAAGGTGTTCGACGAGCATGGCCAGCAGGTGGCCAGCCAGAGCTGGGGCGAGAGCAAACCGGGGGCGATCGACTATGAGCTGCCCGCGCTGCCGCCCGGAAAGTACAGCTTCGAGGTCAAGGCATCCATGGATGGGGCCGCGGTCACTACCAAGAATTATGTTGCCAGCACAGTGGAACGCGTGTCGCTACCGGGAACGGGCGAGATCATGTTGCAGGTCGCCGGGGTGGGTGAAGTTCCCCTCTTCAGCGCAGTTCAGTTTGGCAAGTCGGCGTAACTAACAGAGGATTGAACCCGTGTCTTTCAATATCGGATTGAGCGGCCTGCGCGCCGTAAACCAGGAGCTGAGCGTCATCAGCAACAACGTGGCCAACGCCAGCACCGCCGGCTTCAAATCCAGCCGTGCCGAATTCGCCGCCATTTATGGCGGTGGCCAGGCAGGCGGGGTGGAGATGAACAACGTCTCCCAGAACTTCGAGCGCAACGGCGACCTGATGCGCACCGGGCGCGGACTGGATCTGGCCATCTCCGGCAGCGGTTTTTTCGTATTGAAAGAGGCCAACGGCCAGAGCTCCTACACCCGCGCCGGCATGTTCCAGCGTGATGCCAGCAACCATCTGGTGGCTGCCAACGGCGCCCGCCTGCAGGGTTATTCCACCAACGCGGCGGGCGAGTTGCAGGCCGGGGTGATCGGGGATATCCAGGTTCAGGCCGGCAGCTTGCCCGCCAAGGCCTCCGATACCCTGGAGTTCGTCGCCAACCTGAAGGCTGATGCCAGCGTGATCGACCCGACTGCCAACCCGTTCGATCCGGCCAAGAGCGAGAGCTACAGCTACTCCCAGACCAGCAAGGTCTACGACTCCCTCGGCAGCGAACACAGCGTGACCCAGTATTTCGTCAAGACAGGCGACAACAGCTGGACCGTGCATTACACCTTCGACGGCACCGATCTGAAGGCGCCGGTCGCGCTGACCTTCAACAAGGATGGTACCCTGGCCACGCCTACCGCCATGCCCAAGCTGGCCCTGACCCCGCCGGGTGCCAACCCCCTTGAGCTCACCGTCGACATCAGCAAGGTGAGCCAGTACGCATCCGACTTCAACGCGACCCGCAACCAGTCCAACGGCTATACCGCCGGGGATCTGACCGGCGTGCGGGTGGATGCCGATGGTGGCGTGTATGCCACCTTCACCAACGGGCAGAGCCTGTTGCAGGGGCAGGTGGTGATGGCCAACTTCGCCAACCCCAACGGCCTGCTGCAGACCAACAACACTACCTGGCAGCAGTCTTTCAGCTCCGGCCAGCCGGTGCTGGGCGTTCCCGGTTCGGGCACCCTGGGCAACCTGACTGCCGGTGCCTATGAGGGTTCCAACGTGGATCTGACCGGTGAACTGGTAAGCCTGATGACGTCCCAGCGCAATTATCAGGCCAACGCCAAGACCATCAGCTCCGCTGACAAGATGACCCAGGTCCTGTTCAACTCCTTCTAAGGCTGAACCGTGGAAAAGCTTATCTATACCGCCATGTCGGGGGCGCAACACACCCTGATGGCACAGCAGATCAGGGCCAACAACCTGGCCAACGTCAACACGGCCGGTTTTCGGGCCGACTTCGAGCGCGTCTCGGCTCTTGCCCTGACCGGCGACGGCTACCAGAGTCGCGTGATGGCGCGGGAAGAGCTGGCCGGTACCGACTTCAAGGCCGGTGTCCTGATGCAGACCGGTCGTCCGCTGGACGTGGCGATCCGTGGCGATGGCTTCTTCACCGTACAGTCCGCCGATGGCAAGGAGTCCTACACCCGGGCCGGCAACCTGACCCAGGATGCCGACGGCCTGCTCACCCTCAACGGTCGCCCCGTGCTGGGTGATGGCGGTGAGCTGGTGTTGCCCGCCTACCGCGACATCCACTTCGGCAAGGACGGTATCCTCAGCGTCACCCCGCCGGGGGGCGGTGCCCGCCTCGAAGTCGGCCGGCTCAAGCTGGTCAATCCGGACACCCGTGAACTGGTGAAGGGGCCGGACGGCCTGTTCCGCCAGCGTCAGGGCGAGGATGCCGAGATGAGTGACGAGGTGGTGATGGCCTCCGGATTTCTGGAAGGGGCCAACGTCAATGCCGTGGACGAACTGGTCAGCAGCATGGCGCTGACCCGCAACTTCGAGTTGCAGGTCAAGTTGATGAAGAGCGCCGATGATCAGGCCCGCCAGGGGGCACGCCTCATCTCGGGTCAAGGCTGATAGCCGGATTATTCCGGTCGTCGGGCAAGGGTCTGGCGGCCAGCAAACGAATGGAGAGACAAGATGCACGCAGCACTGTGGGTCGGCAAGACGGGTCTGGCCGCGCAAGATACCAAGATGGCCAGCATTTCCAACAACCTGGCCAACGTCAACACGGTCGGCTTCAAGCGCGATCGCGTGGCGTTTGAAGATCTGTTCTATCAGGTTCAGCGCCAACCAGGAGCCCAGCAGGATCAGCAGAACGAGGCCCCGATCGGCATCCAGATGGGCAATGGTGTGCGGGTGGTCGGCACCCAGAAGGTCTTCACCTCCGGCCAGTTCCAGAACACCAACCAGGAGCTGGACATGGCAGTCGTGGGGGCTGGCTTCTTCGGCGTTGAGCGCCCGGACGGCGAGACGGCCTATACCCGTAACGGCCAGTGGCACCGCAATGCCGATGGCCTGCTGGTCAACGCCGACGGCCTGCCGATGGTGCCGCAGATCGAGATCCCGGACAACGCCACCAAGGTGTCGATCGGTACGGACGGTACCGTCAGCGCCACCCTGCCGGGCCAGCAGGAGAACGTCGAACTGGGTCGCATCACCCTGACCAACTTCGCCAACCCGGCGGGTCTGGAAGCCCTCGGGGGGAACCTGTACCGTGCCACCGGTGCCTCCGGCGAGGCCATCGAAGGGGTGCCGGGCGAGGAGGCAATGGGAGCCATCAAGCAGTTCACCCTGGAGAGCTCCAACGTCAACGTGGTGGAGGAGATGGTCGACATGATCACTACCCAGCGTGCCTACGAGATGAACGCCAAGGTGGTCTCTGCGGCCGATCAGATGCTCAAGTTCGTGACCCAGGCGCTCTGATGATGGCGTTGCTGCGTTATATCTGGCTGGTACTGCTGCTGGGGGGCTGTGCCACCTATGAACTGAAGGCGCCCGAGCCCGGTGACGAGAAGTGGGCCCCTTCCCGATCCAAGATGATCGCCAACGTCCAGGGTGAAGACGGCGGGCTCTACCGTGGCGACTACATGATGACCCTGTTCCAGGATCGCCGCGCTTACCGGGTGGGCGACATCCTGACCGTGATGCTGGAGGAGCGGACCCAGTCCAGCAAGAAGGCCAACACCAGCATGAGCAAGAACAGCAGCATGAATGTGCCTGCCCCTTCCATCGGTGGTACCTTGCGGCCGGACTGGGGGGCCAGCGTCAGTGCCGATCGGGATTTCGATGGCGGCGCCACCTCCAGCCAGCAGAATACCCTGGCGGGGGCCATCACGGTGACGGTGGCGGATGTCTACCCCAACGGGGTGCTCGAGATCCGCGGCGAGAAGTGGATCCGCCTCAACCAGGGGGATGAATATATCCGCCTCGGGGGCATGGTGCGGGTGGAAGACATCGACCAGAGCAACCGCATCTCTTCCCAGCGCATCGCCGACGCCAGGATCACCTATGCCGGACGCGGTGCCCTGGCCGACAGCAACCAGATGGGCTGGCTGGCGAGGTTCTTCAGCTCGGCCTTTGCGCCATTTTGAGGTTTGACATGAAAAAGTGGTTTATTCCCCTGATTTGTCTCTGCCTGCCCTGGCTGGCCCAGGCGGCTGCACCGGCGCCGGCCAAGCGGCCGTTGCTGGACATCGCCGATGTGCAGGGGATGCGTACCAACCAGCTGGTGGGTTACGGCCTGGTGGTCGGCCTGTCCGGTACCGGTGACAAGGGGCAGGTCAAGTTCACCGGCCAGTCGATGACCAACATGCTCAAGCAGTTCGGGGTCCAGCTGCCGGAAGACATAGATCCCAAGCTCAAGAACGTGGCGGCGGTCTCGGTACAGGCCACCCTGCCGGCGCTGGCGGGCAAGGGGCAGCTGGTGGACGTGACCGTCACGTCCATCGGTGATGCCAAGAGCCTGCGCGGGGGCTCCCTGCTGCTGACGCCGCTGCGGGGCATTGACGGCGAAGTTTATGCGGTCGCCCAGGGCAACCTGGTGGTGGCCGGGGTCAAGGCGGAAGGCCAGTCCGGCTCGTCGGTGACCATCAATGTGCCGACCGCAGGCATCATCCCCAACGGGGCCACCATAGAGCGGGAGGTGAAGAGCAGCTTCACCGAGAAGCCGGAGGTGACCCTCAACCTGCATCAGCCGAACTTCAAGACGGCCCGTAACGTCGAGCGTGCCATCAACCAGCAGCTGGGGCAGGTCGCCCGGGCGGTGAGTGCGGGGCGCATCCAGGTGATGGCCCCCAAGGACGAGAGCCAGCGGGTCTCCTTCATGGCCCTGCTGCAGGATATCCAGGTCGATACGGGCAAAGAGCGTCCCCGGGTGGTGTTCAACAGCCGAACCGGTACCGTGGTGATGGGGCAGGGGGTCAAGGTGCGCAAGGCTGCTGTCAGCCATGGTAGCCTGACGGTGACCATAGGCGAGAGCAAGACGGTCAGCCAGCCCAATGCCTTCTCCAACGGCCAGACTACTACCACGCCCAACTCCCGGGTGCAGGTCGATCGGGAACGCAAGAACATGTTTGTCTGGCCGGAAGGCACCTCCCTCGAGGTGATCGTGAAGGCAGTCAACTCCCTTGGCGCCACGCCGGATGACATCATGGCAATTCTGCAGGCGCTGGACGAAGCGGGTGCTCTCGAAGGGGAGTTGGTGGTTATTTAAGGATTCATATGACCAGAATTACGAGCGAGCCTGGCTTCTATCAGGATCTCAACGAACTTCAGCAGATCAAAAGCAATCCGGACCAGCGGGCCGCCCTCGAGGCGGCCGCAGGCCAATTCGAGGTGAGCTTTCTGCAAACCGTACTCAAGCACATGCGTTCGGCCAGTGATGCCATGCAGGATGAAGAGGACAAGCTGATCAAGGGAGAGAGCCTCTACCGCGACATGTACGACAGCCAGCTGGCCATGAGCATGGTCAAGCGCGGCGGTCTGGGGCTCAAGGAACATATGGTCAGCCAGTTGGGGGGCGCGCTAAAGAATGTCGAGCCCGTGGTCGCTTCAGACTCCCAGACCCTGGCTGCATTCAGCCAGCCTCTGAATTCGGCAAAAATGAAGAAGGTTGACTGATGTCACTGATCAATATCGGTTTTAGCGGTTTGAGCGCGGCCCAAATAGCCCTCAACGTTTCCGCCCAGAATATTGCCAACGTCGATACCGCCGGCTACAGCCGCCAGGAGGCCACCATGGGCACTCTGGCCGGTTTCGGCCGCATGGACAACGGCATGGGAGTGGTGGTCAACGGTGTTCGACGGATAACCGATGCCTACATGGTGACCCAGCACTGGCGTGGCATGTCTGCCGTCGGTTCCTCCCTCTCTCATTACCAGTACATCAACACCGCCGAGCAGTTGCTGGGCAGCGAGTCGATGAACATCTCCAAGGGGTTGGACAGCTTCTTCTCGGCCCTGAGTGCCGCGGTGGACAGCCCGGAAACCCCGGCGCAGCGCAGCCAGATTGTCAGCTCGGCGGGTGCCCTGATCAACCGCTTCGGCCAGCTCAACGAGAGTCTGCTGACCCAGGAGAAGCAGATCGACGACCAGCTGGGCAGCTCGGTCAAGCAGGTCAACAGCTACCTGAACCAGGTTGCCGAACTCAACCAGCAGATCGCCGATCAGCAGAGCAAGGGGGTCAACACCTCGGCCCTCGAAGACAGCCGGGATCAGGTGGTGCGCGAACTCTCCGGTCTGGTGGAAGTGCGGGTCAACCGCCAGGGCGATGGCTCCTATGCCCTCAGCTTGCCGCAAGGTCAGCCGCTGGTGGTGGGAGGCAGCGCCAGCCGCCTCGCACTGACCGGCGACAAGCTCAAGCTGGATTTTGCCGGACAAACCTTCGAGATCCCCTCCCTGCAAGGGGGAAGCCTGGCGGGCATCCTCGATTATCGTGCCAACACCCTGCGCCCGATGCGGGACGAGATCGGCCAGATCGCCAAGCAGCTGGCGGATGATTTCAACAAGGTGCAGATCGCCGGGGTGGATTTGAACGGCAAGCCGGGCAAGGCGATGTTCGTCTATGACCCGCTGGATCCTGCCGGGACCCTGCGTCTGGCCGATGGCTTCACCGGTTCGGATCTGGCCTTCGCCAAGACCGGCGGGGCGGGGGACAACAGCAACCTGCAGGATATGCTGACCATCAAGGACGCCCAGTACGACGCCTACAGCTCCCTGCTGGGGGACCTGGCGGTCAAGAGCGGTCAGGCCAAGGCCACCATGGAGGCGGACGCCAACATGGAGAAGCAGCTGGCTCGCAACCTCAGCAGCGTCAGTGGCGTCAACCTGGATGAAGAGGGGATGAAGATCATGTCCTACACCCAGCTCTACCAGGCCAATGCCAAGGTGATCAGCACCGCCGACCAGCTGTTCGGCTCCATCCTCAGCCTGTTCTAAGGAGCATCGTCATGCGCGTGAGTACCAACCAGATCCAGCTTGGCATGCTCGACAACCTGCAACGGGGACTGGGGGACTATGCCCGCCTCGATCGCCAGATCGCCAGCAACAAGCGGATTCTGCAGCCGTCCGACGATCCGGTCGGCAGCGTGCGCCTGCTGGGGTTGCACAAGGAACAGAGTGCGATGGAGCAGTACCAGAAGAACATCGCCAACGCCAAGAGCCAGCTCTCCCAGGGGGAGATCCAGCTCGACAGCATGACCAATATGCTGATGCGCCTGCGGGATCTGACCCAGATGGCGGCCACCGGCTCCATGTCCGATGAGGACCGCCGGGCCGCCGCCAGCGAGATGGCCATCATCAAGGATGGCCTGCTGGATCTGGCCAACGCGCGCAACGAGAGTGGCTCCAGCCTGTTTGCCGGCAGCCAGGTGAACAACACCACCATAGTGAAAGAGGCCGATGGCAGCTACAGCTACAAGGGTGATGGCCTGGTGCGCGAGGTGACTATCGCCAAGGGGGTCACCATAGGGTTGAACCAGACCGCCGACAAGCTGTTCATCGATGATGGCGACTTCTTCAAGCAGCTCGATGAGACGGTGGCGGCGCTGGAGAGCGGTGCCCCGGATGCGGGAGAGAAAGCGGGTGCCATGCTGGATCGCAGTGCCACCCTGCAGGATGACATCAGCGACATGGTGAGTAATATAGGCGCCCGCATGAACTTGCTCGATCAGGTCGATGAAGGTCATGAAGAGAAGGGCATCTACAGCAAGGAACTCAGCAACCAGATTGAGTCCCTTGACTATGCCAGTGCGGTGACCAAGCAGGCTCATGTCCTGATGGCATTGCAAGTACAGCAGCAGGCGTTTGTCAAAGTGAACGGGCTCAGCCTGTTCAACTACATGCCGTAACAAGTGAGAAACCATGATGAAGATCCAGGCCACCCGAGCCGGCGGGATAGCAGAGACCCCCGCGCACCCCAGATTACAGGGGCGGACGGAGGCTGAGCAACCCCTTCATTCTGGCAAGAAATCTTCTTTTCGGGCCCCCGATGTCACCAAGCTGGATCGCTGGGCCCTGATGAGCGTGGCCCAGCAAAGGATCGCCCATGCCCAGGGGGGCGAACAGGCCCTCAGCCGTATCTGGGGCGAGCTCAAGCGGGTCGAGCAGCAGCTGTCACAACGCAGCGTGGCCGGCAGCGATATCGCCAGCCGTCTCAAGCAGATGGAAGCCCAGCTCATCCAGCCCCAGGGGCCGCTGACCGCAGAACTCAAGCCGCGCCTGCTGGCGTCGGCGAACGAAAGCCGGATCAATTACAGTGCCGATCAGCTGGATCTGCTCTCCCCCCGCAATGGCAACGAACGACTGGTCTTCTCCTTTCCCCAGAGTGGCAGTGCGGTGGAAGTGCAACTGCCTGCCGGCGCCAGCCAGAAGGAGGCCGTCGGTCGCCTCGATCAGGCGCTGCGCAAGGAGCATATCCAGGCCCGGCTCAACGAGCTGGGCAAGCTGGAGCTCTCCATCGCCGACAACCAGCGGCGCAAGCTCGATGAACCCGTGCTGATCAGTGGCGAAGGGATCCGCATCCCGGCGGGCAACCCTGTGCCAATCCAGTTCAAGGCTGCCGCGGGTCAGCTGACCCGGCTGGGAGAGGGGATCAGTCAGGGTGAGCTGCGCCAGGAGCGGCAACGGCTGCAACGGATGCTGGCGGAGATCGAACACTCGGTGCGCGATCTCAAGCAGTTTCGCCAGAAGATGGTCAAGCAGCTGGCTCAGGTCAAGGCACGCACCCAGTCGGCCACCCCGGCGGAGCTGGAACAGATCCAGTCGCTGCTGGCCAGCCAGCTCAGGGAAGGGGGCTTTGCCGGCACCATGTCGGGCCTGCTGGCCCAGGCCAATGTTTCCCGCCAGAACGTAGTGGCACTCCTGAGCTGAAGAGACGCTCTTCCGAAACCTCATATCAAGTGGCAGCAAAACCATGATTGACTACTTCCCGCAGCACGCCGAGGTGCTGGCCAGACGCTGGCCGCGCCTGCTGGCCCATCTGCAAGGCTGTGACATCAATGCCGTACCGGCCGAACTCATTGAAGGGTTGAGCTCCACCCTCGTCATCAATGGCATCCAGCTGACCAGCCGTCATGACAGGGTACGCGAGGCCGAAAAAATTGCCGCAGGTGCTCCCGAGGATCTCGGCGAGCTGACCCTGTACGGGACCGGACTCGGAGATCTGCCCAGGGTGTTGCTGCGCCGCAAACGGCTGCGCCAGCTCAACATCAAGGTGATGAACTCCGCCGTCTTTGCGCTGGTGCTGCACCTGACGGATCAGGGGGACTGGCTGGCCGACCCCAGGGTACGGCTGATGCTGCCGGAAGAGAACGAGCTGGTGATGTCCCCCTTCCTGTTCCTGGCCTCCGAGCTGGAGCTGGCCGACGAACAGAGCGCCAAGATCCGGGATCGGGTGTTGATCCAGAGTCGTCGCGAGCTGTTCAACGCCGAATATGCCAGCGACAGGATCGTCAATCGCCTGCACGACAACCTCGAGTTGCTGCGCCAGGATCGGGATGTGGCCAGCCTGTTCAACACCCTGAAGGGACGGGAAGTCTATGTTCTGGCGACCGGCCCCACCCTGGCGGATCATCTGCCCAGGCTCAGGCAAATTAGGGAGCAGGCGAACCGCCCCCTGTTCATCAGCGTGGATACTGCCCTGCGTCCCTTGCTGGAGCACGGGATCCGGCCCGACATAGTGGTCAGCGTGGATATCAACATTCATCAGGGGATCCTGCACCCCGAATGGTCTGACGATATTGCCCTGGTCTACATCCCCATGGTGAGCAAGGCCGTACTCTCCGGCTGGAAGGGGCCGCGTTACGGCGCCTACGAACAGCTGGATAGCTATGCCAAGCTCAACAAGGTCGCTCCACGGGCCACTCTGTTTACCGGTGGCAGCGTGATCCATCCCGCCACCGATCTGGCGGTGAAGATGGGAGCCCGGCAGATCACCCTGTTCGGGGCCGACTTTGCCTATCCGAGAGACAAGAGCCACACCGGCTGGGATGAGGGGCAGCTGGGGGCCCAGTCCCATTACGGTCGTCGTACCGTACCAAACGGTCATGGTGCACCGGTAAAAACCCTGCTGAGCTTCTGTATCTATCTGAACTATATGGAGCTCTACATCAAGATGCAGCCCGGGGTGCGCTTTATGAACAGCAGCCGGGAAGGGGCCCGCATTCTGGGTACCACCTATAACGAGGAGTTCGCCTGATGCTGGATATCGAGAGCTTCAAGTCAGGGGCGGATGCGTTGGCGGGCATGCTGCGGGCCGGTCAGGATGAGGCCGCCTGCTATGAGTGCGGTCGCATGCTGCAACTGCTGATCCCCTTCATGCCCCAGATGTCTGCCGATGTGCAGGGGGAGATGCTGGCCCTCTCCAAGCAGCTACTACAGTGTCAGGAGCGCCATGACTGGTTCGGTCTGTGCGACTATCTGGAGTTTGAACTGCCGGTGCTGCTGGACCGGCTGGCCACCGAGCTGTCATAGGGACGGATTGGCAAAGAAGAGAAAATGTCGGCCCGGTGCCGGCATTTTTATTTGGAAGGCCGTGTGCGGCCGCAGGGTGAAAAAAAACTGGTCCGGATTCTCAATTTTTGGCGGGCCATGGTCGTCCTTACTCTTTGTCAACCAAACAAGCTGCTGCGCAGCCCCACATAGAGGAAATCACCATGGGCTTGTCCATTCATACCAACTTCGCATCCATGACCACCCAGAGCCAGCTGAACAGCACCAACAAGATGCTGGGCACCGCCATGCAGCGTCTGGGTACCGGTCTGCGTATCAACTCCGCCGCCGATGACGCAGCCGGTCTGCAAATCGCCACCCGTCTGCAGGCCCAGTCCAACGGTCAAAAAGTCGGTATGCGCAACGCCCAGGATGCCATCTCCATGATGCAGACCGCCGAAGGCGCCATGGACGAGATGACCAACATCACCCAGCGCATGAAAGATCTGGCTACCCAGGCTGCCAACGGCACCAACAGCACCAAAGACATCGAAGCCATGAACGCCGAGTTCAAAGAGCTGGGCGCAGAGCTGGAAAACATCCGTGACAACACCACCTTCGGTGGCACTGCTCTGCTGAAGAAAGATGGCAAGTTCGAGAAAGAAGCCGTTTCCTTCCAGATCGGTGGCAGCAAGGATGAAGTGCTGAAAATGGACGCTTCCACCAAGGTTCAGAGCGTCAACACCGCCATCAGTACCGCTGCCGCTGCCGACCTGACTGCTGGCACTGCCTCTGCCCAGATCACCGCGATGGAAGGCATGCTGGAGAAGATTGGTGAAGCCCGTTCCACCTTCGGTGCCAACATCAACCGTCTGGACCACACCATCAACAACCTCTCCAACATGAAAGAGAACACCGACATGGCCAACGGTCGCATCATGGATGCCGACTTCGCCCAGGAAACCACCAGCATGACCAAGAACCAGATGCTGATGCAGGCTGGCATGTCCGTGCTGTCCAACTCCAACCAGATGACCGGCATGGTAACTTCCCTGCTGCGTTAATGGTGTGGCGGGCCGCCTGCGGGTGGCCCGTTTTCTTGCCGTGTCTGGGGCAAAGGGGAAACCGGCCTTTTGCCACAGACATGCCATCAAGCTTTCAAGAAGGGTATGAAGAATGCAGATCGATCCCGCCAGCACGGCGATGCAACTGGTCGCCCTTGAGCGGCAGAACATGGACAAGCTGCTGAAAAAGCAGATGGACAGCATCACGGGTCAGCGCAAGGCGCTCACAGCCCTGCACACCAAGCTCTCCAGCTTCCAGACCATGCTCAAGGATCTCAACAAGGCCTCCAACCTGCAGGCCCAGAAGGGGACGGTCTCGCAAGAAGGGTTCATGAAGGTGACCAGCGATGGCACCGCCAGCTCAGGCCAGTACAACCTCTTCGTCGAACAGCTTGCCCAGGCCCATCAGGTCGGCCTCTCCCTGGATAGCGAGAGCGCCCAGCTGCCCGCCACCGGCACCCTCTCGCTGGAGGTGAAGGGCAAGAAGCTGGAGATCGATCTGGCCAGCCTGCCCGCCGGTTCCACCGTCAAGGACCTGGTGTCCGAAATCAATGACGCCAAGGACAATCCCGGGGTCAAGGCCACCCTGGTGCGCTCCGATGGCAAGGTCAACCTGGTATTGACCAGCACCGAAACCGGTACCGAAAACGCCATCGCCATCAACTATTCCGGCGATGCGGGCGACATGCTGGGCACGGCTCTGGCCGGCAAGCGCGACATCACCAAGGCGCAGGATGCCAAGCTGCAGATGGGGGGGGACAACCCGCTGACCATAGTCTCCGCCAGCAACAAGGTGGAGAATGTCATCGACGGCCTGACCCTGGAGCTGACCAAAGCGCAAAAGCCGGGGGAGGCGCCGCTGCAGGTGGTAGTCGCCCAGGACAAGGAGGCGGTCACCGGTTCACTCAAGAAGTTTGTCGACAGTTACAACGAGCTGGTGGACGAGCTGGCCAAGATGACCTCGAGCGACCCCAAATCACCGGGAGCGCTGGCCTCGGACAGCGGCATCCGCAGCCTCAAGAGCATGCTGGGAAACAGCGTGCGGGATCTGCCCAACGGCATGACCCTGGGTTCGCTCGGGATCAAGACCGACCGATACGGCAAACTCTCCTTCAACGAGACCGACTTCAACAAGGCGCTGGAGAAGGATCCTGAGCTGCTGGGCAAGGCTCTGCTGGGGGATGATGGTCTGCTCAAGCGGATGAGCACGGATCTCGACCCTTACGTCAAGCGTGATGGCGTGCTCAAGTCGCGCAACGCCGGTCTGGATGCCAATGAAAAACGGGTCAATGACCGGATGGCTGCGCTGGATCGCAAGATGGAAGCCGCGTATAAACGCTACCTCAACCAGTTCACCACTATGAACCAGATGCTGCAGAGCATGGGGGCGTTCTGACGTCACCACTCTGTCGCAGAACCTTAATCGAGCGAGTCCGAGATGTTTGAACCTCAAGATGGTTATGATGCTTACCAGTTTGCTGCCACCCAGGCCAAGGCGGCCAGCGCTGATCCGCACCAGCTGGTGCTGATGCTGATGGATGGCCTGCTGGACGAGATTGCCAGGGCTGAGGGGCACATTCTGGCCAAGCAGTTTGAGCGCAAGGGACAGGCGATCAGCAAGTGCCTGCAGATCCTGGGAGGGCTCGACAGCGCTCTGGACATGGAGAAGGGGGGTGAGCTGGCCGCCAATCTGCATCGTCTCTATGACTATTGCGGACAGAAGCTGTTCGAGATCAGCGTGTCCAACAATGTGGCCGGTTTTGCCGAAGTGCGCAGCATTCTGGGTGAACTGAAGGACGGATGGGAAGTCATGGCCCGTCAACCCCGTTAAGGCGGAAGTGCAGTTTCCCGCCTGTTCCCCGGATCTTGCGCTCCGCCGCGATGCGGGGCGCAATATCATTCTGGCGTGCTCTTTGCTTAGCTCTGGGCATGTCAGCAAAAGAATCTCATTTGGTACCCATTTATGTCCCTTGATACAGCACGACCCCTGTCCCCTCAGGAACAGGAGCGGTTGTCATTGCAAGTGCTCGGACTGGCGCGTCTGCTGTTGCAGCAGGCGCAGGCAGGGGAATGGGAAGTCCTGAAAGAGACGGATGCCAGGCTGGCACGTTTTGCCAGCCAGATGGCGGACAAGCACCCGCAAAGCTGGGCGGCGATGGCCACCACGAGAGCAGAGGTCAGAACCCTCTATCAGAGTGCCATCACCCTTTGCCAGCACGAGACCGATCGCCTCAAGGGGGCGTGGCAGGCGCTCAATGGTCAGCGCGAGGGGTTGGCAGCCTATGACGAGGTACAACAATGGCAATGATCCCGCTGGCGGGTGGTGAACTCGCACCGACCCGAGAATCATTTGCGAAACACAGACTGAACCAGTCGTCGCAGGAGGGGGATGACTCCTACCTGCAGGCGGATGCCCTGGCGCAGGAAGAGTTGCAGGCGGAGCCGGTGACTGGCTTCGTACAGGCCCCAGTGACCGATGAAGTGCAAGGGGAACAGCTGGAGGGGGCGAGCGAACAGTTGCAGGCATTCAGCCGCATGTTGCCCTCCTTCTTATTGCTGGAAGAGCGTGTCCAGCAGTCGGCAAACGGAGCCGCGTCTCCGATCCCGTCCCAGGGAGCCGTGCCGTCGGCACAGATGGCGGAAGAGGTTGCCCTGACCCTGCCACCGCTCTCGTTTCGTGGCCTGCCGCAGCGCACCCTGCTGGCTGAACAGGGGAGCGTCGTGTTCAGCAATGCCGCTCCCCAGCTCAAGGAGAGTGCCTTGCCCGGTCAGGATGCCTCTGCAGCCCCCGTGGCCGAGCAGGCTCGCGTCGCAGGGGATGGCAAGGGGGCTGTACGGGAAGGAGTACAGGCCAGGCTGATCAGCACCCTGCAACCCATGCTCAATGCCCAGCCCCAGAGCGGCGAGCGGGAGTCGGTGGCGCTTGATCCGAAACTCATGGTGCTGCCGGTTGGCCAGCTGGCGCCGAGCAAGCCTGCCGAATACCAGTGGGCCCCGGTCAAGCTGCCGGACAATCAGGCCCAGTGGGGGCAGCAACTGATGAGCCTGCTTCATGACAAGGTCGAGCTGCAGGTGAACCAGCAGGTCAAGCAGGCGCATATCCGGCTCGATCCTCCCGAACTGGGTCGGCTGGAGTTGACCGTGCGGGTCGAGGGCGATCGCCTCAACGTGCAGCTCAATGCGACCAACCCCGCCGTGCGCGATGCCCTGATCCAGTCGATGGAGCGGCTGCGCATGAGCCTGGCTCCCCACCACTCTGGCGGCGTCGACGTCAATGTCGGGCAAGGGGGGGAGCAGAACCCCAAACAGCGCTGGCAGGGAGACGAGATCCTGGCCGGACGCCAGCAGTGGCGCGATGAGCTGGAGCAGAGCGGCAAGAGCCGTCCCGATTGGTTGAATACCCTGGTGTAACCGTTGCCTTCAGGCAAAGAGAGAGTGGATTGATATGATTCGGCGAGTGATGAAGTGGTTGATGATAGTCGTGCTGGCGATCGTCTTGCTGGCCGCCCTGGCTTATGGTGCTTATCTCAAGCGCGATCTGATCGCCGTCTGGCTGGGGCTGGAAGAGCCCAAACCCGAGTTGAGCGAAAAGCCGCTGTTCAAGCCGCTGGATCGGTTCGTGATAAGCCTGGAGGGGGATTCCCAGTCCCACTACCTGGTGCTGGAGCTGGCGCTGGTGACCCATAATCCCGCCCAGCTGGAGGAGCTGCGTATGCTCAACCCGCTTATCCGCAACGCCATGGTGCAGTACTTCAGTCACCGCTCCAATGACGATGTCCAGAAGGAGCTCAAGGATATCACTGCCTTGCAGACCTCCCTGCTGGGCAAACTGGTCACAACCCTGCAGAGCTATGGCTACAAGCCCTATCTCGACGAGGTGCTGATCACCAAGGTACTGGTGCAGTAACCCCTCATGATCGACTCCGCCTGGGATATGCAGCACGAGTTCGGCACCAGCAGTGCGCCGGCCACGAGCGAACAGACCATCCTCACCCGTTATCTGCCGCTGGTTAAGCGTGCCGCCAGCCACCTGCGCAGTCAGGTGACGGCCGCCTTCGACCAGGAAGACATGGAGCAGGTCGGCATGATGGGGTTGCTGGAGGCCTGGCGTCGCTACGGCAGTGAGCCGGATGCCCAGTTTGAGAGCTATGCGTTCAAACGGATTCGTGGCGCCATGCTGGACGAATTGCGCAGACTTGACTGGCGCCCTCGCCAGCTGCGCCAGCAGGTTCATGGCCACAACCAGATGCAGCGGGAGCTGCACAACCGCCTGGGGCGCGTGCCGACGGAACAGGAGTTGGCACAGGCCCTCGACTGCTCCGTCGACGAGGTGCGCCAGCTGGCTTATGCCAGTCAGGCGGAGGCTCTGCAGAGCCTCGAGGACTGGCTCGAAAACGGTGGCCGGGCTCCGGCCGCCGAGTCGGATGACACGGATCTCGCCATGACCATCAGCAAGGTGCTCAAGTCGCTGGACAAGCGCGAGCAGCTGCTGCTCTCCCTCTACTACCAGCACGAACTGAACATGAAAGAGATTGCGCTGGTGCTCGGGCTCACGGAATCCAGAGTTTGTCAGCTGCACAAGCAATGCGTGCTTCAGCTAAAGCAGAGACTGGTCGACTCCATATAAGTAGTCTCTTTCCCCTGGCGGGTGGGGTTCGTTCAATTGTGCGGGAGCATTCATGCAAAAACAGATCGGCATCGGTGTCACTTTAATATGTGTGCTGGGAGGCTTCATGATGGCCGGGGGCAACCCGATCGCGCTGTGGCAGCCTTCGGAACTCATCATCATTATTGGCGCGGCGGCTGGCTCCATGTTTCTGGGCAACTCCAAGGAGGTGATGCATGAGATGTGGCGGCAGATCAAACAGTGCTTCAAGCCGAACAAGGAAGAGAAAGAGGTCTACCGCGAGCTGCTGACCCTGATGCACCAGTTGCTGGAAGAGACCCGCAGCAAGGGAATGAAGGCCCTCGATGAACACATTGAGAATCCCCAGCAGAGCTCGGTGTTTTTGATGTATCCCCAGGTTTCTGAAGATCCCCAGCTGCTCGGCTTCATCGTCGAAAACCTGCGCCTGCTGGGGATGGGCAAGATCACTCCTCACGAGCTCGATACCTTGCTGGAGCAGGAGATCATGGCCATCGAGGAAGACATGCTCAAGCCGGCCCATGCCCTGCACAAGACCGGCGAGGCATGCCCGGGTTTTGGCATTCTGGCGGCGGTCATGGGGATCATAATCACCATGCAGCAGCTGGACGGTCCGCTCAGCAACATAGGCGTGCACGTGGCTGCCGCACTGGTCGGCACCTTCCTCGGCATCTTCTTCTGTTACTGTCTGCTCGAACCCCTCAGCAACGCCATGGAGGAGATGGTCAAGCGTCGCATCGGCCTGCTGATGTGCATCAAGTCCATTCTGCTGGCCCAGTTGCGCGGCAAGACTCCCCTGCTGGCGGTGGATTCCGGTCGCAAGATCCTGGAGCCTGAGGTCAAGCCCAGCTTCCTTGAGCTGGAAGACTGGGTGACCAACAGGGCGATGTAATGCGCAATCACGAACAGATCATCGTCAAGCGCCAGCAGCGTCGCAACACCGGTCCCAAGAGCGGGGGCGCCTGGAAGGTTGCCTTCGCCGATTTCACCCTGGCCATGATGGCCTTCTTCATGGTGCTCTGGATCCTGGCCGTCTCCAACCAGGAGGAGCGGGAAGTGGTGGCCAGTCGTCTGCGCGACTACAGCATCATGGACAGCGAGGCGAACCCTTTCGATATCAGAAACAGCCCCTACCCGGTCGATCTCGGGGGCAATCCCTCCGTGCTTGACGAAGTCATGCCCAAATACCAGACCGAAGGCCAGCCGATGCCGAGACATATCTCGGGCAACAGGAGCATTTTCTCGGATGAAGGCAAGAACGGCTACGAGAGCCTGCTGGTCGGCAAGATCGAAGGGGAAGCACAGATGAAACAGCTGGCCGGTTTCATCGGCTCGCTGGCGGATGAGGTGCAGGCCAAGAACAACCTTGAACTGCAGCTGGTGCCACAGGGATTGCGGATCCTGATCCGGGACGACGAGCAGCGGGAGATGTACAGCCGCGGCAGCGCGCGTATCACCCCCTTCTTCCGCCACATGCTGCTGGCGCTGGCGCCCGTGTTCCAGCGCATCGAGAACAAGATCATGATTTCGGGCCACACCGACAGCACCCCCTTTGCGGGCGACAACTACAGCAACTGGGAGTTGTCGTCGGATCGCGCCATGATGGCGAGACGGGTACTGCAGGCAGGCGGCATGCCACCCGATCGGGTTGGCCAGGTAAGCGCCATGTCGGATACCATGCTGGAAGATCGGGCGAATCCCCACAGCAGCCAGAATCGCCGTATCGAATTGCTGATCATGACAACCCAGGCGGAAAACAGCCTGAAACAACTGTTCAGTTCCCAAACCCAGGCTGCTGCCCAGCAGGCCAAGGATGCCCTTAACCATGGAAATTCAAGAAACTGATCTGTTGTTTCAAAACAGCAGTGATGATCCCAGACGCAAGCTGCCGCGCTGGTACCTGCACGACGGCACCACGCCGCTGGAGTCACAGAGCTGCGGTATCGCGGCCCGTCTGCTGGTATCGGGCCTGTTGTTTGACCGCAGCATAGGTCGGGCGGTGATCAAGGATCTGGGGCCGGGAGGCGTCGGTTTTCTTGCGCCGGCCCGCTTCGAGTTGCCCGAACAGGTGACCCTGAAGCTGGCTCCCGCCATGACCCTGACCTGCCATATCACTCATCGCCGGGGTATCGGCCGCTACCTGCGTTTCTATGGCGCTCGCTGGAGCGAGCCCGAACAGGTGGATCTGGCTCCCTTGCTCAGCCACTGGCGCCATTGCTTCAGGGCGCTCAGAACAGAGGCCGCGTCTGACCCATCCCCAACGGATCCGGAGAAGGGAGCAGCCTGATCTCGCTGCGGGTCATGTCCAATCCCCGGGCAGCCCGCAGCAACAAGGGATCGTGCAGGCTCTCGAGGGAGACCGCCTTTCTCTCCTGCGGCCGGACTGGTTGTCCGGCGACCATGACTTTCTCTTCCTTGCGATATACCACAGGACAGTTGCCGATGCCGCTGGCCTCTGGCAGTTGCCAGGCCGGGTTCCAGCGCAGTGCCTGGTTCATCGAGATGCCTTTTGCCGAAGCCCACGCCATGAGAGAGCAATTGGCGACTCTCTGGAATACCTGCACATCGGCTCCTGCTTGCCAGGGCGGCAGTTGCAACTGGAAACGTTCGGCCCGGTCGAGCAGATTGGCGAGCGCGACGAACCGCGCCACATATAGCCGGGTTTCGGTCGGCAGGTCCAGTTCCCAGACGTTGCGGCTCTCCGCCCTCATGACCGCTTTCAAGACACGCCCCTCGCCGGCGTTATAGGCTGCCAGCGCCAGCAGCCAGTTTTCACCGAAGAAACGATAGAGCCAGCCCAGATAAGTGAGGGCTGCCTCGGTAGCCAGCGGGAGCGAGTAGCGACCATCGAACTCGCGGGTGATGGGCACGGAAAAACGGGTCGCCGTGTCCGGCATCAACTGCCATGGGCCCGCTGCGCCGGCGGCGGAGACGACATCGAGGCGATAGCTGCTCTCAATCAGGGGAACAAACGCCAGCAAGGGGGGAAGATGGCGGTTTTTGACCTGCTCGGATATCCAGCGGATCACGGGTTGGTTGTCCGCCAGTCGGCGCTGCAAATAGGATTTCTGCTTCAGCAGATATTCGTGCTGCTGGGCAACCAGAGTCGCTCCTTCCCCCTGGATCGGGGCAGGAAAGCCGCTTTGCCAGTGATATTTATCGTAAGCGAGACAAACTGAAGAGAATAAAAATAGTCCCAGGGCCAGATACAATCTTGGGAATGTCATTTTCTGTTGCCGGGGAAATGCAGGCATAATGGAAAAAACATGATATATCTCAACAGTTTTTGATGGGTTTAGTCGCTAGGTCATGTGGAGTCAAGGATGTAAAACATGATAGCACGAGTCAAAAAGTCACCCAAAGCGGGGAAAATAATCCAGAAGTTCCTGCTCTACCTGATCCTCGCCAATTTTGTATTGATGGGGCTGTACATCTGGCATGCCGGTGAACTGACTCTGGGTGTGAATATCCTGCTCACCCTGCTGCTGATTGTGTACAACTTGTTGCTCTGCCAGCTGGTGTGCCTGCGAGCCCGCCGTCTCAGTGATAGTTACATCATTTATCCGGTCGTAGGCGTAAGCATTATTTTGTGTGCAGTCGTATTGTTCCGCTTCATTATTGCGCCATGAGTGGTCGCGACTTCCTTGGCAAAAATTAATCTTCACCGGTTTCCAAATAAATAACTTGTGAAAAATCAACTCATTTAATCGGCACTACGGAAACGCCGCGTCAATATGTTCCCCCTGTCCCATCTCCTTGCTTGAAAAGCCCCCTGCACGTCCTTAAACTTCAGGGTGGGGAAAAGTGGATCAAAGTGGTTTTTAGAGGGGCATCCAGCCACTCATTTACCTTTCAGGGACTTCAATTTGTTGCGTGGCGCTCACGCCATCAGCCTGGACAGCAAAGGGCGATTGGCGATTCCGACCAAATTTCGTGACTGGCTGCGCTCCGAGTGCGACGGCCAGCTGGTCTGCACCATCGATATTGCCCACCCCTGTCTGCTCCTTTATCCCCTGACCGAATGGGAAGAGGTCGAGCGCAAGCTCAGGACCCTTTCCAGCATGCACCCCCAGGAGCGCCGCTTGCAGCGCCTGCTGCTGGGACATGCCACTGAATGCGAGCTGGACGGCAATGGCCGTCTGCTGCTCAGCCAGCCGCTGCGCAACCACGCCGGGCTGGACAAGAAGATCATGCTGGTGGGCCAGCTCAACAAGTTTGAGTTGTGGGATGAAGCCCGCTGGCAACAACAGGTCAATGACGACATCTTGGGACTGCCCGGGGACGATTGGGCAAGCTCGCCACGACTACAGGATTTCTCTTTATAAATGACCCAAGCTGCTGAACACATCACAGTGCTGTTGCACGAAGCCGTCGAAGGTCTGGCCATCAAGCCGGACGGTGTCTACGTCGACGGTACTTTTGGCCGTGGTGGTCATTCCCGTCTGATCCTTCAGCATCTGGGCCCCAATGGCCGGCTGATCGCCATCGACCGTGATCCCCAGGCCATCGCCGAGGCGGCCAAGATCCAGGATCCCCGCTTCGAGATCGTGCATGGCCCCTTCTCCGGCATCACCGGCTATCTGGCCGAGCGTGGCCTGCTGGGCAAGGTCGACGGCTTCCTGCTCGACCTGGGTGTCTCTTCTCCCCAGCTGGATGACGCCGAGCGCGGCTTCAGCTTCATGAAAGATGGCCCCCTCGACATGCGGATGGACCCCACCACGGGCCAGAGCGCTGCCGAGTGGCTGGCCAAGGCCGACGTGGATGACATCGCCTGGGTATTGAAGACCTTCGGTGAGGAGCGCTTTGCCAAGAAGATCGCCCGCGCCATCGTGCACGATCGGGTCACCGAACCCTATGTGCGCACCCGCCAGTTGGCGGAGATGATTGCCCGGGTCAATCCCAGCAAGGAGAAGGGCAAGCACGCCGCAACCCGCAGCTTCCAGGCCATTCGCATCTATATCAACAGCGAGCTGGACGAGATTGAAACTGCGCTGAATGGCGCGCTGGAGGTGCTGGCACCTCATGGCCGCCTGTCGGTGATCAGCTTTCACTCTCTGGAAGATCGGCTGGTCAAGCATTTCATCCGCAAGCACGAGAAAGGCCCGGAGGTGCCGCACGGTATCCCGCTCACCGAGGCGCAGCTGGCGGGTGGCCGCAAGTTGAAGTCGGTTGGCAAGGCGCTCAAGCCTTCCGATCATGAAGTCTCTGAAAACACCCGGTCACGCAGCTCGGTGCTGCGAGTGGCCGAGCGCCTGGCGGATTAAACCATGAGTGAGGTGCGCGTTCATCTGGCCAAGGAGATCGCAAGCGATCTCTGGCGGCACAAGCTGCAGATTTTTCTGTCGGTCGCCGTGCTGGTGACCGCCTTTGCCGTGATCCTGGTGACCAACATGACTCGCGGCCTGACCGCCAAGCAGAACGATCTGATGGCGGAAGAGGATCGCCTCAACATCGAGTGGCGTCACCTCCTGCTGGAGCAGGGCACTTTGGCGGAACATTCCCGGGTGGCGAGTCTGGCCATGGACAAGTTGCAGATGGCTCGCCCGCTGGTGACCACCGAGAAGGTAATAACCCAACCATGAAACGCAAGGCGACAGCCAAATCGGCCAAAGCGAATATCAAGGCGCCCTCCATCTATCCATGGCGCTTTCGCACTCTGGTGGTCTTCATCGGCATTGCGTTTGTCGGCCTGATCCTGCGCCTGGCGTGGATCCAGGTGATCAATCCGGATCGCCTGCGCCAGGAGGGGGACATGCGCTCCCTGCGTACCACCTCCACCCAGGCGGTGCGCGGTATGATCACCGATCGTAACGGCGAACAGCTGGCTGTCTCCGTGCCGGTCGAGGCGGTCTGGGCGGATCCCAAAACGGTGCACGAATCCGGCGCCATCAACAACGAGCGGGCCTGGCTGGCGCTCTCCGCCGTGCTCAAGCTCGACATCAACACTCTCAAGCGGCGCATCGCCAACCCCAACAAGCGTTTCGTCTACCTGCAGCGGCAGGTGACGCCAGCGGTCTCCGAGTACATCAAGGGGCTCAAGCTGGGGGGCGTCTATCTGCGTCCCGAGTCACGCCGTTTCTACCCGACCGGCGAGATCAGTGCCCATCTGGTGGGGGTGACCAACATCGACGGCAGCGGCATCGAGGGGATCGAACGCAGCTATAACGAGTGGCTGACCGCCACCCCGGGCGAGATGCGGGTGCGCAAGGACAGGCAGGGCCGGGTCATCGAGCGGCTGGGGATCGTCAAGGAGGGCAAGAACGCCAACGATCTGCAGCTGAGCATCGATCAGCGGGTGCAGGCGTTGGCCTATCGCGCCCTCAAGCGCGCCACTGACGAGAACAAGGCGACCTCCGGCTCCATGGTGATGCTGGACATCAAGACCGGCGAAGTGCTCGCCATGGTCAACACCCCCTCCTACAACCCCAACAACCGCGGTCAGTACCAGAGCTTCCGGGTGCGCAACCGGGTGGTGACCGATACCTACGAGCCGGGCTCCACCATCAAGCCATTGATCTTGCTGAGTGGATTGCAGGCAGGCGTCACCAGCTGGAAGGATTTCATTCCGGGCGGGCCGCTCTATATCGGGGCCAAGCAAATCCGTGACGTGAGTATCCACAAGGCGACCAACCTGTACGACATCCTGCGTTACTCCTCCAACATCGGCATGTCACGCATCGCCCTGCGGATGCCGGCCCAGGAGATGATCAACACCCTCAGCATGTTCGGCTTCGGCATGGATACCGGCAGCGGCCTGATGGGGGAGAGCAGCGGCATGCTGCCCCAGCGTCGTCGCTGGTCCGATATCGAGCGGGCGACCCTGTCGTTCGGCTATGGTCTGCGGGTCACTCCGCTGCAACTGGCGTCCGCCTATGCCACCCTGGCCAACAAGGGCAAGCGGGTACCCATCTCCATCGTCAAGGTGACCAAGCCGCCCAAGGGTGAGCAGGTCATCGATCACAACAACGCCGCCGCCATGCTGCAGGCGCTGGAATACGTGGTCGACAACGCCATTCCCAAGGCCAAGATCCCGGGTTACCGGGTCGGCGGCAAGAGTGGTACCGCCAAGGTCGCCGTGGCTGGCGGTTATGGCAAGGATTACATGGCCTGGTTTGCCGGGTTTGCCCCGGCCAGCGATCCCCGCTTCGTCATGGTGGTGGTGATCAACGAACCCAAAGGCAAGGCCTACTATGGTGGCGCCGTGGCGACGCCGCCCTTTGCCGAGGCCATGGGAGGGGTGCTGCAGCTCTTCAATATTCGTCCCGATGCAGTACCGCCATCAGTTCCCACCAAACTTGCCCGTACGGAGGCTAACAATGCAGTCCCGCGCACTTGATCTGTTGCTGCGCCCATTCGGAATCGAGGCGCCGGCGCTTCCCCTGACCGACATCCAGCTGGACAGTCGGCGGGTCGGCCCGGGCTCTCTCTTCATCGCCATTCGCGGGCATCAGGTCGACGGCAGACGGTTTATCGAACAAGCGGTGGCTCAGGGAGCGACCGCTGTTGTGTATGAGGAGGACGGTGAATTCGTCGCTCCTGCGACGTCAATCCCCTGCATCGGCATGGTGGATCTGCCTGCCCGTCTCTCCGAGCTGGCGGGCTATTTCTACGATCAGCCGGCGAACAAGCTGCAACTGGTGGGGATCACCGGCACCAACGGCAAGAGCACGACTGCGTTGCTGGTTGCCAACTGGCGCACCCTGCTGGGGGGCAAGGCCGGGGTGATGGGCACCATAGGTAACGGGCTGTTTGGCGAGCTGATTGAGGCGGAAAACACCACAGGCAGCGCCGTCCAGGTGCAGGCCAATCTCGCTGACCTGCAGGCGCAGGGGGCGGATCTGGCAGCGATGGAGGTCTCCAGTCACGGTCTGGTGCAATATCGGGTCGCGGCCCTGCCATTTGCTGCCGCCGTGTTCACCAACCTGAGCCGGGATCACCTGGACTACCACGGCACCATGGAGGCCTATGGCGCCGCCAAGGAGCTGCTGTTGCAACTGGTGGATGAACGTCATGCGGTGATCAACCGGGACGATGAACTGGGTGCCCAATGGCTGGCGAAATACCCGGATGCAGTCGCCTTCAGCGTCCATGGCCCGGTTGAGAACCATCCTGGCCGTCAGTTAACGGCGCAGCAACTCGATTTTCATCAGCAAGGTTTCCGTGCACGGATTAACTCCAGCTGGGGGGATGGTGTATTATCCGCCCCCTTGCTCGGCCGCTTCAACGTCAGCAATGTGCTGGCGGCCATGGGGGTCATGCTGGTGCTGGGCTACGACTTCGACGCCCTGCTGGCCACCGCGTCGCAACTGCAGCCAGTGACTGGCCGCATGGAGTGTTTCGGCGGTGGCGATGCGCCGCTTGCCGTGGTCGATTATGCCCACACCCCGGATGCCCTGGAGAAGGCGTTGCAGGCCCTGCGGGTGCACTGCAAGGGCCAACTCTGGTGTCTGGTGGGCTGTGGTGGCGACCGGGATCGCGGTAAGCGTCCCATGATGGCCGCCGTGGCTGAACAGTTTGCGGATCGGGTGATCCTGACCGACGACAATCCCCGCACCGAGGATCCGGCCCGGATCATGGCCGACATGGTAGCGGGTCTTCGTGATCCCGCGACGGTGCCGGTGGAACACGACAGGGTCAGGGCCATCAACCTGGCACTTGGACAGGCGAGCAAGCAGGACATCATCCTGGTGGCCGGCAAAGGCCACGAGGATTATCAGATTATTGGAACCGACAAGCGGCACTACAGCGACCGGGAAACCGTCGCCGCCGCCTTGCATACATTATTGGAGTCATTCACATGATGACCCTCAGGCTTGCCGACTTGGCGCAGGCGCTCGATGCCCGTCTGATTGGTGAAGATGGTGAGATCACCGCAGTCAGTACCGATACCCGCACTCTGGGTAGCGGAGCCCTGTTTGTCGCCCTGCGTGGCGAGCGTTTCGATGCCCATGATTTTTGTGAGCAGGCCGTTGCCGCCGGGGCATCCGCCCTGCTGGTTGAGCGTGAACTGCCGCTGGCCGTGCCCCAGTTGGTGGTGGCCGACAGCCTCAAGGGGCTGGGGCTACTTGGCAAGCTGGTGCGCGAGCGCATCAATCCGAAAGTGCTGGCCATCACCGGCAGCTGTGGCAAGACCACGGTGAAGGAGATGGCGACCGCCATCCTGCGCCACGAAGGGGAGGTGCTGGCCACCGCCGGCAACTTCAACAACGAGGTGGGGGTACCGCTCACCTTGCTGCGCCTGGAACCGCAACACCAGTTCGCGGTGATGGAGCTGGGCGCCAACCACCCGGGCGAGATCGCCTGGACCACCTCCCTTGCCAGACCCGACGCCGCCCTCATCAACAACGTGGCGGCCGCCCATCTGGAGGGTTTTGGCTCCCTGGAAGGGGTGTTTCACGCCAAGAGCGAGATCTTCGAGGGGCTGGGCGAGGGTGGCACCGCCATCGTCAATGCCGACAACGAGTTCTGGCCCAAGTGGCGCGAGCGCGGCATTACCTGTGCCTTCTCCATCGACGATCAGAGCCAGCCATTCCATGCCCGCGATCTGCTGATCAACGGGCAGGGCTGTGCCGAATTCGTGATGGTGACACCACAGGGTGAAGTGGCACTGACCCTGGCCATTCCGGGCCGCCACAACGTGGCCAATGCCCTGGCGGCGGCGGCGGGTTGCCTGGCGCTGGGTGCATCACTGGCCTCCGTCAAGGCGGGCCTGGAGCAAATGGCGCCGGTCAAGGGGCGTTTCTGCGCCCTGCGCTGGGGTGGCCTCACCCTGGTGGACGATACCTATAACGCCAGCGTGGAGTCCGTGCTGGCGGGCATCGATGCCCTGACCGCCATGGGTGGCTTCAAGGTGCTGGTGTTCGGTGACATGCGGGAACTGGGTGAGGAGTCTGCCGAGCAACATGCCCGGGTCGGCCGTCATGCCCGCGAGTGCGGTCTGGATGCCGTGCTGACAGTAGGGGAACATAGTCGCCATACCGCAGATGCCGCGGCTGGCCGACATTTTGACAATAAGGCGTCGTTGTTCGAAGTGCTTGCGCAAATGATTGATAAAAAGCAGGAAATTTCAATTCTGGTCAAGGGGGCCCGCGGCTCCCGTATGGAAGATATCGTCGAGATGGTCAAAGACCGTCAGGAGTCAGCCTCATGCTAGTCTGGCTGGCGGAACTGCTCACCCCGCACTTCACCTTCTTCAATGTCTTCTCCTACCTGACGTTTCGCGCCATCCTGTCGATCATCACGGGTCTGGGGGTCGCGCTCTGGCTGGGGCCGCGTCTCATCCGCCGCCTGCAGATCCTGAAATTCGGCCAGGTGATCCGCAACGACGGTCCCGAGTCCCACCTCAGCAAGCGTGGCACCCCCACCATGGGCGGTCTGATGATCCTGGCCGCCATCTTCACCTCCGTGCTGCTCTGGTGCCGCCTCGACAACCCCTATGTCTGGCTGGTGCTGTTCGTGCTGGGAGCCTATGGTGCCATCGGCTTTGCCGATGACTACCTCAAGGTGGTGCGCAAGAATACCGACGGTCTGATCGCCCGCTGGAAGTACTTCTGGCAGTCGGCGGTCGCGCTGATCGTGGCTGTCGTCCTCTATACCACGGCGACCCACGATGGCCAGACTCAGCTGGTAGTACCCTTCCTCAAGGATGTGATGCCCCAGCTCGGCCTGATGTTTATCCTGCTGACCTACTTCGTCATCGTCGGCACCTCCAACGCGGTCAACCTGACCGACGGTCTCGACGGCCTGGCCATCATGCCGACCGTGATGGTGGCGGGGGGCTTTGCCCTAATAGCTTGGGCGACCGGTAACGTCAACTTCGCCAGCTATCTGCATATCCCCTATGTGCCCTACACCTCCGAGCTGGTGATCGTCTGTACCGCCATCGTCGGGGCCGGTCTGGGCTTTCTCTGGTTCAACACCTATCCGGCCCAGGTGTTCATGGGAGACGTGGGCTCCCTGGCACTGGGCGGCGCGCTCGGTACCATCGCCGTGCTGGTGCGCCAGGAGTTCCTGCTGGTGATCATGGGCGGGGTCTTCGTGATGGAGACAGTCTCTGTGATCCTGCAGGTCGGTTCCTACAAGCTGCGCGGCGTGCGGATCTTCCGCATGGCGCCGATCCATCACCACTACGAGAAGAAGGGCTGGCCGGAGCCGCGCGTCATCGTGCGCTTCTGGATCATCACCCTCGTGCTGGTGCTGCTGGGTCTTGCCACCCTGAAGGTGAGATAAGGCCATGGTCATCATCATCGGATTGGGTAAAACCGGACTCTCCTGCATCGATTACTTCCTCGGTCGTGGCGTCACGCCGCTGGTGATGGACACCCGCGCCAACCCGCCGGGCAAGGATCAGCTGCCACCCGGGGTGGAGCTGGTCCAGGGGCTCGATGCAGAGCTGCTCAAGCAGGCGCACATGATAGTGGCGAGTCCGGGCATCGCGCTGGCGACTCCCGAGCTGAAAGCCGCTGCCGAGTGCGGCGTGCAGATCATCGGCGACATCGAGCTGTTCGTGCGCGACAGCGAAGTGCCGGTCATCGCCATCACCGGTTCCAACGGCAAGAGCACGGTGACTACCCTGGTGGGCGAGATGATCGCCGAGGCCGGGCTCAAGGTCGGTGTGGGCGGCAATATCGGCATCCCGGCGCTGGAGCTGCTCAAGCAGCCGATGGATCTCTGCGTACTGGAGCTCTCCAGCTTCCAGCTGGAGACCACCTACAGCCTGCGCGCCGCGGCCTCCGTGGTGCTCAACCTCTCCGAAGATCATATGGATCGCTATCAGGGGATGGCCGACTATCGCGCCGCCAAGATGGAGATCCATCAGCACTCCCAACACATTCTGGTCAACCGTGACGATGCCCAGACTCTGCCCGATGTGGGTCAGGTGTGGCAGAGTTTCGGCCTCGACTGCAACGGCTACGGCCGCTGCCTGCTGGATGGCCGTCAGTGGCTCACCCTCCATGGTGAGCCCCTGCTGGCGGTCGACGAGATGAAGATCGTCGGTGCCCACAACCAGGCCAACGCCCTGGCCGCCATGGCCCTGTGCGATGCGGTCGGCATCCCCCGCGATGCCCAGCTCACCGTGCTGCGCCGCTTCGAAGGTTTGCCGCACCGTGCCCGCTTCGTGCGCGAGGTGAACGGGGTACGCTGGATCAACGACTCCAAGGCCACCAACGTGGGGGCGACCCTGGCTGCTGTGGCCGGGGTGCGCGAATCCGTAAAAGGGCGTCTGCTGCTGCTGGCCGGTGGCCAGGGCAAGGGGCAGGATTTCGGCCCCATCCAGGCGCTGCTCGGCAACCAGATCGATCACATGTACTGCTTCGGTCAGGATGCCGAGGTGCTGCTGGCCCTGGGTGAGCAGACCGAGCGGGTGGTGGACCTTGACGCCGCCGTCGCCAAGGCGGCCGCCGATGCCAGGCCCGGTGACTGGGTGCTGCTGGCGCCCGCCTGCGCCAGCCTGGATCAGTTCAAATCCTTCGAAGTGCGTGGCGACCGCTTCACCGAAATGGTGATGGCCCTATGAACGCCCTTCGCGCAGTCGCAGGCCTGTTCCTGCGCTGGTTGTTGCCGGCGCGACCCGCCGGTCTCTACGATCGGCAGCTGGTACTGCTGGCGCTGTCGCTGATGGCGGTCGGGGTGGTGATCGTGGCCTCCGCCTCGATCCCGGAGGGGATTGCCCTGGGCGATGATCCCTTCATGTTCGTCAAGCGTCACGGCATGTTCCTGGTGATGGCGCTCGGTATCTCCTGGTTTGTGTTGCAGGTGCCCATGGCGCGCTGGCAACAGCACAACGGCCCCATGCTGTTGCTGGCCATCCTGTTGCTGGTGCTGGTGCTGCTGGTGGGGCGCAACGTCAACGGGGCGGTGCGCTGGTTACCGCTCGGACCGTTCAACCTGCAGCCTGCCGAATTCGGCAAGCTGGCGCTGTTCGTCTATCTGGCGGGCTACCTGGTGCGTCGCCAGAACGAGGTGCGCGAGGCCTGGCTCGGCTTCTTGAAACCGCTGGCGGTGTTCGGGGTGCTGGCCATCCTGTTGCTGCTGCAGCCGGATCTGGGCTCCACCGTGGTGATGTTTGTCACCTCGTTCGGCATGCTGTTTCTGGCCGGTGCCAAGCTGTGGCAGTTCATGATCCTGATTGGTGGCGGTCTGGGGGGCGTGATCCTGCTGATCATCGTCGAGCCCTACCGGATGCGCCGGGTGACCTCCTTCATGGATCCCTGGGCCGATCCGTTCGGCAGCGGCTACCAGCTGACCCAGTCGCTGATGGCGTTTGGCCGTGGCAGCTGGTTCGGCGAGGGGCTCGGCAACTCCATCCAGAAGATGGAGTACCTGCCGGAGGCCCACACCGACTTCGTGTTTGCGATTCTGGGTGAAGAGCTGGGCTATATCGGCGTGCTGGGCGCCCTGTTCCTCATCTTCGCCCTGGCGGTCAAGGCGCTCAAGCTGGGCCATCGCGCCCTGCAGGCCGACCGCCTCTATGACGGCTATCTGGCCATCGGCATCGGCATCTGGTTCAGCTTCCAGACCTTCGTCAACGTCGGCGCCGCCAGCGGCATGATGCCGACCAAGGGGTTGACCCTGCCGCTGGTCAGTTACGGCGGCTCCAGTCTCATCATCATGACGGTGGCGGTGAGCATGCTGATCCGAATCGATTTTGAATTGCGCCAGGCGACTGCCCAGGCGCGCGTGCGGGAGGTTTAGTGAGCAAGACGCTGTTGGTGATGGCAGGTGGTACCGGGGGCCATGTGTTCCCCGGTCTGGCCGTGGCCGATCGATTGAAAGAGCAGGGCTGGACTATCCACTGGCTCGGTACCGCCGACCGGATGGAGGCCGAGCTGGTGCCCGCCCATGGCTACCCCATCTCCTTCATCGATATTCAGGGGGTGCGTGGCAACGGCATCAAGCGGCTGCTGGTGGCGCCCTATCGCATCATCAAATCCATCCTGCAGGCGCGCCGGGTGCTCAAGACGGTGCGCCCTGACGTGGTGCTCGGCATGGGCGGTTTTGCCTCTGGCCCGGGTGGTGTAGCCGCCTGGCTCGCCGGCATCCCGCTGCTGCTGCACGAGCAGAACGCCGCTGCCGGCATGACCAACAAGCTGCTGGCTCGCATCGCCAGACGCGTCCTGATGGCCTTCCCCGGGGCTTTTGCGCCGAGCCATCGCACTGCCGTTGTTGGCAATCCGGTGCGTCCCGAAGTGGTGGCGCTGCCGGATCCCGAACTGCGCAGTGACAGCGAACCGCTGCACCTGCTGGTGGTCGGCGGCAGCCTGGGTGCCCGGGTGCTGAACGAGCAAGTGCCTGCCGCGGTGGCGGCTGCCGGTATCCCCATTGCTGTGCGCCATCAATGTGGCAAGGGCAATGGCGAGGCAGTGAGCGCGGCCTACGCTAACGAGGGCCTGACCGCCGACGTGAGTGAATTTATCAAGGACATGGCGGGTGCCTATGCCTGGGCCGACCTGGTGGTCTGCCGGGCGGGGGCCCTGACCGTCTCCGAAGTGGCCGCTGCCGGTGTAGCTGCCATTTTCGTGCCGCTGCCCCATGCGGTGGACGATCACCAGACCCGCAACGCCCTGACCCTGGTCGACGGCGGTGCGGCTGAATTCCTGCCCCAGTCCGAGCTGACCACGGCCTCGCTGGCTGCGCGCCTCTCCTGGCTGGCCGGGCGCAGGGAAACCCTGTTTAACATGGCCCAGGCCGCCCGTCGCGTCGCCATTACCGATGCGGCAGAGCGGGTTGCGGATGAATGCAAACGACTCGCCACCAAACAGGGCGAGCACGCGTGATGAACAAGATTGCACGGACCGAGTCGTGCCGTGCGATCCCCGAATATAGCGATGCCGCCGGGCGGGTTGCCGGTGAATGCAAGTGGCTTGCGGCAGAATAAAGAGACGATTATGACCAAGGTTGAACTGGCAAAACTGCGTACCGTTATCCCCGAAATGCGCCGCGTGCGTCGCATCCACTTCATCGGCATCGGTGGTGCCGGCATGGGGGGGATTGCCGAGGTGCTGGCCAATGAGGGCTATCAGGTCACGGGTTCCGACCTGGCACGCAATGCAGTGACCGAGCGACTGGCGTCGCTGGGTGCCCACATCTTCGTCGGCCACAGCGCCGAGCATGTCGACGGAGCGAGCGTGGTGGTGGTCTCCACCGCCATCAAGCAGGACAACCCCGAGCTGCTGGCGGCCCGCGAGCTGCGCATCCCCATAGTGCGCCGTGCCGAGATGCTGGCCGAGCTGATGCGTTTCCGTCATGGCATCGCCATTGCCGGTACCCACGGCAAGACCACCACCACCAGCCTGGTGGCGAGCATTTATGCCGAGGCGGACCGGGATCCGACCTTCGTCATCGGCGGCCTGCTCAACAGCGCCGGTACCAATGCACGCCTGGGCAGCAGCCGTTACCTGATCGCCGAAGCGGACGAGAGCGACGCCTCCTTCCTGCATCTGCAACCCATGGTATCCATCGTGACCAACATCGAAGCGGATCACATGGACACCTACGGCGGCGACTTCGCCAAGCTGAAGGCCACCTTCATCGAGTTTCTCCACAACCTGCCTTTCTACGGACTGGCAGTGGTTTGCATCGATGATCCGGTGATCCGCGGCCTGCTGCCGGAGATTGCCCGTCCGACCCTGACCTATGGTCTGTCGGATGACGCCGACGTCCAGGTGCTGGATTTTGTCCAGACAACCAATCACAGCTGCTTCCGGGTACGCCGCAAAGAGGCGGGCGAGCTGCAAGTCACCCTCAATCTGCCGGGGATCCACAACGCCCTGAACGCGGCGGCGGCGATAGCTGTCGCGACCGAGGACGGGGTGAGCGACGAGGCCATCATCCGGGCGCTGGCCAAGTTCGAGGGGGTGGGCCGCCGCTTCCAGCAATATGGCGAGTTCGAGACCGGTCGTGGCAAGGCCATGCTGGTGGACGATTACGGTCACCATCCGAGCGAAGTGAAGGTGACCATCAACGCGGCTCGTGCCGGCTGGCCCGAGAAGCGACTGGTGATGGTGTTCCAGCCACATCGCTATACCCGCACCCGCGATCTCTACGAAGACTTTGCCGATGTGCTCTCCAAGGTCGATGTGCTGGTGATGCTGGAGGTTTATGCTGCCGGTGAGGAGCCGATCCCCGGCGCCGATGGCCGAGCCCTGTGTCGCTCCATCCGCTCTCGTGGCAACCTGGAACCCATCTTTGTGGCCACGCCGGATGACGTGCCGGCGGTGCTGGCCGACCTGGTTGGCGAGGGGGATCTGGTGCTGACCCAGGGGGCCGGCAACGTCGGTGCCCTGGCACGTCGTCTCGGTGAGATGAAATTGAGCATAGAGAGCATGAAATCTGGTGCTTGAGGGCCCAATGAGTATTTTGACCGCCAAGCCGGGGCCTATATAATGGCGAACCGGTCTGCCAAAAGGCCGGTTTAGCGCGTTACACGGGGATCGATCGGGTGGAGTCAAGGGCACAGGGGCGCACCAAGGGTGGCTTCATCGCAGGAGTGGCGTTTTTCCTGCTGGTGATATGGGGCTGCTACCGGACGGCGCTGGATGTTAAAGGTTGGCTGACTGACGCCAATCGGTTGCCCATGAGCGAGTTGTTGCTGCAGGGGCAACATCAGTATTTGCAGACAGAGGAGTTGCGGCAGGCCGTGCTGGATGGCGCCGAGTCGCGCAACTTCTTCGAGCTGGATGTGAACGAATTGCAGGGGCGGTTGAATGCCCTGCCGTGGGTGGCCTCGGTGTCGGTCCGCAAGAAGTGGCCGAACAAGATCAAGGTCTACCTCACCGAACAGGATGTGGCGGCGCGCTGGAATGGCAACCGCTTCGTCAATACCCAGGGCAAGGTGTTCAGTGCTCCGGATCGGGTCAAGGTAGCGCTGATGCAGCTGTCAGGACCGGATGACCAGGCGGCTCGGGTATTGAAAGAGAGCCGGCAGTACGAGTCGCAACTGGCTGCCAAAGGATACAAGTTGCTGGGAGTGAATCTGACTCCCCGCCATGCCTGGGAACTGACCCTGGATGGCAATATCAAGCTGTTCCTCGGACGCAACGACATCGCGCTCCGGTTGCAGCGGTTTATCGATGCCTTCCCGGTGATCGAACCCCGTTCGCAGGTTGCGTACGTGGATCTTCGATACGACACCGGAATGGCGGTTGGCTGGAAGAAGAGCGAAGAGAAAGTGCATGACCAACACCGCAGATAGGAATTTGATTGTCGGACTGGATATCGGCACTACCAAGGTGGCGGTTCTGGTCGGGGAAGTATTGCCGGACGGCGAACTGAACGTCATCGGCATGGGCAGTCACGCATCCCGCGGCATGGAGAAGGGCGGGGTCAACGATCTCGACTCCGTGGTCAAGTCTCTGCGTCGTGCCGTGGAAGAGGCCGAAATGATGGCCGACTGCCAGATCAGCTCGGTTTACCTCGGTCTGTCCGGCAAGCATATCGATTGTCGCAACGAGACCGGCATGGTGCCCATCTCCGACGAGGAGGTGACCCAGGAGGATGTGGACAACGTGATCCATACCGCCAAGTCGGTGCGCCTGTCTGATGAGCTACGGGTGCTGCACGTGCTGCCCCAGGAGTTCGCCATCGATTACCAGGAAGGGATCAAGAACCCGGTCGGCCTCTCCGGCGTGCGGATGGCGGCCAAGGTCCATCTGGTGACCTGCCACAACGACATGGCTCGCAACATCGAAAAATGCGTGGAGAAGGTAGGTCTGCGGGTAGATCAGCTGATCTTCTCCGCCCTGGCCTCCAGCTATGCGGTGCTGACCGAAGACGAGAAGGAGCTTGGTGTCTGCGTGGTGGACATCGGCGGTGGCACCATGGACATGTCGCTGTTTACCGGCGGTGCCCTGCGTCACACCAAGGTGATCCCGTATGCCGGCAGCACTGTCACCAGCGATATCGCTTACGCCTTCGGCACACCGCCGCTGGACGCCGAGGCGATCAAGGTGCGCTACGGCTGCGCCCTCGGCCGACTGGTCAGCAAGGAAGACAATATTGAAGTACCCAGTGTCGGCGGCCGTCCGGCGCGCAGCCTGCAGCGGCAGACACTGGCTGAAGTGATCGAACCCCGTTACACCGAGTTGCTCTCCATGGTGAATGACGAGCTGGTGCGGGTACAAAGCGAATTGAAAGCGCAAGGGGTCAAGCATCAACTGGCTGCCGGTGTGGTTCTGACCGGTGGTGCGGCCCAGATCGAAGGCGTGGTGGAGTGCGCAGAGCAGATCTTCCAGTGCCAGGTCCGGGTGGGTGAGCCCATGAATATACGTGGTTTGAGCGATTACGTGCAGGCGCCTGTCTACTCGACTGCGGTCGGGTTGTTGCAGTACGGCCGTACTCATCAGGCGACAGGTAGCAACAAAGAATATGCCGCCAAGGCAAGTGTCGGTGGTCTGGTCAAACGGGTCAGCAACTGGCTGCGTGGCGAGTTCTAAGAATTTTGCTGAAGTCAGCAAATAAAGCGGAGAGACGATATGTTTGAATTCATGGATAGCCATACTGACGAAGCCGTCATCAAGGTGATCGGTGTCGGTGGCGGCGGTGGCAACGCCGTCGAACACATGGTGCGTCAGAACATCGAGGGCGTAGAGTTCATCACGGTGAACACCGACGCCCAGGCACTGCGCAACTCCAGTGCCAACACCACCCTGCAGATCGGCGGTGGCATCACCAAGGGTCTTGGCGCTGGCGCCAACCCGGAAGTGGGTCGTGACGCCGCCATGGAAGACAGGGAAGCACTGCGTGAGCTGCTGACCGGTTCCGACATGGTCTTCATCGCAGCCGGCATGGGCGGCGGTACCGGTACCGGTGCTGCGCCGATCGTGGCCGAAGTGGCCCGCGAGATGGGCATCCTGACCGTGGCCGTGGTGACCAAACCGTTCTCCTTCGAAGGGAAGAAGCGGATGGGCTTTGCCCAGCATGGTATCGAAGAGCTGTCCAAGAATGTCGACTCCCTGATCACCATCCCCAACGACAAGTTGCTGAAAGTGCTGGGCCGCGGTATCTCCCTGCTGGACGCCTTCAAGGCTGCCAACGACGTGCTGCTGGGCGCGGTACAGGGCATCGCCGAGCTGATCACCCGTCCGGGCCTGATCAACGTCGACTTCGCGGACGTGCGTACCGTCATGCGCGAAATGGGTACCGCCATGATGGGTACCGGTTCCGCCTCCGGTGACGATCGTGCCGAAGAAGCGGCAGAGAAAGCCATCTCCAGCCCGCTGCTGGAAGACGTGGATCTGGCCGGTGCCCGTGGCATCCTGGTCAACATCACCGCCGGCATGGACATGACCATCGAAGAGTTCGAAACCGTGGGTAATGCGGTCAAGGCCTTCGCCTCCGAGAACGCCACCGTGGTGGTAGGTACCGTAATCGATCCGGAAATGCACGACGAGCTGCGTGTGACCGTGGTTGCGACCGGTATCGGTGCCGAGCGCAAGCCGGACATCACCCTGGTCAAGAGCAGCCAGGTGCAAGAGCGCCCGGTGCGCCAGCCGCTGGTCAGCGACATGATGCAGGGCCGCGTGATGGAAGAGGCTCCGGCCAAGGTGGTCAACGCCGAGCCACAGGCTCGTCGCGAACCGGATTATCTGGATATTCCGGCGTTCCTGCGCAAGCAGGCTGACTAAGCCTCTTATGGGGCTGGTTTGTTTGTTGCTTAAGGAATGTGCTAAGATGGCCTGCCAACGACCATCTGGTCCGGATTTTAAGCTGTTTAGGGTACACCCATGATTAGACAAAGAACCTTGAAAACGAGTGTACAGGCGACTGGCGTCGGCCTGCATTCGGGCCGGAAAGTCACCATGACATTCCGTCCGGCTCCTGTGAACACAGGGATCGTTTACTTGCGTACCGACCTGAATCCTGTGGTGGAGCTGCCAGCCAATGCCGATCAGGTGCGCGATACCGTGCTCTGTACCGCACTGGTCAACGAAGCCGGTGTCCGTGTCTCTACTATTGAGCACCTCTCCGCAGCCCTTGCCGGGATGGGGATCGACAACCTCTACGTCGAGGTTGACGCGCCCGAGATCCCGGTGATGGACGGCAGTGCACACCCCTTTATCTACCTGTTGCAGGAAGTCGGGGTCCGTGAACAGAATGCGGCCAAGCAGTTTGTGCGGATCAAGAAGAGCATCCGGGTTGAAGACGGCGACAAGTGGGCGGAATTCCACCCCTATCGCAACGGCTTCAAAATGGATCTCGAGATCGATTTCCAGCACCCGGTGTTTGAAGGGCGCAACCAGCGTTGCGTACTGGACTTCTCCGGTGCCTCCTTCGTGAAAGAGATCAGCCGTGCCCGTACCTTCGGGTTCATGCGTGATATCGAGTACCTGCGCTCCCAGAATCTGGCGCTGGGCGGAAGCCTGGAAAACGCCGTGGTACTGGATGACTACCGAGTGCTGAACGAAGATGGTCTGCGCTACGAGGACGAATTCGTCAAGCACAAAATGCTGGATGCGATCGGTGACCTCTACATGTGCAACCGCAGCATCATCGGCGAATTCCGTGCCTACAAGACCGGCCATGCCCTGAACAACAAGCTGCTGCGTGCCTTGCTGGCCGAGCAGGAAGCCTGGGAACTGGTGACCTTTGAAGGCGAGGGCGACAAAGCGCCTATCGCTTACTACGACAACGGTCTGGTTCTGGCCTGATAGCTGTGCAACGGAACGTCGGTCCTCTCTCCGCACCGACGTTCCGTCATTTGTTTATTCCATCCTTCAATACCGATTATCTCCCGGTTTTATTTCCCGTGCAGTCCTTGGACCGTACCTGACCGAGCAGACAGATTTCTATGAGCATTACCCTGATCCTCCACGGCAAGCAGCGACGCAAGTTGCACGTACCCAAACAGCGTCTGGCCTGGGTCGGCGGTATCATTTTCTCCCTGTTGGCCCTGGGGGGCGGCTGGCTCTGGCAGAGCTGGCAGCAGAAAATGGACGCGCTGGAACTGGCGCTGGCCATGGCCGAGCAGCAATCCGCCAAACAGAGTGGCGACGAAGCCCGTGAACAACTTGCCATGCTGGCGGCCCAGGTGGGCACCATGCAGGGGCAGCTGGGGCGTCTCAATGCCCTCGGTGAACGTCTGACCGAGCAGGCAGACCTCGATCCCGAGGAGTTCAATTTCAAGGAACTGCCCCCCATGGGCGGTCCTTCCTACGATGAAGATCTGGAAGTCAGCCTCAACGAGCTGCAGGACTCCATGAAACACCTCAGCCAGCAGCTCAGCAGTCGTGAAGAGCAGCTGTCGGTACTTGAATCTTTCATCATGAATCACCATATAACCGATGCCGGTTTCATCTCCGGCACGCCGGTCCAGCAGGAGCGGGTCTGGGTGTCGTCCGGCTTCGGGGGGCGGGTCGACCCGTTCAACGGTCGGGCCAAGATGCACAAAGGGGTGGATTATCGTGGCAAGGTGGGCACCCCCATCCTGGCCACGGGCCCGGGTGTGGTGAGATGGGCCGGTCGTCATCCGGAGTTTGGCAATATGGTGGAGATCAACCACGGCAATGGCCTGGTGACCCGCTATGCCCACAACTCCAAGTTGCTGGTCGAAGTTGGTACCCTGGTCGATCAGGGTCAGAAGATTGCCTTGATGGGGCGTACCGGTCGCGCGACCGGCGTCCATCTGCATTACGAAGTGTTGAAAGACGGTCGTCAGGTCAACCCCGCACGCTTTCTGAGTGCCAGCCGGGGTTAGGTTTTTTTCTTCAGGTTCCAGTGACGGAACGCTTTTATAACCAGAAATAGTTGGTACCCATGATTAGCACACTGCTTACCAAGATTATCGGCAGCCGGAACGACAGAACGCTCAAGGCTTTGCGCAAAATTGTAAAACAGATCAATGCGATGGAGCCGCAGTTCGAGGCGCTGTCCGACGCCGAACTGCAGGCAAAGACCGCCGAGTACCGTCAGCGTCTGGAGCAGGGCGAGACCCTGGAGCAGCTGTTGCCGGAAGCGTTCGCCACCGTGCGCGAAGCCTCCAAGCGAGTATTTGGCATGCGCCACTTCGACGTACAGCTGATCGGCGGCATGGTGCTGAACTCCAACCGCATCGCCGAAATGAAGACGGGTGAAGGTAAAACCCTGACTGCCACCCTGCCGGCTTATCTGAACGCGCTCTCCGGTCGCGGCGTACACGTGGTGACAGTGAACGACTATCTGGCCAAGCGTGACGCCGAGGCGAACCGCCCGCTGTTCACCTTCCTCGGCATGACGGTGGATTGCAACGTACCGGGCATGGATGCATCCCAGAAGCGCGATGCCTACGCCGCCGACATCACCTACGGTACCAACAACGAATTCGGTTTCGACTACCTGCGCGACAACATGGCCTTCTCGCCGGAACAGCGCGTGCAGCGTCCACTCAACTACGCCCTGGTGGACGAAGTGGACTCCGTGCTCATCGATGAAGCCCGTACCCCGCTGATCATCTCAGGCCCGGCCGAAGACAGCTCCGAACTCTACATCCGTGTCAACAAGCTGATCCCGCTGCTGGTCAAGCAGGACAAGGAAGACACCGAAGAGTACACAGGCGACGGCCACTATACGGTGGACGAGAAGAACCGCCAGGCGCTGCTGACCGAGAACGGCCAGATCTTCGTGGAAGAGCTGCTCAAGAAAGAGGGGCTGCTCGACGAAAACGACTCCCTGTTCTCCGCCTCCAACATCAGCCTGCTGCACCACGTCAATGCCGGTCTGCGTGCCCATACCCTGTTTGAGCGCAACGTGGATTACATCGTCCAGAAGGACGAGATCGTCATCGTCGACGAGCATACCGGCCGTACCATGCCGGGTCGTCGCTGGTCCGATGGCCTGCACCAGGCCGTCGAGGCGAAGGAAGGGGTCAAGATCCAGAACGAGAACCAGACCCTGGCCTCCATCACCTTCCAGAACTACTTCCGCCTCTACAACAAGCTGGCGGGCATGACGGGTACCGCCGATACCGAAGCCTTTGAATTCCAGCAGATTTATGGCCTGGATACCGTGGTTATCCCGACCAACAAGCCGATGGTGCGCAAAGACATGGGCGATCTGGTCTACCTGACCGCCAATGAGAAATACGCAGCCATCATCGATGACATTCGTGGTTGCGTCGAACGGGGCCAGCCTGTGCTGGTTGGTACCGTCTCCATCGAGAACTCCGAGCTGCTCTCCGGCATCCTGACCAAGGAGAAGATCCCGCACAAGGTGCTGAACGCCAAGTTCCACGCCATGGAAGCGGAGATCGTTGCCCAGGCTGGCCAGTCCGGCGCCGTGACCATCGCCACCAACATGGCCGGTCGTGGTACCGACATCGTGCTGGGTGGCAACTGGCAGGCGGAGATCGCCGCGCTGGAGAACCCGACCGACGAACAGATCCGTGAGATCAAGGCAGCCTGGCAGGCGCGTCACGACGCGGTACTGGCCGCTGGCGGTCTGCACATCATCGGTACCGAGCGCCACGAGTCCCGCCGTATCGATAACCAGCTGCGCGGCCGTTCCGGTCGTCAGGGTGACCCGGGCTCCTCCCGCTTCTATCTCTCCATGGAAGATACCCTGATGCGGATCTTCGCCTCCGATCGCGTGACCGGCATGATGAAGAAGCTGGGTATGGAGCAGGGCGAAGCCATCGAGCACCCTTGGGTGACCAAGGCCATCGAGAACGCCCAGCGCAAGGTGGAAGGTCGCAACTTTGACATCCGCAAGAGCCTGCTCGAGTTTGACGACGTGGCCAACGACCAGCGCAAGGTGGTCTACGAGCAGCGCAATGAGCTGCTGGATACCGATGACATCTCCGAGACCATCCACGTGATCCGCGATGACGTCTACAACAACGTGATCGACGAGTACATCCCGCCCCAGTCTCTGGAAGAGATGTGGGACGTAGCGGGTCTGGAAGCTCGCCTCAAGGGTGACTTCTCCCTCGACCTGCCGCTGGTCAAGTGGCTGGAAGAGGATGACAAGCTCTACGAAGAGAAGCTGCGCGAGCGCATTCTGGATGAGGCTCGCAAGCTCTACGCCCACAAGGAAGAGCTGGTCGGCACCGCGGTGCTGCGCAACTTCGAGAAGGCCGTGATGCTGCAGACCCTGGATGGCCTGTGGAAGGAGCACCTGGCGGCCATGGATCACCTGCGTCAGGGCATCCATCTGCGCGGCTACGCCCAGAAGAACCCCAAGCAGGAGTACAAGCGTGAATCCTTCGATCTGTTCACCCAGATGCTGGAAACCCTCAAGCGCGACGTGGTCAGCATCCTGAGCCGGGTTCAGGTGCAGGAGCGCGACGTGGAGGCGATGGAGGCCCAGCAGCGCCAGCAGGCGGAAGCTGCTCCCCGCACCTACACCCATGCCAGTGCCGAGAACCAGCTGGCGGGTGAAGAGGTGGCCTCCGACGAGGGTCACACCACCTTCGTGCGGGACGAGCAGAAAGTAGGTCGCAACGATCCCTGCCCCTGTGGCTCCGGCAAGAAATACAAGCACTGTCACGGTCAGTTGACCTGATAACGCGCGATGCCATCACGAGGCGGGCCCAGTGCCCGCCTTGTTATTGATGAGGAACGCGCAGTGGCCGTATCTGACGAGGTAACCGAGATGGAACAGAAAAAACGGATCTGGGTGGCGGTGGGCGTCATCGAGAACGAGCGGGGCGAGATCTTCATCGCAAAGCGATCTTCCGACCGCCATCAGGGGGATCGCTGGGAATTTCCCGGTGGCAAGGTTGAGTCGGGTGAAGACTTGCTTACCGCCCTGGACAGGGAGCTGTGGGAGGAGATCGGCATCCGGGTACAGGATTGCTCCCCCTTCATGGAGCTGCACCACGACTATCCCGAGAAGCAGGTGTTGCTGGATATCTGGAAGGTGACGCGTTTTAGCGGCGAGCCCTATGGCAAGGAGGGGCAGGAGTGTCTCTGGGTGCCAGTGGCCGAGCTGCACAACTATCACTTCCCCGATGCCAATGGCCCCATAGTGGCGCGCCTGCAGGGCTGATCCTCTGATCCGGAAATGAAAAAGGGCCTTCAGGCCCTTTTTTGTATCTTGGTGGATGCGGCTTACAGCCAGCGGTCGCCCTCTTCCGGATCCGGCAACAGGTCGGGGTTTGTCTCCCCCGGGATGCGCTTCTCTTCATCGGCCCATTCGCCGAGATCGATCAGCTGGCAGCGCTTGCTGCAGAAGGGGCGAAACGGGCTCTGCGGGCCCCATTCCACTTCACTGTTGCAGGTAGGGCACTTGACCTTGGTGACCATGAGAACTCCTTAGCAGCAGGCGAGCTGGAACGGCACATCGCCAATCTGCTGCTCTGCGGTGGGCAGAAAGCGCAGGGCGAAGCGATTCTTGTGACCGCTCAGGGTCGGGTAGCACAGCAGGTTGTCCGCCAGTCTGATGCGGATCAGCTCGGCGCTCTCGGCGGTGTCCTGGAAGAAGCCGTTGGTGGCCACCTGATCGCTGAAGCAGCCTGACTCGCGCCACAGGCGCAGCAGCAGGGAGATGGCATTCATCATCAGGGTGATGTCGCTGAGCCAGCCCTGCATCTGTTGATGGCGGGTGATGGCCGGGGTGGCGAGCCAGTGGTGCAGCTGCGGCACGTCGAAGGCGCACAGGCCGCCCGGAATGGAGAAACGCTGGCGGATGGAGCCGAGCAGGCGATCTTCTTTCAGGCGGGCACCGGGGCGGGGGGCGTTCAGCAGGCTGCGGGAGAGCTGGCTGCACTCTTGCTGCATCAGCTTGACCTGCTCCAGATCCACGTCGGGCAGGTTGGCCCAGTGGCTCAGACGCTGGCTGAGGCGTTCCAGATCCTTGATAAGATCGGCCCGCAGATCGCCGCGCTCAAGCAACTCCTGCAGATCGAACAGCCCCTTGAAAAAGGCGATATGTGCCCAGGACTGGTCACTCTCCAGATTGTCGTGGATCTGGGAAAACAGGGATTCCAGACGCAGATAAGTCCGGCTTTTTTCATTGAGGGGGAAATCGTAAATCATGCCTAATCCTGGCCAGCCATAAACCGGCCTAGTGTACTCACTGTTGCTGGGCTTGTTGAGAGGCAAACGCCAGATATGTTTGGTGCAGGGCCAAAATTTGCGTTCTGATTGCCATTTTGTCCTCTGCCCGGTTGTCGAGGATGTCGTCGGCGACCGCGAGACGCTCATCCCGGCTGGCCTGAGCGGCCAGAATGGCTCGGGCCTGCTCCCGGCTCACGCCATCCCGGCGACAAGTGCGCTCAATCTGGGTCGCTTCGTCCACGTCGATCACCAGCACCCGATCTGCGAGCCCGGCGAGCCTGTTCTCCACCAGCAGGGGAACCACCAGCAGGCAATAGGGGGTGCGGGCGGCGGCGCACTGGCGCTGCATCTCGGTGCGGATGAGGGGGTGAAGCAGGGCATTGAGCCAGGCCTTGGCATCGGGTTCGCTGAACACCCGCTCGCGCAGCTGGCGGCGATCGAGCCGGCCATCGGAGGCGATGACATCCGGGCCAAAGTGGGCGGCGATGGCGGCCAGGGCCGGGGTGCCCGGTTCCACCACCTCGCGGGCGATGACGTCAGCATCGATCACGTCGATGCCGAGCTCGGCAAACTGGTTGGCCACCGTAGTCTTGCCGCTGCCAATTCCGCCGGTGATTGCGACTACATACATGGGTCAGAGCACCATTTCGAGATACCAGCGGGTGATGGTATCGCCCCACAGCAGGGCGATCCAGCCCGCGATGGCCAGATAGGGGCCAAAAGGAATGGGCTTGCCCTGATGGTGCTTGCGCAGCGCGATCAGCGTGATGCCAATGATGGCCCCAACCAGGGAGGAGAGCAGCAGTATGATGGGCAGGGACTGCCAGCCCAGCCAGGCCCCGAGCGCCGCCAGCAGCTTGAAGTCGCCATAACCCATCCCCTCCTTGCCGGTCAGCAGCTTGAAGGCCCAGTAGAGGCTCCACAGCACCAGATAGCCGACCATGGCCCCGATCACCGCGTCGGCCAGCGGTACAAAGCCACCCAGCAGATTGAACAGCAATCCGCCCCACAGCAATGGCAGGGTAAGCTGGTCGGGCAGCAGCATCTTGTCCAGATCGATAAAGGTGAGCGCCACCAGCACCCAGGTCAGCAGCAGGGCTGCCAACACCCCCCAACCCGGGTGCAGAGTCGTGGCTACCGCCACCGAGAGCAGGGCTGTCAGCAATTCCACCAAGGGATAACGGGTCGAGATGGGGGCCTGACACTCCCGGCAACGACCCCTGAGCCAGAGCCAGCTCAGGAGCGGGATGTTCTCGAAGGCCGTGATGGCATGGCCGCAGTGGGGGCAGGCGGAGCGCGGCACCATCAGGTTGTAACGCTCAACCGACTCGCTGTTTGGCGCTTGTGTCTCGAAGTAGCCGTGATACTCGGCCTGCCACTCCCGCTCCAGCATGATGGGTAGGCGATGGATCACCACGTTGAGGAAGCTGCCGATCATCAGGGAGAAGAGAAAGACCAGGGAGAGATAGAGCCAGGGCAAGCCGTGCGCCAGCTCGATAAGAAGTGTCATAACCAACCGTCAGTCATCAAATGAAGGAAAGGGCATGGGCGGCCTTGGCCTGCATGCCCTCATGAATCAACCCACAACATCGCCAAGCTTGAAGATGGGCAGGTACATGGCGATCACCATGCCGCCGACCAGCACCCCGAGCACTACCATGATGAGGGGTTCCAGCAGGCTGGTGAGGCCATCCACCAGATCATCCACCTCCTGTTCGAAGATGGTAGCGACTTTGGAGAGCATATCATCAATGGCGCCGGACTCCTCGCCGATCATCACCATCTGGATCACCATGTCGGGGAAGAGATCCACGGTGCGCATCGCCACATTGATCTGCATGCCCGCCACCACCTCGTTGCGAATGGCCATGACGGCGGTGCGATAGACATAGTTGCCGGAGGCCCCCGCCGCCGAGATGAGTGCATCCACCAATGGGATACCGGCCGAGAAGGTAGTGGAGAGGGTGCGGGCAAAGCGGGCCATGGCGGCTTTGTGCAATATCATGCCGACCACCGGGATGGTCAGCACAAACTTGTCGGTGTTGTCTCTTACCTTTTGAGAAGCGCGCCAGGCGCGGACATAGAGGAAGATGGCGAGCGCCGCCCCGCCGAAGAAGACATACCACCAGTTCTGCATGAAGCGGGAGATGCCGATGACGAACTGGGTGAAGATGGGCAGCTCGGCGCCGAAGCTCTTGAAGATGTCTTCGAACTGGGGGATGACGAACAACAGCAGAATGGAGGTGACGACGATGGCCACCAGGATGACCATGGTGGGGTAGAACATCGCCTTCTTGATCTTGGACTTGAGCGCTTCCGACTTTTCCCGATAGGTGGCGATACGATCGTAGATGGTCTCCAGTGCGCCGGACTGCTCGCCCGCCTCCACCAGATCGCAGTAGAGGGCGTCGAAGTAGCGGGGATGGCGGCGCAGCGCCTCCGACATGGGGGTGCCGGTCTCCACGTCGGCGGCGACGATCCCCATCAGCTCGCGCATCGAGGCTTTTTCATGGCTGCGAGCGATGATCTGCAGGCTCTGCACCAGTGGTACGCCAGCGGAGAGCATGGTGGTGATCTGGCGCGAGACGATGGCGATATCCATCGGTTTGATCTTGGCGCCGCCCTTGGAGAACAGCCCCTGGGATTTCTTGGCCACCTTGGTGACATTGACCCCCTGCTTGCGCAGCTCGGCCTTGACGGTATTGATGCTGTCGGCCTGGAGTTCGCCAGAAACTTTCTGGCCCTTGCGGTTGACCCCGCTCCAGCGAAACGCGAAGACTTTTTTGGGGGCATTATTCTTGTTGGTTAGCGTTGCCATCACTGCATCCTGCAATTGGGTCGGGCGCAGGGTGTCTCACACCTCTTCGCCATTGACCTGGTCAAGGTCCCCGGTTGGCACTTGCCAGCGGGATACTGATTCGATGGGGGGCCATCTTGGCGCCTGCCCGATTTGCTCTCTGGCATCCCGTATTTATGTCGCCAGCTTCCAGAAGGCGTTACGGCAGGATCCGGCATTGTCCGTAGAGGGGCACCCCTTAGTCAGTTGGTGGTGACCCGGTTCACTTCCGCCAGACTGGTGACACCCAGGCGGGCCTTTTCCAACCCGGAGGTGCGCAGTGTTCGCATCCCTTCCTTCTGGGCGATGGCGGCGATCTGCAGCGAGTTGGCTCCCTGCATGATCAATTTTGCGATATTTTCCGACATCAGCATGATTTCGTAGATGCCGACCCGTCCCTTGTAGCCGCCCGAGCACTCCTTGCAACCCACCGGCTTGAACAACCGCAGCCCCGCCGCCAGTTGCTGCGGGGTAAAGCCCAGCTCCAGCAACTCGGCTTCCGGCACCACTTCGGGCGCTTTGCAGTGATCGCACAGCTTGCGAGCCAGCCGCTGGGCCATGATCAGGGTCACCGAGGAGGCGATGTTGAAGGCGGGCACCCCCATGTTCATCATCCGGGTCAGGGTCTCGGCCGCCGAGTTGGTGTGCAGGGTGGAGAGCACCAGGTGGCCGGTTTGCGCCGCCTTGATGGCGATCTCTGCGGTTTCCAGATCCCGTATTTCCCCCACCATCACCACATCCGGATCCTGGCGCAGGAAGGAGCGCAGGGCGCTGGCGAAGGTGAGGCCTGCCTTGGGATTGACCTGCACCTGGTTGACGCCGGGCAGGTTGATCTCCACCGGATCCTCGGCGGTGGAGATATTCACCTCTGTGGTGTTGAGAATGTTGAGACCGGTATAAAGCGAGACCGTTTTGCCTGAGCCGGTTGGGCCGGTCACCAGGATCATCCCCTGGGGTTTGGAGAGGGCGCGCAGGTATTGCGCTTTCTGCCGATCGTCAAAGCCGAGCTGTTCGATATTGAGCCGCGCCGCCGAGGAGTCCAGCAGACGGATAACGATCTTCTCCCCCCACATGGTGGGCAGGGTGTTGACCCGCATGTCCATCGACTTGTTGCGCGACAGCTTCAGCTTGATGCGCCCATCCTGGGGTAGGCGCCGCTCGGCGATATCGAGCCGCGCCATCACCTTGAGACGGGCCGAGAAGCGGTTGGCCAGATTGACTGGCGGTGTGGCGATCTCGTGCAGGATGCCGTCAATGCGAAAGCGGATGCGGTACTTCTGCTCATAGGGTTCGAAGTGCAGGTCGGAGGCGCCGCGCTTGATGGCATCCATCAGGATCTTGTTGATGTATTTGACGATGGGGGCGTCATCGTCCGTGGTGTTGACACTCTCGTCGAGGCGACTGCCCTCGTCGGAGACCTCAAGATCCGAGATTTCGGACTCGTCGATCTCCTCCATGCCGAGTACGTCAGTCTCGTTTTCCAGTAGCTTGCCGATGGCGGTGGTGAGCTTGTTCTCTTCCACCAGCAGCGCCTCGGTATGAAGCCCGAAGCTGAAGCCGAAATCTTCCAGTGCCGACACATTGGTCGGATCCGACATGGCGATATAGAGGGTGTGGCCCTGGGTGTAGATGGGCAGCACATGGTGTTTCTCAATCAGCTTCTGATTGAGGTACTTCTGCGGGATCTCGGCCAGATCGAAGGCGGCAAGATCCAGCAGAGGTACCCCATACTCCAGCTCGCAAAAATCGGCCAACGCCTTACTGTCGAGGATCTGGTTCTCCACCAGAAATGCCACGAAGGGTTTGCGCTGGGCCTTGGCCTGACTCAGGTAGCGCTGGGAATCCTCTTCGCTGATCAACGAAGAGGCGGCCAGGCTTATCGCCAGGCCGCTATGGGGGCTAGAGGTCATGCGTTAGCATTTGCCGTCAGTCTTGCAAGAACCTGAAATAGTCCACAATACTTGCTGACCTTCAGTTGTCAGATCATTTGTTACCAAAGAGTAGGTTGAGTCATCCAAATTATTGCTTGCTGTGGCAAGGATAGTAACAACGTTACCAGAATCAGTTACGGCTACGCTTGCCAAGTTTCCAGTGAGATCGGAAGCTCCTGAGACAGCTGCTAAACCAGATGCTGCACAGTCTGCAGCAAGAGTGCTTGCTCCTCCTGTGTGACCTTGTACACATACTTCAACAGCGGTTTTAGCTGGCCCAGTTGCCGAAATCACTTCAGTGAATTTTGCGCGTTTTGTATAGCTTTGATACGCCGGCAGTGCAATAGCAGCCAAGATGGCAACGATCGCGACTACGATCATCAATTCGATAAGGGTAAAGCCTGACTGTTTCTTCATTTTAAATATCCTTTTATCCATTGTTCCTGGGAAGTGGCGGTGGAAAACTAACCACACGTCAATATCTTATCTGAGCGGATGGCGTTGGCAACAAGTGCGCAGGCCCGTCATTAAAGTTTTTGATCCAATCCTCTATTTGGGTGAAAAAAGAGCGAAAATTGACCTGTTTCTGCTTAATTGCCTCCCCCTTCTTTTGTTGCTGGTACGACATATAAAGAAAAGGCGCCGAGGGCGCCTTTTGCAAGTCGAGGGCCCGGTTATGTTGACGGGCCTCTCAATGAGTCTGTTTTAGCTGCCTTATCAAGCCATTACCTATAGAGGTGATGGTATCTGCCGGATATTCGGCTGGCGTAGCCGGAACGGTCACAATCCGTTCAGATAAAGCGCATGGAGAGATCCAGCGCCCGAACATGCTTGGTCAGCGCGCCCACCGAGATATAGTCCACTCCGGTCGCGGCAAACTCGGCCAGAGTCTCCAGGGTAACGTTGCCGGAGACCTCCAGCTTGGCACGCCCCTGATTGATGGCGACCGCTTCGCGCATCATGGGCAGGCCGAAGTTGTCCAGCATCACGATATCGGCGCCGGCGGCCAGCGCCTGCTCCAGTTCAGTCAGGGATTCGACCTCGACCTCCACCGGTTTGTCCGGATTGAGGCGGCGGGCCTCCTGGATGGCGCCGGCGATGCCGCCACAGGCAAGGATATGGTTCTCCTTGATGAGGTAGGCGTCGAAGAGGCCGATGCGGTGGTTCTTGCCGCCGCCGCAAGTGACGGCGTACTTCTGGGCACTGCGCAAGCCGGGAATTGTCTTGCGGGTGTCGAGCAGTCGGCAGCCGGTCTCTTCCAGCTCGGCCACATAACGGGCGGTGAGGGTGGCGACGCCGGAGAGGGTCTGCACAAAGTTGAGGGCATTGCGCTCGCCGGTCAGCAGCAGGCGGGCCGGACCATGGAGGCGGAACAGCTCCTGATTGGGGGAGAGGCGCTCGCCATCTTGCACCAGCCACTCCACCTTCACCTCGCCGCCGAGCTGGGTAAAGACTTCATCCACCCAGGGCTGGCCGCAGAAGACGCCGGCCTCGCGGGTGATGACCCGGGCGCTGGAGAGGCGATCGGCGGGGATCAGCTGGGCCGTGATATCGGCGCTGGCATCCGGCTGGTCCAGCGTGGTGAGGGCATCGCCCAGATCTTCGAGTAGTGCGGCGCGCACGGCGCGGCTGACATCCTGTTGAAACATGCCTTATTCCTGCAAGGGTCTGAGCAGCAATTGCCGCTCCTTTTGAACCAGCTCCAGCCGACCGAGGGCATTCATGCCTACCAGCACCTCGTCTCCCTCTGCCGCCGGATTGATGAAGATGGCCAGATCGTACAAGGTCAAAGGGCCCATCGCCAGCGTTTCGATGGTGCCGTTGCTGACCCGGATCATCCCGGCCGCCGTATTCACCTGGCTGCTGCCATGGGCGGGCAGCCCCAGCCGTTCGGCGACCGGCAGCGGCACGGTTATGCGGGTGGCGCCGGTGTCGAGCAGCAGTTGCACCGGCTGACCGTTGATGGCACCCTCCAGACGATAGTGGCCGCTCTGGTCGGCCCTTAGCAGCAGTTCGCCGCTGGCGGTGACGCTCGGCTGGGAGCGGGAGTGGAAGTAGAGGGTCAGCAGACCCATCAGAGAGAGCCAGGCCAGTAACCAGAACCAGCGCGCCGTTTGCTGCATACCTCATCCATATCGAGCCAAAGATGACCCAGCCTAACACACATTTTTCCATCGACGCCGCCGGCTGGTGCCGGGAGGCACGCCGGGTTCCGTCCCCCCATCACAACGAGCGCCCCGTACCGGACGATATCTCCCTGCTGGTGGTGCACGGCATCAGTCTGCCTCCCGGCGAGTTTGGCGGCCCCTCTATCGACGATCTCTTTATGGGCAGGCTGGATCCCGGGGCGCATCCCTATTTTGCCGACATCCATCAGCTGCGGGTCTCGGCCCACTGCCTGATCCGCCGCGATGGCGAACTGGTGCAGTATGTGCCGTTTACTGCCCGCGCCTGGCATGCGGGAGTATCCAGTTGGCAGGGGCGGGAGGCATGCAATGACTTCTCCATCGGTATCGAGCTGGAAGGGACGGATGAGCTTCCCTACACGGAGGCGCAATATGCAGTGCTGATTGGGCTCGCTCGGGCCATTTGTGACCATTATCCGGCCATCACTCCGGAAAAAATTGTGGGTCATTGCGATATCGCACCGGGGCGCAAGACGGATCCGGGGGACAGCTTCCAATGGCAGGATTTTCGCAAGAAACTCAACGTTTTCTGTAAAAATTAAAATTCATTTTGCCTTTTTAAATCAATGGCTTGCCAATGTGGCGGGCCATTTTTGTTGTTGGTTATCCAAATGTTATTTGTGAGCTATCTCAAGAATATTGGTAAGACCATTTTCTATGAGCTAAATCATGTTTGCACCAATTTACCCCTTAAGTGGTGCCTTTCATTCTTGATTCAGATCATCTTTTGGGTGGACTTTTCAATGCCCCTCTGCTAATTTTCGCCCCATCCATAAAATTGGTAATACCAATTTAACAAAGTAGCCTCATGCCCTATCGCAAGATCACGCAACCCAAGTTAGCTGACGCCATCGTCGCCGAACTGGAACAGATGATTCTGGAAGGCAGCCTGCAGCCGGGACAGAAACTGCCTCCCGAGCGCGAGCTGGCCATCCAGTTTCAGGTTTCGCGCCCCTCCCTGCGCGAAGCCATCCAGCGGCTGGAGGCGCGCGGGTTGCTCTATCGCCGTCAGGGCGGTGGCACTTATGTGCAGAATGCCCTGAGCAAGGGGATCGCCGATCCCCTGTTCGAGCTGCTCAGCACCCACCCCGAGGCCCGCTACGATCTGCTGGAGTTCCGTCATGCGCTGGAAGGCATCTGTGCCTACTACGCCGCATTGCGGGGCACAGAGTCAGATTTCGAGCGGATCCGCAAGGTGCAGATCTCCATCGAGGAAGCTGGGCAGCTGGGGTCGCTGGTGGCGGAATCCGCTGCCGTGACCCAGTTTTATCTGGCGGTGGCCGAGGCCTCCCACAACGTGGTGCTGCTGCACCTGTTGCGGGCCATGAGCCCCATGCTGGAGCAGAACATTCTGCAAAATAACGAGATTTTGAATCGCCGCCCGGGAGTGGTAGCCAAGATCCGTCGCCATCGTGCGAGTCTGATCGAGGCTATTCTTTCGGGGGCTCCGGAGCGGGCCAGAGCTGCTTGTCATGAGCACCTGGCCTTTATCGAGGACACCTTGTTGGATATGCAGAGGGAAGACAGCCGGATCCAGCGATCCATGCGTCGGATCCGTCAGCAGGAAAACTAATCCCACAAGGCTTTCTTTTATTGTCGAATGCTTGCGCCCTTCGCCGTGCAATGCCGTGCAATCACAACAAAATAGGAACCAGCCATGTCTGATATCCTGAAGAACGATGTGGACCCGATAGAAACGCTGGAGTGGCTTGCCTCTCTGGAATCCCTGCTGCGTGAAGAGGGTCCCCAACGCGCTCAGTTCATCCTTGAACAGTTGGCCGAGAAAGCCCGCGCAAGCGGTGTGGACGTGGCTGCCAAGGCAAACCGCGATTACATCAACACCATTCCGTCCAGCGAAGAGCCTGACTACCCGGGCGACCTGGAGATGGAGCGCCGTATTCGCGCCATCATCCGCTGGAACGCCATGATGATCGTGCTGCGCGCCTCCAAGAAAGACCTGGACCTGGGTGGTCACATGTCTTCCTTCGCTTCTTCCGCGACCATCTACGAAGTCTGCTTCAACCACTTCTTCCGTGCCCGCAACGAGAAGGATGGTGGCGACCTGGTTTACTTCCAGGGTCACATCTCCCCGGGCATCTACGCCCGTGCGTTCGCTGAAGGTCGTCTGACCGAAGAGCAGCTGGACAACTTCCGTCAGGAAGTAGATGGCAAGGGTATCCCCTCCTACCCGCACCCGAAACTGATGCCGGACTTCTGGCAGTTCCCGACCGTCTCCATGGGCCTGGGCCCCATCGCCGCCATCTATCAGGCGCGTTTCCTGAAGTACCTGACTGACCGTGGCATCAAGGATTGCTCCGAGCAGACCGTTTACGCCTTCCTGGGTGACGGCGAGATGGACGAGCCGGAAGCCAAGGGCGCCCTGACCGTTGCCGTGCGTGAAAAGCTCGACAACCTGGTGTTCGTGGTCAACTGCAACCTGCAGCGTCTGGATGGCCCGGTTGTCGGCAACGGCAAGGTCATCAACGAGCTGGAAGGCCTGTTCGCCGGTGCCGGCTGGGATGTCACCAAGGTGATCTGGGGCCGCAAGTGGGATGAGCTGCTGCGCAAGGATACCTCCGGCAAGCTGATCCAGCTGATGAACGAAACCGTGGACGGTGACTACCAGACCATGAAGTCCCGCGACGGCGCCTATGTTCGCGAGCACTTCTTCAACCGTTATCCGGAAACCGCCGCCCTGGTCAAAGACATGACCGACGAGGAGATCTTCGCCCTGAACCGCGGTGGTCACGATCCTCGCAAACTGTTTGCTGCCTTCTCCAAAGCCGCAGCAACCAAGGGCAAGCCGACCGTTATCCTGGCCAAGACCATCAAGGGCTATGGCATGGGCGAAGCGGCCGAAGGCAAGAACATCGCTCACCAGGTCAAGAAGATGGAGCTGGACTCCGTGCGTCACCTGCGTGACCGCTTCAGCCTGCCGGTATCCGACGAGCAGCTGGCCGACCTGCCGTACCTGAAGATCGAAGAAGGTACCGAAGAGCACAAGTACCTGCACGCCCGCCGTGCTGCACTGAAGGGCTATGTACCGACCCGTCTGCGCGAGAGCACCACCAAGCTGGAAATCCCGGCACTGGACGCTTTCGGCCCGCTGCTGGGCGAACAGGCGCGCGAAATCTCCACCACCATGGCGTTCGTGCGTTCCCTGAACGTGATGCTGAAAGACAAGTCTATCGGCAAGCGCATCGTCCCGATCCTGGCTGACGAAGCCCGTACCTTCGGTATGGAAGGTCTGTTCCGCCAGATCGGTATCTACAGCCCGCACGGTCAGCAGTACACTCCGCAAGACCGTGACATCGTCTCCTACTACAAGGAAGACAAGCAGGGTCAGGTTCTGCAAGACGGTATCAACGAACTGGGCGCCATGTCCTCCTGGCTGGCTGCTGCGACCTCTTACAGCACCAACGACTGCCCGATGATCCCGTTCTACATCTACTACTCCATGTTCGGCTTCCAGCGGATCGGCGACATGGCGTGGGCAGCCGGTGACCAGCAAGCCCGTGGCTTCCTGCTGGGCGCGACCTCCGGTCGTACTACCCTGAACGGCGAAGGTCTGCAGCACGAAGATGGTCACAGCCACATCCTGGCCAACACCATCCCGAACTGCGTCTCCTACGACCCGTCCTACGCCTATGAAGTGGCGGTGATCGTACAGGACGGCCTGCGCCGCATGTACGGCGAGAACCCGGAGAACGTGTTCTACTACATCACCACTCTCAATGAAAACTATGCGATGCCGGCCATGCCGGAAGGCGCCGAGGAAGGCATCCGCAAGGGTATCTACAAGCTGGAATCCGTGGCCGGCGACAAGGCCAAGGTTCAGCTGCTGGGCTGTGGCTCCATCCTGGGTCACGTGCGCAAGGCCGCCCAGATCCTGGCCACCGAATACGGTGTCGGCTCCGACGTGTTCAGCGTCACCTCCTTCAACGAGCTGGCTCGTGACGGTCAGGACGCGGATCGCTGGAACATGCTGCACCCGACCAGCGAAGCTCGCGTGCCGTACATCGCTCAGGTGCTGGGCACCGAGGCCACCATCGCCGCGACCGACTACATGAAGTCCTTCGCCGATCAGGTCCGTGCCTTCGTTCCGACCGAGAACTACCGTGTGCTGGGTACCGACGGTTACGGCCGCTCCGACAGCCGTGCCAACCTGCGTCGTCACTTTGAAGTGAACGAGTTCTACGTGGTGGTTGCTGCCCTGACCGAGCTGGCCCAGCGCGGCGAGATCGACAAGCAGGTTGTGGCCGAGGCCATCACCAAGTACGGCATCGACGCCGACAAGGTGAACCCGCTGTACGCGTAAGAGGATCAAGTGCCGTGCCGGGATAAGCTGCCCGGCACGGTCTTGCAAAGGTTAACGCGAGATGCGCGTGAGGCTGTCAGCCAGCAACGCGGATGTACGCAAGAGGATAAAGCACAATGTCCAAACAGATTATGGTGCCGGATATCGGCGCCGATGAGGTTGAAGTTACCGAGATCATGGTAGCCGTAGGTGACAAGGTCGAGCTCGACCAGTCCATCATCGCGGTAGAAGGCGACAAGGCCTCCATGGAAGTCCCGGCGCCGGCCGCCGGCATCGTTAAAGAGATCCTGATCAAGGTAGGCGACAAGGTCGCCACCGGTTCCCAGATTATGATCTTCGAAGCCGAAGGCGCTGCCGCCGCACCTGCAGAAGTTGCTGCACCGGTTGCTGCTGCCCCTGCCGCCGCTCCGGCTGCTGCCGCCCGTCAGGACGTGCACGTACCGGACATCGGTGGTGACGAAGTCGAAGTCACCGAGATCATGGTTGCCGTGGGCGACGTGGTCGAGGCCGACCAGTCCATCATCGCCGTGGAAGGTGACAAGGCCTCCATGGAAGTGCCGGCACCGTTCGCCGGCCGCGTGGTCGAGATCAAGGTTGCCGCCGGCGCCAAGGTTTCCACCGGTTCCCTGGTGATGGTATTCGAAGTGGCTGGCGCCGCGCCGGTTGCTGCCGCTGCACCGGCTCAGGCTGCCGCCCCCGTGGCTGCTGCCCCTGCTGTTGCCGCCGCCAAGGACGTCAACGTACCGGACATCGGCGGTGACGAAGTGGAAGTCACCGAGATCATGGTGGCCGTGGGTGACAAGGTTGAAGCCGACCAGTCCCTGATCGCCGTGGAAGGTGACAAGGCCTCCATGGAAGTCCCGGCTCCGTTCGCCGGTGTGGTCAAGGAGATCAAGGTGAAGGCGGGTGACAAGGTCTCCACCGGATCGCTCATCATGGTATTCGAAGTGGCTGGCGCCGCGCCGGCTGCCGTTGCTGCCCCGGCCCCTGCCGCAGCCCCGGCTCCGGTCGCTGCTGCTCCGGTTGCTGCCCCTGCGCCGGTCGCCCAGGCTGCTGCCTCTGACTTCGTCGCCAACGATGCCTATGTCCACGCCTCTCCGGCGGTACGCCGTCTGGCTCGCGAGTTCGGCGTCAACCTGGCCAAGGTGAAGGCCTCCGGTCGCAAGGGCCGCATCGTCAAAGAAGACGTGCAGGCTTATGTGAAGGATGCGGTCAAGCGCGCCGAGTCCGCACCGGCTGCAGGTCAAGGCTCTGGCAACGGCATGAGCGTACTGCCGTGGCCGAAGGTCGACTTCAGCAAGTTCGGTGACGTGGAAGAGGTCGAACTGACCCGCATCCAGAAGATCTCCGGTCCGAACCTGCACCGCAACTGGGCCATGATCCCTCATGTCACCCAGTTCGACGAAGCCGATACCACCGAGCTGGAAGCGTTCCGCAAAGAGCAGAACGTGCTGGCCGAGAAGCAGAAGCTGGACGTGAAGATCACCCCGCTGGTGTTCATCCTGAAAGCCGCCGCCAAGGCCCTGGAAGCCCATCCGCGCTTCTGCAGCTCCCTGTCCGAAGACGGCAGCAAGCTGATCATGAAGAAGTACATCCACATCGGTGTGGCGGTGGATACCCCCAACGGTCTGGTTGTGCCGGTTGTGCGCGACGTCAACAAGAAGGGCATCATCGAGCTGTCCCGCGATCTGGCCGAGATCTCCAAGAAGGCTCGCGCCGGCAAGCTGACCGCGTCCGACATGCAGGGCGGCTGCTTCACCATCTCCAGCCTGGGTGGCATCGGTGGTACCAGCTTTACCCCGATCGTCAACGCGCCGGAAGTGGCCATCCTGGGCGTCTCCAAGTCCGAGATGAAGCCGAAGTGGAACGGCAAGGAGTTCGTGCCGCGTCTGATGCTGCCGCTGGCTCTGAGCTACGACCACCGCGTCATCGATGGTGCCGATGGAGCTCGCTTCATCACCACAATGAATGGCGTACTGTCCGACATTCGTCGACTGGTCCTGTAAGTGAGAGGGCGGGCCCAGAGCCTGCCCTTTTTACTTCTCATTTCGTTAACAGGATTGTAAACTTGCCCCGTTTTTTTCACGGCTGCAGCCGCCTTGTTTTGCAACAAAAAGAAGGTTTAAGAGTGCGCAGTCCTGGGGATATAAGAACGACAAAGAGGTCATGATGAGTAAAGAAATCAAAACCCAGGTCGTAGTACTGGGTGCTGGCCCTGCCGGTTATTCCGCTGCTTTCCGCGCCGCCGATCTGGGCCTGGATACCATTATCGTCGAGCGTTACTCCACCCTGGGTGGCGTCTGCCTGAACGTGGGTTGCATTCCCTCCAAGGCCCTGCTGCACGTCGCCAAAGTCATTGAAGAAGCGAAGGCGCTGGCCGAGCACGGCATCGTCTTCGGTGCCCCGCAGACCGACATCGACAAGGTGCGTCTGTGGAAAGAGAAGGTCATCACCCAGCTGACCGGCGGTCTGGCCGGCATGGCCAAGATGCGTAAAGTCCAGGTTGTGAATGGCTTTGGCAAGTTCACCGGTCCGAACACCCTCGAGGTGGAAGGCGCCGATGGCAAGACCACCATCACCTTCGACAACGCCATCATCGCGGCCGGTTCCCGTCCGGTGAAACTGCCGTTCATCCCCCATGACGATCCCCGTGTATGGGACTCTACCGACGCGCTGGAGCTGAAAACCGTTCCCGGCAAACTGCTGGTCATCGGTGGCGGCATCATCGGTCTGGAGATGGGTACCGTGTACTCCTCCCTGGGCTCCGAGATCGATGTGGTGGAATTTGCCGATCAGCTGGTACCGGCAGCCGACAAAGACATCGTCAAGATCTACACCAAGCGCGTTGCCAAGAAATTCAACATCATGCTGGAGACCAAGGTCACTGCAGTTGAAGCCCGCGAAGACGGCCTGTACGTCTCCTACGAAGGCAAGCACGCTCCGGCCGAGCCGGTTCGCTACGACAACGTGCTGGTTGCCGTTGGTCGTGTGCCGAACGGCAAGATGCTGGACGCCGAGAAGGCGGGTGTTGCCGTCAACGAGCGCGGTTTCATCGAGGTGGACAAGCAGCTGCGTACCAACGTGGCTCACATCCACGCCATCGGTGACATCGTCGGTCAGCCGATGCTGGCCCACAAGGGTGTTCACGAAGGTCACGTTGCCGCTGAAGTCATCGCCGGCAAGAAGCACTACTTCGACCCGAAAGTGATCCCGTCCATCGCCTACACCGAGCCGGAGATGGCTTGGGTTGGTCTGACCGAGAAGGAAGCCAAGCAACAGGGCCTGAACTTCGAAGTCGCCACCTTCCCGTGGGCTGCTTCCGGTCGCGCCATCGCGTCCGACTGCTCCGACGGCATGACCAAGCTGATCTTCGACAAGGAGAGCGGCCGCGTCATCGGTGGTGCCATCGTGGGTACCAATGGTGGTGAACTGCTGGGTGAAATCGGTCTGGCCATCGAAATGGGGGCCGACGCCGAAGATATCGCCCTGACCATCCACGCTCACCCGACTCTGCACGAGTCCGTGGGTCTGGCTGCCGAAGTGTTCGAAGGCTCCATCACTGACCTGCCGAACGCCAAGGCCAAGAAGAAAAAGTAATTTTCTTCAATTGGTTGCACAAGAAAGCCGCTCAATCGAGCGGCTTTTTTTGTTGCTGCACTTTTTATTGATGCCTGTTGCTGCACTTCCCGTTGCAGCTCATGCGGCCTGGTCGGAAGTCACTGCCTTTAGCAGCGTCCCTTCTTCGCCTGGCCCGGAGGGCAGAAGGTGCCGTAACCGTCCCTGCTGCCATCACTGATGCGGATGCGGGCGTCATCGACGCTCACATCGGCACTGTGTACCCGTACCGGTCCACTGCTGCAGGCACTGAGCAGTCCCCCCAGCAACATCACGACAACCAGCTTGCTCATACTGCCTCCTGTTTTTCCCTGATTATGAGGCATTTCCGGCCTTTGGAGCAGAGAGGGCGAGGGGGCTGCGTCATGGTATGGCGCGACCATGAAAAAGGGCGCCAGGGCGCCCCCGAATAATCTCGCAATGCTCATCACAGGCGGAAGCTGCCGACCAGTTTATCGAGCTGGCCGGATAGCTGCTGCAGGCTGCGACTCGATTCGGTCAGCTGATGAGCGATGTCGGCGGTCTCCATGGTGAGCTGGTTGATATCTTCCACGTTGCGGTTGATCTCGCCGACCACGCTGGACTGCTCCTCGGTGGCGGTGGCCACCTGAATGTTCATGTCGCTGATCTGGGTGATGTGGGCGGTGATCTGGCCGAGCGCCCCGTTGGCCTCATCTGCCTGGTTCACCACTTCCAGACTCTGGTTGCGGCCCCGGGCCATGGCGCTGACCGCACGGGCACTCTGCTCCTGCAGCCGGTTGATCATCTCCTGGATCTCCGCGGTGGAGGCGGCGGAGCGGCTGGCGAGGTTGCGCACCTCGTCGGCCACCACGGCGAAGCCACGGCCCTGTTCCCCGGCCCGGGCCGCCTCGATGGCGGCGTTGAGGGCCAGCAGGTTGGTCTGCTCCGAGATGCTGCGGATGGTGTCGAGGATGCTGCCGATGGAGTCGGTCTGGCTGGCCAGGGATTCAATGACGCCAGCCACCTGCTCGATCTCGCCGGAGAGATCGACGATGCCGTGGCGGGCCTGGGCGACCACCTGGGCCCCCGCATCCGCCTGATCGTTGGCCTGTTTCGCCACGTCTGCCGCCTGCGACGCATTGCCGGCGATCTCGCTCACCGTTGCCCCCATCTCGTGGATGGCGGTGGCCACCTGCACGGTGCGGTCGCGCTGGGCGGTGCAGTTGTGCTGGGTCAGTTGCGCCTTGCCGGCTACCTCGTTGGCGGTAGCGGCCAGTTGGCGGGAGTTGTCGGCCACCTGCTCGATGGAGGCGTGGATCTTGGCCACGAAGTTGTTGAAACCGCTGGCCACCTGGGCCAGCTCGTCACGCCCTTCCACCTTGAGGCGGCGGGTCAGATCGCCATCGCCGCTGCCAAGCTCCTTGAACAACCCGGCCAGGTCGTTGAGCGGTCGGCTCACCGAGCCCGCCAGCAGCATGCCCATGGCGCCCATGGCCAGCGCGATGACGAGAGAGATCATCAGGATCTCGTTGCGGGTATGGGCCAGTCCGGCATAGATCTCGGCCTGGGGCACCTGGGTGACCAGATACCAGTCCAGCATGGGGATATAGCTGCTGGCCAGCACCATGGGTTGGCCGTCCACCTCGGCGTTGATGACGGCGAAGGGACGCTTGGCGAGCAGGCTGGCACTGTCACCGCTGACCAGCGCGCCCAGGGTATCGCGATCGATATGACTGGCGTTGGGGTGCAGCTTCACCTTGCCGCTGCCATCGACCATGAAGACGATGCCGCTTTGCTCAAGCCGGAAGCTGGAGACCATGGCGACCATGGCATCAAGGGATTTGGCAAATCCGGCCAGGCCGCGGCCATCGAGTTGCTGGAAGTTGACGAACAGCTTCATCTCGCCGTTGCTTTCGCGAAAGATGCTGAGAGTCATCTCCTTCTGGCTCTTGGTGTAGTCGTAGAACCAGGCATCCTGGGTTGGTGTCAGGTTGCGCAGGAAGCCGTCCTGGTTGTAGTAGGCCGCGCTCTGGCGATCGGCGAAGGAGGCGGTCACCAGACCATACTGGCTGGCCACGTCCTTGAGCTGGTTGATCAGGATGGGTTCCTGCTCTTTGGGCATCCCCCTGTCCACCCAGTCGAGGATGAAGCGATCGGTGGCCAGCTGCCGTGCCGCCTGGGCGATCCCCTTGAGATCCTGTTCGATCTCCTTGCTGATCCGCTGGGTCAGGTTGGGTAGCTCCTGCTCGAACATCCGCTTCTCGATCAGCTGCTGGGCCGAACGCTGGCTGAAGTAACCCACCAGCAGGCAGGAGAGCACGACGGCCAGAGTGATGGTGGCCAGGATTTTCTGTTTGAGTGTCAGGCTTGCAAGCATAAGAGTGACTCGGGTGGAGGAACACGGGATGAGTTGATATTAGCGGCCAGGGGGCCATGCCCTTGAGTCAAGGGACACCTTTATTCGCAGATTACGTTTGCGCTCACAGGAGGCGAATCCCGTATGGCACCAAGGATGCGTGCTGGTGACCACCTGCCACGCGGATGCAGTTTGCGATCATCGGAGCGGCCCTTATAGTAGGGGCCAATCCTGGTGAGTAATCCCCCTTGAATGATATGGAAAATATGATGCGCTGCTTCCGTGCGGGATGGACCCGTTTGTTTCTGCTGATCCTGGCTCTCTGTCCCCTGCTGGTGCAGGCAAGCGAAGGGAGCCGCCCCAAGGTCGCTTTGGTACTGAGTGGGGGCGGGGCTAAGGGCTCAGCCCATATCGGCATCCTCAAGGTGCTGGAGGAGAAGCGGATCCCGGTCGACATCATAGTGGGTACCAGCATGGGCTCCTATGTGGCGGGGATGTACGCCATGGGGCTCAGCGCCGAGGAGGTGGAGCGCACCACCCTCGCCATCGACTGGAACAAGGGCTATCAGGACAAGGTCGGCCGCAACGAGCTCTCCCTGCGCAAGAAGCAGCAGAGCGAGCAGTACCAGCTGCGCACCGATATCGGGGTCAACGGCGATACCACTCAGCTGCCGGACGGTTTCTTCCAGGGGCAGTCCATGGCCAGCCTGCTACGCCATGCCACCTTCAACCTGCCGGTGCAAAAAAGCTTCGACGATCTGCCCATCCCTTATCGCGCCATGGCGACCGACATGGAGACGGTGACGCCCTTCGTGCTGGATCATGGCAGCCTTGCCAAGGCGATGCAGGCCTCCATGTCGATTCCCGGCGCGCTCAAGCCGGTGGAGTGGGAGGGGCATATCCTGGCGGACGGGGGAAGCGTCAACAACATGCCGGTGGATGTGGCCAAGGCGATGGGGGCCGACGTGGTGATCGCGGTGGATATCGGCGCCAAGCTGCGCACCAAGGAATCCCTCAAGTCAGGGCTTGCCATGATCGATCAGCTCACCACCTACATGACCCAGGTGGGCACGGAGAAGCAGAAGGCGTTGCTGGGGCCCGGGGACATACTGCTCGTGCCCGAGTTCGGCGACATGGGGATCGCCGATTTCAGCCGCATGCCGGAGGGGATCAAGATAGGGGAGGCGACGGCCGGCAAGGCATCGGCGCAGCTTGAACGCCTTTCCCTGAGCAAGGCCGAGTATAACGACTACCGCAATCTCAAGCTGAGCCGGCGCGCCGAGCGCAGCGGCCAGCCCGCCTACTTCATCGACAAGGTGGAGATCCTCAACAAGTCGCGCCTCTCCGACGAGACGGTGCGGGCCATGCTGAAGGTGCGGCCCGACAAGATCCAGACCAACGAGAGCCTGGAAGCGGGGGTCCGCCGCCTCTATGCCCTGGAGTCGTTCGATCGCATCACCTACGAGGTGGAGGAGCGGGACGGGGAGAACGTGCTGGTGGTGAATGCCAGCGAGAAGAACTGGGGCCCGGGTTACCTCAACTTCCAGTTCGGCTTCACCGATGACTTCGAGAATACCTCCAACTACAACGTCGGCATGTCCTACACCCTGACCAACGTCAACGACTGGGGGGCCGAGTGGCTGACCGAGGCGTCGCTCGGCACGGCCAAGCACATCAAGACCGATTTTTATACGCCGCTGGAGCCCTCCCAGACCTTCTATGGTGAGGCCAGCCTGGCCTATGACCAGACCGACCGACGCCTGTTCAATCCGGTGCCGGACGAGATCGACCTGAACTACCTCGATACCGACTACTCCTTCTTCAGCGCGGATCTGGCCATCGGCTGGAACCGCCAACCCTGGAGCCGCCTCTCCATGGGCCTGGAGGGACAGACCGGCAAGGTGGATCTGCAAAACTTCAGGAATTACAGCGTGGATGCGACGGCTTGGGGCCCTTATGTGCGTTTCGAGCACGATAACCTCGACAGCCTCTATTTCCCCTATGAAGGGGTCAAATGGGACATCAAGCTGGGCCACTCTCACGTCAACTTCGAGGGGCCGGAGGATCTGAATGATCGCAGCGAGGGGTGGAACTACCACCTTTCCATGATCAAACCCTGGTCCTGGGATCGCCACAGCCTCAACCTGATACTGGAAGGGGGGGGCTCCGGCAGCGAGGAGGCGGTCCCCCTGCACATCCAGGATCTGGGTGGCCTATTCCGCCTCTCCGGCTTCCAGCGTTACCAGCTGAGCGGCCGCTACAGCCTGTTTGGCGGGCTGCGCTACATCTATCGGGTGGCCGACAACGACTTCGGCGCATTCAGGATGCCGCTCTACCTGGGGGGCTCCCTGGAGCAGGGCGGGGTCTGGAACAAGGGCAAGGACATCGGTATGGGGAGCTCCTTCACCGCGGGCTCCGTCTATGTGGGGGTGGAGAGCTTCCTCGGCCCCGTCTTCCTCGGCTATGGCATGGCGGAGGGGGGCAATGATGTCTTCTATCTGCAATTGGGCAGTACGTTCGAATAATGCGAAAATGATGCTGATTTGTTAAGTCTGGTTGTGGCGGATTTTTAAATTTCCAAAAAAACAGAGACTGATTAATTGGTTATGAGTTTGCGGTGAATAAGTAAACAGCGTTTGGATTTTAATTAGTCGTTAAAACTTATATAGTGGGGAGCACCCTACAGGGTGTCCCGCAAGGACGATCGCCGCGAGCGTGGGCGAACCCCAAAAAAAGACCAAAGAGGAATTAGTCGTGCTTGAAACTTACCGTAAACACGTCGCAGAACGTGCTGCCGAGGGCATAGTTGCCAAACCTCTGGATGCTGAGCAAGTCGCCGCCCTGGTCGAGTTGCTCAAGAATCCGCCCGCCGGCGAAGAAGACTTTCTGAAAGAGCTGTTGTCCTCCCGAATTCCCCCTGGCGTTGATGAAGCGGCTTACGTGAAGGCCGGTTTCCTCACCGCCGTCGCCAAGGGCGAGGCCCATTCCCCCATCCTGACTGCCGCGCAAGCCGTCGATCTGCTCGGTACCATGCAGGGGGGTTACAACATCCAGCCGCTGATCGACCTGCTGGATGACGCGACGCTGGCCCCTCTTGCTGCCAAGGGCCTCTCCCACACCCTGCTGATGTTCGACTCCTTCCACGACGTGGAAGAGAAGGCCAAGGCGGGCAACGCCCACGCCAAGCAGGTGATGCAATCCTGGGCCGATGCCGAGTGGTTCCTCTCCCGTCCCGAGCTGGCCGGTAAGATCACCGTCACCGTCTTCAAGGTGACCGGCGAGACCAACACCGACGACCTGTCGCCGGCGCCGGACGCCTGGTCCCGCCCGGACATTCCGTTGCATGCCCTGGCCATGCTGAAAAACGCCCGTCCCGGCATTACCCCGGACAAAGACGGTGTGGTCGGCCCCGTCAAGACCATTGATGCGCTGAAAGAGAAAGGTTTCCCGCTCGCCTATGTGGGTGACGTGGTCGGTACCGGCTCTTCACGCAAATCCGCCACCAACTCTGTGCTCTGGTTCATGGGCGACGATATCTCGTTCGTGCCGAACAAGCGTGCCGGCGGTGTTTGCCTCGGCGGCAAGATTGCCCCCATCTTCTTCAACACCATGGAAGATGCCGGCGCCCTGCCCATCGAGGTAGACGTCTCTGCGCTTGCGATGGGCGATGTCATCGACATCTACCCGTACCAGGGCAAGATCTGCAAGCACGGCACCGAAGAAGTGCTGGCCCAGTTTGAACTGAAAACCGACGTGCTGATCGACGAAGTGCGCGCCGGTGGCCGAATTCCGCTGATCATCGGTCGCGGCCTGACCGACAAGGCCCGCGAAGCGCTGGGTCTGCCGTTCTCCACCGTGTTCCGTCGTCCGCAACCTGTCGCCGACACCGGCAAGGGCTTCACCTTGGCCCAGAAGATGGTGGGCAAGGCGTGCGGCGTGCAGGGCATTCGTCCGGGTACCTACTGCGAACCCAAGATGACTACCGTCGGCTCCCAGGACACCACGGGCCCGATGACCCGCGACGAGTTGAAGGATCTGGCCTGCCTCGGCTTCTCCGCCGACCTGACCATGCAGTCCTTCTGCCATACCGCTGCTTATCCCAAGCCCATCGACGTGCAGACCCACCACACCCTGCCGGACTTCATCATGAACCGCGGCGGTGTCTCTCTGCGTCCGGGTGACGGCGTCATCCACTCCTGGCTGAACCGTATGCTGCTGCCGGATACCGTGGGTACCGGTGGTGACTCCCACACCCGTTTCCCCATCGGGATCTCCTTCCCGGCGGGCTCCGGTCTGGTAGCCTTCGCCGCCGCCACCGGCGTGATGCCGCTGGACATGCCGGAATCCGTGCTGGTGCGCTTCAAGGGCGAGCTGCAGCCGGGCATCACCTTGCGTGACCTGGTCCACGCCATTCCTTATGCCGCCATCCAGAAGGGGCTGCTGACGGTCGAGAAAGCGGGCAAGAAGAACATCTTCTCCGGCCGCATCCTCGAGATCGAAGGTCTGCCGACCCTCAAGGTGGAGCAGGCGTTCGAGCTGGCGGACGCCAGCGCCGAGCGCTCCGCCGCCGGTTGCACCATCAAGCTGGATAAAGAGCCGATCATCGAGTATCTGAAGTCCAACATCGTGATGCTGAAGTGGATGCTCTCCGAAGGCTACGGCGACGTGCGCACCATCACCCGCCGTATCAAGGGGATGGAAGAGTGGCTGGCCAACCCGACCCTGATGGAAGCGGACAAGGATGCCGAGTACGCCGAAATCATCGAGATCGATCTGGCCACCATCAAGGAGCCCATCCTGTGCGCACCGAACGATCCGGACGACGCCCGCCTGCTGAGCAGCGTGGCTGGCGACCAGATCGACGAGGTGTTCATCGGCTCCTGCATGACCAACATCGGCCACTTCCGTGCCGCCGGCAAACTGCTCGAGAAGTACCAGGGCGAGCTGCCGACCCGCATGTGGATCGCCCCGCCGACCAAGATGGACAAGGATCAGCTGACCGAAGAGGGCTACTACGGCATCTTCGGTCGGGTCGGTGCCCGCATCGAGATCCCCGGCTGTTCCCTCTGCATGGGCAACCAGGCGCGGGTAGCGGAAGGAGCCTCCGTGGTCTCCACCTCCACCCGTAACTTCCCGAACCGTCTGGGCAAGGGGGCCAACGTCTATCTGGCTTCTGCCGAACTGGCTGCGGTTGCCGCCATCCTCGGCAAGATCCCGACCGTAGAAGAGTACCTGCAGTATGCCAAGGCGCTGGACGCTACCGCGGCCGATACCTATCGCTACCTCAACTTCAACGAGATCGCCTCCTACACCAAGAAGGCCGATGCGGTGATCCTGCAGCAGGCGGTATAACCGCTCTTCGCCGGAGTCCGTATCGGAAATAAACCATAATGCCGCGTCCCGACGCGGCATTATTCGTTTCTATGGGGGCCTCTTGCTGCGGGAGCGGCTGGTACAAGTGTGATCTGGTCACAGTTTCATCGGTTCGTTTTATAAACGCTTTGCGTTATGTTATTCGGTTATGAGCGGTAGCGATGTGTCATCGTTACCTGTGTAACCCGACTCTTGGTCTAGTGCAGCGTCTGCCTGGGCAGGCCTGACAGCTTGTGGCGTGGTTTTTTATGTTTCTTTTCCGGTTGGATCTCTCCCGTACCAGATTGCGCATCGGCAGCACACTGCTGGCGTTCTCCCTCCCTCTGCTGGTCGGTGGCTGGATCGTTCACAGCAACTATCTGTATGATCTTAAAGCCGATTCCCGAGCTTCGGCACACAAGGCCATTACCTTGATGGAAGAGGTGCTGGATCGTGCGGAACAGGTCAACCGGGAAGTGCTGCCGTTTGTAGCGACCCCCTGTGAACGTAATTTGCTGATCTTGCGCAAGAAAGTAGCTGTGGAGCCCTTCCTGCGCTCGGTCAACCTGGTCAATGATGGAGTGATCAGCTGTACCTCGTTGTTCGGGGCTGTCAGCGAAGTCGATGATGGCTCCCGTTATCTCGATCGCAAGTTGCTGCTGATGCGCGGCAACAAGGTAAGGCAGAACCACCCCCTACTGGTGGTGCGCACCGAACAGGGCAGGGATGCCGCGCTCAGCGCCGTCGACAGCTCATTGCTCAGTTTCATGCTCTCCCTTGGAGACAAGCCCGACGTCCTGTTTCTGCAGGTGGGCTCGGCCAGCATCGACGAGTCTGGCCGCTATCTGGACCATGCCCCCAGGCTGGAGCGCAGTACCAGCCTCAGGCTCTCCTCCGACCGCTACCCCTTTGCCATCTACGCAGGCTACAGCATTCCCCACTACTGGCAGTCACTCTGGGAGGCGCGTCAGCTGGCGTTGTTGTCACTGGCTGCCAGCGCCTTGTTGCTTGCCTGGCTGGTGTGGTGGGTGCTGGGCCGCCCGGGTTCCCCCAATGACGAGCTGAAACGGGCCCTGCGTGCCAGGGAATTCGTCCCCTATCTGCAACTGCAGGTGGCCAGTGACGACGGCAGCATGATGGGAGGGGAGGTGCTGATGCGCTGGCATCATGCCACCGAGGGAGTGATCAGGCCCGATCTCTTCATTCCCCAGGCGGAGGAATCCGGCCTTATCGTGCCCATGACCAGCCAGATGATGAGAAGCGTGGCGAACCAGTTGGGGCGGATACAGGCGCAGCTGCCGGATGGTTTTCATATCAGTTTCAATATCAGTGCGGCCCACTGCCACGACTTTTCCCTGCTCAGCGAATGCCGCACTTTTCTCGATCACTTTGCCCCCGGCAAGGTGGTGATGGTGCTGGAGCTGACCGAGCGGGAGCTGCTGGTGGCGGATAACCAGACGCTCTCCCTGTTCCAGCAGCTGGATCAGATGGGGGTCAGGCTGGCGATCGACGATTTTGGCACAGGCCACTCCAGCCTGCGTTACCTACAGCAGTTCCATGTGGATTATCTCAAGATAGATCAGTCATTTATCCGCAGGATCGGCACAGAATCCCTCTCCCAGCACATAGTCGACAACGTGATCGATCTGGCGAGCCGTCTTGGTCTCGCCCTGGTGGCGGAAGGGGTCGAGACAGAGCCGCAGGCCGCCTATCTCAGGAGCAAGGGGGTCCAGTTTCTGCAGGGATTTCTCTACTCCCACCCCATGCCGTTGCCGCAATTTTGCGAAGAGCTGCAGTCAGGGGATATCCCCGCCAGCTCGCCTGTTCCTGCACGGGAAAAGCGCAGCGTGAACGCCAGTTAAAGGGCTCTGGCCAGGGTGGTGAGCGGGCTGGCTGTTTCGGCTCCATTCTGGTCAAACTTTGTTCGCGTTAGGCCTGAGTTCAGCATCGCCTGTTATGTTGGGTCGCCATGTTCGCTGTATGGTGCCCTTATGTCGATGACGTTGCCCAACCTGGATTTCTCTCGTCCCTGGCTACGCCTTGGTTGTACCCTGCTGCTGTTCGGACTGCCTTTCTCCCTGGGTCTCTGGATGTTGTACAACAGCCATATACAGACCCTGGAACGCCAGTCCGAGGAGTCCGCCAAACAGGCGGTCTCCCTGATGGAAACCATGTTGTCCCATGCGGAAGAAGCCAATCAGGCGATCCTGCCCTTCCTCGGCAAGTCGTGCGAACGGGCCCTGTTTGCCCTGCGCCAACAGGTAGCGCTGGTGCCATTCGTGCGCACCATCAATCTGGCGGGGGAGGAGGAGGCCTACTGCAACTCCCTGTTTGGTCCCATCCGCTGGCCCGATCGGCAGGAAAATTACATCGACGGGCGCCTGCGCCTGGTGTCGGGGAGCCAGGTGCGTGCCGATCACCCCTTGCTGATCCTGCGGGACAACAAGGAGCAGGGGGCGGCGGTCAGCACTATAGATGGCGACTACCTGCGCTTCATGCTGGTGATCAGCGGCCGCCCCTGCAAGTTGCTCCTTCACGTGGGGAGCCAGTGGCTGGATGACGAGGGAGTGCTGAGCGACAAGGAGGTAGCTCTGCCCACTCTGGCCAGTCACGAGACCCCTTCCGCCCGCTATCCGCTCTCCATCTATGCGGGACACGAAATCTCCTCGCTCTGGCTCTCCCTGTGGCAGGAGAAGCGGTGGGGAGCCCTGCTGCTGGCGGGCATCTCCCTGACTTTTGCTCTGCTGATCTGGTGGTTGCTGGGACGGCCCCGCTCACCCGTCAGCGAGCTGGAACGCGCCCTGCGCAACAAGGAGTTCGTGCCCTACCTGCAACCCCTGGTGGCGTCGGATGGCGAGCGGGTGATGGGGGCCGAGGTACTGATGCGCTGGCAACATCCGACGGCCGGGCTGATCCGCCCCGATCTCTTCATTCCCCAGGCGGAGGCGAGTGGCCTCATAGTGCCGATGACAACCCTGATCATGGAAGAGGTGGCCCGGGAGCTGGGCATGGAGCGCCAGCAGGTGCCCCACGGATTTCACATCAGCTTCAACATCAGTGCGGCCCATTGCCGCGAGGCCGGGTTGCTCGCCGAGTGTCGCCGCTTCCTCGCTCATTTCGCGCCGGGCCAGGTGGTGCTGGTGCTGGAGCTGACCGAGCGGGAGCTGCTGGTGGCCGATCCCCAGACCCTGTCGCTGTTCAGGCAGCTCAACGAGCTGGGGGTCAGGCTGGCCATCGATGACTTCGGCACCGGTCACTCCAGCCTGCGTTATCTGCAGCAGTTCCAGGTGGACTACCTCAAGATCGACAAGTCCTTTATCAGCCGGATCGGGACCGAGTCCCTCTCCGAGCACATAGTCGACAACGTGATCGACCTGGGTTCCCGCCTCGGTCTCTCCCTGGTGGCCGAGGGGGTAGAACACCCGGCACAGGCGCAATATCTCAAGACCAAAGGGGTGACCTATCAGCAGGGATACCTGTTTGGCCGGCCGATCCCCCTTGGACAGTTCAGGGCGGAGCTGAACCAGAACGCCGCTAATCCCCGGTCGGTACCGGCCGTCGCTTGTTGAGGGCATCGGCAATCCGCGCCCAAATAAAAATCCGGCCCCGTAAAGGGGCCGGATTTTTTTATCAGCGTGCCAGTGGGTCGCAAAACCCGGCGGCAGGCGGCAATCAGTAGTCGCCGCTTGCCCGCTTGGCAGCGGTGATCATCGGGGTGATGGTCATGCCCTGCACCACGATGGAGAACATCACCACAGAGTAGGTCATCACCAGGATGACCTGGCGCAGGTCGACGCCGTGCTCCGGGAGCATCATGACGCCGGACGGCAGTGCCAGGGCCATCGCCATGGCCAGACCGCCGCGCAGGCCGCCCCAGGTGAGGATCCGCACCGAGAAGGTGTTATAGGTACGGAAACGGCGGAAGGCCACATAGGGCAGGGAGACGCTGATGAAGCGGGCAGCCAGGCAGAGCGGCACCGCGATGACCAGCAGGATCCAGTCACGCCAGGCGAGATCCAGCAGCACCAGCGCCAGACCGATCAGCAGGAACAGCAGGGCGTTGAGGAACTGGTCCATCAACTCCCAGAAGTGATCCAGGTGATGGCGGCTCTGCTCGGAGAAGCCGGAGTGGCGGGTCCAGTTGCCGATCATGATGCCGGTGACCACCATGGCCAGAGCGCCGGAGACGCCGATCATGTTGGCAAAGGCGAAGCCGGCGGTCGGGATGCAGAGGGTCAGCAGCAGCTCCAGAGAGCCGTCATCGGTGGCGCTGATCATCACGTGGGCGATGACCCCCAGCACGGCACCGAACAGGATGCCGCCCAGGGCTTCATGCAGGAACAGACCCGCTACGCTGCCGAAGGTGGGCTCGACGCCGCCAAATGCCACGGCAAACACGGTGGCGAAGATGACGAGGCCGACACCGTCATTGAACAGGGACTCCCCCTCGATCTGGATGGAGATCTGGGGCGGCGCCTTCATCTTCTTGACGATGGCCAGCACGGCGATGGGGTCGGTGGGGGAGATCAGGGCACCGAACAGCATGCAGTAGACCAGTGGCACATCCCAGCCCAGCAGCTTGGCGATGAACCAGAAGCCGTAGCCGATGAGGAAGGTGGAGAGCAGGGTCGCGACTATGGCCAGAATGGTGATCTCCCACTTCTGGCTGCGCAGCGCCTTGAGGTTGATGCCAAGACCTCCGGCGAACAGCAGGAAGCCCAGGATCCCCTTGAGCAGGAAATTCTGGAAGTCGATGCTCTTCATGGTCTCGACGGCAAGGGGTTCCAGGTTGAACCAACCCAGTTTACCGAACAGCACCATCAGCGCGGAGATCAGCATGGAGCCGGCGGTGATGGCGATGGTGGTCTGGATCTTCACGACATACTGGTTGGCAAAGGCGATAAATATCGCCAACGCTGCCAGAAAGCAGAGTGTGTAGTAGACGCTCATAGTTATTTTTTCTCATTTGTAAACAGCAAGCACGTATCCCTGTCGGGACGCCCATAGGGTACTCCCGGGTCATATGTTACTCATTACCCACAAGTGAGTATATGAAGGCCATTTTGGACTGATAGACGGCTAGATTTCCATTTTCCAGGTTTACTGTTAGGATGCTGCTTACGCAGTTGCATGGATGTAAGAGGAAAGCGCCGTGGCGAAGAGTGGGCAAAGTAGGGATCCGAACCAGAAGTCGGACATAACAAAGAAACTGGAAACCTGCCTCAAGGAGCGGATCCTGATCATCGACGGGGCCATGGGCACCATGATCCAGGGCTACAAGCTCGGCGAGGCGGACTATAGAGGCGAGCGTTTCGCCGACTGGCACACCGACATCAAGGGCAACAACGACCTGCTGGTGCTGACCCGTCCCGCCGTGATCCGCGAGATACACGACCAGTATTGCGCCGCCGGCGCCGATATCCTCGAGACCAATACCTTCAACGCCACCCGTATCGCTATGGCCGACTACGAGATGGAGGATCTCTCTGCCGAGATCAACCGGGAGGCGGCCCGCCTGGCCCGCACCGTGGCGGACGAGTGGACCGCCAAAGAGCCCCACAAGCCGCGCTTCGTGGCAGGCGTCCTGGGGCCCACCAACCGCACCGCCTCCATCTCGCCGGACGTGAACGACCCCGGCAAGCGCAATGTCACCTATGACCAGCTGGTGGCCGCCTATACCGAATCGACCCATGCCCTCATTGAGGGCGGCGCCGACATCATCCTGATCGAGACCATCTTCGATACCCTCAACGCCAAGGCGGCCGCCTTCGCGGTGGACCTGGTGTTCGAGGCGCTGGGCTACAGCCTGCCGGTGATGATCTCCGGCACCATCACGGACGCCTCCGGCCGTACTCTCTCCGGCCAGACTACCGAAGCCTTCTACCACTCGCTGCGCCACGTCAAACCCGTCTCCTTCGGTCTCAACTGCGCGCTTGGGCCAGATGAGCTGCGCCAGTACGTGGAGGAGCTCTCCCGCATCAGCGAAACCTTCGTGAGCGCCCACCCCAACGCCGGTCTGCCGAACGCCTTCGGCGAGTACGACCTCGACGCCGCCGAGATGGCGGGCCATATCCGCGAGTGGGCTCAAAGCGGCTTTCTCAACCTGGTGGGCGGCTGCTGCGGCACCACCCCGGCCCATATTCGCGCCATGAGCGATGCGGTGGCGGGCATCAAGCCCCGCGCCCTGCCGGATCTGCCGGTGGCCTGCCGGTTGTCGGGCCTGGAGCCCCTCATCATCACGGCGGAGTCCATGTTCGTGAACGTGGGGGAGCGCACCAACGTCACCGGCTCGGCCAAGTTCAAGCGGCTCATCAAGGAGGGGCTCTACGACGAGGCCCTGGATGTCGCCAAGCAGCAGGTGGAGAACGGCGCCCAGATCATCGACATCAACATGGACGAGGGGATGCTGGACGCCGAGGCGGCCATGGTGCGCTTCTTGAACCTCATCGCCGGCGAGCCGGACATCGCCCGGGTGCCCGTGATGATCGACTCCTCCAAGTGGGAGGTGCTGGAAGCCGGCCTCAAGTGCGTGCAGGGCAAGCCGGTGGTCAACTCCATCTCCATGAAGGAGGGGGTGGACAAGTTCATCGAGCAGGCGAAACTGCTGCGCCGCTACGGCGCCGCCGTCATCGTGATGGCGTTTGACGAGGTGGGGCAGGCCGATACCCGCGCCCGCAAGTTCGAAATCTGCCAGCGCGCCTACCGCATCCTGGTGGATCAGGTGGGCTTCCCGCCGGAAGACATCATCTTCGACCCCAACATCTTCGCGGTGGCGACCGGGATCGACGAGCACAACAACTACGCGGTGGACTTCATCGAGGCGGTGAAGGACATCAAGGAGAACCTGCCCCACGCCATGATCTCCGGCGGCGTCTCCAACGTCTCCTTCTCCTTTAGGGGCAACGAGCCGGTGCGCGAGGCCATCCACGCCGTCTTCCTCTACCACGCCATCAAGAACGGCATGGACTTAGGAATAGTCAACGCTGGCCAGCTCGCCATCTATGAAGACATCCCGGCCGAGCTCAAGGAGAAGGTCGAGGCGGTGGTGCTCAACCTCAATGACAACGCCACCGAGGAGCTGCTGGCCATCGCCGAGAAGTACCGCGGTGCCGGCGCCCAGACCGAGGATCCGCGGGAGCAGGAGTGGCGCAGCTGGCCGGTGGGCAAGCGGCTGGAACACGCCCTGGTCAAGGGCATCACCGACTTTATCGAGGAGGACACCGAAGAGGCGCGCGCCCAGGCCGAGCGGCCGCTGCACGTCATCGAGGGGCCGCTGATGGACGGCATGAACGTGGTGGGCGATCTGTTCGGCGCCGGCAAGATGTTCCTGCCCCAGGTGGTGAAGTCGGCCCGGGTCATGAAGCGGGCGGTGGCCTATTTGCAGCCCTATATCGAGGCGGAGAAATCGGGCGGCTCCAGCAACGGCAAAATCGTGCTGGCCACCGTCAAGGGGGACGTACACGACATCGGCAAGAACATCGTCGGCGTGGTGCTGCAGTGCAACAACTTCGAGATCATCGACCTCGGGGTCATGGTGCCTTGCGAGACCATCCTCAAGACGGCGCGGGAGGTGAATGCCGACATCATAGGTCTGTCGGGCCTCATCACCCCATCTCTCGACGAGATGGTGCACGTGGCGAAAGAGATGGAGCGCCAGGGGTTCAAGCTGCCGCTGCTCATCGGCGGTGCCACCACCTCCAAGGCCCACACCGCGGTGAAGATAGAGCAGAACTACTCCGAGCCCGTGGTCTATGTCTCCAACGCCTCCCGTGCGGTGGGGGTAGCCCAGAGCTTGCTGAGCGAGGATCTCAAACCTGCCTTTGTCGCCCGCATCGACAAGGAGTACGAGATCGCCCGCGAGCAGCACGCCCGCAAGCAGCCGCGCTCGCGCCCCATCACGCTGGCGGAGGCTCGCGCCAACCGCCATCAGCTGGACTGGGTGGGGTATGAGCCGCCGGCGCCCCGGGAGCCTGGCGTGCAGAAGTTCGAAAACGTGCCCATTTCGGTGCTGCGCCCCTACATCGACTGGACGCCGTTCTTCCTGAGCTGGGAGCTGGCGGGCAAGTTCCCCCGCATCCTGGAAGACGAGGTAGTGGGGGAGGAGGCAACGCGCCTCTTTGCCGACGCCAACGCCATGCTGGATCAGCTGGAGAAGGAGCAGAGCGTGCGCTGTGCCGGCATCGTCGGCCTGTTCCCGGCCAACGCCGTGGGGGACAGCATCGAGGTCTACACCGACGAGTCGCGCACTGAAGTGAAAAAAGTGCTGCACCACCTGCGCCAGCAGAGCGAGAAGCAAGGCTTCCCCAACTACTGTCTGGCGGACTATGTGGCCCCCAAAGAGAGCGGCAAGCCGGACTGGATCGGTGCCTTTGCGGTGACCGGCGGCATCGGCGAGGAGGCCATCGCCAAGGCCTACAAGGCGGAGCACGACGACTACAACGCCATTCTCATCCAGGCGGTGTGCGACCGTCTGGCGGAGGCCTTTGCCGAGTACCTGCACGAGCAGGTGCGAAAGCGGCACTGGGGCTATGCCCCGGACGAGGCGCTTTCCAACGAGGAGCTGATCCGCGAGAACTACCGCGGCATCCGCCCGGCGCCCGGTTACCCGGCCTGCCCGGAGCACACCGAGAAGGGGAGCATCTGGGAGCTGCTGGACGTGGAGCAGGCCATCGGCATGAAGCTCACCGAGTCCTACGCCATGTGGCCGGGCGCGGCGGTGTCGGGCTGGTACTTCTCCCACCCCGACAGCAAATACTTCGCGGTGGCCCAGATCCAGCCCGATCAGGTGGAGGACTACGCCGTGCGCAAGGGGATGACACTGGAGGAGGCCCAGCGCTGGCTGGCCCCCAATATCGGCTAAGAGTGAAAGGCCGGATGAAATCCGGCTGATCGTCAGGCAAAAAACGGCGGCATGCTCGGGCTGGTGGACCAGCCAGCCCGAAGCCGTCGTTTTCCATGGTCGCGGCGAGGAGCTGAGCGGTGGGCTCTGTGTGCGGTTTGTCTTGTTGTCAGGAGAAACAATTGGCGTTGTCTTGGCGCTGTGGCACCTTATACTCTCCCGCCCCATCCTGCCCAGGCACTGCCTTCTAGCGGAATTGTCATGAAGATCGCCATTTTATCCCGTGAGCCGAAAAACTACTCCACTCGCCGTCTGGTCGAGGTGGCACAGGCCCGTGGTCACCAGGTCGAGGTGCTCGACACCCTGCGTTGTTACATGAACATCGCCTCCCACAACCCCTCCATTCACTACGAGGGGGGGGAGCTGGAGAGTTATGACGCCGTGATCCCGCGCATTGGGGCCAGCATCACCGCCTATGGCACCGCCGTGCTGCGCCAGTTCGAGATGATGAACACCCTGGCCCTCAACAGTTCGGTGGCCATCAGCCGCTCCCGCGACAAGCTGCGGGCCATGCAACTACTGTCGCGCCACGGGGTCGGCCTGCCGGTGACCGGCTATGCCCACAGCACCCATGACGTGCCGGACCTCATCACCATGGTGGGCGGTGCGCCGCTGGTGGTGAAGCTACTGGAGGGCACCCAGGGGATCGGCGTGGTGTTGTGCGAGACCCAGAAGGCCGCCGAGAGCGTGATCGAGGCCTTTATCCAGACCAACAACAACATACTGGTGCAGGAGTATATCCGCGAGGCCAACGGCGCCGACATCCGCTGCCTGGTGGTCAACGGCAAGGTGGTGGCGGCCATGCGCCGTCAGGCCCAGCCTGGGGAGTTTCGCTCCAACCTGCACCGGGGCGGCACCGCAGAGGCGATCAAGATCACCCCGGAGGAGCGGGCTACCGCGGTGCAGGCCGCCAAGATCATGGGGCTGGATGTGGCTGGCGTAGACATACTGCGCTCTGCCCGCGGGCCGCTGGTGCTGGAGGTGAACTCCTCTCCTGGCCTACAGGGGGTGGAGGCCGCCTCAGGCAAGGATGTGGCGGGCAAGATCATCGAGTTTCTCGAGCTCAAGGGTAGCCGCAAGCACAAGCCTGCCGAGTAAGGAGCTGTGAGTGACAAGTTGCATCAAGCAGCATAAAGAGAAGGCGCCCTCGGGCGCCTTCTTGTTTCAGGGGCTCATCGCCAGCCGGGCGCTGAAGATGCCCTCCGCCAGCCGGGTCTCTATCTGCCAGCCCAGCTTCTCGCAGATGCGCTGGATGATGGTGAGGCCGCAGCCGTAGCCGAGGATCTGATCCGGCGCCGCCGCTGTCGGATTGCTGATGGTGAGCTCCTGCCCGCGCAGCTCGATCTCGATATGGCCTTCGGCGTAGCTGAGGGCGTTTTTCAATAAGTTACCGAGCGCAATGGCGAGCAGGGAGAGGGGAGCGTTTACTTCGCTTGCCTCGTCCAGTTCAAGCCGGATATCGAGGGACTCCCGCTGCAGCAAGGGGGCAAGGCGGGCCAGCTCCCGGCGGATCAAGGGTGCCACCTGCTGTGGCGGCCGCTCCACCTCCTCCTTGCGTCCCAGCAGCAGGAAGGTCTCGGTGAGCAGGGCCATCTCGTCGGCGGCGGCGCGAATGCGGACGGTGGCGCGGGCCGCCGGGGCTGGCAGATCGGTCACCTTGCCGAGCAGGGCGGCGGAACCCTGGATCACCATGTTGGGGGTGCGCAGCTCGTGGCTGGCGAAGCGGCTGAACTCCTGCTCGCGGGCAAACACGGCGCTGACCTCCTGCTTGCCGGTCAGCAGGGCCTGTTCTATGTCCCGCAGCTCCTGCCAGGGTGCATCGGGCACGAAGTCCGCCTGATCCGGGGTGAGGTGGGCGACCCGCTGCTGCAACCGCTGCAACGGTCCAGTAATGTGGCGTACCAGCCAGATGCCAAACCCGATGAAGGCGAGCAGAAGCGCCAGCCCGATCAGCCGGGTGGCGAGATGCAGTTTGTCTTCGTAAGGATCCAGATAGTCGTCGGCGTCGTCGTTGAACACCAGATAGAGCAGCCCCTTGCCAGAGGGGTGGCGCGCCACCAGAAAGTGCTTGTCCTCCTCGCCCAGCTGATGCTCGAAAAAGCCGGGGGTCTGGTAGGGCCTGAGCCAGACCGGCAGGCGGCCCGCCTCGGTCCAGTAGCTGGAGAACTGGCGCGGGCTCGGCGCCGGCGCCGCCATGCCGAGGCGCAGCCAGTCATCGCCGTAGCGGGTCACCTCAGCCTCCAGCCAGTGGCGCAGGCTCAGCTCCTCCATCTTGTCCTCGGCCACCAGCATCAGGCCGGAGATCAGCATCAGCAGCACCAGGCCAGCGCCACCAAGGGCCACCACCAGGCGACGGCGCAGGCTCGGCAGGCTCATGGGGTCACCAGCCGGTAGCCCTGGCCGTGCAGGGTCTCCAGCATGGGGGTGGGAAAGGGTTTGTCGAGGGCGTTGCGCAGGGCATAGATGTGGCTGCGCAGGGCGTCGGAGTCCGGCTCCTCATCCCCCCAGACGGTATCCAGCACCTCCTGGCGGCTGACGATGGCGGGGGCACGGCGAGCCAGCAGGGTAAGGATCCGGAACGGGATTTTGCCGAGCTTGAGTTCGACCCCGGCCCGGGTGGCGCGGCCGCTGGCGGCATCGACGGTCAGCTCGCCCACGCTGATGGCACCCACGTCTCCGCGTGGCCCCCGCAGGCTGAGGGCCTGCAGGCGCACCTCCAGCTCCTCCATGGCGAACGGCTTGACCAGATAGTCATCACCCCCCGCCTTGAAGCCGGCCAGCTTGTCCTCCAGGCTGTCGCGGGCGGTGAGAAACAGCACCGGGGTGGCAATGCCCTGCTCGCGCAGGCGAGCCACCGCGCTCAGGCCGTCCAGGCGCGGCATCATGACGTCCATGATGATGACGTCGAAGCGCTGCTCCGCCAGCAACTGCAGGGCGGCCTGGCCGTGATAGGCGCAGTCCAGCCGGTGGCCCGCCAGTTCCAGATAATCCATGATGGTTTCCGCTACCTGAGGATTGTCTTCCACAACCAAAATCTTCATGCTTTGCTCTCCTGGTCAGCGACCTTTCACGGTCTTTTCACACCGGATACGGCATCCTGTGTGCCAGTGTAACCCCGAGGATCCCCGATGAAGAAACCTATCTGTGCCCTGCTGTTGTTGCTCATGCTGCCATTTGGCATGGCACATGCCGCCGAATTCAAGCTGACCGGCCGCACCACCTGGCAGCTGGGGCAGCTGATGGTCAATGGTCTGCCGTTTGTGATCGACGATCAGACCCGCTTCAAGGATTGGCTCAACGAAGACGATCTGGGAGGCACCTGGGTCGATCTGGAAGGGGTGGTGCTGGACGGCGTGCGCTACGTGCGGGAAGTGGAAGCGATTGACGAAGCGGACGAGATGGAGCTGGAAGGGCCGGTCGAGCGGGGGCGAATCTGGGGTTACACCACCTCGGACAACAGCCTGGCTCCGTTCGAAGGGCGCTGGCTCGAGCTGGAGTGCAAATTCGACGGCATGCGCCTGAGCCGCTGCCGCCAGGACGACTGACCCGCCAGCGGAAAATCCCCCCATCCCGGCCCATAGTTAAGGCTCCTCCTGCACTTGACCATGGGCCGCCACATGAAACCCGCCATCCTTCTTCTCCTCTCTCTGCCCTTTTGTATCCAGGCTGCCGAGCGCGAACTCTGGCTGGTGGAACTGGAACACAACGACGGCCTGCGCCTGCAGTTTCAGGGAGCCGAACTCGAACTGGGCAGCGCCCGGCTGGAGGGCATTCGGCAGTTATCTGATTTGAGGCCCGGTATGCGTCTGGCCATCTGGAGCCGTGATGGCGTGGCCGAGCAAATTGGTCTTGCCCCCCAGGCACGGCCGTCGGATGGCTGGCGGCGGGCGCAGGCACCCCTGATCGCACAAGGCGCCGGGACGCTCTCGATGGCGGGGCTGGGGGAGGTGGCGTTTGATCATCATACCCGCTGGCTCAACGGGGGGCCCGGTGACATGCAACCCGGACGCGAGCTGGTGCTGACCCGGGATGAAGCAGGGAGCCTGCAGGAGATCCTGGTCGTCAATCCGGAAGATGAAATCACGGAATAAAACCGGGAAATATCTATTCTCTGTCTTATCCAATAAGTCAGGATATTTAAGAATATATAAAATTGTTAGATTTTATTTCATTTAAAGAGGACCGCTTATAAGTATTTAGTCATTAAAGTGATAGCTCTAATTCAAACGTTTTCGTCATATTGAGATCATGAAATTAAATATTCCTGCTTGAGTCTAAATAACCTCGGCTGATATGGTGGTCTGGCGTGCTGCTTGTTAATAAAAATAACCCTCTCATTCGTGTCGTTCTCCAAAAATAAGGGGTTGCTATGAAAGCACTCAAAATAACAGGCTTGTCATTAATCATTTCCGCCACGCTGGCCGCCCAGACCAATGCTGCAGAGCCCATCTATCCTGACCAGCTGCGGCTGTTCTCTCTTGGGGAAGATGTCTGCGGTACTGATTATCGTCCAATTAACCGGGAAGAAGCACAGAGTGTCCGGAATAATATTGTGGCCATGATGGGGCAGTGGCAAATCAGTGGGTTGGCCAATAACTGGGTTATTCTTGGGCCAGGTTATAACGGTGAAATAAAACCGGGTAAAGCATCGACAACCTGGTGTTATCCCACTCGTCCCGCCACGGCAGAAATACCTGTATTGCCCGCCTTCAATATTCCTGACGGCGATGCGGTGGATGTGCAATGGCGTATGGTTCACGACAGCGCCAATTTCATCAAGCCGGTGAGTTATCTGGCCCACTATCTGGGCTATGCCTGGGTCGGAGGCGATCACAGCCAGTTTGTCGGGGATGACATGGACGTGATCCAGGAGGGGGACGACTGGGTGCTGCGTGGCAACGACGGCGGGAAATGCGACGGCTATCGCTGCAACGAGAAGAGCAGCATCCGGGTCAGCAACTTCGCCTATACCCTGGATCCGGGCAGCTTCAGCCACGGCGACGTGACCCAGTCAGAGCGTACCTTGGTCCACACCGTGGTGGGTTGGGCGACCAACATCAGCGACACGCCCCAGTCCGGTTACGACGTGACTCTGAACTACACCACCATGAGCAACTGGTCCAAGACCAACACCTATGGCCTGAGCGAGAAGGTCTCGACCAAGAACAAGTTCAAGTGGCCGCTTGTGGGGGAAACCGAGGTCTCCATCGAGATTGCCGCGAACCAGTCCTGGGCCTCCCAGAACGGAGGGGCCGTCACCACGGCGTTGTCCCAGTCGGTACGTCCGGTCGTGCCCGCCCGCTCCCGGGTACCGGTGAAGATCGAGCTCTACAAGGCGAACATCTCCTATCCCTATGAGTTCAAAGCGGATATGAGCTATGACCTGACCTTCAACGGCTTTCTGCGCTGGGGTGGCAATGCCTGGCATACCCATCCCGAGGATCGTCCGACCCTGAGTCACACCTTCGCCATCGGTCCGTTCAAAGACAAGGCGAGCAGCATCCGTTACCAGTGGGACAAGCGCTACCTCCCTGGCGAGATGAAGTGGTGGGACTGGAACTGGGCCATCCAGCAGAACGGCCTCGCCACCATGCAGGACAGCCTGGCCAGAGTACTGCGCCCGGTTCGCGCCAGCATCACGGGTGACTTCCGTGCCGAGAGCCAGTTCGCCGGCAATATCGAGATCGGCACCCCGGTGCCGCTTGGCAGCGACAGCAAGGTACGCCGTACCCGCAGCGTGGACGGTGCCAATACCGGGCTCAAGCTGGACATCCCGCTGGATGCCCAGGAGCTTGCCGAGCTGGGCTTCGAGAATGTCACGCTCTCGGTGACTCCGGCTCGCAATTAAACAAGCACACGCAACGTAACGACCAGACCGGGCCCAGTGCCCGGTCTTTCTTTTGCACTGGTCGGGCGTGTTAATGGGTTGTACTTTGCAAAACCCCACTTATACTGGCGCCATCTTGTCGGAGTGCTGACCGTCGAACGACGCTAAGCTGAGACCGTTAATTCGGGATCCGTGGAACCTGATCAGGTTAAGACCTGCGAAGGGAAACAAGGGTAACTTGCGGGTTACCGCGCCGGGGAAGGAGGACCTTCCCGCCAGCCAGAGGCAGACCGCCTCTGGCTGGCACAGGCGCACAGGGGGAGTTTGTCCCGCCGGGCCGTCAGGGCCGTGGATCTGCCGCACAGGGCAGAGGGACGACAGGGCTGGACTGGGAAGAGAAACCCCATCGCCCACTCCCCCGCTAGAGCACCCCGCCGCAAGTTCATCTTCTCCTCGAACTCCAGACAAGCAAACACCCATAACTTCAACCAGTTAATGTGAGTTTTGCTATGTCTACCCATGTATCTGATACCACCAAATCCAGCCGCCGCGAGCAGCGCTCCAGCGCCCAGACCTTTATCGATAACTTGAAGGGGATGGCCCACCCCAACTCCCGCCGCATCTTTATTGAAGGTTCCCGCCCCGACATCCGGGTGCCCCTGCGGGAGATCCAGCTTGCCGACACCTTTGTCGGCGGCACCAAGGAGGATCCCCGGTTCGAGCCCAACGAGCCGGTGCCGGTTTACGACACCTCGGGCCTCTATGGGGAAGAGGCTGCCCCCATCGACGTGCGCAGTGGCCTGCCGCGCCTGCGTGAAAACTGGGTGCTTGAGCGCACTGACACCGAGGCGCTGGAGGGCCTGAGCTCCGTCTTCACCCAGGAGCGCCTGGCCGACGAGGGGCTGGATCACCTGCGCTTCGAGTATCTGCCGAGCGCTCGGCGCGCCAAGCCGGGTCGCCGGGTCACCCAGCTGCACTATGCCCGCGCCGGCATCGTCACCCCCGAGATGGAATTTATCGCCCTGCGCGAGAACATGGGCCGTGAGCGGGTGCGCTCCGAGCTGCTGCGCACCCAGCATCCGGGTCAGGGTTTCGGCGCCAGACTGCCCGAGAACATCACCCCCGAGTTCGTGCGCGATGAAGTGGCCGCCGGCCGTGCCATCATCCCCTGCAACATCAACCACCCGGAAGCCGAGCCCATGATCATCGGCCGCAACTTCCTGGTGAAGATCAACGCCAACATCGGCAACTCGGCGGTCACCTCCAGCATCGAAGAGGAAGTGGAGAAGCTGGTGTGGTCCACCCGCTGGGGCGCCGACACCGTGATGGATCTCTCCACCGGCCGCTATATCCACGAGACCCGCGAGTGGATCCTGCGCAACAGCCCGGTGCCCATTGGTACCGTGCCCATCTACCAGGCGCTGGAGAAGACGGGCGGCATCGCCGAGGATCTCACCTGGGAGCTGTTCCGTGACACCCTGCTCGAACAGGCAGAGCAGGGGGTGGACTACTTCACCATCCACGCAGGCGTCTTGCTGCGCTTCGTGCCCATGACCGCCAAGCGCCTCACCGGCATCGTCTCCCGCGGCGGCAGCATCATGGCCAAGTGGTGCCTCTCCCACCACAAGGAGAACTTCCTCTACGAGCATTTCCGCGAGATCTGCGAGATCTGCGCCGCCTACGACGTCAGTCTGTCGCTGGGTGATGGCCTGCGTCCGGGCTCCGTCTATGACGCCAACGACGAGGCGCAATTCGCCGAGCTGCGCACCTTGGGCGAGCTCACTAAAATTGCCTGGGAGTACGACGTGCAGGTGATGATCGAGGGCCCCGGTCACGTGCCCATGCACATGATCGAGCGCAACATGACCGAGCAGCTGGAGCACTGCCACGAGGCCCCCTTCTATACCCTGGGCCCGCTCACCACCGACATCGCACCGGGTTACGATCACTTCACCTCCGGCATCGGTGCCGCGCTCATCGGCTGGTACGGCTGCGCCATGCTCTGCTACGTGACCCCCAAGGAGCACCTGGGCCTGCCCAACAAGGAAGACGTGAAGCAGGGGCTCATCACCTACAAGATCGCCGCCCACGCCGCCGATCTGGCCAAGGGGCACCCGGGCGCTCAGATCCGCGACAACGCCATGTCCAAGGCGCGTTTCGAGTTCCGCTGGGAGGATCAGTTCAATCTGGCGCTGGATCCCGACACCGCCCGCGCCTACCACGACGAGACCCTGCCCCAGGAGTCCGGCAAGGTAGCCCACTTCTGCTCTATGTGCGGGCCCAAGTTCTGTTCCATGAAGATCACCCAGGACGTGCGCGACTACGCTGCGAAATTGGAGGCTGTCGAAATCAAGATGGTGGGCATGGATGGCCAGCAGGAGCGGGTCGTGGCCGAGGTGGAGAGCGGCATGGCCCGGATGGCCGAGACCTTCAAGGAGACCGGCGGCGAGATCTACCACCAGGCGGCGACCCTGAAGCAGGCCGCAGGGGAGGAGGCGTGAGCAGCGAGCGCGGGGCTGTCAGCCCCGCCGACCTGACAGCGGTGACGCAGGCACGTCCCGTGGTCTGGACCATAGCGGGATCCGACTCCGGCGGCGGGGCCGGCATTCAGGCCGACCTGCACACGATGCACGATCTTGGCGTGCACGGCTGCTCGGTCATCTCCGCCATCACGGCCCAGAACTCGGTGGCGGTGAAGATGGTCGACCCCGTGCTGATGCAGACCTTCACCGCCCAGATCGACGCCCTGGGGCTGGATCTGCCACCCGCCGCCATCAAGGTAGGCCTGCTGCCGACCCGGCTGCACGTGGAGGTGCTGGCCCGCCGGCTGGGCACCATCGAGGCTCCCTTCGTGGTCTACGACCCGGTGGCCATCGCCAGCACCGGCACCCCCATGGCCGAGCCCGGCATGCTGGCGGCGGTGCGTGAGCACCTGCTGCCGCGGCTCTCCTTGATTACCCCCAACGGCCCCGAGCTGGAAGCCCTGACCGGCCTGCCCGCCACCAGCCCCGAGCTGGTGCGCCTCGCCGCACGGCGGCTGCGCGAACTCGGCGCCCGCGCCGTGCTGGTCAAGGGGGGCCACCTTGAGTGGGGCGGGGATCTCTGCCTCGACTACTACCAGGACGAGACCCGCGAATTCTGGCTGGCCGCGCCGCGCCTCGATACCCGCCACGGCCACGGCACCGGCTGCTGCTACGCCAGCGCCATCGCCGCCGTGGTGGCGCAGGATTACCCGGTGGAGGACGCCATCACCCTGGCGCGTGCCTACCTGCAGCAAGGCTTGGCGGCGGCGCAGGGGGTGGGGGCGGGCCCCGGCCCCATCGCCCATCTCGGCTGGCCTTCAGATCTTGCCCACTTCCCCCGTGCCGTGCTGGCGGGCTCAACCCTGGAGCGTCGCTTCGGACTTTATGGGCAAAGCAGCGCCCGCCTGCCGGATGGCCCTTTTGCTCCGACCGAGCACAACCTCGGCCTCTATCCGGTGGTGGATTCGGTCAAGTGGCTCAAACGCCTGCTGGGGGCCGGGGTCAAAACCATCCAGCTGCGCATCAAGGACCTGCCCGCCGCTCAGGTGGCACCGGCCATTCGTGATGCGGTCGCGCTCGGTCGCCGCCATGGGGCGCGTCTCTTTATCAACGACTACTGGCAGCAAGCCATCGAGGCGGGCGCCTGGGGCGTGCACCTGGGGCAGGAGGACATGGAGACCGCCGATCTCGCCGCCATTCAGGCCGCCGGGCTGCGCCTTGGCATCTCCACCCACGGCTACTTCGAGCTGATGCGTGCCCGCGAGCTTGCCCCCTCCTATATCGCGCTGGGCCATATCTTCCCGACCAACACCAAGGCGATGCCTTCGCGCCCCCAGGGGCTGGCGCGGCTGCACCACTACCGCGCCCTGATGGCGCAGTGGCCCACGGTGGCCATCGGTGGCATCAGCGAGGAGCGGGTCGCGGCGGTCAAGGGGAGCGGGGTCGGCAGCATTGCGCTGGTCTCGGCCATCACGGCGAGCGACGACTGGCAGGGGGCGACCGAGCGGCTGCTAGTCGCCGTGGGGGCGGGGGACGAGCCACGCTCGGCCTGTGTTGTACGGGAGGCAGAACATGCGCTCTGATGCCGCGTCTCTCAGTGACGAAGAGTATTTGCGCTACGGTCGCCAGCTGATGCTGGGGGAAGTGGGTGAGACGGGGCAGGTGCGGCTCAAGGATAAATCCGTGCTGATCGTGGGCTTGGGCGGGCTTGGCTCGCCGCTGGCCCTCTATCTGGCCGGGGCCGGTGTGGGCACCTTGTGGCTGGCCGATGGCGATACGGTCGATTCCAGCAACTTGCCGCGCCAGATCCTGTTCGATAGTGAGGCGGTCAACCACTCCAAGGCGGAGCTGGCCCGCGAGCGGTTGGCGGCCCACAACCCGCTGGTGGAGCTGATCGCCATCAACCAGCGCCTCGATGCCGCCAGCCTGCCGGAGTTTGTGGACGAGGTAGATGTGGTGATCGACTGCTGCGACAACCTCGCCACCCGCCAGGCCATCAACGCCGCCTGCGTGGCCCAGGGCAAACCCTGGATCTCCGCCGCCGCTGTGGGCTGGCAGGGGCAGCTGATGGTACGCACAAGCTTTGATCAGGCCTGCTACGCCTGCCTCTATCCGCAGGATACGAAAGTCAGTCAGAGCTGCGAGACCAGCGGCGTCACCGGCCCGCTGGTCGGGGTGATGGGCACCTTGCAGGCGCTGGAGGCATTGAAACTGCTGCTCGGCCTGCCGAGCCCGGTCGCCGGCACATTGCGCCGTTTCGATGCGCTGACCCATCAGTGGCAGACCCTCACTCTGGCCCCCGATCCCGATTGCCCGGTTTGCGGGCAGCACAAGGAAATCACCCCATGACCTTGACCATTCGACTCAACGATAAAGACCAGCCGCTGGCGGCAGGGCAGAGCGTGGCCGACCTGCTGGCCGCCCAGGGCGTCCATCCCCAGGGGGTGGCGGTGGCCCTTAACGGCGCCGTGCTGCCCCGTGGCCGCTGGGCCGAGACCCCGCTCAATGATGGGGACGAACTTCACCTCTTTACTGCCATTGCGGGAGGCTGACATGCTCAAGATTGCCGATCACACCTTCTCCTCGCGCCTCTTCACCGGCACCGGCAAGTTTGCCCGCCCGGATTTGATGGCCGCCGCCATCGAGGCGAGCGGCTCCCAGCTCGTCACCATGGCCATCAAGCGCCTCGAACCGGGCAAGGCCCACGACGATATCCTGAGCCCCTTGCGCAAACTCGGGGTCAAGCTCTTGCCCAACACCTCCGGGGCCAAGACCGCCGCCGAGGCGGTGTTTGCTGCCCACCTGGCCCGTGAGGCGCTGGGGACGAACTGGCTCAAGCTCGAGATCCACCCCGATCCCCGCTATCTGCTGCCCGATCCCGTCGAGACGCTGAAAGCCGCCGAGCAGCTGGTCAAAGAGGGCTTCGTGGTGTTGCCCTACTGCGGCGCTGACCCTGTGCTCTGCAAGCGGCTGGAAGAGGTGGGCTGCGCTGCCGTGATGCCGCTCGGTGCGCCGATTGGCTCCAATCAGGGGCTGGTGACCCGGGAGTTTTTGTCCATCATCGTCGAGCAGGCCAATGTGCCAGTGGTGGTGGATGCGGGGATCGGTGCGCCAAGCCACGCGGCGGCCGCCTTTGAGCTCGGCGCCGACGCCGTGCTGGTCAACACCGCCATCGCGGTGAGCGGCGACCCGGTCGCCATGGGCCGCGCCTTCGCCCTCGCCTGCTCCGCCGGGCGCAGCGCCTATAAGGCGGGCCTGGGGGCGCGCGGCGTGCAGGCCCAGGCCTCCAGCCCGCTCACCGATTTTCTGGGGGCCCTATGAGCGTGCACTTCGACCCCATCGAGGGCGTGAGTTTTCTCGATAGATGGCAGGCGCTTGATTGGGACGACGTGGGGATGCAGGTGCGTGCCAAGACCGCCGCAGACGTGGAGCGCTCCCTGAGCACCCCTCGCCGCACCCTGGCCGATTTTATGGCGCTGATCTCGCCGGCCGCCGAGGCGTATTTGCCGCAGATGGCGGCCGAGGCCGAGCGCCTCACCCGCCAGCGCTTCGGCAACACCATCGGCTTCTATGTGCCGCTCTATCTGTCGAACCTGTGTGCCAACGACTGCACCTACTGCGGCTTCTCCATGAGCAACCGCCTGAAACGCAAGACTTTGAGCCTGGAGGAGATAGAGCGCGAGTGTCTGGCCATCAAGGCGCGGGGCTTTGACAGCGTGCTGCTGGTGACCGGCGAGCATGAGCACAAGGTGGGGCTCGCCTATTTTCGCGAGGTGATACCCATCATCCGCCGCCACTTCAGCACGGTGGCGATGGAGGTGCAACCCCTCTCGCAAGACGAATACGCCGAGCTCAAGACCCTCGGCCTCGATTCGGTCATGGTCTATCAGGAGACCTACCACGCCCCCACCTACGCCCGCCACCACCTACGCGGCAACAAGCAGGACATCGGATGGCGCCTCGCCACACCGGATCGGCTGGGCCGCGCCGGCATCGACAAGATAGGCTTGGGAGCGCTGATCGGTCTCTCTGCGGATTGGCGCGCCGACAGCTACTTTGTCGCCGAGCACCTCGCCTGGCTTGAGCGCCACCACTGGCAGAGCCGCTATTCACTCTCCTTCCCGCGCCTGCGCCCCTGCACCGGGGGGCTGGAGCCGGAGGTTGTGATGTCGGACCGCCAGCTGGCCCAGCTTGTCTGCGCCTGGCGCCTCTTCTCGCCGACCCTGGACTTGTCCCTCTCCACCCGGGAATCTCCGGCGTTTCGCAACGGCGCCGTGCGCCTTGGCATCACCCAGATGTCAGCCGAGTCGCGCACCCAGCCGGGGGGCTATGCGGACGGCGGTGAGGAGGAGTTGGAGCAGTTCGCCATCCACGACGATCGCCCGGTGGGGGAAGTGGCCGCCGCCGTGCGCCAGGCGGGGTTGCAGCCGGTGTTTAAAGATTGGGAGCCCTTTTTAGGGAGATAGAGGGGTATTCCCCCTTGCTATACGCAGAGCGGAAAGAGTGATGCCGGAACACAATAGCTATTCGCGGTAAACGTTGGGCTTCGCAAGCTCAGCCGCAACCTACATCTGTGGTAGGTTGGCGCTGAGCGTAGTGAAGCCCAACATACGAGATGCTAGCGATTCAATCCTTACTGTGGAAATGAGATGTATGTTTCTGTATTAATTGACAAATAACACTGTTTGTTGTCTCCTATCAGCCGTTGCCGCCTTCCACTTCTCTTGCTTAGCCGCATGCAAGCTCGCAGAGGCCCTGTGAGGGATGTCAGTGTCCAACACTGTCGTTTTCGGACGAGGAGGCTGCCATGAAACACAAATGTGTTCCTGTACGGCGCTACCAACGCTTTCGTTTTGGTCGCTGGGAAGATGTGTGCAAACACTATCGCTCCCTGCCCAATCGGTAAGTGAGGTATACCAAGGCGGCAACATCTTCATTATTTCTCTCCGTGCTGTTATGCACTGATCATTTTCTGGTAGTGCTCTCCATCTCCTGTTTTTTCAAATATGTTTTTGAAAATGTCTAGGAAGCGTTGATAATCACCGACACTGATATCTGTTATATTGATCGCATCAGAGTGAGAAGAACGATTTAAGTATCTATAAAGAACTTTGAATTGATGATCTGTTTGCTCTAATGCTGTAATTACCTTATGTAATTTGTCATTCTTGTGTACAAATGCAAAATAATGTTCCAGTATGTTTCTCATTGCATTTGGAATAAGTGGAGACCAATTCCCGGTTTCTTTGAAGTCTCTAATGGCAAGCCAATAGAGTTCATAGTCATTTTTTATTTCATCCTTTCCTAGAGAATGTATGTTACTGTATTCATCTTTCTTAACCCGATAGAGGTCATACAATTTTTCGAATTTATTAGATTCCGACAGCTTTAGTAGCTCATGGTAAAAAAATAAATTATGAGTCAAGACAATAGATTGACCATAGTTTTCTTCAAATATATCCTTGTGAATCATTGTGGCAACATCATATATATAGTTTGATGATAGGCTGGATATGGGGTCATCAATAACAATAGTTTTTTCATTTTTTGGAGTAGTGCAATCGTTCTTGTTTATGTCACCTTTAACTAACTCAATGAAATAGACAAGTGTGATTAATGTTTTTTCACCTTCACTAAGAGTATGATATACCGCGTCTGTTTCACCGCCCCTATGAATGCAATATGTTCCATCATGATGTTTAACTAATTCAAAGCTATCTAAACCTATAGATTTAAGTCTATTATTGATCGCGTCTAAGGCAGAATCGATGCCAACAATACTCCCAGCAAGATCTCTAATATCCTTATCTATTGCTGCAAGTTCACTTTTTAGTTTTACAACAATGTTATGATTCTTTTCTATTTCAGAGTCATTTATTTTTAACTCTTTTTTATAATTAGAAAAGACACTGCTCAGAGCTTCATTTATCAATCCCCAAAATTGTTTTTCTATATTGGACTCAATGACTTTTTTCTGTGCTAACTGTGAACTAAATACATCAATCTCTTGCCTGGCCATCTCAATAATGGCATTTATTTTTCCAGCCAATTGCTCTTGGTCAATTAGAGTTATGACTTCTATGGGGTGTTTTATTTTATGCGCAACTATTTCATTGTTTTTCTCTATGGCGTCAATGAATGCTTTCCGAGCACTCTGGTATTCTTGGTTGCTTTCAATGTAAGCTAATTTGTCACTATTTAAGTACTCCTTGACAGAGTTAATATATACTTCATATTCTTCTTTATATTCTTCAAGGCTAGATATTGCATCTTCATAGTGGGTGTCGAAAACTTGCTCAAGTTGCTCTTTAAATTCACTTGTAGGTGTCTTTTGACAGAATGGGCAGACATTCGTATGTTCAATATACTTACGCCCATCTCGAACCCAAAGTTGGCTATTCAATTTTTCTATAAGTGATGATAAATAAGAGGTTGATGTATTTACGAGAGGAGAACCAAGTAGAGTATTGATATTGACATCTGTTTTATGAATAGTTATAAACTCAGGTTTAATTGGAACTTCAACCGAGAAAGCATCGATTTTTTCTTTTTCTTTTATTAACTCATCTAGTGTGAGTTCATTAATTTTACGGCCTGATTCGGCTGCACTAAAGAACGAGGCTTTTTGAGCTCTTCCTCTTAGACAGTATGATAAGGCATCATGTTGGTAATGCTTTTTATGTGAATAAACGGAATCTTGATATTTTTTTAGAATTTCATCTCTTGACTGCCTAATTTCATTGCTTTGGATTTCAGCTTTACTGATTTGAGCGAATTTTAGTTCCCTCTGTTTTTCTAGCTCCTCTATAGTTGCTTGAGCATTTGAATCATCCTTTCCAACTGTAAATACACCCGGTTGGGAGGCTGATTCATAAAATGATTCTCTAATGAAGTCGCTGTTATAGACATAATATCTTGTCTTTTCATCGCTTTGGACATTGGATTGTTGGCTAAGCTGCTCTCCTTTTGCAGGGGCGCTTATTAGGCGACCTATGGTACTTTTTCCACTACCATTTTGCCCAAAAAAGATTGTTCTAGGTTTACTTAAATTAATTTTAGTGGGGATTGTAGGATGATACGATGTAATATTTTGAAGTGTGATTTCTTTGATCATTTTTATATCCAAGTAATGTTAATTAAATCAAGCATATAAATATATTTGTTAGTTTACAGCGGTCAGGATTTCATATGAAGCCTAGATGTTTTGAAATGTGACGAGTCTGCGGCTTAGCTGATTAAGGGGGAGATACGGGAGCCTAGAAGGCGGTAGTGATGGGGCGGAGATGAGCATCAATCGCTTACGCCAGATAAGCTCGGTGGCAGGCTTCAATCCGTGGAAAAAGGGCATAGATATGCGCATCCATAGGTTTACCATGAAGGAAAATACGATTTCTGGCCCGATACTCGAAGGTAGCGCCAGCGGCGATGGCGACGGCTTCGCTGGCGGTGTTGCCAACTCCCATCACGATCTCCAGCCGAAATAGACCCAACTGTTGAAAACCAAAGTCACGCAGCAGAGCGACCGCTTGCCGTGCGACGCCGTTACCGATGTCCATGCTAGAGATGATCCGCGTCTTATAACCCATGCGGGCATAGTGAGCTACGGTGCCACTTCTCTTGTCATGGCGCGGGGCTGCCAAGTAGCTTGAGGTAATCGCTTAACGAGAAGGGCTGAGCAAATTCCTTCATGCCTGCCAGCCTGTCCAGCTCTGCTTGGCCGACTTGCTGCAACTGGTTTTGCTGGGCTGTCGTTAGGGTGGTAGTCCTCGCCTTGATCAAGGTGTCGAGAAAGGTGCGGTCTCCCTCTACTGCTTGATGAAATGCCTTGAGCGCCAGCGCATCGACCTCTGCTGCGGTGCAGCGCTCCATGCTCTTTTCATGCAGATAAATAAGCACGGTGGCCTGTTGTTCTCTCTTCAATGACCAGAATGGATCGCCTTTTTCGGGTAGTGTGGAGCGGTGTTGTGACTTGATCACCTCACAGCGTTCAAACGCCGGATCCAGATCGTGCAGTGACAAGGCCATGCTGCTTTGGCAGACAAAGAGCAGCAGGAGGGCAAATTTACTTGTTGTATGAGGCATGGACGCATTTCCAAAATTGAGATTCTTTACCCGTTGAAGACCACGCCATGGGCTCAACGACTTGATTCAACTTGTGGCGCAGGATATTGGGGATCCCCTCCATCGCTTGGCCATATAACTCCCAGTCGTAATCATTGATGTTGTAGACCACATCTTTGGCGCTTCTTGGATCGCTGAAAATTGTATATAGCGGTGTTGCTGAAACAGCGAAGGCCAGTTGATTGGCGCTATCCACCAGTTGATCGATCTGCTCCAGCGCATCGATTGAACGAGAACTTAGTGTCAGTTCTTTGATCGGACAAGTGGCTATGCCCATGATACTCTCCTGTCGACATTGGACATAAATGAAGCCAGATGGATATCATTTATCCATGTGATGGTCAAATCGGAGGTAGATATTTATCATGATGTTATTTGCGGCTGTGCTTATCGCCGGTATCTACCTCTTCTCCGGTTTGGGGAGGTTTGATGAGCGGAGGTTTGTATCAGGAACATCATTGATGCTCCTGTATCTTGTTCTCTATTATATTTTCCCTTCAGATATTGATGGCGGCTCTATCTATTTAGGGCGATTGAGCCAATATCTGCCTCTCTTGTCATATGGACTCATATTATTTGGTGACGCAGTGTCTCCCTTTAACAAGGGAAAAAATATTCATTGGATTGGTTTATTGGGATTGATCATCTCTTCACTGTATCACTTGATGTTCTTTGTAATCCCATGATGAAGCACAGGTCATGGTGACGGATGGTTCTTAATGACACTACAACGCAGGTGTATACCCCCGCGGCCGCCGATTCTTTTACTGACTGACCCCAGTTGTTATACTCCCGCCCCTCAATGCTGGCCGGCCGGGGGGGGAGCACCGCCCGGTGCGATGGCGGGCTGGCCGTTCTGGCTTGCCCATTACTCAACGTATTTTTCCTCCCCAGCTCAGCCGTTCAGCCAATTGTGCCGAGCCAGTCGCGCCGTCGGGTGTGACGGTCGCCTCGCATAGGCCGCAGGCGCAAGGCCGGCGGGAGGAGCCTGTTCAGCGAGCCCTTGTCGCAAGACGGGGGCTTGTCATTTGGCGTGGGCCCTGACGCCATCATAACAACACACGCACAGACACAACGCAGGATAGATATGGAAAATCATGTAGTTATCGAATCCAAGGGGCGGCTGGCCGCCCTTCGTGGCTGGCTGGAACCCGTGCTGGTTCTGCTGATCCTGGGGGGACTGTTTGGCTATCTGGGTAGCGAGATGGGCCTTTCCGCCATGGTGAACACCCTGTTCAACACAGCGCACCAGCTGCTGCTCAATACCGTGCTCTTTATCATGGGGATCACCGTGCTCTCCGGTGCCCTGAGCCAGCTGTTGAGCGAATTCGGGGTGATCCGCCTGCTGGAGGTGCTGCTGGCGCCCCTGATGAAGCCGGTGTTTCGCCTGCCGGGTCGCACCGCCCTGGCGGCCTTGATGACCTTCTTCTCCGACAATCCGGCGGTGATCAGCCTCGCCAGGGACAGCCGCTTTCGCAAGGGCTTCACCCCCTGGCAGCTGGTATCGCTGACCAACTTCGGCACCGCCTTCGGCATGGGGCTGATCGTGGTGACCTTTATGGCCACCCTGCAGCTGCCGAGCGGCGAATCTACTGCCACGGCGGCGCTGATCGGCCTGCTCGGGGCCCTGGTGGGCTCAGTGGTCTCCACCCGATTGATGCAGCGGATGATCCGCCCGCTGGTTGGCGAGGTGCTGCCCGAGAGTCTGGAGGGAACCCATGGTCCCAAGCCGGGCCTTCGCAAAGAGGCGGCGCCGGGCTGGCTGCGGGTGCTCAACTCCCTGCTCGATGGCGGCAAATCCGGCGTCGAACTCGGGATGGCGGTGATCCCCGGGGTGCTGATCATCAGCACCTTCGTGATGCTGCTGACTTTCGGCCCGGGGGAGAAGGGTTATACCGGCGAGGCCTTCCAGGGGGTGGCGCTGCTGCCTGTGCTGGCGGCCAAGGCGGGCTGGCTGTTTGATCTGCTGTTCGGCTTCCAGCAGCCGGAGCTGGTCGCCTTCCCGGCCACCTCCCTCGGTGCGGTCGGCGCGGCCATGTCGCTGGTGCCCCCCTTTATCGCCAAGGGGTGGATCACCGGCAACGAGGTGGCCGTGTTCACCGCCATGGGGATGTGCTGGAGCGGCTTTTTGAGCACCCACACTGCGATGCTGGATGCCCTCGGCTATCGTCATCTCACCTCTCGCGCCATCGTGGCCCACACCGTCGGCGGCCTGTGCGCCGGGGTGGCGGCGCACCAGCTCTATCTGCTGCTCGGCTAAGTGGGCAAGGCATAAAAAAAGAGGCTCTTCGGAGCCTCTTTGCATTTCTGCCCCTGCCTGTGTCATCAGGGGGGGAAAGGGGCTAGCCCTGCTCGCCAATCAGGACCTGTTCGATCAGGGCTCCCGGCATCATCTGGCGAATGCCGGCCACCAGTTTCTCACCCGCCTCATGGAGGGCCGCCAGCGGCATTTCGGGCAGGCTCTCCAGAATGAACCACATCTTGCTGGACTCCACGCTGAGGCGGGTGCGCACCCCCTGCCGCCAGTTCCAACGCCGGCAGGTGACGCCCTTGTCATCCCGCCAGACCACCTCGCCCGGCTCGGGGGATTCGTGGGCGGTCTCACCCCCCTTGACGGTGTCGAACAGCTCGCTGCCATCGGCCACCACCAGACGGGGGATGCCCTGATAGGCGACCAGGTTCTCCCCGCCGACCGGGATGGCATACTCGATGCTGATGGCGTTGTAGAGATCGACGATGGGGTCGATGCTCGGCAGGCTGCCATCGCGGGCCACCCGCTTTCTCAGCGCCTCGGCGGAGCAAGGGGTGCGCTGCGGCTTGGCACCAAATTTTCTGAACACGTCCGCCCAGGCGCTGAGGTGCGCCTCGGCCCATGGGACATCCCCCCGCGCCATGGCGGCAAAGGCGCTGTCCAGCGCACGAGCGCCCACGTCGGGATCGCTGATGGCCGCCGCCTGTACCGTGATGCTGAGGGCTCTGAATCCGGGAGCGATGGGAGTGACTTCGGGGGCAATCAGGGGTGTTATCAACGACATAAGGACTCCAGGACAGGTGTTTGACTTAAGAGAGGCAGGGCCACCGAGAACAAGGGACACAAGATACCAAGATGGGCGGACCCGATCTGCGAGCCATCTTGCGGGAAGCGGGATGATAAGAAAATCGACATCATCTTAATGCCAATAAGATTCCCTAATGAATGCGCCGATAAAAGGGGACTGCCTGCTGCCTCTTATGGTCGCAAGGGGCCAGAGAACAGGAGGCAAACGGCCTTGCCGCTGCCACTTGCCGCAGTCACTTGCCGCTTGGCGCGCAGGCGGCAGCCTCTGGCCGCCGGTGGCTTGCGGGGAGGGGAGGTTTCCCCTCTTGCGAGTCGATACGGCTCGGTAAATCAGATGGCGGCTCAAGGCGTTAGCCATGGCAGGCGTTTTTTTCGCCATGTTGGCCCCGCTTATGCACTCCTCTTGGCAACACCACCCAGGGCCATCGCCGCGGAGAGATATCATGATGATCAGTACCCTGCTTCCCATCGCCTCCATTGCCCTCAAGCTCGGCAGTCAGTTGCTGAGCAGCAGTGGCAAGACGCAAGCGGCGCCGCAGGCCGCACAGCCGGAGCGTCTGGCCCCCACAGTCCAGAGCCTGTTCCAGCGCCTCGGCATCAAGGATGCCAACAGCGAGCAAAACCGCCCCGCCATCAACCACTTTATGAGCGATCTGGTGCAGAGCCTGGGGCAGGAGTTCGGTGGCCAGTCCCTGCCGGATGCCATCGACGCAGCCCGCAGCCAGCTCGCCAATGGCACCCAGGGCACCCGCCTCGATGCGCTGCGCAGCGAACTCGACACCCTCAAGGGCTCCCTGGGTGCAAACAGCCTCAACCTCGATCAGCTGCTCGCCGCCTTTAAACAGACCCTGCCTAACGGCAAGGGGGAGGGGGTAGGCAGGCTGCTGAATGCCAGCGCGTGAACCCGGCTGAATAAAAGGAAACGGCAACCTGATGGTTGCCGTTTTGTTTTTTTGCTCAAAGGATTATGCGCGAGGCGATGGCGGGCTTGCCATGTCGCCGGCCAGCTCAGTCAGTCCCTTTGCCTGGAGGGCTTGGATCGCCCCATGGCGATCCCCCTCATCCTTGTTCTGGCTCAGCTTGAACTTGCCGACCAGCCGCACTACCTCGATCTCGATGCCAACCACGGCTTGCACCATGGCCTCGAGATAGTCTCGCGGCGCATCCGCCATCTTCCATGGCGCTGGCTCCCCGGCCTCGTGGCGGCGGGTCAGGTTTGCCAGCAGACGGCGTACGAAACGGGCATCGTCGCGCACCCGGATGCGGCCGTGGGCATGCACCACGCTGTAGTTCCAGGTCGGCACTTGTTTATGGTGCGCCTGCTTGCCCGGATACCAGTTGGGGGAGATATAGCCGTCGGCGGCCTTGAAGATCACCAGCACCTCGCCGCCATCCTTGACCTCCTGCCAGAGCGGGTTGTTGCGGGCCACATGGGCGCGCAGGACGCCGTGCTCCCCCTCTTCACCGTCAAATTCGAAGGGGAGGTGGTTGGCATCGAGCCCCTGTTCGCCATGGGTGATCAGGGCGCCCAGCGGATGGGCCAGGATCAATTGATGCAAGGCCTTGGGGTCGGTGGCCGAGAAATGGGGTGGCAGATACATGCAGGTTCCTTCTGGTTGGCGCTGAGATCCATTCAGCCTGGTCAGGGAGATATGCCCGCTTTGCCGCCTTCGGGGCAAGCGGAACGAGCGGATAACCCGACATAAAAAAGAGGGCTGGCGCCCTCTCCTGATATCCCGGTGCGATTAACCGCGTTTGGCCAGCCAGGCTTCGGCGGCGGTAAGGGCCGCTTCTACCTGCTCACGGGCGACACCGCCCTTGGCAACCCGTTTGGCCAGGGTCGCTTCCAGCTCCAGATTGGGGTAGACGTCGAAGTCGATCACCGGGCTGAAGCGCTGGAACTCGCCGATGGAGAGCTCCTCCAGCGGCTTGTGCACGCCGATGGCGTAGACCACGGTCTCACCGACGATATGGTGTGCCTCCCGAAACGGGATCCCCTTGGCCACCAGGTAGTCCGCCAGCTCGGTGGCGTTGGCGTAGCCGCCCTGGGCCGCCGCCATGGTGCGCTCGCCATTCACTTTCAGGTCGATCAGTACCAGGGCCGCCATGTCGAGGCAGTCGTGCCAGGTATCGAGGGCATCGAACAGCCCCTCCTTGTCTTCCTGCATGTCCTTGTTGTAGGCCAGCGGCAACGCCTTGAGGCTCATCAGCATGCCCAGCTGGGCACCCACCACCCGACCCGTCTTGCCACGAATAAGCTCCAGCGCATCCGGGTTCTTCTTCTGCGGCATCAGGGAGGAGCCGGAGGTGACCGCGTCGGATAGCTCGACAAAGCCCGCCTCGCCGGTGTTGTAGAAGATCAGATCTTCGGCAAAGCGCGACAGGTGGGTCATGGAGAGCGACGCCACGTGCATCAGCTCCACCACGTGATCCCGGTCTGAGACCGAATCCAGGCTGTTGCGGGTGGCACCGGCAAAGCCCATATCCAGCGCCAGCGCCTCGCGGTCGATGGCATAGGCGGTACCCGCCAGGGCGCCGCAGCCCAGCGGGCTGGTGTCGAGGCGCTTGAGGGCATCCTGCAGACGGGAGTGATCCCGCTCCAGCATCTCCACATAGGCCAGCGCCCAGTGGGCGTAGGTGACCGGCTGGGCGCGCTGCAAATGGGTGTAACCGGGCAGCACGGCGGCCTGATTGGCCCGGGCGGAGGCGACCAGCCCCTGTTGCAGGGTGGTGATGGAGGCGGCCAGCAGCTCACCCTGCGCCTTGCACCAGAGTTTGAGGTCGGTGGCGACCTGATCGTTGCGCGAGCGGCCGGTGTGCAGCTTCTTGCCGAGATCGCCGACCGCGGCGATGAGCTTGCCCTCGACCCAGGAGTGGATGTCTTCGGCATCCGAGCTGAGGATCTGCTGGGGATCCTGCTGCACCGAGGCGAGCAGCACTTCCATCGCCTGTTGCAGTTTTGCCTGTTCACCCTCGGTCAACACGCCCACTTTTACCAGGGCGCGAGCCCAGGCCATGGAGCCCTGGATATCCTGCTCCGCCAGGCGGTAATCGAACCGCAGCGAATCGTTGAACTGCTTGAACCGGCTATCGGCTCCCTGACTGAAGCGTCCACCCCAAAGTGCCATACTGCTCTCCTTGAATGCGTTGTCGGCGGCGCCTGGCCCCCGAGCGTGAAATCGTGCCTTGTTTGTCTGTTCTCTGCTCTGACAGAGGGTTATCTCACAGACGCGGCCAGGGCGCTGCCGCGTTGGTCACATCCCGCCACTTATGGGTGAGGGGGCCATGCCCCCTCACCGGTATCAGCGGGTCACACCGGGTGATCAACCGTGGGTGTGGTCGCCACCGATGGCCAGATGCTGCTCCTTCATGGCGCGGATCCGGCTGGCCAGGGTGTAGAGACGGATAAAGCCGTCGGCATGGCTCTGGTCGTACACCTCGTCGGCGCCGAAGGTGGCGAAGTCTTCGGAGTAGAGGCTGTTGGGCGACTTCTTCTGGGTTGCGGTAACCTGGCCCTTGTACATCTTCAGTACCACTTCCCCGTCGAGATCCTCGGCGATGGCGTTAGCGGAGGCGAGGATCGCCTTGCACAGGGGGGTGAACCAGCGGCCGTCATAGACCAGATGGGAGAACTCGGCACCGAGTTTTTCCCGCCAGGCACGGGTCGGTCTGTCCAGCACCAGCTCTTCCACGGCGCGCAGTGCGGCGACCATGACGGTACCACCCGGGGTCTCGTAGCAGCCACGGGACTTCATGCCCACCATCCGGTTCTCGGTGATGTCGATGCGGCCCACGCCGTGCTTGCCGGCACGCTCGTTCAGGGTCATCAGGATCTGGTGCGGGGTCAGCTTCTGGTCATCAACGGCCACCACTTCGCCCTTGGCGACGGTCAGCTTGACGTATTCCGGCTGATCCGGGGCCTGCTCGGCAGAGACGGTCCACTGCCACACGGCTTCGGACGGCTCGTTCCAGGTGCTCTCCAGCTCGCCACCCTCGGTGGAGATGTGCCAGGCGTTGGCGTCACGGCTGTAGATCTTCTTCAGGGTCGCTTTGCAGGGGATCTGACGGGCTTCCAGATAGGCCAGCAGATCTTCCCGGGAGCGCATGTCCCACAGACGCCAGGGGGCGATCACTTTCAGCTGGGGCGCCAGGGCGGCCACGGCCCCTTCGAAACGCACCTGGTCGTTGCCCTTGCCGGTGCAACCGTGGGAGATGGCGTCGGCACCCTCGGCCAGCGCGGCCTCGACCATGGCCTTGGCGATCACCGGACGGGCCATGGAGGTGCCCAGCAGGTAGGTACCCTCGTAGACGGCGCCGGTCTTCAGGGTCGGGTAGACGTACTCTTTGACGAACTCTTCGCGCAGATCCTTGATGATGCACTTGGTGGCGCCGGAGGCGATGGCCTTCTGCTCGATCCCTTCCAGATCGTCGCGCTCCTGACCCACGTCGGCGACGAAGGCGATGATCTCGGCGTCATAATGCTCCTTGAGCCAGGGAATGATGGCCGAGGTATCCAGTCCGCCCGAGTAAGCCAGTACTATCTTGTTGATTCCGCTCATTTTACTTCTCTCCGTGATGATTCGATAAAGGGTTGTGATTCGGGTTGAGGACCGTTATTTGCCGCACGCCTGGCTGCCCAGCAGGGTCAGCAGTACGGCGTTCTGGATATGCATCCGGTTTTCCGCCTCATCCATGATGAGGGATGCCGGGCCATCCATGACTTGCGAGGTGATCTCCAGCTCCCGGTGCGCCGGCTGGCAGTGCAGCACGTGCTGGATGCCGGTGCGATCGAGCAGGGCCTGGTTGATCTGGTAGGGCATGAAGAGGTCGGTGACCTGTTCCATCGGGGTGCTGTCGCCCATCGACACCCAGGTATCGGTGTAGGCCACGTCGAACCCTTCGATATCCGCCACGTCATCGCTGATGTGGATGGTCGCGCCTGACTGGGCCGCCAGTGCCTGGGCCTGCAGGAAGATCTGGGTGTCCGGGCCGTGGCCCTTGGGGCAGATCAGGGTGACGTCGGTACCGAGCGTCGCCCCCAGCAGCAGCAGGGAGTGGCTGACGTTGTTGCCATCGCCGAGATAAGCCAGCTTCACCTTGGACAGATCGTCGTAGTGCTCGGCGATGGTCATGAAGTCCGCCAGCCCCTGGCAGGGGTGGTAGAGGTTGCACAGGCTGTTTACTACCGGTACCGAGCCATGCTCGGCCAGTTCGACCAGGGTCTGGTGATCGAACACCCGGGCGACGATGGCGTCACACCAGCGCGACAGGTTGCTGGCGAAGTCCTTCACCGATTCGCGCTTGCCGAGCGCACCGTTCTGCTGATCCAGATAGACGCTGTGACCGCCCAGCTTGGCGATACCGATGTCGAAGGTGACCCGGGTGCGCAGGGAGGGTTTCTCGAACAGGGTAACCACGCTCTTGCCCGCCAGTGCCTGGCCGTACTTTTTCGGATCGGCCTTGACCGATTTGCCCAGCGCGATCAGCGCCTCGATTTGCGATTTGTTCAGGTCGCTGTCTTTCAGAAGGTGTTTCATGGCAGTGTCCTTTTTCATTGATCTCAAATCGCAACCTGGGTGCCGACCGCACCGCCTGCCAGCAGCTTGAGCAGCTGATCCGGGTAGCGCCAGCTGGCGACACAGACCGGCTTGCCCAGGGTCTCGGCGGCGTGCAGGGCCGCCTTCACCTTGACCGCCATGCCGTCGGCGATGACGCCCTTCTCCATCAGATCGAGGGCGGTGGCCTTGTTCAGCTGGGGCACCAGTTTGCCCTTGCCATCCAGGATGCCGCTCACGTCGGAGAGCATCACCAGATCGGCGCCAAGCGCCTCGGCAATGGCGGTGGCCGCCTGATCCGCGTTGACGTTCATCAGCTGACCGTCGGCGGTGATGCCGATGGAGCTCACCACCGGCAGGAAGCCCTGGCCCAGGATGCCGGCCACCAGCGCCGGGTTGCCCGGCTGGCAGTCACCGACCGCGCCGAGTTCCGGGTCGAGCTGGGTTACCTGGCACAGACCACCATCGGCGAGGCAGAGCCCCACCGCCGGGATGCCGGTGGCGATGGCCTTGGCCATCATCATCTTGTTGGCGGTGCCCGCCAGCGCGCCGGCGATAAAGGGGATCTGATCGAACGGGGTCACCCGCAGGCCGTTCTTCTTGCTGGAGGTGAGCCCCAGCCCCTTGAGCAGGTCGTCCACCAGGCAGCCGCCGCCGTGCACCAGCACCAGGGGTCTGTGCTGCTCATCCAGAAATGTCTTGAGGGTGGCGAACAGGGCGGTCAGTGCCTCGTCGTTCTCGATCAGGGCGCCGCCCAGCTTGATGACCAGAGTCTGTTTGTCCATCGTTGTGATCCTTCCTTGAGTCTTTAAACCAGGCCCTGGCCTGCGTCGAAACCGAATTTGATATTTATGCACTGCATCGCCTGGGAGGCGGCACCCTTGAGCAGGTTGTCGATGGCAGAGACCACCACCAGCATGTTGCCCTGTTGTTGCCAGGCGATGTCGCAGTAAGGGGTACCCGCCACCCCGCGGATGGAGGGCATCTGGCCGGTGAGGCGCACCAGCGGCTTGCCTTCGTAGGCCTTGAGGTAGGCCTGATCCACCTGGGCCGGAGTCACGCCGTCCGCCAGCTGCACATAGATGGTGGCCAGGATGCCGCGCACATAGTTGCCAAGGTGGGGCTGGAACAGCACCTCCTTGCCGAGGTGATGGCTGATCTCCGGCTGGTGGCGGTGCGAGAAGGTGCCGTAGGGATTGAGGCTCACCTCGCAGAAGCTGGTGTTGATGGCCGCCTTGCGACCGGCCCCGGAGACCCCGGAGACCGCATTGATGATGGGCTGCCACCCCTTGGCGATGAGGCCGGCCTGCTGCAGCGGCTTGAGGGCGCACAGGGAGGCGGTCGGATAGCAGCCGGGTACGGCGACAAGCTGGGCGGCCTGGATGGCCTGTGCATTCCACTCCGCCAGACCGTAGGCGGCCTGCTCCAGCCACTGTTCGCTGTCGTGGGTGAAGCCGTAGAAGGAGGCGTAGAAACCCTGATCCTTGACCCGGAAGGCGCCGGAGAGATCGAACACCGGCAGCCCCTTGACCAGGAACCTGGGCGCGAGATCTGCGCTTACTTCGTGGGCGGTGGCCAGCAGCACCAGGTCGGCCTGGGTCAGGATCCGGGTCATGCCATCCTCGTCCAGCGGCAGCAGCGGCTGATCCAGCTTGCCGACCCACTGGGGATGCAGGGAGGAAAAACGCTTGTGGGCGTCCTGGCTGCCAGCCGAGACATAGAGTCCGAACAGCTTGAGTTGTGGATGGTTCTGGACCAGTGCGGCCAGTTCGGCTCCCGCGTAGCCACTGGCACCGACGATAACGGTGTTAAGCATTGTTGAGTATTCCAAGTCAGAGTTCGAATTTCACAGCGTGGTGCTGCGAGGCAAGGGGTGGTCAATCGCCCCTTTGGTGCAACTGGTGCGGAGGGGCAATTCAGGCGGGGTTGTGTCGTCGGTTATAGATCAGGTGACAGAACATTAACTTTCCCTTACAACTAGTAGCCTTTGTCGGTGGGCTGCGTATCCTGTTAAGCTTGCAGCATATTCATGCATTCACATTGCATTTGTATTTTCTATCAGAAACGTTTCGGGGACGCAAGGAGGAGCGGGTGGCCAATCTGGATTTTTTTTCTCTCTACAAGAACATTATTGCGATTCCCTCCATCAGTAGCACGGATCCCAAGTGGGATCAGAGCAACGAGGCGGTGATCCGGCTGCTGGCGGACTGGTTCACCCAGCTCGGTTTTCGCTGCGAGGTGACCGCCCTGCCTGAGCTGCCGGGCAAGTTCAACCTGGTGGCGACTTATGGTCAGGGGGAAGGAGGACTGCTGCTGGCGGGCCACACGGACACTGTGCCATTCGATGAGGGAGGCTGGCGCAAGGATCCCTTCAAGGTGACCGAAGAGGGCAACCGCCTCTATGGCCTCGGTACCATCGATATGAAGGGCTTCTTTGCCTTTATCGTGGAAGCGCTGAAAGAGATAGACCTCAAGACTCTCGACAAGCCACTGCGCATTCTGGCGACTGCCGATGAGGAGACCACCATGGCGGGGGCGCGCGCCATCGCGGCGGCGGCCGAGCTCAAGCCGGACTACGCGGTGATCGGTGAGCCCACTGGTCTGGTGCCCGTGGTGGCCCACAAGGGGCATATGTCGGAGGCGATCCGCATCACGGGCAAGAGCGGCCACAGCTCGGATCCCGCCAATGGCGTCAATGCGCTGGAGATCATGCATCAGGCCATGGGCCAGGTGCTCAAGCTGCAACACAGCCTGAAGGAGAAATACGCCGACCATCGCTTTGCGGTGCCCCAGCCGACCCTGAATCTCGGCTACATTCAGGGGGGCGATAGCCCGAACCGTATCTGCGGCTGCTGCGAGCTGCATATCGACATGCGACCCACTCCGCAGGTCGGTCCCGATGAGTTGATGGGGATGCTGAAAGAGGCGCTCTCCCCCATCGAGATCCATCAGCCGGGCTGCCTGCACCTGCAGCACCTGCACGAGCCCATCCCCGCCTATGCTTGCGCAGATGACTCGGAGCTGGTGCGCGAAGCCGAGAAGGCGAGCGGCCGGGCCGCCGAATCCGTGAACTACTGCACCGAGGCCCCCTTCATCCAGCAACTGGGGTGTGAAACCATCGTTCTGGGCCCCGGTCATATCGCCCAGGCGCACCAGCCGGACGAGTATCTGGACCTCTCCTTCGTCAAGCCGACCACGGCGGTGCTGCAGCACCTGATCCGCCGTTTTTGCCTGTGACGGGCACGGCGCAGAGAGTAGAACATTTGTAAGTAAGTTACATAACAAGCCGCTCCTGGAGAGGTGATGGAAATACATCTTCTGAATCGGCCTGTTATTTGACCTTGCGCAGACAATCTGGGTAGATTGTCACCCTAAGATGACGGAGCATATGTTGTAATCGCACAACAATAAGTGAGGCTGTCATACACCCCGGGACGGGTGTCAGGCACCAACAAGATAAGGATGTGGAATGAACGAAAAGTACGCCGCACTACGCGCCAACGTAGGCATGCTGGGTCAACTGCTGGGCAAGTCCATCAAGGATCATCAGGGTCAGGCCTTCCTCGACAAGATCGAAACCATTCGCCAGCTGGCCAAGTCCTCCCGCAAGGGCAATGAGGCCGATCGGGAACGTCTGCTCGATACCCTGCGCACCCTCTCCGACGACGAGCTGCTGCCGGTGGCCCGCGCCTTCAGCCAGTTCCTCAATCTGGCCAACGTGGCAGAACAGTTCCACACCATCTCCCGTCGCTGCGAAGAGCAGACCTGCACCCCGGATCCGCTGGAGCTGATGTTCGACAAGCTGAAAGCCTCCAATCTGTCGCAGGAGGCCATCATCCAGGCGGTGCGCGAGCTGGATATCGATCTGGTGCTGACCGCTCACCCCACCGAGGTGACCCGCCGCACCCTGATCCACAAGCATGTGCAGCTCAATGACTGTCTCGAGGCGCTGGAACTCTCCGACCTGCTGCCCCGCGAGCGGGACAAGATCCTCAATCGCATCGAGCAGCTGATCAATCAGGCCTGGCACACCAACGAGATCCGCGAGCAGCGCCCGACCCCGGTGGACGAAGCCAAGTGGGGCTTTGCCGTGGTGGAGAACAGCCTGTGGCCGGCCATTCCCGAATTCATGCGCAATCTGGACGAGCGCCTGCAACACCACCTGGGTGTGCGGCTGCCGCTGGATGCCGCGCCGGTCAAGTTCACCTCCTGGATGGGCGGTGACCGCGACGGCAACCCCTTCGTCACCGCCAAGGTGACCGCCGAAGTGCTGGAGCTGGGCCGCTGGATGGCGGTGAGCCTGTTCTACAAGGACATCAAGGAGCTCACCTCCGAGCTCTCCATGTCCGACTGCACCGACGCCGTGCGCGAGCGGGTAGGGGATCATCCCGAGCCCTACCGCGCCCTGGTGCGCGAGCTGCGCGAGGCGCTGCGCGAAACCAAGGAGCACCTGACTGCCAAGGTGCAGGGTCAGGTGAGCGAGAGCCGCGATCTCATCAAAACTACCGCTCAGCTGCGCGAGCCGCTGGAGCTCTGCTACCACTCCCTGCACGCCTGCGGCATGGGCAACATCGCCGACGGCATGCTGCTGGACGTGCTGCGCAAGGTCGCCTGTTTCGGCATCCATCTGGTCAAGCTGGACATCCGTCAGGATGGCGAGCGCCACGGCCAGGTCTTCTCCGAACTGACCCGCTATCTGGGCATGGGTGACTACGCCGAGTGGAGCGAGGATGACAAGCAGGCCTTCCTGCTCAACGAACTGAACTCCCGCCGCCCGCTCATTCCCCACGACTGGGAGCCAAGTGCCGAGACCCGCGAAACCCTGGATACCTGCCAGGTGATCGCCGGCCACGACCCGGATGCGTTCGGCATCTACATCATCTCCATGGCGGGCGCCCCCTCCGACGTGCTGGCGGTGCAGCTGCTGCTCAAAGAGGCCGGCTGCAAGTTCCGTATGCCGGTCGCCCCGTTGTTCGAGACCCAGGATGACCTGATGGCGGGCACTGCCGTGATGGCGCGCCTGCTGTCGGTGGACTGGTATCGCGGCTATATCCAGGGTCGCCAGTACGTGATGATCGGCTACTCCGACTCTGCCAAGGATGCGGGCATGATGGCCGCGGGCTGGGCCCAGTATGCCGCCATGGAGTCTCTGGTGGGGCTGGCTGAGGCCAACAACATTCGCCTCACCCTGTTCCATGGCCGCGGCGGTACCGTCGGTCGTGGCGGTGCGCCGGCTCACCAGGCGATCCTCTCCCAGCCGCCGGGATCCCTGCGCGGGGGGCTGCGTACCACAGAGCAGGGGGAGATGATCCGCTTCAAGTTCGGCCTGCCCAAGGTGGCCATCAAGAGCCTGGAGCTCTACACCAGCGCCGTGCTGGAGGGGAACCTGCTGCCGCCGCCCAAGCCCAAGGAGTGCTGGCGCGAGGTGATGGAGCAGCTGGCCGCCGACTCCTGCGAACACTACCGCAGTATCGTGCGTGGTCATGCGGACTTCGTCCCTTACTTCCGCGCAGCGACGCCGGAGATGGAGCTCGGCAAGCTGCCGCTCGGTTCCCGCCCGGCCAAGCGCAAGCCCAACGGCGGTGTCGAGAGCCTGCGCGCCATTCCGTGGATCTTCGCCTGGACCCAGAACCGCCTGATGCTGCCGGCCTGGCTCGGTGCCCACAAGGGGCTGCAACAGGCCATCGATGGCGGCAAGCTCGAAGTGCTGGCGGAGATGAGTGCCCAGTGGCCCTTCTTCCGCACCCGTCTCGAAATGCTGGAGATGGTGTTCCTGAAAGCGGATGCCTGGCTCGCCGAGTATTATGACACCCGTCTGGTGCCCAAGGAGCTGTGGGGCCTCGGCCAGCAGCTTCGTCAGGAGCTCGCCGAATCCATCGAGGTGGTGCTGAAACTGAGCCCGCGCGGGGATCTGCTAGAGGATCAGCCCTGGATCAAGGAGTCCATCAAGCTGCGCAACCCCTACACTGACCCGCTCAACGTGCTGCAGGCCGAGCTGCTCAACCGTTCCCGCAACCACCCGGAGACCCTGCACCCCGAGCTGGACAAGGCGCTGATGGTCACCATCGCCGGTATCGCCGCAGGTATGCGCAATACGGGTTGATGACGCTGGCGACGCGAGTCGCGTTCAGCCAGTTCCCATAATGCCAAAGGGCGCCGACAAGGCGCCCTTTTCCATTTGCAGATGCCGATAGCGGCATTCAGTTACGCCGGTTCAAGCACGGGCGTGCAGTCAACCCGGGTCATGAGGCCTGATTCGATGATAAAGAAGGCATCCTGGGGCAGATCCTGCTGCCAAGTGGCCTCCTCATCGAGCCCGAGCAGCATGCCGCGCAGCACTACGCCGGTCAGGCCGTGGCTCACCACCACCACGTCCTCATCCTCTGGCAAGCCGGCCAGCCAGTCGGCCAGGCGGGCCCGCACTGCATCACTTGGCTCGCAGCCGGGGGCTTGCAAGTACCAGTCACGGCGATCAAGCAGATTGGGCCGGGTGGCCAGCAAGTCAGGGATGGTGCGCTGCTCCCACTCCCCGAGGGAGAACTCCCGCACCCTGGGCTCAGGCACTATCTGATCGGCCGGATGGTCCAGTTCGCCACAGACGATGGCGGCGGTCTGCATGGCCCGCCCCAGATCGCTGGCATAGACCCGGTAGGGGCGACCAGCCAGATGCTGTGCCAGACGTTGCCCGACGCCTCTGGCCTGCGCTTCACCGCGCCCGGTCAATGCCGAGTTGCAATGCCCTTGCAGCTTCTGCTGTGCATTGAACAGGGTCTCGCCGTGTCTCAGCACCATGATTCTTCTCGCCATTCACTCCTCCGGCAGTTTTCTTGGGGACGAAAAAACTACCCCAGGCACGGCGCGATGGCAAAAGCGGGATTTTGAGTCAAGAGTAACCGCATGTGCCGATCCGGGAGCGGGAGGCTGGATGAGCGAGGGGGGAAGCCGTGCTGCAGCCCCATGATGGGGCTGGTCATGCGCAATCACTTGCCCCGGCTTGCATCCCCTGCCATGCAGGCGCAGACTCTCTGGTCTTGTTTTGACTCAAGGCATTTATCATGACTCCTGCCATCAACCTCTTGAAGAAGCTCAAGATCCCCCACAAGCTCTACCCTTACGAGTGCGAAGCCCACGACGATTTCGGCAAGCATGCCGCGACCCAGCTCGGCCTGCCGGAGGCCCAGGTGTTCAAGACCCTGATCGCCCACCACGACAAGCAGGCGGTGGTGGCCATCGTCCCCTCGTCCGGCATGTGCAGCCTCAAGCAGTTGGCCAAGGCCACCGGCCTCAAGAAGGTGGAGATGATGAAGCCGGCGGAGGCGGAGAAGCTGACCGGCTACAAGGTGGGTGGCATCAGCCCGCTGGCCCAGAAGAAGCTGCTGCCCACCGTGCTCGACGAGTCGGCCATGCAGTTTGACGAGATCCTGGTGAGCGGCGGCAAGCGCGGCCTCTCGGTCGGCGTGGCGCCCCAGGACATGCTGCAGCTTCTGAAGTGGATTGCTGCCCCCATCGGGGAAGAACAGTAAACAAAGTACCTCACCCAGAAGGGGCGACCCGGGCCGGGTGGTAGTCTGCCGTGTGCTCAGGCCAACAGAGGTCCGGGTTGCCATGACGAGTAGGGCAGAGCTGCGATCGAGGGACACCAGTGGCTACACTTGTGGGTGTCTCTCTTGCCAAGGTCCAGTTTATGGTGTTGCCGCGTTTGATGTTTGCATCCCTGCTCTGCCTGCTGCCGGTGATGGCACAGGCTGCCACCCTTTTCACCTATATAGGCCCGGAGAGCGAGCAGGATCCCCGCACCACCTATGACAGGGAGCTGCTGCGCCTCGCCCTCGACAAGACCCGCGACACCTTCGGCGACTACGAACTGATTCCTGCGCCCACTATGACCAAGGCGCGAGCACGTCTGAGCATGGATCTCAATCTGCTGCCCAACCTGATGGTGATGGATAGCTACAGCAGTGCCCGCGAGGGAGAGGGGCTGGCCTATGTCCGTTTCCCCATTCACCTCGGTATCGTCAGCTACCGGATCTGCTTCGTCAGCCCGCAACAACAGGTGGCCGTCACCCGGGTGACCAGTCTCAAGGAGCTGCAGTCATTTACTTTCGGTCAGGGCAAGGGGTGGCTGGATATCGAGATCCTGCGCCGCTCGGGCTTGCAGGTGCTGGAGGTGGATGGTTACGAGAAGCTGTTCAAGATGGTGTCCCGCGGTCGTTTCGATCTGTTTTGCCGCGGGGTGAGCGAGCTTCGCAACGAGTTGCTGACCCATCAGGGGGTGACCGATCTTGCCGTCGATAGCAGCCTGTTACTCTACTACCCCCTGCCACGGGTCTTTTATACCAACGGGAAAAACAGTGAGGCCATCAAGCGGGTCGAGCTGGGGCTGAAACTGGCTTGGCAGGATGGCTCGCTGCAGGCGCTGTGGCGCGGCAGCTTCGGCCCGGCCATCGATTTTGCCAAGTTGCCGCAGCGCCACCTGATCCGGCTGGATAATCCTTTCCTCAAGGGGATTGGCTTCGATTACCGCCCCTACTTCTACAACCCGATGACGGATCGTTTCGGCGATCAGTGAGGCAGATCGCGCTCACGGCAGAGCGCCAGCCAGGCCTCTGCGGTGCGGGAGAGGTAACGCTCCTTCGGCCAGATCACCCCGAGCCGCCAGCTCAGTTCCGGCGCCAGCGGACGCAGTACCAGCCCGTCCGGGGTCAGCCTGCGGCAGACTGGCTCGGGCAGGAAGGCCACCCCCATGCCGCTGCGCACCATGGCGATGAGAAAGTCCCACTGGCTGCTGCGGGCCGCTACCTGGGGCTCGAAGCCGGCCTGCTGACAGGCCTGCTCCAGCCGCTCGCTCAGGGTGAAGGCCCGGGTGTAGAGCAAAAAGGGCTCATCTTGCAGGGCATCGAGCCGAAGCGGAGCATCGCCGTGCCAGCGGGGCAAGTCCGGCAACACCACCCGGATCGGGTAGCAGTCCAGATCCAGGGTACTGAGGGCAGCTTCCTCCCTGGTCGGCAGCATGGTGATGGCCAGATCCAGCTCTCCCTCCAGCACCGCCTGTTCGATGCGGCGTCCACCATACTCCACCAGGCTCAGCTCCACGCCGGGATAACGGGTACGATAGGCGCGGATCAGATCCGCATAGACATGGCCCACCATGGGGGGAATGCCGAGGGTGAGGCGGCCGTGCTTCAGGCTTTGCAGGTCGGCCAGCTCGTCTTCCAGCTGCTGCATCTCGGCGAGTATGGTCTGGGCGCGGTTGAACAGCACCCGGCCGCTGTCGGTCAGGGTGAAGCGGCGCCCCTCCCGGTTGAGCAGGGGCTGGCCCAGCTCCTCCTCCATGTTGCGGATCATCTTGCTGATGGTGGGCTGGGTGACGAACAGCTTTTCCGAGGCGCGGGTGAAACTCTGCTCCCGCACCAGTTCGACGAAGTAGCGCAGGGCCCGGATATCCATGGATTTCCCTCTGGTTGGCGTGTGTCTGACCGGGTTATCCTAACATGCCAATTTGGCATGATTTTGATAATTTAAATTCATTTCTTGCAGGTTTACCGTCTCTTTATACTGTGACCCAGTTCACAGAAAGACGACGATAATGAAAGCCCTCTGCATTCGTTGGTTCCAGACTCCCTTCCAAATCGCCCTGCTGGCCCTTGTCTGGCTGCTGGCCGATACCGCCGTGCGTACCCTGCACATTCCGCTCCCCGCCAACCTCACCGGCATGCTGTTGCTGCTGGCCTGCATCCTGCTCGGGGTGGTCAAGGCACAGTGGTTTGAGGCTGGCGCCCGCTGGTTGCTGGCGGAGATGCTGCTGTTCTTCGTGCCCGCCGTGGTGGCGGTAGTCAACTATCAGGAGCTGTTGCTGCAGGAGGGGTGGCGCATCATGGTGGTGCTGCTGGTCAGCACCACGCTGGTGCTTGGCACCACGGCCCTGGTGGTGGACCGGGTCTATCGCCTCGAGCTTAAACTGGCTCGCCGGAGTCGCCGCCATGTCTGATACCCTGCTCGGTTTCGTCTGTTTCGCCCTGACCCTGATCTTCTACTACGCCAGCAAGTGGCTCTATGGCAAAAAGCGCATCCTGCCCCTGATGCCGCTGTTGCTGGCACCCACCCTGCTGGTGGCGGTGGTCTTGCTGTTCCACATTCCCTACCGGGACTACATGGCCGAATCCCACTGGCTGCTCTGGTTGCTGGGGCCGGCGACCGTGGCCTTTGCGGTGCCCGTCTACGAGAATCGCCGGCTCATTCGTCGGCACTGGCTCTCTCTTTCGGTGGGGGTGGTGGCCTCCGTCATCATGGCGGTGGGCAGCACCGTCTTGCTGGCCCGCTGGCTGGATCTCTCCGACATGCTGCAGCGCAGCCTGGCGATGCGCTCCATCACCACTCCGTTTGCGGTGGAGGCGACCCGCGCCATCGGTGGCGAGAGCGATCTCACCGCCCTGTTCGTGGTGCTGACCGGGGTGATCGGCATGGCGGTCGGCGAGAGCGTGCTCACCGTGCTGGCCATTCGCAGCCGGCTCGGCAAGGGGGCCGGGTTTGGTGCCTCGGCCCATGGCGCCGGCACCGCCAGGGCTTACCAGATGGGCAATGAGGAAGGGGTGGTCTCCAGCATGGTGATGATGATCGCTGGCATGGTCACCGTGCTGCTGGCGCCCCTGCTGGGCAAGATCTTCTGGTAAGGAGAGGCGTGCCTCCTCGGGCAGTACTCAGCGCTACACTCAAAGCAGTGCGCCCGGGACGAGCCATATGACCAACCATCGCCTTGCTCTCTGTTGTCTGCTCTTCTGCAGCCTGTTTTTCGCCAGCCCAACCCGGGCTGGCGATGTCTTTACCCATATCAGCCCGGAGAGTGAACGGGATATGCGGGCTCTCTATACTCACGACCTGCTGCAACTGGCGCTGGAGAAGACCCGCGACAGCCACGGTGATTACGAGCTGCGGCTGGCACCACCGATGAACCGGGTGCGGATGCGCCAAGCTATGAAAGCCAACCTCTATCCCAACCTGTTCGCGGCCGATACCCCGCAACCGGCGGCGATCAGTGACCTCCTCGATTACGTGCGATTCCCGGTGGAGCTGGGTCTGCTCGGTTACCGCATCTGCTTTGTCAGCCCGCAGCAGGAACAGGCGGTGGCGAACGTGAGTACCCTGGCCCAGTTGCGGCAGTTTGTGCACGGTCAGGGGCGCGGCTGGCAGGATGTGGCCATTCTGCGCAATGCCGGCTTGCGGGTTCAGGAGGTCGACAGCTATGAGCGGCTGTTCCGGCTGGTCGCCCGCGGTCGGGTCGATCTGTTTTGCCGCGGGGTGAATGAGGTGTTCATCGAGCAGGAGCAGCACGGGGATCTGCCGGCGCTCACCGTGGATCGACGCCTGGTGCTGCACTATCCCTTTCTCCATCTCTTTTACACCAACAAGGCCAATCAGGCGGCGATCCAGCGCATCTCGGAGGGGATCCGGCTGGCCTGGCAGGATGGCTCGTTGCAGCGGCTCTGGCTGCATCACTTCAAACCTTCCCTCGACCAGGCGAAGCTGGATGGAAGGCTGCACCTCGAACTGTCCAATACCTTGCTCAAGGAGATGGATTTCGACTATCGCGCCTACTACTACGATCCGTTCAAAGGGCAGTTCGGTCCCGGCTTGCCCTGACAGGGGTTGGCCGCCAGCCATGAAAAAGGGGAACCTCGCGGTTCCCCTGTTTGCATTCGTTGTCGGTTACAGCATCTGCTTGAGGCGATAGAGCAGATCCAGCGCCTGGCGCGGGGTGAGCTCGTCCGGGCGCACCGCTTCCAGCTCCTCCACCACCGGATGGCTCTGGGGCGGCAGGGCGACCGGGGCCAGGCGCACTTCGCCGGCGGCCACCGGGGTGGCGCTTTCCAGCTCGTGCAGCTTGTGACGGGCCTGCTGGATCACCGATTTCGGCACCCCCGCCAGCGCCGCTACCTGCAGACCGTAGGAGCGACTGGCCGCCCCCTCCTGCACCGCGTGCATAAAGGCGATGGTGTCGCCGTGCTCCACCGCATCGAGATGAACGTTGGCAAGCCCTTCCATCAGCTCCGGCAAACGGGTCAGCTCGAAGTAGTGGGTGGCGAACAGGGTGTAGGCGCCGATCTTGCTTGCCAACTGCTCGGCACAGGCCCACGCCAGCGACAGGCCGTCATAGGTGCTGGTGCCGCGGCCGATCTCGTCCATCAACACCAGGCTGCGGGCAGTGGCGTTGTTGAGGATGTTGGCGGTCTCGGTCATCTCCACCATAAAGGTGGAGCGGCCCGATGCCAGGTCATCGGATGCCCCGATGCGGGTGAAGATACGGTCGATGGGGCCGATGCGGGCGCTGTCGGCAGGCACGAAGGCGCCGATATGGGCCAGCAGCACGATCAGCGCGGTCTGGCGCATATAGGTGGACTTACCCCCCATGTTGGGGCCTGTGATGATCAGCATCCGCCGTTCCCGCTCGAGCCGGATCGGGTTGGCGATAAAGGGGTCTGTCATCACCTGCTCCACCACGGGGTGGCGGCCCGCCTCGATCAGGATCTGATCCTCGTCGATGAGGGTCGGGCAACGGTAGTCGAGGGTCTCGGCCCGCTCCGCCAGGTTGGCCAGCACGTCCAGCTCAGCCAGGGCGGCGGCCGATTCCTGCAGCTCGCCCAGGTGCGGCAGCAGATCATCGAGCAGCTCCTCGTAGAGGCGTTTTTCCAGCGCCAGCGCCTGGGCCTGGGCGGTGAGCACCTTGTCTTCGTACTTCTTGAGCTCGTCGATGATGTAGCGCTCGTTGTTCTTGAGGGTCTGGCGGCGGATGTAGTGAGCCGGCACCAGATGGCTATTGGCGCGGCTCACCTCGATATAGAAGCCGTGCACCTTGTTGTAGCCCACCTTGAGGGTGTTGATGCCGGTCAGCAGCCGTTCGCGCTCCTCGATGCGGGCCAGGCTCGCGGTGGCGCCGTTGGCCAGATCCCGCAGCTCGTCCAGCTCCTGGTTGAACCCTTCGCGGATGACGCCGCCATCGCGAATGAGTACGGGCGGCACCTCCATCACGGCGTGTTCCAGCAGGTCATGCAACTCGGGGAAGGTGCTGGCACGCTCGCGCAGTTGTTGTACCGCCTCGTGTTCGCTCTCCGCCAGCAGCCGCTGCAGTTCGGGCAGTTGGGCGAAGGCCTGGCGCAGCCGGGTGAGGTCACGCGGACGGGCAGAGCGCAGGGCCAGGCGCGCCAGCACCCGCTCCACGTCACCCACCTGGCGCAGCAGGCCGCCGAGCTCGTCATAGAGGTTCTGCTCGATAAGCTCCTTGATGGTGCTCTGGCGACCTTTGAGGATCACCCTGTCGCGGATCGGCTGGTGGATCCAGCGCTTGAGCAAGCGACTGCCCATCGGAGTTGCGGTGCAATCGAGCACGGCGGAGAGGGTGTTGTCGTGGCCACCGGCCAGATTCTGGGTCAGTTCCAGATTGCGGCGGGTAGCGGCATCCATGATGACGGCGTGATCGGGCTGCTCGAGGCGCACGCTGCGAATGTGGGGCAGGGCGGTACGCTGGGTGTCCTTGACGTACTGCATCAGGCAACCGGCGGCGCACAGGGCGGTCTCGCTCTGCTCGACCCCGAAGCCTACCAGATCCTGGGTACCGAACTGCTGGCATAACAGCTTGCGGGCAGTGCCGAGCTCGAATTCCCACTCCGGGCGGCGGCGCAGGCCGCGGCGCCCTTCGACATGGTGCAGGAATTCGAACGATTCGGGGTAGAGCAGCTCGGCCGGATTGGTGCGCTGCAGCTCGGCCAGCAGTGTCTCTTCCTTCTCGAACTGGTTGATGAAGAAACGGCCCGAGCCTATGTCCATGGTGCCGTAGCCGAAGCGGCGGCCATCGTGATAGACGGCGGCGATCAGGTTGTCCTGACGCTCGCTGAGCAGCGCCTCGTCGGAGACGGTGCCCGGGGTGATGATGCGAATGACCTTGCGCTCCACCGGCCCCTTGCTGGTGGCGGGATCCCCCACCTGCTCGCAGATGGCCGCGGATTCGCCCAGTTGTACCAGCTTGGCCAGATACCCCTCGATGGCGTGATAAGGCACGCCCGCCATGGGGATGGGACTGCCCGCCGACTGACCGCGCTTGGTCAGGGAGATGTCGAGCAACTGGGAAGCCTTGCGGGCATCGTCGTAGAACAGTTCGTAGAAGTCGCCCATCCGGTAGAACAGCAGGATCTCCGGGTTCTCGGCCTTGAGGGTCAGATACTGCTGCATCATGGGCGTATGGGCGCTGAGATTGGCGCCTGGCGCGGCGCCAGTGGATTGGTGTTGTGCGGTCATGTGCTATTCCAGAAGGGGCCTCTGCGGGCCTGTGTCTGCGGTGATGAGCCTTGAGCTTGATGGCGCCATTCTACACATAAGCGTCGCGACGGGGGAGGCCGGCTTGGATTGCCTCCGGTTGCGGGCGACAGGATCGGGATCGCATAATGTGCTTCTTCAATGAGCAGGAGATCCGCCATGACACTGGATGCAGAGATTGAGCACCTGGCCATCGAGTTGGGACATGCCCTTGGCCAGCGCGACTGGCTGGCGGCGACCGCCGAGTCCTGCACCGGCGGCGGGGTGGCGAGCGCCATCACCGACATCGCGGGCAGCTCCGGCTGGTTTGATCGCGGCTTTGTCACCTACACCAACGAGGCCAAGCAGCAGATGCTGGGGGTGAGCGACGAGAGCCTTGAGCGGCATGGCGCCGTGAGCGAGGCAGTGGTGCTGGAGATGGCCCGCGGCGCCTTGGCCCACTCGTCTGCCTCCATCAGTGTGGCCATCAGCGGCATCGCCGGCCCCGGCGGCGCTACCGAAGGCAAGCCGGTCGGTACCGTCTGGTTTGCCTGGGCGGATAGCTCGGGACGTCATCACTCCCTGCTTGCCCGCTTCGACGGCGACCGCCGGCAGGTGCGCCAGCAGGCGGTGAGACAGGCCTTGTCGGGTCTGTTGGCCCTGCTCAGATAAATTGGGCTTGATACTGTATGAATAGACAGTATACTTAGCCCAACTTCACTTCTTACTCACGATTTCCAGCGGAGATTGGCATGGATCAGAACAAACAGAAGGCACTGGCGGCTGCGCTGGGTCAGATCGAAAAGCAGTTTGGCAAAGGCTCCATCATGCGTCTGGGCGACAGCAAGACCATGGACATCGAAGCCATTTCTACCGGTTCTCTCTCCCTGGACGTGGCGCTGGGGATCGGTGGTCTGCCGTGCGGTCGTATCGTCGAGATCTACGGCCCGGAATCTTCCGGTAAAACCACCCTCACCCTGCAGGTGATCGCGGAAGCCCAGAAGAAGGGCAAGACCTGTGCCTTCGTCGATGCGGAGCACGCACTCGACCCCATCTATGCCGCCAAACTGGGCGTCAACGTCGATGATCTGTTGATCTCCCAGCCGGATACCGGCGAACAGGCGCTCGAGATCTGCGACATGCTGGTGCGCTCCAACGCCGTCGACGTCATCATCGTCGACTCCGTGGCCGCCCTGACTCCGAAAGCGGAAATCGAGGGCGAGATGGGTGACTCCCACGTCGGCCTGCAAGCCCGTCTGATGTCCCAGGCGCTGCGTAAATTGACCGCCAACATCAAGAACGCCAACTGCCTGTGCATCTTCATCAACCAGATCCGGATGAAGATCGGCGTCATGTTTGGTAGCCCGGAGACCACGACCGGTGGTAACGCACTGAAGTTCTACGCCTCCGTGCGTCTGGATATTCGTCGTACCGGCGCCATCAAGGAAGGGGATGAAGTGGTCGGCAACGAGACCCGCGTCAAGGTGGTCAAGAACAAGGTGGCCCCGCCCTTTAAGCAGGCTGAATTCCAGATTTTCTACGGCGCCGGCATCTCCAAAGAGGGCGAGCTGGTGGATCTGGGCGTCAAGCACAAGCTGATCGACAAGGCCGGTGCCTGGTACAGCTACAACGGCGAGAAGATCGGTCAGGGCAAGGCCAACGTGATGAAGCTGTTTGCCGAGAACAAGGCCATGGCTGCAGAGGTAGAGGCCAAGCTGCGCGAGCTGCTGCTCTCCGGCGTAGTTCCTGCCGATGACAAGGCGGTCGTTGCGGAAGAAGACGAGTTCGACGTCGAAAGCGAACAAGAGTTCGAATAACGAGTAACAGGAAGGCCGGGTCGATACCCGGCCTTGTCATTTATGGTTGATGAATCCACTACCGAACCCGCACAGCCCAGCTTCGAAGAGCAGCTGGCGGCCGCCCGCAACTTCGCCATGCGCAGTCTCGCCCGCCGCGAGAGTGCCGAATCCGAACTGGCCAACCGGCTGCGCCAGCAGGGGTTCAGCCAGGAGGTGATCGAAGCGGTCGTCGACTACTGCCGTGGCTACAACTGGGTCAATGACGAGCGTTATGGCGCCATGGCGGTGCGAGCCGGTGCCGCCAAGGGGCACGGGCCCATCAAGATCCGCTTCGACCTGCGACGCAAGGGGCTGGACGACAGCCAGATCGACGCCGCCTTCGAGCAACCCGAACTGGACTGGTTCGAACTGGCTTTTGATCTGCTGGAGCGGCGCGCCAGAGTCGCCGACCTGGCCGATTTCAAGCTGCGCATGAAGTGGCTCAAGTATCTGCTGGGGCGAGGCTTTACTCAGGATCAGGCACGCTATGCCCTCTCTGCCTTGCAGGAGCGGGAGGAATAGGGACGCGGTGCAGGCTGGCGAGATAACAAGATGTCGGTGACGATAACTGCCAGTTCGTCTCCTGCGCTGACCATAGGGCCGCGTGGCCCCTGAGCCTGTCAATTCCCTTTAACCGGCTCCTTCTCGCCAGCTTCCCTTCGTCTGACGACTCACCGGGACTCGCTCCTTGATCGCGGCTCAGCAGCTTTTTCCTGTTTGTTCAGTGGCTTGGCTACGGATGATGAAACGGGTCCGGTTTTGTCGCATCCTGCGGTTATTTTCCGCTGCTTTTGGCGCGATCCGTGGCCGGAAAAGCGTGCATTTGCCTCCCTTTTCTTCACCCACCCGTTTATGCGTGCTTTTTCGCCCGTGACGGGCCGGTACGTTTTACTTTACCCCGCAGAAAACTTACATTAATGCGGTTAAAAGTCCGTATTCGAATCAAGCAGGATTTTCCATGTATATGTCCACGTCTGAGATACGCACCGCGTTTCTCGAGTATTTCCGTTCCCAGGGGCACCAGGTTGTCTCCTCCAGCTCGCTGGTACCGCATAACGACCCGACCCTGTTGTTTACCAACGCGGGTATGAACCAGTTCAAGGATGTGTTCCTTGGCGCAGACAAGCGTGCCTACAACCGCGCAACCACCTCCCAGCGTTGCGTGCGTGCCGGTGGTAAGCACAACGATCTGGAAAACGTCGGCTATACCGCTCGTCACCACACCTTCTTCGAGATGCTGGGCAACTTCAGTTTTGGCGACTACTTCAAGCAGGATGCCATCAAGTTCGCCTGGGGTTTCCTGACCGAGGTGCTGCAACTGCCGAAAGAGCGCCTGCTGGTGACCGTCTACGCGACTGACGATGAAGCCTTCGACATCTGGGAAAAGGAAGTTGGCGTGCCGGCCGATCGCATCGTGCGCATCGGTGACAACAAGGGAGCGCCGTACGCTTCCGACAACTTCTGGGCCATGGGCGATACCGGCCCGTGCGGTCCCTGCACCGAGATCTTCTATGACCACGGCGATCACATCTGGGGTGGCCGTCCCGGTTCTCCAGAAGAGGATGGCGACCGCTTCATCGAGATCTGGAACGTGGTGTTCATGCAGTTCAACCGTCAGGCCGACGGCACCATGGAACCGCTGCCCCGTCCGTCCGTGGATACCGGCATGGGTCTGGAGCGTATCTCCGCCATCATGCAGGGTGTGCACTCCAACTACGAGATCGACATCTTCCAGGCGCTGATCAAGAAGGCGGCCGAGATCGTCGGCACCACCGATCTCAGCAACCAGTCCCTGCGCGTCATCGCCGACCACATCCGCTCCTGCGCCTTCCTGGTCGCCGACGGCGTCATGCCCTCCAACGAGGGTCGTGGTTATGTGCTGCGTCGCATCATCCGTCGCGCTGTGCGCCACGGTCGCAAGCTGGGCGCCACCGATGTCTTCTTCTACAAGCTGGCTGCCGAGCTGGCGGTGCAGATGAAAGATGTGGCCGAAGAGCTGATCGCCCAGCTGCCGCTGGTCGAGCGCGTGCTGCGCATCGAAGAAGAACAGTTCGTCCGCACCCTGGACCGCGGTCTGCTGCTGCTGGAAGATGCCCTGGCCAACCTGGGTGACGCCAAGGTCATTCCGGGCGAGGTGGTGTTCAAGCTGTACGACACCTACGGCTTCCCGGCTGACCTGACTGCCGACGTGGTGCGCGAGCGCGAGATCGGCATCGACGAGGAAGGCTTCAACGCCGAGATGGAGAAGCAGCGTGCCCGTGCCAAAGAGGCCTCCAGCTTCGGTGTGAACTACAACGAGATGCTCAAGCTCGACTTCGAGACTCCGTTCACCGGTTACAAGACCCTGAGCGAGCAGACTCGCGTGATCGGCATCTACAAGGGCACCGAAGAGGTGAATGCGCTGATCGCCGGTGACGAAGCCGTCATCGTGCTGGAGCAGACTCCCTTCTACGCCGAGTCCGGTGGCCAGATCGGCGACACCGGTACCCTCAAGGTGGACGACGGCATCTTCGCCGTGACCGACACCATGAAGGCGGGCAAGGCCATCATCCACAAGGGTTACATGGAGCTGGGCACCCTGGAGAAGGGCGCCGAGGTCGAAGCCGTGGTGGACGCCGACCGTCGTCAGGCTGTGGCCCTGAACCACTCCGTGACTCACCTGCTGCACGCTGCCTTGCGTCAGGCGCTCGGTGATCACGTGACCCAGAAGGGCTCTCTGGTGGGCGCCGAGCGCATGCGTTTCGACTTCTCCCACTTCGAAGGCCTGACCATGGCGACCATTCGTCGGGTCGAGGAGCTGGTCAACGCCCAGATCCGCGCCAACCATGAAGTCAGCACCCAGGTCATGGGTCTGGAAGCCGCCAAGGCGGCCGGTGCCATGGCGCTGTTCGGCGAGAAGTATGAGGACGACGTGCGCGTGGTGCGCATGGGCGACTACTCCACCGAGCTGTGTGGTGGTACCCACGCCAAGCGCACCGGTGACATCGGTTTCTTCAAGATCATCGCCGAGAGCGGTATCGCCGCCGGTGTGCGTCGTATCGAAGCGGTGACCGGCAAGGCCGCCATCGACTACATGCACCAGCTGGGTGAGCAGATCGAAGAGACTGCGGCCCTCATCAAGGGTGACCAGTTCTCCCTGGCGGACAAGGTGCGTCAGGTGCTGGACAAGGCCAAGATGATGGAGCGCGAGCTGGAGCAGCTCAAGGCCAAGCTGGCTGCCCAGGCCGGTAACGATTTGCTGAGCCAGGTCATCGAGATCAAGGGGCAGAAGGTGCTGGTTGCAGCGCTGGAAGGGGCTGATCCCAAGTCCCTGCGCGGCATGCTGGACGAGCTGAAGAACCAGATGAAATCCGGTGTCGTACTGCTGGCAACCAGCAGCGATGACAAGGTCAACCTGATCGCCGGTGTCACCAACGACCTGACCGGCAAGGTCAAGGCCGGTGAACTGGTCAATCTGGTAGCCCAGCAGGTGGGCGGCAAGGGCGGTGGTCGTCCGGACATGGCTCAGGCGGGTGGTACCCAGCCAGAGGCCGTACCGGCAGCGCTGCAATCCGTTCACTCCTGGCTGGAAGAGCGCCTGTAATAGGGCGAGGTGATCTGTGGCACTCTATGTACAGAAGTACGGCGGCACCTCGGTCGGCACGCTGGAGCGGATCGAGGCGGTCGCTGAGCGGGTTCAGCAGACCCGCGCCCAGGGACACGATGTGGTGGTGGTGGTCTCCGCCATGTCGGGCGAAACCAACCGGTTGCTGGGCATGGCCCAGCAGCTGGATCCTGATGCCAACCGGCGCGAGATGGACGTGCTTGTCTCCACCGGTGAGCAGGTCACCATAGCGCTGTTGGCGATCGCGTTGAACAAACGCGGTTGTCCTGCGGTCTCAATGACCGGTGATCAGGTACGCATTCACACCGATTCCGCCTATGGCAAGGCGCGCATCACCCATATCGATACCGAGCTGGTTCAGGCAGAACTGGCGGCGGGCAAGGTAGTGGTGATCGCCGGTTTTCAGGGCCGTGATGAGCACAACGCCATCACTACCCTGGGCCGGGGCGGCTCGGACACCACGGCGGTTGCCGTGGCGGCGGCCATCGAGGCCGATGAGTGCCAGATCTTTACCGATGTTGATGGGGTATACACCACGGATCCGCGCATCGAGCCCAAGGCTCGTCGTCTCGATACCATCACCTTCGAGGAGATGCTGGAGATGGCCAGCCTGGGGGCCAAGGTGCTGCAGATCCGTTCGGTGGAGTTTGCGGGCAAATACCGCGTCCCGCTGCGGGTACTGTCGAGCTTTATCGATGGAGAGGGAACCTTAATCACATATGGAGGTGAGAGGATGGAAGCTCCCCTGGTATCCGGGATCGCTTTTAACCGCAACGAGGCCAGCCTGACCATTCTGGGTGTGCCTGACAAACCGACCGTGGCCGCGCAGATCCTGAATCCGATCAGCGATGCCAACATTGATGTCGACATGATTGTGCAAAACACCCTGGGTGACGGCACCGCCGACTTCACCTTTACGGTGAATCGGGACGATTACCGCCGTGCCCGCGCACTGCTTGAGGAAACGGCCAGCGAGCTGGGCGCCTCCTGTGTGCAGGGAAATGGCGAGATCGCCAAGGTTTCCATTGTCGGTGTCGGCATGTGGAACCACCCCGGTGTTGCCCGCACCATGTTCAAGGTATTGGGCGAGGAGGGGATCAACATGCAGCTGATTTCCACCTCTGAAATCAAAATCTCTGTGGTGATTGACGAGAAGTATCTGGAGCTGGCGGTGCGAGCCCTGCACGCAGCTTTCGGGTTGGATCAAGCGCCCCAAGAGCAGCCCCTGGGCTAACAATCTCTGATTGATTTAGTTTCAACCATTTACCATATCGGTATCTTTGTTAGATAATGTCGCATATCGATATAAAAACAAAACAGGATACAGGAGCAAGCGAATGCTTATTTTGACTCGTCGTGTAGGGGAAACCCTGATGATTGGTGACGAAGTGACTGTCACCGTACTGGGCGTTAAAGGCAACCAGGTTCGTATCGGCGTGAACGCACCGAAAGAAGTTTCCGTGCACCGCGAAGAGATTTATCAGCGTATCCAGGCTGAGAAGGTTCCGGGCCAGCCGAACTTCTAAGCTGGATTCCAGGCAGTGACAAGGCGACACCTCATGTGTCGCCTTTTGTTTTTTATGGCCCGTGAAATCGGCTGCACGGCGTAAAACAACGGGATAAGTGTCGATATTGCTTGAATATTCCACGCTTTGACCAAATGCTGAGCGAACGCTCTTTTTTCTCCAAAAAAGTGTTTGACTAAAAATCCCTGTGAAGTATTATCAGCCCCGCAAACGGAGAGGTGGCCGAGAGGCTGAAGGCGCTCCCCTGCTAAGGGAGTATGCGGCTTATACCCGCATCGGGGGTTCGAATCCCCCCTTCTCCGCCATTTGCGCCCGTAGCTCAGCTGGATAGAGTACCTGGCTACGAACCAGGTGGTCAGAGGTTCGAATCCTCTCGGGCGCACCATATTAGACTCTCGGAGTCATGTGTTGACCATCAGCAAGTCGGCACTAGAAGAAGGCTTACTGTTGAGTAAGCTTTTTTTATCGTTTTAAAACAGGGCGCCCGTAGCTCAGCTGGATAGAGTACCTGGCTACGAACCAGGTGGTCAGAGGTTCGAATCCTCTCGGGCGCACCATTTTAAAGCAATACAAAGATTTATGAGCGCCCGTAGCTCAGCTGGATAGAGTACCTGGCTACGAACCAGGTGGTCAGAGGTTCGAATCCTCTCGGGCGCACCATTTTCAAGCAGTACAAAAATTTATGAGCGCCCGTAGCTCAGCTGGATAGAGTACCTGGCTACGAACCAGGTGGTCAGAGGTTCGAATCCTCTCGGGCGCACCATTTTCAAGCAGTACAAAGTTTATGAGCGCCCGTAGCTCAGCTGGATAGAGTACCTGGCTACGAACCAGGTGGTCAGAGGTTCGAATCCTCTCGGGCGCACCATACAGACAGCCTCGACTCAGGTCGGGGCTGTTTTTTTATGGGCTGGATCCGGTCTTGGAAATACCCAACACCTGGTTGCCGCCCTCTTTCCATTCGCTTCTTCTTTCCTCTGACCGGCTCGTTGCTGACGCCTCTGCCAGATCCCCTGCATGGCCGCTGCCAACACTCTGACACGTATTTCTTCGCCCCGGGCCGTCATCTATCTCCTTTTTGCTCAGGCGGGTGCTGGAGGCCTGTCATGGGCTGTGGGATCACGGGCAATAAAAAAGGATGCCGCAGCATCCTTTTTCACGTCGTTCGTCTTTAGCTTCTCAGCCATTTGCGAATGCGGTTGGCATCGCCGACCGGGGTGAGCTTGCCCACCGAGTTGAGCAACACGATGGCGAGCTCCCGGCTGTCCGGTTTGGCACGCATCACCAGGCAGCGGCCAGCCTCGTCGGTGAAGCCGGTCTTGGAGAGACGTACGTCCCAGTCCGGATTTTTTACCAGCGGGTTGGTGTTGTTGAACATCAGGCTGTAGGAGGGGGCCTGGAAGCGCATCTCCCTGTGCTCATCCTGGGTAAACTGGCGGATCAGTGGCTGGCGATAGGCTGCGGTGACCAGCTTGCCCAGATCCTGGGCGGTGGAGACGTTGCGAGTGGAGAGACCGGTGGCGTCGTAGAAATGGGTCTGGTGCATGCCCAGCTGTCGGGCCTTGTTGTTCATGGCGCGGATAAAGGCGCTGCGGCCGCCCGGGTAGTGACGGGCCAGGGCCGAGGCCATCCGGTTCTCGGAGGACATCAGGGTCAGGTGCAGTGCGTCACGACGGGTCACCTTGGTACCCATGCGAATGCGGGAGTGTGTGTGCTTCACCCGATCCAGATCTTCCTTGTCGATGGTCAGGGTCTGAGCCAGATCCTGTCTGGCATCCAGTACCACCAGCGCTGTCATCAGTTTGGTGATGGAGGCGATGGGACGCACCTTGGTGGCATTCTTCTGGTAGAGAGTCTTGCCCGTGTTGACGTCGACGACCAGGGCACTGCTCGAACGAATGTCCAATTTGGCGGGGTTGGGGGCGGCGCTGACCGCAGGCAATCCCAGCATCCCTATCAATCCGAAAACCAGCGCAACTGCGCGAACCCGACACCGCATACTACCGACTCCGTTCACATGGAAAAAAAGGCGGTAGATTCACGCATTTTTACCCTGCATTGACAAGGGGCTCTACAGACTATTTCTACAATTTGCGCAAATGCGAGCCTCAAAAAAGCCCTCTTTCGAGGGCTTTTTTGAGGTGGGTGTCAATCCCGGGATTTTGCAGCCTTGCGTTTGCTGAGCCAGCGCCAGAGCAGGGCGATGATGCCGCTGACCAGCAGCACGATCGGCAGGTAGAGGATGATGCTGAGAAATTGGGACTGGTATTCGGCTGCCAGCTTGGTGTGACTCAGGTAGTAGCCGAATCCCACCAGCGGGCAGATCCACATGATGGAGCTGATGAAATTGACGACGAGAAAGCGTCCCTGCGGCAGCTCGGTGGCGCCAACGATATAGGGATAGGCGGTGCGCACGAAAGCGATGTAGCGGGCGGTGATCAGGGTCAGGATGCCGTACTTGTCGAGCAGGTAGTAGACCTTCTCCTTGTGGCGATCCTCCACGTGAGACATCAGGCGATGATACATCTGGGTGTGGCCGAGAAAGCGGCCCTGCATGTAGCCAAGCCAGGTGCCGACAAAGGTGGCCATGATCAGCAGCGGTATCACTGCCAGTGACAGCACATCCTGATAGATGAGCACGCCGGTCAGGATCAGCAGGCTGTCGCCGGGCAGAAAAGCGGTGGGGATAAAGCCATTCTCGAGCACCAGAAAGGTCAATAAGACGGCACAGACCATGAAGGCCATTTGGGGATCAGACAGGGTCACCAGATCCTGATGCATAAAGGCGTGGGCCAGTTGGTAAAACCGCTCCATTCTTGCAAACTCCGCAGGTTAGCTGGGTTGATCGGTCAAGGGCATGGCGAGCACCTTGTCGATGCGCAGACCATCCATGTCAACAATTTCCAGTTGCCACTGTTCCAGGGTGACCAGGTCGCCGGTCTGTGGAACACGACCAAGGAGCAGCATGATAAGCCCTCCGAGGGTGTGATAGTGATGTTTTTCTTCCTCGGGCAGGCGAACCAGCTCCAGACAGTCCTTCAATTCTGGCAAAGGGATCAGGCCATCGAGCAGCCAGCTGCCATCGGCGCGCTGGAATGCCCAGTTGTCGTCGCCGTCTTCCTGCTGAAAATCCCCCGCCAGCGCCTCCATCAGATCCTGCTGGGTGACCAGCCCCTGCAACTCGCCATACTCATCCACCACCAGGGCGATCTGTTCGCTGTGGGTGCGGAAGTGGTTGAGCAGCTCGACCCCGTTGAGGGTCTCGGGCAGCAGGCTTCCCTCCTGGGTCAGGGCGGCCAGGTCGATGGGTTCCCCCTTGATATAGGCATACAACACCTTGTTGACGTCGATGATCCCCACCAGCTCGGAGAGGTTGCCGTCACAGACCGGGAAATAGCTGTGACGCTCCTCCACCAGGCGCTGCAGGTTGGTTTCCAGCGGCAGCGACAGATCCAGATAGCGGATATCGCTGCGCGGCACCATCAGGGAGGAGAGGCTGCGCTCGTCGAGACGGAACACATTGCGCAGCATGGTGTGCTCATGATCCTCGATCACCCCGGCTTCGGAGCCCTCCACCAGCATGGCGTGGATCTCCTCCTCGGTGACGTTGGCGCCGCCATCTTGCTTGGCCCGCAACAGGCGCAAGGTGACATTGGTGGAGACTGACAGCAGCCAGACGAAGGGACGGGTCAGGGTGGCGAGCCAGTGCATGGGGAGCGCAATCAGGCAGGCAAGGCGTTCTGCGCTGAGCTGGCCGAGCCGCTTGGGCACCAGCTCCCCCACCACGATGGAGAGATAGGTCACGGTGACGACGACGATGACGGTGGCGATCGTACCGCTGGTCTTGGGGGATAGTCCCCACTCCTGCAGCCAGAGTGAGAAAGGTTGGGCCAGCAGGGATTCGCCGTAGATACCATTGAGCAGGCCGATAGTGGTGATGCCGATCTGGACGGCGGAGAGAAAGTGGGTCGGGTTTTCCGCGAGTCTGAGGGCGATGGCGGCGGAGCGGCTTCCTTCACTGGCCATCTTGGCAAGGCGAGCCTTGCGTGCGGTCACGATGGCAATTTCCGACATGGCGAAGACGCCATTGAGCAAAATCAATCCCAACAGGATCAATATTTCCATACTGCGGCAGCACTCCTAAGTAGAAAAGATCGCAGGCAGTGTAATGAATTTGGCCGCGATGCGCTTGTGAAAGCAGGTGATCCGGTTCGCTAATTTATCACGACCCGGCTCGGGGCAGGCGAGGCCCCTGTCAGGGGAGGGGAGCCAAAAAAGGGCGGGAAATCCCGCCCTTGATTGTTATTGCCTGAATTGATTCGATCAGAACTGCTGGAACCAGCGCTGGATCTGGGCCGGATCCTTGCTCTGGGTCAGGGAGAGCATCAGCAGGATGCGCGCCTTCTGCGGGTTCAGGGTGCCGGCGGCTACGAAGCCGTACTTGGCGTCGTCGATCTCGGCATCCAGGGTGGTGGCGCCGGTCGGCACGCGGGCGGAGCGCACCACGCGAATGCCGTCCTTGCTCGCCTGAGCCAGGGTGTCGAACAGGCTGTGGTAGAGGTTGCCGTTGCCTACCCCGGCGCTGACGATGCCATCAAACTTGGCATCCACCATGGCCTTGGCCGGCAGTTCGGTGGCGTTGGCATAGCTATAGACGATACCGACCTGGGGCAGCTTGTCGAGTTTGCTCACATCGAACGGGGTCTTGCTGGTGTGCAGGCGAGCCGGGCTGCGCTGATAGTCGATCTTGCCGTTGTGGATGTAGCCGAGCGGACCGAAGTTGGGAGCGGCAAAGGTCTGCACGCCAGTGGTGTTGGTCTTGGTGACGTCGCGGGCATCCAGCACGGTATCGTTCATGGCGACCATGACGCCACGGCCTTTGGAGGCGGGATCGGAGGCGGTGACCACGGCGTTGTAGAGGTTCATCGGGCCGTCAGCGCTCATGGCAGTGGAGGGGCGCATGGCGCCGACCAGTACCACCGGCTTGTCGCTCTTGACGGTGAGGTTCAGGAAGTAGGCGGTCTCTTCCATGGTGTCGGTGCCGTGGGTGATGACGATGCCATCAACATCATCCTTGGCCAGCAGTTCGTTGACCCGCTTGGCAAGCTTCAGCCACACCTCGTCGTTCATATCCTGGGAGCCAATCTTGACTACTTGCTCTCCCTGCACGTCGGCCACGTTCTTCATTTCGGGTACGGCGGCGATCAGGGTCTCGATGGCTACCTTGCCAGCTTCATAATTGGACTGGGTGGCAGACTGGCCGGCGCCGGCGATGGTGCCGCCGGTGGCCAGAATATGCACATTGGGCAGGGCCATGGCCATGGGGGAGAGGGTCAGGCCGAGCACGGCGGCGAGCAGGGTCTTGCGGATCGGTAGGGTCATGCTGCAAATCCTTCTGGTTGGAATAATCGCAGCAAGTTTGCCCATTTAATAATCGACGTCTGTGATAAAACTCACCAAAAGACAGGTGAGTACAGATTTTTAACCTGTTTTATACCTCTATAGAGATAAATTAACTTGCCGAGAAGCCCTTGGCTTCAATCAGGGCGATCAGCTCCGCCTTGTTCAATTCGCTCTCGATGATCGCCTTGCTGCTGGCGAAATCGACGCTGGCTGCGCTGACGGCAGGCTGGGCCAGCAACGCTTTTTGCAAGCTGGCGGCGCAGCCACCACAGGACATGCCGGAAACGGTGAGTTCGATGGTCATGGGATATCTCCTCTCTGAATGTCCCCCCAGCCTAAAGCTGACGCCCGCAGCAAGGTCAAGCCCTAGCGGGCCAGTACCGACTCACGCACCACCAGACGCCCCTGGAACTTCTGCGGTTCGTCGGCCGGACGCAGGCCTTGTGCCAGCTGTGCCAGCAGCACGCGCACACTCTCCTGGGCCAGCCGTTCACTCGGGTATTCGATGCAGGTCAATGGCGGAGTCAGCTGGCTTGCCAGGGTGGCCCCCTCTAGGCTGATGACGGACACATCCTGGGGAACGTGGAGGTTGAACTCACGCAGCAGTCGCATGGCATCGGCCGCCTGGGCATCCTGCTGCACCACCAGGGCGGTGAAGGGCAGATAGCGGTTGAGCAGGCCGAGCAGCGCCTGCTGGTTGTCGGCACCGTCGATCACCAATTGGCCGTTGTAGGGCAGGGATTGCTGCTGCAGTGCCTGCTGATAGCCCGTAATGGCACTCTTGCCCGCCGGCGACAGCTTGTCGTCCAGCATCAGCACCAACTGGCGATGCCCCTTGCCAAGCAGGAAGCGGCAGGCGCTCTCGGTGGCAAACGTCAGGTCGTAGCAGAGATTGAGGTTGTCCGAATCGCTCACCCCATCGAGCTGGATGAGGCGCTCGTCCGGCGCCATGGATTGCTTGGCTCCCAGCACCAGCACGCCGTCACAACGCCCCCCCAACAGCTCATCGACCGCCCGCTGCTGTTGCTCCGCCTCGTCGGCGAAGCGCACCAGCATGCTCTTACCCGCCTTGGTCAGTGCCCCTTCCAGCAGTGGCAGCATGCTGGCCAGCCGGTTGCCAAGCTGGGAAGAGAGGATGATCCCCACGCAATCCGTCGCCTGGGTCGCCAGAGAGCGGGCCGTGGCATTGGGTCGAAAATTCAGCTGCTCGGCAGCCTGCAGCACGGCCAGGCGACTCTCTTCCCGCACGCCGCGCGAGCCGCTCAGAACGCGGGAAACAGTGGCTTTGGACACATTCGCAAGACGCGACACATCGGTAATATTGGCCATGGGTTCAATTCCGGTAACCGGTTTACAACTGGTTTCATCCTACCATGCCCCCAACGGGGCGGGAACCTCCAGACTCCCGCCCTGTGAGCCAGATGCTATTGCAGTGCGGACGCCGTCTGGCGAATGCCGGCCTCACCGAACACGATGTCATTTCCCCTTGGGGAGAGATCCATGCTGCCGTAGTCGTAGGACATGTCTAGCACCTCCTCTTCCCCGGCACCATTCCCCTTCCAGGACCAGGCTATCCACCCTACCGACTCGCTCTGCGCCTTGCCAAGCAGATGATAGTGATCGACGTTGTTGGGGGCCTGGAAGCGCTTGTCTCCGAACTCGCCAAACAGGAACGCCAGGTTTTGCGCCTTCATCTGGGCAATGGCGGCATCGATCTCGGCAGGCGTGTCCCAGAGCCAGTGGTAGGCGTGCAGGGAGAACAGCAGGTTCTTGCTGGCATCGGCATTGAGCAACTCGCTGCCACGACCCGAGAGGAAGCTCTGCACGTACTGGCCGCAGTGGGCCGCATCGATCACCAGCGGCATGGTATAGCCGCCATCGCGCAGTCCCTTGATGAGCCCCTTGTAGGTGGTGATAAAGTCGGCGTAATTGTTGGTATCCTCACCCCATTCATTGGCGATGTTGAGCAGGATCTTGCCCTTGTACTTGGGATCCTGCATCACGGCCTTCCAGCTGCCGAGCCAGAGCGAGTCGACGGCGGTCTGCAGCGGCTGCGGGTTGCTCTGGCAGGTCACGTCGCTCTCCCAGTACATGGGCATGGCGACCATGTTGCGGGCGACGATGGCATCGAGGGCACCGCGCAGCTCCTGGGCCGTGGTGTGCTTGCGCAGTTGCAGCCGCACTATGTTGGCGCCGGTATTGGCGATCGGCGTGATGGCCGCGAAGGCCGCCCCCGGATTGTCGCCATACTGCAGGTTGATGCCGCGGGCGATGAAGCGCTGACCACTGGCGGAGTAAAGCTGGCCATCCTTCACATACATGTCCCCCGTGCCCGGTGTCGGTGTGGAGCTGGCCACCTGGCAGCTCTGGCCATTCTCCCAGCCCCAGCCGTCACCGTCCGGATCGCTGGCCGCCGAGGCACAGGTCGGGTAAGTGGTCGCGCCGCCCGACCCTGCCACCACCTGGCAGCTCTGGCCATTCTCCCAGCCCCAACCGTCACCGTCCGGATCGCTGGTCGCCGAGGCACAGGTCGGGTAGGTGGTCGCGGCCAGGGCCGAAGGGCTCAGCAGCAGAGCGGGCACGGTGCTGCAGCCGAGCAGCAGGGTAGCGATGATCGTCTTTCTCTTCACTTTTCTATCCTTTTATTTATCCAGGGGATAAGCGGTTATTCCATAACCAGGACAGCGATACCGCATCATTCATTGTCACGTCGTGATGGAAATACACCACCGAGGCATTCTCTGTGGCGGACAATAAAATCATCCACAGAGCATCAGGACCCTTCTTGTTATTTATTTCTGATGGGCGAATAAGGTGGCTGCCGGCTCGCACAGGCAGCCAGGTGTTCGATTATTTGGCCGCGATCTTGATCCATTTCACGAACATATAACCCCAGTCATTGGGCGCCTTGCCGAAGCTGATGCTGTTGCTGCCCTCCTGCAGGGTCACCGGGATCACCTTCTCTTCACCGGCCTCACCGGTCTGGGGGAAGTCGATCTGCACCGGCTCGCCGCCGTTGACCACCAGGGTGTTCTTCTTGCCGCCCCACTTGGCGTTGAAGAAGAGGCGAAGCTGGTACTCACCGGCACTGGGCACCGCAACCGTCCAGGTCACCTTGTCCCCCTCGCTGGCAAAGGGACCGAGAAAACCGTCATCCCCCAGGGTCAGCTGGTCCTTGGCGCTGGTGACCACATTCAGTTGACCATCTCCGGCCGACTGCTCGACCAGATAGTCGGCCGCCATCGCAGACAGGGACAACGCGGGTAGCACCAGCCAGAGAGCACCGAGAAAAATATGTTTCTTCATCTTTATCTCCTTCATGGAGACGGTCGTGCCGCACTATTTTTGAATATGTGAAAGAGACACCCTGTATCGGGATAAACCGCACAAGGCTATATTTCACACTCGCCAAAAGAGGCCTCCGACGACTCGCTCTCCGATGTGAATGAAACACGAGTGAATACGGGCCGCGCCATGGGATGCGGCCCGTACTGTTATTCCGCCACGACCTTGACGGACTTCACGAACATATACCCCCAGTCACCGGCGAATTTACCGAAGCTCACCAGGTTCTTGCCCTGCTTGAGCTGCACCGGGACGACCTGCACCTGACCGGCCTCGTCGGTCTGCGGGAATTCGATCGGGTGAATATCGGTGCCATTGATGACGACGCTGTTCTTCTTGCCGCCCCACTTGCCGTTGAAGTGCAGGTGCAGGTTGAAGGCGCCGGACCAGGGGGCCTCGACGTGCCAGGTGATCTTGTCACCCTCGCTGGCAAACGGACCGGCGAAACCGTCGGCCGCCACCTCCAGCTGGTTCTCGGCACTCTTGACCACGTTCAGCTCACCCTCTTTGGCCACCAGCTCGGCAGAGCTGAACTCGCAGTAGCTGACCGGCAGCTCGCCCCTGGCCCGATCCACCTTCACCTTGATGGATCTCGCACTCCGGGCAAGGCCGTCATCGGCACTGAAGGTCAGCTCATACTCGCCCGCCTGAGGGAACCAGGCACGGGTCGAGGCCTGATCGCCGTGGCAGAACTTGGCCTCGAGGGGCCCGGTGCTGCGCCACCCCACCTTGACCTGCGGGGTCGGCAGCTGGTCGTCGCGCCAGACGGCGCTGAGCAGGACACCCTGATCCACCGAGGTGGTCAGATCGCCACCCACTTCGACCACAGGCGGCAGATTCTGCTGGGTGTGTTTGACCGAAATGACGTTGGAGGGTTGGGAGGCACCCGACTCATTCTTGGCGATGACCCTGTAGTAGTAGGTCTGACCCAGCTTGAGCGAGCCGTAGTCGTCGCTGAACAGGCTCATCCTGCTCGGGTCCCACTCGTTGACGCCATCCGAGACATCCTTGCCGACACGGGTCCAGGGACCCTTGGCGGAAGTGGCGCGCTCGATGTCATAGGCACGTCCCACCGGCGCCCCCATCCAGTTGATGGCAAACGGCGAATCGGTCTGGCGCAGCAACGGAGCGTCCGGTGCCGGCAGGGCAGGCGCCTGCGCCAGACCCGCCATCTGGGCCGACGCCTTGCGCACCAGGTCGACGACGTCCATCTCCTGGTTGGCCTTGCCCTCTATCGGGAATCCGGGCAGGTGATAGCTGTAGTGCCCCGTGTACTCCTTGTGCCAGTAGAAGCCCCCGTCGTGACGGTGGCCACGGAAACCCCAGATGAAGCCCCCCACCGCCTTGGCGCCATCCACCTCGGTATGGACGATGGACTGCATGATGTTGTCCAGATCCCGGTGATCGAGCAGGCCGAACTCGCCCACCAGATAGACCTTCTTGCCGGCGATGGCGGTCAGATCCTTCTTCACCTGATCCGGGTGGTTGTTGCCGGCGTTGGTGTAGTAGTGGTTGCTGATGATGTCGACGTTCGGATCCTTGAGAGAGAAGTCGTTGATCTTCTTGTAGGTGCCGTCGATGACCAGCTGGTGCGGAGCGAACTGCTTGATCCAGGCCGCGGTCCGGGTCAGGAATGCCTCATTGGTGTTCTCCAGCTCGTTGCCGGTCTCCCAGGCCATGATCGCCTTCTCGTCATAGTAGTGACGGCCGGTGATCGTGTTCTTGCGGGTGATCACCTGGCGGATGATGTCCTGATAGGCCTTGTAGGTCTTGCTCGAGGTGTCGTAGAAGTCGTCTGCCGTCTCCTTGTAGAAGGCTGCCAGCTGCTCGCGCCCGCCCCACCACCACCAGTGATCGATGAAGGGCAGGATGAGCCGCAGCCCCTGCTTGTCGGCCTCGGCAATCATGTTGTCATAGACCACCATGGCCTTTTCATTGAGCACGGGCATGCCGTCTGCCGTGGCAGGGGCCAGAATGTGGGTCTCGCGCTCACAAGCCTGGTCGTTCTCCTGCTGCACCGAGAGGACATAGACCCGCTGGGCCTTGGCGCCAGTCTGCACCATGGCGCGGATCCAGTTGGCCTGCTCCTCGGCGGTCGGCCACTTGAAGTACTGGCCCCAGCCCCGCGGGTCGGCCTTGCACACGCCGCGCGCATCGTCTTCGATGCGGTGCAGCTCGGGGGCGTGGATGCCGGCAAAACGGAACCCCTGCTTGCCATCCATCAGGGCCGCCCCCTGGCGGGTGATAAAGTGCTCAAAGTGGGAAGGCGCCGCCAGTGTGCTGCCGGCCAGGACCGACAGCACACAGAAACTCAGGGTATTGCGTAAGAGAGATCTCATGCTCGTGCTCCTTAGAACCACACTTCGCCCTGGACACCGAAGTTCCAGGTATCCGTCTTGCCACTGCGGGAGTAAGCCCCGGCTGAGAGGGTGCCGCTCCCCCAGTCGTAGTTGCCGTCGATGGCATCGGAGACGCCCTCATCCCACTTGGCGTAGGTGGCGAACAGGCGCAGCTGCGGACGGCTCCAGAAGCCGGAGTCGAAGGTCAGGGTCGGCGCTATGGTCGCCTTGGTCATGCCCCCCTTGCCCTTGCTACCCGCCACGCCCTTGTAGTTGTCATCGTCGAGGTACTCGTAGCCGACCTCATACTGCATGGCGAAGTTCCGGGTGATCTGCTGCATGGGACGCACCCCGGCGACCCACATGGAGCGGCCCCAGCCATCCTGATCCCCGGTCCACCAGCGGTAGCTCTTGTCCTTCTGGTAGAAGGCGAAGGTGGAGACATCCCAACCGTTGCCGAGAGAAGCCAGGCCGTCGAGCACCAGGCGCCAGGACTGGGTGTCATCCAGGTTGGACCAGCCCCAGCCGTTCTTGCCGAGGGAGTCGCCCGCCGCCAAGCCCTTGCCGAACTGGGCCACGAAGCGGGAGTAACCGCCGGTCAGACCGTAGAAGCCGTCAAAGTTGTAGATGCCGGTGACGCCATAGCCCTTCTCGGCACTCTCCTTCCAGGCGTTGTTCTCGTTCTGGTTCATGTGGTGGGCGACCAGTTGCAGATCGATGGGGCCGCCCCCAATCTTCTTGAACCAGAGGTTGAGGGAGTAGTCGTCCGGATAACCCTGCTCGTTCGCGTCGTGGGGATAGGCCTTGGCCTCGTCGCTCGGGGTGAAGGCGTAGACGCCGACGTCAAACTTGGCGAAACCGATGTCGATGTTGTCCGCCCCGCCCCCGGTGCCGTTGTACTGGATGTACTCCCAGTCGTACTGGTGGCTGGAGGTGTTCGAGCTGCTGTAACGCTTGCCGGCCCAGAACACCACATCCGGTGCGAAGTCGAGCCTGGTCAGCTGGGCAAAGGCCTCGCGTACCTGAATGTCGTGGCCGTCGTCATCCACACAGTTCCAGTCGGACGTGCAGTCGGTCTCATGGGTCAGGTTGGCCTGGATCTTGGCGACCGGGCCGGCATCTGAGGTCAGGGTCACCTGGGGGATCAGCTCGAGTTTGGTGTTGTCCTCGTTGCCCAGGCGCCATTTGCCATCCGGCATCAGGCCGACGGAGTCCACCCGGTTGCCATCCTGATTGGCCAGGATGCCTGAGCGGACATAGCCGTGCATGGCGAAGTCATACTTGTCGGCCAACACGGGGCCGCTGAACATGGCCAGGGTCAGCAGGGAAAGGGGCATGACCTTGTGCATTTTTTCCATCTTTGCTCTTCCTTTTTGTAACGTCCTATCGTGGTAAAAAAGGCCCCGGCCACGACATTGAGGGGCGCCGCAGGCAAGGGGCGGCCCCACGGTGCAGCCGGCACCGTGTATGGGTACTGTGGTGAGAGAGTCAGATCAGGGGGTGGGCAGCCAGGCCGCGCCGCGTACGCCGCTGCTGTCCCCGTGCCGCGCCGGCAGCAGCCGGGTCAGACAACGGTCGGTGAACAGCCAGGGGGTGATGGCCGCCGGCAAGTCCTCATAGAGGCGCGCTATGTTGGAGAGGCCACCACCGAAGACGATGACATCCGGGTCCAGCAGGTTGATGACGCTCGCCAGACTGCGCCCCAGGGCATGGAGGAAGTGCTCGTAGTGAGCCTGGGCCTCCTCGTCCCCCTCGGCCGCCGCCGTCAGGATCCCTTTCGGCGACAGACTGCGGCCATGGCGCTCGACGAAGCGCCCTGCGAACCCCGTCCCCGACACGAAGCGCTCGATGCAGTTGCGACGACCGCAGTAGCAGGGCTGGGCCGGGCCATCGCGCACCGGGTCATAGCCGGGCAACGGATTGTGTCCCCACTCGCCAGTGATGGCGTTGGGACCGACCAGCAGGCGCTGATGCGCCACTATGCCCCCGCCGCAGCCGGTGCCCAGGATGACCCCGAACACCAGGTTGGCACCGCTGCCCGCCCCGTCAACGGCCTCGGACAGGGTGAAGCAGTCCGCATCGTTGGCCAGCCAGACCGGCTGGCCGAGGGCGGCCTCCAGATCCGCCTTGAGCGGATGGCCGTTGAGGAACAGGCAGTTGGCGTTCTTGATGCAGCCGTTGTCGGCACGCACCGCCCCCGGCAAGCCGATGCCGATGCTGACCGGCGCACCGGCCTCTTCGGCGAAGCCGCGGATAAAACCGGTCACCACCTCGATGAAGGTCTGGTAACCCTGCTGCGGCGTCGCGATGCGGCGCCGGCACAGCTCGTTGCCCTCGCCGTCGAGCAGCAGCCCCTCCATCTTGGTGCCACCGATATCCAGTCCCAGTCGCAACATCTCGCGCTCCTCTCTCAGGCGGCCTGACGGCGGTAGAGTTCGATGAGCTCGCACACCAGCTCCTTGGCCAGCATGGAGGTCATCAGGTGATCCTGGGCGTGCACCAGCACCAGGGTGACCGGGATCTTGCCCTCCCCCTGATCCGCCTCGATCAGCCTGGTCTGCACCGCGTGGGCGGCGTTGGCCGCCTCGGTGGCCTGCCGCAGCAGGTCGTCCGCCTCGGCAAACTGCCCCTGCTTGGCGCTGCGCAGCGCCTCGTAGCACAGGCTGCGGGACTGACCGGCGTTAATGATGATGCCCATGACGGTTTCTTCGAGATCAAACATCTTGTACTCCTTGGTGTTGCTGTGATGCCGGCTCAGAAGCCGCCGTTGCGGGATACGTCGGCGAACCACTCGCCACTCTTCTTGATGCGGCGCTCGCCGGTCGCCAGATCGAGGCGGACGAAGCCGTAACGGTTCTTGTAGGCGTTGCTCCACGACCAGTTGTCGACAAAGGTCCAGAGGTGATAGCCGAGGCACTGGCACCCCTCACCTATTCCCTTGTGCACCCAGCTCAGGTGATCGCGGATGAAGGCGATGCGGTAGTCGTCCTGGATCTGGCCCTGCTCGCCGAGGAACTTCTCCTCCCCCTCGACCCCCATGCCGTTTTCAGAGATGAAGCAGGGGATGTTGCCGTAGTGGTCCCGCAGGTTGACCAGGATGTCGTAGATGCCTTTCTCGTAGATCTCCCAGCCCCGGTGCGGGTTCATCTTGCGACCCGGCATCTCGTAGTAGTCGAAGAACCACTCCGGCATGAAGGGGCTGGCGGAATTGACCGCGTTGCTGCGGGCCTTGACCCGGCGCGGCTGGTAGTAGTTGACACCGAGCAGGTCCACCTTGCCGGCGGCCAGCAGCACGCGATCTTCCGGCTCGCTGGCCGGCAACTGGTCATATTCCCGCAGCAGCGCCACCAGCTCGGTCGGGTATTCACCCTTGACCGCCGGGTCGAGGAAGCTGCGGTTGAAGAAGAGGTCGGCAATGTTGGCCGCCTTCAGATCCGCCGGATGCTGGGAACGCGGATAGGAAGGGGTCAGGTTCAGGATGATGCCGATCTGGCCATCCTGGCCCTGGGCGCGATAGGCCTGCACCGCCTTGGCGTGGGCCAGCATGGTGTGGTAGGCCACGGTCGCGGCACGGCGGAAGTCCACCACGTTCGGGTAGTGGAAGTCATAGAGATAGCCCCCCTCGACCGGCACGATCGGCTCGTTGAAGGTGAACCAGTGTTTGACCTTGCCCCCGAACAGCCGGAAGCAGGTGGCGGCAAACTCGGCGAAGGCGTCGACCACCTTGCGACTCTCCCAGCCCCCTTGCTCCTGCATGGACATCGGCATGTCGAAGTGGAACAGGTTGATGAAGGGGGTGATGCCACGTGCCAGCAGCTCGTCGAGCATGGCGTGGTAGAAGTGCACCGCCTCAGGGTTGGGTTCGCCACGCCCCTGGGGCAGGAGGCGCGCCCAGGAGATGGAGGTGCGGAAACTGTTGTGACCTATCTCCTGCATCAGGGCGATGTCATCCCGAAAATGCTGGTAGAAGGTGGAGGTATCGGCCGGTCCCACCTGCTGGTGGAAGCGGTTCGGCTCGATGGCAAACCAGTGATCCCAGATGGTCGGGGCCTTGCCGCCCAGGAGGCTCGCGCCCTCGGCCTGAGGGGCGGATGAGGCACTGCCCCACCAGAAGGTGTCGGGGAAACGGAACTGCATGGTGTGTCTCCTGTCAGGCCGCCATGGACTGGCGGCCGGTGGTTCGATTAGCGGATGTTCTGACGGGTCGCCATGGCGACGTCGCCGGTGAAGGCTTTTTCAGCTTCTTCTCTCTCCTCTTCCTGCTTGAGCAGGCTGCGCTCGTAGGCTTTCAGGAAGGGGTAATACATGACGGCGGCCGAGCACATGCACAGGATGCACATCAGCGCCGGGCTGATGGCCCAGTTCGCGGCCCAGGAGGCACCGATGGGGGCTGGTGTGGTCCAGGGGGTCAGGGACGCCACCCGTGCCACCAGCCCCAGATCCAGCGCGAACCAGGCCAGGGTGGCGTTGATCATGGGCACCAGGATGAAGGGCAGGAAGAACACCGGGTTCATCACGATAGGGGCGCCAAACAGGATGGGTTCGTTGATGTTGAACAGACCCGGCACCACGCCCATCTTGCCGATGGATCTCAGGTGGGCCGCCTTGCTGCGCAGCAGCAGGAAGGCCAGCGGCAAGGTGGAGCCGACGCCGCCGATGAGCAGGTAGTGATCCCAGAAGCCCTGCAGGAAGATGTGGGGCAGTGCCTCGCCCGCCGCCATGGCCGCCTGGTTGTTGGCCAGATTGGCCATCCAGAAGGGGTTCATGATGCCGGTAACGATCAGGGCGCCGTGGATCCCGGCAAACCAGAGGATCTGGCACAGCAGCACGGCCAGCAGCATGGCGGGCAGGGTGTCGGAGGCGGCGACCAGGGGCTTGATCAGGGCCATGATGGCCTCGGGCAGGATCATCCCCGTGCTGCTCTCAAGGATCAGATTGAGCGGATGCAGGGTCAGGATGATGAGCAACACCGGGATCAGCACCTCGAACGAGCGCGCCACCCCGGTCGGCACCTGGGGAGGCAGCTTGATGGTGATGTTGTGCTTCTTGAGGAAGGCATAGACTTCGGCGGCATAGATGGCGGTGATCAGGGCCGTGAAGATCCCCTGGCCCGAGAAGTACTGCATCGAGATCTGGCCATCCTTGACGGGCGCGGCCACCAGCATGAAGGCCATCAGGCAGAGCAGGCCCGTAGTGACCGGATCCAGCCCGTTTTGCCGGGCCAGGCTGGCACCGATGCCCACCGAGATGAACAGGGTCATCAGCCCCATGCTGAGCTGGAACGGCAGCAGCAGCTGGGCCTGATAGGTGCCGGCGAAGTCAAGCCAGGCCCGGGCAAAGCCCCACTGGGTCTCTTGCGAGAAGGGGGGGAAGATGAACACCAGCATGAAGCTGCCGACGATCATGAAAGGCAGCGCGGCGATGAAACCATCGCGGATGGCCTGGATGTACTTCTGCTGACCGAGACGGCCGGCCAGTGGGCTTATCTTCTGCTCGATCACCGAGACGAAGCGGTCGTAAAGCGTGTTCATGGACTGTTCCTTGTGAAATGAGCCGGGTTAGCCGATCAGCGACAGCGCATGGTCCAGCACCTTGTCGCCCCGCTGCATGCCGTAATCGATCATGTCGATGGTGGCCACCGGCACGCCGTGCGGTGCCGCACGCCCGGCCAGCTCCGCCTGCATGTACTTGACCTGGGGGCCGAGCAGCACGACCTGGTAGTGGGGCATCTGGTTGTCGAACTCGCTGGCACCGAAGGCGTTGATCTCGGCCTCCAGGCCGCGTTTCGCCGCCTCTTCCTTCATCTTCTTGACCAGCAGGCTGGTGGACATGCCGGAGGAGCAGCACAACATGATCTTCTTCATCAGATAATCTCCTTGGGGTGGTATGGGAGGGATTGTGCCGATCTCGGAAATGAATGGAAACCGGTTTCCATTTTGATTCATTTCATTTGTGATCCAGGTCGACCATTCCCCGGAGAAGCGTGCCTTTTTTGTGAGCCAGCTAGAAAAACAGGGAAACTCGGTTGGTGAATACGGACGCTGAGTCCGAAAGAGAGCAGAATGGAGGCACGCCATAGCGCCTGGCGAGAAGAGGAAAGATGCCGCAATGAACATGCAAGTGATGGGGATGCTGGCCAGCATTGTTGAACAAAGAATGATACCGGTTGCCAACTGGCTGACACGCAGTCGGCACGTGATGGCACTCAGAGACGGGTTTCAGCTCGCCATGCCCTTCATCATCGTCGGCAGTCTGCTGGTGCCCATCCTCTATCCCCCTGTCGCCAGCGACAACGCCCACCCGCTGGCCATCGCCCTGCGGGACCTCTCCCAGCAGCTGATGCCCTGGCTGTATCCTGTCTACAGCCATACCGCCGGCCTGGTCTCCCTCATCATCGCCTTCGGAGCCGCCGCCAGCCTGGCCAAGGCGTATGAGATGCCGGAGCGCCTCTCCGGCCTGTGCGGCTGCGTCGCCTTCCTGCTGCTCATTGACTTTCGCTCGGCGCAGGGAGGGGTCTTCGGCTACCTGGGAGGACTCGGGATTTTCACCGCCCTGCTGGCGGCCTTCTATACGGTGGAGGTCATCCGTCTGTTCCAGCGGGCCGGCTGGATCATCCAGTTTCCCGAGGAGGTCCCCCTGATGACCCGGCAGGGATTCCAGCTGATCATTCCCCTGCTGTTTATCACCCTCTCCCTCAGCTTGCTGCGGCTCTGGCTGCAACAGCATTTCGGGATATCGCTGCCCGAGCTGATGGAGTACCTGTTCCAGCCCCTGGTCACCGGTGCAGATACCTTGCCGGCACTGCTCATCGCCCTGCTGGTGGCACACCTGCTCTGGTTCATGGGGGTGCACGGGGCCCTCATCGTCAACGGCCTGCTCTCCCCGTTCTGGATGGCGGGTCTGAGTGCCAACCAGGGCGCACTGATGGCGGGGGAGCCCCTGCCCCACATCTTCCTGCAGGGGTTCTGGGACTACTACCTGCTGATCGGAGGCATAGGCACCACCCTGCCCCTGGTCTTCATGGCCATGCGCAGCCGCAGCCGAACCCTGCACTCGGTCGGCCGGCTCGGCCTCATCCCCTCGCTGTTCAACATCAACGAGCCCCTGCTGTTCGGTTTTCCCATCATCATGAACCCGCTCTTCTTCCTGCCCTTCATAGGGGTCCCCATGGTCAATGCCACCCTGGCCTGGCTGCTGACCGAGTGGGGCTACCTGGATCGCTTCGTCGCCATGTTGCCCTGGTCCATGCCCTCTCCCCTGGGGGCAGCCTGGGCCGCCAATGGCAGCCTGGCCAACGCCCTCATGGTGCTGGTCTGCATCCTCAACAGCTACGTGCTCTATCGCCCCTTCTTCATCGCTCACGAGCGGATGCTGCTGGCCCAGGAGACGGAGCGCAGGGCCCACTGATCAAGCAGGCCGCCCCGAGGCGGCCTGACTCAACGGTTGCCTGCGCGGGCAAAACTGCCCTGGGCCTGCACCTCATAAGGGCCGAGGCAGGCTGGCAGGAAGGCTGACTGCCCCCTATCCAATACCAGGGGGGACTGGCCGTCACGGTGCAGGGAGAGGGAGCCATTGATGGCAAACAGGATCTCCGCGCTCGCCGTGACCAGCCTGTGTTCCCCCGCGCCGTAGACACTGAAGGTGAAGTCGGGGACAGGCACATCGAAGTGTTGTACCCCTTCCTCCGCACGGGGCGAGATCAGGAGCGTCTCGACCGGCTTGGGCTGGCATTTGGTGCAGGCGAGCAGTTCGTCCACGTCCAGATGCTTGGCGGTCAGCCCGGCCCGCAGCACGTTGTCGGAGTTGGCCATGATCTCGAGTCCGGTCCCATGGACATAGGCGTGGGGGGTGCCGGCATCCAGATACATGGCCTGGCCCGGTTGCAGCGTCACCACATTGAGCAACAGGGGAGCAAACAGACCCACGTCCCCCGGATACTGGGTGAACAGGTCCAGCACCAGGGCAAAAGTCTTGTCCTGACGATCGCGCTCGGCACAGACCCTGAGGGCGGCGAGTGCCGCCTCTTTACTCTCCCCCTCCAGAGTCAGCAGAACCCGGAAGAAACGTGCCAGTCCGTCCTCGCTCTGGTCGGCGGCGAACGCCTCCACCAGCGGCGCCAGACTGGCCGCTGCCACCCGCTCAAACAGCGCCAGGATGGCGGCAAAGTCACGAAAACCATTCATCGCCTGATAGGGGGTCAGGGCGAACACCAACTCGGGCTTGTGGTTGTCATCGCGATAGTTGCGGTAGGGAGCATCGATGGCGATACCCTCCGCCACCTCGCGAGCAAACCCGGCCTCGGCCTGGGCCTTGCTGGGGTGAACCTGAATGGAGAGCGCCTTCTCGGCACAGAGCACCTTGAACAGGAAGGGCAGCCCCCCGAAGCGGGTGTAGGTGGATTCGCCCAGTATCGCCACGCCACGCCCGGCGATCAGCTCGGACAGAGGCGTCGGCAGGCCAGCTACATCGACCTGTGAACAGCCGTTGGGATGAGCCCCCATCCAGAGCTCGGCCTGTGGCTTGCGCTCCGGATTCGTGATCCCGAATAGCCGTGTCAAGGCGTCAGGACTACCCCAGTCATATTCCTGGATCGGGTTTCGCATCAGAAATGCTGTTGATAAATGCATGATGGACATCTCATGGTGATGGTAGAAGGGAGATGTCCGGAATGTATCAGTACACTCCAACAACGGAAACCGATTTCCTTTGTTGGAGTGATCCACATCAGATAATGACGCCATAAGAGGGGGGGGGGGGGCGACAGGTCGACATAAGGGAGGAAACCCTCTGCCCAGCGCGCCTGCGTATCAACGGCAGGCGTCGTTCAGGCAGCCACGGCTACGCGTGGTGTCATGATACGGCCCAGGAGGATAAGGACGTCAGCCAGCAGCCAGCAGGGGGGATGATGAGCTACAGAAGGCAATACTCGGAGCCTGCCGACACATTGGACGGCAAGCGTTTTCCAAAATAGGAGGAAATGACTGAGAAGGGCGTTCGTCGGAGACGGGTCAGGGCAGACCAGAGAGTTGGGTCTGCCCTGAGTACCGGGCTAGCCCATCAAGCCCAGATAGTTCATCAGGGCTGCTCCCAGGCTGGTGGTGAGAAGGGAGCCCAGCGTGGTGGTGGCGATGATGTTCGCGGCCAGTGAGCTGTCACCCCCCATGGCGCGGGTCATCACATAACTGGCGGCGGCAGTGGGGGTGGAGCTGATGAGAAACAGGATGCCGAGTGCCTGCGGGCTGAAGCCAAGCGCCCAGGCACCCGCGACCAGCAGCACGGGAATGCACAGCAGCCGGTTGGCGGTGGCCCAGCCGGTCAGCATGGCGCCGCCGCGCAGGGCCTTGAGGTTGAGGCTGGCGCCGGTGCACAGGAGCGCCAGCGGCAGCGTCATGTTGGCAAAGTAGTTACCGGTGGTGGTGACCAGCTGGGGTAGCTCTATGCCGAGCAGGCCAAACGGCAGTGCTGACAGGATGGCGATGATGAGGGGGTTTTTGGCGATCCCCTTGAGGATGGGTTTGACCCCCTTGTTGCCTCCCAGACTGCGGGTCAGGGTGACGACGGCGAGGATGTTGTAGAGCACGGTGACCGACCCCACCAGCAGGGCGGCGGCGCCGATCCCTTCCGGCCCGTAGGCGTTCTGCACATAGGCCAGCCCCATGATCCCCATGTTGCCGCGAAAGCTGCCCTGCACGAAGACGCCCCGTTGACGCCGCTCGGGAATGAAGCGGGCCGCCAGCAGCTCCAGCACCAGAAAACCGGTGAGCGTCCCGAGCAGGCCGTAGAGGATGAGCCAGGGGCTCGGCATGGTCGAAAAGTCAGTGCGCACCATGCTGAGGAACAGGAGCGCCGGCAGGGTGACCTGGAACACCAGACGCGAGGCCGATTCGACGAAGCTGTCGGGCAGCAGGCCCAGCTGCTTGAGCCAGATGCCGAGCAGCAGCACCACGCAGATGGGGCCGGTAATGGAGAGGGAGAAGTGCAGACTTGCCAACAGATCCATGATGCGCGTCCTGTGCAATGGCGGGTGGCACGGCGTTCGCCGGGGCCAAAAGGGCATTCTAACGCCATGGGCTTGTATTCAAAGGGCTTAATAACAACAATGTGGGCAATTTCCACTGCCGAGCCTGACTCATGGACAAGAAGCTGACCATCCTCGATATCGCCCGCCTTGCCGGTGTTGGCAAGTCGACCGTTTCCCGGGTGCTCAATCAGGATCCCAAGGTCAAGCAGGCGACCCGTGAGCGGGTGGAGCAGATCATCGCCGAGCATGGCTTTGTGCCGAGCAAGTCGGCGCGGGCCATGCGCAGCCAGAGCCAGCAGGTGGTGGGCATCATCGTCTCGCGGCTCGATTCAAGTTCCGAAAACCAGGCGGTGCGCGGCATGCTGGAGACTCTCTATCAGCGCGGTTATGACGCCGTGCTGATGGAGAGCAAGTTCTCCCCGGCCAAGGTGCAGGAACATCTGGCGGTGCTGGAGCGGCGCGGGGTGGATGGCATCATCCTCTTTGCCTTCAACGATCTGGATTATGACGCCATGGCACCGCTGAAAGAGAAGCTGGTGCTGGTGGCGCGCGAGCATCCGGGCTTCTCTTCGGTCTGTTTCGATGATGCGGGAGCGGTGCACACCATGCTGAGCCAGCTGGTGGCGCGCAATATCCGCGATATCGCCTATCTCGGGGTGGATGCCTCGGATCTCACCACGGGTCAGCGCCGGCTCGACGCCTATCTGGCTTTTTGCCGGGAACAGGGCCTGGCGGCACGCAGCGCCCTCGGTGACCTCAGCCTGCAAAGTGGCTACCGGCTGGCGGTTGAGCTGCTGACTCCCACCACCCAGGCGCTAGTCTGCGCCAGTGATACCCTCGCCATTGGTGCGGCAAAATACCTGCAAGAACAAGGACGCAGCGAAGTGTTGGTGACCGGTCTTGGCAACAACCCCATGCTTACCTTCCTCTTCCCCAACGCACTCAGCCTGGATCTCGGTTACAAGGGGGCGGGGGAGCAGGCGGCCCGTCAGTTGCTCGGTCAGATCGAGCAGGAGTGCTGCCCGCTGGCGACCATAGCTCCCTGTCATACCCTGTGAACCCCATCACTTAGCACTGCACAAAAAACGCGCTTTTTGTGACGTTGACCACGAAATGGGAACGTTCCCATTTTGATCTGGCCAAATTGCCGTCATGCTGATTGGGAACGATACCAATAACGCTCGAGCCGGCAGACTGGCTCAGAAGGGCGAGGCAGATCACTATCAATGGAGTCACAGAGGGAAGGCTCATGTCCAAGATCAACACACAACATCTGGCTCAGCTGATTGACAAGATCGGCGGCAAGGAGAATATCGCCACCGTCAGCCACTGCCTGACCCGGCTGCGCTTCGTCCTGAACGATCCGGCCAAAGCCGACAGCAAGGCCATCGAGACCATCCCGGCGGTGAAGGGGAGCTTCACCCAGGGTGGCCAGTTCCAGGTGGTCATCGGCAACGAGGTGGAGCAGTGGTACAAGGCGCTGACCGAAGAGATCGGCGTCAGCGGCGGCAGCAAGGAGGCAGCCAAGCAGGCGGCGCGCCAGAACATGAACCCGCTCGAGCGCGGCATCTCCCACCTGGCGGAGATCTTCGTGCCCCTGCTGCCGGCCATCATCACCGGCGGTCTGATCCTGGGTTTTCGCAACGTTATCGGCGACATCAAGATGTTCGACGACGGGACCCACACCCTCACCGAGATCAGCCAGTTCTGGGCCCAGGTCCACGCCTTCCTCTGGCTGCTGGGTGAGGCCATCTTCCACTTCCTGCCGGTGGGCGTCTGCTGGTCGGCGGTCAAGAAGATGGGCGGCTCCGAGATTTTGGGGATAGTGCTGGGTATCACGCTAGTGTCGCCCCAGCTGATGAACGCCTACGGCATAGGCCAGCAGACTCCCGAGGTGTGGGACTTCGGTCTGTTCGTGATCCAGAAGGTGGGTTATCAGGCGCAGGTCATCCCGGCCCTGCTGGCGGGCGTCTTCCTCGCCTGGGTCGAGACTAACTTGAAGCGCATCATCCCGGCCTACCTCTACCTGGTCATAGTCCCCTTCATCTCCCTGTTGCTGGCGGTGATCGTGGCCCACGCCTTTATCGGTCCGTTCGGCCGCTGGATTGGTGACGGGGTCGGTTTTGCTGCCAAGGCGGCTATGACCGGCTCGTTTGCCCCCATCGGTGCCGCCCTGTTTGGCTTCCTCTATGCGCCCCTGGTCATTACCGGTATCCACCACACCACCAATGCGGTGGATCTGCAGCTGATGCAGAGCATGGGCGGCACCCCGATCTGGCCGCTGATTGCCCTCTCCAACATCGCTCAGGCTTCTGCCGTGGTGGGGATCATCCTGATCAGCCGCAAGGAGAACGAGCGCGAGATCTCGGTGCCCGCCGCCATCTCTGCCTACCTGGGGGTGACCGAGCCGGCCATGTACGGCATCAACCTCAAATACAAGTTCCCCATGCTGTGCGCCATGGTGGGTTCGAGCTTGGCAGCCCTTATCTGCGGCTTCGCCGGGGTGATGGCCAACGGCATCGGGGTAGGGGGCCTGCCGGGCATCCTCTCCATCCAGCCCCAATACTGGGCCATTTACGCCGTGGCCATGCTGGTGGCCATCATAGTGCCTGTGGTGTTGACCCTGCTGGTATACAAGCGCCAGCAGGCGGCCGGCAAGCTGGAGCTGGCCAGCGCCTGACCTAACGCATCAGGGCGACCCGCGGGTCGCCCTCTCCCTTTTCATTCGAGACAAGAGCAAGACCCATGAGCCAAACACCCTGGTGGCAGAGCGCCGTGATTTACCAGATCTACCCCAAGAGCTTTCAGGACAGTGGTGCCCGTGGCACCGGTGATCTCAAGGGGATCATGGCCCGCCTCGACTACCTCAAGACCCTTGGCGTCGACGCCCTCTGGCTGACCCCGGTCTACGTTTCCCCGCAGGTGGATAACGGCTACGACATCGCCGACTACCTGAATATTGATCCCGCCTACGGCACCATGGCCGACTTCGAGGCGCTCTTGGTCGCCGCCCACACGCGCGACATTCGCATCGTGATGGACATCGTCGTGAACCACACCTCCACCGAGCACGCCTGGTTCAAGTCGGCGCTGGGGGACAAAAACAGCCCCTACCGCGACTACTACATCTGGAAAGACCCGGTGGAGGGTGGCGTACCCAACAACTGGCAGTCCAAGTTTGGCGGCAGCGCCTGGGAGCTGGACAGCGCCACCGGCCAGTACTACCTGCACCTGTTTGCCCGCGAGCAGGCGGATCTGAACTGGGAGAACCCGGCCGTGCGCGCCGAGGTGAAGAAGATCATCCACTTCTGGGCGAAGAAGGGGGTGGACGGTTTCCGGCTCGACGTCATCAACCTCATCTCCAAGGAGCAGGCGTACCCCAACGACGATAGTGGCGATGGCCGCCGCTTCTACACCGATGGGCCGCGCATCCACGAATTTTTGCAGGACGTGAGTCGTGACGTGTTCGCCCCGGTGGGCGCCATGACGGTGGGGGAGATGTCCTCTACCAGCCTGGAGCACTGCCAGCGCTATGGCGCGCTGGATGGCTCGGAACTCTCCATGGTGTTCAACTTCCACCACCTCAAGGTGGACTACCCGGGCGGCGACAAGTGGACCAAGGCACCGTTCGATTTCCTCGAGCTCAAGCGCATCTTCAACCACTGGCAGAGCGGCATGCACGGCAAGGCCTGGTCGGCGCTGTTCTGGTGCAACCACGATCAGCCGCGCATCGTCTCTCGCTTCGGTGACGAGGGCGAGCACAGGGTGGTGGCCGCCAAGATGCTGGCCAGCACCTTGCACGGTCTGCAAGGCACCCCTTACATCTATCAGGGGGAGGAGATCGGCATGACCAACCCCGGTTATCAGTGCATCGATGACTATCAGGATGTGGAGAGCCGCAACATCTTCGCCATCAAGCAGGCCGAAGGCATGAGCGAGGCCGAGATCCTGGCCATTCTCGGCGCCAAGTCCCGTGACAACTCGCGCACGCCCATGCAGTGGAGTGCTGCCCCCAAGGCGGGCTTCACCGCCGGCACGCCCTGGCTCAAACCTGCCGCCAACTACCCCGAGATCAATGCCGAAACGGCGCTGGCCGACACCGACTCGGTGTTCTGGCACTACCGGGATCTGATCCGCCTGCGCAAGAGCCATCCCATCTTTACCCAGGGGGATTATCAGGAGCTGCTGGCGGGGCACCCGCAGATCTGGGCCTATGCCCGCCGCGCCAACGGTCAGACCCTGCTGGTGGTGAGCAACTTCTACGGCGAGCCGGTGGACTTCACCCTGCCGGAGGAACTGGCCACCGGCAAGGGGCGCCTGCTGCTTGGCAACTACCCCGATAGCCCGGCCATGCCGCAATCCTGTATGCTGCGCCCTTATGAATCCCTGATCTGGCTGGTGGAGTAGGCGATGAGCGAGGTGATGATGAATGTGGCGGTGCGCGGCCCCGAGTGGCAGAGGATGGTGGCGGGGGAGCCCTATGATGCGGGCGACCCCGAGCTGAAAGCAGCGCGCGAGCGCTGCCGCAGGCTCTATCACACCGTCAACACCAGCTGGCAGGAGAAACCGGCGCGCGATGCCCTGCTCCATGAACTGCTGGGCGGCCGTGGCAAAGAGTGCGCCATCAATCCGCCATTCTTTTGCGACTACGGCGCCAACATCTTCGTCGGCGAGAACTTCTACGCCAACGTGGGCTGCACCATCCTCGACGTGTGCGAGGTGCACATCGGCGACAACGTGCTGCTGGCGCCCGGGGTGCAGATCTACACAGCCGCTCACCCGGTGGCGGTGGCGCCGCGCATCAAGGGGGTGGAGTTTGGCAAGCCGGTGCGCATCGGCCACAACGTCTGGGTGGGCGGCAGCGTCGTCATCTGCCCCGGCGTCACCATAGGGGACAACAGCGTGATCGGCGCGGGCTCCGTGGTGACCAAGGATGTGCCGGCGGGCGTGGTGGCGGCCGGTAATCCCTGCAAGGTACTGCGACCAATGACGCCCGAGGAGCTGGCAGGAGAAACCGGGTCTGTCATGGAGTAAAGCGTTGACGATGATCCTATCTGATTGATGCTGCGCGCTTTTCAGATTGTTTTATATTCAGTGCTCATGTTTCGGGTGGGCTGGCCGATACTATTGAAGGCAGGAGGTACTCAATGGATATATCTAGTTCTGCATCTACATCTGAAGGTTATGCCTTGCTGGCGGCCAGCCTGGCCAAAAAGCAGCAAACCCAGAACGGGCAAGCCGCACTGGAGTTGATCCAGACCGCGGTACAGCCGGCTCAGGCTGCACCAACATCGGCCAACGCTTCACTGGGAAGCAAAATCGATATTCGTGTCTGACACTGATACAAAAGCCCCCATCATCTGATGGGGGCTTTTTTTATTTGTGCCTTATACCGCGAAGGGGGCGGGTGCCTCGAAGGTCATCCGCTCGCCGCTGCGGGGGTGGCTGATGGTCAGGCTGGCTGCATGCAGATAAAGGTGCGGTGCCGCCGCCAGCGCCTCCGGATGGGCGTAGAGATTGTCGCCGAGGATGGGGTGACCCAGCTCCAGCATGTGAACCCGCAGCTGATGGGAGCGACCGGTAATGGGGGTCAGCTTGATCAGGCTGTTGCCGTTTTCCACCTTCAGCTTCTGCCAAAGGGTCAGGGCATGGCGGCCCTCCTCGAAATCCACCTTCTGCTTCGGCCGGTTGGGCCAGTCGACGCAGAGCGGCAGATCCACTTCACCCGCATCCTGCTCGGGCTCGCTCCACACCCAGGCGAGATAGTGCTTCTCGGTCTCCCGCTCGCGAAATTGCCGGCTTAGCTCCCGGTGGGAGTTGGGGTTGAGGGGGATCACCAGCACGCCTGTGGTCGCCATGTCGAGACGATGGGCCGCCGCCGCCTTGGGGTGCTGCTGCTTCACCCGATGGAGCACGCTGTCTTCATTCTCGGGGCCGCGCCCGGGTACGCTCAGCAGGCCAGTGGGCTTGTTGACCACCATGATGTCCTTGTCCTTGAACAGGATATCGAGCCAGGGTTCCAGGGGCGGTGAGTATACAAACATAGCGTCTCGCATCTTTGGTCAAAGCGGGGGCAAGCCCCCATCAGTTATGGGTAACCACATGAAAACAGGGAATGGCATTCTGGTCGTTATCGATCAGATGATGCCTTCTATGCCCTGTCAGTTATGGGTGACCAGGATAAAAAGTGCATGGCATCCAACTTGCGTTGGGTCTGGTCGTTATCAACCAGATGATGCCTTCACAGCTTCATCAGTTATGAGTGACCACGATAAAGCGGATGGCATCCAGCTTGAGCTGGGTCTGGTCGATCAGGTGGTGCAATTCTGCCTGCAGATTGCGCAGATAATCCAGTTCGCTGTCGCGCACGTTCGGATTGACCGCCTTGAGCGCCTCCAGACGATCGAGATCCTGTTGCAGGGTCTGTGCCATCTGGGCACGGGCCTTGTCGACGATCTCCGCCTTCAGCTCTTCGGCAATGGCCTGCCCCTGGCCGATGAGGCCGTGGATCACCGGCTGGGAGGCGGTCACCAGCTTGCTGCCCAGGTGGCGGTTGACCGGTGTCAGCTGGCGATTGAAAGCATCAAACGCCACCTTGTCGCCCAGATTGTTGCCGTTCTTGTCCATCAGCAGGCGGATTGGGGTGGGCGGCATGAAGCGATAGAGCTGGGGATGAGCCGCAGATTCGGCGACGAAGATCAGCTCCAGCAGGATGGAACCCACCGGCAGCGCCTTGTTCTTGAGCAGGGCAACCGAGGTGGCGCCGATTTCGGAGCCCAGGATCAGGTCGATACCGCCGCGCATCATGGGGTGATCCCAGGAGAGGAACGACATGTCGTCCCGCGACAGGGCAGTGGTGCGATCGAAGGTGATGGTCATGCCATCCTGGGGTAGCCCCGGGAAGCTGGAGACCAGCATGTGATCGCCCGGAGTTAGCACCAGGGCATTCTCGCCACGATCGTCCTGATTGATGCCGATCTCGTCGAACATCTTCAGGGCGAAGGAGATCATGCCGGTGTCGTCATCTTCGGCGGCCAACTTGTCGACCAGCTGCTGGGCGGCTTCGCCACCGCTGGAGTGGATTTCCAGCAGGCGATCGCGGCCCTGTTCCAGCCTGGCCTTGAGCGGCTCATGCAGCTCGCGAGTCTTGGTCAGAAGCGCTTCCAGTGCCTCTTGATCGCCGGTATTGGCGGCCAGCAGTTCGAACAGCTCATCGCGCACCGCCTCGAACACGGGGCGGGCGGTCGGACAGGTTTGCTCGAATGCATCCAGACCGTCGTGATACCAGAGTTGCAGGGCGCGCTGGGAAGTGCCTTCCAGATAGGGGACGTGGATCTCGACCGTGTTCTGCTGGCCGATACGATCGAGACGACCGATGCGTTGTTCCAGCAGATCCGGATTGAGCGGCAGATCGAACAGCACCAGATGGCTGGCAAACTGGAAGTTGCGACCCTCAGAGCCGATCTCGGAACAGAGCAGCACCTGGGCACCACCCTCTGCCTGGGCGAAATAGGCGGAGGCCTTGTCCCGCTCCAGGATGGACATCCCCTCGTGGAACACGGCACCACGGATCCCCTCGCGGGTACGCAACGCCTCTTCCAGGGCTATGGCGGTGGCGGCTTCGGAGCAGATCACCAGTACCTTCTGCTGGCGGGCAGAGAGCAGCAGCTCAAGCAGCCAGTCGACACGGGGATCAAACTGGGTCCAGCTGGCGTTGTCGCCCTCGAACTGCTGGAAAATCTTCTCTGGATAGAGGTAGCGCAGGGCGCGGGTCTGCAGATCGCCGCCGTTGCCACCCATCATGCCCATCACCTTGATGGCGGTCTTGTACTGCTCCGGCAACGGCATGGGGTAGACGTTGAGATGACGCTCCGGGAAGCCCTGAATGTTGGCGCGACTGTTGCGAAACAGCACGCGGCCGGTGCCGTGCTGATCCAGCAGCTTGGCGACTGCCTGCTGACGGGCGGCCGCATCAGTGAGATCCAGACCATCAAGCTGGCCTGCCAAGGTCTGTTTGGCTTCATCGCTCAGGCTCTCGCCATCAAGCAGCTCCTGGGCGGCGCTCGCGACTTGACCGTAGGCCTGCTCCTCGGCGAGGAAGGTGTCGTAGTCGTAGAAGCGCTCGGGATCCAGCAGACGCAGGCGGGCAAAGTGGCTCTGGTGACCCAGTTGATCCGGGGTTGCGGTCAGCAGCAGCACGCCGGGCACCTGCTCGGCCAGCGCTTCCACCATCTGGTAGACGCGGCTCGGGGCTTCCTCGCTCCACTCTAGGTGATGCGCCTCATCGACGACCAGCAGATCCCACTCCGCTTCCAGGATCTGTTCGAAGCGACGACGCTTCTTGCGCAGGAAGTCGAGGCTGCAGATCACCAGCTGTTCGGTTTCGAAGGGATTCTCCGCATCAGCGAAAGCCTCGATGCAGCGCTCCTCGTCAAACAGGGAGAAGTGCAGGTTGAAGCGGCGCAGCATTTCGACCAGCCACTGGTGTTGCAGGGTTTCGGGCAGCAGAATCAGCACGCGATGGGCGCGGCCGGAAAGCAGCTGCTGATGGATGATCATGCCCGCTTCGATGGTCTTGCCGAGGCCCACTTCGTCGGCAAGCAGCACGCGCGGGGCGTAGCGGTGCCCCACTTCGTGTGCAATATAAAGCTGGTGCGGGATCAGGCTGACCCGGCCACCGGCCAGACCACGGGTCGGATTGCGGCGGCGCTTGTGCTGATTAACCAGGGCTTCATAGCGCAGGGTAAAGCGGGACATGCGGTCGATCTGCCCGGCGAACAGGCGGTCCTGCGGCTTGTTGAACTTGATAAAGTTGTTGAGAAACACCTCTTTGAGGGCAACGGGCTCATCATTGTCGGTGCGAACACCTACATATATAAGCAGGCCGTCTTTCTCCTGCACTTCTTCGACCGTCATGGTCCAGTCTTCGTGACTGGTTATCTGATCGCCCACATTGAAGCTGACCCGGGTAACCGGCGCCTCTTCTTTGGCATACATACGGTTTTCACCGGTAGCCGGAAACAACAGGGTAACCATGCGTCCTTCAACAGCAACGACAGTCCCCAAACCCAGATCCGTCTCTGTATCACTAATCCAACGCTGGCCAAGTGCAAAAGGCATTAAACTCTCCAAAGCCCAAGAGTGTGTGAATCGCAAAGGGGCGCTATGTTACCCGAAGGCGTGAGCCTGATCACCATGGATATAGAGGAGGTCACCGTAAATCGCTACAAGCTTGATCTACCCCCTTTTCGAACGATATCTCGCAGCCAACACCGAGCCTGTAGCGGAATTAATGAGCGATTTGGTTGATTGGTGAGCGAACGATTCAAAAAGATGAATTTAGTTCGAAAACACCCTTGCCAATGTGATCAATCTCCCTATAATGCGCCTCCATCGACACGGCAAGCGGCAACGCAGACAGCCGGGTTGATGACCTCGAAAAGCCTGTGAAAATAAGGCTTGACTCGAGAAGGCGGTTGAGTAGAATGCCACTCCCGCAGCGATGAAAGTCGCGCAGCTCTTTAACAATTTGAATCAAGCAATCTGTGTGGGCACTCACAGCATCGAGCATCAAAAACAATTTTTGATTTTCAATGTCTGATGAAGTGA
>NZ_CP083625.1:540000-842500 GCF_020097295.1 Aeromonas enteropelogenes | reverse complement strand
TCCAAGGCTAAATACTCCTGACTGACCGATAGTGAACCAGTACCGTGAGGGAAAGGCGAAAAGAACCCCTGTGAGGGGAGTGAAATAGAACCTGAAACCGTGTACGTACAAGCAGTGGGAGCCCTTCGGGGTGACTGCGTACCTTTTGTATAATGGGTCAGCGACTTACATTTTGTAGCGAGGTTAACCGTATAGGGGAGCCGTAGGGAAACCGAGTCTTAACTGGGCGTCTAGTTGCAAGGTGTAGACCCGAAACCGGGTGATCTAGCCATGGGCAGGTTGAAGGTTGAGTAACATCAACTGGAGGACCGAACCCACTAACGTTGCAAAGTTAGGGGATGACCTGTGGCTGGGGGTGAAAGGCCAATCAAACTCGGAGATAGCTGGTTCTCCCCGAAAGCTATTTAGGTAGCGCCTCGGACGAATACTACTGGGGGTAGAGCACTGTTTGGGCTAGGGGGTCATCCCGACTTACCAACCCCATGCAAACTCCGAATACCAGTAAGTAATATCCGGGAGACACACGGCGGGTGCTAACGTCCGTCGTGAAGAGGGAAACAACCCAGACCGCCGGCTAAGGTCCCAAAGTTCTGGTTAAGTGGGAAACGATGTGGGAAGGCTCAGACAGCTAGGATGTTGGCTTAGAAGCAGCCATCATTTAAAGAAAGCGTAATAGCTCACTAGTCGAGTCGGCCTGCGCGGAAGATGTAACGGGGCTCAAACCAGGCACCGAAGCCGCGGATTCACACTAAGTGTGAGTGGTAGGGGAGCGTTCTGTAAGTCTGCGAAGGTGTGTCGAGAGGCATGCTGGAGATATCAGAAGTGCGAATGCTGACGTAAGTAACGATAAAGGGGGTGAAAAGCCTCCTCGCCGGAAGACCAAGGGTTCCTGTCCAACGTTAATCGGGGCAGGGTGAGTCGACCCCTAAGGCGAGGCCGAAAGGCGTAGTCGATGGGAAGCAGGTTAATATTCCTGCACGACTTGTAATTGCGATGGGGGGACGGAGAAGGCTAGGTGGGCCAGGCGACGGTTGTCCTGGTGAAAGTGCGTAGGCGGTACCTTTAGGTAAATCCGGAGGTGCAACGCTGAGACACGAGACGAACGCACTACGGTGCGGAAGCCATTGATGCCCTGCTTCCAGGAAAAGCCTCTAAGCTTCAGATTACAAGTCATCGTACCCCAAACCGACACAGGTGGTCGGGTAGAGAATACCAAGGCGCTTGAGAGAACTCGGGTGAAGGAACTAGGCAAAATAGTACCGTAACTTCGGGAGAAGGTACGCTCTTGTTGGTGAAGTCCCTTGCGGATGGAGCTGACGGGAGTCGCAGTGACCAGATGGCTGGGACTGTTTATCAAAAACACAGCACTCTGCAAACACGAAAGTGGACGTATAGGGTGTGACACCTGCCCGGTGCCGGAAGGTTAATTGATGGGGTTAGCGCAAGCGAAGCTCTTGATCGAAGCCCCGGTAAACGGCGGCCGTAACTATAACGGTCCTAAGGTAGCGAAATTCCTTGTCGGGTAAGTTCCGACCTGCACGAATGGTGTAACCATGGCCATGCTGTCTCCACCCGAGACTCAGTGAAATCGAATTCGCCGTGAAGATGCGGTGTACCCGCGGCTAGACGGAAAGACCCCGTGAACCTTTACTACAGCTTGGCACTGAACATTGAACCTACATGTGTAGGATAGGTGGGAGGCTTTGAAGGCGTGACGCCAGTTGCGCTGGAGCCGTCCTTGAAATACCACCCTTGTATGTTTGATGTTCTAACGCAGGCCCCTGAATCGGGGTCGCGGACAGTGCCTGGTGGGTAGTTTGACTGGGGCGGTCTCCTCCCAAAGAGTAACGGAGGAGCACGAAGGTTGGCTAATCCTGGTCGGACATCAGGAGGTTAGTGCAATGGCATAAGCCAGCTTAACTGCGAGACGGACAGGTCGAGCAGGTACGAAAGTAGGTCATAGTGATCCGGTGGTTCTGAATGGAAGGGCCATCGCTCAACGGATAAAAGGTACTCCGGGGATAACAGGCTGATACCGCCCAAGAGTTCATATCGACGGCGGTGTTTGGCACCTCGATGTCGGCTCATCACATCCTGGGGCTGAAGTCGGTCCCAAGGGTATGGCTGTTCGCCATTTAAAGTGGTACGCGAGCTGGGTTCAGAACGTCGTGAGACAGTTCGGTCCCTATCTGCCGTGGGCGTTGGATGATTGAAGGGAGTTGCTCCTAGTACGAGAGGACCGGAGTGAACGAACCTCTGGTGTTCGGGTTGTCACGCCAGTGGCACTGCCCGGTAGCTAAGTTCGGAATCGATAACCGCTGAAAGCATCTAAGCGGGAAGCGAGCCCTGAGATGAGTCATCCCTGACCCCTTGAGGGTCCTGAAGGGCCGTTGGAGACCACAACGTTGATAGGCGGGGTGTGTAAGTGCAGCGATGCATTGAGCTAACCCGTACTAATTACCCGTGAGGCTTAACCATACAACACCCAAGAAGTGTTTCTGGCCTTGTAGCAAGTGCATGAACTACTTATAAATTCAGTGATAATGACAAAGCAAACTAGCTAGGTCGTTATTCACGTCAGCTTTCTGGATTGAAGAATTTGCCTGGCGGCCATAGCGTCGTGGAACCACCTGATCCCATGCCGAACTCAGAAGTGAAACGCGGTAGCGCCGATGGTAGTGTGGCATTCGCCATGCGAGAGTAGGACACTGCCAGGCACCCAATTAAACAGTGATGTGCAAAATCACGTTACTGGCTGCGAGGATGACACCTCATCAAGAAGCAGCAAAAGATTTAGCGAAAGCTAACCGAATGCGGAGCGGTAGTTCAGTCGGTTAGAATACCGGCCTGTCACGCCGGGGGTCGCGGGTTCGAGTCCCGTCCGCTCCGCCACTAACAAGAAGCCCAGTCGACAGACTGGGCTTTTTTTTGTTTTTAAGGCCTTCCCGATAGAGAAGGCCTTTTGTTTTCTGCATATTCTTTCGCCTTTTTATGGCCAGCTTGACGATAGATAACGATTTCTGATGAGCTCGTATAATCTGCGGTTTGGCCTCAAATAGTCTCCAGTTGCTCGTTTTATCATCTTTTTTAAGGATGCCGGAGGGGCGGAAAGCGGCTCTTGTGGCTGGTTTACTTTTGGTCGATCTAGGTCCGTGGCGCGTGATTAGGGTTGTATCTCGCTTATAACTCGGTAGAGTAAGGACATCTTGAGTTTGCCTGCTCCGCGCTCTCTTGTCGGAAACCAGGCGTAACTTGGCCAGTTTTTATCAACCTTACGTCAGTGGTATCGATATGGAACAAGTAAACAAGTCCACCTTTAGCGATGTACTGGAATATGTGCGTATGTCCCGTCGCCAGAACAAACTCAAGCGTGAAATTGCGGATAACGAGAAGAAGATCCGTGACAATCAGAAGCGTGTGTTGCTGCTCGACAACCTGAGCGATTACATCAAGCCGGGCATGAGCATCGACGAGGTACAGGCCATCATCGCCAACATGCGCGCCGACTATGAAGAGCGTGTTGATGATCACATCATCAAAAATGCCGAGCTTTCCAAGGAGCGCAAGGATCTGAGTACCAAGCTCAAGAGCATGAGCTCTCACAAGTAAGCACGATTGAATTGAAAAACACCGGCCATTGGCCGGTGTTTTGCTATCAGCTCGGATCTCTGCAACTCCTGCAACAATCGACTCCCCTTTTTAGAATTGCCCTGTTACCATCATTCCAAAGCGGTTAATAGTTTCAAGCCATTGACTTGAAAAGACTAAGCTTGAGAGTAACACAATAAATTGCGCAACCATGGTGGGGCTGATATGGGCGCATCAAAGCAGACGGATTTGACACAAGTGGCATCTCAAGAATCATCCATACCGACCTCGGACGCGCATCCGAAACGCAAGCGTCGTCCCTGGTGGCGCTGGCTATTCTGTTTCCTCTTTTTATCATGCCTGGGAGCGGCGATAGCCCTGATCGGCTACGAGATGAAAACCTCGAAGCTGCAGTCCCGGGAGATCTCGCGCTATGCCGCCACTCTCACCTATCAGGTCGAGCCTGGGCCCAGCAAGCAGATTGCCTTTCCTGACGACGGTCCATTCGACAAGCGGCTGGGTTATGTGCTGCTGCCGATGATGCAGGAGCGCCTGTTGCAGCGCGGTTATCAGGTCAGTCAGCAGGTGCATTTCTCCGACGCACTGTATGACTATGCCAGCCGTGGCTTCTTCATTCCCTATACCGAAAAGGTGCAGGCCGGGCTGACGCTCCACGATTGCCGCGCCGAGCCTTTCTATCAGTTCAAGTATCCGACCCACCACTACCCGGATTTTGCCTCGATCCCGCCGCTGATCATCCAGTCACTGTTGTTTATCGAAAACCGTGATCTGCTGAGCACCAAGGAGCCGCTGGCCAACCCGGCGGTGGATTGGCCACGTTTTGCCAAGGCGGCGCTCTCCCAGGTCGGTAAGGCGCTGGACATGCAGGATCAGTCGGCAGGTGGCAGCACGCTCGCGACCCAGGTCGAGAAGTATCGCCACTCCCCGGATGGCCTGACTATTTCACCGACCGAGAAGATCCGCCAGATGGCCTCCGCCAGCGTGCGGGCCTACCGGCTGGGGCCGGAGACTCTGGAAGCGCGCAAGCTGGTTGCCTGGGCCTACCTCAACTCGGTACCGCTCTCGGCGGCGCCCGGTTACGGTGAAGTTCATGGTCTGGGGGATGGGCTCTGGGTCTGGTTCGGTGCCGACGTCGACGAGGTGAACCGGCTGCTGGATCCGTCGCGCAACCAGGATGCCTCCCTGGCCGATCAGGGACTGGCTCTGCGCCAGGTGGTTTCACTGATGATCGCCCACCGTCGTCCTTCCTACTATCTGGCACAGGGGCGCGAGGCACTTGCCGAGCTCACCGACAGCTACCTGCGTCTCTTCGTGCAGGAGGGGATGATCACCCCGCCGCTGATGGAGGCGGCGCTCAAGGCCAAGATCAGTTTCCGTGACTTCCTGCAGTCACCGGCAGTCACCAAGGTCAATAACAACAAGGGATTGCAGGTGGCCCGTACCCGCTTGAGCCGTCAGCTCGGGGTGCAGCTCTATGATCTGGATCGGATGGATCTGACCGCCGATACCAGCCTCAACATGCCGCTGCAGACCGAAGTGTCCCGTTATCTGCACCAGCTCGCCGATCCGGCATTTGCGGCCGAGGTCGGGCTGTTTGGCGAGCGCCTGCTGTCGCCGGAGAAGACGGGGGATGTGCGCTACAGCTTCACCCTGTTCGAGAAGTCTCCGGAAGGGTTCAAGGTGCGGGTACAGACTGACAACACGGATCAGCCGTTTGATATCAACGAGGGTTCCAAGCTGGAGCTGGGCTCTACCGCCAAGCTGCGGGTGTTGACCACCTATCTGGAGATAGTGGCCGAGCTGCACGACAGCTATGCCGGCATGCCCACCGCAAGCCTGCGCAAGCTGGCTGACGCCTCCCAGGACAATCTCAGCCGCTGGGCCATCTCCTATCTGATGACGGCCAAGGACAAGAGCCTGCCGGTGATGCTGGAGGCGGCGCTGGATCGCAAATACTCCGCCAGCCCCTATGAGGGTTTCTTTACCGGTGGCGGCATGCACACCTTCAACAACTTCCGCAAGGAGGACAACGGCCGGATCCCGCCCATTCGCGATGCGCTGCGCGAGTCCATCAACCTGCCGTTTGTCCGTCTGATGCGCGATATCGTGCGCTACAGCCTCTACAAGGAGGGGAACCGCGCCCAATTGCTCAAGGATGACAAGGATCCCCGTCGTCAGGAGTATCTGGCCAAGTTCGCCGACAAGGAGGGACAGACTTATCTGCTGCGCTTCTGGCGCAAATACCGCGGCAAGACCCCGGATGAGCAGCTGGATACCTTCCTCGACGGTCTGAAGCCCAGTGCGGTGCGACTGGCGGCGGTGCACCGCTACCTGTTGCCCAATGCCGACGAGGCCACGTTTGCCGCCTTCCTGGCCAAGCGACTGCCGCGGGAGAAACTCAGCGACAAGCGCATCAACCAGCTCTATGTCAGCTATGGCCCGGGCAAGTATTCGCTACCGGATCAAGGCTATATCGCCAGGGTTCACCCGCTGGAGCTGTGGCTGCTCGCCTACCTCAAGGAGTTTGATAAGGCAACCTTCGCCGATGCCGTGGCTGCCAGCCGCGACGAGCGTCAGGAGGTCTACAGCTGGCTGTTCAAGACTCGCCACCGCAGCGCCCGTGATACGCGGATCCGTACCATGCTGGAAGTCGAGGCTTTCCTCGATATCCATCAACGCTGGGCCAAGCTGGGCTATCCCTTCGATCACCTGGTGCCGTCGCTTGCGACCGCGCTGGGCAGCTCGGGGGACAGGCCTGCCGCGTTGGCAGAGCTGATGGGGATTATCCAGAACGGAGGCATCCGGGCGCCGACCCTGCGCATCGAGCATCTCTCGTTTGCCAAGGACACGCCGTTCGAAACCGAGTTCACACCGGCCCATAGCGAGGGGACCCGGGTGTTGCCTGCCGAGGTGGCGGCGGCCCTGCGCAATGCGTTGTCGAAGGTAGTGGAAGGGGGCACGGCACGGCGTATCGCCGGGGCCTTCGCCCTGCCCGATGGCACAGTGCTGCCGATGGGAGGCAAGACGGGGACGGGGGACAACCGGATCGAGACGGTGGGGCGTTATGGCAACGTGACCAGCTCGCTGGCCCGCAACCGTACCGCCACCTTTGTCTTCTATCTGGGAGACGACCATTTCGGCACCCTGACCGCCTATGTGCCGGGCAGCCAGTCCGACAAGTTCCGCTTTACCTCGGCGCTGCCGGTGCAGGTGCTCAAGGGATGGCTCCCTTGCTGATGCCCTACCTGCAGCCTGGCTCACACACCCAGTGCCTTGCAGACCGCTGAATCAGACTGGATTGGCATAGCGACATAACAAACGGGGGGAGGCCAGCTGGCCTCTCCCCGTTGCGTTGTGCCTCTCAGGCGATGAGGCAAGCAGGCATGTCAGACGTTCAGGACGAACTGCTCGATCACCCGGGCGACGCCATCTTCATCGTTGCGCGCGGTGATGTGCTGTGCCAGCGCCTTGATCTCGTCGGTAGCATTGCCCATGGCCACACCAAGGCCGGCATATTCGATCATGTGGCGATCGTTGCCCGCATCCCCCACTGTGATCACCTGCTCCGCCGTCAGTCCCAGATGTTCGGCCAGCGCAGCGACCCCGGTCCCCTTGTTGCTCTGCTTGTTCATGAACTCAAGGAAGAAGGGAGCGCTCTGCACCACTGTATAGCGCTCATGGAGTTCGCCTGGCAGGCGCTCGATGGCGCGGGCCAGCTGGGGCGGCTCGTCGATCATCATCACCTTCATGATCTGCTCATCGCTGGGCAGGGTAGCGAAATCCAGCAGATTGATGGGCATGCCGATAAGGCGGGACTCGTGTTCGGTGTAGGTGCTCACCTTGGGGCTGATGAGCCCCCGGGTCACCGAGAAACCGTGGATGTTGACCTCCAGCTCGTTGGCCAGCCTGGCGATGGCACTGGCGTCGGCCCCGGTCAGCAGCTGGCTGCGGATGATGCGCTGATCGGCGACCTGTTGCACCAGCGCGCCGTTGTAGCAGATGACGTAATCATCTTGCCCGGTGAGGCCAAGCTCCGCCAGATAGTGGCTCATGCCCTCCAGCGGGCGACCGGAGGCCAGCACCACAGTGACCCCCTTGGCGCGGGCGGCCCGGATGGCGTCATGGGTGCGGGGGGTGATCTTGCCCTGCGGGTTGAGCAGGGTGCCATCCATATCCAATGCGATCAGCTTGTACATCTCTCACTACCTGAGTCTGGGTGGCCCGCCCTATGGGGCCAAGGAAGTGGCGAGTGTAGCGAAAATCGGCGGCGGGATCACGGCTGGCACCGCTGTGGCATGGGATGGATTACTTGCGCCCCTCGTAGGGGTTCATCAGCAATTGATCCTCGCGGATGCAGAAGTGGATGGGGCCGTGCTCGATATCGACCCGGTTGTGGTGGTGGGCCATCTCCACCTCGACACCGGGGAAGAGGTGCTGGGTGGCGATGATATCCATCTCGGCCATCAGTTTTTGCAGCTCTTCGTGATTGGCGGCCAGCTGGTCGCTGAGCTGATTTTGCTCGGCCAGCAGTTGGTCGCGGATGGGTTTGAGTTTGCGCAGTGTCTCCGGGTTGCGCTTGTCGCTCGGCAGTTGCACCAGTCGCATCACCAGCTCCTTGAGCTTGTCCAGCTGCTGTTGCCCGGCTTGCTGGCGTTGCTTGAGCTGCTGCTCTTGCTCCTTGTGGGTGAAGTAGCCCCCCAGGATCTGCAGCCGGGTCTGGTTGCCTGCCGAAGCGCCCAGTACGGGGGAGATGATGAGACGATTGGCAATGCTGAGCCCCCCCAGCAGATTGCCTTTGCGCATGGCGCTGTCGCCGACCCTGATATCCTGGCCGCTACGGCTGTAACAGTGGCTGAGCTGGCTCTGGATCTGGATATTGCCGCCCGCCGCCAGCTGGGTGTACTGGGCGTAGCTGGCGTGGATCTCACCCTGGGCATTGAGCTGGCAGAGGTACTCCCCCTGCTCGTTGCGTCGCCCTATGATGCCGTGGCGCACCGTGATGCTGCCACCGGCTTCAATCAATCCCCCCTCGATAAAGCCGCCGACGACGATGTCGCCGCTGACGGACACCTTCATGCCTGGGTTGATATCGCCGCTGACGATCAGCCCCCCTTCGAAGGTGATATGGCCGTGGCGGGCATCCACCTGCTTGACGCTGAGCACCTCATCCACCTTCATGCCGGACTTCTCGCGGCAGGGTAGCCCGGCGCGGCTGGCGATCAGCAGATCGGGATCCTCCTGGGAGAGGAAGGTGCCTTCTCCCGCCATCATGGGGGAGTCCTTGCCATGTTTGGCGGGCAGCTCCTGCCCGGTCACGGTAAATCCCGGGATCCCCGCAGTTGCCGGGTGGCGGCGCATCAGCTGGGTACCCGCCTTGACAGTGACGATGGAGCCGAGATCCCGCAGGTCGACCTTGCCGTGCTCCCGCTCCTGGGGCTTGAGGATGCGTTCGGCCGGCGTCTCCACCAGTCGTTCATAGCGGGTGTCCTGGCCGTTGACTGCGGGCTCGCCGCGGGCCACGACCAGTTTGAGCAGGCTGCCCGGGCTGGCCTCCTTGGCGGACTGGATGGCCTCCATGAGCAAGGGTTCGCTGACCCCCTGTTTGATCTCGCTCTGGGCGATCACCTCCTGCAGCTGCTCCAGCGTCAGGTACTTGCCACCCCAGTCGGCGGTGATCTGGGCAATGCCCTTCATCCGGTCTTTCTCCACCAGAATGGTCACCCTGGCATCGTGCCGCTGGGCGATGGGGATGGGGGTGGTAGAGACAGGGGCCGCCGGATCCGCCAGCAGGGTATTGAGCAGGGCGATGGCCTGCTTGATCCCCTCGGTGAGCGGTTGGTAGCGGCGACAGTTGGAGGCGAGCAGCAGGCTCTGCACATCCTGCTCGGTGACCGGTTTGGTAAGGCCGGCGGCGATACGCAGGCAGACCTGTTCCATGTCGCTTGATAGCAGCAGCCACTCTTTGCGTAACACTCGCTCTCCTTGCCGACTCAGGGGGGTTGGGCCCAACTGGTCATTTACCAACCATTCAATGATGGATTATTCGATATGTGCCGGCAGTATCCAGAGATTTCTTTTGTTTGGTCAATGCATTAAGTGCGAATGAGTGATGCAGGCTGAAGAATTTCGGACGTGGGTGGCGCGCGTATCCGCCCCCTGGACAAGGGGACGGCAGAGCCCGTGGTCAGTGCCGCTGACGGCGTTGGCGGGTGGGGGATAGGAAATGCCTATGAGCGAAGTTGCGCCGTTCGGACCATGGTCAGATAGTCACCCAGTTCGGGCAGCCCTTGCAGGTGACGGCGCAGCATATCGAGAGCGGCGAAGGCGAGGATCTTGCGAAGGCTCTCCTGATCCGGATGGCTCGCCTTCAGCATTTGGCCAACCCGATGACCATCGGCGCAGAGCAGTAGCGGTACCCCATCCGGGCCAGCCCGACCTATGGTGAGGCTCAGCCCGCTGGCGGAACCCGTCAGCTGCGCGAGATCGTCGCTCAGGGTGTGGTTGAAACCGGCTTCCAGCGCGGGGTGGTCATGACAGAGGGCGAGCAATGCACCCCGGCTCTCCCCTTCCTGCAGAGTGAGAGGGCGCTCCCCCAGCAGCGCCAGGATATGCCGGGCTGGCTCCTCGTTGCCGCGGCCCACCAGCCAGGGTTGGATCTCCCCGAGCAGGCGCACCTCGGCGCCATCCATGTCTGCCGCGCTGGCTCCGTGGCCAATGAGTTTGAGTTCGATGAGGGGCATGGAGGAGCGGTAACCGAGCTCGATGCTGGCTGGCCAGGGGGCTGCATCCAGCTTGTCGCTGAGGGCGGATTCCGAGATGCCGAAGGTGTAGAAACGGCGCAGTTCGGTGTCCGTCTGCTCACCCGCAAGGGATTTGAGGCGCGGCAAAATCTGCTCGCGCACCATCAGCTTGAACTCGAACGGCACGCCCGGGGTGAAGAAGAGCCGGCTCTGGCTGTGGTTGCTGGCATGGCTGACCACAAAGCCACAGGCGGTACCGACCGGATTGTCGAGGTGCTCGCACCCTTGCGGCAGCCAGGCCTGCTTGGTGTTGCTCTGAGGCATGATCCTGCCCCGGCTGGCGTAGCGGGCCTCGATGCTGGCGAGCCACTCGGGGAACAGGGTCAGAGGTTGCCCGAAAGCTTCGGCCGCCGCTTGGGCGGTCAGATCATCGGCGGTGGGACCCAGGCCCCCGCATACCAGCACCACCTCGGCGCGGCTCGCGCTCTCCAGCAGTGCGGTTTTCAGATCGGCGAGGTTGTCCCCGACCGTGATGCGGCGGCGCACCTGCCAGCCTTGTTCCAGCAGCAGGGCGCTGAGCCAGGCGGCGTTGGTATCTACCACCAGTCCCGTCACTATCTCGTCTCCGGTGCTGATGATTTCGATGCGCATGGCGGGCTCCTCGGGGCTGGGGGTAAAGGGGTCGTGAGCCATGGCTGGCTATCAGGGTTTGTTGTGCTCGAAGTAGTAGCTTATCCGGGTACGCGGATTGAGGTACTCGAAGACGGCTGGGGGCAAGCGCTTGGGATGGATCACCTTGGCGATGGTCAGCTCGACCTGCTGCAGGTCGATGATGGCCGCCTCCTGGCGCGGAATGCGCGGGTCGTACACCAGCACCGAGGGGTAGAGCAGACGGGAGGTATTCACCGACATCACCAGACCGACCTGGCCGTTGGAGAGCTGCACCACGCTGCCTGGCGGGTAGATCCCCATCAGCCGGATCAGCATGCCGAGGTATTCCGGATTGAACTGTGCCTTGCGCTGCTTGTAGAGGCCGCTCAGGGCCGAGTAGGGCACCTTGGCCTGGATATGGCAGAGATTGTCATACTCGTTGATCAGCGACACCATCTGGGTGAGGGAATCGAGCTGCCCCCCCTTGAGCCCTTCCGGCCCGCTGCCATCCAGGTATTCGTGATGATGCAGCACGATGCCCTTCGCCTCGGCAGGGAAATCCTTGGCCAGGTTGAGCAGTTCCAGCCCGTAGCGCGGATGCTGGGCCATCAGGTTTTTTTCCGGCTTGGTGAGGGGCTCGGTCTTGCGCAGGATCTGGCTCGGGATCTTCAACTTGCCGATGTCGTGGAACAGGGCTCCCATGCCGATCTGGCGGATCTGCCCGGCGTCCATGCCGCACTCCCTGGCCAGCAGCATGCTGAGCACGCTGACGTTGAGGGAGTGGAAGTAGAGGTTGTTGCCATCCTCGCTATCTGAGACCAGGTGCAGCACCATCTCGTCTACCGCCAGCAGCTGATCCGTCATGGCGTTGACCAGCTCCTGCGCTTCGCCGATGGCGTTGAGGGGGCGGGACTGGATCTTGCTCATCACGTTGCGCACTTGCGCCAGGGACTGCTGGAACTGTTTCTCGCACTGTTGCAGGTTGCGTCTGTACTGCTGCAACTGTTCGATGCGGCGCAGCTTCTCCTGTTGCATCTGGATCTGGCGCAGGGCGGTGTCCGGCCCTTCGCTCGTTTGTGCCTGAACCTGGTTCAACGGCTTGGGCGGCGCGTCGCTCTTGTCGGGGATGATGGTCACCAGCTTGAGGCCAAGCCGGCGAATGAGCTCGATCTCCTCTTCATTCTTGAGCTTGAAGCTGGAAAACAGGAAGGGGTGTTCGCGCCAACCCAGTGGCAGAGAGACGAAATTGCCGACCTGCAGTCGGTCTACGGAGATCTTGATACCAGTCATTGTCCAGGCTGCGAGAGACACACTGAGCCGTATGCTAGTCAAACGCGGGATCGAATACAAAAGGTATCTGATGACAGGTCAGGCGCTTTATTATAGGCTTCTGGATGTCCAGACATATTTACCGATGCAGTACAGGGAGTAAGCATGCCGATCAAGATTCCGGATCAGTTACCCGCCGCCGAGGTGCTGGGGCAGGAGAACATCTTCGTGATGACGGAGTCCCGGGCCGTCACCCAGAATATCCGCCCGCTGCGGGTATTGATCCTCAACCTGATGCCCAAGAAGATCGAAACCGAGATCCAGCTGATGCGGATGCTCTCCAACTCGCCGCTGCAGGTGGATGTGGATCTGCTGCGCATCGACGATCGGGAGTCGAAGAACACGCCCCGGGCGCATCTGGAGAACTTCTATCACGACTTCGAACAGGTGCGTGGCAACAACTATGACGGCATGATCATCACGGGGGCGCCGCTCGGGCTGGTGGAGTTCGAGGAGGTGGTCTATTGGCCGCGCATCGTCGAGATCATCGAGTGGTCCCATCAGCACGTCACCTCTACCCTGTTCCTCTGCTGGGCGGTGCAGGCGGCGCTGAAAGCCCTCTATGGCATGGAAAAACAGACCCATGGCGACAAGCTTTCCGGCGTCTATCGCCACCATCGCCTCGACGAGCACGAGCCGCTGCTGCGCGGCTTCGATGACGAGTTCGTGGCGCCTCACTCCCGCTATGCGGCGTTCGATGGCGACCTCATCCGCGCCCACACCGATCTGCAGATCTTTGCCGAATCAGAGGAGGCGGGGGTCTATCTGGCGGCGACCAAGGATTGTCGCCAGGTGTTTGTCACCGGCCATCCCGAATACGACGCCCTGACTCTGGATGGGGAGTATCAGCGGGATCTGGCAGCCGGGCTCGATCCCGCCATTCCGGTCAACTACTACCCGAACAATGATCCGAGCCAACCCCCGAGGGCCAGCTGGCGCAGCCATGGTCACCTGCTGTTTGCCAACTGGCTCAACTACTACGTCTACCAGCTCACCAGCTATCGGGTGGAAGATATCGGCAAGGTGTTTACCTACGAGAAGGGCGGCAACCAGTGATCAACCGCCAGCCAGCCTGAGGGTCAGGGCATCTAGCCAGTGGCGATGGCAGGCCAGGGCAAACGCCTTGGGTCTGCGGGCCCTGATGGCTGCCATGGCCTCTTCCTGGGATTGACCCAGGGAAATCAGCAGGGCGGCGGCAACCAGACCGGTGCGGCCGCTGCCGCCCTTGCAGTGAATGACCAGGTGCTTGCCATCGCCAAGCAGCTCGCGCAACTGCGGCAGCGTCTGCAACCAGGCCTGCTCGAATGCCGTGTCGGGGGCCTTGTCATCCTCGATGGGCAGATGGAACCAGCGCATGCCTTCACGCTCGACCTGTGCCCCCAGGTTGCCCAGGCCGTGGCTGATCAGCTCGGCCCCCGTCATCATGGTCACGACCCCATGAGCGCCGGCCAGCCTCAGCTGCTCGAGGGCCTGGGTCAGCGCAACCTGCTGGGTGCCCGGACAGGGGGTCAGCAGCAACTGGCCATCGACGCGGGGAACCTCCAGGCTCCAGAAGGGATGAGACGGGTGCATGGTGGATCCTCATGAATGGGGCAGGCCCGGTGAATGGCGCCAAGCATAGGTGGGCCGGGCGCGATGTCAACGGTCGTTGTGTTTGCCCGGGTTTACGGGCAGAGTCTAAAAAATTTAGCGGTTCAAGGAGTTAAGATGAGAAACCTGGATCAACTGGATTTGGATATCCTGGCCCATCTGTTTCGCGATGCGGGCATGACCAACAAGGATCTGGCTGCTCTGGTGGGCGTGGCCCCCTCCACCTGCCTGGAGCGGGTGCGCAAGCTGCAGCAAGACGATGTCCTCAAGGGGGCACACTGCGAAGTGGACTACCAGGCTCTCGGTGGTCACATCCAGGCCATGGTCTCCCTGCAGCTGGCCCGCCATAGCCGCCAGATTATCGATGCCTTCCGCGATGCCATCCTGGCGCTGCCGGAGGTGATCAGCCTGTTCCACATGGGGGGCAAGGACGACTTTCTGGTGCACCTCTGCGTCGCCGATACCGAGCACCTGCGCAATTTCGTGTTCGATCACTTCACCTCCCGCGAAGAGGTGGTGCATCTCGAGACCTCCCTGGTGTTCGAGCACAAGTTCAGCCGCTCCCTGCCCTGCTTTCCCCAGGCCTGATCTCCGTTTTCAAGGCACAAAAAAACCGCCGGCTGGCGGTCTTTTTGTGGGCGGTGATCGCTCAGTTGGCGGCGGTACGCTGATCCGGCGCCGTCCGGTAGAGCCCCTGCTGATAGGCCATGCTGCCCCAGAGCACCAGCCCGAGGGCGGTCTCCTTCATCGCCTCCGGTTGCGGAGCCGGGGTCAGCTTCTCGCTGGCGGCGTCATAGACGAATCCTTCCGCCGCCCGCTCCGGCTGCAGGATCACCACATCCTTGCCACGCATCAGGGCGAAGTTCTTGTCGTACTGCATGATGGCTCGCCCCGGCCAGTCGGCGGGCATGCGGGTCAGATCCTTGCCGAGCATGGGGTAGTCGGCGCTTATCCCCATCAGGGAGAGCAGGGTCGGCGCCATGTCGATCTGGCTGACGATCCGTTTGTCCTTCTTCGGCGCTATGCCATCCCCCAGGATGACCCCGGGAATGTGGAAGCGGGGAATGGGCACCAGGCCGGCGCCGCTGATCCGGCTGTCGTGATCGGCGATGACCAGAAACAGGGTGTCTTTCCAGTAGTCGGACTGCTTCGCCTTCTTGAAGAATTCGCCGATGGCGTAATCTGCATACTTGGCCGCGTTGTTGCGGGTCTGCTTGGGCTGTTCATAGAGGGCGATGCGATTGTCCGGAAACTCGAACGGATCGTGGTTGCTTGAGCTGAACACCAGGCTGAAGAAGGGTTTGCCCTCCTTGTGCAGTGCCCGGAAGGTCTCGTCGGCCTTGGCCATCAGATCTTCGTCCGATGCGCCCCAGGAGCCCTTGAATACCGGATTGTCGAAGTCTTTCTGCTCGACGATGGTGGTAAAGCCATTGCCGAGGAAGAAGCTGCGCATATTGTCGAAATGACTCTCGCCGCCGTAGATGAAGCTGGTGTCGTAACCGCGCTGTTTGAGCAGATCCGCGATGGTGAAGAAGTTGGTCTGGCTCTTGCCTAGCTTGACTACCGCCTGGGCGGGGGTCGGCGTGAAGCCGGTTAGCACCGCCTCGATACCGCGTACCGAACGGGTACCTGTGGCATAGAGCTGTTCGAAGGCCCACCCCTCCTGCGACAGGGCATCGATATTGGGGGTGAGTGGCCGCCCGCCGAGGGAGCCGACAAACTGGGCTCCCAGGCTCTCCTGCAGCAGGATCACCAGATTCTTCGGCTGGCCGCCATAACTGGCTTCGTTGAAGGTCTGGCTGGGCAGGCTGTCGGAGCTGAATTCGTGGGGTTCGCGGCCGCTCTCCTGGCGCACCAGCTCCAGGATCCGCTGGCGTGGCAGCTCGCCGTAAAACTGGCTGGCATCCTCTTCGGCCCCCATCTGCTTGATGGCGAAGAAGAGGGAGTAGGCGGAGTTGACGGTCAGGGAATTGACCAGGGGATCATCGGCAAAGGCCACCATGGCCGGATTGAGGGCGCGGTGCCCCAGGCTGGAGCGGGCACCGAGGAAACCGATGGCCAGGATCAGCAGGGCAAACGCCGGACGCAGATACCAGCGCGGAAAGCTGATGCCGCGCATCAGTCGACCGCTTAGCCACCAGCTGCCCGTCAGCACGGCGCCGCTGAGTACTAGAGTCAGCAGCAGCTCTCCCTTGCGACCCGCCCACAGCATGGCGAACACCTCCTTCGGATAGATGAGGTACTCCACATAGAGGCGATTGGGGCGCACCCCGTATTCGCTGATGAAGGAGGGGGTGGAGATCTCGAGAAAGAGCATCAGCCAGAGCCCCAGGGTCAGCCAGACCCGCATCAGTTGCAGCCAGATCCTGCCGATGGCATGAGGGCCCGCCAGCAGCAGGGTCAGCATGGCGGGAACGCCCCAGACCCAGCAGAGAGTGGCGAAGTCGACTCTCAGCCCCTGCAGCAGCATCTCCTGCCAACCGGCGACGGCATCGACTCGCTCCAGCTGCCAGAGACCGAGGGCAATTCTGCCAAGGGTGAGCGAAAAAAGGGCGAGCGCACAGAAAACGGCAAAGGGCCAGAATGGCCCCAGCCGTTGCTTGAGGTTTGTCATAATTGTTCCTGAATGAGCCTGTAAACGTCTGTCCGCAGACGTTTTTTTATTTGTTGTGGCAATATGACAGGGGGGGCGCCGGAAGGTTGCATCCCGGTTTGAGAAAAGAGGTCATCCTCATGCCTCTTATGCAAAATTGTGAGTTTGATCGCCTCTGGTGAACAGCATATCCTACTGTATGAAATGTGAGCTATGGCGCGAATGGGCGGTATATCCCTTCTTATAATGGCGAAAATTTCTCAATCGGAGCCGAAGGGATGCCGGTCTTTATCGATGTGGAATATTTGCAGGGATGGCGCCTGTTTGTCGTGCTCTCCGACGGCACCACGGGGGCGCTGGATCTCACTCCCTGGTGTACCCAGCCCCTGTTTGCGACGCTCGATTCGGAGCGGCGTGTTGCCCGTGTCTTCATCAACCGCCACCACCAACTGGAGTGGCCAGCCGGTTGCACCCTGTCGGCCCACGAGGTCTACCACCTGATCATGCCCATCGACGAGCGGGAAGCCTTCAGTTAACAGGCTTTGCACTTGTTCTTTGTCCGAGCGTCATTATGCCGGTCATCGCGAGTGACGGTTTCGCCCCGGTCACTTTCACCCTGTTTTCGAGAGCATGGCGAGCCTTTCGTTGCGTGCGCCCCATGGACGACTCCCGAGATAAGTCTGGCTAACCCACTGAGACAGATAACGTTTTCAGTCACAGACAGGCGCAGCCATGGGCCACTATCATGGCTGAAAACGGGTGCATCAGGCACTTGCGCTCACAGCGGGAACATAACAATGAAACAGGGAATGTTGCGTCATGGCGGCCTCATCGGAGCCGCCCTGTTACTTTCTGCCTGTGGTGGCAGCGGCACGGCGGGCGGGGAGGCTGGCACACCGGTCGTCAACCCTCCGATTGCCCATCCTCCCGTGGTAACGGCCAGTCGCGCCTGTTACGGGGATGCTCAGCCAGCCTGCAACTTGCGCATCTATCAGGTGATGGTGGAGTCCTTCGTCGACGGGGACGGCGGCGCCAACTACGGTGTCGGCTACGGCCCCTCCCAGCACAACGGCGATCTGCAGGGGATCATCGACAGCCTCGACCACATCAAGAGCCTCAACGTCAACGCCATCTGGCTGACCCCGGTATTCGACTCCTGCGCCGGTCAGGGCGGGGACGACAGGCTGGACGCCACCGCCTACTTCGCCTGCGACTTCTTCAACGTGGATCCCAACTTCGGCAGCAACGCCCTGCTCAAGAAACTAGTGGATGGGGCGCACCAGCGCGGTCTCTATGTCTTCCTCGACGGGGTGTTCGGCCACGTGGGCAAGGTGGGGGTGAGCAAGCCCTCCCCCGCGGGGCGCCTGCCCGCCCTCAAGAGCGGCGGTGCCGGCTACCCGGGCCAGCTGGTGGATTACAGCCAGCCCGAGAGCCTGGCCTACTTCAAGGAGGTGGCCCGCTACTGGGTCGAGCAGTACGGCATCGACGGCTGGCGCCTCGATCAGGCTTATCAGCTCGGCCTCATTGAGTGGCGCGCCATTCGCGCCGAGGTGGAGCGGGCCAGCGCGGCGCGCAAGGCGGCTGGCCAGCAGTGGGGCACCCTGGGTTACATGGTGGGGGAGGTGTGGAAGGGGGTCGACGAGATCCGGGCCCAGGCCTACGGGCCGAGCGACAACCCGGCGCTCTCCTCGGCGTTCGACTTCCCGCTGCGCTACGGTCTGGTACAGGCGCTGGCGGTGGAGGAGTCCGGCAAGGGCGGCCAGGGGGCCAGTGTGCTCGACGCCAGCTGGAACAAGGTGGAGAACTACCCGGACTACGCCATGCCGAATCTGATGCTGGGCAACCACGATCTGGTGCGCTTCGGCGATCTGCTGGAGCGCGGCAACTTCAATCCGGCGGATTACTGGCAGCGCCACAAGGCGGCCTTCAGCTTCCTGGCGGCCCGCTCCGGCCCCATCACCCTCTACTACGGCGAGGAGTTTGGCGACGAGGTGCCTGGCTTTGCCAATCAGGTGGGTGGCGATTGTGCCGCTCAGGGGCTCTGTGACGATCACGTGGCCCGCAGCGACGGCAAGGTGCCCGGTGCCACCGGCTTTGTGCCGAGCGGTGAGCAGGCCGAGCTGAAGCAGTGGCTCAGCCAGCTGCTGGCCCTGCGCGCCGCCCACCCCGCCCTCTATCAGGGAGAGCGGGTCAAGCTGGTGGCCGAGGGGAGCGTCTATGGTGACATCAAGCAGACGGCGGGCGAGCAAGTAGTCTACCTGCTCAACGTCTCCACCACGCCCCAGAGCTATGCGGTGCCGGCCAGCAAGCTGCGCAGCGGCAGCGCCCTGGTAGATCTGCAGAGCGGCGAGCGCCTGGCTCTGGGCGGCGGCAGTGTGACAGTAGAACTGTCCCCCCTGACCGGTCGCTTCCTGTTGTTGCAATGATTCGGTTGCAATAACACGGCTGCAATGATGACAGCGCAATAACGCCAAGGGCCCCATGACGGGGCCCTTGGCGTTTGCTCAGGCGGCGGCGCTCTGGCCCCGGTTTTCCAGGCGCTGGCGAAAGGCGCGGGCGAGGCGTTCATAGAGATCGGTTGCCTCCCTGTCTTCGATGTCTCCCCTGATCCAGGGGTTGTCGATGATCTCCAGCAGCACGCAGTCACGCCCCTGCTGGCGCAGATCCACCCCGAACAGACCGTTGCCAAGCTGGTGGACGGCGCGGCGAGCGGTCTGCAGCACCCGTTCCGGCACCTCGGTGAGTGGCAACGCCTCGATGCGGCTCATGTCGAGGGGATGCTTGCGGCGGCGGATGCGGTTGCCGGGCTCGGGGCGATAGCGGCGGCAGGCAAACAGCGGCGAGCCGTCGAGAAAGCCGATGCGCCAGTCGAACTCGGCGGGGATCCGGCTCTGCACCAGCAGCAGGGCGGAGCGCCCCAAGCCTTCGTCCAAGAGGCGCGCCAGCTGTTGCTCGTCGCTGGCCATGGCGAGGTCGCGCCCCTGGGCGCCATCGGGCACTTTTACCATCAGTGGCAGGCCGAGCCGCTGCACCAGCTCGTCCACATGGTGGCGACCGCGGCGGGTCACCACCATGGTGGGGGGCATGGGCACGCCGCTGCGCACCATCAGCTCGTAGAGGTAGAGCTTGTTGCTGCAGGCGAGGATGGCGCGGGAGCTGTCGATCACCGGCATCTTGAGCTGCTCGGCGCGGCGGGCAAACTCGAAGGTGTAGTGGCCGACCGCCGTTTCGGCACGCAGCCAGAGGGTATCGAACTCCGGTAGCCGTTCGATGGCGGAGGGCGCCAGGATCTCGGCCTGGATCCCCTGGGCGGCGGCGGCCTCGATGAAGCGCGTCAGTGCCAGTGCATCGCTGCTGGCGCGGCCGTCGGCGGGGTCGACCAGGATGGCGAGCTGATAGAGGGGGGCTGCCTGCTCCTCGTCGGCGGTGCCCACCAGCGCCTGGGCGTGGTGCAACATCAGGGCCTGTTCGCTCGGGCTGAGTTCCAGCGGGGAGAGGCTCTGCTGCTGGCGCACCGACCAGCCGTGGCGGCCGCGCTTGAGGGTCAACTCCTGCAGCGGCAGCTGGCTCAGGCCGTAGTAGTAGCGGGCCAGCCCCGCCAATTCGCTCTGTTCGCTCTGGCCGAAGATGGCGCGCACCCGGATCCTGTCATCGCTCTGCTGGGCCAACCACCCCTGCAGCTTGCGCCACAGCTTGGCGGGCGGTTGCTGGGGTTGCAGCACGCTGATGGCCTGCAGGCCGGGCAGGCAGTGGTGACCGCGGGCTTGGGCCAGCAAAGAGCAGTAATAACCCGCGCTCAGGTGATCCAGATTGCGACAGAGGTTGATGATGCGGGGGCGACCGCCGGTGGTGGGCACACCGTGTTGCAGGTAGGTGCGGGCGGTCAGCAGATAGTCGGCATGGCAGGGCCAGTCGCCCAGCTCTTCGACGATGACATAGGTACTCATATTTTCGGCTCCACAGAAAGGACTGCCTGAAACGGCAGGATCCCCAGTGGGCTTCGATGCACCGACAAGCACGACAATGGCGCGAGGGGAAACAAGAGGTTACAGTGCCTAATATCTGCCTTGGTAACTTGTGATACAAGTCGCATTTTTGGTGCTGAAGATAAATAACCGAACAAGGACTCCCCGTGTTGACCGTACGAGCGGCCCGAACCGATGATGTGGGCGCCATCGTTAAGCTGGAGCGTTACTGCTTCCCCCCCGAAATCGCCTTCGGCCGCAGCCGCTGGCACTATCTGCTCACCCGGGCCAGGGGGCGTACCCTGCTGCTGCTGGATGAGAAGGAGCAACTGATGGGGTATCTCAGCCTGCTGGAGCACAGGGGCTGGGATCGACTGGTGGTGCAGACCCTGGCCATCCGCTGGACGGTGCGCCGCCTCGGCTGGGCCCGTCGTCTGCTGGAGCAGGTGATCCGCGAGGGGCGGGAGGCCGGCTGGGGGGCCATCCGGCTCGAGGTCGGCGAGAGCAACGAGGCCGCGCTGGCCCTCTATCAGGGACTCGGATTCAGGTTGCAGCAGAGGCTGCCGGATTACTATGGCCATGGCCAGCATGCCCGGCGGCTGGTATTGCCGCTGAGGGAAGAGGGGGCCAGCGGCCAAACGCGAGGACACCAGAGTGAGGCGGCACCCACCGCCGAAGGAAAGGGGCGGGAGCGCCGGGATGAGCTGCGATAACTGCCTGGCCACCGCCATCAAGGCCAAGCTGGGGCGCTGCCCCGTGTGCGCCGCCCAGACCTTTGCCATCGGCCTCGCCGGCTGGCTGGCCTGGTGGTGGTTTGGCGCCGACAGCTCGGTCAATGCCCTCACCAGCCTGCTCTTTGCCCTTGCGGGATCGGGCCTGTTTGCGCTGCACCTGCTGGTGTTTCTCTGGCGCAAGGGGACGGGCCGCGAGCTGGATGAAGAATGACATCGAATGGGTTCAAGAAGACAGATAACAATGGAGGTTCAGATGATAGCAATGGTAACGGGCGCGTCGTCCGGATTCGGGGCGGCCATCAGCCGCCTGCTGGTGCAATCGGGCTACCGGGTGATAGGCACCGGTCGCCGCGGTGAGCGCCTGGCGGCACTGGCGGACGAACTGGGGCCAGACTTTATGCCGCTGGTGTTCGACGTGCAGGACAAGACCGCGACCCGGGCCGCCATCGAGGGGCTGCCTGCCGCCTGGCAGGAGGTGGATCTGCTGGTCAACAACGCCGGACTGGCCCTGGGGCTGGAGCCTGCCCACAAGGCACATCTTGAAGACTGGGAGCAGATGATCGCCACCAACATCAGCGGTCTCACCCTGCTGACCAGGCTGCTGCTGCCGGGCATGGTCGAGCGCAATCGCGGTCACGTGATCAACATCGGCTCCATCGCCGGCACCTATCCCTATCCGGGTGGCAATGTCTACGGCGCCACCAAGGCGTTCGTGAAGCAGTTCAGCCTGAACCTGCGCGCCGATCTGGCGGGCACCGCTATCCGGGTCACCAATGTGGAGCCCGGTCTGTGCGGTGGCACCGAGTTCTCCAACGTGCGCTTTCACGGTGACGATGCCAAGGCGGCTACCGTCTATCAGGGGGTCGAGGCAATCCAGCCGGAGGATATCGCCAATACCGTGCTCTGGGTCAGCCAGCAGCCCGCTCACGTCAACATCAACCGGATCGAGATCATGCCGGTGGCCCAGACCTCGGGTCCGCTCCATATCAGCCGTCGCTAAATCACGGTGGCGTCGAGCAAATGAAAGGAGGCACCCGAGGGTGCCTCCTTGCTTTGGTGCGCCCCTTACAGGCTCATGATCTTCTTGAACTCCTCTTCCGAGTACTTCTTCTCCGTGCTCTTGGTGAGATCCGTCATCAGCTTGTAGCGCAGATCCTTCGCCATCTGGTAAGTCTGCTCCAGCTGGCCGTAGGAGTAGTCGGAGGCCAGTTCCTCCGCCGTGGCCTTGTCTTTGCTGTAGGCCTGTTTCAGCGTCTGATCGAGCAGCGCCACCTCCTTGTAGAGTTTGCTGCTCTCCTTCTGCCAGACGCCCCGCAGCAGCGGCAGGTACTTGTCCGGATTGGTGCCGGCCAGCGCAGTCAGGCTGCGGAACTGCCAGTAGGCGGAGTCATCGGAATAGGTGTCGCTGCCGGTGCGATAGGGCAGGGGGTAGGATTGCAAGGTGTTGTAGAGCGGCACCATCACGGATTCCGCGAGCACGCCATAGCTCTGCCAAATCAACCCCTGGAACTCCCTGGGCATCTCCTTGCGCAGCTGGATGACGTGGGATTCGAGCTGACGATCGATGCGGATCGGCCGCTCCGCCTTGCCGGCCAGCGGCGTCCCCTCATAGGTGGCACTCAGCACCCTGGCCACATCGGCCACGGCGATGGGGGCATCGGGTTTCATGAAGAGCGGGTACTGCTCCTGGCGGGTCGGCTGCTTGTGAGAGGCCGTCAGCATCTGCTGGCCGAGCCACTCCCGATCCACGTTGTAGGGGTCGGCCACCACGCCGAACGCCTTGGCGAAGTTGAACGATGCCGGGTCGGCCTTGTCCAGCAGCTTGTGCTGTTGCACGAACTCCAGCAGCTTGGGCGAGTGCAGCACATCCGGGCTGTCCAGATTGACGCCGTGGATGCGGAGGCCGTTGGCCACCATGGCATAGCTGTCATCCGGCACCCGCACCGCGATCCAGTGGTGGCCCGATCCTATCTCCATCAACCAGGCCTCGTTCACATCCGCCAGATAGAGGCTGTTGCCCTCACCGGCACCATATTTCTCCACATAGTCGCCGAGCAGTTTGACCCCTTCCTTCGCGCTCCTGGCCTGGGGCAGGATCAGGGTGGGGATGATGGCCTCGATGACCCCCTTCTCGATCAGCGGATCGGCCTTCTTGGCCCGTTCGTTGACCTCGGCACTGGTGGTGGCCGAGATGGCGACGTTGAACTCGTTGATACCGCGCTCCTCGTAATACTTGCCAGCGGGATCCAGGGTGACGGCATCCCAGTCATGGATCGAGGAGTAGGCCAGGAAGGCCTTGGGCATGGGTACTTCCAGCCCGTTGCCCAGTCGCCAGACCTTCTCCTCGTTCTGCTTGGCGGGGTGGAAGGCGAGGTACTTGTTCCAGTTGTTGATGCCGAAGTCTTCGTTTCTGGCGATCATCACGCTGCCATCCGTGCTGGCGCCCTTGCCGACGATAAGGCCGGTGCAGGCATCGGCACTGGTGCCAAGCAGGGTGAACAGGGTGGCGGAGAGCAGGGTCAGAGAGTGTTTTTTCATAGAGTTGCCCGAGTCATTGTGGTGGGTAAAAGTCAGGCGGTGGGATGGATAGCTGTTGCCGCAGGCCAGAGGCGGCACAGGCAGGTGCCGGTGAATAGGTCTGTAAATTTATCAATATGCAAACATTTCATCCATAACACTGCTTGCAGGTCATATTCTGCGCTAAGGATTGTATTTCGTTGTGGTCATTTGTTTTGTGATCTTGCCGCCAATCCCTGCTTTTTGACGCAGCCGTGACCTGATGGCGGAGCCCGAGGGGAAAACCAGGGGGCTGAGGAGTCATGATTCTGACGCCGCTGATCCTGCCATCCGGTGCATTCCCCATGTCGGCAGGCTTGTGGGCCCGTTTGCCAAGTTGGCCTGTAACTTGCTGGTTTTATTGACAATGGTGAGGCCTGACGCCTCACGTCACCGAATCAGCCCACCCGTCATGCAGACTGGAGCCCTTTTTATGGATATCAAACCCTACAGCCAGCAGCTTGCCCAGAGCGCCTCCAACTCCCGCGCCCTTGCCACCCTCAGCAGTGCCGGGGCGGGTGGTCAGGGGAGCGGCTGGGAAGAGCTGGTCAGCCTCTCCTCCCAGCGGATCACCGGTCAGGCCCAGCAGGTGCTGACCTATGAGCACCTGGCGAAGAACAGCAAGCTGCCTCCCGCGCTGGACATGAGCTCCGACAAGGGGGCCGTGATGCAACAGCTGGTGGACAAGGCGCTGGGATTTGATCGCAAGAAGTACAACGAGCTGGAAGAGCAGTTGCAGACGATCGCCGGCGACAAGACCCTGACCGCCGAGGAGCGGGAGCAGCAGAGCAAGACGCTCAAGGAGCAGCAGGAGGCGATGCTCAAGGAGGCCATGGATCGTCTGACCGGCAAGACGAGCAAGAGCGAGACTGCCACAACGGCCTGAGTTTGTGTTGCCGGATGCCCGCCAGCCTTGCCGGCGTCGGCCAGCATCGGCCACCGGCGGGCAAGATACTGCCACCCGTTTTGACCTCACTTCCCTGCAGGCGCACAATGTTCCGGCATCGTTCAAGCCGAGGAGTCCGCCGTGTACAACTTCCAATATGCCAATCCGACCCGCATCTGCTTCGGTGAAGGTCAGATCGCCAGCCTGCCGGCGCTGATCCCGCAGGGTAGCCGTCTGCTGGTGCTCTACGGGGGTGGCAGTATTCGGCAAAACGGCGTCTATGAGCAGATCCGCCAGGCTTTGGCCGGCATGGAGTGGCAGGAGTTCTCCGGCATCAGTGCCAATCCCAGATACGAGCGTCTGATGGAGGCGGTTGAGCTGGTCAAGCGCGAGCGCATCGACTTTCTGCTGGCGGTCGGGGGCGGTTCAGTGGTGGATGGCACCAAGTTTGTTGCCGCGGCGGCCTGCTACGAAGGGGATGACCCCTGGGATATCTGTGCCAATCAGGCGGACGTTGCCAGGGCGTTGCCCCTGGGCTGCGTACTGACCCTGCCGGCCACCGGCTCCGAGAGTAATCCGACCGCAGTGGTGAGCCGGGGGGATGCCAAGATCTCCTTCAGAAGCCCACTGGTGCAGCCACAATTTGCGGTGCTCGATCCCGCCACCACCTACAGCCTGCCCGCCCGCCAGACCGGCAACGGGGTGGTGGATGCCTTCGTCCACGTCACCGAGCAGTACCTCACCTTCCCGGTTGGGGGCGAGGTGCAGGACAGGCTGGCGGAGGCCCTGCTGCAGGTACTGGTGGATAACGGCCCCAGGGCGCTGCAGGAGCCGGATAACTATCAGGTACGCGCCAACCTGATGTGGGCCGCCAGTCTGGCGCTCAATGGCCTCATCGGCTGCGGGGTGCCGCAGGATTGGGCGAGCCACGCCATCGGCCACCAGCTGACGGCGCTCTACGGGTTGGATCATGGCCAGAGTCTGGCGGTGGTGCTGCCCTCGCTGCTGCGGGAGCGGGCGGCCCAGAAGCAGGAGAAGCTCGCCCAGTTTGCCGAGCGGGTATGGCACTCGACCCGGGAAGACAAGGCGCTGCGCATCGAGGAGGCGATCATCCGCACCGAGCAGTTCTTCCAGCAGATGGGGTTGCCGACCAGGCTGGCCGCTTACGATCTCGGCGAGAGCTGCATCCCCGCCATCTGCTCCAACCTCAAGCGGGTAGGGCGCACCGCCCTGGGGGAACAGCAGGACATAGACACGGACGTGGTGGCGCGGATCCTGGTTCGGGCGCTGTGAGCCCGTTCTGGCAGGAGTGCAACGACAAGGGCCGCATCATGCGGCCCTTGTTGCATCCCGAGATTCGATTACTCGGTTCTGGCCTTGAGATAGCCGGCGTAATCGGGGATCTGCACGCTGAATTTTTGCTGCATGTGGGGGCTGTCCATGATGAAGTCGGCGGTCGCCTCGTTGGTGGCCACCGGGATGTTCCACACCGCCGCCAGGCGCAGCAGGGCCTTCACGTCCGGATCGTGGGGCACCGCATTGAGGGGATCCCAGAAGAAGATCAGCACGTCTATCTTGCCCTCGGCGATCAGGGCGCCGAGTTGCTGGTCACCGCCCATGGGGCCGGAAAAGAGGCAGGTGATGGGTAACTGGGCATTTTTGCCGAGCATGGTGCCCGTGGTGCCGGTAGCATAGAGGTGGTGGAGCTTGAGCTCCTCCTTGCGGCGCATCACCCAGTTCAGCAGGGCGGTCTTCATGTTGTCGTGAGCCACCAGGGCGACCCGCTTGTGAGGGGCCATCTCGCGTGCGATCTGTTCCATGGAAAATGTCCGTAATCATGTGATGGGAAGAGAGGCGTATCCTAAACGAAAGCCGTGGCGCTTGCTGTACCGGTCGCGCTAACTGTGATCCTGGCGGACAGTTTTGCGGGCCGGCAAACGAAGACACCCGCCGTGGCGGGTGTCGGATTGCCTGCATGGGGCTCACTCAGGAGTCGTGATGCAGCTGGGATTGCTGGTAGTTCTCCAGGCCGATGCGATCGATGAGATCGAGCTGGGTCTCCAGCCAGTCCACATGCTCCTCTTCATCTTCCAGTATGTCCTGGAACAGGTCGCGGCTGACGTAGTCCTGCACCGACTCGGCGTAGGCGATGGCCACCCTGAGATCGGGGATGGCGTCCAGCTCCAGCGACAGGTCGCAGCGCAGCATCTCCTCCACCGTCTCACCGATGCGCAGCTTGCCCAGATCCTGCAGGTTGGGCAGCCCTTCCAGAAACAGGATCCGCTTGACCAGTTCGTCGGCGTGCTTCATCTCATCAATGGACTCGTGATACTCCTTGTGCCCGAGCGCCTTGAGGCCCCAGTCATCGTAGATGCGGGCGTGGAGGAAGTATTGGTTGATGGCAATCAGCTCATTGGCCAGCACCTTGTTGAGGTGGGCAATGATCTTGGGATCTCCTTTCATCGACAGTGCTCCTTGGTTCGTGCCTGCGGCCTCGATCGTTAGAGCTTAGTCGAGAAAAGTGACAAAAGAAGGTCAGACGAGCCTGCTCGTCTGATGGGAGGGGTGAGTCGGCAAAGCCGACAGATGGCCGGATCAGGCAACTTCGTAGTAGAGCGGAGGTTGCTCCTTGGCCAGTTTGTCGAGCTCGGTGGCGATGATCTCCATGGTCATGCGCACACACTTGCCACACTGGGCGCCGACTTCCAGCTCCTGCTTGAGCTGGCGAAACTCGCCGCTGCCTGCCTGTACCGCCTTGCGGATCTGGGTATCTGTGATGCCTCGGCACAAACAGACATACATAGTGATTACCTCATGCTGCAATGAGAGAAATCTAAATGAGAATGGTTCGCGATGCAAATAACCATTGGTAATAAGTTGCCCCGCTTGCCACTCATCCACCCCTTGGGGACAATGCCCTGTCACAGAGGGGGATCATCATGCTCAAGAAACTGTTCGGCGCCCTGTTCGGGAGCCAGTCACCGCAAGCCGCCGAGGTCACGCCCACCGAATACGCCGGTTATCTTATCTACCCCGAGCCCATGGCGGAGGGGGGCCAGTACCGGTTGGCTGGGCGCATCACCAAAGAAGTGGACGGCACCCTGCTGACCCACAGCTTCATCCGCTCCGATCTGTTTGCCAACCCGGCAGATGCAGAGCGCTTCATGGTGCAGAAGGCCCACATCTTCATCGACCAGATGGGGGATCGCATGTTCGAGCCCAGGGTCAAACCGGGCGACAACACCGCATCATGACGCCATCAGAGGTGGGAGACTTGCGACAATGCCTGGCCCGTACCGGTGAGCGGCGGCTGATCTGGCTGGAGGGGGAGCAGACCGACTGTATCGCCCGTGCCGATGCCCTGCTCGGCGAGGCTGTCTTTTGGCTCGGGGAGGGGCCTGCCTGTCATAACCCCCTGCCGGCAGCCAAGGCGTTGCAGCGACTCGGGCAGGAGTGCGACACCCTGGTGCTCAACGCCTTCAGCGGCTTTCACCCCGACGCCTTCGGGGCGTTGGCAGGTACCCTGCGCGCTGGCGGTCTGCTGCTGTTGCTGACTCCGCCGAGGGTGCAATGGCCCGGCTACCCGGACCCGGATCGGGGGCGGCTGGTGGCCCGGCCCGAAGAGGCCGCGCAGGCGGGGCACGGCTTTATCGCCCGGCTGGTGCGGTTGCTGGAAGGGGATCCGGCGCTCTCTTTGCTGCCCCGGGACGATGGCGAGCCCTGGCAGCCGCTGGGGCCCGATCGCCCCTTGAGCGACGATCAGGCCCTTGCCCTGCCCGCCATCCACAAGGTGCTGCACGGCCATCGTCGCCGTCCGTTGGTGCTGAGCGCCGACCGTGGCCGTGGCAAGAGCAGCCTGTTGGGGATCGCCGCCGCCGAATTGCTGCGCAGCCAGCCTGACCTGCAGATAGTGGTGACGGCCCCCTCCCAGGGGACGGTTGCCACCCTGTTTGATCATGCGGCCAGAAGGCTTGGCACCACGGTGGAGAAGCTGGCTGGCCTTGCGTATTGCTCGCCGGATCGGCTGGTACACGAGGGGCTGCAGCCCGATCTGCTGCTGGTGGACGAAGCCGCCGCCATCCCGACCCCATTGCTGGAGGCCATGCTGGCCCGGCACAGCCGAATCGTCTTCGCCACCACGGAGCACGGTTACGAGGGGACGGGGCGCGGCTTTCATCTGCGCTTCAAGCGGGTGCTGGACAGGGAGACGCCGGATTGGCAGGAAGTTCACCTGGCCTCGCCGATCCGCTGGAGTGCCAGGGACCCGCTGGAGCCGCTGGTGTTTCACCTGCTCGGCCTCAACGCCGAGGTGGCGGCGCCCTTGCCACCGACCCACCCGCGCTGGCGGATGATCGAACAGGGGACACTGGCGGAGGACGACGCGCTGCTCAACCAGGTATTCGGCCTGCTGGTGCTGGCCCACTACCAGACCACGCCAAGTGATCTCAGAGCCCTGCTGGAGAGCCCAAGCCTCGACATCCACCTGCTGGAAGAGGCGCAGAGCCTGCTCGGGGTGGCCCTGGTGGCGCGGGAGGGCCAGATAGAAGCCGAGCTGGCGGAGGCGATCTGGGCCGGCCGGCGGCGACCGCGCGGTCATCTGCTGCCCCAGTCCCTGCTGGCCCACGCGGGGTGCAAGACGGCTGGGGAGCGCAGCTACGCCAGGGTGATGCGCATCGCCATCCATCCCGAGCTGCATCGCCATGGTCTCGGTTCGCTGTTGCTTGGCCAACTGGAGGCTTACTACCGCCAGGCGGGTCTCGACTACCTCGGCTCCGCCTTCTCGGCCAGCGCCGATCTGCTGCCATTCTGGCGCAAGGCAGGGCTGGTGGTGCTGCGCATCGGGTTGCAGCGGGATGCCGCCAGCGGCAGCCACGCCGCCCTGCTGCTCAAGGCACTCAAGGTGGAGCATGAGCCCGAGCTGGCCCTGTGGCGACGGCGTTTCGTGGCCCAGTTGCCGACCCTGCTGGCGGGGGAGCTCAAGGGGCTGGACCCAGAGCTGGTGTGGCAGTGTGTGCAGGGCAGCGAGCCTGTCTCGGGTGAGCCGGACGAGTTCGTGTGTGATGAGCTGGCCTGCTTTGCTCACCATCACAAGCCGTTCGAGCTGTGTCAGCCCAGCCTGCAGCGCTGGCTGGCGGGCAATATTGACCGGCTCGCGCCGCTAATGGCCGACGAGCGCCATCTGCTGATCGCCACCATCTGGCAATATGCAGACTGGACCCGTCTGGCCGGCCGGCTGCAACTGGCGGGCAAGCCTGCGCTTATCAAGGCGCTGCGTGCCCTGCTGGCCCGTCTGCTGTAACCGTTGGCAACTTCCCCTTCAACGAAAACGACCCGCCAATTGGCGGGTCGTTTGTCATATCAGGTGGCCATGGCGGCGTTGGTCGCAGACTCCGGCGCTTGCTGCTCTACCGGTGGCTCGACGGCCGGCTCGGGTTCTTGCTGTTTCACCGCTGGCGTAACGGCTGGCTCGGGTTCTTGCTGCTTCACCGGTGGTGTGACCGCCGGTTTGGGCTGCTTGATGCAGGGATGCCGGGTACCCAGGGTGCTCAGGGGCTCGCAGGGGACGGGCAGACCGATGGGAACCGGGTCGCCGAGAAACTTGGGTCCCTTGTCCAGCACGTAGAGGTCGAGCAGCCCCATCACCCTGGCAAACACCTCCCGGATCCGGGTGCGGATCCCCTGATAGGCGCTGGGATCTTCGGCGTTGAAGCCGATGGCGTTGATGCCGAAGTGGTGGGCGATGAAGATGGCTCGCTCATTGTGAAAGCCCTGGGAAACCACGGTGAAGCGCTCCTGGCCGAACACCTCCTTGGCCCGTACCACGGAATCCAGCGTGCGGAATCCGGCGAAGTCCATGTAGATGGCAGCTGCCGGGATGCCCGCCTTGATCAGGGCGCGGCGCATCTGGCGCGGTTCGTTGTATTGCAAGGTGGCGTTGTCGCCGGAGACCAGTATGTAATCCACCTTGGCGTTGTTGTAGAGCTCGGCCGCGGCCTTGATGCGGTACTTGAAGTAGTGGTTGGGGCCGCCACCTGCAAGGTATTTGGAGGTGCCCAGCACCACGGCTACCGGGTTGTATGGCACCTCGCTCACCTCGTCATAGGTGTATTGGCGGGTGTCGGAGACGATCCACTCGCCATAGGCCAGCAGCGAGGCAATCAGCGCCAGCAGCAACAGCAGGGAGGCGAGGAGGATCTTGGCAAACTTCTTCATGCGCGGTGCGATTCGGGTCTGAAGTTGAAGTGGTTTTCGGCATTCTATTACAACTCGGGGGCGGGCGTCAGACTTGATAGCAAGGGGCTGTCTGGCTGGGGCAGGGCTTGTCGCAGCGGCAGAGGATAAAAAAGGGGGCAGCCATGGCTGTCCCCTTGTGCATCAAATGAATCAGTGAGCGGAGTCATTCCCCTTGCAGGCGTCGGACTCCTTGTTGGCCTGCCACCAGGGCAGCAGTTCCCTGTTCAGCCAGGTCTGATAGGCGGCACTGTCGCTGGCGATCAGTTGATCCATCTCCCCCTCGAAGTCACTCAAGGCCTGCTGGCGATCCGGGTTGCGCAGGGCCTGCGCCAGGGCCAGCCAACTGGCGTTGCGACCGGTGTCGTTCAGGAAGCGGTGAACGGTATAGGACCAGGAGTAGACCATGTCGCCGCCCTGATCGTAATCGAGGTGGAGGATCTCCCCCAGGGTCGGCTGCCGGTCGGCGGGGCGGCCGGCTACATTGTCCAGACCGCGGGCGAAGCACTGGCCGTGGGCGATGTACTCCGCCAGCCCCTCCGCCCACCAGGTGGTGCGGTTGAGGGGGTACTGGCCGAAGCTGCCGTACTGGTTGAAGCGGGCATCCAGATAGTGGACGTATTCGTGGCGCAGGTTCCACACCTGGAAGGCGGGGCGCTTCCACTCCGCCTCATAGGCGAAGAAGCGGGCCTGGTTGCCCGGACGAGCCGGATCCCCTTCGATATAGATGCCGCCATTGTCGGTGGAGACCCCGAACAGGGCGCCGCCATAGCGGTTCCAGTCGGCGGAGGAGTCGAAGATCACCAGCTCGAGGGTCTCGTTGTGATCGTCGGCCACCGGTTGCGAACCTGTCTCCATCTGCTGGTGGAACTGCTGCTCCTCCGCCCCCAGCTCGCGGCAGATCTCCTCGGCCTGGGCCAGGGTCAGATCCTGGGCCCGCAGGCGCAGGGTGGGTGAGCAGGTGTGTTCGAACGGCAGTATGTCCTCCATCCGGATGGGGGTGCAGAGGCCGGCGAAGTCACCGCTGATGCAAGCCTCGCTGGTGCGATCCGTGTAGGTGAGGTAGTAGCTGGAGAGGGTCAGGGAGACATCCTCCAGCAGCGTGGCCGGGTGGGGGCCGCCCGGGAGCAGGCCGTGGTGGCGCATGATGGCGATGACATCGCGGTCCAGCAGTTGGCGATAGCGGGCCGCCTCGTCCGGTTGGCTGTAGCTCATCATCCGGTAGAGGCGGCTGTGGGCGTCGAGGATGTTGTTGAAGACAAACAGATCCCGCGACCCGTCACGTTGCTTCCAGAGTGACAGCTCGCTCATGCCGAGCTGGCGCAGGCTCTGGCGCAGGGAGGGCTCCTGTGCCATGAAGGTGGCGCTGAAATCGGCCTGCTGGCCGGCGTTGGCACTCTGGTCGATCAGGTTGAGCAGCTCGAAGATGCCGTCAGCCCAGGGCTTGTGGCCGTTGATCAAGGCGGCATGCTGCGCCGCGTAGACGAGCGCCCGGTTGAGCTGGACCAGCATGGGGTCCGCGCTCTGGCGAAACGCGCTTTGCTCCAGCTGCCCCTGGGCGGCGACGCTCCAGGCCTCCAGCACGGTACCGGCCTGATCCTGCGGTTCGGCAGTGAGCAGCAGGGGGTGATCGAGCAGTGCCATCATCACGGCCGCGAGTTCCCGGGCCACCTGATCGCTCTCCCGGCGCACGCCATCATGGTAGTTGTGGGCGCGCACATAGTAGAGCAGCTTGTCCATGGCCGGGTGGGTCGGCTGGTTGGCGGCCAGCAGGGCGCGCATGCCGCGCACCACCGCCATCAGTTTGGCGTCGTCGTGGCCATAATCGGCCTGCCAGGCGGGACTGTTCTGGCCGCTGACATCGGTGACCAGCTGCGCCGCGTCGGCATCCAGCAGCGTCGTGTCGGGCTGATCCGGCTCGCCGCAGGGACGGCCGTTGGGGCGGTGGCACGCCAGTAGCTCCTCCTTGCTGGCCAGTACGATGGGTCGTTGGATCACCCGGCTCTCCTGCCACTCGTCGGTCTCCGGCAGGGGTTGCCACTCACGGCCGCTGACCGGGTTCTGATAACCCGTGTCTTTCAGGGTCACCATCACCTCGCTGCCGGCCGGAATGACCTGGCGGCAGAGGCGGTAGCGAACGGTGTTCTCCCCCTCCTGCCGCTCCATGGGCTCGTCACACTCCTGCTGGATGGCGGTGGCCTGCTCCAGCTGCCAGCGATAGCTGCGCCAGACGTGCAGCTCGCTGACCTGGCTGGCCGCCAGGCTGCCGGGGACGGGCTGCAGGCGGAAGAACACCTGCTCCAGTCGGCCATCCCGCTCGCTCGGGGTCTCTTCTTTCACTTCCAGCTGTTGCCACTCCTGCGGCTGATAGTGCCACTCGGGCTCGGCGCAGCGCCCTTGGGCGTTCAGTTCGCAGCGATCCAGTTCCTGCTCGGTATGACCCAGCAAGACGGGTTCGGGCAGGGGGAAGCGATCCGTGCGGGGGGCGGTCGGCGTGCCGGCCAGCTGTTCCCAGCGCCCCTCCTTGAGGCCATAGCCGTAGTCGTAGCTGGTGGCGGGCACCGCCTTGCCGGCCGGCACCCGCTGCTCGCAGCTGAGATAGCGGATTTGCCAGCCCGCCTCGACCCGCAATTTGGGCTCGCTGCAGTGATTTTCAGCCAGCGAGGCGAGGTCGCTTCCCTGCCAGTCGAAGCGACGATAGACCCTGAGTTGCTGATAGGGGGCACTTGCGTCGCGTGCCTTGAGTTCATAGGTCACCTCGGTGACGCGGGGGGCGAGCTGGCGGTTCGATTCACCGGTCAGCCGGTAGTCTTGCCAGTCGGCGGGGGAGTAGTCGGCCTGTGCCTGGGCGGCAACAAGCAGCGGGGTGGCCAGCAGCCACCACCTTGAGCCTGAACGAGTCATTGTTATCCCTTCGTTTTTTATTGTCTACGTGGTGAAGGGAGGGCAATCTACTAGGCCCCAAAAGGATATCAACTGTAAATTAACACACTGAAAAATAGATAAAATTTATATCAGACGCCAGTTTGTGACTCGGACGGGGCTTGATTGAAAGTAAAGACTCACATGCGGCTTTTTTGAGCGATGAGTAAAAACATGAAATGTGATGAATGTCACATTTCATGTCTTGTTTCTCGCGTGGTTCCGGGCCGTGTGGGCCAGATGCTGACGGGAGGGCTTCAGGTTGCCGCCGAGATCGGGCCAGGGCAGCCAGTGATCCGGCACCATAAAGCCGGGCAGGGAGGCCCTGATCCAGGCGACCAGTTCGGCATGGGGAACGGGGTATCCGTGCCAGTCGATAAAGGCGGCGGGGCGCTGCCCCCACTCATCGTTCGGCACCGGCACCACCAGCGCCTGGGCGATGGCGGGGTGATCCACCAGCCGCTGCTCTATGGTTTCGGGCTGGATGTTCTCCCCGCCCGAGATGAAGAGGTTGTCGAGCCGCCCCTCCACCACCAGCTCGCCGTTCGGGGTGAGGTGCCCCTTGTCGCGGGTGTGAAACCACCCCTCTTCGTCGAGGGGCAGCTCCAGCGCGCCATCACGGTAGTAACCGGCAAACAGGGTGGCGCCGCGCACGCAGATCTCCAGTCCCTTGATGCACAACTCCCGCCCCGGTAGCGGGCGGCCCACCATCCCCGCCCGGGTGGGCAGGGCGGTACAGACCTGGCTGCCCATCTCGGAGAGGCCGTAGCTCACCTTGGGGGTGAGCCCCATGGCAGCGAGGCGCTCGACCAGCGGCAGCGGGATGGCGGCACCGCCGAGCAGCAGCTCGCGCAATCGGGTGCGTGCAGGATCGAAGCCCCGGGCTAGCAGGCGCCAGAGCTGGGTCGGCACCAGGGACAGGTGGGTGATGGGCTGGCGCTCGAGCCGCGCCTCGAGGGGGCGGCTGCGATCGTCCAGCACCAGGGCGGCTCCCGCCAGAAAGACCCGAAACAGAATGGCGTAACCGCCGACATGAAACAGCGGCAGGGAGAGCAGCCAGCCGCAGGCTTCGTCGAGGGGAATGAGGGCTGCGGAGCCCCGTGCCGAGGCCAGATGGTTGGCCAGCCGATGCACCACGGCCTTCGGTGTACCGCTGGAGCCCGAGGTGAGGATCATGTTGTTGAGCTGCTCTGGTACCAGCGGCCACTCGTCATCACCTGCTGCCAGCTCGCGGCTGAAATCGAGCCGCAGCGCCTGCCAGTCACCGCTCGGCATGTCGCCCGCCGACCAGAAGGCCCGGGCGTCGAGGCGGCCGGCCAGTTCGGCTTGTCGGGTGAGCGGAAAGGCGGGGTTGAGCGGACAGAACACGATACCGCTGCGCACGCAGGCCCAGGCCAGCAGCACATCCTCCAGCGCGCCGCGCACCACGGCGGCCAGATGATCCCCGCGGGTGAGGCCGGCCCGGGCGAGCTGGTCGCACAGGCTGTTGAGGCGCAGATCGAGCGTCCGGTAGCTCAGCGGGGTATCGGTGTGGATGGCGATGCGATGGGGGGCGAGCCTTGCCCAGTGGCGAACCGGGCAAGTCTCCTGCATTGGGGCGGGGAAATCAGTCACGGTAAAACAGGGTCTCCAGGGCGCCGGTGTCCGGCTCCCCGGCTTCGTTTAACAGATCCGCCGCCATCCAGCGACGGGTATCCAGCCCGGGGGCCTGCTCCGGGGCCCACTCTCCGGCGAGGTGGAACAGCTGGTTCAGGCCTAGGCCGGATTCGAAACAGGAGGAGATGATCACCTTGAGCCGCAGCTCGCGGGCGCGGTTGATCAGCGCCTGGCAGCGTTCCAGCGAGCCGAGCAGCATGGGCTTGAGCACCAGGGCGCGCAGCTGCGGGATGGGCTCCCATGGCTTGCCTTGGGCCAGCAGCTCGTCCAGCGCTACCGGCATGCCGGTGCGGCTGGCCACGAAGGCGATGTCGGCGAAATCGGCGCAGGGGTCTTCCAGATACTCGATCCGGTTCGGGTCCAGATGGCCGCAGAAGGTCCAGGCCTCCTCGCGGGTCCAGCCCTGGTTGGCATCCAGCACCAGCTTGAGGGTCGGAATGCGGTCGCACAGCAGCCGGATCAGCGCCAGCTCGTCCCGCATGGGATAGCGGGCCACCTTGAGCTTGGCCTTGTTGGGAGTGCGATGGAGCCACTCTTTCCAGTGTTTCAGCAACTCCTGGGGGGAGCCCTGAATAAGGGGATAGGGTTCGGGTAGGGGGGCCGTCTGTGCGGGCCAGACCCGGCGGGCACAGTCAAAGCCAAATTGCACCGAAGGCAGGCGCGGGGCTATGGGTTGCCCCGCGGCCAGTTGTTCCAGACAGGCGATGGCCTCGGCGTGCGCCTCGGCCAGGGTCTCTTTGGAGAAACCGGGCAGGGGGGCTATCTCCCCCCAGCCGTCGCCAACACGGACCAGCAAGCCCTCGCGCGCCACCTCCACCTTGCCGTGAAAGGTCAGGGGCTGGGTAAAAGGCAGTCGGTAGCGATAGAGGGCGAGTGTCATCAGGGGTTCCGCTTGTATTTGGAGAAGTCGGGGCGGCGCTTTTCGTTGAAGGCATTGCGCCCTTCCTGACCCTCTTCGGTCATGTAGAACAGCATGGTGGCATTGCCTGCCAGCTCCTGCAAGCCCGCCTGACCATCGCAGTCGGCGTTCAGCGCGGCTTTCAGGCAGCGCAGGGCCATCGGGCTGTGTTGCAGCATCTCGCGGCACCAGCGCACGGTTTCACGCTCCAGGTCGGCGACCGGCACCACGGTATTGACCAATCCCATATCGAGGGCCTGCTTGGCGTCATACAGACGGCACAGGAACCAGATCTCGCGGGCCTTCTTCTGGCCGACGATGCGCGCCATGTAGGAGGCACCCCAGCCGCCGTCGAAGGAGCCCACTTTCGGACCGGTCTGGCCGAACATGGCGTTGTCCGCGGCGATGGTCAGATCACACATCATGTGCAGCACATGGCCGCCGCCGACGGCGTAGCCGGCCACCATGGCCACCACGGGTTTCGGGCAGGTGCGGATGTCGCGCTGGAAGTCGAGCACGTTGAGGTGATGAGTCCCCTCGTCGTCGCGGTAGCCGCCGTAGTCGCCCCGGATCTTCTGGTCGCCACCGGCGCAGAAGGCCTTCTCGCCGAAGCCGGTCAGGATGATGGTGCCGACCTGATCGTCATAGCGGGCATCGGCCAGCGCCTGCAGCATCTCTTTCACGGTGCGAGGGCGGAAGGCGTTGCGTACCTGGGGGCGGTTGATGGTGATCTTGGCAATGCCATCGCCGGACTTGTGATAGAGGATGTCCTCGTAACCGGCGGAGCAATCGCGCCACTCGACAGGTGCGTACAGTTCAGCTTCCGTCATTGCCTCAATCATGGTTTTTTCCTTCTAGTCTGTTCGAGCGAAAATGGAGCAATCACGGCCTGCTGGACAGGTGCGTACCGTCCCGCTTCCGTCATTGCTTCAATCATGACTCTTCTCTTCTGGTTGGTTGACCCACTTCGCAAGGAACCGGGCAAAGATCTCGGGCTGGCTGGCGTGCAGGTTGTGGCCGCCATCCAGTACCAAGTGGTTGATTTTGCGATGCTGACTCGCCAGCTGGCAAGCCAGGTGGTGGAATTTCTGATCCCGCTTGCCGCTCACATAGGTGACCGGCAATTCGGCCTTTGCCAGCCAGGGGGCGAGATCGGGCTGTTGCCCCAGCGAGGTGGCGCGCAGCATGGTGGCGATGGCGCCACCCCGGTTGCCGAGGCGACGGGCGATCTGGCGGGCTCGGGCCGTTTCGTCCAGATCGGCAAAGACCCCCTGCCGGTACCAGTCCGCCAACACCTCGGCAAGCGGCTCGCGCTCGAAGCGCATCGCCCACCCCTCGTCATGGGCGATGCGGGCGGCCCGCTCGGCAGCAGGCAGACCGGGATGGCAGTTCTCCAGCAGCAGGGCCTGCAAACCATTCGGGGAGCGGCTGGCGTGATAGAGGGCGAGGCGCCCGCCGAGGGAATAGCCCGCCAGCAGATAGAGCTCGATATCGTGGGAGGCCAGCTCGTCACAGAGCCAGCGATGGGCCTCGTCAAAGCCGTTCACCCGCACAGCGTGGTTGCAGCCGTGGCCCGGCAGGTCGAGGGCCACGCAGCGGATGGCGGGCAGGCGGTCGATCACCGGCTGCCAGTCAGCGCCATCCCCCAGCAGGCCGTGCAGCAGCACCAGGGTGTGCGGCCGTTGGGGCTGTTCAGGCGCCACGGATGGCGGCCCCCAGCGCCTTGAGATCATCGGCCACCTGTTCGCTCGGCACCCGGATCTCGATCAGGGTGACGCCGGCACCGAGCGCCTCGGTATAGGCCTGCTCGAACTCGGCCAGGCTGTCCGGCGCACGATAGGCGAGGCCGAACATGGCGGCGGCATGCTCGAAGCACAGGCCATGGGGCAGCCGATAGTAGCTCTCCAGCAGCTCCCCTTCGGTGGGCACCGGCAGCATGCGAAAGATGCTGCCGCCGTCGTTGTTGAGCAGGATCACCACCAGCGGTCGGCTGGCCTTGCCAAGCAGGGCCAGGCTGTTGAGATCGTGCAGGGCGCTGAGATCCCCGAGTAGCAGGGTGGTGGGCTCGGCGCTGCCCTGTTCGACCGATTGCGCGAAGCCGTAGGCGGTGGCAATGAGGCCATCGATGCCGGAGGCGCCGCGGTTGGTCATCACCCGGCTCGGCCCCTGGCCCGGGGTGCCCAGCATATCCATCAGCCGGGCCGGCATGCTGTTGCCGACAAACAGCTGACCGCAGATCAGCCGGTTGAGGCGATGGCACACCCCCAATTCGGAGAAGCGTTCGCAGGCGGCGGCGATCTGCCGACTCGCCTTCTGTTGCAGGGCGTCCAGCCGGTGCCAGGGAGTCGCCGTGGCTGCGACCGGATGAGCCGCCACGAAGGCGCTGGCGCTGCAGAGCAGGCGGTTGCGCAGCCGGTAGTCGGGGTCGAGCCGGGCCGGCTGCGGATCCACCAGCCAGTAATCCTGCCAGGGATGGCGCTTGATAAACTGACCGAGGCGCTTGGAGACCAGGCGGGCGCCAAATTGCAGCAATACCTCGGCGCGCCCCAGTTCGGCGACGAAGCCGGGATCGTTGAGCGCCAAATCCATGTGGATGAGGTTGCGAGCATCGAAGCGGATCTGGCTCTGGATATCCGCCAACAGGGGCCAACCGAGGCGCTCGGCCAGCTCGACCACCGCTTGCGCCTGGTCGGGGTGGGAGATCCGCCCGGCGATGATGACGCCGCGCTTGCCTTGCAGCTCGCTCCAGCCGGCCTGGGGCAGGCAGCTCTGCTCACCCAGCTGCCAGGGGCTCCAGGGGCGAACCGAGGTGAGCCAGTCGCCGAGGGGGGCCAGATAGGCGGCAAAATCCTGATACTGGTCGCCGGGGTAGAGGGGCTCGGGATACATGCAGTTGATGTGTACCACCCCAGGCGTGCGTGCCTGTTGTGCCAGAGCCTGATCCACCGAGCTCAGCACGAAGGCGGCGGGGATGGTGGGGGTGGGGCTTGGCAGGCTCTGCTGAAAAACGGGGTAGTGGCCGAAGATCCCCTGCTGGTCGATGGCCTGGTTGGCGCCGTTGTCGATGAGCTCGTGGGGGCGGTCGGCGGAGAGAATGATGAGCGGCACGCCGGTGAGCTGGGCCTCGGCCACCGCGGGCCAGAGGTTGGCGACCGCGGTGCCCGACGTCATGATCACCGCTACCGGGCGGTTGCTGCCCTTGGCCAACCCCAGCGCCATGAAGCCCAGACCCCGCTCGTCGAAATGCAGATGGCGGCGAAACCCGGAGTGGGCGGCGGCGGCCATGGTGAGCGGGGCGCTGCGCGAACCCGGGGCCAGCGCGATATCGCGCACCCCGAGGCGATAAAGCTCCTCCAGTAGCAGGGAGGACCAGACATGGTTGAAGGTGGCGTGCTGAGTGGGAAAGACGGTGCTCGCAAACACTTCACTGGCGGACATAAGCGCTCTCGCGGGTTGGAAAGAGGATGAACGGCTATCCCAGCAGGGAGAGCACATTGGCGATCTTGTTGTCGAGCTCGGCCCACTCGGCGGCGGGCTCGGAACCCGCCACTATGCCGGCGCCGGCAAACAGGGTGACGCTGCCAGGCTGGATGCGGGCACTGCGAATGGCGACGGCAAACTCCGAAGTCTCCCGGCTCAGCATGCCGCAGGCCCCGGCATACCAGCCGCGCTCGTAGGGTTCGTTTTCGCGGATGAAGGCCAGCGCCGCTTCGCGCGGGGCGCCGCCCACAGCAGGGGTCGGGTGCAGGGCTTCGAGCAACTGCCAGTCGCAGACGCCGGGCTTGAGCTCGGCCTCGATGTCGCATTTGAGATGTTGCAGCAGGCGCAGCTTCAGGATGCGCGGCTCGGTCAGGGTGGCGTCGTGGGCCAGCTGGGCCAGGCGGCTCAGGATGTCGGCATGCACCAGCCGATTCTCCAGCCGGTTCTTGCTGTCGGCCAGCAGCTCGGCGGCCAGGGCGGCATCGGTCGCCTCGTCGCCAGAACGGCGGATGGTGCCTGCCAGCGCCTCGCTAAAGAGGTGGCGATCCTCGCGGCGGTAAAGGCGCTCGGGGGAGCAGGCGATAAAGGCCTGCTCGGGGGAAAACTGGAAGCCGAAGTGGAAGCAGTCCTGGGCATGGCCGATCCACTGGTTGAGCATGACCCAGGGGCAGACATCCTCGCCGCCATGGTGGCTGGTCAGCACGCTCTCGCGGGAGAGCACCACCTTGGGGGTGTGGGCCTGAAATGCGGGGGAGGTGACTTGCTCCACCAGGCGTTGCCACTGGGCCGGCTCAGGGCAATCCTGACGCTGCCAGCGCTGCTTTTGCAGCTGGGCCAGGGGCGCTTCCGGCTGCAGGGCGTCGAGGGCGGCTTCGGCGGCGGCCAGCTCGGACTCGAGGTTCTCTTTGGTCAGCCAGAGGTTGAGGCAGAGGCTGACACACTCGCCGCGGCGCACCAGCTCGATGCGGGGCAGCACGAAGCGACAGGCGCCAAACCCTTGCCAGCCCGGCTGGGCCGGATCGAACGCCACGCCGCCATAGTAGCGGGGGCTGTCGTCATGATACTGGCTGGTGTTGGTGCAGACCTGGCGGATGGCATCGGGCTCGGTCAGTTCGTGGATGGCACCCAGGGCAACATACTCGGGGCGATCCTGGCCACGGGCGTGCCAATAGATGCGGGGGTAGAGAGTCTGCGCCGCGAGCCAGCCCAGGAAGGATCGAACCTCGATCCCTACGCGCAGTCGTACGAAGCCGCTGACGTTGTTGTGACGCAGGGCGTCCAGTTGTTGCTTGATATGGGTCTGAGCCAACATGGATGTAGTGTCTGAACCGGGTAGTAACGACCGATCCCGTAGCAGGATGCCGTAGGTTTATGCCAAAGGGCGATGATTTCCTATATATTATCTGCCCATTCGTCCATGTAAATCGCCCGAGGGAGCTTCACTTCCGGGGCCCAGTATACCCAAATCCGGTTCGATAACCCTTAACACGATCAATATCCGATTGTTTGGCCATCACAATATGACAAATACCTTATCAACATGGTTGCTGGCGGCTCGTTTGCGAACATTGCCGCTCGCCTGCTCGTCCATTCTCCTGGGTTCTGGGCTGGCCGCCAGCCGCGGCGCCTTCGACGGCACCATCATGGCGCTCTCCCTGCTGACCGCCATCCTGCTGCAGATCCTCTCCAATCTGGCCAACGACTACGGCGATGCGGTCTCCGGTGCCGACAATGGCGAGCGGATCGGTCCCCAGCGGGCCGTGGTATCCGGCCTCATCACCCGCAAGCAGATGTGCGTGGCGATGGCGCTGACCGCGCTGGCGGCGGTGGCGAGCGGCCTGTTGCTGCTGGGCTGCGCCTTCGGCGGCCAGTGGCTGCAGATCCTGGCGTTTGTGGTGCTGGGCGGGGCGGCCATCGTCGCGGCGGTGACCTACACGGTGGGCAAGACTCCTTACGGTTATCGCGGCTTTGGCGATATCTCGGTGTTCCTGTTCTTCGGCCTGCTGGGGGTGCTCGGCTCCTACTACCTCTTTACCAAGACCCTGCAGTGGGATCTGCTGTTGCCCGCGGCCGCCTGTGGCCTGCTGGCCACCGCCGTGCTCAACATCAACAACGTGCGCGACATCGAAACCGATGCCGCCAGCGGCAAGATCACCCTGGCAGTGCGCCTCGGTCGCAATCGCGCCATCGCCTATCACTGGGTGCTGCTGGGATCTGCCGTGCTGGCGACCGTACTCTTCATCCTGACCCAGCCGGCCAGCTTCTGGCCCTGGATCTTCCTGCCGGCCATGAAGCCACTGACCGATGCGGCCAGGACACTGCGAGAGAGTTTCGATGGCGAGGTGCTGACAGGCGCCCTCAAGAAGACCGCCATCAGCGCCTTCCTCTACAGCCTGTTGCTCTCCATCGGGCTGGCGCTCTCCTGAGTCGCGACCCGTTTTGGCAATGAAAAAGGGCTCCCGGACGGGGGCCCTTTTTGCTGGCTGGGGTATGCTGCCTTGCATGCCACCCACCAAGCAGGGAAAGCCGCCATGCGCGACTCACTCAGAGAGAAAATCATCCAGGTCTGCCACCAGAAAATTGCGCAAAAGGGGGAGGCGGTCGGGCTCTCCTTCTATGCCTTCTTCGCCAACAAGAATGAGGATCCCGAGTTGTTGATGGAGGCGGCGACCTGGTGGATCCAGACCCACAGGCTCGATCACTTCGAAAAGGCCAGCAAGATCCTCCGGCTGGTCGAGGCTATGAAATAGGCCGAATTGAAGCAGCAAGGGCTCCCCATCGGGAGTCCTTGCTATTGAATGGCGTTGTCATTTGGTCGTGAGAGTGGGGCCTAGCCTATCTCCGCCAGTTTTGGTGCGCGGCGGGAGAAGATCAGGCTGTCCAGCAGCCAGATGGCGACCATGGAGGCGCCTACCAGCGGGAAGCAGATGCCGAGCAGGATCAGCAGGGCGATGGCGCCACGCATGGGGGGGAGGCTGGCGGGCAGCGGCGGGGCGGCCAGGCGGCCCTGCGGGCGACGGCACCACCAGATCCACAGGCCGCTCACCGCGCTGGCCAGCACCATCAGGCAGATGAGCAGCATGGCGAGCTGGTGAGGCCAGCCATAGAGCTTGCCCATGTGCAGCATGACGCCAGTCTCCACCGTCTTGGCCACCGGGCCGTAATCCTGCCAGCGCACGTCGGCCAGCACCTTGCCGCTGTATTGATCGATGTGCAGGGTGGCATCGTTGCGCGGGTCGTCGGCAAACAGGGCGATGGTGAAGACACCACGATCCCCCGCCGGCGGCGTGATGTTGTAACCCGGGCTGACCCCGCGCTCGCGGGCAATCTCCACCACCTGTTGCAGCGGGATGCGCCGGCTGGCCATCACCACGCCGTCGTGGGTGCTGCCATGGTTCATGGCTCCGTGATCATGGCCCTCTTCCACCATCCGGGAATCCGGCATGGGGGTATTTTCCACCGCCCAGGGCACTGTCTGCTCATGAGCCTGGTTGAGGCTGCGGGCAAGGGGGGCCGATTTGGGCACCTGGTTCCACATGGCGGCGGGGAAGCGGTTCCACACATTGGCAAACTGATCGCCCCAGAAACCGGTCCAGGTCATGCCGCTCAGCAGCAACAGCAGCAGGAAGCCGGCACCCCAGAAGCCGACCACGGCGTGCAGGTCACGCCACCAGAGGCGGCCACGCTGGTGCATTCTGGGCCAGAGGATGCCGCCCATGCCCGGTCCCTTGCGCGGCCACCAGAGGTAGAGGCCGCTGATGAGCAGCACCAGTCCCCAGCCGGCGGCCAGCTCGATCAGCCGATCCCCCGTGGTGCCGAGCAACAGATCGGCGTGCAGGGCGCGCGCCACCGCCTGCAGGTTCCACTTGTTGTCCATGGTGCCGAGCAGGTTGCCGCTGGCGGGATCCATGAACAGGGTCAGCTCCTGGCCCTGTTGCATGACGATGAGCTGGGCGCTGGCATCCGGGCTGGCCGGTGGCAGGTATTTGCGCAGGCTGGCATCCGGCATGGCAGCCATCGCCCTGGTCAGCAGCTCATCGGCGCTCAGGGTCTGGGCCGTCGGGGTCACCTTCATCAGCTCGGGGTACATCAGGTTGTCGAGCTGGGGCTTGAACAGATAGATGATGCCGGTCAGGGAGAGCAGGATCAGGAAGGGGGCGACAAACAGGCCGGCATAAAAGTGCCAGCGCCAGATCCGTTGGTAGTAATGGGCATCCCTGTTTTTCATCTCGTGTCCTTGTGTCGATGACCAACATTCCTGCTGGTGGAGTGTTTTATGGCCGCGGATGATAACAGCAACGTTTTGTTAACGGCAATGCCACATCTCTGGTCGGACCCTTGGATGAAATGAAAAGAGATTGTTGATAAAGATCATAATGAGTGGAAGCAAGGGGGTGCCATGGGGTCAGCGGCAGTATGGGAACCGGATGGTGTTTTCGATGCTGTAGATTTTTTTATGTAAATCATTATCTTATAGCAACAGCCACTGGAGTGGCGCCGGTCAGGGAGGAACGGAATGCAGCCGCACGGCAAGTTTGCAATGGAACGCAGGGGGCAGATGCTGATCTGCCGCCCGAGTGGTGCCTTCAATCTGGCGGGCGCCATGGCCTACGAGGCCCGCTTCCGCGATGCGCTGGCGGAACTGCAAGGCGGCCCCTGGGGCATAGTCGAGGTTATCACCGAGTTCGAGGCGGCTGGCCCCGAAGTGCTTCACCGCTTTCATCGCCAGTTTGACTGGTGCGCCGGCAGCGGTTGCCAGTATCTGGCGGTGGTGTTGTCGGGAGGCTTCAAGCGTTATCTGGCCGATCAGGTCTTCGCCGGAGTGCCCTTCAAGGCGGTGCATTACTGCGAGTGCGAGCAGGCGGCCATCACCTGGCTCGAGGCGCAGCTGGCCCGCTCACCCTCCTAATCGAGTCTGATAAACCACTTGTCCCGTTCGTCGATGCAGTCGGGTTCGCCCATTTCGAATTCCCGGCAGATCAGGGGGCGCACATCGTAGATGCGGCACATCATGGTATTGCGATCGAGCGCCGCGCACCAGCCATCGTCCAGCCGCTGCATCACGGGCACTTCGCCCTCCCGCTCTTCGATGTAGCGATCCGGCACCCCTGTGTCGGTCAGCAGCATTACTTCCAGGCGGCAGCAGCAGGCTTCGCAGTTCTGGCAGCTTATCTGTGGCTCAGTTGTCCGGGTCATGGTCTCTATCTTGTCGTCTTGCGACCTTGGTGAAAATGAAACAGGCGCCATGCCGGCGCCTGTGCTCGTCGGGCTTAGCCCAGTTTGCGGGCGCGGTAGCTGCGTCCCTTGATCTTGCCTTCCTGCAGCCGCTTGAGCGCCGCCTTGGCCACGCTCTGCTTGACCGCGACGTAGGAGTACTGCTCGGCGATCTGGATCTTGCCCACATCTGCCCCGGCAATACCACCCTCGCCGGTCAGGGCGCCCAGGATATCCCCGGCCCGCACCTTGGTCTTGCGACCCGCGTCGATGGAGAGCGTCACCATCTGGGGCGCAAGCGGCTTGATAGTGCGGCCGATGGCATCGAGATCGCCTTGTAGCAGCGGTGCCTGCTGGTACTCCTCGATGAGGTTGACGCGCTGCGCTTCGTTCGGCTGATAGAGGCTCAGGGCCAGACCCTGCTGACCGGCGCGGCCGGTGCGGCCGATACGGTGCACATGCACCTCGGGGTCATAGGTGAGCTCATAGTTGATGACGGCACCCAGCTCCTTGATGTCGAGGCCACGGGCCGCCACGTCGGTGGCCACCAGTATGGTGGCGCTGCCGTTGGCAAAGCGGACCAGCACCTGATCCCGCTCGCGCTGCTCCAGATCGCCGTTCAGCGCCAGCGCCGAGAAGCCCTTGGCGGCCAGGTGGTCGGCCACATCGTTACAGGCGCGCTTGGTGTTGCAGAACACCACGCAGGAGGCCGGTTGATAGTGGCTCAGTAGCCAGGTGAGGGCGTCGAGACGCTGGCCGGCCGGCACTTCATAGAGCTTCTGTTCGATGGCACTCTCCTGATGCAGGGACTCCACGCTCACCTCGACCGGGTTGCGCTGCACGCCGCGGCTCATCTGGGCGATCCCCTCCGGATAGGTGGCGGAGAAGAGCAGGGTCTGGCGATCCCGCGGCGCATAACTGATGACCCGGTTGATGTCTTCGCCAAAGCCCATGTCCAGCATGCGATCCGCCTCGTCCAGCACCAGCGTCTTGAGGCAATCCAGATCGAGGGTGCCCTGCTCCAGATGCTTGAGCACCCGGCCCGGGGTGCCGACGGCGATGTGGGCGCCAAAGCCCAGGGTGGCTGACTGCGGTGCGGTCGGTGTGCCGCCGCACAAGGTCACCAGCTTGACGTTGGGCAGGGTGCGGGCCAGGCGACGGATCTCGGTGGCCACCTGATCCGCCAGCTCGCGGGTCGGGCAGAGCACCAGTGCCTGCACCTCAAGCCGGTTGACGTCGAGGCTGGCCAGCAGGCCGAGACCGAAGGCGGCGGTCTTGCCGCTGCCGGTTTTTGCCTTGGCGATCAAGTCTTTGCCATCGAGCACCAGAGGCAGGCTCTGGGCCTGGATCGGGGTCATCTGCAGATAACCCAGGCTGGCGAGGTTCTCTTGCAGGGCGGAGGGGAGGTTCAGGCTGCTAAATTCGCTGTTGTTCACAAAAGGACTCTATTTCACGGAAAACGGGGTGCGCGGCGCGCAAGGGGGCGCATCATACCAGAATGTGACGTCCGATGTGGCGGAAATTTGAACGGTTGATCGAGGGGCTGTTGGCGGTGTCATTGGTTTATCTGCCAGAGTTTGATGGCAAGCCAACGGCAGCTGCGAAGAAATTAAATAAAAGGTGTTTGGTTATATAAGATAAACGTTTTGCTGATGTCTTGTTTAAATAAAGGAATGTTTCGGCTCCTGTTTAAACAGGGTTAAAAATATCAAAGCTCAATCAATGTTATCTGGTTAATAGTTTATCGTATTGAATTTACTCAATTTTGATGTTTTTTTATTTAGAGCGTTAAAAACGGATTTTTCAAGATTAATTTAAAAACGTTTTTACCATGGCAAGCTCCCGATTATTGAGTGGGAGTGTGATGATTCTCTGATTTTTAAATATACGAATCTCTATGATGGCGCCGGTCGAAAATTACAATTCACCCAGGTGCTACAGGTATGGAATATCTTCACTTCATGCTCGGACTCGTGATGGTCCTTGCGCTTTCGCTGCTGGCCAACCGCCACAACTGGAAACAGATCAAGGTGCGCTACATCATCCAGCTGCTGGTGGTCGAGCTGGCGCTGGCCTGGTTCATGCTGAACTCGGAAGTGGGTCTGGCAGTGGTGGGAGGCTTTGCTGCCGGCTTCACCAAGCTGATGGAGTTTGCCAAACAGGGAACCGACTTCGTGTTTGGTGGCCTGGTCAACGAGGGGGCTTTCTCCTTCTTCCTGATGGTGCTGATGCCCATCGTTTTCATCTCCGTGCTGATCGGCATCCTGCAGTACATCCGTCTGCTGCCGCTGGTCATTCGTGGTATAGGTACCGTGCTGGCCAAAATCAACGGCATGGGCAAGCTGGAATCCTTCAACGCCATCAGCGCCATGATTGTTGGCCAGTCTGAAAACTTCATCGCGCTCAAGAAGATACTGCCGCACCTCAACGAGAAGCAGATGTACACCCTGGCGGCGACCGCCATGTCCACCGTCTCCATGTCCATCGTCGGCGCCTACATGCAGCTGATCGAACCGCGTTACGTGGTGGCCGCTCTGGTGCTCAACATGTTCAGCACCTTCGTGGTGTTGTCCCTCATCAACCCCTACGAACCGGACAATACGGTGACCGACGCCAAGGCGCTGGCCGAGGGGGACGAGCACCACACCCCGAAGAAGGAGAACTTCTTCGAGATGCTGGGGGAGTACATCATGGCCGGTTTCACCGTGGCGGTCATCGTCGGGGCCATGCTGGTGGGCTTCATCGCCCTGATCGCCCTCATCAACTACCTGTTCGAGATGGCGTTTGGCGTCAACTTCCAGCACGTCATGGGCTACATTTTCTATCCCATCGCCTGGATCCTGGGCATCCCGGGCAGTGAAGCGCTGCAGGCGGGCTCCATCATGGCGACCAAGCTGGTGACCAACGAGTTTGTGGCCATGATGGATCTGGGCAAGACCGCCGCTGATCTCTCGCCACGCACCGTCGGCATCCTCTCCATCTTCATGGTCTCGTTCGCCAACTTCAGCTCCATCGGCATCATCGCCGGTGCGGTGAAAGCGCTCAACGAAGAGAAGGGCAACATGGTCTCCCGCTTCGGCCTCAAGCTGGTCTACGGCTCCACCCTGGTGAGCCTGCTCTCCGCCGTGATCGCAGGCATCATGATCTGATCATTCGCTGCCTTGCGATTGTCAGGCCCCCGGCTTTTCGGCCGGGGGCTTTTTCATAGGCGCCAGCCGCACCACCAACCCGCCACCAGCAGGGTGAGGGTGCAAAAACCGGTCTCGAGGGCGCCGCCACTTTTAAGGGGCCAGCCCGGCAACCGGTAGCGCCGCTTGCCGGGCCACAGCAGCGGAATACCGGCCGGGGTGAGCCAGTCCCCCAGCAGATGGCTGAGATAGCCGACGATCAGGGAATCCTTGACACCGACCGGCAGGGTATCGGGGGGAAGGCTCTGGTTCAGCCCCCAGATGGCCACAGCCACCGCCAGCAGGCTGTGGGTGAAGCCGCGATGACCGAACAGCCGGGATAGCGGCTTCGAGATCCAGGGCAGCCGCTGTCCCAGCACAGATTTGGGGTGATCGAGATCCGGCAGCAGGGCGCTGGCCAGTGCCGCGGGAATGGCGTGCCACAAGCTGGCATCGGCCAGGGCCGGGGTGAGCTGGAATTTGTGGGCGAGCAGGGTGCAGGTAACGGAAAACAGCAGGTGCCCTTGGGCGGTCATGGTTGTCACGGTGTGGAGAAACGGCGGCGCATCTTACCAGTGTCCCCGGGGATTGCAGCAAAAAACCGGGGCCGGCAGGCCGGCCCGGTCACTCGTTGCGCGGATCTTCCACCTGGACGTGAAGGGGCACCCGTTTTTTGCCGAGCACCATGGCCCGCAGCAGATCGCTGCGGGTGAGGCGATCGGTCAGGATCACCACGGCAGCATGGACGCCCACCGCCGCCATCAGGGTGTTGGCGATGACGCCGTGCAGCTCCTCCAGCCAATCCTCGCCCCAGAAAGCATCCCAGGTAGTGAGCCAGCCGGTGACGATAGTGCCGAGCAGCGACAGCAACAGCAGCCAGATCATCAGGGCGCCGACCGGGTTGTGCCCGAGGTAATAGGGATGGCGTCCCTGCAGCAGCTGGCGCAGATAGGCGCGCACCCTGGCCGGGGTGGGCCACCACTGGCCGAAGCGGGCATAGTAGGAGCCGAACAGCCCCCACAACAGCCGGATCAGCAGCAGGGCACCCAGGGTATAGCCGACATATCTGTGGTTCCGGCTGCCCTCTTCCAGCACGAAGAAGTTGAGCAGACAGAGGGTGACCGTCAGCCAGTGAAATACCCGGATGACGGGGTCCCAGACCCGGGTTTCAGTCCAGTTGGTCATGGCAAGGCTCCATAGAGAGGGTCGCGAGGGGTGGCCCGTCGGGACGTCAGTTGTCGATCTCTTCTTTCACCTTCTTGAGATCGGTCGGGTCGAAGTAGATCTCGACCCTGCGCTTCTCCTTGTCCCAACCGTAGATCTCGTAGCAGTTGGTGTCGGTGACCTTGAACTTCTTGATCTCGTAACCCATCGCCTTGATCTGCTGCTGGGCATCGGCCTCGCTCAGCCAGCTGGCCTTGTCGGTCTGGGTACATTGGGGTTCGGCCAGGGCGGTGGCACTGAACAGGGGGATCAGCAACAACAGGGGGGAGAATTTCATCACGGGCTCCTTGTGGATGTCAGTCAAACATCCACAAGGCTAGTTCGTGAGGCTTAAGAAAGAATTAAGCGCGAAACGGGCGGAGGGCTTTTTTGCAGGCAGCGGGGTAGAGTGCCAGGGTCACCCCAGCTTGCCGCGGATCAGCCACTTGTCGAGGGCGTTGGCGAAACGCTGCTTGTCGGCGGCGTTGAGGGGGGCCGGGCCGCCGGTCTGGACCCCGGCCGAGCGCAGCTCCTCCATGAAGTTGCGCATGCCGAGCCGCGCCTTGATGGTCTCGCGGGTGTAGATCTCGCCGCGGGGATTGAGCGCCTCGCCGCCGGCTTCGATCACCCAGGAGGCGAGGGGGATGTCCCCCGTTATCACCAGATCGCCGGGTTGGACTTGCTGGGCGATGACATGATCCGCCACGTCGAATCCCTTCTCCACCTGCTGGGTCTTGATAAAGGGTGAGGGAGGCACCCGCAGCCCCTGATTGGCTACCAGGGTGGTCACCACCTGGGCGCGGTGAGCGGCGCGGTAGAGGATCTCCTTGATGGGAATGGGGCAGGCATCGGCATCAACCCAGATCGGCATGGCGTGGTTTCCTGTGGTCAAAAAAACGCGAGCGGGCATGGTATCACAGGGGCGGGCTGAGTCGGGGCAGCCTTTGGTGTAAGCTGGGCCCCAGCGATTGAATCAGTGAGGAGAAGAGATGGATCGGGTGCCCAGTGATGTGATTTATGCCCTGACCCTGGATGGCAAGGGGGGCATGACCCCGCTTGCGGCGGGCAGCGAGGTGCCGGCGGAGGAACCCGGCTGGCTGCATCTGGATTACGGCAATCCGGAGGCGGCACGCTGGCTGTTGCAGACCCCGCTGCTGAGCGATGCGGCGCGCGAATCCCTGCTCGGCCAGAGCAACCGCCCCAAGCTGGTGCGGATGGGGGAGACGGTGCTGCTGATCCTGCGCGGCATCAATCACAACAAGGATCACAGGCCCGAGGAGATGGTGGCCCTGCGCATCTTCATCACCCCGGATCTCATCATCAGCAGTCGCCGTCGGCCGCTGCTGTCGGAGCAGGATGTGTTCAACCAGCTCAAGCTGGGGGGCGGCGCCGACACCCCGGCCGACTGGCTGGTGGAGGTGTGTGATGCCCTGACCGACCGGGCAGGGGAGTTTGTCGAGGAGCTGCACGACCAGATCCTCGATCTGGAGGAGCAGGTGTTGACCCGGGATCTGCCCGCCAACGGCCGGTTGGCGCTGATCCGCAAGCAGCTCATCATGATCCGCCGCTACCTCTCGCCCCAGCGGGATCTGGTGGCGCGCCTGGCCAACGAGAAGATCAGCTGGCTGGACGAGGACGACAGGCGCCGCCTGCTCGACATCGCCGATCGGTTGCGGCGCTGGCTTGACGATCTGGATGCCGGGGTGGCGCGTACCGCTGTGCTGGCGGACGAGATCAACAACCTGATGGCGGAGGCGACCAACCGTCGCGCCTACCAGATGTCGGTGATGGCGCTGCTGTTTTTGCCCGCGAGCTTTCTGACCGGCCTGTTCGGCATCAACCTGGGGGGGATCCCGGGGGCTGACAGCCCGACCGCCTTCTGGATTTTCTGCGGTTCCCTGACCGCGCTGGCCGTCGGGCTGGCGGTCTGGCTCAAGCACAAACGCTGGTGGTGAGCCATGAACCTGACCATGTGGCAATCCATCGGCCTCACCCTGCTGCTGTTGCTGGCCCATGCCCTGCTGCGGCGGATCATTCGCAAGAGTCTGCTGGCGCTGGCCCAGACCAAGCAGGTAAGCGAGAACCGGGTCATCTACGTGGCCCATGTGTTCCACTTCCTGCAAGGGTGCGCCACCTTGCTGATCCTGGCCGGCGTGTGGGGGCTCGACTTCTCCCGGCTGGTGGTACTGGCCTCCTCCTTCTTCGCCGTGCTGGGGGTGGCCATGGTGGCCCAATGGTCGATCCTCTCCAATATCACCGCCAGCATCACCATCTTCTTCGCTTTCCCCTACCGGATTGGCGACCGGATCCGCATCCTCGACAAGGATGATTCCGTCACCGGCGTCATCACCGAGATAGGTCTCTTCTATGTGCGGGTGCGCGATGACAACGGCGATCTGGTCACCTATCCCGCCAACCTGATCCTGCAAAAACCGGTCAGGCGACTGGAGGGCAAGGAGCCGGAACCGCTGCAACCGGAATGAAAAAAGGCTCCTTTGGGAGCCTTTTTCTGGTTGGGGGCGCTCAGCGCTCGAAGAAGCGGTAGAGGTGTTCTACCTGCACCGGGCAGTCCGCCACCAGGTGGACATGCTCGCGGGCCTGTTCGACCGTGCCGAAGCTGATGGGGCAACCCAGGGTGTCAGTCAGCTCGAACAGAGAGCCATCCTTGCCGCGAAACTCGATGATCCAGCCGGGAATGGCAATGTCGTGCAGGATCTCGGCCTCTTGCAGGGTCTGTTGCTGATAGAGCTTGCGAAGTTCACTGACGGTCATGATGCGCTCCTGTGGAGGAATATCCCTCTTCAGTTTATGTCCGGCACCAAAGAGCCGCAAAGGGCTCACCCTCGCAGGCACTCCCAGGCCCAGCGGATGCGCATGAAGGCCTCTGCATCCCCGCCCCGATCCGGGTGATGACGCAGTGCCAGTACCCGCCAGCGCTGGCGGATGGTCTCCCGGGTCGCATCGGCCGCAAGCCCGAACAGGGCCAGCGCTTCCCGCCGGTTCTCCTCGCCATCCAAGCCCTGCCAGAAGCGGTTGAGCAGTGCCTCTACCTCCTCCCGGTCGGTCTGCCAGAACACCTGCCAGTCGCAGTAGTAGTCGCGAAGAGAGTGGTTGTGCGCCATTGCCTTTTCATCCGTCGACTTGCCAGCACGAGCCTCCAGCCGGATATCCAGGGTGCTGATCACCAGCCACCATCCCTCCTCATAAAGCTCCTCCTGCAGCTGGTAGAGGGCGTTCATGATGAGGAAGTTGACCCGAAACAGCTGCAGTTGCTCATCCTCGGCCAGGGTGGGGATGGCCCCCTGCCGGCGCAGTTCGGCCAGCAACTCGTGCACCTTGTAGCTGCCGCTCGCCTGTTGCAACAGTGCCAGCAGGGGAGCGAGCAGCGGGTTGCCTGGAGGCGTGCCGGTGCTCACGGCAAGACGGCCTCTTTTGGCGGTTGCAGGGCGATCAGCAACTCACCGGCATCCGGACTGACCGGTCCCGTCACTATCTGGGGCGCCCCCTTGGCATCCAGCACGAATAGCGGGATGGCGCCCGGGTTGGCCTCCTGATATTGCGCCCAGTCGAACGCCTCGCTCAGGCGGGTCCCCTTGATCTGGCCGCCGCGGCTCAGCAGGCTGCTCAGGCGGGCGTAGGTCACCTCGGGCCCGAACAGGTTCTGGCGGGCGCGGAAGGTGGCGCTCTCCCGGTTCGCCTTGCCGTGCTGTTCGCTGGAGCGCAGGGAGTAGACCCTCTCCTCCCCGTAGAGGTGGGCAAAATGCAGTACCCCGAGGGCGTTGTTGTGGCGGTTGGGGGAGAGGGCCAGCACGTTGCTGATGCTGGTGAGGGGCAGATGCAGCTCGGCATGTTCCGACTGGGGATTGCCGAAGTAGCAGGGCAGGTTGCTCATGCGCGCCTGGCGGCAGAACTCCCAGGCCGGGTCGCAGAGCTGAACCGGCACCCCCTGATCCGCCAGCGCCTTGCCGATGGCCCGCGCCACCGAGTTGGCACCTATGATGAGCAGGGTGTTGGGGGCGCTCTGGCGCATCTGGAGCAGCTCCGCCAGCGGTGCCGAGGTGAGGCTCTGCAGCACCACGGTGGAGATGATCACCGCAAACACCAGGGGCACCAGCTTGTCCGCATCCGGGATACCGGCTTCATGCAGGCTGATGGCAAAGGAGGCGCTGACCGCCGCCGCCACTATGCCGCGCGGTGCTATCCAGCCGAGTAGAGCCCGCGCGCGCCAGGAGAGATCCGAGCCCCAGGTCGAGACCAGGATGCAGAGCGGGCGGGCGATGAATTGCACCACGCACAGCAGCGCCAGCACCATGGGGCCGAGCTGCCAGAGCTGGGCCAGATCGAGGCGGGCCGCCAGCAGGATGAACAGGCTGGAGATGAGGATGACGGCGAGGTCCTCCTTGAAGGCCAGCACTTCTTCCAGATCCAGCCCCTCCTGATTGGCGAGCCAGATGCCGAACACGGTCACCGCCAGCAGGCCGGATTCGTGGCTGAGCCAGTCGGAGAAGGTGAAGGTGATCAGCACCAGCGCCAGCACACCGAACTTGTGCAAGGTGACCGGCAGCCAGTCCTTGCGCATGAGCAGGGTGGTGAACCAGCCTGCCGCCACGCCGGTCAGGGTGCCTATGCCCACCGTCTTGGCCAGGGCCAGCAGGGTGTGGCTGACCAGATCCCCCTGGCTGCCGAGGCGCACCGCCTCGAACACCAGCACCGCAAACAGGGCGCCAATAGGGTCAATGACGATCCCCTCCCAACGCAGGATGCGGTCCACCTCCCGGGTGGGGCGGATCACGTTGAGCATGGGGGCGATCACGGTCGGCCCCGTCACCACCAGCACGGCGCCGAGCACCATGGCGACCCGCCAGTCCAGTCCCAGCAGGAAGTAACCGGCGCTGCCGATGACGGCGAAGCTCACCAGCATGCCGGTGGAGCAGAGGTTGCGTACCACCTTGCCGATCCCCTTGAGCTCCTTCAGGTGCAGGGTCAACGCCCCCTCGAACAAGATGATGGCGACCGACAGCGATACCAGCGGGAATAGCAGATCCCCGAGCAGGGCATCCGGGTCGAGCAGGCCGCTGACCGGCCCCAGCGTGAGGCCGGTCAGCAGCAAAAACAGGATGGCAGGCACCCGCAGCGACCAGGCAAGCCATTGGGCCAGCACGGAGACCAGAGCGATGCCAGCCAGGGAGAGAGCGATCATGAAGACCTCGATTCAGGAGATGGACCTGGAGCTAGTGTAGTGGGGTTCATGGTCGGATTGACACCCCGTAGAGTGAGGAACAGCGACGATGGCAGGGAGAAAACGGCAATGGAAGGTGCTGGAAAAAGGGAGGGCGACTCCTTGTCGCCTGACTCGGGCCGCAGGGCCTGATTAAATGGGGCTCTCCTTGTGGAGATCGTTGACGCAGTCTGCGATCGCCAGCACCAGTGCGGAGCGCACCATCTGATCGAGTCGGTTGAGTTGCATCTGGTAGAAGGGCCAATCCGCTTCGTCGGCGGGGGGCTCCTGGGAGAGCATGCTGCCGGAGTTGATGCCGTGCAGGCGCTCGAGCAGATCACGAACCGGTTTGTCGCAGAATCGGTAGTCCTTGGGGTCGCGCACCAGAAAATCGCGGAACTTCAGATAGGCTTCAAGATCTTGATAACGTTCGAGGGAGATGAGGCCGAGGGCGAAGATGAGCTTGAGCCGTACCTCCAACTGACCGAGGGGGCCGCTCTGGTTGAGCAAGGGTTCGATGGCGTATTTGACGGCGTACTCCTCCTGACGAAAGGCTTGTCGCATCAGGGAGTCGACCGCTTCTTCCAGGATGGTGACGGCTTCGAGAAAGAAGCCTCTGGGGCCATCCTGCTCGTTTAGTCGTTCCAGTACTTCATCTTCCTGGTGTGTGGTCATAACTTCATTGGGTCCTGCTGACTTGGGAGAGAGAAGGCCTCTCTCCCGGTTGCTGTCATATGGGGCGTATTGGCCGATCCTTCAATGGCTTGTGATCACAGCGAGCGCCCCTCCGATCACTTCATGCTCTCGTAACGGGCAACGATGGTGCCCACTATCTCACTGTCGGCCTCCAGCCCGGTCACCCGGGCCAGTGCCCTGGCCGGGCCCAGATCCGCCAGCAGGGTCTGCAATTCCACCGCCTGGGGATCATCGGCGTTGCGATAGTGCAGCGCCGCGGCGATCCCTTCCTGCAGGTGATCATTGGGCAGGCCGTACTCCAGGGTGCCGAGCAGTGGCTTCACCAGCCTGTCCCCTGCCGCCAGCTTGCGCAGCGGCTGACGGCCAACCCGGTCGATCTCGTCCACCAGATAGGGGTTGGCAAAACGGGCCAGGATCTTTTCGATATAGGCGGCGTGCAGACGCGGGTCGAAGCCGTAGCGTTTCACCAGCACGGCACCGCTCTCCTCCATGGCGCGGCGCACCTTGCTGCGGATCACCGGATCCTCGATCGCCTCGCGCACGGTGCGATAGCCCCTGAGTTTGCCGAGGTAGGCGGTGACGATGTGGCCGGTGTTGAGGGTGAACAGCTTGCGCTCGACGAAGGCCATCAGATTGTCGGTGGGCTCCATGCCTGCTACCTGGGGCAGCTCGCCCTTGAACTGGGTCTGGTCGACGATCCACTCGCTGAAGCTCTCCACCGTTACCTCCAGTGGATCGTCGTTGGCCGCGGCCGTGGGCGGGACTATGCGATCCACCGCCGAGTCGACGAAACCGACGCAGGATTCGAGGGTGGCATGATACGCGACCGGCAGGTACTTGAGTACCTCCTGCTTGAGGTGGCTGGTACCGCGCACCATGTTCTCGCAGGCGATGATGTTGAGCGGAGTCAGGTTACCGGCATCGAAGCGTGCCTGTAGCCCCTTGGCCAGGGTGCTGGCAATCTTGTCCAGAATGTTGGGGCCGACCGCCGTGGTCACCAGATCGGCGGTGATGAGACGGGCGATCACCTCATGACCGGCGGAGCTGACGGCGGCTACGTTGCGCACCACGTCCAGCTTCTGGTCTGCCCCTACCACGTGGACCCTGTACTCCTGACGGTGGTTGAGCTGGTCGATCAGGGTCTCGTTGACGTCGGCGAAGGTGACCTGGTGGCTGGCATCCGCCAGCAGTTTGCCGATGAAGCCACGACCGATATTGCCTGCACCAAAATGTAAAGTTTTCATGATGTTAACCTCTATAACCAAAGACGATGAAGGATGATTAGGCGGCCTGTTCGGCACCCAGCAGATCCAGGAAAGCCTGGGGATCCGTGGTGCTGGCCAACTGGTCGATGAGACCGGGTTCATCCAGTGCATTGGTCAGGCGGGTTATCACCTGAATGTGTTCGTCGTTGCGGGCGGCGATGCCGATCACCAGGCGTGCCACTTCGTCTGCCGCCTCGCCAAACGGAACGCCGGCCGGATACTGGCAGATGACGATGCCGGTACGCTTGACGTGCTCCTTGGCGGCGATGGTGCCGTGGGGCACGGCGATGGACTCGCCGAGATAGGTGGAGACCAGCTGCTCGCGCTCCAGCATCGCGTTGACGTAGTCCGGTGCCACATAGCCCCGCTCCGCCAGCAGCTTGCCGGCCGCCAGGATGGCCTCTTCCTTGTTGTCGGCCTTGAGGCCCAGATGCACGTCCTGCAGGCTCAGGGTGAAGACTTCCGGCTCCTGCTGCTCATAGTTGTCATCGTTGGCAGCCACCAGCAGCTTGGGGTTGGCCACGTCGTCGTTGGCGGCGCGGGCCTGGGTCAGGCTTTGTACCAGCTCCTGATAGAGCGCGTTGTCGAGGAAGTTGGTGAGCGAGATGTGGTGAGCATTCGGCGCATGGCGGCGGGCCCGCTCGGTCAAATCCTTGTGGGTGATGACCCAGTCCACCTGATCATCGAGCTGATCGATGGCGCGGTTGGTCACGCTGATGTCGAGACCGGCGGCCTGCACCCGCTTGCGCAGCATGCCGGCACCCATGGCGCTGGAGCCCATGCCCGCATCGCAGGCAACCACGATATTGCGTACCGCCATCAGTTCGCCATTGCTCTTCTTGGCGGGGGCGCTTTCCGGTTTGCCGCCTTTCATGGCTTTCATCTTGCGAGTGGCTTCATCCAGCGCATCGGCCTCGTCGGCTTCCGGCTGCTGGGCACGGACAAAGACGGCGGCGACCAGGAAGGAGACGGTAGTAGCGGCGGCGATGGAGAGCAGCACGCCCACCAGGGAAGCCTTGGGTGTCATCAGCAGCACGGCGAAGATGGAGCCCGGAGACGCCGGGGAGACCAGACCCGCGTTGAACAGGGTCAGGGTGAAGACCCCTGTCATGCCACCGGCGATGACGGCCAGAATGAGGCGCGGATTCATCAGTACGTACGGGAAGTAGATCTCGTGGATGCCACCGAAGAAGTGGATGATGGAGGCGCCGGCGGCAGATTGCTTGGCGGCGCCGCGACCGAACACCATGTAGGCCAGCAGCACGCCCATGCCCGGGCCCGGATTCGCTTCGATCAGGAAGAAGATGGAGCGACCCTGCTCGGTGGCCTGCTGGATCCCCAGCGGCGAGAAGATGCCGTGGTTGATGGCGTTGTTGAGGAACAGGATCTTGGCCGGTTCGACGAAGATGGAGGTGAGGGGCAGCAGGTTGTTGTCAACCAGGAAGCCGACACCGCCCGCCAGCATGCCGGAGAGCACCTTGACGAAGGGACCGATCACGAAGAAGGCGAGGATGGCCAGCAACATGCCGATGAGACCGGCGGAGAAGTTGTTGACCAGCATCTCGAAACCGCTCTTGACGCGTCCGTCCATCGCCTTGTCGAAGCGCTTGATGGCCCAGCCGCCGAGGGGGCCAACCATCATGGCACCCATGAACATGGGGATGTCGGTACCGACGATGACCCCCATGGTGGTGATGGCGCCCACCACGCCGCCCCGCTCACCACCCATCAGCTTGCCGCCGGTGTAGCCAATCAGCAGCGGCAGCAGGTAGGTGATCATGGGACCGACCAGCTTGGCCAAGGTTTCGCTCGGCAGCCAGCCAGTGGGGATGAAGAGGGCGGTAATGAACCCCCAGGCGATGAAGGCGCCTATGTTGGGCATGACCATATTGGACAGGAAGCGTCCAAAATTCTGTATCTTGACTTTGGTATCCGGTGATAACATGACGGCACCCCGTTTTAAGCCTGTTTGATTGAAAGTAGTAGTCGGGATGACGGGTTTTGCCGAACCCCCATCCCTAGTCGTCTAAGCAACTTCAATCTACCAGCTTGCGATCAAATTAGGCTGAAAACGGGGTGTCTTGTGATCTATATCTCACATACTCCGGGGTGATACCTCAATCCATAGTGACGCCGGTCACATTAAATTCATGTAATTCGGCTACATTTCGACATTTCCTGTTTTTTACTCCCATTTTTTGTGATCGCTATCACTACTTATCGTTTGCGCAAGATATTGCAATCAGTGATCTGCGTCACAAGTTTAATTTTTGCATTCAAATGAGGCTTGCTGGCGAGTGCGACTATTCGGGGTGGTAGCAATCGATTTCTGGCGATCAGATCCTGATTATCAATGAATCAATAAATTTGTAGCCCACTTTCAGTTTTTGCCCTAAGTAACTAGGTCTCGTTCGTTTACCATCAGGTGTTACTTGCAGAGGGGAAAGGGGGATTTATGTGAGCGTCGTTTTCTCTTGCCAAAGGTCATTTGATGAGGGTGATGAGAGAGGGCATCGAGGTTCGTGGAAGGACCATAAAAAAACCGCCAGCAGGCGGTTTTTTTATGGTCTTTTTATCACAGGGGGCGTTAGTAGAAGCCGGCGTCCTCGGGGGAGGGGCGGGTCTTGAAGCGGCGGTGCAGCCACATGTATTGCTCCGGCGCCTGCCGAACGGCGGCTTCTATCTCCCTGTTGGCGCGGGCGGCATCGGCCAGGTCATCGCCAGTGGGATAATCGGCCAGCGGTGCCCCTATGTGCAGGGTGTAGCCCTCTTTGGTGCGGATGTTGTAGCAGGGCAGGGTGACGGTGTTCTTCACCCGCGCCAGGGTGGCGGTGCCCGTGATGGTGGCGGCCTGTTCGACCGCGAAGTAGGGCACAAACACGCTGGCATGGCTGCCGTAGTCGTGATCCGGCGCGTACCAGAGCGCATCGCCGTTGCGCAGCGCCTTGATCATCCCCTTCACGTCGGTGCGATCCACCAGGTATTTGTTGGAGGCACAGCGGCCATGGTACTGGGCATATTCCAGCACCGGGTTGGTGTTGGGGCGATAGACGCCGACCCCGGGACGTACCAGGCCAAAGCAGCGGGCATTGAGCTCCAGAGTCAGGAAATGACAGGAGAGCAGCAGCATGCCCTGTCCCTGTTCCACGGCGGCGATGACGTGCTCTTCCCCTTCTACCTTCATCAGATTGCGCATCCGCCAGTCCGGCCAGAACCAGGCGATGCCCACTTCGAAGATGGCGCAGCCGACGCTCTCGAAATTCTGCATGAGCAGCTTCTCCCGCTGATCCTTGGTCAGTTCGGGCATCGCCAGCTCCAGATTGCGGCGGGCAATCCTGACCCGCGATTTGAGCACCTTGGCGGCGAGACGACCGAGGTGGCGCCCCAGCCACATCTGGCTGCGCCACGGCAGCAGGGTCAGCAGCCAAAGCAGGGAGAGGCCGAACCAGCTGGCCCAGTAACGGGGATGAAACAGGCGGGGCTCAAGGCGGGGAGCGTTGTCGTGTGCCATGGCTAATCTCTTGTTCGCAAACACAATCGGGAGATTCTATCCGAAAAGGGGGCGAGTGGGCGAATGGCCGTGCGCTGGTCAGAGGGGTCGTTGCGTCCGCTTTACGTGACAAGGGTTGGCAACCGCGTTCGGCTTTTTCTACACCGGCTAAAAGAGTGTGATAAAATCGGCGGCTGATTTTTCAGGTTTTGAGAGTCTATACAGATGAAGATCACCCTGCCCGAGTTTGAAAAAGCCCGCATTCTGGTCGTTGGCGATGTCATGCTTGACCGCTATTGGCATGGCCCCACCGGCCGGATCTCGCCCGAGGCACCGGTGCCCGTGGTCAAGGTTGAGCACATCGAGGAGCGCCCGGGCGGCGCTGCCAACGTGGCCCTCAACTCCGCCGCGCTGGGTGCCCAGGCTGTGCTGCTGGGCCTGACCGGTCAGGATGAGGCGGCCGATGCCCTGGCTGGCCAGATGGCCGGCGTCAAGGTCGCCTGTGACTTCGTGCGTCTGGCCGACTATCCGACCATTACCAAGCTGCGGGTGCTGTCGCGCAACCAGCAGTTGCTGCGCCTCGACTTCGAGGAGGGCTTTCATGCGGTCGATGCGTCCCTGCTGATGGGCAAGGTAGAGCAGGCGCTGCCGAACTCCGACGTGATGATCCTCTCCGACTACGGCAAGGGTGCCCTCAACGACGTGCCCGGCATGATCAAGCGTGCCCGCGCCGCCGGTATCCCGGTGTTGGTCGACCCCAAGGGAACCGACTTCGAGAAGTATCGTGGCGCCACCCTGCTGACCCCCAACATGTCCGAGTTCGAGGCCGTGGTAGGCAAGGTAAAGAGCGAAGACGAGCTGGTCGCCAAAGGCCTGGAACTGGTCAAGCGTTTCGAGCTGGATGCCCTGCTGGTGACTCGCTCCGAAAACGGCATGACCCTGATCCGCGAAGGGCAGTCCGAGCTGCATCTGCCGGCCCAGGCTCACGAGGTCTATGACGTCACCGGTGCCGGCGATACCGTGATCTCCACCCTGGCTACCTCACTGGCGGCAGGCAAGAGCCTGGATGAAGCCTGTGCCCTGGCCAACACGGCTGCCGGCATCGTGGTCGGCAAACTGGGTACCTCCACCGTCAGCCCGGTGGAGCTGGCCAACGCGCTCTACACCGAGCAGGAGACCGGCTTCGGCGTCATGTCCGAGGCCCAACTGAAGGTGGCCGTGCGCGCCGCCCGCCTGCGCGGTGAGAAGGTGGTGATGACCAATGGCTGCTTCGACATCCTGCATGCCGGTCACGTTTCCTATCTGGCCAATGCCGGCAAGCTGGGGGATCGCCTGATCGTGGCGGTCAACACCGACGAGTCGGTACGCCGCCTCAAGGGGCCGGGTCGTCCGGTCAACCCCACCGAGCGTCGCATGGCGGTGCTGGCTGCGCTGGGTGCCGTGGACTGGGTGGTGCCGTTTGGTGAAGACACGCCGCAGCGTCTGATCGCCGAAATCCTGCCAGACCTGCTGGTCAAGGGTGGCGACTACAAGCCGGAAGAGATCGCCGGTTACGCCGAGGTGACTGCCAACGGTGGCGAAGTGCGTGTTCTCAACTTCGAAGACGGCTGCTCCACTACCGACATCATCAAGACCATCCGCGAACGCGGTTAAGGTCGAGCGGGCCCGCTAAGGCTGGCCCGGCTTCCTGACCTGGCAACGGGCAGCAAAAAGGCGACCTTGTGGTCGCCTTTTTCATATCCGGGTCATGCTATCAGGCCTTGGGTTTGGCGCTGGCGGGCATCAGTCCCTGGTTCACTTCCACCAGATCCTGCTCTTCCAGGATGCCGGCCGCCTGTTTCAGGCTCAGGATGTTGAGGATGTAGTTGTAACGGGCGGCAGAAAGTTTCTGCTTGGCGTCGTACAGCTTGCGGGTGGAGTCCAGCACGTCGACGATGGTACGGGTACCGACCTCATAACCGGCTTCGGTCGCCTTCAGGGCGCTGTCGGCGGAGATGACGGACTGGCTGTAGGCACGTACCGAGCCGATGCTGGCGTTTACGTTGTTGTAGGAAGAGCGCACAGTGCTCTGCACCGAGCGGAAGTTCTTCTCCAGCAGCTCGCTTGCGGCCACATAGTTGAACTGTGCCTGTTTAACCTGGGAGCTGGTGGCGCCGCCGCTGTAGATGGGCAGCTTGAAGGTCAGCCCGACATTGGCCTGGTTGCCATTGCTCTCGGGGTTGATCACTTCATCCTTGTAGTCGGTATTGCTGGCGGAGAGACCGGCACCCAGATCCAGAGTCGGTTCGTGGCCGGTCTTGGCCAGATCGATCTGTTCCTTGGCGATGTCTTTCGCGATGCGGGCACTGTGCAGTTGCAGGTTCTTGTCCAGCGCCAGCTCCAGCCACTTGTCGGAGCCGAAAGCGGTCTTCTGCGGGCTGAAGCGTTCGGTGTTGAGCACATCCAGCGAACGATGGTCGATACCGGTCAGTTCGCGCAGAGTCTCGTAGCTGTTGTCCAGCTCGTTCTCGGCGCTGATCTCGTCCGCCAGCGCCTGGTCACGGGAGGCTTCGGCTTCATGCACGTCGGTGATGGCGGTCAGACCCACCTCGAAACGCTGCTGGGTTTGCTCCAGCTGACGCTCTACGGCCACCTTGTTGGCACGCACGAATTCCAGGGTATCCATCGCCTTGAGCACGTTGAAATAGGCCTGGGCGGTACGCAGCATCAGATTCTGGATTTCAAGGTTGTAGGCGACGTCAGACTGGGTGGCACTCTTCTCGGTCAGATCCAGGTTGACCCAGTTGCTGCGACGATAGATGGACTGATCCAGAGAGAGGGAGCCGCTGGCGGTGGTACCGGTCTGGGTATCGTTCTTGTTCTGCAGGTAGTTCAGACCGGCGCCCAGATTGATCTGGGGCAACAGGGCTGCGCGGGATTCATTGATCTTCTCGAAGGCTTGGTCGCGTACTGCCTTGGATTGCAGCAACTGCGGGTCTTTGAGCTGGGCCTGTTGGTAGATGTCGAGCAGGTTCTCGGCATGGGCACCGGCACTGACGCCCAGCAACACCATGACGGACAAGAGTGTTCTTTTCATAGATCGTTTTAACCTTATGTAGTAACCCAAAATGGTTGCTGGAAGAGGGCAAATATTGTCACCGACCAAGCTTGATTGCAGCTTAATCACTCTACTAGTTAGCAAAATTTAATGCCAAGAGTCTCCGGTCCAGTGACGGGAACGTCAAGAACCGAACGCTATTTTCTCCCCCCTGTGCCTAGCCAAATGGTCTGTGGCTGCTAAAATCCACCCCTCATTGACCTTGGTGCAGAGAGTGAATGAATGTTCATTCATGTTCCTCGGATTTTATGGTCAAACAGATTCAAGTCAAGCTGACGGGAGCCTCGTATGTCACAGCATCCCCTGCCGCAGGATCGGCATTATGCCGCCGAAGACGTAAAAATAATTTCAAAATCATCGGGTTATAACGGCTTCTTCAAGGTGAACGTTTATCGTTTGCAGCACAGGTTATTTGCTGGTGGCTGGAATCAACCCATAGTCCGCGAGCTGTTCGAGCGGGGCCACGCCGCCGCGCTGCTCCCTTATGATCCGGTACGCGACCAGATTGTGCTGGTGGAGCAGTTCCGCATCGGCGCCATGGAAACCAGTCGCACCCCCTGGCTGCTGGAGCTGGTGGCCGGCATCATAGATGAAGGGGAGACTGCCGAGGCCGTGGTACGTCGCGAAGCGGTGGAAGAGGCCGGCATCGAAGTGGGTCGCTGCGAGCACGCCATCAGCTATCTGGTGAGTCCGGGTGGCAGCACGGAGCGGATCGAGGTCTATGTGGGCGAGGTGGATGCCAGCAAGGCCGAGGGACTGCACGGTCTGGCGGAAGAGGGGGAAGATATCCGGGTGCACGTGGTGAGCCGCGAGCAGGCCTATGCCTGGCTCAAGGAGGGGCGCATCGACAACGCCGCCTCCGTCATCGCCCTGCACCATCAGGCGGTGCCGGTGGGCTGCGCCTGGCTGGATCAGCACAACCTCAAGAACGCCGACGACCTGTTTGCCGTACTTGCCCGTCACCCGCAGCAGAAGACCATACTGTTTGGCCACGTTCATCAGGAGTTTGACGAGGTGCATCGCGGGGTACGGCTGATTTCCAGCCCCTCCACCTGCATCCAGTTCAAGCCGCTCTCCGATGGTTTCGCGTTGGACGAGTCCGGCCCGGGCTGGCGCTACCTCACCCTCTACCCGGATGGCCGCATCGCCAGCCAGGTGTGGCGTCTGCCGGTCGGCCAGTTTGTGCCCGACCCCAATGCCACCGGTTACTGAGGAGCACAGCATGAAACCCGTCCTCCTCTACCTGCACGGTTTCAACTCCTCGCCGGGTTCCGCCAAGGCGCAACAGATGGCGGCCTGGGTGGCAGAACACAGGCCCGATATCGAGGTGGTGATCCCGGCCCAGCCCAATACTCCGGCGGCGGCCTGGGCGGCCATCGAGCAGACCATCGCGGATCTTGTGGCTCGCCATGGCGCTGCGCTGCGGCTCGGCGCCGTGGGCAGCTCTCTAGGCGGCTTTATGGCGACCAGAGTCAGTGAGTTGTATGGTTGCCGCGCGGCCCTGATCAATCCGGCGGTGCGTCCCCATGAGCTGCTCTGCGACTATCTTGGCCCCCAAACCAATCCTTATACCAACGAGCGCTACGAGCTGTTGCCGGCGCACATGGACGAACTGAGAGCGCTGGCGGTGCCGGTGACCGCCCCCGGGCGGCTCTGGGTGCTGCAACAGCAGGAAGATGAGGTGCTGGACTATCGCAAGGCACTGGAGGAGTACCGCTTCGCTCGTCTGTCGCTGGAGTGCGGCGGCAACCACGCCTTCGTGGCGTTCGAGCGCTACCCCGCCCAAATCGTCCGCTTCCTCGGGCTCTGATCATGCCACCGCCGCTGGCCGCCTTTCTGGAACAGGTACTGGCCACGGCGCAGGCGGGGCTCACCTACTCCAAAGACCCTTTCGATATCGGCCGCTTCGAGGCGCTGAGAGCGGCCACGGCAGCCCTTATCGCCAGCCAGAGCGAGCTGGCCCCCGAGGCCATCGGCGACTGGATCGCCCTCGACACTGGCTATCCCACCCCCAAGCTGGATGTGCGTGCTTTCATCGTGGATGAGGCAAGACGGATCCTGCTGGTGCAGGAGCGCAGCGACGGCGGCTGGACCCTGCCGGGTGGCTGGTGCGATATCGGCGACTCGCCGGCAGCTGCCGTGGTGCGGGAAGTGGTGGAAGAGACCGGCCTCGAGTGCCGGGCGGTGCAACTGCTGGCCCTGTTCGACAAGCTCAAACACCCCCATCCGCCCCAGCTGCCCCACGCTCACAAGGCTTTCTTCCTGTGCGAGGTGACCGGCGGCCAGCTGCTCACCGAAACCGATGAAACCCGGGGGGCGGCTTATTTCCCCATCGAGGCACTGCCCCCACTCTCCCGCCACCGGGTGGTGGAATCCCAGCTGCATACCCTGCACCGGCATGTGCAAGAGGGGCGGAGCGATACCCTGTTTGATTGACATCCGAGAACGTGAACCCGTCTGCAAGGAGGCAAGATGATCAAGCGTATCGGCAATCCCCCCATTCAGGCTAAGCACAAGGCCAGCTGTCATTGTGGGGCCATAGTGCTGGAACTCAGCTTGCCGGACGGCATGGTGATGCCCCGCCGATGAGTCAAAAGCGGGCCGCGCGCCTATTCAGATCAAGCTTTCTGTGCGGGGCGTTTGTCCTGATCCCGCCTAGCAGTTAAGATTCCCTCCAAACGTCAATTCGCAAGGCCCTCCATGTCTACTCAATACAATGCGGATGCCATTGAGGTCCTCAATGGCCTTGAACCGGTGCGTCGTCGCCCCGGCATGTATACCGACACCACCCGGCCCAATCACCTCGGCCAGGAGGTCATCGACAACAGCGTCGACGAGGCGCTGGCGGGGCATGCCCGCAATCTGGAGGTGATCCTCCACGAGGATCAGTCCCTCGAGGTGATCGACGATGGCCGCGGCATGCCGGTCGACATCCACCCGGAGGAAGGAGTGTGCGGGGTGGAGCTGATCCTCTGCAAGCTGCACGCGGGGGGCAAGTTCTCCAACAAGAACTACCAGTTCTCCGGCGGTCTGCACGGGGTGGGGATCTCGGTAGTGAACGCGCTGTCCGATCGGGTCGAGGTGACGGTGCGCCGCGACGGCCAGGTCTATGACATCGCCTTCGAGCGTGGCGACAAGGTGCAGGAGCTGACCATCACAGGCACTTGCGGGCGTCGCAACACCGGCACCCGGGTGCGTTTCTGGCCGCAGGCGAGCTATTTCGACTCCCCCAGGTTCTCGGTCTCCAAGCTCGAACACCTGCTCAAGGCCAAGGCGGTGCTCTGCCCTGGCCTCACCATCAAGTTCCTCGACAAGAACACCGGCATCAAGCTTGAGTGGTGCTACGAAGACGGCCTCAAGGATTACTTGATCGACGCGGTCAAGCAGTTCACCTGCCTGCCGGAGCAGCCCTTCGTCGGCACCTTCAGCACCGATCAGTCGGCGGTGGACTGGGCCCTGTGCTGGCTGCCGGAAGGGGGGGAATGCCTCGCCGAATCCTATGTGAACCTGATCCCCACCGCCCAGGGTGGTACCCACGTCAACGGCCTGCGTCAGGGCCTGCTCGACGCCATGCGCGAGTTTTGCGAGTTCCGCAACCTGTTGCCGCGCGGGGTCAAGCTGACCCCGGAAGATATCTGGGATCGCTGCGCCTACATCCTCTCCATCAAGATGCAGGATCCGCAGTTTGCCGGTCAGACCAAGGAGCGGCTGTCGTCGCGCCAGAGCTCGGCGTTTGTCTCCGGTGTGGTGAAGGATGCCTTCAGCCTTTACTTGAACAGCAACACCGAGCTGGCCGAACAGCTGGCCGAGCTCTGCATCTCCAGCGCCCAGCGCCGGATGCGCGCAGCCAAGACGGTGGTGCGCAAGAAGATCACCCAGGGCCCGGCGCTGCCCGGCAAGCTCACCGATTGCGGCTGCGCCGACCCCATGCAGGGGGAGCTGTTCCTGGTGGAGGGTGACTCCGCGGGCGGCAGCGCCAAGCAGGCGCGGGATCGCGAGTTCCAGGCCATCATGCCCCTGCGCGGCAAGATCCTGAACACCTGGGAGGTGGAGGCCGGTCAGGTGCTTGCCTCGCAGGAGGTGCACGATATTTCGGTGGCCATCGGGCTCGATCCCGACTCCAACGATCTCAGTGGCCTGCGCTATGGCAAGGTGTGCATCCTGGCGGATGCGGACTCCGACGGTCTGCACATCGCCACCCTGCTCTGCGCCCTCTTTGTGAAGCACTTCCGCGCCCTGGTGGAGCAGGGCCACGTCTATGTGGCCATGCCGCCCCTGTATCGTATCGATATCGGCAAGGAGGTGTTCTACGCCCTCGACGAGGACGAGAAGAACGGCGTGCTGCAGCGGGTCGAGGCCGAGAAGAAGAAGGGCAAGGTGATGGTGACCCGATTCAAGGGCCTGGGCGAGATGAACCCCAAGCAACTGCGGGAAACCACCATGGATCCCAACACCCGTCGCCTGGTGCAGCTCACCATGGACGAAGGGGAAGAGACGCTGCAGTTGATGGACATGCTGCTGGCCAAGAAGCGCGCCGGTGATCGTCGCGAATGGCTGGAAGAGAAGGGCAACCTCGCCGAAGTGTGAGAGCCGGACAAGGAGCACAGATGATAGCCAATACCCCGGAACCCCCTTACTACGCGGTGATCTTCACCTCGGAGCGCACCGACGTGGACGAGGGCTACGCCGCCACGGCCGAACGCATGCTGGCACTGGCCCGCACCCAGCCTGGTTTTCTCGGCGTGGAGTCGGCCCGTGACGGAGTGGGCATCACTGTCTCCTACTGGCGCGATCTCGAGTCGATCCGCCACTGGAAGAGCGAGCTCGAGCACCAGGAGGCCCAGCGCCTCGGTCGCGAGCAGTGGTATCGCACCTTCAAGACACGCATTGCAAGGGTGGAGCGCGATTACGGTCTGTAACGCGCCCTTGCCCACGATTTTGGCGGCCACGGCCGCGACCCAAATAACCAAGAGAAGCACCACATGAGTGATCTAGAGCTCAGTCTGGACGGGGTAGAGCGCCAGCCCATGCGCGCCTTTACCGAGCAGGCTTACCTGAACTACTCCATGTACGTCATCATGGACAGGGCCCTGCCCCATATCGGCGACGGCCTCAAGCCCGTGCAGCGGCGCATCATCTATGCCATGAGCGAGCTGGGGCTCTCCGCCCTCTCCAAGCACAAGAAGTCGGCCCGTACCGTGGGTGACGTACTCGGTAAGTACCATCCCCACGGCGACAGCGCCTGTTACGAAGCCATGGTGCTGATGGCCCAGCCTTTCTCCTACCGCTACCCGCTGGTGGATGGTCAGGGCAACTGGGGGGCGCCGGACGATCCCAAATCCTTCGCCGCCATGCGTTATACCGAGGCGCGCCTGTCGCGCTTCTCTGAGCTGCTGCTCTCCGAGCTCGGGCAGGGCACGGTGGAGTGGACGCCGAACTTCGACGGCACCATGAAAGAACCCGTGGTGCTGCCAGCTCGCCTGCCGCACATCCTGCTCAACGGGGTGACCGGCATCGCGGTGGGCATGGCGACCGACATCCCGCCCCACAACGCCCGCGAAGTGGCCCACGCCTGCGTCGAGCTCCTGGACAACCCCACTGCCGGGCTGGATGCCTTGATGGCGCACATCCAGGGGCCGGATTACCCGACCAACGCCGAGATCATCACGCCGCGGGACGACATCCGCAAAATCTACGAGACCGGCAAGGGCTCCATCAAGCAGCGGGCGGTGTGGAGCGAGGAAGATGGTGACATCGTCATCACGGCGCTGCCCCATCAGGCCTCCGGCGCCAAGATCATGGAGCAGATCGCCGCCCAGATGGTGGCCAAAAAGCTGCCCATGGTCACCGACCTTCGGGATGAGTCGGACCATGAGAACCCGACCCGTCTGGTGATCGTGCCGCGCTCCAACCGGGTGGACGTGGAGGGGCTGATGGCCCACCTGTTTGCCACCACGGATCTGGAGAAGAACTACCGGGTCAACCTCAACATCCTGGGGCTGGACAACCGGCCCCAGGTGAAAGACCTCAAGACCATCCTCACCGAGTGGCTGAGCTTCCGCCGTGAGACGGTGCGCCGTCGCCTGCAGTATCGCCTCGACAAGGTGCTGGCTCGCCTGCATATCCTCGAAGGCTTGCTGATCGCCTACCTCAACATCGACGAGGTGATCGAGATCATCCGCACCGAGGAGGAGCCGGGCCGGGTGATGATGGAGCGCTTCAACATCAGCGAGACCCAGGCCGAGGCGATCCTCGAGCTGAAACTGCGCCACCTGGCCAAGCTCGAAGAATTCAAGCTGCGCGCCGAACAAAACGAACTGGCCGAAGAGCGCGACAAGCTGGAACAGATCCTGGGTTCCGAGCGTCGCCTCAACACCCTGCTCAAGAAAGAGCTGCTGGCGGATGCCGAGAAGTACGGCGACGATCGCCGCACTCCGCTGGTGGAGCGCGCCACCGCCGTGGCCCTGACCGAGAAGGAGCTCACCCCGAGCGAGCCGGTCACCGTGATCCTCTCTGACAAGGGATGGGTGCGCGCGGCCAAGGGCCACGACGTGGATGCCGAGGGGCTCTCCTACAAGGCGGGGGATAGCTACCTCACCCACGCCTGCGGTCGCAGTAACCAGCAGGCGGTGTTTCTCTCCACCCTGGGACGTACCTATTCGCTGGAGGCCCACACCCTGCCATCCGCCCGCAGTCAGGGCGAGCCGCTCACCGGCCGCTTTGCGCTGGGGGCTGGCGAAGAGGTGCGTCATCTGGTGATGGGGAACGAAGGCGAGCCCTACCTCATCTGTTCCGACGCCGGTTACGGCTTCGTCTGCAAATACGACGACCTCATTGGCAAGAACAAGAACGGCAAGGCGCTGCTCACCGTACCGGAAGGGGGCATCGTCATGGCGCCCCAGAGGATAGGGGCGCCGGACACGGATCTCTGCATGGCCATCTCCAACGAGGGGCGCATGCTGCTGTTCCCGCTCAATACCCTGCCGGTGCTCGGCAAGGGCAAGGGCAACAAGCTGATCAGCATCCCGTCTGCCCGTGTCAAGGCGCGGGAGGAGTTTGTGGTGATGGCCGCCGTTATCCCGCAAGGCCAGTCGGTGACCCTGTTTGCCGGCAAGCGCAAGCTGACCCTGAAACCCTCCGATCTCGACTACTACCGCGGTGAGCGCGGCCGCCGTGGCGCCAAGCTGCCCCGCGGTTTGCAGCGAGTAGATAGAATAGAGATTGAACCCGTCGCCGGCGCCGAGCCGGTTGCCGGGGAAAATCAGGAAGGGTAATTATTAATAATGAAGGGCGCGAAAGCGCCCTTGTTATTAAATATAAAAATGAAAAAACCGAATTAATGAGCTTTATTAGTTGGCCACAGAGATTGGATTAGTTTTTTCGAATGAATCTGATATAGTAGGGGGTGAGTTTTTGTGCAACTGAATAAGATATTTCATTAATTATATCTGAAGTTAGTATTGTGCCATCAGGGTATTTTGAGCAAATGTCTTTTATGCCAGTTTCAACCAGACTATCTATATGTTTATCTTGTTGTATCTTTTTTGATATAAACGCAGTGCGAAAAAATCGATACTTTATTTTCTCGACATTATCGTCGGTCAATAAATAACCACCGTTCCCAAAGAGCTCTTTGTCAAACAACCATGGTATTTCTACTTCTTCAGTTTTTTCACTGGTTACATCATAATAGTAAGTATGCGATATGTCATCACCTGTATACTCTGTGTTTAGAATAATGACAAAGCAAAGAGCATTGAAATACTCAATATAACAATAAAGGATTTTTTCTCTAGAGCATCCTTGAAGATGAATGATATGAGATACTGACTCCTCCTTCAGTACTGGTTCAATAAGCTTAGATGGATAATTGAATACACAATTTAAGTGCTCCTCACCTTTGATATATGGGACAAGATGAGTAATGAAGTTTTTATCTCCACCAGAAAAAATGTAGTAATTAATAGCAGCTTTACATACAGCTCTAAATACACCATCGCCACCAATACTTGTTGAAACTCTGACTGAGTCATCTAAGTATGTCGTTTGCCACATAGCATCAGCCATGCATTTATCTAAATTTATTTGTGGATATTTTCTTTTTAAACCTGAGAGCACTTGTTTTAATTGCTTTTCATCTTTTGCTTTTATCTCTAATGTTACCGAACTATCATCTTTTGTAATATTTCTCACTGGAGTTTTTAAAGTCGGATATCCACCGGGGAGGATATCATAAATCATCCCTGTGCTTGTCTGTTTTACTGTAATCGTTGGCGCTGGATTTCTATGCCGTTTTACATTAAAGGCATTGGAGAAAAATGACAACTGCTCAGCAAGCTCTGCATCGAATGAATCACCTAAGCTGGAATTACATCCTCTGCATATTAATTTTTTTGATTTTAACCTACCACCACAGGCATTTATAATAATATGTTCTTCTGTGACATTGTCCTCTTTTAATAGAGTGTCGCATATGTAGCAAGTAGGCATATAACTCCTTGTTTCAACGCTATTTAAATTACTTTAAAGCAATAAGCTATCACAAACTATTTGTTCTTTCATGTTGTTGTATCGTTGGTCTGTTCTGCGAAGGTCCGTAGGTCTGATTAGCGCAGCGTAATCAGACGATCGCAAAAACCAGTTGCCGGCATCCTGCAGAAATTCCAGCTGCTCTCTATGTCCATAGCCACCGAGATTGCGGTGCGGCCGATTACGCTGCGGCTCGATATGGCTTTTGTTGCCAGGGAAGAGGGATATTAGCAAAGCGATTCCGATTCTTGCCGTCGTCATATATAGCGGGTTCTGTTCGGGCGTCTTTCAGGGCATGATAGTTAAGTGCCAATCGAATCAAATTTTGGCGTTATTGATGCAAGGAAGGTGAGAGGATGAGAGTTGCCCTGTTTTTGTTGTGTGCTGCCTGGTTGTTGCCGCTGCATGCGGAGACCCGTGAACCCGTGCAGGAGGGGACCATGGCCAACCAGCAACTGATCCGGGATGCCATGGTCGGTGTTGCGGGTTGGGTGGCAACCAAGGGTTGCGAGGCGCCGGAGCGTTTTGTGCCCGCCGTGCTGCAACTGCCCAAGGGGGAGCCGGGTAGTCGCTACTGGCAGGAGCGTTGGACTGTGACGGGCTGCGGCACCGAGTATCCCGTGATCATCGATTTTCGCGAGACCGGGATGGATAGCGCCATGTGGACCATCATTCCCTGACCCTGCCAACTTCCTGCCCGAGACCTAAACTGGAAGGGGACACCCCAGTGCCAGGAGGCCAATCATGGAAACAGAAAAAGCCATCGGGCTTATCGAGGCTCACGGGATCTTTCACGGGGATCACTACAGCTTCAACAGCGACGATTTTGTGCAGTGGTGCGAGGAGGATGCCCAGCAGACCCTCACGCTGGAGCAGGCCAATCAGGACCTCTCGCCGTTTTGCATCCGGGTCGGTTACTCGGAGCCGGTGCGGATGTGGCGCTACTACCTGACCTGAGCAGGCCAGGTTGCGCCACCTTAGATAACAAGAAGGAGTCGATAAGGCTCCTTCTTCAATTTGGGCGTGTCGGCTCAGATCGCGGGAGCGTTGGCTTCACTCCGCCAGTCGTATCAGAGGTATATGACGCAGTGAAATGGTCAGGCGGGGATCCGGCCGTTGCGCACCAGTGCCCGCCGGATATTGCGACACATCTTGCCAAAGCTGGATAGCTCGTCAAAGGTGGGCGGGATGCCGCGATTGATCTGGTATTGCCAGTAGCAGAGCTCGGTATCGACCAATTCCATCAGCTTCTTCGGGCAGCCGATGCAGGTGTTGTCGGGGCCGCATTTGAAAGTGTCGGCCTGATAGAGGGGGAACTCCTGTTTGACGGCATCAATGATCTGCTGCATCGCGGTAATGCGGTCCGGTTTTCTGCTCATCTTGTCAAATACCCCACTTCATATCAGGCGGGAATTATAAACGCTGAGCCTGGCGGCACAATTGCGCAAAGGGGGTAGACAAGATGACTGGATATATCCAGAGCTTTTGTTGGGGAGGCTGTTTATCACGAAATGCCGATGATAGTGAACGTAACGAGTCGATTTAATCTGTCTGTTAAATTATCAATTGATTAATAACCTCTCATCTCATTCCAACGGGTAGCGTATTTCTGGTTTTCTCTTTTCTATATTGAGTGACGACCCCTGACCTTAATCTCTTGAATACAGAGGGATATAAAAGGTTGGCCATCAGTTGGTCATCTTGCGGCCAGGAACAGGGGCATATGATGGTCCTTGATAAGGGGAGGAGGGGGAACCAAGCTGATTGCAAGTGCAACAAAATTTAACATGGACTGATGGCCATCCGTTGGTGAAATCACCCGGTAGGCGGATGATTTATTATATTTTTTTGTATTGAATAAGTTGCCAAATATCAATAAATACAAAGCGTTACGCTTGATGTTATTATGTTTACACTTTATTTGGCTGCGCTTGGCTCTATGCCGTGACGGGGCGAGCGTCACTCCCGTTACAAAAAGAGTTGTATAAAATGTTATCAAGATCCCAGTTTACTTATCTGGCGTATTGAACCCGGATGCCTTCTGTTCATAATGAGCTGGTCATATCGACATTTTATTTTCAACTGGGTGGGCACCATGAATCGCACATTCACTTCCTGCAAATGGTTCAATCTTGATCGCAAGATAGCCTTCTTCTTCCCAATCAAATAAGCCTTCCGTTGTGGGCCGGCGGCCCCTTCTGCGCATCTTCCTGTGCTGACATTCTGTTTCTGAAATCTGGTTTGTCGCCATATGTAGCCAAACCGGGTCTCTATTTATCTATTTTCCTGCGCATCCTTTAATTTGCGCCGGATGGCGATCCTGTTCGCCAAATAATGCCGAGGTTTACCATGGAACATTTCAAACACCTGCCCGAGCCGTTTCGCATTCGTGTCATTGAGCCGGTAAAACGCACTACTCGTGACTACCGCGAGGCCGCCATCAAGCAGGCCGGTATGAACCCCTTCCTGCTCGACAGCGAAGACGTCTTTATCGATCTGCTGACTGACAGCGGCACCGGCGCCATCACCCAGGACATGCAGGCGGCCATGATGCGCGGCGACGAAGCCTACAGCGGCAGCCGCAGCTTCCACGCCCTGCGCAAGGCAGTGCAGGAGATCTTCGGCTACGAGCTGACCATCCCGACTCACCAGGGGCGCGGCGCCGAGCAGATCTATATTCCGGTTCTCATCAAGAAGCGTGAGCAGGAGAAGGGGCTGGATCGCAGCAAGATGGTGGCGCTCTCCAACTACTTCTTCGACACCACCCAGGGCCATACCCAGATCAACTGCTGCGTAGCAAAGAACGTCTATACCAAGGAAGCGTTCGACACCAGCGTCACCGCCGATTTCAAGGGTAATTTCGATCTCGACAAGCTGGAGGCGGCAATCCTGGAAGCGGGTCCGGCCAACGTGCCCTATATCGTCAGCACCATCACCTGCAACTCGGCCGGGGGCCAGCCGGTCTCCATTGCCAACCTCAAGGCGGTTTATGCCATCGCCCGTCAATACGAGATCCCGGTGATCATGGACTCCGCCCGTTTCGCCGAGAACGCCTATTTCATCCAGCAGCGCGAGCCCGGCTACGCCGACTGGAGCATCGAGCAGATCACTCGTGAGGCCTACAAGTATGCCGACGGCCTCGCCATGTCCGCCAAGAAGGACGCCATGGTGCAGATGGGCGGCCTGCTCTGCTTCAAGGACGAGTCGATGCTGGATGTCTACAACGAGTGCCGCACTCTGTGCGTGGTGCAGGAGGGCTTCCCCACCTATGGCGGTCTGGAAGGGGGCGCCATGGAGCGGCTGGCGGTCGGCCTGCGCGACGGCATGCGCCAGGACTGGCTGGCCTACCGCATCCAGCAGGTGCAGTACCTGGTGGACGGGCTGGAGGCGATCGGCGTGGTCTGCCAGCAGGCAGGGGGTCACGCGGCTTTCGTCGATGCGGGCAAGCTGCTGCCCCACATCCCGGCGGATCAGTTCCCGGCCCACGCCCTGGCCTGCGAGCTCTACAAGGTCGCCGGCATTCGTGCGGTCGAGATAGGCTCCCTGCTGCAGGGTCGTGACCCGGCCACCGGCAAGCAGATGGCCTGCCCGGCCGAGCTGCTGCGCCTGACCATACCGCGCGCCACCTACACACAGACCCACATGGACTTCATTATTGAGGCTTTCCAGGAGGTCAAAAAGAACGCCGCCAATATCAAGGGGCTGACCTTCACCTATGAGCCGCCGGTGCTGCGTCACTTCACCGCCCGGCTTGAAGAGGTGGCGCCAAATACGGCGACGACGGCCAGACAGCTGGCCGAAGCATAACAACCAATAAGCAAAGCAAGGCACAGAAGATTCTGTGCCTTTTTTGAATCTGCATTCAGGGAACAAGACAGGGGGGAATACGATGGCCAAAAATCCATCCATAGTGGGGGGCGCTTGTATCATAGCGAGCGTCTGTGTCGGGGCAGGGATGCTGGGGCTGCCCAGCGCCGGGGCGGGGGCCTGGGCCAGCTGGTCCACCCTGGTCATCACCCTGACCATGATAGTGATGACGGTATCGGGCTGGATGCTGCTGGAGGCATTCAAGGGCTACGAGCTGACCGTCTCCTTCAATACGGTGACCCGGGATCTGCTGGGATCCAGGGTCAACATGTTCAACAACCTGGCGGTCTATTTTGTCGGCGGGATATTGCTCTACGCCTACATCACCTCGTCCGGGCTGATCCTGCATGGGCTGCTTGGCATCGACAGCAAGATCGCCTCCGTGCTGTTTGTGCTGCTCTTCTCCAGCCTGGTGTGGCACTCGACCCGGGCGGTGGACCGGATCTCGGTGGTGCTGATAGCCTTCATGCTGCTGAGCTTCGTATTCGGGGTCTCCGGGCTGGCGATGCGAGTCAATGTGGATCAGCTGTTTGACTCCATGCACCAGGAGATGGGGTATGCGCCCTACGCCCTGGCCCTGCTGCCGGTGGCGCTGACTTCGTTCGGTTATCACCACTCGGTGGCCTCGATGCGCGCCTATTACGGGAGCGAACACAAGGCCAAGAGGGCCATTCTGGGAGGCACCCTGATCGCCCTCGGTTTCTACATCCTCTGGTTGGTGAGCATCTTCGGCAACCTGCCGCGCCAGCAGTTTGGCCCCGTCATCGCTCAAGGGGGCGAGGTGGACGCGCTGCTCAATGCGCTGGGATCGGTGATCGACTCCCGCAGGGTCGACCATGCGGTGCACGCCTTCTCCATGGCGGCGATTCTCTCCTCCTTTATCGGGGTGGGGCTCGGGGTATTTGATTACCTGGCAGATCTGTTCAAGTTCGACAACAGTCGCCGCGGCCGCGCCAAGTCGTGGGCGGTGACCTTTTTGCCGCCGCTCCTGATGTCACTCCTGTTTCCATTCGGCTTTATCATCGCCATCGGTTACGCCGGAGCAGCCGCCACCGTCTGGACCTGCATAGTCCCGGCCCTGCTGGTGATGAAGGCGCGCAAGGCCGAAGGGGGAGATCAGGGTTTCGTGGCACCGGGCGGCCAGGGCATGGTGATGGGGGTGATCCTGTTTGGCATCCTGATCGCGCTGTTCCATCTGCTCAATATGGCAAACCTGCTGCCCATCTTCACCGGGTAGTAGCGCAGGCAGAAATCGGATAGCACAACGCCCGGCAAGCCGGGCGTTGTTATAAGGAGAGAGGGGAGGTAACAGGCAAGATGGATTCGTTAAGCGGCAACATGAGATCTGTTACCCAGCCAACGGATCAATAAATCATGGCCAATTTAATTTCATCCGGGAGATGACGATATTTCCCCCGCACTCCCTTCTGGCCAAATTATTTTTTCATCAACTTTTCAAACTCTGCCTTATCGATTCCTTTCTTAATACCAGACATGGCCTTCTGCACTTCAGGAGCGGAAAACAATTCGCTGGCGGCGACCTGTCCCAATAACTGGAAGCTGGTACTGATGGTATTGGTTCCTTCATAAGTCAGTGCTTTGGTTGCCTGATCCCGGCATGAACTGGTCAATAATTTGGTAAAGAGTTTGCCCAGCGTGGCATTGGAATCATCCAGTTCTTTTTGTGATACGTTACTGATGGATTTGACGGCCGGATGTGCCGATGCCGAAGCGAACATCCACTTGACGAGAGACGTTCTGTCATCTTTTGTTGTTGATTCTACAAGGCATTTCGCAAGATCATCCCCATAGGGGCCGGCATTGGCGGTGTGCGACAGGAAAAGAGCTGCGATGATCGCCAAGTATTTCATTTTCATGATGTGTCTCATGGATAATAGTGGATCGGTTTTGGATTAATGCACTGAACTGTGAGTATCAATCACGGGCATATTAATCGAGAGCATACCAAAATCAAATGGCTCCCTTTTGTGACCGATATCCTCCTTCCTGCGGCTTCTCCCGGTGTTTCATTACATCTTGACCCCGGTGTTTATTTATTCCCGTGCTGTGATGAAAAATACCAGTCGTTTGATGTGTGCTGATCTCTTGGCCTGTTTTTGATCTCGGGGGGAAATATTGTGCTGGTTGCCGGATAGCACAACGCCCGGCAAGCCGGGCGTTGGATTAAAAAGAGAGCCGCCTGTTGGCAGGCTGGCCATCAGAAGTCGTGATAGAGGGGCCAACCGAGCAGCGGGTGCTTGATGCCGGCGCGCATCTCGAAGCTGTCGAGCTTCTCCGGCGAGGCGTTCTCTTTTTGCAGCTGCTGGTACTGACGCACAAACCCCAGGGTATGGAGGAGGTTCGGCACAAAGCCCGGGCTCAGCTCCTGGCGCAGGGCCGCGGCCATGTCGGCGGGCAGCTCACTCAGCATCAGGGCGAGCTGGGCGGCGAGATGGTCGGTGTCGAACCAGGCCTCATCGAGTTCAATCTCCCGCGCCAGTCGGCGTTTGAGATCCTGCTTCACCTTGAGCGGGGCGGCGCCGCTGCCCTTGCCGCAGAGGATGCGGTAGAGCAGGGCCTCGGCCAGCTTGTCCTCCATGGTGGGGTGGTCGCTCTCGCAGGCGAAGAAGTGCTGGTCGATAAGCCCCATCAATCGGTTCTTGTTGTGCTCGGCCAGCGCCTTCTCGTACTCCTGCCACCCCTGCCACTCCTCCACATCGGGGGGGCTGGAGATCTTGTCCAGCAGGCGGGCATCCACATCACCGTAGAGGCTGTTGCCGGTCTGCCTGGGGCTGACGGTGATAAGCATCGACCAGCCTTTCTGGAACGGCTTGATGGGCCCCTCCGGCGCCTGCAACAGGGCCAGCGCCTTGGCCGGATCCCGCTGGGACAGTTCCTGCAATCCCAGGCTTACCACGCCGATGACGTCGTGGGCGGCCTGTTCCAGCAGGTGCATCTTGTACTTGTTGTAGTACTTGTCGGCGAATTTGAGGCTCATCAGCACCGCCTTGCCCTTGATGGCGGCCAGTTGCTGTTGGCTCAAACGCTCGTTGTCGCGGCCAAAGCGCAGCACCTGGGTGAGAAAGGGGCCCTGGTTGGCATCGCGAATGACTAACTGCATGAATGGGCTCCTTAATCCAGAAAGCTGAACATGTCGTCGACGTCGCCGTACTCGTCTTCCTCGACCTTGTTCTTCTCTTTGGCCTGCATCACCAGCTCGGCGGCAAACTTGTTGATGATGCCATCCCAGGTGGAGTGCTCATTGCGCAACAACGCCTTGATGGATTTCTCCACCTCGGGGGCCAGCTCGCGGATCAGCATCAGCAGACTTCTCGGGTCATCCAGGGCGTAGTCGTGCACATCCTCGCTCTGCTGGCGCTCGCTGTAGCGCAGGGACTCTTCGAGATCTTCCTCTTCGGCGTGCAGCACGTCGCGATAGCCCTCGTCGTCCTCGTAGCGATCGCCGCGATAGAACTCGATGAAGGGGATGGCGAGGTAGAAGAGACCGGCCGGATCTTCGGCCACGCATTCCAGGATCTCGCGCTGCTTGGCTTCGCTCTCCTGGGTGCGGATCAGGTAGTTGAGGAAGTCGAAGGTGTGCTGCTGCAGCTCGTCGGCGTTGTTCTTGATCGCCTCTTCCCAGTAGAGGGGCTGCTGGCAGACGATGTCGCGGATCCGCTCCGGGGTCATCAGCTCGGAGATGATGGAGGGGAAGGAGATGTCGTGCTGGCCGTTGATCTGGGTCAGGGTAACGATATCAATATTTTCAATGACTTCCGCCAATTGGTCGTCAGACATGGTCTTGGCGATCAGCTCGAATTTCTCGCTGGCCTGCTTCGGCTCGACCACGGCCAGCTCTTTGATCTCGATGGCGGTAATTTCTATCAGACTGTTGTTCATGCGTTGCCCCAATTAGAAACGTACTTCGTCGTACATATCCTGATCGCCGTCGTCGTGTTCATCGCCATTGTAGTCGGCGTCGGCATCTTCCCCGTCTTCATCCTCGTCGTCGCGCAGCTCATAGTCGTCATCGGCACGGCGGCTGCCGCGCGGCAGCGGATTGTCGAGCTGGAACAGCACGGCGCAGGCTTCCATCAGCTGATCTTCGCTCTGGGCGCGCACCGCCTTGACCAGCGGCAGCTCGGCGTTGCTGAACGCCACCGACACTTTGAACTCGTCCCAGGAGGGCTGCTCGCCACTGGTGAGCCAGCGGGTCCACTGCGGTTTGGCCTTGGGCGGAAACTGCACCCGGCCATAGAGGGCGAGTGGCAGGTATTCGGGCATAAACTCCAGCATGCTCATGTCGGCCAACAGCAGGGCCTTCATCTTGCCGGTGAACTGTTCCAGCGCCTTGGGGTCGTCCTGATCCCGGTAGGATTCGATATTTTCACTGGCATCGCTCAAGAGGGCCTTGAGTCGTGCCTGATCCCATTTTTTTTGCATGATGCCTCAGGGGTAGAATTGGTCCCACATCTCCTGCATGGCAGAAGCGGGATCGGTCACGATGACGTTGTTGAAATCCTTGATAAAAGCGGCCCGCTGCTTTGGATCGGACAGCACCTCATAGGCCTGCTTTATCTGGTGCAGCTTGATGGCAGCCTGCTCTTTCTCGTCGTCAGTGGCCCCGATCAGCTTGTCGGGGTGGTACTGGTTCGACAGCCGTCGATAGGCTTTCTTGATGTCGTTTTCACTGGCGTTGGACTTGACGCCCAGCACCCGAAAGTAGTTGTTCATGGCAGATCCTGCATCGCTGGCATCTTGGAATTCACACTGCGGGTGCCTGGTCGGACTTGGCAAACCAGGCACGGCAAAAACCCGTCATTTTAACGGAAACGGATCCGCACCGCCACGCATTGGCGATGATATGGCGAGCAAGTTGCATCACCGGACTCCTTGGCAGGCGGACGAATGGCGTCAGACACAGCGTAAGTGCCGATTGTTACCATTCTGGCAATGGCGAGAGGTGCTATCTGTGACGGCGGTTGAAAAAATGCCCGGCATGGCCGGGCATTTGCAATTGGCGTGGTGCCGGGTTAGTGAAGGCTCGCCCACCACAGACGCAGCGTCAGCCCGAGCCCCGAACTCCAGCCCGTGGTGCTGCTTACCAGCTCCCCATCCTTGACGATGAGGAAGGTGGGGGTCACCCCCACCTGCCAGCGGGCGGCGAGCGCTCCCGATTCGTCATTGTGGATGGGAAAGGTGAGCCCCTTCTTCGCCATCCCTTCACGCAGTTGGGCGTCGCTGCCGGAGCGCAGCACCACCGTCAGCACGTTCTCACCCTCCTGCCACAGGGTCTCCACGGTTGGCGTGGTGAAACGGCATACCCCGCACCAGCTGGCCCAGTAATAGACCAACAGCGGCTTGCCCCGGCTCAGTGTTGCCAGATCCGTGGTGGTGCCATCCTGCAGGGTAATGGGGGCGCTCATGGCTCCCTCAGGCAGGGTGGGGCTGCGCCACAGATCCAGCAGGGTGGAGATAACCAGCGCCATCAGCAGCAGCCAGAGCGCCTCCTTGCCCCAGCGTTGCCAGCGGGGCCGGGTGGGTGTGGTCGCCATGATTTACCCCAGCTTGACCAGCTCGTCTTTCACCAGCTGCTCCAGCTCCTCATAGGGGATGGCCCCCGGTACCAGCTGGTTGCCGATCAGGGTTGCCGGGGTGCCTTGCACCCCCAGGATGGTGCCGATGCGCAAGCTATTGCGCAGCTCCTCGGTGGCCTTGGCATCGGGCTTGAGCGCCGTATTGCCGGTGGCGGCCAGCGCCTTGTTGATGTCCGCCTCGGTCAGCATGCCCTGCTTGCTCATCAGCTTGTCGTGCAGGGTGAGGAAGCGGGCCGGATCCTGTTGCCACAGGGTCAGGCTGTACTGGGCCGCCTTGGCGGAGCTCTGCCCCTTGAATGGCAGCAACTTGATCACCAGCCCCAGATCGTTGGGATAGGCCTTGAGTAGCTTGGTGAGACGGGGATCGAACTGCTTGCAGTAGGGGCAGTTGTAGTCGGTGAACAGCACCAGGGTCAGCTTGGGATTCTTGGCGCCAAGGCGCGGGCTGGTGGTGCTGTTGAACAGCACATCCTTGTTGCCCTTGATGAAATCGCCGAGCTGGGCCGCCTGGGCCGCGGCGTTCTGTTTCTCCCAGGATTCGGCCGCCTCGTCGAGGATCTTCGGGTTGGCCACCAGGGTTTCGCGAATGAGCTCCTTGATGCGCGCCTCCTGCTCCGGGGTAAAGGGAGCGGCGTGCAGGGTTGGCGCCGTCAGCATACCGGCAGAGAGGGCGGTAAACAGGGCGAGAGCGCTAAGAGTCGGTTTCATGGGGTTCTCCTTAGAATCGGGTTATGCCGGGGCGGATGAGGCCCGCCTGGCTCAACAGGGTAAGCAGGTCGTCCTGGTCGAGCAGGGGCGAGAGGGTCTCTCCCTGTGGCAGGCCGGGGCCGTAAATCTGGTTGAAAGGGACGGCGGCGGCGCCGCGCTTGCGCAGGAAGGCGGCTATGGCGTCGTCGGGTCTGCTCCAATCACCGCGCAGAGCCACCACATCAGGGGCCGAGAGGGCGGTTTGTACCTCATCGCGCAGCAACACATTGTATTTGTTGGCCTTGCAGGTCACGCACCAGTCGGCGGTGACATCGACGAAGACCCGTTTCTTCTGGGCCAGCGCCGCAGTGATGGCTTGCTCCGAGAGAGGCTGCCAGACTACCCGATCGACGCTGTTGCTGCCCTGAACGGTGAACGCGCCTCCCAGCAGCAGGGCACCGCCGATGAGGGCCGAGAGGGAGAGGGCCAGCGTGAAGCCCCGGATGCCGTAACGCCAGATGATACCTACCAGCAGCACCAGCACCATGACCACCATCAGCCAGCCGGTGGTCGTGCTGCCCAGATGATTGCCGAGCAGGCTGGCGAGCCAGAGGCTGGAGCCCAGCATCATCAGCCCGAGCAGGAGGCGCAGATGGCTCATCCAGCGGCCGGGTTTGGGCAGCCAGAGCGCGATGCGCGGCACGGCAGCCACCAGCAGCCAGGGCAGGCTCATGCCAATACCGAGTGCCGTGAAGACGAGCCAGAGCTGGCCGAGTGGCGCCGCCAGCGCAAACGCCACCGCGGTGCCGAGGAAGGGGGCCGAGCAGGGGGTGGCCAGCAGGGTGGCAAAGCTCCCTTGCAGGAAGTGGCCACCCAGACCCTGGCCACCGCGGGTGGCGAGCCGGGTGGTGAGGGAGCTGGGCAGACGGATCTCGAACAACCCCAGCAGATTGGCGCAAAACAGCAGGGTCACCAGCACCATAAAGCCGATGAACGTCGGGCTCTGGAACTGGATGCCCCAGCCAACCGCCCCACTCATTCCGAAACTTGGGGCGCGCAGCAGGCTGCTCATGGCCGCCAGCACCCAGAAGGAGGCGATGATCCCGGCGCTGGCGGCGAGGAACTGCTTGCGTACCTCGCGCCGTTTTCGCTCCTGATGTTGCAGCACGGAACCCAGTTTGAGGGCCAGCACCGGCAGCACGCAGGGCATCAGGTTGAGGATGAGGCCGCCAAGCAGCGCTGCCCCCAGCAACCAGAGCAGGGGTTGGCTCGACTCGGGCAGGCTGAGGGGCTCGCCGATGGGGGCCTGGCCCTGCCAGGCCTGCTCCCCGCTGGTGAGCAGTACCCCGAGCGCCTTGCCGCGCAGGTCAGGCGCATCCCCCTGCCAACCATCGCTGACCGGAACCCGGGCGATCAGGGTGGTCTTTGTCACCTCGAGCTCGGGCTTGCCGAATTCCGCCCCTTCAAGGGCATCGATAAAGAGCGCCGGTGTCTGCCAGCCGGCGGGCCGCTCGGCCATCAGTTGCAGCTGGTTTTGCTGATAACCCAGGCTGATCCGGATATCGGCGGGTAGCGGCTGGGGCAGATTGCTCGCCGCCTTCGCATAGGCAAAATCAAAGCCGGTCGGTGCCTCGCCTCCTGCTGCGAGGGTGAAGGGGTAGTCGGTGAGGATGCAGACATTGCTGCAGGTCGAGAGGCGCAGGGTCCCCTTGAGCGGCTTGTCAGCGGGATAGTTCAGACTGAGCGGGAAGCTTACGCTCTTTTCGTAACCCTGGGTGCTGAGTCCGGCCACCTCGAAATGGCGCGGCGCGGGCCAGCGCCACTGGAATGCCTCGACCGGCTCGTCCCACAGGATCCGGGGTGCAATCCCCCCTTCACCCGGGCTGTGCCAATAGGTTTTCCAGCCTGACTCGAGTTCGACATCGAGCAGGATGCGGGCCTTCTCCGGTGCGCTGCGGTCGGCCTGCAACCGCACCCTGGCGTGATCGTTCTGGGGGCTGGTGAGCCAGCCCGTGTCGCTGGCCAATCCTATGGATTGCCACAGCAAGCAACCCAGCAGCAGGGTTGCCTTGAAGAGATTTGACATCTGTTTGGTCTCGCAAAAATGAGTGATGACTGACGAAGAACGCAGCCGGGCTCATTCCCGCCAGACGCAGAGGGTGAGGTGCAGACGCCGCTCCGGCGGCGAGATGGCCCTGGGGGGCGGCAAGGGTGGCGTGTAGCGCCAGAGCGGCGCCAGCAGGGCGATCAGCAGTGCGACGGCAAAGAAGATCTGTTCGATGCAGAGCAGGGTGGTGGCACTCAGCCATTTGCCATTGAGCTGGCAACTGGTGGGTTGCGGACTGGGGCTGGCCTCGGCCTGCTCGTCGCCCGTTACCTGGGTGAGCTGGATCTGGCAGCCGATGGCCTGATCGAGCAGGGCCAGCCGGGCCAGCGGCTGGGCCGCACAATTGAGCACCAGCAGGCAGACCAGCAGCAGTAGGTGTTTCGCCACGCGTTGTTGGTGAATCATGCTCGCCCCGTCCATCAAGATGGCCACATCCTAGCGAGCAATGGCAAGCGGGGCAAGCCGGGGGCCCGGCCGTGGCGGTGAGCCTGGTCAGTTCTGTCTGGCGAACGCTTGTTCGCTAAAAGGGGGATCAGTATACTGCGCCGAGTTCAAATTCGAGGTGTTCGATGCTCAAACTTGCCCGTGTGCTGCTGCTTGGTCTGCTGCTCGTCTTCTGGTTCCTGTTCGGTCTGCTGCTCTGTCTGGCCCGTCCGCGTCACCCCAACAACGTCTATGTCTTTGCCCGCATGTATCACGCGGTGTGCCCGCTGATCGGGATCCGGGTCAAGGTGACGGTGGATGAGGCGGTCAAGTCGGTGGGGCCGGCGGTCTATGTCTGCAACCACCAGAGCAACTACGACATCTTCACCGTGACCGGCGCCGTGCAACCCGGCGTGGTGGCGGTGGGCAAGAAGAGTCTGCTGTGGCTGCCCTTCTTCGGCCTCATCTTCTGGCTCTCCGGCAACGTACTGATCGACAGATCCAATCGTTCTCGCGCCATTGGCACCATTGGCCAGGTGGTGGATCGCATCAAGGCGCGCGGCACCTCCATCTGGATGTTCCCGGAGGGGACCCGCTCCCAGGGGCGTGGCCTGCTGCCGTTCAAGGCTGGCGCCTTCCATACTGCCGTGCAGGCCGAGGTACCCGTGGTGCCCATCGTCTGCTCCAGCTATTTTGGCCAGATCGACCTCAACCGCTGGGACAACGGCGAGGTGCTGCTGGAGGTGATGGCTCCGGTATGCAGCAAGGAGCACGGCGCCGCCGGCATCCGCGAGCTGTCCGAGGTCTGCCGCAGCCGGATGGAGGAGAAGCTGGCCGAACTGGACAGCAGGCTCGGCCACCACAAGGCCGCATGACGCCTCGTCGCGCAAAATGAGGGGGAGCCGCAGGCTCCCTTTTTTATTGGTGAATTTCACCATTTTGTTGGTGATATTCGCTAACTCATTGCCGGTTATTCAGTGTCATTAATTCCCATCTCATTGTAAAGAAACATAAAAACATCTTGGCACGGCACTTGTAATGCTTTGGGAAGAGCTAACCATCCCATCAACAAGGAGCCAGACCATGAGCGTATTCAGCCGCCTGACCGACGTGATCAATGCCAACCTGCACAGCCTGCTCGACAAGAGCGAAGAGCCGGAAAAGATGTTGCGCCTGATGATCGAGGAGATGGAGCAGGTCCAGGTCGAGATGCGTACCCAGGCCGCCCGCATCATCGCCGAACAGAAACAGCTGGAGCGGCACCAGCAGACATTGCAGCACCAGATCCAGGAGTGGTCGGCCAAGGCCGAGCTTGCCCTGCAGAAGGGGCGTGAGGATCTGGCTCGTGCCGCCCTCACCGAGAAGCTGGCCGAGGTCAAGCGTTGTGAGCAACTGGAGCAGGACAAGGCCCGAGTGGCCGAGGTGCTGGCCCAGCTGACCGCCGACAGCGAACGGTTGGCGGCCAAGCTGACCGAGGCCCGCGAGAAGCAGAATATGCTGACCCTGCGCGAGCAAACTGCCCACAGTCGCCTGCGGGCCCGCGCCCAGGTCGACAACCAGCGGATGCACGAGCTGATGGCCCGTTTCGACGGTTTTCAGGGGCGGATCGATCAGCTGGAAGCCCAGCTTGAAGCGGCGACCCTGGGCCAGAATCCTTCGCTTGAGGCCCAGTTCCGCGAGCTGGAGCTCAATGACGAGATAGAGCGTGAGCTGGCTCGCCTGAAAGGCCAGAAGGCGGAGGTGTGATCATGCGCCCCTGGCCCAAGGATCTGGTACATCGCAAGCTGACCGGGGTGTGCGCCGGGATTGCCAATCGGCTGGGGGTCTCCCGTGTCACGGTGCGAATCGTGGCCCTGATCGCCCTGATCCTGCTGCCGCCGGTGACTCTGGCCGCCTATCTGCTGGCAGTGCTGGTGATGCCACCCCGTTATGAATTGAAACGCTGGCTGGATTGACCGCAGGGTCAGAGAGTCGGCCCCATCCTCTGTAAGGAGCAAGATATGCTGGAATTTTTCGTATTGCTGGTGGTGTTGGTGATCATGGCGCTGACCGGCTTTACCCTGATTGCCATGTTGCTGGTCAGCGGTTTGTTCGTGCTGCTGGGAGCCCTGGGCGGCATGCTTGCTCTCATCATCAAGCTGGCGCCCTGGCTGCTGCTGGTACTGGTGGTCTGCTGGCTCATCAGCAACCGCAAGCGCCGCACCAACACCTACCTCTAGTTGTCATGTGTTGTTAATGCTTCCCGAACTCCCTTTGTTGGCCACTCAATAGAGTGGCCTTTTTTATGTTTGCGCTCAAACGTGTCGGGACTGCCACTCCTGATACCAGGTTGGCCAGAAGGCGGGCTCCTGCACCAGCCGCTCCTTGACCGCTTTGGGCTGCTGCTTGAGACGGTATTCGATGCGCAGGGCCGTGCCCTTGTCTGCTACTTGTTGTTGCCATGCCAGGACAAGCGGCCCCTTGCCACGCAGGGCACGGGATCCCTTGCCACTTTGGTGTTGGCGCAGGCGGCGACCCGGATCCGTGCTGATCCCGGTGTAAAGGGCGCCTGTGGCCGTGCGCACCATATAGACGAACCAGTCGGTGGGTGGGGAAGAAGATAAGGCGGGCTGTGCCGCGGATTTTTTCATTCGTGTTCTCTGTGCCAAACTCAAGGCTAACCTTGGGAGGTGCAATGCGATTCTGGCTCTGGTTGTGGTTCCTACTGGCGACACCCGCGATGGGAGAGACGCTCCGTCTCTACGATTACCATCAGCATCCCCCTTTCAACACCGGGCCTGATGCGGGGATGAGTCGGGAGCTGGTCAAGTATCTCAATGAAAAGCTGGGGGGTGAACCCAGAATAGAGCTCTGGCCGGTCAATCGTGCCAGACTGGCGCTGGAGATGTCGGATCCCGGCTTCGACAGCCTGGTTGCCTGGGTCAATCCGGCCTGGATGGGTGATCCCATGCGCGAACGCTACCTCTGGACCCTGCCCATCATGCGCGATACCAACGAACTCATCTCCAGCGTGAACAAGCCGGTCATCTATCACGGGCCGGATTCACTCAAGGGGCTGGTGTTCGGGGGCGTCGAGGGGTATCGCTACCAGGGTATTGATGAGGCCGTGGCGAGGGGAGAGGTCATTCGCCATGATTCCAAGAAGGTGAAGAGCAATTTCAGCATGCTGGTACGGGGCCGTATCGATGTGACCCTGGTCCCGGGCTCGGCGCTGGCCTTCTTCACCCGGGATGCTGCGTTCGAGGGCAAGCTGTTCGTCTCTCCCTTTGCCCAGTCCACCTATTCCCGCCACATATTGCTGCCCAAGTCTCGCCGCGATCTGCATACCAGATTGAACGACATCGCCGAGCAGATGGACAGGGATCCCCGCTGGCACCAGGTTCTGGAGTCCTACCGCACCGCCCCCTGAGGTCGTCTGAGGCGATGCAGCGGCAGCAGGCTGACCAGCAGGCCGGCCCAGACGAAGGCAAATCCCACCGATTTCACCGGATCCGGCGTCTCGCCAAACCAGTAGATGGCGATCAGGAAGGCGAGGCTCGGCTCGATATATTGCAACAATCCCACCGTGCTCATCCGGGTTCTGGCGACGGCGTAGCAGAACAATCCCACCGGCAGCAGGGTAGCGGGAGCACTGCCGATCAGCAGCAGCTTGTCGGTCAGATCGCCATTGACGAACATTCCCTCGCCCTGCCACGCCAGCAGGCCGATCAGCAACAGGGCGACGGGCAGCTGCACCAGCGCTTCAAGGTAGAGGCAGGTGCCGGTGTCGTAGTGGATCTTCTTCTTGATGAGGCCATAGAGGGCGAAGTTGGCACCCATGATGAGGGAGAACCAGGGCAACTGGCCGTAGCAAAACAGCATGTAGGCGAGCCCCGCCAGCGCCAGGGCGACCGCCAGGTGCTTCTGCGGGGTGAGCCTCTCTTTGAGGAAGAGCACGGCGAACACGATATTGAACAGCGGTGTCATGAAGAAGGCGAGGCTGGTTGCCAGCACCTGGCCGGTGGTCAGGCACCAGGTGAACATGCACCAGCTGATGGACATGACGGGGCCCGCCAGCAGGATGAGGCCAAGCTGGCGTGGCTCGCCGCGCAGGCTGGCCCAGGGAACCTTGTGACCGATCAGCACGAACAGGGCACCCAGCAGCACCACGGACCAGAGCACCCGGTGAGAGATGAGCTCCCACATGTTGACCTCGGGCATGAACTGATAATAGAGCGGCAGCATGCCCCACAGAATGAAGGAGAGGGCGGCCGTGCCTGTACCTAGCCAGTTTTTCATGATCACCTGTTTATTAAATTAAACGCGCGTTGAGATGATATGTGTCTCGTTTGGCTTTCACAAGAGGGAAACCGGGAAAAGCTGTTACTATGAGCCCCATGCAACGTATCGATATCCTGTTTGAGCAAATCAGGGCCTGCCGTCTGTGCGAAGCCCATCTGCCGCTAGGGCCGCGCCCGGTGATCCGGGGGGCCGGGAGTGCTCGTCTGCTGATCATCGGCCAGGCGCCCGGTACCCGGGTTCATGCCAGCGGCATCCCCTGGGACGACGCGTCCGGCGACCGGCTGCGTCACTGGCTCGGAGTGGACAAGGCCACCTTCTACGATGAATCCCGCATCGCCATCATGCCGATGGGCCTCTGCTACCCCGGCAAGGGCAAGTCGGGGGATCTGCCGCCTCGGCCCGAGTGTGCCCCGACCTGGCACGACAAGGTGCTGATGTTGCTGCCCAATATCGAGCTGACCCTGCTCATCGGCCAGTACGCGCAAAACTATTATCTGCGCGAGTCGGGCAAGGGGTCGCTGGCCGAAACAGTGCGCAGCTGGGCAGAGTACGGGCCCGGCTGGCTGCCGTTACCGCACCCTTCACCGCGTAACACCTTCTGGCTCAGGAAAAATCCCTGGTTCGAGCAGGATGTGCTCCCGCACCTGAGGAAGAGGGTCGCTCCACTGCTGGTGTGACCCTCGGTTTTGTTCAGACCGCAGGTTCGGCCAGCGGTTTTGGCTTGCCACGGGCCATGGCCACCAGCGGCAATATGATGCACAGACAGCCCAGCAGCAGCGGCAGGCCGGGCTGCTCGTCAAACAGCCACACCCCGATGGCGACAGCCATCAACAGGCCCGTATATTCCGCCGAGGCGATCTTGCTCGCCTCCGCCTTGCGATAGGCCATCACGCACAATCCGGCATAGACCATGATGAGTGCCGACGAGCCGAAGGCTGGCCACCACATCTGCCACTGCCACTCTCCCCCTTCCCAGAAGGCCAGCGCCAGGATGAAGGGCATGCTCAGCACATTGGTGAAGAACAGGGTCTGGGCGATGGGCTGCTTGAGCGGGATCCGCTTGATCAGCAAATTGTTGACCGCCATGGAGAGCGCCACCCCGAGTGCCGCGAGTGCAGCCCAGTTCACCTCGGTCGGGCGCAGCACGATGAGCACCCCGACGAAGCCGATAAAGGCCGTCAACACCTTCTGGCGCGAGATGGCCTCCCCCGCCAGCCATACCGCCAGCGGCACCATCATCAGGGGCGCAGCGTAGAAGAGGGCGTTGGCGGTGGCGAGTGGCAAGCGGGTGAGGGCGATCACCATCAGGCAGACGCCGACCGCCCAGATGTGGGCACGCAGCAGATGCCACTTGAGCGCCACCGGCGGGTGGCGACGCCACGACCAGAGCAGCCAGGGGGCCAGCAGGATGGCGGCAGAGAGCTGGCGGAAAAAGACAAACTGAAAGACGGGCTGGCTCGGTTCCAGCACCTTGACCAGCGCATCAGAAAAAACCGCCACCATGTTGCCCAGCACCAGATAGAGGATGCCGATCCCGACTGCATTCATACCGCCTCCCGTTTCAGAGTAGAGAAGGGTAGCTCGGGCGCAGTTATCCAGTAAAATGATAAAAAATAACCATCTATGAGATTTTTGGATAATGAAATTGCCCCCCCTGCGCGCCGTCCAATATTTTGAGGCGGTTGCCCGTTTGTTGAGCTTCTCCCGCGCCGCCCTTGAGCTCAACGTCAGCCAGAGCGCGGTCAGCCACCAGATCCGCTTGCTGGAGGATTTTCTGGGGGAGCGGCTGCTGCTGCGTCAGGGGCGAGCGCTGTCATTGACGCCGCAAGGGGAGGTCTATTTCGAGGGCATTGCTGCGGGCCTGGCCCAGATTGCCCAGTGCAGCGAGCAACTGCGTGGTGGCGGCGAGATGCGGCTGCGCCTCGCGGTCTACAGCTCGTTTGCGGTGAAGTGGCTGATCCCGCGCCTGGCCGGTCTGCGCCAACTCTACCCCGAACTGGATCTGAGCCTGGAGATGGTGGCAGAAGATCCCGAGCTTTCTGATCGGGTGGCGGATTGCTTCATCACCGTCTCCCCCGAGGGGCGTGGCTATGTCCACGATCTGCTCTATCGGGAGCGGTTGATGCCGGTGTGCAGCCGGCGCCTGTGGCAGCAGGTGGAGGGGGAGTGGCCGGCAGCCCTGTGGCAGCTGCCGTTGCTCTCCATCCAAGCGATTTACAGGGAGAAGGGGGAGGATTGGCGACGCTGGGCGGAGGCGGGCGGGCTGATGATTGCGCCCGAGGCAAGAATGCACCACTTCAGCCATATCCTGCTGGCGCTGGAGGCGGCCAACTGGGATCAGGGGGTGGCGCTCATCAACGATTACATGCTGCAGCCGGAGGATCCCCGTCTGGTGCGCTTGCCGCTGCATGCCCTCGAGACCGGGGACAACTTCTACTTTGTCTGCAAGCGCTCGCGGGCCCATGAGCCCGCCATCAACCGGCTGCGCCAGTGGCTCTGGCAGGAGGCGCAGGCCAGCCTGCGCCCCGGGGAGACGGAGCCGCTCAGGCGCGTTTGAACTGGCTCAGGATAAAGAGGCTGGTGGCGCAGACGACGACCGATGGACCGGCCGGGGTGTCCTGATACCAGGAGAGGGTGAGGCCGCCCAGTACCGCCAGGCAGCCGATCAGTGCGGCAAAGCTGGCCATCTGCTCCGGCGTCTGGCTGAAGCGGCGAGCGGTGGCAGCGGGAATGATCAAGAGCGAGGTGATGATGAGCGCCCCGACAAACTTCATCGCCACGGCGATCACCAGGCCAATCAGCAACATCAGCACGCAGCGCAGCACATCGACCCGGATCCCTTCAACCCGCGCCAGCTCCTCCGAGATGGTCATGGAGAGCAGGGGATCCCACAATCGCCACAGGGTGAGCAGCACCAGGGCGCCGCCACCATAGATCCAGATCAGGTCCATCGGCTGCACCGAGAGCAGGTCACCGAACAGGTAGGCCATCAGATCGACCCGCACGTTGTCCATAAAGCTCAAGGTAACCAGACCCAGCGACAGTGCGCTGTGGGCCAGGATGCCGAGCAGGGTGTCGGTGGCCACCTGCTGGTTGCGGCTCATGATCACCAGCAGCATGGCCATGGCGAGGCAGCAGACCACCACCGCCAGGGTGAGATCCACCTGCAGCAGGATACCCAGCGCGATGCCGAACAGGCAGGCGTGGGAGAGGGTGTCGCCGAAATAGGCCATCTTGCGCCATACCACGAAGCTGCCGAGGGGGCCGGCCAGCAGGGCGATGCCGAGACCTGCCGCGAGGGCATATAACAGAAAGCTGTCCACTTGAAGGTCCTATTGCTTGCGCTATTTGTTGCGAGAGGGCAGGCGAATGACGGGAGCCTGCGGTTCATGATGATGGTGTTCGCCGTCGCAGTGGTGATGGTGGGTGTAGACCGCCAGTACCTCCTGCTCGGGCCGCCCGAACAGACGGGCAAATTCGGGGTGGCGCGCCACGCTCTCCGGCTCGCCATGGCAGCAGACGTGGCGATTGAGGCAGATCACCTCGTGGGTGCTGGCCATCACCAGGTGCAGGTCGTGGGAGACCATCAGCACGGCGCAGTTGAGCTCGGCGGCCAGCTGACCGATGAGGGCATAGAGCTCGATCTGGCCGTTGATGTCGACCCCCTGTACCGGTTCGTCCAGTACCAGCAGCTCGGGTTTGACCAGCAGGGCGCGGGCCAGCAGCACCCGCTGCATCTCGCCGCCTGAGAGTTTCTGCATTCGGTTGTCCAGCAACTCCTGGGCGCCGACTCGGCCCAGTGCCTCCTCAATGGAGAGGCGACTGTTTTTGCCCAGTTGCAGGAAGCGGCGAACCGTCAGCGGCAGGGTGGGATCGAGATAGAGGCGCTGGGGGACATAACCGACCCGTAAATCACGGCTACGGTTGATCTCGCCGGAATCCGGGGTGAGCAGGCCCAGCACCAGTTTGCTGAGGGTGCTTTTGCCTGCCCCGTTGGGGCCGACCAGGGTGGTAATTTTGCCTTTATTGAGGGTAAAGGAGACCTTGTCGAGCACAGAGCGTCCATCGAACGACAGACTGACCTCTTTCAGCTCCACCAGTTGGGTCATGACAACTCCGGGGTTTACAGCCAGTGAGAGTTATAATATAACAAAAAAATTGGTTTGTTATATTATCACACTGACACCTGCTGACGAGACCCCCAATGCGAATTCTTGCCCTGATCACTGCCCTGCTGGCAGTGAGTTTGCCCGTTCGTGCCCTTGAGGTACTGACTACCATCAAGCCCCTCGGTTTTATCGCCGCCGCCATCACTGACGGCGTGAGCGAGCCCAAGGTTCTGCTACCCACCGGCGCGTCTCCCCATGATTTCTCCCTGCGTCCTTCCGATATTCGCAGCATTAATGACGCCGATCTGGTGGTGTGGGTCGGCCCTGAACTGGAAGGCTTCATGGCCAAACCACTGGCCAACCATCCTCATGTGTTGACCCTGACCCAGGTCGAGGGCATGCCGCTGTTTGACTACGCCAGGCAGGAGGGGCATGAAGAGCACGCAGATGAAGAACATGAAGGTCATGACCACGATGGCCACGAGGGACATCACCACGAGGGCATCGATCCCCACCTCTGGCTGGGACCGACCCAGGCCAAGGTCATCGCTCGCGCCATCGCCGTCGAGCTTGGCAAGCAGGATCCGGCCAACAAGTCTCGTTATGAGGCCAATCTCGCCGCCTTTGATGCCAAGGTCGATGCCAAGGACAAGATCATTGCCGAACAGATGAAGGCGGTGAACCAGAAGGGATATTTCGTGTTCCATGAAGCCTATGGCTACTGGGAGCGCCACTACGGCATGAGTTCGAAGGGTCACTTCACAGTGAGTCCGGAACGCCGCCCGGGAGCCAGAACGCTGGTGGAAATCCGCAAGGCACTGGAAGAGAAGCAGGCCAGTTGCATCTATGCCGAACCGCAGTTTTCCCCCGCCGTTATAGAGTCGGTGGCCCGCAATACCGGGGCCAGGGTATTGCTGCTGGACGAAGTGGGCGAGCAGGTGCCGCTCGGTCCGGATGGCTATCCCCAGTTCATGCAGCAATTGGCAGATGCCTTCGCCCAGTGCCGTTAAGCCTGTCCTTGTCGCGATAGCGCTTGGCCCGCCGACTATACTGACCTCCAGCATCTGGCATGGAGTGTCCGGTATGAAATGGTGGCTCATCCCTGCCTGTGCGTTGGTCCTTTTGGGGAACAGCGTGCAGGCCTCTCGTCTCTCCGACTATATCGCCAGCCCCGAATTGCAGGCCAAATTGCAGGAAGTGTATGGCGGCAGGGCGATCCAGCGGGCCGAGGCATTCTCCCGCCTGCTTGCGCCGCGGGCTGGCACCACGGATCAGCAAAAGCTCGAGCTGGTGAACAATTACTTCAACAATCTGACCTACAGCGATGATCCCAAGCTGTGGGGGATGGAGGATTACTGGGCCAATCCGCTGGAATTTATCGGCGCCCGCGGTGGAGACTGCGAGGACTACAGCATTTCCAAATACTACACACTCATGGAGCTGGGGGTAGCGGAGGGGAAGTTGCGGTTGGCCTACGTCAAGGCGGTGAGATACAACCAGTTTCACATGGTGACGCTTTATTTTCCGACCCCCAAATCAGACCCGCTAGTGCTCGACAATATCAACAGCCGGATCCTGCCAGGCAGCAAGCGCACCGATCTTATTCCCGTCTACAGCTTCGATGCCAAAAGCATCTGGATCATGAAGTCCCGTAGAGAGGGAACCCTGGCGGGGAGCGCAGACAGGCTGGCGCAGTGGACTGCCATGAAGACTCGCTTTTCCAGCGAACATCTGCGCACGCCACGTCGTCAGTTATAGTTTCCCGGCCGCTTTCAACTCGGCAAAATAACGCGCCGCACCGGGGTGTTGTTCAATGCTCAGCACAGGGCCCGTCTTGTTGCGGGCCCGATAAAACATATTGGCATAGCCATAGGTCTGTTCATTGAACTTGGTTTGCTGGTCCACCATGGCCTTGGTCAGCTGGTAAACAGCTTCTTCCGGCATAGTGGCATTGGTAACCAGAGTGGCGGCGATGGCGAAGGTCGGGGTCGCCTTGAGATTGCCCGGATAGATGCGGGCTGGTATTTGACTGCGCTGGTAGTATTTGACGTCTTTGATCAGTTGTTCCCTGAGCTCTCCATCTACCGGCAAGAAACTAATGGCGCAGCGTTTGGCGGCATTGAGTACATGGCGGTTCGGATGGCCCATGACGACGGCGAAGGCATCTATCTGTTTGCTGCACAGGGACTCGGGCAGGTTCGCCATGCTCTTGAGGTCGAGATCCTGCTCTTTTATTCCCAGCAGGTTGAACAGCGCCAGAGCGGTTTGGCGGGTACCGGAGTTTTTCAATCCCATGTCGATGGGGGCAAGTTTGAGCTGCTCCAGTTTGGTGATATCACCATCGGCGCGGATCACTATGGTAAAAGGCTCAGCATGAGTGGCGAACAAGGCTCGCAACTCGGGTTGTGGCTTGCCGGTGAAAGGGCCTGCGCCCTGGCTGGCCTGGTAGAGCCAGTCTGACTGCACCATGGCGTAAGAGACGTCGCTGCTCTTCAGGCGCTGCAAGTTCTCCAGTGAGCCGGAGGTGGCTTGCAACTGGCAGTTCAACTGCGGAGCCAGGCGACAAAATTCCCCCATGATTTGATGGTATATCCCCTGTTCACCCCCGGTGCCAATGGTGACGGAGGCTGCCGTGGCAGCCGGTTGCCAAAGCAGGGCCAATAACAGGCTTATCCTTCTCATGATTGAACCTCCCTGGCATATCCGTCGATCCCCCAACTGCGCAACTTGTCTACTTCAGCCAGCTCGCCCGCCTCGGCCAACAGGGTGTAACCGGCTGCATGCATAGTTTGCGAGACCAGATGCCAGTAAAGAGGAGCCTCCGTTATCTGGCAGCAGATAAACACGGGATTGAGAGGATCGAGTTGATTGAGGGTGTCCGCATTGAGAGGAATGGCGCTGAAAGCGAGTTCAACCCCCTGCTCTTGCAGTGAGAGCAGGAGGGACTGCCCTTGATTCGGAAAGGCGGGGAGATCCCAGCGCCAATCCAGTGTCTTGCCACGGCCCTGGGTCAGCAAGGGGGCTATTTCCGGCCATTGTGGGTGGTTGAGCAGGGAAAGCGGCAAAGAGATGCCCTCGACGTTTTGTTGTAGCCATGGCGCCAGGGCCGCTTCGATAACTGAGAGCTCACTGTCGGCTGACACTGTTTGCTCAGGCAGGAATCGTTGATAGAGGGGGATCTCTCCCTGGGTTGAGAAAAATGTTTGCAGATAGCCTCCTCTAGCTTGTGAAACCATTCCATGCAACGGAACGTGAGGTGTCATAGGAAGCTGTTTACCCAGTTGGGTGATCTTGAGGCGTTGTTGCAGCAGATCCCGTTTTCGTTCCGAGATCAGTTGATTGATGGAGGATGTCACTTCTCTGAGATCGTGCAGCCAGGGGGTGGACAAGGTGTTGTTGTACTGATGCTTGCGAAGCCGGCCAAGTTGCAGGTTGATCTCTGTCAGTGGTTGCAGCAGTCGCTTGCAGGCCCAGGAGATCGCCAGGGTAAAAACCAGCAGCCCTGCCAGCAAGGCAAAGCCGGTGCGGCTGATGGCATTCCACAGATGCTGATAGGCATAACCACTGTGTCCTTCCAGCGTCAGTGTGCCCAGTATGCGCCAACCATCGGTCAGCTCTTGTTCGCTCCTGACAGGTGGCATGTCAATGACCGAAGGGAGCCAGGACGGCACATTCTGCTGGGAGGATTGAAATACCTTGTTGAGCAGTATCTGGCCATCGGGATCAACCAGGGTCACAGCGCTGACAAAACCGCCATCGAACATGGCATTGACGATGGTTTCGGCCAGTACCTTGTCATCGTTGAGCAGGGTGCCCTGCAGTACCAGACCCAGGGCGGTAATCGCCGTCTCCAGATTGGCCGACATCTGGTCGATGATGGATTGGCGGACGGTCGTGATCTCAAGCAGAAGCAGCAGAACGGCACCGATTAGAAACAGAACGAAAATAATTCTGTTTAACAATTTTGCTAGCGACATATCCACTCCATGGAAAAGTTATTGCAACATTTATGTGCCTTGTTCCGAATCGAGTCTGACCCAGTTCTTAAAAATAAGAAAAAATCGTTAAAAAAGGCGATCATTTCTGCCCATAAGGGAAGGTTATGCATAAAATGTGAGGTTCATGCAGATTGCGATGAACTTTTTGTATCTTTATTTGTCCAAAAATCAGTTTTATACGGTTTTGTCACAACTGACATCGCAACTCACACTATTTAGATCTAAACACAGGATAGCGGATGAAACGTCTCCGTCCCTTGGTCGCGCAGGCTGCCAACTGGGAACCACCGGTTCCCCGCAAACACTTTTATGCCATGGTAATGTTGACGGCCATGACCCTTTCAGCCGTCGCATTGCTCCCGGCACCAGGCGATATCCTGGAACGGCCATTGCGCCTTGAGTTGCCAATTGATACTGCCGGTACGGCAACCAACGAAAACAACACCGACTTCAACGAAATCCCGGATCACGAGCTGGTTGAGCCGAGCACACCCGAAGATGACATCCCGGTCGATACCACCCCACAATGGCAGGATTATCAGGTCCGCAGTGGCGAGAATCTGACGGCGATCTTTAACAATCTGGGACTCTCTACCACCACCCTTTACAAGGTGCTGGATGCTGACAACAAGAACTATCTGGCTCGTCTCAAACCCGGGCAAAATATCGAGCTGCTGATCGATCAGGACAACATACTGCAGCAACTCAAGATCCGTCTGAATATCAAGCAAACACTGGTAATGTCGCGCAGCGATGATGCCTACACCTCCTCCATGCTCAACGAAAAGGTGGAGTGGCAGCCGCAGCGTTACAACGGGGTGATCAACGGCAGCTTCTATGTCAGTGCCCGTAATGCTGGCATTCCGGCCAACCACATCCAGAAGATCGCAAACCTGTTTCAATGGCGGCTCAACTTTGCCAAGGACTTGAAAAAGGGCGACAAATTCAAGGTGCTGGTGCGTCAGGAGACGGTTGAAGGCAAGGGCACGGGCAACAGCCAGCTGCTGGGAGTCGAAGTGACCAGTCAGGGCAAGACGGTATCGGCCTGGCTTGCCGGAGATGGCAACTATTACGATGGTGAGGGCAACAGTCTGGAGCGCGGTTTCCGCCGTTATCCCACCCACAGCCGTTACCGGATCAGTTCCAACTTCAACCCGGCGCGCAAACACCCTGTGACGGGGGCTATCCGTCCCCATGAAGGCACCGACTTTGCTTTGCCGATAGGGACGCCAGTGTTGGCAACCGGTGATGGCGTCGTCCAGAAGGCGACCAGTCACCCGTTGGCGGGCACCTATATCGTCATCAAACATGGACGAACCCTGGCGACCCGCTATCTGCACCTGAGCAAGCTGCTGGTCAAGCCGGGCCAACGGGTGAAGATGGGCGACAAGATTGGCCTGTCGGGCAATACCGGCCGCTCTACCGGTGCCCATCTGCACTACGAGCTGCGCATCAACAACCGTCCGGTCAATGCCATGACAGCCAAGTTGCCGATGGCCGAAGCGCTCAGTGGCAAGGAACGTCGTCAGTTCCTGGCCCAGGTGAAGAGTTATCGCAAGGAGCTGGAGGCGAGTTGATATCGTCTCTTGCTGACGTAATAAAAAGGCCCCGCCACACAGGCGGGGCCTTTTTCATTGGGAGGTGGGGCCGGATCAGTACCCCTTGTCGAAATCGATCTTACCCTCCAGCGGTTGACCGTCGATGAAGCGGATATAGTTGCGCACGAAGATCTGGGCCACATCTTCCGGGAAACTGTAGGCGCCGTTGTGCGGGGTCACGATCAGATTGGGTTGCCCCCAAAGCGGGCTGTCAGCCGGCAGAGGTTCCTGCTCGAACACATCCAGTACCGCCATGGCCAGCTTGCCGGTACGCAGGGCGGCAAGCAGATCATCGGATTGGACCGCGCTGCCACGCCCCACATTGAACAAAATGGCTCCCGGCTTGCAGTGTTCGAAACGGGCCGCATTGAAGAGGTGGCGAGTTTCCCGCGTGGCAGGCAGCACGCTGACGATGACATCGGCCTGGGCCAGCAGCTTGTTCAGGGCTGGGAGCTGATAGACCTGCTCAAATCCGGCTCGTTCCCGCCCGGATCGGCTGATGCCGAGCACCTTCATCCCAAAGTGTCTGCCGGTATGGGCGATATGCTGGCCAATGCTGCCGGTACCCAGGATCAGCATGGTGCGCCCCTTGAGACCCTGATAGGGGTGGCTCTGCCACAGGCGTTGCTTCTGTTGCTCCCGGTAGAGCGGCAGTTGACGCATCAGGCTGAGCAGATGGCCGAACACATATTCGCTCATCAGCGGTCCGAAGATGTCGCGTACATTGGTGAGCTGGTAATCTCGACGGCTACCCGCCTCCAGCAAGACGTCGACCCCCGCATAAGTGGATTGCAACCAGGTCAGCTTGCGGGCTTTGGTGATCAGGGGTTTGGCGCGGGCCGGTTCCGCCATCAGGATATGGGCTTCGCCGATCAGTTTTTCCGCATCGGCCTGATTGTCTGCCCGCAGAATGCGCAGGTGAGGGAGGTTGGCGGCCTTGAGCAGACGTTCGTAGTGAGCATTATCCTGGCTGAGCAAAAGAAGGGTGCGTTGGCTCATACTCTTGTTCCTTATCAGAATTCGCGGCGCAACGAGATGTCGCCCTTGCCCTCATCTTACCCGAGTTGATGTTGCAACATAGCCGACCAGGGCGCATTTTCGTTTTCGCCACGTCCTGTGTGGGCTACAATCTGCCCCACATTTTGCAAAGGATCCGACTCCAGTGTTTGGTGACAAGTTTTATAAGCGACTGGCCGAGCTACAGCCTTGGCAGCAGACCGTCTACACCCTGGCGCTGGCAGAGCGCATGTACCCCAACTATGCCCTGTTCAGCCAGGCCTCCGGTTTTGGCAATGCCGCTTCTTTCCGGCATGCGCTGGACCAGATGTGGAACTACCTCACCGTCAAGGGATCCCGGGTCAATCTGGGGGCAATCCTCGAAGATTTCGAGTCGCACATTCCGGATCCCCGCAAGTTTGAATCTTACGGTGCCTACCCGGCGCTGGATGCCTGTGTGGCGCTGGGGTGTGCCTACAACTCTGTCATTTGCCGGGTGGGGGAAGAGGCCAATGACGCCAGCCATGCCTCGGTTGGTACCGTGGCCGGCTTTATTGATATGCTGGAAGAGCGCGAGCTGACCGAAGAGGAGCTCTACGAGCACGAATACATGGAGGCCGAGCTGGAGTTTCAGGTTGAACTACTCAAGCGGGTTGCTCACGAGCGCGACAGTGATCGCATCCTTGCCATCAAGAAGTTTGCCTCCCAGGGGGGGGTTTCCAACATAGGCATCAGCCTGGAAGAGTAATCTCTCTTTAGTTCGAGGTGACACCTTCGTCACTCAATCAAAAAGCCAGTCATTCTCCTGACTGGCTTTTTTTATCGAGTTTTTATTTACCGCCTCAGGGTATAGCCTTAAGTCAGGGGGAGGGGTGACTGGCGCGTCATATGTTGTTGCTTGCGAAGATTTCCAACGCACCAGGATGAACATGACTCAACTACTCCGACGACGGCTCATGGGGCCTTTGAGCAAGCCTGTGACAACCTGGATGGAGCAGTACCAACCAGAGTGGAGTTTATTCATGAAAATAACTGGAAATTCATTTTAATGACTAGGTTATCGGTAGTGAATGGGGATGGAAAAGGCGCATGGAAATTGTGCGCCTTCGTTTTTCGTTTCGGTATTTCCGTTGTATTGAGCAACAAGAAACGATTTTCCATCAGTTGTTACGCGTTATAGACTCAAACAAAAGCAATACTGTGGACTTTTTAACCATGAGTGACGTAATCAAGAAGTTTCTGAAACTGGAGGCTGCCTCCGGGATTATTCTGATCATGGCGGCATTGCTGGCAATGGTATTGGCTAACACAGGATTGGCTGGTGGGTATCAGGCATTCCTCGATACCCAGGTACAGGTACGTATCTCCGCCCTTGACATCAACAAGCCGCTGCTGCTCTGGATCAACGATGGCCTGATGGCGATTTTCTTCCTGCTGGTTGGTCTGGAAGTCAAACGCGAAATGCTGGAAGGTGCGCTCTCGTCCCGTGTGCAGGCGACCTTCCCGGCCATTGCGGCCGTAGGCGGCATGCTGGCTCCGGCCCTCATCTATGCCTTCTTCAACTATTCGGACGAAGTAGCCCGTGCAGGCTGGGCGATCCCTGCCGCTACCGATATTGCATTTGCCCTTGGCGTGATGGCGCTGCTGGGCAAGCGAGTGCCGGTGAGCCTGAAAGTGTTCCTGCTGGCGCTGGCGATCATGGATGACCTGGGGGTCATCATCATCATTGCGCTCTTCTATACCCAACAGCTGTCGTTGGCAGCGCTGGCGGTAGGCATCATGGCGACCCTGATCCTGTTCTGGATGAACCGCCGTGGCGAGGACAGGATCAGCCTCTACATGGTGGTGGGTCTGGTACTTTGGGTGGCCGTGCTCAAGTCCGGTGTTCATGCGACTCTGGCTGGTGTGGTGGTGGGCTTCATGATCCCGCTCAATGGCAAGCGTTATGCGTCGCCGCTCAAGCATCTGGAGCATGCGCTGCACCCCTGGTCCGCCTTCCTGATCCTGCCGCTGTTTGCCTTTGCCAACGCCGGGGTCTCGCTGGAGGGGATTGGTCTCTCCTCCCTGATGAGCCCGGTGCCCATGGGGATCATGCTGGGGTTGTTTGTCGGCAAGCCGCTCGGGGTGTTTACCATCAGCTGGTTGTCGGTCAAGCTGGGGATCGCCCAGTTGCCGAATGGAGTCAATTTCAAGCAGATTTTTGCGGTCAGCATTCTCTGTGGTATCGGTTTTACCATGTCGATGTTTATCGCATCGCTGGCCTTCGAGCATGGCGGGATGGATTATGGCAGTTACTCCCGTCTCGGGATCCTGGCGGGTTCCACCATGGCAGCGCTGGTTGGCTATCTGGCACTGCGGTTGTCTCTTCCCAAGGGGGAGGGAGATCAAAATGCGGAGGGATTATGAAAACACCATGGTTGTTACTGTTGCTGGCCAGCCCCCTTGTCTGGGCTGATGGTCTGGAAGAGTGCAAGCGGGACGCGGCTTCGGCCAGTTGCTCTACCTACCTGAACGGAGTAGTGGACAGCGCCCTGCTGCTCGGTGACAAGCAGGCCAAGGCTCGTTTCGGAGAAACCTTCTATGAGCGGGCCTTGAGCAGCCGGGCGGGGGAGCGGCTCAAGCACACCAACAAGCGTTATTGTGGTGATCGCCAGCCGGATAAAGATCGCCTCAAGGCCAGCTTGATGGAACAGTTTACCTTGAACAAGGTTGACTCGGTCAGCGACATGTATGACATTCTGGCGGTTGAACTCAGCTGCTATCGGAGCCCGCGAAAAGCGGTAACCCCATCGGATGTCACACCTTAACTACAACCACCTCTACTATTTCTGGATGACTCAAAAGAAGGGCTCCGTTACCCAGGCAGCGGAAGCCCTTTTTTTGACACCACAAACCGTGACCGGCCAGATCAAGCTGCTGGAGCAGCGCCTGGGTGGCAAACTGCTCAAGCGCAAGGGACGTTCCCTCGAAGCGACCGAACTTGGCCAACTGGTTTTTCGCTATGCCGACAAGATGTTCAGCCTCTCCTACGAGATGCTGGATATCGTCAACTATCGCAAGGAGAGCCAGATCCTGTTTGACGTCGGTATCGCCGACGCCCTCTCCAAGCGCCTCGCCAGCCGGGTGCTGCTATCTGTCATCCCCAACGATGGCTCTATTCATCTGCGCTGTTTCGAATCGACCCACGAACTACTGCTGGAGCAGCTCAGTGAGCACAAGCTCGACATGATCCTTTCCGACTGCCCGGTGGATTCCAGCCAGCATGCGGGGCTGCTCTCCAAGCGGCTCGGGGGTTGTGGTGTCAGCTTCTTCTGCAAGGCGCCGTTGCCCGAGAAACCCTTCCCTGCATGTCTGGAGGAGCGCAAGCTGCTTATTCCCGGACGCCGTACCGCCATGGGGCGTCAACTGACCCAGTGGTTCGAACAGCAGGGGGTATCGCCGAGCATCCTGGGTGAGTTTGACGATGCGGCCCTGATGAAGGCATTTGGTTTCTTCAATCAGGGTATCTTCATGGCTCCCACCATCTACCGGGAGGAGATCCTGGAGGGGGAAGAGGTGATGTTGCTGGGGGAAACCCAGGATTTGACGGAGGAGTACTACGTCATCTTCGCCGAGCGGATGATCCAGCACCCCGCAGTCAAACGGGTATGCGAGAGTGATTTCACCTCCCTGTTTGCCGGGCAGGAGAACTTCTCGGCAATCCAGCCTGCCACCCTGTCGTTTTAAAATGGCTCGTCACCACGTATCATCGCCGACTGGCAGAGGAGAAATGTGATGCAACTGGAAGAGATGGAAGCCAAGGCCGGTCAGGCGGTGGCGCTTCTCAAGGCGCTGGCCAATGAACGCAGGCTGTTTATTCTGTGCCAGCTACTGGAGCGAGAGCTGTCGGTCGGGGAACTTAACGAGCGGTTGGGGCTGAGTCAGTCTGCCCTGTCACAGCACCTGGCTTTGTTGCGGCGGGATGAATTGGTCACGACCAGAAAAGAGGCCCAGACGGTCTTCTATTCGTTGCGCAGCCATGAGGTGCGCGAGGTGATCAGTTTGCTGCATCGACTCTACTGCAGCGAAGAGAAATAAAAAACCGGCACAATGGCCGGTTTTTTCAGCTTTGGTCAGCGTGAGCTGATTAAGCCATAGCTTTGATCTGGGCAGACAGGCGGCTCTTGTGACGAGCAGCTTTGTTCTTGTGGATCAGGCCTTTGGTCGCCATGCGATCCATGATCGGCTGAGCAACAGCGAAAGCAGCAACAGCAGCAGCTTTATCGCCAGAGGCGATGGCAGCAATTACTTTTTTCAGGTAGGTACGGGTCATGGAACGACGGCTGGCGTTGTGCTGACGGCGTTTTTCTGCCTGAATCGCGCGCTTCTTAGCAGATTTGATGTTAGCCAAGGTAAAACTCCTAAAACTGTCTTAGCGAGTGTATTGAAAAGGCCCAGAAATATGCCTTCCCAACCACATATTGTCAAATGATTTGTGCAAATAAACACCGCCCCCCGGTGGTGTGTCAGATGGGAGACGGTTAAACTGTCGGCCGATTCTAGCAGCATTCTTTTCATTCTGACAGTTCCAGAGGCCCCGTCTTGAGTAAGAAATTGATCAAATCCGGCATGATAGTGTCCGGAATGACGTTGGCATCCCGTGTGATGGGGCTGATCCGCGATGTGGTCATCGCGAATCTGCTCGGTGCCGGGGTGGCTGCCGACGTCTTCTTCTTCGCCAATCGCATTCCCAATTTTCTGCGCCGCCTGTTCGCCGAAGGGGCTTTCAACCAGGCGTTTGTCCCCGTGATGACGGAGTACAGAAAGAACGGTGACGAGCGGGAGGTGCGCGAGTTGCTGGCCGCCGTAGCAGGCACCCTGGGAGGGATAGTTACCGTGGTGACCCTGCTCGGCGTGGTGGGATCGGGCGTACTGACCGCCATCTTTGGCTGGGGCTGGTTCTGGGACTGGTTGCACGGCGGACCTGCCGCCGAGAAGTTCGAGCTGGCCAGTCTGATGCTCAAGATAACCTTCCCCTATCTCTGGTTCATCACCTTTACCGCCATGGCGGGGGCCATTCTCAATACCTTCGGCCGTTTTGCCGTCTCGTCATTTACCCCGGTATTTCTCAACATCACCATGATTGCGGCCGCCTGGTGGATAGCGCCCATGATGGAGAAGCCCGAGCTCTCGCTGGCAATAGGGGTATTTTTGGGCGGCTTGGTTCAATTTTTGTTCCAGTTCCCATTTTTACGGCAAATCAACATGCTGGTCTGGCCCAAGTGGGGATGGCATCACCCCGGTGTGGTGAAGATCCGCACCCTGATGATCCCGGCGTTATTCGGCGTCTCGGTCAGCCAGATCAACCTGCTGATCAACACCATGCTGGCCTCTTTTCTGGCCACCGGTGCCATCAGCTACCTCTACTATTCTGATCGCCTGCTGGAATTCCCCCTCGGCCTGTTTGCAGTGGCTATCAGCACAGTGATCTTGCCAGCCTTGTCGAAGAAACATGTGGATACCGACCCGGCCGATTTCTCCCGCACCATAGATTGGGGGGTGCGGATGGTGGTGCTGCTTGGCTTGCCCGCCATGGTGGGGATTGCGGTGATGCGTGAACCCATACTGCGGGTACTGTTCATGCGCGGCGAGTTCGGGCTGCACGAGGTGAGCATGTCCAGCGCGAGCCTGCTGGCTTCCACCACAGGCCTGCTGTCGCTGATGTTGATCAAGGTGCTGGCGCCGGGTTACTACGCCCGCCAGGACACCAAGACCCCAGTGCGCATCGGCATCATGGCCATGGTGGCCAACATGGTGTGCAACCTCATCTTTATTTATCCCCTGGGTTATGTGGGGTTGGCGCTGGCCACCGCTTGCTCCGGCACCCTGAACGCAGCCTTGCTGTTCAAGGGACTGTATCAACAGAGCGTCTACCGTCCATCCCGCCAGACCGGAGTGTTCTGTCTCAAATTGCTGGTGGCGACCTTGCTGATGGGGGGCGTGCTGGCTTATCTGTCGCCGGATCTGGCACAGTGGGGCGCCTGGGGCATGGGCAAGGCCACCCTGGAACTGGCCATGTTGCTCTCCCTGGGGGCTGCCATCTATGCGGTGGCGCTGTTGGCGCTGGGAATTCGGCCAAGACACCTGAAATCGGGGCATGAGGGCTGATCCTGATTGCTGCCTGATATATAATCCGGCGATTTTCATAACAGCAACGTACAAGGCACCGATGGAGCTTATTCGCGGCATTCATAATCTCAAGCCCCGTCACCGGGGATGTGTATTGACCATTGGCAACTTTGATGGGGTTCATCAGGGTCACCATGCGGTACTGGCACGTCTCAAGGAGAAAGCGGCCCATCTGGGATTGCCCGCCTGCGTCATGCTGTTTGAGCCCCAGCCGCTGGAGCTGTTTGCTGGCGCTGCGGCCCCGGCCCGACTCAGCCGGTTGCGGGAAAAGTATGAAGCGCTCAAGGGGCTGCAGATCGATCGCCTGCTCTGCGTGCGCTTCAGCCACCGTTTTGCCGGACAGGCGGCGTCTACCTTCATCGAGCAACTGCTGGTCGAGAAACTCGGCGTGCGTTACCTGGTGGTCGGCGATGACTTTCGCTTCGGCAAGGGGCGGGAAGGGGATTTTCACCTGCTGGAAGAGGCGGGCCGCCGCTTCGGTTTCGAAGTGATCAGCACCCAAAGTTTCCAGCTGTCCCGCCAACGGGTGAGCAGCACCCTGGTGCGCGAAGCCCTCAAGGCTGGCCGGATGGCCGAGGTGGAGCTGATGCTTGGCCGCCCCTATACCATCAGCGGCAGAGTGGCCCACGGCGACAAGCTGGGGCGCACCATAGGTTTTCCTACCGCCAATCTGGCCCTCAAGCGCCAGGTTATCCCGGTCGGTGGCGTGTTCGCGGTGGAAGTGTTATGTTCCGGCAAGACCTTCCCCGGTGTCGCCAATGTGGGTGTACGGCCTACCTTGAGCGGTACACAAGCTAGATTGGAAGTACATCTATTTGATTTTTCTGGTGATCTATATGGTCAACAGGTCAAGGTGCTGCTTCGCCACAAGCTGCGCGAAGAGCAGAAGTTTGCCTCTTTCTCTGCCTTGAAAGAGCAAATCGAACGAGATGCCCTGGTGGCCCGAGCCTGGTTCGGGCTGCCACAATTTCATTTACCCAGCACTCTTTTAGAAAAGAAGGGAACCCAGGACTGATGAGCGACTATAAACACACCCTGAATCTTCCGGAAACCGAGTTTCCGATGCGTGGCGATCTGGCCAAGCGCGAACCCAACATGCTCAAGCGTTGGTACGATCAGGATCTCTACGGCGCTATTCGCCGCGCCAAAGCGGGCAAGCCTTCTTTCATTCTGCACGATGGCCCCCCCTATGCGAACGGCAACATTCACATCGGTCACTCGGTCAACAAGATCCTCAAAGACATCATCATCAAGTCCAAGGGCCTGTCCGGCTTCGATTCCCCCTATGTCCCGGGTTGGGACTGCCACGGTCTGCCCATCGAACTGAAAGTGGAAGGCATGGTCGGCAAGCCGGGCGAGAAGGTTTCCGCCGCCGAGTTCCGCGCCGAGTGCCGCAAGTATGCCAAGACCCAGATCGAGGCCCAGAAGGCCGACTTCATCCGCCTGGGTGTGCTGGGTGACTGGGAACACCCCTATCTGACCATGGATTTTGGCACTGAAGCCAACATCATCCGCTCCATGGCCAAGATCGTCGAGAACGGCCACCTGCACAAGGGCTCCAAGCCGGTGCACTGGTGTACCGATTGTGGCTCTGCCCTGGCTGAAGCCGAAGTGGAGTACTACGACAAGAACTCCCCCTCCATTGACGTGCGCTTCAAGGCCGTCGATGAAGCAGCCGTTGCGGCCAAGTTTGATTGTGCCGAAGGGCACACCGGCAAGGGCACCCTCTCTGCGGTGATCTGGACCACCACCCCGTGGACCCTGCCGGCCAACCGCGCCATCGCCATGCATGCCGACCTCGACTATGCCCTGGTGCAGGTCGAAGGGGACAACCCCGAGCGCCTGATCCTGGCTGCCGAGCTGGTCAAGGATGTGATGGACCGCGCCGGCATCGAGCACTACCACAACCTGGGTTACGCCAAGGGGGCGGCCCTCGAGCTGCTGCGCTTCAACCACCCCTTCTACAGCTTCGACGTGCCTGTGGTGCTGGGTGATCACGTCACCCTGGACGCCGGTACCGGCGCCGTTCACACAGCTCCGGGCCATGGTCAGGAAGACTTCGTGGTTGGCCAGAAATACGGTCTGGAAGTGGCTAACCCGGTGGGCAGCAACGGCGTCTACCTGCCGGATACCGAACTGTTTGCCGGCCAGCACGTATTCAAGGCCAATGCGGCCGTGGTCGAGGTGCTGACCGAGCGCGGCGCCCTGCTGCATCACAAGGTGTTCAACCACTCCTACCCGCACTGCTGGCGCCATAAGACTCCGATCATCTTCCGTGCCACCCCGCAGTGGTTCATCAGCATGGATCAAAACGGCCTGCGCAAGCGCGCCCTGGAAGAGATCGATCGCATCGAGAAGGATGGCATCGCTCAGCACGGCCAGAGCGGCTGGGTCCCGGCATGGGGCAAGAACCGCATCCAGGCCATGGTGGAAGGTCGTCCGGACTGGTGTATCTCCCGTCAGCGCACCTGGGGTGTGCCCATCTCCCTGTTCGTCCACAAAGAGACTCAGGAGCTGCACCCGGAATCCGTGCGCCTGATGCATGAAGTGGCCAAGCGGGTCGAGCAATCCGGCATTCAGGCCTGGTGGGATCTGGACAAGGCCGAGCTGCTCGGCGCCGATGCCGATCTGTACGACAAGGTGCCCGACACCCTGGACGTCTGGTTCGACTCCGGCTCTACCCACGCCTCCGTGGTCGACGCTCGTCCCGAGTTCAACGGCAAACCAGCCGACATGTATCTGGAAGGCTCTGACCAGCACCGCGGCTGGTTCATGTCCTCCCTGATGATCGGCGTGGCGATGAAGGATAAGGCCCCCTACAACCAGGTGCTGACCCACGGCTTCACCGTGGACGGTCAGGGCCGCAAGATGTCCAAGTCCATCGGCAACGTGGTGAGCCCTCAGGACGTGATGAACAAGCTGGGTGCCGACATCCTGCGTCTGTGGGTTGCCAGCACCGACTACACCGGCGAGATGACCGTCTCCGACGAGATCCTCAAGCGTTCCGCCGACGCCTATCGTCGCATCCGCAACACTGCCCGCTTCCTGCTGGCCAACCTGAACGGCTTCAACCCGGCGACCGACATGGTCGCGCCTGCCGACATGGTCGTAGTGGATCGCTGGGCCGTGGGCCGTGCCAAGGCGGTACAGGCCGAGATCGTGGCGGCATTCGACGAGTACAACTTCCATGGCGTGACCCAGAAGCTGATGCAGTTCTGCTCCATCGAGATGGGCTCCTTCTATCTGGATGTCATCAAGGACCGTCAGTACACCGCCAAGGCAGACAGCCTGGCCCGCCGCTCCTGCCAGACTGCTCTCTATCACATCGCCGAGGCCATGGTGCGCTGGATGGCACCCATCATGAGCTTCACCGCCGACGAGATCTGGGCACTGCTGCCGGGCGAGCGTGGCGAGTTCGTGTTCACCGAAGAGTGGTACGACGGCTTGTTTGGGCTGGAAGCGGGTGAAGTGCTGAGCGACGAGTTCTGGGCCGAGATCCTCACTGTGCGTGGTGAAGTGAACAAGGCGCTGGAAGCCGCCCGTGGCGAGAAGCGTATCGGTGGCTCCCTGCAGGCCGAAGTGACCCTGTTCGCCAAGCCGGAGCTGGCTGCCCGCCTCAACACCCTGGCCGACGAGCTGCGCTTCGTGCTGCTCACCTCCAAGGCCAAGGTGGTCGTGGCCGATGCGGCTCCGGAAGGGACTGTAGCGACCGAGCGTGATGACCTGTGGCTGAGCGTGGCCCAGTCTGCCGCCGCCAAGTGCGACCGCTGCTGGCACCATGTGGAAGACGTGGGTACCATCGCTGGTCACGAAGAGATCTGTGGCCGCTGTGTCACCAACGTCGAGGGTGACGGCGAAACTCGTCAATTTGCCTGATGAACATGACTCACCATAAAAGCGGCCTGCGTTGGCTGTGGCTGGCGATGCTGGCCTTCATACTGGACCAGGCGAGCAAGCTCGCCGTGGTCAAGTTGCTGCCATTTGGCTACCCGGGGGTGGAGATCACCCCCTTCTTCAATCTGGTCCACGTCTACAACAAGGGCGCAGCGTTCAGTTTTCTGGCCGATCAGGGGGGCTGGCAGCGCTGGTTCTTCGCCGTGCTGGCCTTTGCCATCTGCGGTCTGCTGATCCACTGGCTGCGCAAGCAGTCGGTGACCGAGCGCTGGAGCGGTATCGCCTACAGCCTCATCATCGGCGGGGCGCTCGGCAATGTGTTCGACCGGCTGGTGCTGGGCCATGTGGTCGATTTCCTCGACTTCTACTGGGGCCGGGCCCACTGGCCGGCCTTCAATCTGGCCGATACCTTCATTTTCATCGGCGCCGCCATGATAGTGCTGGACGGCTTTCGCTCATCCAAGGGTGAGCAAGGCGAGAAAAAGGGGGCGGCATGAGCCGACAGATTGGTGCTGACAGCAGCGTGCTGTTTCATTTCGCCATCAAGCTGGAAGATGGTTCGGTTGCCGACAGCACGGCACTGCACGGCAAGCCGGCCCGTCTGCGGATGGGGGATGGCAGCCTGACTTCGAGCTTCGAGCAGTGTCTGCTCGGCCTGGGCGAAGGGGAGAGCAAGAGCTTTACCCTGGCCCCTGAACAGGCCTTTGGTCTCTCCAACCCTGACAACATCTACCATCTGGACAGAGCCAAGTTTGGTACCGATGCGGAGCCGAAAGTCGGCACCATCATCCTGTTCGACCAGCCCAACGGTAGCGAGCTGCCCGGCATCATTCGGGCGGTGGAAGGGATGTCGGTGACGGTCGATTTCAACCACCCGCTGGCCGGTCATACGGTCACCTTCGAGGTGGAGATCCTGGGCGTTGACGACGAGGAGAAGGTGCTCTGATGGATATCTTGCTGGCCAATCCCCGCGGCTTTTGCGCCGGTGTCGACCGCGCCATCAGCATCGTCGAGAGTGCACTGGAGAAGTTCGGTGCCCCCATCTATGTCCGCCATGAGGTGGTGCACAACCGCTATGTGGTGAACAAGCTCAAGGATGCCGGAGCCGTGTTCGTCGAGGAGCTGGATGAGGTACCCGATGACAGCATCGTTATCTTCTCCGCCCACGGTGTCGCCAAGACGGTGCGCGAGATGGCCAAGTCCCGCGCCCTCAAGGTGTTCGACGCTACCTGCCCACTGGTGACCAAGGTGCACATGGAGGTCCATCGCGCCAGCCGCAAGGGCTCCGAAGCAGTGCTCATCGGTCACGCCGGCCACCCCGAGGTGATCGGCACCATGGGACAGTACGAGAACCGCGAGGGGGGCATGTATCTGGTGGAGACACCGGATGACGTAGCCAAACTCCAGGTGAAGAACCCGGATGATCTCTGCTTCGTCACCCAGACCACCCTCAGCATGGACGAGACCGCCGAGGTGATTGATGCCCTGCGCCAGCACTTCCCCAAGATCCAGGGGCCGCGCAAGGACGATATCTGCTACGCCACCCAAAACCGTCAGGACGCGGTACGGGAGATGGCGGAGCTGGTAGATGCCATGCTGGTGGTGGGCTCCCGCAACTCCTCCAATTCCAACCGGCTGCGCGAGCTGGCCGAGAAGGTGGGCACCAAGGCTTATCTCATCGATGATGCTTCCATGATCGATGCCGCCTGGCTGGACGGTGTGAAGGCGATCGGTGTGACTGCCGGAGCTTCGGCACCCGAGGTGCTGGTGCAGAGCGTCATCGCCCGCCTGCGCGAGCTGGGGGGCAAGATGGTGGCCGAACATCCGGGTCGCGAAGAGAATGTGGTGTTCGAGGTACCGCCCGAGCTGCGCATCATCTGACGCGTCTCATCCTCGCCGGATGACCATGTATTGCCAAAGCCACCTTTTCGAGGTGGCTTTTTGTTTTTGGTTCCAACGAGTCCTTTGTGCACGTTCGCGACCAGATCGCAGCGAAAATTGATGATGTAGCTCGAAATTTTGAATAGACAGGATTGAAACCCAAGGTGTCCGGCATAGACTGCCTGCAAGCCCCTACTCTGGCTGAACACACATGGAGCTGTGTCTGCATCCCCGGAACAAATCAGAGCGAAACAGGATGTTTTTGCGTTCAGGTTTTAGCCTTGTCGAGCTGATGGTTACCATAGCGCTCGTCTCTCTCTTGCTGACGCTGGGAGTGCCCTCCTTCAACTCTCTGCTGCGCAGCATGACGCTCAATACCCAGGCCAACAACTTTGTGGCAGCTATCAACCTTGCCCGTTCCGAAGCCATTCGCCGCAATGCGGCGGTGACCCTCTCCGCCTCGGCCGAGAATCTGACCCAGCATCACTGGGAGGCCGGTTGGCAGATCTGGGTCGATGGCAATGGCAACGGCAGGCTCGATAACGGCGAGTTGCTGCGGGGTTTCCCCGATATGGAGACAGGTACCCTGAGCAGCAATACCTCTCTGTTGCGCTTCAGTGGCGACGGTTTTCTCGATGGCCGCTCACAGGCATCGCAGGTGTTTGCCCTGCGCCCGGAAGGGTGTCGCAACGAGGCGGCCCGCGATATCACTATCACTGCGGCAGGTCGCCCTTCCATTGCTGAGGTACGTTGCCCATGACACGACAACAGGGCTTGTCACTGCTTGAAATCATGATCTCGGTGCTGGTGCTCTCCATCGGCATTCTGGGCATGGCGACCCTGCAGCTGCAGGCTCTCAAGAGCAATCAGTCTGCCCTGACGCGCACCGAAGCGACCCAGTACGCCTACATGATCAACGACATGATGCGGGCCAATCGCAGCGCGGCCCTGATCGGGCAATACAATATCGATCTGGGCCAGACGGTCTCGGGCAGTTCCATGGCGGTACAGGACTTGCTGCACTGGAAGCGGGTATTGAGCGAGCTGCCGGGTGGCGATGGTGCCGTGGCGGTCAGCGCCGGAAGGGCCACCATCACCATTCAGTGGGATAGCAGCCGGCTGGCCACCGATCCTGCGTCGCGCAGCATGACCCTTAGGACGGATCTATGAGCAGGGTCGCTTTGCCCCTACGCCAGCGCGGGATCGGCCTGGTCGAGGTGATGATCGCCCTGGTGCTCTCCCTGGTGACTGTGGGGGTCATCATTCAGGTATTTCTTGGCAATCACAAAACCTATCTCACTGGCGAGGCGATTGCCCGGGTACAGGAAGACAGCCGGTTTGCCATCAATCTGCTGCAAAAAGAGCTGCGGATGGTGGGCTATCAGGGGTGCCTCAGCAAACAGGGGGTCAATATCACCAATACCCTCAACAACAACGCGGCACTGCCCTACAACTTCACTACCTTTTTGCGTGGCTATGACAATGTGACGGCCACCTTGCCAGCCCCTCTTTCTGCCCTGTTCACGGGAGCCGAACCCAGGCCCATGCCGGGTAGCGACGTGCTGCTGGTTCAAGGGCCGGCTGGGGTTGGGGTGCCGCTCAGTCGTGATAACCATAACAACGCCGCCCAGCTGTTTGTCCAGCACCTCTCCAGCAAGGTGGATTATTGCGGCACCGGCAAGCAGGGTTACAGCGATCTGTGCGAGGGAGACATCGTTATGGTCTCCGATTGCCAGAAGGCCAGAATATTCCAGATCACACGTGTGCAGGGAGTCGGTGGAGGGCGTGAGGTCAACATTGTTCATGCCGAGAACAACAATAACGGCAATCTTGTACCTGGTAATGCAACCAGCTCCTGGGGCGGGACAAGCAGTCCGGCCGAGGAGCGCTTCGGGTTAGGATCGGTACTGAACCGGGTGGAAACCCGCCTCTACTATATTGCTCGCCCTTCGGCCAACAGCCCCTACGCCCTCTATCGCAAGAGCGGAGTTGCCATCGGTATGCCCCTTATCGAAGGGGTGGCCAATATGCAGCTCACGTTCGGGGAGGATCAGAACCGGGATCGGGCGACGGATCGCTATGTGAGCGCCGCCAGCAATCCAAACTGGGACAACGTCCTGGGGATTGGGGTGCAGCTTCTGATGCGCAGCAATCAGGGCAATGTGGTGTCGGCCCCGCAAGCCCTGAGCTTTGCCGGCGCCACCTTTCAGGCGACCGATCGCAACTGGTACTGGGTAGCCGAGACCACGGTCGCGCTGCGTAACCGGTTACCTTGAGGAGCCCAGTCATGATGCATCGACAACAGGGGATGGCGCTGGTGATCAGCCTGATTTTTCTGGTCATGGTGAGCCTGCTGGGCATGGCCGGCATGCGGGGCGCGCAGCTGCAGGAGAAGATGGCTGGCAACCAGAAGGAGGCGCTGCAAGCGCTGCAGGCGGCAGAAGCGGGCCTGCGCGCCGCCGAACGCTATATCGAGGCTGGCAACTCGGGTCCTTATGACAACAGCTCGGGCCTGTATGAATTTGTCGATACTGCGGTGGATCCCGCATCACCCTCCACATCCTGGCGCACCTATGCCAACAGCGGTCTGGCAGGGCGAGCCCCTGAATACTTTATCGAACGGCTGCCCTATGCCCAGGGGGGCAGCGAGAATCTGGCGGTCGATGAGCCCATCAGCGAGCGTCGCCTCTATCGCATCACGGCAAGGGGATTTGGTCTCTCGGACGAGAGCCGGGTGCTGTTGCAATCGACCTATAGTCGCTAGGAGGCGGTGTATGGGCAAACTCGGTTTTGGACTCTCGGTGATGCTCTGCTGCGCTTCGGCGCAGGCGGCGCTTGATATTGCCCAGGTTCCCCTCTATCTCGGCACCCGGGCCGATCCCAATATCATGTTTACTCTGGATGATTCGGGTTCGATGCATTTCGAGATCATGCCCGAGTCCTTGATCGAGAACGATGCACGCTATGTCTATCCACGTGCCAGCCAGGTCTACGGAAGTGATGATTACGACAACTATACGATCACCTTTGCCAGCGACAATGCCCGCAATGCCTACGTGCGCTCCAGCCATAACAACAAGCTCTATTACAACCCGCAGCTGACCTATCGTCCCTGGGCCAATGCGGATGGCTCCTTGATGGCCAATGCCAAAGTGACCTGTGCCCCTCACAACCCTATGAAGACGGCGGCCGGTTGCCGTGACCTGACTCAAACCAATCGAGCATGGTGGGCCATCTATTACACCGAGTTTTCTCCTTATTATTACAACCAAGACGAGAGTTTCTGGCCGGCTGTCTATTTTGACTACAAGGGAAGTGGCAATGTATTCAACGCCAAGAACTATACCCGGGTGGTGATAAACAAAGCGGTGGCCACCATCTATGACGGTCGCCCCAATCGCAGTGACTGCAAAAATGCGCCCGTTTGTACCTATGACGAGGAAATTCAGAACTTTGCCAACTGGTACACTTATTATCGTTCGCGGATCCTGGCGGCCCGGGCCGGAGTAGGAAGAGCCTTCGCCAGCCAGGGGGAGGCCATTCGGGTCGGCTTTGCCACCATCAATGCCAGCGGCAGCGTGATCCGCGGTGTCACCCCTTTTTCAGGTACTGATCGAACCGCTTTTTTCGATGAGCTGTATGGCCGCGACATTCCGGCGAAGGGGACACCGCTGCGCACCAGCCTGAAAGAGGTAGGGGAGTATTTTTCCCGCAGTGACAATAACGGCCCCTGGTCTGCCCGTGCCGGCAGCACACTTCCTCATCTGACCTGCCGCCAGAGCTACAACATTCTGATGACGGATGGCTACTGGAACGGTGATTCGCCCTCGGTCGGCGATCAGGACCAGGATGGCATCAAGAACACCCTGGCGGACGTGGCCTACAAATACTGGAAAACGGATCTGCGTCGCGACCTGGCCAACAAGGTGCCGACCAGCACGGCAGACCCTGCCAACTGGCAGCATCTGGTCAACTTTACCGTAGGGCTTGGGGTCAACGGTTCGCTCAATCCTGCCAACGGTATCCCGGGCAGCTGGCCGAATCCTTATGATTCCGATGAGTTCAAGATCGACGATTTGTGGCATGCGGCCGTCAACAGCAAGGGGAGTTTCTTCAGCGCGGCGGATCCGGATACCTTCGCCGAGGCCCTGAGCAGTACTTTGGCACAGATTGCCGCCCGCAACAGCTCTGCCAGTTCGGTAACGGCCAACGCCACCCGTCTCGACAGCAACACCCATATCTACCAGGCCCGTTACAACAGCGGTGACTGGTCGGGACAACTGGTCTCGATCCCGCTTAACAGTGATGGCTCTCTGGGGAATATCGCCTGGGATGCCGCCACCCAGATACCGGAGCCTTCGGCACGCAGCATCTTCACCCGGCAAGGCGGGGCCGGCATCGCCTTCACCTGGGAGGCGCTTAACAATACCAACCGCACCCTGCTCAATATTGCCGGTGACAATCTGGGAGAAAGCCGGGTCGCCTATCTGCGCGGTGAGCGCGGTGGCGAGCAGCGCAATGGCGGGGTATTTCGCAATCGCAGCGATCTGCTCGGTGACATCATCAACTCGGATCCCGTCTATGTGGGCAAGCGCGATTACGGCTACAGCAGCGCGACTGGCCTGACCCAGACCGAGCGGGAGAGCTATCAGGCGTTCCTCAGCTCGACGGCGATCGCCCGTCGCCCGCCCATGCTCTATGTCGGTGCCAATGACGGCATGCTGCACGGCTTTCGGGTGGCCGACGGTGTCGAGCAACTTGCCTATATCCCGGCCAGCCTGCTGGGGGAACTGCCCCAGCTGACCAGGCCGGATTACAACCACCGCTACTATGTGGACGGGACGCCCAGGGTCGGGGATGCCTATCTGGGGAGTCGCTGGAAGACCCTCTTGCTGGGCTCTACCGGGGCGGGGGGCAAGGCGGTATTTGCCATCGATGTGACCGCACCGAACAACTTCACCGCTGACAAAATGCTGTGGGAGTTCACCCATTCCGAGATGGGGATCGCGTTGGCCGCCCCGACGCTGGTGCGGGTCAAGGCCGACAACAAGTGGGTCGCCCTGGTGGCCAACGGGTACAACAGTAGCAGCCAGACGGCGCGGCTGTTTGTGCTGGATTTGGCGACCGGCGCCGTCATCAAGGAGATTGACACCCAGGTAGGATCGGCCAGCGAGCCCAATGGCCTCTCTTCGCCATTGCCTGTGGATGAGGATGGCGATCGGGTGGTCGACTATGTCTATGCTGGCGATTTGCAGGGCAATCTCTGGAAATTCGACCTGAGTGACAACAACAGCGCCCAATGGGGAATCGCGTTCAAGGCCGGCAACAAACCCAAGCCGCTGTTTCAGGCTTGCGATGGCGCCTGCTCGACCAGCACGCGCCAGTCCATCACCATGCGGCCGCTGGCGATCCGCCATCCCAGGGGAGGGATCATGGTGCTGATGGGCACGGGCAGCTATTTCACCAATGATGACAAGTCATTGCCCACCAATCCAAGATTGGAGGCCGTCTACGGCATTTGGGACACTGGGAGCGAGGTGAGCCGCAGCCAGTTGTTGCAGCAGAGCATTACCCATGAATTCGTGGCCAATGGCACCACCATCAAGTTCAATGTGCGGGTGGTCTCCAGCAGGGATGTCAATTACACCAGCCAGAAGGGCTGGTATCTGGTGTTGAAATCACCCGGGCTGAGCAAGGGGGTCGGGGAGCGGGCAGTTTCCGAGATGCTGTACCGGCACAAGCGGCTCATCTTCAACACCTTGATACCGTCGGCGGATGCCTGCGATTTTGGTGGCCGCTCCTGGCTGATGGAGCTGGATCCCGTTTCGGGCGCCCGTCTCACCTACTCGGTATTCGACGTCAATGGCGACGGTGCCGTCAACGATGATGACTATGTCGGGATCAAGGATGAGGCTGGCAATGACATCAAGGTGCCGGTCAGTGGAAAGCAATTTGACGAGCTCACCACGACGCCGAGCGTAGTGGAGGATGCCGATATGGAGCGTAAATACATCAGCGGCTCCAGCGGCAACATCTCGGTCACGCTGGAAGAGGGGGCGGGCGATCTGGGTGGTCGTCAGTCCTGGTTGCAACTGGAGTAGAGGCTGGAATGGAACGAGGATTTACCCTGATTGAGTTGATGATAGTGGTGGTCGTAGTCGCCATTCTGGCTGCGATCGCATATCCCAGTTACAACAACTACATGGCGTCCGCCAAGCGGGCCGAAGCCAAAGCGACTTTGCTGGAGGCCGCGCAATATCTGGAGCGGGAGTTTACCGCCAATGGCAATTACGACACTGGCAACCTGGCCTCTGCCGGCTTGGCCACCCTGCCCAGGGATGGTGGTGCGGCTTATTACAATCTGGCGCTCAATGCCAGCGGGGCCCGTTATACCCTGACGGCTATTCCGACCGGTGTGATGAATGGCGACCCCTGTGGATTGTTGACTCTCGATCAGAGCGGACAGCAGGGGGTATCGCGTGCCACCATGACAACGGCCGAATGCTGGTAGAACTTATTTCCAGCACTCGGTCGGGGTCTTGATATCGGCCTTGTTGATGGTCAGGCTGTCGCAGCTGGTGCTGCCGGACTTGTCGCCGACCTGGGCTCCCTTGCTGGTCGCAACCAGGGTGTAGGCGGTGGCAGTGGCGCCTGAAATGGTGAAGGTGTAGTAATCGCTGGTCGGGTTGCCCACATTGGCTACGGCACTGCTGTAGCTGGCATTGGAGATGCGGAACTCTTCCTGTTTGAGCTGCATGGTCAGCAATCCCTTGACGGCTTCAGCCCGACGGGATTTACGCAGACCATCTGTAAAACTGGGGTAGGCGACAGCGGCAATGATGGCGACGATGGCGACTACCACCATCAATTCCAGCAGGGTAATACCTGATTGTTTGATTCTCATGGGGGCGGCAGGGTTCGTTAAACAGATAGATACTATAGGATAGTACTGACACCACACTCTACTGGCATGTGCGAAAAGAAAGGAGTCTTTAGCCAATGGAATGCGCAGAGTGCCGCTCCGCCGGTTTTACCATGATTGAATTGATGATTGCCCTGGCGCTGGTCGCGTTGCTCCTGACCGTGGCGATCCCCAGCTATCAGTCTTTGCGCCAGGAACAAATGGTCAAAGCAGCCACCCAGGCTGTATACACGGATGTGATGCTGCTCAAGTCAGAAGCGATCAAACGTAATCGCACCTTGCAGTTTATTATCTTCAACAGCGGCACCAGTAACTGGTGTTATCGAATCCATATTGATGGTAGCTGCAGCAGCTGCAGCGATTCCTGCTCAAGCATTGAGGGACGCAAGGGGGCCGATGCCAGCGAATACCCCGGTATCAGCCTGGTGGCCAGTTACAGTGAATCGGTGACCAATGTCAGGCCTCTAAGTATCTCGCCCAGAAGGGCCACCTTGGCGGCGGGGAATATTGCCATTTCGTCCGGTACCTACTCCATGCAGGTCAAGACCAATAATGTCGGGCGTGTGCGCACCTGTGGTGTCAGCAATGTCAGTGGAGTGCCTGCATGTTGAAAGCACCAAGGGGATTCAACGTGGTGGAGCTGATGGTGGCCATGGTCGCGGGTCTGTTTCTGGTCGCCGCAGTGACATCTTTGTTTGCCACCATCCTCAAGGCCAATCAAACATCCATGCAGGTGAGTCGCCTCAATCAGGAGCTGCAGAGCATCACTGACATGATAGCCCGTGATGTGCAGCGAACCGGTTACGATCAGGGGGCTACCGCATTTCTCGGGGCTGCATCGGGAGCCAGGTCCCCGTTTTATTTCGATACGAGCAGCGATCTGATGAATGAGACCGTCAGTGGTTCCAAGATTTATCGCTGCATCAGACTGAAATATGATGATGATAACAACGGGTCTCTTGGCTCTGATGAAACCTTTATTTACAGCTATGACAGCGCTGACAAAGGGGTGCAACTTGGCACCAGTTGCAGCACTGGCAACCTGCTCAGCACCGACAACACCATTGAGGTAACCGATCTGACCTTCTCGCTGTTTGGCAGTAGCGCCTCGGCCGGCGCGAGGACGGTGCGCATGGCCATCTCGGGTCAGTACAAGGCGAACTCCGCACTCAAACTCACCCTGCAGCGCGATATCAAGCTGCGCAACGACGGGTATTGATGCCATGAAACGTCATCTTGGCTTTACCACCTTCACCATTACTCTGCTGCTTATCGTGATCCTGCTTGGCATCTCGTTGCTGGTGGGCAAGTTGATGGTGGCGGATCGTCGTGTCAGCCTCAACGAGGTGCAGTATCGCCAGGCGCTGGCGCTGGCCGAGCTGGGGGTGTCGGACGGGGTCGGGCGGCTTGCGCAGGATGCCACCTGGCGTACCCCTAGCAGCGGTGTTTCCGTCACCGTATCGGCTGGCAATTACACCCTCTTTGCGCTGGATGAACCGGCTGTGATCGTGGGAGGGGCGAGTGTAACACCGGTGAAAATACGCACCCAGGCGACCCTGGTTGATGCGACGGCCAATGCCGAGGTTGAAGTGAAGGCTATCAAGATAAGCGTATTGGCCGGCACCCCGGCCGCCCCCCTGACGGTAGCTGGTGGCATGGCCGTATCCGGCAACTTTACCGTGGTGGCCAATCCTAACGGAGGGGGACCGGGAGTGCCGCTCTCCATCTGGACCAACGGTAATGTAGATCTGACAAATGGCTCCGGTCAGACCTGTCATCAGGGGGACTACAGCGGAGGCTGCAGCGCCAACATCAGCCAGAAGGGCGACAAACAATCGGACATCAAGGACAACGATACCGACTTCCCCACGGATCTGGTCTGGTATCTGTTCAACGAGAATGATGATGCTGCCGGCTGGGCCAATCTGGAGTCTCGGGCGGTGCAACTGCTGACCAATTGCGATTCACTGTCGACCGCCTCGCGCGGTCTCATCATCGTCGATGGTGATTGCAAACCGGGTGGGTCGATCGGTTCGATCGCTGCGCCGGTCGTGCTTATCATACGCAACGGCAACCTGATGGTGAACGGGAATGCGACCCTGTACGGACTGGTGTTCGCCTACTCAGCCACGCCCGCCACAGCCACCACCGACGTCAGCCTGAAGGGGGGGGCAATCGTCAACGGCGCTGTAGTAGCCAACTATCAGCTGGGCAAGACGGCCAATGGGACCTTCGATGCCAAGTATGATCAGGCGGTGTTGAGTAATATCGAAAATGGGGCGGCGTTTCAGAGCATCAATCTGGTGCCTGGTAGCTGGCGGGACTGGTAGGAGCATCTATGAAACCGCACAAGGGATTTGGGCTGTTGGAGATTTTGATCACCCTGGTTCTGCTTGGGGTGGGTGTGGCAGGTCTGGTGGCCATGTCTCGCTCATTGCTCAATACCTCCCAAGATAGTCGTCGCTACGAGGTGGCCATGCGGCTGGCCGAGTCACAACTCGATGCGTTTCGCACCTTCAACGGGGTGGTGAGTGCGGTTTCGCCGCTCACGGCCTACAACAACATAACGGCGGGCACCAGTTCGGCCACTCCTGCCGATGGAGGAGGGACTTATGCCCTGAGTTGGGCCGTCAGCAACCAGTACTGGAATGGCTCTGCCTGGCAGACCGCGATCCCGGCGGGTTATTTGTACTCCTATCCTGGCCGAAAGGTAGTCAATGTGACCGTCAGCTGGAGCGACAGCGTCGGGCAGACTCATTCCTTGCTACTCTCCGGGGCCGTGTCGCCGGCGGAATCGCTGACTCAGAATCAGTTCAACGGCGGGCTGGATACCAGTCGCGAGCCGCCCCACGTGGTCTATACCCCCGGAGTTGCGCCTGATGTCATCTCGATCCAGATCGATCAGGAAGGCCGCAAGCAGGAGACCAGCAAGCCGCTGCCGACCGTGACCTCCAAGGATGGTGCGGTTGGCAAGCTGGTGCAGTTCGAGACGGTCACCTACAAGCCCGACAATGGTGGCAACACCCAACAGGTGCTGCAGGATCTGGCCTCGGTCTCCTGTTCCTGCAGCTATGGCTCGAGCATAAACGCTTACCTGCCCGGCCAGGCCACCCTGACCAGCAGCAATTTGCTTTATTGGAATGCGGGCTCCCAGGTGATCAAGCAGACAGGGGTACTCAACAGCAGCGTCAAGGATCAACCGGCCCTCTGTACCAGCTGTTGCAAGGATCACTTCGATGGCAGTGGCAGCAGTTTTGACCAGTTTTACTCGCCGCTTCATACCAGCCGGCAGCGCTACAACGGTTCTCCTTCATCGGTCAATAGCGGGAATTATGTCGATGCTTGCCGCTTTGTCCGGCTCGATGGCTACTATCGTCCCCTGCCGGACTGGAACCTGATCAAAGTCATAGTGACCAGCGCCGACTTCCTCGCCAAGGCTGAGAACCAGACCAGCTATCAGAACTACATCAAGTACGTTGTTACCACTTATGTTACCTGGCAGAAGAACACCCTCAACTGGACTGCGAACCCCACGGCAACGCCCCCCTCGATCATTGAATTTGCCGACTGGCTGCCTACCAACGCGGCTGCGGGAGGAGACTCCAGCACCAAGATCACCATGAACACGGGGACGGCCCAGCTGATTGCCCGCGGTATCTATGTGGATGTGCTCTCACCAGACAATCTCGCGAAGCTTGATCTGACATCACAGGATTTGTTGGCCCGGATCCCGTTTCAGGACATCAACCTGACCATGCTGGCGGAGTGGAGCCTGGTGCCCCTGAATGGCCAGCTCACCGGCAGTACCTCTGATTACGTGGGAGTGACCAACGAGACGGTCAAGACGGTGGTTGATCTCAGCAACTACTACTTTGGCAGTTACAGCCGTGGTTATTTGTCGGCCAAGAAGAGCACCAAGGATGCGTCCAACGTGTTACAGAGCGCCTCGATCAAGGTAACCGCCTATCAGGGGAACTCGGGGATCACCGCTTCGCTCATCTCTCCGGTGGATCAGAGCGAGGCCAAGAGTGCCACCATGCCGGTGGCGATCGATACCAGCTCCCAGACGGTGCCGACCCTGACCGTATCGGGACGAATCGAGTGTCTTGAACAGGGCAATGGGCAAAATTCCGCTCCAGAGTCCTGTAAGGCCAACACGTTCAGCGGGCTGACAGTCACTACGACAACCACGGGAGCCACCTGTCGTATCGATGTGCCAAAAACCAACAACCAGCCCGCTACATACGTTTGTTCTGCCGCACAAAACAGTAATCTGGTTGTGAATTTATCCTATAGCGCTCAGGGCAATAAAACCTACTTGTTGAAGCCGGCCTCCCTCAGTATCGCCATGACGCCGCCTGCCAGTGGCCAGGTGATCACGGGCCCCTGTGCCCTGTTGGTGGACAATGGTGTGACCAATGCTGCAAACCTGACTTGTACTCCCTGAACCTCGGGCGCTGGCACAGCCAGCGCCTTTTCTTTATCATTCCCCATCATTTTTGATTTTAAGATGCATCGCCATGGCAAAAGCCCTCTCTCTGATGCTTGCCCAGTTGAATCTGACGGTAGGCGCCATCGAAGAAAACTGTGACAAGGTACTGGCTGCGGCCGCCGAGGCAGATCGGCAAGAGGCCGATCTGCTGGTCTGCTCCGAGCTCGCATTGACCGGCTATCCGCCGGAAGATCTGCTGCTGCGCAGTGATCTCATGCTCCGGGTTGATGCCGCGCTGGCCCGTCTTGCTACCTGGGCAGGCAACTGCGCCATTCTGGTGGGGCACCCCTGGCGGGAAGGAGAGGCACTCTACAACGCAGCCTCCCTCTACGAGCAGGGCAAGCTGGTGGCACGCTACTTCAAGCGGGATCTGCCCAACTACGGGGTGTTTGACGAGAAGCGTTACTTCACTGCAGGTACAGAGACGTGCGTGGCACCATTCCGAGGTCATCAACTGGGTCTGCTTATCTGCGAAGACCTCTGGCAACCAGGTCCGGCGCTGGCCGCCAGGGCGGCGGGAGCCGAGCTGCTGCTCACCATCAACGCCTCACCCTACGATCAGGAGAAACCCTGGATCCGCCGCGAGTTGATGGCGGAGCGCTGCGATCAGACCGGCGTACCGCTGGTTTACCTCAATCAGGTGTGTGGCCAGGATGAGCTGATCTTCGACGGCTGCTCAAAAGTCTTCAATAGCCATGGCGAGCTGACTCACAGGCTGGCGCCGTTTGACGAAGAGCTGGCGTTGGTACGCTTTGCCGATGGTGAGCCGGTGAAAGAGCGGGAACCGGCTGCGCCGCTGGAGCCTTTGGCCGAAACCTATCAGGCGCTGGTGCTGGCGGTACGCGATTACGTTACCAAGAACGGCTTTCAGGGCGCCGTACTGGGGCTTTCCGGCGGTATCGACTCTGCCCTGACTCTGGCGATTGCGGCCGATGCCATCGGTGCCGACAAGGTGCAGGCGGTGATGATGCCATTTCGCTATACCGCCCAGATGAGCGTGGAAGATGCCAAGGAGCAGGCCGAGCGGATGGGTGTTGAATTCAACATCATCTCCATCGAGCCCATGTTCGAAGGGTTTATGGGTCAGCTGGCCCCCCTGTTTGAAGGCACGGCTCGCGATACCACCGAAGAGAACCTGCAGGCTCGCTGCCGCGGCGTGCTCTTGATGGCGCTCTCCAACAAGCGTCGTCGCATTGTGCTCACCACCGGTAACAAGAGCGAGATGGCGGTGGGTTATGCCACCCTGTATGGCGACATGGCCGGCGGTTTCGACGTGCTCAAAGACGTACCCAAGACCCTGGTCTTCAAATTGTGCGAATACCGCAATTCGGTCGATTATGTGATCCCGCAGCGGGTTATCGACCGTCCCCCTTCGGCAGAATTGGCGCCGGATCAGGTGGATCAGGACAGCCTGCCTCCCTATGACATCCTGGATGCCATCCTCAAGCGCTACGTCGAAGAGGATGCCTCGGTCGCCGACATGGTGGCCGAAGGGTTCGAAGAGGCGGTGGTGCGCAAGGTGATCCGTCTGGTGGATCTCAACGAATACAAGCGCCGTCAGGCTGCGGTCGGTCCCCGCATCACGGCCCGCAATTTTGGTAAGGATCGTCGTTACCCAATCACATCCGGGTTTGGCAAACAGAACTGGTAAGGAGTCACCATGAAGAAGATTGAAGCCATCATAAAACCGTTCAAGCTGGACGATGTGCGCGAGGCTCTGGCCGAGATCGGCATCAACGGCATGACGGTATCCGAAGTCAAGGGTTTTGGCCGCCAGAAGGGGCACACCGAGCTTTATCGCGGTGCCGAATACATGGTGGACTTTCTGCCGAAAGTGAAGCTGGAACTGGTGGTGCAGGATGAGGATCTCGATGCCTGCCTGGAAGCGATCCAGAACACAGCCCGCACCGGCAAGATTGGTGACGGCAAGATCTTCGTCTGTGACGTGGAGCGGGTCATTCGTATCCGTACTGGCGAAGAGAACGAAGACGCCATCTGATGTGGATGCGCCTCGTTGTGGTGGCAGGCCTGTTGGCTGGCCTGACCGCCTGTAGTAGCCGGCAGCCGGCCCAGCCGGAAAACCTGTGCCAGATCTTTCGCGAGAAGCCTGACTGGCATGAGGCGGCCCTCAAGATGAACGAGAAGTGGGGAACCCCGATCCAGGTGGTCATGGCCATGATGTATCAGGAGTCCTCCTTCGTACATGACGCCCAGCCGCCCATGGAGTATTTCCTCTTCATCCCGACCGGGCGGGCCAGTTCCGCCTATGGCTACGCTCAGGTGAAAGATGAAACCTGGGCCGATTACCAGCGGGAAACCGGCAACAGCTGGAGTGATCGGGACGATTTTGCCGACGCCATCGATTTTATGGGCTGGTACACTCACAAGGCCCAGCGGCTGAACGGCACCTCCAAGTGGGATGCGTATGGCCAGTATCTCAACTATCACGAAGGGTGGGGTGGCTACCGGCGTGGCAGCTACCGAAGCAAGGGCTGGTTGATGAAAACCTCCCGCAAGGTAGAGGCCCGAGCCCAACGCTACGGCGCCCAGTATCGACAGTGCAAGGATCAGCTCTCCACCGGGGGCTGGTTCTGGTAACCCAATCAGGAGTCAGAAATGCCGTTATTGGACAGTTTTACCGTTGACCACACCCGTATGGAAGCCCCTGCGGTACGCGTGGCCAAGACCATGCAGACCCCGAACAAGGACACCATTACCGTGTTCGATCTGCGTTTCTGTGTGCCCAACCAGGAGATCCTCTCCGAGCGAGGCATCCATACCCTTGAGCACCTGTTTGCCGGTTTCATGCGGGATCACCTGAACGGTAATGGGGTCGAGATCATCGACATCTCCCCCATGGGCTGTCGTACCGGTTTCTACATGAGCCTGATTGGTGCGCCGGACGAGGCGCGGGTGGGTGTGGCTTGGCAAGCGGCCATGAGCGACGTGCTGACCGTGCAGGATCAGAAGCAGATCCCCGAGCTTAACGAATACCAGTGCGGTACCTTCAGCATGCACTCTCTGGAAGAGGCGCACGCCATTGCCCGTCACGTGCTGGAACGGGGGATCGGGGTCAACCACAACGACGAGCTGGCCCTGCCCGAAGAGAAGCTCAAGAGCCTCTAAGCCAGGCATATGCCTCGTAAAATCAATCCAGAGAAGCCGGTCAGCACTGCTGCCCGGCTTTTTTATTGGTACTGATGCAGGCAGACAGGCAGCTTGTTCAGCGAGTGTTCTCTGGTAGCATGGTGTTCGACTGAACAAGAAAAGAGGGATGCTATGAGCATGAAAGGAGTCTTGCTGCGTTGGTTGGCCCGTTACGACGCATGGTGCGAAGAGTGGGGGCTCACACCGCAAAACCGGCGCTGCTGCACGCCGGTGCGTTACGATGAGGAGTCATCAAAAGATCAGTCGGAAAAGACCTCTTCTTCCTCTAGTCAAAATTGCGGGTCACGGCACCGGTAACGCTGTTGTACTCAAAGCCGAGGCCGTTTTCATAATCTGAACCAGTCTGGAAGCGGCCCATCGAGTCGCGCAGGATATAGCGGCAGTTGTAATGCATCTCATCACCCTCCTCCTCATCAGGATGTCCCGGGCCAACCATGTCCGAAAGATAGTCCGCCTGCTTTTTGATCTCATCAGGTTGGTTGGTAGAAGCTACCGTCTGGTCGCCATCAAGGAGGTCGGTAAACAGCAAACGGCAATCCGATTGATTGCTGACCGAGATATGGTTTCCTGAACCGGGCTGATAGGGGGTATTGGCGGGTTGGTTGTAATCCTCTTCGGAACCTGACGGCCATCCGTAGCGATTGATGTCCGACTTGCCCTCCCCATGGCTCCCCAAATTGTAAAGTGCGACAGCCTCTCCCTTGGTGGCAACAGCCCATCCTGCATGGGCCAGCTGCACCGCGCTGGCAAAACTGCCTGCCGTCGCCGCGACACTGCTTCTTAACGCATCATCCTTGATATTGATAAAACGGGGCAGGGCGATGACTGCCAGAATACCCAGCACTATGATGACCAGTACCAGTTCAATCAGGGTAAAACCATGGTGTCTGTGTTTCATTGTGTTGAATGACCCATTAAATACCGCAAATAGGTGTAGTGATATGCAGCTGATTGACAGTCATTGCCATCTCGACTTTCCCGTCTTCGACAAGGACAGGGAGGTGTTACTGGCACATTGCCGACAGCTTGGGATCCGGGAGTATATCATCCCTGCCATCGCTGAGGATAACTGGGAGCGGGTAATGGCTTTGGCAGGCCAGCATGCCGATATTTTCTATGGCTTGGGCATTCACCCCTGGTATGCCGGCGCACAGCAGGAAGGGGTGATGGAACGGCTGCGAATGTTGGTGGCTCGTCGCCCGGCCGGGCTGGTGGCGATAGGCGAGTGCGGGCTGGATCTGCGTTCCCATGTTCCCCAGGAAGGGCAGTTGGAGCTATTTGAGGCGCAAATCAGGCTGGCTTGTGAATATGAGCTGCCATTGATCGTGCACTCGGTACGGGCCAATGACACGGTTGCCAAACTATTGCGCCGTTTCAAACCAACCAGGGGGGGGGTGATTCATGCGTTCAGCGGCTCCCGGCAGCAAGCCGACACTTTCTGGCAGATGGGATTTCGCTTGGGGGTCGGTGGGGTGATCAGTTATGAGCGGTCCAACAAGACCCGTGAGGCATTTCGTGATATGCCGCTCTCATCTCTGTTGCTGGAAACCGATTCGCCCGACATGCCGTTGCAAGGGGAGCAGGGGCAGCGCAATACCCCTGCGTCATTAGTAAAAATAGTGACTACTCTGGCTTCAATAAGAGAGGAAGGCATGGTGGATGTTGCAAGGGTGTTGCATGGATCTACCCTTGAACTTTTCCATCCTGAGCGTCAATGCTGAAACATATATGCAACAAGGCTTTTGGGCAGCAGAAAAAAAAATGAGCGTAAAAATCGTTTGCTGTCTACTTTTGTGACAATCGATCATTTTGACACTGATAAAATGTGACCAGGATTCTATTTTAAAGGCCTTTAATTAGTATAATGCGCTCCCCTTGATTAGCGGCTTGAGGTTACAAGTTGCTAACAAGATAGGTGCTACTAGAGGAAGATAATAATGAGCTTAATCATGGGTCTGGTGGGGATGGCAACGCTCGTCCTTATCGCGGTGCTGTTCTCCAGCAATCGCAAGGCAATTAACGTACGTACCGTACTGGGTGCGTTCGCAATTCAAGCCGGTCTGGGCGCTTTCGTGCTCTATGTACCGGTAGGTCGCGATATTCTGGTGGGCGTATCCGACGCCGTATCCAGTGTGATCAGCTATGGCCAGAACGGCATCGACTTCCTGTTCGGTGGTCTGGTCAGCAACAAGATGTTTGAAGTATTCGGCGGCGGTGGCTTCGTGTTTGCTTTCCGTGTTCTGCCGGTCATCATCTTCTTCTCTTCCCTGATCGCAGTGCTCTATTATCTGGGCATCATGCAGGTGGTGATCAAGCTGCTGGGCGGTGGCCTGCAGAAAGTGCTGGGTACCTCCCGCACCGAATCCCTCTCTGCTACTGCCAACATCTTCGTGGGTCAGACTGAAGCCCCGCTGGTAGTTCGTCCTTACATCTCCAAGATGACCGACTCCGAGCTGTTTGCCGTCATGTGTGGTGGTCTGGCTTCCGTAGCCGGCTCCGTACTGGCCGGTTACGCCTCCATGGGCGTCAAGATGGAGTACCTGATTGCCGCATCCTTCATGGCGGCTCCGGGTGGTCTGCTGTTCGCCAAACTGCTGGTGCCCGAGACCGAGACCCCGAACTACGATGAAAGCGCCGCCGATGCCGAGCTGGATGACAAGCCGGCCAACGTGATCGACGCTGCCGCTGCCGGTGCCTCTGCCGGTATGCAACTGGCCCTGAACGTAGGTGCCATGCTGCTGGCGTTCATCGGCTTGATCGCCATGATCAACGGTATCTTCTCTGGTGTGGGTGGCTGGTTTGGCATGCCTGAGCTCTCTCTGGAGCTTATTCTGGGCTGGATCTTCTCCCCGCTGGCCTTCCTGATCGGTGTGCCCTGGAACGAAGCCGTGGTTGCCGGTTCCTTCATCGGCCAGAAGCTGGTGGTGAACGAATTCGTGGCGTACCTGAACTTTGCTCCGTACCTGAAAGATGAGCTGCTGATCAATGGTGCTGCCATGTCCGATCACACCAAGGCCATCATCTCCTTCGCTCTGTGCGGCTTTGCCAACCTCTCCTCTGTTGCCATCCTGCTGGGTGGTCTGGGGTCCATGGCACCGAACCGCCGCGGCACCATTGCACGATTTGGTCTGAAAGCCGTACTGGCCGGCTCTCTGTCCAACCTGATGTCTGCCACTATTGCAGGCTTCTTCCTGGCGCTGTCCGGCATGTAATATCGCCTGACCAGACAGGTATAAACACAAACGCCACGGCATCTGCCGTGGCGTTTGTGTATGGGGCGGTGACAACCGTTTTCCTATCTAAACTAATAATAAAATGAGTCAAATCGGAGGTTTTATGAATGAAGTGCTACTGGCGATGGTGGCCGGCTTTATCGTTGGCTTGTTGTTTTCTTTCCTCAAATTGCCCATCCCCGCGCCGCCGGTCTTGTCCGGGGTGATGGGGATCGTGGGGGTCTATCTGGGTGGCTTGGCCTACTCCTGGATCCTCACCCGTTTCTTCTCGTAAGGCGTTTTCTACCCGGATTTGCCAGATGTGAGATACCTCTGAAAATGGCAAATCCGGCTTGCAAACACGGGGTATCTCGGCTGAAATAGGCATTGCCAGCAGGGTGCTGGCATTGACTAATGCCCGATGAAATCGGGTGTTGGCGGTCAAATGGAATTGATTGGGAAGTCGGGTCAGATGTTGTCGGCCTTTCTCAAGTCTTCATGGAACCAAGTCCGCACTTTTGTAAGAAAGTGACAGGGCTCTTGCCTTATTTGCAGCCAGCTATGCCTCTGCATACGCGCTGTAATTCCATTCCCGTATCCTTGGGAGTCGAGTCTTGCCGGTTGCGTTGCAACAAGCAGGCCTTTGCCCCGGGATCCGGACTACTTAGAGACTTTGGAGAACAGAATGACTGATCTGAAACTGGCCGCCCAGCGCGCCCTGAACCTGATGGACCTGACCACCCTGAACGACGATGACACCGATCGGAAAGTGATCGACCTGTGTCACAAGGCCAAGTCTCCGGCTGGTCTGACCGCCGCCGTCTGTATCTATCCCCGTTTCATTCCCATCGCTCGCAAGACCCTGCGTGACATCGGCGCTGCCGACGTGCGCATTGCGACCGTGACCAACTTCCCCCATGGCAACGACGACATCGAGATCGCCGTGGCCGAAACCCGCGCCGCCGTCGCTTACGGTGCCGACGAAGTGGACGTGGTGTTCCCGTACCGCGCCTTCATGGCGGGTAATGAACAGATTGGTTTCGATCTGGTCAAAGCCTGTAAGGATGCCTGTGGCGCCGATGTGCTGCTGAAAGTGATCATCGAGACCGGCGAGTTGAAGGAGGAGGCGTTGATCCGTCGCGCTTCCGAGATCTGTATCGATGCCGGTGCCGACTTCATCAAGACCTCCACCGGCAAGGTGCCGGTCAATGCGACCCCGGAAGCGGCGCGCATCATGATGGAAGTGATCAAGGCCAAGAACCCGAAAGTGGGCTTCAAGCCTGCCGGTGGCGTAAAAGACGCGGCTGTTGCGGGTCAGTACCTCGCCATGGCCGAAGAGATCCTGGGCAAGGACTGGGTATCCGCCCGTACCTTCCGCTTCGGTGCCTCCAGCCTGCTGGCCAGCCTGCTGGCGACCCTGGGTCACGGCGAAAAGCCGGCCAACACCAGCGGTTACTAAGTTGACCCGAGAGGGCGAGCCCGGCTCGCCCTGTTATGCCCGGCCACATGGCCTGTGGCAGGGCGTCCGGCTTTTGTAACGCCAGTCATGGCGGAGGGAATGAAAGATGTTTTTGCCTCAAGAAATTATTCGCAAGAAGCGCAACGGCGAAGCGCTCAGTACCCAAGAGATTCAATTCTTCGTTCAGGGCATTACCAACAATACCATCGGCGAGGGCCAGATCGCGGCACTGGCGATGGCAGTCTATTTCCAGGATATGACCATGGATGAGCGGGTTGCCCTGACCTGCGCCATGCGCGACTCTGGCATGGTGCTGACCTGGGATCATCTGAACTTGGGCGGCCCCATCGTCGACAAGCACTCCACCGGTGGTGTGGGAGATGTCGTCTCCCTGATGCTTGGCCCCATGGTCGCCGCCTGCGGCGGTTTCGTACCTATGATCTCTGGCCGTGGTCTGGGCCACACCGGCGGTACCCTGGACAAGCTGGATGCCATCCCGGGCTACCAGACTTCAGTCGACAACGACCGTTTCCTGAAGGTGGTGAAAGAGGCGGGTGTCGCCATCATCGGCCAGACCGGCGATCTGGCTCCTGCCGACAAGCGTATCTATGCGGTGCGTGATATCACAGCCACCGTCGAATCCATCGCCATGATCACCGGCTCCATCCTCTCCAAGAAGCTCGCCTCCGGGCTGGAAGCGCTGGTGATGGACGTCAAGGTGGGCTCTGGCGCCTTCATGCCGACTTTTGAGGCATCCGAAGAGCTGGCGAAGAGCATCGTCGCCGTGGCCAATGGGGCCGGTTGCCGCACTTCTGCCTTGCTGACCGACATGAACCAGGTGCTGGCCTCCAGCGCTGGCAACGCGGTGGAAGTTCGCGAGGCGGTGCGCTACCTGACCGGTGAATACCGCAACCCGCGCATCCACGAAGTAACCATGGCCCTGTGTACCGAGATGTTGATCTCTGCCGGGCTTGCCAGCAATGATGTCGATGCCCGTGCCAAGCTGCAGGCAGTGCTGGACAACGGCAAGGCGGCCGAGATCTTCGGCCGCATGGTGACCGGTCTGGGTGGTCCGTCCGACTTCATGGAGCGTTATGACGCTTACCTGCCCAAGGCTGCCATCGTGCGCCCGGTTTACGCGGCCAACGCCGGTTTCGTCACCGCCATGGACACCCGTGAACTGGGCCTGGCTGTGGTCGCCATGGGCGGCGGTCGCCGCGCAGCCGGCGACAAACTCGATTACGCGGTCGGTCTGACCGACTTTATTCGCCTGGGTCAGAGCGTCGATGCAGACAAGCCGCTCGCCCTGATCCACGCTCAAACTGAAGAGCAATTCGCTCAGGCTGCCGGCATGGTGCAGGCAGCCGTCAAGATCGGTGACACCCGACCAGAGGCGTTGCCCGAGGTCTACCGTCGCATCGGTCTGGCTGATTTGTAACAAGGGGAAGTCCCATGAAACGTACCTTTATTCTGATGATGGACTCTTTCGGTATTGGCGCTGCCGCCGATGCCGACAAGTTCGGAGATGTGGGCGCCAACACCCTTGGCCATATCGCCAAAGCCTGTGCCTCCGGCGAGATTGAGGGCCGTGGCCCGCTCAACCTGCCGAACCTCAACAAGCTGGGTCTGGGCCACGCGGGTGAACTCGCTTCCGGCACCTTCCCGGCGGGTCTGAACAAGGACATCGAGGTGGTCGGTGCCTACGGTTTCGCCCAGGAACTCTCCTCCGGCAAGGACACCCCGTCCGGTCACTGGGAGATCGCCGGTGTGCCCGTTCTGTTCGAGTGGGGCTACTTCAAGGATCACCAGAATAGCTTCCCGCAGGAGCTGCTGGACGCCATTGTCGAGAAGGCCGGTCTGCCCGGGTATTTGGGCAACTGCCACGCCTCCGGCACCCAGGTGCTGGACGACTTGGGCGAAGAGCACATGCGCACCGGCAAGCCGATCCTCTACACCTCTGCCGACTCCGTGTTCCAGATTGCCTGCCACGAAGAGACCTACGGCCTCGAGAAGCTCTATGAGCTGTGCCACATCGTGCGCGAGCTGCTGGAGCCCTACAATATCGGCCGTGTCATCGCCCGTCCGTTCGTGGGCAGTGGCAAGGGTGACTTCAAGCGTACCGGCAACCGTCACGACTACTCGGTACTGCCGCCGGCGCCGACCGTGCTGGATTACATGAAAGAAGCGGGTGGCCAGGTGGTTTCCATCGGCAAGATCGCCGACATCTATGCTCAGCAGGGCATCACCAAGCAGGTGAAGGGCACCGGCCTGACCGAGCTGTGGGATCGCACCCTGGAAGAGGTGAAGGCCGCCGGTGACAACACCATCGTCTTCACCAACTTCGTCGACTTCGACTCTTCCTATGGTCACCGCCGTGACGTGAAGGGCTACGCCGATGCACTGGAGTATTTCGACTCCCGTCTGCCGGAGCTGTTCGAGCTGATGCAGGATGGTGACGTGGTGGTGCTGACCGCCGACCACGGTTGCGACCCGACCTGGAGTGGCACTGACCACACCCGTGAATACATTCCGGTGCTGTTCTACGGCAAGCCGGTCAAGGCTGGCAGCGTCGGCCGTCGCGACACTTTCGCCGACATTGGCCAGAGCATCGCGGCCTACCATGGTCTGCCCAAGCTGGCATACGGTACCAGCTTCCTGTAAGTTACCCGCCCGCCGCCTCGGCGGCGGGCAAACCAATAAAGACAATAAAACTCAACCCAGTGTGAAGGAATCAAGAGAATGGCAACTCCTCATATCAATGCGAAAGATGGTGCGTTTGCAGATACCGTACTGATGCCGGGCGACCCCCTGCGTGCCAAGTACATCGCCGAAACGTTCCTGGAGAACGTCGAGCAGATCTGCGACGTGCGCAACATGTTCGGGTTCACCGGTACCTACAAGGGCCGTCGTATCTCCGTCATGGGTCACGGCATGGGTATCCCCTCCTGCTCCATCTACGCAAAAGAGCTGATCACCGACTACGGTGTGAAAACCCTGATCCGCGTGGGCTCCTGCGGTGCCGTACGTGAAGACGTGAAACTGCGTGACGTGGTGATCGGTATGGGTGCCTGTACCGATTCCAAGGTGAACCGTCTGCGCTTCAAGGATCACGACTTCGCCGCCATCGCCGACTTCGACCTGGTGGCCAATGCCGTACAGGCCGCCAAGAACAAGGGCGTGGCCGTGCGCGTAGGCAACATCTTCTCCGCCGACCTGTTCTACACCCCGGACCCCTCCATGTTCGACGTCATGGAAAAATACGGCATCCTGGGTGTCGAGATGGAAGCCGCCGGTATCTACGGCGTGGCAGCAGAGTATGGCGCCAAGGCACTGACCATCTGCACCGTCTCCGACCATATCCGTACCGGTGAGCAGACCACTTCCGAAGAGCGTCAGCTGACCTTCAACGACATGATCGAAATCGCGCTGGATTCCGTCCTGCTGGGCGACAAGTAATTCCTTCGCGTATGAAAAAGGCGGCCTTCGGGCCGCCTTTTTGCATTTCTGAAGCAGGGGTTAGAGGTCGAGTACGAAGCGTCCCTTGCCGGCCTGTTTGGCCCGGTACATGGCGGCATCGGCCCGGTTCAGCAGATCATCGATCCGGGAGTGCCGACCCGAGCGGCAGAGTGCCCCGCCTATGCTGCCGGCAAGGGAGAGCTGATGGCCCGCGACATCGGCGGGCACGGCCATGGCGGCCAGCAAGCGATCGCACAGGGCGGGCAGCTCCTGTTCGGGATGGTGCAGGGCGGGCAGTACGACGGTGAACTCGTCGCCGGCAAGACGAGCCACCATGTCGCCGGGGCGGACTTCCGATGTCAGCACGCTGGCGAAGCGTTGCAGCAGGGCATCGCCGACGTGATGGCCCAGCCGATCATTGATCTGCTTGAAACCGTCCAGGTCGAGAAACAGCAGACCGAGCGACTCCGCACTGTAATGTACTCGCTCCAGTTCGCGGGCCAGGCGCAGGGTGAAGGCACGCCGGTTCGGCAGCCCGGTGAGGGGATCGTGGGCCGCCTCGTGCTCAAGCTGAGCCTGCAATGCCTTGTACTCGGTGATGTCGGTGCCGAGGATATAGACGCCCTGTTCATCGCTGCGACTCGGGATCATGGTGATGCGCAGATCTCGCTCTCCGATGGGCAGCGTAAAGCGGGACTCGAAGCTGAGTTGCTCGCCGGCCTGGGCGCGCTCGAGATAGGCTTGGGCACGCTGGTAGCTGGTTTCACCCATGCTGTCTCGCAGGCTCGTGCCAAACAGCTGCTCGGAGGCCAGCCCGAAGTAGCGACAGTAAGCCTGATTGGCGAACAGATAGCGACCGTTCGGTGCCACCATGCTGATGGTGACAGGCAGGCTGTCGGTGATGGCGCGCAGCCGGGCCCGGCCACGCTCGATTTCGGCCTGCACCCGGCGACGGGCCGTGATGTCGTGTAGAAAAAGGGCCAGGCGAACCTTGTCATCGAAGCGGTAACGCTCGGCAATCACCTCGACCGGGAGACGCCGCCCGTCCCGGGTATGGATGTCGCACTCCAGACGCCGCGGCTGATCGCCGGAAAGCGGCAGCTGGGTGAACAGGGGATGATTCTCTTCAAGCAGGCGAGCCAGGGGCTGGCCCAGCATCTCTTCGGCTTGCCAGCCAAGCAGGGTGGTGGAGGCAGGGTTCCAGCCGGTGATGGTGAGTGTCTCGTCGAGTTCGAGAAAGGCATTGCTGGTGTGCTCCAGCATATGCTGCAGGCGCCGCTGCTCTCGCCACAGGCTTTGCTGTACGGCACTGCGTTCGTTCATTTCCCGATGCAACTGCACCACTGTTTCCGACAGTTCGTGAGTACGTTCGCGCACCTGCTGCTCCAGCCCTTGCTGCAGGGTGAGCAGCTCGGCTTCGGCCTGCTTGCGTTCGCTGAGATCGGCGAACACGGCGATCATATGGGGGGCCACGGTACGGCTCTCGCACAGGGCGACGCTGAGTTGTACCCAGCACAGGGAGCCATCGGCGCGGATCATCCGCTTCTCCAGCCGATAGTCCTGGCGCCGCCCCGCGATCAGCGCTTCAAACAGGGGGAGCTCCCGGACCAGATCTTCGGGATGAGTCATGTCATGCCAGGTGAGCCCGAGCATCGCTTGTTCGCTGTAGCCAAGCAGTCTCTCCAGCCCCGGGTTGGCCCGCAACCACTGTCCCTCAAGGGAGGAGAGGGCCATGCCGACCGATGACTGGTTGAAGGTGAGAGTGAAGAGGTGTTCCTTGTCTTCCAGTATCTGGTTCAGACTGCGTACCTGATGGCGTCGCTCCAGATCGTGCAGGGTGTTCTCCACTAGGCGGCCGAAGTCGTCCAGATCCTGACATTGGGCCTGGTCGAGTTGGCGGGGGGGCTGATCGACCAGGCAGAGGGTGCCGAGCACCACGCCGTCGAGGGCCTGCAGCGGACGGCCGGCATAGAAGACCACGTGAGGCGCTTCTGTCACCAGCGGATTGTCGGCGAAGCGCGGGTCACGCCTGGCATCGGGCACCTGCATGATGTCGGGACGCAGGATGGCGTGGCCGCAGAAGGAGTGTTCCCGGCTGATCTCGCACATCTCCACTCCGCTTTTGGAGAGGAACCACTGCCGATCCACATCGGTCAGGGAGACCATGGCAATCGGCAGCGAGAAGTGTCGGGTGATGAGGCGGGTCAAGCGATCCAGTTGATCGATGGGTTCCCGGTCGAGCAGGCCAAGGATGCGCAGTCGCTCCAGTCGACTCTTCTCATCCAGTGGCAGAGGGGGGGCAATCATGCAGCGCTCCTGCTGTTGGTATTGCCATGGTTATATACAAGGTTACCAATAGGGTCTACTCACCTTGCGGTGGATCGACCGGTTTGCTCTTCTTCTTGTGCTTGCGAACCCGCATATAGTTGCGACGCACCCCGTAGGAGAGGAGCAGGCCTGCCAGCAGGGCCACCAGCAGCATCAGCCGCTGTTTCTCCTGCGTTACTTTGAGCCGGATGTCCTTGTCCGCCAGTAACTGCTGCTCTTCCAGGGTGATGCGCAGGTATCCGAGGGTTTGATCACCATCCAGGATCTCCTGCACGTATTGGGTGCGTCCCTTGCCCTGTTCCGGCACCGACTTGTTGTCACTGCCGATGGGCAGCAGGCTCTCCAGTGGCATGGCCTGTTCCGACTGGGCGAGGGGAATGCCGCGGGCATCGTACAGAGTGACATCGAGGATCTCCGGCTCGGCCGCCAGATCCCGGGCCAGCCGCTCCAGCTCGCCGGTTTTATCTTCCTTGAGCCAGCGTTTCATGTCGCGAGCCGCATAGGCCACCAATGCCTGGGCACGGTTGCGTGCTTCGCTGTGCAGGGCAGCCTGGCTTTCGCCCTGCATATGGATGAGCACGCCCAGCACCCAGCATCCGAGCAAAATACCGGCGCCCAGACTGAGAACACGTTTGATGGGAAGATGACGCTGCAAGCCGAGGCCTCATGATGACTAGGAGTGGCGGGATCTTGGCGCTTGCCTGTACAAAAAGCAATACGCTACTCTGGGCCGGCACTATTAACCCCCAGATCACCAAGGAAGGCGTCCCTCTATGTTGTTGTCCCAGCTCCCCCCATTGTTGTCCGATTGGCCTGCGCTGTTGTCTCACTCTTCCTGCTGGCAGCTGGAAGGCGAGACCTTGCAGCCTGCGAGCGCGCCCTTGTCGGCCGCCTGGCTGGTGCTGTTTGGTAAGGGACTGGGCCCCGCTCATCTGGCCAGGGTAGCAACCTTGCTGGCGGCTCATGGGATGGAGGCCAGCCTCTATCCGCCGACCGAAGTGGCGGGTGTGCCGCTCATGCTGCTTGGCACGGCACGTTTCAGCCAGGAGTTGGTGAGGCAGTTCAAACAGGAAGAGTGGGACATCGATCTCTGTCATCTGCCAGCATTGCCGACCCTGAGCGAACCCGGCTTGCTGGTGATGGACATGGACTCTACCGCCATTCGCATCGAATGCATTGATGAGATCGCCCGGCTGGCCGGTGTCGGGGAACAGGTAGCTGCCGTGACGGCCGCCGCCATGCAGGGCAAGCTGGAGTTTGCCGACAGCCTGCGCAACCGGGTTGCCCTGCTGGCAGGTGCTCCCGTCGCCATTCTAGACGAGGTGGCTGCCGACATGCCCTGGATGCCGGGGCTGCAACTGATGGTGGATACCCTGAAGAGGGCTGGGTGGAAGGTGGCGATCGCCTCGGGCGGATTCACCCGTTTTGCCGGCGAGCTGCAACGGGCGTTGGAGCTGGATGCCATCTTCGCCAACGAGCTGGCGGTGGAAGGGGAACGGCTGACCGGCCAGGTCAGCGGTCGTATTGTGGATGCCGGCGTCAAGGCGGAGGTGTTGCAGCAGCTGGCGCAGGAGTTTGGTGTGCCCGCATCCCAAACAGTGGCCATCGGCGATGGCGCCAACGATCTCAAGATGATGGGGGTTGCCGGGCTGGGTATTGCCATTCACGCCAAGCCGTTGGTGCGGGCCGAGGCTGCCGCGACCCTCAATCATCACGATCTGGAAGGAGTGGTCTGTCTGCTGGGCGCGTTGGCCTGTTGCGATCGTCGCTGGAGTCTCTGATACCCCTTATGTCAGGGCGGTGGTACACCGCTCCCTACGTCATGGAGGACGTAACAGTCACATGGAGCTGATGCAACAATCTCTGTTTATTCCCTGTGGCGAACATCAACTGCATGTTCGCCATATCCAGCCGGGCATCGCCGTGCATGGCGAGCCGATCCTGATGATGCACGGCGCCATCGAGAATGGCCGGATCTTCTACACCGAATCGGGCAAGGGACTGGCCTGTTTCCTGGCCCGTCACGGCTATCAGGTCTATGTGGCCGATCTGCGAGGGCGTGGCCTGAGTACGCCGGCCATCGCCGAGCAGGCCGGCCATGGCCAGCATGAACTGATCACCGAGGATTTGCCCGCGTTGCACCGCTGGGTGGCCGAGCGCCATTCAGGCTTCAAGGTGCACTGGGTCGCGCACTCCTGGGGCGGCGTCATCATGGCTTCGACCCTGGTCCGTTTTCCCGAATTGGCCCGGCAGGTGGCCAGTCTGCTGTTTTTCGGCACCAAGCGGGGCGTCTCGGTACAAAATCCGGAGCGCTGGCTGAAAGTGGATCTGATCTGGAACCGGTTGGCCCCCTGGTTGGCCAGGCGCCGCGGTTTTCTGGCGGCGCGCAATCTGAAGATAGGTGCCGATGACGAGCCGCTGCGCTACCTGCAGGAGACCATTCCTTGGGTCAAATGCGGCCCCTGGCTGGATCCCCACGATGGCTTTGCCTATGACGAGGCGGCGGCCCGGGTGAACTGGCCACCGCTCTGGATGATTTCGGCCAAGGCCGACAAGGTGCTGGGACATCCCACCGATGTGCGCCGCTTCAGTGACGAGATGGGGTTGGCGGCGCGCCACACTCGGCTGGGGCGGGACAATGGCAATCGCCTCGACTATGACCATATCAACATGCTGACGTCGCCACAGGCTCAGGAGGATCACTTCCCCCAGATCCTGGCGTGGTTGCAGGACCCGCAGGCGGCTTGATGAAGGCCGGGAATGAAACAATGGCGGGCTTGTGCCCGCCATTGGTTGCTTGCCGATTTGCCTGAGCGATGTCCGGAGTTAACTGGCTCGCCTGTATGAGCGTTTAGTGGCTGGGGGACGCAATGCCAAGGCGGAACAGCGTGGCCCGGGTGGTATCGGTCAGCTCGCCAACGCCGACCACGCTCCACAACTCCTCTTCCAGCTTGCGCGCCTTGTGGATGGCGAACTTGGCGATGTAGTCGAGCTCGTTGGCGATGAAGTTGGTATCGGGGCGTCCGGTACGGGAGATACCGACCAGTACCGAATAGAACTCCCCTCTCTTTAGCGCCAGCTCGATGAAGGCGCGCTTCTCCTGCGCGCTGGCAAAACTGCTGGCCAGCCGGCTGTCAAACACCGGGAGGCCGGTATTGGTCTGCTCGCAGGCGATGTAGACCTCATCTTCCTTCGGTTTGTCTTCCCGCTCTATGGCCCGCAGCGGGTTCATCAGCAACTCCTTGAGCAGCCCCCCCTGAAACAGAGGATAGAGGTTGTCCTGGTCCGGCAATTCAGCACAGGCCTCAAGCAGCTGGTGAAGGCTGCGTGGTTGCAGCGATTTGCCGATTGATGCCGGTTTGGGGGCGCCTTTCAGCTTGTTGATATAGACCGGCGAGTTGAACAGGTGATGGGTATAGATGTTGCGAAGCGCCCGTGCCAGCCCCCGGTAACGCCGCTGCTCCTGCGCTGCCTTGAGCTTGTTCTGGTTGCTCTCTATCAGCAGGCTGAAGAACTGGCGGCCGGTGTGGCGATCCGAGTCACCTTCGATACACAGATGCAGCACGGTGCGGGTCGTGTTGAGGCTGACCAGACGGTAGGAGAGACGCTGCAGATCCATGCTCTTGGAGAGCTCCTGCAGACGGGGCAGCGCTATGGTCACCACATCATTCTTTTCGCCGTCGAAGGCCTCTTCCAGCTCTATCTGCAGGCCGTGGGTCGAGATGTCCCGGGTCCAGCCCAGCCAGGATTTGCCCTTGTGATGGATGGCAACCGCCGTCTTGTGGATGTAGCGCAACTCTTTGCGAAGCTGGACATAGTGCAGGGTTTCGATTTCGAACGGGGCCGCTTTCTGGTCGTGAGCATAGCAGTGCAGCTCGTTGGCATTCTCGTTGAGTGTCTCCTGCGGGCGGAACTCGTCGCGCTGGGACTCCTGGGTAATGTCCTGCAGCAGGCCGACGTAGCCAATCTGTTTGAGCCGCTCGGTCAGCAATATGTCCTGTAGTTGCGGGTTGTCCTGCCCCTGCAGTTGACCGATATCCGCCTCAACCAGATCGCATGCCTCCAGGGTGAACTTGTAGACCCTCCAGCTGGGCCGCCGTGAGCCCACCTGGAAGAACAGGGATTTCAGGCCGCTTTGCTGCAGCACCTCGTTGCTCGCCGAGAAGAAGTAGATATGGCTGCGTACCGTATGGGTGAAGGCGTAGATCAGGGTTTCGCTGGTGGAGCCCGACGGGGGACAGAGCTGCTTCATCCGTTCGGCGTAGAACAGACTCGCCAAGGTGTCGCGGTTTTTCTCGTCTCGCCAGTACTCCAGCAGGTGCTGGTTGTTCTCGGTACGCAGGGCGATTTCCAGAGACGGGCTGTCTCCCTTGCCGAAAAACAGCGGCATGCCGGTCATGCGTGGCAGGTAGAACTGCTCATACCCCTTGATGATGGCGGCGGAGAGCAGATAGTCGACACTGACCCGGTACCGTGCCTTGTTGGCTTCGATGAACTCCTCAAGGAAGGTATCGAAGGCGGAGTGTTCACCGGTGCGCACCAGACGCAGCCAGTACTTCCCCTCCTTGCTCTCCTCGCCGAGGATCTGGTAGCTGACGGGCTGGTGCAGGACGGGGTTGGGATTGTCCCGTTCCAGTCCGGTGAAGAAAACCTCCACCTGGGCTCCGGTCAGGTAGTTGGGCAGATAGGGGACGGAGACGCGCATGCCCCCCAGCGACAGATCCGAACTCTTGGCAAACAGCTTTTCACCATCCTGAAACTTGATCAGCAGGGGGGAGCTGAAGTGCATCCGCTCCTGACGACGGCCGTAATAACTGGCAAAGGAGATGGTGTTGACATCGTATTGCCGGAAAGGGCTTGCGGGAGGGGTGAGCTGGCTGTCTGAGCGGGCATGGTGTTGCCGCAGCCACTGCTGCATGGCTTCATAGACACCCAGGGTATAGATGTCGCGATAGAGATAGCACTGGGACTGGAACAAGCCTGCCGCCTCGGCGGGCATGAAGTGGGTGATCCCCTCAAACTCGTGCACTTGGCACTCGTCCTCCAGCTCGTCGCGCATGTCGATGATCCTGCGGCAGGGGGAGCATTTGCGTTTGAGCTCCATTTTGATCAGAAAACGGCTGTTGCTGTTTTCCTCCTGGGTCAGGCGGTTGAAGATCTCTTCGAAATCCTTCTCCCGCAGCAAGGGGATGAGTTGTTCAATCAGATGTTGCTGATGCGCTGAATCCATGTGTTCCTGCCACGGAAATCCATTTTTCCGATTCTGGGTTTGATCTGTGGGTCGCAAACAAGTATATCAAGCAGGAATTCATCCTGTCCCCGAGTTATCAATGGCTAAAAATAAAACTGCTTATGTATGTTCCGAATGTGGTGCCGACTTCACACGCTGGCAAGGCCAATGCAGCGAGTGCAAGGAGTGGAATACCATCACCGAGGTGCGCCTCGGCTCGATGACTCCCGCTGGCAAGAGCGCCCGTTACACCGGCTATGCCGGTGCCATCGGCAGCCAGGTTCAGACATTGGCAGAGATAGCCACCACTGAAATCCCCCGTTTTACCTCAGGTTTCAAGGAGCTGGACCGCGTGCTCGGTGGCGGTGTGGTGCCGGGATCGGCCATTTTGATAGGCGGCAATCCGGGGGCGGGCAAGTCCACCCTGCTGCTGCAAACCATGTGCGGCCTGGCGGAGCGCATGAAGACCCTGTATGTCACCGGGGAGGAGTCTCTGCAGCAAGTGGCCATGCGTGCCAACCGCCTGGGGCTTCCCACCGACAAGCTGCGCATGCTCTCGGAAACCAGCGTCGAGCAAATTTGCCTGATCGCCCAGCAGGAACAGCCCCAGATCATGGTCATCGACTCCATCCAGGTGATGCATGTGGCAGATGTCCAGTCGGCGCCGGGTTCTGTCTCCCAAGTGCGGGAAGCAGCCGCCCTGTTGACCCGCTATGCCAAGCAAAACCACGTGGCCATCTTCATGGTGGGCCATGTCACCAAGGATGGCACCCTGGCGGGCCCCAAGGTGCTGGAACATTGTATCGATTGTTCCGTGCTGCTGGACGGGGGGCACGACTCCCGTTTTCGCACCCTGCGCTCCCACAAGAATCGCTTCGGGGCGGTCAATGAGCTCGGCGTGTTTGCCATGACCGGACAGGGGATGCGGGAAGTCAGCAACCCTTCCGCCATTTTCCTTAGCCGCGGTGAAGAACAGGCCCCAGGTTCCATCGTCATGGTGATCTGGGAGGGCACCCGTCCCCTGCTGGTGGAACTGCAAGCGCTGGTGGATTATTCCCAGCTCTCCAACCCGCGCCGGGTGGCGGTGGGGATGGATCACAACCGTCTCGCACTGCTGCTGGCGGTGCTGCATCGCCACGGTGGCTTGCAGATGGCGGATCAGGATGTGTTCATCAACGTAGTGGGGGGCGTCAAGGTCGAAGAGACCAGTGCGGATCTGGCCCTGCTGCTGGCCATGGTTTCCAGTTTCCGCGATCAGGCGCTGCCCAAGGATCTGGTGGTTTTCGGGGAGGTGGGGCTATCCGGCGAAATCCGTCCGGTACCGTCCGGCCAGGAGCGATTGCAGGAGGCAGCCAAACATGGCTTTCGCCGCGCCATCGTGCCCCACGCCAATGCCCCCAAACATCCCATCGAGGGGATGGAAGTGGTGCCGGTGAAGAAGCTGGCCGATGCGCTGGAAGCCTTGTAACCATATTGAATCACAATAAAAAAGAGCGCTTTGGCGCTCTTTTTTATTGTCGGAACGGCCTGTCATCAAGGCTGGTTGTGCTCAAGGTGCTCGCTTAGCAGTTGCTCCAGTTCCCGGTGGAGCAGTTCTTCATCACCCACGTTGAGTTCAATCATCCGTTTGAGGTGGGTGGCGCTGTCGATATCGATGTGATGGCAGTAGAAACCCAGCTTCTTGCTGGCAGTATGGGTCAATTCGACCTGCATCTTTATCTCGATGTCGCTGCCACTCAGAACAAAACTTATCTGGTATTCCTTGTTGTCATGCTCTTCCCAGTCATCGGGCCTTATCAGCAGAGCACCCTGCAAGGAGACGTCGACCAGCTGAGTCTGCCACTTCTCTTCCCCTTGAGTTAGTTCAGCCGTGGTCAAATAGAGGATCCGTGCAAAACGGCGGCGCTCAGACATGCTCATCTCCTGTATGCAATTGCTGTAGACGCTGGGTCACTGTTCTGAGTGTAATCGACCTTGACCGCCAGTATCTTGAACTTGCTCCAAAAATGGGCTCAGGCCTGCTGGGCACTCAAAGATTCCACTATATGCAGCGCCTTGACCAGGCGATCCTCCTGCTTGAAGCGCTCCTCAAGCACCGGGCCCAACTGATTGAGGTCTTCATCCAGCAGCAGCAACTGCGCTTCGTCGGCTTCACTGTACTTATCGTTGAACTCGAGAGCGAACTCGGTGCTGGTGCGGATGTGGGGGTAGATGCGCTTGGCCAGCTCCAGGGTCTCTCCGCTGGCCTGTTCGAAGGCGGTGACAACGTGGTGATAAATCTCGAAATGACCTGCACTGACGTAATCGACCAACTTGTCACAGAAGTGCTGCAGTTCTTCTGGTTTGGGCAGGCTGCGTTGCTTGGCGCGCGCCGGGGTGAGGCCGGCCAGCCTCATGTATTCGACCAGCAAGGCTTGCCTTTCATCCAGCCAGTCGTCGATTGCCTTATGTTTGCCTGCCAGCGCCTGTTTGGTCTGTTCCAGTTTCGTCAACATAATCCCTCCATGGGACAAGGCCGGGCGATTGATGGGACTCCCAAGCCGTTTGAGCCGTGACCTCACCTATAACTATGGAAAATATGTCCGACCGTCAATAGGCTTGCCCGGATATTGTGCATTGGTGAAGAATCAGACGACCCGTGTTGGCAGGGCTAGCAGGTTTCGGGCCTGTCCGCGCTTTTTGGCATGTGTAATGTGACTATTTCCGCAGATCTTGATGAAAACCCCAGCGTTTAACGTCTCCTGGTCGATAAAGCCTTTGCCTGGGCGTTTTTTTTTGCATAGAGTGACCCAGCGCTAAATGCCCGATCATAAAGGAAATGTTATGAACAAAGCTCAACTTGTCGATGCAATTGCCGCCAAAGCAGATCTGAGCAAGGCTCAGGCCAAAGTGGCTCTGGAAGAGATCATCAATGGTATTACCCAGAGCCTGAAAGAAGGTGACGCTGTGCAACTGGTTGGTTTTGGCACCTTCAAGGTCACCCACCGTGCTGGCCGTACCGGTCGCAACCCGCAAACTGGTAAAGAGATCCAGATTGCTGCTGCCAACGTGCCTTCATTTGTGGCTGGCAAGGCTCTGAAAGACGCTGTCAAGTAAGTCCGAAAGTCCAATTCTGTCCAATGCCAGTCAGCAAGCTGACTGGCATTGTTTTTATCTGGCCCGTGAAATAGCGTCTTCTAGCCGGATCGGCTCACTTTATGGGGGACAGACCCGGCTGATCATGGTGAACCCCTCGTCTGAAGGTGCCAGCTGCACGGTAACCTCCCCGAGTTCGGCCAGAGCGGCGACATGGGTTCCCCCGCAAGGGATGGTGACCTCTTGCCTATCCAGTGTGCAGTGCCAGTAGCGCGAATCGATGATCGCCTCGCCAGCCCGGCTGCGGCGGATTCTGCCACCAACGGCCAACCACTTGCCCAGTTGCTGGTTGATACTGGCTTCAATATGGGCGAGGTCAGTCAACAAAGTCTCGCCGTTGACTCCCTTCTTGCGCAGGCTCTTGCCGATGCGATATTGATCGTGGCAGCCCATGGGCTCGACCCGTGACGCCTGCATGGCGAGGCGGTCGAAATCGGGCTGATCCAGAGCGTCCCGCTCACTCACCTCTTTTCGCCAGTACGGGATAAGTGCCCGGTTGAGGGCCAGTGCCGCCAGATGACAGCCGCTGTGGCCCAGACTCAGGGCATAGCGGGCATCGCCATCCACCCGCAGTTCGACCAGGGTACCAGCAGCCAGGGTGTGGCAACCCGCCAGCGGATGTACTACCACGAAGGCCCACCCCTCGGTGCCCCGTTTGACCGGGATGTCCTGATCCACGAACAACTTACCCTCCGGGCTGATGGCGCCCATGCGACACGGGCCCACAGCAGCTTCGCCGCCCTCCCAATGGGCTGTGCCCACATCACCCGGTTGATCGGGCCAGAGATGGCTCTGGGGGTGAAATGGAGTGAGATCGGTGACCAACAGGCTGGTCTCGCCATTTTGGCAATAGAGTACTTTGGCCTGCTCACAGAGATGGTCCAGCATGAAGCTGGTTCGGGTATGTTCCATGGAAAGGCTCCCGTTGTGAAATGAATAGGGGGGAAGGTGGCAGCATACGCCAAAGCGAGCAGGGGCTCATTAACCGCAGTTAATGAGCCCCTGTGTGTTTCCATGGTGAGCGCTAGATCATGGCGACCAGCAGATAGGCATTGAGCCCTATCACCAGAGCCACAATGAGGCGCCCGAGCGCCTGGGTGACGGGGTGGTTGCGATGCTCGCCCATCAGTGCCCGATCGCCGGTCAGCATCAACAGCGGGATCAGGGCCAGTGCGATACCGAAGCTCAGGATCACCTGGCTCAGTACCAGGATCTCGGTGGTGTTGAGCCCCATGGCGATCACCACGAAGGCGGGGGCCATGGTGATGGCGCGTCGCAGCCAGAGCGGGATGGTAAAGCGTACGAAGCCCTGCATCACCACCTGGCCTGCCAGGGTTCCGACCACGGTGGAGGAGATGCCGGACGCCACCAGTGACAGACCAAACAGGGTCGCAGCAGCTTGTCCCAATAGTGGCGTCAGGGTCTGGTAAGCGGATTCAAGCTCCGCGACCTGTTGGTGGCCAGAGCTGTGGAATGCGGCGGCCGCCATCGCCATCATCGCCAGATTGACGAAGCCGGCGATGGTCATGGCAATGGCCACATCGACCCGGGTGGTGTGCAGCCGCTGGGTGACCGAGCCCCGATCCTGGGTGTGCTGGGTCAACGCCGAGTGCAAATAGATGACGTGGGGCATGACGGTCGCCCCCAGTACGCCGGCTGCCAGATAGACGGCGTCACCGTTGGGCAGCCCGGGGAAGAGAGCGCCTTCCAGCAGGCTCGGCAGATGGGGACGGGAGAACACCAGCTCGACGATGTAAGCGGCCGCCACGAACAGCAGCAGACCGCCGACCACGAATTCCAGCGGCTTCTGGCCGCGAGATTGCAGCATCAGGATGCCCCAGGTGAGCACGGCTGTGATGCAGGCGCCTTCCAGCAGGGTGACCCCGAGCAGCAGCTTGAAGCCGACCGCTGCGCCGATGAATTCGGCCAGATCGGTGGCCATGGCGATAATCTCAGCCTGCACCCAGTAAGCCCAGACTGCCGGCTTGGGCAGCTTGTCGCGAATGTGTTCCGCCAGATTCTTGCCGGTGACGATGCCGAGCTTGGCCGACAGGGTCTGCACCACCATGGCCATCAGATTGGCCCACACTACCACCCACAGCAGTTGATAGCCGAAGGTGGATCCCGCCTGGATATTGGTGGCGAAGTTGCCGGGATCTATGTAGCCGATGGCGGCGATAAAGGCCGGCCCGAGCAGGGTCAGCTTGAATTTGCTGGCCGGAATGGCCGTGGTCAGTGCGGGTTGCATGGCATCACCCTCCATAAGGATATGGAGAAAGAATAGATCTAAATGATAACCATTATCAATTGATGTTTTGTATCATACCAATAGGGAAAAACATTTGAGGCGGTGAGTTGCAGTGACGGGCGCGATTTCGTACAATATGCCGCCCTAGAAAAGCAGCGACTAAACACCTTTATGTTCCTTGCCTCCGAGGTCTGGCTGCACCTGGGCGGAGGCTGAATTAATCCGTAAGGAGCTAAAATGCGTCATTACGAAATCGTCTTCATGGTTCATCCGGACCAGAGCGAGCAAGTACCCGGCATGATCGAGCGTTACACCGGCGCCATCACCACCTCCGGTGGTACCATTCATCGCCTGGAAGATTGGGGCCGTCGTCAGCTGGCTTACCCGATCGACAAACTGCACAAAGCCCACTACGTTCTGATGAACGTAGAAGCAGAGCAAGCCGTTATCGATGAGCTGGAAACCAGCTTCCGCTTCAACGATGCCGTTATCCGCAACATGATCATGCGCACCAAGCACGCCGTGACCGAAGTTTCTCCGATGGCCAAGGCCAAAGAAGAGCGCTTCTCCCGTCGTGACGACGAGCGCCGCGAAGACGCTACTGAAGCTGCTTCCGAAGAGTAATTCTGGATCACTGACTAGAGGATAAAGGCCATGGCACGTTATTTCCGTCGTCGTAAGTTCTGCCGCTTCACCGCCGAGAACGTTACCGAGATCGACTACAAAGATATCGTTACTCTGAAAAACTACATCACTGAATCTGGCAAGATCGTACCGAGCCGTATCACCGGTACCCGCGCCAAGTATCAGCGTCAGCTGGCACGCGCCATCAAGCGTGCTCGTTACCTGGCTCTGCTGCCGTACACCGATCTGCACAACAAGTAAGAATCGGTCCGGCGCTTAAGCCTAACTCAACGAAATTTATAGAGGAAAGGTAATGCAAGTTATCCTGCTCGACAAAATCGCCAAACTGGGCGGTCTGGGTGACCAAGTTTCCGTGAAAGCTGGTTATGCCCGTAACTATCTGATCCCGCAAGGCAAAGCTGTTATGGCCACCAAGGCCAACATCGAAGCCTTCGGTGCTCGTCGCGCTGAGCTGGAAGCCAAACTGGCTGCCAACAAAGCTGCTGCCGAAGAGCGCGCTGCCAAGCTGGGTGAACTGGCTGCCGTTGTTATCGCTTCCAAAGCTGGTGACGAAGGTAAACTGTTCGGTTCCATCGGTACCCGTGACGTGGCTGAAGCCATCACTGCTGCCGGCGTAGCCGTTGCCAAGAGCGAAGTCCGCATGGGCAACGTTCTGCGCAACACTGGCGAGTACGAAGTTGCCGTTCAGCTGCACGCTGACGTTAAAGCAACCGTACAGCTTCAGGTTGTTGCCCTGTAATAGCGATTCGCTGTTGCAGAAAAACCCGCGCAAATGCGCGGGTTTTTTATTTTGGGGCCCGGGGGTAGAGTGAAGATCTGTTCCTCTGGAGGAGATCCTTATGGCAGCCTGGGTTGAAGGGCGCGTCATTGAACGCATCGAATGGACACCCACCCTGTTTTCCCTGCGCGTGGCGGCAGAGCTTGCCCCCTACGAGGCAGGGCAATTCACCAAGCTGGCCCTCGAGCAGGGCGAGAGGCGCATCCAGCGAGCCTACTCCTTCGTCAATCCCCCTTCCTCGCCTTATCATGAATTCTATTTTGTCGAGATCCCGAGCGGAGAGTTGACCCCCTCTCTGGGCTCCTTGCAGGTAGGCGATAATTTGCTAGTGCAGTCTCAGGCCACCGGTTTCCTGACTCTGGATGAAGTGCCTGCTGGCCGCGATCTCTGGTTGCTCTCCACCGGGACCGCCATCGGACCCTTTCTCTCCATGCTGGCGGATGGGGAAGCATTCTCCCGTTTCGAGAGTCTGGTGTTGGTGCACGGGGTGAGGAAAGGGGAAGAGCTGAGCTATCAGCCGCTTATCGCCAGTTTTGGCGAGCGTTACGGGGCGCGTTTTCGTTATGTGCCTTTCGTCAGCCGGGAAGAGTGGTCGGGGGCGATGGCCGGGCGGATCCCTACCGCCATTAGTGATGGTCAGCTGCAAGCACGGGTTGGTCTCGATTTTTCACCCGAGTTCAGTCAGGTGCTGATCTGCGGGAATCCCGCGATGGTGAAGGAGACCCAACAGACCCTGCTGGGATTGGGGCTTGCCAAGAACCTGCGGCGCGCGCCAGGCAACATCAGTGCGGAAAACTACTGGTAGGCAACATGAAAACAGGGGCCTTGGGCCCCTGTTTCATAGATGCGATACACAGGTCAGTGCTTCTTGTTGCCTTTGTCTTTGAACTTGTCGTGCCCCTGACCCGGGTTGTTGCCGCTGTGAATGCTGCGGTTGTAGTGATCCCGGTACTTGCCATCCATCTTGTCGCAGTTGAGCTTGATGCGGCTGTCGCCGATGCCGAGATCCAGGCAGTTGTTCTGCCACCAGTCGTACTCCTTGTCATCCCAGTCGACGTTCAGCTTCACATTGTCGGTGGAAATCCGGATGCCATCGCCGTCCTTGGAGTGGGGAGGGGCGGCAAAGGCGACCCCATTAGCCAGCAGCAGGGAGAGCAGCAGGGCACCTTTGTTGAACATGGTTTTATGAGTCATAACGAGAATTCTCCGTTGTTACTGGCCGTTGCCCGAGGTGGTTGGCATCTGGTTGGTGCTGGGTGGATGATTGCGGTGCTCTTCATCATCGAGATCGATTCTGACTCTCCGGCATTCGGAAGGGGCTGTATCGCCCACCCCCAGATCGAGGCAATCGGCTTGTGACCAGCCAAACTGCTGGTCATCCCAGTCCAGATTGAAGGTTAGCTCATCGACGGAGAACGCTGAACCACCCCCGTCCTCGTACTGTGATACGGCCTGTGCTGCACCGGTAACGAGAAAAAGGGACAGTAACAAGGTAGTCGTTCTGTTCATGATGGCCTCGGTTAATTGTCATTGCGGGTCAGTCTATTCCAGCCGGGCTGAACCCGGGCGGAACCGCACCCAATCTCATCATACTATTCAGTGTGGTAAGAAAGTGTACCGACTTTTTGCTGTCGATTTGTCCGTTTTGGTCGCACTCTGGGCAGCTGATCACTGATCTCGTGCAATTCGCATGATTGCCCTTCTCTCGGCGAGTCCGCTGACTATAATCGGCAGCCACCTTTTCTCCACAGCACCACCTCTTCATCATGACAACACAGCCTTCTTCCGCCCAACGCTACCCCAAGGGATGGTTCGCACTGACCACGGTATACAGTTTTACCGGGCTGGCCATTCTGGCTTCCATCGTCTTCTCCCTGCTGCTGTTTCTCTCCATTGATGACAACCCGCTGATGAAGTGGCTGTTTGGCGGCCTGGCGATCATCTTCGAACTGGGCAAGTTCTATGTCTGGTATGAGTATGGTGAGCGCAAGGCGCGCCGGGATCTCGGCGGTGCCCTCTGGTCGCTGCTGTTCTACAGCGTATTGGCGGCCATCTCCATCGGTGGCAGTATCGGCGGCATCAACAGTGCCACCAACACCATCCTCAACCAGCAGGCTCACCATGAACGGGTTATCGCCCGTTTTGACGAGCAGATCGCCAGCATAGAGCGGCAAATCAAGCTCAACGAGGAGGCGGCCCGCAAATATATCGAGCTGGCACGCATCTCCAGCGGCGTGACCGCCCTGCAGCGTGACAATACTCGCCTGCGCCTGCAACAGGACGAATTGCGCCAGCAGCGCGATGCCAAGCCAGTCAATGAGCAGTCCTCCATGCTGGGCCTGATGAGCAGCCTGGCAGATGGTATGGGGATGAGCATCAGCCAGGTGCAGTTCCTGCTAGTCTGCTTCCTCTCCATCCTGCTGGATGTATTTGGCGCTTTCTTTGTCAGTCTGATTGGCGAGGAAAACCGCTTCCGCCGCCAGTGGCAGCGCCAGCAGGATCAGGAGCGCCGGGAGGCCCAGCAGGCTGTGCAAGTGCCGGCGCCTGTCCAGCCCGAGGTGGTGGCTCAGCCCGAGCCGGCTCCGGCCGTAGTGGAGCGGGTACGTGGTGCCCTGGAGAGCGGCGAGCTCAAGTGCAGCAAGCGCTCGGTGGCCCAGGCGCTGTCATTGTCGCTGGAGGAGGTGGACAGGGTATTCCATCATCTCTTGTCACAAGGGGTGCTGGGGCAGGGGAGCAATCGCCACTATCATCTGCGTACTGAAAACAGCTGAATCCTGTTCAGTCGTACCAGACCAATCCCTCATAGGGGCTCTCCCTGAGAGAGGAAAGTCGGCTCTCAAGGTTGCCAACGTGGATTTCAAGTTGATGGCCGTCAGGGTCTTTCAAGTAGAAGGATTCACCTTCGCTGCGATTGGTTTTCCATTCATCTATGCCCGTCTGGCGCAGGCGGGCACAAAACGCCGAAAAGTGTTCAGAGGCGATGCTGAAGGCAACATGGGTGTAGTCCCTTGCCGGGTGCGGGTGGTCGCAGGAAAGGCAAAGCCACAGTTCGCCCAGTGTTAAATAGGCACCTCTTGTCCAGCGGACACGCGGTTTGAAACCCAGGATTTCGACATAGAAGGCAAGGCTCTTGTCGAGATCTCCTGTTGTCAGGGTCAGATGGTTCAGACCAGTCAGCATTATTCCTCCAGCTCCCTTGTTCGTTCTTGCCCCTAGTGCGTCAGCACCATCATCAGGGCAAGAAATGCCGCCAGCCCGCCACCCAGACCAATGATCCAGTAAAACCCCTTGGCCCCCTGCTTGAGCGGGATGCGAAAGTAGAGCAGAAACGCCCACCAGCCCAGCGCCAGCAACAGGGGAATAAGAAACATTCGAGCCATGGTGTCCTCGCTGTTATTCTGTTGACCCTTGATCAATCAACAGGATGGATTGTGCAATGACGCAACTACAGATTACCGCATTCGGTGACCCCTCGGTACTCAGGCTCAACCCTTCTCTCGACAAGGTGCCGGCAGAAGGGGAAGTGCGGGTGCGCATCTGCTTTGCGGGGGTCAACCCCATCGATGCCAAGACACGCGCCGGACTTGGCTGGGCGGCGGCCCAGAACAAGGACAAGCTGCCCTGGACGCCGGGCTATGACGTTGCCGGCGTGGTCGAGAAGGTCGGCCCTGGTGTCAGTTCGCTGGTCGAAGGGGATCGGGTGTGCGGCATGGTGGGCTTTCCGCTGCAGGCGGGGGGCTATGCAGAATCCGTGGTGGCTGGTGAAGGGGAGCTGGTCAGGCTCAATGGCGTCAGCCTCAAACAGGGGGCGGCACTACCGCTGGCAGGGCTCACCGCCTGGCAGGGATTGTTCGAGCACGGCGCTCTCAAGGCGGGGCAGCGAGTGCTGATCCTGGCCGGTGCAGGCGGTGTGGGCCACCTGGCGGTACAGTTTGCCGCCGCTTATGGCGCCGAGGTGGTGGCCACGGCCAGCGGCGACAACCACAGCTTCCTGCACGGTTTGGGTGCCAATACGCTGGTGGATTATCACGATGCCGACTGGGCCGAACAAATAGTGGCCGCGGGCGGCCAGGTCGATCTGGTGCTGGATCTGGTGGGGGGCGAGAGCGGCAAGGCGGCCCTGGCCTGCGTCAAGCCGGGCGGGCGTCTGGTGACGGTGCCGACCATCACGGCCCAGCAGATCAAGGATGCGGGGGCCGAGGCCGGAGTTGAGGTACTCGGCATGCTGGTCCATCCCGACCAGAAACAGCTGGCCCAGATGCTGCTGTTGCTGCGTCAGGGCGAGGTGAAGATCACTGTCGCCGGTGAGTTCCCCCTGGCCGAAGGGGCGCTGGCCCACAGAACCATCGAGGGCGGACACGTGCGCGGCAAGCTGGTATTGCGCATGCCCGCCGCCGACGACTACCCTGCATGAACGATCTGATGGAGATGGGGCTGGGGTGGCTCTTTTTGAGCGCCTTCACCTCGGCCACTCTGCTGCCAGGTGGCTCGGAAGTGCTGCTGGGGGCCATGGCCGCCAAGGGGCAGTGGAGCATGGCCAGCCTGCTCGGGTGGGCGACGCTCGGCAATACCCTGGGCTCCATGACCACCTGGTGGCTCGGCTGGCTCGCCACCTTCAAGAAAAAACCGGAAGATTTTCAAGGCCGTGGGGAACAAAAAGCCCTGGGTTGGCTCAAACAACATGGCCACTGGTGCCTGCTGCTGGCCTGGACGCCTGTGGTCGGTGATGGACTCTGTCTGTTGGCTGGCTGGCTGCGTCTCTCTTTCTGGCGCTCTCTCGTTCTCATCGGGCTCGGCAAGTTGCTGCGTTATACCCTGATTTTTCTGCTGGCCAGGCAGATCTTCTAGCCCTTTTGTCACTCACGAGGTAACCGTGAACAAACTCATTCCATTAAGCATGCTGCTGGGCTTCACTCTGCCGGTGCTGGCAGCGCCCACCCTGGTGTCGGAACAGGTCAAGGAGGAGGGCAAGCTCGCCATCCCCTACCAGATGTACAAGCTCGACAACGGCCTGACCGTGATCCTGGCTCCCGACAAATCCGATCCCCTGGTGCACCTCGACGTCACCTACCACGTGGGTTCGTCGCGAGAGACGGTCGGCAAGTCCGGCTTCGCCCACTTCTTCGAACACATGATGTTCCAGGGCTCGAAAAACGTCGGTGATCAGGAGCACATGCGGATCATCAACGAGGCTGGTGGCGACATGAACGGCACCACCAACCGGGATCGCACCAACTACTACGAGACAGTGCCGGCTAACCAGCTGGAGAAGGTGCTCTGGCTGGAAGCGGATCGCATGGGCTTCCTGCTCGATGCGGTGAGCCAGAAGAAGTTCGAGATCCAGCGCGCCACCGTCAAGAACGAGCGGGCCCAGCGCGTCGACAACCAGCCCTATGGTCTGGTGGGGGAGAAGGTAGGTGAGGCACTCTATCCGCGCACCCATCCCTACTCCTGGCAGCCCATCGGCTATGTGGAGGATCTCGACCGGGTCGACGTGAACGACCTCAAGCAGTTCTTCCTGCGCTGGTATGGTCCGAACAACGCCACCCTGACCCTGGGCGGCGACTTTGATACCAAGCAGGCGCTCGCCTGGATTGAGAAGTACTTCGGCCCCATCCCGCGCGGCCCCGAGGTGGCGGAGCCAACCCCCAAGCCGGTGACCCTGCCCGAGACCCGCTATGTGACGCTCGAGGACAAGGTTCACCTGCCGCTGCTCTACATCAGCTACCCGACGATTGCTCTTGGCGATCCCCAGGAGCCGGCGCTCGACATGTTCGCCGACGTGCTCGGCGGCTCTGCCAGCTCCATGCTCTACCAGTCATTGGTGAAAACCGGCAAGGCGGTCGATGCGGGGGCCTCCCACTACTGCGAAGAGCTGGCCTGTACCCTGACCGTCTACGCCTATCCCAACCCGGCGGTGGATGGCAGCCTCAAGACCCTCAAGGGGGAGGTGGACAAGGTGATCGGCGAGTTTGCCGAGCGCGGCCTCAAGTCCGACGATCTGGAGAAGGCGATCAACAAGTACCGCGCTTCTGCCATCTGGGGGCTGGACAGCGTCTCCGGCAAGGTGAGCCAGCTCGCCATGGGCCAGGTCTTCGCCCAGGATCCCAACTATGTCTTCAAGACCCTGGATGCCATCGGCAAGGTGATGCCCGAGCAAGTCAAGGCGGCCTACGACAAATTCATCGCGAACAAACCTGCGGTGGTGCTGAGCGTGGTGCCCAAGGGCAAGACGGATTGGCAGGCGGCCACCCCCAACTTCACCCCCGCCAAGCGCGAGCTGCCGGATTACAGCAAGCATGACAAGGCGCTGGCCGAGCGGCCGGTGAAAGACAGCTTCGATCGCAGCGTCCAGCCCAAGGCGGCGGATGCGGTGAGCGTCAAGGTGCCGGCTATCTGGCGCGGCAAGCTGGACAAGAACATCGAGATCATCGGCACCGAGAGCGACGAGATCCCCGCCGTCTCAATCATGATCGCCCTGCCGGGCGGCATCCGCGCCGAAGAGCAGGGGCAGCTCGGACTTGCCAATCTGACTGCCGCCATGATGGGGCAGGGGTCGGTACGCCTGACCGAAGCCCAGCTCAGCGACGAGTTGCAAAAGCTTGGCTCCAGCATCAATGTCTCCAGTGCCCAGTACAACACTCTGATCACCATCAGTTCGCTGGCGGACAAGTTGCCCCAGACCATGGCGCTGGTGCGCGAGGTGTACGAGCGCCCCGGCATGCGCGAGGCTGACTTCGAGCGGGTCAAGGCGCAGCTGCTGCAGGGGATGCAGCAGAGCGAGCAGCAGCCAGAATGGCTGGCGGGCCAGGCGTTCCGCGAACTGGTCTACGGCAAGGAGAACCGCCTCGGCCAGCCCACCGACGGTGTGATCGGCGACGTGGCCAAGCTGACCCTGGCGGACGTGAAGCGCTTCTACCAGACCTACTACAACCCGACCAATGCCAAGGTGGTAGTGGCCGGTGATGCGGGTCGCCAGCAGATCGAGGAGCAACTCGGCTTCCTGACCGAATGGAAGGGGACAGCCCCGACTCTGGGCAGTCTCAAGCTCAAGGGCGAGCAGGCCAAGCCCGGCATCTATCTGGTGGACAAGCCGGGGGCGCCCCAGTCGGTGATCCGCATCGGCCGTCGCGCCTTGCCGTTCGACACCACGGGTGATTACTTCACCGCCAACCTGATGAACTTCAACCTGGGTGGCAACTTCAACAGCCGCATCAACCTCAACCTGCGGGAAGACAAGGGCTATACCTATGGGGCCAGCTCGGGCTTCTCCGCCAACCGGGAGGTGGGCACCTTCGCCACCGGCGCCAACGTGCGGGCCGATGCAACCGTGGATGCCATCCGCCAGTTCCTCAAGGAGATGGACAACTACCGGGCGAGCGGGCCGACACCGGTCGAACTCGCCTACATGCGCAGCGCCGTCTCCCAGCAGGATGCCCTCTCCTACGAGACCCTCGGCCAGAAGGCAGGTTTCCTGTTGCAGATGATCATGTATGACCTGAAGCCGGACTATGTGCAGGCCCAGAGCAAGCTGATCAAGACGGTGTCGCCCGAGACGCTCAAGGCCAGTGCGGCCCGCTGGCTCGACCCGGCCGACATGGTGATCGTGGTGGTGGGAGACAAGCAAAAGCTTGAAAAACCCCTGAAGGAGCTTCATCTTCCCATCTATCCGCTGCAATTGCCGTAACTGGCACTTCATATCAATAGAGCCGCCCCGGACGGGGCGGCCTCACATGAGCCGAGAATATGACTACAACAAGCTTGTCGCTCACCGAGTTGCTGGGGGCGCTGGGAGCGCCGGAACGCCTGACTGCCCTCAAGGGGATCCGGCGCGGGCTCGAGCGTGAATGTTTGCGCATCACGCCGGAAGGCCGGCTTGCCCAGAGTGATCATCCGCGGGCGCTGGGGTCGGCCCTGACTCACCCCAATATCACCACCGACTACTCCGAGAGCCTGCTGGAGTTCATCACCCCGGCCACCGACTCCATCGACAGCCTGATGGAGCAGCTCGGCGATATTCATCACCATGTGATGCAGCACCTGGGTGACGAGCGGATTTGGCCTCTCTCCATGCCCTGCTTCGTGGGTGGCGAGGAGAGCATCCGGCTGGCCCAGTACGGCAGCTCCAATATCGGGCGGATGAAGACCCTCTACCGTCAGGGGCTCAAGAACCGTTACGGCAGCCTGATGCAGGTGATCGCCGGGGTCCACTTCAACTTCTCCATGCCGGACAGCTTCTGGTGTGAGTGGCAGGAGCTGGAGTGCGCCGGTTGTTGCAGCCAGCGCTTCATCTCCGACAAGTACATGGGGCTTATTCGCAACGTCTACCGTTTCGGCTGGCTGGTACCCTATCTGTTTGGGGCATCTCCGGCCATCTGCGAATCCTTCCTCAAGGGGCGCAAGAGCGCGCTGCCGTTCCAGAAGACCGGCAAGGGCACCCTCTACCTGCCCTACGCCACCGCCCTGCGCCTCTCCGATCTCGGCTATACCAACAGTGCCCAGGCCGGGCTCAAGATCAGCCACGACAGCCTGCCCGCCTATGTGAGCAGCCTGCGCCGAGCCATCAACACCCATGATCCGGACTTTGCCAAGATCGGGGTCAAGGTGGACGGCGAGTACCGCCAGCTCAACGACAACGTGCTGCAGCTGGAGAACGAGCTGTATGCCCCGATCCGTCCCAAGCGCACCCCGCGTAGCGGCGAGAAACCGTCCGACGCGCTGGAGCAGCGCGGCATCGAGTACATCGAGCTGCGCACCGTGGACGTCAACCCCTTCACCCCGCTGGGGATCGAGGCCGATCAGATCCGCTTCTTCGATCTGTTCCTGGTCTGGTGCCTGTTGCGTCCGTCTCCCGTGCTCGTCGAGGAGGAGATCGCCCGCAATCGCCGCAACCAGAACAAGGTGGTGCTGGAGGGGCGTCGCCCCGGCTTGATGCTGGAGGACGAGCAGGGCAACCCCATCGGTCTCAAGGAGTTCGGTCTCAAGCTGTTTGACGAGCTTGCCCAGGTGGCCGAGCTGCTGGATCGCTGCTGCGGCCGTCACCATTACCGCAAGACGCTGGCCGAGCACCGCGAAAAGCTGCTCGACCCCGAGCTGACCTACTCGGCCCGCATCCTCAAAGATCTGCTGGCAAGCGGCGAGGACAACGGCTGTTTTGGCGACAAGCTGGCGACCCGTTACCGGGAGCAGCTGCTGGCGGCCGAGCTGCAATACTGGGATGAGGCCTATTTCGTCGGCGAGGCGAAGGACTCCCTGATCAAGCAGCGGGAACGGGAGCGCAGCGACAGCCAGTCGTTTGACGACTTCCTGGCCGACTACTTCGGAGCCAGCACGACTGCCGCCTGATATCAGGCACACCAGAAGCCGCTCGATGAGCGGCTTTTTTTATGGGTTAAGGCTTCATGGATTCTGGTTGAGGCAGGCCAGCCAGACGGCGCAGCTGGGTCAGCAGATAATCCCGGTAGAACTGCCCGAACAGCTTGCCGGGCTCGAGGGAGGCGATCACCGTCTGGCGCAGCCGCTCCAGATTGCTGGGCAGGCGGCGCACATGGGTATCGATCCAGACGATGTTGCCGGAAGGGGAGAGCATCAGGTTGCCCAGATGAAGATCCCGGTGATAGTAGCCGTGCTTTGCCAGGTGATAGATATCCTGGGCGAGCCGGTGCAGCAGGGCCAGGCGATCGCTCTCGTCTGCCTGTTTGAAGTAGTGTTCGCCGGAGCTGTGTTCCGCCAGGTAGTGCACCGCCAGGAAGGAGGCGTGGGGGTTGAGCGGGTTGAGGGCGATACCGGCGGCCTTGCAGGGGACAACCTGGAGCCCGGCCTTGCGCAGGCGGCGATTGCTCTGCCACTCGCGCAGGGCGTCGATATGACCGATCAACCGCTTGCTGAGCTGATCCCGGCACCACCAGCCGAGGGTCCAGCGCGGGTACTTGTCTGGCACTATCTTGCACAGGCTGTTGCTGGCGGGATGGAGCCAGAACTGGCTGCTGGCGATGCGCTCCAGACGGCGGGTCTGCTCGGTCTGCAGCAGTGACCAGTGATCCAGTTCGAGCTGGTCATGGAGCAGCAGGTAATAGTGTTTCTTGCCGTGCAAGTCGAGTGTGGTCAGCGTCATGGGATTGGGCGTTGATCGGGACGATAGGTACCATCCCCGAGGGGATGATGATTATCTGTACCAGTGTGCGACCCTGTTGCTGACCGGAGCTGAATGAACAACAAAAAAGCCGCCCCGGGGAGGGGCGGCTCTTTGTTGGTGCGAAGCGGCGGGATCAGACGTGGTTGTACATTGCCTCGATCTCGTCCTGATACTTGGCCTCGATGATCTTGCGGCGCAGTTTCATGGTCGGGGTCAGCTCCCCCAGCTCCATGGAGAAGGCGCTCGGTAGCAGGGTGAACTTCTTCACCTGCTCGAACTTGGCCAGCTCTTTTTGCAGCTCGTGGATCCGCTCCTCGAAGAAGGTCACCACCTTGGAGTGGCGCAGCAGCTCGGTTTTGCACTGGTACTGCAGGTTGATGGAGCGGGCGTACTCCTCCAGTGACTCGAAGCAGGGCACGATCAGCGCCGAGACGAAGTGGCGGGCATCGGCGACGATGGCGATCTGCTCGATGAAGCGATCCTTGCCGAGGGTCCCTTCTACCAGCTGGGGGGCCACGTACTTGCCGTTGGAGGTCTTCATCAGCTCCTTCAGCCGTTCGGTGAAGTAGATGTTGCCCTCGCCGTCGAGCTCGCCGGCATCGCCGGTGCGCAGGAAGCCATCCTCGGTCATCACCTCGGCAGTGGCCTCGGGTTTGTTGTAGTAGCCGCGCATCACGGTCGGGGAGCGCACCAGCAGCTCGTTGTTCTCGCCGAGTTTCACTTCGATGCCGTTCAGGGCGGTGCCGATGGATCCCAGCTTGAATTGGCTATCCTCGTAGCAGCAGACAGTGGCGGTGGTTTCGGTCATGCCGTAGCCGTACTTGAGGTTGAGCCCCATAGCTTGGAAGAAGAGGTTCACGTCATCGGCCAGGCGGGCGCCGGCTACCGGCAGGAAGCGGGTACGACCGCCGAAGCGGGCGCGCAGCTTGCGAAATACCAGGCGTTCGGCCAGGGCCAGCTGGGCGTAGAGCCAGGGAGAAGCGGACTTGCCCTGCTGACGGGTGGCAACCATCTGCTTGCCGACCCGGGTGGCCCAGCCAAACAGGGCGCGGCGCAGGCGCGGCGCCTGGGCGACTTTGGCCTGGATCATGGCGTAAGCCTTCTCGTAGAGGCGCGGCACGGCGCACATCACGGTCGGCTTCACCTCGCCGATGACATCCATCACCTTCTGCGGGTCGCGGATGTAGACGTTTTCGGCACCGCAATAGAGCACGTAATAGGTCCAGGCTCGCTCGAACACGTGGCTGAGCGGCAGCATGCACAGGGATACATCCTGCTCGTTCAGATCGAGGCGGCTGTTGTGCATCTCGAAGCAGGCGGCGATGTTGGCAAAATCGAGCATGACCCCCTTGGGCTCGCCCGTGGTGCCCGAGGTGTAGATCAGGGTCAGCAGGTCGTCCATCCGGTACTGGCTTTCGCGCTCCCGCAGCGCCTGTTCGCTGGCCTGATGGTTGCCGGAAACCAGGAAAGTCTGGAAGTGGCTGGCCTGCGGGCAGCCACGCAGATCGACTGTGCCATCGAGGGCGACGATCTGGCGGATCTCGCCGGCTTGCAGCAGGGTCAGCGCCTGATCAAACTGGGGCTGCTCACCGACGAACAGCAGGCCGATGTTGGCATCGCGTACTATGTAGCGCAGCTGATCGAGCGTACTGGTGGGATAGATGGGCACGCTGACGCCGCGGGCGGCGAGGATGCCGAGATCGGCCTGGGTCCACTCCGGCATGTTGCGGGCATAGATGCCGACCATTTCGGTGGGCTGGTGGCCGGCGCGGATCAGCGCCTGGGCGCAGTAGTCCATGGCCTGGCCCAGGGTGCGCCAGCCGATGGCACGCCATTGACCATCCTGCTGAACCCGCAGGGCGGCCTTGTTGCCAAGCTGGGCAATGCGCTCACGCATCAGTCGAACCAGATGAAGCTTCGGCATCAATCAAACATCCTTTAATTACAGTTGTACGCCCGCGAGGGCACTAAAAATCGGGCTAGAGTTTAAACTCGACCATTACGGCTTACAAGTGTTCGCTGTTTGTTCTGGATCACAAAGAGTGCAAATAGCTCTATCTCTGCACAGGGCAGCCGATATAAAAAAAGTGTGTACAGGGGAGGTAACAATATGAATTTATGGCTTAAAGGGGGATTGGCCGCCGGGGTGCTCATGGTGGCGGGGGGCGTCGCCTGGTTCTTCTCGGGCAGTGAGGCGGATCAAGCTGCCAGCGCCTGGTATCAGGGGGATGAGGGCTATCAGAGCGCGCAGCGTCAGGCGCTGTCATCCGGCCAGCCGCTGCTCTATGTACTGGAAACCCCGAAGTGTCGCCGCTGCAAGGCGCTGGATCAGCGCTTCTGGCAGAGCGACGAGATGGTGGGCCCCCTTTCGCGACTGGTGAAGGTGAGGCTCAATCCGGGGAGCGGGGATGGCAGCGAGCAGATCCTGCGCCGCTTCCCCAGGGTGGCGACGCCGCCCGGCATCTACGTACAGCGACCGGGTGAACCCTTGAAGCCCATCAAGCTGGTGGTGGATATCAACCAGATCTGGATGCCGGGCAAGACCTGGCAGCGGGGCTTCTATATGCCGCTCTCGGCGGCAGCCTTCGAAGCCGTGCTCGAGACCACCCTGGCGCTGCAGGATCCCGCCCTGGACAATGCCCCGCTGGAGTGATGTCGGGGCAGGGCACAAAAGCCCTGATGTCAGCCGAAGTCGAACAGGCGCGACATCAGGATCGCATCTTCCCGCTCGCTGCCGGTGCCGTAGTAGTCGGCCCGGCGGCAATATTCCGCAAAGCCGGCGCTCTCGTAGAGGCCGATGGCGGCCAGATTGCTGGCGCGCACCTCAAGAAACCAGGCCTCGGCCCCCTTCGCCTTGCTGCGAGCCAGATACTCCTTCAGCAGCGCCCGGCCCAGCCCCTTGCCCTGAAAATCAGGGTGCACGCAGATGTTCATCAGCGAGCTGTCGCCGGCCACCAGATCCGAGATGTAGAAACCGACCGGACGGCCATCCACCAGCATCAGGCCGTTGAGATAACGGGGGCCAAAGCAGGAGAGCAGGTTGGCCTGACTCCAGGGCTCCTTGTGGGCGGCCTGCTCAATGGGATAGACAAGCTCGAAATCGCTCTCGAGCAGGGGACGAAACTCAGCCATGGAAACTCCGAAACTAGGGAAAAATGGCGACAAGCCGCACTGGCATCCGCCGAACCAGGTGGCGTGCCGCCTTTGTAAAATCAGGTAAAAAGAGCGGCATCACCGGGCCGGCTTGCGACAAGATGCCCTCTTATGCCGCCGTCGCGGCCAGTCGTTGACGCAGCTGTTGCCACAGCGCCCGCTTCTGCGTCCCGTTGGGCGCGAGCGGGCAGATCAGGGCGTCGGGCCAGCGGGGATCGCCCTCGGTCAACCAGAGCAGGGGCGGCTCGCCGGCGGGCATCTCCCCAAGCAGTGACACCTCCTCCGGCGTAATGCCGAGCAGCTGGCAGATATCGGCCAGCAGAGTCTGAGCGGGCAGCTGCGGGGCCAGCAGCCAGAGCTTGCCGTCTGGCATGACAGCCCCTTGGGTCTGTTCGCCGCTGGCAGGCTGCGGCTTGGTTGGTTCAGGGGCGCCACCCAGCAAGGTCGGGCGGCGCAACTGCCAGCCTTGAATGCCCATGCGGGCCAACATGCTCTGACGTACGGGATCTTGCATGGGGCGACTCACTCTTGATCTGCGTTGGGGAAAATCGTGCCGGGCAGGGTACACTCGAACGGGTTTTGCTGCACCCTTTGCAGCGTCCAGCCTTGGCCCGCGCGGTTTTTTCCTGCCAGAACGGGGTATTTTGCAGCAACCAGGGCCAGAATAAACATCATAACAAGACAAAATCCAAGGGCGAACAAACGGATATCACCCCTTGGCGCCATCATTATCTCAGCTTCGGAATTGTCTCTATGTCGCTTTCAGCTCAAGCCCACGCCGCCGTGCGGTCCATGCCCATCCATGAACGCCTGCCCCGTCTGCTGACCGCGCTCGGCGAGGGGCTCTATGAACGCCAGGATGCCCTGCGGCTAGGTCTGCTGGCTGCTCTCAGCGGCGAGAGCGTGTTTCTGCTGGGGCCCCCCGGCATCGCCAAGAGCCTGATCGCCCGCCGGCTCAAGCTGGCCTTTCACGAGGCCCGCCACTTTGAATACCTGATGACCCGCTTCAGCACGCCGGAAGAGGTGTTCGGCCCTCTCTCCATCCAGGCCCTGAAGGAGGATGGCAAGTACCTGCGCCTGACCAGCGGCTACCTGCCGGAGGCCGAGGTGGTGTTCCTCGACGAGATCTGGAAGGCGGGCCCCGCCATCCTCAACACCCTGCTCACCGCCATCAACGAGCGGCAGTTTCGCAACGGCGATGGCCAGTACCCCATCCCGATGCGGCTGCTGGTGACCGCCTCCAACGAGCTGCCGGCACCCGACAGCGGGCTGGAGGCCCTCTACGACCGTATGCTGGTGCGGATCTGGATGGACAGGGTGCAGGAGAAGGCCAACTTTCAGGCGATGCTGGCCAGCGACGGCCACGCCCACGCCCATCAGAACCTGCCGACCGCCTTGCAGATCCAGGGGGAGGAGTACCATCAGTGGCAGAGCCAGATCGAGCAGGTGCGCCTTCCGGAAGCCTGTTTCGAGCTCATCTATCAGCTGCGCCAGCAGCTCGACAGCCAGCTGGCCCATCGCTGCTACGTGTCGGATCGGCGCTGGAAGAAGGCCGTCAGGCTCATCAAGGCGAGCGCCTTCTTCAACGGCCGCGACGAGGTGGCACCCCTCGATCTGCTGCTGTTCAAGGATTGCCTGTGGCACGACGAGGAGTCCCGCACCGCCCTGCTGGAAATGATGACCGAGTTTTCCCGCCTCTACGGCTATCAGCAGCTGGCCATGACCCGTCAGTTGCTGGCCCTGCGGGACAGGTTCAAGCTGCTGAAGCAGCGGGTCGCCCAGCGTCTCTGCTGCAAGGCGCGCCAGCGCAAGCAGTGGTTTGGCCGCCGCGCGCGCGGGATCGAGATCCCCCTGGCCAACGCCAGACCCTTCGGCAAGGCGGTGCACTTCCACCTGCTCACCCCGGCGCCGCTGGATGGTGGCGATCCCGAGCGTCTGACCGAGACTCTGGTGTTCGATCGCACCCTGCTTTCCCACTGGCACCCGACCGGTGAAGCTCTGGCGGGCTATCAGTATGGCAACCCGAAAGAGGGCCATTTTGAGCTGGTGCTGGATGACGAGCTGCGGCTTCACGTGCTGGATATCCAGCGTCAGCAGATCCCGCTGGTACTGATGGAGCGCAATGCCATCCCCGAGGTGGTGCTGGAACCCTGGTTGCAGGAGCTGGACGAGTTGCAGGCCGAGGTGGCCAAGGTGGTGCAGTCGCTCAAGCAGCAGCGCAGCCTGTTTGAGCGCCATCAGCAGCACCTCTTCATCGGCCAGCGCTGGCTGCAGCAGGTGGAGGACAGCTTCTTCGTGCTGAACCGGGATCTCGAGCAACTCTCCGGCGAGCTGGCGCACTGGCGCGAGCGGTTGCCCAGGCTGGACGACTAAGGAGTTCCCATGCTGGAAATTGGCATGCTGGATCTGGGGCTCCTGATGGGGGAAGGGGAGCTGGCGGGGGAGGTGGCGCTGCTGCTGGCGGCCTCACCCAAGATCTCCGAGTTCATCAAGCGCTCGCCGCTACAGGGCAAGCTGTTGAAAAAGCGCCTGCAGAGCTGGGGCGAACAGCTTGGCGAGGAGATCCGCCACAAGCCGGTGCCGGTGGCGCTGGAGCAGGAGTACCTGCTCTATCAGGCGCATCGCCAGCTACCGATGACTGAGCTTATCGGCCGCTTGCCGACGCTGCTGGAGGCGCTCGAGCAGTACAGCCCGTTCGCCGGCGAAGCCCGCAGCCTGGTGCGCCAGCTGGTGGCTCATCCGACCGAGAGCCTGCGCCAGCTGTTTGTCGAGAAGTGGCGTGCCAGCCTGGTGGGCAGTTTGCTGCAACTGCAGCAGCAGATCGCCGAGGCGGAGCGGGAGAAGCAGCGCCAGGAGATCGAGGATCAGCTGCTGGCGAGCCGCACCCTGGCCGATGCCCTCGATCCCCACCAGATCTCGGCCGGTGGTCTGTGGGATCTGGCCCAGGGCAGCTGGCACAAGCGCAGCCTGGTGCTGGTCAAGCAGTATGCCCGCATGTTGCAGCGGGAACCCCTGCTGGCTGAGATAGCCGCCCAGCTTGGCCGCAGCGAACGGGATCGGCAGGCGCAGGAGCAGCCGGTGCCGCCGGTGCAGATGCTGGAGCTCGAACCTGCCCCTAGCGACGATGTGCCCGACGATTTGGTGGGGATCCATCAGGCCAGCGACCTGATGCGACTGCTGCCGAGCGAGGCGGTGATGCTGGGGCTGCCGGAGCTGGAGCTGGAGTTCTATCGCCGCTATCTGGAGCGGCGCCTGCTCAGCTACCAGTCACGGGGTACCCTGCCACGCCAGCGCATCATGCTGCGCACCTCGGAACAGGGTGGACACCAGTTGCAGCAGCGGGGGCCCTTCATCGTCTGCGTCGATACGTCGGGCTCCATGGGCGGTTATCCGGAGGAGTGTGCCAAGGCGCTGTTTCTGGCGCTGCTCAAGGTGGCGATGGATGAGAAGCGCGGCTGCTATCTGATGCTCTTCTCTACCGAGGTGGCGACCCTGGAGATCACCGCTGACACTGGGCTGGACAAGGCGGAGCGCTTCCTCTCCATGAGTTTTCACGGCGGTACCGATCTGGTGCCCTGTCTCGAGAAGGCGTTGCTCAAACTCGACGAGCCCGCCTTTGCCAAGGCGGATGTGCTGGTGATCTCCGACTTCATCGCCCAGAGTCTGCCCCATCCCCTGCTCGATCAGATGAATCGCTATCGCCATCGCGAGACCCGCTTTCACGCCGTCGCCATGTCCCGCCACGCCAAGCAGGCGCTGCTGCGGGTATTCGACAACAGCTGGTTGCTGGATTGCGGCCTGCGTGGCCGCCTGCTGCGCCGCTGGCAGCAGCACTGAGGGATCCCGCTGTCAGTGAGCCGGAGTGTGGCTCAAGGCACGTTCGTTGACCTGTTCCTGATCCAGCAGTGGCTGACCGCTCGGACGGGAGATGTGAAAGCCCCGTTTGCCGCTGCGCTTGACCCGGTACATGGCCTGATCGGCCCGGGCCAGGGCGGCGCCGAAGTCATCCTGGGGCCGGATGGCCGCAATTCCCATGCTCAGACCCACATTCCCGTCGCCGTTGGCGAGGGGGAAGGGGGTCGAGATGAGTTCGATGCAGAGTTGGGCCAGCTCGTGGGTGCGGGGATCCTCGCTCTCCCAGGGGAGCAGCAGCACAAACTCGTCGCCGCCGATGCGCCCCAGTTCGCTCTCTTCCGGACAGCACTGCCTGAGGCGCTGGGTCAGAGCGACCAGCAGCTCGTCGCCGGCCCGGTGGCCCAGGTTGTCATTGACCTGTTTGAAGTCATCGAGATCGATGAAGCAGATGGATTTGAAACCCTGGTTGAACTTGCGCTGCAAGGCGGTGCGGTTGGCAAGGCCGGTGAGGGGATCCCGATGGGCGAGCCGGGCCAGCTGCTGCTCGTACTCCTTCTCATGGGTGATGTCGATGTGGGTGCCCATCACCCGGATGGGGTTGCCCTGTTCATCCCGTTCCACCACGCGGCCCCGATCCAGCACCCAGGTGGTCTTGCCATCCTTGGCGATCATCCGGTGCATCACCTGATAAAAGGGGCTCTTGCCGCTCAGATGGTCGAAGAAGGCCTGCAGCACCCGCTCCCTGTCTTCCGGGTGCAGATGCTCGCGCCAGACGTCGAAATGGGCAGACAGCTCCTTGGGCTGAAATCCCAGCATGGCGCCCCAGCGGCGGTTGAAGATGATGAGCTTGCCGGTGGGGATGTGGTTTTGCCAGATGCACAGGCCGGTACCATCCATGGCGGCGTCCAGTTTTTCGCGGGCATCGTCGGCGATGCGCTTTAGCCGCTCGTTTTCCAGCTGCAGCCTGGCATAGGCAGCCTGCAACTCCTCGTATGTCATCCCGCCACATCCCTGCAAAAAGAACATATAGTCGATGCTGGGTCTGCTCCTGTAAAGCGCCGGATTTCGTCATTGTGAGGAGGGCTAAAAACCGGATTTGGCATAAGGTTTGCTGCCAGGTCGGACAAGGAACGATATGATGAGTTATCAGAGTATCAGTGCTATCGAATGGGGAACCTGATCCGGCATGAAGCGTTGCATGACCTTGATCCTGTGGGTGTGTCTGGCTTGCTCTCCTGCATGGGCGGCACGAGGCCCCCTTGGCGAGCCGCAATTATCTAAAGAGTTGCAAGCGCTGGAAGAGGGGGGCCTACCCGATCGCATCTACCGATTGCGGGTCGCCGCCCTGGCGGCCAATCGCGATGCCTATTCCCCCGACGTGCAGGGACGGATTGCCCGGCTGCAGTGTCGGGCAATGCCGGCCGAGCGGGACAGCGAGTATCGCGCCGTGGTGGCTTTTGCCGACAAGGAGCTGGCCATCGCCAGGGCGCGCAAGGATCGGCTCACCGAAACCGGACTGCTTGTCTGTCGCGGCTTTCACCAGCAGATGCTGGGCAACATGAAGCTGGCGCTGGCCGATTTTGGGCTGGCACAGGGGTTGGCGCGGGAGCTTGGGGATCGGATGCAAGAGGCCGATGTCCTCAGCTATCGTGGCGAACTCTACTCCTATCAGGGCAAGCTGGCCGAGGGGCTGAAGGAGCTTATCGAAGCATACCAGCGCTATGAAGATCTGGGCATGGAGGACAAGGGGCGGGAAGTATTGACCCTGATTGCCAACTCCTATCGGCGCATGGGGCTCTATGAGCGAGCCGACGACTATTTCAAGGAACTGGAGCAGGACTATCGCCAGCTGGGGGCCCGGGAACAGCTGGTGGATATCCATGCCCAGCAGGCGCTGCTTTACGCCGAAATGGACGAGTTCGACCGGGCCCTGCCCCTGATGCAGGAGGCCGAGCGCTACTATCAGTCCCAGCGTCAGGAGGGACTGCTGGCCTGGAGCCAGATCGAGGTGGCCACCATGCTGCTCAACCAGAACAAGGTGAGCGAGGCCAAAGCCAAGCTGAAACAGGCCGAAGTGCTGCTGCACGATCGCGAGGGGAGCGACAGCGTGACCCTGGCGCACTGGCAACTGGTGATGGCCATGGTGCTGGATACCTCGGGAGAGCAAACCAGGGCCCTCGACTATCTGGCGCGGGCGGAGACCGTTTTCGCCAGGGAGAATAACCAGCGTTTTCTGATCCGTGTCTATGGTCTGCGCTCGCGCATCTTCGAGCGCCAGGGCCGGGTCGGTGATGCGCTGGCCAGCCTCAAGGAGTATGTGCAGACCAGGCATGCCACCGAGCTGGTGCTCAGGGAGCAGCGCTCCTTGCAGATGCGCTTCGAGTTCGATCTGGCTCGCAAGGAGCTGGAAAACCAGACCCTCAAGACCAAACAGCTGTTGCAGGAAGCCAAGCTCAAGCAACTGCAGGAGCGCCGCCAGTGGCAATTCGCCGTGGTGGCTCTGCTGCTGGTGGTGATGGGCATGCTGGTGCTCTACCTCTTCAACCGCAGCCGCAAGATGAGGCGGCTGGCCATGACGGACGAGCTGACCGGTCTCCACAATCGTCGCCAGATCATGGCGCGGGGTCAGGCCTGTTTCGATCAGGCAAAAAGTGGTGGTCCTTCCCTGAGCGTCTTGTTGCTGGATATCGATCACTTCAAGCAGGTCAATGATCAGCTGGGTCACCACATGGGGGACATGGTACTCAAGGCGGTGGCTCGTTGCCTCGGTGAGCATCTGCGGGTGCAGGACGAGGTGGGACGCAACGGCGGCGAGGAGTTTCTGGTGCTGCTGCCCGACACCAGACTCGAGGAGGCCGCCGAGGTGGCAGAGCGGATCCGCCAGCGGGTCTCCCGGCTGTGTATAGACGGGATGCCGGAGGGGCGTTTTGTCCATGTCAGCATAGGTTGCGCCCAGTATGGCTCCTTCGATGACACCCTGAGTGCCCTGATCCGGCGGGCCGACGAGGCCATGTACCAGGCCAAGCAGACCGGGCGCAACCGGGTGGTGCTGGCTCAAGAGGCTTGACGTGTAACTTGCGGATTTCTCCACCATGCCAGGCTGGGTATTTTTCGCTCGCGCGGGTATAATGCCGCGCAATTTTGCTTTGACTCAGGCGAGACGACCCATGTAATGCAACGCTTTCCCCCCTTTTTCCACCTGGCTGGCCTGATGCCTGCCGGCGTGGCATGCGCTGCATACAGATGTGCCGTGAGTCGAATGCGGCATCCCGGATTTATTCCCACGGTGGCCAAGGCCGCCGCCCAATAGAAGAACGTTGAATTATGTCAGCTGAATTTCTGAGTGAAGTCTCCAAGAGACGCACTTTTGCGATTATCTCGCACCCGGATGCGGGTAAAACCACCATCACCGAAAAAGTCCTGCTGTTCGGACAGGCCATTCAGCGCGCCGGTACCGTCAAGGGCCGTGGCTCGGGCCAGCACGCCAAATCCGACTGGATGGAGATGGAGAAGCAGCGCGGTATCTCCATCACCACCTCTGTGATGCAGTTCCCCTATGCCGACTGCCTGGTCAACCTGCTCGATACCCCGGGTCACGAGGACTTCTCCGAAGATACCTACCGTACTCTGACGGCGGTCGACTGCTGCCTGATGGTCATCGACGCCGCCAAGGGTGTTGAAGACCGGACCCGCAAGTTGATGGAAGTGACCCGACTGCGCGATACCCCCATCCTCACCTTCATGAACAAGCTGGACCGCGAAGTGCGCGATCCCATGGAAGTGATGGACGAAGTGGAGCGCGAGCTCAACATCATGTGCGCCCCCATCACCTGGCCCATTAGCTGCGGCAAATCCTTCAAGGGTGTCTATCACCTCTACAAGGATGAGACCTACCTCTATCAAAGCGGTCAGGGCCACACCATCCAGGAGAAGCGAGTGATCAAGGGGCTGAACAACCCGGATCTGGACGCCGCCATCGGTGAAGATCTGGCTCAGCAGTTGCGTGATGAGCTGGAGCTGGTGCAGGGTGCCTCTCCCGAGTTCGATCACGACGCCTTCATCGCCGGCGAGATGACACCGGTCTTCTTCGGTACCGCACTCGGCAACTTTGGTGTTGACCATATGCTGGACGGCCTGACCGACTGGGCGCCGGCTCCCATGCCGCGCAAGGCCGAGAGCCGCGAAGTGGCTGCCACCGAGGAGAAGTTCTCCGGCTTCGTGTTCAAGATCCAGGCGAACATGGACCCGAAACACCGCGACCGTATCGCCTTTATGCGCATCGTCTCCGGCACCTACTCCAAGGGCATGAAGATGCGCCACGTACGTCTGGGCAAGGATGTGAACATCTCCGACGCCGTGACCTTCATGGCTGGCGATCGCGAGCAAGCGGAAGACGCCTTCGCGGGTGACATCATCGGCCTGCACAACCACGGCACCATCCAGATCGGTGACACCTTCACCCAGGGTGAGGATCTCAAGTTCACCGGCATCCCGAACTTCGCGCCGGAACTGTTCCGCCGCATCCGCCTGCGCGACCCCCTCAAGCAGAAGCAGCTGCTCAAGGGGCTGGTACAGCTCTCCGAAGAGGGGGCGGTGCAGGTGTTCCGTCCGCTACAGAGCAACGATCTCATCGTCGGTGCGGTCGGTGTGCTGCAGTTCGACGTGGTGGTGTCGCGCCTCAAGAGCGAGTACAACGTCGAGGCCCTGTACGAGGCGGTCAACGTCTCCACCGCCCGCTGGGTGGAAGGGACAGATGCCAAGAAGTTCGAGGAGTTCAAGCGCAAGAACGAGATCAACCTGGCCCTCGATGGCGGTGACAACCTCACCTATATCGCGCCGACCATGGTCAACCTGCGCCTGGCTCAGGAGCGTCACCCGGACGTCCTGTTCCGCCAGACTCGCGAGCACTGATACCGCTTCGCAAGCCTGCATGGCTGACGAGACAAGAGACCCCGCTTCGGCGGGGTCTTTTTTTATCGGCTTTTACGGGGAACCGTGGGGAAGGGAATTTGTCTGTTATCGACGATTGAGTAAAAAACCAATATAAATGAATAAATTAAATTTATTGGAGAGTGCTATGTCCGCCTCGCTGCCCGTCCAGGCACAGCTGGAAGCCTACAATGCCCATGATATCGAGGCCTTCCAGGCTTGCTTTTCCGAGCAGTTCAAAGCCTATCGCATGCCGGCAGAATCGCCTTCCACCGTTGGCAAGGAGGCGCTGAGAACCTTCTATGCAGAGCATCGCTTCAACAACCCGCTGCTGAAGGCCGAACTGTTGTCGAGGACGGTGCTCGGCAACAAGGTGTTTGATCATGAGCGGATCCACGGTCTCTCTCCCGAACCGCTGGAGAGTGTGGCGGTCTTCGAGGTAGAGGAAGGCCTTATCAGCACCGCCTGGTTCTATTTCCCCGGCTGACGAGCACAATCGAGGCTCCACCCGATGACAAAGCTGATATAAAAGAAAACCCTGCGGGCTTGTTTGCCTGCGTTAGCTTCAGAATAAGGATATCGACATGCTTGGACGCATCACCAACTTCTTCCCGCTCTGGGCCTTGCTCTTCTCCTTGCTGGCCTACTGGCAGCCGGGTCTGTTCACCGATCTCAAGGCGCAGATAGTGCCGCTGCTGACCATCATCATGCTGGCCATGGGGTTGACCCTCAAACCCCGGAACTTCCTCGACGTGGTGCGCAACAAGAAGGCCATCGGACTGGGACTGGTGCTGCAATTCAGCGTAATGCCACTGGCTGCCCTGCTGATCAGTCTGCTGCTGGGTTTCGATGCCGAGCTGACGGTGGGCATGGTGCTGGTGGGCAGCGTGGCCGGCGGCACCTCTTCCAATGTGATGTGTTATCTCGCCAAGGGCGATGTGGCACTCTCGATCACCATGACGGCGCTCTCCACGCTGCTGGGCGTCATCATCACGCCTCTGCTGGTGCAGTTGCTGGCTGGGAAGAGCGTCGACGTGCCGGTGCTGGACATGCTGCTGAGCCTGGTCAAGATAGTGCTGATCCCCGTGGTGCTCGGGGTGGTCGTCAATGTCTTCCTGCACTCCCTGACCGCGCGCATCGAGCCAGTACTCCCCCTGGTCTCCATGGCGGCCATCGTGTTGATCATCGCAACCGTCGTGGCGCTCAATGCGGGTCAGTTCGCCAGCATAGGCCCCATAGTGGCGCTGGCGGTGATCCTGCATAACGGTATCGGCATCACGGCGGGCTACTGGGTCAGCCGGCTGCTCGGCTTTGATGAGCGTATCTGCCGTACCGTCGCCTTCGAGGTGGGGCTGCAGAACTCGGGGCTGGCCACTGCGCTCGCCATGAAGTTCTTCACGCCGGCTTCAGCCATGGCGGGAACCCTGTTTTCGGTTTGGCACAACCTCTCCGGTTCTCTGCTCGCCGGTTTCTGGGCCAGACGGCCACTGAACCAGACCAGCACGATAACGGGAGAGGCGGCAAGAGAGGGTTAATCAAAACAGGTTTTCGATGGCAGGACCCTGCTCGCGGGGTCCTGCCGGCTTTCCGGCGTGGTTACAGGGTGAGCACCATGCAGATCTCGCAGGCATCGTGGCCGGTGCAACCGAGCGGGCCGGGCAGGTGTTCAAAACCCAGTGACTCGTAGAGGCTGGTGGCTTCCCGCAGTACCTCTGTGGTCTCAAGGTAACAGCGCCGGTAGCCGAGGGTTCGTGCCTCCTCCAGCGCCTGCAGCACCAGCCGTCGCCCCAGTCCCAGCCCGCGCAGGGCGGGCATGAAGTACATCTTCTGCAGCTCGCAGGTCTCCTCTTCTCCCGTCAGCCTAGCTATGCCGCCGCCACCCAGAATGGTGCCATCAGGCCCTTCAATCACCCAGTAGCGGCTACCCCTGTCCTGATAAGTCTCATGGAGCTGATCCAGGTTCGGGTCGGCGACTCCATAGCCCTTGTCGGCGGTGAGGCCGTATTCGGCGGAGACGGCGCGGATCACCGCAGCGATATGGGGATTGTCGAACGCCCGGATGGGACGAATGTGGTAGCCCTGCTGGCGGCGGGCACGGGAGAGGGCGCTGCGATAGAGGCGCAGGCCTTCCCACAGCAGCTCGCGTTCTTCCTGAGTCAACTGGGCCAAGGTCTCTTCCATGGCGCAGTCCATCTCCCGATGCAGCGCCAGCAGCTGGTTTTGACCGGTGATGGTGAGGCGAGCCTCCTTGCTGCGGCCATCGGAGGGATGGGGATGCCAGCTGATGAGCTCCCGTTCGGCGAGGCGCGCCAGCGGACGGCTGGCGTTGGACTTGTCGATGCGCAGTTTCTCCGCCAGCTGCTGGTTGGTGGCGGGGCCGCTCTCCAGTTCGATCAGCAGGTGGGCTTCGATGGGGGTGAGGGCCAGCTCGCCGCATTGCTGGGAGAGCATGCCGAGTTCGCGGACCAGCTCGCGAGAGAGGGCGCGCAGGGGGCGGGGATCCATATCAGGGTTTCCTTTTTGTTGTGCACAACAACCAATTTAGCGATTTGGTTGTTGTGCGCAACTTTATTTTTCATTTCCCTGAAAATGGTTCAGGCTGCCGCCCGGCTTCTCAGCTCCGGGCGGCGGGCGAAGCAGTGAGCCAGCAGCAGCATGGTGACCACACCGATCGTGCCCAGTACCAGCCAGGGGAGGGCGGGTTGCCCCTGCTGCAGGGCATAGTCATAGAGGGAGCCTCCCCCCACGTAGCCTGTCATGCCCCCCAGGGCGAGTCCGAGTCTGCTGAAACCCATGTAGCTGCCGCGTGCGTTGGGGTTGGCCAGCCGGGTCATCAGGGTCTCCCGCGCCGGCTCGCAGATGATTATCCCCAGATAGAAGCAGGCCAGCAGCACGAAGAGCCCCGACAGGGTGTTGACGAAGGCGACCAGCCCTATCCCTATTGTCATCAGCAGGATGCCGGCCATCAGGCGATTTTCCAGCTTGTAGCGCCGCTCGCTGAAACGGGCGATGGGGTAGAGCAGCGCCAGCGACAGGGCGGTCTCCAGGCTGTACATCCAGCCGACCGCCGTGGTGCTGCCGGAGAGCTGCTTGACCAGGATGGGGAAGATCAGCATCACCTGCACCCACAGCATGTAGTAGCCGCTCAGGATCAGCACCAGCCGGCAGAAGGCGCGATCCGCCAGCACCTGCCCCAGTCCTTGCCGCATCGGAGTTGGCTTGAGGGAGAGGCGGTAAGGGGGCAACAGCAGCCAGTTGCACAGGGCCGCCAGGGTGAACAGGCCTGCGCCCAGCAGGCAGACATAGGTGAAGTCAAAGCGCAGCAACCAGCTGCCGAGCAGGGCCCCGGTCACGGCGCCGGCGCTCTCCAGCATCATCAACAGGGAGATGAAGCGGCCCCGCTCGCCGGGGCGGGTGAACTTGATCACCAGGGCGGCCCGCGGCGGATCAAACAGGCAGCCACCGAGACCGGAGAGGAAGCAGGAAAAGATCAGCATGGCGCCGCTCTCGGCCCAGGCCAGGGTGGCGAAGCCGACGGCGCGCAGCAACATGCCGGTGACGATGAGGGGACGGGCACCGAAGCGATCGGCCAGGGAGCCGCCGAAAATTCCCAGCCCCTGCTGGGTCAGCTGACGCAGCCCCAGGGCCAGCCCCACCAACCCCGCCGCCCAGCCGAGTTGATCCACGAAGCGCAGGCTGATCATCGGCATCACCACAAAGAAACCCAGGATAACCAGTGTCGTATCCAGCGCCAGAAACCAGCGCCCCCAATGCCTTGCCCGCTCGACCATAATGCCCTCTCTATTGATTGATGACTCCATTCTGGAGGGGCATCAGATATAGTGGTAGACGACAACTACCTATATTTCATATCAGGATTTTTTATGTCTATGGATCTGGACGATTTGCAGCTGCTGCTGGATGTGGCGGAGCTCGGCAGTTTCAGTCAGGCGGCGGCTATCCGCGGTTGGTCGCAACCTCTGGTGAGCCAGCGTATTGCCCATCTGGAACTGACTCTGGGGGCGCCGCTGTTCCAGCGTCATCGCCGCGGTGTGACCCCGACTCGCGCCTGCGAGGAGTTCCTGCCAGCGGCCCGTTCGGCCCTGACAACCCTGAGCGAAGGGCGGCTGGCGCTGCAGGGGGCACCGGCGCTGCCCTGCATCCGTCTCTCCAGCCTGCCTTCCCTGACTTCGGTGGTGTTTGGCTCGCTCCTGATGGAGCTGGTGGACGAGGCGTTCGAGATCCGCTGCACCACGGATCACTCCGGCGTCATCATGCAGGAGCTGCTGACCGGGGTGACCGACATCGGCTTCGTGCTCAAGTGCCCGCCCGTGGCGGGACTGCAGATGGAGCTGCTCTGCTGTTCCCCCATCATCGCCATCGCCTCGCCTATGCACCCGCTGGCGGGGTGCCACGGTTTGACTTTGCAAGACATCGCCGATCAGCGGCTTGCCCCCCAGGTGTGGGGGCCAGGTTGTGACGTTTTTATTCAGCAATTGCGGCGGCTGCGCCGTGCCGCCAGTCCCTTGCACGGGGTACAGCCCGCGAGTGCGGCCCGGGATCTTGCGCTGGAACACGGCTTTATCACCCTGATGCCGGAGCTGGCCATCGCGCGGGATCTGGAGGTCGGGCGACTGGTCAAACTGGATGTCTGCAATCTGCCTCAGGAGCACTGGGACGTGATGATGGCCTGGCGCGGTGGCAAACGGCCCAATCCGGCCAAGGAGGCGGTGCTGGCGACAGCTCGTGCCCTGGCCAAACGGTGGCGCGGTGAAAGGTGAGCGACTCCCTGCAAAAGGGTTGGCTCCTCTGGAAGCAATTGGCTACATTGGTGCTGTTTTGTCATTTGATGACTGATTTCAAAGGAGAATCCCATGTTCTCATGGCAGTTGGACGATGAGCTTGCGCTGCTCTTTTTGCAGCCCGACATGGCGAGCGAGCTGTTTGCCCTCTGCCGCGACAACCGGGAATACCTCTCCCAGTGGCTGCCCTGGCCGCCCCTGATCCTGCGCCCCGCCGACAGTGCCACCTTCATTCGCCACGCCATCGAGAAGTTTGCCCGCGGCGAGGGGCTGACTACCGCCATCGAGTATCAGGGGGAGGTGGTCGGGGTGATCGGCTACAACCAGATAGACGCGGATCTTGGCAAGGTGGCCATCGGCTACTGGCTGGCGGAGCGCTGGCAGGGCAACGGCATCATCACCCGGGCCTGTCAGGCCCTTATCCATCATGCTTTCGAGGAGATGGGCATGGAGAAGGTGGAGATCAGCGCCGCTACTGACAACGAGCCAAGCCGGGCCGTCTGCGAGCGGCTAGGGATGCAGCAGGAGGGGATCACCCGGCGCGCCGAACGGCTGGCCGGCCGGGTGGTGGATCACGTCCACTACAGTTTGCTACGTGATGAGTGGTTGAGGTTGAGGGAATCCTGATGGTGCTGCCACATCTCAAGACGGCCCGAGCCCACCTGACGGTGCTGTCACCGGATCAGGCCCCCATGATTCTCGACTTCTATCGGCGCAATCGCGCCCACCTCACTCCCTGGGAGCCACTGCGGGATGAGCGCTTTTATACCCTCCCTTACTGGCACGCCAGGTTGCAAGAGAGCTATGGCCAGTTCTTCAACGGCACCGGAGTCAATCTGGCGGCCCTGGATCCGGCGGGGGAGCGGGTGATCGCCACCTGCAACTTCAGCAACATATTGATGGGGATCTTCAAGGCGTGCCACCTGGGTTATGCCGTCGATCAGCAGCACCAGGGGCAGGGGCTGATGCAGGAGGTGCTGCCCGTCGCCATCGATTACCTGTTTCGCGAACATGGTCTGCACCGCATCATGGCCTGCTACATGCCGGCCAATCATCGCAGCGGCGCCCTGCTGGAGCGGCTCGGCTTCGAGCGGGAGGGGTATGCCAGGGAGTATCTGATGATCAATGGCCGCTGGGAGGATCATATCCTCACCTCTTTGATCAATCCGGCGCCGTAAACGGCCCATAAAAAACGGGCCCGAAGTTTCCTTAGGGCCCGTCTTCGAATGAGGTGCTGGCTTAGTTGGCCTTGGCATCGCTCACGGCAGCTTCAACCTTGGTGGCTACGTCGTCAGCAGCTTTCTCAACGGTTGCAGTCGCTTCGGAGGCGGCTTTTTCGACGGTAGAAGTGGCTTCGCTGGCCGCTTGTTCTACGGTTTCAGCGACTTCGGCGGCCGGAGTGGCAGCAGGTGCGGCAGCCTTCTCTTCTTTCTGACCGCAAGCGGTCAACATCAGACCCAGGATACCGGCTACCAGTACTTTATTCATGTGTATACCCTCAACAAAAGATGGAGAGATGGTTGTGACAACCATCAAAGTGCGTCCTTTCACCCGGTTTTCCAATCATTGGCCGGGAGCCAAGAGGCGGACGCAATATAGCCCCAACGGTTGCAGATGAAAACGGATATCACAATGACATTTTTTCGTACCATAGATAAAAAGAACTGCTCATTTAGCTAAATTCAACTAAAAATGTCCAAAAAATGGTGATGTAGCACAACTAATCACCATTTTATCTTGTCTGCCTGGTATCTAAACGGTTTTGAGGTTTTGTTTGAATCTTTGCTGTCGGCGTGGTCAGTCAGACAGCTTCTGACAAGCAAGGCGTTTTCCCGAGCTATGGCTCTCGCGTACCAGATCCAGCAGCGCCATGACCGTCAGGGCCTCTCCGGCGGGCACCGGATTTGCCCCTTCGCCCAGGATGGCGGCGCAGACTCCGCGGTAGTAGGCACCGTAGTCGCCGGCCTCACCAGCGACCAGCTCCTGTTGCAGTTGGCCATCCAGGATCCGGCTGAGCTGGCCTGGCTCGCTGTCCACGCCCCAGTCGGCCGCCGGAGGGCGCTTGCCGAGCTTGAGTTGCTCTTCCTGCACATCCATGCCGAACTTGATAAACGAGCCCGCACTGCCGTGAATGATGAAGCGGGGCATGGTGGCCGACACCAGGCAGCTGCCGTGCAGCACCACCCGCATCTCGCCGTAACCCAGCACCACGTGGAAGTAGTCATCGCTCAGGGACCCCGGGCGTTGCCCGGCCAGATCGGCCTGCAGCCAGTCGGGCAGACCGAACAGCTGCAGCGCCTGATCCAGCACATGGGGGCCGAGATCGAACCAGAGCCCGGAACCCGGACCGCCCGCCTCGCGCCAGCGCTGGCGCACCTCGGGGCGATAGCGATCGAAGTGCGATTCAAACTGGGCGATCTGCCCCAGGGTCCCCTCTGCCAGCAGGCGGCGCACCGTGAGGAAATCCCCGTCCCAGCGCCGGTTGTGGAAGATGCTGAGCAGCCGCTGCTGCTTTTCCGCCAGTTCGACCAGCGCCTTGGCCTCGGCCAGATCCAGGGCGAACGGCTTGTCGATCACCACGTGCTTGCCGGCCAGCAGTGCCTGGCGGGCGAGGGGAGCATGGGTATCGTTGGGGGTGGCGATCACCACCAGATCAACCGTGTTGTCGCTCAGCACCTCCTCCAGCGAACCGACCCGGCAATCGGGCAGATCGGCCCGTACCTTGGCAGCATCGCGGCTTACCACCCAACTGAGGCGAAGGCCCGGAGTGGTGCCGAGAAAGGGGGCGTGAAAGGTCTTGCCTGCAAAGCCATAGCCCACCAGGGCGGCGTTGAGAGTCTGGCTCATGGGTGTTTCTCCGCTGACATGAGTCGGGGTCGGGCGCCTGTGCCGGCGGGCGACGGGTCACAAAAAGAGGAGGGGGCCAGCGGCCCCCGGATGTGCTCATCAGAGCACAGGATTTATTGCAAACACAAGCGCCGTCCCTGGCGGGTCATCAACACCACCAGTGGTGGCAACAGCAGCCACATGTGCAGTGCCAGCTGATCCAGGGGATCCTGCATCAGGGCGCCGGTGAGGCCGACCAGGGCGCCAGCTCCGCTCATCTGGAACAGGCCGAGCAGGGCGGCGGCGGTACCGGCGCACTGACCGAAGGGGGCCAGCGCCATGCCGGCGGCCGAGCCCAGGATCATGGCAAAGGCGATGCTGGAGAGGAACACGGGGCCCATCATGCCCAGCGGATGGTCAATGTGCATGGTCAGGGTCAGGGTGATGGCCGCCACCAGCAGGACCAGCAGGCCGATGCGCAGGGTGCGTCTCGGTCCCATCTTGGCAACGCAGCGGGGGGCCAAGAAACAGGCCAGGATGTTCACCGCCGCGTTGGCGGTAAACCAGTAGCTGAAGCCGTTCATGTCCAGTCCCAGTTTCACCATCAGCTGCACCGGTGCGGCGGTGACATAGGCGAGGATCACCGCCATCGCCAGCATGCATTGCGCCGCGTTGAACAGGAAGGTGGGGGAGCGCAGCACAGGGCTGTAGCGATCCCAGCTGATGAGAGCTCCCTCGCTGCGGGTATCCTCCGGGCGGGTCTCCGGCATGCGCCACAGCAACCAGCCGCCGACCATCAATGCATATCCGGCCATGAACCAGAAGTTGGCAGACCAGCCCGCCTTGGCGGTGAGCCAGCCCCCAAACAGGGGGGCCAGCGCCGGAATGAAGCAGATGGCGCCATTGAGGTAGGAGATCATCTGGCCGCTCTTTTTCGGGCCATAGCTGTCACGTACCACCGAGAAGGCCGCGACCGAGGTGGCACAGGCGCCAAAGCCTTGCAGCACCCGAGCCAGCATCAGCTCCCCGAGGCTGGCGGCGAAGCCTGCGCCCAGTGCGCTCAGGCCGTAGAGCAGTACCCCGCCCAGGGCGATGGGCTTGCGGCCGTAACGGTCGGCCAGCGGTCCCACCAGCAGCTGGCCCAGACCCATGCTGAACAGGAACCAGGTGATGGTGCCCTGCATCAGGGTCACTTCTGCGCCCAGCTTTTCCGCCATCTGCGGAATGGCGGGCAGGTAGATGTCGATGGCCAGCGGGCCGAACAGTACCAGAAGTACGAGCAGAAGGATCAAGGGCATCAGCCACCTCATGAAGACAGGAGAAATCGGTTGGTGCGCGAGTCTACTGAGTCACAGTAATGAATAGAAATGGTATTTAATCACTTCGGTTATTCCTGTATGGAAACATGTATTTTTCCGGTAGCAAACAGGGCCTTGTGACGGGCCTTGGATGGGGCGGGATTAGTGACAATTGGCGCTTTTACTAAACGGCTGCGACGCATAGAATGCGCAGATTATTTTTGCGGAGGTGTGCGATGAACAAGCTTGTCCTGGCAACAGGGAATCAGAAAAAGGTGAAGGAATTGGCCGCCATGCTGGCCGATATGAAGATCCAGGTGATCCCGCAGAGCGAGTTTGCAGTGTCCGATGCCGATGAGACCGGCACCACCTTCGTCGAAAACGCCATCATCAAGGCCCGCCACGCCGCCCGCATCACCGGACTGCCCGCCGTGGCCGATGACTCCGGCCTGGAAGTGGATCTGCTGCACGGCCGCCCAGGTGTCTACTCCGCCCGTTTCGCCGGCGACAACGCCAGCGACAAGGAGAATATCGACAAGCTGCTGGGTGAGCTCAAGGGGGCGCCTGAATATCTCAAGAGCGCCCGCTTCTGGTGTGTGCTGGTCTATATGCGCCACGCTGACGATCCCACTCCCATCATCTGCCAGGCGAGCTGGGAGGGGATGATCATCGACGAGCCGCGTGGTCAGCACGGCTTTGGTTATGACCCCGTCTTCTTCGTACCGGATCACGACTGCACCGCCGCCCAGATGCCAGGTGATCTGAAGAACCAGCTCAGCCATCGTGGCCAGGCGCTGGCCAAGCTGAAAGAGGCCCTGGCCGCGGCGCACTGAGCCCGGGCACGGCGCCGGGATACTCCGGCAAGCATTTCATCTACAATGGGGGCCGTCAGCCCCCGTTTTTATTTTTGATTAGTGGAATCCCCATGCTGCAACTGCCGCCTCTCTCCCTCTATATCCATGTGCCCTGGTGCGTCCAGAAGTGCCCCTATTGCGACTTCAACTCCCACGCCCAGAAGGGAGAACTGCCTCACCTCGAGTACGTGGCCGCCCTGCTGGAGGATCTGGAGCAGGATCTGAAGTGGGCCCAGGGGCGCCCCCTCTCCTCCATTTTTATCGGTGGCGGGACTCCCAGCCTGCTGACGGTGGCGGCGATGCAGGCGCTGCTGGACGGGGTGCGTGCCCGCATCCCGTTGACGGCGGACTGCGAGATCACCATGGAGGCCAACCCGGGCACGGTAGAGGCGGACAAGTTCGCCGGCTTCCAGCTGGCGGGCATCAACCGTATCTCCATCGGGGTGCAGAGCTTCCAGCAGGAGAAACTGACCCGGCTCGGGCGCATTCACGGCCCGGAAGAGGCGCGCAAGGCTGCCGCATTGGCCCACGCCATCAAGCTTCCCACCTTTAATCTGGATCTGATGCACGGCCTGCCGGATCAGAGCCTGGAGGACGCCCTCTACGATCTGCAGCAGGCCATCGATTGTGCGCCGCCGCACCTCTCCTGGTACCAGCTCACCATAGAGCCGAACACGGCGTTCGCCTCCAAGCCACCCCGGCTGCCGGAAGATGACACCTTGTGGGACATCTACGAGCAGGGCCACGCCATGCTCACCGCCAGGGGTTATCGCCAGTACGAGATCTCGGCCTACGCCAAGGAGGGTTATCAGTGTCGCCACAACCTCAACTACTGGCGCTTTGGTGACTATCTGGGGATTGGCTGCGGCGCCCACGGCAAGGTAACGGATCTCGCCAGTGGCCAGATCCTGCGCACCGCCAAGGTGAAGCACCCGAAAGGCTATCTGGATCTTGCCCGTCCCTATCTGGACGAGCAGTGGCAGGTCACCGAGGACGATCTGCCGCTCGAGTACTTCATGAACCGGTTTCGTTTGTTTGAACCGGCTCCCAAGGCGGAGTTCGAAGCCTATACCGGTCTGCCGCTGGAGCGGGTGGAGACGGTACTGGACATCGCCCGAAGCAAGGAGCTTATCGAGGATCTCGGCGACAGCTGGCAGCTCACCGCCCTCGGCCATCGCTATCTGAATGTGCTGCTGGAACTCTTTATGGATGAGTAAGCCCAGGATGGCGAGCTGGCCATGAGGCAATAAGCGCCTGCGGCTCGGCTTTTTTCAGCAAAGCAATCAGGGCGCCATTGGCGCCCTGATTGTTTATGGTCGATAGAAACCCGCTCAGCAGCAGACGTGCACCATCTGCTGTTGGCCGGGCTCCCACCGCCTGGCGTGCTTGGCCTTGCGCTGATAGCTGCCCTTGCCCTTCCTGTTTTGCTCGACCCGGCTGCGAAACAGCGGATCCGTGAGCAGGGCCTGCAGGTGGTTCTCCTTTATCTCGCCACGCCGATGGGCGTAGCCGGTTCCCTGAACTGCTGTTTCCTCGGGGAGGGGATTCTCCCGTGAGGTGTGGGGGAATTGTGCAATCCTTCTCTTGGCCATGGTGGCTCCTCGTCTCTGGATGGGTGATGTGCTGGGCGGTGTATCGTTGTGGCGGCGAGCCGCCTGGCAACCCCTTGGGGCACACTGCTCAAAAACGCGGCGATTCTGTCACCAAATCGCCGCCGTCGCAATCAGTCGGCAGGCAGGTTTACTCGTGGTGGTGCTCATGATGGGTCGGAGCGCCCGACTCCAGAGTCTCCAGGATGGCGCAGTGTTCCGCCGAGCGCGGGCCACCGCAGCAGATGTTGGAGAGCTCCCGCAGGTTGTCGCGAAAACGGGTCAGCTCGACGATCTTCTGCTCCACCTGTTCGAGCTTGGTATCGGCCACCGCCTTTACCTCCTGGCAGGTGACCTTGGCCTTGTTGGTGTCGAGGGCCAGCAGTTCGCCGATGTCGGCCAGGGAGAAGCCCACCGACTTGGCGCGGATGATGAACTCCAGTCGCCGCTTGTCCTGCTCGCCGTAGAGGCGATAGCCGGACTCGTTGCGAATGCCCGGCGAGATGAGTCCGTTCTTCTCGTAAAAGCGCAGGGTATCTGCCTTTACCCCGCACGCCTTGGCCAGTTCCCCAATCCGATACATGGCTTGTTCCCCGTTGGATATGCCGCTCAGTAAAAAATCGCCTCCACTATCGCCCCTTTGCCCGTCGATTGCCAGCCAAGGGCGTGAAAGGGACAGATAAAAGTCAGATGAAGGGCATTTTTTCGGTAAAACCCTGAAAGTGAAAACGTTTTGCAAAAATCAACAGGAAAACGTTTAATGCCGCGCCACACAAGGCTTTGTTGTTTTAAAAAATCCCCCACGCGTCACATTTTTTGTGTAGAATACGCGCCCATAAGAGAGCGTCGCGCCAAGCGGGCATTTCTTAAAACACTTTGGCCAGGGACGGGTCCCTGGATAAGAGTGGTTTGCGAAATCCCCCACTTCCATTTATTAGGGGACTCTCTGTGTTGAGCCTCGCCTCCCATGGAACGGTCCCCGTTATGTTGAGGACGATAGTGTGATGGAACAAGCTCGACCCATTCGCCGTGCATTGCTGAGTGTGTCTGACAAGACTGGCATCGTGGAATTTGCCAAGGCACTCAACGAGCGTGGTGTTGCCCTGCTCTCCACTGGCGGTACCGCCAAACTGCTGAGCGACGCGGGTCTGCCGGTGACCGAGGTCTCTGACTATACGGGTTTCCCCGAGATGATGGATGGCCGGGTCAAGACCCTGCATCCCAAGGTTCATGGCGGCATTCTCGGCCGTCGGGATCAGGATGACGCCATCATGGCCCAGCATGCTATCTCCCCCATCGACATGGTCGTCGTCAACCTCTACCCCTTCGCGGCGACCGTCGCCAAGCCTGGTTGCACCCTGGAAGATGCCGTCGAGAACATCGACATCGGCGGCCCGACCATGGTCCGCTCCGCCGCCAAGAACCACAAGGATGTCGCCATCGTGGTCAAGGCTGCCGACTACGACCGCGTCATTCGCGAGATGGATGGCAACGGCAACAGCCTGACCCTTGCCACCCGCTTTGATCTGGCCATTGCCGCCTTCGAGCACACCGCCGCCTACGACGGCATGATCGCCAACTACTTCGGCAGCATGGTGCCCTCTTACGGCGATAACAAGGAGGGTGACGAGGAGTCCCGCTTCCCACGCACCTTCAACAGCCAGTTCATCAAGAAGCAGGACATGCGCTACGGCGAGAACGGCCACCAGGCCGCCGCCTTCTATGCCGAAGAGCACGCGGCGCCGGGCTCTGTCTCCAGCGCAGTCCAGCTGCAGGGCAAGGCCCTCTCCTACAACAACATCGCCGACACCGACGCAGCGCTCGAGTGCGTGAAAGAGTTCAGCGAGCCGGCCTGCGTCATCGTCAAGCACGCCAACCCGTGCGGTGTGGCCATCGGCGACGACCTGCTGGCCGCCTATGAGCGCGCCTGGCAGACCGATCCCACTTCGGCGTTTGGCGGCATCATCGCCTTCAACCGGCCACTTGATGGCGCCACCGCCAAAGCCATCGTCGAGCGTCAGTTTGTCGAGGTGATCATCGCCCCGACCGTGAGCCAGGAGGCGCGCGATGCCGTCGCCGCCAAGCAGAACGTGCGTCTGCTCGAGTGTGGCCAGTGGACCGCACCGGCGGCCGGTTTCGACATGAAGCGGGTCAACGGCGGCCTGCTGGTGCAGGAGCGCGATCTCGGCATGGTGACCCTGGGTGATCTGACCGTGGTCAGCAAGCGCCAGCCGACCGAGGCGGAACTCAAGGATCTGCTGTTCTGCTGGAAGGTGGCCAAGTTCGTCAAATCCAACGCCATCGTCTACGCCAAAGATGGCCAGACCATCGGCGTCGGCGCCGGCCAGATGAGCCGCGTCTACTCGGCCAAGATCGCCGGCATCAAGGCGGCGGATGAAGGGTTGACCGTGGCGGGCTCCGTCATGGCCTCCGATGCCTTCTTTCCGTTCCGCGACGGTATCGATGCGGCGGCCCAGGCCGGTATCTCCTGCGTCATCCAGCCGGGTGGCTCGATGCGTGACCAGGAGGTGATCGACGCCGCCGATGAACACGGCATGTGCATGGTGTTCACCAACATGCGTCATTTCCGTCATTGATGGGTCAGGGCCGCCGCAGGCGGCCCTTTTGTTGTCTCTTTTCAACTGACTATTTTCACCGGTCGCGGCGCAAGCCGGGGCGGTGACCACAAATAGAAGCGAGCGAAACGATGAAAGTACTGATCATTGGTAACGGTGGCCGTGAACATGCGCTGGCCTGGAAGGCAAAACACTCTCCCCTGGTGAGCCACGTCTTCGTGGCCCCGGGCAATGCGGGCACCCAGCTGGAGCCGGGGATCGAGAACGTGGCCATCGAGGCGACCGACATCGAAGGACTGCTGGCGTTTGCCAAGGCGAAGCAGATCGGCCTGACCATAGTCGGCCCCGAGGCTCCGCTGGTGAAAGGGGTGGTCGATGCCTTCCGTGCCGCCGGTCAGCCCATCTTCGGCCCGACCGCCGCCGCCGCCCAGCTGGAAGGCTCCAAGGCCTTCACCAAGGATTTCCTGGCCCGTCACGCCATCCCGACCGCAGATTACCAGAACTTCACCGAGGTGGAGCCGGCGCTGGCCTACCTGCGCGAGAAGGGCGCGCCCATCGTCATCAAGGCCGACGGCCTGGCGGCTGGCAAGGGGGTGATCGTCGCCATGACACTGAGCGAAGCCGAAGAGGCGGTGCGGGACATGCTCTCCGGCAACGCGTTTGGCGATGCCGGCGCCCGGGTGGTGATCGAGGAGTTCCTGGACGGAGAGGAAGCGAGTTTCATCGTCATGGTCGATGGCGAGCACGTGCTGCCCATGGCCACCAGCCAGGATCACAAGCGGGTCGGTGATGGCGATACCGGCCCCAACACTGGCGGCATGGGGGCTTACTCCCCGGCCCCCGTGGTCACCCCCGAGGTGCACCGGCGCGTGATGGAACAGGTGATCATGCCGACCGTGCGCGGCATGGCGGCCGAAGGCAACGTCTACACAGGGTTCCTCTATGCTGGCCTGATGATCGATGGCCAGGGCAATCCCAAGGTGATCGAGTTCAACTGCCGCTTCGGCGATCCCGAGACCCAGCCCATCATGCTGCGGATGCAGTCCGACCTGGTGGAGCTCTGCCTGGCGGCCTGCGAGGGCAAGCTGGATCAGAAAGAGGCGCTCTACGATCCCCGCGCCGCCATCGGTGTGGTACTGGCGGCGGGCGGTTATCCCGGCAACTACAGCAGCAACCACCCCATCAGCGGTTTGCCGGTGGATGAGGTTGCGGGCGAGAAGGTGTTCCACGCCGGGACCCGGCTGGAAGGGGATACCAGCCTGACCCAGGGTGGCCGCGTGCTGTGTGCAACCGCCCTCGGCCACACGGTCGCCGAGGCGCAGAAACGTGCCTACCAGCTGGCGGCCCGCATCAAGTGGGATGGGGTTTTCTACCGCAAGGATATCGGCTGGCGTGCCATCGCACGGGAGCAAGAGGAGTAATCCCGCCCGTGGCCAGAGTTACGGCATAAAGAGATCAAGGCGCCATTGGCGCCTTGATTTTATTGAGACTCTGGTGATGGTGAGTGCGAGCAAGCAATAGCGGTTGCGCTCGCCGGCGGTCAGACGCTGACCTGGCTGATGTCCTCTACCTGCAGCAGCCAGCCTGACGGCTCCTGTTGCGGTTCGCCACTCAGGCGCAGCCGCTCACCACTTTGCACCCACTGCCCTTCGGGCAGGGAGACCAGCAGGCTCTCGCTGCCGTTGTCGAACAGCCAGCGATCATCCCCCAGCGATTCGATCAGATAACCTTCCATCTCCACTCTGGACTCGGTTTGCCAGGATGGCGCAACGGAATCACGGCTCTCGATGAAATCCCCCTGAACACCAAAGCTGGCTAGCCCCCACAGAATGGAGAGCCCGACCAATGATGACTGCATCTTGTCTCTCCTCTTTTGGAACTGCAGGGCCAGTATGGGAAGAGAAAACTGAGCGCACCATGAACAGGTTGGCAAAGTGCAGGCGAGATCGCGAAAAAAACCATTCTGTGGGCAGATTTTGTCATTTTATGATGAATGGTTCACACTCGCTGGCGGCTTTCGCTACCATTCGCACCATTGTCGGGTTATTCAACCCCGTGGCAATGGCGCGCCAAGCGGCATCGCTAGGGTCGCTTGGCACTTGCTCCCCGGTATCATAGGGCCTAAGGTGGGCCTCCGTTCTAGTTGTCGTATCGCAAGGAGCTTCTCGTATGGCCACTCCCTATCCCCGCGTCGGTGTCGGCGTCATCCTGACCAACAGCCAGGGCCAGGTGCTGCTCGGCAAACGCAAGGGGAGCCACGCCCCTTACTGGTCCATTGCGGGCGGCCATCTGGAGCTGGGAGAGAGCTTCGAGTCGGCGGCCATCCGCGAGGTGGCCGAAGAGACAGGCTTTGTCATCAGCGACCCCAGAGTTATCGCTGTCACTAACAATCTGGAGACCTGGCGCGAGAGCGGGCTGCATTACATATCGGTCACCTTGCTGGCCGAGGTGGCAGGCGAGCCGCAGTTGCTGGAGCCGGAAAAGTGCGAGGGTTGGGTCTGGTGCGATCCTCGCACGCTGACCGAGCCTCATTTCGATGCCAGTCGCCAATCCATCGCTTGCTGGCTGGCCGGTCGTTGCTATCTGCCACAGCCAGGCCAGGAGACATCATAACCATCGCCAGCCGGCTGACCGTTCACTGCGATTTGCCAGCGGGATCACCCGAATAGTCATAACAGGTTCATCCCTTTGTCATATCATCCCGCCAGTGCCTTTTATAACAAGACAGGAGTGGTGGCGTGGGGCAGGTGTTTATTCAGTTTCTGTGGCTGGGTTGCGTCAGTTTCGGTGGGCCGGCCGCCCATATCGGCTATTTTCAGCGCACCTTCGTCGAGCGGCTGCGCTGGCTGACCCAGGCCGAGTTCGCCCAGTTACTGGCCCTGTGCCAGCTGCTGCCGGGACCCGCCTCCAGCCAGCTTGGCTTTGCCATCGGTCGCCACCGTGCGGGTCTGGCGGGCGCCCTGGCCGCCTTCATCGGCTTTACGCTCCCCTCCTTTGCGTTGCTGCTGGCCGCCGCCATCGGCGTGGGCCTGCTCACTGACAACCTCTGGCTGGAGGCCGCCCTGCACGGACTCAAGCTGTTGGCGTTGGTGGTGGTGGCCGATGCCGTGCTCACCATGAGTCGCCAGTTCTGCAAGACGGTACTGCAACAGGGGATCATGGTGGTGACCGCCGCCGCCCTCTGGTGGCAACCCGGCCTCTTGACCCAGCTGGTCATGCTGGCGGGCGCGGCCCTGCTCTGCGCACGTCAGGGGGAGGGAGCAATGGTGGCGGCGCCGCAGGCTGGCGAGCGGCGCCAGCCGCACTGGCCGACCTTGTTGCTGTTTGCCCTGCTGTTCCTCGGTCTGCCACTGCTGGCAACGGATCCCGCCAGCCGTCTGGCCGCCGATTTCTATCAGGCAGGCAGCCTGGTGTTTGGTGGCGGTCACGTGGTGTTGCCCCTGCTGCAGGAGAGCGTGGGGCATACCCTCAACCAGCAGCAGTTTCTGACCGGCTACAGCCTGGCCCAGCTGGTACCGGGCCCCATGTTTACCCTCGCCACCTACCTGGGGGCCCAGCTGTTGCCTGCAGCGCCGTTTGCGGGAGCCCTGCTGGCGACCCTGACCATCTTCCTGCCGGGATTTCTGCTGCTGTGGGCCATGGGGCCCTGCTGGCAGAGTTGGCTGGCCAACCCCAGGCTGGCGGGGGCGGTGACGGGGATCAATGCCGCCGTGGTGGGGTTGCTGCTGGCCGCCCTCTATCAACCGGTGTGGCAGAGTGCCGTTTTGGCGCCAACGGATCTGGCGCTGGCCGCCATTGCTTTCTATCTGTTGAGGGTCGTGAAGCTGCCCATTCTGGCCATGGCCGGCCTGCTGGTGGGGGCAGCCCTGCTGCTGGTCTGATGGCAGGCATGACTAGAGCCCAGTAAAAACGGCGCCCCTGATGTCAGGGGCGCCGTTTTCTATTGCTCGGGATAACTTGCTCAGGCTTCGGGATCGAAGTCCAGGCTCAGGCTGTTGACGCAGTAGCGCTGGCCGGTCTCGGTCGGGCCGTCCGGGAAGACGTGGCCCAGATGGGAGCCGCACTGGCTGCAGGTGATCTCCACCCGCTTCATGCCGTGGCTGTTGTCTTCGGTGTAGGTCACAGTCCCTTCGATGGCCCGGTCGAACGAAGGCCAGCCGCAGCCGGAGTCGAACTTGGCATCCGAGTGAAACAGCACGCTTTTGCAGCAAACGCACAGGTAGTCACCACTCTTGCGGTTGTGCAGCAGGGCGCCGCTGTAGGGGCGCTCAGTGCCTTTCTCCCAGCAGACGTGAAACTGCTCGGCGCTCAGCTTGTCGCGCCACTGTTCGGGGTTGTTACTGCTCATTCCGACTCCTCGCCACTGATAACGGTGCCCAGCATAGCGGCTCCGTAAAGCTGACTCCAGCATGCCTGTTATGGTTTGCCCGCATCTGTGATCGGGTTGGCAGGCGGCGCCACCACGGTGGCGGGAAGATGCGCCTCCTCATGGGGCAAGGCTTCTTCTGCCTGCTCATCCCGCACGATCCGCTCCAGCAGCTTGAGGGAGTGGGCCCGGCTGACCGCCACCTGGCGTTTGATGTCGTCAGGCAGGAACGGCAGACCGTCGTTGGTGGCCGTGTCTATGGTCTGGATCCACTCCATCCCCTCGCCGGGCGGGGGGAGGCGGAACTGGATATCGTAATCGCTGGCGTTGAACAGCACGTACCAGCGCTCCCCGGGGCAGGTGATCATGCCGATGTCCATGGCAAAGGCCTGGCCCATGGGGGCGTGCCAGTCCTGATCGGTGAGCTGATGACCATCCGGGTGATACCAGTTGACCTGGTGGCAGCTGGCGGGGGCACCGTTCCAGCTGTCGTCGCTCAACTGCAGATTGGAGAAGACCTCGGACTCTGCCCGCAATGCCATCATCTGCTGAGTGAAGGCAAACAGCCGTTCGTCCTCCGGTCGCCACTGCCAGTTGACCCAGCTTATCTGGTTGTCCTGGCAATAGGCGTTGTTGTTGCCAAGCTGGCTGCGCCCCATCTCGTCACCGGCCAGGAAGTGCGGCGTGCCCTGGGAGAGCAGCAGGGTGGCGATCATGTTGCGCTTCTGCTGTTGGCGCAGGTTGTTGACCCGCGGATCCAGGGTTGGCCCCTCCACACCGTAGTTGTTGGAGAGGTTGTTGCCGTGGCCATCCCGGTTGTCCTCGCCGTTGGCCTGGTTGTGGCGCTGGTTGTAGGAGACCAGATCCTCCAGGGTGAAGCCGTCGTGGTAGCAGAGGTAGTTGACGCTGGAGTGGGGCGCGCGCCAGTTCTTCGGGAAGAGATCCCGCGAGCCCACCAGCCGGGTGGCAAAGTCCCCCATCTTGCCAGCGTCGCCACGCCAGAAGGCGCGCACCGTGTCGCGGTAGCGGTCGTTGATCTCCAGCCATTGGCTCGGGAATTGGCCGAGGCGATAACCGAACGGGCCTATGTCCCAGGGTTCGGCGACAAGCTTGACCTGTGACAGCACAGGGTCTGCCATCAATGCCTTGAAGAAGGCGCCCATGGGATCGAACTCGCCCGCCTCTCGCGCCAGTGTCACCGCCAGATCGAAACGAAAGCCATCTACCTGCATCTCGGTAACCCAGTAGCGCAGGGCGTCGAGCACCAGACGCAGGGTGTTGGGATGATCCAGATTGACGCTGTTGCCACAGCCGGTCACGTTGGCGTGACGGCTGTAGTCGGGGCCGTGCGGACCCGCCTCGAAGGCGTAGTAGCCCGCATTGTCGAATCCCTTGAACGACAACATGGGACCATCGAAGCCCGATTCGGCGGTGTGGTTGTAGACCACGTCCAGGATCACCTCGAGCCCGGCCTTGTGCAGCTCGCGCACCATGGTCTTGAACTCGGTCACCGCCTCGCCCGTATGCGCGCTGTAGCGCGGTTCGGGGGCGAAGAAGGCGACGGGGTTGTAGCCCCAGTAGTTGCTGAGCCCCAGTTGCTCGAGCCTGGGTTCGGACATGAAGGCCGCCACCGGCATCAGCTGCACCGAGGTGATGCCGAGGGACTTCATGTGTTCGATCATCAGCGGGTGGCTGATGCCAAGATAGGTACCCTGCAGTGTTTTGGGGATCCCCGGATGCTGGCGGGTAAAGCCCTTGACGTGGGCCTCGTAGAGGATGGTACGGGCCGGTTCGATGGCAGGCTTGCCGATCTCCTGCCAGTCGAAGGCGTCATCCACCACCACCGACTTGGCCATCATGGCCGCACTGTCTCCCTGATAAAGGGCATCATCCCAGTAGAGGGGGCGGCTGAGGGCCCGGGCATAGGGGTCGATCAGCAGCTTGTCCGGATCGAACAGCATCCCCTCTTGGGGCGTGCCATGCGCCCGATAACCATAACGCTGGCCGGCTTTTACGCCGCGCACATAGCCGAATCGGTACTGGCCGCGTCGGCCAGGCAGTTCGAGCCGTGCCTGTTCCTGCTCGTTGTCGTCGAACAGGCAGAGTTCCACCCTGTCCGACTGGGGGGCCCAGACGCAGAAGTGGCAACCTGTTTCATCAAGACGGGCCCCCAGGGGGTGGCCCGACCCTTTTTCCATCACAAGCATCAGGACTCCTGTTTGATAAACAAGGTCGCCAAAGGCGGCAGATCCAGCACTATGCTGTGCGCCATTCCCTGCCAGGGGGTTGGCTCGGCGGCGAACACCAGACCCACATCATAGTTGCTGCCCCAGTAATACTCGCTGTCGGTGTTGAGCACCACCCGGTAGTGGCCCGCCGCCGGTACGCCGAGGCGATAGTCGGTGCGGGGAACCGGGGTGAAGTTGGCCGCGACCATGATGGCCTGCTCGCCCTCCTTGTCCGCTCGCAGCCAGGCAAAGATGCTGTTGTCGGCATCGTTGTGATCGAGCCAGCGAAAGCCTGTCTGCTCGTAATCGGCCTGATAGAGGGCCGGTTCGTGGCGATAGAGGTGGTTGAGGTCGTGGATCAGCCGCTGCTGGCCGGCATGCTTGGGGTATTGCAGCAGGTGCCAGGGCAACTGGGCATCGTGGTTCCACTCGTTGCTCTGGGCGATCTCGGTGCCCATGAAGTTGAGCTTCTTGCCCGGGTGGGCATACATGAAACCCATGTAGGCGCGCAGGTTTGCCGCCTGTTGCCACTCATCCCCCGGCATCTTGTAGAGCAATGAGTGTTTGCCGTGCACTACCTCGTCGTGAGAGAGCGACAGAATGAAGTTCTCGTCATAGTGGTACACCATGGAGAAAGTCATGTCGTTGTGGTGATAACGGCGGTGAATAGGCTCTTTTTGCATGTAGGTGAGGGTGTCGTGCATCCAGCCCATATTCCACTTGAAGCCAAAGCCCAGGCCGCCCAGGAAGGTGGGGCGTGAAACCCCGGCAAAGGCGGTGGACTCCTCGGCGATGGTCATGGCGTGAGGATACTTGCCGTACACCTCCTCGTTGGTCCACTTCAAGAGGCTGATCGCCTCGTAGTTGTAGTTGCCGCCATCGACGTTCGGCACCCACTCGCCGGCGTTGCGGGAGTAGTCCAGATAGAGCATGGAGGCGACCGCGTCCACCCGCAGGCCGTCGACGTGGAACTTGTCGAGCCAGTAAAGAGCGCTGGCCACCAGGAACTGGCGCACCGTATCGCGGCCGAAGTCGTAGATGTAGGAGTTCCAGTCCGGATGCCAGCCACGGCGCGGATCCTCGTACTCGTACAGCGGCGTGCCGTCGAAGCGGGCCAGGCCATGGGCATCGGAGGGGAAGTGGGCCGGCACCCAGTCGAGGATGACGCCGATCCCGGCCTGGTGGCAACTGTCGACGAAGAACTTGAAGTCGTCTGCGCTGCCGTAGCGGCTGGTGGGGGAGAACATACCTACCGGCTGATAGCCCCAGGAGCCGCTGAACGGGTGTTCGGAGACCGGCAGCAACTCGATGTGGGTGTACTCCATCTCCCGCACATAGTCGACCAGCTCCACCGCCAGTTCGCGCCAGCTCAGGCTATCGCCGTTGGAGTGGCGCTTCCAGGAGCCGATGTGCAGTTCGTAGATGGAGATGGGCTGCTCGCGCTTGTCGTTGCGCTGGCTCGCCACCCAGTCCGCATCCTGCCACTGGTACTGATCGTGGTCATAGACCACGGAGGCGAACGACGGGTACTGCTCGCAATAGAAGCCCACCGGATCGCTCTTGTGGGGCTGGCGGTTGCCCATGGGGTCTTTGAGTTCGAACTTGTAGCGCTCCCCGGCCTTGAGACCCGGCACGAACAGCACCCAGTGGCCGCACAGACTGCGCTGCATCGGATGGCGGCGGCCATCCCAGAAGTTGAAGTCGCCGATGAGGCTCACCGAGGTGGCGCTCGGCGCATAGACCGCAAAACGAACCCCTTCCACCCGTTGGCCGAGATGCTCCACGGTGCGCAACTGGGCGCCCAGGGTGTGGTAGAGGTTTTCCGGCTGATAGGTCAGTTCGGCGAGCCCTTCCCAGGCTGCGTCCTGGAACTGGTAGGGGTCTATGACGTCGGTGGTGGCATTCGGGTAGCTGACGATCAGCTGGTAGGGGAAGGGATTCTTGCGGCGGGTGAAAACAGTTTCAAAAAGACCTGTGTCATCGGAGGACGCCAGGGTGGCAACAACTTTGCCCGATTTGAGGTCCCTGACGCGAACTTCGGTGGCATCAGGCAACCAGGCGGTCAGTTTGAGGCCGGGCCCATCCGGATTGGCCTGCAGGCCTAAATGAGAGAAGGGATCGGAACAGCGGGCAGCAACCAAACGTTCAACGAGCATCGAGATTTCCTTTCATGACAGATCATCCGCTCCGGCCAGCGCCGGAGCGGATTGAGGTGAGTCAGCTGTGCGCGACAGCGGCTCAACGACTGGCCTCATCACGGGCACGGCTCATCTGGCCGGCCAGCGCCTTGAGCGCCTCATTGGCAAAAATATCCTCCAGGTCGGCGGAGAGCTTGCGGCGCCAGTTGGGGTATTCGTAACTGGTGCCCGGCACGTTGACCGGCTTGTCCATCTCCAGCCAGTCTTCCAGCTGGGTGCTGAACAGGGCGCAGCTGCCGCGGGACATGTGGATCTGCAGGCCATGGTTGAGCTCGGTATTCATGCCAACCCAGTTGACGTCACGACTGATGTTGTCAGAGATGACGTTGTGGGCGTGCAGGCTGTCGAGGATCCGCTGTTTGGCCTGGTGGCGATCAGCATACAGGGTCTTGAGAACGTCTTCATCCGGATACAATCCGAGCTCGCGTCCCAGCGCCAGATCGTCGCAATGCCAGAAGCCCTTGAGGGTCGGCATGTCGTGGGTGGTCAGGGCCGACATCGCCTGCTCGGCGTAGTGGGCCGGGGAGATGAAGCCACCGTCCTCCTTGGAGCGCTCGAAGAAGAACACCTTGTAGGAGTGGACGCCGTTCTCCTTCAGGGTCACGTCGATCCCCTCCGGCACAGTGCCGAGATCCTCGCCGATCAGCAGGCATTGATTGCGGTGGGATTCGAGGGCCAGGATGCCGAGCAGGTCGTTGACCGGGTAGTAGATGTAGGCGCCCTTGGCGGCGGACTCTCCTGGCGGTACCCACCACAGGCGCAGCAAGGTCATCACATGGTCGATGCGCAGGGCGCCGCAGGAGCGCATGTTGGCACGAAACAGATCCACCATCGGCTGATAGGCGGCTTCGAACAGCTGGTTCGGATTCATGGGGGGCAAGCCCCAGTTTTGACCGAGGGGACCCAGAATATCGGGCGGCGCACCGACCGAAGCTTTCGGGCAGTAGAGATCCTGGTTGGCCCAGATCTCGGTAGAGCCTTCGGAGACACCCACCGCCAAATCCCGGTAGATCCCCATCACCATGCCGGCGGCCTTGGCGCGGGCATCGGCCTGGGCCAGTTGCTCGTCGGCGAGGAATTGCAGATACAGGTAGAAGGCCACATCCTGCTGGTGTTCCGAGGCCCAGGCGGCGACCGCCGGGTTGTGGTAGTCACGGAAGGCCTCGGGCCACACCGGCCAGCCCCAGGCGTTTTCGCCCTTGGCGTAGAAGTGAGCCTGCAGGGCATCGAAGGTGGCCTGTTGTTGCAGGCTGTCGCCACCGGCGGCGACAAAGCTGTCGAATGCAGCCTGACGTTCGGCGCTGAGTTTGGCCTGGTCAAACACTTGGCGCAGCATGGCGATCTTGGTTTCGATGACGCCTGTGTAGTCGACGTTCTCTTTGGCGCGCAGCTCGGTCAGGCGCTGCTGGAAGGCGGGGCTTGCCACTTCCGCTTTGAGGCCTGTGTTCCCCTGGAATTCGGGGACGGCTGCCACGTCGATATAGGCGACGTTGAGCCAGCGACGGGATGAAGGGCTATAGGGGCTGGCGCTCTCCGGATTGGCCGGATAGAGGGCATGGATGGGGTTGAGGCCGACGAAGTGGGCCCCCCAGGCGGCCGCTTTCTCGACCAGCTGGCCCAGATCGCTGAAATCACCGATACCCCAGTTATGGCGGCTGCGCAGGCAGTAGAGCTGAACGCTCGGGCCCCATACCTTGCGGCCATTGGCAATGGGGGGCTGCTTGTAGCAAGCCTTGGGCGCGACGATGAGACGCATGGTGGCGAGCGGTTCGTCATTGCCCTCTTCCAGCAGTACCAGCTGGTGGTAACCCTGCTCCGGGGTTATCGCCAGGGTGACGCGATAGGCCTGGCACTCCATCTCCTCGAATTCAGCGACGCCGACCAGCTCGCCCTCTATGGGGGTGAACTGACCGGACAGCACGGCACCCTGCTCCTGTTGGAGCTGCCAGGTGAGGGCGTCATTGACGAATTCGATGGGGAGGCGGACGTCGAGGGTAACCGGCTCGCCGGTGCGAACCACCATCACGGGATCCAGCGCGCGCAGCCAGTGCTGGCGGTGCTCCTGCTCCAGCTGCTCGGTCAGGGCGGCTTCGTCATCGACGCGATAGCCCATGGCGCCCAGCATGGCGGCCTTGCTCTCTTCAGACACCTGGGCCGGTTGGCCCCAGGCATCGACATACTCGCTGGCGATGCCTTTTGCGGCAGCCAGCTGTTCGATCAGGGTGGTCATAGTTTGAGAATTCCCGCTGTGGATTCTATCTATACTATTTTGATTAATTTTTATGGGTGGTACTTGAACAGTGGCTCTTTGGCCATGCTAAACCGCGTTCATTTTTACATATCTGTCGTTATGGTTGTGTGACCGAGTAGGCACTATTGTTGATAATTGCGAAGGGGGCAAACAGGATGTTTTTTTGTCAAAGTACGGTAATCAGTTACATAAACAGAAAATAAATTTCACAGTTTTTCATGATATAGCGCAATTTCGGACCGAATGTTGGTTGACTCACCGTAGAGTTCTAGTAAATTTACAAGCGGAATTTTCTTTGACTACTGAACAGTTAGGTAACTAAATATGACTATCAAAGTAGGTATTAACGGTTTTGGCCGTATCGGTCGTTTCGTATTCCGTCTGGCTTGCGAGCGCAACGACATCGAAGTTGTTGGTATCAACGACCTGATCGACGTTGACTACATGGCTTACATGCTGAAGTACGACTCCACCCACGGTCGTTTCAACGGTACCGTTGAAGTTAAAGACGGCAACCTGGTTGTTAACGGCAAAACCGTACGTGTTACCGCTGAGCGTGACCCGGCCAACCTGCGTTGGAACGAAATCGGTGTTGACGTTGTTGCCGAAGCTACCGGTCTGTTCCTGACCGACGAGACCGCTCGCAAGCACATCGCTGCCGGTGCCAAGAAAGTTGTTCTGACTGGTCCGTCCAAAGACGCTACCCCGATGTTCGTCATGGGCGTTAACCACGCTACCTACGCTGGCCAGGACATCGTTTCCAACGCTTCCTGCACCACCAACTGCCTGGCTCCGATCGCCAAAGTACTGAACGATACCTTCGGTATCGAGTCTGGCCTGATGACCACTGTTCACGCTACCACTGCTACCCAGAAGACCGTTGATGGTCCGTCTGCCAAAGACTGGCGCGGTGGCCGCGGCGCGGCTCAGAACATCATCCCGTCCTCTACCGGTGCTGCCAAGGCTGTTGGCGTAGTTATCCCGGAACTGAAAGGCCTGCTGACCGGTATGGCTTTCCGTGTTCCGACTCCGGACGTATCCGTTGTTGACCTGACCGTTAACCTGAAGAAAGCTGCCACCTACGCAGAAATCTGCGAAGCGATGAAAGCTGCTTCCGAAGGCGCCATGAAGGGCGTTCTGGGCTACACCGAAGACGAAGTGGTTTCTACCGACTTCCTGGGTGAGCGTCAGACCTCCGTATTCGACGCCAAGGCTGGTATCCAGCTGACCGACAAATTCGTTAAAGTTGTATCCTGGTACGACAACGAAATGGGCTACTCCAGCAAGGTTCTGGACCTGATCGCTCACATCTCCAAGTAATTTGGGATGCGCAATCGCGTAGCTTGAAAAAGGCGGCCACTGGCCGCCTTTTTGTTTTTCGGTTCCCATGATGACAGGAGTCCACATGCAATCCATTCGCCCCCTGACCGCCAATTGCCAGCTCGCCAACAATGCGGCCGGTCTGCCGGTTCTCACCATCAGCAATGACAGCGCCAGGGCCGAGATCAGCCTGTTCGGCGCCCATGTGCTGAGTTATCAGCGCCATGGCGAACCCGCCTCCATCTGGTTGAGTGACAAAGCCGTGCTGGATGGCAGCAAGCCAATCCGTGGCGGCATTCCCCTCTGCTGGCCCTGGTTCGGCCCGGCGCCGGCCCGCGTCGGCAGCGGCAAACCCTCCCACGGCTTTGCCCGCACCAGCCTCTGGACGCTGGATGGCGTCTCCGATCACGCCGACGGTACCCTGGTGCATCTCTCCCTGCGCGACAGCGAGGCGACCCGCACCCAGTGGGATCACGCCTTCGAGCTGGAGCTGGACGTGCTGGTAGGCAAGGAGCTCTCCCTGGTGCTGACCACCCGCAACACTGGCAGTGAGCCTCTCGTCTACAGTGGTGCCCTGCACACCTACTTGGCGATCAGCCAGCCGGAAGCCGTCAGCGTTAGCGGTCTGGGCGAACCCTATGCCGACAAGCTGACCGGTCAGGATGGCAAGCAGCAGGGGGCCTTGACCCTGAGCGGTCCGCTGGATCGCGTCTATTGGCAGCCCGAGGCGCTGGTCAGCATCCAGGATGGTGAGCGCGAGATCCGTGTGGTGAGTGGCAACCATGACAGTGTGGTGATCTGGACCCCCTGGCAGGAAGGGGCCACCGCCATGGCCGACATGAGTGACGACGGTTATCGCACCATGCTGTGCGTCGAGGCGGCCATCGCAGGCGAGGCGGGCGTCACCGTCGCCCCCGACGAGGAGCACAGCCTCTCCACCGTGATCATCTGATCGCCTGGCAAGTCATATAACAAGAGGGCTCCCGCGGGAGCCCTCTTTGTATCTCGTCATCAGGAGCAATCAGGCATTGCCCTGCGTCTTGAGCTTGAGTTCGGCGGCAAAGTCCAGCATGCGATCGAGGGGGATCAGGGCCTTGAGTCGCAAGGCTTCGTCCACATGGATCTCGTGGCGCTCGGCACCATCGGTGAGGGTGGACTTGATGGCCACCAGGCCGTTCATCGCCATCCAGGGGCAGTGGGCGCAGCTGCGGCAGGTGGCGCCATCACCACCGGTGGGCGCTTCCACCATCTCTTTCTCCGGACAGGCCTGCTGCATCTTGTAAAAGATGCCCCGATCGGTCGCCACGATGAGCTTCTGCTGGGGCAGCTCCCTGGCTGCCTTGATCAGCTGGCTGGTGGAGCCCACCGCATCGGCCAGTTCGATGACAGAGGCGGGGGATTCGGGGTGCACCAGCACGGCGGCATCCGGATTCTGCGCTTTCAGATCGCGCAGGGCGCGGGCCTTGAACTCGTCGTGGACGATGCAGTGCCCCTGCCAGCGCAGCATCTCGGCGCCGGTCTTCTTTTCGATGTAGGCGCCCAGGTGGCGATCCGGGCCCCAGATGATCTTCTTGCCCTGGCTGTCGAGGTGTTCGACGATCTCCAGCGCTATGCTGGAGGTCACCACCCAGTCAGCCCGCGCCTTGACCGCCGCCGAGGTGTTGGCGTAGACCACCACGGTATGGTCGGGATGGGCATCGCAGAAGGCGGAGAATTGCTCGATGGGGCAGCCCAGATCGAGGGAGCACTCGGCCTCCAGAGTCGGCATCAGCACTCGCTTGTGGGGGCTCAGGATCTTGGAGGTCTCCCCCATGAAGCGCACGCCTGCCACGATCAGGGTCTGGGCGGCGTGATCCCGGCCAAAGCGGGCCATCTCGAGGGAATCCCCGACGAAACCACCGGTGGCTTCGGCCAGCGCCTGAATCTCGGGATCCGTGTAGTAGTGGGCGACCAGCACGGCCTGACGCTCCTTGAGCAGTGCCTTGATGTCTGCGATCAGGGTCGTCTTCTGCTCGGCGCTCAGGGGAACCGGTTTGGCCGGAAACGGGTAGTCCATCTCGACTACCGGCGGGATACTGCTCAGTGCATTGCTCATTGCGACTGTTCCATCAACGCTTGGAAAGGCAAAAATTATAACCAGAAGCTGGGCACAAACCCATCAACAAATCGGTCCTTGTGCGGAGCTCGACATATCCCTCTGTTATTTCATCGGGTGGGGGAGCCGTCTGTTACTGATGAAGGGCCGCCATGGATATTGACCAACAAAAAGCCCGCGCGATGGCGGGCTTGGTGTCAGTCATCGAAGGCCCTCAGGGGAGGGGCTCAACCAGCAGGATATGGGAGTCATGCCCCGTCACTCTGACCCTGCTGCCCGCCGGGAGTGACTGGTTGCAGCGCACTGTCCAGACGGTGTCGTCCAGATGGACCCGGCTCATGCCCTGGGTGACGTCGTCCAGCAGGGTCAGCTCGCGTCCCAGATAGCTCTGCATCCGCTCGTTGATAGGGGCGGCGGCATCTTGGCCGGAGCGATCCCGCTGGTGCTGCCAGCGCCACCAGGCCCAGGTGGTGAGCAGGGATTGCACCGCAAACAGCAGCAGCTGAGCCTGCCAGCCGAAGGGCCACACCAGCAGCAACAGGCCCACTTCCAGCGCGGCGATGCCGGTCCAGAGCAGAAAGCCCACCGATCCCAGCACCTCGATGGCCAGCAGCACGAAGCCGAGCCCCATCCAGTGCCAGTAAGTCAGCCCCTCAAACAGGGCTGTCATGGTTTGCCGCCCTTGCCATCTTTGTTGAACAGCTCGGCCATGCCGGCCACCGAGCCTATCAGGCTGCCCGCCTCCAGCGGCATCATTACCACCTTGCTGTTGGGGCCTTCACCGATGCGGGCCAGCGCCTCGGTGTACTTCTGGGCCACGAAGTAGTTGATGGCCTGCAGATCCCCTTCGGCGATGGCTTTTGACACCATATGGGTTGCCTTGGCTTCTGCTTCTGCTGCCCGTTCCCGCGCCTCGGCGGCGAGGAAGGCGGCCTGGCGTTCACCCTCGGCCTTGAGGATCTGGGATTGCTTCTCCCCTTCGGCCTTGAGTATTTTGGACTGACGAACCCCTTCGGCTTCCAGTACTTCGGCCCGTTTCTGGCGCTCGGCCTTCATCTGGGCGTTCATCGCTTCTACCAGCGCCAGCGGCGGACGCACATCCTTGATCTCGATGCGGGTCACCTTGATCCCCCAGGGGGCTGTGGCGGCATCCATGGTGCGCAGCAACTTCTCGTTGATGGTGTCGCGCTGGGAGAGCATCTCGTCCAGCTCCATGGCGCCCAGCACGGTACGCATATTGGTCATGGTGAGGTTGCGGATGGCGCTGGTCAGATCGTTCACTTCATAGCCTGCCTTGCGGGCATCCACCACCTGCACGAAGCTTATGGCGTCTATGGTGACGTTGGCGTTGTCGCGGGAGATCACCTCCTGTGCCGGGATGTCCAGTACCTGCTCCATCATGATGATCTTGTGGCCGATGCGATCTATGTAGGGGATCAGCAGGTTGAGACCGGGGGTGAGGGTACGGGTATAGCGGCCGAAGCGCTCCACGGTCCAGTTGTAACCCTGCGGCACTATCTTGATCCCGGCGCTCAGGGTGGCGATCACCAGGAATATGAAAATTCCCAGCACAATCAATGATTCATTCATCATTTGACTCCGTTTCAATGTGTCTCGATAGACTATACCCCGCACGGTGAAAGCACCAGTCACCCGCTGCATGCCGGGCATTTCGCTACCCGCAATCTTCTTTTCTGCACCCTCTATTCAAGGGCATCGCACTCCCCCTGATTTGCCATCCTGCGGCAAAGCATATTCCCAAAAGATATAAATGAACGTTCTTTATTATTTTATCGCGCTTACCCATCCCGATAGAGTGCGCTCATCAGGTATGGAGAGATGCAAGATGGATTATTTGCCGATGTTTGCCAAATTGGACGGTCGCCCGGTATTGCTGGTGGGCGGGGGCGAGGTTGCCCTGCGCAAGGCGCGCCTGCTGCTGGCGGCCGGTGCTAGGCTGACCCTGGTCTCTCCTGAACTTGAACCCGCATTCGACGAATTTGCCAGTCGCTTCACCCATCTGACCGAGCGTTTCCGCCCGGATCATCTGGCGGGCCAACTGCTGGCCGTGGCGGCGACCGACGATCTCGAGGTCAATGCCCTGGTCTATCAGAGCGCCAACCAGCTCGGTCTGTTCGTCAACGTGGTGGACGACCCCAAGCGATCCAGTTTTATCTTCCCCTCCATCATCGATCGCAGCCCCATCATGGTGGCCGTCTCCAGCGGCGGCAAGGCGCCTGTGCTGGTGCGTCTGCTGCGCGAGCGGCTTGAGAGTCTGCTACCCCGCCACCTCGGCGGCCTGGCCGAGCTCTCCGGCCGGGTACGCGACCGGGCCAAGCGGGTGCTCTCTTCCATTTCCGACCGTCGCCGCTTCTGGGAGCGCGCCTTTGCCTCCAACACCCTGGCCGGTCTGATTGAGAAGGAAGATTGGCAAGGGGCCGAGAGCTGGCTGAACGAGGGTCTGGACAAGGCCCAGACCGAGGTGGGGGAAGTGGTGCTGGTGGGGGCGGGCCCCGGCGATCCGGGCCTGCTGACCCTCAAGGCGCTGCAACAAATTCAGCAGGCTGAAGTGGTGCTCTACGACCAGCTGGTCTCCGCCGAGATCCTCGATCTGGTGCGCCGCGATGCCACCCTGGTATCGGTCGGCAAGAAGGCGGGCGCTCACAGCGTGCCCCAGGAAGAGACCAATCGCCTGCTGGTGGAATATGCCAAGGCGGGCAACCGGGTGGTGCGGCTCAAGGGGGGGGATCCCTTCATGTTCGGCCGTGGCGGCGAGGAGCTGGAAGTGCTGGCAGAGGAAGGCATTCCCTTCTCCGTGGTGCCCGGCATCACGGCCGCCGCCGGTGCCACCGCCTATGCGGGCATTCCGCTCACTCACCGCGACCATGCCCAGAGCGCCGTCTTTATCACGGGCCACTGCCAGAAGGAGGGCAAGGAGCCCGACTGGCAGCAGCTCGCCGCCACCAGCCAGACCCTGGTCATCTACATGGGGCTGATGCGCTCCGAGCATATCCAGCAGCAGCTGGTGAGCCATGGCCGCAGCAGCGCCACCCCCATCGCCATCATCGAGCGCGGCACCACGGCGCGGCAGCGCGTGCTGACCGGCACCTTGGCGGATCTGGCCGAGCTGGCCGCTCAGGCGGTGAGCCCGTCGCTCATCGTCATCGGCGAGGTGGTCGCCCTGCGTGAACGGCTGGCCTGGTTTGGCGAGGGATATGAACAGAACACGGGGCGCAGCGATCTCGATGGCTGCGATCTCAAGCTGGTAAAGCTGGCCTGAACGCCGGCATAGAGAAGCGAATTGACGCTGCCGCCACTGCGGCCGCGAATTGAACCAACACCGCGCCCTGACCAGGCGCGTTAGCAATGAACCGAGGACCCAGACATGGACCGTGAAAGACTGACCCACTTGCAGCAGCTGGAAGCCGAGAGCATCCACATCATCCGCGAGGTGGCTGCCGAATTTGAAAACCCGGTGATGATGTACTCCATCGGCAAGGACTCCTCCGTCATGCTGCACCTGGCCCGCAAGGCCTTCTATCCGGGCAAGATCCCGTTCCCCTTGCTGCATGTCGACACCGACTGGAAGTTCAAGGAGATGATCAAGTTTCGCGACGAGACCGCCAGGAAGTACGGGCTGGATCTGATCGTTCACAAGAACCCGGACGGCCTCGCCATGGGCATCAACCCCTTCGTGCACGGCAGCGGCAAGCACACCGACATCATGAAGACCGAGGGGCTCAAGCAGGCGCTCAACAAATACGGCTTCGATGCCGCCTTCGGTGGGGCCCGCCGCGACGAGGAGAAGTCCCGTGCCAAGGAGCGGGTCTACTCCTTCCGCGACAAGTCCCACCGCTGGGATCCCAAGAACCAGCGCCCGGAGCTGTGGCGCGTCTACAACAGCCAGGTCAACAAGGGTGAGAGCATCCGGGTCTTCCCGCTCTCCAACTGGACCGAGCTGGATATCTGGCAATACATCTACCTCGAGAACATCGACATAGTGCCGCTCTACTTCGCCGCTCATCGCCCTGTGGTGGAGCGCAATGGCATCAAGATCATGGTGGATGACGAGCGCATGCCCATCGGTCCGGAAGATGAAGTGAAACAGGAGCTGGTGCGCTTTCGTACCCTCGGCTGCTACCCACTGACCGGGGCCATCGAATCCAATGCCACCACCCTGCCGGAGATCATCGAAGAGATGTTGATCACCACCTCGAGCGAGCGGCAAGGGCGGCTCATCGACCACGATCAGGCCGGCTCCATGGAGCAGAAGAAGCGTCAGGGCTATTTCTAAAAAAATGTTCTAAGGAATCGCAACATGAACAACCATATTCAGACCGCCATCAGCGAACAGGGCATTGAAGCCTACCTGCACGCCCAGCAACACAAGAGCCTGCTGCGCTTTCTCACCTGCGGCAGCGTGGACGACGGCAAGAGCACCCTTATCGGCCGCCTGCTGCACGACTCCCAGCAGATCTATGAAGATCAGCTCAAAGCGCTGGAGTCCGACAGCCAGAAGCTAGGCACCACCGGCGAGAAGCTGGACCTGGCGCTGTTGGTGGACGGCCTGCAGGCGGAGCGCGAACAGGGCATCACCATCGACGTAGCCTACCGCTATTTCTCCACCGCCAAGCGCAAATTTATCATCTCGGATACCCCAGGCCACGAGCAGTACACCCGCAACATGGCCACCGGCGCCTCCACCTGCGATCTCGCCATCATATTGATCGATGCCCGCAAGGGGGTGCTGGATCAGACCCGCCGTCACAGCTTTATCGCGAGCCTCCTTGGCATCAAGCAGTTCGTGGTGGCGGTCAACAAGATGGATCTGGTGGAGTTCAGCCAGGAGGTGTTCGAGCGCATCAGCGCCGAATATCGCGAATTCGCCAAGAAGCTCAGCGTCGACACCATCCATATCGTGCCGGTCTCGGCGCTGGATGGTGACAACGTGGTGAACCCAAGCGACAAGCTGGCCTGGTATCAGGGCGAGACCCTGCTCTCCTTGCTGGAGAGCGCGGAAGTGGAGCGCGAGCTGGAGCGTCACCCGGTGCGTCTGCCGGTGCAGTACGTGAACCGCCCCAACCTCGATTTTCGCGGCTTCGCAGGCACCCTGGCCTCCGGCATCCTGCGGGTGGGCGACAAGCTGGCCGTGCTGCCGTCCGGCAAAGAGAGCACTGTGACTCGTATCGTCACCTTCGACGGGGATCTGGAGTACGCCCTGCCGGGTCAGGCCATCACGGTCACCTTCGCGGACGAGATCGACATCAGCCGGGGCGACCTGCTGGTAGATGCGGCGAAAAAGCCCCAGGTGACCCAGAACGTGCTGGCCCACATCGTCTGGATGGGGGAAGAGTCCCTGCAGCCGGGCCGGGTCTATGACGTCAAGCTGGCGACCAAGAAGAGCCGTGGCCAGGTGGAGGCCATCCGCCACCGTATCGAGATCAACAAGCTCGACGAGCTGCCGGCCTCCGAGCTCAAGCTCAACGAGATCGGCCTGTGTGAATTCAGCCTGACCGACCCGGTGACATTCGATCCCTACCAGGAGATCCGCGACACCGGCAGCTTTATCCTGATCGACCGGCTGACCAACGTCACCGTCGGCGCCGGCATGATAGTGGAAGGGCTGGCGGCCAAGGCGGTGGCAGGGCAATACAGCGAGTTCGAAGTCGAGCTCAACGCTCTGGTGCGCAAGCACTTCCCCCACTGGCAGGCGCTGACCATCAGCAACGATTCCGGCAAGGAGTAAGCCCATGACCTGGCAACAATCCCTGGTGCTGGGTCTGCTGGCTGCCCTCGTCGCCCTGCTGATCCAGGGCAAACTCCGGCCGGCGCTGCTCTTCTCGGGCGCCGTGCTCATCACCTATCTGAGCGGGCTGGCGGACATCAACGCCGTGGTGGCGGGCTACACCAACAGCGCCCTGTTGACCCTGGTACTGCTGCTACTGGTATCGCTGGCGGTGGAGAAGACCCGGATCATGAGCTGGTTCGCCAACCTGGTGGGCACCGGCTCGTTCAACAAGGTGTTGGTGAAAGTGTGGTTCTCCACCGCCTTCCTGTCGGCCTTCGTCAACAACACCGCCGTGGTGGCCTCCATGCTGGGGGCGGTCAAGCGTAACCCCAATCATGCCCCTTCACGGCTGTTGCTGCCCATGTGCTTCGCGGCGACCTTTGGCGGTGTGCTGACCCTTATCGGTACCTCCACCAACCTGATCGTCAACAGCTTTCTGGTCAAGATGGGGGTTCCCCCGCTTGGCATGTTCGACTTCTTTATGGTGGGGGCGGGGACTCTGCTGACCGGCCTTATCGCCGTGCTGCTGTTTGCCCGCCATCTGCCGGAGCAGGACACCGAGATGAGCCGCGAGTCCGGCTATTTTCTCGAGGCCAAGGTGGGCCCCGGCTCCCCCATGGCCGGGCGCAGCGTCAAGGAGAACGGCCTGCGCAGCCTCAAAAGCCTCTATCTTGCCGAGATCATTCGTGGCAACCAGGTGATCTGCCCGGTGCAGCCGGAACACGAGCTGCACGAGGGAGACATGCTGCTGTTTTGCGGCGACGTGGAGAGCGTCGGCGTGTTGCAGGAGCTCAAGGGGCTGGATCTCTACGGCCAGCACTGCCTCAACGGCCAGCACCTGGTGGAGGTGATCGTCAGCCACAGCTCGCGGCTGGTGGGCCAGACCATCAAGGACGCCGAGTTTCGCACCCACTTCGATGCGGTGGTACTGGCGGTGCGCCGGGGTGAAACCCAGCTCACCGGCGGCCTCGGCCAGATTGAACTGCACGCAGGGGACACCCTGCTGCTGGCCCCCGGCCCCAAGTTTGCGGGCAACAAGTCCCTCTCCCGCGAGTTCGTGGTGGTGAGCGGGCTGGAGGCCTCCACCCGGCTCGATGCCACGCGCAGCGCCGCCGTGGTGCTGGGGTTTCTCGGGGTGCTGGCGTTGTCGGTGTTCGATCTGGTGCCGCTGTTCAAGGGGTTGCTGATGATGCTGGTAGTGCTGCTGTTTTCACGCATCCTGACCCTGGACGAGATCCGCCGCCGTTTCCCGCTCGATATCTGGCTGGTGGTGGGCGGGGCGCTGGCCATCGCCGATCAGTTGGAGAAGAGCGGTCTGGCCAAGCTGATTGCCAACTGGCTGATGGGGGAGTTCAACGGCGCCAGCCCCATCATCGCCTTTATCGGCATCTATGTGTTTACCCTGGTGCTGACCGAGCTGATGAGCAACAACGCCGCCGCCGCCCTGGCCTTCCCCATGGGTTATCAGCTGGCGCTCAGCATGGATGTCTCCACCATGCCGTTTATTTTGGCGGTGCTGTTCGGGGCGAGTTCCAGCTTTATCCTGCCCTATGGCTACCAGACCAATCTGATGGTCTATGCGGCGGGCAACTACAAGATGCCGGACTACCTCAAGCTGGCCCTGCCGGTCTCGCTGGCCTACAGCATCGGGGTGATCGTCATGGTGCCCCTGTTGTTTCCGTTTTAAGGCGGCGCAACTGGGGGCATGGGCGCCTTGCAGGGAATATAGATACACGACGACCATGGCCCCCGTCAGTGGCGAGTGGCCAGAGGCTGAGCTCCAGGGAGCCAGACCGTTTCAGCATTGAGGCGCGAGCGCCAAGCAAGGAGTGTGAATGAGCAATATCGTGTGGCACGACCATGCCGTGGGCAAAGAGCGTAGGGCCGAATTGAAAGGGCAGAAGCCCCTGGTGATCTGGTTTACCGGACTGTCGGGGGCGGGCAAATCCACCTTGGCGGGGGCACTGGAGCAGGCGCTGGCCGCAGAGGGCAAGCATACCTATCTGCTGGATGGGGACAATGTGCGTCACGGCCTCTGTGGCGATCTCGGCTTCGATGACGCCGCCCGGCAGGAGAATATCCGCCGGGTCGGCGAAGTGGCAAAACTGATGGTGGATGCGGGCCTTATCGTGCTCACCGCCTTTATCTCGCCGTTCCGTGCCGAGCGGGAGCTGGTGCGCAATCTCATGGGTGAAGGGGAGTTCGTCGAGGTATTTGTCGATGCACCGCTGGCCGTCTGTGAAGAGCGCGACCCCAAGGGGCTTTACAAAAAGGCGCGAGCGGGGGAGATCCGCAATTTTACCGGTATCGACTCCACCTACGAGGCCCCCGAGCAGCCGGAAATTCATCTGTTAAACGCCGGCAAGCCGGTGGATGCCCTGGTGGATGAACTGCTGACCGCCCTGCGGCAGGGAAACTACCTGTAGCTGGTGAGTGGCGCCGTCTTACACAGGAAGCCGGATCGTTATTCCGGCAACCGGGTCATCACCCGGGCAGCAAGTCGCAAGCCGCCAGCAGCAAATAGAGTGCAGGCACGGGTCGCAAGGGCAAAGAGCCATCTTTGCTCGCCTTGCCTGAAAGTCACTGGATCGGAAGAACCTATAACAAGCGCCCGGCGGCCCTTAAGCTGGCCACCACAGGCGCTGATGGGCTGGCGGCAGCCACTATAAGCAAAAGTTGGGTCATTATCGGAAAACCCATAAATCCAGCTTATAGTGGCACCTGCGAGCCTTGAGCCATTCCAAAGCGGTCGATAGTAACCCCACAAGAGGATATTCCGATCCTCGCTTATATCGCGGTGGGATTATTCGCGATTGCCAGAATACGCTGCGCTATTCGAACCTACGGGCTACGATCTGTCTCCGCACTCATTACAAATGATCTGGTCTATTGGCTAGGATAAACCCTGCAGATTCAAGCATTTTCTCAAACAAAATTTCATGCCTTGATTTACAGAAATCTATATATTGTTCTAGGTGGTTTATTTGTATGACATCAATCATGTAGTGTTTTCTGTTATATGATTTTGTTTTGAATTCAAATTTCACTGTGGCATATGGTATATGTTCAACTGAAATATTTGCATTGTCGTCTAGGCATGCCGCGACCAATGGCCCATCAATTACCACTATAGGTTTTACAAAAAACATATATGGAGGGTGTGGTTTATCTCTCTCTTTATTTTTATCCCACGAGTTAGCTTCTAATTCATGCTCCCCAGCCTTTGCTACCCCAATCAGGGCTGGATACCATCTAGAAGGTTGGTCTGGGTTCTTAAACGACTCGTGTATTCCTCTCCCAACCCAGCCAGATTGATAGCCAATGCCACTTTTCCTGAGGAATTTTGAATATGAAGACACTCGTTTTTTACCACGGTGAATCCCATCATGAAACACTAGGCCTGAAAATCCCTCTTCTAATTCCCATGAGTCTTCTGGCGTTTCTTTGAATATTACCCAAGGCTTGTTGGATTTTTTCACCTCTCCAACAATTTGAAAGTATGAGCTAGCATCAATTGATTCACCAACATCTTGCCCAATATAGTGGTAAGCAAGTAAATCTGACTCTCTTGTTTTTTCATCATCTTTATCAAAATAACTCGCTATGCCAGAGGTTTCCCAGCCTTTATCCGAAAAAGTTTTCAAGACACGCATTTCGGAACTAAATCCAGATTTGTGTAAGTCATCCGCTATTTTATTGAGCAAGTCATCTTCCACAGTATGTATTCCTCATTTTTATTTTGACAGTAGATAGAAGGTGGTACTCACCCGTTAGTTCTGCTTTCCGTATAACTTCATTCAACCTGATCACAGATATGGAAATGCAAATTTTAAATTAATGTGTGGCTAGCCATCTTTGGAGCTGAATATGTTCGCTGTACTTCATCTCTTGGAGCAACCATTACCACTATCTAAAAGTGCCATGGAAAGCATCGATAAGGCTACCGGCCAGTATTTCAGCCAGCTGATTTTTACCTGCGATATGGCTCTGGCTTGGCTCATGGCTGACTCTAACAAGAGGTTGCCAAGTGGCTATGTTACCGAACGGGGCTATGGGGGAAAGTGGGAAACACTCGCTTTCTGAGCAAGATCAATAAATTAATCAATAGCGGGTGGGGCTGGGGCATCTCAACACCGAGTTCGCATCAGAGAGAGGGGCGAAGTCGGGAGGTGAAATCGGGAGCGTCGCCAATCAGTTTGTCGGTTGCTTGCTGGCGTTAAAAAACCATATGGGCCTGCGGGCCCATATGGTTTTTCTGCGGCGATTGCTCGTGGGGGCTATCTGGCTTGGCGTACCGGCACGGCGTCTGCAAGCGGCATTTCGTGGCGACGCTGGGTGGCCGGGGGGGCTTTCTGGAACTGGCGCACCAGCCGGTCGAGATCGTTTAACTGGCTCACCAGCCGGGTGATGCCGTGCACGGCATGCTGGCTGCCGACGCTGGAGTCATCGGCCAGGGTCTTGATGCTGAGCACATTGCGGTTGATCTCTTCCGTGACGTGAAATTGCTCCTGCACCGCCTGGGCAATCTGGCCGCTGCCGGAGGAGACCTGCTGCAGCATGCTGTTGATCTGCTGCAGTATGGTGCCGGTGGCCGACGCTTTCTGCTGGCAGCTCTCCGACAGTTGGCAGCCTTTCTCCATCGCATGCTCGGCATTGGCGGCACTGGTTTGCAGCTCGGTGATCATCTTCTGGATTTCACTGGTGGAGGATTGGGTCTTGATGGCCAGTGCGCGGATCTCGTCGGCGACGACCGAGAACCCGCGGCCTGCCTCGCCGGCCCGGGCGGCCTCGATGGCGGCATTGAGAGCCAGCAGGTTGGTCTGGTTGGCGATGTTGTTGATCACGTCGAGGATGCCGTCGATATCCCGGCAGTGGCCGACCAGGGCATTGATCACGCTCTTGGAGGTCATCAGTTCGCTGTTCATACCGGCCACGGCAGTCACCGTTTCGGTCACGCTGCGATTGCCGTCCTTGAACAGGTCGGCAGTCTCGTCCAGCAGACAGGAGGATTCGCTGGAGCTGTGAGAGACCTCGCGGATTGACTCCGACATCTCGTTGACGGCGGTGGCCACCAGATTGGTTTCACCCTGCTGTTGCTGCAGGTTGTTGGTGATGGACTCGGCGTTGCGCAGATCGCCCTCGGCAGCCTGCAGAATGATGCTGCAGGTCTGTTCGGTACGCGCCAGTACGGCATTGAACTCGGCCTGATTCATTATCATGGAAAGTTCGATGGCGGCGACGTTGTCCACCTTGTTGGTGTAGAGCAGCTGCATCAGAGGATTGTCGAAGCGGCTGCGGGCCATTTTGTTGAGCTTGCCCAGGCGACGGGAGAGACAATTGATAACGATGGCGGCCAGTGCCAGCGGGAGAGCTGCCAGTGCCAGATGCCAACTCATCTCGCGGTTGTATTCCAGACTCAGCATGGCAATCAGGCTCACCAGCAGGCAGAGGTTGATGGTCAGAGTGTGGGAGAAGGTCGGCAGCTTGAGTGCCAGCGGCAGCTTGTCATTGCGCAGATCGGCATAGATACGTTCGGCTCGCTGCTTGAGATCTTCGCTTGGCGCGGTGCGTACCGACTGATATTCGACCACCCGACCACTGGCATCCTTGATGGGGGTGACGAAGGCGCTGACCCAGTAATGATCGCCATTCTTGCAGCGGTTTTTTACCGGCCCCATCCAGCATTTACCCTCTTTGATGTGGCGCCAAAGATCGGCGAAGGCCTGTTTGGGCATATCGGGGTGGCGAACCATATTGTGATGTTGCCCAATCAGCTCGTCCGGCGTGAAGCCCGCAATATCGCAGAACTCCTCATTGGCGTAGGTGATGCGGCTTTCCAGATCCGTGGTGGAGATGAGGTTCTGGTGATCCGGGTAGAGGCGTTCGCGTTGGGTAATCGGTTGATTGACTCGCATGGCTTGGCTCCCGAGCAGTAGTGGTTGAATTTTGATCTACATCAAGACTCATTGCCATGCAGGTGCCACCAAAAAAATGCAATTGATTTGTATCTTATTAACGGACTAATTCCATACGAGGCTCTCGTATTTATCATCCGCAAGGGCGCCGGAAAATGTAGCCCGGGGTCTATTGCGCATGTGAGCCATGTCGGCCCGGTCGGGAGCCGCAAGTGGCAGGGCGTGTGCCGCCCCGCCAGAGGATCAGGGGTGAGTATCGGGTTCGGCAGAGGGGGAGTCATTGACGAGTGGCTGAACTTCGATCTGCATCCCCTGCGCCAGCACAGTTTTGAGGTCCTGCAGATACTCTTCCAGCGGCGGCTCTTGCAGCAATTGGGCCAGCTCGTTGCCGACCGGGGTCAGGCGGTAGTAGAGCAGGGTGAGGTTGGCCTGTTTGTGGTGCAGGTGCCAGCGCTGGTTGCCAAACTCCAGCTCCACCCCGTCAGCGGGCAGGGGGCCGGATTCCAGTTCGCCGCGGTGCAGCAGGCCGAGTTCGAACAGCTGCAGCAGGGCGTTGTAGGGTAGCCGGTATTTGCCAAGGCCGAGGCGGGTCACCTTGGCACGACTGAGCAGGCTGCCCCCCTTGTGCAGCCCCAGCAGCAGGCGCTGCTCGTCGCTGCCCAGATAGTGGCATGAGAGGGAGCAGAGTCGCTGGAACAGCTGGGCCTCGCGCTGGGTCATCTCTTTCAGGGTGGTCAGGGCGCGGATGGAGAAGCGCCCCGGTGTGGCGACCTCGATGGCGAAGATGCGGCCCCACAGCTGCTGCATGGGCACCATGCTGATGTCTTCCGCCAGTTGCAGGAAGCGGGTCAGCCAGTCACTGTCCATCTCGCCGCCGGCGGCGGTCTCTGCGCAGTGGCGGGAGGCCATCACCATGATGGCTTCCAGGTTGCGCTGGCGGGCGGCCTGATCCGCCAGCTGGCGAAAGGTGGCACGCTGCTCGAAGGTGCTGTCGGTGTTGCGGGTGAGCATACCGTCGATGCCACGGCTGCGGGCCAGGCGCAGGGTCTGCTCCTGGCTGCTCAGGATGGAACTCTCTTTCTTGGGTGGGGGCAGATCGGCCATGCTGACTCCATTAGCACAGGTTCAGGGGGGAATGTTACTCCAAGCCGGGGAGCAAGATAACAAAGCGGCCTCCACAGAGGCCGCTTTTTTTGAGATCTGACTCTTACTCTTCGTAAACGCTCACCTCGACCGCATCCATCGAGTAGGAGGCGGTGGCCATCTCGTGGCTGGAGCTGACGGTGTGCATCTTGCCCTTCACCCAGATGGCGTCCCACAGGTCATCCACCGGTGCCCCCTTGGGGTAGTTCACATAGATCACCTGGTTGGTAGGGGGCGGCGGCACATGGATGCAGGCGCCGAAATAGGGCACCAGCAGGAAGGCGGTGATGGTTTTGGCATCCCCTTCCAGCGGCACCACGAAGCCCGGAATGCGCACATCTTGGCTGTCCAGTTTCTTGTTCACGCCCCCGACCGGCTGTGGCACCGACATGGGGTCTTCGTGATTGACCTGGGGCGGTGGCAGCAGTTTCTCCCCTTCCGGGATCAGCACATCCCAGTCGATGGTCTTGTAGTCGGCGGCCAGGGCCGGCAGCACCAGCAGGCTGGCCAGCAGCGCCGCGATTTTCCACTTCATCGTGTGTCCTTCTCTTGTTGTTCACGGCGTCATTGCTAGACGCGGATGCTCATGCCATCGCTCAGGCTGTAGCGGTAAGCGCGGGCAGCAGGCAAGAGGCCTATCACCATGCCGGCCAGCCACACCAGCCCCAGCAGTTGCCACTCGTAGGCGCTCGGCAGTCCCAGGCTCAATTGCAGGCCATAGTGACCGAGCAGCCAGGGGGTGGCAAGGGCCTGTCCGGCATAGAGGGTGGCGACCCCGAGGGCGATGCCCGCTGTGGTGAGGGCCATTGCCTCCAGCGTCAGCAGCAGGAACAGGTGGGCCGGTCCGGCGCCGAGGGATCTTAGAATGGCGAGCTCGCGGCGCCGCTCGTTGAGTCCGGCCAGCAAGGTGGTCAGCATGCCGATAAGGCCCGCCACCACCACGAAACCGGCGATCACCGAGAGTGCCGTTTCGGCCACGCTCATCAGGCTCCACAGCTCCTGCAGGGCGGCGCCCGGCAGGATCGCCATCAGCGGCTCGCCCCGGTAGGTGTTGACGCTGCGCTGCAGCTGGAACGCCAGTATCCGGTTGCTGAGGCCCACCATGAAGGCAGTGATGGTCTTGGGGGTCAGATCCTGGGCCAGCGCCTGCTCGGCGGTCACATTTTTGCTGTGACGGCCAGTGTCCCAGCCCAGATGGATCGCCTCGATGCCGGCCAGCGGCACGTGGATGGTGCGGTCGATGGGCGTGCCGGTCGGTGCCAGAATGCCCACCACCTTGAACGGCAGGTTGTCGTGTTGGCTGAACGAGGTATTGCCGGCACCGTGGGCGATGACGATGGATTGTCCAAGCCGGTAGCCTAGTTTCTCGGCGACCTGGGCGCCGAGCACCGCTTCGAATGGCGTGCCGAACGGGCGCCCCTCCTTCATCTGCAGCGACTGTTGTCGGCCGTATTTGAGGTGGGTGAAGTAGTCGCCATTGGTGCCGAGCACCCGAAAACCCTTGTGGGAGTCACCGAGGGAGAGGGGAATGGTCCAGGCGATGCCGGGTCTGGTTTTGATGGCCTGATAGGCATCCCAGCCCACGTTGTTGGTGGGATTGCCGATGCGAAACACAGAATAGAGCAGCAGATTCACCTGGCCGGAGCGGGCGCCGACGATGAGATCGGTTCCCGATACCGTGTTGGCGAAGCTCTCGCGCGCCTGGCTGCGCACCCGTTCCACCCCGAGCAGCAGGGTGACGCTGATGGCCACCGCCAGCAGGGTGAGGCCGGCAGTGAGGCGACGGGCCCAGAGACTTTGCAGGGCGAGTTTCAGCATGTGGCCCTCCTGTTCAGCTGTTGCAGGTTTTCCACCCGGGGGAAGAGGGGCTCCAGATTGGGGTCATGACTGACGAAGATGAGGGTCGAGCCCTGCTTGTCGCACTCCTCGAACAAGAGCCTGATAAAGGCGGCCCGGTTGTCGGTGTCGAGGGCCGAGGTGGGCTCATCGGCGATCACCAGCGGTGGTGAGCCGATCAGCGCACGGGCGGCGGCCACCCGCTGCTGCTGGCCGATGCTGAGGGCATGGACGGGCCTGTGCAACGCCTCTTGGGGCAGCTGCAGTTCCGTCAACAGTCGCCGGGCCTCAGCGCCGGCACTGCCACGCAGGCGCGCCCGCTTCTCGGGGGAGAAAGTGAGGGCGGCGGTGACGTTGTCGAGAACTGATAAAAACGGCAGCAGGTTGAACTGCTGGAAGATGTAACCCAGATTGGTCGCCCGGAACCGGTCACGGGCACGGCCGGAGAGCCGGGCCAGCGGTTGGCCCAGCACCTCCAGGGTGCCGTGGTTGGCGGTCTGGATCCCGGCAAGCAACCCGAGCAGGGTCGACTTGCCGGAGCCCGAGGGGCCCTTGATAAACACCCGCTCACCCTCTGTGATGGTGAGGGCGGGCAGATCGAGTACAGCCTCATGACCCGGCCAGGCAAAGGCCAGATCGCGGATCTCAACCACGGCGTTTTTCATGACGTTACCAGCTCAGTTGGTTGGCGGAGGGGGTCAGCTCGGCAGCGGTCTGGCCTGTGGGCAAAATACCCTGCACGCTCAGCTTCTCCAGGCTTGGATAGACGCTGAACAGAGTGGCCTCCAGCTCGACGAGCTTGTCCGGCAGCGCGCAGGTATAGGTATACATGGCGCCTATATCGGCGTGGCCAGCCTCATCGTGCTGGTGATCATCGTGGCCGCCGTCAGACTCTTGATGGTCATGGTCATGGTCATGGTCATGGTCGTGTGCTTTATTGGCAGCATTGAGCTCCTGCTGGGTCAGTTTGCAGCCCGCCGCCGGTGCGAAGCGAAACAGGGTGTCCGGCTGTTTGAGGCGATCCACCGCCCTGGCGTATTGCGCCTTCTCTTCATCGTTCTTTGCCGCGTGCTCGAAGCCCACCAGATCGGCGGCCGGGGCCTGAAATTCCAGCATCAGCTGGTTGCCGTCGAGCACCAGATTGAGGTGGCCGTGACCGTGCTCGTGGGCACCGTGGCCATGGCCGTCGTGTTCGTCGTGATGTGCGTGTGCACCAAAGGCCGCTGCGGCCAGCAACAGGGTAACTGCTTTCATTGTGAATCCTTTTAAAAAACAAATAATTCAGATGGATGGGAACAGGAAAGCAGTGCGGGGCGGAGCACGGATGGTATAGGCGTGGGCGACCTGGCGAGGGGGTACCGTCGGTATGATGTCGACAGGCTGCCACCAGGTGGCGGTGGGGGGAAGGAGTTGAATCGAAGGAGGGATAGCCTGATTGCCATCCAGATGGAGGGCGCAGATCAGGCAGTGGTGATCGTGTCCGGGCAGGGAGGCGTCAAGGGGGTGCTGGGCCAGGGCGGGTTGCAACCACAACCAGCCCAGCAGCAAGACCCAGATTATTCGCTTGAAACGACCCATAGACCCTTATGGGAAGGGCGCTATCAGCGCCCTTCTCTCTGATATCAGAGATGGGACTGGATGAGCCCCATCACGGTTGAGATGTTGTTGGCATCGAGCTGGCCATCTTTGGCAAACAGCACCTTGCCATCTTTATTTACCAGGATGATGGCTGAACTTTCCGGCGCCAGATCCCATGCGTTGCGTGCCATGCCCTTGGCATCCAGCACGATGGCGGACCAGGGGAACTCTTTCTTGCTGTCTTCGGCACTGCTCTTCACAAAGCCCGAAGTGCCCCAGATGGCATCATTGCTGTTGATGATGGTGACGGTCTGGTACTTGTCGTGAGGCAGCTTGGCAGCCTTGATCGCCTCGATCATGGGGGCGTTGAGCTCCTTGGCGCTGGAGCGGCCAGCGATATGCTGGATCATGAAGACCTTGCCGCTGAGCGTCTTGCTCTGCCACGGCTGGTAGCCAATCTCCTTGCCATTGAGTACCAGCTCGCCCTTGTCACTGATATTGACCAGCGGCACCTGGCTCGCTTCCTTGATGTTGTGGGCAAAGGCCAGGCAGGGCAGCAGCGCCAGAGTAAGTACGAGATGTTTCATCCGGATGACACTCCATTTGTTATGTTATAACGAGTTGCTGGTTGAGGGAATGGGCGAGTTTCATCCTAAACTGATCGGATCTGTTTAAAAAGTGTTAAATCAGATCGTGACATGGATAGCCAGACGCCCCGCCAGTCAGGAGACTGGCTGGCAAGGGCGGCAAGAATGGCATGGCAGCAATAAAAATCAATGAATTGGCGGCTGGTCTGAGGTGTCAGGGTCAGTAGAGGGACTCGCTGATGAGGGGGATCCTGGCCATGGTCATCTGCTGGGCCAGCAGGGGGGAGCCGGTCAGCAAGACGTGGCGTTGATTGTTGATCACCACAATATCGCCGGGCACGCCGCTGTCTGCGGTGATGGCCAGCCAGGCGGGGGAGACGCTGCCGATGCTGATATTCGGGTAGATGATGCTGAGCACGTATTGCGGTGCCAGTTCGGCCAAGAGGCTCGCCATCAGCAGCGCCTTCTCGTCGCTGTCCGCCTTGTTCTCCTGCAGGGCCTGCAGCGGCGGTGAGAAGTGATCCATCTGTTCCGGGCGGGTCGGGATGGCGTTAAGCCACTCCTGCAGCAGATTGATGCTGGTGGCCAGATCCTTGGCGGCGAACTGCCGTGCCAGCGGCTTGAGATCGCTCTTGTAGTGATAAAAGAGCTGGGAGTAATCGGGGCGCACGCAAGGGAGCTTGCGGTTGGCCGGATGTACGCAAGGGATCACCCGCATCTGGTAAAACGCATCGTCCTGATACTGCTGGTAGGCTTGCCAGAACAGCAGCGACTCCACGCTGTCGTCGTGGACCGTGAAGGCCTGTTCCAGATTGCGAAACTTGGTGGCGGTCTCCGGGCTGTTCTGGTTGATAAGGTTGATGCTGTTGTAGAGGCGTGGGCTTATATAGGCATAGAGGGTCTCCAGCGGGTTGGTGAGGGAGGCGTCGAGCAGGTTCATATCGTGGCGACTGGCGGCCATCACCCGATCGTCCGTGGTCAGCTGGAAGTGTTTGAACTGGCCATCGCTCGATTGCCACTGCCAGCTCAGGTTGATCTCGCTGGCCTCGATGGCGCAGGTGCAGAGGCTCAGGCTTAACAGCAGACCGAGTAGCGGCTTCATGGTGATGCTTCCTGCCGGGAACGATAATTAACAACTAGGTGAGCCGGCGGCGGTTTGAGGATGTTTCGTTTTGTGATCGGGATAACAGATTGATGCGCCTTTAAATTTAATTGTGAAATTAAGTCGCTCTGGAGGGGATATGAAGCTTTTGATGGTATGGCTATTTGGCTTGCTGAGCCTGCCGGCGCTGGCCGGGCCGGTGATCGTCAGCAAGGGTGGAGAGAAAATAGATGCCTTTGCCCTGCGGGATCAGCTGGCGCGCGAGCATGAGTGGCAGGAGTGGCTGCGCTTCCAGCAGGCCATCAAGTGGCTGGAAGTATTGCCGGTCAATTGTGAGCTGATGAGTCAGCAGGGAGGAGGGTATCGCTGCGGGGGAAACTACTATCGCCCCTACCAGCAAGATGGGCGGGAAATATATATTCAGGGGAATCCTGGCGGAGAAATGTCCGGCCAGCCATCGTCACCATCCATAAAAAAGGCGCCATAAGGCGCCTTTTTATCGACCGGTACGCTTACTTGGCAGCGTAACGTTCGGCAGAGGTTTTGATCTCGGCTTCGGCTTCGGCCTTGTCGCCCCAGCCTTCTACCTTGACCCACTTGCCTGCTTCCAGCTCTTTGTAGCGCTCGAAGAAGTGCTGGATCTGGGCGCGCAGCAGCTCCGGCAGATCGTTCACATCCTGGATGTGGTCGTACTGCTTGGTCAGCTTGGAGTGCGGCACGGCAACGATCTTGGCATCTTCGCCAGATTCGTCGGTCATCTTCAGTACACCAACTGGGCGGCAGCGGATGACGGAGCCGGCCAGCAGCGGGTAGGGGGTCGGAACCAGTACGTCGACGGGGTCACCATCCAGGGAGAGGGTCGCGTTCACATAGCCGTAGTTGCACGGATAGAACATGGGGGTAGACATGAAGCGATCCACGAAAATTGCGCCGCTGTCCTTGTCGACTTCGTATTTGATCGGGTCGGCATTCTGCGGGATTTCGATGATGACGTAGATATCGTCGGGCAGGCTCTTGCCAGCCGGTACCAGGTTCAGGCTCATGATAATTCCTTGATTGTTAGTATCAGGTTTGCAGGCGGATATTATAGCGATGTGATGTTAAATGACCATCTTTCAACGGTCATTGGCCGCATGCCATTGATGGACTCGTTCGCCATGCGGCTTTGATACCCCCTTGATACAACAAAGTGGCGAGTTTTCCCTCGCCTGCCGTGGGTTTGCAGAGGTTGCGACCACCTCTGGCATTCAGCGACCTGACTCGTAAAGCTCCAGTGGCAACCCATCGGGATCGGCGAAGAAGGTAAAGTGCTTGCCGGTCAGCTCGTCTACCCGCACTGCCTCCACCTCGATGCCGTGGCGCTGCAGATGGGCAATGACCCGATCGATATCGCCGACCCGAAAAGCGAGATGGCGCAGGCCGCACGCTTCAGGTTGAGAAGGGCGAGCGGGGGGATTAGGGAAACTGAACAGCTCCAGCTGGCTGCCATCCGGCAGGGCCAGATCCAGCTTCCAGGATTGGCGGGCTTCGCGCAGGGTTTCGCAGATGATGGGCAACCCCAGCACCTGGTGATAGAAGTGGCGCGAACGCTCGTAATCGCTGGCGATGATGGCCACATGGTGGATGGCCTCAAACAGTGGCAAGGTCATGATGACTCCCTGTCTGCAGTAATAAATAGTCAACGGGCAGCCTGGGCTGCCCGTCTCGTCCTGTTAGTTGAAGAAACCACCGAACCACTCGTCCAGCGTGCTGCGCGGTGAGGGGCTGCTGGCACAGCTGATCGGGGTGCCCAGAGTGGCGGTCTTGGCCGGCACCTGCAGGCTGCCCGGGCAGTTACTGGCAACATGGGCGCCGTTGGCGCGGGAGAAGTTGGCCCAGCTTACCCCTTCCGGCGTCTTCAGCCCCAGGCTGTTGACGCCGCGCTGGCTCATATAGCCACTGAACAGCTGCAGGGCACCGCTGGAGCCGGTCAGTCCCGCCGGAGTGTTGTCGTCGCGACCGACCCAGACGCTCACCAGCTCGTTGTTGTCCAGCCCGGCAAACCAGGAGTCGCGCAGCTCGTTGGTGGTACCTGTCTTGCCCGCCATGGTGGCACCGGGGAACCGGGCGCTGAGGGCCCGTGCCGTACCCTGGCTCACCGTCTTGGTCATGGCAAACAGGGTCAGCCAGCTTGCCTGGGGATCCGTCACCTGCTTGGCCCCCTCGTCATGGCGATAAATCAGGGTGCCATCCCCCTTCACCACGGCGCGGATGGCCGACAGCGGCTGGGTCAGCCCGCGGTTGGCGATGGGCAGGTACATCTGGTTCACCTCCAGCGGTGACAGGGCGACTGCCCCCAGCACCAGGGACGGATAGGGCTGGATCTCCTGCTCGACTCCCATCTTGTGCAGGGTATCCACCACTTTCTCCAGTCCCACCTGCAGACCGAGATTGACGGTCGGCACGTTGAGGGAGCTGGCCAGCGCATCCATCAGCGGCACGCTTTGGCGGAACTTGCGATCGTAGTTCTGCGGTGTCCACAGCTGGCCATCCTGGCCGCGAATGCGGATCGGCTGATCCTTGAGCGGGGTCGCCAGGGTCAGTCCGTTGGAGAGACCGGTCAGGTAGACCGCCGGCTTGACCAGAGAGCCTATCTGACGGCGGGCATCCAGCGCCCGGTTGAAGCCGGCGTAGCGGGGATCCCGGCCACCCACCAGTGCGACTACCTCGCCTTTATGCCAGTCGGAGACCACCATGGCCGCCTCCAGCTTCTTCTTGCCCCGCTGTTTCTCGATCTGGGCCAGGCCCGATTCGACCGCCCGCTCGGCGGCGTGCTGGGCGATGGGATCCAGACTGGTGAAGATCTTGAGGCCGGACTGCTTGAGCAGATCTGAGCCGAAGCGGCTCTGGATCTCCCGCTTGAGCAGGCCCATGAAGGCCGGGGTGCGGCCATAGCTCATCTGGCCCCGGGCGATGATACCAAGGGGCTGCTTGCTGGCCAGTTCATACTCGGCCTGGGTCAGGCTGCCGTGATCCATCAGCAGCTTCAGCACCAGGTCGCGGCGCGCCTTGGCCCGCTCCGGGAAACGCCAGGGATCGTAATAGGAGGGGCCCTTCACCAGGCCCACCAGCAGGGCGACCTGATCGATATCCAGCTCGTTGACCGGAATGCCGAAGTAGAAGTAGGAGGCGAGCCCGAAGCCGTAGACCCCTTGCGAGAAGTTCTGCCCCAGATAGACCTCGTTGAGGTAGGACTCCAGGATCTCGTCCTTGCTGTAGCGATAGTCGATCAGCACTGCCATGTAGGCTTCCTGCAGCTTGCGCCACAGGCTGCGCTCGCGGGTCAGGAAGAAGTTCTTGGCCAGCTGCTGGGTCAGGGTACTGCCCCCCTGCACGGTGCGACCCGCGACCAGGTTGGCAAACATGGCGCGCATGATGGCCACCGGCGAGACGCCGCCATGCTGGTAGAACTCTCGATCTTCCGTGGTGAGCAGGGTCACCAGCAGACTGTCAGGCACCTCGGAGAGGCGTACCAGCAGGCGATCCTCCCGATCCTCGGTGTTGAGGCGATCGAGCAGCACCGGGTCCATCTGGGCGTAGCCGAGCTGGCGCTGGTTCTCCAGCGACTGGATCTGCTCCAGACGGGGGCCGTTGAAGGAGAGGCGCAGGCCGCGGGCGCCGTCGGCGCCGTCATAAAACTCGAACGGGCGACGCACCAGCTCGATGCGATTGCCGTTGATGGTGTACTCGCCCGGGGTATGGGGCTGACGCACCCGCTTGTAGCTCAGCATGTTGAGCTCGCGCACCATCTGATCCCGCGACAGGCGCTGCCCCGGGTAGAGCTCCAGCGGTCGGCTGTAGACCATTACCGGCAGCTGCCACTTCTCGCCGTCAAACCGCTCGCGCACCTTGGTATCGAGATAGATACCGAAGACCACCATAAAGGCGGCCCCCACCAGGGAGAGCTTGAAGCCAAGCCAGAACAGCTTGCGCCAGATGGTGCGCTTGGGAGCCGCCGCCTTCTTGGGCGTGCGTTTGCGTCGTTGGGTTGCCATGAATCCTCTTTTACTTGTTATGTCGCCATTGCGGGGTCATGCCTCGCCGGCCTCTGTGGCCAAGCGGGCATGCTCCCTGCCATGAACTGATCCTGCTCGCCGGGGTAACACTGACTGCCCCGGCGCGTGGCCTGTCATCAGGCCGACATTCGCGGGCTACTCCTGCAGCCCCATCTTTTTCTTGGTGACCCTGGTCGGCATCGCTTCCAGCGGATTGTCCGGCCAGTAGTGGCGGGGGTAGCGTCCCTTCATCTCTTTTTTCACCTGCTCGTAGGAGCCGGCCCAGAAGGCGGCGAGATCGGCGGTGATCTGCAGCGGTCGCTGGGCGGGGGAGAGCAGCTCCACCACCAGGGGCACCCGGCCATCGGCCACGCAGGGGGTGGCCGCTTGACCGAACATCTCCTGAATGCGCACCGGGATCACTGGGGCCTGACCCGGTTGATAGCGGATCCGCACCCGGCTGCCGGTCGGCGCCCTGAAGTGGCTTGGCAGCGCCTCGTCCAGCCGTCTGGGCAGCGGCCAGGGCAGGGACTGGCGCAGGATCTCGGTCAGGTTGAGCTTTTTGAGCTGCTCCAGCCGGGTCATGCCGCTTACCGCCGGCAGCAGCCACTGCTCAAGGGTCGCCAGCAGACTCTCCTCGTCCATGGCGGGCCAGGCTTCATCCTGCAGCCAGTCGCGGGCGCAGCGCAGACGAGCCAGCAGCCCTTCGCTCCCCTCGTCCCAGGGCAGCACGTGCAGCCCCTTGCGCCGGATCCCCTGCAGCAGGCAGCGCCCCTTCTGCTCATCGGAGAGCTCGGTGAGCGGCCGCTGGCTAAGCACCAGTTCGCCGATCACCTGCTGGCGTTCGGCCCGCACCCGCTCTTCCCGCTCGTCCCAGTCAAACCACTGGCGCTCGCTCACCAGTTCCGGCAACTGGCGCACCAACTCCTCCAGCTCGACGGGTTCGGCGATGAAAATGCGGCTGCCGCGCTCGTTCTGCCCCATCTCGATGGCGATGAGTGCCCCTTGCCCCTGGCATGGATGACCTTCTACCAGATCGCAGCTCACCCCACCACTGAGTTGATAACGACTGGCGCTGCGCAGCTTGCCGATGCGATCCGGCCAGGCGAGGGCGCAGAGCAGCCCCAACCACTGGCCTTGCGCCTGTGAGGGCCTCGCGCCAAGCCGCTCGAACCAGCGAGCAGCGCCTTGTCGCAGGGCCCCCTGACGGCGATGGAACAGCACGGAGAGGCGCTCCGATCCTCGCAGATCCTCTTCCAGCAGCGCCACCAGGAAAGCGGCATCGGCGACAATCCCTGTCAGACCCTCGCGCTCCAGCTCGCGGGCCCGCAGCAACATGCGGGCGAGGCGCGGGTGCGTACCGAAGGCGGCCATGGCGCGGCCGGCCGGGGTGAGTTGCTGCTCGCCTTCCGCCTTCATGGCGCCGAGTGATACCAGCAGCCGTTGGGCGCTGGCCACGGCGGCCGCCGGGGGCTTGTCCAGCAGCGGCAGATCGTCAACCTTGGCGCCCCACTGGGCGGCATCCAGCAACAGACCGGTCAGCTCCTGGGTGAGGATGTCGGGCGGACTCTGCTCGGCGAGCCGCTCCTGCACCTCGCTGCTCCAGAGCCGGTAGCAGACGCCCGGGCCAAGACGCCCGGCCCGGCCGGCCCGCTGGGTGGCGGAGGCCCTGGCGATCGGCCGGGTCTCCAGCCGGGTGATGCCGCTTTTCAGATCGAACGAGGCCCGTCGCTCCAGCCCGCTGTCGATGACCACCGAGATCCCCTCGATGGTGAGGGAGGTCTCAGCCACATTGGTGGTGAGCACCAGCTTGCGGCGACCCGCCGGTGCCGGTGCGATGGCCGCCTGCTGCGCCGCCATGTCGAGGCGACCGTAGAGGGGGGCGAGCAGCACCGCTTCCGGCAGGCGTTCTGCCAGCCATTGCGCCAGTCGCTCGATTTCACCCTGTCCGGGCAGGAACACCAGCAGGCTACCATCGTGAGCCGCCAGCGCCTCCAGCACCACGGCGCCCACCTGGGGTTCCAGCCACTGCTGGCGATTGGCGGGGCGGTAGTGGTAGTCGATGGGAAAGCCGCGCCCCTCGGAGCGAATGACGGGGGCATCCGGCAGCAGGGCCTCAAGGGCCATGCCATCCAGGGTGGCGGACATCACCAGCAGTTTGAGATCATCCCGCAGCCCCTGCTGGCTCTCGATGGCAAACGCCAGGGCGGTATCGGCATGGAGGCTGCGCTCGTGAAACTCGTCGAAGATGACCAGGGAGACGCCACTGAGCTCGGGATCTTGCTGCAGCATCCGGGTCAGTACCCCCTCGGTCACGATTTCGAGCCGGGTGGCGGCACTGGTGCGGCTCTCGCCACGCACCCGCAGGCCGATGCGCTCACCCACCTTCTCGCCGAGCTGGCGGGCGAGAAAGCTGGCGATGTTGCGCGCCGCAAGGCGTCTGGGCTCCAGCATGATGATGCGACCTGGCAGCCGGTGCTGGCGTACCAGCTCCAGCGGCAGCAGGGTCGATTTGCCCGCGCCCGGGGGCGCCTGCAGGATCACGGAGGCATGCTGGTCGATGGCGGCAAACAGTGCGGGCAGCACCGACTCGATGGGAAGCTGGGACAAAGCGATGAAAACCTTCTGTGGCACCTTCAAAACGGCGCCTATTCTGCCACAACCCCGTCCACTACCGTGAGCGCCTGTGGCCGGGGCGGACATAGCTCGGCCGGACGCCGAGACAGGCGCCGCCCCGCTGCCATAGAATGGCCCCTCCATGAACGAGAAAAAGGCATCTATCCGCGCAATGGCCAAACTCTTCTTTGCCCTGCCCGTCGAGGGACTGGCTTCCGAACTCATCGCCTGGCGTGACCGGCTGCCCTGGCCAGGCCAACCGGTTCCCGGGGAGAACCTTCACCTGACTCTGGCGTTTCTGGGGGAGGCGGACGAGGTGACCACCCGTCGCCTCATCGCCGCCGTGGATCGCCAGCACTGTCCGCCGCTTGCCATTCACCTGAACGAGACCGGTTGGTTTGGCCGGGCCAGGGCGGCCTGGATCGGCCCTAAAGAGTGGCCCAACGATCTCAACGTGCTGGCCCGGGCACTGCGCCGTCACGGCGAGAAGCTGCGCCTTGGCAATGGCGAGCAGGGTTATCGGCCCCATGTCACCCTGTCGCGCAAGGCGAGCGAGGCGCCGTCCACCCTGCCGGCACCGGATTTCGTGCTGCAGGCCGATCGCTTCTGCCTCTACCAGTCGGTTTCCACCCCGGATGGCGTGCGTTACGAGCCGCTCGCTTGCTGGCCGCTGCGCGCCCGGGTTAAAGAAGAAGAGAGAGGATGACCCCATGATATTTGAACCGCCTCTGCAATCGGGCCAGCTGGTCGCCCGCTACAAGCGTTTCCTCACCGATGTGGTGCTGGATAACGGCGAGCAGATCACCATCCACTGTGCCAACACCGGCGCCATGACCGGCTGCGCCGAGCCGGGCACCCGGGTCTGGTACTCCACTTCCGACAACCCCAAGCGCAAGTTGCCCCACAGCTGGGAAATTGCCGAGAGCCCGGCGGGACACTTCATCTGCGTCAACACGGCCCGTGCCAACCAGATCGCCCGCGAGCTCATCGAACAGGGCGCCATCGCGCCGCTGGCCGGCTATGCCCGCCTGCGCACCGAGGTGAAATATGGCGAGGAGAACAGCCGCATCGATCTGTTGCTGGAAGATGATGAAAGGCCCAGTTGTTACATTGAAGTGAAGTCGGTGACCCTGCTGGACGAGCGGGAAGAGGCTGGCATGGGGTTCTTCCCCGATGCGGTGACCGCCCGCGGCGCCAAGCACTTGCGTGAATTGATGGCCATGAAGGCGGCGGGGCACAGGGCCGTGCTGCTCTTTATGGTTTTGCACTCGGGAATAACCAGAATGAGGCCTGCAACCCATATAGATCCGCACTATAGTCTGCTAATTGAGCAGTCAATTGCGGCAGGGGTTGAAATTTTATGCTATCGGCCCCATGTTGGGGTGCAAGGCATGGTGGCTCAAGGATTTATCCCGTTTGAAGCCAGCCACCTGCTACCCGAGGGGAGTTCATAAATATTGGAGTGGGTAACATAATTGGTACGGCTCGTTTGCTTACCCGTTACCCTTCTGCTATAGATGTCGCCCTCAATTTATGGATGGCACGGGTAGCGTGCTGAATTAGGAGACAGGGCATGCCAACAGGCGAAAACAGGAAATCTCTGGGCCCCCTGGCCATTGCGGGTGTCGCCCCTTACCAGGAAAAACCGGGTGAGGAGTACATGAATGACCAACAGAAGGCGCATTTTCGCAAGATCCTGGGTGCCTGGCGCAACCAACTGATGCAGGAAGTTGACCGCACCGTTGATCATATGAAGGACGAGGCTGCCAACTTCCCGGATCCCGTGGATCGTGCCGCGCAAGAGGAAGAGTTCGCTCTCGAATTGCGTACTCGCGATCGTGAACGCAAGCTGATCAAGAAGATCGAGAAGACCTTGCAGCTGCTTGAAGACGATGATTTCGGTTACTGCGAGCACTGCGGCATCGAGATCGGCATCCGTCGTCTGGAAGCCCGTCCGACCGCCGACCTCTGTGTCGACTGCAAGACGCTGGCCGAGATCAAGGAAAAGCAGATGGCCGGTTGATGGTGTCTGTCTGAACGATGAAAGGGAGCTTGCAGGCTCCCTTTTTTATTGAGCTTTTGGGTGGCGCCATCCAGAATGCAGCCTCAATGAGTTGTTTACCCGAATCGCCATGCCAGTGAATACCCCTTTGTCATCCCAAACGCGCCCCTATGTCGGCCGCTTCGCCCCCTCTCCGTCGGGGCCGCTCCATTTTGGCTCCCTGATTGCGGCCCTCGGCAGCTTTTTGCAGGCCAGGGCCCGGGGCGGGCGCTGGCTGGTGCGCATCGAAGACATAGATCCGCCGAGAGAGATGGCGGGGGCTGCCGACCTTATCCTTCAGACCCTTGAAGCGTATGGCCTCGAGTGGGATGGGGAAGTGATGTACCAGAGCCGGCGCCATGCCCGCTATGACGAGATCATCGACCAGCTCTATCGGGCCGGCGATCTCTACTGGTGCCGCTGTACCCGGCGCGAGATCATGGCCAGCGGCGGTTTTTACAACGGCCACTGCCGCGAGCTGGGCCTCTCGGTGACAGGGGGCGCGCAGGGCGTCGCTGCCCGCCTGCGCCAGCGTCACCCCGTCTATCGCTTCGAGGATGGGTTGCAGGGACACATAGAGGTGCCTGCAGCTCTGGCGGAGGAGGATTTCATCGTCCGGCGCCGGGATGGGCTTTATGCCTACAACCTGGCGGTGGTGGTGGATGACATGGACTGCGGCATCACCGAGATAGTGCGCGGCGCCGATCTGCTGGAGCCCACGGTGCGCCAGATTGCCCTCTACCAGACCCTGGGGGCCACCGTGCCCGACTGGGTGCATCTGCCGCTGGCGGTGCTGGCGGATGGCAACAAGCTCTCCAAGCAGAACCATGCCCCGGCACTGGCTCAAGATGAGGTGCGTCCGGCCCTGTGGCGGGCCCTGCACTTTCTCGGCCAGTGCCCGCCGCCCGAGCTGATGGCGAGTCCGGTGGCGGAGATGATCCGCTGGGCCGTGGCCAACTGGCGGCTCGCACGCGTCCCCTCCTGCCAGAAGATCCCGCTGGAGGCTGGCTGAGCGGGCCATTCGGTTTTTCATTTGATAAGTGCTGAGCTATGATAGGCCGCTATTTTTTGGCCTCCCGTCAATTTAGAAGTCATGAAGAGGTGTACCATTTTTTCCCAGATCGCAAACTTTTGCCGCAAGGTGCTCGGCAAGGAAGACGGCGAGCAGTCGGTGGAGTCCCCCATTCCGGCCCGTGTCGCCGGTCAACGTCGTACCTTGAGCCGTGATCAGCACCCGATTTCGCGCAAAGAGATCAGCGAAAATGCACTCAAGGTGCTCTATCGCCTGAACAAGGGAGGCTATGACGCCTACCTGGTCGGCGGCGGAGTCCGGGATCTGCTGCTCGGGAAGACGCCAAAGGATTTCGACATCGCCACCAATGCGACGCCGGAGCAGATCAAGGCACTGTTCAGCAACTGCCGCCTGATTGGCCGTCGCTTCCGCCTGGCCCACATCGTCTTTGGTCGTGACGTGATCGAAGTGGCCACCTTCCGGGGTCACCACCATCAGGTCAATACCAGCAAACATGTGTCGGCCCAATCTGATGAAGGCATGCTGCTGCGCGACAACGTCTACGGCACCATCGAAGAGGATGCCGAGCGCCGCGACTTCACCGTCAACGCTCTCTACTACAGCGTCAAGGATTTCACCTTGCACGATTTCGAGGGTGGGCTGGAAGATCTGGCGGAGCGCAAGCTGGAACTGATCGGCGATCCCGAGACCCGCTACCGCGAAGATCCGGTGCGGATGCTGCGCGCCGTGCGCTTTGCCGCCAAGCTGGACATGACCATCAGCCCGCGCACCGCTGCCCCCATCAGGGAGCTGGCGCCGCTGCTGCAGGATATTCCGGCCGCGCGTCTGTTCGAGGAGACCCTCAAGCTGTTCCTGGCCGGCGATGCGTTGGCGACCTACAAGCTGCTGCGCGAGTACGGCCTGTTCCAGCAACTGTTCCCTCAGGTGGCCGCGCTCTTTACCCCGCACGGCAACTCCCCTTACGAGCAGTTCATCGAGCAGGCGCTGATCGATACCGATACCCGTGTGCGTGAAGAGAAGCGGGTTACACCCGCCTTCCTGTATGCCACCCTGCTGTGGGGCTGTGTCGAGGCCCGTGGTCGGGTGCTGGAGAACGAGAGCGGCCTGCCCTGGTATGACGCCTTCATGCTGGCGGTCAACGAGGTGCTGGACACCCAGGTGCGGATCATCGCCGTGCCCCGTCGTTTCACCACGGACGTGCGCGACATCTGGGCGCTGCAGCAGAGGCTGACCCGCCGTCAGGGCCGTCACCCCGAGCGCACCATGGAGCACCCCAAGTTCCGTGCGGCGTTTGACTTCCTGTTGCTGCGCAACCGGGTCGAGCGCGGCCTCGGCGAGCTCTCCAGCTGGTGGGAGCGCTATGTGGCCTCCAATCCGGACGTGCGCCCGCAATTGCAGCGGGAAGCGACCCGCCGCCCGGCAAGCGGTGAGCGCGGTCAGAGCGGTGCAGCCCGTGGCGGTGATGGTGAGAAACGCAGCAGCAACAGCCGCAACCGCCGTCGTCCCCGCCGTCGCAAGCCGAAAGCCGCCGCCGAGTGACCACGGCCATGATGAGCGAGGTCTTCATCGCCATCGGCTCCAACCTGGCTGACCCGCTCGGCCAGGCTCGCCGCGCCATCTCGGCTATGGCGGCATTGCCGGAGACTGAGTTGCAGCAGGCCTCGTCGTTTTACAGCAGCCGCCCCATGGGGCCGGCTGATCAGCCGGACTATGTCAATGCCGTGGCCCGGCTCACTACCCGGCTGGCGCCGCTGGCACTGCTGGACCAACTACAAAAAATCGAGCTGGAACAAGGACGTGTGCGCAAAGATGAGCGCTGGGGGCCAAGAACCCTGGATCTCGATCTGCTGCTCTACGGCGATCGGGTGATCAATCACGAGCGCCTCATCGTTCCCCATTACGGCATGCAGGAGCGAGAGTTCGTGCTCTTGCCCCTGGCCGAGATCGCGCCCGCTCTGGTGCTGCCCTGCGGCACCCCGCTCGCCCAACTGGTTGCCCGCTGCCCGCGCAATGGTCTCGCCATCATTGCCTCCGGCGCAGACGAACAGGAGCCTTTATGAGCAAGATCACCACCGCCAGCCTGCTGAAGATGAAGCAGGATGGTCAGAAGTTCACCGCCATTACCGCCTATGATGCCACCTTCGCCAAGCTGTTTGATGATGAGGGGGCACATGTCCTGCTCATCGGTGATTCACTGGGCATGGTGCTGCAAGGGGGGCAGGATACCCTGGCGGTCAACATGGACGAGATGGTCTATCACACCCGCTGTGTCGCCCGTGGTGCCAGCCAGGCACTGGTGGTGGCCGACATGCCGTTCATGAGCTATGCCACCCCGGAGCAGACCTACCAGAACGCCGCCCGTCTGATGGCAGCCGGTGCCCGCATGGTGAAGATGGAAGGGGGTGACTGGTTGTGTGACACCATTCGCCACCTGACCCGTAACGGGGTGCCGGTGTGCGGCCACCTGGGCCTTACCCCGCAATCCGTCCATGTATTTGGTGGCTTCAAGGTACAGGGGCGTGACGAGTTCCAGGCCCAGGAGATCTACCGTCAGGCCCTCGAGTTGCAGGCGGCCGGCATCCAGCTGCTGGTGCTCGAGTGTGTGCCCACTGCGCTTGCCGAGCGCATCACCAAGGCGCTGCGCATCCCGGTGATCGGCATCGGTGCAGGTCCGGCTACCGACGGCCAGATCCTGGTGATGCACGACGCCTTTGGCATCACCTCCGGCTATGTGCCCAAGTTCACCAAGAACTTCCTGGCCGAAACCGGGGATGTGCGTGCCGCCGTCCGCCTCTATGTGCAGCAGGTGAGCGAGGGGAGCTTTCCCGGTCCGGAGCACTGCTTCAACTGACCGGATGTCGTATTGCCATGAGCGGGGGCCTGTGCCCCCGCTTCGCCATCTCTCTTTGGCTGATGTAACCCGTCTCTCTTTTGATTTGGAAGGTGAACTGCTGATGTTGGTCGTAAACAATCCCGTCGTTTTGCGTGAACAGATTAGCCAATGGCGTCGTGAAGGGCGTGCCATTGCATTCGTGCCCACCATGGGCAACCTGCACCAGGGCCATCTGACCCTGGTGAAGGAGGCGCACGGCCACGCCGAGAAGGTGGTGGTCAGCATCTTCGTCAACCCGATGCAGTTCGACAAGGCCGAGGATCTTGCCAACTACCCGCGCACCCTGGAGCAGGACTGCGCCGCCCTGGAGGCCGCCGGTGTCGACATGGTATTCACGCCGACCCCGGAGATCATGTACCCGCAGGGGCTGGCGAGCCAGACCTTCGTCGAGGTGCCGGGTCTCTCCAGCCTGCTGGAAGGGGCGCTGCGCCCGGGCCACTTCCGCGGCGTCAGCACTGTGGTCACCAAGCTGTTCAACCTGGTACAGCCGGACGTGGCCTGCTTCGGCCAGAAGGATTACCAGCAGCTGGCGCTCATTCGCAAGATGGTGGCCGACATGGCGATGCCCATCGAGATTGTCGGCGTGCCCACGGTGCGGGCCGAAGACGGGCTGGCGCTCTCTTCGCGCAACGGTTATCTGACCGCCGCCGAGCGCGCCATCGCCCCCGAGCTGGCGCGCACCATGAACTGGATTGCCGAGCAGATCGAGGCGGGAGATAGCTATCTGCCCTCCCTGGTGGCCCAGGCCAGCCAGCGACTCGACAACGCCGGTTTTCGCACCGATGCCATCGATATCGTCGATGCCGACACTCTGGAGTCCGCCACCGATCAGAGCCGCCAGCTGGTGATCCTGATGGCGGCCTATCTCGGCAAGGCCCGCCTCATCGACAACCGCGTCGTCACCGTCAAATCCTGATCCCCTGACTTGAGCAAACCGGATATATAAAGAAGCCCGCAACAGCGGGCTTCTTTCATTCGGGGGCGAGGAGCTTATTCGGCGGAGACGGGGTAGCCGGCCCCTTTCCAGGCGAAGATACCGCCGGGTACCCGGTAGACTTGCTGATAGCCCTGGGTCACCGCCCAGGCTGCCGCGTTGTGGCTGCGGCCACATTTGACAAAGCCGCAGTAGATCACCACGGGGCGGGATTTGTCTTCACCCAGCAGGGCCTGGAACTGTTCGGGAGTGCCGTTGCCTTCCACGATTTCGCTCCAGTCGTCGCCGGACTTGGCTTCCTTCACGAAGACGAAGTTCTTGGCACCCGGGATGTGCTCCTTCTTGAAGGAGTCTTCATAGGGCATGGTATCGATGATCACCAGCTCTTCACCCTTATCCATCCGGGTCTTCAGCTCGGCCACGGTCAGCAGCTGGTAGCCTCCTTGCTGGGCCTCCTGGGAGAGCTGTACCGCGGTTTGCTCCAGCTTGACCTCCTGCTCGAACTGGTTGTCGCCGCAGCCGGCGAGGGCGAAGCTGGCGGCAATGACGGAAGCCAGCAGGGTACGGGATCGCAATGTCATCATGTGACTACTCCTTGATAGCAGGAAAAACGGGGCGGGAGGTACGCAACAGGGCGCCCGCAAGCGTCAGCAGCAGCAGATCCCGCAGGATGGCTTCCGGCAGCGAACTGAGATCCGCCTTGCCAAGACAGCCGCAAGAGATATCGAGCCCGATGGCGATGCCGTAACCCAGCACGGGGATAAACAGGGCAAGCAGGGCGATCACCAGCCAGAGTCCCCAGCGGCGATTGGCTACCACCGCGAGCCCGGCGCACAGCTCCAGGGCGATCAGGCCCCAGGCGGCGGGCAGAATGAGCGGCGACCAGATCAACCCGAAGGCCGCGATCTGTTCGACGAACAAGGCAGGGGACGCAAGCTTGAAACCCGCCGAGGCGATGAAGAATCCCCCCAGGGCCAGGTTGGCCAGCATGCGCACATAGGCAGGCATAGGGTACCTCTTTATAGAGAGGCTGGAATTGTAACAATTCCCGATTGAGCCGCAATGAGTTTGACGATATCCGGGCGATCAATTTCCGTTTTTGCCGGACGGTGCCGCAATTACCCTGAGTGAGCGCAATAAAAAGGGCGCCCATACGGGCGCCCCTTGAACGGTGCGAACCTGCCACTCAGTGGCGCAGCCCGGTACCGCGGGAGATGAGCCACCAGGCCAGACCGTAGAGCGCCACGATAAAGCCGATGATGATGAGATAGGCGGTGCCGAGGGGCACGTCGGAGATACCGAGGAAGCCGTAACGGAACGCGTTCACCATGTAGATGATGGGGTTCACCTGGGAGACGCCCTGCCAGAAGGGCGGCAGCAGGGTGATGGAGTAGAAGACTCCGCCCAGATAGGTGAGCGGCGTCAGCACGAAGGTGGGGATGATGCTGATGTCGTCGAAAGTCTTGGCAAACACGGCGTTGATGAGCCCGCCGAGGGAAAACAGGATCGAGGTCAGCAGTACCGTGATGCAGACGCTGAACAGGTGATGGATCTGCAGCGGCACGAAGAACAGCGACACCAGGGTGACGATGAGGCCGACACAGAGGCCGCGCGCCACGCCACCGCCTACATAGCCGGCGATGATGACGTAGTTGGGCACAGGGGCCACCAGCAGCTCCTCCACGTTGCGCTGGAACTTGGCGCTGAAGAAGGAGGAGGCGACGTTGGAGTAGGAGTTGGTGATGACCGACATCATGATGAGGCCGGGCACGATGAACTCCATGTAGCTAAAGCCCCCCATGTCACCGATGCGTGAACCGATGAGGTTGCCGAAGATGACGAAGTAGAGGCTCATGGTGATGGCGGGCGGCACCAGGGTCTGGATCCAGATCCGGGTGAAGCGGCTGATCTCCTTGGCCAGAATGCTCTTGAAGGCGATGTAATAGGTGGTCAGATTCATGCTTTTCTCCCCTCTTCGACCAGGCTGACGAACAGCTCTTCCAGCCGGTTGGCCTTGTTGCGCATGCTCAGCACCTGCACTTGCTGGCTCGACAGCTGCTCGAACAGGCTGTTGAGAGACTGGCTCTTGTCCAGATCCACTTCCAGGGTGCGCTCGTCCTGCATCCGGCCATTGAACTCGGGCAGGTTCGGCACGGCGGAGCCCGGCGCCAGATCCAGCATGAAGGTCTCGCGGCCCAGTTTGGCCAGCAGCTTCTTCATGCTGGTGTGCTCGATGAGGCGACCCTTGTCGATGATGCCGATGTTGCGGCACAGCATCTCCGCCTCTTCCAGGTAGTGGGTGGTGAGTATGATGGTGACGCCCTGCGCGTTGAGCTCCTTGAGGAAGGTCCACATGGAGCGGCGGATCTCGATATCCACCCCGGCGGTCGGTTCGTCCAGGATCAGCAGCTTGGGCTCGTGCATCAGGGCGCGAGCGATCATCAGCCGGCGCTTCATGCCACCGGAGAGGGTACGGGCCGGCATGTCGCGCTTGTCCCACAGATCGAGCTGGCGCAGATACTTCTCGGCGCGGATCTTGGCCTCGGCTTTGGGCACGCCATAGAAGCCGGCCTGATGGGTGACAATCTGGATCACCTTCTCGAACTGGCTGAAGTTGAACTCCTGGGGAACCAGGCCGAGCTGGGCCTTGGCCTGCTCCAGTTCGGTGTCGATGTCGTAGCCGAACACCTTCACCTTGCCCTGGGTCTTGTTCACCAGCGAGCTGATGACCCCTATGGTGGTGGACTTACCCGCGCCGTTGGGCCCGAGCAGGGCAAAGAAATCTCCCTGCTGGACAGTGAGATCAATGCCTTTCAGGGCTTCGACGCCCCCCTGATAGGTCTTTTTCAGGCCGCTTATTTCCAGTGCGTTCATTGCAACCTCTGTGATGACAGATGCCATCTCGATACAGAAAAGGCGGCCGAGGCCGCCTGTGCAGATGATGAAGCGGCGCGGGGCCACTTCATCCAGATATGACTGAGCCTGGCTTACTCCTGGGGTACCACTTTGCCGATGAAAGGCAGATTGCGGTACTTCTGGGCGTAGTCGATGCCACAGCCCACCACGAATTCATCCGGGATGGCGAAGCCAATCCAGTCAACCGGTACCTGCACTTCGCGGCGGGACGGCTTGTCCAGCAGGGTGCAGATGGCCAGGGATTTTGGCTCGCGCAGGGAGAGGATCTCCCGCACCTTGTTGAGGGTGTAACCGGTGTCGATGATGTCTTCCACAATCACCACATCCTTGCCCTTGATGTCGTCATCCAGATCTTTGAGGATGCGCACGTCACGGGTGCTGTGCATACCGGAGCCATAGCTGGAGGCGGTCATAAAATCCAGGGTGATGGGCAGTTGGCACTGACGGCTGAGGTCTGCCAGGAATACGCAGGAGCCGCGCAGCAGGCCGATCATCACCACTTCATCAGAGCCCTGATAACGGGCGGTGATCTCTTCACCCAATTTGGCGATCCGGGCGGCGACTTCGGCCTCGGAGATCATCACCTCGACAGTGTGTTTCATCACTTACTCCAATATGGCCAAGGGGAATTTGGCCGTTCATTAACGTCAAAACCGATGATTCTACCACTCGTTTCGGGAGGCGCTAGCGATAGATGGTGCTTTTATCAGCTTATTTTAATTGATAGAGTTAGCAGGCACTCAGGCATGATCAGTTAAAATACTATAAACACCATAATCAATAACTATTAGATGATAAAAACTATGGAACCACGCGCAGAAATAAGACGTCGTACCCGGCTGTCGCCGGAAGCCCGTCGAACTCAATTGATGGAATGTGCCATTGAAGTATTCTCCCGCCGAGGCATCGGTCGTGCTGGCCACGCCGAAATTGCCGAAGAAGCCAAGGTATCGGTTGCTACCGTATTCAACTATTTCAACACCCGCGAGGAGTTGGTTGATGAGGTGCTGGCCGAGATCGAACGCTTCATGACCCAGATGCTGTCACAGGCATACTCGGGCAATGACGCAATCCTGGACAAGATCAAACGCCATGTGACCCTGTGTGTCGATGCCGCCTTTGATAAGCCGGATTACGCCAGCATCTGGCTGGAGTGGAGTTCATCGGTACGGGAAGAGGTATGGCCCCGCTATACCCGTCTGCTCGATCAGTGTCTCGACCTGATCGCCAGCGAGCTGCAGTCCGCCATGGATGCAGGGGAGATCACCAGCGTGCTGTCGGCGCAGGATCTGGCCCGCTCCCTGAGTGGTTGTGGCTACGTGATGATGCAGATGATCAACCAGCCCCAGCGCCCCGCCCGTGAAGAGGTGACGGACTTCCTGTTCAAGTACGTGACTGCCCCTATCCAGGCCAGCTGATACGGTTTTGACAAAAACGGCGCCACTCGATGAGTGGCGCCGTTTTTTTATGCCGTACTTTTCTCCTGATGGATCAGGCTTGGCCATAACCCCAGCGACGGGTCAGCTCGTGCTCTATGCCCAGATGGTCAAGGATCCGCGCCACCATGAAGTCCACCAGATCCTCGATGCTTTTCGGCTCGTGATAGAAGCCGGGCGCCGCCGGCATGATGGTCACGCCAAGACGGGCGAGCTTGAGCATGTTCTCTAGATGGATGGCGGAGAAGGGGCTCTCGCGAGGCACCAGGATGAGCTGGCCGCGCTCCTTGATCACCACATCCGCCGCCCGCTCCAGCAGGTTGTCGGAGGCGCCGTTGGCAATGGCGGAGACTGTGCCCATGGAGCAGGGGCAAACCACCATCTGCTTGGGCGCCGCCGAGCCGGAGGCCACCGGCGAGAACCACTCCTCCTTGCCGTAGGCGACGATCTGCCCCTCCTTGGCACCATACTGGCGGCAGAGGTAGGCGGAGAGCTCTCTGGGCGAGCCTGGCCAATCCTGTTGCTGCTCGGTCTTGAGCACCACCCGGGCTGCCGAGGAGGCGAGCAGGTAGACCCGATAGTCCGCCTGCACCAGACTCTGGAGCAGGCGCAGGGCGTAGGGGGCACCGGAGGCGCCGGTCAGCGCCAGGGTGATCGCTTTGTTCATAGTTGACCGTGGTAGTCCTTGAGGCGGGCAAGCAGCTTGTCATGGATGCCGCCGAAGCCGCCGTTGCTCATGATCAGAATATGGTCGCCGTCGCGGCACTCGGCCACCAGCCGATTGACCAGGGTCTCCAGATCGTTGAATACCTTGGCCGGGCGGGTCATGTGGGCGGTCACCTCACCCAGATCCCAGCCGATGTTGGGAGGCTGGAAGAAGAACACCTCGTCGGCACCGTCGAAGCAGCCAGCCAGCTCCTCCTTGTGCACTCCCAGCTTCATGGTGTTGGAGCGCGGCTCCAGCACGGCCAGGATGCGGGCCTGGCCTCCGATGTGATCAACCCTGGCGCGAAGGCCGCCGAGGGTGGTCTCGATAGCGGTGGGGTGATGGGCGAAGTCGTCGTAGACGCTGATGCCCGCCACTTCACCCTTGAGCTCCATCCGCCGCTTGGGGGATTTGAACTGGCACAGGGCCGCGATGCCGTGCTCCACCATGACACCGGCATGGCGGGCGGCGGCGATGGCCATCAGGCCGTTGTTGACGTTGTGCTCGCCGATGCATTCCCAGTGCACCTCGCCCTGCTTCTCGCCATCCAGCCACACCTCGAAGGCGGAGCCGTCGTCGGCCAGCTTGACCGCCTTCCACTTGGCATCGTCCTGACCCATCAGCTCCACTTCGCTCCAGCAGCCCATCTTGCGCACGGCGGTGAGGTTGTCATCTGCCTGCGGGAACAGTACCCGGCCGTTGCTAGGCACGGTACGCATCAGGTGGTGGAACTGGCGCTGGATGGCGGCGAGATCCGGGAAGATGTCCGCATGATCGAACTCCAGGTTGTTCATCACCAGGGTGCGTGGATGGTAGTGAACGAACTTGGAGCGTTTGTCGAAGAAGGCGCAGTCGTACTCGTCCGCTTCGATAACGAAGAAGGGCGCAGAACCCAGGCGGGCCGACACCGGGAAGTTGCCCGGTACGCCGCCGATGAGAAAACCGGGTTCGAGCTTGGCGTACTCCAATACCCAGGCCAGCATGCTGGCGGTGGTGGTCTTGCCATGGGTACCCGCTACCGCCAGTACCCAGCGATCTTTCAGCACATGCTCCAGCAGCCACTGGGGGCCGGAGATATAGGGCAGATTGCGATCCAGCACATACTCCACGCAGGGGTTGCCACGGCTCATGGCGTTGCCGATCACCACCAGATCCGGTGCCGGATCGAGCTGGGAGGGATCATAACCTTCGGTCAGCTCGATGCCCTGCTGCTCGAGCTGGGTGCTCATGGGGGGATAGACGTTGGCATCGGAGCCGGTCACCCGGTAACCCAGCTGTTTTGCCAACACCGCCAGACCACCCATGAAGGTGCCGCAGATCCCGAGGATGTGAATGTGCATACCGCTTCCTTTTCCATTAAAGGGAGTGCGCATTCTAGCAAGATGGCAGCAATTTGGCAGACCCAAGGGGTGGCCGGACCGGAATAAGTCATGTGGCTTTATTTGAGACTTGCTTTCATGACGTACTTTCTTACAATTCCCGGGTTTTGTGATGGCGATAACAGATCTAGGATATCGCCCTTTTCCGAAGGAGACTCTTCATGGGCAAGTTCCTGCTTTGTTATCTGGTCGGTGGTCTGGTGGCCATCAGTTGGGCCACCTTGCCCGCACACGGTCCCTGGGACGGCTGGGATCTCGCGATTTTCCATGGGGTGAATGGCTGGCTGGGGGAATCGGCACGCTGGGCCGATCTGGTGGCGATCATCAACAACCGGCTGTTCGATCTGGTGGTGCTGGCCTGCATGGGACTGATCCTGACGCGTTGTTTTGTCTCTCGCGATCTGGAAGGGCGTCGCCAGCTGGTGGCGATGGGGATCCTGATGCTGCTCACCGCGCTGGTCGTCAACCAGATCGGCCACCAGTTGCCGGTAGCGCGCCCCAGTCCGACCCTGACGGTCAGCGATGCGCTGCGCGTCACCCACATCAGTGCCATTCCAACCAAGGACTCTTCCGGTGACAGCTTCCCGGGGGATCACGCCCTCTTCCTGATGATCTTCGCTGGCTTTGCCTTGCGCTACCTGCCCCGCTGGGCGGGGGTCTGCGCCGTGTTGATGGTGCCGCTCTTCTCTGCGCCACGGATCTTCTCCGGGGCCCACTGGTTTACCGATGTCTATGTCGGCGCTCTGGGGCTGGCTACCCTCTGTCTGCCCTGGCTGCTGCTGACGCCGCTTTCGGATCGCCTGATTGCGCGAATGGTTCCTTATATGGCGCGCCTGCCGCTGCTGCGCAGCCAAGCCTGCTGATGGCACCAGGCAAAAAAATGCCCCGACACAGATGTCGGGGCGTTTTTTTATCCGGGCTTGAATGCCATCAGGCCTGGTAGCCGTTCGGGTTGTTGCTTTGCCAGCGCCAGGTATCGATCATCATCTGCTCCAGCCCCCGCTCGGCCTGCCAGCCCAGCTCCTCGCGCGCCTTGTGCGGCTCGGCCCAGCATTCGGCGATGTCGCCCGGGCGGCGCGGTTTGATCTGGTAGGGAATAGTGCGGCCGCTGGCTGCCTCGAACGCCTTGACCATCTCCAGCACCGAATACCCCTGGCCGGTGCCCAGGTTATAGGTGAAGACGCCGGTGTCGCTGGCGATGCGTGCCAGTGCCTTGAGGTGGCCGATGGCAAGATCCACCACATGGATGTAGTCGCGCACCCCTGTGCCATCCGGGGTGGGATAGTCGTTGCCAAACACCCCCAGCTCCTTGAGCTTGCCGACACCCACCTGGCTGATATAGGGCAGCAGGTTGTTGGGGATGCCGTTGGGATCTTCACCGATGAGGCCGCTCTCGTGAGCGCCGACCGGGTTGAAGTAGCGCAGCAGCACGATGGCCCAGCGGGGATCGGACTTGGCGAGATCGCGCAGTATCTCCTCCACCATCAGCTTGGAGCGGCCATAGGGGTTGGTGGCGCTGGTGGGGAAATCTTCCCGCAGCGGCACAGACGCCGGGTCGCCATAGACGGTAGCCGACGAGCTGAACACCAGGCGGAATACTCCCGCCCTGGCCATCTCCTCGCACAGCACCAGGGTGCCGGTCACGTTGTTTTGATAGTAGATGAGGGGGATCTGGCTCGATTCCCCCACCGCCTTGAGGCCGGCGAAGTGGATCACTGACTCGATCTCGTAGTCGGCGAACAGGCGCTGCAGGCAGGTTCGGTCGAGGATATCCCCCTCGACGAAAGTGACCGTCTTGCCGGTGATCCGTTCGACCCGCTTGAGGGACTCGGGGGAAGAGTTGGAGAGGTTGTCGAGCACCACGACCTGCTGCCCAGCGCTAAGCAGCTCGACTAGGGTGTGGGAGCCGATATAGCCGGCGCCCCCTGTGACCAGAATTGTCATTGTCTATCCCGTGTTCTGATGAAACTGGGGGGAGTTTACCCGCCCAGCCTCAGCGGGAAAAGCATGAGGTACCAATGACTCCATCAATAATCGACGCTGACATCCCCTCTGGCGGTACAGGAGCAGGCCAGGGCGACCCCGCTTTCGAGATCCTGGGGGCTCAGGGTCATGATGCTCTGGCGTTCTATCTCCCCCGTGGTGGTGCAGCGACAAGCCCCGCACACGCCGGCGCGGCAGGCGGCCATCATGGTTTCACCCGCCCCTTCCAGCGCGGCGAGCAGGGTCTGACCCGGCAGTATCTTCACCTTCTTGCCACTCTTTTTCAGGGTCAGCCAGAAGTGGTCGCTGGTGGCGGGGGCAGGCTCGGCGGGCGGCAATCCGAAAGACTCCTGATGCAGTTGCTCGGCGGGCAGCCCGAGCTCCGCCAGCATGGTGCTGACCGCCTCCATATAGGGGGTTGGCCCGCACAGGTAGACGTGGCGGCCGAGCAAGTCCGGCGCCAGCTCTTTGAGCATGGTGGGGGTGAGGCGCCCTGCCCAGGGGTGATCGGCCGGGGCCTGTTCCAGCACCAGCGCATGACGCAGGCCTTCGTGAGCCTCGGCCAGGGCGTTCAGTTCACGACCGAAGATGACATCTTCCGGTGAACGGGCACTGTGAATAAAGCGGATATCGGCGTCCGCCCGTTTTGCGAGTTCATCCCGCAACATGGCCCACATGGGGGTGATGCCAGAGCCGGCGCTCAAAAGCAGCGGCCGCTCGCAAGGCAGCGCGCTCAGGTTGAAATCGCCGAACGGGCCGTCGACCCGGATCTCGTCCCCCACTTGCAGCGTCTGGTGCAGATGGTGGGAGACCAGTCCAACGTCCTTGATGGTGACTTGCCAGATAGGATCCTGCGGGCTGGATGATAGGGTGTAGGCACGGCAGTGGGGCTGGCCGTCGATGAGGGTGTGCAGGGTCACGCACTGGCCGGCCAGCACGGGGGGCAGAGTGCCTTCGAGGGGCACGAACTGCCAGCTGACCACATCATGGGTATCCGCGTGGCGGGCGGTACAGGTGAGGATGAGAGAGGTGGAGGTCATCGCAAGGCTCCTCGGTGCTATTGGTAAAAGGCATGAGCAAAAAAGGCGAGCCGGGCGGCTCGCCAAACGCTTACAACATGACGGGTTGTCAGGCCGCCAGGATCTCGGCCAGATCCGCTTCGGCACTGGTGGTGCCCTTGAGACCGAACTGCTCCTCCAGCACCTTGAGCAGGGCCGGGGTGAGGAAGGCCGGAGCTGTCGGGCCGGTGCGGATGTCCTTCACGCCGAGTGCCAGCAGAGTGAGCAGGATGACGATGGCTTTCTGCTCGAACCAGGAGAGTACCAGGGTCAGCGGCAGATCGTTGACGCCACACTCGAAGGCATCGGCCAGCGCCAGGGCGAGCTGGATGGCGGAGTAGGCATCGTTGCACTGACCCACGTCCAGCAGACGCGGAATGCCGCCGATGTCGCCGAAGTCGAGCTTGTTGAACTTGTACTTGCCGCAGCCCAGGGTGAGCAACAGGCTGTCTTGCGGCACCGCCTTGGCAAACTCGGTGTAGTAGGCGCGCTCGGCGCGATCGCCATCGCAACCGCCCACCAGGAAGAAGTGGCTGATTTCCCCTGCCTTGACCTTGTCGATGACGGCCGGGGCCGCCTGCATCAGGGCGTTGCGGGCAAAACCGATGGTGATGAAGTGCTCAAGCTCTTCATGCTTGAAGCCATCCAGCGCCTGCGCCTTCGCGATAACGGCGGAGAAATCCTCCCCTTCCAGATGGGTCACCCCCGGCCAGCCGACGATGGAGCGGGTGAAGATGCGATCCGCATAGTTGCCCACATTCGGGTCAATGATGCAGTTGGAGGTCATCACCACGGCGCCCGGGAAGTTGGCGAACTCTTTTTGCTGGTTCTGCCAGGCGGAGCCGTAGTTGCCCACCAGGTGCGGGTACTGCTTGAAGAAGGGGTAAGCCAACGCTGGCAGCATCTCGCCATGGGTGTAGACATTGATGCCGGTGTCCTTGGTCTGCTCCAGAATGAGCTTGAGATCCACCATGTCATGGCCGGAGACCAGAATGCACTTGCCCGGCACCGGAGTGACGCGCACCCGGGTCGGCTCCGGATGACCAAATGCCGTCGTTTCGCCGCGGTCCAGCATCTCCATGATTTTGAAGTTGAGCAGGCCGATATCCATGGCGCACTTGAACAGGGGATCCAGATCGCTGGGATCCGTGCTGAGCCAGCTCATGATGCGGTGGAATTCGGCTGCCACCTCGCTGTCTTGCTGATCCAGCACCCGGGCGTGCTCCATGTAGGCCGCTGCACCCTTGAGGCCGTAGAGGCAGAGCAGGCGCAGCCCCATGATGTCTTCGTTCACTTCGCTCTTGCCACGGTTGACCGCGGTTTGCGGCGCATGGGCCAGCTGTTCCAGCAGCTCGGCACCCGGCTCGAAGCTGGCTGCGGCAGGCAGTCCGGCAACCTGCACCGCGCGTTCGGCCAGACGGTTGGCCAGCTGGTGGCGATAGTCCAGGGTCTGGTTGACGTAGCCAACGATACGGGCGGAGTCGAAGTTGACGTTGGTGAGGGTGGCGAAGAAGGCCTTGGGTACGAAGGCATCGATCTCGCTGTCGATGATGCCGTGCTCGCGGGCGGCCAGCGCCCAGGCGCTCAGCCCCTGCAGCGCATAGATCAGTACATCCTGCAGATCCGAGGTCTCGGCAGTCTTGCCGCACATGCCCTGGGCATAGGCGCAACCGTTGCCGGCGGGGGTACGAATTGTCTGTTCACATTGCACACAAAACATCATGTCTCTCCTAATTGGACATTTCAGTTGTCTGTTTTGTGCCGATTCTATGCCTCTCGGAAAAAACTTAATAGGCATTCAATTTGCCAATTCAGTTTTCATTGATGCAGATCAAAAACAAAAAAGCCGCCCATCGGGGGGCGGCAAGCGGGGGGATAAATAGGAGAGACTATTCAGGATTCACAACTCAACGGGTTACAAAACGGATCAGGCCAGGTAGGCGCGCAACATCCAGACCAGTTTTTCCTGCTGCTGCACATAGTCAGAGAGGATGGTGGCTGTACCCTCGTCACCGGCGTCAGCGGCCTGTCCCAGAATGCGGCGCTGGGCGATCAGCAATTCGCGGAAGCTCTCCAGCAGGGATTCGACACAGGCGCGGCCGTCGTGCATGTCTTTTTGCTCGGCAATGGCCGACACCTTCAGATAGTCGCTGAAGCTGTGCATGGGCACGCCATCCAGGGTGAGGATGCGTTCGGCCAGAGCATCGACCTTCAGCAGCAGGTCGTTGTAGATCTCTTCGAACTTCAGGTGCAGTTCGAAGAACTGGTTGCCGCGGATATTCCAGTGGAAACCACGGACATTCATGTAAAGGATCTGGTAGCTGGCCAGCAACTTGTTCAGTTCTGCAGCCAGGGCTTGTGATTGAACGCTATCAAGACCAATCGGGCTTTTCATCTTTCACCTCCAGATTTGGAAACGTATTTCGGAACGGGGTCAGAGTACCGCCATACAAAGTGGAGGGATAATCGCTAGTGTCTAACTGATTGATAGCGAATGGCTATCGAATGGCAGGCGGGGTTAGTTGCCGTACTTTTCCAGCAGGGCCATCAGGATGGCCTGGCTCTCGGGATCGGGTTCGCTATCGACTCGGGCCGGGCGAAAGTGGAGTTGAAAGGCGCGCATGACGGCCCGGCTCTGGGCCTCCCACTCTCCGGTGATTGGGAGGCCATAACCGTAACGGGCCAGTTGTTGCTGCCAGGTGGCGATGTTCCAGTGCGGCAAGGGGGCGGCAAGCAGCTCGGTGACCCGCTCTTCATCGGGCCAGGCTCCCACCCCGTATTCCAGATAGAGCTGGCGCCAGGGAAAGCGGGGACCGGGATCCTGCTTGCGCTCCGGGGCTACGTCGCTGTGAGCCAGTACCTGGGTCGGCGGGATCTGGTAGCGTTCAACAAGATCCCGGGTCAGGGCGCCGACGGCGGCGATCTGGGTTTGGGTGAAAAGTTGCCAGCGCCGCTCATGGGGGGGCAGGGACTCCTCTTCCCGGGGATAGCCCAGGTTGACGATCTCGATGCCGAGGGAGCTGGCATTGAGCCCGGCATATTGCCGCCAGCGGCTGAGCCCCGCATGCCAGGCGCGCTGGCTGTCCGGCACCAGCTGGTAAACGGGCAGCGGTGTCTCATCGCTGTCGCGGGGGACCAGATAGTGGGCGCTCACCTTGTGCTCGGGTTCGGTCAGCAGGCGCAGAGAGTTGTCATCGTCCTCGTCCGTGTAGTGCAGGATCAGAAAAGCAATGCGCTCGTTCTGGCTGGCGCTCTGGTAACGGGTGGATAGCTGGTAGTCGGTTGGAGTGCAGCTGCCCAGCAGGAGAAGCGGGAGTAGCAGAAGCGGGCGCCATCTCCCGGGTGTCCACAAGCAGGACGGGAGGGAGGAGAGGCGCACCGGCATGGGAAAGATCCTGGTCCTAGCCGCGATACTTGGCGGTCAGACCGATGAGGAAGTTGCGCAGGATCTGATCCCCGCAATCCTGGTAGTGCTTGTGATCCTTGGCACGGAACAGGGCGCTCAGCTCGGACTTGGAGAGGTTGAAGTTGGCCAGCTTGAGGGTGCCAAGCATGTCTTCCTCTTTGAAGTTGAGGCCGATGCGCAGCTTGCGCAGGATCAGGTTGTTGTTGATCCGGTTCGGGATCTCCTGGGGCGGCGCATCTTCCCGCACGCCGCGGCGAGTGGTGATGAAACCGTCGAGGAACTGGCTCAGGGCCGAATCGGGGCAGGCGGCAAAGGCCGGATCCTGCACTTCTCCCTCTTCGGCTTCTTTCAACAGCCAGCCGTGCAACTGGGCGTGGGTGACGGTCAGGTTGCCCTTGGCAAACATGTCGACCATCTGATCGTTGCTGATGCTGAGGGCGTAGCGCAGGCGGCGCAGAATATCGTTATTGGTCATGCTGACTCCTGTGAAAACGGCGCAACTGTACCATCTGGCGTGCCCCGCGTCAGAAAAAGCGGGGCTCTACAGCCAAAACCCTGGGGCTCACGCCAGATAGCGGGGGGCCTCCTGGCGCACCAACGCCAGCGCATCCTGCAACTCCAGCAGCTCGGGTTCCAGTTCGCTGACCGGCACGCCGTCGCGCAGCTGTTGTTCGAGTTGTGAGAGCAATCGCTGCAGACCGGGCACTCCGGAGTAGGCACAACCACCGTTGAGGCGGTGGATCTGGGCCAGCACCTCGCTATCTTCGGTGGCACCGTTCAGGGCAGATTCCAGCACAGGTTCAACCTCGTCGAAGCTGGCCAGCAGCATGGTCAGCATCTCCCTGGCCAGCGCCTCCTTGCCGGCGGCCTGACGCACCGCCAGCGACCAGTCTATCTGCTGATCACCGTAGTTCTGGTGGCGGCGATGGGCAAAGTCGGCGATGAGCTGGGCCAGCATGCTCTCGTCGATGGGCTTGGCCAGATAGTCATCCATCCCCTGGCGGATCAGGCGCTCCCGCTCGCCTGGAATGGCATGGGCGGTGACCGCGACGATCGGCGTGGTGGTATTGAGGGACTGGCTGCGGATCGCCTGGGTTGCGCTGATGCCGTCCATGATCGGCATCTGGATATCCATGAAGATGATGTCAAACGGCTGGCTCTGGGCCTGTTTGACCGCCTCCTTGCCGTTCTTGCACACCACCACCTGGCTCACCATCTCCTTGAGCATGGCGGCGATCAGTTTGAGGTTGGCGGCATTGTCATCCACCGCCAGCACCTTGATCGGCTGCAACTGACGCGGACTGGGCTGGGCCGGCAATAGCTGGTGGTTCGCCTCCGGGGTGAGCAGGGCGTGCAGCAGCTTGCGATGGTTGACCGGTTTGGAGAGACAGTGCTGGGCTCCGTGGGCTTGCATCGCCTCATAGAGTGCCGGATCGTGGCTGCTGAGCAGCACTATGGTGTTCTGGCGCCCATCGAGGGCATCGAGGCGAGTAAGCACCTGCTGCGGCGTGTGCAGGGTGCTGCTGCCGATGATCACCATCTCCTGGCTGCTCATCTCGGGCCAGGGGGCGTCATGTGCCAGCAGCTGGACATCCAGCTGCCATTCGGCCAGCAGGGCGCGCAGGGAGGCCTGGGCAAAGGGATCCGGCTCCAGCAGCCAGAGTCGTTTGCCGCGGATGCGATCCAGCGGCAGAGAGTCGGCCTGGGGCAGGGGGGAGACCTCCACATCCAGGCTGAACGAGAAGACCGAGCCTTTGCCGAGTTCCGATTCGAACCGGATCTGGCCGCCCATCTGCTGCACCAGCTTCTGGGTGATGACGAGACCGAGGCCGGTGCCGCCATAACGGCGGGAGATGGAGGAGTCGGCCTGGTTGAAGGCCTGGAACAGCTGGCGCTGCTGCTCTTCCGAGATGCCGATGCCGGTATCGCGGATCTGGACGTTGAGCCTCACCTTGTGATGGCTGCTGCCGATCTGCTGGATGTGCACATCCACGTTGCCCTGCTCGGTAAACTTGATGGCGTTGCCGGCGAGATTGGTCAGTACCTGCTGCAGGCGCATGGGGTCGCCAGTCAGGTAGTCCGGCACCTCGGCATCCACTCGCAGGGAGAGCTCCAGCTGCTTGTCGTGGGCGCTGGGGCCGAGCAGATGCATGGTCTCGTTGAGGGTGTCGCGCAGGCTGAAGGGGATATGCTCCAGCTGCAGCTTGCCCGCCTCGAGTTTCGAGAAGTCGAGGATGTCGTTGATGATGCCAAGGAGGTTGCGCGCCGACTTTTCGATGGTCTGCATGTAGTCGGTCTGGCTCGGGGTCAGGCTGGTTTTCAGCAGCTGGCGGGTAAAGCCGATGACGCCGTTGAGCGGGGTGCGCAGCTCGTGGGACATGTTGGCGAGGAACTCGGACTTGACCCGCGCCGCCTCCTGGGCGCGCTTCTTGGCCATGTCGAGCTCGACGTTCTGGATCTCGATCTGCTCCAGGGTTTCACGAAGGTCCGAGGTGGCCTGATCGATGTTCTGTTGCATCTCCTCATGGTATTCGGAGAGCGCCTTGGCCATGGCGTTGATGCCGTTTTTCAGCATGTCCAGCTCGCCGGTGAGCTGGCCGTTGACACGGGTGTCGAGGCGACCCTCCCTGATCTTGTGCACCGCCTGCACCATGTCGGTGATGGGCTGGGTTACGCTCTTGACCAGGCGGAAGCCAAACAGGGTACTGAATGCCACCCCGATAATCACCATGATGACGGCGAAGAAGGTGTCGCGATAGTGAAGCAACATGGCGCGATCGGTCGTTATCTGCATGGAGATATAACCGATCATCGGTGGCTCCACATCGCTTGGCAGCGGGAAGCCGTCCAGGTTGGTTTCGGCCTGGATCGGGGTGCGCAATATGATGTCATCCCCCTGAAAGGTGACGCTGGTCAGCTCCGGGATGGGCTGGCCGTCGGGCAGCCGCAGCCGGGTAAAGTCCCTGTGGTAGTTGGAGGTGACGAACAGCTGGTTGTCCTGGGTGAAGACGGCGATGGACTTGATGAGCGGCGAATTCTTGCGATGGGTCAGCCCTATCAGCCGTTTGAGCGACTCCCTGCTGTGCTGGGTCATGCCATATTCGCTGGCGATGGCGAGGGGTTCGATGATGTTGATGCCCTGATCGATCAGGTTGTTTTCCAGTTGCTGATAGCGGTGGAAGGTGAAGTAACCGGCCATCAGGCCGCCGATCAACAGGGTAGGCAGTATGGTAAAGGCGAGAACACGTGCTCTCAGGCCATATTTGGTCATACGAACAGGCCACCAGTAAACGGGGTTGGCGATAGGGTGAACGGCAATGCACGGGCTCTGTGGCCGTATTTGGTCATACTATTATTCTTGTGGGACAATACCCAGCTGCAGATTCCACAATCATGACATAGCCACCTATAGGCACCAAGTTTTATGGCCCAGTTTTTCAAGCCCAAAAAGAAGTCCACCCAGCCCCAACGTATTGAATTTACGATAGACACTCTGGACCACCACTGTGTCGGCATCGGTCGCCACCAGGGCAAGGCGATCTTCGTCGAAGGGGCGCTGCCCGGCGAGACGGTCAAGGCCCGCATCACCGAGGAGAAGAAGCACTATGGCCATGCGGCGCTGCAACAGGTGGTGACGCCGGCGGCCAATCGCATCGCTCCGTTTTGCAGCCACTATCGCGAGTGCGGCGGTTGCAGTGCCCAGCATATGTCGGTGGACGATCAACAGGCCGCCAAGGCGGCCGGGCTGATCAGCCTGTTCGAACGCCTTGGCAACATCAAGGCCCCCGCCCTTGAACCGGTACTGAGCGGCGAAGATAGGGCCTATCGCCGGGTCTGCCGCCTCGCCATCAAGTTTGACAAAAACGGTCGCTGCACCCGGGTCGGTTTTCGTCGCCGCAATACCAATGATCTGGTCGAGATTGAGGGGTGCCCCGTGCTGGCCGCGCCGCTCTCGGCTCTGATCACCCCGCTGCGTGCCTGCCTCAACCGCCTCAAGAGTCAGCGTGAACTGGGCCATGCGGAGCTGATCCAGTCAGAGCAGGGGATCATGCTGCTGCTGCGTCACACCGGGCGCCCCAACGAGACCGACCGCGCCCTGCTGGTGGCGTTTGCCGCAGAACAGGGGGTCGACCTCTATCTGCAGGCGAACGACGAGCAGATAGAGCCGCTGCATCAACAATTCGAACCCTCTTACTCGCTCGATGGCTTGTCTCTTGCATTCGCTCCCGGTGACTTTATCCAGGTCAACGGCCCCATCAACCAGAGCATGGTGGCCCAGGCGTTGGCCTGGCTCGGGGCGACCAGGGATGACAAGGTGCTGGATCTGTTCTGCGGCATCGGCAACTTTACCCTGCCGCTTGCCCGGCAGGCCCGCGAAGTGGTGGGGGTGGAAGGGGAGCTGGCCATGGTGGCCCGCGCCGAGGAGAACGCCCGTCGCAATGGCATCGACAACGCCCGTTTCTACAAGGCGGATCTCAGTGGTGACATCGTCGGCATGTCCTGGGCACGGGAAGGGTTCGACCTGGTGTTGCTGGATCCGGCGCGCCCCGGTGCCCTGGAAGTGATGGGACACGTGGCGAAGCTTTCTCCCAAACGGGTGGTCTACGTCTCCTGTAATCCGGTGACGCTGGCCCGTGACAGCCAGGTGCTGGTGAAGGGCGGCTATCGGCTGGCCCGATTGGGGATGCTCGACATGTTCCCCCATACCGGCCACCTGGAGTCCATGGCGCTGTTTGTGCGGGAGTGACCCTTGCATGGGCTCCCTGCCACGGGATCGGGAGGGGGCCCATGACGCCCGCTTTTCTCTTGTTCTTTCGCCCCTATGGCGCTGTCTGAGCAGGAGTGAATGGGGTAATCTAACCCCTCGGTACGTAGGCAGGGCCTGCTGGAGAACACATCTGCCTTTGGGCGGTGCGCCTTGAATAGTTCTCCGGATATCCCCATTTGAAGCAGTCTCATCAGATGAGGGGGGAGGAAGCGTCAGCTTTCGGCCCAACAATTTAAAGGATTGATACCATGGTTGCGGTTCGCGATATTCATTTGAAAGACAACTTCACCCTGGAGGAGTGGGTCGGCTCGCTCTCCTTAAGTGACAGTGACAAGGATCAGCTGCGAACCGTCTACCAGTATTGTCTGACGCTCGGTGACGAGGCGCTGACCAGCAAGCTGCTGGTGCGTGGCATCGAGATGGTGGGCATCCTGCTGATGCTCAGCATGGATATCGCGACCCTCAAGGCTGCCATCATCTACCCCTTCGTCGAAGCCGGTCTCATCAGCCAGGAGCGGATGGACGAGGACTTCGGGCCCAAGATCGCCAAGCTGGTGGAAGGGGTGCTGGAGATGGAGGCCATCCGCTCCTTGCAGACCCTGCATCGCAGCGAGACTTCGCCTGAGCAGGTCGACAATGTGCGGCGCATGCTGCTTGCCATGGTCGAGGATGTGCGCGCCGTGGTCATCAAGCTGGCGGAACGGATCGCCTGCCTGCGGGAGGCGAAGAAGGCGGATGAAGAGACCCGGGTGCTGATGGCCCAGGAGATCACCAACATCTATGCTCCGCTTGCCAACCGCCTCGGCATCGGTCAGCTCAAGTGGGAGCTCGAGGATCTCGCCTTCCGCTACCTGCACCCGGACACCTACAAGCAGATCGCCAAACAACTCGACGAGAAGCGCCTCGATCGGGAGCGCTACATCCGCGAGTTCGTGCAGTCCCTGCGCGATGCCCTGAAAGAGGCGGGGGTCGAGGCCGAGGTTTACGGCCGCCCGAAACACATCTACAGCATCTGGCGCAAGATGCAGAAGAAGCACCTTGAATTCAACGAGCTGTTCGACGTGCGCGCGGTGCGGGTGGTGACCAAGCGGCTGCAGGATTGCTATGCGGCGCTTGGCATCGTTCACACCCATTTCCACCATATTCCCCGCGAGTTTGACGACTATGTCGCCAACCCCAAACCCAACGGCTACCAGTCCATCCATACCGTGGTGGTGGGGCCCGAGGGCAAGACGGTGGAGATCCAGATCCGCACCGATCAGATGCACCAGGATGCCGAGCTCGGGGTTGCCGCCCACTGGCGCTACAAGGAAGGGGCCCAGGCCGGCGGCAAGGGGGGCAACTTCGAAGACAAGATCGAGTGGCTGCGCAAGCTGCTCGCCTGGCAGGAGGATCTCTCCGAGAGTGGCTCACTGCTCGAGGATCTGCGCAGTCAGGTGTTCGAGGACAGGGTCTATGTGTTCACCCCGAAAGGGGATGTCATCGACCTGCCGGCGGGAGCCACCCCCCTCGACTTTGCCTATCACGTCCACAGTATGATCGGCCACCGCTGCATCGGTGCCAAGATCGACGGCCGCATCGTGCCATTCACCTATGCGCTGCAGACCGGCGATCAGGTGGAGGTGATCACCCAGAAGGAGCCGAACCCGAGCCGCGACTGGATGAATCCCAACTCCGGCTTCCTGCGCTCCAGCCGGGCGCGGGCCAAGGTGGCCACCTGGTTCAGAAAGCTGGATCGGGACAAGAACATCGTTGCCGGGCGCGAGCTGTTCGACAAGGAGCTGGATCGCCACAACCTCAGCATGGCCAAGATCGACAAGGGCAGCATGCTGCGCCGCTTCAATCTGGAGAGCACCGACGATCTGCTGGCCGGCATCGGTAGCGGCGACATCCGCATCAACCAGGTGATCAACTACCTGGACACCTGCTACAACAAGCCGACGGCGGAGGAGGAAGATCGCCGCCTGCTGGAGAAGCTGGAGCAGAAGGCCAACGCGCCGTTCCGCCACAAGCCCAAGGATCACATAGTGGTGGAAGGTGTGGGCAACCTGATGACCCATATTGCCCGCTGCTGCCAGCCGATCCCCGGGGATGCTATCCAGGGCTTCATCACCATGGGCCGTGGCGTCTCCATCCACCGGGAGGATTGCGAGCAGTTGAAAGAGCTGTCACGGCGCAACCCGGAGCGGCTGATCGATGCGGTATGGGGGGAGAACTACTCCGGTGGTTACGGCCTCACCATCCGCATCCTCTCCAACGACAGATCCGGTCTGTTGCGCGACATCACGACCGTGCTCGCCAACGAGAAGATCAACGTGATGGGGGTGCGCTCACGCTCCAACGTGCGCGAGCAGACCGCCGAGATCGATATGGAGCTGGAAATTTACAACATCAACGCCTTCAACCGGGCGTTGGCCAAGCTGAGCCAGCTCAACGATGTGATCAGCGCCAAGCGCCTCTGATACCGACTGACCGGCCCCTGTGGCCGGTCACTGTTTTATCCCCCTGTTGCACGAAGAAAAAGCGAATATCCCATGTCTCAACGTTACGACCTGCCTCAACTGCTCGATATCATGTCCCGCCTGCGCGACCCGCAAAATGGCTGCCCTTGGGATCTCAAGCAGAGCTTCAAGACCATAGTGCCTCACACCCTGGAGGAGGCCTACGAGGTGGCCGACGCCATCGAAACCGAAGATTGGCAGGGGCTGAAAGGGGAGCTGGGGGATCTGCTGTTTCAGGTGGTCTTCTATGCCCAGCTTGGCAAGGAGCAGGGATTGTTCGACTTTGCCGACATCGTCGACACGGTGAGCGAGAAGCTTATCCGCCGTCACCCCCATGTCTTCTCGAATGCCGATCTCGGCGACGAGCAGGCGGTCAAGGCAAACTGGGAGGCGGAAAAGGCCAAAGAGCGGGCGGCGCTAGACAAAGAGAGCGTGCTCGATGACATCCCCCTCTCGCTGCCGGCCCTGACTCGAGCCGCCAAGATCCAGAAGCGCTGCGCCACCGTTGGTTTTGACTGGAAGACCCTGGGCCCCGTGGTGGACAAAATCCACGAGGAGATTGACGAGGTGATGGAAGAGGCGCTGATGGCCGATGTGGATGAGGCGCGGGTGAGCGACGAGCTCGGCGACCTGCTGTTTGCCACCGTCAACCTGGTGCGCCATCTGGGCAAGGATCCGGAACAGGTGCTGCGGGCCGCCAACGCCAAGTTCGAGCGACGGTTTCGTCAGGTTGAGCAGTTTATCGCCGCAGAAGGGCTGAAAATGACCGACTGCTCACTGGAGAAGCTCGATGCTGCCTGGGATAGAGCCAAGGAAACCGAGCAAAGTTGATTTGGCGCAAGACGGGGCGGCGAGGAGCCTGATAGATTTTTGCTCATTGTTTGGGAGAGGGGTTTTTGGTATACTGTTTCCCCGTCCTGCTTCATCCCCGAAGCACCCCTTAAAATTCCCTAAACTTCTTTCAGGTTCAGCATGACGACAAAATATATTTTTGTAACTGGTGGCGTTGTTTCATCCCTCGGCAAAGGCATTGCCGCAGCTTCTCTGGCAGCCATTCTGGAAGCCCGTGGTCTGGATGTGACCATCATGAAACTGGACCCCTATATCAACGTGGATCCGGGCACCATGAGCCCGACCCAGCATGGTGAAGTGTTCGTAACCGAGGACGGGGCCGAAACCGATCTGGATTTGGGCCACTACGAGCGTTTCATCCGCACCAAGATGACCCGTCGCAACAACTTCACCACCGGTCGCATCTATGCCGACGTGCTGCGCAAAGAGCGTCGTGGTGACTACCTGGGCGCCACCATCCAGGTGATCCCGCACATCACCAACGCCATCAAGGAGCGGGTGATTGCCGGTGCCGAAGGTCATCAGGTTGCCATCGTCGAAGTGGGCGGTACCGTGGGCGATATCGAGTCCCTGCCGTTCCTCGAGGCCATTCGTCAGCTGGCTGCCGAAGTGGGCCGCAACAACGCCATGTTCATGCACCTGACTCTGGTTCCTTACCTGGCCGCCGCTGGCGAGGTGAAGACCAAGCCGACCCAGCACTCCGTCAAAGAGCTGCTCTCCATCGGTATTCAGCCGGATGTGCTGATCTGCCGCTCCGACCGTGCCATTCCGGCCAACGAGCGCGCCAAGATCGCCCTGTTCTGCAACGTACCGGAGCGCGCCGTCATCTCCATGAAGGACGTCGACTCCATCTACAAGATCCCGGCACTGCTGAAATCCCAGAGCCTGGACTCCTACATCACCGAGCGCTTCGGCATCGAGTGCAAAGAGGCCGACCTGGCCGAGTGGGAACAGGTTATCTACGAAGAGGCCAACCCGACCGCCGAAGTAACCATCGGCATGGTGGGTAAGTACGTCTCCCTGCCGGACGCCTACAAGTCCGTCAACGAGGCGCTCAAGCACGGCGGTCTGAAGACCCGTCTCTCCGTCAACATCAAGTACATCGATTCCCAGGACATCGAGACCCGTGGCGCCGAGCTGCTGGAAGGTCTGGATGCGATCCTGGTGCCGGGCGGCTTCGGCGAGCGCGGCGTGGAAGGCAAGATCCTGGCCGCCAAGTATGCCCGTGAGAACAAGATCCCGTATCTCGGCATCTGCCTCGGCATGCAGGTTGCACTGATTGAATACGCCCGCAACGTAGCGGGCATGGAAGGGGCTCACTCCTCCGAGTTCAAGAAAGAGTGCCCCTATCCGGTGGTTGGCCTCATCACCGAGTGGGTGGATGAAGAGGGCAACGTCGAGACTCGGACCGAGAAGTCCGATCTGGGCGGCACCATGCGTCTGGGTTCCCAGCTCTGCCACCTGGTCGAAGGTTCCAAGGTGCGTCAGATGTACGGCAGCCCGACCATTTACGAGCGTCACCGCCACCGTTATGAAGTTAACAACAAGCTGCTGCCGCAGATCGAGGCAGCAGGCCTGAAGGTGACCGGTCTCTCCGCCGACAAGAAGCTGGTGGAAATTATCGAGATCCCGGATCATCCTTGGTTTGTCGCGGCCCAGTTCCACCCGGAGTTCACCTCTACTCCTCGTGATGGCCACGCCCTGTTCGCCGGTTTCGTGAAGGCGGCAGGTGAGTACCAGAAGCGTAATTTGAAGTAATTGAAAATAAATGCGGTTGGGGCACTGTGCCACAGCCGCTTTTTTTGGCATATTTTTGTTGTTTTTTTACGAAACCTGAGGAAATACACATGTCCAAGATCGTTAAAGTGATCGGTCGTGAAATCATCGACTCCCGTGGTAACCCGACCGTTGAGGCCGAAGTTCACCTGGAAGGTGGTTTTGTTGGTATGGCAGCCGCTCCGTCTGGCGCGTCCACCGGTTCCCGCGAAGCGCTGGAACTGCGTGACGGCGACAAGAGCCGTTTCCTGGGTAAAGGCGTGCTGAAAGCCATCGAAGCCGTAAACGGCCCGATCGCTCAAGCTCTGCTGGGTAAAGATGCCAAGGACCAGGCCACTGTCGACCAGATCATGATCGACCTCGACGGTACCGAGAACAAATCCAAGTTCGGCGCCAACGCCATCCTGGCTGTTTCCCTGGCTAACGCCAAGGCTGCTGCTGCTGCCAAAGGCCTGCCGCTGTACGCCCACATCGCCGAGCTGAACGGCACCCCGGGTGTTTACTCCATGCCGCTGCCCATGATGAACATCATCAACGGTGGTGAGCACGCCGACAACAACGTCGACATCCAGGAGTTCATGATCCAGCCGGTTGGCGCCAAGACCCTGAAAGAAGCCGTTCGCATGGGCGCTGAAGTGTTCCACAACCTGGCCAAAGTACTGAAGGCCAAGGGTTACAACACTGCCGTTGGTGACGAAGGTGGTTTCGCTCCTAACCTGAAATCCAACGCCGAAGCGCTGGAAGTGATCGCCGAAGCCGTTGCTGCTGCCGGTTACAAGCTGGGCACCGACGTGACCCTGGCCATGGACTGCGCTGCTTCCGAGTTCTACGACGCAGAGAAGAAAGAGTACAACCTGAAAGGCGAAGGCCGTGTCTTCACCTCCAACGGTTTCTCCGACTTCCTGGAAGAGCTGACTGCCAAGTTCCCGATCGTCTCCATCGAAGATGGCCTGGACGAATCTGACTGGGAAGGCTTCGCCTACCAGACCCAGAAACTGGGCAAGAAAATCCAGATCGTGGGTGACGACCTGTTCGTAACCAACACCAAGATCCTGAAGCGCGGTATCGACAACGGCATCGCTAACTCCATCCTGATCAAGTTCAACCAGATCGGTTCCCTGACCGAAACTCTGGCTGCCATCAAGATGGCCAAAGACGCCGGCTACACTGCCGTTATCTCCCACCGCTCCGGTGAGACCGAAGACGCGACCATCGCCGACCTGGCCGTTGGTACCGCTGCTGGCCAGATCAAGACCGGTTCCATGAGCCGTTCTGACCGTGTTGCCAAGTACAACCAGCTGATCCGTATCGAAGAAGCGCTGGGTGAGAAGGCTCCGTTCCGCGGTCTGAAAGAAGTTAAAAACCAGGCTTGATTTGCTGGTTAACCAGCCTCGGCTGGTGTGAGAAAAACCGGAACCCTTGGGTTCCGGTTTTTTTTCGTCTGCAGATTGCGCCGAGTCTGCCACCTGTGTTGATTGCGGAACGTCTGCCTAGCCCTTATGCAGGCAAGGCAAGAGTAGGGCAGGGCACATTGGAGTGTGGCGACAACGGGCTGCCCCTGCCAACAGGCGTATGGGGTGCCGGGGGGAGCGTGCGTTTCGAGCTTGCTGCGGGTTTGAAAAGGGGCCAGCGGCCAAAGCCATGATCTTGTTAACAGTCACTGATAAATAAGTCTTTTATGATATCCGGCAAACGCTTGCACAAAGGATGTCTACGCAGATGAAACACCTCTCCATCAGGGGCAAGACCCTGACCCTGGCCATAGTCCCCATTCTGATGATGGCCCTGCTGCTCAATGTCGGGATCTGGTGGCGCGCACAGCAGTCCCTGACGGATCAGCTCGATCGTTACCGCACCAGTGCCCTCGAGCAGAAGAAGGTGGCGCTGGCCGAACACGTGCTGATGGCCAAGACCGCCATCGCTCATCTGCTCAGTCAGGACAGCCCCGAGGCCCGCGAGCAGGCCAAGGGCATACTGCGCACCCTGCGCTATGCCGAGGACGGTTACTTCTACGTCTACGACACCAGGGGGATCAACATCGCCCATGGCATCAAGCAGGCGCTGGAGGGCAAGGATCTCTCCGGCATGACCGACAGCGAAGGCAACAAGGTGATCCTCGATATCATCAAGGCGGCCGAGAGTGGCGACGGCTATTCACGCTTTATCTGGGACAAGCCCTCCAAGGGGAGCGAGCAACCCAAGCTCGGCTATGCCGTGCTGCTGCCCCAGTGGGGCTGGGTGCTGGGCACCGGTTTCTATATCGACGACATCGACGATGCGGTGGCCAGGGTCCGCGAGGAAGGGGAGGCCGAACTGGCCATCACCATGCGCGATACCCTGCTCACCTCGCTGCTGCTAACCCTGCTTGCCATCGTTGGCGGCCTCTGGGTGTCGCGCTCCATCACCCGGCCGATCCAGACCCTGGTGGAGAGTTTTCACGATCTCGCCCACGGCGAGGGGGATCTCACCCGCCGCCTCAAGCTGGAGCAGGGGGATGAGCTTGGCGATCTCGCCCGCAGCTTCAACGGCTTTATCGAGAAGATCCACCATCTGGTAGAGCAGGTGACGTCGGCCTCGGATCGGGTCTACCAGTCGGTTGAGACCCTGCAGCGCCAGTCCGGCGACTACCTCTCCCGCATGGGCTCCCACCACAGGGAGACGGAACAGGTGGTGGCCGCCATGACAGAGATGAGCTCCACCGCCCACAGCGTGGCGGGCAACGCCGGCGATGCGGCGGCCGCCACCGGCAGTGCCGACAACCTGTCACGCCAGACCCGGGTGGTGATCACCCGCGCCATGGATGGCATTGACACCCTGATCACCGACCTTAACGCCATTCATGAACAGATAAGCACCCTGACCCGGGAGACGGATCAGATCCAGAACGTGGTGGGGGTTATCTCGGGGATTGCCGATCAGACCAACCTGCTGGCGCTCAATGCCGCCATCGAGGCGGCGCGGGCCGGCGAGCAGGGGCGCGGCTTTGCCGTGGTGGCCGACGAGGTGCGCCAGCTCGCCTCCCGTACCCAGCAGAGCACGGTCGAGATCGGCACCATGCTGCAGCGGCTGCAGCAGATGGTGACTACCGCCGGCTCCCTGATGAGCGAGAGCCAGGCCCGCCACAGCAATACCCTGGCCGAGACCGGCGCCCTGGTGACCAATCTAGACGAGATGAGCAGCGCCATTACCACCATCAACGACATGAACCTGCAGATCGCCAGCGCCGCCGAGCAGCAGCACGCGGTGACCGAGGAGATCAACCGCAACCTGGTGGCAATCCAACAGATCGTGGCCGAGCTGAGCGAGGGGGCCGATGCCACCCGCCATACCTGCGCGGAGCTGGCCGACTCGGGCCGTACCCTGCATCGGTTGGTGGAGCGATTCCAGATATAGAACGAAAAAGGAGCCCGGTCGGGCTCCTTTGCTGTGGCCAGGAGAGCAAGCTTAGCTGGCTTGGTGCTACCGGGATTTCGCCCGCCCTGCGGGAGTGGGGTGGTGGGTAACGGGGTATCGTGGGGTAGGGTGCAATAAGCGCAGCGGATTGCACCGGGGAGTTGGAGGCTGCATCGTCGCAGAGTGACACCCTTCCCTGTCAAGGGAAGGGTTGGGGTGGGGGTCTTCTGCGATGGCTTTATCCTTGCGAAGGCGCTCGCCTGTTCAGCGGGGTGAAGCTGGCTGACCTCCCACCCCTGTGGCGACCATAACGGCACTACTGACCCGCTCAACTCGCCCGACGGCTTGCAGTGGCTCGCAATACCGTGCCCGCCCTCGTCTGATAGGGAAAATTCACTACGCGGCGCTCATAATGGTGGGTGTCCTAATTTCTTCCTCTCTAACGCCGCGTTAAGTGGTGAACAACGCCAATCACCAAACCTAAACCATTGCACCTTAAACACTTAACCTGACTGGAACTGAAATCGCCAAGCGTTGTGAATCCATTTTGAACGGCTTGTTATGTACGTATTTTTTCAATCTCATCATCTGTTAGCGTATTAATGAGTTTACTTAGCTTTAACTGAACAATTGGGTTAAAATTTTTAGGTTTATCTACCTCTCGCCCCCACCAAAGTTGAGGAACTGTAAGCAACCAGTCTCTTCGAAGTTTTAGCAAATGTTCATAAGAAGCATCAGATTGATAATCAAGTCCAGATTCATATCCACAGCATTGGCAAATTTCAAATGTTGTACAGCCGAAACTATCTAATGCCGTGAATTCAAAATAACCACAAACTGGGCAACCGTCAATATTCATACTTCCTCCGAGTACATAACGCCGAATTAAGGTGTGAGCGACGCTTGGCTATACTTGAGCGAAGCGAAAATGCCAAGCGTTGCGAATCACTCTTAAATGCTTTGTTAGCACTATATTACGTACATTTGTCCATTTTCGTATTCTACTTGAATATGGCTATGTTCTAAGACCTGTACTATTTCTCTTCTATACCTAGGCGTCATCGTCTGAATCACATAATCGACTAAATTCTGAGTAATATCTTTAACCAATTCAATGTGCCCAATATCAAAATCATTGAAACTGCTAGGGATACCAATTGAAGTTGTAGAGTCTGAGTTGATCAAGAATCCGAACCCATCTTCTTGAATTATTGGAGTCATCATTGGTTTTGTCACATTTGCATGAACAAAATCATTTCTTAGGTTCACAAGTGAGTGGTATTTCTTGAACACTTCATTGTCAGCGCTTAATGCGTCACCAGCAAAACATTCACAATACAATGGTGCTAACTTAATTTTTAAGTCGATTTGCTCTCGAGAAATACGATCGTATATCCGCTTTTCTCTAAGATCGCTTTTCAAGTAAAGCTCGTAAACTAGATTCATGAAGGCTTCAACTGAAGACAAATACATTAGAAATGATGAACGGCAAAGATCTTCAGATTGACGATAATGATTAAAATTAATGCTGTCCCCATCAAAACCTGATTTGTGACTAAGTTCTCTTGCGAGGTTGAGAACAGAATCTCCAGTCTCTCGATAAATCATATATGGGTTTTCTATAACCAGACCGTCAGGTTTCTTTGCCCTATCCTTTATTTGCGCTTTTTTCGACTTAGCTTTATGCTCAACTAATTTTAGAAATTTACTTCCAACCTCATAAGCATCATAGCCTTTATCCTTAACATATACGGCAATACTCCAACTGAACTGCTTCCAATCATATACTTCAAAATATGCATCAGTAGTTTGCAATGCATACATCCATTGACTTTTATCTTCGTCAAACATCTCGCTATTAGGTAGACCAAATGCCTCCTTTAAGCACAAATATACCTCAAATGGTGTTACTGATTCCGACTTAATCAGGGCATCTCTTACCACAATACCATCACTACTAAACTGATCAGAGAAGCTTTCCTCTGCAATCGAAATTTCATTCCATTTCATCAAAAATACCCGATAAAATTATCTATAGTGCTAACAGTGATTAGATGGAAGGCGGTACTTAATACATTAATACCGACTTCCATCTAACTCCACACCTGTCTGATATGGGATGCGAAAAATAATATTTTAAATCAATCGCTTACCTTTACTCCTTTGAAGTTGAACGTATTCGCTTGACCTCTTCTTTTTGTGCAACATTACGACTGTATAGAAAACAGTGAGGGTGTTGACCATGATTATCGCCAGCAAGGCTACCGCTCCTGAGTTCCAGCCCCCAGTCTGCTGCTTTTTACCTGCGTGAGGAATGGCGTGGCTCATGGGGTGACTCCGCTGAGGCTGTTGCCAATCGGGTATATTAACGGACGCCGTGCAGAGGAAAAGAAGCAGAACGGGTATTCCTGAGCAGGATCAATAAATTAATCGATAGGGTGAGTTGAACGATGGCGGGGTGGGGACTCGGGGGATGAGCTTGCCAGATCCCTGGATGGTGAGGGGTCATAATCAGCTTGAGCCGGCATAAAACACTTTGTTATTGTCGAGTGCCCCGTAAAATCTGGTTTATTTACATATAAATCAACAGGATAGTTTGTGTTTGGTGCTGTAGTCGGGGGAGACGCAGACACATTGTCTATCGCAAAGGAGTCTTATGACATTGCAGCGAAAAGCAGTGGCGCTCGCCATCTTGACCCTGTTTGGCACCCAGGGTTGCAGTACCCCGGATGCTGCCCATGCAGCAAGCAAGCCCCAGCCCGTGCTTGCCGTCTCTTACGAGCGTAGCCCCATAGTACCTGTCACCATCGCCGGTGAGCAGTACCAGTTTCTGCTCGATACCGGCGCCAGCATCACCGTGCTCGATCGCCGCATTGCCAGCCGCTTCAAGGTGCTTTCCCTGAGTCAGTTGCCTCGCGCCTACCAGGCCGATTTTGCCAATATGGTCAGCGTCTCGGGTCAGATTGAGAGTGAACATTTCGGGTTTGTACAGCCGGTGCCCTTGTCGGTTGGCTCGGTCACGATCGATGACAGTGATCTGTGGGGCGCCATGGATTTTTCGCTCATCTCCCAATCCCTCGGCACGCGCATCGACGGGGTGCTCGGGATAGAGGTCATACGTCGCTTCAACTGGGTGTTTGATCAGGAGCAGCACCAGATCAGCGCCTGGTCGTCGGCCCCTTCGGCGGCCGGGTTCGAGCGCTGCATCGGTTATGACGACAGCTACAACCGTTCACCGGCGCTCTACCTGACCCAGGGCGAGGGCAGCCTGCGAATGCTCCTCGATACCGGGGCCGATCAGAGCTATGTCGATCGCAGCTTTATCGGCCACATGGCCGAGCAGCAGGCGCTGTTGAAGGATGGCTCGACGCCGATGAAGGGGGTCGATGCGAGCGGCATGCAGGACCTGGGCGATCATGTTATCACCGGCCTGCATTTTGACGGCCGCCCCCTCGGTCAGCTGCGGGTGTCGGAGAATGACAACGACAAGTATGCCCTCGGCATGGACTTTGTGAGTCGCTTCAAGCGCTTTGCCATCATCCCGGGGCGCATGATGTTCTGCTATGACGCAGAGACGCTGGCGCAGCAGGTGCAGCCAAACCTGCGCCAGATTGCGGTGCGCTTCGATGGCCAGCATCTGCAGGTCTACTACAACGACGAGCGGGATCTGGCGCCGTTTGGCCTGAAAAATGGCGACGTCATCGAGCAGATCAACGGCGTGCCCTATCACCCGCTACAGATTGACAGGGTGCGGGATCTGCTGAACCAGAGCAAGGCGGGGTCGCTCAAGGTGCGGGTGGTGCGGGAAGGCAAGGCGCTGGATATCGCCATCTAGCACATAACAGGGCCGGCACCGTCAGGGCGAAACGGTGGCCGGCCCCCAGAGCGCGTTATTTGCCTTGTGCCGTGCTCACCTTGCAGGCGAGCGCCGGCTGGCCGAAACGCTCCAGCCTGGCCTCATCCCCCTTGGTAAACAGGCTGATGTTCTGCCCTTCATAGCGGGCGCCGCTGGCGCTGGGTTCCTGATAGGCGATGGTCTGCAGTGGCGGGCGATTATCTTCACTCAGGTTGAGTACGGCCACCGGCACCTTGGCATCCTGATAGAAATAGGTCTCCAGCATGAGCTGGTCGCCGCAGCGGTAGAAGACGGGAGCCGTGACCATCAGCTGGCCACCGGTGACTTGCAGCTCGGCGATCCGCAGCTTGTAGTTATCCTCGACGCACTGGCGCAGATCCTGCCCCTTCCAGCACTCGTTGCGCCCCTTGATCCAGCCACGCTGGGTCGCCTGCTCCGTCTTGCGCTGCTCGGGGGAAAGCTGAGCTATTGCCTTGTGATAGAGGTCGGCCAGTTCATTGTCCAGCGCCGTCAGTTTCGCATCCTTGCAGATAAGCGTCTCGACCGCCCCCGAGGCCTTGTGACAATCGAACGAGGGGGTTGCGGCACAGGCCAGCAGGGGAAAGAGTGCCAGGGGGGCAAGCAGCAGGGTCTTGAGCGGGGTCATCGAAGCGGTTCCTGAAAAGAGAGATATCGCTTCACTAAAACACAAAAGCACTCATGCCGCCGAGCGCTTTTTTGGCGCTGGCGGCACGGGTTGGCGCGTAAAGCCCGGAGCCAGGGTTCAGGCCAGCACCAGCTGCTGGCGGGCGCGCCACAGCCGCTCGTAGAAGAAGAAGACGACTGTGTTGATGGTGGGTTCGATCATCGCCATCACCCCGCCGGTGAGCAGTTCGCCGCTCAGCAGGAAGGCGACGCCGAAGGCCACGGAGAAGTGCACCAGGGCGAAGCTGCTGGTCTTGGCCTGCAGGCTGTGACTGGGCTTGAACTTGTGCCAGGCGACATCGTGAAAGTAGAAGGCGACCGTGTTGACGGCGGGTTCGATGAGGGCGATCAGGCTGGCGGTCAGCAGCTCGCCGGTCAGCAGATAGGCCAGGGTAAAGGCAACGGTGAAGTGCAGGGCGGCAAAGCTGATGGTCTTTTTCATGATGGCGGCTCCCTTTGGTGATATTGGCAGTATCACCCGGAATGCCATTAAATGAAAATTATTCTCATCTAATAATTAAATAGGGAATGCCTATCAAATGTCTTGTTGCCAGACTGGGGCTTGCCTTGAACTGTTGCCGCGCTAAAGTGATGTTTTGCCATGAAAAAGGAGCTTTCATGCATATGAATATCAACGCCACCCTGCTGGGACAGGGCATACTGTTGCTGATGATCATCGTGGGTGTGCTGGCCTATTGGCTGGCCCGTCGCAGAAGCGAGCGCCCCGCCCTGATCGCCACCCTCTGCGCTCTGCTCTCCCTGTTTCCGCCCTTGGGTCTGCTGGCCCTGCTGTTGCTGGTCTTGCACCTGGACAGACCCACCAGCCCCTGATTGCCAGCCATGGCATCCGTGCAGCCCGCCGATCTTGCCAATAAAAAGGGCCTGCAATGGCAGGCCCTTGGCGGTTTTCTTGTTTTTCAGGCGGTTACTCTTCCACCTTGTTGAGCCACTCCACCTTGTACTGGGCACCGGCGCCCTGGGCCAGCTTGGCGCACAAGGGTTTCAAGAAGGCTTCGATCTGCTCGTCCAGCATCCAGGGGGGGCTGATGATCAGCATCCCTGATCCATTCATGCCCCAATCGCTGGTTTGGCCGGCTACTTCCAGCTCGGCGACCAGGACGTTATCGAAGTTTTCGCGCTTGATGGCGCGCAGCATGTCGCGGGACTTGTCCGCCTCCTGTCCCAGTATGGGATACCAGAGGGCGTAGATGCCGGTGGCCCAGCGTTTTTGCGCTTTTTTCAGGGTATCGACCACGGCAAAGTAGTCTTCCTTGAGCTCATAGGGCGGGTCGATCAGCACCAGGCCGCGGCGAGGGGTGGGGGGCAGCAGGGCTACCAGCCCCTCGAAGCCGTCGCGGTGGTGAACGGCGACACGCGGGTCGTACCCCATGTTGGCGCGCAGATCCTCCACCTCGTTGTTGTGCAGCTCCATCAACGCCAGCTTGTCCTGCTCGCGGGTGAGGCGGCGCGACAGCTCGGGGGAGCCCGGGTAGTAGTGCAGCTGACCATCGACATTCATGTCGGCGATGACATCCAGATAGGGGGCCATGGCCGGCCACTGGGCCCGCTCGTTCCACAACCGGCCGATGCCGTCGGCATATTCCGCCTTCTTCTGGGACCAGTCGCCGCGCAGGTCGTAGAGACCGCCGCCGGCATGGGTATCCAGCACGATGAAGGGTTTTTCCTTCTTCTTGAGGGACTCGATGATCAGGGCCTGGACGGCGTGTTTCAGCACGTCGGCATGGTTGCCGGCGTGAAAGGCGTGGCGATAGCTCAGCATATTAGATCTCTGAGGGGGCCCTGCTGGGCACCCAGTAACGATAGATAGTTCAACAGATTGTGGCTCTTGCCCCGGTAGAGGGAAAGCTCGCGCAGGGTCTGCAGCAGCACCCCCTGCTGCAGCCGCTCCAGCTCCAGCTCGTGGGCCAGCATGGCCTGATACTCCTGCTCGCCGACTCGCGCTTTGGCGCTTTTGCGCAGGGCGCGCCAGGGGGTCAGCACCGCCTCGGTCTGCACCAGCGCAGGTTGCAGGTCGGTGAGATCGACCGGGATCCCGCATTGATCGAGCCGATGCAGCAAGAGCGCCAGATTGACGCAACCCCCCAGCTCCTGCACCTGGAGCCAGTCCTGGCTGCGTGCGCCATAGATTTCGCCGCTCCAGTGCCAGAAATCGAGCGGGCCCGGCAGTTCGTGTTCGGCGACCGCGTCGGTCGTCACCAGTGACAGATTACGCAAGGAAGGCTTGCTCCATGGTTTCCAGCTCCTCGGAGAGGCTCATCCACTCCATCTCGACGTTTTCCAGCTCCTCCTTGATGGGGCCCTGGGACTTGAGCAGCTCGGACAGCTTGCCCTTGGCGCTCTCTTCATAGATGGCCGGGTCGGCCAGCTGGGTCTCGATCTCGGCGAGTTTCCCCTGCAGCTTCTCCATGCTGGTTTCGAGTTTCTCCAGCTTCTGGCGCAGCGGCCTGGTCGCTTGCCGGAACTCCGCCTCGCGGCGCTTCTGATCCTTGCGCGCCACCGCCGAGTTGGCGGCCGCGGGGGCATCAGTCGGCTTGGCGTTGGCCTCTTTTTCCTGCTCGCCGAGCCACTTGTGGTAGTCGTCGAGATCGCCGTCGAACGGCTCGACTCGGCCGCCGTGCACCAGATAGAAGTCGTCGGTGGTGGTGCGCAGCAGGTGACGGTCGTGAGAGACCACCACCATGGCCCCCTCGAATCCTTGCAGCGCCATGGTCAGGGCGTGGCGCATCTCCAGATCCAGGTGGTTGGTCGGTTCATCGAGCAGCAAGAGGTTGGGCTTTTGCCAGGTGATGAGGGCCAGCACCAGTCGCGCCTTCTCGCCGCCGGAGAAGGGGGCCACCTTGTCGAGCGCCTTGTCGCCGTGAAAGCCGAAGCTGCCCAGATAGTTGCGAAGCTCCTGCTCTGTCTTGTCCGGGGCGAGGCGCACCAGATGATCGAGGGGGCTGTCGTCCAGGCGCAGGGTCTCCAGTTGATGCTGGGCAAAGTAGCCGATGCTGACCCCGGCGCTCACTTCGAGCTTGCCGGAGAGTGGCGGGTTGGAGCCTGCCAGCATCTTGATAAAGGTGGACTTGCCCGCGCCGTTGCGGCCCAAGAGGCCAATGCGCGAACCGGGTACCAGGTTGAGCTTGATCTTCTCCAGGATCACCTTGTCGCCGTAACCGGCGCTGAGGTTTTCCATGGCAATCAGCGGGGTCGGCAAGGCCGAGGGTTCGCGAAACTCGAAGCTGAATTCGGAGTCGGCGTGGGCGGGCAGGATCTTCTCCATCCGCTCCATGGCCTTGAGGCGGCTCTGGGCCTGACGGGCCTTGGATGCCTTGTAGCGGAAGCGGTCCACATAGGATTGCATGTGGGCCATCTCCCGCTGCTGCTTCTCGTACATGGACTGCTGCTGGGCCAGGTGTTCGGCGCGTTGCAGTTCGAAGTCGGAGTAGCCGCCTGTGTATTCGTTGAGCTTGCCGTTCTCGATATGGATGATGCGGCCCACCACCGAGTCGAGGAAGTCGCGGTCGTGAGAGATCAAGACGAGCGTGCCCTGATAGCCCTTGAGCCACTTTTCCAGCCAGATGACGGCGTCCAGATCCAGGTGGTTGGTCGGTTCATCCAGCAGCAGCAGATCGGAGCGGCACAGCAGCGCCTGGGCGAGGTTGAGGCGCATGCGCCAGCCACCGGAGAAGCTGCGTACCGGCGAGGCGAGCTGCTCGTCACCAAAGCCGAGGCCGTGCAGCAGCTCGGCTGCGCGAGCGCGAATGCTGTAAGCGCCTATGGTGTCGAGCTTGCTGTGCAGCTCGGCTACCAGCAGACCGTTGTCGTCCTGCTCTGCTTGAGCCAGCTGGGCTTCCAGTGCGCGAAACTCCCTGTCACCGTCGATCACGTAGTCTAGGGCGGAGCACTCCAGCGCCGGGGTCTCCTGGGCGACGCCCGCAATTTGCCAGCCGGCGGGCAGGCTGAAGGTGCCGCTGTCGATGGCCAGCTCCCCCCGTACCAGTGCAAAAAAGGTGGACTTGCCACAGCCGTTCTTGCCCACCAGGCCCACCTTGTGGCCTGGGTGTATGGTGGCGGACGCGTTGTCCAGCAGCTTGCGGCCGCCGCGGATCAGTTCGATTTGACTGGCAACTATCATGGGTGGGATCTGCTTGCTCAAAAATGGAGGAGAAAAACTGGCGCGGATCTTACGTGAAATGGCGCCGGTTTGCACTTTGGGAGCGGGCCTGCTACTGGCTGGCGCCGCAAAAACATGTCATAACAGAACTATCAATCAGGATGGTGGAGGCTAGCATGCTGCATATCAGGGACATCATGACGACCCGGGTCGCCACCGTCTCCATGGATGACAGGCTCGGGGTCATCAAGGATATCTTCGAGCAGGCTCACTTTCGCCATCTGCTGGTGCTGGAGGAGGAAGAGCTGGTCGGCGTCATCTCGGATCGGGATCTGTTTCGCGCCATCAGCCCCTATCTCGACTCCGAGGCCGAGATGAGCCGCGACACCGAGACCCTCAACCGCCGTGCGCACCAGATCATGAGCCGTCAGCTGGTCACCATTGCCCCCAACCTGCCGCTGCGGGACGGCATCAAGCTGATGCTGGAGAAGAATGTCTCCTGCCTGCCGGTGCTGGAAAACGGCGCCCTGGTGGGCATCATCAGCTGGAAGGATTTCTTGAAAACCGTCCTCGACCATGATGGCCTCGGCTAAATTTGGGTCATGATCCACAAAGAGCTGCCAGGGGCAGCTCTTTTTGTTTTTGGGTTTGGTGGACTGGCCGGTGGGCCTCAGAGCAGACCGGGCCCCTTGGGAGAGAAAGGGCACTCCTCCTGGCGAATGAGGTTGCTCTGCTGACCCTGGGCATCCTGCCAGTGCAGCGCCAGCTTGCCCAGTCTGCCCAGGTGGCGCAGCTCGAATTCGTAGCGCAGGCAGGGGTTGTCCAATGGCAGGCTCGTCATGCCCACAGGCAAGCGGTAGTCGTAGTGAAGGAGGGGGCCATCCTGTAACTGGCTGCGGATCGGGACCAACCCCTCGGCCGTGGGGCGGGGGGCGTTCAGGTAGCGGCGCAGGCTCAGGGGGGCATCGATCGCCTTCTGGTAATGGAGGCCGTTCATGGCCGCCAGCTCCTCTTCCAGCCGATTTAGCTCCCCCTCCAGCCCGTCCAGCGCCGCCCCCAGCTGTTGATGGGCGGGTGAGGCGCAGCCTCCCAGCAGCAGGGTGATAAGCAAGAACGGGGCGCGAAACGGGTGCATGGACTCTCCTTATGAGCGCATGAATGGGCCGGGTGATGGATGCTGGCCCACTATAGCAGGGGATTGGTGGGCGGTGTGCCCCGCAGCAATTGCGCCAGCCGATCCAGCCCCTCGGCGACGCGAGCGTCGGTGGCCGGCTGGCTGAGGCTCAGGCGCACCCCTTGCGGGGCAGCAAACTGGCCGGCGGCGAAGTGCTCCCCGCTCGCCACCCCGACATCCAGGGCGTTGGCAGCCTCGGCGAACTCATGGCTGCGCCAGGGCTCGGGCAGCGGCAACCAGGCGTGCATGGATCCCGCCTGCCAGCAGGCGCCCGGCAACAGGTGACGCAGCAGTTCGCCGCGCCGTGCCAGGATCTGCCGCTGCTGTTCGACCAATGGCATGATCTGGCGCTGGCTCACCAGCTTGCAGGCCAGCTCGATGAGCAGCGGGCTTACCATCCAGCTCGACAGGCGCATCGTCTGGGCGAAGGCGCTGCGCAGGGCACTTGGCACCAGCGCGAAGCCGACTCGCAGGCCGCCACAGGCGATCTTGGCCAGGCTGCCGAGGTAGATGACCCGCTCCGGCGCCAGGTTGACCAGCGGCGTCACCGGTGTCTGGGGCAGCAGGCCGTTGACGTCATCCTCGACGATCAGCAGATCGTGGCGGCGGGCGATGGCGACGATGGCCTCGCGCCGGGCCTGGCTCATGGTGGCTGTGGTGGGGTTTTGCAGGGTTGGGGTGAGGTAGAGCAGCTTGGCACGGCGGGTACGGCAGGCCGCCTCCAGCGCGGCGGGGATTAGCCCCTCTTCGTCCATTGCCAGTCCCACCACCTGGTTCTTCAGCTGGCGGGCGTTGCCCAGCATGCCGGGATAGCTGAGCCCTTCACAGAACAGGGTCTCCCCCACGCAGCCGGTGGCCAGCAGCGCCAGCGTGATACCGTGCTGGGCGCCGTGGCTGAACAACAGGCGATCCTCACTCCCCGCTACGCCCTGTTCCGCCAGCCAGTCGATAAACAACTGGCGCTGGCCGGGCTGGCCCGCCTCCTTGTCGTAGCCGAGCAGGGCGTTGAGATCCCCGCCGGCCAGCTCTTCCAGCATGGGGCGGATGATGGCGGCCCGATCCAGTTGCACCGGCAGGTTCTGCCACAGCTCGATGCGATGTCCCTCCTCCTTGCGGATCACCCAGGCGTTGGCCGGATCCTCATTGTCCCCCTTGACCCAGGTCCCGTGCCCCACCCGGGCGGCCAGCAGGCCGCGCCGCTCTGCCTCGCCATAGGCGCGGGTGATGGTGCCAACCGTCACCCCCAGCCTGTCCGCCAACGCCCTGTGGGTGGGCAGGCGGGTCTGCGCCGGCAGGGTGCCGTTGGCTATGTCGCGCTCGATGGCCTTGACCAGCTTGAGGTAGAGGGGGCCGTCGAAGGTTGTGATGTCCGGGGTCCAGATTGTCATGGTGACAATAAATCCATTGATCGAAATGTATCGGCAATATAGCGTGAAATTCAACCTAATAACAATCAGTGACGGCAAATTGTATCGATACAATTTGCCGCGATTCGGGAGTACAAAGATGACAATGGAATGGTATGTCACCCTGTTCGGGTTTGCCCTGCTCACCTGCGGCACGCCGGGCCCCAACAATCTCATGTTAACTGCTTCCGGTGCCAATTTCGGGGTGCGTCGCACCCTGCCACACCTGACCGGGGTCGCGGTGGGGCAACCAGTGCTGCAACTGGTGCTGGCGCTGGGGCTCTATCCCCTGTTCGAGAGCTGGCCGCCGCTGCGGGTGGGATTGCAGATCTTCGGCAGCTTCTATCTGCTGTGGCTGGCCTGGCGCATCGCGGTGGCCGGCGCCCCCGGCGATCCGACCAGGCGAGCCCGTCCGCTGACCTTGCTGGAGGGGCTGGGCTTTCAGTTTCTCAATCCCAAGGCGTGGATGATGGGGATCTCCGCCATCAGCCTGTTCAGCCTGCCCGGCGCCAGCTACTGGCCGAGTCTGTGGGGGATCATGCTGATCTTCCCGCTGGTGGGGTTTCCAGTCTGCTTTGTCTGGGTGCTGTTCGGCCATCAGCTGAGCAACTGGATCAGCACGGAACGGGGCTGGCATCGCCTCAATGGCTCCCTCGGCCTGCTGACGGCGCTCTGTGTGGTGATGCTCTGGTATTGACTCTCTGGCGCCTTGGATCTCTGTGCCTGGCACGCATAAAAATGCAAATAAGTGCGTTGGTGCCCTTGTCGCCGCTGGGCCGGCTCTGCATATTAGGAGGCTTGCTCCATAACGGATGTGTTGTACCACCAAGAGGTTGAGATGGATCTGAACTGGTTACTGCCCCTGGCGGGATTTGCCCTGGTTACCTGCGGCACGCCGGGCCCCAACAACATGCTGCTCACCAGCGCCGGCGCCGCCCAGGGTTTTCGCCGCACCCTGCCCCTGCTGGTGGGAGTGGTGGGGGGGATCAATCTGATGATCCTGGCCACGGCGCTCGGCCTTGGGGTCATGTTTGAAAAGGTGCCGTTGCTGCACGACGGCCTCAAGCTCATCGGCTCGGCCTACCTGCTCTGGCTGGCCTGGAAGGTGGCGACCGCCAGTGGCCCGGCGGAGGGCAACCGGCCGCTGATCCCGGCCCATCAGGGGGCCATGCTGCAGTTGCTCAATCCCAAGGCGTGGATGATGGCGCTCTCCGCCATCAGCGGCTTCACCCTGGCGGGGGAGGGCTACTGGCCGTCCGCCCTCTGGGTGTTGGCCATCTTCTTTATTACCGGCCTCTACACCGGGGCTTTTTGGGTGCTGTTCGGTGCCCAGGTGCGCCGCCTTATCCGCACCGCCCGTGGCTGGCGTCGTTTCAACCTCGGTATGGGGCTCGCCACGGCGGCCTGCGTGCTGATGATCTGGATTTAGGCCTGCTGGCCTTTACCGTCTGTCTTGTTGGCCCTTCGGGGCCTTTTTTATCGCGATGGCGGCCGCCGTGCTGCGCTCGGATCGCATAAGGAGTTCCCATGAAATGTATCGGTCTGCTGGGTGGCATGAGCTGGGAGTCCACCGTCAGCTACTATCAGGCGCTTAACCGGGGAGTAAAGGTGCGCCTCGGCGGTCTGCACTCGGCGCGGGTGCTGCTAAGCAGCGTCGATTTTGCCGAGATAGAGCGGCTGCAACACGCAGGTGACTGGCCCGCCACCGCCCGTCTGCTGGCGGAAGCGGCTCGCAACGTGCAGGCCGGTGGCGCCGATTTTCTGCTGATCGGCACCAACACCATGCACAAGGTGGCTCCCGAGATTGAGGCGGCCATCGACATTCCGCTGCTCCATATCGCCGATGCCACCGCCCACCAGTTGTTGGCAGATGGGGTGAAAAAGGTCGGGCTGCTCGGTACCCGTTTCACCATGGAGCAGGATTTCTACAAGGGGCAGCTGCAGACGCGTTTCGGGCTGGAGGTGCTGGTTCCTCCAGAGACGCAGCGGGAGCGGGTGCACCGCATCATCTATGACGAGCTCTGCCTGGGCCAGATCCGCGAGCCGTCGCGGGCCGAGTATCTGACCATCATCGAGGGGTTGGCGGCTGCCGGGGCCGAGGCCGTCATTCTCGGCTGCACCGAGATTGCCCTGTTGGTGGGGGAGACGAAAGCCTCGGTGCCGCTCTACGACACCACCGCCATCCATGCCGAGGCGGCGGTTACGCTGGCACTGGGCTAAAGCAAGGAGTCCGGGTGGCAAGCTGACGAGCCGGGGAAATAAGACATGCCGGTGTATCAGCCCTTGACCTTGCCATTGGGCGCTCATCTAGGCTGAGAGTCTGTCTCAGACCAGGAGGATTGATCCATGCAGCGTCGCGATTTTCTGAAACTCTCTACCGCATTCGGTGTGGCCAGCGCCTTGCCCTGGTGGAACCAGGTATTGGCGGCCGAGCGCCCCGTCCTGCCGATCCCCGCCCTGCTTGCGCCGGACGAGCAGGGGGTGATCCGGCTCAATGCCCAGCCGGGCCAGATGCAATGGCGGCGCCAGCCGACCCGCACCTGGGGCTACAACGGCAATCTGCTGGGACCGACGCTGCGGGCGCGGCAGGGGCAGTCGCTGACGATGCAGGTCAACAACCAGCTCTCCGAGACCACCACGATCCACTGGCACGGCCTGGAGGTGCCGGGCAGCGCCGATGGCGGCCCCCAGGCCACCATTGCCGCCGGCAAGCAGTGGCAGGCGGCATTTCGCATCGAGCAGCCGGCGGCCACCTGCTGGTATCACCCCCATACCCACGGCCGGACCGGCCATCAGGTGGCGATGGGGCTGGCCGGACTCTTTATCCTCGACGATGAGGAGAGCCAGCGCTTGCCCCTGCCCAGCCGCTGGGGCCTGGATGACATTCCGGTCGTGCTGCAGGACAAGCGGCTTGATGGCCAGGATCAGGTCGATTACCGGCTGGATGTGATGAGTGCGGCGGTCGGCTGGTTTGGCGATCTGATGCTGACCAATGGCGCCGAGTTCCCGAGCCATGCCGCCCCCAGGGGCTGGTTGCGACTGCGGCTGCTCAACGGGTGCAATGCCCGCTCCCTCAAGGTGGCGACCAGCGACGGGCGATCCCTCTATGTGATTGGCAGCGATGGCGGCCTGTTGGCGGAGCCGGTTGTGCTTGAGAAGCTCGAGCTGCTGCCGGGGGAGCGCTTCGAGGTGATGGTGGATGCCCGCAATGGCAAGGCGTTCGATCTGGTCAGCCTGCCGGTACGCCAGATGGGGATGACGCTCGCCCCGTTCGATGCCGCGCTGCCGCTGCTGCGGATCCAGCCCTCCCTCATCGAGGGCAAGGGGCGGCTGCCGGACAGCCTGGCCCGTCTGCCGGCCTTGCCCGCATTGGAGGGGATGACGAGCCGCACCCTGACCCTGTCGATGGATCCCGAACTGGATCGCCTGGGGATGCAGGCGCTGATGGAGCGCTATGGTCACGGCGCCATGGCGGGCATGAGCATGGCGCACGGCGATGCCGGCAAACAGAGTGCCATGAAGATGGAGGGCATGGATCACGGCGAGATGGTCAAGATGCAGCACGACGGTATGGCCGATATGAAAGAGGCGCCCAAGCCGCTGGATCTGCATACGGGCAACCGGATCAACGGTCAGGCATTTGTCATGGACCAGCCGATGTTTGCGGTCAAGCAGGGCCGGACCGAGCGCTGGAGCATCTCGGGAGAGGGGGACATGATGCTGCACCCCTTCCACATTCACGGCACCCGTTTCCGGATCCTGCGGGAGAACGGCCAGGCGGTGGCGCCCCATCGTGCCGGCTGGAAGGACATGGTGCGAGTAGAGGGAAATCGCAGCGAGGTGCTGGTGCGCTTCGACCATCCGGCCCCGAAGGAGCGTGCCTATATGGCGCACTGCCATCTGCTGGAGCACGAGGACACCGGCATGATGCTCTCCTTCACCGTGGAGGCCTGATCCCGGATGGCCTGCGGGCCATCCGTTCATTTTACTGGTCAGATCTCACTATCTACGTCCACCTCATACCCCTCGCCATAAAAGTGTGTAAAATTGCGCCCTGATTTTTTCCCGGCCAACTCGGGTTGGCCGTGCCCCTCTAGCATGCAAGGCTGACATTGTGACTGAAGTAGATAGATTCGCGGACATTCGCCCTTACCGTGATGAGGAAGTGCCCGCCGCCATCGAACGGCTGATCCAGGATGATGAGTTCGTCGGTGCCATCGCCAAATATCGTTTTGGCTCCCTGATGAGCTGGCTGGGCTGGGCCATTCGCCCGCTGATCCGCCAGGTATTGCGCTACAAGTGGTCCAAGGTGACCACGGTACATCAGGTGCAGATGGGGGTGACCCAGTACATGTCCCGCATGATCGCCACCTCCACCAAGGGGGTGACCTTCTCCGGGCTCGAGCATCTGAAGAAAGAGCAGGGCTATCTGTTTGTCTCCAACCACAGGGACATCGCTATGGATCCGGCGTTCGTCAACTGGGGTCTCTATACCCATGGTTTCGATACGGTGCGCATCGCCATCGGTGACAACCTGCTGCGCAAACCCTGCGCCACCGAGCTGATGAAGCTCAACAAGAGCTTTATCGTCAAGCGCTCCGCCAAGGGGCCGCGGGAGATGATGAAAGCCCTCGGCGAGCTGTCGGCCTATATCGGCCAGTCGGTGCACGAGGGGCACTCCATCTGGATCGCCCAGAAGGAAGGGCGTGCCAAGGATGGGGATGACAAGACGGATCCGGCCATCCTCAAGATGTTCTACGTGGACGGCAAGAAGCAGAAGATCGAGTTTGCCGACTACATGCGCAGCCTCAATATCGTGCCGGTGAGCATCAGCTACGAGCTGGATCCTACCGACAAGGCCAAGGCGCGCGAGCTCTACGAGAAGTCGGTCAACGGCAGCTACGAGAAGGGCGAGTTCGAGGATATCGAGAGTATCGTCGCCGGCATCGTCGGCATGAAGGGGCGGGTACATGTCTCCTTCGGCGCTCCCATCACCGAGGGGTTCAGCGATCCGGACGAGTTGGCGGCGCTGATCGACAAGGCGATCTGGGGCAACTACCAGCTCTTCCCCAGCAACTACCTGGCGGCAGATGTGACCGGCCACGCCAACACCATCGAACAGGCCGCCTTCCTGAGTCGCCAGTCCGAGGTGCCCGAAGAGCACAAGGCAATCTGGCGAGCCATGTATGCCAAACCGGTGGAAAACGCCGGCAAGGTTTGAACGAAACCGATTACCTGAAAAAAACGGGAGCTGATGCTCCCGTTTTTGCGTCTGGTCAAAGCCGATGGTAAAAGGGTGGTGAATAATATGGTTTCAGCTGGTACGATCACTGCGCAATTGGGTGCCATGGCCTTGGCAAGCACAGGACGAGTGTGTAACAGTGCACCCATAGAGAGACAACGAGCAAAAGCTCTAAACCGGTTTGCATGGATCGCAGACGGCATTATCGAAGGACCTGACACAGGTCCTTTTTCATTGGCGGGCAAAGATGCCGCGCAGATACACCTAACAGGAAAGACGCGCCATGATCACCGGTAGCCTGAACACTCTGCACCGCACCCCGCTGCCAGCGCCGCTCGCCCGCATCATGGCTGACGTGGTGAAAAGCGTCGCCCACTGGCGCGATGCCCCCGTCGGCAAGCAGGAAATAGACGGCCTCACGCTGTTCTGTCTGGTGAGCGAGGATCTGACCGAGCCGGTCCCGGATCGCCGCGGAGAATTTCATGAGCAGTACCTCGATATCCAGCTGCTGCTGCGCGGTGAAGAGTGGATCGGTGTGGGCCCCCACGACTATGTGAGCGAGGGCGCCGACCATCCCCATCCCGACCTCTGGTTCGTCGACGACGAGCAGACCAGCTATCTGGCGCTGCAACCGGGGGATTTCGCCATCTTCTGGCCGGGCGAGCTGCATCGCCCGCTCTGTACCTTCAAGCAACCCGCCCAAGTGAAGAAGCTGGTGGTCAAGGTACACAGGGATCTGCTGGTCAACATCTGACGTTCTCGAATCAAGGCGTGCGTTGCACGCTGCCTGAACTTGAGTGCAGCGCACCGTTTGCAATCAGTGCCATGCACGACCCGAATTGAAAAATTGGACGCACCCTCCTGCGACCATAAGCCCCCGGCAGGGGAATCCCATCCTCTTTTGGATGACACGACACTGTCGGCATAAAGCCGAAGCACAGGAAGATGTAGAAAATGAGCAAGTTGGTACTGATCCTTAACTGCGGTAGCTCTTCCCTGAAATTTGCCGTAATGGACGCCGAAACAGGTGAGGACATGCTGTCCGGCCTGGCCGAATGCTTCAATCTGGATGATGCACGTATCAAATGGAAACTCCACGGGGTCAAGGGCGAAGCCATGCTGGGAGCGGGTGCCGCTCACCAGGAGGCCCTCGACCACATCGTGGGCCACATCCTGCCGCAGGATCCCACTCTTGCCGGGCAACTGGTTGCCATCGGCCATCGCATCGTACATGGCGGCGAGCAGTTCTCCCGCTCCGTGCGCATCGATGACAGCGTGATTGCCGGCATCGAGGCGGCCATCCCGTTCGCGCCGCTGCACAACCCGGCCCACCTCATCGGCATCCGTGCCGCGCTGAAGGTATTCCCGGCTCTGGCCGAGAAGAACGTGGCCGTGTTCGACACCGCCTTCCACCAGACACTGCCGCAAGAGGCCTACCTCTATGCGCTGCCCCACAAGCTCTATCGCGAGCACGGCATCCGTCGCTACGGTGCCCACGGCACCTCCCACCGCTTCATTGCGGAAGAAGCTGCCAAGGAGCTGGGCAAACCGCTCGAAGAGCTGAACATCATCAACTGCCATCTGGGCAATGGTGCCTCCGTTTGCGCCATCAAGAATGGCGAATCCGTCGATACCTCCATGGGGCTGACCCCGCTGGAAGGGCTGGCGATGGGTACCCGCAGCGGTGACATTGACCCGGCGGTCGTCTTCTTCATGCACGATCAGCTCGGCTACAGCGTGGACGAGATCAACAAGGTGCTGACCCGCGAGTCCGGCCTGCTGGGCCTGACCGAGGCGAGCAGCGACTGCCGCTATGTGACCTCCAACTATGCGACCGACGCCGGTGCCAAGCGTGCGCTGGATGTCTTCACCTATCGCGTGGCCAAGTATGTCGGTGCCTATGCCGCCGCCATGGATGGTCGTCTGGACGCCCTGGTGTTCACCGGCGGTATCGGTGAGAACGCCGCCATGGTGCGCGAGATGGTGCTGGATCGCCTGGCCCTGTTCGGCTTCAAGGTGGACCAGGAAGCCAACAACGCCGCCGTGCTGGGTGGCGAGGGTCGCATCACCACCAAAGAGAGCCGTCTGGCCATGGTGATCCCCACCAACGAAGAGCTGGTCATCGCCCGCGATGCCCTCGGCCTGGTTGGCTAACGCTTTTCGTGTTGTCTCAACGCCCGGCCTGTGCCGGGCGTTGTCGTTTCTGGTGGTGGCCGATTTGACATGGGGGAGGGGATAGGTACCCTGACCGCCATGGTGGTTGCAGCGAACCGCTGCAAGGTTTGGGAGAGAAGAATGAAAGAAGCGTTTTTTAGCTGGCTGTCCGGTCTTGGTGTGGAGGTGACCAGCATGATGGCGCTGGTGATCGCGCTCGGCTTCATCCTGATCACCTCGTTGTTGCTGCACATGATGTTGCACCGCTTCCTGCTGGTGCGCCTGGTCGGGGTCCTCGGCAAGGCCAAACAGGTGTGGCTGCCGCCCCAGCTGCAGCAGCGGCTCTTCAACCGGCTCGCTTTTGTGCTGCAAGGGGGCGTGCTGCTCGCCCAGGCGGAGATCTGGCTGCCCGGCGGCTCCGACAGCCTGGCGCTGATCGAAGTGGTGGCCCAGCTCTGGATCTTGCTGTTCCTGCTGCTCGCCTTCTTCGCCCTGCTCGACTGCGTGCTGGCGGTGAGCCGCAACACCAGCCTGGGACGGGATCTGCCCCTGCGCGGCATCTTCCAGGGCACCAAGCTGGTTGGGAGCGTGCTGGTCGGCATCCTGATGATCGCCCTGCTGCTCGGCAAATCCCCTCTCTTCCTGTTCAGCGGCCTGGGTGCCATGACCGCGGTGCTGATGCTGGTGTTCAAGGACCCCATCCTCGGCCTGGTGGCGGGGATCCAGCTCTCGGCCAACCGCATGCTGAGCGTGGGGGACTGGTTGCAGATGGATAAATACGGTGCCGATGGCGAGGTGACCGACATCGGCCTCACCACGGTCAAGGTGTCGAATTGGGACAAGACCATCACCACCATTCCCACCTATGCCCTCATCTCCGACTCGTTCAAGAACTGGCAGGGTATGACCGAATCCGGTGGTCGCCGCATCAAGCGCAGCGTCAACATCGACATGACCAGCGTGCGTTTCCTGACTGCAGACGAGCAACTGCAGCTCAAGCAGGCCCAACTGCTGGCCCCCTATCTGAGCCGCAAGGAGCAGGAGCTGAGCAGCTACAACCAGCAGCTCAGGGAGGCGATCAACTGCCCCATCAACGGCCGCCATCTCACCAACCTGGGTACCCTGCGCGCCTACCTGGATGCCTATCTCAAGGCCCATCCCGGCATTCGCAATGACATGACCCTGATGGTGCGCCAACTGGCCCCTACGTCAGATGGCTTGCCACTGGAGATCTACTGCTTCACCGCGACCACGGCCTGGGGTGAATACGAAGGGATCCAGGCCGATATTTTCGACCACATCTTTGCCATCATCGAGCAGTTTCATCTGCGGTTGCACCAGTCTCCCACAGGTTACGATATGCGCTCCTGGCAAAGCGGGGCCGTACCGGCCGACCAGAAAACCGGGCAAGCGGCCTGAGCGAATATTAATCACTGACCCGTCACGACTTGTCGGTTGAAATTTGCCGGGCAGAGGAGAAGAATGGCGGCCTTCTCTTCGGCCCCAGGCATATTGCGCCTTTGGGCCAGCCCGAAGACCTCCATCAAGTCATCATCATGGGAAAGTTATGAAGCTCTTTCGCAATAGTGTGGCAACCCTCTGCTACGGCCTGCTGCTGACCGCCGCGCCTGTGTTTGCCGTTGAATATGCCCTGCCTGCCGCCAACAGCCGCCTGGTGGGGGAAAATCTGGAATACGTGGTGCCGGCCGGGGAAAACGGCCAGCCGCTGGAGGCGGTCGCCGCCAAATTCCAGCTCGGGCTGACCAACATGCTTGAGGCCAACCCCAAGGCGGATCCCCTGCTGGTGCAGACCGGCGAGAAGCTGGTGATCCCGCAGCAGTTAATCCTGCCGGATGCACCGCGTGAAGGGATTGTCATCAACGTGGCCGAGATGCGCCTCTATTACTATCCCAAGGGCAAGAAGGTGGTGGAGGTACTGCCCATCGGCATCGGCCAGCTGGGCACCGATACTCCGGAGGACTGGGTGACCAGCGTGCAGCGCAAGAAGGAGCGCCCGACCTGGACCCCAACGGCCAAGATGCACGCCGAATATGCCGCCCGTGGCGAGACCCTGCCTGCGGTCTGGCCGGCCGGTCCCGACAACCCCATGGGTCTCTATGCCCTCTACATCGGCAAGATGTACGCCATCCACGGCACCAACGCCCAGTTTGGCATCGGCCTGCGGGTGAGCCACGGCTGTGTGCGCCTGCGCAATGATGACATCGAATACCTGTTCAAACAGGTACCGGTCGGTACCCGGGTGCAGTTCGTTAACCAGCCGATCAAGGCCGCCAAAGAGCCGGATGGTCGCCGCTATCTCGAGGTGCACCAGCCGCTCTCCCGTAGCGAAGCCGAGTTCAACTCCAGCCTGCCGGCGCCGCTGCCGATCACCCCGGCGGTGACCCGCTTCATCGCCCACGCCGACAGCGACTCCCAGCGGGTCAAGCAGGCGCTGGAGCAGCGCAGCGGCATGCCGATTGCCATCAATCGCTGAAGGTAGTCGAGCGCCAACGGGCGATAAGATGATGAAAAGGGCGAACAGCATGCTGTTCGCCCTTTTTGTTGCCTCATGCCCTGTGACATACGGCGTCGTGAGTCCGGTCGGTGCACCGATATGCCAGCCAGATGGAGGCGTGTCTGGAGTGGGGGCTGCGAGGCCACTGCCGCAATATAAAATAGTGACTTATCCCCTTGTCCTGGAGGATATGTTGATGCACAAAGGTTTTTATTGTGTTTTGTGTTTGTTAAAAATGATTGAGCTCACGGGATCTGCTGATTAAGCTATGGCGGTTTTTAAGGAAAGAGCCCGTCGGTAGAGCGGGCCGTCACGCTACATGAAACGGAGTTTTGAATGACAGCTAGCACACCCATGTTAATCACCTTCCTGGTGTACATCCTCGGGATGGTGCTGATCGGTTTTATCGCCTATCGCGCCACCCGCAATTTCGACGACTACATCCTCGGCGGCCGCCGCATGGGGAGCTGGGTCACCGCCCTCTCCGCCGGTGCTTCCGACATGAGCGGCTGGCTGCTGATGGGCCTGCCAGGCGCAGTCTTCATCAGCGGCATCTCAGAGAGCTGGATCGCCATCGGTCTGGTCATCGGCGCTTATCTCAACTGGCGCTGGGTGGCCGGCCGCCTGCGGGTCCACACCGAGAAGAACCGCAACGCCCTGACCCTGCCGGATTACTTCACCTACCGCTTCGAGGATCACAGCAAGGTGCTGCGCATCCTCTCGGCCCTGGTGATCCTGCTGTTCTTCACCATCTACTGCGCCTCCGGCGTAGTGGCCGGTGCCCGCCTGTTCGAGAGCACCTTCGGCATGGATTACAACACCGCCCTCTGGGTCGGTGCCGCAGCCACCATCACCTATACCTTCTTCGGCGGTTTCCTCGCGGTGAGCTGGACCGACACGGTGCAGGCGACCCTGATGATCTTCGCCCTGATCCTCACCCCTGTGTTCGTCATCATCGCCGTGGGCGGCATCGACAGCGCCATGGTGGAAGTGGCGGCCAAGAGCGCCAGCAACCTCGACATGTTCAAGAACCTGGACGTGATCGCCATCGTCTCCCTGATGGCCTGGGGTCTGGGCTACTTCGGTCAGCCGCACATCCTGGCGCGCTTCATGGCGGCAGACTCCCACCACTCCATGGCCAGCGCCCGTCGCATCAGCATGACCTGGATGATCTTCTGCCTGGCCGGCGCCGTGGCCATCGGCTTCTTCGGTCTGGCCTACTTCGGCCGCTTCCCGGAAGTGGCCGCCGGCGTTACCGGTAACCCGGAGCGGGTCTTCATCGAGCTCTCCAAGCTGCTGTTTAACCCCTGGATTGCCGGCGTGCTGCTCTCCGCCATCCTGGCGGCGGTGATGAGTACCTTGAGCTGCCAGCTGCTGGTCTGCTCCAGCGCCATCACCGAGGATCTCTACAAGCCGTTCTTGCGCAAGAACGCCTCCCAGCGCGAACTGGTGTGGGTCGGCCGCCTGATGGTGCTGGCTATCGCCCTGGTGGCCATCGCGGTCGCCATGAACCCGGAGAACCGGGTGCTGGGGCTGGTGAGCTACGCCTGGGCAGGCTTCGGTGCCGCCTTCGGCCCCGTGGTACTCTTCTCCGTGCTGTGGCCGCGCATGACCCGCAACGGCGCCCTGGCCGGCATGCTGGTCGGTGCGGTTACCGTCATCGTCTGGAAGCAGTACGGTTGGCTGGGTCTGTATGAGATCATCCCGGGCTTCGTCTTCGCCAGCATTGCCATCGTGATTGGCAGCCTGCTTGGCGAAGCACCCTCCAAGGCCATGCTGGAGCGCTTCAACGAGGCGGAAGAGGAGTTCAACACCCCGGCTGCCAGCGAAGGAGCCCCGGTCGCGGTCAACTAATCTTCGAGGCAGTCTGACGCCCCTCGGCCCCGCCCCGGTCAGGGAGTACCGCTTCGGTACCCTTGTCCCGGTTTGGCGGGGCTTGTTGTTATCTGGTTCATCTTCGGACTTTTTTTATGCGCTAACCCGGGTTCCCGGGTGCTGGCTTTCTTTTGTCTTGCCACCGAATATGGGACACTAGGCCCCCTGAAGGAGACCTAGAGCATGCGCCTATTCACCCTGATCCTGCTCCTCCTGCTGGGGGGCCTGCAATATGACCTCTGGCTGGGGAAGAACGGGCTGTCCGATTACCAGAACCTGTCGGATGCGATCTCGCAACAAGAGCGGGACAACCAGGCCCTCAAGGATCGTAACGACCTCATTTACCGCGAAATAGATGATCTCACCTCGGGCCTTGAGGCCATCGAGGAGCTGTCGCGCAACGATCTGGGTTATATCAAGCAGGGGGAGACCTTCTACCGGATCATCCCCAAAGAGAAAGACAAAGAGACAGTACCGGACGATGAGCCCTACCATGACTGATGCAAGCCGCGCCTTCGGTCTGACGGCGATTGTGCCGGCCGCCGGGATTGGCAGCCGGATGGGGGCCGACTGCCCGAAGCAGTACCTGCAGCTGGCGGGGCAGACTATTCTGGAACACACCCTGGCGCGCCTGCTCTCACATCCTGCCATCGAGCGGGTGATAGTGGCGCTGGCGCCCCATGACCCCTGGTTCGAGAGCCTGCCCGTCGCCGCCGATCCCCGTGTCATCCGGGTCGAAGGAGGCGCCGAACGCGCCTTTTCTGTTCTCAATGCCCTCCAGGTGGCCGAGGGGGAGTGGGTGCTGGTGCACGATGCCGCCCGTCCCTGCCTGACCCACGGGGATCTCGATGCCCTGATTGCCACCGCCATGAACTGCGGTGGGGCCATCCTCGGCAGCCGGGTGCGCGATACCATGAAGCGCTCGGATGCCGCGGGCAACATCATCGCCACCGTCGAGCGTGAACAGCTGTGGCATGCCCTCACCCCGCAGATGTTCCCCACCCGCACCCTCAAGCGGGCGCTGGAAGAGGGGTTGATGCTGGGGGCCACCATTACCGACGAGGCCTCCGCCATGGAGCGGGCCGGTTTCCCGGTGCGCATGGTGGAAGGGCGCGCCGACAATATCAAGGTGACCCGGCCGGAGGATCTCTCCCTGGCCGGGCTGTTTTTAAGCCAGCAGGCATAGCCCGCGAATTCGAACAAATAGGCCCAAACAAGGAGCGCACATGATCCGGATTGGACATGGTTTTGATGTACACAAATTTGGCGGGGAAGGCCCCTGCATGCTGGGCGGGGTCGCGGTGCCGTATGAACAGGGTCTGCTGGCTCACTCCGATGGGGATGTGGTGCTGCACGCGGTGAGCGATGCCCTGCTGGGCGCCATCGGCGCCGGTGACATCGGTCGCCACTTCCCCGATACCGCCGCCGAATTCAAGGGGATCGACAGCCGCATCCTGCTGCGGGATGTCTTTGCCCGGGTGCAGCGGGCGGGTTATGCCATCGGCAACCTGGACGTGACCATCATCGCCCAAGCCCCCAAGATGGCTCCCCACATCGATGCCATGTGCGCCGTGCTGGCTGCCGATCTGCAGTGTGATTTGAACCGGGTGAACGTCAAGGCGACCACCACCGAACAACTGGGATTCACGGGGCGCAAGGAAGGGATCGCCACCGAAGCCGTCGTCTTACTGGTGAAACAATAATGTTGGAACAGCTTAACTATCTGCACGGAACCCCCACCGCCCACGGCATCCTCAAGGCCGAGGCCAGCGATTTCGTGGTGATCGAGGATCTCGGGTTCGAGCCTTGCGGGGAAGGGGAGCACATCTTCGTGCGGGTGCGCAAAACCGGCGAGAACACCGCCTGGGTGGCTGGGCTGCTGGCCGATGCCGCCGGGGTCGCGCGCAATGCAGTGACCTGGGCAGGCCTGAAGGATCGCCACGCGGTGACCGAGCAGTGGTTCGGCATCCACCTGCCGGGCAAGGCCGAGCCGGACTTGTCGGTCATCGAGAGCGACAGCATCCAGATTCTGGAGGCCAAACGCCACAACCGCAAACTGCGGGTGGGCTACCTCAAGGGCAACCACTTCACCCTGCGCCTGACCGGTTTGACCCGGGCCGACGGGCTGGAGTCCCGCCTGCAGGCCATTGCCGCCCAGGGGGTGCCGAACTATTACGGCGAGCAGCGTTTTGGCCGGGAAGGCAACAACCTGGAAGCGGCCAAGGCGATGTTTGCCGGCAAGCGGATCAAGGATCGCAACAAGCGCTCCCTCTACCTCTCCGCCGCCCGCAGCATGCTGTTCAACTCCATCGTCAGCGCCCGCATCGAGCAGGGGCTGGCACATCAGCTGCTGGCCGGTGACTGCGTGATGCTGAGGGGCAGCCAATCCATCTTCAGCGAAGAGAGCGTGACCCCCGAGCTGGCAGCGCGCCTCGCCGCCGGTGACGTGCAGCTGACCGCCCCCATGTGGGGTCGCGGCCGGCTAGCGAGCCAGGGAGCAGCAGCCGAATTCGAGCAGGGAGTGCTGGCGCCTTACAGCGACTGGTGCGAGGGGCTGGAGAAGGCCGGGCTGGATCAGGACAGGCGTCCGCTGCTGCTCAAGCCGGAACAGATGAGCTGGCAGCTGGAAGGCGATGCGCTGACCCTGTCGTTCTTCCTGCCGGCGGGCGCCTTTGCCACCAGCGTGGTGCGGGAATTAATGCAGGCCGAAGAGGCCGATCATGGTTTCAGGAAGCAGACCGATGCGAATTCTGGTCAGTAATGACGATGGTGTGCATGCCGAGGGCATTCGTGTCCTCAGCGAGGCGCTGGGCGCCTGTGGTGAGGTCATTGTGGTGGCGCCGGATCGCAACCGCAGTGGCGCCAGCCACTCCCTGACCCTGGAAGTGCCGCTGCGGGTCACCCGCATCGGCGAGACCGGGTTTCATGCGGTGAAGGGGACGCCGACCGACTGCGTGCATCTGGCAGTCAACGAGCTGGTCCGCCCTGAGCCCGACATGGTGGTGGCGGGGATCAACCACGGTGCCAACCTGGGGGATGATGTCATCTACTCGGGGACGGTGGCGGCCGCCACCGAGGGGCGCCACCTGGGGTATCCCTCCATCGCCATCTCCCTGGTGGGCAAGACCCATTTCGCCACGGCAGCCCACTATGCGGCCCTGCTGGTGAAGGGGTTGATGAAGTATCCGTTGCCTGCCGACAAGATCCTCAACGTCAATGTGCCGGATCTGCCCCTCGACCAGATCAAGGGGATCAGGGTGACCCGCCTTGGCAACCGCCACCGGGCGGAGTCGGTGATTTGCACCGAGGATCCCCGCGGCCAGCCCATCTACTGGATTGGCCCCCCCGGCAGCCAGCAGGATGCGGGAGATGGCACAGACTTTGCCGCCATCGAACAGGGTTATGTCTCGATTACCCCCTTGACCATCGACATGACTGCCTACGACAGTCTGGCTGGGCTGGGTGCATGGCTAGATATGCAGGGATGAGGGTGTGATAGTTCAGCGCCTTTTAAATCAACTCATTGCACAGGATATTCGCGATTTTCGCGTGTTGGCGGCGATCGCGAAAGTGCCGCGCCAGCTGTTCGTGGACGAGGCCATGGCGCACAAGGCCTGGGATAATACCGCCCTGCCCATCGGCCACGGCCAGACCATCTCGCAACCTTACATGGTGGCGCGGATGACCGAGCTGCTGATGCAGAACAATCCGGCCCACGTGCTGGAGATTGGCACTGGCTCTGGGTACCAGACGGCGATCCTCGCCCATCTGGTGGAGCATGTTTACACGGTCGAGCGGATCAAGTCGCTGCAGTTCCAGGCCAGGCGCCGTCTGCGCCAGCTCGATCTGCACAATGTCTCGGCCAAGCACGGCAACGGCTGGCTGGGTTGGCCCAGCAAAGGGCCGTTTGATGCCATTCTGGTCACCGCCGCGGCGAGCGAGATCCCCGCGGCCCTCACCGACCAGCTGGCCGAAGGGGGGCGTCTGGTGTTGCCGGTGGGCGACAAGCAGCAAACCCTGCAACTGATTGAGCGCGCCGGTTCCCAGCTGACCAGCCGGATCCTGGAGCCGGTGCGCTTTGTTCCCTTGATAGATGGAGATGTTGAGTGAAGCTGTTTTCCCGTTTGTACGTGATGGTGATGCAGTGGGCGCGCCACAAATACGCCCCCTGGTATCTCTCCGTCACCGCCTTTATCGAGTCGGTGTTCTGGCCCATCCCGGTGGATGTGATGCTGGCCCCCATGGCGCTGGCCAAGCCGCACAAGGCGTGGCATTTCGCCACCCTGGCGACCCTCTTCTCCGTACTGGGCGCCCTGTTTGGCTATGCCCTGGGTTATGCCCTGTGGGATCCTGTGGTCCAGCCCCTGGTGGCCTCCGTCGGTTACGAAGGCAAGATCGCCATCGCTCGCCAGTGGTTCGAACAGTGGGGCATCTGGGTCATTTTTATTGCCAGTTTCACGCCCATCCCTTACAAGGTATTCACCGTGACCGCCGGACTGTTGCAAATGGCTCTGGTGCCCTTCATCATCACCTCGCTGATCGGGCGTGGTATGCGCTTCTTCCTGGTTGCGGGCCTGATGCGCTGGGGCGGGGAGAAGATGGAACGCAAGCTGATGCACTATGTGGATGTGCTCGGTTGGCTCTGTATCGGTCTGGCCGTCGTGGCCTATTTCTGGTTTAGTCGTTAAGGATCCATTATGCGTTCGCGTATTTGGCAAGGAAGCAGTGTGGTCATGCTCTCATGGCTGCTGCTTGCCTGCTCCTCCAGTAAAAATGCGGCTCCGGTGGATGGTGTGGGGGGCGACCCCTTTGTCTCGACCATCCCGGTTCGCCAGGCGGGGACTCCGAACCGCGCGCCCATCACGGGCAGCAGCTATGTGGTAAAGCGGGGAGATACCCTCTACTCCATCGCCTTCAATTCGGGCAATGATGTGCCGTCGCTGGCCAGCCTCAACGGCATCAGTCCTCCCTACAACATCTATCCGGGCCAGCAGCTGCGCCTCGATGCGTCCAGCTCCGGCGCCATGGCCAGCCGCAGCACCAGCACCTATCAGGTACGCCGTGGCGATACCCTGAGCAGCATTGGTCGCCAGTTCGGTACCACGCCCCAGGAGCTGGCCCAGCGCAACAATCTGAGCGCCCCCTATGCGCTGCAACCGGGCCAGGTGCTCACCGTACAATCAGCCGCCAATACGGCTCCCCAGATGGTGGCGGCCACCAAACCTGTGACCCAGCGTCCGGCAGGGGCGAGTGGTAGTGCTGGTCAGACCACGCCGTTCGTTTCTCAGAAATCCGTTGCCGAGGCTCCACCGAAAGCATACGCTCAGGCAAAAGAACAAAAAACAACCAGCTCCCAGTCACGACTGGCGTGGCACTGGCCCGCCAAAGGCCGGATTGTTGAAGGCTTCTCCGTTGCCGAACAGGGCAACAAGGGGATCGACATTGCCGGCCAGAAGGGGCAACCCGTCTACGCCGCCAGCGGCGGCAAGGTGGTGTATGCCGGTAGTGCACTGAGGGGTTATGGCAAGCTGATCATCCTCAAGCATGATGATGACTATCTTTCCGCCTATGCCCACAACGACGAGTTGAAGGTACGGGAAGGGGATAGCGTCAAGGGGGGAACAGTGATTGCCAACATGGGCAGCACGGACGCGCCGGATGTGCGATTGCATTTCGAGATCCGGTACAGAGGCAAGTCGATCAATCCGATGAGCTATTTGCCAAAGCGTTAATCCCAGAGAGTCTGTCTTACTCTGGTAACGTCAGGGAGACACACCATGAGCCAAGAACAACTGGTAATGCAGGATGCAGAATTAGAGTTTGACGCCGAATCCGAGTCTCAAGAGGTAGAGGAGTTGCAGGAGGTAGCCGCCGAGGCGGAAGAGACTATCTCCGATGAGTTGCTGGCACCGGAACTGAACAAGGTGATGGACGCCACCCAGCTCTATCTGGGGGAGATTGGCTTCTCCCCCCTCCTCACCGCCGAAGAGGAAGTCTATTACGCCCGTCGTGCCTTGCGGGGTGACAAAGCCGCCCGCAAACGCATGATCGAGTCCAACCTGCGTCTGGTCGTCAAGATTGCCCGTCGCTACAACAACCGCGGCCTGGTGCTGCTGGATCTCATCGAAGAGGGCAACCTCGGTCTCATCCGTGCCGTCGAGAAGTTCGATCCCGAGCGCGGCTTCCGTTTTTCCACCTATGCCACCTGGTGGATCCGCCAGACCATAGAGCGGGCCATCATGAACCAGACCCGCACCATCCGTCTGCCCATCCATGTGGTCAAGGAGCTGAACGTCTATCTGCGCACCGCGCGCGAGCTCTCCCACCGTCTCGACCACGAGCCGACCGCTGAGGACATCGCCCAGGCGCTGGATCGTTCGGTGGATGACGTAAACCGCATGCTCAAGCTCAACGAGAAGATCACCTCGGTGGATACCCCCATCGGCGGCGATCGCGACAAGGCGCTGCTGGACGTGCTCTCCGATGAGCGCGGCATGGGGCCCGAGCTGGAATCCCAGGATGACGACATGCGCGCCAGCATTGTGCACTGGCTGGAGGAGCTGAATCCCAAGCAGCGTGAGGTGCTGGCCCGCCGTTTCGGCCTGCTCGGTTACGAGCCTGCCACCCTAGAAGACGTGGGGGCCGAGATTGGCCTGACCCGCGAGCGGGTGCGCCAGATCCAGGTGGAGGGGCTGCGCCGTCTGCGGGAGATCCTGCTGAGTCAGGGGCTCTCCATCGAAGCGCTGTTTCGCACCAACTAACAGTCGGCAATAGCAATGACATTGAGGGGAGCCATGGCTCCCCTCGTTGTTATCTGCACTTTGCAGTGGCTTGCCAGTTACACCAGTTCCGCCAGCATGGTCTCGGCATAGGGCACCAGCGCCTCGCCATTCTTCACCTTGTCGAGATAGTCCGGGTTGGCGATCAGCGGTCGGCCGATGGCCACCAGATCGAAGCGCTCGGCCTTGATGGCCTGTGCTGCCGTCTCGGCGCTGTAGTTGCCAACCCCCACCAGATTGCCCTGATAGTGGCTGCGCAGGTAGTCGGAGGCGCGGCCGTCCAGATAGTCAAAGGTCAGGCTGTCATCGAAGATCCCGAGATGGATATAAGCCAGCGTGCGCTGGTTCAGCTCGGCCAGCAGATGGTCAAACACGGCGCGATCTTCCGGGCTGCCCGCCAGGTGAACATAGGCCCCAGGGGAGAGGCGCAGGCCGACCCGCTCACCACCGATGCGCGCGCTGATGGCATCCACCACCTCCAGAGCGAAGCGGCTCATGTTGGCCGGATTGCCACCGTACTCATCGCTGCGCAGGTTGGAGGAGTGGTGCAGGAACTGGTCGATGAGGTAGCCGTTGGCGCCGTGGATCTCGACCCCGTCAAAGCCCGCCTCGATGGCGTTGGCGGCGGCCTGGGCATAGTCCTGCACCAGCTGAGCGATCTCGGCCAGGGTCAGGGCGCGAGGTACCTGATAGGTCAGCTCGCGCATGCGCGGCACTGTGCCTTCATGGGCAACTGCAGAGGGGGCCAGCACCTCGCCGTGGTGGAAGAAAGGGTGGGAGAGGCGACCCACATGCCACAGCTGGGCGAAGATCTTGCCACCCTTGGCGTGCACGGCGTCGGTCACCTTCTTCCAGCCCTCGATCTGGGCCTCGCTGAAAAGACCCGGGGTGTTGGGATAACCCTGACCGTCCGGGCGAATGATGACGGCTTCCGAGATGATGAGGCCGATATCGGCGCGGCGGGCGTAGTAGGCCGCCATCTGCTCGGTCGGTACCAGGCCGGGGCCCGCCATGCAGCGAGTCAGGGGCGCCATCATGAAGCGATTGGCGAGGGTGATGGTGTCGTTGAGACGATACGGCTGAAACAGGGTGTTCATGATAGATTGTCCTGAGCGAGTTATTCTTGAATGTGCATTCAATTCGTTTTTGCGGACGGGCGCAAGCTTTTTTTGAATGCTCATTCAACATGGTTGGCCTTGCCCTGCTGCTGGGGTAAACTTGCCGCCCTTTGCCAAGCACTCTTGAATCGGCAGGTATTTGCGCCCTTGCCGGTGAACCATTTCCCAGGGGAGGAGCCATGCGTATTGCCGAGTTTGATCGGGACGAGGTGTTGCGAAACGCCATGGAGGCATTTCGTGCCAAGGGATATGCCAAGACCACCATGCAGGAGCTGGTGGCCGCTACCGGCCTGCACCCGGGCAGCATCTACGGCGCCTTTGGCAACAAACGCGGCTTGCTGCTGGCGGCGGTGGATCACTATGTGGAGGGCAAACGTGCCCAGCGCCGTGCGCTGCTCGACAACCCGAGCCCCCTGGCTGGGCTGGCCGCCTATCTCGAGCGGGTGGTGAGTGAGGCCCTCTGCGGGACCTGCCTGGTGACCCGTACCATGATGGAGCTGAGTGAGCAGGACGAGGAGCTGATCCAGCGAGTGAAGGTCATCTATGGCGAAATGGAGCAGGATCTGGCGGCGCAGCTGAAACAGGCCCAGGCTCTCGGTGAGCTGGCGGCCGAACGGGATATCCCGACCCTGACCGCCTTCTTGCTGATCAATATTCAGGGCCTGGTCACCTTTGCCCAGTGCCGCCCGGATCGCCCCCTGCTCGACGGGGTCGTCACCCAGCTGATCAACGCCCTGCGAGCGTGATGAGACGCAGCAAAAAACAATGGCTCCCTAGGGAGCCATTGTTGTTTAGGAGGCTGTTACTCCGGACTCACCAACTCCTTCATCAACTCTTTTAGCCACACCAGCGCTGGTTGCTGCGCATGCACGGGGTGCCAGACGCAGTTGAGGTGGTAATCGGGCACATCCTGTGGTAGCGGCAGGCTTTTCAGCGGCCAGTGGCTGGCAAGCAGCTCAGCCACCATGCTCGGCAGCACCAGCAGGTGGTCGCTCTGGCTGACGATGGCGGCGGCGGACATATAGCTCTGGCTGTTGACCGAGATGGTGCGGCCAAAACCCAGGCTCTTGAGGTAGCGATCCAGGCTCGCCTCCGAGGTGCCGAGCGGCGAGTGGAATACGTGGGGCATCGCGATCAGCTGCTGCAGGGTGATGCGTTCCGCCCAGCTGGAGGGGTCATCCTCTACTCCTGCGAGGGCCGATTTGGGGATGGACAGATCGGCGCGCACCAGACCGGCCAAGGGCTCGGTAAGCCAGGTCTCCTTGCCCAGATACCCCGGCACCTGCATGTATTCGTCAAACCCCAGCACCAGGTCTATCTCGCCGCTCGCCAACTCGGCTTCGGGCAAGGTGTCGCGCAGGATGCGGATCTCGATGGTGACCCCGGGCGCCAGCACCTTGAGGCGCTGGATAAGGGGCGGGATCAGTACGCACTCCACATAATCCGTGGTGCAGAGCACAAAGCGCCGCTTGGAGTGGAGTGGCTCGAACTCCTCTTCTTCACTGAGCTGTTGCTCCAGCAGCCGCAGCGCCTGCTGTACCCCCAGATGCAGCCGCTGGGCGCGCGGCGTGGGCAGCATGCCCTGCGGGGTGCGCACCAGTAGCGGGTCGCCGAAAAAAGTACGTAGCCGGCCGAGGGCGTGGCTCATGGCAGGCTGGCTGATAAAGAGCGTTTCGGCGGCGCGGGTGACGCTGCCCTGTGTCATCAGGGCGTCAAAGGCGAGCAGCAGATTGAGGTCGAGCTGGTGCAGTTTCATCAAGATTATTTGCAGTGTTTATGGGACAATCCATCCTATTCATTTGATGGATGGGCGTACAACTTTTTACACTGCGACCCACTCTTATTTTTCCCAGGTTCCCGTGCAAATAGGGGGGCCTCAATCCATGCAAGGAGCCTTGCGATGAGCATCAAGACCATCAACTCCACTCCGGCCGCCGACGGCTTCACCATGCCCGCCGAGTGGGCGCATCAGCAAGCTGTCTGGATGATTTGGCCGTTTCGCCCGGACAACTGGCGCGTCGCCGGCCGCTTCGCGCAGGCCACCTTCGCCAAGGTTGCCGACGCCATCGGGCAAGCCACCCCGGTCTTTATGGGTGTTCCTGCCCAGTTTATGGAGCAGGCGCGCGCCGTCATGCCCGCCCACGTCACTTTGGTCGAGATGAACAGCGATGACTGCTGGGCCCGCGACACAGGTCCCACCATAGTCACCAATGCGGCCGGTGAGTGCCGCGGCGTGGACTGGGGCTTCAACGCCTGGGGCGGCCACAAGGGCGGTCTCTACTACCCCTGGGATCAGGACGAAAAAGTGGCGGCCCGGATGCTGGAACAGCACGGTATGGATCGCTACGACGCGCCGCTCATTCTGGAAGGGGGCTCCATCCACGTCGACGGCGAAGGCACCTGCATGACCACCGCCGAGTGCCTGCTCAACGAGAACCGCAACCCGGATCTCACCAAGGAGCAGATCGAAGCGCACCTTCGCGACTATCTGGGCGTCACCAGCTTTATCTGGCTGGACGAGGGCGTCTACATGGACGAGACCGACGGCCATATCGACAACATGTGCTGCTTCGTGCGCCCGGGTGAGGTGGCCCTGCACTGGACCGACGACGAGACCGATCCCCAGTACGCCCGCTCCCTGGCCGCCCTCAAGGTGCTCGAGGCCGCCGTCGACGCCAAGGGTCGCAAGCTCAAAGTATGGAAGCTGCCCCAACCGGGCCCGCTGTTCTGCACTGAGGAAGAATCCGCCGGCGTCGAGAGCGGTACCGGTGTGCCGCGCGAAGCGGAAGGCCGTCTGGCTGGCTCCTACGTGAACTTCCTTATCACCAACGATCGCATCGTCTACCCGCTGCTCGACGCCGCCACCGACGGCGAGGCCCAGCGCATCCTGGAAGAAATTTTCCCGCAGCATAAAGTGGTCGGCGTGCAGGCCCGCGAGATCCTGCTGGGCGGTGGCAATATCCACTGTATTACCCAGCAGATCCCCTCCGGCAAATAAGAATCGGTTCCAAGCCAGCCGAGGTTGGTGTTCAAACCCCACGCCGTGGGGTTTTATCTCTCGATAAGTGGGTGGCCGAACATACTACCCTCGCAAGCAATCACAACGCGGTGTCTGCCAAGCTGTGCGGATATCGTCACACCGTCACCCTTTTACAGGAGATCCCCAATGATCGAAGTGACTGAAGTTTCCATTGCCGAGCTGCGTGCCGCGCTCGAATCCGGCCGCACCACAGCGGTCGAACTGGTCAAGGCCTACTTGGCCCGCATCGAGGCCTATGACGGCCCCGAGACCGACACCAAACTCAACGCAATCGTGGTGCGTAACCCCGATGCCCTGAAAGAGGCGCAAGCGTCCGATGCCCGCCGCGCCCGTGGCGAGACCCTGGGGCCGCTGGACGGCATCCCCTACACCGCCAAAGACAGCTACCTGGTCAAGGGGCTGACCGCCGCCTCCGGCAGCCCGGCGTTCAAGGATCTGGTGGCCCAGCGTGACGCCTTCACCATAGAGCGCCTGCGCGCCGCCGGTGCGATTTGCCTGGGCAAAACCAATATGCCGCCCATGGCCAACGGCGGCATGCAGCGCGGCGTCTATGGCCGCGCCGAGAGCCCCTACAACGCCGACTACCTGACAGCGCCCTTTGCCTCCGGCTCCTCCAACGGGGCCGGCACCGCTACCGCAGCCAGTTTCGCCGCCTTTGGGCTGGCTGAAGAGACCTGGTCGAGCGGCCGGGGCCCGGCCTCCAACAACGGCCTGTGCGCCTACACCCCGTCCCGTGGCGTCATCTCGGTGCGCGGCAACTGGCCGCTGACCCCGACCATGGACGTGGTGGTGCCCTACGCCCGCACCATGAGCGATCTCTTGGCCGTGCTGGACGTGGTGGTGGCCGACGATGCCGACACCCGTGGCGATCTGTGGCGCATGCAGCCCTGGGTGCAACTGCCCAAGGCGTCCGAGGTGCGCCCGGCGTCCTATCTGGATCTGGCCGCCAAGCCCGAGGCCCTCAAGGGCAAGCGCTTCGGCGTGCCGCGCATGTTTATCAACAAGGATGAACTGGCCGGCACCAGCGAGCACCCCGGCATCGGCGGCCCGACCGGTCAGCGCATCCACACCCGCGAGTCGGTGATTGCCCTGTGGGAACAGGCGCGCCAGGCGCTGGAAGCCGCGGGCGCCGAGGTCATCGAGGTGGACTTCCCGCTGGTCTCCAACTGCGAAGGGGACAGACCCGGCGCACCGACCGTGTTCAACCGTGGCATCGTGAGCCCTGAGTTTCTCAATGACGAGCTGTGGGAGCTCTCCGGCTGGGCGTTCGACGACTTCCTGCGCGCCAACGGCGATCCCAAGCTCAATAAACTCGCCGATGTCGATGGGCCCAAGATCTTCCCCCACGATCCGGGCACCCTGCCGAACCGCGAGGGCGATCTGGCGGCCGGCATGGACGAATACGTCAATATGGCCAAGCGCGGCCTGAAATCCTGGGATGAGATTGCCACAGTGCCGGACGGTCTGCGTGGCCTTGAAAAGACCCGCAAGCTGGACTTGGAAGACTGGATGGACGGACTCAAGCTCGACGCCGTGCTGTTCCCCACCGTCGCCGACGTCGGCCCGGCCGATGCGGATGTGAACCCGGCCTCCGCCGATATCGCCTGGAGCAACGGCATCTGGGTCGCTAACGGCAACCTCGCCATTCGCCATCTCGGCGTGCCGACAGTCACCGTCCCCATGGGCATCATGACCGATATCGGTATGCCGGTGGGCCTGACCTTCGCCGGTCGCGCCTATGACGACAACAACCTGCTGCGCGTCGCCTCGGCCTTCGAGTCTACCGGCAGCAAGCGCAAGGTGCCGCCGCGGACGCCGCCGTTGGGGTGATTTGTGTTGTGAGTTAAATATCTCTGGGTAATTCCGAGATAAAAAACCACCCGTTATGCGGGTGGTTTTTATTTAAATGTATTATTGGTTCGGCATTTCCATCTTATGTTAACCAAAAATTTCCACGCCTGAATATGCTACCTTGGGTAAGTGGACGCTCCACTCGCAATTTTCGTTGTAAGGTTGTTTAATCAGGTTGGCACTTTTGTTTGTTAATACCATTTCATAGTACTTTATACTTGGTTGTCGACCTTCCATCATTTTTATAATCGTATGCCTTATTTCAGCTGGGCATCGGAGACCAAACGTGATTTCCTCTAACATTAGGGGAGAGTTTTGAAGACCAATGTTACTTATCAGTCTGTATTCTTTTTCATATTTCCACGTTCTGCTTTTCTTTAAGAGGATTTCATTTTCTATGATGGTTTGTTCATCTTTATCATTTTTAACAAATGCATTGTAAAGTGATGATGTTTTTATCACGCCATGCTTGCCATATATCACAGGTTTGATATCAGGAATTGGTTTTCTATTATTGCTATATCCAATGCAGATACCTTTATGTTCATCACCATAATGGCTCCACATTAGCATGTTTTTCCCATCTTTCGAAAAACAGAAAACACCTCTACTGTAATGTTCCCTTAACTCTGAAAGTATATTTGAAGTTAATATTCCAGTTTCAGCATCCTCAGGTGTACAGGTATACTCTGGATCGGTTGAGTTATAACTTATTCTATTTAAGTCATCTATTACTATAGATTTTGCCATTTCTTCCAGTAAGGGTTTTATTTTTTCTTCAATGTCTTTACCTCTAATGTTCTTTTCTGCATTTTTAAGTGTTCTAGGAAACTTTAGCCACGCATATATTTCTCTTAGCTCTTCAATTGAAGAATTATTCTCAATGGAGAACATTTTGCAGTCAAGTGGGTCATTAAAGGTTGCGGGTGAAGCATAAAATATTTTATCCCAACAAAGAGATTCTATTAGGTTAGTATTCATTGCCCTGTATTTGTAGAAAATTTCTTTCTTCATCACCGTGCCTGCACATTTTAGTGAGTAATTTTATGCATCATAATATGATTTCATATTTATTTTCTAATCTATTGGCAAGATTCTGGGATGGCAAGATTCTGGGACACCCACCATTTTGACAGGGGCGTAGCAGTCTGCTTGGCTTGAAACATCACTGCCGAGGAACTTGCCATGACCATCGCCCGTTCACGTCAAATCAGTCTGCAGGATACGCCCTACTACCACGTGGTGAGCCGCTGCGTGCGGCGGGCTTTCCTGTGTGGGGAAGATGCCCACTCGGGGCAGAGCTACGAGCATCGCCGTCAGTGGGTGGTCGACAGGCTGGGCCAGTTGTCGCGACTTTTTGCCATCGGCATCTGCGCCTATGCCGTGATGAGTAACCACTACCATCTGGTGTTGAAAGTGGATCCAGAGCAGGCGCAGGGCTGGAGTGAGCGAGAGGTGGCCGAGCGTTGGGCCGGGCTGTTCCAGTGGCCATTGCTGGTCCGCCGCTGGTATCAGGGGGATGTCCTGATTGAGCCAGAGCTCACGGTGGTACAAGGGCTGATAGAGGAGTGGCGTGGGCGACTCTACTCCATCAGCTGGTTTGTGCGCCTGCTCAACGAGGGGCTGGCTCGCCAAGCCAATCAAGAAGATAGCTGCAAGGGCCACTTCTGGGAGGGGCGCTTCAAGAGTCAGGCCTTGCTGACGGAATCGGCGCTGCTCGCCTGTATGGCCTATGTAGAGCTAAACCCCATTCGCGCCAAGCTGGCCGACCGGCCAGAGGAGAGCGACTACACCAGCATCAGCCAGCGCTTGGGTCGTACCCAGGCCACCGAACTGCCACCCCTGCTGCTCCCGTTTGCTCAAAAGGGTGAACCCAGGTCACTCCCCTACACCCTCACCGACTATCTGATTCTGGTCGACTGGACCGGCCGTGCCATTCGGGGTGACAAGCGGGGTTATATTCCCGAGGCGCTTTCCCCCATCTTGCAACGGCTGCAACTCGACGGTGAAGACTGGCTCAAGCAGGTGATGCTGTTTAAACGAAGCGGTATCCGGGCCATCGGTCACGGTGTGGCTCGTGAGCGCTACGCCCACCACTGTGGACAGCGACGATGTCATCAACCAATTCACTGATTTCACTCCAAACCCACCTGCAACCTGGTATGTCCCATGACACCAGTATCATTGGCTGGCCGTTATCTGGCTCTTCTTTCGGCGCCTTCCATATCTCGCCCTGAAATGGTGACGATTCTGGCTATATCCTGCTGAAACCACACCACCAGCCGATTAGTTCGGTCTTCACTACAGAGATAAGTAGAAAGATGGGTGTCCCAATTAAGAGGCCCTTCTTTCGGCGCCTTCCATATCTCGCCCTGAAATGGTGACGATTCTGGCTGTATCCTGCTGAAACCACACCACCAGCCGATTAGCTCGGTCTTCACTACAGAGATAGGTAGAAAAGTGGGTGTCCCGAACAAGGGTGTCCCGAACAAGAGGCCAAAACGCCAGTAACAAAAACGCCCGATTGGGCGTTCTTTTTTATGGAGGCGGGGTGTTAGCGTCGTCCTTTGCTGCCTTTATTGCCCCCCAGAGCCTGGCGTCTGGCCTTCTGCTTCTGGGCCCCCTTGCTATTGCGGCGCGGGGTAGGGATATCTCGGGTCAGATCTGGCTCAAAGCCCGGGAACCACTGCTGGGGCAATCGGGTGTCGAGCACCGCCTCGACTTTTTCCAGCAGTGGCGTTTCCTCCGGGCTGAACAGTGTGATGGCGAGTCCCTTGTTGCCGGCGCGACCGGTGCGGCCGATGCGGTGCACGTAGTCCTCGGCCACAAAGGGAAACTCCATGTTAATCACATAGTTGAGATCGCTGATATCGAGGCCGCGTGCCGCCACGTCGGTGGCCACCAGGGCCTGCAGGGTGCCAGCGCGAAACTCGATCAATACCTTCTCCCGCGCGCTTTGCGACAAGTCCCCGTGGAAGGCGAGAGCATTGATGCCCGCCTTGCCAAGCTGCTGGGCCAGCTTGTCGGCTCCCTGGCGGGTGCGGCTGAAGATCAGCGTCGGCGCCCACCCCTTCACCTTGATAAGGTGCTGCACCAGCTCCACCTTGCGATCTCTGTCCACCGCATAGACACGTTGCTCCACCTCGGCCGCCGTGGTGTTGCGCGGTGCCACTTCAATCAGCTTCGGGTCGCGCAGCAATACCTTGCTCAAGGCAAACAGGTTGTCATCGCAAGTGGCGGAGAAGAGCAGGGTCTGGCGATCCTTTGGCAGGTGTTTGAGCAGCGCCTTGATTTCGTCCATAAAGCCCATGTCGAGCATCCTGTCGGCCTCGTCAAACACCAGATGGGCCACAGATTCCAGGCTCACTGCTCCGTGGCGCAGATGATCGAGCAGACGACCCGGGGTGGCGATCAGGATATCCACACCCGATTTGAGTGCCTCCACCTGGGCGGCGATGCTGACCCCGCCGTAGACGAGGGTGCTGGTGAGATCTGTGCCCTTGGCATAGCGCGCGACGCTCTCTTGCACCTGCACCGCCAGCTCGCGGGTCGGTGCCAGCACCAGGGCGCGCACCGGTCGGGTGTCACTGGTGGGCATCTTTTGCAACTGTTCAATTAGCGGCAGCACAAAGGCGGCGGTTTTGCCGGTACCGGTCTGGGCGCCGGCCAGCAGATCCCGCCCCGCCAGAATGGCGGGGATCGCCCGAGCCTGGATGGGGGTGGGGGCGGCATAGCCCAGCTCGTTCAGGGTCTGAAGCAGTTGGGGGGAGAGAGCCAGTTCGGCAAAAGAAGCAATAGACATAAGGGCACCAGATAGGGGTTATCGCGGCCGGCGGCCACGACAGAAACAGTCACAATGGCCGCGATGGTAGCAGAGCCGCCTCATCGGCAGAAGCTGGCTGGGCAGAGGGCTCGCGGATCAGGCGGATCTCCTGCCCCTCATACCAGGCGATATTGTGCTTGCCATGCTGTTTGACGTGATAGAGCAGCTCATCGGCCAGGTGCACAGCCTCCGAGACCGTCAGATAGTCGCGAATGCGGATGATGCCGGCCGAGAAGGTGATGGGGGTCGGCAAGGCAGGGATCGCCAGTGGCTTGGCCAGCAAGCGGGCCGCCGAGTGGCGCATCATGTCGTCATCCCCCATCCCCTTGAACAGCACGATAAACTCTTCGCCTCCCCAGCGGATGGCGGTATCTATCTTGCGGGTATTGTCCTCCAGATGGCGGGCGAAGGCAGCCAGCGCTTGATCGCCCGCGTTGTGGCCATAGATGTCATTGATTGACTTGAAGTTGTCGATATCCAGCAGCATCAAGTAGTCGTGCTCGTGTAACCGTGCCGGGTTAAGCACATCGCGCCTTGGCAAGCGGGTCAGCTGATCGGTATAGGCCAGGGTGCGCACGCGCTGGTAGAGCTGCTTGCCGATGACCATGATCAGCAGCAACAGGATCAGATAGACCTTGAAGGCGGCACTGTGCAGCGTCACCTTGATGAAGTCGAGCCAGGAATATGCCCATTTGAGGTAGAGAATGGTCCCGGCCTTGGTGCGCATAAAGGGCTGGCTCAGGCAGATATGTCTGGCGGGGCAGGGCTTGGCAGCATCAAAGGAGATCGCGGTGCGTGTCGGGTTGAGTTCGTTGAACGGGCGCAACACATCCTCGAAGGCTTTGTCGACGGCGATGTCGATCCCGAGCAACCCATATTTGGCATCGCTTCTCTTCTGCTCCAGCACGAAGGGGAAGAACATCACTATGGTGTTGCGCAGGGTGAAACTGTCAACCTCGATATCCGAGACGAACGCCTCGTCCTTGCTGCACAGCTTGTGCTTGGTGATGAAGTCGGTGCAGCCAAAATAGTGATGCCAGGGCGCAAACGCCCTCATATTGGAGCCAATGGGCGTCAGTTTGGTCGGCAGCACATCGTCATTGGCCACCATGCCGAGCAGCCGGTAGTCATTCCAGATGGTGTAGATATTGATGACCTCCGGATAGGAGAGGGCATAGCGGAAGGTGTTGAGAATATTGGCGGCCGGATATTGCAGCGGGATATCGGCAAAGCGGGCCTTGCTCTCGATATCGTAGCCATAGAGGTAGTTGGTGCCCTCTTCACTCTTGGGGTTCCCTTGCTCCAGAGCGTGGTGCTGTTCGAGATAGTGGGTGATGTTCTCCACCTTGAGGATCTTGGCTCGCTGGTAGAAAACCTCGAACACGTTGTCTTGCTTGGCCGTGATGAGGTCCATGTCGTGGCGGATGTTCAGATAGGTGTAGTAGAACACGCAACCAAGGCCGGTCAGGATGAGCAGGATCACTCCCAGCAGTGCCGGTTTGGGATGATGAAAGCGAACCTGGTTCCGGATCATGGCCGGGGCTTCTCCTCGGGAATGAGTGTGATGAGTCAAGTACAGCACTGATCGGAAATGAAGTCCGTGTGGCTGGAGTATATGCCACCGGCACCCCGCTAGAATCCACTGTCAATCCTTGCCCCAGGCTGAAGCGATCGGTTATTCGATGAGGATGACGCTGTCGCTGGCCAGATGATGCAGCCACTCCCGGATGATCAGCAGCGTTGCAGCAAAATCGGCATCCCGTGGCAGCTGGCTGGCGGCGAGGGGATCCCCTTCCGCCATGGCGGCCAACTGGCCGAAGATCAGCTCGATGTGCTCCCGACTCAGTTGGTGCGCCCCCAGCACCGGCGCCAGTGAAGGCTGGCTGCGTACCGCCAGCGGCACTCCGGGCGGGATCCGGGGGGCGATGCGCATCAGCTCATCCTCCACCACCATGATGGCGCGCTCCAGTTCGAGCGGGGTGGGCGGGGCATGTCTAAAGGGCCCGGGCTGGATGGCGCGAATGCCAAAGGCCAGCGAAATTGGGGCAAGGGTGGCGTCCCACAGATCAAGGCGGACCTGGCTGCTCTTTTCACCGATCTCCAGTAGCAGGCAGTCAGTGCGGGGTGTGGATAGGGGCATAGCAACGCCTCCTGCAGTGAGCAATGTGGGGTGGTCAGTTGATTGAGGGTATCGACTGGCCGTTTGATGAGCAATTTTTCTGCGAGCCAGGACTCACTTTACGGCTTTTTCCTTGCAAACGATCCCGATGGTGACAGTCTGGTTGGCCAAATGGTGTCGCCATTTTCTTCGTTTCCACCAGATTCAGGAGATTCAATATGGACATTCGTACTGCACCTCGCGCCCTTGCTCTCGCCTTTATGTTGGCCAGCGGTGTCGCCGCCGCCAACGAGGCACTGGTGTTTCAGACCGATTTCGGTCTCAAGGATGGCGCCGTGTCGGCCATGAAGGGGGTGGCCTTCGGGGTGGATCGTACCCTGCCGCTCTATGACCTGACCCACGAGATCCCGGCTTACAATATCTGGGAAGCCTCCTACCGCCTCTATCAGACCCTGCAATATTGGCCGAAGGGTACCGTTTTTGTCAGCGTGGTGGATCCCGGCGTGGGCACGGATCGCAAGTCAGTCGTGCTCAAGACCAAGAGTGGCCACTATATCGTCTCGCCGGACAACGGCACCCTGACTCTGGTGGCCGAGCATTTCGGCATTGATCAGGTGCGCCAGATCGATGAGAAGCACAATCGCCTCGAGGGGTCCGAAAAGTCCTATACCTTCCACGGTCGCGATGTTTACGCCTATACCGGGGCCCGGCTTGCCTCCGGCACCATCAGTTACGAGCAGGTGGGGCCCAAACTGCCCGCCGAGGTGGTGACTATCCCCTATCAAGCTGCGGTGGCCGAGAAGGATGGCACCCTCAAGGGCACCATCCCCATTCTGGATGTGCAATATGGCAACGTCTGGACCAATATCGACGACGCCCTGTTGACCAAAGCCGGGATCGACAAGGGAGACACCGCCTGCATCGCGATTAGCCAAGGGGATGTCGTCAAATATGATGGCAAGGCCCCTTACGTCAGCAGCTTTGGCGATGTGCCGGAAGGACAGCCGCTGGTTTACCTCAACAGCCTGTTGCAGGTCTCTGTGGCCCTCAACATGGATAGCTTTGCCACCAAATATCAGGTGGAGTCCGGGTCCAACTGGCATATCAGTCTGAAGAAGTGTTCACCATAAGCACGAACCATAAATAGCAACGGGCGCTGCGGCGCCCGTTTGTCATCGCAGGATTGGCCTGCCTCAGAACTCGTTGGAGAGCGCCTTGTAGCCTTTGACCAGATCGATGTTGGTGTGGGCCACGTCTTCCGAGAATTCGGCGGCATCGACCGACACCCGGGGGATGTGGGTCAGATCACTCTGCTGGTTGATGCGGGTGGTGGAGGGGACATAAAACTCCGGCGGCAGATCGCAGCCATCGATGACCGAGTTGTGACGTACCACGGCGCCGTCACCGATATGGCAGTTGAACAGCACGGTATTGAAACCGATGAAGACCCGGTTACCCACCTCGCAGGGGCCATGCACGATGGAGCGATGGGCGATGGAGCTGTATTCGCCTATGGTGACGGCAGCGCCGGATTTGGAGTGGATCACCACCCCGTCCTGAATATTGGAGTTGGCGCCGATGATGATGGGCTCCATGTCGCCGCTCTCATCCACCTCGTCGGCACGGATCACCGCATAGGGGCCGACGAACACATTCTCTTTGATGATCACCTTGCCGCAGATGATGGCGGTCTTGTCGATATAGGCAGATTCGTCGATGACCGGCAGGTGGCCGGAGGGATTCTTGCGGATCATGTTACATCCTGTGGTTGCCATGAAGGATTGTCAGCTGGTGGACGGGGAGTCTACCGGTTGGCCAGCTTACGCCTCGATATCGCCTTGGGAAACCCCTCACTGGTCTGACCCTTGTCACGTTCCGGCCCGGGGTGGCTGTTGCCTGCCGCTTTAATATGGGAGCATGGGTCAACAGGGGTGACATTTGGAGCATCCCCAAGCGCAAGTGGCTGCGAGGAATAACACCAAAATGAAGAAGATGATTGGGTTGCTGATGGGAGGCCTGCTGTTCTCCGCTGCCGTTCAGGCCAAAGGGGAGGCGGGGGAATTTGACTATTACGCCATGGCGCTCTCCTGGTCGCCGCAGCATTGCGCGGTAAAACCGGCCGATCGGGAGCAGTGCTCCCGCCAGCTGGGATTCGTGCTGCACGGGCTTTGGCCGCAATATCAGCGGGGCTACCCGAGCAACTGCACCGGCGAGCAGCTCTATCCCGGGATGGAGGAGGCCTTCCCCGGGCTCTATCCCAGCCGTTTTCTCTATCGCCATGAGTGGGAGAAGCACGGCACCTGCTCCGGTCTCACCCAGCAGCAGTTCCATCAGCTGGCCAGCGATCTGCGCCAGCGGGTGAACATCCCGGCCGCCTATCAGTCCCCCGAGGTGCCGCTGCGCAAGAGCAGCTTCCAGCTCAAGGCGGATCTGGCCACGGCCAACGACTGGCTGGCGCCGGACACCATCACGATCGCCTGCGCCGACGGGGGGCGTTTCCTGCGGGAGATCTATGTCTGCATCAATAAGGAAGGGACGGAGGCGGTTCCCTGCTCGGACGAGATGCAAACACGGGAGCGCCGCTCCTGTGGCCAGCCGGACTTCCTGCTGCGCAGCGTTCGTTGATACCCCCACATCAGGCTCCTCGCGGGCCTGATAAACACCACCTTCGGAAAGGAATCTGAACCATGGGCGAGATGAAACAGTTTTCGGCGCAGGACCGTGGCCTGCTGCTCGGCGTAAAGGGAGTCGGGCCTACCGTGATTGGCCGGCTCGAACAGCTGGGCTATCACAGTTTGAGTGAACTCGCGAAGGCCGATAGTGGCCATATCGTCACGCTGGTGGCCGGTATGCTGGGCTCGACCTGTTGGCAGAACAGCCCGCAAGCTCGCGCGGCCATTGAGGGCGCCATTGTGCTGGCTCGTCGCCAGAGCGCCGACACTCCTCTCCAGGCCAACGAGGAGGCTCGCCCATGAACCAGTTTGTCGAACTGGGGCTGCGTTACCCCATCATTCAGGCACCCATGGCGGGTGTGCAGGATCACCGCCTGGTCATCGCCGCCTGCCGTGCCGGCGCGCTGGGCTCTCTGCCAGCCACCATGCTCAATGCCGAACAGCTATATAAAGCACTGACGGCCATCCGCGCCGCAACTGACGCTCCCTTCAACGTCAATTTCTTCTGCCATCGGCAAGCTGACCCTGACCCGCAGCAGATGCTGCGCTGGCAGCAGGCTCTGGCACCTTACTACGCAGAATTGGGGATCAGTGCAGACGAGGCAGTAGCAGCCCCAAGCCGGGCTCCCTTCAATGCCGAACATGCAGCCCTGCTTGCAGAGTTCAAACCGGCGGTCGTCAGTTTTCACTTCGGCCTGCCCGAGCCCAAACTGCTGGCCCGGGTGAAAGCCATGGGGGCGTGCGTACTGGCCAGTGCCACCACAGTGGCCGAGGCGCAGTGGCTGGCCCGCCATGGTACCGATGCCATCATCGCCCAGGGGCTGGAGGCCGGCGGCCACCGTGGCCATTTCCTCTCCGACGATCTCGACCTGCAGCAGGGCACTTTCACCCTGTTGCCGCAGATAGTAGAAGCAGTCGATCTGCCGGTGATTGCCGCAGGAGGGATCGTCGATGGTAAAAGCATTCAGGCGGCGCTGGCGCTGGGGGCGAGCGCGGTGCAGATGGGAACGGCATTTTTGTGCAGCCAGGAGGCCACCACCTCGGCGCTGCATCGGGCGGCGCTACATGCTCCCGGCAGCCATCATACTGCCCTGACCAATCTGTTCAGCGGCCGTCCGGCCAGAGGCATCGTCAACCGCCTGATGCAAGAACTAGGGCCCCTGTCAGACTTGGCGCCCGATTTCCCCTATGCCGGTGGCGCTCTGGCGTCGCTGCGTGCGGTGGCAGAAAAAGCGGGAGACAGCAGCTTCTCGCCATTGTGGGCTGGGCAGAATGTGTCGGGTTGTCGTGAGCTACCGGCCGGGGAACTGATCGCCCGTTGGGTGCAGGAAGCCGGATTGGCATAAGCCTTCTATATTCGGAGTCCATCTGCTGAGCTGGGTGGACGGGCTAGGGGAGTACCGCATTGCTGCATATTTAATCTAAAAGCAGATTGGCTGTGGATAAATTTGTATAAACCCTGTGCGTTGATATGAATAACTAAAAAAGTGCGCTTTTTTGCAATTTTATTTCATTGAGGCCCTTGCCA
>NZ_CP083625.1:0-537500 GCF_020097295.1 Aeromonas enteropelogenes | reverse complement strand
TACGACTCACGGATTTCCGAATGGGGAAACCCACCCGAGATAACTCGGGTATCTGTTACTGAATACATAGGTAACAGAGGCGAACCGGGAGAACTGAAACATCTAAGTACCCCGAGGAAAAGAAATCAACCGAGATTCCCTCAGTAGCGGCGAGCGAACGGGGATTAGCCCTTAAGCATCTTGGAAGTTAGTGGAACGGTCCTGGAAAGGCCGGCGATACAGGGTGATAGCCCCGTACACGAAAACAACCTTGATGTGAAATCGAGTAGGGCGGGACACGTGACATCCTGTCTGAATATGGGGGGACCATCCTCCAAGGCTAAATACTCCTGACTGACCGATAGTGAACCAGTACCGTGAGGGAAAGGCGAAAAGAACCCCTGTGAGGGGAGTGAAATAGAACCTGAAACCGTGTACGTACAAGCAGTGGGAGCCCTTCGGGGTGACTGCGTACCTTTTGTATAATGGGTCAGCGACTTACATTTTGTAGCGAGGTTAACCGTATAGGGGAGCCGTAGGGAAACCGAGTCTTAACTGGGCGTCTAGTTGCAAGGTGTAGACCCGAAACCGGGTGATCTAGCCATGGGCAGGTTGAAGGTTGAGTAACATCAACTGGAGGACCGAACCCACTAACGTTGCAAAGTTAGGGGATGACCTGTGGCTGGGGGTGAAAGGCCAATCAAACTCGGAGATAGCTGGTTCTCCCCGAAAGCTATTTAGGTAGCGCCTCGGACGAATACTACTGGGGGTAGAGCACTGTTTGGGCTAGGGGGTCATCCCGACTTACCAACCCCATGCAAACTCCGAATACCAGTAAGTAATATCCGGGAGACACACGGCGGGTGCTAACGTCCGTCGTGAAGAGGGAAACAACCCAGACCGCCGGCTAAGGTCCCAAAGTTCTGGTTAAGTGGGAAACGATGTGGGAAGGCTCAGACAGCTAGGATGTTGGCTTAGAAGCAGCCATCATTTAAAGAAAGCGTAATAGCTCACTAGTCGAGTCGGCCTGCGCGGAAGATGTAACGGGGCTCAAACCAGGCACCGAAGCCGCGGATTCACACTAAGTGTGAGTGGTAGGGGAGCGTTCTGTAAGTCTGCGAAGGTGTGTCGAGAGGCATGCTGGAGATATCAGAAGTGCGAATGCTGACGTAAGTAACGATAAAGGGGGTGAAAAGCCTCCTCGCCGGAAGACCAAGGGTTCCTGTCCAACGTTAATCGGGGCAGGGTGAGTCGACCCCTAAGGCGAGGCCGAAAGGCGTAGTCGATGGGAAGCAGGTTAATATTCCTGCACGACTTGTAATTGCGATGGGGGGACGGAGAAGGCTAGGTGGGCCAGGCGACGGTTGTCCTGGTGAAAGTGCGTAGGCGGTACCTTTAGGTAAATCCGGAGGTGCAACGCTGAGACACGAGACGAACGCACTACGGTGCGGAAGCCATTGATGCCCTGCTTCCAGGAAAAGCCTCTAAGCTTCAGATTACAAGTCATCGTACCCCAAACCGACACAGGTGGTCGGGTAGAGAATACCAAGGCGCTTGAGAGAACTCGGGTGAAGGAACTAGGCAAAATAGTACCGTAACTTCGGGAGAAGGTACGCTCTTGTTGGTGAAGTCCCTTGCGGATGGAGCTGACGGGAGTCGCAGTGACCAGATGGCTGGGACTGTTTATCAAAAACACAGCACTCTGCAAACACGAAAGTGGACGTATAGGGTGTGACACCTGCCCGGTGCCGGAAGGTTAATTGATGGGGTTAGCGCAAGCGAAGCTCTTGATCGAAGCCCCGGTAAACGGCGGCCGTAACTATAACGGTCCTAAGGTAGCGAAATTCCTTGTCGGGTAAGTTCCGACCTGCACGAATGGTGTAACCATGGCCATGCTGTCTCCACCCGAGACTCAGTGAAATCGAATTCGCCGTGAAGATGCGGTGTACCCGCGGCTAGACGGAAAGACCCCGTGAACCTTTACTACAGCTTGGCACTGAACATTGAACCTACATGTGTAGGATAGGTGGGAGGCTTTGAAGGCGTGACGCCAGTTGCGCTGGAGCCGTCCTTGAAATACCACCCTTGTATGTTTGATGTTCTAACGCAGGCCCCTGAATCGGGGTCGCGGACAGTGCCTGGTGGGTAGTTTGACTGGGGCGGTCTCCTCCCAAAGAGTAACGGAGGAGCACGAAGGTTGGCTAATCCTGGTCGGACATCAGGAGGTTAGTGCAATGGCATAAGCCAGCTTAACTGCGAGACGGACAGGTCGAGCAGGTACGAAAGTAGGTCATAGTGATCCGGTGGTTCTGAATGGAAGGGCCATCGCTCAACGGATAAAAGGTACTCCGGGGATAACAGGCTGATACCGCCCAAGAGTTCATATCGACGGCGGTGTTTGGCACCTCGATGTCGGCTCATCACATCCTGGGGCTGAAGTCGGTCCCAAGGGTATGGCTGTTCGCCATTTAAAGTGGTACGCGAGCTGGGTTCAGAACGTCGTGAGACAGTTCGGTCCCTATCTGCCGTGGGCGTTGGATGATTGAAGGGAGTTGCTCCTAGTACGAGAGGACCGGAGTGAACGAACCTCTGGTGTTCGGGTTGTCACGCCAGTGGCACTGCCCGGTAGCTAAGTTCGGAATCGATAACCGCTGAAAGCATCTAAGCGGGAAGCGAGCCCTGAGATGAGTCATCCCTGACCCCTTGAGGGTCCTGAAGGGCCGTTGGAGACCACAACGTTGATAGGCGGGGTGTGTAAGTGCAGCGATGCATTGAGCTAACCCGTACTAATTACCCGTGAGGCTTAACCATACAACACCCAAGAAGTGTTTCTGGCCTTGTAGCAAGTGCATGAACTACTTATAAATTCAGTGATAATGACAAAGCAAACTAGCTAGGTCGTTATTCACGTCAGCTTTCTGGATTGAAGAATTTGCCTGGCGGCCATAGCGTCGTGGAACCACCTGATCCCATGCCGAACTCAGAAGTGAAACGCGGTAGCGCCGATGGTAGTGTGGCATTCGCCATGCGAGAGTAGGACACTGCCAGGCACCCAACACGAAAACCCCGCTCAGTGAGCGGGGTTTTTTATTGCCTGAAATTTGGCATTTTGTTTTTATTGTGGTCAGTTCTAACCTCTGTTATTCCCTTCTTCCTATCTTCACCTGAACCTTGCCATTTTGTTCATACAGCCCTATCTGGAGCGTACAATAGGGTTTTATCCAAATGGAGATGTTCCATGTTTTGCCCCCAATGCGGTAAAGAGACCCTGCTTGCCAAGAGCAACAAGGAGTTCCGTTGTGACTGTGGCTTCCACTTCTTTCAGAATGTGGCTGCGGCCGTGATGGTCGCCCTGTGTTGGCAAGATGAAGTGCTGGTTGCAGTGAGGGCTCGCAACCCTGGCAAGGGGCTGCTGGATCTGCCGGGCGGATTTGTCGATCCCGGCGAGTCGCTGGAAGCTACCCTCGTTCGCGAGTTGCAGGAGGAGCTGGGCCTGGATGTTTCAGGCTGCCCCGTTCGTTATCTGGGCTCGTTTGCCAATACCTATCCCTATGACGGCATCACCTATCACACCTGCGATACCGCGTTTGCCATCAATCTGACCGAGAAGCCCGATCTTCGTGCTGCGGACGACGTGGCCGATTGCCAATGGGTGAAACTCGGCGCACTTTCACCTTCCCGCTTTGCATTCGCGTCAACTCGCACCGCCATTACCCTGCTGACGCAGCAACCCACTTCATCATTCAGGCTCTGAAAGAATTGCTTGTGTCGGGTGCGACTATCCCTGTCCCCTGATTTGGCTGTTTTGGGAGACTGTCCCCATCTGCGGGGTTTCGGGTGATATAGTCTCACTCAAGATCCGTATTCAAGGAGTTTGTCGTGAAGAAGATCATCTACATCCTGTTGGGGTTGGTGCTGGCCGCAGTGATCGCGATTACTGCGCTGATCAGCCTGATCGATCCCAACCAGTTCAAACCCCAGCTGACGGAGCAGGTCAGAAAGGTCACTGGTCGTGAGTTGGTGATGGCGGGGAATATCGACTGGCGCTTCTGGCCGAGTCTTGGCCTGTCACTCGAAAAAGTGGCCCTGCGCAATCCGGCAGGCTTTGCCGAACCGGACCTGATCCGCTTCGAGCAGGGGAGTGCATCAGTTGCCCTCTTGCCGCTGCTTTCCCATCGGTTGGAGATAGGCGAGGTGACGCTGGCAGGTGCCCATCTGTTTATCCAGACGAAAGCAGATGGCAGTTCCAACCTGAGCGGCCTGCTCTCGGACAAGTCATCTGCCGAGCCTGCAACGGCGGAAGAGGCCAAGGCGCCGGCCCGTGAACCTCAAGGCGCGCCATCGGAGAGCAAGCCCTGGCAGATCAAGCTGAAAGGGGTGGTACTTGAACAGGCCAGTGCCCTGGTGCAGGACGATCGCAACGGTATTGTTTCTCGCCTCGACAGGCTCGATCTCGATCTCGGCCAGCTGGCCATGGGTCAGTGGGTGCCGGTCACCTTCGCCGCCAAAGGGGCTCAAGGCCAGCTTGCCTTTGATCTGAAGGGACAGGGGGAGGTCAAGCTGGCACAAAATGCGTTGGCCAGCGAATTGAAAGGGGTGGTTGTGGGCGGATCACTCAAACAGCCCTCTCGGTGGCTGGATAACTTCACCCTGAAGGCCGATCGCCTGGCGCTGGGGGAGTGGAGCAGTCTTGCTCTGAGCCTGCAAGGTGCCCAGGGAGAAGGCGAGCAACCGGCCCTGACCGGTTCGCTCGAGGGAACGCTCAAGGCCAGGGTTGACCAGGATCTTACACTGGCTGAGCTCTCCGATGTGGTGCTCAGTGCCACATTGAAAGGCGATACGCTGCCGCACCCACAGATGAACCTCAAGCTGGCCGGGTTTGCCCGTGCCGAGCTGGAGGCTAAGAAAGTCACCCTGAGCAAGCTGGTGATGAGTGCCGATGATACCCTGCTGACTGGCGAAGGTGCGGTGCAGCTTGGGGCTGTGCCCAAGCTGGAATTCGATCTCAAGGGGGAGAAGCTGGATCTCGACAGCTGGCTTGGCACATCGGCAAGCGCTGCGGCGCCGGCTCCGACCACACCGGCGAGTGCAAGCAACAAGGCGGCAGAACCAGCCAAGGTGACTCGCGCTCTTTCGGCAGTTGAACCTAATCTGGATGCCCTCAAGGCAATCGATGCCATCGGACGGCTGCAGCTGGGCAGCTTGCGGGTGAGAGGGCTGGATCTGGGCCAGCTCGATACGCAGTTGGCGCTGGCGAACGGTCAGCTAACCCTCAAGCAGTTCAGTGCCGGCGTAGCTGGCGGCAAGGTGATGGCGAGTGGCGTGCTCGATGCGCGTCAGCAGCCAGCCCGCTACCAGGTGAGCAAACGGGTGCAGGGAGTAAATGTGCACTCGCTGCTGCAGACCCTGGCGCAGAATGACTTGCTGGAAGGGCGGGGCGATCTCGATGTGCAGGTGCAGGGACAAGGCCTGTCAGAGCAGGCACTACGCAGCCGGATGCAGGGCAAGATAACCCTGGCGTTGCACGATGGGGCCCTGCATGGCATCAACCTGGCAGAGATGATCCGCGAGGCGCGGGCTACCTTGACCGGCAAGGGGACGGATCAGGTCAAAGAGGTACGCAAGACCGACTTCAGTGCTCTGACAGCCAGCTTCCAACTGGCAAACGGGGTGGCGCGCAGCGACGATATCCAGCTGTTTGCCCCAGCACTGCGTGTGCATGGCCAGGGGCAAGCGGCACTGGTGCCCGAGACACTCGACTTCCTGTTCCTGACATCCATCGTCGAGAGCAGCAAGGGGCAAGGCGGCAAGGGAGTCGATGAACTGAAGGACATCACCATACCGGTGCGCATCGGTGGCCAGTGGCAGGCACCGACCTATCGGCTGGACGTGAAGGCGCTGCTCAGCAACAACAAGATCCTTGAGGAGAAGGCGCGCAAGGAAGCCGAGCGTGGTCTCAAGAAACTGCTAGGTGACAAGGCCGATAACGAAGGGGTCAAGGGGGTAGCCGATCAACTGCTCAAGGGGTTGTTCAAATAACCCGTCGCTTCTCGTCCCTCTAATACAAAGAGCCCGCATTGTGCGGGCTCTTTTACTATATGCAAGTTGGGAAGAGTCGCGGACTATCCTCGAGACCGAGGATCCTTTCTTATTCTTTTTCACCCAACAGCTGTTGCCAGACCGCCAGCACATGGCTGCGTTCGCTCTGCAACCGATCGTCGCTCACCTTGCGGGAGACCTCCGAGAGGTTGAGACGATGGCCGAGGTTGCGGATCTCCAGATAGGCGTGCTTGAGCCCCTCTGCCTGCTCCAGGGTCAGCACCCCCGCCAGAACACACTCATCGAAGATGCGGACGTTATCGGACCAGCGAGTGAGCGCCTCGGGTTCGCCACAGGCGTGGGCCAGCACCAGATACTGTGCGATAAACTCGATGTCCACCATGCCGCCGGGGGACTGCTTGAGGTCGAACTCCCCCTCGCCTGCCTTGAGCAGGTGATCCCGCATCTTCTGGCGCATCTCACGCACCTCGCGGGCCAGGGTCGGCAGATCCCGCTCCCTGGCCAGCACGGTGCGACGGATGCGGGCAAATTCGGCGATGACCGCCTCGTCTCCATAGATGGGGCGGGCGCGCACCAGGGCCTGATGCTCCCAGGTCCAGGCCTCGTTTTGCTGGTATTGCTCATAGGCGGAGAGCGACGAAACCAGCAGCCCGGAGTCGCCGGAGGGGCGCAGCCGCATGTCGATCTCATACAGGATGCCGGAAGGGGTGCGGGTGCTGAACAGGTGCAGGATCCGTTGGGCCAGACGCAGGTAGAACTGGCGGCTGTCGATGGACTTGCGTCCGTCGGTATAGCCGTTGGGATTGCCGCCGTGCAGGAACACCAGATCGAGATCCGAGCCGTAGCCCAGCTCGATACCGCCGAGCTTGCCGTAGGCCACCACGGCAAAGCCGCGCTGGCCGCTGATGGCTACCTCGGGCGGCACGCCGTAGCGCTCGCTCATCTGGGCCCAGGCCTGATTGACCACTTCTTCGGTAATCGCCTCCGCCAGCCAGGTGAGGTGGTCGCTCACCTTCATCAGCGGCAGGGCGCCGGCGATGTCGGCCGCCACGATACGCAGCAGCTGCACCTGCTTGAACTGGCGCAGCGCCTCCATCTGCTGCTCCACGTCCTCCTCGGGGATGCGCAGCAGGAACTGGCGCAGTTGGGGCTTGTACTGATCGAGCGGAGTGGGGTGATAGAGGTGCTGCGGGTCGAGCAGCTCGTCCAGCAGGATGGGGTAGCGGGCCAGCTGTTCGCTTACCAAACCACTCTCGTCGCACAGCCGCACCAGTTGGCGCAGGGCGCCCGGGTTCTCCGCCAGCAGCTGCAGATAGGCGCTGCGGGTGAAGATGCGGGTCAGCAGTTCGCACACCCGCTCAAACAGGCGGGCGGGCTCACGGCTTGCCACCACCAGCCGCAGCAGCTCCGGCATCAGCCAGTCCAGGGCGATGCGCCCCTGCGGGCCCACCTGACGGCGCTTGTACTCCTCTTTGAAGCGCAGCAGGGCGGTGCAGAGCGGTGCCGGTTCGGCCACCCCCTGCGCGGTCAGCAGTTTTTCCAGCTCGGTAGCGTCGAGTTCGGTGCGCCAGAGATCGAGCCAGAGTTGCTCGAGATGGGCGGGGGCCTCCTTCTCTTCCCCCACCACGGCAGCAAACTGCTGATGGACGGCGGCCATCTCCTCATCGAGATGGGCCATAAAAGCGGTCCAGTCGACAAAACCGAGGGCGGCAAGCAGCCGCTGGCGATCCCGCTCTTCGGTGGGCAGGGTCTGAGTCTGCTGATCGCCGATCTCCTGCAGGATATTTTCGACCCGGCGCAGGAAGCGATAGGCCGTCAGCAAGCGATCGCAGTGGTCGGCTTCGAGGGCGCCGCACTGGGCGATGGCGGCCAGCGCTTCGGGCAGGTGGCGCACCCGCAGGGCGGGCTCGCGGCCGCCGCGAATGAGCTGCAACGCCTGGGCGATAAACTCCACTTCGCGAATGCCGCCGGCCCCCAGCTTGATGTTGCCCTCGAGCCCCTTGCGACGCACCTCGGCGACGATCATCGCCTTCATCTGACGCAGGCCGTCGATGACGCCAAAGTCGATATAGCGGCGAAACACGAAGGGGCGCAGCATCTCGGCGAGCTCGACCGCGTGTTCGCACTGGGGCCCCAGTACCCGCGCCTTGACCATGGCGTAGCGCTCCCAGTTGCGGCCGTGGTGCTGGTAGTAATCCTCCATGGCGGCAAAGGAGATGGCCAGCGGACCCGCGTCGCCAAAGGGGCGCAGCCGCATGTCGACCCGAAACACCTGGCCGTCGACCGTGCTCTGGTGCAGGGCGTTGATGATGCGTTGGCCCAGCTTGATGAAGAATTGCTGGTTGGCGAGCTCCCGCCGCCCGCCGACCGTGTAGCCGTTCTCGGGGAAAGTGAAGATAAGGTCAATGTCGGAGCTGAAGTTGAGCTCGCCGCCCCCCAGTTTGCCCATGCCGAGGATCAGCAGCGGCTGCGGGTTGCCATCCCCGTCCATCGGGGTGCCCAGCTCGCTGCACTGCTTGGCGTAGAGCCAGTCACGGGCTGCACAGATCAGGGCGTCGGCCAGTTTGGTGAGGTGGATAAAGCTCTCTTCAACCTCGGCATGCCCCAGCAGTTCGCGCCAGGCGATGACCAGCATGCGACTGCGGCGGAACTGACGCAGGGTGCGCTTGAGCGCCTCCTCGTCAACGACTTCAGCCAGCAGAGCAGTCAGATCGCGCTGGTAGGCCGGCCAGCGCTCGGTCTGCTCCAGCTCTCCCGAGGCGAAGATCTGCGCCAGCAGCTCGGGTTGTTTGATCAGTGAGTCGGCGACAAAATCGGAGAGACCGAGCAGGGTGAGCAGGACCTGCCGGGTTGCCTCGGGCAGGTCGCCGTAGTCTGGCGCCAGTTCGAGCAGTCGCTGCCATTGGCGCTGGGCCTGCGCTTGCAGCAAGGGGGAAAGAGCGGAGAAATAGGGAGAGTGCTGGGCCACGGTTGCCATCCTTGTGGTTGACGAAGCTGCTGGGTGAAAACGCTGGCTGCCAATCTAGCACTGTCGCGCCCCCACGTCACAGCGCAGGGGCGAGAAGCATGATCCGGCGAAAATAATCAGCCGCCAGCAGAGGGAGCCCGAGATTCAGGTACGCAGGTAGATCTCGGGGTCGTAGATCTCCATCAGGCTGGCTGGTGCACTGGCGGGCACGAAGCCAAAACTGCCATAGAGGCCGTGGGCATCCAGGGTCGACAGGCTCAGACGCCGCAGCCCCTGCAGCTCGGGGTGGGCGAGGACGGCCGCTACCAGCGCCTTGCTGTAGCCCTGACCGCGATGCTCGGGCAGCACGAACACATCGGAGAGATAGCCGAAGGTGGCCTTGTCGGTGATGACCCGGGCAAAAGCGACCTGCTGGCCGCCGAGGTAGCCACCAAAACAGAGGGAGTGATTGATGGCGCGCAGCACAGTGGTCAGCGGAATGCCGGGGCTCCAGTAGGCCTCTTCTGACAAAAAACGGTGGATCAAGGGGACGTCGAGGCGTCCCTTGTCGTCGCTGACTTCGAAGGTGGATCGGGGGGATGAGTGATGCATCCTGGCTCCTTGCTGGATGGTGAACATGTTCCGTATGGGGCAACCATGTTAACAACTTTGTGCCGACGGCACAGCGTCTCCATGAGTGGCTGTGCGGCGGTAATAAAAATGGGCTCCCTGTCGGGAGCCCATTTGGTTAACCGGTTCGGTCGTTATCAGTGGCTGTCGACCCAGACGAACTTGAGCACAAACAGCAGGGCCACCACCAGCACGCAGGGGTTGATCTCGCGCCAGCGGCCGGTGCCCGCCTTCATCACACAGTAGGAGATAAAGCCCACGGCGATCCCTTCGGTGATGGAGAAACTGAACGGCATCATGACGGCGGTCATGAAGGCCGGGACCGCCTCGGTCAAGTCTTCCCACTTTACCCGGGTCAACTCGGAGCACATCAGCACGCCCACATAGATAAGGGCCCCCGCTGCAGCGTACGCCGGCACCATGGCGGCGATAGGGGAGAAGAAGATAGCCAGCAGGAACAGGATGCCGACCACGATGGCGGTCAGACCGGTACGGCCACCGACGGCAACGCCAGAGCTGCTCTCGATATACGCCGTCACGGAGGAGGTACCCATAAAGGCGCCGCCGACCGAGCTCACGCTGTCGACCATCAGAGCCTGCTTCATGCGCGGGAAGTGACCCTTGTCATCGGCCAGCTTGGCGCGGTTGGTGACGCCAATCAGGGTACCGGAGGAGTCAAACAGGTTGACCAGCATAAAGGAGAAGATGACGCCGGCCAGACCGATATCCAGTGAGCCCATCAGATCGAGCTGGCCGAACACGGGATCAATGCTGGGCGGCATGGCGATGAAGCCCTTGAAGGTCACGTCGCCAAACAGCCAGCCCAGGGTGGTGGTGACCACGATGGCGATCAGCACGGCGGAGTGCACGCCACGGGCGGAGAAGATGCAGATGAGGAAGAAACCCAGCAGTCCCAGCAGGCAGGGCAGGGAGGTGAGGTTGCCCACCGTCACCATGGTGGCGGGACTTGCGACCACGATCCCTGCGTTGTGCAGGCCGAGCAGGGCGATCAAGAGGCCGATACCGGCGGTGATGCCGACCCGCAGGGTGAGCGGAATGTTGGCGATAAGCCAGTAGCGCACCCGCAGCAGGGTGAGGATCAACAGACCCATGGCGCCCCAGAAGATGGTACCCATACCGACCTGCCAGGAGTAACCCATGCCGGCCACCACCACGAAGGCGAAGAAGGCGTTGAGGCCCATGGCGGGAGCCAGGGCGATGGGCAGGTTGGCCAGCAGGCCCATCAGAATGCTGCCGATACCGGCGATAAGGCAGGTGGTAACGAACACCGCCTGGGTGTCCATGCCGGCCGCAGAGAGGATCTGCGGGTTGACGAACACGATATAGACCATGGTCAGGAAGGTGGTGATCCCGGCGATGACCTCGGTGCGGGCTGTGGTGCCATGGCCTTGCAGGGCAAACAGGCGCTCAAGCAATCCTTGCCCGGCGACCTGATTGGTAGCCTGCCCTGTGGCGTTGTGTGGTTGGTTCATGTGAATTCCAATAGGTGACGTGAAATAAGCAGCAAGGGAGCCGGTGGACCCATTCATGCGGGGTAAATGGCCCCAGCAGATGGTGGCTAAATGACCAGACTCGACTTGATACCGTGACAGCGCGCACATTTTTACACAGGCCGGGACGTTTACAAACCCCGGATCTGCGAGGCGGATCAATGAATAGAGCAAAAATTCAAACGTTTGCTATTTGAGCAATAAAAAAGGTCCTCGATAGAGAACCTTTCTTTGTCAAAACCGATGCTCAGAGAGTCTTGAAGTAGCGTTCCACCAGTTGGGCAAGCACGGAGTCGAGCCGCTCCTGCACTTCCCCCAGCTCCCGATCGAAACGGCGCAGAAACAGGCTGGCCTGCTCCTCGCTCAGCTTGCGACCGGCGATGAAGAACTCCTGTTCCGGCAACTGCTTGTCATAACGGGGAAGCAGCACCCAGCTCACCAGGTCGGGCTCTACGGCCTCGAAGATCTTGGCAGCGGCGACACAGAAGGTTTCGATGTGCGCCTTGCCATCCGGCCCGAGGCAGCCGGGTTCGACCCGGATCTGAATGGTGAGCTTCTTCTCTGTGGTGGGCTGGGTCGTCATTTCGCAAAATCCATGCAAGGTCGTTCGTTCTGGATTGTAAGCCATAAGGCACAAGAAAGGGGAGCCGAGGCTCCCCTTGTCGCATTTGCCGGTTTACTTGGCGATGCGCTTGTATTTCGCACGGTGCGGCTGGATGGCCTCGGCGCCGTAGGTCTTCTTCTTCCACTCTTCGTATTCGGTGAAGTTGCCCTCGAAGAATTCGATCTTGCCCTCGTCCTGGTAGTCCAGGATGTGGGTGGCGATCCGGTCGAGGAACCAGCGGTCGTGGGAGATGACCATGGCACAACCCGGGAACTCCAGCAGGGCGTTCTCGAGGGCGCGCAGGGTTTCGATGTCCAGATCGTTGGTCGGTTCATCGAGCAGCAGCACGTTGCCGCCGGTCTGCAGCAGCTTGGCCAGGTGCAGACGACCGCGTTCACCACCGGAGAGCTCGCCGACGCGCTTCTGCTGATCGGAGCCCTTGAAGTTGAAGCGGCCGATGTAGGCGCGGCTCGGAAACTCGTAGCTACCGATGCGCAGGATGTCCTGACCGTCGGCGACCTCTTCGAACACCGTCTTCTTGTCATCCATGCTGTCACGGAACTGATCGACCGAGGCCAGCACCACGGTATCGCCCAGGGTGATGGAGCCGGAATCCGGCTGCTCCTGGCCTGACATCATGCGGAACAGGGTCGACTTACCGGCACCGTTGGGGCCGATGATGCCGACGATGGCGCCCTTGGGAATGGCAAACGACAGATCGTCGATCAGTACGCGATCCCCGTAGGATTTGCGCAGGTTGGCCACTTCCACCACCTTGTCGCCGAGGCGCGGTCCGGGCGGAATGAACAGCTCGTTGGTCTCGTTGCGCTTCTGGTAGTCGTTGGTGTTGAGCTCCTCGAAGCGAGCCATACGGGCCTTGGATTTGGCCTGACGACCTTTCGGGTTCTGGCGAACCCATTCCAGTTCCTTCTCGATGGACTTGCGACGAGCGGCTTCGGCACTCGCTTCCTGGGCCAGACGGGCATCTTTCTGCTCCAGCCAGGAGGAGTAGTTGCCTTCCCAGGGGATACCCTCGCCACGGTCCAGCTCCAGGATCCAGCCAGCTACGTTGTCGAGGAAGTAACGGTCGTGAGTGATGGCGACGACGGTGCCCTCGTAGTCGTGCAGGAAGCGCTCCAGCCAGGCCACGGATTCGGCGTCCAGGTGGTTGGTCGGTTCGTCCAGCAGCAGCATGTCCGGTTTTTCCAGCAGCAGGCGGCACAGGGCCACGCGGCGGCGCTCACCACCGGAGAGGTGCTTGATCTGGGCATCCCAGGCCGGCAGACGCAGGGCATCGGCCGCACGCTCCAGCTGGTTTTCCAGGTTGTGGCCGCCCTGGGCCTGGATGATGGCTTCCAGTTCGCCCTGCTCGCGGGCCAGCTTGTCAAAATCCGCATCCGGATCGGCGTAGGCCGCATAGACCTCGTCGAGGCGGGCCATGGCGCGTTTCACTTCGCCGACGGCCTCTTCCACCGCTTCGCGCACGGTCTGCTCTGGCTCCAGCTTCGGTTCCTGGGGCAGGTAGCCGATCTTGATGCCGGGTTGCGGGCGGGCTTCCCCTTCGATCTCGGTATCCAGCCCGGCCATGATGCGCAGCAGGGTGGATTTACCGGCGCCGTTCAGACCCAAGACACCGATCTTGGCGCCCGGGAAGAAACTCAGGGAGATGTTCTTGAGGATATGACGCTTGGGCGGCACTACCTTGCCGACCCGGTTCATGGTGTAAATAAATTGAGCCATTGGCTAATTCTCTTCTTTTTCAGCTAGTTAATGTTTTGCATCTACAGGCTGAGGTCGTGGTGGGGCCAGGTCGGCACAGGCCAACCGGGTTCCAAAAAACCCGTCGATTGTAAACCAACGAACAAGGGGGGGCAAAGCGGGCGGCCGGTTGCTCATCCTCCGTCAAGAAGGGGTGGGCGAGATGAGATAGAGGGGAGGGCAGAATGGGGCTGTGGCCAGCAAAATCCCCGGAAAATTCGTCTTAATTTTTCCTTAAGTTAGTGACGATAGGGTGGGACCGGGCTGGTTTTTTGATGTGTTGCCGACCCCTTGTCAGCGTAGGGATGGCTTGGTTTCTGCCGTTTGCTTGTGCCCTGAATAGTAGAGCACCCGCTGCACGTAATCCTGGGTCTCCTGATAGGGGGGGATGCCGCCGTAGCGGGCCACCGCCTTCTCGCCGGCATTGTAGGCCGCACTGATCCTGATCCAGTCCGGGCCGAACTGTTTCTCCAGCCATTTCAGGTACACCATGGCGCCGCGGATGTTTTGTTCCGCATCGAACGGGCGGGTGACACCGAAACGCTGCTGGGTGGCGGGGATGAGCTGCATGACCCCTTGCGCCTGTTTGGGAGAGACGGCAAAGCGGTCGAGGTTGGATTCGGCGATGGCGATGGCCAGGGCCAGCTTGGGATCGACCTGATGGCGCTCGGCGGCCTGCCGGACCATGTTGGCCAGTTTCTGCTTGCTCGCGGATTGTCGGGCCAGATATTTGTCCTGATCGAAGGGGGTGGCGGGCTGTACCCAGGGAACACCGGCAGGGCCGCTGCCCACACCGCAGTTGCCCAGAGGGGCATTGCCTGCACGAGTGTTGTAATAGCGAGCGGCTTGCTGGTTGCCAAGGCGCATGGCCATGGCGAGATAGGCGTTGGCTTGCCGGGCACTGCGGATACCTTGTGGCCCGCGGGCCAGCAGGCGGCCGATGCGAAAATAGGCCTCCGGATTGCCCAGTCTGGCGGCATTGCAATAGTAGGCGATGGCTTGTCTCGGGTTGCTGCGCTCGATGGCTGCGCCCTGGCGGATGGCACTCATCGCCTTGGGCGCCTGGCGAAATGATTCGGCCTGGGCCGATGCCGTGATCAACAAGAGCAGCAGACTCCACCCCCAGGTGCCGAATCTCTGCATGATGAGTACCTCATATTCTTCATATTCGGAAGATATAGGTTCTACACAGGAAGGTTGCCAGCCAGATGATGGAATATGTGGTTATGTGTTCGCCCGTTAGAGATGAAAACGGTATGGAACTTTATGTCAGGAAGCCAACCCCCTTCCTGCCGACATGAGCAGACACAGAGAGTTTGTCCCCGGGGTATGACGGATGGTTTTGTCTACGTTAGTTGATGCATGAATCAATTCTTGGATGATAGACTGGCTTCACATTAACGTAACATCCTGTATTTATTTGGGATAATTACCATCCCCATTTTTTCATGATGCGATCAAGTGGACTGATTGCGTCTCTCTATAGTCGGGAAGCTCATATGGGTTATTCAATCGATGTATCAGTCGTCGTGCCAGCCAAAGATGAACGGGACAATCTGGCTCCCCTTATCGGCGAAATCGATGCCGCGCTTGGCGGGAAGTACGATTACGAATTGGTCTACGTGGATGACGGGAGCGAAGACGACAGCTACGCCATCCTGTGCGAGTTGAAGACGCGTTTTCCCCGGTTGCGGGTGGTGCGTCACGAGCGGGCCGTCGGCCAGAGCATGGCGGTGCTCAGTGGCGTGCGTCATGGCCGTGGCGAGTGGCTGGTGGTGCTCGATGGGGATGGCCAGAATGATCCCGCCGACATTCCCGCCATGCTGGAAGAGGCCAAGCGCCGTTTTGCAGCAGACCGGAAGGAGGTGGGGCTCATCGGCCATCGCGTCAATCGCCGTGATGACTGGGTGAAGCGGATCTCTTCCAAACTGGCCAACGGCTTTCGCGACCTCTTGCTGCGCGACGGTATCCCGGATACCGGCTGTGGACTCAAGGTGGTGCGGCGCGACTGGTATCTGCGTCTGCCCGGCTTCAACCATATGCACCGCTATATTCCGGCCCTGATCCAGGCGCAGGGCGGTCGCATGTCCCCCTGGCCGGTCAATCACAGGCCCAGACAGGCGGGGGTTTCCAAATACGGGGTCTGGAATCGCCTCTGGGTCGGGCTGGTGGACGTGGTCGGTGTCTGGTGGCTGCAGCGGCGCTCCAAGGTCGTCGAGGTAAGGGAGATGCTCGATTGATGGACGCCCTGCTCTCGCTCCCCCTGCACTGGCTCGACTGGACCGGCCTGCATGTGACCGGCTGGAAGCTCATCGGCTACACGGGGGCGCTCATGTTCGGGGGGCGCTGGCTGGTGCAATTCATTGCCTCCAGGCGGGCCGGTCGGCCTGTGATCCCCCGCCTGTTCTGGTACATGAGTGTGCTCGGCAGCCTGATGACGCTGAGCTACTTCCTCTTCTCCCCCAAGCAGGACTCCGTCGGCGTACTGCAAAATCTCTTCCCCACCTTTACTGCCCTCTACAGCCTCTATCTGGATATTCAGCATCGCGGCTGGAAGCGGGACAAACTCATCCATGACAGCGAGATCCGCCATGGTAAATGATCGAACCCTGCTCAATCAGAGCTCCCTTGGCTGGCTGCTGCTGATAGCCCTGGTCGTGCTTGGCACCGGACTTGGGCTGCGCGATCCCTGGCCGGCCGACGAACCCCGCTTCGCCCTGGTAGCCAAGGAGATGGTGGAGAGCGGCCAGTGGCTGTTCCCGATGCGCGGCGGCGAGATTTATCCGGACAAACCTCCCATGTTCATGTGGGGGATCGCCATCGCCTATCTGCTGACCGGTTCCATCAAGGTGGCCTTTCTGCTGCCCTCATTGCTGGCGGGTCTGCTGACCTTGGTGCTGGTATGGGATCTGGGCCGCCGGCTGTGGACGCCCCAGGTCGGTTTTCTGGCCGGCTTGCTGCTGCTCTTTACCGTCCAGTTCACCCTGCAGGCCAAGACGGCCCAGATCGATGCGCTGGTCACCTTCTTCATCACCCTGGGCCTCTACAGCTTCATTCGTTTCCTGTTGTGTAACGGGGGCTGGCGATGGTACTGGCTCGGCTGGTTTGCCGCCGGCCTTGGCATCATCACCAAGGGGGTGGGTCTGTTGGCACTGCTGGTGCTGATCCCGGCGATCTGGACCCATTGGGATAAAATTCGCACGGCATCCCGCAGTGACTGGCTCAAGGGACTGGCGGGGCCGCTGTGCATGCTGCTGGCCATCGGCCTGTGGCTGGTGCCCATGCTGATTGCCGTGGCCCAGAGCGGCGACCCCATACTGCAGGCGTATCGGGACAACATCATGCTGCGCCAGACGGTGACCCGCTATGCCAACTCCTGGCATCACGTCAAACCCTTCTGGTACTACCTCACCTCGGTGATCCCGCCGTTCTGGCTGCCGCTCACCCTGCTGCTGCCCTGGCTGGTGGTGGAGTGGCGCAGAGCCATTGGGGGGCGGGACAAACGCATCATATTGCTGCTCGGTTACCTGGTGCTGGTGGTGATCTTCTTCTCGGTTTCGCCCGGTAAGCGCGGCGTCTATGTGACGCCTGGCACGCCGGCTTTGGCACTGCTGAGCGCGCCCTTCATCGCCGCCCTGCTGGCCAGGCGCTGGCCAGGCCGCCTGCTGTCGGGACTTGGCTGGTTGCTGGGCATCGTCTGCCTCGGTGGGGCGGTTGCGCTGGAGTTCAGTGCCAAGCTGGCCAGCCGGGTGAGCGAACTGGGGCCGGCCCCCTGGCTCCCCCTGCTGGTGATGGGGGGCGTGTTGTTGCTCGTCAACGCCTTGCTGCGCCGGGCACCGCTTACCGCCATTCTGGCCACCCTTGCCTGTGGCTGGCTCATCTACTCCACCTGGATCTGTACGCGCCTCAACGACATGCGCACGCCGCAAACCGTGATGACGCTGGCAGCGGAGCGGGTACCGGCGGGCAACGAGTTGCTGCTGACCGGTTTCAAGGAGCAGCACCTGCTGTTTACCCGCCAGCCGCTGCGACACTACAGCTACCAGATGCCGGATGATGCGCAGGCCCGCGAGGCGGCGGCCTGGGTGGCTGCCGCGCCAGGACGCTGGGTGCTGGGGGCGGCCGATCTGCTGGAGCGCTGTTTTGACCCCGCGCGCATGGAGAATCTCGGCAATCGTCACCGCACTGATTGGCTGCTGACCAATGCCGAGGCCATCAAGCCCGCCTGTCAGGGGCTCAGGCCAGAGATAGAACCATTTAGCTATGTACCAGGCCCCAAGGAGGGGAACCTGAACTAGACAAGAGGGGCTGCCATTGGCAGCCCCTTTTTCGTTGTCAGGCCAAACAGCGGCTTGCTCAGACCCCGTAGTACTCTTTGTACCACTCGACGAAACGGGTGACCCCTTGCGCCAGCCCCACTTTCGGCCGGTAGCCGGTTGCCTCGAACAGCGCCTCGGTATCGGCCCAGGTGGCGAGCACATCCCCGGGCTGCATGGGGCAGAGGTTGCGGATGGCCTGCTTGCCGAGGGCCGTTTCGATGGCCTCCACGAAGTCGACCAGACGCACCGGGCTGCCGTTGCCGATGTTGAACAGCCGATAGGGGGCCGAGCTCGACTCTGTCTGCCCGTGCCAGGCGGGGTTCGCCACCGGGGGGTGATCCGCGATGCGTATTACCCCCTCGACGATGTCGTCGATATAGGTGAAATCCCGGCTCAGCGCCCCCTGGTTGTAGATGTCGATGGGTTCATCGTTCAGGATGGCTCGCACGAACTTGAACAGGGCCATGTCGGGGCGCCCCCAGGGGCCGTAGACGGTGAAGAAACGCAGCCCTGTAGTCGGTAAACCGTAGAGGTGGGAGTAGGAGTGGGCCATCAGCTCATTGGCCTTCTTGCTCGCCGCATAGAGGGAGACGGGATGATCCACCCCGTCCGAGGTCTTGAACGGCATCTGCTCGTTGAGGCCGTAAACCGAGCTGGAGGAGGCATAGACCAGGTGCCCGATGCCATGATGGCGGCACCCCTCGAGGATGGTGAGGGTCCCGTTGAGATTGCTGTCGGCATAGGCGAAGGGGTTGTCCAGCGAATAGCGTACCCCGGCCTGGGCCCCCAGATGGATCACCCGATCGAACTGCTCCCGGACGAACAGGGCCGCGATGGCTTGCCTGTCCGCGAGATCGCCGCGCTCGAAGCGAAAACCGGACAGCGGCAGGAGCTGCGCCAGCCGCGCCTCTTTCAGGCTCACCTCGTAGTAGTCATTGAGATTGTCGAGGCCGACTACCTGATGCCCTTCGTGACAGAGCCTTTGCGCCACATGAAAGCCGATAAAGCCGGCAGCGCCGGTGACCAGGTACTTCATTGTGCTTTCTCCAGCGCGTGCGTTTTTTCCAGGCTGTCGCCACGGCCGATGGCGTAATAGGTGAAGCCACGCTGGTGCAGACGGGCCGGATCATAGAGGTTGCGGCCATCGAGGATGACGGGTTGTTTCAGTGTGCGCTTGATAAGCTCGAAGTCGGGGGCACGGAACTGTTGCCACTCGGTGCAGATGAGCAGGGCATCGGCGCCCTTGAGAGCCGCCTCCTGGGTGCCGCACAGGGTCAGATCGTCGCGCAGGCCGTAGAGGTGCTGGGCCTCTTTCATCGCCTCGGGGTCAAATGCCTGCACCTTGCCGCCGGCGGCCCAGATGGCCTCCATCAACACCCGGCTCGGCGCTTCGCGCATGTCATCGGTATTGGGTTTAAAGGCCAGTCCCCACAGGGCGAAGGTGTGCCCCGTCAGGTCGTTGCCAAAGTGCTTAAGCAGGCGCTCGATGAGTTTGTGTTTCTGCCTGTCATTGACCCTCTCCACCGAGCGCAGCAGGGGCACGTCGCAGCCACTTTCGCTGGCGGTATGGATCAGCGCTTTCACATCCTTGGGGAAACAGGAGCCGCCGTAGCCGCAACCCGGGTAGATGAAGTGGTAGCCGATGCGCGGGTCGGCGCCGATCCCCTTGCGCACCTCCTCGATGTCGGCACCGAGGCGCTCCGCCAGCCCGGCCATCTCGTTCATGAAGGAGATCTTGGTGGCCAGCATGGCGTTGGCGGCGTACTTGGTGAGCTCGGCGCTGCGGGCATCCATCTGGATGATGCGATCATGGTTGCGGTTGAAGGGGGCGTAGAGCTCCTCCAGTAGGGACATGGCGTGATCCGAGTCGGTGCCGATGATGATGCGATCCGGACGCAGGCAGTCGGCCACCGCCGCCCCCTCCTTGAGAAACTCGGGGTTGGAGACCACCTCGATGGGCAGAGCAACACCCCGCTCCTTGAGGATGCCGTCGATATGCTGGCGCACCCTGGCGGCCGTGCCGACCGGCACCGTGCTCTTGTTGATCACCACCTTGCCCGCCTGCATCAGACGGCCTATGGTGCCGGCCACCGCCAGCACGTGCTGAAGATCGGCAGAACCATCTTCGTCAGGCGGGGTGCCGACCGCGATGAAGATGAGCTCGGCAAAGGCCACCCCTTCGGCCACGTCCGTGGTGAAGTGCAGGCGGCCAGCCTGATGGTTGGCCTGCACCATGGGGGCCAACCCGGGTTCGAAGATGGGGATGATCCCCTCCTTGAGACGTGCGACCTTGCTGTCGTCCACATCCACACAGGTGACCTGATGGCCCATCTCGGCGAGCACGGCGGCCTGAACCAGTCCCACATAACCAATCCCGAATACGACGACTCTCATCTGCGCTTTGCTCCTCGATGCAGGCAGTGACAAGTCATCCATTCTAGAGGGATCCGTTTTTTTGGGCAGTGAGTTTAGTCGGTTTTTTCAGGCTCGATTCAGTTTGGACTTGCCGCTGCTTTGTCTTGTTTTGGTGCAAGGATTGTAACGCTGTGCTGACGAACACCATTTTGGTGCGTTCAGGCCGCGTCTTGTGATCTGGGTCACTGAAGCCGGACACTGTCGCCCATAACGAAGCCTTGCTAACAAGGCTCGCAGCCGGTCAGCCGGCGACAGACACTCTTTACATTACTTCGCTTGGATACACAGGTTATGGACAACACCTCAATTCGCAACGCGCATCCTGTCTATGAGGATGTGCTGGCCCTGCTGACTGCGGCGGGCTTCGTCTCCCTCGGCATCTTCCTGTTCCATCAGGTTGGCTTGCTCACCGGCGGCACCGCCGGGCTGGCGCTGCTACTGCAACAGGTGACTGGCGTCAGCTTCGGCCTGCTGTTCTTCTGCATCAACCTCCCTTTCTACGCCCTGGCCTGGCTGCGCATGGGGCCGCGCTTTACCCTCAACACCTTCGCCTCGGTGGCGGCGGTCTCCTTCATGACCGATCACCTCAACGGTGTGCTGCAGATCGGCAAGATAGAGCCACTCTATGCGGCGCTCATCGGCGGTACCCTGATCGGCATGGGGCTGCTCATCATGTTTCGCCACAAGTCGAGCCTGGGTGGCTTCAACATACTGGCGCTGTTTGTTCAGGATCGCTTCGGCATCCGGGCCGGCAAGCTACAGATGGGGCTGGATTGCGCCATCGTCGTGACCTCCTTCTTCGTGGTGCAACCCTGGATCCTGGCGCTCTCCATCGTCGCAGCCGTTATCTGTAATCTTGTGTTGACACTCAACCACAAGCCGGGGCGCTACCAGATCGCCTGATTGGGGATGGCATCAGTCATGAAACGAGGCGGCCACAGGGCCGCCTCGTTCGTTTCTGCCTTGCCAGCGTCAGCTGGCCTGATCCAGCGAGGGATCGCCGCTGGCGGAGAGCGGCGTGTGGCAGGCCACCTGGTGGGCACCGTCGCCGCACAGTGCCAGTTTCGGCGCTGCGCTTCTGCACAGCTCGCTGGCATAAGGGCAGCGCTGGTGGAAGTGGCAGCCGCTCGGGGGCGAGATGGGGGAGGGGACGTCGCCGGTCAGCAGGATGCGCTGGCTGCGCCGACGGGGATCCGGCACCGGAATGACCGAGATGAGCGCCCGGGTATACGGGTGGCGCGGCGCCAGATAGAGTGACTGCGCCTCTGCCAGTTCGACGATCCTGCCCAGATACATAACGGCGACCCGATCCGAGATGTGTTTCACTACCGACAGGTCGTGGGCGATGAAGATGATGGCGAGGTTCATCTCCTGCTGCAGGGTGAGCAGCAGGTTCACTATCTGGGACTGCACCGAGACGTCCAGCGCCGACACCGCCTCGTCACACACCAGCAGCTTGGGCTTGAGGGCGATGGCCCGGGCAATCCCGATGCGCTGGCGCTGGCCGCCGGAAAATTCGTGGGGGTAGCGATCCATTGCGCTGCCCGGCAAACCGACTTTCTCCAGCAGCTCCAGCACCCACTCGCGGCGCTGAGTAGTGTTGCCCTTGCCGTGGATGATGAAGGGCTCTTCCAGGATCTGGCCTACCGTGTGGCGGCTGTTGAGGGATTCTGCAGGATCCTGAAACACCATCTGCATCTCCTGGCGCAGGGATCGCATCTCCCTGGGGGAAAGGTGAGTGATATCCCGCCCTTCGAAGGTGATGGTGCCGGCGCTCGGCTCGAACAACTTGAGCAGGGTGCGTCCCAGGGTGGACTTGCCACAGCCGGATTCACCCACCAGCCCCAGCGTCTCCCCCTGTTTGAGATCGAAGCTGATGCCATCCACCGCGTGGACCGTATATTGCTTGCGCAAAAATCCGCCCCCCAGCCGGAAGTGCTGTTTCAGATCCCGCACCGATAAAAGCGTCTTCATACGGCTAGCTCCCTCCAGTGGTGGCAGGCCACCCCGTGCCGCTCGGCGAGCTGCTCGGTGGCCGGAATGGCCCTCACGCAGATCTCGGTGGCATGGGGACAACGATTGGAGAAACGACAGCCGGCCGGCATCTCGTCAAGGGCGGGCACCTGACCCCTGATGGTTTTGAGCAGGCTCTTGGGGGCATCTTCGAGACGGGGGATCGAGGCCATCAGGCCATGAGTATAGGGGTGGCGTGGCTGGTCAAACAGCTCGAACACGTTTGCCTGTTCCACCGCGCGGCCGGCGTACATCACCACCACTTCGTCGCACAGCTCCGCCACCACCCCGAGATCGTGGGTGATGAAGATGATGGCCATGCCGGTCTGGGCCTGCAACTCCTTCATCAGCTCCAGGATCTGGGCCTGGATGGTGACATCGAGCGCCGTAGTCGGCTCATCGCAGATAAGCAGGGAAGGCTCGCAGGCCAGCGCCATGGCGATCATCACCCGCTGGCGCATGCCGCCGGAGAGGTTGTGGGGATAGACGGCAAAGCGTTGGGCCGGTTCCGGGATCCCCACCTTCTGCAACATGGCGATGGCGGCCTCCTTGCGTTGGGCCTTGCTGTAGTCAGGGCGATGGAGGTGAAACACCTCCATCAGCTGATCCCCGACCGTCTGCACCGGGTTGAGCGCCGTCATCGGTTCCTGGAAGATCATCGAGATGCGGTTGCCGCGCACCCTGTACATCTGATCCGGCGCCAGAGTGAGCAGCTCCTCCCCCTGAAAGCGGATGGAGCCCGCTACCACCTGGCCGTGGGGCTTGGGCAGCAGTCCCATGATGGCGAGCGAGGTGACGCTCTTGCCGCAGCCGGACTCGCCGACGATCCCCAGGGTCTGGCCCGGAGCAACCTGGAAGCTGACCCCGTCGAGCACCTTTATCTTGCCGTCGTCGACGGCGAACTCCACCTCGAGATCGCGCACCTCAAGAATCGGGGTCTTGTTCTGGCCGTTCTCAACGGCACCCTCCACCCCGTTATCCCGAACGTCAAGAATGGAGGCCTGTGTGTTGGGCATGACTGCTGCTCCCTTCTCTGCGGCATCAATGACGTGCATAGGTCTTGTCGGTCTGCGTAATGGGGGTCAGCGCCTCCCCTGCCTCCCTGGCTTTCTGGGTCTCTTCCTTCACCTTGGGATCGAGCCAGAGCAGGCCGCCACTGCTGTGGGGATAGCCATCCATGGGCCAGTAGAGCAGATCAGGTGTGTTTCGGGTGGCGGGCACCTCGGGCAGCATCACATAACGCCAGCTGCTGGCCCGCACATAGTTGAGCTGGACCCCGGGCACGAAGATGGCGAGATCATAGATGCGCTGCTGGATCTGTTGTGAGAGCTTGGCCCGTTTGGCCATGTCGAATTCGACGTTATAGGCGTCGATAAGGTTATCCAGCTCCTTGTCGGCCACGTTGAACAGGTTGTTGGTCTGCGGCTTGTTGGCGTTGGCCGAGTGGAACGACTCCCAATATTGCGGATAGAGACCCCCGCCAGCCCAGCCCATCCAGGCCGCCTCGTGTTTCTTCTCCAGCATCACCTTGAAGCCGGTGGCTCCATCCACCAGGTTGAGCTCCAGATCCAGGCCCGCCTTCTTGGCCTCTTCCTTCAGCACGGTCAGCCGCTTGGAGTGCTCCTGACTGGTGTAGGTGACGGCCAGGGTCAGCCGCTCCCCCTTGTCGTTTTGCAGGATGCCGTCCGGCCCCGGCTTGCTATAGCCCCCCTTGGCGAAGTAGTCGCGTGCCTTGGCGATGTCATAGGCCCGCTCCGGCAGCGTCATGTTGGTAAATTCGCCAAAGCCCGAGCCGAAGGTGGTGGCCCGGTCGTAGTCGCCCCGCAGCACGGTTTCGATCATCTTGTCGATGTTGAAGGCGTGCTGGATGCCGAGCCGCACATTGATGTCGGCCAGCTTGGGAGTAGCCACATTGAGGTGAACCCCCTGTCCGCCCTGCTTGGTGTCGGTCATGGCCATCACCTTCTGCACGTACCCCTTCTTGTACTCGGGGGTCACGGCCTTTTCATGCCACCAGTTCGGCAGGATCATCTCGAAGGTGTCTATCTCCCCTTTCAGGAAGTGGCGAAAGGCGATATTGCGATCCCGGATCACCTGCACCTTGATGGTGTCGAGGTTGAATCTGTGCTGGTTGTAGCGATCACTCTTTGCCCACCACTCCTTCTGCTTGCTGAAGGTGATGGATTTACCCTTCTTCACGTCGCTCATCACATAGGGGCCCGTGGTGGGCACCACGGCCCAGTTGTACTGCTTCACCCAATTGGGGCCGAGCTTGTAATAGTGCTTGGGCTGGGGCCACAGCTCTGTGGTGTTGAGGAGATCCAGCCTGGCCTTGCGGCTGCCCGCCTTCACCAGGATGGTGTGGTCGTCGATCTTCTCCACCGCCACCACCTCGGTGGTGTAGTAGTTGTTGAACCAGGGGCCCTTGATGTCCTTGGAGCGCATCATCTCGTAGCCGAAGGTGTAGTCATCGGCGGTGACGGGCTTGCCGTCGGACCACTTGGCCTGCGGATCCAGCTTGAAGTAGACGGTCTGGTTGTCCGGCGCGATGGCCCAGTGGGTCGCCAGCGCAGGGATGGGGTTGCCGGTATTGGGATGGAAGCTGATGAGCCTCAGCTGGTTGTCCAGGATGAAGGAGCGGAACGCGCCGTTGGAGTCGGGCCCGACGGTGCGAAACGTCAGCGGAAAGCTATCGACAAACATGGTGATGCTGCCGCCTGGCAGCGCCTTGGGGGAGGCGAACACGGGGTCTGTGTCGTTGGTCTCCCACTTGAGATCCGCAGGCAGGCTGGCCGTCCAACCCCAGGAACCGTTCACCAGCAGAAAAAGTGCACCTATCCATTTGATTTTATTGTTCATGTTTGACTTCCTGGTCATTCCCCACTGCGGGGGCTTGATTGATAACGGGTTAATCCATGTGACCCGTGGCCGCCCGTCGTGGCGGCTCGTCCTGTCACTGATAACGGGTAAATTTGCGCGGATCGAACGCCTCGCGAATGGCCTCGCCGATAAAGGAGACCATGATCAGCACCAGGCTCACCGCCGCTACCACCGAGCTCACGATCCAGATAGCGTCCAGGTTGTTGATGCCCTGGGAGAGCAGCTCCCCCCAGCTCGGGGTCGGTGGTGCCAGGCCAAAGCCCAGATAGTCCAGCGCTGTCAGGGTGGAGATGTTGCCCACTACGGCAAAGGGCGCCAGGGTCACCACCATCACCAGAGTGTTCGGCAGGATGTGGTGGAAGATGATCCGCCCCGTGCTCGCCCCCTGGGCCCGCGCCGCCATCACATAGTCCCTCGCCCGCTCCTTGTAGGTGAGGGTGCGCATGTACCAGGTGATGCCCATCCAGCCGAACAGCACGTTGATGGCGACAAACAGGCCGAAGTTCGGCTTGGCCAGCGACACCAGGATCATGATGACGTAGAGGAAGGGCACCTGGGACCAGATCTCGATAAAGCGCTGCAGCACCAGGTCAAACCGCCCGCCGAGGAAACCCATCATGCAGCCGATGGTGACCCCGATGGTGTAGCTCGCCACCAGGGCGATGAAGGCAAAGCCGATGGCGATGCGAAAGCCGTAGACCAGCCGTGCCAGCACGTCGCGGCCGCTGGTGTCGGTGCCGAGGAAGTGGCGCTCGGCCGTGCTCGGGGCATAGGGCGGGTAGGCATCCTCCTTGAAGTCCTGTTCGTAAGGATTCCAGGGCACCAGTGGCAGCAGCACCCAGTCCTCTTTTCCTTCCTGCACGAACTTGGTCTGCAACTGGCGGTAGTTGGTCTCGTACTCGTAATCGAGCCCGAAGTGCTGACCCGGGATCACGTCGCCATAGGTGGGGAAGTAAAGCTGGCCCTGATAGCTCACCATCAGCGCCCGGCTGTTGACCAGCAGCTCCGCCAGCATGGAGAGCACCACCAGGGTGGTGAAGATGATAAAGGAATAGTAGCCGCGTTTTATCGATTTGAAACGTTTGAGTTTTTTCAAGGTGACAGGGTTCATGCTCACTCTCCAAACCGCACGCGGGGATCGACCAGGGCCACGCAGATATCGGAGACGATATTGCCCACCAGCATCAGCATGGAGGTGATGGCCAGTATGCCCATCACTGTGGGGTAATCCCGTTCGACGATCGCCTCGTAACCGAGCAGGCCGATGCCGTCGATGTTGAAGATGGTCTCGATGAGGAAGGAGCCCCCGAAAAAGACGGTGAGCACTGACCCTAAGTGACTGGCGATGGGGATCAGGCTGTTGCGCATAGCGTGATCGGTGACCGCCTTGCGAAACGGTAGCCCCTTGGCCACGGCGGTGCGTACGTAATCCGCCGACAGGTTCTCCATCAGGCTGTTCTTCATGGTCATGGTGAGGATAGCAAAATCCCCGATGGCGTAGGCGATGAGCGGCAGCAGGGCGTGGGCGAAGACGGTGCGGATCTGATCCCAGCTGCTCTCCATGTATTCGAAATCGTCCCCCGGGAAGCCCCCCATGGGCAGCCACTCAAGATGGAAGGCGAAGACGGTGATGAGGAAGATCCCCACCACATAGGCAGGTAGCGCATAGGCCATGTAGATGAGCATGGAACTTAACGAATCGAAGCGGCTGTTGTGCCTGAGCGCCTTGGCCACCCCGAGCGGGATGGAGACGGCGTAGCTCAGCAAGAAGGTCGCCAGCCCGAAGAAGGCGGTCACCGGCAACCTGTCCTTGATAAGATCCCACACCGGCTCGTAGTAACGGGTCGACTCCCCCAGATCCAGCACCACCAGCTTCTGCAGCCACTCCCAATAGGCAACCAGCATGGGCTTGTCGAGCCCGTAGAACGCCTTGAGTTCCTCGATCTGTTCGTCAGAGAGCGCCTGGGCCCCCTTGCTGCCACTGGAGCGACCGCTTTCGTTCTGCGACACCTGTGCCTGCAGCAACATGCGTTCGACCGGGCCGCCTGGCACGAAACGGGTGATGGTGAAGACGAGCAGGGTGATACCGAGGAACGTCGGGATGATCAAAAGCATCCGGCGTAGAAAGTACGACAGCATGATGGAACCTCGTCCTTGTTGTTCTTTTTTGTGGCTAGTCACATCCGGTGGCCAGCCTGTCCTTCCTGGCATTACGCGCTGGATCGCCTGACAAATAGCAGACAATCCGCTCGGCCACTGTAAAAGCTCTGAAACAAAAATCAAGTACAAGGAAATGCAAAACCGGGACAAATGAGATGCAGAGACAAAAACGGGCGGGAAACGGCACTTTTTATCTGGAAATATAAAATCGACATAAAACGCTGCGTCTCAATATTTTTTGAAATTTTATAAACAGTCGTTTCAATACATGTAGTTTGATTTTATCTTTTTGATTTTTAATGTTTTTATATTTTGATGCGTTACTTTGTAAACGATACCAGCAATATTGTTATATCTCTGATACCAGCCAGGACGGCCGTTTGGCAACCTGTCTTGTGATGGAGTTTAATCCTGATTAATTCGATAGTTTCAAAACAAAATATATAGCGACAGCATGTTGTTCAATAAGTTCATGAAACTTCAATTTGACGTCAAATATTAAATTTAACAAAATATTTACATTGTTGTTTTGACTAATACCAGAATGATTCACTAAAAAAATCCCGTTTAAATAAGATACCTGTCTTATTGCTGGGTTTTCTTTCGTGTCTCCCACCTCCATTGACGTCACCTGTCAAAGATTGATAAGCCTTACGCACTGCTCCAAAGAGGGCGGTATCAGGAAGCAAACAATAAACAACCAGGAAGGATATAAGCGATGCTTAGGAAGAGCAGGATCTCTGCTGCGATTGCGTTCGCCTTGGCGAGCCTTGCAGCGGCCCCGTCCGTATCTGCCGAAGAGGGGCAGAACGTTGAAAAACTGCAGAAAATCAAAGTCACTGGCTCCCGTATTTCCCGTGTCGATGTCGAAGGTGCCACCCCGGTTGTCTCCGTCAGCAAGGCCCAGATAGAACAGTCCGGTCAGCAGACCGTGGCGGATTATCTGAAGCAGGCCTCCTACAACTCCTTTGGTGGATACTCTCCCTCGTCTGGTGACTCCTATCAGTCCCAGGGCACTGTCGGTCTGCGTGGCCTGGGTTCTACCCGTACTCTGGTGTTGCTCAATGGCAAGCGGATCGCCGGTTCACCGACCATGGGCGGTACTTCCATCAACCTCAACACCATTCCCATGGCCGCCGTCGAGCGGGTTGAAGTGAACCTGGACGGCGGCTCGGCGCTCTATGGTTCCGATGCCATCGGTGGCGTCATCAACGTGATCCTCAAAGAGGGTTTCGACGGCCTGATGTTCCAGGGGCGTTTCGGCTCACCGACCGAAGAGGGTGGTGATGAGCAGAGCGGCTCCATCGTCAGCGGCATCACGGGGGAGAAAGGCTCCCTGATGATGGTCTACGAGCACGATGTGAAGGACGTGATCTACTACCGTGATCGTGACTATCTGGCATTGCAGGGCGCCTCGGCCCCCAGCCTCTATGGCCGCAATATCAAGGGCGTAGATGCCGCGACCGGCAAGACGGTCACCCGTACCCTGGACGGGATCGATTGTGAAAGCACTGGTGCCGGTTTTGTGACCAAGGGTACGGCCTGTCGCTTCGACTTTGCCCAGGTTGCCGCCAAGACGGCGTCCCGTACCCGTGACACCGTCTATGTGAACGGTCGTTACCATATCAACGACAACGTGGACTTCGTTCCCCAGATGATTGGCTCCCGTGTCACCAGCTTTGGTCGTTTTGCGCCGGCTGCGGGCGTCTTCTCGGTCAACGGCGGCACTACTGGCGGCGATGCCGTGCTGGCAGACAATGGTTTCAACACCGGTGTGGGTGAAAAAGCCACCGTTTACTACCGCTTCAACAACGTGGGTCCCCGTGACAATGACGTGACCGACCTGACCGGCTCCATGAACCTGGGCTTCGAAGGCGTACTGCCAACCGAAGCGGTAGGGGATGTGGAGTGGAACGCCGGTTACATGTACTCCAAGACCGACAACAAGAGCTCGGGTAGCGGTTACGTGCTGGAGCCTGCGGTCCAGACCCAGGTCAACAGCGGCAATTTTGTCAATGGCAGCTTCTCTGACAGCGCGACCAACGATCTCTCCTACGACACCAGCCGCACCTCCAAGATGGATTTCTTCCAGTGGTACGGTGGTCTGGGCTGGGAGATGGGCGAACTGCCCGCCGGTCCCGTGAGCTGGTATCTGGGGGCTGAGTATAACGACTGGGTCTACTCCGATACCTATGACAGCCAGTCCGAGGCGGGCAACGTCCTGGGCTCCTCCGGCAACTCGGGTTCCGGGGTGCGCGATGTGTTTGCCACCTATATCGAAACCCTGATCCCCATCACCGAGCAGATCGAGCTGAACCTGGCCGGTCGCTATGACAAGTACAGCGACTTTGGCAGCGCCTTCTCGCCCAAGGCCAGCCTGCGCTATCAGCCGCTCGACAACCTGATGTTCAGAACCTCCTGGTCCCAGTCTTTCCGGGCACCCGGGCTGGATGATCTGTATGCGGCAGACTCTTTCTCCGCTGACTTTGCCAAGGACTATGTTGGCTGCCAGGCCAATAATGTCGCCAACTGCCCCGAGTCGCAGTACGACACCACCCGCCAGGCCAACAAGCAGCTGAAAGAAGAGACGGCCGACACCTTTACCATTGGTGCCGCCTACAGCCCGCTGGACAACCTGAACCTCTCGCTGGATTACTACTACATCAAGATTGATGACGTGATCCAGTTGGCCACCACTCAGACCCAGTTCTATCAGGAGCTCAACACCGGCAGCAACCCGAACGTCGTTCGCGATGCCAATGGCGATGTCGAGATGGTCTATGCCGGCATGGTCAACCTGGGTCAGCTCAAGACCAGCGGTCTCGACTTCAAGGCGGACTACAAGTACGACTTCAACGTCTTCACCATGCGTTATGACTTCGGCGGGACTTACATCCTGAAGTACGAAGAGGGTCTGTTCGCCGGTGGTCCCATGATCGACAAGAAGGGGTGGAACGAGCGGCCCGAGCTGCGCTTCAACTCCGGGATCGGTGCCACCTTCCCGCAGTGGTGGAATCTTGATGCCTACCTGAGCGCCAACTACATCGACTCCCAGAGTCAGGATTATGTCGACGGTCAGGAAGAGGGCCACATCGCTTCCAACACCGTCTGGAACCTGAACGTGGCGGTCGATACCAGCTGGAACGCCAAGATCCAGGCCGGTGTGAAGAACATGTTCAACCGCGAACCTTCCCTGTCGAGTGACGGCTTCACCTACACCGAAGACCTCTACAGCATCGATGGTCGCATCTACTACATCGACTACACCCAGAAGTTCTAATCAACCCCGTTGATACAACATCTCAGCCGGTCCGGTCGGGCCGGCTGTGCCCAACGTCCAAGGAAGTTACGGAGATAGGGTAATCCTATGAAGACAAGGACCATTACAATGAAGAAAGCGCTCCTTGGCAGCCTGGTATCGGCCGCCTTGTTGACCAGCTTCAATCTGAGTGCCGCCACCGCCGGACAGGCCGTGGACGCTCAAGCCGCCACCGACAACGCATCCAAAGTTTCCCAGCAGAAGATCGACAACTACGCCGAGTCCGCCGAGTCCGCACTGGCCCAGTACAAGGCGGCCCTGCGCCAGGTCGACAGCCTGCGCACCTATAACGAGCAGGTCGCCAAGATGGTCGAGTCCCAGAGCAGCGAGCTGGCCTCGATGCAAAAGCAGATCGCCCAGATCGACCAGACCAGCACCGAAGTGGTGCCCCTGATGCTCAAGATGATCGACTCCCTCGAACAGTTCGTCTCCCTGGATCTGCCGTTCCAGAAGGTCGAGCGTGAAGACAGGGTCGCCGCCCTGACCGACCTGATGAACCGGGCCGACGTCACCATCTCAGAGAAGTACCGCAAGATCCTGGAGGCCTACCAGATCGAGGAGAGCTTCAGCCGCACCATCGAGGCCTACAAGGCGAGCCTGGACAAGGATGGTAGCGAGAAGACCTACGAGTTCCTGCGCGTCGGTCGCATCGCCCTCCTTTATCAGTCTCCGGATGGCCAGGAAACCGGCATGTGGAACAAGCAGACCCGTCAATGGGAAGAGTTGCCCCAGGAGTATCGCAGTGCAATTGAACATGGCTTGCGTATTGCCAAGAAGCAGGCGCCTCCTGCGCTGATCAAGCTGCCGGTTCACACTGCGGAGAAAGCATCATGAAAGGAATCAAACTTGCCATCGCCTCCCTGATTGCGGGAGCCACCCTGATCACATTGCCGGTGACTGCCGTCGAAAAACCGGTGGATCTCAATGCGCTGCTGAACCAGGTGAAAGCCTCCAGCCTGAGCGAATCCCAGCTCAACAAGGAGCGGGAAGCCCGCTTCCTGGCTGACAAGAACGAGCAGGCCGCCCTGCTGGCCAAGGCCAAGGCGGAGCTGGCAGCCGAGACCGCCAAGGGCGAACAGCTCAAGGCGACCTTTGATGCCAATGACAAGCAGCTGACCGAACTGACCGAGACCTTGCGCCAGCGCTCCGGCAACATGGGCGAGATGTTCGGCGTACTGCGCCAGTTCGCCAGCGAGTTCAAGGGGATCTTCAACGCTTCCGCCCGCCGGGTGGAACATCCGGAGCAGGCGGTGCTGTTGACCCGTCTGGCCGAGAGCAAGGAGCTTCCCTCCAGCGATGATCTGGAAGCCTTCTGGACCACCACTCTCGGCCGCATGGTCGATGGCGGCAAGGTGAGCCAGATCCCGGCGACCGTGGTTTACGGCGAGGGCAATCAGGCCGAGAAGACGGTCACCCAGATCGGCGAGTTCAACACTGTCTCCGAAGGCAAGTACCTGACTTTCGTGCCGGAAACCGGCAAGTTCGAGCAGCTCTCCCGCCAACCGGAGAAGAGCGTGCTGGCACCGCTCGCCGAGTTTGAAGCGGGTGGTGACGGGGTCAAGCCTGTCTTTATCGATCCGTCCCGTGGCGTGATCCTCTCCCTGCTGGTGCAGTCGCCGACCCTGAAGGAGCGCATCGATCAGGGTGGCACTGTGGGGTATGTGATCCTCGCACTCGGGGTCATAGGGACCTTGCTGGCCATCTTCTGTGGCGTCCGCCTGTCGCTGATCGGCTCTTCCATGCGCAAGCAGCTGAAATCCGATCAGGTGATCAAGGGCAACCCCATCGGTGACATGCTGGGGGCCTATCAGGCGCACCGTGGTGACAACATCGAGGATCTGGAGTCCAAGCTCGACGAGATCATCCTGCGCAACGTACCCAAGTTCGAGAAGGGAATCAGTATCATCAAGCTGATCGCCTCGGTTGCTCCGCTGCTGGGCCTGCTGGGTACCGTGGTCGGGATGATCGCCACCTTCCAGGCCATCACCTTGTTCGGTACCGGCGATCCCAAGCTGATGGCCGGCGGTATTTCCGAAGCCCTGGTGACCACCATGCAGGGTCTGGTCGTGGCCGTGCCCATGCTGTTCCTCTACACCCTGGTGCAGACCCAGAGCCGTCGCCTGATCCAGGTACTGGAAGAGCAGAGTGCCGGTTTCGTCGCCCGTTATCAGGAGCGTCTGCACTCTGCCAAGGCAGCAGCCTAAGGAGTCATCCATGTGGTTCTGGTTGATTGAAGAAGTCGAGTCGGTCCGCCGGTTTCTGGGATTGGGGGGCGACGTGCTGGTCGCCCTGTTCTTCCTGACCCTGATGATGTGGGCCCTGTTGCTGGAGCGCTGGTTCTACTTCATCGCCGTCTACCCCAAGCAGGTGAAGCAGACCAAGGCGACCTGGCTGGCCCGCAGCGATCACCTCTCCTGGTCTGCCAGGCAGATCCGGCGCGAGCTGGTCTCAAGGGTGGCCATGGCGGTGGACAAGGGGATGCCGATCATCAAGGTGCTGATCGCCCTCTGTCCGCTGATGGGGCTGCTCGGCACCGTGGTCGGCATGGTCCAGGTGTTCGACACCCTGGCCGTGACCGGTACCGGTTCGCCGCGCGCCATGGCCTCGGGGATCTCCAAGGCTACGGTGCCGACCATGGCGGGCATGGTTGCCGCCCTTTCCGGTCTGTTTTTTGTAAACCAGCTCGATCACAAGGCCAAGCTGGCGGTCGAGAAGCTGGAAGACAACCTGAAACACGGTTGATGCAGGATGCACGCCTCCGGTCAGGCCGGACCTGTCGGAGGCTCAGAACAAGCAAGGAGTTTTTGCCATGAGAAAACGTCACAGCGACAGCGGTGCTGACGAGGCGGCCATCGATCTGACCCCCATGCTGGACATAGTGTTCATCATGCTGATCTTCTTCATCGTGACCACCTCGTTCGTCAAGGAGTCCGGTGTCGAGATCAACCGTCCCAGTGCCAACACGGCCGAGACGGTGAAGAAGGGCAACATCATGGTTGCGGTACGGGAAAATGGCCAGGTCTGGGTCGACAAGCGAGTGGTGGAAGTTGGTGCTGTGCGCGCAAACATCGAGCGGCTGCGGGCGGAGAACCCGGAGAGCGCCGTGGTGATCCAGGCCGACACCGAATCCCGTTCCGGTCTGGTGGTGCAGGTCATGGATCAGATCCGCATGGCCGGTGTCCAGAACATCTCCATCGCTGCCGACAAGAGCAGCTGATGCCGGAGAGAGACCTATGAGATACCTGATATCGTTGGCGGTCTCCTGTGTGGTGGTGTTCTTTCTGTTTTTGGGAATGAACAAGCTGATCACACCGGATCACCGGGAGTTGACGGAGAAGGATGACGTCACCATGACCGACTTCATCCGCATCAAGCCCGATGAGACCCTGCAAGAGAAACAGAGGGAGCTGCCCAAACCGCCGCCCCCGAAGCGTCCGCCCCCCCCGCCTGAAATGGAGGTGGCAAGCACGGACAGACCGAAGATGGAGAGCGCGCCCATGGACATGCCCAAGCTCGACATCCCGGTCAACATCGGCGGCGGCAATGCCCTCGGTGCCTACAGCACGGGCGGCGGTGGTGGCGGGATCGGTGGCAACAACGGTGCCATTCCCCTGGCAACGTTCGAACCCATGATGCCCCGCAAGGCGGCGCTGGCTGGGCTCGCTTCCGGCAAGGTGCTGGTGGAGTTCACCGTGACCGAGCGCGGTACCGTCAGCAACGTGCGGATCGTGAAGGAAGAGCCGCGCAGCTATGACCTTGGCAAGGAGGCGCGCAAGACCATCGCCAAGTGGACGTTCAAACCGGCCATGGTGGATGGCAAGCCGCAGGCTTCCCGGATGCAGCAAGAAATCGAGTTCGCGGTCAACTAAGGAAGGTGGCGATGAACAAGTTACACAAGATGATCCTCGCCCCGGTCGCCATGGCGGTGCTGCTCAGCACCGCCAGTTGGGCCGCCGAGCAGCCGACCCTGTCGGATCGAGCCTATCGTGCGGTCAACAAGGCGCAGGAGCTGATCACCGAGAAACGCTATGGCGATGCCAATGCCAAGTTGCAGGAGGCCTTGTCCGGTACCGGTGAGCGGGTCTACGACAAGGGGGTTATTCTGCAAACCCTCGGCTTCGTGGCCGCGCAGCAGGAGAAGTATGGTCAGGCGACCAAATACTTCGCCGATGCCATCGCCACCGGCGGCCTGCCGCCCGTGGTGGCCCAGCAGGTGCGCTACAACCTGGCCCAGCTTTATATGGCTGAGGGCAACTTTCAGGGTTCGGTAAAGACCATGAAGGAGTGGTTTGCCAACCAGGGCAAGGGTGACAAGCCAAACGCCCACGCCTACATCACCCTGGCCAACGCCCATGTGCAGCTCAAGCAGTACCGGGAGGCGATCCCTGCGGTGGATCAGGCGATCAGGCTGTCGGCGGGCAAGGCACCGGAGTCCTGGTACCTGCTCAAGATGGGGGCCCACTACGAGCTCAAGCAGTACAAGCCAGCCACCGAGGTGCTGACTACCCTGGTCAACATGTTCCCGGAGAAGAAGAAGTACTGGACCCAGCTGTCGGCCATGCACATGCAGGCGGGCAATGATGGCAAGGCGCTGGCGGCGCTGGAGTCGGCCTACAACCTCGGCATGCTGACCGAGGCAACCGAGCTGCAGCGGCTGGCCAATTACCTGGCCTTTGTCGGCATTCCCCATCGCGCCGCTCGGGTGATGGAGAAGGGGATGAAGGAGGGGGCGATTGAGGCGAGCGCCGGCAACTACAAGACGCTGGCCAACTACTGGCATCAGGCCAAGGAGCTGGATCCGGCCATCGATACGCTGGCCAAGAGCTACCGGTTGGCCCCCAGCGCCGAGCTGCAGTTGAAAATGGCGCGCATGATGATCCAGAGCAAGCGCTATCAGGACTTGGTAGCACTGGCTGCCAAACCTGCGGCGAATGCCAGTGGCGAGCAGCGCGCCGATCTGAAGTTCCTGAGCGGGATTGCCTATTTCGAGCAGCAAAAACCGAAAGAGGCGCTCAATGCCTTCACCCAGGCAGCCCAGAATGGCAATGTCAGCGGCCGCGCCTCTCCCTGGATTACTTTCCTCAAGGAGCAGACCGGTGCCACGGACGCCACGGTGCAGTAGTGAGCGTGACACAGCAATACCAATGACAACACAACCCGTAGTCCCTTTTATGGTTGCCTGGTGGCTCCATTGACCGCTCCTCGGAGCGGTTTTTTTATGGTCGCTGGTTGCTGGCCCGAGACTGGCTGGCCATATGGCGTGCAGCCCGTTAGCCGATGAGGATGGATTGCGGCAACGGGAGCGTACAACACTGGGAGGGGCAATTCAGGCTGTTCATCTTTTGCTCATGGTGGCGTGGGCACTCTGGCAGGGGAGAGGATCTCCCCCGATGGCGGTCTGTCGGCTGATTTTGATGGTAAAAGCGTTACGTCGAAGTTGAAATTTTGGCCGACACAGGAAAGAATGCGCGCTCGGTTATTGGCCTGTGGTGCAGGTTGACCCGCCACCGGCAGACCGAGGATGACAGGGCCGTCGGCCCATTGGTACAGGAAACCATACAGGAATTTTATGAATCCCCTTCGCACTGCCGCTTCGGCCCTTTTATGCACACTCGCACTGGTCAGCCAACAGGCCGCCGCCGTCGAGTACCGTCTGCCTGCGGCCAACAGCCGTCTGATCGGCGAGAACCAGGAATATGTGGTGCCCGCGGACAACCGTCCGCTGGAGCAGATCGCCTCTGACTTCCAGTTGGGTCTGACCAACATCATGGAAGCCAACCCCGGGGTCGATCCCTACCTGCCCAAGGCAGGCAGCACCCTGATCATTCCCCATCAGCTGATCCTGCCCAATGCACCCCGCGAAGGGATCGTCATCAACGTGGCCGAGATGCGCCTCTATTACTACCCGAAAGGCAAGAACGTGGTGCAGGTGCTGCCCATCGGCATCGGCCAGCTGGGGGTAAACACCCCGGAGAACTGGATCACCAAGGTGGAGCGCAAGCGCGCCAACCCGACCTGGACCCCGACCGAGAACATCCGTCGCCGCTACGCCGCCCAGGGCAAGACCCTGCCTGCGGTCTGGCCGGCCGGTCCTGACAACCCCATGGGTCTGCACGCCCTCTATATCGGCAACCTCTACGCCATCCACGGCACCAATGCCACCTTCGGCATCGGTCTGCGGGTGAGCAGCGGCTGCGTCCGTCTGCGCGCCGACGATATCAAATACCTGTTCGACCACGTGCCGGTCGGCACCCGCGTCCAGTTCGTCAACCAGCCGGTCAAGACCACGGTCGAGCCGGATGGCGGTCGCTACATGGAAGTGCACGAGCCGCTGTCGCGCACCGAGGAGGAGTTCAACTCCACCGCCGCCGTGCCGCTGCCCATGACCCAGGCCACTACCCGCTTCATCGCCCACGCCGACTCTGACTCCAATGTGGTCAAGCAGGTGCTGGAGCAGCGCAGCGGCATGCCGACCCGCCTCAATCCCTGATGAAGGCTTTGCCTTTCAAGAAGGCCCGGGCAGGCTAACGAAAACGGCGACCATCTGGTCGCCGTTTTTTATGGCTGGCGTCTGAGCGCCATCAATTGGGGTTACTGCACGCAGACCGGGCAGAAGGCGTAGGTGCCCTGCGGGTCGTTGAAGCGCGTCAGCGGATCCAGGTTGCGCTTCACCTCCACCATGGCCTTGCCAAATCCGGCTGGCAGCCAGCTTTGCAGGTACGGTGCCAGCGCCTGGACGCTGCTGTCGAACAACTGGCGCAGGAACTTGTCCCTGGCTGACTCTTCCTGCTCGATGGGGCTTACCTGCCACTCCTTGAGATTGGCGAGGTCGGCGGCGGCCTTGAGGGCATCGTTGAGGTTGCCGAACTCATCCACCAGACCCAGTGCCTTGGCATCCTCACCGGTCCAGACTCGCCCTTCGGCGGCTTTTTCCGCCTCTTCCGGGCTCAGACCGCGCCCCTTGCCCACCAGATCGACGAAGCGCTGGTAGGTATCCTCCACACTCAGCTGGATGGCCTGGCTGACGTGCTCGGGCAGGGCTCGGGTCAGACCGACGCCGACGTAATCCGTGGTGCCGACGCCATCGGTATATACCCCGTACTGGGAGAGTGCCTTGTCGATGGTGGCGAACATGCCGAACACCCCGATGGAGCCGGTGAGGGTGGTGGGGGAGGCGAAGATCTTGTCCGCATCGGCGGAGATCCAGTAGCCACCGGAGGCGGCGTAGCTGCCCATGGAGATCACGACCGGCTTGCCGGCCTGTTTCAGGGCCAGCAATTCGGCGCGGATCTGCTCGGCGGCGAAGGCGCTGCCGCCGGGGCTGTCGACCCGCAATACCACGGCTTTTACCTTGTCATCGCGACGGGCATCGGCCAGCAGCTCGGAGAGGCTGTCTCCGCCTATGGTGCCGGCGGGTTGCATGCCGTCCATGATGGCGCCGCTGGCGACGATGAGGCCCACTTCGTCCTTGCCGCTCTGTGGATATTGCTCGGGAATGGCGGCCAGATACTCCTTGAGGCCGACCCCTTTCCAGCCGTGATCCTCGTCTTCTCCCACCTCCTTGATCACCGCCTGGGTCATCTCGTCACGGGTGGCGAGCTGATCCACCAGACCGTTGTCGAGGGCGTAGTTGGCGGCATTGCCACCGGCCTTGCGCAGCAGTTCGAGGAAGCGATCCTTGCCCGGTGCCACGATCTCCGAGTCTATCTCCCGCTGGTTGGCCACGTCGGCAACATAGGATTGCCACAGCTGATCCAGCCAGCGCTGGTTCGCCTCCTTGCTCTCGGGGGACATGTCATCCCGGGTGTAGGGTTCGACGAAGGATTTGTAGGTACCGACCTTGAACACATGGGGGGTGATGTTGAGTTTCTCCAGCGCCGACTTGAAGTAGGTCTGGTAGACGCCCAGTCCCTCGATCACCACGGCGCCACTCTGGTTGAGCAGCACGTGGTCGGCGTGAGCCGCCAGCAGGTATTGCCCCTGGGTATAGAAGTCGGCCATGGCGATGACCGGCTTGCCGCTCTCCTTGAAGGCATCGATGGCGCTTGCCACCTCCTGCAATTTGGAGAAGCTGGCGCCCTGCAGCCCCTGGGGCTTGATCACCAGCGCCTTGATGCGATCGTCATCCTTGGCGTTGTGAATGGCCCACAGCAGATCGGAGAGCACGATCTCGCTCGGCTGCTCGTCGCTGCTGTCCATCTGGCGCAGTAGCTGCACAGTGGGGTCTGTCTGGGAACGCTGCTCGACCAGCACGCCGTTGAGGTTGAGAGTGAGCGCCCCTTCGATGGGGGCCACCGGAGCCTCTTTCTGGCCGAAGCTGACGACGATGACCAGCACGACCAGCAGAAACAGCAGATTGACCAGCATCAGGCGGGTGAAGTTGAGCAGGCGCCACAGGCTGCGGAACAACCAGCCCAGGCCTTTGAAAATAGACATAGTCGCGTTATCGCCCTGTTAATGGGGGAGGAGGGGCCATTATTAACCAGTTGGGGGCGAAATTGCCATTTCCGGCTGGTGGATCCGGCGCCCGGGATTCAGGACACGGCTGTGCGCTGAAAAATTGTCCAAACATTTGTTTGAAAAAGAATTTTCGATTCTTTACTCTAGCTCCACATTGATAACAAAAAATTAACTGGAGGCCCTGTGAGTCGTTATCCAACCCTGCTGACCCCGCTCGATCTCGGCTTTACCCAATTGCGCAACAGGGTATTGATGGGTTCGATGCACACCGGCCTCGAAGAGGAGAAAGGGGGCTTTGACAAGCTGGCCGCCTTCTATGGCGAACGCGCCCGTGGCGGGGTCGGCCTCATCGTGACCGGCGGTATCGCCCCCAACCTGCGTGGGCGCCTGGTGCCTCACGGTTCCCAGCTGAGCTTTCCCTGGCAGGTTGCCAAACACAAGAAGGTGACCCGGGCGGTCCATCAGGAGGGGGGCAAGATAGCGCTGCAGATCCTCCATGCCGGCCGTTACGCCTATCACCCCTTCAGCCTGGCACCGAGTGCCCTCAAGGCTCCCATCTCCCCGTTCAAGCCGCGCGCCATGAGCGAGCGGCAGATCCGCGGCACCATCCGCGACTTCGCCGCCACCGCCGCGCTCGCCAGGGCGGCAGGTTATGACGGGGTCGAGGTGATGGGGTCGGAAGGCTATCTCATCAACCAGTTCATCTGCGAGCGCACCAACAAGCGTACCGATGGCTGGGGTGGCAGCAGCGAAAACCGGATGCGTTTCCCGGTGGAGATAGTGCGTGCCATCCGCGAGCGGGTCGGCCCGGATTTCATCATTATCTTCCGTCTCTCCATGCTGGATCTGGTGGAGCAGGGCTCGACCCTGGAAGAGGTGATCGCCCTTGGCAAGGCGCTGGAGCAGGTGGGGGTGACCCTGATCAACACCGGCATCGGCTGGCACGAGGCGCGCATTCCCACCATCGCCACCAGCGTGCCGCGCGGCGCCTTCAGCTGGGTGACGGCAGAGCTGAAAAAACACCTCAAGGTGCCGCTTATCACTACCAATCGCATCAACACCCCGGAGGTAGCCGAGCGCATATTGGCGCAGGGGGACGCGGATATGGTCTCCATGGCGCGCCCCTTCCTGGCCGACCCCGAGTTCGTCATCAAGGTCGCCGAAGACAGAGCTGACGAGATCAACACCTGCATCGCCTGCAACCAGGCCTGCCTCGACCACATCTTCAAGCAGAAGCGCGCCTCCTGCCTGGTCAATCCGCGCGCCTGCTTCGAGACCGAGCTCACTTTCGGCCGGGTGCCCCAGCCCAAGAAGCTGGCGGTGGTGGGGGCCGGTCCGGCCGGACTCGCGTTTGCCTGCTACGCCGCCGAGCGCGGCCATCAGGTGAGCCTGTTCGATCAGGCGAGCGAGATAGGCGGCCAGTTCAACTTCGCCAAGCAGATCCCGGGCAAGGAGGAGTTTCATGAGACCCTGCGTTATTTTGCCAAACGGCTGGAGAAGTGCGGCGTCGAGCTTTATCTCGGCCAGCGCCAGAGCGCCGAAAGCCTCTTGGGCGGCGGCTTTGACGAGGTGATCCTCGCCACCGGCATTCGCCCGCGTACCCCCAATATTCCTGGCATCGAGCATCCCAAGGTGTTGAGCTACCTGGACGTGCTGCGCGATCACAAGCCGGTGGGCGAGAAGGTGGCGGTGATCGGTGCCGGCGGCATCGGCTTCGACGTGGCCGAGTACCTGGTGGAGAAAAGGGTGGCGCAGTCATCCCACGGGGACGGGGATCTTCGTCGTGACCACTGGCTCAAGGAGTGGGGCATCGACCGGCAGCTTGCCGGGCGTGGTGGCCTGACGGCACCCGAGATCGACGCTCCCGAGCGCCAGATCTGGCTGCTCCAGCGCAAGGAGAGCAAGGTGGGTGACGGCCTTGGCAAGACCACCGGCTGGATCCACCGCACCGTCTTGAAGAACCGCAAGGTGCAGATGCTCTCCGGGGTGCAGTACCTGCGTATCGACGACGAGGGTCTCCATATCCAGGTGGGCGACAAGCAGCAGTGCCTGCCGGTGGATCAGGTGATCATCTGTGCCGGGCAGGAGCCGCTCAAGGAGCTGCAAGTCGGCCTGCAGGCTGCCGGCAAACCGGTGCACATCATAGGCGGCGCCGATGTGGCGGCGGAGCTCGACGCCAAGCGGGCGATCCGTCAGGGGGCGGAGCTGGCTGCCGTCATCTAGGTACCAGGCACTTTGGTCATGTCATAAACCCCTGAGCCTCAGGGGTTTTCTTCATTCGGCGCTGTGCTAAGGTAGCGCCATCATAGCCCCAGACAAGGAACTGCCCATGGATGCCCTTACCCTGTTGCTCAATCGCCACTCCTGTGGCCGTCTGGCCGAGCCGGCTCCCGCTGGCGAGGTGCTCGACAATATTCTCAAGGCCGGGCTGCGGGCGCCGGATCACGGTACCCTGACCCCCTGGCAGTTCATCCTGTTTGAAGGGGAAGGGCGCGAGCGGCTCGGTACCCTGCTGGGAGAGGCTGCCCGCCGCCGGGGTGAAGATGACGAGAGCATCAGGAAGTGTCAGGAGGCGCCGCTGCGGGCCCCGCTGGTAGTTGCCGTCGCGACCCGTTATCAGGAACACCCCAAGGTACCGAAACTGGAGCAGGAGCTCTCCGCCGGTTGCGCCCTGATGGCGATGCAGATGGCGGCTCAGGCGCAGGGATTCAACGGCATCTGGCGCTCCGGCTGGTTCATCTTCGATGAGCAGATCAACCAGGGATTGGGGCTGGGGGCAGAGGATCAGCTGGTGGGCTTCCTCTATCTCGGCACTCCCATGCTGGAGGCGCGCAAGCTGCGTGAATTACCCCTCGGCGAGTATGTCCGCCGTTTCTGAGTCGCTGACTCTGCTTCGATAGTCTCGGACAAAGCCCTGATCCATCAGGGCTTTTTTTGGCAAACTTCGGATAGTAACCAGAGTGGCCACTGAAAATAAATGGGGGCAGATCGGGATGACGGGCCGTAGCAGGGAATTTTTTAAATAGTGAGATACGCCTCTCAATCCTGGAGTATTTAGCTATGTAAAACGTTTGCGCATCCATTAATATCCCCCTGCCAGTTTAGAAGGGCATCCCTTCTAATTTTTCTGCGATGAGAGTCGCAATTCCGTAGCACCTTTTTAAACAGCCCAACGTCCTCGTGACATTGGGCTTTATTTTTATGGTGTTTTCAGCCGTGTTCTGGCAATTCTCATGGCCTGATATCCGCCACTCTCCACGCCATCTGCGCGATGAAGTTTTTCCCTGGTCCTGGTGTGTGAAGCAGCATTGCGAGTGGATAAACGGGGGCGAGCAGGCGAGCAAATAGAACAAGGGCACCCGAAGGTGCCCTTGTCGTCGTCATGCTGCCTTTTCGCTATCAGCCGTGTTTGCGGCCGGATAGGCGGCACCACTCCTCTTTCACTGCGGTCGGATCCATCTCGAACCACTGACCGTAGATAGTCTCCAGCTCGGGGGCCTGGCTCTCCAGCACGCCGGAGAGGGCCATCAGGCTGCCCGGCTTGCCCAGACCGGCGATCAGCGGCGCCAGCTCACGTAGCGGGCCGGCCAGGATGTTGGCGACCACCACGTCGGCCAGCAGCCCTTCCGGTTGCTCGGCGGGCAGATAGAGCTCGATCTGGTCGGCGACGCCGTTGCGCATCGCGTTGTCACGGCTGGCCTGGATGGCCTGCGGATCGATGTCGATGCCGATCACCCGGGCGGCGCCGAGTTTCAGGGCGGCGATGCCGAGAATGCCGGAGCCACAACCGAAATCGACCACGGTTTTGCCGGCCAGATCCAGCCCGTCCAGCCACTGCAGGCAGAGGGCCGTGGTGGGGTGGGTACCGGTACCGAACGCCAGACCCGGATCCAGCATGACATTGACCGCCTCGGGGTCCGGCACATCGCGCCAGCTCGGGCAGATCCACAGCCTCTCGCCAAACTGCATGGGGTGGAAGTGATCCATCCACTCGCGTACCCAGTCCTTGTCTTCCAGCTGCTCGACCTTGTAGCCGACGTTCTCGCCGAAGATCTGCTGGAAGAAGGCGATGGTGGGGGCCGGATCGGTTTCGGCGTCGAACAGACCCATCACCTCGGTCTCGCCCCACAGCGGGGTTTCGCCGGGCATGGGTTCATAGACGGGCACATCCTTGGCATCCATAAAGGTCACCGCCTGGGCACCACGCCCCAGCAGCATGTTGCTCACCTTGTCTGCGGTCTTGGCAGTGGCGTTGATTCGAATTTGTATCCAGGGCATGGCGTCGACTCTTCATAAATGTGAAACCGCGGGATTCTACCATCATGGGGCTTTGCTGTCGTGGTTTGCCCATGGGGGGTGGTGGAGCAAGGCAACTTTGCCAAGTTGGCATGGTTAATGTATTCCCCAATGGGTGACGGGAAGCAACCTGTTCCCGCTGAATGCTTTGCTCTAGGAAAGTTCCGTCATTGCTTGGCCACCTTCGGGTGGCTTTTTTTGTTTCAAACCGATGGCGTGAGAGTGGCATGGGACTTTGAATAGTCGGAGAGAGGGGAAAGTCTGCAATAAACGGCGTATTGGCACACAAGCTGCAAAAGCCAATCTGTCCTGCAAAGGATGTGTGTGTGATTGTTACCCCAATGTTCAGGTATTTAGGGCCATTCCGACGGAATGGCCCCTTTTTTATGTCATCTCTTCAATCATGTCGCGCCTGATTGCCGGACAACCGACCGGCCCTGTGCCTTGATGGGGCTTGCCGTTGGTGAAAATACCCCAGCTTGGTGCGTTTTTTACCTCCAAGGGACTAGAAGCCGCTCATATCGATCACCAGCTTGCCCATCATGCGGCCGGCTTCCAGCTCGGCATGGGCCCGGGCCAGGGCGGCCGGTGTCAGTTCGGGCAGCGTGTGGGTCAGGGTGCTCTTCAGCACGCCCTGATCCACCAGGGTGGCAACCTGTTGCAGCAGCCTGTGCTGCTCGATCATGTCCGGGGTCTGGAACAGGGAGCGGGTAAACATGAACTCCTGGCTGAAGGTGGCGCTCTTGCTCTTGAGCAGGGAGAGATCCCAGGGATCTTTCGATTCGGCGATGGTACAGATGTGACCGAACGGGCGAATGAGATCTGCCATGGCTTGCCAGTGCTGCTCGGTGGCATTGGTACAGAAGATGGCGTCCACCTGGTCGATGCCAAGGTCGGCTAGATCCGATGACAGGCTATGATGATTCACCACCTGATGGGCCCCCATCTGCTGGCACCAGTCGCGAGTCTCGGGGCGGGAGGCGGTAGTGATCACTTCCATGCCGGTGAGCTGGCGGGCCAGCTGAATGGCGATGGAACCCACTCCGCCAGCACCGCCGATGATGAGCAGCCGGCCTGTGCTCTCGCGAGTGAGGCCAAGGCGCTCGAACAGGGCCTCCCAGGCGGTGATGGCGGTCAGTGGCAGGGCGGCGGCCGCTACGTCGCTCAGAGTGGTAGGGGCGAGGGCGGCGATGCGTTCATCCACCAGTTGCAGAGCGCTGTTGCTGCCGGGGCGGCTGATGTCACCGGCATACCAAACGCGGTCGCCCGCCTTGAACAAGGTCACCTCGCTGCCGACGGCAACGACGTCGCCCACGGCATCCCAACCCAGCACGCGGGGGCTGCTCTCTACCTTCTCCTTGGGGGCGCGCACCTTGGTGTCGACCGGGTTGACGGAGGTGGCGTTGACTCGCACCAGCAGGTCGCGTGGGCCCGGCGTCGGGGCGGGCAGATTGGCCTCGATGAAGCAGTGGGGGTGATCGCTTGGCAGGTAGTGAGTCAGGGCGATGGCTTTCATGGCAGTTCCTTTCAAATCGGTTGGAGGGGGATTGCCAGCCACTCTAGTCTGTCTGATTATTCGGATTAAGATGGGTAATTGGTAAAGACTGTTTGAATATATGAACAATGTCGAACTGGAATTGATGGGGCTGTTTGCCACCGTGGTGGAGCAGGGCAGCTTTACCCGGGCGGCCGAGCTGCTCGGCATGCCAAAGTCCTCGGTGAGCCAGAAGATCTCGCGGCTTGAGTCACAGCTTGGGGTGCGGTTGCTTCAGCGCACCACCCGCAGGCTCAGCCTGACCCCTCAGGGTGAGATCTATGTAGAACACTGCCGCGGATTGCTGACCCTGGCCCGCAGCGCCAATCTGGCGATGGCGCGGCTTCGCAGCGCTCCCGCCGGCCGGGTGCGGATCACTGCGCCCGAGGCGACCGGCACCTTGCTGCTTGGCCCTATCCTGGCCGAGTTTCGCGCCCTCTATCCCGAGGTGGTGCTGGAGCTGACCCTGAGTGACGAGCAGCTGGATCTGGTGGGGGAGGGGTACGATCTGGCGCTGCGGGCTGCGCCGCTAAAGGATTCCAGCCTCATCTGCCGGCGCATCGGCGAGGTGGCCCGTTATCTGGTGGCCTCTCCCGGTTATCTGGCGCGCCACGGCATGCCGCAGCGGCTGGCCGAGCTGGCGCACCATGTCTGTCTGGTTCACACCGCTCTTCCGGTGTGGCCGTTGCAGGAGGGGGGCTGGCGACCGCAGGGGGCTTGTGCCAGCAACAGCCTGCTGGCGCTGCGGGAGCTGGCGCTTCATGACGGGGGAATCGCCCTGTTGCCGCAGCATGTTTGCGAGAGCGGGCTGGCCAGCGGGAAATTGCAGAAGATCCTGCCCATGATCCCCATTCCCACTAATCCGTTTTACCTCATCTACCCGAGCCGGGAGCACCTGGCTCCCGCCCTGCGCAGCCTGATGGATTTTGTGGCCGAGCGCCTGCCGTTTGCCTGAGGCTACCAGCCGCTCTGGCTGGCCGACTCCTGATTGGGCTTGAGGCCGATGGGCACGGACTGGCGTTCGGCCATCATGCGGATCTGCCCCTCTATCAGGTTGGCGCTGGGGCCCAGCACCAGCACCAGTTGATGATCGTTGAGCTGGATCCAGGAGAGGCAACCGAGCTCGAGAAAGCGGGACTGATCCACCAACTCGATGTCGCGCACCCGCAGGCTGAGGCGGGTCAGGCAGACGCTCATGGCCTGCAGGTTGTCCATGCCTCCCAGCACCTTGAGGTACTGGATCGCCAACATCTGGGGATCGGAGGGGGCCACGCTCGCCAGCCGTGAGTGTTCCCTGGCGATGGGTTTGCTCGGCATGCTGAGGGGGGAGCGTTCCAGCAACTGGTAAAACAGCAGGGTATAGGCGACGAAGAACAGGATGCCGACCGGGATCAGCCAGAAGCTGTGTTCGCCCGTCTGATAGCTCAGCACCAGATCCAGCAGGCCGGCGGAGAAGTAACTGCCCACCTTGATACCGAGGCTGCTGCACACTGCCAGCGACAGCCCGGTCATCAGGGCGTGGGCCAGAAACAGCCAGGGGGCGGTGAAGGCAAACAGAAACTCGATGGGTTCGGTGATCCCCACCAGCGCCGAGGTGAGCGCCAGGGTGAGCAGCAGGCCACCCTGCGGCAGCCGCCGCATCCGCTGGCGATGGAGCCAGATGGCGAAACAGGCACCCGGTAGACCGAACATAATGATGGGATAGAGGCCCGCCACATACCCTTCGTGCAGCGGCTGGGCACTGGCCAGTGCCTGCAGGTTGCTTTCGCCAAGGCCGATGACGCTGCCCAGCACCTGATGCAGGCCGAGCGGGATCAGCAGCCGGTTGAGGGTGCCGTAACAGAAGGCCCCGAGTGGCGTGGTGAGCAGCTCGGAGGTGAGCAGGGTGAGGCCACGTTCCAGTGGTGGCCACAAGAGTGACAGTGGCAGGGCGATAAGCAGGCAGGCCAGCGCCGAGCAGAGCAGGCTGGGGAATTCACCCCGGGCGAAGCGAAGCCAGCCAGGCCGTGTTTGTTGCTGACGGACCCAGGGATAGATGATGGCGGTGGTCAGTCCCGCCAGCAGGCCGCAGATCATGTCTGCATGAAGATTCGGGGCCAGGGTGTTGAAGGCGGTGCTGAGCAGCAGGAAGTTGACCGCCCCGGCCAGCGCCTGGGTGCCTTCCCCCTGCCGGCTCAGGCCAAAGGCGATGGCCACTGCGTAGATGAGTGGCATCTGGCTGAAGATTGCCTGACCGGTGAGGGAGAGCACGGCCATGTCCAGCGCATCGGGTTGCCCGAGTCGATAGACCAGGGCCGCCACCGGCAAGATGGAGACGGGCAGCAGCAGGGCATAACCAAGCCGCTGCAGGGCTTGGGTAACGACTTGTCGGGTGTCTTTTACGGGCATACGACGCCATTATTTTGTGACTCGGCGCACAGTTTACCCGTAAAACACCCATTTGGGGATAGTTTCGGAACCCCTAATTCATTTTTTACTCAATTTTTACTCGAACAACTCCCGCACTTCCCGCGAAGGCGGAGCACTGAGCAGGCTCACCACCACGAAGGCAAACAAACCGAGAGTCAGGCTGGGCACGATGGCATGCAGGCCAGCCAGCTTGATCCCCCACTGGCTCAGGATGCAGTAGCACAGAATGCCGCAGATCATGCTGGCCAGGGCGCCGCGACCGTTGGCCCGCGGCCAGTAGAGGCCGAGCACCAGGGGCCAGAGGAATACCGCCTGCAGGCCGCCGAAGGCGAGCAGGTTGAGCCAGATGATCATCTCGGGGGGCTGCAGCGCCGCCAGCAGCACCAGAGTGCCGAGGATCAGGGTGCAGAGCAGGGAGAGGCGAGGAATGCGTACCTCCAGCTTCTCCTGCTTCGGATTGAGATAGTTGAGGTAGAGATCTTTCACCAGGGTGGCCGAAGCCTGGATCAGCTGGGAGTCGATGGTCGACATGATGGCCGCCATGGGCGCCGCCAGGAAGACCCCGGCCAGCCAGGGGGGCAGCACCTCCATCATGAGAGAGGGCATGATCTTGTCCGGACTATCCATGCCGGGCAGGATAGCGCGGCCGAGGGCCCCGGCCAGGTGCATGCCGAACATCAAGAGGGCGCTCACCACAGTGCCGATCAGGATGCCGCGATGAAGCGCCTTGCTGTCGCGATAGCCAAAGCAGCGCAGGGCCGAGTGGGGCAGCCCCACGACCCCGATGCAGACCAGGATCCAGAAGCTCAGCATGAAGGGCTGGGTCAGCATGTCGCCGGCCCCCTGCGGGCTTACCAGTTTGGGATCGATCGCCTTGAGCTGGTGGATGAGGTTGGGCAAACCATCCCCCGCGATCAGGATCCCCGCCAGCAGGGCACCGGTGCCGATCAGCATGATGATCCCCTGCAGGGCATCGGTCATCACCACGGCGCGAAAGCCGCCGATGATGGTGTAGAGCAGCACGCAGCCGGCAAACAGGAACAGCCCCTGCTGGTAGGAGAGGCCGGTGGCGGTCTCCAGCAGGCGGGCCCCGCCGATGAACTGCACCACCATGGTGGCGATAAAGGCGAGGATGATGGTCACCGAGCCCAGGAACACCACGGCCCGGCTCTGGTAGCGGGCCCACAGCATGTCGTTGATGGTCACCGCATTGACCCGGCGGGCTATGATGGCGAACTTTTTGCCAAGTACCCCCAGGGTGAGCCAGACGGTGGGCAGCTGGATCATCGCCAGCAAGACCCAGCCAAGACCAATCTTGTAGGCGGCGCCGGGGCCGCCGATAAAGGACGAGGCCGACGTATAGGTGGCTACCAGCGTCATGGCCAGCACCAGGCCGCCCATGCTGCGGTTGCCGATGAAGTACTCCTGAACGAAGTTGCCGGCGGCGCGATGGCGGCTGGCCCAAAAGCCAACCCCCAGCACCAGCACCAGATAGATGAAGAGCGGCAGCATCAACTCAAGATTCATGGGAAGACTCCTTGGGCTGGAGCGGCTCGGGATCGAGGGGGATCTCCACGAACAAGCGGTTCACCATCAGGGTGCAGAGCAGGATGAACAGCAGCGGCATCAGCATGCAGCTGAGCAGGAACCAGAGCGGCAGCCCCCACAGCTCAAGCTGCGGCGGAATAAAGTAGGCGGTGCCATACCAGGCAAAGAAGTAGAGCAGGGTCAGCAGCAGGCAGAAGACTGCTTCCCGGCGGGCGAGAGCGAAACGGTTCACCTTGGCCTCCGACAATTTCGAGGGGCGCAAGGATAACAAAAAAGGGCCATGTCGCCATGGCCCTTTTTCAGCAGAAGATCCGCGGACGCGAGTCTTACAGACCCAGCTTCTTGTGCAGGTAGTGGATGTTGGTCCCACCGTGCTGGAAGTTTTCGTCCTTCATGATCTCTTTTTGCAGCGGCACGTTGGTCTTGATCCCCTCGACCACCAGCTCGTCCAGCGCGTGGCGCATGCGGGCGATGGCGATGTCACGATTCTCGCCGTAGCAGATCAGCTTGCCGATCATCGAATCGTAGTGGGGCGGTACCTTGTAGCCCGCATAGATGTGGGAATCCCAGCGCACACCCAGACCGCCCGGCGCGTGGAAACGCTGCACCAGACCCGGCGAGGGCATGAAGGTGGCCGGATCCTCGGCATTGATCCGGCACTCGATGGCATGACCACGGATGCGGATGTCCTGCTGGGTGATCGACAGGGGCTGGCCGGCGGCGATGCGCAGCTGCTCCTTGATGAGATCCACGCCGGTGACCATTTCGGTAACCGGGTGCTCAACCTGGATACGGGTGTTCATCTCGATGAAATAGAACTCGCCGTTTTCGTACAGGAACTCGAAAGTACCCGCACCGCGGTAGCCGATTTCGATACAGGCGCGCACGCAGCGCTCGCCGATGAACTTTCGCATCTCGGAAGTGATGCCCGGTGCCGGTGCCTCTTCCACCACTTTCTGGTGGCGACGTTGCATGGAGCAGTCACGCTCGCCCAGATAGATGGCGTTGCCCTGGCCGTCAGCCAGCACCTGGATCTCGATGTGACGCGGGTTCTCCAGGTACTTCTCCATGTAGACCATGTCGTTCTTGAAGAACTGGCCCGCTTCGGATTTGGTCAGCGCGATGGCGGAAGCCAGCTCGGCTTCGCTGCGCACCACGCGCATGCCGCGACCACCACCGCCACCGGCGGCCTTGATGATCACCGGATAGCCGATGCGCTTGGCGATGGCGGCGTTGTGCTTGGCGTCGTTGTCGACCGGACCGTCGGAGCCCGGTACACAGGGGACGCCCGCCTTCTTCATCGCCTCGATGGCGGAGACCTTGTCACCCATCAGGCGGATGGTCTCGGCACGCGGGCCGATGAAGATGAAGCCGGACTTTTCGACCACTTCGGCAAAATCGGCGTTCTCGGAGAGGAAGCCGTAACCCGGGTGGATGGCCACGGCACCGGTTACCTCGGCGGCGGCGATGATGGCCGGCACGTTGAGGTAGGAGTCGGTACTGGCCGGCTTGCCGATACAGATGGATTCGTCGGCCAGCAGCACATGCTTGAGCTCCCGGTCGGCGGTGGAGTGAACGGCCACTGTCTTGATCCCGAGCTCTTTGCAAGCGCGCAGGATCCGCAGGGCAATTTCACCGCGGTTGGCGATGACTACTTTGTCCAACATGGGTGGCGATTTCCCTTATTCGATGATGAACAGCGGCTCGTCGAATTCGACGGCCTGACCATTTTCAACCAGGATCGCTTTGATCACACCGGCCTTGTCAGATTCGATTTGGTTCATCATTTTCATGGCTTCGACGATGCACAGGGTATCGCCGACATTGACGTGCTGGCCCACTTCCACGAACGGCTTGGCTTCCGGGCTGGAGGAGCGGTAGAAGGAGCCAACCATGGGGGAGCGCATCAGGTGACCGCTCGGGGCGGCATCGGCGGCGGCCGGCGCAGCAGCCGGTGCAGCGGCAACAGGCGCAGCAACCGGAGCAGCTTGCGGCATGATCATCTGCGGGGCGGCAGTCACCTGACCGGAGAAGTTGCGGCTGATGCGAACGGATTCTTCACCTTCGGAGATCTCCAGTTCGGCGATGCCGGACTCTTCAACCAGTTCAATCAGCTTCTTGATTTTGCGGATATCCATTAGCATTCTCTTTCTTCTTTATCAGATAAGTGATTATCAAGCCGCGCGCAGGTGGTGCACGGCCGCGGTTAAAGCGAATTGATAGCCATCGGCTCCCAGCCCGCAGATGACGCCCTTGGCGACATCGGAGAGGTAGGAGTGATGACGGAAGGGCTCCCTGGCATGAACATTTGACAGGTGCACCTCGATAAAGGGGATGGCCACACCCAGCAGGGCATCGCGGATGGCGACACTGGTGTGGGTGAAGGCGGCCGGGTTGATGATGATAAAATCCACCTGGCCCATGGCCTGATGAATGCGGCCGACCAGCTCGTGTTCGGCGTTGGATTGCAGGTGTTCCAGGCTGACGCCGAGTTCACTGGCGCTGTGCGCCAGATCGGCGACGATCTCATCGAGCGTCTTGCTGCCGTAGATACCCGGCTCCCGTTTGCCCAGCAGATTCAGGTTTGGTCCGTTAAGCAGAAGGATTCGGTGATTTTGCGACATATTGAGTACATCCTCGATGATATTGCTGCTATCTGTCAGCTATCTTGCGGACTACCAGAAATCTAGCCATTTTCTGCGCAAATGGGTGTGCCCTGGCACACAGATTTCGCAATTATATTGATTTCGTGAAAATTAACAGCATTTTACTGGTCTAATCTCTACATCTGCCTATTTTTTGCTCGTTTATCTGCCCCGTCCACCATCTGCGCAGGGTGCCGATTCCGGCTCCGCAGAAACAACAAAGCCGACCCAGGGTCGGCTTTGTTCATCGGTAAAACGGGGCTCGATCAGGCGGCTTCCGACTTCTCGCGGATCAGCTTGTCTACCACACCCGGATCCGCCAGGGTGGAGATGTCTCCCAGGCTGTCGGTCTCGCCGGTGGCAATCTTGCGAAGGATGCGGCGCATGATCTTGCCGGAGCGGGTCTTGGGTAGCCCCTCGGCCCAGTGGATGACGTCCGGAGTGGCGATGGCGCCGATCTCTTTACGTACCCACTCCTTGACCTCTTTGTGCAGCTCGCGGCTCGGTTCTTCCCCGGCGATCAGGGTGACGTAGGCATAGATACCCTGACCCTTGATCTCGTGGGGCACGCCGACCACGGCCGCCTCGGCAATCTTGGGATGGGCCACCAGGGCCGATTCGATCTCGGCGGTACCCATGCGGTGGCCGGAGACGTTCAGTACATCATCCACCCGACCGGTGATCCAGTAGTAGCCGTCGGCGTCGCGACGAGCTCCGTCGCCGGTGAAGTAGCGACCCGGGAAGGTGGAGAAGTAGGTCTGCTCGAAGCGCTCGTGATCGCCAAACACGGTGCGCATCTGACCCGGCCAGGAGTCGGTGATCACCAGGTTGCCCTCGGTGGCCCCCTCCAGCGGTTCGCCCATGTTATCGACCAGCGCCGGTTGTACCCCGAAGAAGGGACGGGTGGCGGAGCCGGGTTTCAGGTCGGTGACGCCGGGAAGCGGAGTGATCAGGATGCCGCCGGTCTCGGTCTGCCACCAAGTGTCGACGATGGGGCAGCGCTCGTCGCCTATGGTGCGGTAGTACCACTCCCAAGCTTCCGGGTTGATGGGTTCACCCACGGATCCCATGATGCGCAGGCTCGAACGGGAAGTACCCTCGACTGCCTCGTTGCCCTTGGCCATCAGGGCGCGGATGGCGGTGGGGGCTGTGTAGAGGATGGTGACCTGATGCTTGTCCACCACCTGACTCATGCGGTTGCTGGCCGGGTAGTTGGGCACCCCTTCGAACATGATGGTGGTGGCACCGTTGGCAAGCGGGCCATAGACCAGATAGGAGTGACCGGTAACCCAGCCCACGTCGGCGGTACACCAGTAGATGTCCTCTTCGTGGTAGTCGAACACGTACTTGAAGGTGAGGGTGGCATAGACCAGGTAGCCGCCAGTGGTGTGCAGCACCCCTTTGGGCTTGCCGGTTGAACCGGAGGTGTAGAGGATGAACAGCGGGTCTTCGGCGTTCATCGCCTCGGGCGGGCAGTCGCTGCTGACGGTGGCGGTGGCTTCGTGCCACCACACATCGCGATGGCTGTGCCAGGCGACATCGCCGCCGGTACGCTTGAGCACGATCACCTTGTTGACCTGGGTTTCCGGGTTGGTGAGCGCTTCGTCCACATTCTTCTTGAGCGGCACGGCACGCCCGCCACGCAGCCCCTCGTCGGCGGTGATGACGATGTGCGAACCCGAATCTATGATGCGACCGGCCAGCGCTTCCGGCGAGAAACCACCGAAGACGATGCTGTGCACGGCCCCGATGCGAGTACAGGCCAGCATGGCGATGGCCGCTTCCGGCACCATGGGCATGTAGAGGCAGACCACGTCACCCCTGCGCACCCCTTGTGCCTTGAGCACGTTGGCAAATTTGCACACTTCGCCGTGCAGCTCGCGATAGGTCAGCTTGCGATCTTCTGCCGGGTTGTCCCCTTCCCAGATGATGGCGACCTTGTCGCCTCGATCGCGCAGGTGGCGGTCCAGGCAGTTGGCCGAGACGTTGAGCTGGCCATCCTCGAACCACTTGATGGAGACGTGGCCCGGGTCGTAGGAGGTGTTCTTGACCTTGGTATAGGGCTTCATCCAGTCGAGGATTTTGCCCTGCTCGCCCCAGAAGGCGTCCGGGTTTTCAACGGAGGCCTGGTACATGGCCTCATAACCTGCCTTGTCCAGCAGGGCGCCGTTGCTGATATGGGATTTGACCGGGTAGACCTTGCTCTCGCTCATCTGTCACTCCTGTGAAAACATCCTTTTAATAATTGAGTAACAACTTATACCTTTGGCATGAGGGGGCAATTAGACTTTTGGATAGGCGGTGCTCCGCTCCCGTACACAGGGGATGACAGAGGTGAAAGTCTTTGCAACGAAACGCCCATGGAGGGCGTTTTTTTATCCGATTGTCAGTTATGAGGTAGGAAAAATCGGCCCCCGGCATTTGCTGCACCGAGGGCCTGTTTCAATGGTGTGACCTAGGACTGGGGGGGCGGAGCCAGCCGGTGGCTCATATGTTCCACCTGTAGCGGCTTGCTGAACAGATAGCCCTGACCTTCACCGCAGTTGAGCGACTGCAAGAATGCATACTGGGCCTGGGTCTCGATCCCTTCCGCCGTGACCTCCATATCCAAGCTGTCCGCCAGATTGATGATGGTGCGGCACAGCTCGCGACTGTTCTTGTCATCTGGCAGCGCCTGGACGAAGGCGCGATCTATCTTGATACGATCGATGGGCAGGCTTTTTAGCAGGCTTAGGGATGAGAAGCCGGTGCCAAAGTCGTCGATGGCGATCTGCACCCCGAGATTTTTCAGGCGGGTGAAGAGCTCAAGGCTCTGATCGACCCGCTGAATGATGCTCTCGGTCACTTCGATTTCCAGCCGCTCTGGTGGGAATCCGGTCTCCTTCAGGATGGCGGCGACCCGCTCCACATAACCGGGGGAGCGCATCTCCCGCACCGATACATTGACCGATAGGCGGGGCACGTCCAGACCTGCCGCCAGCCAGCTCTGTCCTTGGCGGCAGGCGCTGCGCATCACCCACTCCCCGATTTTTTCGATCAGCCCGCACTCTTCCGCCACCGGAATAAAGCGGGTCGGGGCAATCATCCCCTCATGGGGGTGTTGCCAGCGTATCAGGGCCTCCAGTCCACTTAAGTGGCCAGTGGTGAGGTCGGTCATGGGTTGGTAGAAGATGCAGAGTTGATCCTGCTCCAGCGCCTTGAGCAGCCCTTGCTCCATCTGCATTCTTTCCCGGGCACGGGCGGCCATGCTGGGGGTATAGAACTGGTAGCCGTTGCGCCCCTTGCTCTTGGCTTCGTACATGGCGCTGTCTGCTGCGCTGATCAGGCTCTCGGGCGTATCGGCATGGTCCGGGTAGAGGGCGATCCCGATACTGGCGGAGATGGCGACCTGCTCATGGACCAGTTCTACAGGCTCACGCAGCACATCCAACAGGGTACTGGCCAGCATCTCCAGCTCTTCGGGCTGATCCAGATAGGGGATTAACACCAGAAATTCGTCGCCGCCAAGCCGTGTTGCGAGATCGTGTGCTTGCAGGCAGCCGTGGATCCGCTCTGCCAGGCGCTTGAGCAACTGATCGCCGACCCCGTGGCCCAGGCTGTCGTTGATCAGCTTGAAGCCGTCCAGGTCGATAAACAACAGCCCCAGTCGCTTTCGGTTGAGTTTGGCCGTCTTCAGCTCAAGGGCCAGCCGCTCCTGCAACAGATGGCGGTTGCCAAGCTCCGTCAGGGGATCGTGGTAGGCCAAATGGTTGAGCTCGGCCTCGACCTTGCGGATGGCGCTGATGTCGGAGAGGGCTATCACGAAGTGAGTGGTGTTGTTGAAACTGTCGTAGACGGCGCTGATCTGCTGCCAGGAGGAGAAGTAGCTGCCATCCTTGCGCAGGCACAGTCGCTCGCCATGCCAAGTATTGTTGCCCGGTTGCAACTGGTACCAGGGATAGTCGCGCGCACCGTGAGTTTGCAGATGCATGACCATATCCATAGTGTGCCCCATCACCTCGTCAGAGTCGTACTGGGTCAGCATGGTGAATGCCGGGTTGACCGAGATGATGCGGTGGTCGTGATCGAGAATGATGATCCCTTCGGCCGTGGTATCGAACACCACGTTGGCCTGGTGCAGCCGCTCCTCCTGACGGCGGCGGGCGGTGGCATTGTGGATCACCCCCATCACCCGGCGCCCGACGGATTCGGTGGCAGGGACGTGATCGGCATGGATGTCGACCCAGTGACGCTCATCGAGGTGGTTGATGTAACTCAAGGTGAGGTGGATTGGCTGATCCCCCAGCAGGGCGGTCTTGAGCTGGTTGCCGGATTCGGGCTCGAAACAGTCGACGAACGACTGCAGCCCCCCGAGGAAGCGGTTGTTTCGGGGGCCCAGCAGGGAGCCAATCTGCCCCTCAAACAGCAGACGGTCTTCTGTAACATGCCACTCCCAGACCCCGATCTGGGCCGCGCGCATCGCCAGTTGCAGCCGCTGCTCGGTTTCGTACTGCTCCGTGATGTCCCGCACGATGGCGAGGATCCCGTTAAGCTCCCCCCTTTCATTGCGCATCGGGCTGTAGGTGGCTTGCCAGCGCCGGTAGCTGCAGCCGTGAGCGGCGGTCTGACCCGAGATGGCGATATCCACATAGGGCACGCCGCTGCGCATGATCTGCTGAAACATGGGCTCCAGGGTAGGGGCCAACTGGGGCACCACTTCCCGCAATAACTTGCCCTGGTGCTCCGCGATGCTCTTGCCGTTGATGTCGGCCAGCACCTGGTTGACCCTGCGATAACGAAATTCGCGATCGAATACGCCTATGCCCAGCGGCGCCGTATCCATCAGCTGTTCCAGAACGGTGTGATCAGACAGCTGGGTCAGGAGTGCCTCGGCATCGGCATTGAAAAGCTTCCCGTCCATGAAGACCTCGGCATTGACTGATTTGTTACTTAAGTGGATTTCAGTATGGCACGAACTCTCGGGTAGGGAGTCAGCTGGGGTTAGGTGATCGTTTTCAGAGGGCGGCAAAAACCTCGTTCAGACCAGGCAGCAAGGGCATCTACGGAGAGATCCGCCCTCTGATAAAGGCATTAATAGCGGTCTTGCTCTTTCCTCGAGCATAAGATGCGGCAAAAATACGGAAAACAAGGCGTATGAGAGACGGTAAAGAGGAGTTTGTTTGATGATTGGATTGATGTTGCTGGCCGCGGCCTGGCAGTTTGAGGCCCCCGCGTTCGAATCGGATTTTGCCGGCCAGGGCTATGTGGAACAGGGGGCTGGACTGGCGCCATCGGTGCGTGAACAGGTAGCCGATTCATTGAACCAGTCGCTGGTCGATGAGCCGTTCCCGCTCCAGTTCAAGAAAACGCCCCGCTATCAGGGCGACTCTCCGCTGACCCGCTATCTCAACGAACGGGATGACAGCTGGCAGCTGGAAATCGGCGGCCAGTAGGCCGTCACCCCTTCTCGCGGCCGAAGGCCTGAATGCCCCGCACGAATACCAGCCAGCCGATCAGGTGAAAAGGCAGCGCCATGGCATAGAGCTGCAGCCAGTGGGCCTCGCTGCCACTGCTGTGAATGAAGTCGATCCAGGCGGCCAGCAGGGCCAGCATGCCCGCTATCTGGAAGCGGCGGCGCAGCACCACCTCGACGCCGAGGTTGGCGAGGTAAAGGGTCAGCAGTATGCCGGCGAAGCCGGTGAGCTGGGCGGTGCCGTAGAGTTCCCGGTCCGGATTGAACAGCAGGGCGACGAGGGGAGTAATGCCCTGATCCTGCGGGATCAGGGCCAGCAGCCAGCATGCTATCAGGAGCAGGGCTGTCTTCATCGGCTTAGTCGGCGGCTTGCGCCGGTTTGACCAGGCTGAGGTAGTTGGCATCCATCTTGAGGAATACCCCCAGCAGCCGGGCACTGGCGCCGTAGAAGCCGAACTGGTCGGCGGCGCGGCAGGCGGTTTCGAATTTGTCGAACCAGCCGAGCAGGTGGCCGTGCAGCAGGGACTCCTGCTCGCCGAGCCAGCTTTCACGCTGGGCGGCGGTGGTCGCCTCGGCGGCACGGATGATGAGGTTACCCATCAGATCCAGCTCGATGGCCAGGTGATCGGCAGGCTCCTTGTATTTGTCGCTGACGTTGATGCCGAGGCGATCGAGGCGGGCCTGCATCTCGCTCATGGGGGCCTGCATCAACAGCTTGCCCTCACCGCGATAGAGCGACTCGTAGGGCAGGGCGCCCTGCTTGGGGTCGACCAGGAACAGGCCGGCGAAGTCGGCGGCGAGCTCCAGCTGGCGATCCGGGCGCACCAGCAGGCGGGCAATGGCCTCGTTCAGTTCGGCCACGGCCTCGCGCATGGGGTCGAGGGTGGAGAGGCTCTTCAAGAAGCTGCGCACGTCATAGGTGTCGTATTCAGCGATCTGTGCATCACTGAGCTCGGCAGCGAACAGGGTGGAGAACCACCAGTAAAGCTCGGCCCGGCGTTCGCTGGTAGCCATGAATTCCTGCATTTATCCTCCGTGGATGACAATCGGGAGCCATAGAGGCTCCCGATTCTAACGACTTTAAAAATAAAGGAAACTCAAGGGGTGACTTTCGTCCCCTCGGGTCACAGTGCCGGGAACATGGGATCTATGCCCTTGGCGGACTCCGGTGCCCCGAAGGCGGTGACGGTCGGCGCCTGCCCGCGGAACTTCTCGATCTCCACCAGTGCTGTGTGGGCCGTGGTGGCCTGCGCCAGGCTGGAGGAGCCGATGTCGGCGGTCAGCACGTTGGGATCGCCATAGGTACACAAGGTCCCCACCTTGCCGCCCTCCTGCGGGCCGTACCAGGCCCCCTCCTGGATGCGCACCACGCCGGGGGCGTAGTCTTCGCTCACCACCAGACCGGCCAGCACCTGACCGCGGCCGTTGAAGACTCGCACCAGATCCCCGTCCTTGAGCCCGCGCGCCCTGGCGTCCTGCGGATTCATGTAGACAGGCTCGCGCCCCTGCACCGTGTAGGTGGCACGGTAGGCATCGGAGGAGCAGAGCTGGCTGTGCAGCCGCTTGTCCGGGTGGCAGGATTGCAGGTGCAGCGGGAACTGCTGGCTGCCCGGCCCGCCGTGGGAGCGCTCATAAGGCTCGATCCAGACCGGGTGGCCCGGGCAATCCGCGTAACCGTAGTCGGCGATGGTCTTGGAGTAGATCTCGATGAGGCCGGATGGGGTGCCCAGCGGCTCCAGATCCGGCTCCTTGCGGAACGACTCGTGCCGCACCCAGGGCTGGCCCGCCGGGAAGCTGACGAAGCCTTCACCGTGCCAGAACTGGCTGAAGCGGGGCAGGCGGATACCGATGCCGCGGCCCTGCAGGCGGGCGTCGTCATAGATGCTCTGGATCCACTCCAGCTTGCTCTTGCCACCGGTGAACTCGGCCTCGCGATCGAAGCGACGGCAGAGATCGGCGAAGATGTCGTAGTCGTCGCGCGCCTCGAACAGTGGCTCGACCACCTTGTGCATGGCCAGGATGCCGGCGTTGGAGTGGGAACCCCACTGCTCGATGTCATCCCGCTCGTAAGTGGTGGTGGCCGGCAGCACGATATCGGCGAAGCGGCAGCTGGCGGTCCACTGGTGATCCACGCTCACCACGGTTTCCAGCTTGCGCCAGGCGGCGATCATCTTGTTGCGATCCTGCTGGTGGTGGAACGGGTTGTTGCCGCAGAACACCGCCATCTTCATCTGGGGATAGGTGATGGTCTGACCGTTGAAGGCGATGCGCTTGCCCGGGTTCAGGATGCAGTCGACGAAACGGGCCACCGGGATGAATTTGGAGTAGCCCTTCCAGTCGCCGTCATGGAGTGGTTTGACCCCGGGAATGACGGAGCTGAAGCCGGACATGATGGGGCCCGTGCTGGTGATGGTACCGGCGCCGTTGTAGTGCCAGCCAAACCCGTAACCGCCCCCCGGCAGGCCGATCTGGCCCAGCATGGAGGCCAGTACCACCAGCATCCAGGCGTACTGTTCGCCGTGGTGCATGCGCTGCACGCACCAGCCGCCGATGAGCTGGGTGCGGCCGTTGGCCATGGTGCGCGCCAGCTCGCGAATGGTCTCGGCAGGCACGCCACAGATGGCGGCCGCCCACTCGGCATCCTTCACCTGACCATCCCTGGTGCCCAGCAGATAGGGCAGGAACTTGTCAAAGCCGGTGGTGTAGTTCTTGAGGAAGGCCTCGTCGTGACGCTTCTCGCTGTAGAGGGTATGGGCGATACCCAGCATCAGGGGCACGTCGGTCTGCGGGTTCAGGGTCACCTGATCGCAATTGAGGTACTTCTGGGTCTTGGACTTGACCGGGTCGACGCTAATGACCCTGATCTCGCCCTTGGCCACTTTCTCTTTCAGCTGGGCCCAGTATTCGTAGACGCTGTGATCCGGCACCAGCCAGCCCACCTGCAGGTTCTTGATGGGATCGGAACCCCAGATGACGATGGTCTTGCTGTGCTCCAGCACCAGGGGCCAGGAAGTCTGCTGCTCGTACACCTCCATGGCGCCCGCCACGTGGGGCAGGATCACCTGGGCGGCGCCGGTGGAGTAGTCACCGGCCTTGGCCAGATAGGTACCGTGCAGGTTCATGGCGCGGCCCAGCATGGCGCCGGCGGAGTGCAGCTTGCCCACCGACTGCCAGCCTGAGTGACCGGCGTAGAGGGCGCTCGGGCCATAGGTTTTCTGCACCCGTTCCAGCTCGTGATAGAAGAAGTCCAGCGCCTGGGACCAGGTCACCCGCACGAAGCGGTTCTGGCCGCGCTCGCTGGTGTCGGACTGGTGGCCCTTGCGCAGCCAGTCCAGACGCACCATGGGGTAGCGGATGCGGGAGGGGTTGTAGACCACTTCACTCAAGGCCTTGAGCATCTCGGTCGGATGCTTGTCATGCTCGAACGGCAGGGTCTCGACCCAGCGGCCGTTGACCACACGGGCGCGGAAGGCGCCCCAGTGGGAGCCGGACTGCACCAGTTTTTCGCCGGACTCGGCGGCCATCACGGCGCGACCGAGCAGGGAGGGACCGATCAGGGCGCTGGCACCGCTGGCCAGCAAGCCACCCAGAAAACCACGACGGGAAATATTGATCATCTTGTTATTCCTCTTTCGAATCCGGAATTAGTGGCTGCCCTGACCACCGGTATCGGCGGCATGGTTTTGCAGGTACTTGAGCAGGGTGCGCTCCTCTTCCTTGCTCAGGCGGTAGTAGGCGGACATGGCCTTGAGACCCGAGATCCAGCCGTTGGCGGTGAAGTGAGCCGGATCCGGCGCCGCGTGGCAGGAGTTGCAGGTGGACTTGTACATCTCGCCGGCATAATCCCAGATCGGTTTGAGGGAGGATTCGAGGCCCTTGCCATCGACCCAGGCCTGAACCTGCACCTGTTCCCACTTGATATGGGTGGCGCTGTCAGTTTCCTGTTTCAGGATCTTCTCGTTTGCCTTGAGCTCGTCACGGATGGTGGCCACGAAGACTCGCTTGCCCATGTACTCGCTCAGCACGCGGCCCTTGCCTTCGGTTTCGCGCCAGCCTTCGATGGTCACCTTGAGGCGATCGCCGCTGCGGGCCACGACTTCGATGCGGGAGGCGGGCAGCAGCTTGCCGACCGGATCGGTGCTCTCTTCGCTTTCGTAGAGATCCTTCTCACCCAGGGTGTAGAGGGTCTCGGCAGCCGGTGCCTGCTGGGCTTCGCTTGCCAGGGTGGCGTAGGTGGCACGGAAGCCGCCCGCCATGTTCGGCAGTTCGTGAGCGATGCCCTTGTGGCATTCGATGCAGTTCATGTTCTTCGCTGCGGCCTCGGTCATCGCCTTGGCGGCGGCAGGAGACTGCTTGGCGTGGTCCATGTTGTCGTAGCTGTGGCAGGACTTGCAGGTCTTGGAGTTCTGGCTGCTCATGCGCGCCCAGACCTTCTCGGCCAGGTGCAGACGCCTGTCTTCAAATTTCTCCTGGGTGTCGATGCTGTGACCGATGTACTGCTGATAGAGGTCGTTGGCCGCCTCCATCTTGCGGGCTACCTTGCCGACGAAGTCCTTCGGCTGGTGGCAGTCGGTACAGACGGCCTGGACGCCGGAGGCGTTCTTGAAGTGAATGGACTCCTTGTACTCGGGGTAGACGGTGTCCTTCATGGTATGGCAGGAGATACAGAACTCGAGGGTACTGGTCTTCTCGAAGCCGTAGTGCAAGCCAACGGTACCGGCCAGGGTGACCCCGACGCCGGCCAGAACCAGCGCCAGCACCGACCAGCGACGGCTGGGTGTGCGCAGGAAATGCCACAGTTTTTTCATAATGGTCTCTCACATCACTTTTTTGATGGAGGTCATGATAGGGAGGCGTTGTGAACAGGGCTGCCGTCGGAAATTAATGAAATAGGGGTATTTATGACAAAATATGAATAGAATAACCCTCCCTTGTTGAACGCCGCGGACCTTGCCCATGAGCCACCACATTCTGGTTGTTGAAGATGATGCCGTTACCCGCGAGAAGCTGACCGGCTATTTCGAACGGGAAGGCTATCGGGTGACCGCAGTCGAAAACGGCCAGGAGATGCGGGCCGTGCTGGCAGAGCAGGAGGTGGCCCTGGTGATGCTGGACATCAACCTGCCGGGGGAGGATGGCTTGCTGCTGACCCGTGAACTGCGCGCCCGCAGCACAGTGGGGATCATCCTGGTGACCGGTCGCAGCGATGCGGTGGACAGGATCGTTGGCCTCGAGATGGGAGCCGACGACTATGTCACCAAACCATTCGAGCTCAGGGAATTGCTGGTGCGGGTCAAGAACCTGCTATGGCGCATCTCGTTGGCCGCGGCAACGCCGTGCGAGCCGGCCCCGGCCGACGATGCGGTGCGTTTTGGTCCCTGGCGCTTCGATATTCCCCGTCGCCAGCTCAGCAAGGACGGGGTGCCGGTGCGCCTGACCAAGGCGGAGTATGAGGTGCTGGTGGCCTTTATCGCCAATGCCGGACGGGTGCTGAGCCGGGAGCGGATCCTGGCCCTCACCAGCCACCGCGGCGATGGCCCGAGCGATCGCACCATAGACGTGCTGATCCGCCGGCTGCGGGGCAAGATGGAGCAGGATCCCCGGGATCCCCAGCTGTTTGTCACCGTGCACGGGGAAGGCTACCTGTTCGCCGGCGAGATAGCCTCTTAAAACCAGGGGCGCCATATCAGGGCCTGGTGCTTTTCCTCGCGCAGGCCGTCATATCAAGAGGGGCTCAGGCCGGTGGCCGGGTGTCGAACTGCGGGCAGTCGTCCCCGATCTGGTGCCAGGGCGCCTTGGAGGCGACGAAGATGTGAAAGGCGGGGCGCTGGCTCGGCGCCTCGTCCAGTACCCCCAGCCTCAGATTGATCTTGCCGCTGCTGCGTTTCTGACTGAACAGGCTGGAACCGCAGTGGCGGCAGAAGGCGAGGGTTGTCTCGTCCGATTTCTGATAGCGGCTGATGGCTTCAGCCCCCTTCGCGATGGTTACCTTGTAGCCATCCAGCCCGCCGACGGAGGCGTAATCCGCCCCTGAAAACTTGCGGCACTCGCTGCAATGGCAGTTGCCCATGTAGTCGAATTGATCCGGCAGGGTCAGGGCGACGGCGCCGCACAGGCAGCTTGCATGCAATGTTCTCATCTCTTCTTCCTTGAGTTTGGTGGCGTTACTTGCCGCTGGCGTCGGTACCGACCCGGTAGACGGGGCGAAAGGCGCCATCGGACAAGGAGTTGCCCGGGTCGGCCAGAGGGGCCTCCAGGGTCAGGATGGGGGGGCCCATCACCCTTGGGCACTGGCGTTCGCCAGCATCGGGCTTTTGCAACAGGCAGACCGCCTGGGCCACCGCAAGGCGTCCCTGCAGGCGCATCTGATCGCTGTTGGCGGCCAGGATCTTGCCCCGGCGCAGGCCGCGCTGGACCCCGTGGCTGAAGTAGGTGCTCAGTACTTTGGGACGATCGAGCTGGCGCTGCGCCAGCTCGTTGACCGCCACTTCGGCGGCGATGGCGCCCCCCACCAGATAGTCGAGGTCAGGATGGCGAGCCAGGGTTTGCTGCACCAGGGTACGCTGGATCTCGCGGCTGTTGTCACCGCGCGCCGTGGTCACCAGTCTGATGGCGCTTCCCTTGATGCCGTCGGCAAAACCCGGCTCGACGAAGTTGTTGCCGCCACTCGCCTGCGGGCCGGGGAAGAGGGCCACCGAGACCGGCGGGCTTCCGGCAGGGTGGCGCTTTGCCAGCCAGTGGCCAATCTGCCAGCCCATCTGGTACCAGGAGACCCCCACCTTGGCCCGCACCAGCCCGGCGGGCAGATCATTGACCAGCCCGAACACCGGCAGCGGGCTGGCGTTGATCGCCTCGTTCAGGCCGTCGTAGCTCACCGCGCCGAGCAGGATGGCGTCGCTCCCCTCGCTCACGCACTGCTGCAACTGCTGTCGCTGTTCGGCAATGGCGCCGTAACCGCCCGCCTCATGAATGCGCAGTTTCACGCCGAGCCGCTTGGCCTCTTCCACCATGCCCTGATTGACCGACAGCCAGTAGGCATCGCGCAGATGGGGATAGAGGGCGCACAGGGTCAGGGGGCGCGCAAGGGGGGCTGGTGCTGGCCAGTCGAGGCTGACCGGTTGGCCGCTGAAGGTGCCGTCGGGCCAGTGATCCACCTCGAAGGCGTGGACACAGGCCGGGAGCAAGATGAGCAGCAGGGAGAGATAGACGCTTCGCATGGCCAGGGGTTTTGTTAAAGTGTGGAGCCATATTATCCGGTCAAAGTCGACCACAACCAAGGTACTTCCCGTGAGAATCTTTTCCGGCCTGGGCGGCAAGTTGTTGCTGGCCTTCTCCCTGATGGCGCTGTTGACCCTGAGCGCCTCCCTGCTGGGGTGGATCGGGCTCACTCATCTGCGCCAGCTGGAGCAGGGGGTGCAACAGACCCTGGCGGATCAGGAGCTGGCCCGCACCCTGGCGCGGCTGAGCGGCGAGATCCAGAGCTCCTCCCACCTGCTGGCCTCCGCGACCAGCGAAGGGGAGCGGGAGCATCAGGGGCGGCTGCTCACCCTGCAGGGGCAGCAGATGCAGCGCGTGCTGGAGCAACTGGGCCATGGGGGTGGCAAGCAGACGCCCGATGAGTTGCACCAGCTCAGCCAGACCATCATCGGCAACCTGGGCCAGCAGGGCTGGCTGGTAGGGGAGCGGCTCACGTTAATGGCTGAAGGTAGTGCCCTGCGATCCCGCCTGGTGGAAGCCGCCGGTCAGGTGGCGGAGCTGGCCCGCAGCCAGATGGAGAACGCTGAAACCGTGATGGTAGCGGGGCTTGGCTCCCTCTATTCACTGCAAGGACGGTCTGCAGATCGGGCTATCGATCGGCTGCTGGAGCAGGATCTCGACTGGCTGGAGCAGATGACGGAGCTGCGCCATCGTACCCTGATGCAACAGCAGCGCATCGAGGAGATCTGGCGCAGCGAGCAGCAGGAGGGGCTGCAAACCCTGCTGCAGGACGTGCGCCGTGAGTTGGCTATCCTGCGGTTGCGATCCGGGGCTGTGACTGACCCCGCGCGCCGCCAGGCGGTGGAGCAGGCGCTGACTGTGCTGGAGCAAAGCGATCGGCTGGTGCAGCTGCGCAGCGACTGGCTCGGCAAGGGGGAGGCGCTGCGGGTGCTGGCCGCCGCCAACGAGGCCCTGATGGAGAGTCTCAACCGTCAGGTCGGTAGCCTGGTGAACAAGGCTCGGGACTCCCTCGGGGAGAGCCAGCAGGCCCTGAGCGCCCGGTTGCAACTGCTGGAACAGGCCCTGATGGTGATCGGTCTGTTCACCCTGGTGCTGCTCATCCTGCTGATGTGGCGCATGGTTTATGGCCGCATCGTCTGGCCGCTGCAGCATGCAGTGGAGGGAATGAGCCGCCTGGCCAAGGGGGATCTGACGCCGTTGACGCCGGTTGGGGAAGCGGGGCGCGACGAGCTGGCGGAGCTTGCGCGAGCACTGCAGGTGTTTCGTGACAATGCCATTGAACTTGGCCGCTATCAGCGGGAGCTGGAGTCGCGGGTCGAGGAGCGCACGGAGCAGCTCAGCCATGCCAATGCGCGCCTCAACGAAGAGGTGGAGAAGCAGCGGCTGGCCCGCGCCGAGGCGGAGCAGGCCAACCGGGCCAAGTCGGTGTTCCTCGCCACCATGAGCCACGAAATTCGCACCCCCATGAACGGCATCCTCGGCGGCCTCACCCTGCTGGAAGACACCCATCTCAGCGAGACCCAGCAGCGCTATCTGGCCGCCATCGAGCACAGCGGCGAATCCCTGCTGGAGATCCTCAACGACATCCTCGACTACTCCAAGATAGAGGCGGGCCATGTGGAGGCGCGTCGCGAGCCTTTCCCCCTCCATCAGCTCGCCGACGAGCTTATTGCCCTGTTCAGACCGAAGGCCGAGGGAAAAGGGGTGGCGCTGGCGCTGGAGTATGCCCCTTCGCTCCCCCCCGTGGTGGAGGGGGATGTGGGCAAGCTACGCCAGGTGCTCGCCAACCTGTTGGGCAATGCGGTCAAGTTTACCGGCGAGGGGTGCATCACCCTGGTGGTGGCCCCTCTGGCTTGTGCGGGCCCCTGTGCCGAGCCTTGCATCCGCTTCGTGGTGAAAGACTCGGGCCCCGGCATTCCGGTCGGGGAGCAGGAGGCGGTGTTCGAGGCCTTCCGCCAGCGCAAGCGGGACATGGGCCATCAGGGGGGCACGGGGCTGGGGCTTGCCATCAGCCGCCGGCTGGTGGCGGCCATGGGCGGAGAGCTCAATCTCTCCAGCGAACCGGGTCAAGGGTGTGAATTCAGCTTCAGCCTGCCGCTGCAGCGCTCGGCTGCCCGGTTGCCGGTTAGCTCCCAGCCGGTGCGCCTCGGCCAGCCGCGGGAGATCCTGCTGGTGGAGGACAACGAGATCAACCGGCTGGTAGCCCAGGGCATGCTGGCACGCCTCGGCCACCGGGTTACTCTGGCCGAAGACGGGCGCACCGCGCTGGCGCGGGTGACCGAGCGCCCCTTCGAGCTGGCCCTGCTCGATATCAACCTGCCGGACATGGATGGCATGACGTTGCGCGAGGATCTGGTCGCCATCAGCGAGGAGGAACATGGCTGCGGCCTGCCCGCCATCGCCATCTCGGCCCAGATGTACCCGGAGGATATCCGCCACTGTCTCGCCGCCGGGTTCGCCGATTTCGTCGGCAAGCCGGTGCGCCTGGCGGCCCTGGCCAGCGCCATCGAACGCCAGTTTCAGGAAGAGGGCGAGCCTGCCGCACCACTGCTTGTCGAGCAGGGTTTGCCACCCGTCCCGGCTGAGCCGACGCGGATCGCCAACCCTGTGCTGGAAGCTGACCTGCACCTGCTGGGCGGGCCGCGCATCCGCCAGCTGGCCGAGTTGTTCGCCAGCCAGGGGGGCGAGCTGGTCGCCAGACTGGAGCAAAGCGATGATGAAGAGCAGAGGCGATCTTTGGCCCACAAGCTCAAGGGGAGCGCTCTGGCCCTGGGGCTCGGAGAATTTGCCGATTACTGCGCCGCGCTGGAGGCAGGAGAGGGGGATACTGGCACATTGAGGGGGCGTTTCGAGGCGGCGCAGCAAGCGTTGGAAGCGTGGCTTTCACACCATGTTCCCTCGGCATCCTGATCGAGGAGGGGGGAGGCTTTAGATCTGAAGACGTGATCGCACTCGTTTTTTACAACATAAATTCAACATTTTTTTGGGTGGTTGGACTGTCTCTTTGATCCAGCTCACGTTACAATGCGCTGCCCCACTTCACCTAACGCGCAAACGATTTTCAGGAGAGAAACGGATGTTGAAACGTGACATGACCATCGCCAATTATGATCCGCAATTGTGGCAGGCCATCACAGACGAGACCCGTCGTCAGGAAGAGCATATCGAGCTGATTGCGTCTGAGAACTACACCAGCCCCCGCGTCATGGAAGCTCAGGGCTCCCAGCTGACCAACAAGTACGCCGAAGGCTACCCGGCCAAGCGCTACTACGGTGGTTGCGAGTATGTGGATGTGGTCGAAACCCTGGCCATCGAGCGCGCCAAAGAGCTGTTCGGTGCCACCTATGCCAACGTGCAGCCGCACTCCGGCTCCCAGGCCAACAGCGCCGTTTACATGGCTCTGCTGCAACCGGGCGACACAGTGCTGGGCATGAACCTGGCCCACGGCGGTCACCTGACCCACGGCTCCCCGGTCAACTTCTCCGGCAAGCTGTACAACATCATTCCCTACGGCATCGACGAGTCCGGCAAGATCGATTACGACGAGATGGAGCGTCTGGCCGTTGAGCACAAACCGAAGATGATGATCGGTGGCTTCTCTGCCTACTCCGGCGTCGTCGATTGGGCCCGTATGCGCGAGATCGCCGACAAGATCGGTGCCTACCTGTTCGTCGACATGGCTCACGTGGCCGGTCTGATTGCCGCCGGCGTTTATCCGAACCCGGTTCCCCATGCTCACGTGGTCACCTCCACCACCCACAAGACCCTGGCCGGTCCGCGCGGTGGTCTGATCCTCTCCGCCGCCGACGACGAAGATCTGTACAAGAAGCTCAACTCCGCCGTCTTCCCGGGTGGTCAGGGTGGCCCGCTGATGCACGTCATCGCCGGCAAGGCTGTTGCCTTCAAAGAGGCGCTGGAGCCCGAGTTCAAGACCTATCAGGCTCAGGTGGTGAAGAACGCCAAGGCGATGGCTGCGACCTTTATCGAGCGCGGTTACAAGATCGTCTCCGGCGGCACCGACAACCACCTCATGCTGGTTGACCTGATCGGCCGCGAGCTGACCGGTAAGGATGCAGACGCTGCGCTGGGCAAGGCCAACATCACCGTCAACAAGAACTCGGTGCCGAACGACCCGCGCTCCCCGTTCGTCACCTCCGGTGTGCGTATTGGTACCCCGGCCATCACCCGCCGCGGTTTCAAGGAAGCCGAGTCCATCCAGCTGACCCACTGGATCTGCGATGTGCTGGACAACCACGACAACGACGAAGTGCTGGCCAACACCCGCGAGAAGGTGCTGGACATCTGCCGCCGTTTCCCGGTTTATGCATAATCAGCCTGACCTTTTAGGTTGAAGAGCAATGCCACCCTCGGGTGGCATTGTTTTTTCTGGGCTTTTACCGGTTTTGGATGGCCGTGTTACACTGAGCGGCCTAGTGCCTGGCCCCGTGGGGCAGGAGCCCGTTTCTGTTAACGCCGGAGGTCCGATGCATTGCCCTTTCTGTAGTGCCGTTGATACCAAGGTGATCGATTCCCGTCTGGTGGCCGAAGGCCATCAGGTACGCCGCCGTCGTGAGTGTCTGCTCTGCCATGAACGCTTCACGACCTTCGAGATGGCCGAGCTGGTGATGCCGCGGGTCATCAAGAGCAACGGCTCGCGCGAGCCGTTCAACGAGGACAAGCTGCGTGCCGGCATTCTGCGGGCGCTGGAGAAGCGCCCGGTGAGCATGGAGGCCATCGAAAAGGCGGTCAACCATATCAAGTCTCGCCTGCGCGCCACCGGCGAGCGTGAAGTCGCCTCCGAGCTGGTGGGCAACCTGGTGATGGACGAACTCAAGGGGCTCGACAAGGTGGCCTATATCCGTTTCGCCTCCGTCTATCGCAGCTTTGAAGATATTCGCGAGTTTGGCGAAGAGATTGCCAAGCTGGAGAAGTAAGCCTGCGTCAGGCTTTGTATGAATGACCCTCTTTTCTCGCCTGTAACGGGAGCCCAGATGTTTAGTCAAGACGATTACCGATGGATGAGTCGGGCCCTCGAACTGGCCCGTCGTGGCCGCTACACCACGGCGCCCAACCCCTGTGTCGGCGCCGTGCTGGTCAAGGCCGGCGAAGTGGTGGGGGAGGGCTGGCACCAGCGTGCCGGTGAACCCCATGCCGAGGTCTATGCCCTGCATGCCGCGGGTGAAAAGGCACGCGGCGCCACCGCCTACGTGACTCTGGAACCCTGTTCCCACCATGGTCGTACCCCGCCCTGCGCCGAGGCGCTGATCAAGGCCGGCGTCAGCCGGGTGGTGGCTGCCATGGTGGATCCCAACCCCCAAGTGGCCGGTCGCGGCCTGCGGATGCTCTCCGAGGCGGGGATCAAGGCTGATTTCGGCCTGCTGGCTGCCGAGGCCGAGGCGCTCAACCCGGGCTTCTTCAAGCGGATGCGCACCGCGTTTCCGCTGGTGACGGTCAAGCTTGGCGCCAGTCTCGATGGCCGCACCGCCATGGCGAGCGGCGAGAGCCAGTGGATCACCTCCCCCGATGCGCGCCGCGATGTGCAGCGGCTGCGGGCCCGCCACGATGCGGTGCTCTCCAGCGCCGAAACCGTGCTGGCTGATGGCGCCTCCCTGACCGTGCGCTGGGATGAGCTGCCCTCCTCAGTCAAGGCCGCCTATCCCAAGGAGACCCTGCGCCAGCCGCTGCGGGTCATCGTCGATTCGCAAAACCGCCTGACCCCCGACCTGCCCCTGTTCCAGAGCGAGAGTCCTGTGCTGCTGGCCCGCTACCAGGCCGGCGGAGAGTGGCCTGCCTGGGTGCAGCAACTGGAGCTGCCGCTGCACGAGGGAAGGCTGGACCTTGTCAGTCTCTTCATGTTGCTGGCCAAGCAGAACATCAATTCGGTACTGGTGGAGGCGGGGCCGCGGCTGTGCGGTGCCCTGCTGGAGAAGGGGTTGGTGGATGAGCTGGTGCTCTATCAGGCACCGAAACTGATGGGTGATGAGGGGCGCGGCCTGTTCCACCTGCCGGCGCTCACCCGTCTGTTCCAGGCGCCCAAGCTCAATATCAAGGATGTACGGCTGGTGGGGCAGGATATTCGCATCACGGCCAGGATTGCCTGACGAGCCGGCTGCTTTCACGGTTGGTCGTGTGAGGGAGCGCAAGCCACTCGCACCATGGCTAAAGATAACCTGAACTTTTCATTTTCAGCGGGGCCGGGCCGGCCCCGTCATCAGCAAGGTGATCTGCATGTTTACCGGAATTATCGAAGCGGTGGGAACCCTGGCCAGCCTGCGCCGCCAGGGCGAAGACATGGCCCTCACCGTACACGCGCCGACCCTGGATTTTGGCGACGTGAAACTGGGTGACTCCATCGCGACCAACGGCGTCTGCCTCACGGTGGTGGCGCTGGGTGACCAGAGCTATACCGCCGACGTGTCGCTGGAGACCCTGTCGCGCACCGGCTTTGCCGAGGCGAAGGTGGGCGATAGAGTCAACCTCGAGAAGGCCTTGATGCCCACCTCCCGCCTCGGAGGTCATCTGGTCTCCGGCCACGTGGACGGGGTGGGCGAGGTCAAGAGTGTCGCCAGCAGCGGCCGCGCCATCGAATACTGGATCAAGGCGCCAGGGTCGCTCTCCCGCTACATCGCCGAGAAGGGCTCCATCGCGGTGGACGGCATCAGCCTCACAGTCAACGCGGTGCAGGGGGATCTGTTTCGCCTGACTATCGTGCCCCACACAGCCCAGGAGACCACCATCGCCCAGTGGAAACCGGGCCAGCGGGTTAACCTCGAGGTGGATCAGATCGCCCGCTATCTGGAGCGGCTGATGATGGGCAAGAGCCAGGAGAGCACGGCCTCTAACCTGACTCTGGAGAAGCTGGCCAAGGCCGGTTTTCTCTGAGGCGAAGCAAAACACCGTTCTGTGATCCCGCTCCGATTGAAATGGGCCAGGGTGCCCCAATCTAGAGCCACATAAACCCAGGTCGAGTTGAGCCCGCAGGCTCAATCCCCACGCACATTGATGGAGTAGCCCATGGCGCTGAGCACAACCCAGGAAATCATTGCCGATATCAAGGCTGGCAAGATGGTGATCCTGATGGACGACGAAGACAGGGAGAACGAAGGGGACCTCATCATGGCCGCCTCCTGTGTCCGCCCGGAAGACATCAACTTCATGGCCCGCTATGGCCGCGGTCTCATCTGCCTGACCCTGACCCGGGATCGCTGCAAGCAGCTGGCGCTGCCGCTGATGGTCGATCGCAACAACGCCCAGTTCTCCACCGCCTTCACCGTGACCATAGAAGCGGCTGAAGGGGTCACTACCGGCATCTCCGCCGCCGATCGCGCCGTGACCGTACAGGCTGCCGTGGCGCCGGACGCCAAGGCCTCCGATCTGGTGCAGCCGGGCCACATCTTCCCGCTGATGGCGCAGGATGGTGGTGTGCTGACCCGCGCCGGCCACACCGAGGCGGGTTGTGACCTGGCTCGTCTGGCAGGTTACGAGGCGGCCTCCGTCATCGTCGAGATCCTCAACGAGGATGGCACCATGGCGCGCCGCCCGGACCTCGAGATCTTCGCCGAGCAGCACGGCATCAAGCTTGGCACCATTGCGGATCTCATCGAGTACCGCAACCAGCACGAGACCACGGTCGAGAAGGTGGCCGAATGCAAGCTGCCCACCGAATATGGCGAGTTTGATCTCATCACCTTCCGCGACACCATCGACAACCAGGTTCACTTTGCCCTGAAGAAAGGCGAGGTGCAGGCGGATCAGCCGACCCTGGTGCGGGTCCATCTGCACGACGTGCTGAGCGATCTGCTGCTGACCGACCGTCATGCGGCACGCAGCTGGCCGCTGCCCAAATCCATGGCCCGCATCGCCGACGAGGGCGGGGTGCTGGTGATCCTGGGAGCGGAAGCCCATGGCGCCGAGCTGCTGGCCCGGGTCAAGGGGTTCGAGGCCGCCGACAAGGGGCTGGCACCGGAAGGGGCCAAGTGGCAAGGCACCTCGCGCCGGGTCGGCGTCGGCTCCCAGATCCTCAAGGCGCTGGGGGTGGGCAAGATGCGCTTGCTGAGCTCGCCGAAGAAGTACCACGCCCTCGGCGGTTTTGGCCTGGAAGTGGTGGAATACGTCGGCGAATAAGCGCCTCGTTTCGCTTAAATCACTATCATGGCCGCCTGTTGCGGCCATGGTTTTTGTCGTGGGTCTGTTGTGCTAGAATGTGCGCACTTTTGACTCCGGCCCTTTTGATTGCACAGATACAGGATTTCCAATGAAGGTTATCGAAGGAAATATTGCCGCTCCAGCAGCGCGCGTTGCGATTGTCGTTGCCCGCTTCAACAGCTTCATCAACGACAGCCTGGTGAGTGGCGCAGTGGACGTACTGAAGCGTCAAGGCCAGGTACAGGACAGCAACCTGACCCTGGTGAAAGTGCCGGGTGCGGTTGAAATGCCACTGGTCATCAAGAAACTGGCCAAGAGTGGTCAATACGACGCCATCGTGGCGGTCGGCACCGTCATCCGTGGCGGCACCTACCACTTCGATCTGGTCGCCAACGAGAACAGCAAGGGCATGGCCCAGGTAATGATGGAATATGAAATTCCGGTTGCCTTCGGCGTACTGACCACTGAAAACATTGAACAAGCCATCGAGCGTGCAGGTACCAAGGCGGGTAACAAGGGTGCAGAGGCTGCACTGGCAGCGCTCGAAATGATCAACGTCCTGAAAGAACTGGACGTGTAACGAGGAGAAATGCATTGAAACCGTCCGAGCGCCGTAAAGCCCGCCATTGCGCCACCCAGGCCATCTACCAGTGGCAGATGACCAAGGCCAATGTGGGTGACATCGAAGAACAGTTCAAGATCGATCAGGACACCAAGGGTGTGGACCTGAACTATTTCCGCGATCTGCTGTTTGGGGTATCGCTCCACTGCAACGAGCTGGACAAGGTGTTTGCACCTTTCCTCTCCCGTCCGCTGGAAGAAGTGGACATGGTGGACAAGGCGATCCTGCGTCTGGCGACCTATGAGCTGACCCGTCGTGATGATGTGCCGCCGCGCGTGGTGATCAACGAAGCGATCGAGCTGGCCAAAGCCTTTGCTGCCGATGACAGCCACAAGTTTGTCAACGGTGTACTGGACAAGGTGATCAAGTCGCTGAACAAGCGCTGATCCTGACGTTCATCAGCATTCAATGCTGATAGAAGCTCTGTCACGAGAAGTCGTCAGCAAGGTGAAGAGCAGCGCAGGGGCCGGAGTGTATAGAAATACATGAGGAGCCCGAGCAGCGGATGAGCCTTGATCACGATTTCGCAGCAAGAGCAGCAACAGCATCTAAGAGAGGAGCCAGCTTAACTGCTGGCTTTTTACTGTATGGGTGAATTTGAGCTGATTGATAAGTACTTCAAGGTTCCCCACGCCCGCAAGGACGTGGTGATGGGCCCCGGAGACGACTGCGCCCTGCTGACCCTGCCTCCCGATACCCAGCTGGCGGTGAGCACGGATACCCTGGTGAGCGGCGTGCACTTCTTTCCTGACATGGATCCGGTGGATCTCGGATACAAGGCGCTGGCAGTCAACCTGTCCGATCTCGCCGCCATGGGGGCCGAGCCGCGCTGGGTCTCTCTGGCCCTGACCCTGCCCGCCATCAACGAGTCCTGGGTGGCCGGCTTTGCTGAAGGTTTCCTCGAGCTTGCCGAGTACTATAACGTGGCCCTGGTCGGGGGCGACATGACCCGTGGCCCCCTCTCCATCACCATCTCGGTGCAAGGCTCGGTGCCGGCCGGACGTGCCCTGATGCGCAGCGGCGCCCGGGCCGGCGACGGTATCTATGTCACCGGCACCCTGGGGGACGCCGCCCTGGCGCTCTCCCATCTGCTCGGCAAGCGTACTCTCAACGAGAACCAGCTGGCGGCCGTTCTGCCGAGGCTCGATCACCCCCATCCCCGCATCCTGGCCGGTCAGGCTCTGCGCGGGCTGGCGGGCAGTGCGCTGGATCTCTCCGACGGGTTGGCCTCGGATCTTGGCCACATTCTCAAGGCGTCCGGCGTGCGGGCCCAGATCGATCTGGATCTGCTGCCCCTCTCGCCGGTGCTGCTGGATGCGGTGAGCGAGCAGGAGGCGTGGCAACTGGCCCTGGCCGGTGGCGACGACTACGAGCTCTGCTTCACCGTGCCGGAAGAACACCGCGGTGCCCTGGATACGGCGCTGGCTCACAGTGGCGTCAAGTTTACCCGCATTGGTCGCATCGTGGCCGGTGATCCCGGGATCGACTATGTACGCGGCGAGCAGGGGGTCGAGTTGGCGCTGAAAGGGTGGGATCACTTCGCATGAGCTGGTTCATGATAAAGCCCGAGCTGAAACGGCTGAACCTGAAGAACCCGCTTCATTTTTTGGCGGTGGGCTTTGGCTCCGGCCTCTCGCCCAAGGCGCCGGGCACCATGGGAACCCTGGCCGCCATCCCGCTCTATCTGCTGGTGAGTGGTCTGGCTACCCCCTGGTTTATCGCCCTGTTGCTGGTGGGCTTTGTGGCGGGCATTCGTATCTGCCAGAGCGCCACCGATGCCATCGGCATGCCGGATCATGGCGCCATCGTTTGGGACGAGGTGATCGGCTTTGGTGTCACCATGATAGCGGCGCCGGCTGGTTGGGAATGGGTTGTGGCCGGCTTCGTGCTGTTCCGCCTGTTCGACGTGCTCAAACCCTGGCCCATTTCCTGGTTTGACCGTCGCATCCACGGCGGGCTTGGCATCATGCTCGACGATCTCATCGCCGGATTGTTCGCCCTGTTTTGTATGCAATTGCTGGCCTTCTGGCTCGGCTGAGCAACCCCTTCAGGGGAGGACGGCTCTGCTCCTCCCCGATTTATATCTGCTTAATTTTCATTCGTCGGCATATGCTGCCAGTAAAAATCCATTTCACATAAATATTCACTACTCAATCGAAGCTCGCTACTAATAATGCAATAGTGCTTATTGCCATCTGTTGCGCCATTGTTGAAATTAAAGTATTGATACAATGTAATTGATGGGTTTATAGGCTGCATTTGTGATGAAAATCATAACTTTCATCTACTGTGTTGCTGGTTATCTGAGCAAAGTATTGCGAAATTGTATAACTCAATCATTTACACCCGTTGGCAAACCGTCTAAGTTACTCGCGGGTTATTCCAAAAAAATGCAAAAAACCCGCCCGGATCGCTGGTTTCACTGCCTCATGGATTGAGCAACTATTGCCCAAGGTAACAACCGGCATCTGCGGCTGATTTACGGACGAATTATTTGGGACGGATGTCCCCCGCAGAGGTAAACATGTCCTTGCTCGAAGTAAAGAACTTGCGGATCGAGTATCCCTCCCGCTATGGGGTGCTGGCCGCAGTCAAAGATCTCTCTTTCTCCATCGAAAAAGGGGAAATCGTCGGCGTCGTGGGTGAGTCCGGTGCCGGCAAATCCACCATCGGCAATGCCGTCATCGATCTGTTGAGCCCCCCCGGTCGCATCGCCCGCGGCGATATCTATCTCAACGGCGAGCTTATCTCCGGCAAGAGTCAGAACGAGATGCGGGCCATTCGCGGCTCGCGCATCGGGTTCATCTTCCAGGATCCCATGACCTCCCTCAACCCGCTGTTCACCGTCGAACATCAGCTGGTTGAAACCATCCTCGCCAATACCGATCTGACCCGCCAGCAGGCCTTTGACAAGGCGCTCGAGCTGATGGGAGCGGTGGGGATCCCGAATCCGGATCTGCGCATCAAGCAGTATCCGCACCAGTTCTCCGGTGGCATGCGCCAGCGGGTGGTCATCGCCATCGCCCTGTCGTGCGATCCCGAGCTCATCATCGCCGACGAGCCGACCACGGCGCTGGACGTTTCCATCCAGGATCAGATCCTCCAGCTCATCCGCACCCTGTGCAAGGAGCGCCAGGTGGGCTGCATGCTGGTGACCCACGACATGGGGGTGGTCTCCAATGTCACTGACAAGGTGGCTGTGATGTATCGCGGCGATCTGGTGGAATTCGGCACCACCGAGCAGGTGCTGGGTGCACCCAACCACCCCTACACCCGCAGTCTCATCTCGGCGGTGCCGCGCTCCGACGTCAAGCTGGTGCGCTTCCCGCTGGTCTCCTATATCGAGGATGCCGGTGCTCCGGATACCTGCATCGATCTCAAGACCCACTGGCTCGGCCAGAGCCAGGATGAGCGCTCATACGAAGGAGCCCTGCTGCGGGTGGAGAACGTCGATCTCAAGTTCGTCACCAAGGACTCCATCTTCCCGAGCCGCCGTCAGTATGTGCGGGCCTGCAACAACATCAGCTTCGAGATCTTCGAAGGGGAGACCTTCGGTCTGGTGGGAGAGTCGGGTTCCGGCAAATCCACCATCGCCCGTGCCATCACCGGCCTCTATCCGCCCGATACCGGCAAGATCGTGTTCGAGGGGATCGATCTGACTGCGCTCAAGAGCGAGAGCGAGCGTCGCCCATTGCGTCGCCAGATGCAGATGGTGTTTCAGAATCCCTATTCGTCGATGAATCCGCGCATGAAGGTGCGTGACATCATCGCCGAGCCGATCCGCTTCCACAAACTGGCGGACAGCGAGAGCCAGATCGAGGGGATCGTCGGCGATCTGCTGGATCACGTGGGGCTCGGCCGCGGTGCCGGGGTCAAGTATCCCCACGAGTTCTCCGGCGGTCAGCGCCAGCGCATCTCCATCGCCCGTGCCCTGGCGACCCGTCCGCGCTTCCTCATCTGCGACGAGCCCACCTCGGCGCTGGATGTCTCGGTGCAGGCCCAGATCCTCAACCTGCTCAAGGATCTGCAGAAGGAACTCGGCCTCACCATGCTGTTCATCAGCCACGATCTGCCGGTCATCCGCCAGATGTGCGATCGCATCGGGGTGATGCAGCACGGCAACCTGGTGGAGGTGGCCGAGACCGAGAAACTGTTTACCAATGCCGAGCATGAGTACAGCCGCAAGCTGATCTCGCTGATGCCGGAGTTCAAGGGAATGTCCCGCGAGGGGCTGGAAATCGCAAGCTAGAAAAGCACCGGTTCGCCGGTTTGTCTGTCAATAAAAAAGCCAAAAGCATGGAGAAAACAATGAAGAAAGGATTGTCCAAAATTGCCATGGCGCTGTTTGCCGCCGGTTTCGCGTTCAGTGTCTCTGCCGCCGATATCAAGGTAGGCGTCGCTTCCGATGCCACCTCGCTGGATCCCCAGGAGCAGCTCTCCGGCCAGACTCTGGAAATGTCCCACCTGGTGTTCGATCCCCTGATGCGTTACACCCAGGACCTGCAGTTCGAGCCGCGCCTGGCCGAAAAATATGAGCGTATCGACGACAAGACCGTCCGCTTCCACCTGCGCAAGGGCGTCAAGTTCCACTCCGGCAATGACTTCACCGCCGATGACGTGGTGTGGACCGTCAACCGTCTGAAGGCTTCCCCTGACTTCAAGGCGATCTTCGACCCCATCGCCGAAGCCAAGAAGGTGGATGATTTCACCGTCGATCTGATCACCGCCAAGCCGTTCCCGCTGGTGCTGCAGACCGTGACCTATATCTTCCCGATGGACTCCAAGTTCTATACCGGCAAGACCGAAGCGGGCAAGGACAAGGCCGAGATCGTCAAGAACGGTGACTCCTTTGCCTCTACCAATGTCTCCGGTACCGGTCCGTTCAGCGTCAAGTTCCGCGAGCAGGGCGTGAAGCTGGAATACGTGCGCAATGCCAACTACTGGGACAAGGCTTCCAAGGGCAACGTCGAGAACCTGACCGTGGTGCCCATCAAGGAGGACGCCACCCGTGTGGCCGCCCTGCTGGGTGGTGACGTGGACATGATCTACCCGGTTGCCCCGAACGATCTGGAGCGCGTCAAGAATGGCAAGGATTCCCAGCTGGTCACCCTGTCCGGTACCCGTGCCATCATCATCGAGCTGAACCAGAACACCAACCCGGCGCTGAAAGACAAGCGCGTGCGTCAGGCGATCAACTACGCCATCAACCAGGTGGGTATTGTCGACAAGATCAACAAGGGCTTCGGTACCCCGGCCGGCCAGCTGAGCCCGAAAGGCTATGCAGGCTATAACGAGGCGCTGGTGCCCCAGTATGATCTGGCCAAGGCCAAGGAGCTGATGAAGGAAGCCGGTTACGAGAAGGGCTTCAAGATGAGCTTCATCTCCCCGGCTGCCCGTTACGTCAACGACGTCAAGATCGCCCAGGCTGTCTCCGCCATGCTGGCCAAGATCAACATCAAGGTGGATCTGAAGACCATGCCGGTGGCCCAGTACTGGCCGGAGTTTGACAAGTGCGCCGCCGACATGCAGCTGATTGGCTGGCACTCCGACACCGAAGATACCGCGAACTTCTTCGAGTTCCTGACTTTCACCAAGGATGCCAAGACCGGCATGGGCCAGTACAACTGTGGTGGCTATGCCAACGCTGAAGCGGACAAGATGGTGATGGATGCGAACACCGAGACAGATCCGGCCAAGCGTGCCGCCATTCTGCAGAAGGTGGAAGCCATGCTGATTGAAGATGCCGCCTATGTGCCGCTGCACTGGGAAGATCTGGCTTATGGCGCCAAGAAGAACGTCGACATCAAGCCGGTGGTCAACGTAATGAACTTCCCTTACCTGGGTGACCTGGTGGTCAACAAGTAAGCGCAAGTCGCAAGGAAGGACGGGGTGGCGCGGCCGAGGTTGCGCCACCCACTAACAGAAGCCTGTGCCATGACACAGGCCACGTAGAAGGACAAGCATGTTTACATTCCTGCTGAAACGGTTCTATCAGGCCGTGATAGTGATGTTCGTCATCAGCCTGGTCGCCTTCTCCATCCAGGACAACCTGGGGGATCCGCTGCGCGAGCTGGTGGGACAATCCGTCTCCGAGTCCGTGCGCCAAGAGCTGCGCGACAAGATGGGCCTCAATGATCCCTTTTTGGTCAAATACAGCCGCTTTCTGAAGAATGCGGTGCATGGGGATCTGGGCACCTCCTATTTCTTCAAGCGACCTGCCCTCGAGGTGATCCTCGACAAGTTGGTGGCTACCCTTGAGCTGGTATTTGCCGCCGCGATCATCATCGTCGTGGTCTCTATTCCGCTCGGGGTCTACTCCGCGATCCGCCCGCGCAGTGTTCTCACCAAGATCATCATGGCGGGAAGCAGTATCGGCATCTCGATCCCGGTCTTTTTGACCGCCATCATGCTGATGTACCTCTTCTCTATCCAGCTGGGCTGGCTGCCTGCCTACGGCCGTGGCGAGACTTACAACCTGCTGGGCTGGGAGTCCGGTTTCTTCACCTGGGATGGCATCAAGCACCTGATCCTGCCGGCGGTGTCGCTCTCCTCCATCATGCTGCCGCTGTTTATCCGGCTTGTACGCTCCGAGATGCTGGAGCAGCTCTCCTCCGAGTACGTCAAGTTTGCTCGCGCCAAGGGGCTGGACAACAACAAGGTCTACTACCAGCACGCCCTGAAGAACACCATGCTGCCGGTCATCACAGTTGGCGGCGTGCAGATCGGTACCATGGTGGCCTACACCATACTGACCGAGAGCGTGTTCCAGTGGCCGGGTACCGGCTTTTTGTTCCTCGAGGCCATTCACCGGGTCGATACCCCGCTCATCACCGCCTACGTCATCTTCGTCGGCCTGATCTTCGTGGTGACCAACACCCTGGTCGACCTGCTCTACGGGTTGATCAACCCGACCGTCAACTTGACCGCTAAGGGGTAAGCACATGAGCAATGCAGTAACTGCGAGCCCGAGCCGCTGGGCGCGCTTCAAGAACTCCGACATCGTCTACTACTTCCTGCGGGACAAGGTAGCCATGTTCAGCTTTGCGGTCTTCGTGGTCTTCGTGCTGGCGGCGCTGCTGGCGCCCTGGATTGCACCGCACAACGTCTATGACCAGACCAGCTTCGATCTGATGGATGCCGAACTGCCGCCCTCCTGGCTGGAAGGGGGCGAAGAGCGCTTCTGGCTCGGCACCGACAACCAGGGCCGCGACATCTGGAGCACCATCCTCTATGGCGCTCGCATCTCGTTGACCATAGGTCTATTCGCGGTAGCGCTGCAGCTGGTGCTTGGCATCGTCATCGGCCTGCTGGCCGGTTACTTCGGTGGCCGTATCGACAACCTGCTGATGCGTTTTGCCGACGTCCAGCTGTCGTTTTCCACCATGATGGTGGCCATCATCATCTCCGCCATCTTCCAGGCGACCTTTGGTTCGGAGTTCTACTCCAAGTTCGCCATCCTGATGCTGGTGGTGATCATCGGCATCGCCGAATGGCCGCAATATGCCCGGACCGTGCGCGCCTCCGTGTTGGCGGAGAAGAAGAAGGAGTATGTGGAAGCGGCCAAGGTGATGGGCTTTCGCGCCCCGCGCATCATGTTCCGTCACATACTGCCAAACTGCCTGTCGCCCATTCTGGTGATCTCCACCGTGCAGGTGGCCAACGCCATCATGAGTGAGGCGGCGCTCTCCTTCCTCGGGCTCGGCATGCCGGTGGATCAGCCGTCCCTCGGCTCCCTTATCAGCGTGGGTTTCAACTACATCTTCTCCGGCTCCTGGTGGATCACCGCCTTCCCGGGCATCTGCCTGGTGGTGCTGGTGCTGGTCATCAACCTTTTGGGTGACTGGCTGCGGGATGTGTTCAACCCCAAAATCTACAAAGGTTGACGGTGCCCTGTTCACGGAGCGGTTGCGACGATTTGTGAACAGGTTCCAGACCATGAATGACAAGAAGGGCGCCATATCGGCGCCCTTCTTTATTGCTCGCGGGGAATTTCGTCAGGCTTGCAGCCAGCGCTCAATGCTGGCCTGGATGCCAGCATCATCCAGTCCCAGCAGGGCGTAGATCTCCTGCTGGGTGCCTTGTTCCACGAAGCGATCCGGCAGGCCCAGGTTGAGCACCGGCTTGCACTGTTTGCTGCGCATCAGCAATTCGTTCACCGCCGAGCCGGCACCGCCCATGATGGCGTTGTCCTCGAGGGTGACGAAGTGATCGTGAGTTGCGGCCAGGGAGAGCACCAGCGCCTCATCCATCGGCTTGACGAAACGCATGTCCACCAGGGTGGCGTCGAGCGCCTCGGCGGCGGCCCAGGCGTGCTGCAGCAGGGTACCAAATGCCAGGATGGCGGTGCCCTTGCCTTCCCGTAGCACGCGACCCTTGCCAAGCTCGAGTGCCTGCATCTCTTGCGAGACGGGGGCATCGCTCAGGCTGCTGCCACGGGGATAGCGTACTGCCGCCGGCCCCTGATGCAGGTAGCCTGTGTAGAGCATCTGGCGGCATTCGTTCTCGTCGGACGGAGTCATGATCACCATGTTGGGCACGGTGCGCAGGAAACTGATGTCAAACGCCCCCTGATGGGTCGGGCCATCGGCCCCCACCAGACCGGCCCGGTCGATGGCGAACAGCACCGGAAGATCCTGCAGGGCCACGTCGTGGATCACCTGATCGTAGGCGCGCTGCAGGAAGCTTGAATAGATGGCGACCACCGGCTTCTTGTCGGCGATGGCGAGGCCGGCGGCGAAGGTGACCGCATGCTGTTCGGCGATGGCCACGTCGAAGTAGCGATCCGGGTATTGCTGGCTGAATTTCACCAGTCCGGAGCCCTCGCGCATGGCGGGGGTGATGCCGACCAGCTTCTCGTCTTTCGCCGCCATGTCGCACAGCCACTGGCCGAAGATGGCGGAGAAGGTGGGCTTGCCGCCGCCGCTCTTGGGCAGGGTGCACTCGTCGGGATTGAATTTGGGGACGGCGTGATAACCGATGGGGTCTTTCTCCGCTGGCTCGTAGCCCTTGCCCTTTTTGGTCTTGATGTGGAGCAGCTGGGGCCCCTTGAGATTGCGCATGTTGCGCAGGGTCTCGACCAGGGCGTCGATATCGTGGCCGTCGATGGGGCCGATGTAGTTGAAGCCGAACTCCTCGAACAGGGTGCCCGGCACCACCATCCCCTTGAGATGCTCCTCGGCCCGTTTGGCCAGCTCCTTGACTGGCGGCAGACCCGCCAGCACCTTCTTGCCGCCTTCGCGGATAGTGGTGTAGAGCTTGCCGGACATGACCCGGGCCAAGTGATTGTTCAGTGCCCCGACGTTCTCGGAGATGGACATCTCGTTGTCGTTGAGGATCACCAGCATGTCCTTGTGGACGTCACCGGCGTGATTGAGCGCCTCGAACGCCATCCCGGCCGTGATGGCACCATCGCCGATCACCGCTACCACCTTGCGCCCCAATCCTTCACTCTCGGCCGCGACCGCCATGCCGAGCGCCGCACCGATGGAAGTGCTGGAGTGGCCAACGCTGAGGACGTCGTATTCGCTCTCGCCCCGCCAGGGGAAGGGGTGCAGACCATCCTTCTGGCGAATGGTGTGGATCTGGTCGCGACGTCCGGTCAGGATCTTGTGGGGATAGGCCTGGTGGCCCACATCCCAGATCAGGCGATCGAACGGGGTGTTGTAGACATAATGCAGGGCAACCGTCAGCTCGACCGTGCCCAGACCAGAGGCAAAGTGGCCGCTGGAGCGGCTCACCGAGCGCAGCAGATACTCGCGCAGCTCGTTGCACAGTGCAGGCAGCCGATCCTTGGGCAGAGAACGCAGCTCTATCGGGGTATCCGCGAGGGCCAGGTTGGGGAAATTGCTAATATCAACGCTCATATTGTTACTGTTATCCAGCGTTTAGTGGGTTCGCTCGATGATGTAATCGGCAAACGCTTCCAGAATGTCGGTATTGTAGGGTAAAGATTGCAATGCTGTTAAGGCTTTACCATGGAGTTCGCGAGCCAGTTCACGGGCATTGTCGAGTCCGAGCAGCGCAGGATAAGTGCTTTTCTCCTGCGCGAGATCGGAGCCTTGCGGCTTGCCCAGGGTGGCGGTATCGCTGGTAATGTCGAGGATGTCATCCTGCACCTGGAAAGCGAGGCCAATGGCGGCGGCGTAGGTCTGCAGTGCGGCCAGGGTCGCTTCATCCACGTCGGCCTTGCACAGGGCCCCCAGCATGACGGCGCACTCGATGAGGGCTCCGGTCTTGTGGCGATGGATCTGCTCCAGTTCGGCCAGGCTGATTTGACGTCCTTCGGCCTGCAGATCGAGGGCCTGGCCACCACACATACCCAGATATCCCGAGGCGCGAGCGAGGACGCTCAGCATCCGCACCCGGTTGGCCATCAGTTCGCCGGGCAGGGGGTGATCGGCCAGGATGGTGAAGGCCAGGGTCTGCAGGGCGTCACCGGCCAGGATGGCGGTGCCTTCATCGAAAGCCTTGTGCACGGTCGGTTGGCCGCGACGCAGATCGTCATTGTCCATGGCGGGCAGGTCGTCGTGCAGGAGGGAGTAAGCGTGGATGCACTCGACCGCGGCGGCCGGGCCGTCCAGCAGTTCGCTTTTTACTCCCAGCATTTCGCCAACTGCGTAGACCAGGAAGGGGCGTACCCGCTTGCCTCCGAGCAGCAAGCCATACTTCATGGCATCGCGCAGGCGCGGGGCCATGGCGGGCAAGGATTCAAGTTGTGCTGACAAACAGTCGTCGATACGTTGACGATGCAGACGGGAAAATTGGTCCAGCGCCACTCACTCCTCTCCTTGTTCTGGCTGGAAGGGGGCGAGTTGTTCACTGCCATCGGCCTGGCTCAGCAGGATCTGGATCTTCTGTTCGGCCTGTTCCAGCTTCTGCTGACCGGCGCGAACCAGATGAATGCCCTGTTCGAACTGCTTGAGTGCCTCTTCCAGCGGTAAGGAACCTTGTTCCAGCTGATGAACGATGGTTTCCAGCTCTTCCAGAGTGGCATCAAAACTCAGACGGTCGATTTTTTTACTGGCCATGTCCATCCTCGGGGATTGAAAAAAACGGCTTATATTAACATCGACCGCCCCCATGGGGGAGGCAGAAAAACACCCATGGCTCAAACTCTCCGACAATTGGTCGATAATGAGACATCATTCCGAGCGGATGTGTGCTTGCCGCCTGGGGCGCAATAGCAGAAAATTCAACAAACTATAAATAGCAACAAGCACCGGTGACAGGAGTAGGGATTGTGGATCTAGGTAGTCTGATTGGGGTAGTGCTGGGATTCGGGGTGGTCGTATACGGCATGCTGCTGGGTGGTCCGGTCAGCATGTATGTGGATGTCCCCTCTGTCATGATCACCGTCTTGGGCTCCATCTTTATCGCCATGATGAAGTTCAACCTTGGCCAGTTCCTGATGGCTTTCAAGGTGGCGGGCAAAGCCTTCATGTACAAGGGCGACAAGCTGGAAGACTTGATTGCCAAGGCGGTTGAACTGGCCGATGCCGCCCGCAAGGGGGGCTTTCTGGCACTGGAGGCAGCCGAGATCCCCAGTCCCTTCATGAAGAAGGGGATCGACATGCTGGTGGATGGTCACGATGCCGATGTGGTGCGTTCTGTGCTGGAAAAAGACATCGATCTCACGGCGGAGCGCCACTCCAGTGCCATCAAGGTGTTTCGCACCCTGGGGGATCTCGGTCCGGCCATGGGCATGATCGGTACTCTGGTCGGTCTGGTGGCCATGCTGTCGAATATGAGCGACCCCAAATCCATCGGCCCGGCCATGGCGGTCGCCTTGCTGACCACCCTGTACGGGGCCATCGAAGCGAACATGATCGCCATTCCCATCGCTGACAAGCTGGAGTTGCGTAGCGGCGAGGAGAGCTTGAGCCGTGCCCTGATCCTCGACGCCATCATGGGGATCCAGGATGGCCAGAACCCGCGGGTGATCCAGTCCATGCTGCAGAACTACCTGAACCAGTCCAAACGCAATGATGGCACCGAGTAGGGGGCATAATGTCTAAATGCAAATGTCCGCCACCAGGGCTGCCCGGTTACATGGGGACTTTCGCTGACCTGATGTCGCTGTTGATGTGTTTCTTCGTGTTGTTGCTGTCGTTTGCCGAGATGGACGTGCTCAAGTTCAAGCAGATTGCAGGCTCCATGAAGAACGCATTCGGGGTGCAGAACATTCTGGAAGTGAAGGACATACCCAAGGGGACGTCCGTCATCGCCCAGGAGTTCAGACCCGGCCGTCCCGAACCGACCCCGATCGATACCATCATGCAGCAGACCATCGACATGACCCAGACCGAGCTGGAGTTCCTGCCGGGTGAGGCGGAACAGGCGGGTGGTCAGGATAAAAGCGATGGCAAGCAGACCGGGGGAGATACGCCCCAGACGTCGCAAACGGCGCAGCAGGCCCAGCAGCAGTCCAACAACCTGGCCAAAGCACTGGCCGAGCAGCTCAAGGATCAGATCCAGGATGGCGCCATCGAAATTGAGGCTTTGGGGCAGCAGATCATCATCCGGATCCGCGAGAAGGCCTCCTTCCCTGCCGGCTCTGCATTCTTGCAACCGCAGTTCTGGCCGGTTATCCGCAAGGTCGCCGCTCTGCTGAAGGATGTTCCCGGGGAGATCACCATCTCGGGCCATACCGACAATGTGGCGACCGAGAACGAGTTGTTCAGCTCCAACTGGGATTTATCCACCCAGCGTGCGGTGGCGGTAGCCCACCAGATGATCAAGGTGCCCGGTTTCGATCAGAGTCGTTTGGTGGTGCAGGGAATGGCCGATACCCAGCCGCTGGTGCCCAATACGACGGCCGAAAACCGTCGGATGAATCGACGGGTGGAGATCTCCATCATGCAGGGCAAACCGACGATTTCCGAGCCGATATCCGTGCCGAAAGCACAGTGATCACGGCCATAAACAAGTGTGCAAGTGGGATCTGTGTCGGGGCACTGACATGGATTTTGTGCCGGCTTCATATTAAGATGCCCCATCCGAACCGATTGCTGCGACCGGCTGATGCTTGGTCGCAGTCTCTTTTTTCAAGCAACCCAGGTTTCGACTATGAATCATACTCCGATGACTGTTCGCGGCGCTGAAAAGCTGCGCGAAGAGCTCGAATATCTCAAGACCGAGCTTCGTCCCCAGATTATCGAAGCGATTGCCGATGCCCGTGAGCACGGCGATCTGAAGGAAAATGCCGAATACCATGCCGCCCGTGAGCAGCAGGGGTTCTGCGAAGGACGTATCCAGGAGATCGAAGGCAAGCTCTCCAATGCCCAGGTGATCGATGTCACCAAGATGACCAACAATGGTCGGGTGATTTTTGGCGCTACCGTTACCCTGCTCAAGAGCGAGACCGAGGAAGAAGTGGTCTACCGCATCGTGGGTGACGATGAGGCTGACATCAAGCAAAACCTCATCTCCGTCAATTCCCCCATTGCCAGAGCCCTGATTGGCAAGGAAGTGGATGATGTCGCCATCGTCAAGACGCCGGCAGGCGATGTGGAATACGAAATCCTGGAAGTCGCCTACATCTGACAGGATGGCAAGGTGCCGAAACAGGGGGGCATAGGCTCCCCTGTTTGTCTTTACCCGGTTCGATAGGCTTCGGTGAAGGCATCCTGGTGGCGCAGGAAAATCCAGTTGCGTAGACACTCCAGATCAGGTTTGGCCATCTGGAAATGCAGCGCCCAACCCTGAAGGCCGTTTTGCTGGTGAATATGCCTGATCAGCTCGGCGCAAAGGGGGAGTGGGGCCAGTTCGTGAATATAGAGGGTGCCGTTGAGAGTGGAGCCCTTGATCAGGTTTGAGGGCAAGCCTTCCACTACCAGACCGTCCAGTGACAGGCTGTGCACCTGATAGTCGGTTCCGGCCACCCTGAAACGGGCTTTCTCATCGAGACGCCAGGTTCGTTGGTGTGGGTAGCCGAGTTCCTTGATGACAGGAGCGGTAATGCGTGGCTCGATAAAGCCGTCATCCCCCTGGGTGAAGCGCAGGGGAAAACGAAGCTGATGTCCTGCGAAGCGGGCTTCAAGTACGAGCCGATCGGCGCGTTGCAGCAGTCCAACCAGAGGCGTTGCGAGGTAACCGCTCAGAGATTGTCCGGCGGTGTTTTCCTGATCGTTTCCCAGGTCCCGCAACATGGCCAGTTCATCTTCGGTGAGAATCTGGTGATGTTCCATAGCGGCTCTCTCCACGACTATTCATCGCAGGTTAAGGGCTTGGCGACTACCTTTGCAAGCGACTCGGGAAGGAAATGAAATAAGGAAAGAGCGATGCTCTTTCCTTTTACTTGCGGGGCAGCTGGATTTTGGGTTCGTTGGCCTGACGGTAGATGGTCAGCACATGACCCATGCTCTGCACCTTGATTGCACCGGTTTCACGGACGATAGCATCCATAACCAGTTGTTTCATCTCGCGATCTTCAGAGGCAACCTTAACCTTGATCAGCTCGTGATGGTTCAGTGCCAGATCGATCTCGGCCAGTACGCCTTCGGTCAGACCATGTTGACCCAGCAGGACGACAGGCTTGAGGCTGTGGGCAAGGCCCTTGAGGTACTGTTTCTGTTTATTGTTGAGAATCATCGCAATTTCTTCATAAGTCAGGGTTGAAAGGGGCGTATTCTACCCCCACTTAGCCCTTAATACTAATAACCCTTGTGGTTTTTTAAAGTCGATTATCATGACCCAGAAAAAACGTTCCGCCAGTTCAACTCGCTGGTTAAAAGAACATTTCGACGATCAATACGTCAAAAAAGCCCAGAAGATGGGGCTGCGTTCCCGTGCCGTTTTCAAGATTGACGAGATCCAGGGCAAAGACCGTTTGCTCAGGAATGGCATGACAGTGGTGGATTTGGGGGCGGCTCCGGGTGGCTGGTCCCAGTTCGCGGTTGAACAGGTGGGTGAGTCGGGTCGTGTCATCGCCTGTGACATTTTGCCTATGGATCCCATTGCCGGTGTCGATTTCCTGCAAGGGGACTTTCGGGAGGAAACTGTGCTTGGCGCTTTGCTGGAGCGAGTGGGTCCCGACAAGGTAGATGTCGTGATGTCTGATATGGCACCCAATATGAGCGGTACCCAGCAGGTGGATCAGGCCCGGGCCATGTATCTGGTCGAGTTGGCACTGGACATGTGCAACCAGGTATTGCGCAGCGATGGCAGTTTTGTGGTGAAGGTGTTCCAAGGGGAGGGTTTCGACGCCTATCTCAATGAAATACGTCAACTTTTCACAACTGTCAAAATTCGCAAACCAGACTCATCCCGAGCCAGATCACGGGAAGTCTACATTGTGGCTACCGGTTTTAAACTGTAGTACCCTAACCTTCATCGTTAACTGTCAGTCTGCGAGGTTACTGATTTGAGTGACATGGCGAAAAACTTAATCCTGTGGCTGGTCATCGCCGTCGTGTTGATGTCGGTGTTCAATAGCTTCAGCCCCAGCGATACCACCAGTCGCCAGCTGGACTATTCCAGCTTCGTTAAAGAGGTGACCCAAGAGCAGATCCGTGAAGTTCGGATGGACGGCAAGGTCATTAACGGCGTCAAACGGACTGGTGAACGTTTCACCACCATCATTCCTGCGCCGGATCCCCAGCTGCTCAACGACATGCTCAACCATAACGTAAAAGTCATGGGCGAGAAGCCGGAAGAGCCGTCTCTGCTGACCTCCATCTTCATCTCCTGGTTCCCGATGCTGCTGCTGATCGGTGTCTGGGTCTTCTTTATGCGTCAGATGCAGGGCGGCGGTGGCAAAGGTGCCATGTCGTTTGGCAAGAGCAAGGCTCGCCTTATGAGTGAAGATCAGATCAAGACCACCTTCGCCGACGTCGCCGGTTGCGATGAAGCCAAGGAAGAGGTCAAGGAGCTGGTCGACTACCTGCGCGACCCGAGCAAATTCCAGAAACTGGGTGGCAAGATCCCGACTGGCGTACTGCTGGTAGGTCCTCCCGGTACCGGTAAGACTTTGCTGGCCAAGGCCATTGCCGGTGAAGCCAAGGTGCCGTTCTTTACCATTTCCGGTTCCGATTTCGTCGAGATGTTCGTGGGTGTGGGCGCCTCCCGGGTACGTGACATGTTCGAGCAGGCCAAGAAATCCTCTCCCTGCATCATCTTTATCGATGAGATCGATGCTGTCGGCCGCCAGCGTGGCGCCGGTCTGGGTGGTGGTCACGACGAACGTGAGCAGACCCTGAACCAAATGCTGGTCGAAATGGATGGTTTCGAAGGTAATGAAGGCATTATCGTCATCGCCGCCACCAACCGTCCTGATGTGCTGGATCCGGCCTTGTTGCGTCCTGGTCGTTTCGATCGCCAGGTGGTGGTCGGTCTGCCGGATGTCCGTGGTCGTGAACAGATCCTGAAAGTACACATGCGCAAGGTGCCGTTGGCCGATGACGTCAACGCAGCCCTGATTGCCCGTGGTACACCCGGTTTCTCCGGTGCCGATTTGGCCAACCTGGTCAACGAAGCGGCCCTGTTCTCCGCTCGTGAGAGCCGCCGCGTGGTCTCCATGGCCGAGTTCGAGAAGGCGAAGGACAAGATCATGATGGGGGCGGAACGTCGCTCCATGGTGATGAAAGAGTCCGAGAAGGAGATGACCGCCTATCACGAAGCGGGTCACGCCATCATCGGGCGTCTGGTCCCGGATCATGACCCTGTATACAAGGTCTCTATTATTCCCCGTGGTCGTGCGCTGGGTGTGACCATGTATCTGCCGGAGCAGGATCGCTGGAGCCACTCCAAGCAGCATCTGGAGTCCATGATCTCCAGTTTGTACGGTGGTCGTCTGGCAGAAGAACTGATTTACGGTGCCGAGAAGGTATCGACTGGTGCCTCCAACGACATCGAGCGAGCCACAGACATCGCCCGCAAGATGGTGACCCAGTGGGGTATGTCCGAGCGTCTCGGTCCCATGCTCTATGCGGAAGAGGATGGTGAAGTATTCCTCGGTCGCAGCATGGCCAAGGCCAAGCATATGTCCGACGATACGGCCCGTATCATCGATGCCGAAGTAAAGCAGGTGATCGATCGCAACTACGACCGTGCCAAGCAGATCCTGCTGGACAACATGGACGTGTTGCACAGCATGAAAGATGCGCTGATGAAGTACGAAACTATCGACGCCAAGCAGATCGACGATCTGATGGCCCGTCGCGAAGTCCGTGCCCCCAGCAACTGGCATGATGAGCACGGTGATACACCGCAGGGTGGTTCGACTGTTGCTGCTGAGCCCAAACCGGCTGCAGCCGCGACGGAACCGGTGGCGGATGTCGATATCGACAAGGCCAACGATCTCCCGGCTAAATAATCGTAACTTTCCAAACCCCGGGCTTGCCCGGGGTTTTTCTTTATCCAGACGGAAATGAAGATGCAGTTAATCAGCAAGGGGCTCAGCCTCTCCCTCGATCGTCCTCATGTCATGGGGATCCTCAATGTGACGCCGGACTCCTTCTCCGATGGTGGCAATTTCACCCAGCTTGAGCGCGCGATGACCCACGCTCGCCAGATGGTGGCCGACGGCGCGACCCTGATCGATATCGGTGGTGAATCGACCCGGCCAGGTGCCCCTGATGTAAGCGAACAGGAAGAGCTGGATAGGGTTATCCCCATCGTCGAGCGATTGGTGCGCGAGCTGGACGTGATGATCTCCCTCGACACATCCAAGGCGGCGGTCATGCGGGAGGGCTGCGCGGCGGGGGCCCATCTTATCAACGACGTACGAGCCCTGCTCGAACCAGGGGCACTGGCTGCGGCCGCCGCTGCTGACGTCCCTGTGTGTCTGATGCACATGCAGGGGCAACCGAGAACCATGCAGGCCGAGCCCCATTACGACGATCTGTTAGGGGATGTGAGGGCCTTCTTTGACGAGCGGATCGCCGCCTGTTTGACGGCTGGCATCGCTCGTGAACAGCTGCTGCTGGACCCTGGCTACGGTTTTGGCAAGACCCTTGCGCACAACTATCAGCTGCTGGCACAGCAGGAGTCATTGCTCGATTACCAGCTGCCGCTCTTGGTCGGGATGTCGCGAAAGTCTATGATAGGCAACCTGCTCGGTCGCCCGGTTGATGAACGGCTGGCCGGCAGCCTGGCCTGTGCCCTTATCGGGATGCAGCGTGGTGCCCGGATCATCCGGGTGCACGACGTGCGAGCGACCATGGATGCTCTGCGCACCGGCTGGATGGTCATGACGGGACAAGATTTCATATCCAAATAAAAAAACGAGAACAGACAATGGCAAGAAAGTATTTCGGTACCGATGGGGTACGCGGCAAGGTGGGTGAGTACCCGATCACTCCGGATTTCGTAATGAAGCTGGGTTGGGCTGCGGGCAAGGTGCTCTCCAAGAAGGGTACCCGCAAGGTGCTGATCGGCAAGGATACCCGCATCTCAGGCTACATGCTGGAGTCGGCCCTGGAGGCAGGCCTCTCTGCCGCAGGCCTCAAGGCCATTCTGATGGGCCCCATGCCCACGCCGGCTGTGGCCTATTTGACCCGTACCTTCCGTGCTGAAGCCGGTATCGTCATCAGTGCCTCACACAATCCCTTCTATGACAATGGCATCAAGTTCTTCTCTGCCGATGGCACCAAGTTGCCCGACGAGGTCGAGATGGCCATCGAGGCCGAGTTGGATCATGAGCTCAAGTGCGTTGACTCTGCCGAGCTGGGCAAGGCTGTTCGCATCGATGATGCCGCTGGCCGTTATATCGAGTTTTGCAAGAGCACCTTCCCCTCTCATATGAACCTGGAAGGGCTGAAAATGGTGGTTGATTGCGGCCACGGTGCCACCTACCACATCGCCCCTTCCGTGTTCCGTGAACTGGGAGCAGAAGTGATCACCATGGGGTGTGCGCCGGATGGTCTCAATATTAACGACGGTGTCGGTTCTACCGCCCCTGAGGCGCTGGTCGCCAAGGTGCTGGAGTGCAAGGCCGATCTCGGGGTGGCATTTGATGGGGATGGCGACCGTCTGATCATGGTTGACCATACCGGCTATCTCATCGACGGTGATGAAATTCTCTATATCATCGCGCGTGATGCACTGCGCAACGGTCGACTCAAGGGCGGAGTTGTTGGAACCCTGATGGCCAACATGGGGCTGGAGCTGGCGTTGCAGACGCTTGGCATCCCGTTTGCCCGTGCCAAGGTGGGTGACCGTTACGTTCTCGAGATGATGGAAGAGAAGGGGTGGCGGATCGGTGGCGAAAATTCCGGTCACATCATCTGCCTGGACCAGACCACCACCGGGGATGGCATTGTTGCCGCCCTGCAGGTACTCACCGCCATGCGCAGCGCCGAGATGCCGCTGGCCAAGTTGCGCTCAGGGATGAACAAGTTCCCGCAGGTGCTGGTGAATGTTCGCTTTGCCGAGGGCAAGGATCCGCTCTCTGCCGATGCGGTCAAGCAGGAGGTGGCAAAGGTGGAGCAGGAGCTGGCCGGTCGTGGCCGCGTGCTGCTGCGCAAATCCGGCACCGAGCCCTTGATCCGGGTGATGGTGGAAGGTGAGCATGAACAGCAGGTTCATGACATGGCACAGCGTATTGCCAAGCAGGTTGAATCGGCGCTTTAATGAGCATTCAGGGCGACTTTTTAGTCGCCCTGGTTGTATCTTGTTCAATCGATTCAAAAAATTGAAAATAGCACTTGTCAGCTGACAATCCTCTGGATATTATCAGCCCCGCTTTCGCAAGGGAGTTGCCGATGGGACATCGCAAGCCGTTTGTAGCAGCCAACTGGAAGTTACACGGTAGTAGGTCGCAGTTAGAGCAGTTTACAAGTCAATGCCTGAAGGGTGTTGGTGATGATGTAGATGTTGTTTTCTGTCCGTCCCATGTGCATCTCGACTTTGCCGCATCACTGCTCGGTGAGCAGGTGGCGATAAAGTTGGGGGCTCAGAATGTGAGTCAGCACACAGCAGGCGCTTACACGGGAGAAGTTTCGTGTCAGATGCTGGTTGAGGCAGGATGTCGCTACGTACTGGTAGGGCACTCCGAGCGCAGGCGTCTCTTTGGAGAAACCAGTTTTATCGTCGCAGAGAAGTTTGCGGCTGCCAGAGCGGCAGGGCTTGTTCCAATCCTCTGTTTGGGTGAGTCGGGTGCAGCAAGGCAGGCGAGAAGAACCTTTGAGGTCATCGCGGAAGAGCTGGACATCGTCATAGAGAAAAATGGCGCGATGGCTTTCGATAATGCTATCATCGCCTACGAGCCGATTTGGGCTGTAGGTACAGGTAAATGCGCCACACCCGAGCAGGCACAAGAGGTTCATTCCTTTATACGTGGTCGCTTGGCGGAGGATACTCCGGTAATAGGTGAGAAAGTTAGAATCATCTATGGTGGGAGCGTGACGCCAGCCAATGCGAGAGATTTGTTTGCCCAGCACGATGTAGACGGTGGTCTTATTGGTGGTGCAAGTCTCGATAGCGATGCGTTTTTAGGAATTGTTGAAGCGGCAAAGGGTGCAAGTTAAATGTACGAGATTCTTTTGGTCGTTTATCTGCTGGTGTCACTGGCTCTGATTGGTCTGGTGATGATTCAGCAAGGTAAAGGGGCTGACATGGGCGCCTCCTTCGGCGCAGGGGCATCAAACACAGTGTTTGGCTCCAGTGGTTCAGGCAACTTCCTGACCCGAACAACAGCGATTTTGGCTACTCTGTTCTTCGTAATTAGCCTGGTGCTTGGATCCATGTCCACTCACAAGGTAAAACAGGGTAGCGAATGGGAAAATCTGCAACAGACCCAACAGGTTGAGCAGAACAAAGCGCCAGTGAAGAAAGATACTGACGTTCCCGAGTAAGAGTTTTGCCGTGGTGGTGGAATTGGTAGACACGCTATCTTGAGGGGGTAGTGCTCTAGGGTGTGCGGGTTCGAGTCCCGCCCACGGCACCAATTAAGCAGTAAGCCCGGGTAACTGGGTGTGTTATAGCCAGTCAGTCTTGTTTCATCGGAGTGATATGGCTATAATCTCGCACGATTTCGGACGCGGGGTGGAGCAGCATGGTAGCTCGTCGGGCTCATAACCCGAAGGTCGTCGGTTCAAATCCGGCCCCCGCAACCAAATTTCACGCATTTCCTACGCTCAGGAAGGCGGTCGCTGCGAGGCGACAATCAGGGTAAAGCGCCAAGCCCCGATTTGATATCGGGGCTTTTTGTTATGTGCAATTTACTCTGAATGGATCTCTATCTGGGCTTTATGCCCTTTTTTTGTTTTTCGGAGGGTGACTTTGGCTACGTTGGAACAACGTTTGACCGATATGCTCGAGGCGCCGGTCGTTGCCTTGGGCTTTGAACTTTGGGGTATCGAGTTTATCCGTGCGGGTAAACACTCCACCCTGCGCGTCTACATTGATGGCGAGCAGGGCGTGACCGTCGAGAACTGTGCTGAGGTCAGCCATCAGGTTGGCGCCATCATGGATGTCGAAGATCCCATCACCGAGGAGTATTACCTCGAGGTATCTTCCCCGGGTCTGGATCGCCCGCTGTTCAAGGTTGCCCAGTTCGAAAAATACGTTGGCCAAGAGGCGGCGGTAACGCTTCGGATGGCAACAAACAACCGCCGCAAGTTCAAAGGCGTAATCAAAGCCGTACAGGGCGACATGATCACCCTGACGGTAGATGGTAAGGACGAAGTGTTGGCTTTCACCAATATCCAAAAAGCGAACATAGTGCCGAACTTTGGTTAACGAGGCTATCGGATATGAATAAAGAGATTTTGCTGGTCGTTGACGCAGTATCCAACGAGAAAGCGGTACCCCGCGAAAAGATCTTCCAGGCGTTGGAAACTGCCTTGGCGACTGCGACCAAGAAAAAATATGAAGGCGAGATTGAGGTTCGTGTCGAGATCGATCGCAAGACCGGCGATTACGATACCTTCCGCCGCTGGGTAGTCATCGCGGATCAGGCCGCCATGGAAAACCCCTACGCTGAAATCACTCTGGAAGCGGCGCAGATCGAACAGCCGGACATCCAGATCGGTGAATATGTTGAAGATCAGATCGACTCCGTGACCTTCGACCGCATCACCACCCAGACTGCCAAGCAGGTCATCGTGCAGAAAGTGCGCGAAGCCGAGCGTTCACAAGTCGTTGACCAGTTCAAGGACAAAGAAGGCACCATCATCAGCGGCGTGGTCAAGAAGAGCAACCGCGACAACGTGATCCTGGATCTGGGCAGCAATGCAGAAGCCGTGATCTTCCGCGACGACATGCTGCCGCGCGAAACTTTCCGTCCTGGTGACCGCGTCCGTGGTCTGCTCTACGCAGTGCGTCCGGAAGCCCGTGGCTCCCAGCTGTTTGTCAGCCGCTCCAGCCCGGACTTCCTGAAAGAGCTGTTCCGCATCGAAGTGCCGGAGATCGGTGAAGAGATGATCGAAATCATGGGCGCCGCCCGTGATCCGGGTTCCCGCGCCAAGATCGCGGTGAAGACCAACGATCGTCGCATCGACCCGATCGGTGCCTGCATCGGCATGCGCGGTGCCCGCGTTCAGGCCGTCTCCGCCGAGCTGAGCGGTGAGCGTGCCGACATCGTGCTGTATGATGACAACCCGGCCCAGTACGTGATCAATGCCATGGCGCCCGCCGATGTGGCCTCCATCATCGTCGATGAAGACAACCACACCATGGATATCGCAGTGGAAGCGGCCAACCTGGCCCAGGCCATCGGCCGTAACGGTCAGAACGTGCGTCTGGCATCCCAGCTGACCGGTTGGGAGCTGAATGTGATGACCGTTGAAGACATGCGTGCCAAGCACCAGGCCGAGAACGACCGCATCATGAACCTGTTCACCAGTACTCTGGACATCGATGACGATTTCGCCAGCCTGCTGATGGAAGAGGGCTTCTCCACTCTGGAAGAGATCGCCTTCGTACCGGTCAACGAGCTGCTGGCCATCGACGGTCTGGATGAAGACATGGTCGAAGAGCTGCGCAAGCGCGCCAAGGATGCCCTGACTACCAAGGCCCTGGCCAAAGAAGAATCTTTCGATGGCGTCGAGCCGTCAGAAGAGCTGCTCAATCTGAACGGTCTGAGCCGTGAAATGGCTTACGCACTGGCGGGCCGTGGCATCGGTACCCTGGAAGATTTGGCAGAGCAAGGCATTGATGACCTTGCCGATATCGAAGGGCTGACTGCCGAGAAGGCCGGTGAGCTCATTATGGCTGCTCGCAACATCTGTTGGTTCGGGGAAGAGCAGTCCGAGTAAGATCAAACGGAGGAAAATGAATGGCAGAAGTATCAGTCAAACAACTTGCCACTGACATCGACACACCGGTTGATCGTCTTCTCCAGCAGTTTGTCGATGCCGGTATCAGCAAGAGCAAGGCCGACGACATGGTTAGCGAGTCTGAGAAGCAGACCCTGCTGGCACACCTGAAGAAACAGCATGGAGGTGACGAGGTCACTGCTCCTGCCCGCATGACCTTGCAGCGCAAGACCAAGAGCACCATCAGTGTTCAGGGGACTGGCGGCAAGAACAAGGAAGTGCAGGTAGAAGTACGCAAGTCTCGCACCTATGTAAGACGCTCGGCGCTGGAAGATGAACAGCGTCAGGCGGAAGCCGAGGAAAAAGCGCGTTTGGAAGCAGAAGAAAAAGCTCGTCGCGAAGCCGAAGAGAAGGCTCGTCTCGACGCTGAAGAGAAGGCTCTCCGTGAGGCTGAGCAGGCTCGTCGTGAAGCTGAGGAAAAGGCGCGGATCGAGGCACAACAAAAGGCTCGACAGGCTCAACAGCCCGCCAAAGCAGCCAGTAGCACAGCTCAGCAAGAGGCAGAAAAGATGGCCAAGCGCGAAGCAGAAGAACTGAAGCGCCAACAGGAACAAACAGCTTTGCAAAAAGCTGAAGAACTCGCCGCGAAGAAAGCCGAAGAGGCTCGTCTCATGGCAGAACAGAATGCAGCCCGCTGGGCTGAAGAAGACGCCGCCCGCGCCAAAGAGAGCAGCGATTATCACGTGACCACCTCCAAGCATGCCCAGGCTGCAGAAGATGAGCTGGATCGCAAGGAAGAGACCAGCCGCCGTACCGCCGCTGCCGCCAAGGGGCCGAAGAAGGCCGGTCGCCGCGACGACGATCGCAATGACCGCAACTCCCGCGATCCGCGCGCTCGTAAAGGCAAGCGTGGCAAGGTTGCTACCCCGAATGCCATGAAGCACGGCTTCAACAAGCCGGCTGCCGCGGTTAACCGCGACGTGGTGATTGGCGAGACCATCACTGTGGCCGAGCTGGCCAACAAGATGGCGGTCAAGGGTGTCGAAGTCATCAAGGTGATGATGAAGATGGGCGCCATGGCTACCATCAACCAGGTTATCGACCAGGAGACTGCTCAGCTGGTCGCCGAGGAGATGGGCCACAAGGTGGTGCTGCGCCGCGAGAACGAGCTGGAAGAGGCAGTACTGTCCGATCGTGACGAGACCTCCGAAGCCAAGCCGCGCGCGCCGGTTGTGACCATCATGGGTCACGTTGACCACGGCAAGACCTCGCTGCTGGACTACATCCGTAAGGCCAAGGTTGCCGCAGGCGAAGCCGGTGGCATTACCCAGCACATCGGTGCTTACCACGTTAAGACCGAAAGCGGCATGATCACCTTCCTGGATACTCCAGGTCACGCAGCGTTTACCTCCATGCGTGCTCGTGGTGCCAAGGCGACTGACATCGTGGTGCTGGTCGTGGCTGCCGATGACGGCGTGATGCCGCAAACTATCGAAGCTATCCAGCACGCCAAGGCGGCCGGTGTGCCGCTGGTTGTTGCGGTCAACAAGATTGACAAGCCGGAAGCGGATCCGGATCGCGTCAAGACCGAGCTGGCCCGTTACGACGTCATGTCCGAAGACTGGGGTGGCGATTGCCAGTTCGTGCACGTCTCCGCCAAGTCCGGCGAAGGTATCGACGATCTGCTGGAAGCCATCCTGATCCAGGCCGAAGTACTGGAGCTGAAAGCCGTGGTTGACGGTATGGCCAACGGTGTAGTCATCGAATCCTTCCTCGACAAGGGTCGTGGTCCGGTTGCTACCGTACTGGTACAGGAAGGTACCCTGCGCCAGGGTGACATCGTGCTGTGCGGTCTCGAATACGGTCGTGTGCGCGCCATGCGTGACGAACTGGGTCGCGAGATCAAAGAGGCCGGTCCGTCCCTGCCAGTGGAAATCCTCGGTCTGTCCGGTGTTCCCTCTGCCGGTGATGAAGCGACCGTGGTGCGTGACGAGAAGAAGGCCCGTGAAGTGGCTCTCTATCGTCAGGGCAAGTTCCGCGAAGTCAAGCTGGCTCGCCAGCAGAAGGCCAAGCTGGAGAACATGTTCGCCAACATGACCGAGGGCGAAGTGTCCGAAGTGAACGTGGTGATCAAGGCCGACGTACAGGGTTCCGTGGAAGCGATCTGCGACGCTCTGGTCAAGCTCTCCACCGACGAAGTGAAGGTGAAGATCGTGGGTTCCGGTGTGGGTGGTATCACCGAGACCGATGCGACCCTGGCTGCCGCTTCCAGCGCCATCCTGGTGGGCTTCAACGTCCGTGCCGACGCCTCTGCGCGCAAGGTCATCGAGGCCGAGAGCCTGGATCTGCGCTACTACTCCGTCATCTATGACCTGATCGACGAAGTGAAGCAGGCCATGAGCGGCATGCTGGCGCCGGAGTACAAGCAGGAGATCATCGGTCTGGCCGAAGTGCGCAGCGTCTTCCGCTCACCGAAGTTTGGCGCCGTTGCCGGCTGTATGGTCACCGAAGGTGTGGTCAAGCGCTCCAACCGTATCCGTGTTCTGCGTGACAACGTGGTTATCTATGAAGGCGAGCTGGAATCCCTGCGTCGCTTCAAGGATGACGTCAACGAGGTTCGCAACGGTTACGAGTGTGGTATCGCGGTCAAGAACTACAACGACGTACGCGAAGGCGACCAGATCGAAGTTTACGAGACCGTTGAAATTCAGCGTACTCTGTAAGCCGAGAGTCAGACAAAATAGGGGGCCGCGGCCCCCTTTTATCGCAGGATAGATTATGGCCAGAGAATTCAGCCGGACCCGTCGGGTCGGGCAGCAGATCCAGCGTGAAATCGCGCTGATCCTGCAGCGTGAGGTGAAAGACCCGCGCATCGGCATGGTGACCGTTTCCGACGTGGAAGTGTCCCGTGACCTCAACTACGCCAAGGTTTATGTCACCTTCTTGCAGCTGGAGAATGACGCCGAGCGCATCAAGGAAGGGCTCAAGGCGCTGACTGAAGCGGCCGGTTACATCCGCAGCCTGCTGGGCAGCGCCATGCGCCTGCGTGTGGTGCCCGAGCTGCGTTTCTTCTACGACCAGACCCTGGTCGAGGGGATGCGTCTCTCCAACCTGGTGACCAATACCATCCGTGAAGACAAGCGTCGCATGGCCGAGTCAGGTCGTGAGGATGACGTGGCCGCTCCGGATGACACGACTGAGGATAAAGCCTGAGATGACCCGAAGACGTCGTTTCAAGGGCCGTGATGTGCACGGCATTCTGTTGCTGGACAAGCCGACCGGCCTGACCTCCAACGATGTGTTGCAGAAGGTAAAGCGGATCTACAACGCCGCCAAGGCCGGCCACACCGGCGCCCTGGATCCCCTGGCGACCGGCATGTTGCCGATTTGCCTGGGCGAGGCCACCAAGTTCTCCCAGTATCTGCTGGATGCGGACAAGCGCTACGAGGTGACTGCCAAGCTGGGCGAGCGCACCAACACCAGCGACTCCGATGGCGAGGTGGTTGCCACCCGTCCGGTGAACGTGGCCGTGGGTACCCTGATTGAGGCGCTGGACCAGTTCCGCGGCCCCATCATGCAGGTGCCGTCCATGTACTCCGCCCTCAAGCATAATGGCCGTCCGCTCTACGAGTATGCCCGCGAGGGGATCGAAATTGAGCGGGAAGCCCGCCCCATCACGATTTTCGAGCTCAAGCTCATCAGCTTCGAAGGGGACGAGGTCAAACTGGAAGTGCACTGCAGCAAAGGCACCTACATCCGCTCTCTGGTCGATGATCTGGGGGAAGTGCTGGGTTGTGGCGCTCATGTCACCCAGCTGCGCCGCACCCAGGTGGCCAGCTATCCGTACGATCGGATGCTGACCCTGGAGCAGCTTGAGTGCATCTTCGAGCAGGCCAAGGCCGAAAGCATTCCGCCGCGCGAGCAGCTGGATCCCCTGTTGCTGCCGATGGACACCGCCGTGGCGTCTCTGCCCGAGGTGAACATGTTGGCCGTAGTGGCGGCCTATGTGAACCAGGGTCAGGCAGTTCAGGTGCCAGGTGCCCCAACCAGCGGTCAGGTTCGCATGACGGTCGGCCCCGAGCGCGAGTTCATCGGTGTCGGCGAAATTGATGATGATGGTCGGGTTGCCCCCAAGCGCCTGGTCCGTTATCACGACGAGGAGTGATCCTCAGGCGGTATCCGTGCTCTTGCCCGTTGCGCGTCTTTATCATTGCGAAAAGGGGCGGGGGCGATTATGATACCGCCCTCATTTCACGGCTGAATTAGAGATTGGCTGTGAACCTTTAAACACTCTACTGGAGTAATACCATGTCTCTAAATGCTGAGATCAAAGCTCAAATCGTTGCCGAGCACGCTCGTGGCGCCAACGACACCGGTTCCCCCGAAGTGCAAGTTGCCCTGCTGACTGCCCAGATCAACCATCTGCAAGGTCACTTCAAGGAGCACTCCAAGGATCACCACGGTCGTCGCGGTCTGCTGCGCATGGTTTCCCAGCGTCGTAAGCTGCTGGACTACCTGAAGCGTAAAGACGTTCAGCGTTACGCTGCTCTGATCGCCAAGCTGGGTCTGCGTCGTTAATCGACCATCAGATTTCGCGAAAAAGGGGAACCGTCAGGTTCCCCTTTTTTTATTCCCTATCAGCGCGTTGCCTGCCTCACAGAATTTGTGTCACCGCTTACCTTTTGCATCGAATCAAGTATACTTGTGCGCGAATTTAAAGAGCCAAATTGTAAAAAGGAAATTCACGTGAATCCTATTGTAAAGTCATTCCAGTACGGTCAACACACCGTCACACTGGAAACCGGTGTGATGGCCCGTCAAGCCACTGCGGCCGTGATGGTCAGCATGGACGATACCTGCGTCTTCGTGACCGTTGTTGGCAAGAAAGAGGCCGATCACGGCCGTGATTTCTTCCCGCTGACCGTCAACTACCAGGAGCGTACCTATGCTGCTGGTCGCATCCCGGGTGGCTTCTTCCGTCGTGAAGGCCGTCCGAGCGAAGGCGAGACCCTGATCTCCCGTCTGATCGACCGTCCTATTCGTCCGCTGTTCCCGGAAGGCTTCCTCAATGAGGTTCAGGTGGTTGCCACCGTCATGTCCGTGAACCCGGCCGTCTCTCCCGACATCGTTGCCATGATCGGTGCCTCCGCGGCACTGGCCATTTCCGGCATCCCGTTCGGCGGCCCGATCGGTGCAGCCCGCGTGGGTTACATGAACGGTCAGTACGTGCTGAACCCGACCACCACCGAACTGCCCCAGAGCGATCTGGATCTGGTGGTTGCCGGTACCGCCAACGCCGTGCTGATGGTGGAATCCGAAGCGGCCATCCTCTCCGAAGAGGTGATGCTGGGTGCCGTGGTGTTCGGTCACGAGCAGATGCAGGCCGTTATCAACGCCATCAACGAATTCGCTGCCGACGTCGGCACCAAGCCGTGGAACTGGACTGCGCCTGCCGTCAACGAAGCGCTGAAAGCCAAGGTTGCCGAGCTGGCCACTGCCGAGCTGGGTGAAGCCTACCGCATCACCGAGAAGGCCGTGCGTTACGAAACCATCGGTGCCATCAAGGCTCGCGTGGTTGAGCAAGTGATCGCTTCCGGCGTGGAAGAAGATGCCAAGAAGATCGGCGAAGAGTTCCACAGCCTGGAAAGCCGCATCGTCCGTGGTCGCGTCGTCCGTGGCGAGCCGCGTATCGATGGTCGCGATCCTGAGATGATCCGCGCCCTGTCCGTCGCCACCGGCGTACTGCCGCGTGCCCACGGCTCCGCCCTGTTCACCCGCGGTGAAACCCAGGCCATGGTCGTTGCGACCCTGGGTACCGAGCGTGACGCCCAGAACATCGACGAGCTGACCGGCAACCGCGCCGATCGCTTCATGCTGCACTACAACTTCCCGCCATACTGCGTCGGTGAGACCGGCATGATGGGTAGCCCCAAGCGTCGTGAAATCGGTCACGGTCGTCTGGCCAAGCGCGGCGTTGCTGCCGTGATGCCTAGCGCCGACGAGTTCCCGTACGTGGTGCGCGTGGTTTCTGAAATCACCGAATCCAACGGCTCCTCCTCCATGGCCTCCGTCTGTGGTTCCTCCCTGGCGCTGATGGATGCCGGTGTGCCGATCAAGGCCTCCGTCGCCGGTATCGCCATGGGTCTGGTGAAGGAAGAAGAAGGTTTCGTCGTGCTGTCCGACATCCTGGGTGACGAAGATCACCTGGGCGACATGGACTTCAAGGTTGCCGGTACCACCGAAGGTGTGACCGCCCTGCAGATGGACATCAAGATCGAAGGCATCACCAAAGAGATCATGGAGATTGCCCTGAAGCAAGCTCGTGGTGCTCGCCTGCACATCCTGAAAGTGATGGACGAAGCCATCCAGGCTCCGCGTGCCGAGATCTCCGATTTCGCCCCGCGCATCCACACCATCAAGATCAACCCAGAGAAGATCAAGGACGTCATCGGCAAGGGTGGTTCCGTGATCCGCGCCCTGACCGAAGAGACCGGCACCAACATCGAGCTGGATGATGACGGTACCGTCCGCATCGCCGCCGTTGACGGTGACGCCGCCAAGGAAGCGATCCGCCGCATCGAGGCCATCACCGCCGAGATCGAAGTGAACCGCATCTACGAAGGCAAGGTGGTACGTCTGGCCGACTTCGGCGCCTTCGTCAACATCCTGCCGGGCAAAGACGGTCTGGTACACATCTCCCAGATCACCGATGCACGCGTGCAGAACGTGGCCGACTACCTGAAGATCGGTGACGTGGTGAAGGTGAAGGTACTGGAAGTGGACCGTCAGGGCCGCGTACGTCTCTCCATCAAGGAAGCGAACGCCCCGACCGAAGCCGCTGCTCCGGCTGCCGATGCCGCTCCGGTCGCTGCCGAAGCGCCTGCTGCAGATTAAGACGCAGTGCTGACCGGGCTTGCCCGGTCTGGCTGACCAATCCGGCTCTCCCAGGGGAGCCGGATTTTTTTATGGCTGGCCAGCAGAGTGGCTATCTACCGAGAATGGCGTGATGCATCTCGTCGAGCGGGAGTATGTGGCGTGCGGCACCGAGCTTGATCGCCTCCTTTGGCATGCCAAACACCACACAGGAGGCCTCATCCTGGGCATAGGTATTGGCACCGGCATCCAGCATCTCCCTGAGCCCTCTGGCGCCATCATCTCCCATGCCGGTCATGATGATGCCGGTCGCGTTTTTGCCTGCGTATTTGGCCACGGAGCGAAACAGCACATCCACCGAAGGGCGATGTCGGTTGATCAGGGGACCGTCGACCACCTCCACATGGTAGTAGGCACCGCTTCGCTTTAGCAGCATGTGCTTGCCGCCGGGGGCGATCAGCGCGAGTCCCGGGATGACCCTGTCATTGTTTTTCGCCTCCCGTACCTCGATTTGGCATAACCCGTTAAGGCGAGCGGCAAATGATGCCGTAAATTTCTCCGGCATATGCTGCACGATGACGATCCCGGGGCTGACCCGGGGAAGGGCCGTCAGCACAGCCTCCAGCGCCTGGGTACCGCCGGTGGAGGTACCGATGGCGATGAGTCGCTCTGTGGTCTGCGCCATGGCATCTCGCGTCGGCGCCAGTATGGCGTCGGCATGGATTTTGGTGGCAACTTGCAAGGGGGCCGGCTTGCCGAGTCGCTTGAGGTTGGCTTGGGAGGCCGCTCGTACTGCCATGGCCAGATCGTGGGCTGACTCCTGCAGAAAGCTTTTGATGCCCATGGTCGGTTTGGTGATGATGTCTGCAGCGCCGGCTGCCATGGCTTGCAAGGTGGTTTCGGCTCCCTTCTCGGTCAAAGATGAGCAGATGACTACCGGGGTGGGGTGCTCGGCCATTATTTTGGTGAGAAAAGTGATGCCATCCATCCGTGGCATCTCCACATCCAGCACGATGACATCCGGCCACTCCTTCTTCAGTTTCTCCAGTGCAAACAACGGATCGGAGGCGGTCGCGATCACCTTGATGTCGGGTTCCTGTTCCAGCACCCCTTGCAACACCTGTCTAACCACGGCGGAATCATCCACCAGCATGACTCTTATCTGTTTCATTCCCCCGTCCCTCGATGATGTGGCAGACGATGATGACGCACCCAAACATGGCCGTTGTTGAGCTCGAAGATGAGGCTTCGGTGGCCAGAGAGGCCCAGATGATGCGCTTTTATGGTGAGGCCCAGATGCCGGGTCAACTGCCATGCGGCCTGGATATTTTGGTCGGCCACATTGGGGTAGTCTCCGGCAGGGGTCGTTATGTCAAACATGTGTCCGCCACCAAAAAGCTTTACTTCATACTCCTGGATCGGAGACGGATATTGCCGGATAGCCTCGAGAAACAAGGTGATCGCTTCGTCGCCATAACGGCCATCCAGGGTAGTGGTTTTGACTCCCCGGGTCGGCAGCATGTAGTGACACATCCCTCCCGATTTATGTTGTGGGTGCCACATGGTGATGGCGACACAGGACCCCAGATGGGTTTTGATCACGGCGTCCTCCTGGCCGAAGAAAAACTCTCCGGGGTGCAGCATGATCTCGCGTTGCATCATCATCACCGCTTTTGGTAGATGGAAGGGGAAACCAGATGCAGACCATGAGGCAATCCGTTGAGGCTTTCGGCATGGCTGACAAGCAGGTAACCCCCGGTCCTGAGTCTGGGTACCAGCCGTTGCACGACCTCGGCCTTGGTCTCCTTGTTGAAGTAAATCATTACGTTGCGGATGAATATGACATCGAACATGCCGATGTCGGGCAGCTCCTGGATGAGGTTGATGTGCAAAAACCTCACTCGCTCCTGCAGCTTGCGGTCGATGATGAAACTGCCTTCCTGTTGCCCTATGCCCTTCAGGCAGTATTTCATCAGGTATGACATGGGGATATTGTGCGCCCGCTCTATGGGGTAGCGTCCCAGCCTGGCCTGTTCCAGCATGCGTGACGAGATGTCCGAGGCCATGATTTCCCAGTTGAAGCCGCCGTGCTTTTCCGCCAGGGTCATCGCCAGACTGTAAGGTTCCTCCCCGGATGAACTGGCTGCACTCCATATCCGCAATGTCCGCTCCTTTGGCACGAGCGGCAGTACTGTATTGCAGAGAAAGTCGAAGTGTTTGGACTCCCTGAAGAAGTAGGTTTCATTGGTTGTCAGCAGATCCAGCGCCAGCTGCAACTCCTGATGATGGTCGCTCATGATCAGGCGAAAATAGTCACCATAACTGTCCAGTTCGTAATGGTGCAGGCGTTTGGAAAGCCGGCTGGCGACCAGTGCTTTCTTGGCCGGTGACAGGTCGATACCTGCGGCCTGATGTAACCAGCGCTGGAACTGGCCAAATTCGTCGTCATGAAGTTGAGTCTGGTACAAGGCTATGCTCCCGGCTCGGCAAAGCGGCCTGGTTGCCCAGGCCCCGGCACACTAGAAACGGACAAAGTCTCCCTCGTTGAATGGTCGTGGCGGAAGACCGGGCTGCTCACGGCCATTCCCCTCCAGAACAAAGCGCCCCTTGGTACTGTTCTGGGGTTGTGCGGCGTTGTGACCATTGCTCCTGTGGCTCTGTTCGAGAGTGAAGAATTCCATGACAAGCTGCAGTTGCTCTGCCTGGCTGCTCATCTCTTCTGCCGTGGCGGCCAGCTCTTCGCTGCAGGAGGCATTTTGCTGGGTGACCTGGCTGAGCTGGCTCATTGCCTGGTTGATCTGGCTGACACCGGTTGATTGCTCGGCAGAGGCTGCACTGATCTCCTGCACCAGATCGGATGTCTTGTTGATGGAGGGAACCATCTGATCGAGTAGCCGGCCGGCCTTTTCCGCCATTTCCACGCTGCTGGAGGCCAGCTCGCCTATCTCCTGCGCCGCTACCTGGCTGCGCTCCGCCAGTTTGCGCACCTCGGCTGCGACGACAGCAAACCCCTTGCCATGATCCCCCGCTCGCGCCGCTTCGATAGCCGCATTGAGGGCCAGCAGATTGGTCTGGTAGGCGATGTCGTCGATGATGCCAATCCGTTTGGCGATCTGTTTCATGGCATCGACGGTCAGTTGGACGGCCTCACCGCCTTCGACAGCTTCCTTGGCTGCCTTGCTGGCCATGCCGTCTGTCACCTGGGCGTTATCGGTATTCTGGTTGATGCTGGCGCTCATCTGTTCGATGGATGCGCTGGTCTCCTCCATGCTTGAGGCCTGTTCACTGCTGGACTGGCTGATGGACTGGGCGGTCGCACTCACCTGTTCGGCGGCACTCGACAGATTGTCGGAAGCGCCGCGGACCTCGGTTACTATATTGGTCAGGGAATCGATGGTCTTGTTGAGGGCATCCTTGGTGGTACCAAAGACTCCCGGGTAGTCTGTCTCTATCTTCTGGGTCAGGTCTCCCTTGGCCAGACACTGCACGATCCGGATCACGTCATTGAGGCTGGTATCGATCACGTTGGCAATCTGGTTGATGCCTTCGCCCAGATTATGGAAGAAGCCGGATTTGCCGGCGAGATCCATGCGGCGGTGCAACTCGCCATTGATCACGGATTGCACTATTTCCGACATTTCGTGCTCGATGGCAACCTCTTTGGTGCGATCTGCCCACTCGACCACCGACCCCAGCCGTTCGCCACTGTCACTGAATACCGGGTTGGCGATCAGCGCAAAGGTACGTCCACCAAGCTGTATTTGGGTGCGGTAGGTACTGTTGAGCTTGGCCAGCATGGTCCGCTGGTGCCCCGGATTCTTATGGAAGCTGTCAATATTGGCCCCCATCAGATTCGCAGTATTGAAGTTGTTGAGATCTTTCTTGATGTCCGGCTCGGCCAGCTTGAGCATCTCGGTGACGGAGTCGTTCATATAGATGATGTCGAGGTTGGTATCGGCGATCATGACGTTGGTGCTGGCACAATCGAGTGCTCTCTTGACCCTGAGGCTTTCATTAGCCGCGATTTTGGCGGCTTCATTGGCGGCCTTGACCTCATTTTCGATGGCGATCTCTTTGGTGCGATCAGCCCATTCCACGACTGACCCCAGCCGCTCGCCATTGTCACCAAATACGGGGTTGGCAATCAGCGAAAAGGTTCTGCCGCCAATGGTTATCTGGGTGCGATAGGTTGTATCGAGCTTTTGCAGCATGGCCCGCTGATGGCTCGGATTCTTGTGGAAGTTGTCGATGTTCTTGCCCATCAGGTTTTTAACGTCCAGATTGGGCAGTTCCTTGCGAATATCTTGCTCCGCCTGGCCGAGCATGGTGGTGACCGCCTCGTTCATATAGATGATGTTGAGGTCGGTGTCGGCAATCATCACGTTGGTCGATGCGCCGTCCAGCGCCTTGCGCACCCGCAGATTCTCCCGGTACTGGGTCTGGTTGCTCTCGATAGTGTCCAATGCATTCCGCAAGCGGGTTTGCAGCAGGTTGAGGGTTTCATTGAACTCGTGGCAGAGGTCCCGTAGCGGGCCGGTGAGGGTAGACAGATCTATCTGGCCAGCTGTTTGCTCGAGGGTGATGGCGTGATGGATGCGCCGAGTTTCCTCAGCAAGCTTGGTTAGCTGCTCTTGCTGCTGGTTGTAGCTGGAACCATTGCCGAAGAGCTTTTCAAACAGTGATTGAGTCATGAGCCTTATCCTTGTGCGACATGCCAATGCGTATTGAGCGTGAGTAATCAGGATGCCTGTATGTATTCCGGTAATTTTTCCGGTTGCTGTGCCAGTTCACTGAGCTGTGCCATCTCCTCAAGTGACAGGACTTTTTCCGTATCGATGAGGATGACGAATTTGCCGTTGACCTTGCCCATGCCGCTGATGAAGTCAGCCCTGATCCGGGCACCAAAGCTGGGGGGCGGTTCGATTTCACTGGGTGAAATGCTGAGGACTTCGGAGACTGAATCCACGACCACACCGATATCCTGGCTACTTTGTGTATCGTCATGATGGTGTAGGCCTTCAATGATGACGATGCAGGTACGCCGGGTGATGTTGGAGGGCACGTTGCCAAAGCGGGCGTTGAGATCAACGACTGAAACCACGGCGCCGCGTAGATTGATCACACCGCGAATGAAGCTTGGCATCATGGGTATGGAGGTGATGTTCCCGTATTCGATGATCTCTTTGACTCCCAGGATATTGATGGCAAACATCTCTCCGTTGATGAGAAAAGTCAGGTACTGGGCGTCATTGTGGGATGTGGCGGGGGGGCAACCACGGCCACTTCGGTCGATGGGGTCATATCAGCCTCCGGTTGAAAAAAGATGAGGAATGCTTCGGCGGTGTGCTGCAGGTGGCATCTGACTGCACCCCCTGGCGTGGTTGGCTGGCTTGTGGCCAGGCCTCCTGTGCCAATATGTGCCGAAGGACATGGGCGATGACGCTATCAACCTGCATACAAGCCGTGTACTGAACGGGAGGAATAGTGAGGATGTTGAAAGTGTGCTTCACAGTGTTTTCCTCAATTGATGCGCGGTTGATGTTGCAGCCGTGTCAGGGTCTGCCTGTTGATAAGGCCAGACTCCTGATGGATGGCGTGCTGGATCAACGAGGGAATATCAAGGATGAGGGCGACTTCGCCCCCTCCCAGAATGGTGGAGCCGCTGATCCCTTGCAGACGCTGGAATAATTTGCCAAGGGGTTTGATAACGGTCTGGAATTCACCCAGCAGCTCGTCGACGACCAGTCCCGATTTTTTGCCGCCGTGGCTGACAACCACGATATTCTCACGGCTCCCCTTGCTGCCCCGAGTGTCGAAATAGTGTTGCAGACGGATAAAGGGGAGGACTTCTCCTCGCAAGTTGATGAAATTTCGCCCCTGGGTATCGGCCAAGGCACTGGCGGTCAGTTCTACGCACTCGATCACCATATCCAGAGGGATGACGTAATAGGTATCACACACCTTGACCAGAAAGCCGTCGATGATGGCGAGCGTGAGGGGCAGTCTTATCTGTACCCGGGTGCCCTGGCCCGGAATGCTGTCCAAATCCACGGTTCCGCGCAGGGCTGTGATGTTGCTCTTGACCACATCCATGCCGACGCCACGTCCAGAGAGGTTGGTAATGGCTTCTGCTGTGGAAAATCCAGGCTCAAAGATGAGGTTGTAGATCTCCTGATCGGTGAGTGTGGTGCCAGCGCCAATCAAGCCTCGTTCCTGCGCTTTTTGCAGGATCCTGGTCTTGTTTAGGCCGGCTCCGTCATCCTTGATTTCAATCACTATGCTACTGGAGTCATGGTAGGCGTTGAGAGTCAGGGTTCCTTTTGCCGGTTTGCCGGCAAGCTGCCTTTGTTCTGCAGGTTCGATGCCATGATCCATCGAGTTTCTGACCAGATGCATCAGTGGATCGCCAATTTTTTCCACCACCGACTTGTCCAGTTCGGTATCGGCACCCGAGATCACCAGGGCGATATCCTTGTTGAGCTCCTGGCTGACATCACGCACCACCCGCTGAAAGCGGTTGAAGGTATCACCGATGGGCACCATTCGAAGGCGCAAGGCATTGTCCCTTATCTCTTCCACCAGGTTGGCGATGACGGACGTCGCTTCCTGTAGCTGGCTCTCTCTACTGCGCTGGGCCAGCATATTGGCGCCCGAGCTGGCTACCACCAGTTCACCTACCAGATTGATCAGGTCATCCAGCTTGTCGGCATGGACTCTGACATAGCGTCCTTCCTTGCTTTTATTCTCCTTGGTCTGGTGCTGCTTTTTCAGGGCTGCATCGACCACGACTTCATCGACGGAGCCCTGAGAGATGAGGATCTCTCCCAGTTTTGAGGCAGGGTGCTCTGTGGCCGAATGTTGTAGCTGGAGTCCGTGGCGCAGTTCTTCTGCGGTTAGCGCGCCGGTCTTGACCAGGAGTTGCCCCAGCATTTCGCTATCTTCCGGCAGGGCATTGATAAGGTCTATGTATTCGCTGATCTTGCTGTGAGGCGGCAAGATGGCGATCTGGCAATCATCTCTGACGAATTCAAAGACATCGCTGATCGCAGCCTTGTCTGCCTGGGAATCGAAATCGACCTCGAAGCCGAGGTAGCAGCTTTCCGGATCGAACTCCTCCCAATCCGGTATGGCCTGATGGATGGTTTCCAGCGAGCGTATGGTACCCAATGTGCCGAGATAGCGCAGAAATGCGGCGGGATCCATGCCGTTGCGCAACACATCAGGCCCAAAACGCAGAGATATATGCCAAAGGGAACCGCTGGACAGCGGCACTTCCTCTTTTTCGATGGGAGGGGGCGAAGGCATTATCGTGTCGGGCAACTGGGCTTCCTGGGCATTCTGGTGCCGAATAAGGGCCAGGCGCAGCTTGTCATCCCGGGCGAGGACGTCGGCGGTCAGGCTATCTCCCTGCTCAGCCACCACTTCTATCAGCAATTGAATGTGGTCGCAGCTCTCCAGCAGATCCTTGATAAGCGCTGAGGTCACCGATAATTGCTGGTTGCGGATCTGATCCAGCAGATCCTCGACAATATGGGTAAACCCCACGATCGGAAGCAGACCAAACAGGCCCGCGGAGCCCTTGATGGTGTGAGCCGCCCGGAATATGGCGCCGATGAGCTCGTTGTCGTCAGGATTTTCCTCCAGCAAGAGCAGAGAGGACTCCATTTCTTCAAGCAATTCGCGAGCCTCGGCAATATAGGTCTGCAGGGCCTGGTCAAGATTGATGCTCACGGGTGACTCCTCGGCATGGCGATTCAGGGGTGTTCAGCATGGGGAAACAGGGTGGGATCCCCAAAAAATCCCGACAATTGGCACAGTTCCAGCAGTTCGAGCACCGCATGGCTGTGCCAGACCAGGTGCAGCGGATAGCCATTGGCCAAGGCAGTCTTTTTGGCTGCCAGCAATAGCTGTAGCCCGGCACTGTCGATTTCAGTCACATTGGCCAGATTGAGTTCCAGCTCTTGTCCCTGGTGCAACAGGGGAGAGAGCGCCTCTTTTAGTTCGGCTACCGTGTAGATAGTGACGTCGTCAGGCAGGGTGAGCACAGTCTTGTCACCTTGCAGTTCGCGCTGCAATTCCATGGCTGACTCCAGGTTACGGCATGATGAGCTTGGCGACGGCGGCAAGCATCTGTTCCGGCTGGAAAGGTTTGACGACCCAGGCCTTGGCGCCGGCGGCCTGTCCCTCCTGCTTCTTGCTGTCCTGCGATTCGGTAGTCAGCATGATGACGGGAGTGAACTTGTAGCTGGAGAGTTTCTTGGCCTCTTTGACGAAACTGATGCCATCCATATTGGGCATGTTGACGTCGCTGATGATGAGATTGATCTTCTTGCCGTCGAGTTTGTTGAGGGCATCCTTGCCATCTTGCGCTTCGAGTACGTCGTAGCCTGCGGTTTTCAGCGTCATGCCAACCACCTGGCGAATGGTGGCCGAGTCATCCACGATCAGGATCGTTTTACCCATGTTTCTCTCCTAGAAAAAAGTAATGTCTGCACTGCTGGCCGTAGGCTTGGTCGTTCGACCATGATGAATGTCCCTCTGCTCATCCGTGGCATAGGTGAGCTCCATGTCGGCCAGCCAGCTATCGGCGTCGATCATGATCGGGCCGGAAGTGCGTACTTGTTGTTCCGGGTCGTTCAGATGGCTTGAAAGATGCTCCATGTTGTTGCGTACCTGGTTGAGGATCTGACTGACCCTGTCCTGAAACTGCAGTGAAATGATGACATTGGAAATTTCGTGATGAATATCGGTGCTTTCGCTTTGCAGCAGGGAAGCCGATTCGGCGAGGCTGTCGGTCGCCTGACGAAACCGGGTCAGCACCTGTTCGATAGCCTGCTCCGAGTTGGCGACCGAGACGTGATCCCGGGCGGCGGAGCTTTCGGCAATTTCTGAGACGCGGCCAATCCCGGTGTTGATGGTATCGACCTTGTCGCTCATCTTCTGGGCGGTTTCACTGGAGAGTCGGGAGAGGTTGCGCACCTCATCGGCAACTACGGCAAATCCTCGTCCTGCTTCACCTGCCCGCGCCGCTTCAATCGCAGCATTGAGGGCCAGCAGGTTGGTCTGGGAGGCAATCTTGGCGACATCCAGCGCCATGGTGTTGAGCTCCAGGGTATAGGCGGTCAGGCTCTTTATTTCTGCCAACATGGCATCACGGTTTTCCTGGGCCGAATGCATCAGGCTGAGTACCTCATTGAGCTGGAGCTGACTCTCGCTCAACACGGCGGCCATCCCTTTTGATTCGGTGCCACCCAGATCGCCTGCAGCCTGATGGGAGGCGTTGACCGCTTCTTCCAGCTTGTTGGCGAGCCCGCTGAAGCGCTGGGTCAGCTCGATCATCGCTTCTTCAGTTTGCTGCCGGGAGCTCTCTATCTGTTGTGACCAGATGGGGACCGCCTTTTGGCAGACCTCTTCCAGCCCGATGATGGCATTGGCGAAGGAAGCTGGGGTAGCGTCCTGCTCGTTGGTTGAGGCGTGAATGTGGCGGGCCTGATTGACGCGATGGGAAGTCCAGAGTGCGGCACCAATGGCCAAGGCGCCGTTCAATAACAGGTAAAGCAAAGAAGAAGATCCGGACAGAAGCAGCAGGCAACCGAGCAATCCCAGCCCGATGCAGCTCAGCCAGCAAACCGGATCCCATAGCGGGTTGATCACGCCACTTTTGTGTTGTGCCATACGCAACTTATCCCTGTGCTAGTCATCAGCTTGGCCGTCGGGTTGTGCCATCCAGATTGGCAACCCAGGGCCTGGTTATATTTACTATTGGCTCAGTAAGGGTAGCGTAAAAAAAATAGTTGGTTGCAAGTCAGTATTGCTTGCCGAAAAAGAGGTAGGGCCTTGATAAGGGGAGTTGATGCTGAGCGTTATTTCCGCCGATATCAGCGAGATAGCGAAATCTGGGGTAGCGAAGGAGAGAAAGACAAATAAGGAGCCTGCCATGGCAGGCTCCTTGAACCATGTCAGGCTTTGCTGGCGTGAGCCTGCTGGCAGCCTTCGACGGCATGGGCGATCAGCTCCAGCGCGCTCTGCTCGCACGCAGGCAGCTCTTCATCGCACTGACTGATGGGGGTGATGCGATCGCCCCACTTGATGATGGCAGCACCCCAGGTGAGGCCGGCGCCAAAGGCTGCGGTCAGCAGATAGGAGTTCGGCTTGACGCGACCTTGTTCCAGCGCTTCGCACAGGGCAATGGGTACGGTGGCGGCGGAGGTGTTGCCGTAGTTTTCGATGTTCACCATCACCTTTTCCATGGGCGCGTTCATGCGCTTGGCCAGGGTTTCGATGATGCGGATATTGGCCTGGTGCGGCACGATTAGATCGATCTGCTCGGGAGCAATGCCGGCCTGTTCCAGTACAGTGCCGGTTGCCTCACCCATGCCACGGACGGCGCGCTTGAAAATCTCGGGGCCTTCGAAATTGAAGGTGAACAGGCCGTCAATGTCGGCAAAACGTACGCGATCTGTGCCGAAATTCGGTACATGCAGGATCTCCCGCGCTTCGCTGTCGCAGCCGAGCTTGTTGGCGATGAGGCCGCTTTCCTGCTCGCTCGCTTCGATGATCACGGCACCGGCGCCATCGCCAAACAGCACGGCGGTATCGCGGCGGGCCCAGTCCAGCAGATAGGTCAGACGCTCGGCACCGATCACCAGTACCTTCTTCATCATGCCAGTCTGCACCAGCGAGGTGGCGACGGAGAGGGCGTAGACGAAACCGGTACAGGCAGCGTTGAGGTCAAACACAGCGGCATTGGTGGCGCCAAGCTTCTTCTGCACCGCGGAAGCAGCGCTCGGCAGCAGGTTGTCCGGGGTGGCGGTAGCCAGGATGATGCCATCGAGATCGCTGGCCTCGAGACCGGCGCAGGCGAGAGCGCGGCGACCGGCCAGGGTGGCGAGATCCGAGGTGCTGACGTGGGAGATCCGGCGGGCCTTGATGCCGGTACGCGGATAGATCCACTCATCCGACGTATCCATGATGGTGCTGAGGTCATCGTTGGTCAGCACTGAGGGAGGCAAGCATTTGCCCCAACCGGTGATATTGGCGTATTTCATCTTGTTACCGCTTCTCAATGTGGATCGCCCGCGGGCGGAAAATCGCGCAATTATGCCGCACGAGACAACTACTGTCATCTTGTGGTCATGGTTATCTGGCAGGGAGGATGTGGCAATGGGCCGCAAAACAAGGGAAATTTCGCTTAAAGGGAAGGACTTGCCTGCCCTAAGATAGGGTTTTCTCCCTCGACGAGGCGACACCTTGCTCAAAGCCAATCTCAATCTGTTGCCTACCCTCAAGGTGCTGCTGGAGACTCGCAACATCAGTCGGGCGGCGGAGCTGCTGCACCTGAGCCAGCCTTCTATCAGCAAGCAACTTGCCTTGCTGCGCAACGAGTTTGGCGACGAGCTGCTGGTGCGGGAAGGACAACGCTGGCTGCTGACGCCGCGGGCCGAAAGCCTGGCCGCCCAGCTGGCGGACTCTCTCGGTGCGTTAGAGCGGCTCTATGAGCCGCCCGGGTTCGAGCCTGGCCGCTGTGAACGGGTGTTCCGGCTCGCCTCGTCCGATTACGTGGCCCAGCATATCCTGCCCGATATCTGCGCAGCGCTCGCCAAAGAGGCGCCGTTGGCAGCGCTCGAGTACAGCCTGTGGGACAAGCGCCAGCTACCGCAGTTGTGGCAATCACAGCTTGACCTGGTCTCCACCATCACGGAACAGGTGCCGGATCAGATCCGCGGCCTGCATCAGGGGGAGGATCGGTTGGTGGTGTTGATGGGCCGTCGGCATCCGCTGGCGAACCGTCGCCTGACACTCGATGATTACCTCGCCTGGCCACACCTGCAGGTGAGCGGTGGCGGTGACAAGGACAGCCCGGTGGAGCAGGTGCTGGCGCCACAGGGCCTCTCCCGGCGCTGGTTTGCCCGGGTGCCCTTCTTTCAGGCGGCGGTGGAGGTATTGCTGCGAACCGACTGTCTGATGACCACACCCGCTCATATCGCCTGGCAACTCTCATGCAACAACGAGCTCGCTTTTGTGGATCTCCCCTTTTCGACCCGCACTCAGCACTATCATCTGCTGTGGCATCAGCGCCACCATCAGGACCCGGCCCATCGCTGGTTTCGCGAGCTGGCCTATCCTTTCCTGCGGGACCACTTGCAAGGCACAGTGGCCGAGAGTCGCAAGGTGCTGGCTCAGACCCGGACCCGTTAGTGCCAGTCGGTTATGCCACAGCATAGCCAATGGTTATGGGATCTATTCATAACTTTCACTTCTGGCATAGCCATGCGCCCCTTACCCTGAATCCAGTTACAACATATTCAGGGTGAGGGTAAACACAAAATGGAACTGACGAGTTGGCTGGCATTGGCCGCAATCTGCGTGATGGGGGCCATCAGCCCGGGGCCGAGTCTGGCGCTGATCATTCGCAATACGGTGCAGGGAGGGCAGGGCCACGGGGTGGCGACCGCGTTGGGCCACGGTCTCGGGGTGGGCATCTACGCGCTTATCACGGCACTCGGTCTGTCGCTGCTGATCACCCAGACCCCCTTGCTGTTTGATCTCATCCGCTACGGTGGCGCCGTGTTTCTCGCTTGGCTCGGGGTCAAGGCGCTGTTGGCCAAACCCGCCAGTGGTGAGTCGCGTGAAGAGGAGATGCACCAGCTGCGCGGTCGTCAGGGGGCGTTCGAGGGCTTTATGGTGGCCTTCCTCAACCCCCAGCTCGCCATCTTCTTTATCGCCCTGTTCAGCCAGTTTGTGCATGCCGATACCGGCTGGTATGAGGGGAGCATCATGATGCTCACCGCTGGTGGTATCGACGCGCTCTGGTATGTGCTGGTGGCGTTGGTACTCTCCCGTGGCCCTGTGTTGGCCTGGCTCAAAGCCAAATCCTTCGTCATCGACAAGGTCAGTGGTCTGGTGCTGCTGGGGTTGGCGCTCAAGGTGGTGATTTAGCATCAGTATCAGCTGACCGTCCTTCTCCTTGGTTGGGGGAGGAGGATAAGCGCAGCCTGCCGTAAAGGAGGAGAAGGAATTTCCCTTGCCAAGGGAGAAGGGCCACGTGCGTCAGCTCTAATCCTGTATTTCGCAGTGATCTTAAGCGGGATCAAGGCAATCAGGGTGGCAATGGTCTAGAGTGGCTGCCATTTGCTGTCCGCCCTGATCCCGAGACCATGCACCAGAACAAGCACTCCTTAAGCCACCACAACCGGTTGGAGCTACTGGCTCCGGCCAAGAACCTCGCCTATGGCATTGAAGCCATCAATCACGGCGCCGATGCCGTCTACATGGGCGGACCCGCCTTTGGCGCCCGCAGCGCGGCGGGCAACAGCATAGAGGATATCGAAGCGCTGGCGCGTCATGCCCACCGTTTCGGTGCCCAGGTCTTCGTTGCCTTCAATACCTTGCTGCATGACAGCGAGCTGGAGCAGGCCCGGCGCCTGACCCACCAGATCTATGAAGCGGGAGCCGATGCGCTTATCGTGCAGGATATGGGGCTGCTGGCGCTCGATCTCCCGCCGATCGCGCTCCATGCCAGTACCCAGACCGACAATCGCACCCCGGAGAAGGTGAAGTTCTTGCAGGATGTGGGCTTCTCCCAGGTGGTGCTGGCGCGTGAGCTGTCGCTCGAACAGATCCGCGAGATCAGTGCGGCCACCAATGTGCAGCTGGAGTTTTTTATCCACGGGGCACTCTGCGTCTCCTATAGCGGCCAGTGCAACATCAGCCACGCTCGCACCGGCCGCAGCGCCAACCGCGGCGAATGTGCCCAGCTCTGCCGGCTGCCCTGCTCGCTGCAAAAGCCGGATGGGGAGGTGCTGGTGGCCGACAGCCACCTCCTCTCCCTCAAGGACATGGATCAAACCGAAAACCTGGAAGCGCTGATCGAGGCGGGGATCCGCTCCTTCAAAATAGAGGGTCGCCTCAAGGGGCTCGACTACGTCAAGAACGTCACCGCCTGGTATCGTCAGAAGCTCGACGCCATTCTGGAGCGCCGCAGCGATCTGGTGGCCTCCTCGGCTGGCCGTTGCAGCTACAGCTTCACACCGGATCCGAAAAAGAGCTTCAACCGCGGCAGTACCGACTATTTCCTTCATGGTCGTCAACAAGGGATCGACTCCACCCGAAGCCCGAAATACGTGGGCGAGCCACTGGGGCGAGTTACCAGAGTCACCAGAGAGGGTATCGAGCTCGACGGCAAGCCCGTGACCCTCAACAACGGCGACGGTCTTGGCTTCTTCAAGCCGAACAACGAGTTGGTGGGGATGCGCCTCAACAAGGTCGAAGAGAAGGCAGAGAGTAAGCTGTTACTCCTGTCAGAGCGCATGCCGGGGCTGAAGGTAGGTACCGAGATCTACCGCAACCACGATCAGGCGTTCAGCAAGATGCTGGAAAAGGCGAGCGCAGATCGCCGTATCCGGGTCGATATGCTGCTATCCGAGTGCGATGTAGGGATCCGGCTTGAATTGACCGATGAGCAGGGCATCAGCGCCGCCGTCACGCTCCCCTGTGACAAGCAACCGGCCGACAACCCGGAGCGGGCGCTGCAGCAGGCGCGTGACCAGCTTGGTAAACTTGGTAACACCCTGTTTGTGGCGCGCAAGGTTGAGTTGGCGTTTACTCACCCGCTATTCATTGCCGCATCCATGCTCAACGGTTTGCGCCGGGATGGCATCGCCGCGCTGGAGGCTGCCCGTCTGGCCGGCTACCAGCGCCCCGAGCGACGCATCGCCCTGCGGGATATCCGCTATCCTCAGCACCGTCTCTCCTACCTTGGCAACGTGCTGAACAGCGCGGCCGAGCAGTTCTTCCGCGAGCACGGGGTGGAGCGCATCGCCCCCGCTTATGAGGCGAACAAGGAGGAGCGGGAAGTGGTGCTGATGATCACCAAGCACTGCATTCGCTACAGCCAGAACCTCTGCCCAAACGAGGTGCCGGGCCTCAAGGCCGAGCCGCTGGAGCTCAAGATGGGCAAGGATACCTTCCGCCTGCGCTTTGACTGCCGGCGCTGCGAAATGCATGTAATGGGAAGTCTGAAGCGTTGAAGATGTCTCCCCTTTTCCTTAATGGAAGGGGGGGCTATCTTGGAAAATTTCTGCATTTGTTAACATTATTTAGGTTTATATGAGGCAAGTTATTATGTTATTTACTAATTTAAATATCGTTAATGGTTAAAAACGATGTAGGTGGGTTACATTTAAAATGCTGGCTGTGATTCTTAACTATTGAAATTTACTCAGAAACTCTTCCAATGCCTCTCCTGGATTTTCTTTCCCAGAAGAAATCATGCTGATGCCCCACTGCTCAAGCACAGCTTCTTGTACCGGGTTCGGTTTCGCTGAGAAAATATAAGATTTGGGTTGTGCATCGCCTGCTTGATTGGCTTTCCATAACTTGGATAGCTTATAAAATAAAAGTCGCAGGTTGATATCTGCCAAACCATATCCAATAAAAAGCACAGATTTACCTAAAACATCTGAACGAAGTTTTATATCAAGCGGTGTTTCGAATTCAAGCCGCTCAAAATAGCTCGTTTCATCAATAACAATTGATTTATCATCATCGAAATCACCATGAAACTTTACCACCTGTATATTGCCACTTTTGATTCTTGTAAAGTCTGACACCGAGGCTATTTTGGTAAATGGCTTGTTATAATAGGCAAGGGCATTCTCAATCCATCTATCATAGTTGGTTGTGTATATTATGGGAAAATTGGCTTTGGCAATATACTCGTGCACTTTTGAGTCTGAAATGTCAATTTCAGGGGAATGCCAAATTCTATCCATCCAGCTTCTTAAAGGGCCAATACTTCCTTTCTTTAAACGATAGTACTCTGCCAATGCATAATGATCGCCAAAAGATCTATATATTTCTGGTTCATAATCCAGATCCTTGGCTATTTTGTCGATCAGAGTGGACCATGATGGAAGACCAAGGTTCATAGACACGCCTGCACCAACAAAAAGAATCACATTTCCCTGTCTGTAGGCAGATAATAGTTGTTCCATATTTAATATCTCCTCAATAAATATGGATCTACCACTATACCTATTTCAGGGGCTTGCATGAAGTCGTAAATGTAAAGTGGATATCTATTTATGATAGACAGGGTCTATGGTTAGCTAGATATCACGCTATTTAACCTTAATATTTTCCAGTTGCAGCAAGGCTTTTTTAATCTCCAATCCTCCCGCATAGCCGATCAGGCTGCCATTCTGGCCGATCACCCGATGGCAGGGGACGATAATCGAGAGCGGATTGCGACCGTTGGCGGCGCCCACTGCCCGCATCGCATTTGGTTTGCCAATGGCGCGCGCGATATCGCCGTAACTGCGGGTCTCGCCATAGGGGATATCACACAACGCTTGCCATACAGCCTGCTGAAAGGCGGTACCGCTGGCGGCGAGCGGCAGGGTGAAGCGCTGCAGGCGACCGGCAAAATAGGCCTCGAATTCGGCAAGATAGGGAGCGAGCGCCTCGCCATCTTGCTGCCAACCGCTCATATCGGGCAGCGCTCGCAGGCCTGCCACAAAGTCCACATGCACCAGGCCGCGCTCGTTGATGGCGATCAACAGATCGCCGCAGTGGGTTGGCAGAATATCATAGCGGATCATGGGGTTATCTCCTTGTGTTCGTTGTTTCCAGTGTTTTCGCCTGGGTGGGCTGGGTCAATCAGCTGCGCCGGCGCTTCACTCATGGCGTGCCACAGCCAGCTGGCGGCGTACGCTCGCCACGGTTGCCACGCCTTGCTTTGCGCCACGACCTCTTTCACCGGCAGCTTGTCGCCGCCTCCCAGTGCCTTTTGCAGCACCAGATCGGAGGCGGGGAAGGCGTCCGTGTCCAGCCCGCAACGCAGTCGCCAGTAGGCGACCGTCCAGGGGCCTATGCCAGGCAGCGCCAGCAGTTGCTCGTCGCTGGCACTGACGAGGGAGAGTTCGCCGCTCGCGATGGCGGTGGCCAGTCCCTGCAGCGTGCGAATGCGGCTGCCGGGCATGCCGATGCCATCGAGATCAAGCTCGCACAACTGGGCTGGCGTGGGCAGCTGAGCCACTCCGAATTGCGCCCCGGTACGCGTCACCAACCGTCCCAGTATGGTGATGGCGCCTTTGACCGATACCTGCTGGCCGACGATGGCGCGCAGCATCACCTCGTACTCATCCCAACCGCCGGGTAGCCTCACACCGGGCCAGCGCGCCTGCAGGCGCGCCATCAGCGGATCTTGTCCGAGTTGCTCGCCGATGCGCTGCATGTCGGCATCGAGATCCCACATCCGGCGCACGCGATACAGGAGATCAGGCAGCGCCGCGGGTGGCAGATCATGCACGGTGAGCGTCAGGCTGTGCCCCTTGCCTTGTGTGATGCGCACCAGACCACTCTGATCGCCGACACTATGGCGTCGCTCATACACTTCACCATCCACCCGCTCCAGCCCGGGGATCGCCCGTAGCCGGTAGAAAGCGAGCATAGCCGCCACATCAAACGGGGGCCGATACGGCAGCTGCAACGTCAGCGTTGCACCGCGATCATCCGGCAGTTTGTTGTTAGCCTGCTCACCCTGGTCCTCTTGCTGGCGCAGGGTGCGCGGCGCCATGCCATACGCCTGCAGCCAGGCGTCGTTGAAGCGGCGAATGCTCGAAAAGCCCGCGGCAAATGCGATGTCCGTGATGGATAGTTGCGTCTCTGTCAGCAGCCGTTTTGCGAGCAGCAGGCGACGCGTCTGCTCCACCTGTTTTGGCGACGCGCCGAGGTGCTGCCTGAATTCGCGGCGCAGCGTGCGCTCACTGAGGCCGGCTTGTTCGGCAAGTGCGGCGAGCGAGCCATCCGCCAGCTCACCGCGCTCGATGCGCGCCAACAAGCGGGCGAGCGCATGGGGCAGATCGCCGCGGGCTGCGGGGGCGAGCTCGGGGCGACAGCGCAGGCATGGGCGCAAGCCATATTGTTCGGCGGCAGCGGCACTTGGGAAGTAGCGCACATTGTGTTCGTGCGGCGGCCTGGCCGGACAGACGGGGCGGCAGTAGATGCCGGTGGAGATGACACCGGTAAAGAAGCGGCCATCGAAGCGTGCATCGCGGGCAAGTCGCGCGGCGTGGCATTGCTCTCGGCTGAGGCCTTGGAGCGTCTCTTCCTGCAGATGGTCGTGGCTGGGTGACTGGGTCATGACATGGCGGCTCGGTACGGGAGACATGATGAGAGAGTAAGGGGGCGAGGGGGCAGTGACTAGCCAGAAACGGACAGGGATAGGAAAAAAGCACGCATGAGCCCCTCGACATGAGTGGCACGTACAATCGGATTCATTTGCGTAAAAATTAATAACCGATCACATATTCATCAAATAGTCATTGCCTGGTGGGACTCGATACTGTCCAATCTAAATAGTTTTTTCTCTTTGATTATTAAGTATTGCCAATGCGCAGCTAACTTACTGATATAAAACAATAACCACTTGCCAAGGACGATAAGTGAAATATCTTTCTGAAGGAGCCCGTGTCCGGGGCTTCAGCTTGACCGAACTGCTGATCACCATGACGGTAGTCAGCATCCTCGCCGCTATCGCGCTGCCCACCTATCGCGACTATCTGGAGAAAGGGCGGCGCTATGAAGCGCAGCAATTGATGATGGAGCAGGCGCTTGCACTCGAGCGCATCTTCACTGAGCAGGGCCGCTATCCCGTGCAATTCACGCTCCCTGCGAACTCCGATTTTTATCAGTTCAGCTACAGCCAGCTGGCGCAGTACACCTATCTGCTCAAGGCGACACCGACTCGTCTGCAAAAGGACAGTTGCGGCACCTTGACGCTGGATCACACCGGATATCGCGCCGCCGCGCGCAGCGATTGCTGGGGGTCATGAGATGAAGATACGAGGCTTTACCCTGATCGAATTGATGGTGGCAGTGGTGATCGCGGCCATCCTGCTAGTGGTCGGTATTCCCTCCCTGAGCGAGCGACTCGCCGCCGAACGGCTGGAGCGCTCCACCGGGGAGCTCGCCTCCGCCTATCGTTTCGCGCGCAGTGAAGCGGTGAAGCTGACGCTGCCCGTGGTGCTGCAAGGCACGCAGAACGGGGGCTGGGAGGTAACGGCAGACAGCAAGCTGCTCAGGCAGGCTGCCGCCCCCGGCGGAGGCGTGAGCATCTCGCCGTTTGCTCCCATCACCATAGCGCCGACCGGCAGCAGCGCGCAGGCCGAGATCACCCTGGCTAATCGCCTCGGCGAGCAGCGCGTGCTCTGCATCGCCCCGAGTGGCCAGCTGCTGCACGGGAGCTGTTCGTGATGAACTGGCAACCCGGCGCCATGGGGCGTCAGCAGGGGTTCAATCTGGTGGAGATCATGGTTTCCATGGTGCTCGCGGTGATGGTATTTCTCGGGCTGGCCAAGGGGCAGGTGGTGTCGCTCAAGCAGGCGCACTTCAGCCTGCAGACGACTCTGGCCACCATAGCGGCGAGCAATAGCGTGGAGCAAATTTGGGGCACTCTGTGCGAAGTGCAGCGCACGCCCGAGCGTTTCTCCGATGATGACTATCTCGCCCGCTTCGCCCTGCAGCCGGGGCAGCGCCTGCTGCTGCCTGCACGCTACAGCGACAACCTCGTGGTGACCATAGAGTGGCGTGATGGACGGGTCTCCGGTGCCTGGCAGGTGGCGTTGAATGCCGGATTCCCCCCCCTATGTTGAACACCATGCACAGACAGCGCGGGGTCAGCCTGGTGGAGCTGATGATCGCCATGGTACTCGGCCTGCTGCTGATGCTGGCGGTCTTTGCCGGCTATGCCCCCATCAAACGCACCGTGGCCCAGAGCAAGGCGCTGGAGCAGGCGAGCGAGGTGCTGCGCTTTGCCACCCTCACCTTCACCAGCAGCATCAAGCAGGCGGATCGACTGATCGCCGTCACCCCGGATCGGCTGACGCTGGGATTCAGGGTGGAAGGGGGCGCCGAGGTGCTCTCCTGCCTTGGCAATAGCAAGACCGCCGACTTTACCGAGCAGTACCGGTTCACGCCGCCCGTGCTCAGTTGTAACGACGGCGAGGGGGCACGTCTGCTGGTGACCGGGCTCAAGGAGCTGGAATTTGGCGAGCAAGGGTCGCTGGTCACCATCCGCATCATGCCGGAGGGCTTGCCAGCCTATCTGGCCCCGGGGGTAACAGTACAGGTGGCGCGACGCAAGGCCATCTGGGATGCCGCACTGGCTGGTCAGGCCGCAGGAGGAGCGGGATGAACAAGGGATTGCAACGACAGCGGGGGGCCGTCTTGCTGGTAGTGCTGGTGCTCAGCCTGCTCTCGAGCCTGCTGGTGCTGACCAGCATCCAGGACAACCAGATACAGACTCGGCTCAGCGGCAATTTTCACAAGAAGATCAATGCCCAGCTCAGTGCCGAACAGGGGATGAACGAGAGTTACCGAGCCTTGCGGACCACCCTGGAGGAGACGCCACGCAGCGAGTGGGCCGTGCTGATCCGGGCCATACCCGATCGGGGTAACGGGGTACAGGATGGCAGCCACTATCAAATCGACAAACCGGCGCAGGCGGTGGCTGACACCCTGGCGCTCTATAGCAGTGGCCATTTTCTGGAGGGGAGCGCCGGCCTCAATGCCCTGTTTTCCCTCAGGCGCCAGCCCGGCAACCTGATCTTCCAGGATTCGGTGGTCGCCTGCGAGGGGCTCAGCCTCTCCGGCAGTGGGCTTATCGACAGTTATGATTCGCGCAAGGGCAGCTATGGTGGCAGCAATGTCAACCAGAATGCCAGCGTGGCGACGGTCAGCGACCAGGCCAATGTGGTGCTCGATGGCCACTCACCCATCTGGGGCGATGTGCGGGCGACCGGCTCGGTTACCCTCAATGGCTCGTCCCCCGTCTCCGGCAGCCTGGCCGCGGGGGGCGATATCACCATCTCCCCGTCCTCCGACAAGATAGTGCGGGTGGATGGCAACCTGCAGGGGGGCGGCAACCTCACCCTGCAAGGAGGACGAATAACCGGCTCGGTGGCGATGAACGGCAATGTGGCCATGGGCTGGGGCACCAGCATCGACAGCGGCCAGCTCAACTATGGTGGGGTTGGCAGCTTCAACGATGCAGAAAACCAGAAGTATCTGGAGCCCCAATATCGCCAGCATCCCAAGCTGCCGCCAGTGGCGGGTCAGGTGTGTGATCCCCTCAACGTGACGGCGCTCGCCGGCTCTCCCCAGTTCGCCAACCTGCCCATCAATGGTGCCCTGACGCTGGGGTCGACCCAGCAGATGGTGCTGACCGAGAGTCCCGCCACCGGCTCTGTCTCCAGCACCAACCAACACAAGCCGGCGTTACCCTTCCCGGGCAAGGGGGAGCTGTTTGGCAAGGAGCAGACCCTTTACCGGCTGGATAGCCTCAACATGGGGGCCGATGCGGCGCTGACCATCCAGGGAGACGTGGTGCTAGTAATTGACCGGGATTTCACCATGAGCGGCAGCAACAAGTTGACGGTGGCCGAGGGTAGCAGCCTGACCCTGATCGTCGGCGGCAAGGTCGAGTTGGGGGCGGGGGCCGAGGTGAGCGCAGCCAAACAGGGACTCACCGCAGAGGGCACCCCGGCCATCTCCCTCTATTCGGCCTACAGCGGTAAGGACGGGGTCAAACTGTCGGGCAACACGCCGCTCTATGCCGCTCTTTATGCTCCTCTGACCGAGATGAGCATCAGCGGCAGTGGCGGGCTGTATGGCGCGGTGCGCGCCAAATATCTGAACGAGAGCGGCGCTGGCGGCGTGCACTATGACGAGGCGCTCGGACTGGCGGATCTTGGCGCGGAACATGGGCCTGCCCCCGTGCTGGCGCTGAAGCAGTGGCATTTTGTGCACTAGCAACAAGGCATCCGCACCGGCTTCAACGAAAAGGTCGAACCGGGCCGGCAACTGTGACAAGCTGGGATCCTGACACACAAGGAGGATTGCCCATGCCTGGTCCTGCCCGTGCCGGCGCCCTGATCTATGCCAAAGATCCCGGTTTGCTGACCCACTTTTATCGCACCTTGTTGCAGATGGATCTTCTCAGCCAGGATGAGCAGCTGGTGGTGCTGGAGAACGGCGATTTCCAGCTGCTGCTCCACACTATCCCGGAGCCCTATGCAGGCCAGGTCGTGGTCACCCGGCCCCCCGAGCTGAGAGAGCGTAGTGCCATCAAGCTGTTCTTTACCGTGCCGAGTCTCGCCTGGGCGGAGGCAAAAGCAGCCGATCTCGGCGGTGGCCTGTTGCCGCAGCAGTGGTCAGGCCCCGGCTTCGTGTTGCGTAATGCCTTTGATCCGGAAGGCAACATCCTGCAGTTGCGGGAGTTTCTCGGGGCCCCCGAGTCACACTGAATCCGCCAGGCGTGCGATAAAAAAACGGGGCAGCCTGGCTGCCCCGTTTTTTATGTCACAGTGTCAGGCCATCACTTCAGATAGCGCTGTTCCAGATGCTGACGCAGCCAGTGTGGGTTCAGCGCTTCGCCGGTGGCGCGGTGCACCAGCTCGTCTGTGTCATGAAGGCTTCCCTGGGACCAGATGTGGCGGCCCAGCCAGGCGAAGATCTCCGGCAGGCGGCCCGCTGCGATCAGCTCGCCCATGCTGCCGAGCTCCTTCTCCAGCGCGAAACGCAATTGTGCCGCATACATGGCACCAAGGGTGTAGCTCGGGAAGTAGCCGAACGAGCCGTCGGTCCAGTGGATATCCTGCATGCAGCCGTTCTGGTAGTTGCCCTTGGTAGAGAGGCCCAACCACTGCTGCATCTTGGCATCCCACAGCTCGGGGATGTCCGCCACCTCGATGCGACCTTCCATCAGGTCGCGCTCCAGCTCGTAGCGCAGGATCACGTGAGCCGGATAGGTCACCTCATCCGCATCGACCCGGATAAAGCCGGGCTCGACCCGGTTATAGAGCTTGGCCAGATTGGCCGGTGCAAAGGCCGGCTGTTCGCCAAAGTGGGTGCGAATGCGTGGTGCCAAGAGCGCGAGGAAGGCGGGATCATGGCCCAGCTGCATCTCGCAAAACAGGCTCTGGCTCTCGTGAATGCCCATGGAGCGCGCCTCGGCCACCGGCTGGCCCAATAAGTGGCGCGGCAGCCCCTGCTCGTAACGGGCGTGACCGGTCTCGTGCACTATGCCCATCAGGCTGGAGACAAACTCCTGCTCGTTGTAGCGGGTGGTGATGCGCACGTCGGTCGGCACCCCGCCGCAAAACGGGTGGTTGCTCACATCGAGGCGGCCGTGGGCAAAATCAAATCCGAGCAGTCCCATTACCTCCTGGCCGAGCGCCTGCTGGCTGGCGATGGGGAAGGGGCCTTGCGGGATCAGGATGGTTTCGCTCTTTTGCTGCTCGCTCACCTGCTGGATGAGGGAGGGGAGCCAGCTGGCGAGATCGCCGAAGATCTCGTCGAGCCGGGCGCTGATCATGCCGGGCTCGTAGAGCGCCAGCATGGCGTCGTAAGGGCGTACGCCGAGGGCCTCTGCACGCAAGGAGGCGACCTCCCGCGACAGTTTCACGACTTCTGCGAGATTCGGGGCAAAACCGGCCCAGTCGTTGTTTTTGCGCTGGCTGCGCCAGGCGTGTTCGCACTTGCTGCCGGCCAGCGACAGCGCCTCCACCAGCTCGCCGGGCAAGAGGCTGGCGTCCTGCCACTGGCGCTTGATCTCGCGCAAGTTGGCGCGCTGCACCTCATCCAGCGCTTCCGTCTCAGCCTTTGCAATCCAGTCGCCAAGCTCGGGAGCGGTACGCTTGTGGTGGATCAGCAGACCGAGCTCCGCCATGGCTTCGGCGCGGGCCTCATTGCCCCCCTCCGGCATCATGGCAGCCTGATCCCAGCCGCAGATGGCCGAGAGGTGGGAGAAGCGGTGCAGCTGTTGCTGATGTTGTTCAAGTTTTTGATATGACATGGGATTGTCCTTGTTATCGTCCCTGATGCTATGCACCCCGTACCTGGCATGATCGGGGTCGCTCGATGCTATCACTGCCATGACGCCCTGCGCCATGTTTGCCGGTTGGCCGGATCAGCCGAGGCGCTTCTGGTGACGTTCGCGGTTTTCCGCCTTCTTGCGCTCGCTCTTTCGCAGCAGCACATAGAGGGCGCCGCTGCCGCCGTGACGACGTTCGGCGCTGTGGATGGCCATCACTGCTGGCAACTGCGGCAGCCAGGCGCTCACATAGCTTTTGAGCAGAGCGCGTGGCGTGCTGCGCTCCCCCTTGCCGTGCAGGATCAGCAGGCAGCGGATGTCCCGCTGCTCGCAATCCTGAACAAATTGCACCAGAGCCTGGCGCGCCTCGTTGAGGGTCTTCTGGTGCAGATCCAGGCTCGCCTGCAACTCGTATTTGCCGAGCCGAAGCTTCTTGTAGACCCCCTCCTGCACCCCGTCGCGCTTGAAGCCGACGATCTCGTGGGGATCGCGCATCTCGATCGCCTCCATAGTGAGGTGATCGAGCTCGAGTTGCTGTGCAGTGGCGGCCTGGCGGCGGGCCAACTGGGCTTCGGTCGGGGTGGGTTTGCCCACTTGGGGATGGATATGATCGCTGCGAATGGGCCTGACATCGGCCACTTCATTCAGAAATAGCGAGAGTTCGTCGTTATGAGACACGGCAGGCTCCCCATCAGAAAAAGTGGGAGCCATTATAGCGGCGGGAAGCGGGACGGAAAACGGGACAGGCGGTCAGACGGGGCCGGCCGCCCTGGGTTGTTACGACTCGTTGTGATGGGGCTGCTGCTCTCCCTTGGGCGGCTGCGACTTCATCACCTTGTAGATGAAGTAGGCCGCATAAGAGCTGATCAGCAAGAAGGTACCGATCACCACCAGCATGGACATCAGCCCCACGCTGTTGCCAAACATCAGATCCAGCCAAAAATCCATTTTGTTGCTCCTGTCACCCGATTGATGACAGGCATGATAAATACCTCTTTATCTGTAGAGAGATGATCCCGATCAACTCAGTGGATGGTTATTAAACATCCACGCCGATTTGTGATCGTTCTCACTGGGCTCCTTGCGTCATGGTTGGCTGGGTCAGCGGGGTGATGCGCCACCCTTGTTGCTCCAGCTGGGCCAGCAGCCCCTGTTCGCCGTAAAGATGCAGGGCACCTACCACGATGAAGCTTTCGTTCGGCAGGCTCGGCCATTTTTTCAGCCAGTTGTGATTGCGCTCCGCCAGCAGGGTCTGCTCCATCCAGCTCTGCAGGGCGGGGGGAGCCATCTCCTCCTTGAGCAGATTGATGAGGGTGGCTTCGTCCCCCTGTTGCCACGCCTTCATCACGGCGGTAAAGGCATTCTCCAGCATGGGCAGCTCGTCCAGGGTGCTGGCCAGCATCAGGGTCTGGTTGTCACCGACGCTGGCGAGATAACCAAGCTGTTCCAGCAGGGTTTCGAAGCCGACGACGGGTTTGCCCTCTTTGGCGGCCAAACCGGCAAAGTGCTGATCGATGCCGAGTTGGCTGTCAAAGCCAGTCTTGGCCATGGCCGCCTGGGTGAGGGTAATGGCGGCAAACCAGGGGCGCAGTGGCGAGAGGGTCGCCTCATCCAGACCATAGCGGGTCCCCGCCATCAGGGTGCGCTGGTAGAGCTCGGCAGGCAGGTACTCCTTGAGGCTCTTGCCATCGTTGAGCTGGGTGAGAGACGCCATCCCCTGCCACTGCTCCTGGCTGATGCTGTTCATGTCGACTTCCATCACCAGGGCGCGACTCTGCTGCCAGGCGCGTTCGACAGGCTCGGGCAGCGGATAGAGCGTGGGCTTGCCTGCATGAATGGAGCCCATCAGCCAGTGCTGCTCATCACCCTTGCTGACCCGGTAGAAGGCGGGATCGGCCAGGGCCGTCAGCGGCAACAGCAGACAGAGCAGGAAGGAAAACAGTGTGCGGTGAAATTTCATGGGGCGCCTTATGTGTGTAGGGTGGCTTCTCTTCATGACTATAAACCCTATGATAAGACCTCCATTCAGATAACCAAGAGGTTTGCCATGCCCCATCTTCGTTTTCGCGCCATTTCCCTCGACACTCTGCAGCAGATCAGTGGTCCGCTGCTGGCCGAGCTCTGCACCCTGACCGGCGGCAAGCCGGAGTTTGTCACCATGGAGCTGATCGACCGCTGTCAGGTGCGCAATGGCGCGGTGGAGACGGGCTCACCCTTCGTCGAGTTGCACTGGTTCGAGCGACCACAAGCGATGCAGGACGCGGTAGCCGGGCTCATCACCCGCCACCTGAAGGCTGCATTGGGGGAGCAGACCTATGTGGTGGTGCAGGTGATCCCCATGGTGAAAAGCGCCTACTACAGCAACGGCGAGCACTACTGATCGAGACGACGGTGCGCGTCGTGCCAGCGGTTTGCCCCGGCTCGGGGGCGTCGGGCAGGGCCTGGATGGGCTGCTTGCCCGGTTCAGGCCGATTTGGCGAGGATCCGGTCCAGCCAGCGGCTTGGCAACAGGCGGCGCAAGATCGCAAACAGTCGGGTTGGAAAAGTAACGGGGTAACGATGGCGCGGCCGCTTGCTGGTGAGGGCGTGCAGCAGCGGCGGGATGCAGGCTTCGCTTGGCAGGGTAAAGCCGCGGGCGCCGCCTTCACGCTCCAGCCGGCTCAGGGTCTGCTGGTAGGCGACCTGATGGCGGCTTTGCGCCGGATCGATGTGGCGCAGGAAGGCTGAGCGGGCATTGGCGCGAAAACGGGTGTCGATGGGCCCGGGCTCGATCAGGCTGATATGCACGCCGCTGCCGGCCAGCTCTAGGCGCAGGGTATCGCTGTACCCTTCCAGTGCGAACTTGCTGGCGTTGTAGGCGCCGCGATACTTCATGGCCACCAGCCCCAGCACAGAGCTGTTTTGTACTATCCGACCCTCTCTTGCCGCCAGCATGGCGGGCAGAACCTGACGGATCAGGTGGTGCCAGCCAAACAGGTTGGTTTCGAACTGCTCGCGCAGCGCCTCGGTAGGCAGGTCTTCCAGTGCGCCAGGCTGGCCGTAGGCACCGTTGTTAAAGAGACCATAGAGGCGTCCTCCCGCCAATGCCAGCGCGGCGCCAGCCCCCTGCTCGATGGAGGCGGGATCCGCCAGATCAAGTTGCACTGCCAGCAATCTCTCCTGCTGCAACCGGGTCACATCCTCCGCTTTGCGGGCCGAGGCGATCACAGTGAAACCGTGCTCCCCCAACGCCTTGGCGGCGGCCAGCCCTATGCCGCTGGAGCAGCCGGTGATCAGCACAAAACGGGACATGAGAACCTTCCTTGTAACCTGAGGGGAGTCGAGGCGCATGGTAGCCCGAGCGCCGGAAAAAAGAAAACCGGGCCGACTGGCCCGGTTTGCTGATAATCATTGCCTGCTTACATGATGGTAAACGGCATGATGATGTGGAACTTGACGTCACGCTCAGAGGTGAACATGTTCGGATAGTACCAGCTACCCATCTCGTCTTGTTTGTTGTTGTAGTCAGTAAAGTGCAGCTTGAACAGGGTACCTTTCAGCTTGCCATCTTGAACTGTGTACATAACGTCGAAGTTGGTCGCCCACTCCTCACCATTTTTACGGTTCGGATCGGTGCCGTGTTCAGCATCCCAGCCATAGGCCCCTGACACACCAACGGTCCAGCCCGGAGCTCCAACCAAGTCATCCAAAGTACGGGTTACACCAGCAAATACAGCTTTCTCATTGTTGTTATTCCAGTCGGAGCGGGAATCCCACCAAATTTCGTTCGCGCCTTGGGAATTACCATAGCCTTTGGTCAAACGGGGCAGATAGTTCCCCATATCACCTTCCGCTTTGGTCCACATCCCTTCCAGGCGGAAGCCGTACGGGCCCATACCCCATGCTGCGGTCAATGCTTGTTGCCATGCCAAGCCATCATAGTCATTGTTGCCAGTGGTGTCAGAACCATAGAATTGGTAGCTGGTATTCAAACCACCCAAGATGTCAAACTTGTGTGCCAGTTTGAAATGGTAGCTATCCATATAGCCTTCGGACTGACCGAAAGAACCGGTAACGGCGGTGCCATTTTCAAAGGTGTAGCGAGCAGCGAGGGCGTGGATATAGTCGATTTTGTTTTCATCGGAGTATTGGGTGTCTGCGCCAGCGTAGTTACCAGCTTTGGAGAACCCATTGGTATTCTTAAACCATGGAGCTTTGTACTCATCAGCAATGGCGTAAGTCAGGTAGAGACCACCGAAGTTACCTTCAACCTGGCCACCACGGTAGGTACCCGGCTGGTAGGACCAGTTGACACCAATCTGACCCGGTACGTAGAGCTGGGTGTAACCGCCTTTAGCGGTGATCGCACCATCCATGAATTTAAGTTTTAGGGCAGCAGTGGAAAGGCTCGCACCATTTTCAGGTACGCCATCGGTTTGTGACCAGCTGTCACCCCAGAAAGAAAATTCGTTTTCTTCGTTAACCCCATTTGATTCGTCAACGGAGAAGTCATAGGCCGCAAATCCACCCAGATCTAAGCCGATAATGTCCCAGGCATAACCAGAATTGAAGTTAAGAGCAACTTGGGCAGTTGCATGGCTAAGGTTGGATTTATAACGCCCCGTATTGGGATTCGGTATCTCTTTGCCGGGATTGTTAGGGTCTGCCATCATGGGGCCTTCCACGCGTTGACGATCACGCTGGAAGTAGAAGAGGCCGCCAGTCAGTTTGGAATCATTGACGAAGGCTTCATAGGATTTGCCGTATTCCGGGCTCATCATGTCCTGGGCTGCCAACGCCATACCGGGGGCGACCAGCGCGGCTACCACAGCGGCACTCAAAGCGGCGCGCTTGAAGATCACTTTTTCCATTTCTATTGCTCCTGATTTTATGGACTTAGCTTTTTTGTTCCGGCAGTTGGCAGCAGGCCTACCGCTCGGTATTGGCATTGCAATCAAAACCCCGAAGGGCAAAAAAATCGTTGTATCTGGTCTGCAGCCGCGACGTCTTGGCACATCTGCGGTGGGCAGCTCTGTTCATCACTAATTGTGTTTTTTGTGTTCCGATCCTTGGCTATCGGACAACTCAAGAGTACGTTCGCGGTGCGAAATATCAATTAAAAGTTCCCACCAAGTTTCAAAAATATGACCGAGTGCAAATAATCGTGACGGCCGCTCTCATACCGTTTCATCCCCCGTATGACGGCAATGAGAACGTTTTCTTGCTTGCCGTCAGGGTGGTGGAACCTGCGTATCCTGCAGGGTTATGCCGGTGCGGGTATAACCCGTATGCAACATATAATTTTGCGATACAAAAAAACTCACCCCGCCATGGCGGAGTGAGTTGGGCGAATGGTGCGGATTAGCCTTGCTGGCCGAGGATGCGGGGGATCTGCTGGGCCTGGTGATGGATGTGGGATGAAACCTGGACCGACAGCTGGCTGACCTGGTGCGCATGTTGATGGATGCGGGCGATCAGGTCGGCAAAGTTGGCAAGCTTGTGCTCCTGGCTTTTGGCGTTGTCCGCCCCCTGCAGGGCGATCACCGCCGTGTTGCGGGCGATTTCCCGCACTGCCAGGGTAGTCTGGCGCAACCGCTCGGCCTGGACCCGCTGGCTGCCGGATTCGCTGGTGATGCGGGTCAGCACGGTGGCAAGTTGCTCACCCGAGTGGGTCAGCCGTTTCAGGATGTCGGTGATCTGGTCAAGGGAACGTTGGGTATGGGCCGAGAGCGTGCGCACTTCATCCGCGACCACGGCAAATCCCCGTCCGGCTTCACCGGCCCGGGCTGCTTCAATGGCGGCATTGAGGGCCAGCAGATTGGTCTGCTGGGCGATGTGGCCAATGACATCGACAATGGCGGAAACCTCGGTGACCGATCCCCTGAGCGCGCGCAGGGCCTCGTCGCTCTCGTCGATGGCGAGCCCGGTCTGATGGGTGGCGTGCAGCATATTGCCGACCAGCCCTTCGCTCTCGCTCATCGCCTGTTCGTTGTGATGGGCATGCCGGGCTATCTCGGCTGCGACCTGATGCACTTCGCTGGCCAGCTGGTTGAGCTCTCCCATCATCTGACCGCTCTCGTCGACCACCTGCTCCGTGGTGCGGGTGCTCTGGTGGATTTCATCGACCTGATTGACCATGCCCTGCAAGCTGGTGGATACCGCCGACAGCTGGCCGGCCTTGTGTTTTTGCTCCTGCTGCAGGCGTCCGATCAGACGGTTGTAGCTGGCGACGATATCCGCCAGTTCGTTGCGCTCGCGCCCCGTCGGCAGGGGATCGGCCTGGCCGGTCTGATCCAGTAGCAGGAAGGCGCTGCGCAACCGCAGCAGTGGCCTGAGCAGCCAGCGGCGCTGCACCAGGGCAAACAGCAGCGCGACCAGCACCAGACACAACGCCAGGGAACCCAGTATGGTGGCAAGGTGGCGGGTCACCGCCAGACGCGCCTGGGCGAGCTGTTCTCCCATCTGCCCGGTTGCCTGCAGCATCTGCAAGATGTCCTCCTGTATCGCCTGACGGCCCGCCTGTTGCTGTCTCAGCGCCTTGCTGCTGTTGGCCAGTTCCTGTGGGTAACGTTTGATCAGCGACAGCAGTTCGCTGCGGGGCTGCTCACCCAGCTCCTGGCGCTGCGGCTCACCCAGGGTGAATTCATCGGCTGGTGCCTCTTCATAGCGGCCGAGCAGAGGCAGGGCTTGCAGCTGCTCCGTCTGTTTTTGCAGGGCGTCCAGTTCGAAGCGGATCCCCTCGAGCAACTTGTCGTTGCCCTGCGTCATGTAACGCTCGCGTAGATGAGCGAGCGCCGGCAGGCTGGCCAGCACGGTGGCGGCTCCCTCCCGGTATTGCCGGGCGACAGCCCCTTGCTCGTCGGAGTTGCCCGACCCGGCGTAACGCAACAGGGCAATGGCCTGGCTAGCGAGCTCGCTTTCGGCATGTTGCAGCAGTGACTGGCTGTTGCCGGAGAGCTTGCCGGCGGCAAGATAGTCGTGCGCGATCCGCTGCTCCATCGCTGCCAGCTGCTGGCGCAGTGGCCCTGCCAGAGCATCGGGTTGTCCCGTCAGACTTTCCAGTGCTTGCTGGCGCAGCGCCTGCGCTTCAGTGAGTCGTTGCGGATCGCCACTATCCAGATAGGCGCGCAGGGTATCTTGCAGAGAGACGGTGATCAGTTGCTGGCGAGCCTCATGCTGCTGTTGGGCGAGATTGCTCTGGCCCAGTTGCTGCCAGCCGTGGAGCAGGGCCAACGCCTGCCCTCCAGCAACCAGCAACAAGACGAGGGAGGAGAGGGTGGCGTAATGGGCGATTTTCACTGTGATCTTCCTGTATGCACAGACCATGGGGAGCATGGCGTGAGGCTAAACAGGATGCGTGGCATTTTTATGACAGGAGCCTTGCGCGCCTTGGTGGCAAGGGCGCCAGGCTCCCGACCGTTACTTCGGGTGTGCCGTTGTCAGTGCCGGGGTGGTTCGTTTGCCCTGCATACCGAGCAGGGCCCCCCCCATGATGAGGGTGCCGGCCAGCAGGTGGCGGGGTGTGAGCTGCTCGCCGTTGAGCAGCACCAGTAGAAGAGTACTCAACAGTGGCGTGAGATAGGCAAGGGCTCCGATCCGGCGTGGATCTCCGTCCCGCAGCGCCAGATACCAGGTGACGAAGGCAGCCCCCATGGGACCGATCGCCAATCCGACGATAAGCCACCAGTCACCGGTCGGGATCTGTGTAAGGGGCAAGGGCCCCTCCTGTAGCCAGGCCAGCAGCAATGCTAGCAAGCCCGCGGGCAGGCAGGCTGCCGCCGTCACGACCGCCGGCGCCGGGGGAAGCCGGCGTGAGAGTACGGAATAGCCGCCCCAGATGATGGCGGCGCCGAGTGCCAGCAGATAACCGGGCAGATAGGCCTGTTGCAGTTGCAGCTCGCCATTGACCATCACCAGCACGGAGCCGGCCAGGCCGAGCGCTCCGGCCAACAGGTGGCGGGCCTGCAGCGGGTGACCCGGTAGCAGCAGGGGGGTGAACAATATGATGCACAGGGGCCACAGGTAGTTGATGAGGTTTGCCTCCAGCACGGGAGCGTGGCGAAAGCTCATGAACAACAACAGGTGGTAGAACAAGAGGGCAGTCACAGTGACCAGCCAGGTGAGAGGGCTGGCCCGCCACTGGCGCCAGAATGGCAAGGCCCCTACGCCGCAAAACAGCAGCACCAGACCCACCAATACCAGTGGCGACACGCTGGTGATTCTGGAGGTGAGGGCCGCCAGAGAGGCCCACAGCAGTATGGTCAGCAGGGCGAAACCGGTGGACCTGTCCCACCAGGAAGAAGCAGACATCCAACACTCCTTTGCAAGATGCACGACATGATAAAAAAGAGGGCCAGTCTAGCAGAGAGGTTTTGTTTTCGGTGATGGGGTTTTTATCCAAAAAGCGTAAAGGCCATAGAACTGGCCGTATTCCGGCCATCGGTGATCTCGCTGATGCCTGAACATGGCCAGAAATAACCCCAAATGCATGTGGAAAAGTGACCTGCTTTGGGTACCTTTTTCTGTCTTGATGGCGGTGGTCAAAAAACTGGATGACTGGTGATGTTATATTACGCTCCCGAAAAGGAGCTGTTATGCATGGTTATTACCGCCGACGCGATCAAGGTTGTTATTGTCATTGCCCGCTGTGGCAGTTTTGCCGCCGCTTCCCAGGAGTTGCACAAGGTACCCAGTGCTCTCAGTTACACCCTGCATAAGCTGGAAGATGCCCTCGGTGTCAGTCTGTTCGAGCGCCAAGGCAAGCAACTGGTGCTGACGGAGGCGGGTTACCACTTTATCAAGCGCGGGGAGCTGATCCTGGGCGAGCTTGGCAGCCTCGAAGATTCCACCCGCCTGATTGCCATGGGGGTTGAACCCGCGATTCGCCTCTCTTTTAACAACATCCTCTCGCTGGCGCCTCTCACCCCCTTGCTACGTGAATGTGAGGCTCTTTTTCCCCAGACTGAGATCCAGCTCGCCATCGACGTGCACGGCGGGGTGTGGGATGCTCTGCTGGCCAAGCGGGCCGATATCGCTGTAGGGGCGCCCAATCAGGTGATTGCCAATAGCGAGATCGGCGCAGAGCCGATGGGGATGGTGGAGTGGGTGTTTGCCGTGAGCCCGCGCCATCCGGTGGCACAATTGCCCCAACCCCTGACCGAGCGAACCCTGCGCCGCTATCCGGCCATCTGCATTCGAGATACCTCGGTACAGCTCAAGCCCAAGGAGGCCTGGCTGCTGCGTGGTCAGAAGGCGCTGCAGGTGCCTGATTTTCACAGCAAGCTGGCGCTGCAGGCCGAAGGGATCGGCATCGGCTTTGTGCCACGTCATTTTGGTCAACCGCTTATCGACGATGGTCGCCTGCAGGTGATGACGGTGGAAGCCCCCAAACAGTCCACGCCTCTGTTTTTGGCCTGGCAGCGTCAACATACGCGTCCCTGCTTTAGCTGGTGGTTGCGGCAACTGCGTGATCCGGCCTTGCAACAGGGGTTGCTGGGGCCACTCGGCTAGCGCTGGTTCTGCTATGAAAAGGCCGCAGATGCGGCCTTTTTGGTATGTGAGGGATCAGTGAGCCCGTTTATCGGCGAGCAGTGCCGGGCGGCGACTTAGCGCCAGATAACCGAGGCTTGCCACCAGAATGGAGTCCAGCGACGGGATCATGGTCAGAGTGATGACGCCGTTGGCGGTCAGGAAGCCGACCAGCGAGCCGAGGATCCAGACCACAAAGGTGCTCCATTTGATGGGTGGTTCCTGGGCCAGCAGTCGCTCGTCGTAGCCCTGGCTACGATAGCGCAGGAAGTCGGCGATGTAGATGCCGGCCACCGGCGGGGTGGCAATGCCCAAAAAGAGCAGGAAGGGGATAAACCAGCTCATGATGTCCATGCTGCCGACCAGGGTCGCCAGTATCCCCAGCGCTACGGTGATCTGCCACTTGGGGATGCGCTCAAGCAGGGTGGAGACCACCAATGTCCCCTGGAACATGTTGCCGGCGTTGCCGGTGACGCAGGCAAAGACCAGTAACAGTGCTGCCGGCAGTGCCGCACCGAGTGGCGCCATGGCACCCAGCAGGGAACCTTGACCCGTGATGTTGCTCGGGGTAGCACCAGCCCAGAACAGGAGCGGGTAGGCGATCATAAAGGTGAGCGCTGCGGCGATCAGGGCATGCTTGCGGTTATGCACGAAGCTGCCGAAATCGGGCAGGGTGGCCACCAGAACTATGATGGTGCCGACCACGCTTGAAACCGCAACACCGGTCTCCATACTGCTCAGGGCATCGCCAATGGGAGCGGGCGGGGTGTCGAGTACCACGCTCAGGATGTAGCAGAGCATCAGCGCAATCACGGGCACGGCCAGCTGGGCCACCTTGCCGAGAACGGCAAAGCCAAAGGCGGTCGATGCGGTGAAGATCACGCATCCCATAGCCACCAGCAGGGGCGCTGGTACCGACCAGCCCTGCTGGGCGAGCAGATCCTGCACCGTGTATCCGAACATGTTGGCGGTGACCGAAATCCAGCCAAACAGGCTGATGGCCATCAGGATGTTGATGGCAGTCGCCCCCTTGTTGCCAAAAGAGAACTTGACGATGCCATAGGTTGGCAGTCGGGCTTTTTCTCCCACGCTGATGGTGATGGCAGAGAGGATGGCCAGGATCAGCCCCCCCAGCGCCACGACGCTGATGAGCTGCCCCTCCTGCAACTGGTTACCCAGACTGGATGAGGAGAGAAGCACCGGGGTCATGGCGATGCCCAGCAGGATCATGGTGATGTGCAGGCCGGATGCCGTTCCCGGGCTCGTGTCGGTTTTGCGCATGATGAACTCCTTTGCTTAGTCGATGTGGTGGTGACCTGTGTAATTGCGCCAGCCGCCGGTTTCGGTGATCTCCCGCTGTCCCTCGACCAGCCAGGGCTCGGCCAGTACGCCCAGCACTTCCTGACCATCTTTCAGGGTGACCTTGCCAATGGAGAGGCCGGCGGGTTCTTTTTGCAGGATGTTGCCAAGTCCGGCGGGCGGCACAGCCCACAGCTCCAGGGCAATCTCGGCCCCTTCACCGGGGAAACAAACCATGCCGGGGTGGCAATCGCCGATGCTCCAGCAGCGGTAATCCGCAGTGGTGGCTGACTCGGCGACAAACTCGGCGCCGACGGCCAGCATGTTGGGATTCAGCTCCAGGCCGCGCATCAGGGTGCCGTTGACTGCGAGCAGAACCTTGTTATCAGACATGAGTACTCCTTAACGTGTGTGGTGATATGTGTCTCGTAGCGGGGCACCCGGCCCCGCCTGTCATCAGTGACCCAGAAAACTGGTGCCGGCCTGGCCAAGCACCGCCTTCCCCATGGAGGGCGGATTGGTGATAAGACCCACTCCGCCCGGACAACCTTTGAGGTAGCTCAGCATGGCCTCCACCTTGGGGCCCATGCTGCCGGCACCGAAGTGACCGTCGGCCAGCAGCAGTGTTGCTTCGGCAAGGTTCAGGTTCTCGAGCCAGCGCTGATCCGGCGTGCCGAAATGGATGGCGACCTGCTCGATACCGGTCGGGATCAGCAGCATGTCGGCCTGCAGCTCGATGGCGAGCAGGGCAGAGGCGCGATCCTTGTCGATGACCGCTTGTGCGGCTCGCAGAGAGCCGTCCTCTTCCCTCACCACCGGAATGCCGCCACCGCCGCAGGCAATGACCAGCGCATCCTGCTCAAGCAGGGCGCGGATGGTGGGGGACTCGACGATGCCAAGCGGTGCCGGGGAGGCAACCACCCGCCGCCAGCCACGGCCGGCATCTTCGGCAATCTGCCACCCTTGCTCGGCCGCCAGCTGTTCGGCGATCGCCTGGTTCATGTGCGCGCCTATGGGTTTGTCGGGATGCGCAAAGGCCGGGTCGCGGCGATCGATCAGAGTCTGGGTGACCAGCGCTATGATCTTGGTCTGTGCCAGTCCACGGCGTTGCAACTCGTTACCCAGGGCGTTCTGGAACATAAAGCCGATGGCGCCCTGGGTATCGCCGACGGCGTACTCGAGCGGCACGGTCGGCACTTCAGCGCTAGCCAGTTCGCTTCGGCGCAGGATAAAGCCCACTTGCGGCCCGTTGCCGTGGGTCAGCACCACCCGCCAGCCAGCTGCAATCAGGTCAGCCACATGGCGAGCGGTCTCGGCAACTGCGTCGTACTGTTGGTCAAGGGCCACTTCATCACGGCTTTTGATCAGGGCATTGCCGCCCACGGCGACGACGGCGAGTTTTTTCTTCTGCATGTTTATGACTCCAGTTCGTCGGCGATGGCCGAGAGGGCAGTAACGAAGCAGGCGAGCGGCGCTGTGGTGATCCCCGCACCAATCTGGCCGACACCGGCCTGCTTGTGAGCGATCCCTGTGTTGATGACCGGCAGTATGTTGCGATCCACGACCTTGCGGGCGTCGATGCAAGTGGCCGAGCCGGCAAAGTTAAGCGCAGGCAGGGTAAAGGCCGGGTGCTGGGCCAGGGTGATCTGCTGCATCGCCATGCTGTGGCCGATGGCATCGGCCGGGGTGCCGCCGACGAACTTGACGATGGCAGGGGAAGCGGCCATGGCGAATCCGCCGATCCCTGCCGTTTCTGTGATGGCGGAATCCCCAAGATCGGCGGCTGCATCATCGACGCCGAATCCCGGGAAGAAGAGACCGTTGACCGGATTGGCCGGAGCCTGGAACCAGCGAGCGCCGGTGCCGGAGAGGCGGATGCCGAAGTTGACGCCATTACGGGCCATCACGGTCACCATGGTGCTGTGAGGCACACCGTGCGCTGCATCAAGCATCACCTTGCAGGCGGCCATCGACAGGTTCAGGAAGAAGTGATCGTTGGCGGCGATGAACGCCAGCACCTCGGGCCCGCGGGCCAGACTGGCGAGAGTCGGGGCGAGGCGCTTGAACAGCAGACCACTGGCCGCGGCGTTGCGGTTATGGCACTCGTCTCCCATGTGCAGGGCCTGAGCGATCAGCGGCTTGAGCTCAATTTCACCGCACTGTTCGAGCGTGGCAGCCAGAGTCGGGGCCAGCACGTCACCCATCCAGCGCAAGCGAGTCAGCACCTCGTCGCTGTTGGCGCCAAAGCGCAGCACCTTGCCGAGCCCTTCGTTGAAGTTGCAAAACGCGCGGTTGCCGTGGGCGCGGTTCTCCACCACCCAGACCGGCATGGAGGGACTGATGATGCCGGACATGGGGCCGACCGCCTGATAGTGGTGGCAGGGCTCGAGCGCAACATCGCCCCGCGCGGCCATGGCCATGGCGCTGTCGACATCCGGGGCCCAGCCTTCGAACACGATGGCGCCGGCGATGGCACCCTGCATCGGGCCGCACATCTCGCTCCAATCGATGGGAGGGCCTGCGTGCAGAATGCGGCGCTTGCCGCGCAGCGCCTCGATTTCGCGGCTGGCAACGCTCACGCCGATCAGTGAGGGTTGGGCTTCGAGGTAGCGTTGCATCGCCTGCTCGTTGGCAGCCTGAATACGCGGATCTTCCAGCAGGGTGGCCAGCGTCCAGTTGGCGGCATCATCCCCTTCGGCGACCGGCTGCCAGGCCAGATGCAATACCTGGCCTCCGGCGTCGATCAGATTGTCGGAAAAGCCCTGCAGGCCCAGACCGAGCACCCGGAGCGGTTGTTGAAACAGGGGATTGGCGGATTGAATGCTCATCTTGATTCTCACTTCAGTTGCAGGGCCAGTCGGGCAGCGAGCTGGGCGGCTTGCATGTTGCTTTGGGCGATCAATACGCCAGCCTCGCGCAGACGATCGATCTGTTGCTGGCGCGGCTGGGGATCGAGTTCTGTACCGCAGACGTGGGCGATGGCGATAAGCTGGCGTCCGGTCTGTTCGGCCTCGTGGCGGGCACGCGCCAGCGTGGCGAGCAGCTCACCGGTGGGATCTAGGCTGGCGCCGTAGCCCAGCACCACATCAAACAGCAGGATGGCGGTGGCGGGATCGGCGGCTTCCTGCAACAGACGAGCGTTGCGCAGGGTCGGGTCGATCATGGGGTGGGGGCGACCCTGGGTAAATTCGTCATCCCCCATGTCCACTAGACTATGGCCGTAACCACGGGCGGGGTCTTGCAGCGCGCTTGCGCCTTTGACCGGCGCGTTGGATTCGCAGGCGAGACCGGCTGCGATGAGGGCTAGCTGGGCTTCGTAACAGAAGGTGCCCCCGGCAAAGATGCCGCGAATATCCCGCTGCCCTGGCGCCATGGCGCCGAGTGCGCTTTGCACCTGATCCAGTGCAGCGTCATCAAGGCTGGTGGAGGAGGGCAGCGGTTCATCGCGCAGGATGGCGACGGCCACATCGGCTGCATGTTGCAGGCTAGCGGCAGGGATGACACCTTGCGCTGCCAGCGCGGCGCAGTCGGCGCCAAGGAAATGCACTACGACCGGTTTGCCGCACTCGCGGGCCAGGGCCAGTACCTGCTGGCTCACCGCTTCTGCGGGTGGCTTGGAGATGAGGGTGATCAGGCGGGTGTCGGGGTCTGCTGCCAGCATTCGGATCGCCTGCTGCATGCTCAGGCCGCCGATCTCCTCGTGCAGATCACGCCCGCCGGTGCCAAGCGCTTGGGAGACGCCTTCACCCAGATGATGAATGCGGCAGCTCACCTCTTGCAGACCGGTACCGGAAGCCGCCACCAGACCGATAGTGCCGCGGCGTACCACGTTGGCAAACCCCAGCGGCATACCGTTTACGATGGCAGTGCCGCAATCAGGCCCCATCACCAGCAGGTCTTGCCGGGCAGCAAACTCCTTGATGGCGAGCTCTTGTGCTTCGGGCACATTGTCTGAAAACAGCATGACGTTCATGCCAAGGTGCAACGCTTTGAGCGCCTCGGCGGCGGCGTAGCGACCGGGTACCGAGATGAGGGCGAAGTTGGCGTCGCTGTCGCGCTCCTTGCCCATGGCCAGGGAGGTAGTGGGACGCAGGCCCACGGCACCGGGGGCGTCGTCGACCGGTGCCGGACGCAGCAGTTCGTCGGCCAGTGCCAGTGCCTGCAGGCCAATGGCTTCATCGGCCAGCAAGGCGATCAGCAGATCGCTGGGTTTGGCCACCACGGAGAGCGCCATCCCCGCATCGCGCATCCGATCGAGGTTGGCCTCGGTTGCCATGGCGACCGAGGCCTGACGCACGCCCTCCAACCCGCTCAGGCGGGAGGAGATCTGCATCAGCGAGACGGAGTCCTTGTAGAGATTTGAATAGATTTTGTAATGCAACATGCCGGTGTTTCCGTAATTAACGGGTGTAGAAGGCCCGGACCCGGTCACGGGCCCTCTGTCAGTCAGTAGAGAACGGGGCTGTGAGCCCCCGGGGTCAGTCCTTGAGGGCGGTGACCACGTGTGCGGAATCGCTGACCCAGCCGACGATGGCGCCCTGGGCCTGGATCATCTCGAGGGTGACCCGGTGAAATTCGGGGAAGTAGGAGGCGCAGCAATCGGCCGGGATCAGCAGCTCATAACCGCGGTCGTTGGCTTCACGGGCAGTGGTCTGCACACAGACCTCGGTGGTGACGCCGCAGATGATGAGCGAGCGGATGCCGCGCGCTTGCAAAATCAGGTGCAGGTCGGTGGAGTAGAATGCCCCCTTGCCCGGCTTGTCGATCACCGGTTCGCCCGCGATGGGATAGAGCTCCGGGATGATGTCGTGTCCCGCTTCCCCTTGCACCAGAATGCGGCCCATGGCGCCTTGCTCACCGATGAAACGCTTGCCGCCGCGAACCAGCTTGGCGGGCAGACAGTCGGTCAGATCCGGGCGGTGGCCTTCGCGGGTGTGGATGACCAGCATGCCGTTGGCACGGGCTGCGTCGAGGACCTTGCGGCAGGGGTCGATGGCCCGTCGCACAAGGGAGACATCGTTCCCCAGGGCATGGCCAAATCCATTGGGCTCGACGAAATCACGCTGCATGTCGATCACGATGAGGGCGGTGGTGGCCGGGTCGAAAGTGAAATCGAAAGGCTGTGCACTGATACGCTTGTTCATGGTGTTCTCCTACGGGATGGATGATTCATGTGGCCAGTCTATGGAGGGCTAAGCGGGGCTGCGCAGAAAGAAATTGGCTCCAACCAACAAAAGATTTGAGGGATGGCATTTCACCACGGTGGCACAATGGCGCAAACCGCGATCACCACTGGTGTTGCGCCAGGGCAGGCCTCCATTCCTCCGGATGTGACTATCGATAAAGAGGATCCCGGAACTGTGATCTGCTTCGCCAATCTGTATTCAAGGAGCATCTTTTGTCGTTCTTTTCCCTTTCCGCTGTGCGGGGTTGTGAACGTGTTCGGGCCATTCCTGTTTCGAGTATTCTGACCGTGCACTCCCGCTTCGAGCGCAGTTGTAATCTGGTCTCATGCCAGGGGGAATGGTTCACGCTGCTGGTATGTGACATGCCGTTGCCTCCTGCAGGGGTGGTGCTTGCAACGAGGCAGCTGCCTGATGCATTGCAACCGGGTAGCCGTTGGCGCTGGTGCGGGAGTACGCTCCAGGGGCGTGACGGCGAGATCGCATTAGCTGGTTGCCGATGGCACTCGACTTGCCTGACAGGAGAGCGAATCCTGGGCACAACCCTGTTGTCTGCACTGGATCACTTCTTGGTGCAGAATCCTCCTGCTGGCGGCTTCTGGGCGCAGTGGCATGGTAAGGATCGTGACTATCTGACCGCATCGCTGGCGATGCTGGGGAACGGGTTGGGGGGAGTGGAAGACGAGCTGACCCCGGCACTTATTTCCTTGCTCGGTTATGGCCATGGTTTGACCCCATCCGGCGATGATTTTCTGTTGGGAGTGTTATTTGCGCTGGAGAACCAGGCCCATCCACGTCGTGACGAGCTAATCGTCGTCCTGAGCTCACTGCTTGGTCGCACGACGGACATTAGCGCAGCCATGCTGAGATGGGGAGCCGCAGGCCATTATGGCGAGCGTTTGCTGCAACTGGCGGCAGCGCGAGGAGATGACATCTTCACGGCCATCGAACAGGTTGCCGATTATGGTCACTCATCGGGTCATGACATGCTGTGCGGTGTTCGATATGCGCTGAGCCTTGCCCGTGAACGGGCAAGATAGCTACGGCTTGTCGCAGATGGGTCTGATACGGAATATTGCTGCATTTCCTGGTGTGGCTTGAGGGCCATCACGTCACGGCTGAATATTCACATATTGTTCTGAACCAAAATGACCAAGGGGGTGGCACCATGACGATGCCAACCCCTTGTTTTGTATGGCGCTCCCGACTGGAGTCGAACCAGTGGCCTGTCCCTTAGGAGGGGACCGCTCTATCCTACTGAGCTACGGGAGCCTTGTGGCGGGCATTATACAAGAAGCCGCTCCCTTTTAAACCCTTGATTCTTATTCCAATACTGCCAAGTCCCCGTTCTGGATGTTGAATGGCGAATATTTGTTCTGGCTGCTGATGATGGCGCCATCGTCGAACACCTGCACCACCTCGAACAATCCTGCGGCCGGGTTGCGCATCATGCGCGACTTGCCGTAAGGGTCGATGAAGTCGGCGTTGTGCTGGACGCGGAATTGATCCCCCAGCTTGACCCCGTTGCGCCTGCCCAGATTGATGTAGGGGCCCCGTTCATTCTGGCCGACGATCCGGGCGGTGACGGGGGCGCAGCTGAGCTGGCTGACCAGATCCTGCGTCGCCTGCTGCAGCTGGTAATTGACCTCCTGGCCGTAGCTCGATTGCCAGAACTGGCCACCGCTGCTGCCCACCTGTGCCCGCTTGTCAAAGGTCCAGGTGGCGCGGCCCTGATACTCCTTGCGGCTGAGCAGGGAGCCGTTGATACCGTCGAACAGATAGAGCTGCATGCGAAAATTGCGCACCGGATCTTCAAACCAGCTGGTCAGCTGGTTGCCCTGGGGTTCGATGGAGAGGTCGTCGATGCTGCCGAGCACCAGATACTGGCTGTCGGTGCGCAGGCTCAGCGCCTTGATCTCCTCAAGGGCGCTGCGATCCCCCTGTTGCAGATGAAGCGGATCGATGCGCAGGTTTTCGTCCAGCCACTGGCGCACGGCCACCCCTTGCGGGGCGTTCGCCAGGTTCTCGAACATGCGCCGCGACAGATTGGCGGGCATGTCGTCGAGGGCGCCATAGCTCGCCTGGTCCGGATTGCGCATGCGCAGCCTGACCAGCGTCAAATCCTTGGCATAATGCTGGGTCTGGCAGATTTGGCGTTCCGCCTGAATGTCGGCCACCAGGGTGATGTACATGCGGCCGTTGCGCACCTCTTCCCGTTTGAGCCGGTATTGACGGATGTCGCCGCCGGAGCGGATCTGGATCTGCTCGGATCGCAGGCTGCCATTTTCCAGGCGCTGGATGCTGGAGACGGCGGCGCCACTCGCCAGCAGTGCCTGGCGCAGGGCATCGCGGGTCGCCTGCTCGCGGGCATAGGCTTCATCCCCCAGAATGGCGGCGCTGCCCTGGGCTTCAATAAGCTCGGCATGGGCGCTCAGGCTGGCCAGCAGCAGGGTCAACAGCAGCGGTAATTTCATAACAGATACCTTGAAGAGGCGGGCAGAGGGCATTGTTTGATGCAATGGCGTCACTGGCCGACATAATTCACAACACGGGTTCGCCCTCTGCGCGGCGCAGGGACGATAATTAAAAAGCAAGATCCATGCCTCATTCCCGGCTCAAGCTTTGCGCCGGTTGTCCGATAACAAATCAGGTGCAGATACAGGAACAGGTATCCATGAACAAACTCATCACGGCGTTGGCGCTCGCCCTGGCATTGACCGGGTGCGGCTCCGACCCCATCAATCGGGATCTGGGTGATCCCCGGCAGGCGGCAAAGGGGATGGAACTCAACTGGCTGGTGGCCCGCATGACCGATCAGTTGATGGAGCGCAAGTCTCTTACCACCCTGACCGAGCCCATCGCGGTGGCTTCTTTTGTCGATCTCGATACCCTGCAGGACACCAACTGGATGGGTCAGCAGATCGAGGAGAGTTTTATCTACGAGCTCAACCGTCGTGGAGAAGTGGTGGTGGACTTCAAGCTGACCGGCAGCATTAAGGTGACTCCCCAGGGGGATTTCGTGCTGAGCCGCAACTACAAGGAGCTCTCCTCTCGTCTGCCCATCTCCCGCATCCTGGTCGGTACCTTCAGCCGCAACAAGCAGGGGATCCTGGTCAACGCCCGCATCATCGACATGCGCACCAAGATGGTGGAGACCACGGCCCAGAGCCTGGTGCCGCAACAATATCTGGTCGGTGCCAACAATTCGTTTGGCCGGGCCTCCATCAACCGCGGTTATCTGATGCGGGGCAGCCAGGTCGGCCCCAGTGGGCATCTGGTCAACCTGACCCCGTAAGGAGCGAGTCATGAAGATCCTGTTTGGTTGCCTGCTGGCCCTGATGCTGGCCGGTTGCAGTGGCAACCGGGTGGTGGATTACACCCAGGGCGGCAAGCCCGATGATTTTCCGGTGCTCAAGGCGGTCGGTTATGCGGTGATCGATATCCAGCCCGGCCCTTCCCAGTCCGAGAAGATGTTGCAGGCCATTCGCGCCTCCAAGATGGACGCCTACCGCGAGCTGGCCGAACAGCTCAACGGTCAGCAGGTACGGGCCCACAGCAGCTACAAGGATTTGACCCAGACTTCAAACGCATTGGATGTGTCGGTGGCCGGTATGGTGCGCGGTGCCCGGGTGGTGGCTACCTATCCGCGTGGCAACACCTATGCCACCGAGATGGAACTCGATACCCGTGCCCTCTATAACATCAACCAGCTGATGGCGGGCCAGTTCTGACTCCTCTTTGGGCAGACATAGGTTGAAGTGGCAAAACAAAAGGCGAACATGATGTTCGCCTTTTGTTGTTTTGATGCTCTGTCAGGCCAATCAGCTGCCCAGCAGCACCGGCGGCACCGTGGTCGGTTTCACGTCTTCGCTCGGGTAGCAGCCCAGTACCTTGATATAGCGGGTGATCTTGGTCAGCTCCACCAGGGCGGCCTGCATGGCCGGGGTCTGCAAGTTGGCGGAGACATCCAGGTAGAACATCTCTTCCCACGGGTTGCCCTGCACCGGACGGGACTCCAGCTTGGTCATGTTGATCTCGTGGCTGCGCAGCACCAGCAGCGCCTCTACCAGTGAGCCCGGTTTCTGGGAAGTAGACATGATGAGAGTGGTCTTGGCCGGGATCTGGGGCGCCACGTCGATGGGTTTGCGCGCCACCACGATGAAGCGGCTGTAGTTCTCCTTCTGGTTGGCCAGCTGCTCGGCCAGCACGTCGAGGCCATAGAGCTCACCGCCGGCGGCGCTGCCGATGGCCGCAGCCTCGGGGCTTGCCAGCTCCTTCACCTTCATCATGGCGCTGGAGGAGGAGTCGCAGATCTCGTGGCGCGCTCCTTCCAGCTTGCTGAGGTAGTGGGAGCACTGCTGGAACACCTGCGGGTGGGCATAGAAGGTCTTGATGCGTTCGATCTCGGTTGGCACGGCGGTGAGGATGCAGTGCTCGATGGGGTAGGTGAGCTCGCCGACGATGGAGAGGCTGGTGTGCTGCATCACGTCATAGACTTCGTTGATGGAGCCCGAGCTGGTGTTCTCGATGGGCAGCACACCGAAGGCGGCGCGACCCGATTCCACCGCATCCAGCACCTCGCGAAAGTTCTGGCAGTTCACCTCGATCACCTGATCCTTGTAACGGGCCAGGTACTTGCGGGCGGCGAGGCTCGAATAAGAACCGCGCGGTCCCAGGTAGGCGACGCTGGTCATGGGCTCCTGCTGCTCCGGGTTGAGCAGGCTCTGCAGGTAGGCCTGCTGGGAGAGCACGGAATCCTCGATGATGGTGTGGTAGATGCGAGTGATGTACTGGGCATCCAGGCCAAGCTGACGGCCCTGCTGGATCAGGGCGACCAGCAGATCCTGCTCGCGCTGGGGATCGCGGATGGGGCGCGGGTTGGCCTGCTTGGCCCGGGCGACCTCGATGCTGAGGGTCTTGCGTTTTGCCAGCAGGGCAAGCAGCTCCTGATCCAACCGGGTAATGTCTTGTCTGATCTCGTCGAGCGTTGCCATGATTGTTCCCTGTCCAAGTAATTATTTGATATATATGCAAAAAAAAGCCTCCACAGGGGAGGCTCGATTCGTCTTTGCTTTCTGTTCACGAGAGCTGTTTACAGGACGATTAGCCTTCCCTCAAACGGGCCGGATAAACGAGAAAGCAAAGAAGAATAGGGTTTGCATGGTCATAATCCTCATTGTAACGCCTTAACCATTAAGGGATTTGGCGATTTGATGCAAGTAAAACTTGCCCGCGGAACGGGAAGGGGGCAGGGTATCCGGTGACGCGAATGGGCGTGTCCGAGAGTGGTTTGGCTCCCTCTGGTCCATTTCGCACGATGCGGGAGAGATACGGTATGGCCATTATTTTTGATCTGGGGCGTGTGGTGGTGAACTGGGATCCGGTTGCCATCGTCAGTTCGGTCCGGGGACCTTTGGAGGCCGAACGGCTGGCACAGCAGTTGTTTGAACATCCTGACTGGCAGGAGGTGGACAGAGGGACCCTGTCATTGCACACCATGGCACGCCGGGCCGAGCCGCGCACCGGCCTGAGTGCGGCCGACAACCTCGCCATTTTGCAGGCGGTACCGTCCTCCCTCAAGCCGGATCCCGCTATGCTAACCCTTATAGAGGAGCTGCACGGCGCGGGGCACAGCCTCTATGCCCTCTCCAACATGGGGCACGCCAGTATCGACTGGCTGGAGCAACATGAGGATTTCTGGCGTTTTTTCAGTGGCAAGGTGGTCTCTGCCCGAGTGCGCATGATGAAACCCGAGCCGGATATCTACCGCTATCTGCTGGTGTCGTTCGATCTTGCACCGTCCGATTGTCTCTTTATCGACGATACCCCGGCCAACGTGACTGCCGCCGAGACGCTCGGGATCCGGGGCATGGTATTTTGCGATGCGGCGCGCTGCCGGCAGCAGCTGGTTGAACAGGGCTATTTGCCCGCAACAGACAAGGGGTAACCCCCTTTTGGGAGCCTTATGGAGCATGGCCGGTTTCGCAACTGGTTGAGTCACTACCCGCAGGCGACGCTGATCATCGCCTGTCGGGATGGCAGTGGCTACCAGCTGTGCGTCGAGGCGGAAGGGGAGTGCCAGTGCCTGACCGACAGCGAGGGGGGCTCCCTGACTTTCACTTCCCTTGAGCAGGCAGAGGGCTTCTTGCGAGCCCATCAGGTACATCAGGCCAGATTGCGGATTTATGACACCCATGGAGAGGATATGGTGCTCCAATCGCAGGAGATCGTCATAAAGTTTTGAATTTAACCGGACTCTTTAAGGGTCTATTCAGCTAATTGTCAGCACAATAATCCACCTTTTTACCATCCGGAGCTGTTTTAATGGATGCCAATGTTGTTGTGCTGAATCAAGGATACGATCAGGCGTTTCAGGCCAGGGAACAGCAGTTGATCGATCAGTTGTCAGCCTATGATGATCTGGTTATCTCCTTTTCAGGCCGGTTGGAATCCTGTTACTGCATCGATTTGTGCCGGGCCAGTGGCGTCCGGATCCGGGCCATGATCATGGATACCCCCACCCGCAGCCGCAGCGAAGTATCCCGTGCCATCCGCTATTGCCGGCGTTATGGCATAGACCACTGGATCGTCAAGACAGATGAGATGATCTTCTGCGATCAGTTGTCGCAACTGGACGAGATCATCGATCCCGTTCGCCGTCTTTGTGAACACAGGGCTACCCATCCAGAGTGGGCGACACTGCCATTCCTGCTGCCGGGGACTGCGGAGGAGCGGGCCGGGTACATAGAGATGTTCGGCTCCATCCCGGAAGACACCATCTGGCTGATGGCCGATCATGGTTTTACCAAAAGAGACGTGCGCTACGGCTTTAACAAACGCCAATTGGATGCTCTGGGCAAGGGAGGCAATGGCTGCCTTAGCCACCGTTTTGCCCACCCCCGCCAGTTGCAGCCGCACCATTTGCGCATGGTCGATCAGGCGGAGCAGATACTGGCCGATATGGGGTTCGACGAGGCCCAGGTCTTCTTTCATATCCTCTGCGATGGCCGTGAACTCACCTGCAACAGTGGGCCAACCCTGGCCAGGGTACGTCTGCCCGAGCATCAGCGGGCCCGGGCATTCGACATGCAGCCGGACATTCTGCAGGCCCTCAGGGGAACCCTGTTCGATCTGGTCACCCTGGATATGGTGCCTCACGAACGCCACGAGCTGGCGATTTAGTCCGGCGAGGGCGTCGCCAGCTTGCCCGGAGAACGTGAGCCCCGTCATAGGCAAGGCGTGACAGGAGTGTTTATACTGTCGCCCTTTCAATGATATCGAGTCCCGACCCTATGAAATCTTTGTCCCGTCTGCTGGTTGCCCTGTGCCTCACTCCTGTGCTGGCACAGGCGGCTCCTCTCTCTCAGGTGACCCTGCCCGATGGGCGCCAGATCCAGCTCAATGATGACTTCACCTGGGAGTATCTGGTGGTCAAGCAGGCTGAGCCCGTCAAGGGGAGCGAGGCGGTTGCGAAATCCGGCGCTGTGGTTGCGGTGGCGGCTCCCGTGCTGACCGAGCAGGCCAAGGCCCATCCCGAGCTGCTCTCCCAGGCGGTCCGCGATGGCATCATGGTCAAGCTGGACAAGGTTGAGGGCACGGATCCCATGGCGCTGAGCTTTCAGATCAGCAACACCGGCACCCGCAATGTGGTCGGGGTGCGCGGCTGGGTGACGCTGTTCAGTGCCGACGGGGTACAGCTGCAGCGTCAGGAGGCGCGTTTCTGGGTCGCCGAGAACCGTCTGCCGGAGACCTATCTGCGCAAGGGGCAGGTACGTCCGGCACGTGGTCTCGAGATGTCGCGTCCGGCCGGGCTGACGGGAGAACCCCTGGTGCGGATCGAAATCGACGAGGTGGTTTTCCGCTGATCCCCTGATCTCCTGACCCGGCTCAGTTGGTCCGGGTCAGGGCAGATGTTGCCGCCGTCATCACCTGCAATATCTGCTTACATCTGACATGGTTTGGCAACAGCTTGCCGCTCGGCATTGCCGCCGCCTGTTTGCACAATGACTCCATACCAGCTCTGACGAGCTTACCCATGGAGTCAATCACATGAACAAAACTGCAATCTCTCTTCTGGTCCTGGCCGGCTTCGCCTCTACCTCCGCACTGGCACAGGATGCGTTCAGCTACGCCAAAGGGTCGGCGACCTGGGCACACACCAAGTCTGACTATCTCAACGGCAAATCCAGCAACGATAGCAAGGGAACCCGTGATTTTGGCGGCATGAGCCTGGATCTCTCCAAGAGCTTCGGCTCCAACTTCTACGGCCGTGCCGGCACCGAATATACCTCCCGCAACAATGGCAACGACAGCATGTCCATCTCCAGCGTCGGTGTCGGTGTGTTCACCCCCTTGAGCAGCGGCCTCAACCTCTATGGAGAGACAGGTCTGACCGGCTACCGCCTGGAGCGAGAGCTGGCCCATGATGTCAATGGATGGGATGCGGTTGCTCGCAAGGATAGCGGCAGCCTGTATGGGGAAGTGGGTCTGCGTTACGACATCGGCAATGTGGAGCTCTCCACCGCCTATCGTTACGCCAACATGACCGATGACATGCACGACTTCAAGGTGGGCGGTGCCTACAAGTTCAGCCAGAACTGGGCTCTGACTGCCGATTACACCTACCGCAACTGGGATCTGCAAAAAGGTTCCATCTCCAGCCTGGGTGTGAAGTACAGCTTCTGATGCGATGAACTCCGTAGTGTCTTTGATGTTTGCCCATGGCGATGGCCATGGGCTTTTTTTTGTCTGATGATGCTCCCTTGCTTGTCCCTGTGCCGTATCGGTTTGCAGTAGTTGTACAACTTCCTTTTTTTTGTATAACTGCTATAACTGAATCAAGGGTTATACAAGGGGTGTCATCATGTACAAGATTAAGGTCGGGATCAGTGCCTGCCTGCTGGGACAGGAGGTGCGGTTTGACGGGGGCCACAAGCGCTCCAGTTTCTGTGAACGGGATCTTGGGGCTCACTTTGACTATCACCCCGTCTGCCCCGAGATGGCCATCGGCCTGGGCGCCCCTCGCGCCGCCATCCGGCTGGTCAAGCGTCATGGCGAGGTACGCGCCGAGGCGAGCAACGGCAGCTTCGATGTCACGGAGAAATTAATTGCTTTCAGCGAGCAGAAGGCGCGCCAGCTCGACTTCATCTCCGGTTATATCCTCTGTGCCAAATCTCCCAGCTGCGGCATGGAACGGGTCAGAATTTATGGCGCCAACAACGAGGGGAGTGCCAAGGAGGGGGTCGGCCTGTTTGCCAAGGCATTGATGGAGGCCAACCCCCTGCTGCCAGTGGAGGAGGATGGCCGGTTGTGCGACTCCATCCTGCGGGAGAACTTCGTGCTGCGGGTGTTTGCCTATCACGACTGGCAACAGCTCTGCGCGCGCGGGCTCAGCGCCGCCGCCCTCATCCGCTTTCACTCCCGCTACAAGTATCTGGTGCTCTCTCACGCCACCACTCACTACCGCGCCCTCGGGCAGATGCTCGGCAATCTGGGCAAGGCCAATCTGGAAGAGGTGGCAGAGCGCTACATCAAGGGGCTGATGGCGGCGCTGACCTTGCGGGCAAACCGGCGTAGCCACACCAATGTGCTGATGCACCTGCAAGGCTACTTCAAGCGGGTGCTGACCCCGGCCCAGAAGCAGGAGCTTTGCGACACCATCGACAAGTACCGCACCGGTATTTTTCCGCTGCTGGTGCCACTGACCCTGATCCGCCACTACCTGCGGGAGTATCCCAATCCGTATCTTGCCGAGCAGGTTTACCTCAATCCTCATCCCGATACGCTCAAGCTGCGTTACGGGCTATGAATGCCGTGTGAAGGTCCCGGCAGCTGGCCGGGGCCTCTCTCCCAACCTTTGATGGACGTTGTTATGTCTGATTTACCGCAAGCCGCTTCTCCTTTGTCTGATGAGGGGATCTACCCCATCCGTGAGGTTTCCCGCCTCACTGGCGTCAATGCCGTCACCCTGCGTGCCTGGCAGCGTCGTTACGGTCTGGTACAGCCGGCCCGCACCGAGAAGGGGCACCGCCTCTACAGCGAGCAGGATATCCGCCAGATTGGCGAGATCCTGAGTTGGCTGGAGCGGGGGGTGAGCATAGGGCAGGTCAAGGGACTGTTGAGCGAGCCCCAATCCCAGCCGGTGAGTGATCACTGGCAGCAGACTCTGGAGCAGTTCAGTCAGGCACTGCTCGCCTTCAACCAGCGCAAGGCGGAGGCGCAGCTCAATGATCTGCTGGCGAGTTATCCCTTCGAGCTGGTGCGCAGCCGGGTGCTGCAACCGCTGGTGGAGCGGCTGCTTGGCCTTTGGCGCGAGCGGCCCGATGGCGAACTGTTGCAACAGGTGTGGCTGGGTTGGCTGCATACCCGTTTTGCCCGCCACCTGATCGAACAGGAGAAGGGCGTTCCCGTTACTCTGGCGAGCTGGGGGCAGGTCGGGCCTCTCGATCTGGTCTGGGCCGCCTATGAGCTGATTGGCCTGGGTTACGAGGTGCAATTGCTGGGGGCGGTGGAGCCGCGCCATGCCAGTCTGCTGGAGGGGCGTGCCGTTACCCCCTGGTTGGTGCTGTTGGGGGTCGGGCTTGGCAAGCAGGAGCTGGCCGCCGGTTGGCCCGAGGATACCCGATTCTTTGGGGCGCTGGGACGCCTCTATGACGCGGATTGGCTGCAAGCCCACGGCTGGCAGGCGAGTCTTGCCGAGGCGATGGCTGACACCCTTGCTGCGGGTGGCGCCAGCGGGTGCGGGAGGCAAAAGTCATGAAGCTGGTCTGGTTTCGCAACGACTTGCGCCTTGCCGACAACCCGGCTTTGCGTCATGCCTGTGCCGGCGAGGAACCGGTCGCGGCGTTGTTTATTCTCTCGCCGACCCAGTGGCAAGCACACAAGCTGGCCCCCGTTCGCCAGCGTTTCATCCTGGTGCAGGTCGATGAGCTGGGCCGCGAGCTGGCGGCGCTCGGCATCCCGCTCCATTTGCTGCGGGTCGAGACTTTTGCCGAAGTGCCGGCGGCGTTGGCTGACTTAAGTCGCGAGCTGGGGGTGACCCGGCTCTACGCCAATCAGGCCATCGAGATCGACGAGCAGCGTCGGGATCGGGCCGTCAGTGCCGTGCTGGCGGAGCAGGGGATTGCTTGCCACTGGTTCAACGGCTGCTGCGTGCTGCCGCCCGGGCGGGTGCTGACCGGTTCGGGGGAGATGTTCAAGGTCTATACCCCCTTCAGCCGCGCCTGGCTCAAGGCCCTCGAGGAAGATGGCTTTGTCATTCACCGCGCTCCCGAGCCGCGTGGTGCATCACTGCCGTGGCAGCCGCTGGCCGAGCGGGAATTTGTCGATGTCGCCTTTGGTGAGCTGACACCGGATCCTCGCTGGCCGGTAGGGGAGGCCGAGGCGCAGCGCCGTCTGAACACCTTCCTCGATGAGGCTGTGCTCGACTATGGCGAGACCCGGGACTTTCCGGCCCTGGCGGGCACCTCTGTGCTCTCCCCCTATCTGGCGGCCGGCATCATCAGTCCGCGCCAGTGTGTAGGAGCGCTGCAACAGCGCCTCGGCTATCGACCCCAGTCGAAGGCGCAGCCCGGATTTGTCTGGCTCAACGAGCTCATCTGGCGCGAGTTCTATCGCCACCTGCTGGTGCTGATCCCAAGCCTCTCCATGAATCGCCCCTTCAAGGCGGAGACGGCGGCCCTGCCGTGGAGCTGGGACCCGGATGCCTTTGCCGCCTGGTGCGAGGGACGTACCGGCTACCCCATTGTCGATGCAGCCATGCGTTGCCTCAATGCCACCGGCTGGATGCACAACCGGCTGCGGATGATAGTGGCGAGCTTCCTCACCAAGGATCTGCACATTCATTGGCGGCTCGGGGAGGACTACTTCATGAGCAAGCTGATAGACGGCGATCTGGCGGCCAACAACGGCGGCTGGCAGTGGGCGGCGGGCACAGGTGCCGATGCGGCCCCATACTTTCGGGTATTCAACCCCACCACCCAGGGACAAAGATTTGATCCACAAGGGGAGTTCATTCGTACCTGGGTCACTGAACTGGCCGATGTGCCAGCTGCCTATCTGCACCAGCCTCACGACTGGCTGCGGCTCAAGGGGCGGCAGGATTATCCGGCCCCCATGGTGGATCACGCCGTCGCCCGGGTGAGAGCCATCGAAATGTTTCGCTTCCTGGAGAAATAACATGGATGAGCCGCTGGCCCGCTTCGTCGCCTTCTATCAGCAGCTGGACAGACAGCAGTTGCACCGATTGTCCGAAGTCTATGCCGACGAGGTGATCTTTATCGATCCCGCTCACCGCATCGAGGGTCTGGCGGCGCTCAGCGACTATTTTGCCGCCCTCTATCAGCGCCTCGCCTATTGTCGTTTTGTCATTACCAGTCAGCAGCAACAGGGGCGACAAGCCTGGCTCGGCTGGACCATGACCTTCTCCCACCCGAGGCTTCGTGGTGGCAAGCCAGTGACAGTGGAGGGGGCGACCCGCCTCGAATTAGACGAGGAGGGCAAGGTCTGCCTGCACCGGGACTATTTTGACCTCGGCGCCATGCTCTATGAGCAATTGCCGTTGCTCGGCCCGCTGGTGCGGACCATCAAGGGGAGGTTGGGGGCATGAGCGGCCGGATGCTGATCACAGGTGCCACCTCCGGCATCGGTCGCCAGCTGGCCCTCGATTACCGGCGCTCAGGCTGGCAGGTGTGGGGCTGTGGTCGCGATGAGGAGCGGCTGCGGGGGCTGGAGAGTGAGGGTATCACCCCCTTGCAGTTTGATACCCGAAATCCAGCGGCCATGAACGCAGTGGCGGGCACTCTGCCTGCGCTGGATCTGCTGATCCTCAATGCCGGTCATTGCGAATATATGGAGTTGGCCGAGGGGTTTGACGGCGCCCTGTTTGCCCGGGTCATCGAGATCAATCTCATCGCCACCGGTCATGCGCTGGCCGCCTTCCTGCCATTGCTGGGGGTGGGGGCCCGTCTTGCCATCGTCAGCTCGGCGGTGAGCTGGCTGCCGCTGCCAAGGGCCGAGGCCTATGGCGCCTCCAAGGCGGCCCTCGACTATCTGGCTGATACCCTGCGCCTCGATCTGGCCGGCAGAGGGATCGGGGTTACCCTGATCCGCCCCGGCTTTGTGGAAACGCCGCTCACCGCAAAGAATGATTTTCCCATGCCTTGCCTGGTGCCTGTGGAAGAGGCGTCCCGCGCCATCATGGACGGGCTTACCGCCGGTCACCATCAGATCCACTTTCCCCGTCGTTTCATCTGGCTGCTGCGCCTGCTTGGTGCGCTGCCGGTGGGACTCTGGCTGCGTCTTGGCAGCTCGCTTGTGTCGAAAGGACGCCACTCATGAAGAGAAAGATAGCCATCGTCGGTTCGGGGATTTCAGGGCTGACCGCCGGTTTTTTGCTCCACAAACAGCACGACATCACCCTGTTCGAGGCGGCGCCGACCCTGGGGGGCCACACCGCCACCGTCGACGTGGAGCAGGGCGGGCGACGTTACGCCATCGATACCGGCTTTATCGTGTTCAACGATCGCACCTACCCCAACTTCCTCAAATTGCTTGAACGGATCGGGGTGGCACGGCAACCGGCCGAGATGAGCTTCTCGGTGAAAAGCCCGGAGGGGCTTGAGTACAACGGTCACAACCTCGATACCCTGTTCGCCCAGCGCAGCAACCTGCTGAGCCCGCGGTTTTACGGCTTTGTTGCCGAGATCCTGCGCTTCAACCGGGAGGCTCGCGCCTGGCTGGTGGATCACCAGGCCCTCGATGTTGGCTCCGAACTGACCCTGGGGGATTTCCTGCAGGCGGGGGAGTTTAGCGACTACTTCGCCCGTCACTACATACTGCCGATGGGGGCGGCCATCTGGTCATCTACCCTGGCCGATATGCGGGGCTTCCCCCTTGGCTTCTTCCTGCGATTTTTTGCCCATCACGGCCTGCTGGAGGTGGCAAACCGGCCCCAGTGGTACGTCATTCCCGGTGGCTCGCGCGAATACATAGGGCCGCTCACGGCGGGATGGCAGTCGCAGATCCGGCTGGCTTGCCCGGTAGCGGGGATCCGGCGAGTGACGAATGGAGTCATTGTCCAGAGCCATGATGGCGAGGAGCAGTTTGACGAGGTGATACTCGCTTGCCACAGCGACCAGACGCTGGCCCTGCTGGCGGATGCGAGCGAGCGGGAGCGGACCATCCTCGGCGCCATGCCCTATCAGGCCAATGATGTCTGGCTCCACACCGACGCAACTTGCCTGCCGGTGCGCCGCAAGGCGTGGGCCAGCTGGAATTATCAGCTCGGTGATGATGACGGCGCACGGCCACTGGTGAGTTACAACATGAATATCCTGCAGGGGGTGAGTTCACCCGAGCCCTTCTGCGTCAGCCTCAATCCCGCAGGTCGAGTAGACGAGAGCAAGGTATTGCGCCGCTTCGTCTATCACCATCCGGTGTTCAATCAGAGCGCCATCGCCGCCCAGCAGCGGCGACCAGAGATCTGCGGCCAGCGGCACACTCACTTCTGCGGTGCCTACTGGTACAACGGCTTTCACGAGGATGGGGTGCGCAGCGCCCTGGATGTAGCCCGGCGCTTCGGGGCCGAGCGATGAAAGGCGCAACCGCGACAGTGAGCGGCGGGATCAGCGCCATCTGGCGGGGCTCGGTGCGCCACCGCCGCTTCGCGCCGAGGGCTCACGCTTTTTCGTACCACCTCTTCATGCTGGGACTGGATCTCGATGAACTACCGGGCCTCGATCAGGGAAGATGGTTCGCGGTGGAGCGGGCCGGGCTGCTCTCCTTTCGTCGTCATGACTACCTGCGGGGGAGCGCGGGCCCGCTCAAACAGGCGGTGTGGGACAAGGTGGCCGAGCTGGGCGGCGATGCCGACCCGGAGGGGCGGGTGTTGCTGCTCGGCAACGTACGTTGCCTGGGGTTTTACTTCAGCCCGGTCAACTTCTACTTCTGCGATCGGCAGGGGGAGACGCGCTATTTGCTGGCCGAGGTCTCCAACACCCCCTGGAACGAGCGCCACTACTATCTGCTGGATCTGGCGGCGCTGGCTCCCCACGACAAGGATTTTCACGTCTCCCCCTTCATGGAGCTGGCTATGCGCTACCACTGGCGCATCCGCCCGCCCGCGCAGGAGACGCTGATCCATATCGAGAGTCATCCCGTATCTGGGGAGGCCAAGCTGTTTGACGCTACCTTGACGCTAAGGCGGGAGCCGCTGTCGCGCCAGGGGCTGGCGGCGCTGCTGGTCCGCTGGCCCTGGATGACCATGAGGGTGCTGCTCGGTATCTACTGGCAGGCCCTGCGTCTTTTTATCAAACGAACCCCCATCTTCACCCATCCGGAGACTCGCTAATGGAACTAGTGCAATCTTCTGTTTCTGCCTCTTTCATCGACAAGGGGGCCAGGCAACTGTTGCTCAATTTGCTGGGGCGGCTCGACCAAGGCCAACTGCTGCTGCGAGATGGCCGCGAGCGTCACAGCTTTGGTGATGCAACCAGTGATTTGCATGCCGAGCTGGTGGTGCTGGATCCGGCCTTCTATCGCCGCTTGCTGCTGGGGGGCAGCATCGCTGCCGGTGAAACCTGGGTAGAAGGGCTATGGACCAGCCCGGATCCGGTGGCGCTGGTGCGGCTGCTGGCCCGCAACCTGACTCTGCTCGACAGTCTGGAGCGGCGCCTGGGCTGGCTCAGCTTCCCTTTCAACAAGGTGCGCCACTGGCGGAGTCGCAATACCCTGACCGGGTCGCGCGCCAACATCGCCGCCCACTACGATCTCGGCAACGCTCTTTATCAGGGTTTTCTCGACAGCCATATGCAGTATTCGAGCGCCATCTATCCGGGGGCAGAGGCCACCCTGGAAGAGGGGCAGCAGGCCAAGCTGCGTACCATCTGCGAGCGGCTCGAGCTCGGCCCGGACGATCATCTGCTGGAGATCGGGACCGGCTGGGGTGGGCTGGCCGTCTTTGCTGCTCGCCACTACGGCTGCCGGGTGACTACCACCACCATCTCCCAGGCCCAGCACGACTACGCAAAAGAGTGGATCGGGCGGGAGGGGCTCGGGGATCGCATCACCTTGCTGCTGGAGGATTACCGCAAGCTGGAGGGGCGGTTCGACAAGCTGGTCTCCATCGAGATGATCGAAGCGGTGGGTCACGCCTTTCTGCCGGACTACTTTCGCCAGCTGTCGCGCCTGCTCAAACCCGGTGGGCGCCTGCTTATTCAGGCCATCACTATCGCCGATCAGCGCCATGCCCAGTACCTGCGCGGGGTCGACTTCATCCAGCGCTATATCTTCCCCGGTGGCTGCCTGCCGAGCGTCTCCCAGATGGCGGGATTGCTGGCCCGCGAAACCGACATGCAGCTGGTGCGGCTGCACGATCACGGCCATCACTACGCTCGCACACTGGCCCACTGGTGCCAGCGCTTTCTGGCGCTGGCACCCGAGCTGCCTGCGCTCGGCTACAGCCAGGATTTCATCCGGCTGTGGCACTTCTATTTCGCCTACTGCGAGGGGGGATTCTGGGAACGCACCATCAGCCTGGTACAACTGGAGGCGGCCAAACCCGGGCCGCTCGGTTGGTCGGGAGACTTGCCGGTAAGCGGTCACTGACCATGTGGCGGTGGGCCCAACTGCTGGGGTTCAACCTCTACTGGTTGCTGGCGGTGAAGTGGCAGCTGCCGGGTCCCTTGCTTACGATGCTGCTGCTTCATTTTCTCTGCTCGCCAAGCCGCAAAAGGGATCTGCGACTCCTGCCCATGGCCCTTGTAGGTAGCCTGCTCGATCTGCTGCTCTGGCGGCTCGGGCTGTTCGATTTCAAGGCCGGTTTTCCGCTCTGGCTGGCGCTGCTCTGGGTCGGATTTGCCCTGACGCTGGCCCATGGCATGCGCTGGCTACTGCGATTACCCCGTTGGCAACAGGGGCTGTTTGGCATGCTTGGGGGGACGGCCTCCTATGTGGCGGGAGCCGAGATGGGAGCAGTACACTTACCCTGGGGCATCGGGATCAGTGCGGCCTTGTTGGCCGTGATCTGGATGTGGTGGTTACCCCTACTACTGTGGGTAATGGTCAAGCTGGAGGGTGAGTCAAGATGAACACCTTTTCGACCGACACTTTGTTGTTTTCCAAGTGGACCAAAGAGAGCCAGCACGAGCTGACTGATCGCTTCTATCTGGTGGTGGCCTGCCAGCGGGATGCACAGGGGCGGCTGATGCAGGTAGTGATGCAGGATATCAATACCCTGCAGGAACAGGAGATGGATTGGCATGAACTGGAAGATCCCGGCCATTGGCACATGGGGTGGAACTAGCCTGCTGGTAGTGGCGCTGAGTCTGCACCTGGCGACTGCCGCGCAGGCTTCTGCCGTCCCTTGGCAACAGTTGCGTCCGGTCGGCCAGGGGGAGATGAACTGGCTCTGGTTCAAGCTCTATGACGCCACCCTCTACAGCGAGAGTGGTCGCTATCAGCCGAGCCATTATCCGCAGGCACTGACCCTGACCTATGCCAGAGCCATCGAACGTGAGGATCTGCTCAGCGCCACCGCCGAAGAGTGGCTGCGGCTCGGTCTTGGCAGTGATGCCGATCGCCAGCGCTGGCTCGGGCAACTTGCGACCCTCTGGCCGGATGTAGCAGCTGGCGACAGGCTGACCTTCTATGTCGACAAGGCAGGAACCGGCCACTTCTGGTGGCAGGAGCAGCTCCTCGGCTCTCTCGCCGAGCCGCAGTTTTCCGCCGCCTTTCTGGCGATCTGGCTGGCGGACAACAGCCGGGAGCCAGCCCTTACCCGCCGCCTGCGCGGCCAACCCTGATGCCGGAGCTCTTTATGTCTTGCTACCGTCTATATCGTCTTCTCGCTTTGTTGCCACTCATGCTGCTGACCGGATGTGGTGCCAACCTCAATGACTACCGTGGCCAGGGGCCCGAGTGGGATCTCGCCCGTTTCTTCAGTGGCAAGCTGGTAGCCCATGGCCTGGTCACCGATCGCAGCGGCGAAGTGACCAGTCGCTTTCGGGTCGAGATGGAGGGGCGCTGGCAGGAGGGCAAGGGAGAGCTGTTCGAGCAGTTCCATTTTGACGATGGCCGCCAGCAGACTCGCACCTGGTATCTACGCAAGGGGACGGATGGCCACTGGCGCGGCAGCGCATCGGATGTGGTGGGGGAGGCGGTGGGCAAGACGGAAGGTTTTGCCCTCAACTGGCGTTACCAGCTCGATCTGGTGCTGCCGGATGGTGAGGTGGTACGGGTGAGCTTCGATGACTGGATGTATCTGCTGGATGAGGATCGCTTGCTCAATCGGGCCAGGATCAGCAAGTTCGGCATTGATCTCGGGGAAGTGCTCCTCTATATCGAGCGCAAACCATAGCCTTGTGGCCGGACAAACCCCAGTAAAAAGCGCGCCAGTGGCGCGCTTTTTGTTACCGTCGGAGCCCGGGCGCTCAGATGATCCGGTTCTCTTCCAGCATCTTGCGACGGGCCTCTTCCTTGGCCATCTTCTTCTTGCGGTTGTCACAGGGTTCGGGGCAATCGCACTCTTTCTCGATGCCCACGCTGCCCAGGCCACCGCAGGAGCCGGAGATGCTCTTCTTCTGGAAGATGTAGCCGATGGCCATGGCCACCACTACCGCCAGAAACACCCCGAAGGTGATCAGAAAAATCTGCATGTTGCTGCCTCTTACTTTTTAACCAGATAGGGCTTGAAGGCGTCGGAGTAGGCCTCTTCAAAACCCTTGTCGGTCTTGGTGATCACGAAGATCGCCAGTCCACGTTCGTTGGCGTAGGCCAAGCTCTTCTCGGTCCCCATCACCATGAATACGGTTGCCAGCCCATCCGCCGTCATGCAGGAGGGGTGGATCACGGTGACCGATACCAGACGATGCTGGATCGGTTTGCCGGAGCGCGGATCTATGGTGTGGGAGAAACGCTGGCCATCCAGTTCGTAATAGTTGCGATAATCGCCGGAGGTGGCAACGCCGTTGTCACCCGGGACTATCACTTCCTGTACCGTGCCGGTGCCCGCGGTGGGTTTCTCGATGGCCACGCGCCAGGGATGGCCCTTGCCGTTGACGCCATTGATCCTCAGCTCGCCGCCGATTTCAACCAGATAGTTGCGGGCCCCCAGGGACTCCAGGTATTCGGCCACCTTGTCGACGCCAAACCCCTTGGCGATGGCGGAGAGATCCACGTAAAGATCCGGCACATCTTTTTGCAGGGTATCGGCATCGGCGGAGGTGATGACGTGCAGATTGCCAAGCCCGGTCTTCTGACGGGTCTGGGTGATCAGCTCGTCACTCGGGACCTTGGTCGGCCGTTTGTCCGGGCCAAAGCCCCACAGATTGACCAAGGGGCCAACGGTGACGTCCAGCGCCCCCTGGCTCTCACGGCCAATGTGAATGGCCTCAGTGACGACTCGAGCGGTGTCTCGCGACACTACGACCGGTGTGGAGTCACGATGCTGGTTGAAGCGGGAGAGCTCGGAATCGGGACGATAGGTCGACATCTGATCGTTCACCCGCTCCAGCAGTACATCCACTTCGGCCTGCAACTTGGCCGGATCGCTGATGACGTCATCCGCCACCTTGATGGAGTAGTAGGTTCCCATGGTGCTGCCGGTGATATGGATCTCCGGCTTGCTCTGGACCGTTTCCTGACCGCACCCAGTCAAGAAAAAGGCTAGCCCGAAGGCTAGCCAGGTCTTTACAACGCTGTGCATGGATTAACCACCAAAGTCATCCAGCAGGATGTTTTCGTCTTCAACGCCCAGATCCTTGAGCATGTTGATGACGGCGGCGTTCATCACGGGAGGACCACACATGTAGAACTCGCAATCTTCCGGCGCCTCGTGGTTCTTGAGATAGTTCTCGTAGAGCACGTTGTGGATGAAGCCGGTGTAGCCGTCCCAGTTGTCTTCCGGTTGCGGATCGGACAGGGCGACGTTCCAGGTGAAGTTCTCGTTCTCGGCGGCCAGCATGTCGAAATCCTCGACATAGAACATCTCGCGCTTGGAACGGGCACCGTACCAGAAGCTCATCTTGCGCTTGGACTTCAGGCGACGCAGCTGGTCGAAGATGTGGGAGCGCATCGGCGCCATACCCGCACCACCACCGATGAACACCATCTCGGCGTCGGTGTCCTTGGCAAAGAACTCGCCGAACGGACCGGAGATGGTCACCTTGTCACCCGCCTTCAGGCTGAAGATGTAGGAGGACATCTGTCCCGGAGGGGCAGTCCAGTTGCTGGGCGGCGGAGTCGCGATCCGCACGTTCAGCATGATGATGCCGAACTCTTCCGGATAGTTGGCCATGGAGTAAGCACGGATGATCGGCTCGTCAACCTTGGACTCCAGATCGAAGATCTTGAAGCGATCCCAGTCACCACGATACTCCTCGGGAATATCGAAGTCCTTGTAGCGGACGTGGTGAGCCGGCGCTTCAATCTGGATATAACCACCGGCGCGGAACGGTACGCTCTCGCCATCCGGGATCTGCAGCTTGAGCTCCTTGATGAAGGTGGCCTTGTTGTCATTGGAGATGACGGTACATTCCCACTTCTTCACGCCGAAGATCTCTTCCGGCAGTTCGATGTCCATGTCGCCGCGAACGGTGACCTGGCAGGCCAGACGCTCGCCGTGACGGGCCTCGCCCTTGCTGATGTGATCCAGTTCGGTCGGCAGGATGTCGCCGCCACCGGACTTCACCCGCACCTTGCACTGGCCGCAGGAGCCACCACCACCACAGGCGGAGGAGACGAAGATACCGCTGCCGGCCAGCACGCCGAGCAGTTTGCCACCGGCCGGGCTGGTCACAGCCTTGGCCGGGTCACCGTTGATGCTGATTGTCACGTCGCCCGCGGTCACCAGCTTGGACTTGGCGAACAGAATGACTGCCACCAGTGCCAGCAGGATCACGGTAAACATGACCACACCCAAAATAATTTCCATCTATCGTTCCTTTCCGATTACAGGGAGATACCAGAGAAGGACATGAAGCCCAGCGCCATCAGGCCGGCGGTGATGAAGGTGATGCCGAGGCCACGCAGACCTTCCGGAACATCGGAGTACTTCATCTTCTCGCGGATACCTGCCAGCGCAACGATCGCCAGCATCCAGCCTGCACCTGAACCCACGCCGTAGACCACAGACTCGACGAAGTTGTAGTCACGCTGCACCATGAAGGAGACGCCACCGAAGATGGCGCAGTTCACGGTGATGAGCGGCAAGAAGATGCCGAGCGCGTTGTAGAGGGCCGGGAAGTATTTATCCAGCGCCATCTCCAGGATCTGTACCAGGGCCGCGATCACACCGATGAAGGTGATGAAGCTCAGGAAGCTCAGGTCCAGATCGGGGGAGAGGGCACCTGCCTTCAACACGTAGTTGTAGATCAGGTTGTTGACCGGTACGGCGATGGTTTGCACCACGATAACGGCAATACCAAGACCCATGGAGGTCTTGACCTTCTTGGACACCGCCAGGAAGGTACACATCCCCAGGAAGAAGGAGAGTGCCAGGTTTTCGATGAAAATCGAACGAATCAACAGACTCAGATAGTGTTCCATACCTTAATCCTTTGCCTCCACCTGCTTGGGATCCTTGGTGCGAACGCCCCAGATGATCAGACCAATGATGAAGAATGCGCTCGGCGGCAGCAGCAGCAGGCCGTTCGGTACATACCAGCCACCGTTGTTCACCAGCGGCATCAGCTCGAGGCCGAACCAGGTGCCGGAGCCCAGCAGTTCACGCACGGTAGCGACGCTCAGCAGAATGGCGCCATAGCCCAGACCGTTACCGATACCGTCCAGGAAGGAGGGCAGCGGGGCACTCTTCATGGCGTAGGCTTCGGCACGACCCATTACGATACAGTTGGTGATGATCAGACCCACGAATACCGACAGCTGCTTGGAGATCTCATAGGCATACGCCTTGAGCACCTGGTCAACCACGATAACCAGTGAGGCGATGATCGCCATCTGGGCAATGATCCGCACGCTGTTGGGGATCTGGTTGCGGATCAGGGAGATGAACAGGTTTGAGAAGGCGGTGACCGCCATGACCGCGAGGGTCATTACAAACGCTGTCTTCATCTGGCTGGTAACCGCCAGTGCAGAACAGACACCCAGCACCTGCAAGGCGATGGGGTTGTTGCCGAGCACAGGCGTCAACAGCAACTTTTTCATTTCGCTCTTGTCAGCCATTGTTGATTTCTCCTGCACGAACCTTGGCCAGGAAAGGACCGAAGCCCTTGGGACCCATCCAGAAGTCGAAGGTGTGCTGTACGCCGTTACCGGTCAGGGTAGCGCCGGACAGACCGTCAATCTCATGCTCAGAGCCAGCCGGAGCATGGCCCTTGATCACGCGCAGCGCGGGCATGCCGTTCTGATCGAACAATTTCTTGTCCTTGAACAGGGCTTCCCATGCCGGGTTTTCGATTTCGCCACCCAGACCCGGGGTTTCACCGTGGTCATAGTAGGTGATGCCCTTGATGGTCTGGCCATCCGGAGCAACGGCGACGAAGGCATACATGGTCGACCACAGACCCTGACCGTAGATGGGCAGGATGATGCTGTCGATCTTGCCTTCGCTGTCCTTGGCGAAGAACACCGGGATCAGCTTGGAAATCTGGCGCAGGCCGGCCTTGTCATCGGCCGCAGCCAGACGGATATTTTTGGCCGGATCCTTGGCAGCCTGCTTGGTATCGAAGTTGTCGGCATCGCCGTCAACAAAGTTACCGGTGGAGAGATCCACCAGGCGGGCTTCGATCTTGTCGCCATACAGCTTGGCCATGTCGCGCTTGGCGACATCGCTGATGTCCACACCGGCAACGGCGAGGATGTTGCTCTGCTTGTCCAGTGCCTTGTTCTCCTGTTGGGTAGAACGCAGGCCAACGGCGGCAACGGATACCACGATGGAACAGGCCAGACAGAGGCCAGTCACCACGCTGACGGTGCCGAGGGTTGAATCTTTATTAAACGCCACGAGCAATCCTCCGCTTGATGTTTGCCTGAGCGACGAAATGGTCAAACAAGGGAGCAAACAGGTTCGCAAACAGAATGGCCAGCATCATGCCTTCCGGGAACGCGGGGTTGACCACGCGAACCAGCACGACCATGACGCCGATCAGTGCGCCGTACCACCACTTGCCCTTGTTGGTAAAGGCTGCGGAGACAGGGTCGGTCGCCATGAAGGCCATGCCAAAGGCGAAGCCACCCAGCACCAGGTGCCAGTGCCACGGCATGTTGAACATGGGGTTGGTGTCGGAACCGATGACGTTGAACAGCAGGGAAGTCGCGATCATACCGACCATCACGCCGGCGATGATGCGCCAGGAGGCGATGCGCATGTACACGATCATGGCAGCGCCCAGCAGGATCATCAGGGTGGAAACTTCACCGATGGAACCCGGCAGGTTGCCCAGGAAGGCGTCCATCCAGCTGATGGCTTCGCCAGTGGCGCTGTTGATCAGTGCCATCTGGCCACCTTGGGCCCACTGGCTCAGGGCGGTCGCACCGGAGAAACCGTCAACGGCAACCCAGACTGCGTCGCCGGAGATTTGACCCGGGTAGGCGAAGAACAGGAACGCACGACCAGCCAGGGCCGGGTTCAGGAAGTTCTTGCCGGTACCACCGAACACTTCCTTGGCCATCACCACACCGAAGGTGATACCCAGGGCGGCTTGCCACAGGGGCAGCTCGGGCGGCACGATCAGGGCGAACAGGATGGAGGTCACGAAGAAGCCTTCGTTGATCTCGTGCTTGCGCACCATGGCGAACAGCACTTCCCAGAAACCACCGACCAGGAAGACGGTGATGTAGATCGGGAAGAAGTGGGCTGCGCCGATCAGCATCTTGCTGCCGACACCGGCCACGGCCGGATCCAGGGAGGCACCCAGCATGGTTGCCAGCGCATATTGCCAGCTGCTGGCACCGGCGGCGGTACCCAGATGGGCAATCGCGGCAATGGACTGGTTGCCGACGTTGTACATGCCCCAGAACATGGCCGGGAACACGGCCAGCCACACCATGATCATCATGCGCTTCAGATCGAGCGCATCACGAACGTGGGCAGCATTGCGGGTTACGGAACCCGGGGTATAGAACAGGGTATACGCCGCTTCGAACAGGGCGTAGTACTTGGCGTACTTCCCACCCGGCTCGAAGTGGTGTTCCATATTTTCAAGAAGTTGCTTGAAACTCATCGCTTAACCTTCCAGTTCAATCTTGGTCAGGCACTCACGCAAGATAGGGCCGTACTCGGTCTTGCCGGGGCAGACAAAAGTACAGAGGGCCAAATCTTCCTCATCCAGCTCCAGGCAGCCCAGTGCTTGTGCACCATCGGTATCGCCAGAGATCATGTCCCGCAGCAGCAGGGTCGGCAGGATGTCGAGTGGCATCACCCGCTCATAGTTGCCGATAGGCACCATGGAACGATCACTACCGTTGGTGGTGGTGGTGAAGTTGATCAGCTTGCCCTTCATCAGATGAGAAAGGGTGGTGCGGGTAATGGAGAACTTGTTGGCGCTGGGGTTGATCCAGCCCAGGAACTCTTTCTCGCGACCTTCACCCAGTGCGCAGACCTGATTGTGGTAACGACCCAGATAGTCGTGAACCCCGTCGGCCTTGGCACCGCTCAGCAGAGAACCGGAGATGATGCGGTTTTCGTCGGCACGCAGCTCGTTGTTGGTAATCTGGCTGATGCAGGCACCCAGACGGGTACGCAGCAGACGCGGCTTGAGCACGTTCGGACCTGCCAGGGCGATCACCTTGTCGGTGAAGATCTGGCCGGTGGTGAACAGCTTGCCGTAGGCGATCACGTCCTGGTAGTTGATGTGCCACTGCACCTTGGTGCTGCTGACCGGATCCAGGAAGTGGATATGGGTGCCAGGCAGACCGGCAGGATGAGGACCGACGAAGATCTCTTCCTTGACCTGGGCCAGGGGAGAGTGAGGCAGGCTGGCTTCGCCCTTGCAGACGTAGACGTTGCCATCGGTCAGGCGAGTCAGCACGGCCAGACCGTCGAGGAACGCCTGGGACTGTTCCTTGATGATCAGCTCGGGATTGGCTGCCAGCGGGTTGGTGTCCATCGCGGTCACAAAGATGGCGCGCGGGGCGGAGCCAACGGCGGGAACCTTGCTGAACGGACGGGTACGCAGCGCAGTCCACTGACCGGAGGCGAGCAGGATCTCCTGCACCTTGCTGCGTTCGAGCTTGGCCAGCTCGGCGGAGGCAAAGTGCTCGAAGGTTACCTGTTCGTCCGAGCCGTCGAGGTCGATGACCACGGACTGAAGAACACGTTTGGCACCACGGTTAATCTCTGAAACCACACCGGTGGCAGGAGCTGTGAATTTAACGCCGGGATTCTTCTTGTCTTCGAAGAGATCCTGACCTTTGATGACGCGATCACCTACTTTGACGAACATAGTAGGTCGCATCCCCACGAACTCCTCGCCCAGTGTAGCAACACGGGTGATGGCGGGGCCATCGTAGATTACTTGCTCTGGCGCACCCAGCACGGGGATGTCCAGTCCTCTTTTGATTGTAATCATACTTACTTGCACTACCGTTACGGGAAGAGAGGTTGGTTAGCGCCGAGAAATACATCACGACGGGTGGTCGAGTGACGATATTGCCGTTGCAACCAGTAAACAGCGCTGGCGATCATCCAATATGCGGGGTCACTCAAAAGCGCTTGAGTTTACCACTTATGACTCATTTTCTGCCATGACAAATGGGTAAAATCCCTGTGCCATCACAAAATTAACCTCTCCTGAATAAGGGGGTGAACCCCTCGTAAACCGTGGTTTTAAAGGTTTTTTTATTTAAATACCCCAATAGGGGTAATCTTATTGTTGAGAATATTGATTAGAAAAGATAATCCGGCAGTTTTGTTTGCGAATTGTTCTCATATGGGGCTTTTTATCGCCCCATTTCCAATGACTTGCAGGCGGGATGGCAGAGGGATGCAGGAACTCTCCTGTTCTGGCCGCGTCAGGGTTTGCCGACGCAGCTCGGGGTGCGCGGTGCCTGGCCCTTTTGCTGCCATTCGCTCTCTGTGTAGGTATGCAGTGCCAGGGCATGTACCGGGCCGGCCAGCTCGGGGGCCAGCACTTCATTGATCAGGCGATGACGGGCCAGGAGACGCAGACCTTCAAATTGCGGGCTGACGATGACCACCTTGAAGTGGCTCTCGGAGCCGGGCTCAACACGATGCATATGGCTCTCGTTGATCACCTCCAGCAGGCTGGGAGTGAGGGCTGCGGTCAGTTTTGCTTCAATGTGTTGTTGCATGGTCATCAGGATGCTTCCAGAAAGTGAACGTGGGGCCATTCTATCGGCAGTTGCCTGGCGGAATAAGTCCCCTTATGGAGAGAAATATGGCCCGGGAACGCTGTCATGGCGGCTCGAACTGGTGAAATTCCTCTACCCCGCTAGAATAGCGCCACTTTGCGTCGCCCCTGGCGCCTGTTACCCGAATCAAGCCGAGGTTGGACTCATCCTATGGAAACCCTTCTTGTCACTCCCCATTGCCATCTGGCCCTCTATCGCTACCCGCGCCTGAGCCAGGAAACCCTGCAAGCCTGGGATGCGGCCGACGAATATCTGATCAACACCCTGGCTGAGTCCCCCCTGGAGCAGGCAGGCCCGGTGATCATCATGAATGACGGATTCGGCGCCCTGGCGGCATTTTTGCACGATTACGCTCCCGTCAGCGTCACCGATTCCTATATCAGCGAGCGGGCCACGCTGGCCAATCTGATCGAAAACGGGCTGGATACCGACGGCATCCGGCTGCAGGATGCGCTGGCGCCCCTGCCCGAAGCGCCGGCACTGGTGGTGATCAAGGTTTCCAAATACCAGGCGCTGCTGGAGCAGCAACTGTTGGCCCTGCGTCAGGTGGTGACGCCCGCCACCCGCATCATCGCCGCCGGCAAGGCCAAGGACATTCACACCTCCACCCTCAAGCTGTTCGAGAAATACCTGGGGGCAACCCGGACGTCGCTCGCCTGGAAGAAGGCGCGCCTTATCCACTGCGAACCGCAAGAAGAACGTCCGGCGCTGGCCAATCCGTTCCCCACCGTCTGGCCGCTGGAGGGTACCGACATGCTCATCCACAACCACGCCAACGTCTTTTCGCGCACCAGTCTGGATATTGGCGCCCGCTTTATGCTGGACAATCTACCGATACATAGCGCGCGCAAGGTGATCGATCTGGGCTGTGGCAACGGTGTGCTGGGACTCTCGCTGCTGGCACGGGACAGCGAGGTGGAGGTGACCTTCGTCGACGAGTCCTACATGGCGGTGGCGTCGGCACGGCTCAACGTCGAACACAACCTGGCGGAGGCGCTGCCGCGGGCCAGCTTCATGGTCAACAACTGTCTGGATGGCGTCGAGACAGGGGCGGCGGATCGGATCCTCTGCAACCCGCCCTTCCATCAGCAGCAGGCGATCACCGATCATATCGCCTGGCAGATGTTCTGCGATGCCCACCGGGTGTTGCCCAAAGGGGGGGAACTCTGGATAGTAGGCAACCGTCATCTGGATTATCACAATAAACTCAAGCGCTTGTTTGCCAACGCACAAGTCGTTGCGTCAAACAGCAAATTCGTTATTTTGAAAGCCATCAAACGCTAACGTCAAAGGAAGTTCATGATGAAAAAGTCACTCTTGCTGCTGGCCGCCTTGATGCTCGGCGGGTGCGCAACCCATTGGCCCGAGACGGCGCTGCTCAATCCGCAGATCGTGCCGGCCAACCAGCAATACTACTCGGGCAACCGGATCACCATGGAAGGGGTAGACAAGCGTGAGGCTGCCTATGTCTTCTCCATCAAGAAGAAAGAGAAGGCCACCGTGCTGGTCAACAGCGAGCGTCCGCTCAATCTGCTGGTCGCAGAGAAGCTGGCCGAGGGGCTGCGCAGCCAGGGGCTCGAAGTGGGCAACAGCGGCACCACCAACCTGACCCTGGTTATCTCGACTGCGGCGGTCAATGTGGAAGAGAAGACCTTCACTTATGTCACCAAATCCCGGGTCAGCCTGCAGGTGATCGCCGATTTTCAGGGCAACCGTCTGACCAAACAGTTCAACATGTCCTCCAGCAAAGAGGGACCGGGCGAGCCGAGCATGGCGGATCTGGAATCCACTCTGAACCTGCAACTGGGCAACGTATTGCAGCAGATCATGGCGGATGAGGCCCTGCGTGGCTATCTGAAGGGTCAACCGAGCGGCGCAGGAGTCTGATCATGAAAAAACTCTGGTTGCTGGCCATGCTGGTCACTCCGCTGGCATTTGCCGGCCCGCAGGTGAGAATGGAGACCAACCACGGCAATATCGTGGTGGAGCTGGCGCCCAAGCAGGCGCCCCAGACGGTGAAGAACTTTCTGCGCTATGTGGCGGACGGCAGTTACGATGGCAGCCTGTTTCACCGGGTGATCCAGAACTTCGTGGTTCAGGGGGGGGGCTATAACCAGCAGTTCCAGCAGCTGCCGACCTATGAGCCCGTGGTCAACGAATCACGTGGCGGCCTGCCCAACAAGCGCGGTTCCATCGCCATGGCCCGCACCCAGGCGGTCGACAGCGCGACCCGCCAGTTCTACTTCAACCTGGTGGACAACAACAACCTCAACGCCAATGCCGGTGCCGGCTACACCGTGTTTGGCCAGGTGGTACAGGGAATGGAGGTGCTGGACAAGCTGGCACAGGTGCAGACTGGCTACAGCTCTATCCTGCGTGCCAACGACGTGCCGACCAGCCCCATCATCCTGAAGAAAGTGGTGTTGCTGGCCGAGAGCGGAGCCGACAAGAAGGCGGGCAAGTAACCCTTATCTACCCTTGATGGCCCTGCGATAATCCTTGTTGCAGGATGCAAGGCTCACCCCTTCCGGGGTGGGCTTTTTGTTTGTCTGGCGTTTGGGCCTGCCTTGGCTATCCGGACCTAACCTGCCAAAATGGCCCACTTTTCCAAGATCCGTCAGGTAGTTGAACATGATCCGCAAACCGAGCTGGCGAGACTCGCTCGCCGTCTATCTCGAAGCCAGAGTGCTGATCCTCTTTGCCATGGGCTTTTCATCGGGTCTGCCCTTGCTGCTGGTCTTTGGCACCCTGTCGTTCTGGTTGCGCGAGGCGGATGTCAGCCTGACCGACATCGGTTATATGAGCTGGGTCGCCCTGGCTTATGGCTTCAAGTGGCTGTGGTCCCCCCTGGTGGATCGCATGCCGTTGCCGCTGCTCTCCAGGCTGCTTGGGCGTCGCCGCAGCTGGATGCTCTTCTCCCAGTTGCTGATCGCGGGAGCCCTGGTTGGCATGGCGCTCTGTGATCCCAAGACCGGATTGGCACAGCTGGCGCTGTTTGCCCTGTTGGTGGCCTTTGCCTCGGCGACCCAGGATATCGTCATCGATGCCTATCGCATCGAATCTGCGCCGGAGCGGTTGCAGGCGGCCATGGCGGCTTCTTACATGACGGGGTACCGGTTGGCGATGATCATGGCGGGGGCGGGAGCGCTGGCCCTGGCGGCCTGGTTTGGCAGCAACAGTGGCTATGACTATCGCGGCTGGCAGATCACTTATTTCCTGATGGCGGGCATGATGTCTCTTGGCATCATCACCACCCTCTTCTGCCATGAACCTCAGATCGACCAGGCTACCCAGGATCAGCAGCAAGCCGATCGCAAGGCCTGCCTGCTGGCAAAGGGGTGGCCATTGCCGCTGGCGAGTGCGGGGGCCTGGGCCTATGAGGCCATCTGGTGCCCCTTTGCCGATTTCTTCCACCGTTACGGTCGCTCGGCGCTGCTGATCCTGGCGCTCATTGCCTGCTATCGGGTGGCGGATGTGGTGATGGGGGTGATGTCCAACAGCTTCTATGTGGATATGCAGTTCAGTAAGACCGAAGTTGCCACCATTACCAAGGTATTTGGCGTCATCATGACGTTGGTGGGGGCGGCGCTCGGGGGCGTGCTGGTGATGCGATTCGGTACCCTGCGCATTTTGTTCCTGGGGGCGCTGCTGACTGCCAGCACCAACCTGCTGTTTGCCCTGCTTAACCAGGTGGGCCACAACCTGGAGCTGCTGACCCTGATCATCTCGCTGGACAACCTCAGCGCCGGGATCGCTACCGCCGCCTTTGTGACCTATCTCTCCAGCCTTACTAATGTCGCCTTTTCGGCGACGCAATATGCGTTGTTCAGCTCTGTGATGTTGCTGCTGCCCAAGCTGATGGCGGGGTTTTCCGGCCAGATAGTGGAGCAGGTCGGCTACAGTGTCTTCTTCGTGGGAACCGGTTTATTGGGGCTGCCTGTGCTGCTGTTGATTGTGCTGGTAGCGAGAAAAGGGGAGTCGTTGTTCTCAATACCGAACAAATAGCAAGCGTTTGCGTTAAAGCGGGGGTGATTAGATTCACACTTCCAAAGAAAGTTCCCCAGAAGTTGTTTCTCCCCCTATTTTATTTGATTAGAATCCCATTCGCTCCTTGTGGGCAGGCTACGGAAAACCTCAACTAACACACAAGAGACCAATAAAATGGCCAAATTTACCAAGACTCTGATCGCTGCCGGCCTGCTGGCCGCTGCTGCCACTCCGGCGTTCGCTGCTGACTACAGCGGTGACATCCACAAGAACGATTACAAGTGGATGCAGTTCAACGTAATGCACACCATCGATCAGCGCCCGTTCACTGCCGCTGATGACGATTACAACGATACCTATCTGGAAATGGAGTTCGGCGGTCGTTCCGGTATTTTTGACCTGTATGGCTATGTCGATATCTTCGATATTTTCGACACCAAACACAGCGACAAGCACGGCGGCCAGAACCTGTTCATGAAGTTTGCTCCGCGCATGTCTCTGGATGCCCTGACTGGCATGGATCTCTCCTTCGGCCCGGTACAAGAGCTGTATATCGCCAACCTGAACAACATGGCTGATGGCCAGATGGAAAACCAGATCGGTCTGGGTGCAGACGTCATGGTTCCCTGGTTCGGCAAGGTTGGTATGAACCTGTACGCTCGCTACTCCAACGAGAACGAATTCTTCAGAGAAGAAGAGAACAGCTGGAACGGTTATCAGTTCTCCATGAACTGGTTCAAGCCTTTCTACACCTTCAGCAACGGCAGCTTCGTCTCCTATCAGGGCTACCTGGATTACGCCTTCGATCTGGATACCCATAACCGCGCCGATCGTACCAGCGACAACCTGGCTACCTTCCACGGTATCTACTGGCACTCCGATCGTTATGCCGTTGGTTATGGCCTGAAATACTTCATGGATGCCTACGGCACCAAAGATGGCTCCACCTCTTACAACGGTTCTCCCTGGAAGAGCTCTGGCTTCAGCCACTACTTCTCTGTTACCTACAAGTTCTAATCGAACTTGGGGTACAAAAAACCGGAGCCTTGGCTCCGGTTTTTTTATTTCTGCCCGATTGGATGGGCGCGAAGAGAGAAAGCGCCCGGGCCAATCAGTCGCGGAAATTCTGGAACTGCATCGGTTGGCCCAGTTCGGCGCCACGCACCATGGCCATCACTTCCTGCAGATCGTCACGCTTCTTGCCGGTGACGCGCACTTCGTCGCCCTGAATGGCGGCTTGAACCTTGATCTTGGAATCCTTGATCAGCTTGACCAGCTTCTTGGCCACTTCCTTATCGATACCCTGCTTGAACTTGACGTTCAGGTGGAAGCGCTTGCCGGAATGCACCGAATCACCCACTTCCATGGAGCTGGTTTCGATATTGCGTTTGAGCAGGGCATTGCGCAGTATTTCAACCATCTGCTTGAGCTGGAAATCGGCATCCGCTTCCAGTTTCACCTCTTCCTTGTTCAACTCGAAGCTGGCCTCTACCCCACGAAAATCGAAACGGGTGGCCAGTTCACGATTGGCGTTGTCGACGGCGTTCAACACCTCGTTCATTTTGACTTCAGAGACAATATCGAATGACGGCATAACCGGGCTCCTCATGTTGCGTTATCGGGGGGCAAATCTACCAGAAAACGGGCAAATTTGCTGATTTTGATGGGACCGCTCTGCTAGAATCCCCTGCGCACAGGAGTGGTCGGACCCGTTAGTGTCCGCCAGCGACATCTTCACTTATCCCAGGTAACAGGTTGAGAGGATTGCAGCCCTTACCTCGATTGAGTCACATCATGCCAAGCGGATTACTGAATTCTCGACAGCCTTCGACACCTCAATGGACCCTGCTGGGCTGTGGCGCCCTCGGCGGCGTTTTTGCATCCTTGCTCACCCAAAGTGGTCAGCCGACCCGCGTCTTGCTGCGGGATCACCATCAATCAACCCTGCACCCGGGCATTGACTTCACCTCTCTGGAGGGTCACACCCAGCTGCTCGCCATCGAGCGCGGATTTGTCGGCAAACCGGGACAGATCCAGCGCCTGTTGGTGATGACCAAAGCCAATCAGGTGATTACGGCACTGACACCGTTGATCGGCAAGCTGGCGGCCGGCGTGCCCATCGTGCTGCTGCACAATGGCATGGGCATTGCCGAGCAGGTCGTCGCCCTGTTTCCCCACAATCCGGTGATCGCCGGAGTTACCAGCCATGGCGCCATGAAGAGCGGCCACTTCGTGTTTCGCCACACCGGCAAGGGCGAGACCTGGCTTGGCCCGGTCAACGAGGCCGCCAGAGCCCATGCCGCGCTGGCCGATGAGCTGGCGCTGGCCCTCGGCCAGGCGGGCTGGGACGAGCAGATCCGGACCCGTCAGTGGCAGAAGCTGGCCATCAACTGTGCCATCAATCCCCTGACCGCGCTGCACAAGTTGAAAAACGGCGAACTGGCGGGGCCTCGTTTTGCCGATACTTTGCAGCAGGTTTGTGTCGAGGTAGCCGATGTGATGTGCGCCGAGGGCATGCAGACCACGGCCGAAGAGCTGCTGCGCCGGGTGATGACAGTGGTGGAGTTGACCGCCGATAATTACTCTTCCATGCATCAGGACATGGAACAGAAGCGGGAGACCGAGATCGACGCTATCACGGGGTTCCTGCTGGCCAGCGCGGCAAAGCATGGCATTGCCGTGCCGGTCAATCAGGGGCTCTATCAGGCGATTAAAGAGAAGAGCCAGGTGGCGTGAGCCTAAAGGCAAGGAGGCGAGGATGAGCGTACTGGTGTTGGTGGCCCCGGGGTCGGAAGAGATTGAAACCGTGGCCATCGTCGATACTCTGGTGCGGGCCGGTATAGAAGTGGTGCTCGCCTCCTGCTGTCCGGCTGGTGAGCGCCAGATCAGGGCCTCTCGCGGAGTGCAACTGGTGGCGGATTGCCATCTCGACGAGCTGGCCAGCCGCGACTTCGAGGCGATTGTAGTGCCCGGTGGCCTGCCCGGCAGCGAGGTGATCCGCGATACGCCGCTGGCCATCGAGCTGCTGAAAGCGCAGGCCGCTCTCGGCCGTTGGCGAGCCGCCATCTGCGCGGCTCCCGTGGTGGTGCTGCAGCATCACGGCTTGCTGGGGGAGGCCAGGGTCACCTGTCATCCCGGCTTCCAGTCGCACTTATCGGCTGCACAGTTGGCAACGGACAGGGTGGTCAGGGATGAAGCTCACCGTCTCATTACCAGCCAGGGGCCGGGCAGTGCCATCGAATTTGCCCTCGAGTTGGTGCGGGTGCTGCACGATGATGCCCTGGCCGAGCGCGTTGCGGCCCCCATGGTATTGCCATAAGGCAGGACATGATGCCTTTCTGCAAAACGGGCTCCCGCCATCACGGCGGGAGCCCGTTTTTTTATCTGAGTGCAATAGGAATAGCTTGGGTCAATAGTCGTAGCGACCGCACTGTTTCTTGTTGAATTCACCCTGCCAGCGCGCCAGTTCCTCCCGTGTGCCCAAGGTATCCCCCTTCTCGATGGCCTGTTTGAGATGCGCCATCCTGTCATAAAGCCAGCGGCACTCCGCCGTGGGGTTGTTCTTGGCGCTCACGGCCAGCGGCAGCAGGCAGAGTCCCAGCCATAGATATTTCATCCCGAACGTTCCTTGTTGTGCATGAAAGGTCTCTTTGGAGTCTATCATCTTGTGCCGATGACGGGGATAGTGCGCTGTTTCACCCTGGGGTAAGATAGCCGCATGTCTGGTTATTTATACAGTGGTATGCGCAAGATCATCCATATCGACATGGACTGCTTTTATGCGGCGGTGGAGATGCGGGACAACCCGGCGCTGCGTGACGTGCCGTTGGCGGTCGGCGGTGCATCCGATCGCCGTGGCGTCATCTCCACCTGCAACTATGTGGCCCGCCGTTTCGGCGTGCGTTCCGCCATGCCGACGGCGCTGGCGAAAAAGCTCTGTCCCCCCCTGGTGCTGCTGCCGGGGCGCATGGCGCTCTACAAGGATATTTCCCGCCAGTTGAGGGCCATCTTTCTGCGCTATACCGATCAGGTTGAACCCTTGTCGCTGGACGAGGCCTACCTCGATGTGACTCACAGTGCCTGCTGTGGTGGCAGTGCGACCCTGATGGCCCGGGAGATCCGCCATGCCATCGCCACCGAACTGGGGTTGACCGCCTCGGCAGGGGTGGCCCCCAACAAATTCCTGGCCAAGCTTGCCTCGGAGCAGCGCAAGCCCGACGGCCTGTTTGTCATCCGCCCCGATGAGGTGACCGAGTTTGTCCGCCAGCTGCCCCTTGGCAAACTGCCCGGGGTGGGGCGCAAGACGGCGGAGCGGCTCGAAGCGCAGGGGCTCTACAGCTGTGAAGATGCCAGAGCCTTGAGCGTGGAGGATCTGTGCGAGCGGTTTGGCAAATTGGGCGAGATGCTGGCGGGCCGGATCTGGGGGCGGGATGATCAGCCGGTTCAGGCGCAACGCATACGCAAGACCATAGGGGTGGAGACTACGCTGGCGAGCGATCTGTGTGACGAGCAAGGCTGCCTTGCAGTACTGGACTCCTTGCTCCCCGAACTGGAGCGACGTTTTGAGGCCGTCTGCCCGGCAGATCAGTTGATGGGGCAGGGGATCAAGCTCAAGTTCTCCGATTTTCACCAGACGACTGTCTACCGCAGCCAGGGGGGTTACCAGCGCGGACTCTTTGCCGTCTTGCTGAAGGAGGGATTGCAACGGGCTCAAGGGCGGCCGGTGCGTTTGCTGGGGCTGGTGGTTGGCCTGCCGAAAGAGGGGGAAGTGAACCAACTGTCGCTGGATTTGCTCTGAAAAAGTTAAGTTTTTGTTTATAAAGTCGATACTCTATTTATCTCGGTATGACGTGAAGTAGGAACTTGGCATGCGCGCTCTCTCTGTCCAGGGTCGGATCACCCTGATCTCCGGTTGTTGTCTGTTGGTTACGGCCGCCGTCCTGGTTATCTCCTCGCTCTACAATGCCAACAAAATGCAGGATCAGGTGCTGCAGGCCACCATGCAGGAGGCCCAGCTGTCGGCCGAGCACTGGATGACGGCGATAGGGGGTGAACAGGCAGCCAAGGTGACCAGTTACCTCGACGAAGCCTACTTCCGGGCCACCTTGCTGGCCGAAGATCTCCTGTTCCAGCGCAGGAATGCGGCCGAGAACTTTACCCATTCGGAAGCTCTGCGCGGAGCTCTTAATCAGCAGCTGAGGGATGCCGTGGCCTCCTCTGCCAATCTGCTCGGTGCCTATGCGGTGTTCGAGCCGGATCAGCTGGATGGGGAGGATAGCAACTATCAGGGCTCCAGCGCTCTGGGGGCCAATGACAAGGGACGCTTTGCCAGCTATTGGGCCAATGATCACGGAAAGATAGTCTCCGAGGTCATGGATGAGGAGGTGCTGGCCGACGAGAGTCCCACCGAGACCGGAGGGGTGGAAAATGAGTGGTATCGCTGCAGCATCCGCACCCGGGCGCTCTGTCTGCTCGAACCCTATCTGGATGAGGTGGGGGACCAACAGATCCTGATGACCTCGGTCACCTATCCCTTGCAGGAAGAGGGGGCCTTGCTCGGCATGGTGGGAGTCGATGTCCCCCTGACCAGTTTGCAACAGCTGGTGAGCAGCATGGATCAGCAACTCTACAGCGGAAAGGGCAAGATCTTGCTGGTCAGCCACGAGGGGCGGGTCGCCGGGGCCAACGAGTTTGACGTGACCATGGGGCAGACGCTGGGTCAGCAATATTCCGCACTGGCCGCCGATTTGAAAGGGTGGCTCGATCAGGGGCAAGTGCTGAGCCGCTGGAGTGATGACGGTGCCTTGTTGCAGACCTTCGTGCCAGTCACCATGCGCGGTACTCCGCAACAGTGGGGTATTTATATCGAACTCCCCAGGAACGTGGTGCTGGCGTCGGCCAAGCGGCTGCATGGCAACCTGGCCGAGGAGGGCAGACGCAGTGTAGCCACCCAGGTGGTGATTGGCGTGCTTATCTCCCTCATCGCCCTGTCCGGTATCTGGCTGATGGCACGCCAGATAGTGGCTCCCATCCGTGCCGTGGTGGCTCGCCTCAAGGACATTGCCAGCGGTGAGGGGGATCTGACCCAGCGCATCGAGATCCAGCGCGAGGATGAGATCGGCGAGCTGGCCAAGTGGTTCAACAGCTTCCTCAACAAATTGCAATCCACCATCAGCCAGGTCATCGCTACCGTGGAAGGGACGCGAACCAGCGCGGAGCGGGCCGCCCAGGTGGCCGAGCGTACCAGCAACGGCATGCAGGCCCAGTATCAGGAAATTGATCTGGTGGCCACGGCATTCGAAGAGCTCAGTGCGACGGCGCTGCAGGTGTCCGGCAATGCCAGCGCCGCGGTGACGGCGGCCAACGAGACAGACACGGCGGCCCAGGAGGGCAAATATGTGGTGGCCGATACCCAGACCGCCATGGGGCGGTTGATGACGACCATCAATGAGGCCCAGCCTGTGGTGGAGCGGCTCTCGGCCAACAGCGAGAACATCAATGACATCCTCATCGTCATCCAGGGGATCGCGGAGCAGACCAATCTGTTGGCCCTGAACGCCGCCATCGAGGCGGCCAGGGCAGGTGAACAGGGGCGGGGTTTTGCCGTGGTGGCCGATGAGGTTCGCAATCTGGCGGGCCGCACCCAGAACGCCATCGTCGAGATCCAGACCCTGATCAGCGAGCTGCAATCGGGCACGGGGGCCGTGGTCAATGCGATCCGCGAGGGCCATGGTCAGGCGGATCAGACGCTCGCCAAGGTCGACCTGTCGGTACGGGTGCTGGAGCAGATCATCCAGTCCGTTTCCACCATCCATCAGATGAATGAACAGATCGCCAGGGCAGCCCAGGAGCAGACCCGGGTCGCGGAGGAGATCAATCGCAATGTCAGCAATATTCGCGATGTGAGCCACACCATTCGGGGTGAGGCGGCCACTTCCGCCGAAAACGGTCGCGAGCTGTCGGCACTGGCGGACAAGCAGCAGCAACTGGTGGGGCAGTTCAAGGTATAGAAAAAAGGCGCCATCCAATAAGAGGCGCCAAACACATTCAGATGACAGACTGGGTTAAATCGCGTCGATTTAGCCCCTCTTCCCGCAGAGGAAGAAACACAACACCACAATCACAGTCGGAAGGCTCACGGAAAACACATTAAACCAATATGTCGCAGAAAATGTGAGCCATATGACAACTGATTGCAGGGCGAATTATGTTTATTCACTGGTCGACCCGCAACCGACAAATTATAATGCGCCCCATTAGAAAAACTCATCGTCGGCTGGTGTCATGTCTCGTCGTTTACCCCCGCTCAATGCCCTCAAGGCGTTTGAAGCAGCGGCCCGTCACTTAAGCTTTACCCGCGCAGCAGAAGAGTTGTTTGTGACTCAGGCTGCCATCAGTCACCAGATCAAGGCGCTGGAGGAGTATCTTGGCATCAAGCTGTTCCGCCGCAAGAATCGCTCCTTGTTGCTGACCGAGGAGGGGCAGGGCTATTTTCTCGATATCAAGGATATCTTTGCCTCCATTTCGGAAGCGACCGACAAGCTGCTGGCGCGCAGTGCCAAAGGGGCGCTCACCGTCAGCCTGCAGCCGAGCTTTGCCATCCAGTGGCTGGTGCCCAGGCTGGTCAAATTCAGCGAGCGTCACCCCGATATCGACGTGCGGATCAAGGCCGTCGACATGGACGAGGGATCGCTCACCGATGACGTGGACGTGGCCATCTACTATGGCCGTGGCAACTGGCCCGGATTGCGTTGTGACAAACTGCATACCGAATACCTGATCCCCGTCTGCTCTCCCTTGCTGCTGACCGGCCCCAAACCGCTGCGCACGCCGGACGATTTGACCCGGCATACCCTGTTGCACGACACCTCGCGACGGGACTGGAAGGCCTGGTTCCGCCAGCTCGACATCGATGCCCCCAACGTCAATCAGGGGCCCATCTTCAGCCACTCCACCATGGTGATCCAGGCGGCCATTCATGGACAGGGGGTGGCCCTTGGCCACAGCGTGCTGGCCCAGCCCGAGATCGAGGCTGGCCGCCTCATCTGCCCGTTCGAGCAGGTGCTGGTGAGCAAGAATGCCTTCTACCTGGTGTGCCAGGAGCAACAGTCCGATCAGGGCAAGATAGTCGCCTTCCGCGACTGGATGCTGGAGCTGGTGGAACAGGAAGAGGCCCGTCGCCGGGCAAGGCTTGCCGATGCATGAGGTGATCCGGGAGGGGGCGAGTGACGCCCCCGTTCGTATTTTGCTGGCCCACGGAGCCGGCGCCGGCATGGAACACGCCTTTCTCGCCGAGCTCTCCCGTCTGCTGGCCGGGCCCGATATCGAGGTGGTGCGCTTCAACTTCCCCTACATGATCAAACGGGCCCGGGATGGCAAGCGTCGTCCGCCCGATCGTCAGCCGGCGCTGCTCGAGCACTGGCGTCAGATGGTGCGGGAGTTTGCCCACCCCAGACTGTTTCTGGCAGGCAAGTCCATGGGCGGGCGGATGGCGGCCGAGATTGTGGGCGAGATGAATGCTGCAGGATTGCTCATTCTCGGGTATCCTTTCCACCCCCCGGCCAAGCCCGAGTGCTGGCGGGGCGAGGTGCTCAAGCAGATCACCACGCCGACCCTGCTGCTGCAGGGGGAGCGTGACACCTTTGGCAGCCGTGCCGAACTGGTCGATTTCCCCTTCTCCTCCGCCGTATCGGTCCATTGGCTGACCGATGGCGATCATGGCTTCAAGCCGCGCAAGGCGAGTGGCGTGAGTGAACAGGAAAATCTGCAGCAGGCAGCGAACGAGATAAGGCGCTTTGTCACCAACCCCCCGGTACAGGGTTGAGGACGGCGAGCGAGAACACAAGGAGAGTTGGGATGCAGACCCATCGACATTGGCTGGTACTGGCCGGCTGCTTTGGCCTGACGGCCACCATGCTGGGCGCCTATGGTGCCCACGGCCTGGCGGCGACCGGCATTACGCCCGAGCGCCTGGCGGCCTTCAATACCGCCGTGCAATATCAGTTTTTTCACGCATTGGCCCTGCTGGTGCTGGGTTGGTGCGGTGTGCGCAGCAAGTTGATCACCTTTGCTGGCACCGCCTTTGTGCTGGGGATCCTGGGATTCTCCGGCAGTATTTATGCCATGGTGCTGCTTGGCAGCAAGGGGTTGGGGCTTATTACCCCGGCCGGTGGCCTCTGTTTTATGTTGGGATGGGCGGCCCTGATCTGGGCTGGCTGTCGTCTTGGAGGAAAAAATGAATAATCTGCTGCTGTATTGCCGCCCCGGTTTTGAGAAAGAGGCGGCGGCAGAGATCACCGAACGAGCCACTAACATGCAGTGTTATGGCTTTGCCCGGGTCAAGGACGACAGTGGCTACATCATCTTCGAATGCTACGGTGAGGAAGAGGCCGACCTGCTGGCGCGCAAGCTGCCATTTCGCGAGCTCATCTTTATCCGCCAGATGCTGGTGGTGACCTGCGAGCTCAAAGATCTGGATCTGTCCGATCGCATCACCCCCATCCTGGAGGCGACCCGTGACTACGCCATCTGCGGCGATCTGCGGGTGGAAACCGCCGATACCAACGAGGCGAAAGAGCTGTCGGCCTTCTGCCGCAAGTTCACCGTGCCGTTGCGCCAGGCGCTGCGCAGCAACGAGATCCTGACCAAGAAGGAGACGCCGAACCGCCCCGTATTCCACGCCTTCTTCCTGGCCAATGATCACGTGATGTTGGGTTACTCCTACTCCTTCAACAACTCCGCATTCCACATGGGGATCCCGCGCCTGCGCTTCCCGGCCGATGCGCCAAGCCGCTCCAGCCTCAAGCTGGAAGAGGCATTCTATGTGTTCGTGCCGCGGGAAGAGTGGGACGTGCGTCTGTGCTCCGGCATGAAGGGAGTGGATCTGGGTGCCTGTCCGGGTGGCTGGACCTATCAGCTGGTGCGTCGCGGCATGATGGTGACCGCGGTGGACAACGGCATGATGGCCCAATCCCTGATGGATACCGGCCAGGTCAAGCACGTGCGCGATGATGGCTTTGTCTGGCGGCCCAGCAAGAAGAACATCTACTGGCTGGTGTGCGACATGGTGGATAAGCCGGCGCGGGTCACCCACATGATCGCCGACTGGTTTCGCGAGGGTGACTGTCAGGAAGCCATGTTCAATCTCAAACTGCCGATGAAGAAGCGCTACGCCGAGGCGGTGCACAACATCGAGGTGCTGCGTGAACTGCTGGCCGAGATCGACAGCGGCTTCATCATTCAGGCCAAGCAGCTCTATCACGATCGCGAAGAGATCACGGTACACGTCTACAACAAGTACTGGGTCTCCAAGCTCGAACCCAAGGCGTGATAGAGACGGAATATCAGCCGTAACATACGGAAATAATGCCAGGACCGGCGGGGTTGCCCGTCGGTCTTTTTTTATCTGCAAAAATGCGACAGGTTCAGAAGCGGTAGTCGACGCGCAGGGAGGATTCGTCGTCGGTCACTTTCAGCTCGATCTGCAGCGGAATGGTCTTGTCGACCGGATTGAACTGCATCTTGACGCCATCCCCTCTTAGCTTGATGGCGGTGTGCATGCCACCGGCCTGGAATTTGACCCTGGGTTTGTAGCGCTCGAACGACAGGCTGACACTCTTTTCCGGTGTCAGGTTGAGCTGCGGGTAGGAGGTGACTCTCTGGTTGCCATAGTTGTCAGTGGCGACATCGATCCCGAACGAGAGGGGTTTGGGGGCCTTGAGCAGGTCATTGGTATCCAGGCTGGAGCGCCACACCTCGGTGGCGGTCCGCTTCTCCTGCTGCGGCAATCTGGCGGTCTGGGTCGGCAACGTTTGCTCGAAGGCAGAGACTGAGCCCCATATCAGCAGGTAACCCGGAACCAGAAAGCGCCCATACCCGTTCATGAAAAACTCTCCCCGTTCTTCTTCTCTATTGAACATAGTTGCTCTCAAGAAGAGGGGAAAGTTGTCTGGAGCATAAAAAAGGGAGCCGAGACTCCCTTTTAAAATCAATGAATTAGCTTACAGTCGATCGATAATGGCCTGGGTGAATTCACTGGTGGAGGCGCTGCCCCCCAGATCCCGGGTAACCCTGTCGCCGGATTCGATGGTGGCGCGAACCGCCTCGCGAATACGCTCTGCTTTATCCTGCATGCCGAGGTATTCCAGCATCTGGATGGAGGCGAGGATCACCGAGGTGGGGTTGGCGATATTCTTGCCTGCGATATCCGGGGCCGAACCGTGCACCGCTTCGAAGATGGCGGCGCCATCACCGATGTTGGCACCAGGTGCCATGCCTAGGCCCCCGACCAGACCTGCGCACAGATCCGACAGGATGTCGCCGAACAGGTTGGTGGTGACCATCACATCGAAACGCTCCGGGTACATCACCAGATTCATGCAGGCGGCATCGACGATCATCTCCTCGCTCTGGATGTCCGGATAACGTGCCGCAACCTCGCGAGCCACTTCCAGGAACAACCCTGAGGTGGATTTGAGGATATTGGCCTTGTGGATGATGGTGACCTTCTTGCGCCCTTCCTGGCGGGCCAGTTCGAAGGCGAACTTGACGATGCGCTCGGCTCCGTCACGGGTCACTATGCTCATCGCCTCGGCGCTCTGGTTGTCGTCGCTACGCTTCTGGCCTGCGCCCGAGTACATCCCCTCGGTATTTTCACGGACCGTGATGATATCGATGTTGTCGTAACGGCTCTTGGTGCCCTTGAAGGAGATGACGGGGCGGACGTTGGCGTAGAGGTTGAACTTCTTGCGCAGGGAGACGTTGATGGAGGTAAACCCGCCGCCGACCGGGGTGGTGAGCGGTCCTTTCAGACTGACCTTGTTCTTCTCGATGAGATCCAGGGTCGCCTGGGGCAGCAGTTCGCCATGTTTTTCGAGGGCGGTCAGGCCTGCATCGGCGTAGTCGTATTCGAAGTCACAGCCGGCGTGGTTCAGGATCTGGATAGCCGATTCGATGATGCTGGGGCCAATGCCGTCGCCGGGGATCACGGTAATTTTTGTTTTGGACATGAGAGGGTTCCACTTCCAGGGAGTAGGGGAGGATGGGGCTGTTTTATATCATTTACTCAGCAAACCAACCAGATTCCTTTACATTTTACTCAATTTCCTCAACGAGGTGGGTGAGTCGTGTCATGGTTCGCGCCCTCGACCGGCAATTTGTGTGCACCAGTCACTCGGGTTGTGGCGGATAGCGGATATCCCGCAGGTTGAATCCCAGTGGAATATCCTGTTGCAGTCGGACCAGCCGCTGGGCCAGCAGAGCCTCCTCCTGATGCTGCTGTAGCTTGCGCAGGGCCTTGGGGGCCTCTTCCTGTTGGCAAGCCGTCAGCAGGGTAGCCAGATCGCCATATTGTTGCAGCAGCTGGGTCGCTGTCTTGGGGCCTATGCCGGGGACTCCCTTGATGTTGGAGCCGCTCACCCCGGTCAGCGCCCAGAAATCCACCAGTTGGGTCGGCGCCACCCCGTAGTGCTGCTGGACGAAGGCGGCATCGAGCCAGCGCTTGTTGAAGTAGTCGCGGATCCGGATCTGCGGGCAGATGAGCTGGCAAAACCCCTTGTCGGTGGAGATGATGGTGGCCTGATGGCCGCGCCTGGCAATGCCGCAAGCCAGGGTTGCAACCAGATCGTCCGCCTCGTCGGTCTCGGACAGCAGGGCGTCCACACCGCACTCCCAGAATGCATCCTGCAGCTCTCCCAGCCCTTCACGCAGTTCGGTCGGCATGGGCGTGCGCCCCTCCTTGTAGGCCGGGTAGACCTCCTTGCGCCAGCTGTGAACCTCGCCATCGAACACGGCGATGACATGGGTGGGTTCGCTGGCGGCCAGCAGCTTGCGGCAGGTATTGACGAGGTTGGCGCGAGTGGCGACGAGGGCCTGGGCGGGAGTCAGGGCCTGCTGGGCTTGCACCGCATGCAGACGGCGGATGAGATTGAGGGCGTCGATGATGAGCAGGTGTGGCCTGAGATTTGACATGGGGCACTCTTGGCAGTCGGGGCGCCACATTGTAACAACTGACGGAAGTCATGGCAGCCCTTCCATAGTCCGCACAGCAAGCAGAGGATAAAAACGGGGGCCGATGCGCCCCCGTTTGTCATCTTGAGCTGCCTATGAGCAGGCTTGCTTGGCCGTCAGCGCACTATCTCGTAACAGGGCACATACTGGCTGCCAGGCAGCTTCATCCGCTGCTGTTTGACGAAGCTCTCCAGCAGCTTGTCCATCAGGTGCATCAGCTCCTTGTCGCCATGGATCTTGAAGGGGCCCTTCTTCTCGATGGCGCGAATACCCCCTTCCTTGACGTTGCCTGCGACGATACCAGAGAAGGCGCGCCTCAGATTGGCTGCCAGCAGCTGGGGGGGCTGGTTGCGATGCAGATCCAGGCCCCCCATGCTGGCGTGATCCGGCTCGAACGGCAGCTGGAACTCGGGCTCAATCCGCAAGGACCAGTTGAAGGAGTAGGCATCCCCGACTGATTTGCGGTATTCGCGAATTTTCGGCATCGCCTCCTTCATCACCCGGGCCACCTCGGGCGCATCGCCGACGATGATCCGGTAGAGCTTGGTGGCTGGTTCTCCCAGGGTGGCCTTGATGAAGTCATCGATGGCGCGGAAGTAGTCGGCACTCTCCTTTGGACCGGTCAGCACGATAGGCATGGGCTGGCGCTCGTTGGCCGGGTGCATCATGATGCCGAGCAGGTAGAGCAGTTCCTCCGCCGTGCCGACGCCGCCAGGGAAGATGATGATGCCGTGACCGAGGCGCACGAAGGCCTCCAGGCGCTTCTCGATGTCCGGCAGGATCACCAGCTCGTTGACGATGGGATTGGGCGGCTCGGCGGCGATGATAGAGGGTTCAGTCAGGCCGATATAGCGGCCGCTGCGCACCCGCTGTTTGGCGTGGCCGACGGCGGCGCCCTTCATCGGACCCTCCATGGCACCCGGGCCACAGCCGGTGCAGATATTGAGTTCACGTAGCCCCAGCTCGTTGCCCACGGCCCGGGTGTACTGGTACTCGATCTCGTTGATGGAGTGACCACCCCAGCAGACGATCAGGTTGGGATCGGCGCCGGGCTGGATCACCTTGGCGTTGCGCAGGATGGCGAACACCACGTTGGATATATGGGTGGAGTTGGTCAGGTTGACCTGGCGGTTGGACTCCAGCTGGTTGGAGACATAGAGGATGTCGCGCAGTACGGAGAAGAGGTGTTCCTGAATGCCGCGGATGATCTCGCCATCGACGAAGGCGTGCTCGGGGGCGTTGAACAGCTCCAGTTTGACCCCGCGCTCGCGCCGGATCACATGAATATCGAAGGATTTGAAACGCTCCAGTATCTCCTTGGAGCTGTCGGTATGGCTGCCCGAGTTGAGTACCGCCAGTGAGCAGTTGCGAAACAGCTGATAAATATCGCTGGAGGCGGTCTGTTTGAGGCGATCCACCTCGAGCTGTGACAGCAGGTCCATGCTGCCAACGGGATTGATGTGCGTAATCATAAATTCCCCTTTCACTCGCTTGTTATCGTTGTGTTTTCCCTGGGGAGAAAAGGGGGATGCTTGTGCATCCCCTGAGTTCGATAGTAGTGGCAAGGCAGGGGGAAGGGGAATAGGGATGAGTTGCGTTTGCCGTTTTTTTAGCCGCCTCAGGCAAGTGTCACTTGATCCCGGCCATTGTTCTTGGAGTGATAGAGCGCCTTGTCTGCCCGCTCGAACACGTCCGAGGGGTTGTCACCATCCTGGAACAGGGTGGCACCGATGGAGATGGTGATCTCCACCTTGGCATCACGAAACCGGAACGGGATGCTCTTGATGGTCTGGCGCAGGGCCTCCAGCGGCTTCTGGAACTTGTCCGGATTGATGTTGGGAAGCAGCACCACGAACTCCTCACCGCCAAAACGGGCGATGAAATCGGTATCGCGCAGGGTGCTCTGCAGGGCCTTGGCGACCACCTTCAACGCCTTGTCGCCGGCCATGTGGCCGTAGTTGTCATTGATGTGCTTGAAGTGATCGATGTCGATGATCGCCATGCACAGCGGGGTGCGGTAGCGCAGCCAGCGCTTGTACTCCTGCTCCAGCCGCTCGTCGAGGGCTGCCCGGTTGTGAACCTGGGTCAGGCTGTCGAGGAACAGCTTGTGCTTCTGGATGGTGAGCCGCTTCTTGTATTCGGCGGTCTCCTCCTTCATCAGCCGCAGCTTGGACTCCATGGTGGAGAGGCGGGTGAGCAGGTGACGCTCACGGGCAGCGGTGTTTTCCCGCTCCTGCAGCAGTAGATTGATGGCCCCCATATGGCCGGAGATGGCCTCTTTGAGAGCCTCCAGAGTCTGGTGGCTGGCCAGGGAGTGATCGATGGCCTGCAATTCGCTGACCAGCGCCTCCCGGGTCTCTTTGGTCTCGTTTTGCAGGGCGCGCCCTTCATCCAGCGATTCGGTAAAGCCGACGTGAACCGCAGACAGGCTCTCGTTGAGGGTGCTCAAAAATGCCCGGGAGGCTTTGCGCTCCTCACGGGTGCCCTCGATGATAAGCTCGATCACCTGCATGCAGGTCTCGGCCAGCAGGTGAGGGGCTATGCCAAGCAGCAGTTGGCGGCGGATATCTCCCAGGCTCTCGCCGATGGCGCCGGCAAAATCGAGTTCCGTGATGAGGCGCTGCAGCTCGTCAGCGATACGGGCATGATCCTTGAAATCGAAAGAGTCATGTGGTGCCTGATGATGATCTTCGCTCTCTGACGCCTGGGGAGCAGGTTTGACTAGCAGTGGCTGGCTTGGCAGCAACTGGATTTTGATCGCTTGCTGATAGAATTCGAGCAGCTTGATCACCTTCTTCTGGTGGTCGGCGATACCGTAACCAGCCGGGCTTGCCAGAAACTCCTTGAGGGATTTGCGGGTCTCTTCCGGGAAGCCCTTGATGGTTTTGAGCTGCTTGGAACCGAGTTCGATGGCCGCCTGGGTCAGGTTCATCGACTCTTCCAGGGCATTGCTGTGCTGTTGCAGCAGTTTTTCGATGGCGAGCAGGTCGGCATCCAGCGAGGTGTAGGATGGATTGCCGTCGAGTTTTTGCTTCAGGCGGGCAAACCGGTTGTCGAGTTCCCGATCGAAACCACGGCAGGAGAGCATCAGTTTGTTGATGAACTGGATGCTGCGGATGCGTTCCGCATCGGAGAAAGAGAGAAGACCGTCAAGCTCCAGCTGTTTCTGCTGGAGGGACTCCCTGAGTCTGGCCAATTGTCCTGTTACGGCAGCGATGTCGTTCATTATCAGGTCGCCCTGTTGTCATTCTTGTTTTTTATGTTGGATAGCAACCGTGGTCGAACCTCGCTTCGAGCCTCGTCTGTTATCTATGTTTTTATTGGTCAACTGGTTCTTGCGTCCTTGCAAGTCGGGGCCAATTAACCCATTGCTTTTCATGAGAAGAATTGACTTTTACCAATCCCTTGTCAATCGCCATCAAGCCGCATTGCCACACATCCCCATTAAAAAATGCCGCCTGCTGGCAATCGATGGCAGCCAGCTCCAGCCAGGCACTTTCCTGGCATTTTTCACTGAGCTGAATGGCTCCCGACAGGGCGAGATAGCAGAGATCGAACAGCCCGTTGTGATCCAGTGCGGTGGCCGCCTTTGGCAGGAAGGGGTGACTCACTATCCCGAGGCTTATCTGGCGATCCAGCGGATATTCGCAAGGGAAGGCGGCGATGGACGCCAGCAGGTCGCCAGCCAGCTGATGCAGATTGGCGACGTGGCGCTGGGGCACCACATAGAGGATATGGCCCTCCCGCAGATCATAGATGCGGCCATCCTGGGGGGTCAGGGTGTCGACATAGGTGCCAAAGGCCTGCTCTATTTCGCGACTGGCCTGATAGCCGTGATGCTCCAGGGCGTTGACCAGGAAAGGGACCCGGAACAGCAGGTAGTGCAGCTTGTCGTCAAATTCGCTGGTGGGCTCTTCACTCAGGAACCAGCGTTCCGATTTCAGCTGGCGTTTGGCCATCTCCCGCGGCCAGCGATTCATCAGGCGCTGCCAGTTGGCGAGGCCGGAGCGTGGCTCGATCTGCAGGGCCTCACCGGTACGCTTGACCTGCAGGCGGGCGGTACGCAGCTTGAGCCAGAGGGTGAAGAAGAGGTAGATGAAGAGCGCCAGCAGCAGGCTGGTGGTGATGCTCGACCAGAGGTAGCGCTCCTGCTGGTGCTGGCTGTTGCTCAAGCGCTGCTCCAGCTCCTTGATTTGCTGAGCCCGTTCAACCTGAACATAGTTGTCACGAATGGCCGCCTGCTCCAGGGCCAGCTCCTGCTGGCGCACCTCTTCGCCCAGGCGATGGAACTGCTTGTAGCTGTCGAGGGCCTGGCGCAGATAACCCTTTTGTTCATATGCGAGGGAGAGCAGGCGAAACACCTCGTACTGGCGGCGAGTGTCACCAATCTGGCTGGAGAGGGTTCTGGCATTTTCCAGCTGCAAGATGGCGATGGCGGCTTCCTGCTTCTTCAGATAGAGCTCCCCCAGCAACAGCAGGGTGTCGATCAGCGGCTCCTTGGCATCGTTCAGCTCATGGGACTGACGTGCCGCGTTGAGGTAGTTGCCGGCCAGCGAAAGATTGCCGCTGTACAGGTAGGTCTTGCCGATCTCGTACTTCAGCAGGGAGGCCTGTGCCCGGTTGGTGCCTTCATCCAGCAGATCCAGCGCATTGAAGAAGTAGACCAGCGCCATGTTGAGATCATTTTGATCGCGGTTGAGGCGGGCCAGCACGATGAGGGAGTCACACAGCAGCGAACGGTTGCCGATGGAGTGAAAATAGTTGGCCGCCTCATTGGCATATTGCAGCGCCTTCTGGGGCTCCTGCTCCTCCTGATAGAGCTTGACGATCTGGTTCGACAAGAGACCGAGGAAGAGGGGGGCGTTGAGGTTCCTGGCGCGCTGCTGGGCATCGATATATTCACCGAGCGCCAGCTGGGGTTGTTGCAGAGCGCGATAGAGATCACCACTGATGGCGCTGACCCAGGCGCTGGCGAGCGGATTGGTGGACTTGGCCGCCCAGGTCCTTGCCTCGGCCAGATGGGCCTTGGCCCCTTCAAATTGCCGCTGCTCGATATCGTAACTGGTACGCAGCAGGCGGCTGTATACCTGCAACTGGCTCTGCTTGAGAATAGGGGCTGCCAGCTGGCCGTCCAGCTGTTCCAGCAGGGGTTGCCGATTACCCTGCTGCTCCGGCATGCGCTCCAGGCTGCGCAGTTTGAGATAGAGCGCATGGGCTTTGAGTTCGGGTTGCTGCTCTTTTTCCGCCAGCGCGATGGCCGTGTCGAGCGCCTGCTGGGTGGCCTGATACTGACCGAGCTGCAGCAGGCACTTCCCCTTGAGCAAATTGGCACTGATATTCTGCGTCATGTTGCTGTAGCTCAGGAGCGGTTCGCGATAGCCGAACTCCTGGCGATTGCTGATGATCTGCTGGGGATTGTTGGCCGCACGCGTCAGGAAGGCGGAGGTGATCTGGACGCATCTGGCCGGATCGGTCAACACCAGGGACTGAGCCTGTTGCAGGTCGACGGAGAGCTGCTCCCTGTCCAGATCCAGATTCGGAGCGGACACGGAGGTCATCATCATGGCCAGAAAAAACAGTTGATTCATTGGATTAAGGACGGCGCAGAGGTGAGGGCATGTTATCCAAGGCCCCCCCTCTGAGTCCAGTGTTTACTGGCGGCAGTGATGCGGATCCGGGGGCTGGAGAGGGGATTTATCCTCGCCTCTACTGTCTTGAGGCGGGCAAGGGGAGGGCGGGTTACCCTCCTCCTTGCCTCTTCGAGCCGGGGTTACTGACGGATCAGGCGCAGGTTGGCGGGGACAGCCTCGAAATCGGAGCGGAACGGATTGATATCCAGCCCGCCGCGGCGAGTATAGCGGGCATAGACGGTCAGCTGCTGCGGTTGGCAGTAGTGCTGCAGGTCGATGAAGATCCGCTCGATGCACTGCTCGTGGAACTCGTTGTGCTGGCGAAACGAGATGAGGTAGCGCAGCAGCTTCTCCCGATCGACCCTGGGCCCCTTGTAGCGGATCACCACCGAGCCCCAGTCCGGTTGGCTGGTCACCAGGCAGTTGGATTTGAGCAGGTGGCTGTGCAGCGTCTCTTCCACCACCTCTGAGCCTGCGGCCCCCTGCAGCAGGGTCGCGTCAAACTCGTAACCATCGATCTCGATATCCTGATCGTCGATGCACTCCCCGGGCAGGGTGGCAATCTGGTGCGGCGCCCGGTCGAGGGGGAACAGGGTGACCTGGACGGCTTCTCCCGCACAGGCGCTGAGATCCTTGACCAGCATGGCCTGCACTGCCTCTATGGAGTCGCAGCGGGTCTGGTTGAAGGAGTTCAGATAGAGCTTGAAAGACTTGGATTCAATCAGGTTAGCGCTGGTGGCCGGTATGGTCACCTCGCCCACCGCGACCATCGGCTTGCCCTTGGCATTGAGCCAGGAGAGCTCGTAAAGGGTCCAGACATCGCAACCGGTAAATGGCAGTTCGGCACCCAGTTGCAGGTCGTCCCGGTTCAGGCTGCGCGGAACCGGCTGCAACAGGGAGGGAGTGTACTGGCTGATGTAGTCAGACTGCTGGCCCAGGGTGAGGCCCTTGAGGGAGCTGGCCCCCGCGTATCTCTCTTGTTTGCTCACGTGTTTGCTCATGAAGTGTGGTGATCCCAGGGAAAGGCATACTTGATGGCCCAATAGGGGCCCGGTTCAGGCGGCCTTGTCTGTCGCCATGTTTGATGGTGCAATAGCGGACTTTGCCAGCAATTGTGGGGATTTTCGATGTCGGATCAAGTTTTGTCTGCCCTGGCGCATTTTTTGGCCCGCTGGCAACGGGATGGCGAGGCTCGACGAGGTCTGCCCCTGTGCGACTGGGAGTCGGGCTGGCGCTCTCCGTGCCAGTTGCAGGAGCCGGTCGATGGTCGCATTCCCTGGCGACCTTATCAGCGCACCGAACCTGCCGATTTCAGCGCCCTCGCCGAGGCGCTGGAGCTGACGCTGCACCCTGATGCGCTGGCGCTGTTTGGTCACTGGTTCAGTCGCCCCATCCCCTGCCTTTTCAAGGGGCTGCGCCTTGAGCTGATCCTGCCCTGGAACGAGGCGGATCTCGATCTGCTGAAAGAGAACCTTATCGGCCATCTGCTGATGCTACGCAAGCTCAAGCGGACCCCTTCCATCTTTATCGCGACAACCCGCAACGAGATGACCCTGATTTCGCTCGATAACGAGAGCGGTCAGGTGTGGCTGGAGTGGCTCGATTCCGGTCGCCGGCTGGTGCTGGCGCCCTCTCTGGCAGTATTTCTTGCGCGGCTGGAGACCCTGCCGCAATAAAGTTGTCGAAGAGTTGTGAATATAAAAGAAGGGCCTTGCCACGGAGCAAGGCCCTTCTCTTTATCTATCCCAGGCCGGACTATCTGAGCCCGACTCTTAATCCTTGAAATCCCAGGAGAGGTTGGAGACCAGTCGGCAGTGGTCACATTTGAAGTCGAAGATCTCGTGCAGCGGCTCGGCCAGCGCCCACTCGCCGCCACAGCCGGGGCAGGGGCGGGCTTTTTCCTCGGCGGCGTTCAGGCCGCCAACCCGGTAGAGGTAGTAGTAGGTGGGAATGCCGGTCAGGGCCTCCAGCCGTTTGCCGAGATCGCTGCCCCGGCGATGGAGGCGACTGCCGACTTCGCCAATCTCGTGCAGCGCCGCATGTTCGGCGATGGAGCCGTTCATCTGCAGCTGATCGCACGCCTCCCAGTCCTCCTGCCACTTGATGATCTGCTTGTGATCCCCGTTGGCGATGGCGGGCAGGCGGTAGAGCGGGATGGGGGCAAAGTGATCGCCGCAGCGCAGTGGCGAGCAGGTGTGCAAAAAGCTGGTGTAGAGCAGCATCCAGCTGGGGCGGGGGCAGGGATCCGTGCTGTCGGAGAGCAGATCGGCCCCCTGCAGATGGAGCTTGGGTGCGAGCAGTCCCGCCTGGTGCAACCCCTGCTCCGCCAGCTTGACCTGTTCGCTCTGGTTGTCCGGGTGCAGGCTGTCCTGCTCGGGACATACGACCCGGCTGACGAAATAGCCCTCGTGCATGCTGGTGGGGAACTCGCGCCCGAGGATCTGGCCCTGATAGCGCAGCATGTCGAGATAGTTGACGATGGCACGCTCGGCTTCGCCCAGCGAGGTGTCGCGGTAGCATTCAAAACAGAGTTCGACGATATACATGACTCAGTTCTGCCCCTGGCGGATCAACAGTTCGGTCAGTCGATCCAGTTTTTGTTCGAGTCGGTTCAGCTGTTCGCCCAGCTGTTGCAGCGTCGGCTCGCCCACAGGTTGCGGCGTTTCTTCTGGCTGACTGGTGGCCAGTTGTGGCTCGGCAGGCTGTTGTTTCCACTGGCTCAACACTTTGAGCAACTCGGCCATGGGGACGGGCTGGCTCAGGCGAGCCTTGATCATGGCGGTGGTGGGGGTCAGGCCCCGGGCGGCCAGTTCATTGGCGATACGGATGATCTCGTGGGCGGACATTAGCGTGCTCTGGAGGGATGGGAGATTGATGGGGGATCTTAACCAAACCCCAATGGTGAGGAAAGAGGTTGCCTAGCGGGGCTGGCGCAGCATCACATCCAGCTGATCGATCGCCTCGCACCAGTCCGAGTCGTGCCACAGGGCATCACGTAGAAAGCTGGCCTGGGAGCGGTTCCAGAAACTGGCTTCCGGCAGCAGGGTTTCATTGTCGAGGTGATGCTCATGCACGAAGCGGTGCAGGCTCAGCTCGTCGTTGGCCATGCCCAACTGGGCAAACAGGGCCGGCAGGTCGTGGACAAGGGGTTCCATCTCGTCTCTCCCGTTGCTTGACCTTGAGATTATAGCCAGCCAGTTCCCCCTGTTGCAGCCATGCCCCGGTTCAAAGTGAGGGCATGCGGTGTGGCGGCAGTTCGACGCCGACCACGTGCAATCCCTGCATCTTGAGAGTGCCCTGATAATGGCTTTCGCCGTCGCTGGAGAACTCGAACTGGTAGTGGGTCAGCAGACGCAGTGGTTGGCGGGCCAGCTCGCGCTTGCCACGGGCCAATGACAGGAGCTGCAAGTCGTGGTGCTGACAGTAGCGACGCATATATTGCCAGGCCAGCTCGGCCTGTCGCCGCTGCTGCCAGAAGAGTCCGCCGATGGCCATCAGCAGCAGGATTCCGAGCATCTCTCCCATGGAGGGGCTTCCTTGTTGTCCGTGTGATGACGGGAATCCCCATGCCGGGCTTCCCGTCTCCTTTTCGTTGTCCGTGCGCGAACGCGGGATCAGGCCGAGGCGAACAGACGGCCGATGGCCTTGCCCAGTGCCTCGCTGCGCTCTGGGTCGCGCAGCCTGGCAAGCATATCATTGCGCAGGGCCGGCAAGGTGACCAGTTCGGCAAAAACCTGATTGAAGAACTGGGTCGGTTGCAGGGCCAGCTGCTCCAGATAGTGGCTGAGCAGATCGGCATTTTTCAGATCGGGCCAGAGCCGGCCGGCGATGGCAAGCAGCAGTGCCGGACTGGGTTGGGTTTGCAGCAGGGTCAGCAGCTTGTTAGTGCGCAGAGTATTACCGTTGCAGGAGGCCAGCGCCCGGCACAGATAGGCGAGGGTCTCGGGATTGGGGGCTGCGCACTCCTGCTCCCGGCCGATGCGCTCCAGCAGGGCACCTTGCACTGCCGGTGGCAGGGGGGCGCTCTCCAGACTCTGGCAGAGGGCATAGAGGGGCTCCAGCGGCAGGGTCGGCAAAGCCTTGCACACCAGTGCCAGGTTGCGCTCATCGTGCAGCCGCTCCGCCAGATCGGCGAAGCCCTGTACCCCCAGGGTTTGCCAGCCATCGGCACCGGGCGCCGCCAGATAATGGCGCAGGGCATCGTAATAGGCGGACGGTGCCTGTTCCAGTTGATAGGCCAGCTTGGCATGCAGACTGGCCATCTTGGCCTCGGCCGGGCGGAAGGTATAGGGATTGTCGGCCAGCCGTTGGGCCTTCTCCTCGTCCAGCTCGCCAGTCAGCTTGTAGCCTAGGGTTTCCACTACCTGGTCCATGAAGTGTTTGGGGCCGCTTGAGATGAGCAGGCCGCGTTCATCGAGGGCAAACTTGAGGAACCAGAGGTAGTGACGGGATTCGGCAGGCTGGAAGAAGTGGACGCCGAGCCAGGCATGCTGCTGCAGGGGCCAGGGGTAGGGCTCCTGCTGCTGTTCGATGCGAACAAAGAGATCGCTTGGCAGCGGGCGCACCTGGCGGCCCATGTCAAACAGCTGGAACTGGGTTCCTGCCTGGGTCAGAAATTCGGTCAGGGTATTGATGCTTGAAGCGGTGGCAGACATGGTGTAATCCGGCTTTGGGTGATGCGGGCCGATTATAAGGCCCTCGCCGAGGATCGCCAGTGGTTGCCACGGTTCGCCATGGCAGCCGTGCGGGGCGAGGTGTATAGTATCGCCCTTTTTTGACGGCGGCAGGCCCGGTCCGGCCGCCAGGCGATCGCGTCATGTTCGCCGCCCAAGGATCAACCCGTGGTGAAGAGGAAGAGAGCGAGATGAATCAATATTTGCTAGTAGCTGGCCTGTTGGGGGAACTCACCGCCGAGTTGCAACGCCTCGAACGCTGGCAAGCCGAACACCCTGGCGAGGAGGCGCTGGCGAGCACCCTGCCTTTTTGTGTCGATACCCTGAGCTTCGATCAATGGCTGCAGTTCGTGCTGATCCCGCGCATGGAGCAGCTGGTGCTGCTGCAGGCCCCATTGCCGAGCAACGTCTCCATCTATCCCATGGCCAGCGAAGTCTATAAAGAGGAGCTCGCCGAGGTGGCAGATCTGCTGCGCCTCATCGCCCGTTTCGATCTGCTGCTTTCCGGCAAAGTGGTGGAAAAATGAGCCTGACCCTGCTTTATCAGGATGACTGGCTGGTGGCGGTCAACAAGCCCTCCGGCCTGCTGGTGCACCGCAGCTGGCTGGACAAGGCTGAAACCCGCTTTGCCATGCAGATGACCCGGGATCTGATCGGGGGCCGCCATGTCTACCCGGTTCATCGCCTCGATCGTCCCACCTCAGGGGTGCTGCTGTTTGCGCTGGATCCAGCCGTGGCCCGCATCCTGACCGAGGCGTTTGCCAATCGCCAAGTGCAAAAGGAGTACCTGGCGCTGGTGCGCGGCTGGGCGCCCGAGCAGGGAGTGATCGACTATCCCCTCAAGGAGCAGCTGGACAAGATAGCTGACGCCATGAGTGACCCGGATCGTCCGGCCCAGGAGGCCGTCACCACCTTCCGGCGTCTGCACAGCGTCGAGCTGCCTTATGCCGTCTCCAAGAAACACCCGACCAGCCGTTACAGCCTGGTCAAACTGTTCCCGAAGACAGGTCGCAAACACCAGCTGCGCCGCCACCTGGATCATCTGTTCCACCCCATTGTCGGTGATACCACCCACGGTGATGGTCGCCATAACCGCTTCTTTCGCGAGCAGTATGGCTGTGAGCGCCTGCTGCTGGTGGCGCGCACTCTGAGCTTTGAGCATCCGGTGTTGAAGGTGCCGATGCGCATCCAGGCCCCCCTCGGTCAGGACGTGCTGCAGCTGTTTGCCGAACTGGGTTGGCCCGCCAGCGAGAGCGATTACTGAGCCTCATTCGGTGGCATCCCCGGTCTGCTTGCTGATAGAGTCGGTGATTATACCGACAACAAGTGCGTGCAGGAGGCAGGTAGTGGCGCAGATCGATATTGTGGTGGGAACCGTCTATGGTGCGGCCATGCTGGTGGCCGAGACGCTGGCGGACGAGCTTGAACGCAAGGGGCACCAGTGTGCCCTGCATGAAGAGGCTCGGCTGGAGGACATAGACCCCGGCCGTTTTTTGTTGCTGGTGAGTGCCACCACGGGGCAGGGGGATATTCCGCCCAATTTGCAACCTTTTGCCAGCGATCTGGCCGATCGGGCGCCCTGGCTCAAGGGGTTGCGCTATGCCCTGATCGCCATGGGTGACAGTAGCTACGAGCATTTCTGCGGGGCCGGCCGTCGTCTTGACGAGCAGCTGCAAGAGTTGGGGGCGAGCGCTGTGATCCCCCGCCTTGAACTGGATGCCACCTTTCATGATGAACCCGAACAGGTGGCACTTTCCTGGCTCAAGGAGTGGACGTTTCAGCCCTGAATTGCTTGTTAAATAGCGCCATAAAAATCCCCTGTCGGTTTGCCACAGGGGATTTTTATTTTCACTATCCGCCAACCCAATTGGTATCCATATTTCTCCCCTGTAAGGTATCTATTTCAAGATGCTAAAAAGTTATCCCGCTCATTTAGTGCCCAGAGGCCGCGACATAACGAGGAAATAAAAGTTCAATCATGAAAGCGATTTCAGTCATGTTTTTAAAAAAGGATGCGCAAATATTCACTTTTGCTTAGAAGCAAATTAATTGCTGGTACCGATTTCAAGTGCAATGTTATTTCCATTTTATGTGTTTTGGCGGTGTTTTGTTGCTCAATTTGCTCTTTTTTTACTTCTGTTTGGCGCTGTGAACGTTTGCCGAGCGATTTGTCGCCATTTTGTGAGTCTGCTCATATTTGTCGCGATATGCGCTCCCTATAATCGACCTCGGTTATCACCTGCAGGATTGCTTGGTGATATGAAGTTGAATATTCAGGATCACACTCCTCACAGCGGGAAATAAGGAATATGACAATGAAAATGAAGTGGCTCCCGATTGCAGCAGCTGTTACTGCCGCCCTGGCTTCCCAAGCCGCCTTTGCCGTAGATTTCCACGGTTATATGCGTTCCGGTGTTGGTACTTCCGATAATGGCAGCCTCCAGACTTACTCCAAGCAGAAAGTCGGTCGTCTGGGTAACGAAGCCGAGACCTACGGCGAAGTACAGCTGGGTCAAGAGGCTTACAACAAGGATGGCAAGACCTTCTATGTAGACTCCATGTTTGCCATGGTCTCTGGTCAGCAAGGCCGTGACTGGGAAAGCACCAGCGGCAGCGATGCCGACTTCGCCCTGCGTCAGTTCAACGTGCAAGCCAAAGGTGTGCTGGGCTTTGCGCCGGAAGCCACCTTGTGGGCTGGTAAGCGTTACTACCAGCGTCACGATATTCATATCTCCGACTTCTATTACTGGGATGTATCCGGCGCGGGCGCCGGTGTAGAAAACATCCAGGCCGGTCCCGGCAAGCTCTCCTTCGCCTGGCTGCGCAACGACCCGTGGGATGACTACGATGAGTTCGTTGGTGGTGTCGGCGTAGACAAGCGCGTCGATACTGACGTGCTGGATGTGCGTTATGCCGGTATTCCGCTGTGGACCGACGCGTCCCTGGAGCTGGGTTATGACTTCGCTCGCGCTAACCTGACCGATGAGCAGAAAGCGGCACTGGGCAGCAAGGACTACGAGAAAAATGGCCACATGCTGACCGCCGAGCTGACTCAGTCCATGCTGGGTGGCTTCAACAAGACTGTGGTTCAGTACTTTGCTGACGGTTATGCATCCCAGGCCGTCGATTATGGTAGTGGTTCTGGCAACGGCCTGAGCCAGGCAGCCTCCAAAGGCGATGGCTGGCGTTTCATCAACTGGGGTGTGCTGCCTATCGGTGACAAAGTCGAATTCGGTCACCAGATTGTTTACGGCATGGCCAGTGACATTGATAACAACAGCGCTGACAAGGACACCTTCTCCGTCGTCGTTCGCCCGATGTACAAGTGGAACGACACCATGAAGACCATCGCCGAACTCGGTTATCACCACGATAGCTACGAGCCGAACAGTGGTACTGATTCCAGCACCATCGGCAAGAAGTACACCCTGGCACAGGCTTGGTCCGCTGGTTCCGGCTTCTGGGCCCGTCCGGAAATCCGTGTTTATGCCTCCTATCTGGATGCTGATGGACAGTTCCGTCCGGACTCCAACGGCGTGAAACAGGATGATTCCTGGAACTTCGGTGTTCAAGCTGAAGCCTGGTGGTAAGCTGTTTGATGTCATGAATGCAAGTGCCCCCGCATGACGGGGGCGCTTTTTTTACAACACTGTCCGTAGGGTTACGCAATGAGATATTCCGGGTTAGCCTTGACTGTATTTTGCTCAGCTGTCTTGGGGGGGTGTGCTTCGTTGGAAACAACCGTAGCCCCGACGCAAGAATTCAAATCCATTTTGGGAAATCGTGATACCGCGATGACCCAGCTGGCGTCGGTGAGCAGCTGCTGCCGTGATGTCTCCAGCCTGCCTTTTCAGGAGCTTCAGCCTGGGGCGACCAAGTTGGTCCCGATTGACAGCAGCTCCCCGGCTTACAACTTCAACGAAGGAAAAAGCTATTTTGCTGCCTTCCGCCTGCCTGTGAACTCAGGCAATTTGCGCATTACGGTGGATGGCTTGATCGACAAGTCCCTGTTTAATCCCACCGTAATGATGCTTGACTCCAAATTCAATGTGACCCGCAAGCTTGGCAGTGACGTATTCAAGTACGAGCCCGCCCGCATGCTGGAAGGCGATCGCATGGAGGCCGTGTTTACGGTGGATCGTTCCTATGTGGGTAACCCCAATAACGAGAGCTACATGGTGATCTATACGGATTCCGCCACGCTTGACAAGACAACGACCATCCTGAGCCCGTCCAAATTAATGACCAAGTCGCTGGGGGTTGTTGATTACGGTGAGAAAGATCCCGTTATTCCCCACTCTCCCTGGGGCGTGGTCAGCGTGTCGATGGAAGATCTGAGCGGGGTAAAAACAGATAGCAACTATTACAAGCCTGTCTATCAGGACGTGATCGATGCCAATACACCTGTGGTCAACCCGGAACCCAACAAGCTGGTTGTTCCGCTGGCAACCGGAGTGGGGAGCAAACCCGTGGCTCCCATGTTGGCCGAGACCGAAGCCTTCTATCAATCCCAGATCGAGAAAGCGGTTAATGCCGGTGATATCGACAAGGCGATGCAGCTGGTCAGCGAAGCTGAGCGTGCCGGTTCCAGCAAGGCCAAGGCGGTGTTCGTCGATGCGGTGAAGCGTTCCCAAAAGTAGGGATTAACCCGACTTTTTGACTGAGCAATATATTTTTAAGGCCTCCCTTGTTGGAGGCCTTTTTAATCGGTAGACTGTAATAATAAAAAGGAGTTGGTTACATAGTGTTACATAGTGTTACATTGTGTTTCCTGTGGATATATTTGGAATTATTAAAATACAAAGCGAAACTGTAATTTATCTATTTGTGTAATAGACTTATCATGCGGTAATTTATCTTGCGAAAATAAGATTTTATTGCAGCCAAACAAGTTGTGATCTCCCCTCCAAATTCAATATTCCTCTCTCTTCGAAAGCAGCAATTTATTACCCGGTGGGTTATATTTTGATGGTCAAAATAATCAAACCCGATCCGACGATATTTGGATGAACTGCTGTTATTTCATTCAAACAACTCGTTCAGGGAAGACAATCCATTCAGGAGCGCACACAATGTTGAAAAATGCTTTCTCTAATCTGCAAAAGGTTGGTAAGGCGCTGATGCTGCCCGTATCAGTCTTGCCCGTTGCAGGTATTCTGCTGGGGGTGGGTGCTGCCCACTTCAGCTGGCTGCCGGAAATCGTCTCCCAATTGATGGAGCAGGCAGGTGGTTCCGTGTTCGGCCAGATGGCCCTGCTGTTTGCAGTCGGTGTGGCACTTGGCTTCACCAATAACGACGGCGTATCCGGCCTGTCAGCCATCGTTGGCTACGGCATCATGGTCGCCACCCTGAAAGTCATGGCGCCGGTCATGGGCGTTGAAAGCATCGATACCGGTGTACTGGGTGGTATCCTGGCTGGTGGTATCGCCGCCTGGGCCTTCAACCGCTTCTATAAGATCCAGCTGCCAGAGTATCTGGGCTTCTTCGCCGGCAAGCGTGCCGTGCCCATCATTACCGGTTTCCTGTCTATCGGTCTGGGCGTGATCCTGTCCGTGATTTGGCCGCCGGTCGGTGGTGCCATCGGTGCCTTCTCTGACTGGGCTGCTAACCAGAACCCGGTACTGGCTTTCGGTATCTATGGCGTGGTTGAACGTTCCCTGATCCCGTTCGGTCTACACCACATCTGGAACGTACCGTTCTTCTACCAGGCTGGTACCTGCGTCAACGGTGCCGGTGAAACCGTACACGGCATCATGACCTGCTTCCTGACTGCTGATGATGCCTCCCGCGCTGCCGGTAATGGCTTCGGCCAGCTGGCCGGTGGCTACCTGTTCAAGATGTTCGGTCTGCCTGCTGCCGCGTTTGCCATCGCTCACGCTGCCAAACCGGAAAACCGTGCCAAGGTCGTTGGTATCATGGCCTCCGCTGCCCTGACCTCCTTCCTGACCGGTATCACCGAGCCGATCGAGTTCTCCTTCCTGTTCGTTGCGCCGGTACTGTATGCCATCCACGCCGTCCTGGCTGGTCTGGCTTACGTGCTGACCAACATGCTGGGCGTGGTTCACGGTCACACCTTCTCCAACGGCTTCATCGACTTCGTTGTACAGTCCCCGCGTGCCAGCAACATGCTGCTGCTGGTGGGTCTGGGTCTGGTCTATGCCGCGATTTACTATGTGGTATTCAGCTTCGTGATCCGTGCCATGAATCTGAAAACTCCGGGTCGTGAAGACGAGACTGCCGAGGAATCCGTGGGGCAAGGTAAAGACGAAATGTCCGCCGCTCTGGTTGCCGCCTTCGGTGGTAAAGAGAACATCGCCTCCCTGGATGCCTGCATCACCCGCCTGCGTGTCGGCGTGAAAGATGTGGCCAAGGTTGACCAGGCTGGTCTGAAGAAACTGGGCGCCGCCGGTGTGGTTGTGGCTGGTTCTGGCGTACAGGCCATCTTCGGTACCAAGTCCGACAACCTGAAAACCGACATGGATATCTGGATGAAGAGCAACTAATCCGGTTGTTTGAATCCTGGAGTTCCGAAAAGGGAGGCACAAGCCTCCCTTTTTCCGTTTTGTAGCTGGGGTGTAGAGGGTTGCCGTGCCAGATAAGCGGAAATGAGGTGATTCACCGTTTTTTCTGTTTGGAGAGCAGGTGTTTGCCTCGAGAGTGGAGACAGTGATGTGGATTCTGCGTGTAGGGCAATAAAAAGAGCGCCATCAGGGCGCTCTTTGGGGAAGAGGAGGATTACAGCTTTTCGAGGTCCCGCTCGATTTCGCTGATCTTGTTTTGCACCACTTTTTCCAGGTGGCGCAGGTCGCGCAGGATCTTCTGCTTGATATCCGGATCGGCTTGAACGTGCACGCCCTGAGTCAGGTTGTCCAGCTCGTCCACCACATACTTGAGATTGGCGTTGATCTCGGTGACATCCTTGTACTCATGGGTACCCGAGTCGACCAGCATGGTCTTGCGCTGGCGGGGGTATTTGAATTTCACGCTCTTGGCGAAGAACTCGCCTTTCTGTTTCTTGAAGTAGATCTTGAGGATGTCGTGGTTGGCCTCCTGGCGCAGGGTGTAGCTGTCGACGGAGGCGGGATCCTGGATCCCCAGGCTCTTCAGATTCTCGTACATCAGGCTTCCTTGGTTTGAAACGATCCTGTGTCATCTATCTTAACCGAGCGGGTGTGGCTTGCCTGTGACAGGGGCGCCAAAATCCAAATGGGGTTCAAAAGGCCCTTTCTGCCTTCTCCGAACATCATGCGAGATGCACCGACAGAACATTCTTCAACGATAAAAAAAGAGCGCCATCAGGCGCTCTTTTTCAAAGGACTGCCAATTACTCGTCGATGGAGCGCAGCAGGGCATTGATGCCCACCTTGGCGCGAGTCTTGGCATCGACTTTCTTGACGATCACCGCAGCGTACAGGCTGTACTTACCACACTTGGAGGGCAGGGAGCCGGAAACCACAACGGAACCCGCCGGTACGCGGCCGTAGTGAATTTCGCCGGTTTCGCGGTCATAGATGCGGGTGGACTGGCCGATGAAGACGCCCATGGAGATGACGGAGCCTTCTTCCACGATAACGCCCTCAACCACCTCGGAACGGGCGCCGATGAAGCAGTTGTCCTCGATGATGGTCGGGTTGGCCTGCAGCGGCTCCAGTACGCCGCCGATGCCGACGCCGCCGGAGAGGTGGACGTTTTTGCCTATCTGGGCACAGGAGCCGACGGTGGCCCAGGTGTCGACCATGGTACCTTCGTCAACGTAGGCACCGATGTTGACGTAGGAGGGCATCAGCACGGTATTGGGGGCGATGAAAGAGCCTTTGCGGGCGGTCGCCGGCGGCACCACGCGCACACCCGCTTCGCGGAACTGCTCTTCGGTGTAGTTGGAAAACTTGAGGGGAACCTTGTCGTAGTACTGGGCATCATCACCCTTGATGATGCCGTTGTCGTTGATGCGGAACGAGAGCAGCACTGCCTTCTTCAGCCACTGGTGAACAACCCACTCGCCGGCAATCTTCTCGGCAACGCGGGCCTTGCCGGAGTCCAGCAGGTCGATGGCTTGCAGGATGGCGGATCTGGTGGCGCTATCCACTGTGCCCGGGGTGATGGTGTCGCGGCGTTCGAAGGCCGATTCAATGATCTGTTGCAACTCGGTCATGACAGGTTTCCTTTAAAAAATTCTGTTTGTTGTATCACACTTTTCCGATCGTGTTTAAGAGGGGAAACCCGATTTCTTCAGTCTTGTGGCCATTTCTGTGTCACCCCTGCTGAGGCCTCTGGTTTCTCAGGGTAAAAACGCTCTGTAAACAGTCTCTTGCGAGGCTTTTTTGCTCACGCCACAGTCAGGATTGCTGCGGATTGAGCTGGTGCACCAGCCGTTCTTCCAGTTGCAGCTGTTGTTCCGCCGTCAGGGGATCTCCCGCCAGATTGGTGAGGCTGAAAAAGTCCTCTACCCGCTCCCCTATGGTGGTGATCTTGGCGGCGTGGAGCGACAGCCCGCACTGCTGGAACACGGCGCCGATGCGGGCCAGCAAGCCTGGTGTATCGAGCGCCGTCAGTTCCATCAGGGTGTGGCGGGTTTCTCCCTTGTGGGGCAGAAACACCACCCGGGTCGGCACGCTGAACTGGCGGTGACGTCGTGACAGCGGCTTGCTGCGCAGCACCAGCTTGCCGGGCTCCTGCAACGCTTTCTCCAGTGCCTTCTTGATGGGCGCGGTACGGTTCGGGCTGATGGGTTCGCCGCTCGGCTCCAGCACCACGAAGGTATCAAGCACGAAGTTGCTGCGCGAGTTCATGATCTGGGCGTCGTGGATGTTGAGGTTCTTCTGATCCAATGCCGAGGCTACGGTGGCAAATAGATTCGGCGTGTCGCGACAATAGATGAACACCTCGCTGCCACCCCGGGTCGGGTGCTTGCCAATGATCACCAGAGGAGCCGGGTTGTCGCCGTGTTCGATGATGTGGCGGCAGTGCCAGGCGATTTGTTCCGGGCTGTGGCGCAGGAAGTAGTCGGCCTTGAAGTCGGCCCACAAGCGGTTGACGGCTTCTTCCGTGACATCCCGCTGGGCCAGGATCTGCTTGGCCTGACGCTGGTTTTCGCGGATCCGCAGGCGCATGTCCGGCGGGTTTTCCAGCCCCTGGCGCAGCGCCTTCTGGGTAGCGAAGTAGAGCTCCCGCAGCAAAGTGCCCTTCCAGTCGTTCCACAGAGTGTCGTTGGTGGCACAGATGTCGGCCACCGTCAGGCAGTAAAGCAGGTCGAGATGCTGCTCGTCGCGCACCTTCTGGGCAAAGTCGGTGACGACCTCGGGGTCGTAGATGTCGCGGCGCTGGGCGGTCACCGACATCAGCAGGTGATGGCGCACCAGCCAGGCGACCAGCCGGCTCTCGTAGCGATCAAAACCGTGCAGCTGGCAAAACTCCAGCGCATCGACCGCACCGAGCTCGGAGTGATCGCCACGCCGCCCCTTGGCGATGTCGTGGAACAGGGCGGCTACATAGAGCAGCTCCGGCTTGCGCAGCCGGGTAAACACCTCGTGGCAGAGCGGGTGAGTCTGGCGGCTGGCCGGATTGGGAAACTGATGGATGTTCTTGAGCAGCCGGTGGGTATGTTCGTCCACCGTGTAGGCATGGAACATGTCGAACTGCATCTGGCCAACGATGAGGTTCCACTGGGGCAGATAGGCCGCCAGGATCCCGTACTTGTGCATCAGACTGAGGGGTTGGCCGATGCCATTGGGATGACGCAACAGCGCCATAAACAGGCGGCGGCACTCGGGGATATCCTGCAGCCAGCAGTTGAGCTTGCGCCGCGCCTCGCGCAACTGGCGCAAGGTGGCCGAGTGAATGCCCGCTATCTCGGAATGCTGCGCCATCTGGTAGAAGAGGCGCAGGATGGCGGCGGGTTCGCGGGCAAACAGTTCGGCATCCACCGCATCGATGAGGCGGCCACGGAGCTGGAATTCATCGGAGAGGCGGCGCACGTCCATGGCGGTGTTGCCGAGGATCGCCTCGTCAAACAGCTGCAACAACATCTCGTTGAGTTCGGAGACTCGCCGCACTGTCTGGTAAAAGCGCTTCATCATCTGCTCGACCGGGGTGTTGCCTTCCCCCTCGAACCCCAGCATCTGGGCCACGGTGCGCTGGCGATCGAACAGCAGGCGGTTGTCCCCCTTGTTGATGGCCATGTGCAGGGCGAAGCGTACCTTCCACAGGAAGTTCTGGCAGTCGAGCAGCTCGCGGTATTCGGCGCGATTGAGAAAACCGTGGCTGGTCATCTCGAACAGGGTGGTGGCGCCGAAGTGGCGGCGGGCCACCCAGGCCAGGGTCTGGATGTCGCGCAGGCCCCCCGGATTGCACTTGAGATCGGGTTCGAGCTTGTAGGCGGTACCGAGGAACTGCTGGTGGCGTTCGGCCTGCTCCTGGCGCTTGGCGCGAAAGAAGGCCTCGCTTGGCCAGAAGTGTTCTGGGCCGGTCGCCTCCCTGAGCTGCTGGAACCCCGCCTGGCGGCCGGTGATGTAGCGCGCCTCAATCAGGTTGGTGGCCACCGTGATGTCGGCCCGCCCCTGCTCGATGCACTCTGCCACGTTGCGTACCGCCTGGCCCACTTCCAGTTTCAGATCCCACAACAGGGTGATGAATTCACCAATGCGCAGCCCCAGCACCTCGTCCAGCTCGTCCCCGTCATAGAGGATCAGCAGGTCGATGTCGGAGTGGGGGTGCAGCTCACCCCGGCCATACCCTCCCACCGCGATCAGGGTGAGATCCGTCTTGTCGAAGCCGAATTTTTGCCACAACCGGGTCAGCAGCTGATCCATGTACTCCGAGCGGGTGGCGACCAGCTCGATGATGTTGTCGCCGGCGTCGAAGCGGGCGTGCAGCCAGCCGAGGAAACGACTCAGGTACTCCTTGCAGTTGTCACGGGTGAGCTGATCGTCGGGTAACAGGTGGGGGGAAAGCAGGCTGGCGTCCATGGCATCTCACACGCAGGTGGCTAGGAAATGGCGAAAACGGGCAATAAAAACCCCGGCGCTTCTGAGCAGGGCCGGGGTTCAATGTTAACCGTGTTTGATGAAACGGTCGATGGTGTCGTCAGGGCGCAGGGTCAGGATCTCGCAGCCATCTTCGGTCACCAGCAGGGTGTGTTCCCACTGGGCGGAGTCGCCGCCATCCTTGGTGGTCACAGTCCAGCCATCTTTCGGGTTGACCTTGCAGTGATACTTCTTGCTGTTGACCATGGGCTCGATGGTGAAGCACATGCCGGCCTTGAGCTCCAGCTTGCCGCTGTTGCGGTAATGCAGGATCTGCGGCTCTTCGTGGAATTCGGCACCGATGCCGTGGCCGCAGTAGTCACGTACCACGGAGAAGCCGGCCTTCTCGACGATGGGCTGGATCACGGCGCCGATCTCGGTGATGCAGGCACCCGGGCGCACCGTCTTGATGGCGGCGTAGAGGCTTTCCTGAGCGACCTTGCACAGCTGGCGGCGCAGCGGCGTGGTCTCGCCCACGATGAACATGGCGGAGGTATCGCCGTGGTAGCCATCCTTGATGACGGTGATGTCCAGGTTGATGATGTCGCCGTCGCGCAGCTTCTTGTGATTCGGAATGCCGTGGCAGATCACATCATTCACCGAGGTGCAGATGGATTTGGGGAAGCCGTGGTAGTTGAGAGGGGCCGGGATGGCCTGCTGCACGTCAACGATGTAGTTGTGGCACAGGGTGTTCAGTTCGTCAGTGGTGACGCCAGCTTTGACATGGGGCGCAATCATGACCAGCACATCGGCGGCCAATTGGCCGGCAACGCGCATCTTTTCAATCTCTTCCGGTGTCTTGATTTTAATGGACATGGGATCTCTCTTGCGGCCTGCCGCAACAACCAGCAACGGCTGGTCGGGCAGGTAATGAAAAATAGATGCGTTTGCAATCAGGGCAAAATTTTATCCGCAACCCCTGCTCACTTCCAGTGTGATTGTCATCACAACGTCAAATCGACGTTGCAGCCTCTCCTGACGGGAGCCAGATTTCACACCCGTTTGATGTGTCGCCGGTGGTGTCCTGAGCAAACTTATGGTATAAAGCGCGCCGGAATGGGGATCATGGGTCCCTGTTTCATCACCCTTACTTAAACAACACACACACATCGACACCTGTACCGGGGTGCCCCTTTGGGGTCGGTTACATGGGATGTGTGGAGGCCTAACCCCAATACAGAGGTATAAAATGGCTAAAGTTTCTATGCGCGACATGCTGCAAGCCGGCGTTCACTTCGGTCACCAGACTCGTTACTGGAACCCGAAAATGAAATCCTACATCTTCGGTGCCCGCAGCAAGGTTCACATCATCAACCTGGAAAAAACCGTTCCGATGTTTGACGATGCCATGAACTTCATCAGCTCCGTAGCTGCCAAGAAGGGCAAGGTACTGTTCGTAGGTACCAAGCGTGCCGCGTCTGAAGCCGTCAAAGAAGCCGCTGAGCGTTGCGACCAGTTCTACGTCAACCACCGCTGGCTGGGCGGCATGCTGACCAACTGGAAAACCGTTCGTCAGTCCATCAAGCGCCTGAAAGATCTGGAAACCCAGAGCCAGGACGGTACCTTCGACAAGCTGACCAAGAAAGAGGCGCTGATGCGTACTCGCGAAATGGAAAAGCTGGAGAAGAGCCTGGGTGGTATCAAGAACATGGGCGGCCTGCCTGACGTTCTGTTCGTTGTCGATGCCGACCACGAGCACATCGCTATCAAAGAAGCCAACAACCTGGGTATCCCGGTAGTTTCCATCGTTGATACCAACTCCAACCCGGACGGCGTTGATTACGTCATCCCGGGTAACGACGACGCTATCCGTGCCGTTCAGCTGTACCTGAATGCTGCTGCTGACACCGTACTGGAAGCTCGCGCTCAGGACATCGTTGTTCAAGCTGAACAAGATGGCTTCGTTGAAGCTGAGTAATTGATAAGGTCTGTAAAGCCCTTATTAACCAAGCTGATGTAATTGGTTAGCAGGGGCCCTTGTGGCCCCTGTTTCTTGTCAATTCAAGACCGAGGATACTGGACATGGCAAACATTACTGCCGCCCTGGTAAAAGAACTGCGCGAGCGCACCGCCGCTGGCATGATGGATTGCAAAAAAGCGCTGGAAGAAGCCAACGGTGATATCGAGCTGGCTATCGAGAACATGCGCAAATCCGGTCAGGCCAAAGCCGCCAAGAAAGCTGGCCGTATCGCCGCTGAAGGCGTGATCTTCGCCCGTACCGAAGGCAACGTTGCCGTCATGATCGAGCTGAACTGCGAAACTGACTTCGTTTCCAAGGATGCCGGCTTCCTGGCCATGGGTCAGAAGATCGTCGAGATCGCCGCTACCCAGAAGATCGCTGACGTTGACGCGCTGAAAGCCGCTGACTTTGGCAACGGTGAGTCCGTAGAGCTGACCATCACCAACCTGATCGCCAAGATCGGTGAGAACATGAACCTGCGTCGCGTGATGCTGGTTGAAGGTGACAACCTGGGTACCTACGTTCACGGTTCCCGTATCGGTGTTATCACCAAGCTGGTCGGCGGTACCGACGAGCTGGCCAAAGATCTGGCCATGCACGTAGCTGCCAACAGCCCGCAATTCGTCAAGCCGGAAGATGTATCTGCCGACGTCGTTGCCAAAGAGCGCGAAATCCAGATCGACATCGCCGTCAACTCTGGCAAGCCGAAAGAGATCGCCGAGAAGATGGTTGAAGGCCGCATGAAGAAGTTCACCGGTGAGGTTTCCCTGACTGGTCAACCGTTCGTGAAAGATCCTTCCATGACCGTTGCCGAACTGCTGAAGAAAGAAGGTGCTGACGTTGTTTCCTTCACCCGTTTCGAAGTGGGCGAAGGCATCGAGAAGCAAGAGACCGATTTCGCTGCTGAAGTTGCAGCTCAAATCGCGGCCGCTCAAAAGGCCTAATCGAACCGGTTTTTCCGTTTCCCCAGACCGCGACTTATGTCGCGGTCTTTATATGACCAGGAATCAGTGACATGAGTACCAATCCCAAGCCTGCATACAGACGTGTTCTTCTGAAGTTGAGTGGTGAAGCCCTGCAAGGATCCGAGGGTTTTGGCATTGATCCGGCCGTGCTGGATCGGATGGCCCAAGAGATCAAAGAACTGGTTGAGCTGGGTGTTCAGGTCGGTCTGGTCATCGGTGGCGGCAACCTGTTCCGTGGCGCCGGTCTTGCCAAAGCTGGCATGAACCGTGTGGTGGGCGACCACATGGGTATGCTGGCGACCGTGATGAACGGTCTGGCCATGCGTGATGCCCTGCATCGTGCTTATGTGAATGCCCGTCTGATGTCTGCCATCTCCCTGCAAGGGATCTGTGACTCCTATGTCTGGGCAGAAGCCATCAGCCAGCTGCGCGCTGGCAAGGTGGTAATTTTCTCCGCCGGTACCGGCAACCCCTTCTTTACTACCGATTCTGCCGCCTGTCTGCGCGGGATCGAGATCGAAGCCGACGTGGTGCTGAAAGCCACCAAGGTCGATGGTGTCTTCAACGAGGATCCGGTTAAGAATCCGGATGCCGTGCTGTATCATGAACTGAGTTATGATGAAGTTCTTGAAAAAGAGCTCAAGGTGATGGATCTTGCTGCCTTTACTCTGGCCCGTGACCATGACCTGCCGATCCGCGTGTTCAACATGAACAAACCGGGTGCCCTGCGCCGGGTTATCATGGGTGAGCCGGAAGGCACCCTGATCCATCACGTCAGCAAATAAGATAGATACGAGCTGTAGACGGCTCGTTCGCCAAAAGGAAAACCACTGTGATCAACGAGATTAAAAACGACGCCAAGGACCGTATGGGCAAGAGCGTTGAGTCGCTCAAGACCCAGATGTCCAAGATCCGTACCGGTCGTGCTCATCCGAGCCTGCTCGACGGTATCCAGGTTGAGTACTACGGTGCTGCCACTCCGCTGAAACAGTTGGCCAACGTGGTGGCAGAAGATGCTCGTACCCTCTCTATCTCCATCTTCGATCGCTCCATGATCCAGGCCGTTGAAAAGGCGATCCTGACCTCCGATCTGGGCCTGAATCCGTCCAGCAACGGCCAGACCCTGCGTGTGCCGCTGCCGCCGCTGACCGAAGAGCGTCGTCGCGATCTGACCAAGGTGGTGCGTGCCGAAGCAGAAAACGCCCGTGTGGCCGTGCGCAACATCCGTCGCGATGCCAACGCCGACCTCAAGGCGCTGCTGAAAGAGAAAGAGATCTCCGAAGATGACGACCGTCGTGCCCAGGAAGAGATCCAGAAGCTGACCGACTCCTTCGTCAAGCTGGTCGATGAGGCCCTTGCCGCAAAGGAGAAGGAGCTAATGGAAATCTAAGGCTTCGAAAGGTATATTACGAGCGCCGTGTAGTGCCCCTGCACGGCGCTTTTGTCTTTGTGGGAGAAAAACATGTCGCTTTTGGCTGCGTTGGGTGATTGTGCCAACTCGTCTTTGCCACGTCACGTCGCCATCATCATGGATGGTAACGGTCGCTGGGCCCAGAACCGAGGCAAGATGCGGGTCTACGGGCACAAGGCAGGCGTCAAGTCGGTACGCGAGGCGGTCACCTTTGCGGCGCGGGCCAAGATGAAGGCATTGACTCTGTTTGCCTTCTCCAGCGAGAACTGGCGTCGTCCGGAAGGGGAGGTTAGTGCTCTTATGGAGCTGTTTGTCACCGTGCTGGGTCGCGAGGTGCAAAAACTGCACGATAACGGGATCCGGCTCAAGGTGATCGGCGATACCTCTCGTTTCAGTGAACGATTGCAGGCAAAAATCGCCAAGGCGGAAGCGCTGACCGCCAACAACAAGGGACTGACGCTGAATATTGCGGCCAACTACGGGGGCCAGTGGGATATCGCCCAGGCTGCCCGCAAGCTGGCCAGGGCCGTGGCTGCCGGTGAAATGGTGGCCGATGACATTGATGAAACCATGCTGAGCAGTGCCGTTTGCATGGCCGATCTGCCCCCCGTGGATCTGTTGATCCGGACCGGTGGTGATCATCGCATCAGCAACTTTGTGTTATGGCAGCTCGCCTATGCCGAGCTCTATTTTACCCCGGTATTGTGGCCCGATTTCAACGAAGCCGAGTTCAGCGAGGCGGTCGCCTCTTTTGTGGCGCGTGAGCGCCGCTTCGGTTGTACGGGTGAACAGATCCGGGAATTGATCGCCGAGCAGCAGACCGGCTAAACCCCGCTCCCAAGAGAGAGGTTTCTTTTGCTAAAACAACGAATTATTACTGCTTTGATGTTGATCCCCCTGGTCCTGGGGGCGCTCTTCTTTTTGCCATTGAAGTTTTTTGCCCTGTTGGCATCGCTGGTATTTTTGCTGGCCAGTCGTGAATGGAGCACCTTCGTGTCGGCCAAGCCGCTGCAGTGGTTGCCCATCGTATTCTGTCTGTTGCTCGGCGCCAGCCTGTTCTGTTTGCCGGTGGAACAGCTCTGGGCCCCTGGCCTGCATCCTCTGGTGATGGGGGGGCTCTGGACCGCCGCCAGCTGGTGGTTGCTGGGGCTGATCCTGGTATTGCGCTACCCCCAAAGCGCCAAGTTGTGGCGTGAATCCGTCTGGCTCAAGTCCCTGTTTGGCCTGGTAACCCTGGTGCCCTTCTTCTGGTCCCTGGTGGCCATTCGCGGTTACAACTTCTACCACGACCCCATGATGGGGGCCTGGATATTGCTGTTCGTCATGGGACTGGTCTGGGCGGCAGATTCTGGCGCGTATTTTTTTGGCAAGGCGTTCGGCAAGCACAAGCTGGCGCCCGCCGTCAGCCCGGGTAAAACCATTGAAGGCATGTGTGGCGGCCTCTTTACCGCCAGTCTGCTGGCCATCGGTGTGACTTGGTGGATGGGCTTTGTGCCTGTCAAGATGGGCATAGTGCTGTTCTGCTCCCTCTTGGCGGTGCTGGCCTCCGTACTGGGTGATCTGACCGAGAGCATGTTCAAGCGCGAGGCGGGCATCAAGGATTCCGGTACCCTGCTGCCCGGTCACGGCGGCGTGCTCGACCGGATTGACAGCCTGACCGCCGCCCTGCCGGTCTTCTTGCTCAGCTATCTGTTGCTCAGTCAGGAGTTCTGATGCGTAACCTGGTGATTCTGGGAGCCTCCGGCTCCATCGGTCAGAGTACCCTGAAGGTGCTGCGCCATAACCCGGGCCGTTGGCAAGTGTTGGCGCTGACCGCCGCCCGCAGCGTGGATGCCATGCTGCAGGATTGTCTCGAATTTTCCCCGCGCTTTGCCGTCATGGTTGACGAGGAGGCTGCCCGCGAGCTGGCGAGCCGCCTCAAGACTCATAGCAGCCAGACCCGGGTGATGTCCGGCACCGCGGCCCTGTGCGAAGTTGCGGCGCATCCCGATGCTCACAGCGTGATGGCGGCCATCGTCGGTGCGGCAGGACTGGCACCTACCATGGCGGCGGTGCGTGCTGGCAAGCGCATCCTGCTGGCCAACAAGGAAGCGCTGGTAATGTCCGGCGCCTTCTTCATGGAGGCGGTGCGCGAACACGGCGCCGAGCTGTTGCCCATCGACAGCGAGCACAACGCCATCTTCCAGTGCCTGCCGACCGCCATCCAGCGTCAGCCTGGCTTCTGTGATCTGGCTGCGGCGGGGATCAGCAAGATCCTGCTGACCGGTTCAGGTGGTCCGTTCCGCTATACCGAGGTGGCCGAGCTGGCCAAGGTCACCCCGGCCCAGGCCATTGCCCATCCCAACTGGTCGATGGGGGCCAAGATTTCGGTGGATTCCGCCACCATGATCAACAAGGGGCTGGAATATATCGAAGCGCGCTGGCTGTTCAATGCCGCCCCCGAGCAGATCCAGGTGGTCATTCACCCGCAGTCCGTCATTCACTCCATGGTGCAGTACAAGGATGGCTCCGTGCTGGCCCAGCTCGGCAATCCGGACATGTGTACTCCCATTGCCCATGCGCTGGCTTATCCCAATCGCATCCCTTCCGGCGTGGAACCTTTGGATTTTTTCAGTGTCGGAGAGTTCAGCTTCATTCGACCCGATTACGATCGCTACCCCTGTCTGGCACTGGCCATCAATGCCTGCCAGAAGGGACAGGCGGCCACTACGGCGCTCAATGCCGCCAACGAAGAGGCGGTCGCGGCCTTCCTGGCCGAGCGGATCGGTTTCATGGATATCGCCCGGATCAACGAGGCCGTGATGCTGGCGCTGGAGAACAGTGCCGTCAGTTCTCTCGATGATCTGTTTGCCCTGGATGGTGCGGCCCGTGCCCGTGCCCACCACCTGATTGAGGAGATTGGCTGATGGGCGGTGTATTGTGGAACATCGGCGCCTTTGTCGTTGCTCTGGGCCTGCTGGTTGCAGTGCATGAATTCGGCCACTTCTGGGTGGCTCGTCGCTGCGGTGTCAAGGTGGAGCGTTTCTCCATCGGTTTTGGCAAGGCGATCTGGCGCCGGATGGGTAAGGACGGTACCGAATATGTGCTGGCACTGATACCGCTCGGGGGCTACGTCAAGATGCTGGATGGCCGGGTCGATGAACTCAAACCCGGTGAAGAGCAGCAGGCGTTCAATCACAAGAGCGTCTGGGCACGGATGGCCATCGTCGCGGCCGGTCCCATGGCCAACTTCGTGTTTGCCCTGGTCGCCTTGTGGCTGATGTTCATGATCGGGGTGCCGAGCGTCAAACCCGTGATTGGCGAGGTGCGTCCCGCCTCCATCGTGGCTCAGGCCGGTATCGAGCCTGGTGTCGAGATCGTCGGAGTAGGGGATGAGCAGACCGGTGACTGGGAGAGCGTGACCTATGCCCTTATCAGCCATCTGGGTGACAAGTCGGTCACCCTGAAGGTGCAGGCGCCGCAGACCAGCTACGCCACCGAGAAGACCCTGTCGCTGGAAGGCTGGACCTTCGACCCTGACAAGGAGTCTCCCATCGGCAGCCTGGGCATAGTTCCCCTGGGTGGCAAGATGCTGCCTGTGGTGGCCTCGGTGGTGGCCAAGAGTGCCAGTGAAAAGGCAGGTCTGCAGGTTGGTGATCGCCTCAAACTGGTGGGCGATCAGGAGATAACCACCTGGCTCCAGTTTGTCGAACAGGTGCAACGGTCGCCAGGCGAGCCGCTACAGATAGTGGTGGAGCGCAACAACCAAGATCTCGGCTTGACCCTGACCCCGGATAGCAGGAAGGTACAGGGCAAGGTGGTCGGTTATGTCGGACTCGCTCCGCAACTGCTTCCATTACCGGATGAATATCGAATTCTGTTACAGTATGGGCCTTTGCAGGCGCTGTGGCAGGGTGCTGACAAGACCTGGAGCCTGATCACGCTCACTTTCGACATGATTGGCAAGCTGATCGGCGGCATAGTGTCGCTGGACAACCTGAGCGGGCCCATCTCCATTGCCAAGGGTGCGGGTAGCAGTGCCGATTACGGTCTGGTCTATTTCTTGAGTTTTCTGGCACTGATCAGTGTCAACCTGGGGATCATCAACCTGTTCCCCTTGCCGGTGCTGGATGGTGGTCATCTTGTCTACTTCCTGATCGAGGCAATTACCGGCAAGCCGGTATCGGAAAAAGTACAGGAAGTGGGTTTCAGGATCGGCGCCGCCATTCTGATGTTATTGATGGGTATTGCGCTGTTTAACGATTTCGCTCGCCTCTGAGGCCAGAGCATCAACAAGGACACATAAGAACAAAATGGCTGTTAAAAAAGCATTGGTGTTGAGTTGCCTGCTGGGTGCCAGTTTCCTGGCCCAGGCGGCCCCTGCCTCTTTTGTGGTGCAAGATATCCAGGTCGAGGGCCTGCAACGGGTGACCCTGGGTGCCGCACTGTTGAACCTGCCGATCCGGGTTGGCGACAACGTCGACTCCGTGACCCTGGCGAATGCCATCAAGAAACTCTATGCCTCCGGTAACTTCGAGGATGTGAAGGTCTACCGCGATGGCCAGGTGCTGCAGGTGATGGTCAAGGAGCGTCCGACCATCTCCAGCATCGAGTTTTCCGGCAACAAGGACATCAAGGAGGAGCAGCTGACCCAGAGCCTGGAATCCTCCGGCATCCGGGTTGGTGATCCCCTGGATCGCACCGTGCTCACCTCCCTCGAGAAGGGGCTGGAAGATTTCTATTACGGCGTGGGCAAATACTCCGCCAGGGTAAAAGCCATCGTCACCCCGTTGCCGCGCAACCGGGTCGACCTCAAGTTCACCTTCGTGGAAGGCCAGGCCGCCAAGATCCAGCAGATCAACATAGTCGGCAACAATGTCTTCCCGGAAGAGAAGCTGATCGCCCAGCTCTCCCTGCGCGATGAGGTGCCCTGGTGGAACTTCACCGCGGATCAGCGCTACCAGAAGCAGAAGCTGGCCGGTGACATCGAGACCCTGCGCTCCTACTACATGGATCGCGGCTATATCCGTTTCGCCCAGGAGTCCACCCAAGTCTCCATGACTCCGGACAAGAAAGGCGTCTACGTCACCCTGAACATCAAGGAAGGGGATCAGTACAAGGTCTCCGGTATCCAGCTCAAGGGCAACCTCATCGATCGCGCCGGCGAGATGAAGGGGCTCATCCCCATTGAAGCTGGCAGCGTCTACTCGGCGAGCCAGGTGACCCACACCGAAGAGGTACTCTCCAAGTTCCTCGGTCGTTACGGCTACGCCTATCCCAAGGTGGTCACCTTCCCGCAGGTCAACGACGAGACCAAGGAGGTGGAACTCATCGTCAACGTCGAGCCGGGCCCCCGCGTCTATGTACGCAACATCAACTTCAACGGCAACGTGACCACCGAAGATCAGGTATTGCGCCGCGAGATGCGCCAGATGGAAGGCACCTGGCTCTCCTCCGACAATATCGAGCAGTCCAAGACCCGTCTCAACCGCCTCGGTTATTTCGAGAGCGTCGAAGTGGATACCAAGCGGGTGCCGGGCAACGACGATCTGGTCGATCTCGACTTCAAGGTCAAGGAGCAGCCGGCCGGTTCCATCAACGCGGGCGTCGGTTATGGTACCGAGTCTGGCCTCAGCCTGCAGGCGGGGATCTCCCAGGACAACTTCATGGGGACCGGCAAGCGGGTCTCCATCAACGCCAGCACCAACGACTACTCCAAGAACGTTGACCTGAGCTACAACGATCCCTACTTCACCGTGGATGGTGTCAGCCTGGGTGGCCGTGTCTACTACAACCAGTTCCGTGCCGATGATGCGGATATCGTGGATTACGAGAACGAGACCATAGGCTTCCGTCTCTCCAGCGGTTTCCCGGTCAACGAGCACAACCGTCTGGACTTCAGTACCGGTATCGAAAGCTCCAAGCTGAGCCGTCCTACCTTCAATGAGTCCAAGTTCAACGAGTGTATCGCCGACAACAAGCCGTCAGCAGACAACACCTACTGCTACGACCTGTGGAACGACAACCGTCAATCGGTACAGATGGACCAGTTCTGGGATCTCTATGCCAAGGGTGAGGACAGCGTCGACTTCGTCACCGTTGACCTGACTGCAGGCTGGACTCGTTCCACTCTCAACAAGGGGATGTTCCCGACCGCAGGTGATCGTCAGCGGGTCAACGCCAAGGTCACCATTCCTGGCATGGATCTGCAGTACTACAAACTCTCGGCCGAAGATGCCCACTACTTCCCGCTGGACGCGGATCACAGCTGGGTCATGATCGGCAAGGGCCGGGTCTCCTACGGTAACGGTTATGGTGACAGCACCATGCTGCCCTTCTTCGAAAACTACTATGCCGGTGGTTTCGATACGGTGCGCGGCTTCAAGAGCAACACCATAGGTCCCAAGGCGATCTACCGACAGTACACGAACAACGGTACCGGGGCTCCGACGGCGACGGGTTATTACGAAGGCTCCGACACCTCGGTCGGCGGTAATGCCTTGGCTGTGGCCTCGTTCGAATTGGTCTTCCCGACCCCCTTCGTCTCCGAGACCTATCGTCCGCAGATCCGCAGCACCGTCTTCGTCGATGCAGGTTCTGTCTGGAGCACCGATTTTGCCAACGGCGCCTACCCCTGTGCTCCTGGCGCAGACTGTAACTACCAGAGCCAGGACTACTCGGATCCGGCCAACATCCGGGTCTCCGCCGGTGTCTCCCTGCAGTGGCTCTCGCCCATGGGGCCGCTGGTGTTCGCTCTGGCCAAGCCAATCAAGAAATATGAAGGGGATCGTACCGAAGTCTTCTCCTTCAACATCGGTCGTACCTTCTAAACGACATCACGCCCCCACCCGCAAGGTGGGGGTATTCAATGATGGGATGCGCAGTTTGCGTGCCTCACCAGGTAACAAGACGGTAGTCATGCCGCTTGCATAATCGGGTAAATCAGGTAGCCCTCACCATGAGGGAACAAGGAGTAAGTGTGAATAAAGCGTTGAAAGTAGCTGGTTTGAGTTTTGCACTGATGGCTGCCGGCATGAGCTCAGCCTTCGCTGACACCAAGATCGCCGTGGTCGACATGGGCGAGGTGTTCCAGAAGCTGCCCCAGCGTGAAGCCGTGGCCAAGAAGCTCAAGGGCGAATTCGAGCCGCGCATGCGCGAGCTGCAGAAGCTGGAAGCCGACGGCCAGAAACTGGTCGAGAAGTTCCGCAAGGACGAGGCCTTCATGAGCGCCGAGCAGAAGAAGCAGAACCAGGAGAAGCTGGCCAAGCTGCAGATGGAGTTCAACAAGAAGCGTCAGGCATTTGAGCAGGACAACGGCCGCCGTCAGTCCGAAGAGCGCAACAAGATCCTGACCAAGGTGCAGGCTGCCATCGATTCCATCGCCAAGAGCAATGGTTACGATCTGGTGCTGGAGCGCAATGCCGCCCCCTATGCCGCCAGCAAGCTGGACATCTCTGCCCAGGTTATTTCTCAGGTAAGCAAGAGCAACTAATTGATGTCATTCACTCTCGCACAGCTGGCCCAGCAACTGGGGGCCCAGGTTCATGGCGACGGAACCCTGGAAATCCGCAAGGTAGCGACACTGGAAAAGGCCGGGGAGGGGGATATCACCTTCCTGTCCAACAAAAAGTACCGGCATTATCTGGAGCAGAGCAAGGCCACGGCCGTGCTCATCACAGAAGCGGATCTGCCGTTTTGTCCCACCAACGCCCTGGTGCTCAAAGATCCCTATGTGGGCTTTGCCCGGGTGGCCCAACTGCTGGATACCACCCCGCAGCCGGCGATGGATATCCATCCGAGCGCCGTTATCGCGGCGGACGTGCAACTGGGCGAGAGAGTGGCCATCGGTGCCAATGCGGTGATCGAATCCGGCGTCGTGCTGGGTGACGATGTGCGCATTGGCCCGGGCTGTTTCGTTGGCAAAAATACCCGGCTGGGCGCCCGTTCCCGCCTGTGGGCCAACGTCACCCTGTATCACAATGTCACCATGGGCACCGACTGTCTGGTTCAATCCGGTACAGTGATCGGGGCCGATGGTTTCGGCTACGCCAACGAGCGTGGCGAATGGATCAAGATTCCCCAGCTTGGCGGCGTGACCATCGGCAACCGGGTCGAGATCGGCGCCTGCACCACCATTGACCGTGGCGCGCTGGAAGATACCCGCATCGCCGACAACGTCATCATCGACAACCAGTGCCAGATTGCCCACAACGTCGAGATCGGCTACGGCACTGCCGTGGCGGGCTCCACCGTGATGGCGGGTAGTCTCAAGGTCGGCAAATACTGTATCATTGGCGGCGCCTCCGTCTTTAACGGGCATATGGAGATCTGCGATCAGGCCACCGTTACCGGTATGGCCATGGTGATGCGACCCATTACCGAGCCCGGTGTCTACTCTTCCGGCATCCCCCTGCAGACCAATAAAGAGTGGCGCAAGACCGCCGCCCGGGTGATGCGTATCGAAGAGATGCACAAGCGGTTGAGCAAGCTTGAGAAGAAGCTGGATCAAGAATAATCACGATTGGTATAGGGTACTGTTTTGACTACTGAAAAGAAGAGCCTGGATATCCAGGAAATCATGAACCTGCTGCCCCACCGTTATCCGTTCCTGATGGTGGACCGGGTGGACGACTACGAGATCAGCGATGAGCGCAAAACCCTGCGCGCCATCAAGAACATCTCGTTCAACGAGCCTATCTTCCAGGGCCACTTCCCGGCCAAGCCGGTGTTTCCCGGTGTGCTGATCCTGGAAGCCATGGCGCAGGCGACCGGTATCCTGGCGTTTACCATGGTGGGCAAGCCGTCCCCCAATGAACTCTATTATTTTGCCTCAATCGACAACGCTCGCTTCAAGCGCCCGGTCGGCCCCGGCGATCAGCTGGTGCTGGACGTGGAGTTTCTGAAAGAGCGCCGCGGTATTGCCAAGTTCACCGGTGTCGCTACCGTCGACGGTGAAGTGGTTTGTACCGCCGAGCTGATGTGCGCCAAACGCGAGGTTTAACACACGTGATCGACCAGACTGCCATCATTCACGATACTGCCATCGTCCATGAGTCTGCTGTGATCGGTAAAGGGGTTGAAATCGGCCCCTTTTCTGTCATCGGCGCCGAAGTAACGATCGGTGACGACACCTGGGTGGGTTCCCATGTGGTGATCAAGGGCCCGACCAAGATCGGTCGTGGCAACAAGATCTTCCAGCACACCTCCATCGGTGAGGATTGCCAGGACAAGAAGTACGCCGGCGAGCGCACCTTCCTCGAGATTGGCGACAACAACGTCATTCGCGAAAACTGCACCTTCCACCGTGGTACCGTGCAGGATCAGAGCCTGACCAAGGTGGGCAGCGGCAACCTGTTCATGGTCAATGTGCACGTCGCCCATGATTGCATCATCGGTGACAACTGCATCTTCGCCAACAACGCGACCCTGGCGGGCCACGTGGTGATCGGCGATTTCGTGATCTTTGGCGGTCTCTCCGCGATCCACCAGTTCGGCCGCGTCGGCTCCCACGCCTTCGTCGGTGGCTGCGCCGCCCTCAACAAGGACGTGCCGCCCTACGTGATGGCCGCCGGTAACTACGCCAAACCGTTCGGGGTCAACTCCGAAGGCTTGCGTCGTCGCGGTTACACGCCTGAGGCCATCTCCGCCGTCAAGCGCGCCTACAAAGAGATCTTCCGCTCCGGCAAGACCATCGAAGAGGTGCTGCCGGTGCTGACCGAAATGGCCGCAGCCGAACCTGCGGTGCAGCTCTATGTCGACTTCCTCAAAGACAATGAGCGCGGGATCATCCGTGCCTGATCCTGTCGACAACAAGATCCGCATCGGCATCGTCGCCGGAGAAGTTTCCGGCGATATTCTGGCTGCGGGTCTGGTGCGCGAGCTGCAAGCCCGCTATCCGGACGCGCAGTTCGAAGGGATCGCAGGGCCGCGCATGCAGGCCCTGGGCGTGAACGCCCTGTTCGAGATGGAAGAGCTGGCGGTGATGGGCATCAGCGAAGTGCTGGGCCGTCTGCCCCGTATTCTCAAGGTGCGCCGTGAACTGCTACGCCATTTCATCGCCAATCCGCCCGATATCTTCATCGGCGTGGATGCTCCGGATTTCAATATCGGGGTGGAGCTGAAACTGCGCCGCGCCGGTATCAAGACGGTTCACTATGTCAGTCCCTCAGTCTGGGCCTGGCGCCAGAACCGCATTCACAAGATCAAGGCTGCCACCGACATGGTGCTCGCCTTCCTGCCGTTCGAGAAGGCCTTCTACGACAGATTCGAGGCTCCCTGCCGCTTCGTCGGCCACACCATGGCGGATGACATTCCGCTGGTGCCGGATCAGGCTGCGGTGCGCAGAACCCTGGGTATCGACGCTAACCGCCGCTGGCTGGCGGTGCTGCCGGGTAGCCGGACCGCGGAAGTGGGCTTTATGTCCCCCCTGTTCCTAGAGGCGTGCAAACATCTGACGGTACGTTACCCGGATCTCGGCTTCATCGTGCCCCTGGTCAACGAGAAGCGGCGCGAACAGTTCATGGCCATCAAGGGCGAAGTTGCGCCGGATCTCGACATGGTGCTGCTGGAAGGGCAGGGGCGCGAGGCGATGATCGCCGCCGATGTGGTGATGCTCGCCTCCGGTACCGCGTCGCTCGAGGCCATGCTGGTGAAAAAACCCATGGTGGTGGGGTACAAGCTCAAACCCTTCAGTTACTGGCTGGCCCAGCGCCTGGTGAAGACCGAGTTCGTCTCCCTGCCCAACCTGCTGGCGGGTCGCATGCTGGTGCCCGAACTCATCCAGCACGAGTGCACCCCGGAAAACCTGGTGGTCGAGGTCAGCAAATACTTCGAGCATGACAACAGCGAGCTGGTGAACACTTTCACCGAGTTGCACCAGCTCATCCGCTGCAATGCGGATCACCAGGCCGCCGAGGCGGTGGTCGAGTTGCTCGGCAGATAAGGCTGCGGCCGGCTGTGCCCATGTTATGTCAGGCCCTGCGGGGCCTGTTTTGATTCAAGGCGACAAGATGATGATCGATATTCCTGACGACAAGCTGGTTGCCGGTGTGGACGAGGTGGGCCGCGGCCCCCTGGTGGGGGACGTGGTGACCGCCGCCGTCATCCTCGACCCGGCCAATCCCATCGCCGGCCTCGCCGACTCCAAGAAGCTCTCCGAGAAGAAGCGTCTGGCCCTGTTTGACGAGATAAGGGAGAAGGCGCTGGCCTTCGCCATCGGCCGTGCCAGCCCGGAAGAGATCGACGAGCTCAATATCCTGCACGCCACCATGCTGGCGATGCAGCGTGCCGTGGCGGGGCTCAAGGTCACGCCGGAGCTGGTCTTTATCGATGGCAACCGTTGTCCGGCCCTGCCGATGGAAGCCCGAGCCGTGGTCAAGGGGGACAGCCTGGTGGCTGCCATCAGCGCCGCGTCGATCCTGGCCAAGGTGACCCGGGATGCGGAAATGACCGAACTGGACAGCCGCCATCCCGAGTACGGCTTTGCCCGTCACAAGGGCTACCCGACTGCCGAGCATCTTGCCATTCTGGCAGAACGCGGGCCCCTGCCCGAATATCGCAAAAGCTTCAAACCGGTGCGCCGTGCACTGGGGATCGAATAACCCATGCCACGCTGTCTGCATGACGACATCCACGCCAGCTGGCGCCACGAGAGGGGATAACCATGGCTGACCCCCGTTTTATCCATCTGCGCGTTCACACCGACTTCTCCATGGTGGACGGTCTGCAGAAGATCAACCCCATCGTCGGGGCGGCAGCGGCCGATGGCATGCCGGCCCTGGCCCTGACTGACCAGATGAACATGTGCGGCCTGGTACGCTTCTATGGCGCCGCCCACGGCAAGGGGATCAAGCCCATCGTCGGGGCCGACTTCTGGGTACAGAGCAATGAGCTCGGCGATGAGCAGTTCCGCCTCACCTTGCTGGCCATGGACAACGACGGCTACCAGAACATCACCCTGCTCATCTCCCGCGGCTACCAGCGCGGCCATGTGCAGGGGCGCCCGGTCATCGACAAGGAGTGGCTGGCCGAGCACGCCAAAGGGGTGATCGTGCTCTCCGGTGGCCGTGAGGGGGATGTGGGCAAGTTCCTGCTCAAGGGCAACCGCCAGATGACGGAGCAGTGTCTCGCCTTCTATCAAACCCACTTCCCCGACGCCTACTATCTCGAGCTGCTGCGCACCGGTCGACCCGATGAAGAGGCCTACCTGCACATGGCGGTAGCCCTGGCCACCGAGTTCGAGCTGCCGGTGGTAGCGACCAACGAGGTGGTGTTCCTGAGTGCTGATGATTTCGACGCTCACGAGATCCGGGTCGCCATCCACGATGGCTATACCCTGATGGACAAGCGCCGTCCACGCCGCTACAGCCCCCAGCAGTACCTGCGCAGCCAGGAGGAGATGCTGGATCTCTTCGCCGACATCCCGGAGGCGCTCGAGAACACGGTGGAGATCGCCAAGCGCTGCAACGTGACGGTGCGCCTGGGCGAATACTTCCTGCCTAACTTCCCCACCGGTGACATGACCACCGAAGACTTCCTGGTCATGAAATCGAAAGAGGGCCTCGAGGAGCGCCTCGAGTTCCTGTTCCCGGATCCGGCAGTGCGGGCCGAGCGGCGTCCGGAGTATGACGAGCGTCTCGACGTCGAGCTGAAAGTGATCAACCAGATGGGCTTCCCGGGTTACTTCCTCATCGTGATGGAGTTTATCCAGTGGTCCAAGGACAACGGCATTCCCGTTGGCCCGGGCCGGGGTTCGGGGGCGGGTTCGCTCGTTGCCTACGCCCTCAAGATCACTGACTTGGATCCCCTCGAATTCGACCTGCTGTTCGAACGCTTCCTCAACCCCGAGCGGGTCTCCATGCCCGACTTCGACGTCGACTTCTGCATGGACAGACGTGACGAGGTGATTGAGCACGTCTCCGACATGTATGGCCGCGATGCGGTCTCCCAGATCATCACCTTCGGCAGCATGGCGGCCAAGGCGGTAGTGCGGGACGTGGGCCGGGTGCTGGGCCATGCCTATGGCTTTGTGGATCGCATCTCCAAGCTCATTCCACCGGATCCGGGTATGACCCTGGCCAAGGCGTTCGAGGCCGAACCCAAGCTGCCCGAGCTCTACGAGCAGGATGAGGAGGTCAAAGACCTTATCGACATGGCGCGCCGCCTCGAGGGTGTGGTGCGCAACGCCGGTAAACACGCCGGTGGCGTGGTGATCGCGCCCACCAAGATCACCGACTTTGCGCCGCTCTACTGTGATGACGAGGGGCACCACCCGGTCACCCAGTTCGACAAGAACGACGTGGAGTACGCGGGCCTGGTGAAGTTCGACTTCCTGGGGCTGCGAACGCTCACCATCATCGACTGGGCGCTCGGCATGATCAACCCGCGCCTTGCCAAAGAGGGCAAGCCGCCGGTCGATATCGCCGCCATCCCCATCGATGACAAGAAGTCGTTCGACTTGCTGCAGCGCTACGAGACCACGGCGGTATTCCAGCTCGAATCCCGCGGCATGAAGGATCTCATCAAACGGCTGCGCCCCGACTGCTTTGAAGACATGATCGCGCTGGTAGCCCTGTTCCGGCCGGGCCCGCTCCAGTCCGGCATGGTGGACAACTTCATCGACCGCAAACACGGCAATGAAGCCATCTCCTATCCGGATGAGAAGTGGCAGCACGAGAGCCTCAAACCCATACTCGAGCCCACCTACGGCATCATCCTCTACCAGGAGCAGGTGATGCAGATCGCCCAGACCCTGGCGGGTTATACCCTGGGGGGCGCGGATATGCTGCGCCGGGCCATGGGTAAGAAAAAACCCGAGGAGATGGCCAAACAGCGAGCCGGCTTCGAGGAGGGGGCCATCAAGAACGGGGTCGATGGCGAGCTGGCCATGAAGATCTTCGACCTGGTGGAGAAGTTCGCGGGCTACGGCTTCAACAAGTCGCACTCCGCTGCCTATGCGCTGGTCTCCTACCAGACCCTCTGGCTCAAGACCCACTTCCCGGCCGAGTTCATGGCGGCGGTGATGACCGCCGATATGGACAACACCGACAAGATAGTGACCCTGGTGGACGAGTGCCAGCGCATGGGGCTCACCGTGATACCGCCGGACGTGAATACCGGCCGCTACCGCTTCACCGTGAACGACGATGGTCATATCGTCTATGGCATAGGTGCGGTGAAGGGGGTGGGGGAAGGGCCTATCGAAGCCATTCTCTCGGCGCGAGATCAGGACGGCCCCTTCCGCGATCTGTTTGACTTCTGCAACCGGGTCGACATCAAGAAGCTCAACAAGCGGGTGATGGAAAAACTCATCCTCTCCGGCGCCATGGATCGGCTAGGCCCTCACCGCGCCGCCCTGATGGCGACCCTGGAAGAGGCGATGCGCGCCGCCGAGCAGCACGCCAAGGCGCAGGCGGTGGGCCAGGTCGACATGTTCGGCGTGCTCACCGAGGAGATAGACGACGTCAAGAAGGCGTTCGCCAACGTACCCCACTGGCCTGACAAGGTCTGGCTGGAGGGGGAGCGCGAGACCCTCGGGCTGTACCTGACTGGTCACCCCATCAACCAGTACAGCAGCGAGCTGCGTCGCTACACCTCGGGTCGCCTGTGCGATCTGCATCCCACCTCCCGGGATACGGTGACCACGGCGGCGGGTCTGGTGATCGCGGCACGCAGCATGGTGACCAAGCGTGGCAACAAGATGGGGATCTTCACCCTGGACGACCGTTCCGGTCGCCTGGATGTGACCCTGTTCAGTGAAGCGCTGGAAAAATATGAAGAGTTGATGCAAAAAGACCGCATTTTGGTGGTTTCTGGACAGGTCAGCTTTGATGACTTCTCCGGTGGCCTTAAAATGTCGGCCCGGGAATTACTGGATATCAACGATGCGAGGGAGCGTTTTGCCAGGGCAATTCGCATCTCCCTTGATGAGACGCGGATCGATGATCGCTTTTTTCCGCGTTTGTGCGAGATTTTGGAGCCCGCCCGTGCCGGAGTCTGTCCGGTTCAGGTAAACTATCGTCGCCCCGGATCCCGGGTGCGATTGACGCTCGGCACCGAGTGGCGGGTGACACCCACCGATCAACTGATAGATGACTTGCGAGTCCTGCTTGGACGAGAGCGGGTTGAATTGGTTTTTGATTAGAGGATCTATAGTCCCTATGAGTCTTTTTCTGGATTTTGAACAGCCGATCGCCGAATTGCAGGCGCAGATTGATGAACTCCGTCATGTGAGTGAAGGCAATCACGCCGTGGATCTCAAAGAAGAGATCCGCCGGCTGGAGAAGAAAAACGAAGAGCTGACCAAGAAGATCTTCGGCGATCTGGGTGCCTGGCAGGTGTCACAGATGGCGCGTCATCCCCAGCGCCCCTATACCCTCGATTACATCGAGCACATCTTCACCGACTTCGACGAGCTGGCCGGCGATCGCGCCTATGCCGATGACAAGGCCATCGTCGGCGGCATCGCCCGTCTCGACGGCGAGCCCGTGATGATCATCGGTCACCAGAAGGGTCGCGAGACCAAGGAGAAGATCAAGCGCAACTTCGGCATGCCGCGTCCGGAAGGGTACCGCAAGGCCCTGCGCCTGATGGAGATGGCCGAGCGCTTCAAGATGCCGATCATCACCTTCATCGACACCCCAGGCGCCTATCCGGGTGTGGGTGCCGAAGAGCGTGGTCAATCCGAAGCCATCGCTCGCAACCTGAAAGTGATGGCCGGTCTGACCGTGCCGGTAGTCTGCACCGTGATCGGTGAGGGTGGCTCGGGTGGCGCACTGGCCATCGGCGTGGGCGATCGCGTCAACATGCTGCAGTACTCCACCTACTCCGTCATCTCGCCGGAAGGGTGTGCCTCCATCCTGTGGAAGAGTGCCGACAAGGCCTCCGTGGCGGCCGATGCCATGGGCATCACGGCCCAGCGCCTGAAGGAGCTCAAGCTGGTCGATTCCATCGTCGAGGAGCCGCTTGGCGGCGCTCACCGCGACGTGGAGAAGATGGCCAAGCACCTGAAAGACCGCATCCTGCAGGATCTGAATGCCCTGCGTCCGCTCGATACCGAACAGCTGCTGGAGCAGCGCTATCAGCGTCTGCTGGGCTACGGTTACTGCTAAACCCGGCTCGGCACCTGCATCATGAAGCCCCCGTCCTGCACGGGGGCTTTTTTATGTCTGCTTCTGGTCAGGGGGTCAGAGACTCAGAGGGGTTGGGGAGTAAAGCAGAATTGGCTTGGGGGCGTGCCGGCGGCAGTTAGCCTGTCGGGGGCAGGATGGCCGGGTAAAATAAAACGCCCCGCAGGGGCGGGGCGCTGGTATCTCATGTGTCGGTGTTACAATTCAATCTCGTCACACATTCCTTCGTAGGCGATATCGATGGATTGCAGCTCCTTCTGCAGGCGATGCTTGTCTTTCAACGCCTCAATCTCACGCCACTTGCGTTTTTTTCCCGTTGTCCCGCGGCTACGCGAACCGAGTTCAACCACCTCTTCATACTCGAAGTTGAACATGTCCATGGCTCCCTCCTTGGTTGTTATCGTTTTCACCATCCGTATAACATAACGACATTGAAAGTAAAACGTTTTTATTGCGACTCCATGACAGCGCTAAAAAAAGCCCATAAAAAAACCGGGAGCCCAACATGGCTCCCGGTTTTTTTCAGCAAAAAGAGTCGATTACAGGTGGCTTGCCAGCATGGTTTCCAGCTTGCCCTGGTCGATGGCAAACAGGCGAATACCTTCGCCCAGCTTCTCGACAGCCATGGCGTCCTGGTTCAGCTCCCAGCGGAATTCGGCTTCGGTCATCGGGGTCGGCTTGGGCATACGCTCGCCGGTGTAGTCCAGCTTGCGAACCACGGCGCCTTCGGCCTTGCTCAGCTCTTCCAGCAGGGCTGGGCCAATGGTCAGACGGTCACAGCCAGCCAGTTCCAGGATCTCGCCGGTGTTGCGGAAGCTCGCGCCCATTACCACGGTCGGGTAGTCATGTTGCTTGTAGTAGTTGTAGATGGCGGTGACGGAGACCACGCCCGGATCTTCGCTCGCGGTGTAGTCGCGGTTGTGCTTGGCCTTGTACCAGTCGAGGATGCGGCCCACGAACGGGGAGATCAGGAAGGCGCCGGCTTCGGCACAGGCACGGGCCTGGGCGAAGGAGAACAGCAGGGTCAGGTTGCACTGGATACCCTCTTTTTCCAGTACTTCGGCGGCGCGGATCCCTTCCCAGGTGGAGGCCAGCTTGATCAGGATGCGATCGTTGCTAATGCCGGCGTCGTTGTAGAGACGGATCAGTTTGCGGGCCTTGGCGATGCTGGCCTCGGTGTCGAAGGAGAGACGGGCATCCACTTCGGTGGAGATGCGGCCCGGGACGATCTTCAGCACTTCCAGACCGATGTTGACCGCCAGCTTGTCGCCCGCGTCGATGATTTGCTGTGCCTTGTCCTGGCTCTGGGATTTTGCCCAGTTGATGGCGTCTTCGATCAGCGGAGCGTACTCGGGGATCTCGGAGGCCTTCAGAACCAGAGAAGGGTTGGTGGTGGCATCGATGGGCTGATAGCGTTTGATGGCTTCGATATCACCGGTATCGGCAACAACAGTGGTCAGGGCTTTCAGCTGGGTTAATTTATCGGCCATAGCGAATATCATCTCTTAATGCGGGAGTCATCCCGGGGTTGCGGGCGTGAGACGGCGATTCTGAAATAAAATTACAGGTTCCTGTTGCCTCATGCTCAGAAAAACGCGACGGGGCCAGCCCATCGTCATTGCCTGCCTAATTAATACTGATGTGGTGCATCCTGCAATAGGGAGGGTTGGCCGTTAATCATCCAGTGTTTGATGTCACCTCAAAAACCATGATAAAAGTATATGATTAGTAAGGTTTTTTACTTCCTGCAACAAGGTCGGCTCCGCTTGTCGTCGGGCCATCTTTTTTCACCAATATCCATATTTGTGTCCTCGATCACATAAATTATTACTTCAGGTACTTGAAATTTAATTACATGGAAAACGTTTGGCGACAGTGCGCGATTTGAGCGCCGTTTCAGGCAAGCGTTTGCATTTTTTGACGAGGTTTGGCGGCGGCAGATGAAAGGTTCTCTTATGAGGCTTGTTTTCTGCTTGCTCGATTAACTTATTGGAATTGTTGAAAGTTTGCGATTTGAATGGAGCTTTTTGGGCTTTTTCCGTTCGTTTTTTGTATCCCGAGTGATCGGGATCACTATTCTGAACTCTCCCGCTATGCTAGATTCCGCCCCTTTAGCGAAACGCTAATTAAAACGACAGACAAAAAACGGCCGGCACGGATCGGCCATGGATGTGAATAACAACGAGAGAATTATGGACACTTTGATTGCGATGCTAAACGACCTGATGTGGGGAGCCGTGCTCATCTACCTGCTCATCGGGGTCGGAATTTTCTTCACCTTCAGACTCGGCTTTATCCAGGTCCGCCACTTTGGCCACATGTTTTCCGTGCTGAAGAACAGCCGTAAATCGGACAACGCAGGCATCTCCTCCTTCCAGGCTCTTTGTACCAGTCTCGCCGCACGTGTCGGCACCGGCAACCTGGCCGGTGTGGCCGTAGCCATCTATCTGGGTGGCCCGGGCGCCATCTTCTGGATGTGGCTGATCGCCTTCATCGGCATGGCGACCGCCTTCGTCGAGAGCACCCTGGCCCAGCTCTACAAGGTCAAGGATGAAGACGGCAACTATCGTGGCGGCCCCGCCTACTACATGGAAAAGGGGCTTGGCATGCGCTGGATGGGGGTGCTGTTTTCACTGTGCCTGATCCTGGCCTTCGGTCTGGTGTTCAACGCGGTGCAGGCCAACTCCATCAGCCTGGCGATGAACGTGGCTTTCGGCATTCCTGACTGGGTCAGCGGCCTGGCGCTGGTGGTCCTCTCCGGCCTCATCATCTTCGGCGGGATTCGCGGCATCGCCCGTTTCGCCGAACTGGTAGTGCCCTTCATGGCACTGGCCTACATCCTGCTGGCGCTGATCATCGTCGCTATGAATATCAGCGAACTGCCCGGTGTGTTTGCCCTGATCATCAAGTCGGCGTTTGGTATCGAACAGGCAGGGTCCGGTGCCCTGGGTTATGCCATCTCCCAGGCGATGATCAACGGCATCAAGCGCGGCCTCTTCTCCAACGAGGCGGGCATGGGTTCTGCGCCCAACGCCGCAGCGACTGCGACCCCTTATCCGCCCCATCCGGCCTCCCAGGGTTATGTGCAGATGCTGGGGGTCTTCATGGACACCATCGTCATCTGCAGCTGTACCGCGGCCATCATCCTGGTCTCCGGCCAGTTTGAACCGGGTTCCGGTGTGACCGGCGTCGAGCTGACCCAGCGTGCGCTGTCATCCCAGATAGGCAACGGTGGCAACATCTTCATCGCCGCAGCCATCTTCTTCTTCGCCTTCACCTCCATAGTGGCGAACTACTCCTACGCGGAGACCAACCTGGTGTTCCTCGAGCACAACCACAAGGGCGGTCTGATGCTGTTCCGTCTGTTCGTGCTGGGCATGGTGATGTTCGGTTCCGTGGGCGAGCTGCCGACCGTGTGGGCCATGGCGGATGTCTCCATGGGGCTGATGGCCATCGTCAACCTGGTGGCGATCCTGCTGCTCTCCGGCGTTGCCATCAAGCTGGCCAAGGATTACAACGACCAGCTCAAGTTGGGCAAGCTGCCTACCTTCGATGCCAACAAGTACCCCGAGATCCGCTCCCAGCTGGAAGCGGGGATCTGGGACAACCCGACCAAGAAATAAGAGCGGGTGAGTCAGACCGACAAGGGGAGCCAGTGGCTCCCCTTTTTTTCGTTATGTCAGCCGATCCCAGCGGCGACAGACCTGGTTCAGCCGTCGCCGCAGCTGGCGCCAGTAGCGTTGGCGCTGCCGTGCATTGAGGGGGGCGTAGCGCCACCTGCGATAGAGCCAGGCACTTTGTCGCAGGGGATGGACCAGCTCGGGACGCAGCTGTGCCAGATGTTCGCACCACAGGGCCAGGCTTTCCCCCGGAGCGGGCGAGCAGCCTGTCTTCCGACCCCGTTTTAGCAGTGGCGACCAGATGCGTTGTTGTGGCGGTTGGCGGCCTGGCCAGAACAGGGGCAGGCTCACCAGCAGGGTAACCAGCATCAGGCTGGTGAGGATAAGCCATGGGATCTGGCCGGCGAGTGCCGGCCAGCGTTGGCCGAGCTGCTGCCAGAGTTGGCTGGCATCATGACCCAGCACCCAGCGGCTCCACTGATAGTCGATGTTGCTGCCCCACCAGCGCAGCTGGTTGAGCAGGGCCCAGTTGCGATAGCGCTGCAGGGCGAGGGGATCGGCGGCGGTAAACTCCTCGTTCAGCGCCTGGGTGATGCCCCCTTCGATACGCTCTGGCGCGACTACCGCAGTGGGATCGATGCGTCGCCAGCGCCCGGCACCATCGAGATACTCCACCCAGGCGTGGGCATCGAACTGGTGTACCGCCAGATAGTTGCCGCTGGGATTCCACTCGCCGCCGAGATAACCGGTCACCAGCCGGGCTGGCACCCCGGCTGAGCGCAGCACGAAGGCGGTGGCCATGGCGTAGTGGCCACAAAAGCCGCGCCGGGTATCGAACAGAAACTCATCCACTCCGTCGTCGCCAAGGGGAGGGGGCATCAGGGTGTAGGCATAGGGCTCACGGCGAAAGGTCGCCAGCAAGGCGGCCACCATGGCATCCCGCTCTGGGTATTGCTCGCGCAAGTCAAGGGCGAAGGCGCGCGCCCTGGGGTTGCCCGCCACCGGTAGTTGCAGATTGCGCTGGAGTGATTGCGGGGTGACATCTTGTTCTGCCTGAAGGCCGCTTACCCGATAGCGAATGGTCACCTCGCCGCGTCCCTGGCGATAGAGGGTGGCAAGGGGGGTCACCAGTACGGGACCATCCAGCACCAAGGGACTGGCCAGGGCAAAGGCCCAGCGATGGCGCTGGGGCTCGGCGATCACCTCGTAACTGCCGGTTGGCAGAGGCACATCGGATAGCACACCGGGTACGTCCTCTCTGGTTGGAACGGCGCGCTGCCAGGTCTTGACTTCGGCGCTCAGCTGCCAGCTCCGGCCATCGAAATACTCTTGGCGCATCACCGGAAAGTAACGCTCGCTGGTGGGGGGCGGGCCACCTGCGAAAGTGACGCGAAAGGCGAGCTCGGACGAGTTGGCCAGCTCGCTGATGTCCCCGGGCGATACCGTCTCGGAGAGCCCCGACATGGCGCGGCTGGTGGCGGGCATCTGCCACAGTGGCGGCAGTTTTGGCAGCAGCAAAAACAGGGTAAGTAGCAATGGAAGGGCCAGCAGCAGCGCAAAGCCAGCCTTTCGCCAGGGCTGTCGCAAGGCGGGATCCACCGCCGCCACCAGCGCTGTGATTGCCAGCCAGAGGGTCAGCGCCATCATCATGGCCCAGCCGATACTCTGACGATGTACCAGCGCCAGCGCGATGAGGAAGAAGGCGAGTAGCAGTACCTGCTCTATGTCTCGCTCTCGTCGCACCTCGATCATCTTGAGGCTATAGCCGAGCCAGAGCAGGTTGATGAGGACTGGCAGGGTGCCCAGCGCCCGCCATTGCCATACCAGCAGCAAGATGCCGATACCGGCCAGCAGCGCCAGCAGCCGGGCAGGGGGCGCACGCCAGTCCCGCCACAGCATCATGGCGCGCACGCCCAGGGTCGCGGCGCCCACGGCCAGCACCCAGAGTTGCAGCTGGGGCCAGAGCGCCGCCGCCAGCAGCAGCTGTTGAAGGGCGATGAGCGGCAGCAGGCGACGGTTATCGAGCAGCATCCATCCCCCTCTCTGCTGTCGTATCCCCCTTGTCGCCAACGCGCGCCAGTGCCAGCCGGCAACGCTGGAGGAAGGCAGGCCCGCTCTCGGGACCGAGGGTCTGGCCCGCCAGAGTCAGGGTGAAGGTGACGCCCCGCTTGGCGAAATCGCTGCACCACCAGGCCAGCACTGACAGCCGCGCTTCGAGATCCTGGCCACTGACCCGGGAGAGGGAGAGGTGGGTGTCATCTTGCAGGGGCTCTTCGAACTGCTTGACCAGGAGGCCGCGTCCCTGGGCGAGCTGCTTCCAGGCGATCCGGCTCGGCGGCTCCCCCGGGCGATGCTCCCGCAGGGTATCAAAGTCCCCGAGAGTGGCGGGAACGGTTTGCCCCTGTCCCTCTTGTTCCGTTTGAGACGCGCCCGTGAGCAAACTCCCATATAGGGGCGCGGGGGCGAGCCAGGCCTCCAGTTGCAGATCCAGCAGTGACCAGCAGCGAAACAGCCCCAGGGGGTAGCGGCTCTCCACCCTTAGCCGGTTCAAAGCTACCCGGCCGCGCCGGCCGCCCTTGACTGACAGGATCAGGCTGGCGGGGGCCGGGTCGGCTTGCGCCAGCCAGAGGGAGCCTTCGTTCAGGGTCAACTGCAGTGCCCGCGCAGGGCGAAGGGCTCTAACCGTCACCCGGATGGGCAGGGGCTGGCCCGCTTCACCCAGCACCATGGGGCCCCCAAGCAGGGACAACCCCAGCAGGTTGTGATGGGTGAGCCACATGGCGGCCATAAACAGGCTGGCAAGGCAGTAGGCAATCAGCAGCACCAGATTGTTCTGGTAGTTGGTGCCGAGCAGGTAGATGGCGATCATCACCAGCAGGTAGCCAAGCCCGAGGCGGGTCGGCAGGATAAACAGGCTGCGTGGCCCCAGGGTTACCTGGCGGGCGGGGGGAATGCGGCGAGCCAGCCAGCGCCGCTGCCATGCATCCCTTCGGTGTCGCCAGCCCATCAGGGGTTGTCCGGATCCACCCTGGCCAGCAGGCGCTGGCTCAGGGGGCAGGCCTCGCCGCGCTGCACGCCAAAGCTCCCCCTGAGCCTGTGTTCGGCCACATAGGGGAAAACGGCCTGCACATCCTCTGCCGTCACGAAACGGCGCCCCGCGACCAGGGCCCAGGCGCGGCTGACCGCCAGCAGGGTGCGAGCGGCTCGGGGAGAGAGGGGCTGGGGCAGATCCTCATCGAACCGGCTCTGGTGGACCAGCGCCAGCAGGTAGTCGAGGGTGGCATCGGAGAGATGAATGCCATCTGTTTGCGCTTGCAGGGCGGCCAGGGCGGCAGCATCCAGCTGGCGGGTCAGGGTGACGGGCTGGTTGGCACCGCGCAGTAGCTGTCGCTCGGCCTCCCGCGGGGGAAATCCCAGCGACAGGCGCACGGCGAAGCGATCGAGCTGGGACTCCGGCAGGGGATAGGTGCCTGCCTGATCAGCCGGATTCTGGGTGGCGATGACGAAGAAGGGGGAGGGGAGCGGATAGCTCTGCCCCTCCATGCTCACACTGTGCTCGGCCATGGCCTCCAGCAGGGCGCTCTGCACCTTGGGGCTGGCGCGGTTGATCTCGTCGGCCAGCAACACCTGGGTGAAGACGGGGCCGGGGTGAAAGCGAAACTGCTGCTGGGCTTTATCGAAGATCTGCAGCCCCAGCAGATCGGCAGGCAGCAGATCGGCGGTGAACTGCACTCGCCGGCAATCGAGCCCCAGCACCTGGGCCAGCGCATGGGCCAGGGTGGTCTTGCCCATGCCGGGCAGATCCTCGATCAGCAGATGGCCGCGAGCCAGCAGGGTGACCAGGGCTATCTTGAGTTGCTGCGGCTTGCCGAGGATCACCTGCTCCAGGGCCGTCAACAGTTGCGCAATCTGTTCCTGTGTCCTCATTCGCACCTCCATTGTGCTCTCTCCCATTTATACCCCAGTCAGAAGAGATTGGTCTAAGCTGGCCGTCGTTTATTTCTTGGTGACTTCACAGAGACTTCACACAGGTTCACTCTGGGCTCATGCAGCACGGTTATAGTGGCATCTCTGACTCCACCATGAGATTGACACCATGAAACAACGAACCGCGCTATCACTGCTGGCATTGGGGCCCCTGTTGCTCGTTCCCCGCGTTTATGCCACGGCAGATGAGCCCATGGCGAGCATAGTGGAAAAGGCTGTCCAGCCGCTGCTTGAGGAGTACCGGATCCCGGGCATGGCGGTCGCCGTGCTGAAGGAGGGCAAGCCTCACTACTTCAATTATGGCGTCGCCAATCGGGAGAGCGGCCGGCGCGTCAGCGAGCGAACCCTGTTCGAGATTGGTTCGGTCAGCAAGACCTTTACCGCGACCCTGGGCACCTACGCGGTTGTCAAAGGGGGCTTTCGGTTAGATGACAAGGTAAGCCAGCACGCGCCCTGGTTGCAGAATTCGGCGTTTGATCGGGTCACCATGGCCCAGCTGGCGACCTACAGCGCAGGGGGCTTGCCGTTGCAGTTTCCCGATGCGGTCGACTCAAACGAGAGAATGCGCCAGTACTACCGGCAGTGGTCACCGCTTTATGCGGCAGGCACTTATCGCGAGTACTCCAACCCCAGCATAGGTCTGTTCGGCCATCTGGCGGCGAGCACCCTGGGCCAACCATTCAGACAACTGATGAGCCAGACCCTGCTGCCCAAGCTCGATTTGCAGCACACCTATCTCGAGGTGCCAGACGCAGCCATGGTTGACTACGCCTATGGCTATTCGAAGGAAGACAAACCCGTCAGGGTCAATCCCGGAGTGCTGGCGGACGAGGCCTATGGCATCAAGACCAGCGCGGCGGATCTCATCAAGTTTGTGGGCGCCAACATGACAGGCAGTGGCGACAAGGCGGTGCAGCAAGCGCTGGCCATGACCCGAACCGGTTTCTACTCGGTGAGAGAGATGACCCAGGGGCTGGGGTGGGAGAGCTACGCCTATCCGGTGACCGAACAGGTGCTGTTGGCGGGCAATTCACCGGTGGTGAGCTTCAAGGCCAATCCGGTCAAGCCCTTTGTGGCACCCAGAGCGATGGGGAACGAGCGACTCTACAACAAGACAGGCTCGACCAACGGTTTTGGTGCCTATGTGGTGTTTGTCCCGGCCAGAGGCGTGGGCATCGTCATGCTGGCCAATCGCAACTATCCCATTGAGGCCAGAGTCAAGGCCGCCTATGCCATCCTGCGCCATCTGGTGCCCTGATGGCCGCCTTCAATGTTTGGCCATGATAAGTGGCTGGTTGACGTAAACAATGACGCCGGGCTGATCCCGGCGTCATTGTTTATGGGGCTTGGAGGGGGATAAGCGGATTAGCCGTATTGCTCTTCCATCCAGGCTTCGACGATCAGCTGGGCGGAGACGCCGTCCACGCTGCCTTTCTCCAGGGCGCGATAGCCACCCTGCGCGAACAGGCGGGCCCGGGCATCCGTGGTGGTGAGCCGCTCATCCTTGAACTCCACCGGCTTGCCGAAGCGGCCGTGCAGACGATTGCCGAACTTGCGGGCGCGCACCGTGATCTCCTGATCGGTGCCATCCATGTTGAGCGGCAGGCCGACAATGAGCAGGTCAGGTTGCCACTCCTTGAGCAGCTTCTCTATCTCGTCCCAGTTGGGGATGCCGTCGTTGGCCTTGAGGGCGCGCAGCGGGCGGGCCGTGCCGGTGAGCTCCTGGCCGATGGCGACCCCTATGCTCTTGGTGCCGTAGTCAAAGCCCATGATACTGCGTGATGACATTGGGTAATTTCCTCAAAATGCGTCGCAAAATGCACAGCAGATTGCATCAGCCGTGGCCGATGTCGCTGGACAGGTGAACGGGATTGACGCCAATGCTGGCGGCTGCCCGCTGCCAGCGCTGGTGGATGGGGGTCTTGAACACCAGATCCGGATTGGGAGGGATCACCAGCCAGGCTCCCTCGACCAGCTCCTGCTCCAGCTGACCTGCACTCCAGCCGGCATAACCCAGGGCAACCAGCCAGTGATCCGGCGCCTCGTCGGTGCCCAGGGTCTCGAGAATGTCCTTGGAGGTGGTCACCATCACCTCGTCTCCCACCTGCAGGGTGGAGTTGAACCCGGGGCGGAAGCTGTGCAGCACGAAGCCGCGATCGGCGTGCACCGGTCCCCCCTGCAGCACGGGCTGCTTGAGTTCCGGGTTGGCGGGCGGGGCCAGCTTGAGCTGAGCCAGCATGGTCTCCAGCGACATATCCACCGGAATATTGACCACCAGCCCCATGGCGCCTTGTTCATTGTGTTCGCACAGGTAAACCAGCGAACGCTCGAAATAGGGGTCGGTGAGGCTCGGCATGGCGAGCAGGAAGTGATTTTGCAGTGTTTGCATATGGGCCAAATATTGCAAAGGTATTTGCGTCAATTATGGCAGCTCGCTTCGTCTGGCAAAACCGCTTTTTGGCGGCCGGTTCAGGCCTATCAATCTATTTCGGGTGGAGAGAAAGCCATGGAAGGTATTTCAATCAAGCAGAAGCTTATCCTGGGCTGCGTAGTCCCCCTGCTGGCGCTGTTGCTGCTGGTCATAGGGGCAACCCAGGCGATGTCCCAACTGATGACGGGGATAAACGCCATGTATCAGGGGGAGGTGGTCCAGCTCAAGGAGCTCAAGCAGATCGCCGATCTCTACGCGGTCAAGGTGATCGATGCTGCCAACAAGGCCAACGTCGGGGGCTTTGAACCTGCCCGTTCCAAAGCGGACATGAGCGCCGCCCAGCAGGAGATAACCCGGATCTGGCGCCAATATCGCAGCCACAACATGAGCGACGAGGAGCGCAGGCTGGCGGACAAGGTGGAAGGGTTGTTTGCCGCCGCCAATCACGAGATAGACAGCGTGATGCAGTTGCTGGATCGCTCGCAGGGGCAGGATCGCACGGCCCTCTCCGCCGCCATCATGCCCCTCTATCAGGTGATCGACCCGGTCAGCGATGCGGTGAGCGTGCTGGTGGAATATCAGCTGACGGAAGCGGAGAAGAAAGTGGCCGAGCTCAACCAGCTCAGGCAGCAGCTGACCCAGCTGTTTATCGCACTGTTTGTGGTGGTGGGTGGCTGTGTGCTGTTTATCGGGATTTGGGCCGGGCGCAGCGTCAGCCAGCCGCTGGCGGCCATGGGTCAGATCCTGCGCGGTATGCAGACGGATCTCGACTTGAGCAAGCAGGCCCCCGTACTGCGCAAGGATGAGATGGGCAGCCTGGCGCACTCCCTCAACGAGGTGATCCGCCATTTCCGTGGCCTCATCGCCCAGATCAACGACATGGCGGAGCAGCTTGCCAGAGAGTCGGCCCAGCTGGCCCATATCGGAGTCGAGAGCCGCCAGCGTTTTGCTCAGCAGCAGGCGGAGACGGATCAGACCGCCACCGCCATGAACCAGATGAGCAGCACGGTGGCCGAAGTGGCCAACAGTTCCAACAACGCCGCCGATGCGGCCCGTCATGCCGATGACAGCGCGCGGCACGGCCACAAGACAGTGGAAGACGCCATCCACCGCATGTCCGGTCTCTCCTCCCAGATCCAGAACACGGCGGCCATGATCACCCAGCTGGCGGATGATAGCCGGGACATCGGCAGCGTGATGGACGCCATTCGCGGCATTGCCGAGCAGACCAACCTGTTGGCCCTCAACGCCGCCATCGAAGCAGCCAGGGCGGGGGATCAGGGACGCGGCTTTGCGGTGGTCGCCGACGAGGTGCGCACCCTGGCCCAGCGCACCCAGCGTTCCACTGAAGAGATTGGCAAGACCATCATCAAGTTGCAGCAGGGGGCCAACCAGGCGGCCAGTAGCATGGAGCAGGGGCTGGAGCAGGTGGAGGAGTCCAACCGTACCGTGCTGGCCTGCGGTCAGGCGCTGGGGGATATCGTCAGTTCGGTCAACGTGATCAACGAGATGAACACCCAGATTGCCACGGCGGCGGAGGAGCAGAGCAAGGTGGCCGAGGAGATCACCCGCAACGTGGTCAATATCGCCCATATCTCGACCGAATCGACCGAAGCCGCCACCCAGCTCAATCAGAGTTGCCACGAGCTGGAGCAGCTGTCGAACGATCTCAAGGCGAAGGTGGGGCAGTTCCGCTGCTAAGAGCGTACCGCCCGGGTGTGACGGCCCGATCCGTGAGCGGGGCTGAATGGATAGTGATGCTTCCCGCGTCAGCGGCAGAAACCGGAGGCAAAAAAAGAGGCGGCACAGGGTGCAGCCTCTTTCGTTGCTATTTGTTCGCCAGCAGAAACTGTGATTAGGCCTTGGCCAACCGGCGCTCGATGGCGTCCATCAGCATGCTGGTGATGTGCACCGGGAAGGCCGCTTCGATCTCGCGGATGCAGGTCGGGCTGGTCACGTTGATCTCGGTCAGCCGATCACCAATGATGTCGAGTCCGACGAAGATGAGGCCCTTCTCCTTCAGGGTCGGGCCGACCGCGCGGGCGATGGCCCAGTCGGAGACGCTCAAGGGGCGTGCCTCGCCACGACCGCCGGCGGCCAGGTTGCCGCGGGTTTCCCCTTGGGCCGGAATGCGCGCCAGGCAGTAGGGGACCGGCTCGCCGTCTACCACCAGCACCCGCTTGTCGCCCTCCTTGATGGCCGGCAGATAGGTCTGCGCCATGCAGTAGCGCTGGCCGTGCGAGGTCAATGTCTCGATGATGACGCCGACGTTGGCGTCATCCTCCTTCATGCGGAAGATGGAGGCGCCGCCCATGCCGTCCAGCGGTTTCAGGATGACGTCCTTGTGTTCGGCGTGGAAGGCGCGCAGCTTGTCGGCACGACGCGTGACGAGCGTGGTCGGGGTGTGCTCGGCAAACCAGGCGGTGTAGAGCTTCTCGTTGGCGTCGCGCAGGCTCTGGGGCTTGTTGACGATGAGGCAGCCCTCGTCCTCGGCACGCTCCAGCATGTAGGTGGCGTAGATGAACTCGGTGTCGAACGGCGGATCCTTGCGCATCAGGATCACGTCCAGGCTGGAGAGGGGCTGATCGACCACCTCGCCCAGGGTGAACCAGTTGGCGTAGTCATGCTTGACCGTGAGCGGACGCATGGTGCCAAATGCCCGGCCTTCCTGCATGTAGAGATCCTTCATCTCCAGATAGAAGAGCTCATAGCCGCGCTTTTGCGCCTCTTCGAGCATGGCGAAGCTGGAATCCTTCTTGATGTTGATGGACGAAATGGGGTCCATCACGATGCCGAGTTTAATGGTCATCCGCTGTTCCTTCTGGTAGCTCGATTGGGTGTTGTGACCCCTATCCCTGCCTCCCCTTTGTGAGGGGGAGGAGCCTGTTGTTCCCTCCCCTGCGAAGGGGAGGGCCGGGGTGGGGTCGGCTGTCAGGCCAGATCGCCGAAGCGACACTGCAGTGCCGTAATGGCGGTCAGGGCGGCGGTTTCGGTGCGCAGCACCCGCGGCCCGAGCAGCATCTCCTTGAAGTCTTCCTGCACGGTACGGGCGATCTCCTCGCCAGACAAGCCCCCTTCCGGGCCGATCAGCAGGCGCACGCCATGCTCCGGTACCGGCAGGGTGTTGATGCTGTACTCGGCGCGTGGATGCAGGTTGAGCTTGAGCTCTTTGGTCTCTTCCGCCAGCCAGGCGTCCAGCTCCATCGGCATGCGCACCTCGGGCACCACGTTGCGGCCGCACTGCTCGCAGGCGCTGATCACCACCTTCTGCCACTGCTCGCGTTTTTTCTCCAGCCGATCCGCCGGCAGCTTGACGCCGCAGCGCTCGGAGAAGAGTGGGGTGATGCAGGTGACGCCCAGCTCCACGGATTTCTGGATGGTGAAATCCATCTTGTCGCCTCGGCTGATCACCTGACCCAGGTGAATGGCGAGCGGTGACTCCACCGAGCGCGGTTCGCAGCTGTCGATGGTCACGTCCACCGACTTCTTGCCGACGCTGGTGATGGTGGCGGGATACTGTTTGCCGTCGCCATTGAACAGTTCGAGCTGCTGGCCCGGCTGCATGCGCAGCACCCGGCCGATGTGGTTGGCACCGTCTTCCGACAGGGCGAGGGTCTGGCCCACCTGCAGGGTGGCCGGTTCATAGATACGTGGAATGCGCATGGCGGCTTATCAGTCTCTTGCTCGTTCAACAGGCGAGGATGCCTGATCCTCGCCATTAGATAGGGTTATTGGCACTGCTTTTCAATAAAGGGGTTGGTATTGCCCTGCAGCTTGCCGATGCGACGGTTGCGCTCGCACTCCCAGCCCTCGGCCGGGTACTGGCGATCCCAGGCTTCGAACAGTCTACGCTGTTGCGCGGCAAGGCGCAGCCCATACTGCTGGCTCATGTAGAGGTAGGCGCGGGCGATCTGGCCGCGCACCGGCCCCTTGGGCGGTTGTACCCGGCGATCCTTGAAGTCCACCAGCATCTGGCACTGGCCGTATTGATCCGGCTTGCCGTTCCAGTCGGAGAAACGGAAGTTGGCGCGATCGCCGTTCACCTCGCCGATGGCAGGGTAGAGGTTGTGCATGTCCCCCTCCATCTTGTTGAACTCGTCGCTCTTGCCGCAGTTTTTGCGACCCCCTTCCTGCCAGCATTTGAGCTGGTGGCCGAACTCCCAGGCGGGCACTACGTGTTCCCACTCGATGCGGGCGGCTCGCTTGGGTTGCTTGCGTGGTTCATAGCCGCAGCTGGCGAGATCCGGGCTCATTTTCCTGCCCTGATAGTCGATGTCGCAGCCACAGTAGAAGCTGGTGACGGCGGGTTGGGTCTGGTAGAGCCTGACCAGATCCTGCTTGGCTTCGCGAAAGGTCTGGGCATGCAGGGGGGCGCTGAGCAGCGGCAAACCGGCCAGCAGGGTCAGAGTGAGGGACAACAGCGGACGAAACATGGAGATCCTTGAAAATAAAGCAGTTTAACGTAACGAAGCGGGCACCCTAGCACAGAGGTGCGACACAGGCTGGCTTATTCCGTCTGGGCCCGTTCCAGTGCCGTATGGCAGCGGCGACAGTGATAGCGGGCCTCGCCGCGCATCACCTTGTTGTGGCGACGGATCGACAGCTGATGCAGCTGGCACTGACAGCGATAGGGCACGGTCGGCTGTGCCAGTACCGCGAGATCGAAGCTGTGGGTGGTTCTGGGCTCAAGGTTGAACACTTCTCGCATCACCGACTGCCACTGCCTGCCGTGGGGCAGTACCCGCGCCTTGCCGCGCCCTTCACCCCAGAGGGCATAGACCAGCAGGTGGGCGACCTCGTGGGGCACCACCTCGGCCAGAAAGGCCTGCTGGTTGGCCTGATAGAGGGCGGGGTTGAAGCGCAGCTCCCAGGTTTGCAACCGTGCCGACCCGGCTGCCCGGCCCCGCATGTTGCAATGAATGCGCGGGCGGGGGAAGGTGCGGCCAAGGCGTGCCTCGGCTTGGCTGAAACAGGCGTCAACGCGTTGATGGAGCAGGGATTCTAGCTGGGCAGACATGGGACTTCCGGTGGTCGGCAGACAAGCAAAAGGGGAGCCAGGCTCCCCTTTATATCACAACCGTGAGCCTTACAGGCCGGCGGCAGCGCGCAGCAGCTCGGCCTTGTCGGTCTGCTCCCAGGGGAACTCGTTGCGACCGAAGTGACCGTAGGCGGCGGTAGCCTGGTAGATCGGGCGCTTGAGATCCAGCATCTCGATCAGGCCATACGGGCGCAGCTCGAAGTGCTCGCGCACCAGCTTGACCAGCAGATCCTCGGCCACCTTGGCGGTGCCGAAGGTCTCGACGCTGATGGAGGTCGGCTCGGCCACGCCGATGGCGTAGGAGACCTGCACTTCACAACGATCAGCCAGGCCGGCTGCAACGATGTTCTTGGCCACGTAGCGGGCAGCGTAGGCGGCGGAGCGGTCAACCTTGGACGGATCCTTGCCGGAGAAGGCGCCACCACCGTGACGGGCCATGCCGCCGTAGGTGTCGACGATGATCTTGCGACCGGTCAGACCGCAGTCACCCATGGGGCCGCCGATAACGAAACGGCCGGTCGGGTTGATGAAGTATTTGGTGTCCTTGGTGATCCACTCTTGCGGCAGCACCGGCTTGATGATCTCTTCGCGTACCGCTTCCACCAGATCGCTGTGGCTGATGGAGTCACAGTGCTGGGTGGAGAGCACCACGGCGTCCACGCCCAGGATCTTGCCTGCGTCGTCGTAGGCGAAGGTCAGCTGGCTCTTGGCATCCGGACGCAGCCACGGCAGGGTGCCGTTCTTGCGTACTTCGGCCTGGCGCTTGACCAGCAGGTGGGAGTAGGTGATGGGTGCCGGCATCAGCACGTCGGTTTCGTTGGTGGCGTAGCCGAACATCAGGCCCTGGTCACCGGCACCCTGCTCCAGCGGGTCGCTGCGGTCAACGCCCTGGTTGATGTCTGGGGACTGCTTGCCGATGGCGTTCAGCACGGCGCAGGAGTCGGCATCGAAGCCCATGTCGGAGTGGGTGTAGCCGATTTCGCGCACGGTATTGCGCACGATCTCTTCGATATCGACCCAGGCAGAGGTGGTTACTTCACCGGCCACCATGACCATGCCGGTCTTGACCAGGGTCTCGCAGGCGACGCGCGCCTTGGTGTCTTGCTGGAGAATGGCGTCCAGCACCGCATCGGAGATCTGGTCCGCGATTTTATCGGGATGGCCTTCGGAGACCGACTCGGAAGTAAACAGCTTTGCCATGATGAAATTCTCAGTTTGTCCGGGTTATCGCCAGTGCAATAACCGGGTGATATTGGGATGACTGTAGAGGTATCTACATCTGGACGTCTATTCTAGTTAGCGCCCCCCTTGAATGCCAGTACTATTTTCCCGCTACCGGCCGGATTGGTTTCTTATGACGCCCTGCTATCTCCAAAGGGATGGAGATCAAACGTTTGCAGTCGGTTTTGACCGCCAACCCAAGGCGAGAAAAGCGATTGTCCTCCCAAAGCCACTTTATTCATCCAGATAACATTTGCACGGCGCGCGCCCTGCTGGGACAATAACGCGCCTTAATCTTGGCCATCAAATGAAGCAATCGCAGGAGATACAGATGCCTTCTCGTAAAGAGCTTGCCAATGCCATTCGTGCATTGAGTATGGATGCCGTTCAAAAAGCCAACTCCGGTCACCCGGGCGCCCCCATGGGAATGGCGGATATCGCCGAAGTATTGTGGCGCAGCCACCTGAAACATAACCCGAACAACCCCAAGTGGGCCGACCGCGACCGTTTCATCCTCTCCAACGGCCACGGCTCCATGCTGCTGTACTCCCTGCTGCACCTCTCCGGTTATGACCTCTCCATCGATGATCTGAAAAACTTCCGCCAGCTGCACTCTCGCACCCCGGGTCACCCGGAATACGGCTACGCGCCGGGCGTCGAGACCACCACTGGCCCGCTGGGTCAGGGCATCACCAACGCAGTGGGCATGGCGATCGCCGAGAAGGCCATGGCCGAGCAGTTCAACCAGCCGGGTTACGACATCGTTGATCACTACACCTACGCCTTTATGGGCGACGGCTGCCTGATGGAAGGTATCTCCCACGAGGCTTGCTCCCTGGCCGGTACTCTGCAACTGGGCAAGTTGATCGCGTTCTGGGATGACAACGGCATCTCCATCGACGGTCACGTGGAAGGCTGGTTCACCGACGACACCGTCAAGCGCTTCGAAGCCTACGGCTGGCACGTCATCCCGGCCGTTGACGGTCACAACCCGGAAGCGATCAACGCCGCCATCGAAGCCGCCAAGGCCGAGACCGGCAAACCGACCCTGATCTGCTGCCGCACCATCATCGGTTATGGCTCCCCGAACAAGTCCGGCTCTCACGACTGCCACGGTTCACCGCTCGGCAACGACGAGATCGCCGCTGCCCGCGCCTTCCTGAAGTGGGACCACGCACCGTTCGAGATCCCGGCCGACATCGCCGCCGAGTGGAACGGTCGCGAGAAGGGCGCTGCGCTGGAAGCCGACTGGGCTGCCAAGTTCGCCGCCTATGAAGCCGCTCACCCGGCGCTGGCTGCCGAGTTCAAGCGCCGCAGCGCTGGCGAACTGCCGGCCAACTGGGCAAGCGAATCTGCCAAGATCATCGAAAACCTGCAGGCCAATCCGGCCAAGATCGCTACCCGCAAGGCCTCCCAGAACGCTCTGGAAGCCTTCGGCAAGTTGCTGCCGGAATTCATGGGTGGCTCCGCGGATCTCGCGCCGTCCAACCTGACCATGTGGTCCGGTTCCAAGTCCCTGACCAACGACGATGCCTCCGGCAACTACATCCACTACGGTGTGCGTGAGTTCGGCATGTCCGCCATCATGAACGGTATCGCCCTGCACGGTGGTTTCATCCCCTACGGCGCCACCTTCCTGATGTTCATGGAGTATGCCCGCAACGCCCTGCGCATGGCCGCCCTGATGAAGCAGCGTTCCATCTTCGTTTACACCCACGACTCCATCGGTCTGGGTGAAGATGGCCCGACTCACCAGCCGGTCGAGCAGATCGCTTCCCTGCGTCTGACCCCGAACATGAGCACCTGGCGTCCGTGTGACCAGGTAGAGTCTGCCATCGCCTGGAAACACGCCATCGAGCGTACCGACGGCCCGACCTCTCTGATCTTCTCTCGTCAGAACCTGGCCCAGATGGACCGCACCGCCCAGCAGCTGGCCGATGCCGCCAAGGGTGGTTATGTGCTGAAAGATTGCGCCGGTACTCCGGAGTTGATCCTGATCGCCACCGGTTCCGAAGTGGAGCTGGCCGTGGCCGCCTATGAGCAGCTGACTGCCAAGGGCCGTGCCGTGCGCGTTGTCTCTCTGCCTTGCACCGACGTATTCGACGCTCAATCCGCCGAATACAAGGAGTCCGTCCTGCCGGCGGCCGTCACCAAGCGTGTGGCCATCGAAGCGGGTATCGCCGACTACTGGTACAAGTACGTGGGCTTTGGCGGCAAGATCATCGGCATGCGCTCCTTCGGTGAGTCCGCGCCGGCCGAGCTGCTGTTCAAGGAATTCGGCTTTACCGTGGAAAATGTGGTTGCCACCGCTGAGTCCCTGTAATTCCTGACCATTGGGTCGCGCAGGCCCAATAGCCGGAACGATAAAACGCCCTCCATCGCAAGATGGGGGGCGTTTTTTATGGTTCGAAATATACAATTAAAAATTTGTTATAACTGCTTATATAGTGAGTTATTCTTCAATTTAATTTTTAATTGCTCGGAAATATAGTCATGGAAGCATGGGAAAAGTTAACAAATCCAAAGAAGTTGCGAGAGAACTTGATGAGCGCTTCTGTATATATTTCATCATATGAAATGTGTAAAGATTTCATTATATCAAAACCAAGAGACTTTTTTACTGATAGCTGGGAAATCAATGGTGAGACTCTGAGTGAGGAATATTCCAAGGATGTTATGTCTTTTGGTCGAAGCCCTCTTAAAGCATCATTGTTATGGTTCAAAGAACAAGGAGCTATAAGTGACATCGATATCGAGGATTTTGAAAAATCAATAGCACATCGTAATGAAGTTGCACATAATTTACCTAAATTTATATCAGAGCCAGACTATGAGGTTGATGTAGGCATTTTTAATAAAATGCTTGAGGTTACCAACAAAATTGGTGTCTATTGGATCATGAATTATGAAATATCAATCCACCCAGATTATTCAGGACAAGAAATAGATGAAAAAGGAATTCAAGTCGGAACCATTATGATGATCAAAATGATGATGCAGATTGCATTTGGTCAAGAGTCTGAAGAAGGCTACTATTATAATGAAATTAAAAAGGCAATAGATAAAAGATAAGCATTAAAAATTATTGTCTGTAGATTTGATTAGCCCGTAGGTTCGATTAGCGAAGCATAATCGGACGTTCGCGTTCTTTACGTCGATACCATAAAAGTAATATCCCTTCGTGTTACCAAAGAAGAGACCGGCCATCGGCCGGTCTCTTTTTATTATTTAACGCAACCTTACGCCTGCGGCGGGGTACTTTCCGCATTGGACATCACCGCATCAATTTGCACCAGGGCGCCTGCGGGCAGCTCGCGTACCGCAATCACGGTGCGGGCGGGCTGATAATCCGGGAAGTAGCGGGTATAGATGGCGTTGACCGCCTCCAGATCCTCGATACGGGCCAGCTGGATATTGACCTTGACGATATCGTCCATCACATGGTCGATGCTCTCCACAATCGCCTTGATATGGTTCAGGCACTGGGCGGTTTGCTCCTTGACGCAACCGGTCAGGATCTTGCCGGTGGCGAGATCGACCGGCAGCTGCCCGGCGATATGGTTGTAGTGGGAGAAGGCGACGGTCTGGGTGTGCAGCGGGCTGCGCGGTGCCTTGTCGGTATTGCGGGCGCGGATCACCAGATTGTGTCTGTCTTCCACCAGCTGCGGCGGGGTGCCGTCACCGTGGGAGATGACCGCATCCATCTGCACCAGGGCGTCCATCGGCAGGGCAGAGGCGGCAATCACGCTGCGGGCTGGCAGATAGGCGGCGGCGCGGGCGATGGCGGAATCCGGGAAGAAGGTGGTGTAGACCTCGTTGACGGCATCCAGATCGGCGAGATTTTTCAGATAGACGGTCACCTTGACGATATCGTCGAAGGGCACGTCGATCCCCTCCAGAATGGCCTTGATGTTATTCAGGCACTGGGCCGCCTGCTCCTTGATGCCACCGGCAACCAGCTGGCCGGAGGCTGCATCGATGGGCAGCTGGGCGCCGATATTGTTGTAGTGGGAGAAGGCGACGGTCTGGGTGGAGAGGGCGCTTTGCGGCGCACGGTTGCTGTTGCGAGCCAGCTTCACCAGAGCGCAGGGGGCCTGCGGATAGGTGCCTTCGCCGTTGGAGATGATGGCGTCCATCTGAACCTTGGCGCCCAGCGGCAGGGCGGCTACCGCCAGGGAGGTGCGGGTCGGCACATAGCCCGGGAAGAATTCGCGATAGACCTCGTTGACCGCATCCAGATCGGCGATGTCGCTGAGGAATACGGTGAGTTTCACCATATCGTCCATCACGTGATCGATGCTCTCGACGATGGCCTTGATATTGGTCAGGCACTGTCTGGCCTGCATTTTGACATCACCCTCGATCAGCTTGCCGGTGCGGGGATCGACCGGTAACTGGGCCGCAATATTGTTGTAGTGGGAGAAAGCCACCGTCTGGGTGTAGGGACCCAGGCCCTGGGGGGCGTTGGAGGTATTTCTGGCAGCCTTGATGATGGTGTCACTCATGGTGATATTCCTCGTTGTAATACTGGTTATCGATGTAGGGACAGGTTAACCCTCGCCAACGCCTTATCTATTTTGACGTCGCTCCTGCCTTGCCGTGTTTTATCTCTTTAATATTTACCCTGGCCCGCAATCACTGCAGGCATAAGGCTATAAAGGCAAACACAGGAGCCGCTGCCTCTATTTATGACCAAATCCATCAATTGAGGGATTTGATAAAAAGAAGCCCGGGTTGGGTTAATGATTTCAGACAGGGGAAATCCTATGAGGCGCGAACACGGGATGCAAACCGGGATCTCATTTCTATGAGATGGCTCAACGCGCTGAAATATAGCCAGGTTGCGATTCAATTCACGGGCAGGAGGAGGACAAAGCGGGCTAAATGACTCTTAACATCAGGGCTCATCAGCTATGGCAAGGCCCTCTCCTGGGTCGAACAGGGGGCGACTCTGTGAATAAAGCGTTAATAATATGCCGAAACCCGGCAGTTCATGCATTCAGCTATGCATAGATATGTATTTTCAGGATTTTTGAGGGGCTACCAAAACGTTGGAAAATATGCCTGTCGGCGTCAATAAAGATGCATCTGGAATATAATTCAGTGGCGCTGCATGGGCGACCTATAAGAGGGATATCGGTATGGTGCGTCCATGACGCACCAACAGGTGAAAAGGGCTCCTTTCTGATTGCCTTGGTAATAACGAAATATGCCATGAATTTGCAGCACCGAAATAAGCGGCCATCGTTCGGTTGCTGGCCAATCTGATCCGCCGGGTGGTACGCGGGGAGCGGGTTGTTTCGGATTGGTTCACATTCTCCGACGTCCTGCTCGGCGATAAGGCGATAAGAGTGCCTTGAGGAGGAAAGATGCTCAGCGGGTTGAGTGTGAGCTGCGACAGAAGCGGCGGTGACCTGACGAGCCCTTCCCGCGCCACAAAATGCCGCCATGGCTGCACTCCCCGGGCGTTATATGGACACGGGGGCTGGGGGATATGGCGCATCATCTTGAAAAACTATCGCCTAACTGATTGTTTAAAAAATAGAAATGATCGAAGAGAGCAGCCGCTTGTCATTTTGTCGTAGCCGCCCGGCAACACAATGAATAACGGGAGCTGATATGCAATATGTTGCTTTTTTGATCGCCTGTTGATGGTGGTGTTGGTATGGTCATCAAAGGGTCTGCCGGATAGCGCACAGGGTCCGGCACTCAACTGCCAGGAAGTTGGCCAGCGCGATCGTAATGCGATCGCCCTTACCTGATGGTGGAGGACTTATGTTGGGTTTTGTTCTGGGTGATATGTACTGTCAAGGGGGCTCGCACTCCTTGCCCCCCAAGCTGGGGAAACACTTCCCCATTCCCCTTGGTTATCAACTACATGGCCGCGTGTCGGCCGCCATCATGACCATAGAGACTCTGCTCAATACCCCCTATCCACAAAAGCGGTATCGGGAGCTGATCTATGGGGCCTATCTCGAGCGCCAGCGTCTCCTGTTTGCCGAGCACGTCATCGTGGCCCGGCTGGAAGGAGACGAGGGACTGGCGCTCTCCATCGACCTCTCTTTTATCGCCACCGCAGTGCCTGTCGGTCTGATCGCCATCTCCGAGGAGCTGGCGCTGCTGACGGCGCCGCGTCCCAAGAAGGCTCACCCTCACTACGAGGTGCTGTGCAAGGTGATCGACTGTGTGGTGATGCTGATGTTCTATGGCAAGGTGATCCGCCAGCGCAATGCGGTGCTGGAAGACATAGGCCACCAGTTTGGCTATCACCCGGCGCCCGATCTGACGGCGCCGATTGGCAAGGGGGAGGGGGACGATTACGAGGCTTTCATGGTCAATATTCTCACCTGCATCGCCCACTCGGGCTCCTTCAAGGAGGCGCTGGAGAACGGGGCCAGGATGGGGATACGGGAGCCCGCCTTTTTCTGCATCGTCGGCGCCATTGCCAGCACTCTCTGGGGAGTGCCCAAGTTGTGGGCCTACCAGGCCTCACAGCTGATCAATCGCTCTCACCCCTACTATATCCAGAACCTGATGCGCTGTGAGGCGCGCGCCGGCCTCAGTCAGGTCAATCTGGTGGCCCCCAGGCCGTCCCCGTTTGTCTGGCTGTGGCAACAGGTTGCTCGCCTGTTCAAGGACGCCGCTTAGGGAATCCTGATATCGAGCCCTGTGCTTATGCAGGATAGAGGGCGCCCAGCACGGCGGGGCGGCTGGCGCCGGTGACGGCGGGCAGGTTGCCGGGCAGGCGATGGATAAAGCGCTGCGCCAGCCAGGCGAAGGCGGCCCCCTCTACCCAGTCCGGGGCGATGCCCAGCTCGTCGGTGGTGGTGATGCGCCACCCTGGCAAGAGCGCCGCAAGTTCCGCCAGCAGCGGGCCGTGATGGGCGCCGCCGCCACAGACAAACAGTTCGCCGTGCTCGGCCACTCCCTCAAGGACTGGCAGCTGACTGGCGATGCTGTGGCAGGTCAGTGCCTGCAGGGTGCGCTGCACATCGGCAGGGTCGTAAGCCTGATCCGCCAGGGCCTCGTCCAGCCAGGCCAGGGTAAACATCTCGCGCCCCGTGCTTTTGGGCCAGGGGGCGGTGAAGTAGGGGTGAGCAAGCAGCTGCGCGAGCAGCTCGGGGATAAGAGTGCCACTGGCCGCCCAGCGGCCGCCCGCGTCATAGTCGCCCCCGTGCGGGTGATGGCGGCGATACCAGCCATCGAGCAGGGTGTTGGCGGGGCCGGTATCAAAACCGTATACCCCGTCGGCGTCGCCCGGTAACACAGAGATATTGGCGATGCCGCCAAGGTTCAGCACCACCCGCAGGGCGCCGGGGCTGGCGAAGCGTGCCTGATGGAAGGCGGGCACCAGCGGGGCGCCCTGGCCACCGAGGGCCATGTCCATGGTACGAAAATCGGCCACCACATCGATACCGGTGAGGGCAGCCAGGAGCGCCCCGTTGCCGATCTGCAGGGTAAACCCGAGCTGTGGGCGATGGCGGATGGTCTGGCCATGGGAGCCGATGGCGCGGATATCGGCAGGGGTCAGCCCGGCCTTGGCGAGCAGGGCACGGGTGGCGGCGGCAAATTCCCGCGCCACCAGGTTGTCGGCGACGCCCATGCGATCTATCTCGTTCTCGCCCGGGGTGCAGAGGGCATGCAGCTCGCGGGCAACCGGTGCCGGCCAGGGGTGGCAGAGCGCCGCCTCGACCTTAAGCCGCTCCCCGTCGATGGCCAGCAGCACGGCATCTATCCCGTCCATGCTGGTACCCGACATCAACCCGATATAGCGCTCACTCATGACATCTCCTTGTATGACGGAAAACCTGGTCAGGGGTTACAGAGAGGAGAGGGTGACACATGATGCTGGGGCCAGCTCCGGTGCCCGACATTGGCCCTGTATCACGCTCGATCATCTCGTCTCCCCGTGTGTCGCCTTCGGTCATATATCAAAGGCGCCAGATAAAAGTCCGGGGGCCATGCCCCCGTCGTTACTGTTAGTTGTCATCCGGCGGTAATGACCCGCCCGAGGCTCAATTGCCGCGGTTGCTTCGCTTGTTCTGGGCCAGCTGGATCTCGGAGCTGTCCAGCTTGGCCAACTGCGGCGTCGCCAGTTTTTTGAAGTTGGCGAGCTCGCGCCCGGTGAGTGTCTCTGCCTGGGGCAGGGTGAGGGTACGCGGATTCTTGTGCACGCCGCCCACCACGAATTCATAGTGCAGGTGCGGACCCGTTACGCGGCCCGTGCCCCCCAGAGTACCTATGGTCTGCCCCTGTTTCACCCGCTGCCCCTTGTTGACGGTGCGCTTGGTGAGGTGCAGGTACTTGGTCACATAATTGCCCGCATGCTTGATGAAGACATAGTTGCCGTTGAACTGGTTGTAGCCGGCGGCCACCACGTTGCCTGAGCCCGCCGCCATGATGGGGGTACCCACAGGCGCCACATAGTCGATGCCGTTGTGGGGGCGGATTTTGCCGGTTACCGGATGGAGGCGGCGCGGGTTGAAGTTGGAGCTGATGTATTTGAAGTTGACCGGCGCGCGCAGGAAGCTCTTGCGCATCGCCTTGCCCTGGGGCGTGTAGTAGTTGCCATCGTCATGGAGGACGGCGCGGTAGATCTCGCCCTGATTGATGAATTCGGCGGCCAGAATATCGCCAGAGGCAACCCGCTCGTCGTCGCGGAATTTCTCCTCATAGACCACCCGGAAGCTGTCCCCCGGCTGCAGATCCTGGGCAAAGTCGATGTCCCAGCCGAAGATGGCGGCCAGATCCATGATCTGATCCTCTGTCATGCCCGCCTCGACTGCAGCGCCCCAGAAGCTGGAACGGATCTCCCCCTTGCTGACCAGCTCTCGGGTATCGAGGGCCATTTTGACGTTGCGGGCCACGAAGGTGTCATCCTGACGGCTCACCTTGAGGGCCTGCTCCAGGCTATGGGGGTAATAGAGGCTGTGCAGCTCACCGTTCTGGGTGAGCTTGAAGGTGAGCTCCTGGCCCGGCTGCAGCATGCGCAGCGGGTTGCTGCCCTCAAGCTGATCGATAAGGTGCAGATCCGTGGTGCTAAGGCCGAGGCGCTGGAAGATGATCCCCATGTTGTCGCCCCGGCGAACCTTGACCTGCTTGGTGATATAGGTCGGTTTGGGCGGGGTGACCGGCTGCTCTACTTGTGCAGTCAGCTCGGCAGGAGTGGGGGCCTCGTCGGTTTGCTCGCTCATGGCAATCTCGTTGCCGTTGTCATCGACCCGGGTGGCGACGGCCTGTTCACTGGGCCAGGCGATCAGCATCATGGTCAGGATGCTCAGGATAAGCACCATCTTGCGATGCCAGTGGGGAAGAGAATTGAAGGCGTGCCAAATAACCATGGAAGTTGATGCAGTCGAGCAGAATGGGAGGATCTTACAGCCTTTCCAATTGGCCCGCCATTCCAGTAATATGTCTGGCCCTGTGGAATCGTGATTGGAGTGTCAAAAAATGTCCCAGCTCGAGGTGGCGCTAGCCGAGATCAAGCGCGGAGCGGAAGAAATTCTGGTTGAAGAAGAACTGGTTGCCAAGTTGAAGGAAGGGCGCCCCCTGCGCATCAAGTTGGGTATGGACCCGACCGCTCCCGACATTCACCTGGGTCATACCGTGATCCTCAACAAGCTGAAGACCTTCCAGGATCTGGGTCACGAGATCATCCTGCTGATCGGCGATTTCACCGCCATGGTGGGGGATCCCTCCGGCAAGAACACTACCCGTCCGCCGCTCTCCGAAGAGGCCATCAAGCACAACGCCCTCACCTATGCGGAGCAGGCGTTCAAGATCCTCGATCCCAAGAAGACCCGCATCGAGTACAACTCCAGCTGGCTGGGTGAGCTGGGCGCGACCGGCATGATCAAGCTGGCGGCCAAGCAGACCGTGGCCCGCATGATGGAACGCGACGACTTCAAAAAGCGCTACAGCAACGGCCAATCCATCGCCATCCACGAATTCCTCTATCCGCTGCTGCAAGGCTATGACTCGGTTGCCCTGAAGGCGGACGTCGAGCTCGGCGGTACCGACCAGAAGTTCAACCTGCTGATGGGCCGCGAGCTGCAAAAGGATGCCGGCATGGCCGCCCAGTGCGTGCTGATGATGCCGCTGCTGGTGGGTCTGGACGGCGTCAAGAAGATGTCCAAGTCCGCAGGCAACTACATCGGCGTGCACGACGCCCCGGGCGAGATGTTCGGCAAGATCATGTCCATCACCGACGATCTGATGTGGAACTACTACGAGCTGCTCTCCTTCCGTCCGCTCGCCGAGATTGAAGAGTTCAAGGCCGGCATCGCCGCCGGTACCCTGAACCCGCGCGACGTCAAGATCTGGCTGGCGAAAGAGATCATCACTCGCTATCACGACGAGGCGGCGGCCGAGGCGGCCCACGAAGATTTCACCCAGCGTTTCTCCAAGAACGCCATTCCGGACGAGATGCCGGAGGTCGAACTGGCGCTGGAAGGGGAAGGGCTGGCGATTGCCAACTTGCTCAAAGACGCCGAGCTGGTTGCCACCACCTCAGAGGCGTTGCGCATGATCAAGCAGGGCGCGGTCAAGGTTGACGGCGAGAAGCTGGAAGATGGCAAGGCGCTTATTGGTGCCGGCACTGCCGTCTACCAGGTCGGCAAGCGCAAGTTTGCCCGGGTGACCGTTAAATAAGCAGTGACTTGAACACCGCTGCCATGAAAAAGCTTCCCTTGCGGAGGCTTTTTTGTATCTGCCATTCGCGGTCTTTGCCGAGCGTCAGCGGGCCAGCTCGACGGTGCGGGCCGCCGTTGCCACAGCCCGGCGCTGGCGGGGTTTGGGGGCACAGGCACGCTTGAGGCGCAGCCACTCGCGCCACAGCAGCCAGCACAGCGGCGGAGTGAGCAGCAGCACGGTGGCGGGCTGGGCCATCAGTACCCCGTCTTTGCCCCACATCAGCGGCAGCAGGAAGATGAACGGCAGCAGCAATACCGTTTTGGCGATCGAGATGATCAGCGCCTGGCGGGTGCGCGCCATGGATTGCAGCAGCACTATGCCGAACATGATGACCCCCTCCAGCGGAATCGCCCCCAGGTTGAGCAGCAGGCTGCTGACCGCGGCATCGATGAGTTCGGGATCCTCCCTGCCGGTATAGAGCATGGCCACTTGCCGGGGCAGCAGCTGGATGGTGAGCCACACCAGCATGCCGTAGATAAGGGTGAACTTGAGGCCCATCTCCATCAGGTACTTGAGATTGCGATGACGCCTGGCCCCCGCTGCCTGGCTGATGAGGGGCTGGATGCCGAAGGCGAGCCCTTGCAGGATCACGATAAAGACCGCCTCGGTATAGCCGGCCACGGTAAAACCCGCCAGATCCTTCACGTTGCCATGCACCATCAGCTGGCTGTTGTGCAGCATCAGCAGCAGTCCCAAGTTGAACTGGGCGATGAGGCTCGGCAGGCCGGTAAAGAGCAGGTTCGGCATGGCGGGAAGATGGGGCACCAGATCACGCCAGCCCAGCCGCAGTCTGGCATAGGGGGTAAAGAAGTAGCCAAGACCGATGAGGCTCACTGTCCCCTCCGCCATCAGGGTGGCCTGGGCGGTGCCGGTCAGGCCCAGCTCCAGTTTGGCCACCATCACATAGTTGAGGAGGATGTTGAGCACGGCGCCGGCGCTCACCAGCACCATGGCGAGCTTGGGGCGCCCGTCGTTGCGCAGCAGATAGGGCACCGCCAGGTTGCTGGCCAGCAGCAGGGTACCGCCACCGATCCAGTAGAGGTAATCGCTGGCCTGTTGCCAGGTTTCGGTGCCCTGCTCTATGCCAAGCCCCAGCAATATCTCCGTGTGGGTGTAATAGAGCAGCACGGGAGCGGTCACCCCCAGCACCAGCAGCAGCCAGAGGGCATTGACCAGCGCCTGGCGCGCCAGCGGGATGTTCTTCGCCCCCTGCTGGAAGGAGATGGCGGTGGCCGCCCCCATGCTGATCATGGCGGCGAGACCGATCAGCACCATGATGACGGGGTAGACCAGGTTGATGCCGGCAAGGCCGGCGGCACCGACAAAATGGCCGACGAAGATGCCGTCGATGAGGTAATAGGCACCGGATACCAGCATGGCGAGGATCGAGGGGAGGGCATAGGCCCAGAAGCGGCGGGTCATTGCCCGTTGCCGCAATGTGAAATAGGCAGACATATCTGTTCTCTTGCGGAGTTCGATTATCGAGCAGACAGTCTAGATTAATTCTTTTTTGGTGATAATCCGGGTTTTACTTGATGAATTGCTGAGTATTACTCATTAATTCAGGATTTTGATAGTGCGCCTTGAGCATGTCGATCAGGATGCGCAACCCGCTGCCCAGCTGGTGCCGGCTGGGATAGAAGAGATAGAAGCCGGCAAAGGTGGGGCTCCAGGGCTCCAGTACCGTGACAAGCTTGCCCTGAGCCACCTTCTGGGTCACCTCTTCTTCCAGGCAATAGGCCAGCCCCAGCCCCGCCTCGGCCGCCCCCAGATAGAGGGCAGGGGTGCTGGTGGTGAGCGGCCCCGTCACCTCTATCTCCAGCAGGTTGCCATCGGCGGCGAAGGCCCAGCGGTAGTGATGATGAGGGGTGAGGCGATAGCCGATGCAGGCGTGACGGCTAAGCTCGCTCGGGTGCTCCGGCATGCCGTGCTGCGCCAGATAGGCGGGGGATCCCACCACCAGATAGCGCTGGGGCGGGCCCAAGGGGATGGCGATCATCTCCTTGGGCAACAGATCCCCGTAAAAGAGGGCGGCGTCATAGCCATCCTCGATCATCCGCGGCATCAGCTCCTGCTCCACCACCTCCACCTGCATTTTGGGGTAGCGCCCCAGATAGTCGATGAGTACCGGCGCCAGCAGGCTGTCGATGGCGCTGCGCGGGGCGCAGATCTTGAGCCGTCCCACCGGTTCGTCGCTATTGCGGGCCAGTTCGCTGAGGGCCTCTTCCAGGGTATTGAGGGTGGGCAGCAGCTGCTTGAGCAGGCGTTGTCCCGCTTCGGTCGGCACCACGGCGCGAGTGCTGCGATTGAGCAGGCGCACCCCCAGCCGCTCTTCCATACCTTTCAGACTGTGGCTCAGGGCTGAGGCAGAGACACCCAGCTCAAGGGCTGCCTTGCTGAAACTGCGGTGGCGGGCGACGGCGGCAAACACCGCCAGTTCGGCGAGATCGGTACGGGTAATGGTCATCGGCAATCCACGAAGAGGTGTGGCTCACAAGGGTACGCCAAGGGGGAGCGGGGCACAATCCACAGCAAAAGACAGGATGTTGCCGAAAAGTAACGGCTAAAAATGGGGTGAAAATGCCAAATGAAATTTGAATTGTTAAAAAAAATTCAAGGCAAGGCATCTCTAATGTGATCTTGGTCGGTCGAAAGGCGACTCGAATCAAACTTTGGTTGATTAATTCAAAAAAACGCTGTGATTGATAGGGTCTTTTAATTACAGTCATTCCATCGAGAGCGTCTCTTGTTTCCAGATTGTTAATCTGGGCTGATTTGGACCTCAATGGCTATGTTTCGCAGCACCGATTGTTGCGGTCTTGTTGTCACAAGGAGTGATGACCTGATTGCCGGGGTGTACGTGATGAATTGCAAGCATGGACGACCGCTGTTCCAGGGATGAGGAGCCGGGCCAAGGCCCGAATGAACAACAAGAATCCCTTTTCCTAGATGACAGGAACAACATATGTCTGACATGAATATTGCAGCTGATGGTCTTGTAGCCAGCAAGGCTTCCCGTGGCCTCAACAAGGCCGATGTGGTCTGGATGCTGGGTCTGTACGGTACCGCCATCGGTGCCGGTGTGCTCTTCCTGCCGATCAACGCCGGTGTCGGCGGTCTGTGGCCGCTGGTGGCCATGCTGATCCTGGCCCTGCCGCTGACCTTTTTCGCCCACCGTGGTCTGACCCGTTTCGTGCTGTCCGGTTCCACCCGTGATGGCGACATCACCGAAGTGGTGGAAGAGCACTTCGGCAAGACTGCAGGCAAGTTCATCACCCTGCTCTACTTCTTCGCCATCTACCCGATCCTGCTGATGTACTCCGTGGCCATCACCAACACGGTCGAGAGCCTGATGGTGCACCAACTGGGCATGACGCCGCCCCCGCGCGTCCTGCTCTCCCTGGGTCTGATCCTCGGCCTGATGGCGATCGTTCGCCTCGGTGGCGACGTGATCGTCAAGGCGATGAGCGTGCTGGTATTCCCGTTCGTGATCACTCTGATGGGCCTGGCGCTCTACCTGATCCCGCACTGGAACGGTGCCATCATCACCGAAGCGCCGGCACTGTCCGAAGCCTTCAGCGGTGACTTCATCAAGACCCTGTGGCTGGCGATCCCGGTAATGGTGTTCTCCTTCAACCACTCCCCGATCATCTCCTCCTTCGCGGTGGACAACAAGGGTCGCTACGGTGAAGGTGCCGAGAAGAAGTGCAGCAACATCCTGCTGGGCGCCCACGTCATGATGGTGATGACAGTGATGTTCTTCGTGTTCAGCTGCGTACTGAGCCTCTCCCCGGCTGACCTGGCGGCTGCCAAGGAGCAGAACATCTCCATCCTGTCCTACCTGGCCAACCACTTCGACAACCCGGTTATCGCCACCGTGGCACCGCTGATCGCCATGGTTGCCATCAGCAAATCCTTCCTGGGTCACTACCTGGGTGCGCAAGAGGGCATGAACGGCCTGATGGCCAAGGCGCTGCGCGAGAAGGGCAAGAAGGTTGACACCAAGCAGCTGAACAAGATCACCGCGGTGTTCATGATCCTGACCACCTGGGCCATCGCCACCATCAACCCGAGCATCCTCGGCATGATTGAAGACCTGGGCGGCCCCATCATCGCGATGCTGCTGTTCCTGATGCCGATGTATGCCGTCGCCAAGGTACCTGCCATGCGCAAGTACGCCGGCAACATCAGCAACGGCTTCGTGACCATCATTGGCCTGATCGCCATGTCCGGCATCATCTACAAGCTGATTGCCTGATAACACAGATCAATCAGTTGAAAGAGAAAGCCGCCTCGCAAGAGGCGGCTTTTTTGTTTTTCGAGCTTGAGCGATGCGCCGTGCAACAGAGCGGGCCGCGCCTGTATTCCCTTCTCACGGATGGCGCGGTTCTCCTCGAGTTCCTTCCCCATTGACGCTTTTTGAGTGATCAGTCGACAAGCCTTGGCCATATGGCGCCAAAAGGCTTAACAAAGGGGCGGGGGAGGCCTAACATGGCTGGACATTTTTTGAATCGGGACAAAAGGATATGTCTGCGTTGAAGAAGGATCTCGGGCTCTGGCAGGGGATGGGGCTGCTCGCCACCTCCCTGCTCGGCACCGGTATCTTTGTGGTACCGGCGACTGCGGCGTCGCTGGCGGGTGGGGCCTCGCTCTGGGCCTGGTTGCTGCTGATTGCGCTGGTGCTGCCCATCGCCTTTACCTTCGCCCGCCTCGGGCGCCGTTATCCCCATGCCGGTGGGGCGCCGCACCTGATAGGGCTCGCTTTTGGCAATGGCGCCGAGCGTTTCTCCGCCTTCCTGTTTCTGGCGGTGCTGCCGGTGGGGCTGCCCGCCGCCCTGATTATCGCCGCCGGGTTCTGGCACGCCCTGTTTGACATGGGGGAGTGGACCCTGTGGGGCATCCAGCTGCTCACTCTGCTCGGCGTCTTTCTGCTCGGGCTGCGGGGGGCGCGCTCCTCCGGCAACCTGCAGCTGCTGATCGCCCTGGCCATTTTGGGGCTCACCCTGCTTATCTGGTTCAAGGGGGATCTGAGCTGGCGTGACGCGACCCAGCCGTTGCCGGCCGCCAGTGAGTGGCCCGCCATGGGCACGGCGCTGGCGGTGATGTTCTGGTGTTTCGTCGGGCTGGAAGCCTTCGCCCATATGGGGGAGGAGTTCAAGCGGCCGGAGCGGGATTATCCCCTTGCCCTGCTCGGTGGCGTGCTGCTGGCGGGGCTCATCTACTGGATCCACTCGCTGGTGGTACTGAAATATGGCCTCTATGGGGACGAGGCGAAGAATGCCACTGCCATCCCCTCCCTGCTGGCCCTGCTGTTTGGTCCCACCGCCAAGTGGCTGGTGGCGATCCTTGGCTACCTCTCCTGTTTTGCCAGCATCAACATCTATCTGCAGGGCTTTGCCCGGCTGATCTGGAGCATGGCGCGCGAAGGCAAGCTGCCTGCCTCCCTGTCCCGCCTCACCGCCCGGGGCGCCCCCTTGCTGGCGCTCAGCTGGGTGCTCGCCATCTGCCTGCTCTCCATCACCCTGATCATCTGGCTGAAGCTGCCGCTGGATGAATTGATCCGCTACGCCAACGGCAACTTCGTGCTGGTCTATCTGCTCTGCATGGCGGCGGGCTGGCGTCTGCTCGGCGGGGTGGGCAAGGGGTTGGCGGGGCTCAGCGTGCTGCTTTGCGCCGCCGTGCTGGTGGCACTCGCTTCCGAGGTGCTCTATGCAGTGGTGCTGAGTGCAGGCTACGGCCTCTTCTCCCTGTGGCACCGTCATCTGCGCCGTAGCCGCGAACGGGACATGCTCGCCGTCTGCAAGTAAAAGCTCATGGATAAAGGGCAGAACAAGCCTCCGCTACACGGGGGCTTTTGTTTTTCATATGGATACTGACTTGCTCGCCAGCCCGCTAAAACCCCCGTGCCGGATCAATTCAGAGGCGATTTGTCGCCAAAAAAAGTGGGATCTATCTCTCGTTTTGCTTAAAGTGATTCTCCCCGTTCGCCAAGTTCGGGGTGCCCGCAAGGATGCCATCCAGACGTAACAGGATGGTCTGGCCAGACTGACTCCCGATTATCTTCACGGTTCCCCAACGCTGTCACCCGGTGTGACGGCTGCCTGTGCCGTTTCGTCAGTATCGGCCTTACGTCGCTCTCATCGTGCATCGTCTTCATCTGCAGTGAGTGAACCATGAGCGAATCGATTTTTGAGATCCATGACTGGACCCTGAGGGTGGATGACAACATGTTGTCGCGCCCCGAGCGGGAGGTCTACCTCGAGCCCAGACTGGTCAATCTGTTGCGGTTTCTGGCGTGCAATGCCGGCACCGTGTTTGGTCGTGACGCCCTGATCAACGAAGTATGGGAGGGCGCCGAGGTCACCGATCAGGTGGTTACCCAGTCCATCTTCGAGTTGCGCAAGATCCTCAAAGATGGCCGCACTGATGCGGCCGACTATATCGTGACCGTGCCCAAGCGCGGCTACAAGCTGGTGGCGCCGGTGCGCGTGCAGCAGGTGATCGGTCTGGTGATGGCGGACGAATTGCCGGCCGCCAGCCAGACGGACGGTGAGCCGGACAGCATCGACAAGGTGGCGGATGAGACGGCGCAGAATGTGACTCCCTTCCCGGCCGGCCCGCTGACCCGCGCCATCTCCACCCATGGCAAGGACGGTCGCAGCCGCTGGAAGATGGCGAGCTTCGATATCTTCGTCGCCCTGGTGCTGGTCGCCATCGTTAGCATGCTCAGCTATCAGCATGCCGCTCCCCAGGTGCACACCATGCTGGATCCGGATCTGCTGGTGTTTCGCTTCCACGCCGGTCTGGATGGCAACAACCAGGATGTGCGCCTCGCCGACGGCATCACCCGCACCCTGATGGGAGAGGTGGCGGCCGCCACGCCGCTGCGGGTGCAGTATGGGGCTACCCGGTTGATTGGGGGGATCAGGCCCGGCAAGGAGCTGAGCGTGCGGGTCTCCCGCCAGCCGAGAGGTGCCTATCTGGATCTGGAGTATCGCAACCTCAATACCAACCGGGTGTTGTTCAGCCACCAGTATCTGTTCAGTCGCGACAACGTTCACGAGGTACTGCAGGCGAGCAGCCGGGATCTGCTGCAGGTGCTCGAACAGCCACAGGCGCAGCCGGGCATGGGCTGGCCCACAGATGCGGGTTCCCTGATCGCCATGATGGAGGCTCGCTACTACACCAACAGCCGCGACCCGGTGGCGCTGAAGCAGGGGGTCGACCTGCTCGACAAATCCCTGGCCAGCCAGCCGGATCAGCCCCTGCTGCTGGCGGAGCGTTATCTGGCCGGTGAAGTGCTGGCGACGCTCACGGGTGAACCCGAGAGCGACCCTCTGCAGGAGATTGGCGATCATCTGGCCCATGTGGTACAGCTCCAGAGCGGCACCTTGCCCGCCCGGGTCTGGGAGGCACTGAGCCTGAGAGCCATCCTGAATGGCCAGCAGCAACAGGCAGGCGAGCTGCTGGCGCAGGCCGCCGGTCGGGGCCGCTCCGTGCTCTATTACATACTGCAGGGCAAGCTGGCCGAGCTGGATGGCCGCCCCGAGGCGGCGGGGGATGCCTACAGTCACGCCTTTCTGATGGAGGCCACCGAGCAGACCTATCTGCTCTGCCAGCAACTCGGTTTCTACAGCAATATGGAGACCCTGACCCCGGCGCTGTTCAATACCCTGGGCCAGAGCAAGGTAAAGCTGTTCTGAGTGCCTGCACAAACCGGCTGACCGCCACTCAGGTCAGTCGTGAAGGCCGCCTGCGGGCGGCCTTTTGCTTGTCTGGCGTCCGCTATTCAGGAATGGCTGCAAGAGTCGCTCGCAGACCGGATGGTGTGTTAGCTTGCCCTTATCCTTTTCCTCCCTTTCTCCTCTCCATGACGCAGCCCGGTCGGGTTGCGACTGGCCACTCTTGTCCCGTTGCTGCCTCTCTATCCTGAGCGACTGCGCGCTTTCTTCTGCCTTTGTGCCTTGGGATGGTTTGTCCGGTGCACCACCTTTCACGTTTGCGGTTGTCGTCTTGGTGGAGATGAGTGTCATCCGGCAGCGATTTTGTCGATGGCTGCGAAGCCGTATCCGGTTGCCGGCTGGCGATGGGGAGGACTGGGGAATGCCATCGGCCCTTTGTACTTATCAAGGGGATGAGAAAAATATCAAGGCGGCTTGATAAGGGGATTATCAAGGCCCATCAAGAGGCGATGCTGGTATCAAGGTTTTATCAAGGTGGGACTTGATGAATCAATCAAGTTTATGTTTTTAAACAACTTTATATCCATAGGAAAGAAGGCGAAAAAAACTTCACTCATATTTTTATCCCTTAGCGGGACTTTATGTTTTCCGGTGACCGGGAGCCTAGTCTGTGGCCATTCCCTGGCGGGTGACGCCGTCAGATATGTCTGTGACGACCCGACTTTTTATAGCACCGGAGATCTTATGTCCCTAGATACGAGCAAGAAGATCGGCCTTATCGCCTGTACAGGCGTGGTGGCCGGCAACATGATGGGGAGCGGCATCGCCCTGCTGCCCTCTGCCCTGGCCACTATTGGCTCCATCTCGATTTTCAGTTGGGCCATCTGTCTGGTTGGCGCCATGGGCCTGGCCTTTGTGTTTGCCCGCCTCGCCACCAAGAACCCGCAGGAAGGGGGCCCCATCGCCTACGCCGGCGAGATCTCCCCGGTGTTCGGTTTCCAGACCGGCGTGCTCTATTACCACGCCAACTGGATTGGCAACCTGGCCATCGCCATCACCGGTGTCTCTTACCTCTCCGTCTTCTTCCCCATCCTCAACAGCCCGATCCCGGCCGCAGTGGCCACCATCGCTGCGGTGTGGATCTTCACCTTCGTCAACCTGCTTGGCGGTAGCTGGGTGAGCCGGCTCTGTACCCTGGGTCTGGTGCTGATCCTGCTGCCTGTCGTGGGCACCGCCCTGGTCGGCTGGAGCCACTTTGACAGCGCCCTCTACAGCCAGAACTGGAACACCACAGGGAGCAGCGATATCCATGCGGTCATCAGCGCCGTGCTGATCTGCCTCTGGTCCTTCGTGGGGGTGGAGTCCGCCGCCGTTTCCTCCGGCATGGTGAAAAATCCCAAGCGCACCGTACCGCTCGCCACCATGCTGGGTACCGGCATCGCGGGTGTCATCTACATCCTCTCCACCCAGGTGATCGGCGGTATGTTCCCGGCCGATGAAGTGGCCGCCTCCGGCGCTCCGTTTGCCATGGCCTCTTCCGCCATCTTCGGCAGCTGGTCAGCCCCCTTCGTGTCCGCCTTCACCGCCCTGGCCTGCTTCACCTCTCTGGGTTCCTGGATGATGCTGGTTGGCGAGGCGGGCAAGCGTGCCGCCCATGACGGCAACTTCCCGAAAGTCTATGGCGAAGTGGACAAGAACGGCGTGGCCAAGAAGGGGCTGATCCTGGCTTCCCTCAAGATGACTGCCCTGATGATCGGTCTGACCGCCTTCACCTCCCAGTCCGCCCACGCGGCCGACCTGTTCAACGTGCTGACCACGGATGCTGTGCTGCTGACCATGCTGCCCTACTTCTACTCCAGCATTAACCTGATCCGTTTCGAGGGCATGACCTCCCGCAGCGTTGGCGCCATGATCTTCTCCGGTGTCGCCTGTGTCTTCTGTCTGGTGGCCCTGATGGGGGCCAAGGGGTCAAACCTCACCGCTACCTTCGTGGTGTCGCTCATCATCCTGATGTTCTACGCCAAAAAACAGGGGCTGCGTCAGCATGACGCCCTGCTCAAAGAGCAGACCAGCCACTAATTCTCCCTTTTCATCTTCCGTGCGCTCTTCACTCACCATCACTGATGGAGAGCGCCCCCTTACGTGTGGAGCATTACGATGAATATCATTGCCATCCTCAACCACCTGGGCGTTTTCTTTAAAGAAGAACCCATCCGCCAGCTGCAAGCCTCCCTCGAGCGCAAGGGTTTCGAGGTCGTCTATCCGGTCGATGTGGCCGATCTGCTCAAGCTTATCGAGAAGAACCCCCGCGTCTGCGGCGCCATCTTCGACTGGGACAAATATTCCCTGGGTCTGTGCAAGGAGATCCACGATCGCAACGAGAAGCTGCCGATCTTCGCCTTCGCCAACGATCAGTCCACCCTCGACATCCACCTGACCGATCTGCGCCTGAACGTGCACTTCTTCGAGTACCGTCTCGGCATGGCCGACGACATCGCCCTCAAGATGAACCAGGCCACCCAGGACTATCAGGACGCCATCCTGCCGCCGTTCACCAAGGCGCTGTTCAAGTATGTGGAAGAGGGCAAGTACACCTTCTGTACTCCGGGTCACATGGGCGGTACCGCCTTCCAGATGAGCCCGGCCGGCAGCCTCTTCTATGACTTCTACGGCCCCAACGCCTTCAAGGCGGACGTCTCCATCTCCATGCCGGAGCTGGGCTCCCTGCTGGATCACTCCGGCCCCCACAAGGATGCCGAAGAGTACATAGCGCGCACCTTCAACGCCGATCGTTCCTACATAGTCACCAACGGTACCTCCACCGCCAACAAGATTGTCGGCATGTACTCGGCGCCGGCGGGCAGCACAGTGCTGGTGGATCGCAACTGCCACAAGTCGCTCACTCACCTGATGATGATGAACGACGTGACCCCGATCTATTTCCGTCCGACCCGCAACGCCTACGGCATCCTGGGCGGCATCCCGCAGAGCGAGTTCCGCCGCGAGACCATTGCCGCCAAGGTGGCCGCGACCCCGGGTGCCCAGGCCCCGCGTTACGCGGTGGTGACCAACTCCACCTATGACGGCCTGCTCTACAACACCGGCTTCATCAAGGAGGCGCTGGATACCCCCTTCATCCACTTCGACAGCGCCTGGGTGCCCTACACCAACTTCAGCCCGATTTATGAGGGCAAGTGCGGCATGAGCGGCGACGCCATCCCGGGCAAGGTGTTCTACGAGACCCAGTCCACCCACAAGCTGCTGGCGGCCTTCTCCCAGGCCTCGATGATCCACATCAAGGGCGACGTGGAGGAAGAGACCTTCAACGAAGCCTTCATGATGCACACCTCTACCTCGCCGCAGTACGGCATAGTGGCGTCCACCGAGATCTCTGCGGCCATGATGCGGGGCAACACCGGCAAGCGGCTGATCAAGGACTCCATCGACCGCGCCATCTCTTTCCGTAAAGAGATCAAGCGCCTGCGTACCGAGAGTGAAGGCTGGTTCTTCGACGTGTGGCAGCCGGACAACATCGACACAGTCGAGTGCTGGAAGCTGGATCCCAAGGATGACTGGCACGGCTTCAAGGATATCGACGACGAGCACATGTACCTGGATCCCATCAAGGTGACCCTTCTCACTCCGGGCATGGGCCGTGACGGCCAGCTGCTGGAGAGCGGTATCCCGGCCTCCCTGGTCTCCAAGTTCCTGGACGAACGCGGCATCGTGGTCGAGAAGACCGGCCCCTACAACATGCTGTTCCTCTTCTCCATCGGTATCGACAAGTCCAAGGCGATGCAGCTGCTGCGCGCCCTGACCGAGTTCAAGCGCGGCTATGACCTGAATCTCACCATCAAGAGCATTCTGCCGAGCCTCTATCGCGAAGATCCGGCCTTCTATGAAGGGATGCGCATCCAGGATCTGGCCCAGCGCATCCACGATCTGACCCGCAAATACCGTCTGCCGGAGCTGATGTTCAAGGCGTTCGACGTGCTGCCGGAGATGAAGATGACCCCGCACGCCGCCTGGCAGCAGGAGCTGGCCGGCAACGTGGAGGAAGTGCCGCTGCGTGACATGGTGGATCGCATCAGCGCCAACATGATCCTGCCCTACCCGCCGGGAGTGCCCCTGGTTCTTCCGGGCGAGATGGTGACCACCGACTCCCTGCCGGTGCTCGAGTTCCTCGAGATGCTGTGCGAGATCGGCGCCCACTATCCGGGTTTCGAGACCGACATCCACGGCCTCTATCGCCAGGCCGATGGCAGCTACACCGTCAAGGTGCTGCGCCAGGCAGACTAATCACAACGGGCCGCAAGGCCCGTTTTTTCCTTCGGTTTTCTTGTGTGAGTCGCCAATCATGAAGCGAGTGATCTCCATTCAATCCCACGTGGTTTTTGGCTGTGCCGGCAACAGCGCCGCCGTTTTCCCCATGCGTCGTCTGGGGGTGGAAGTGTGGCCCGTCAACACGGTGCAGTTCTCCAATCACACCCAGTACAGCCAGGGGTGGCAGGGGATGGTGATGCCGGCGGGCCACATCGGTCAGCTGATGGCGGGCCTCACCGACATCGGCGTGCTGGGGCAGTGCGATGCGCTGCTCAGCGGGTATCTCGGCTCTGCCGCCCAGGGAGAGGAGATACTGGCGGCGGTGGCCAGGCTCAAGGCGTGCAATCCGCGCGCCCTCTATTTTTGCGATCCGGTGATGGGCCACCCCGACAAGGGATGTATCGTCGCCCCCGGCGTCGCCGAGTTCTTCAAGGATCGGGCGCTGGCCTGCGCCGACATGCTGGCCCCCAACCTGCTGGAGCTGGAGCGGCTCACCGGCCGCGAGATCCACAACGTGCCCGAGGCGGTGGCGGCCTGCCAGCAGCTGCGGGCGCGGGGGGCCAGGCTGGTGCTGGTCAAGCATCTGGGGCGGGCAGGATTCGGCCACGATCGCTTCGAGATGCTGCTGGTGTGCGACGAGGGGGCCTTTCATATCTCGCGCCCCCTCTATCCGTTTGCTCGCCAGCCCATCGGGGTGGGAGATCTGCTAAGTGCCACCATGCTGGCCAATCTGCTGGCCGGATACGAGCCGGTGGTGGCGTTCGAGCGGACCAACGCCAGCGTGGATGCGGTGCTGGCCCAGACCTGGCTGGTCAATGCCTATGAGCTGCAACTGGTGGCGGCCCAGCACGAGATGGCGCAGCCCCATGTGCGCATCCGGGCGACCCGGCTTGCCCTGACCTGCGCCGCCTGATTGGCGCCAGATAGCAAAAAGCCCTGATGATCAGGGCTTTTTCTTGCGTGCCGATTTGGGCTGTGGTCAGTCTTGCGGGCTCTTGAGCGCCTTGATGATGTCCTCGCCCGGAGGCAGATCCCTTATCTGGTGAAACAGTTCGAGTTCCCCCTGGGGGCCTATGGTGAAGGCATCGCCGCTCAGGTAGCTGCCGCTGCCGGCGCTCTCCATGATGACCACCAGCTCGGGCTGCTTGTCACCGTTGAGATCCAGCAGTTTCAACTCCCTGATGCTGCCCTCCCGGGGCAATACCTTGCCCTCGACAAACTGGTCGAGGGGAAACTGGGGATTGGCCCCGGTGTAGAGGCGCACGTCATAGCTGCCGATGGAGGCAGGCTCGCCGCGACCCTCGCTAACCATGAGGATCTGGCCGGAGGGAAGGGTCAGCTGGCGGGAGGCCCCTTCCGCCCCTTGTGCGACCATGGGCAGGGCGAAAAGAGGCAGGGCGAGCAGCCCCAGCGCCATCATCCTGTTTTTCATCGTTGACTCCTTACGGGGACGGCGGGGCGCCCCCGTTGGTGGTGTTTACCAGATCTTCACCCGTTTCTCGGGCGGCAGATAGAGCTTGTCACCCGGCTGGATGTTGAATGCCTCGTAGAAGGCGGGAATGTTCGGTACCACGCCGTTGACCCTGTATTCGGGCGGGGAGTGGGGATCGGAGCGCAGCAGCATCTGCATCAGCTCGGGGCGGTACATCCCCTTCCACACCTGGGCCCAGCCGAGGAAGAAGCGTTGCTCGCCGGTGAAGCCGTCCAGTACCGGTGCCTCCTTGCCATCGAGCGACAGCTCGTAGGCTTTGTGGGCGATGGTGAGGCCACCGAGATCGCCGATGTTCTCGCCCAGGGTGAACTGGCCGTTGACGAACTGTCCCTTGATGGGCTCGAAGCGGTTGTACTGGGCCACCAGCCGGCTGGTGCGGAAGCGGAACTCCTTGAGATCCTGCGGTGTCCACCAGTCGCGCATCATGCCGTCGCCGTCGGATTTGGCCCCCTGATCATCGAAACCGTGGCCCATCTCGTGGCCGATCACTCCGCCGATGGCGCCATAGTTGACCGCATCGTCCGCCGTCATGTCGAAGAAGGGGGGTTGCAGTATGGCCGCCGGGAAGACGATCTCGTTGTTGCTCGAGTTGTAGTAGGCGTTCACCGTCTGGGGCGACATGTGCCACTCGTCCCGATCGACCGGCTTGCCGAGGCGGGCGAGATCGTCGGCGTATTCAAATGCCTGGGCCCGCTGCAGGTTGCCCACCAGATCGTCCGGCTTGATGACGATACCGCTGTAGTCTTTCCACTTGTCCGGATAGCCAATCTTGGGTCTGAACTTGGCCAGCTTCTCGAGGGCTTGCGCCTTGGTCTCTGGCGACATCCAGTCGAGTTCTTCGATGCTCTGGCCGTAGGCGGTGCGCAGGTTTTCCACCAGCTGCTCCATCCGGGCCTTGGCCTCGGGCGGGAAGTAGCGGGCCACGTAGAGCTGGCCGACGGCCTCGCCCAGGTGATCATTGAGCACCCCCAGTGCCCGCTCCCAGCTGGCGCGCTGCTTGGGTGTGCCGCTTAAGGTGGTGCCGTAGAAGGCGAAGTTGGCGCGATCCGTCTCGCCGTCGAGGTAAGGGGCGTAGTCGGTCAGCAGCTGCCACTTGAGGTAGGCCTGCCAGTCGGCGATGGAAGTCTGGGCCATCACCTTGTCCAGCGCGCTCAGGTAGCTCGGCTGGCCGATGATGAGATCGGGCTGGGCGGCGATGCCGGCACCATCGAGATAGGCCTGCCAGTCGATGGCGGGAGCGAGGCGGGTCAGCTCGCTGGCCGGACGCTTGTTGTAGTTCTTCTCCCGATCCCGCAGGGTGACGTTGTCCCACTGGATGGCTGCGAGCCGGGTCTCGAGGGCGAGAATGCGTCTGGCCTTGCCGCTCGGGTCGGACTCACCGAGCCGAGTCAGCATGCTGGCGATGTGGCGCTCGTATTTTTGGCGCAGGACCTGACTGTCGGCATCCGTCTTCAGGTAATAATCCCGATCCGGTAGTCCCAGGCCCCCTTGATAGAGGTAGACAGCGTAGCGATCCGGCGCCTTGGCGTCGGGGCCGATCCCGATCCCGAACGGGGCGCCGCCACCGAGCTTGCTCGCCTCGGCAAAGGCGCGGGCCAGATCCCGTTGGTCGTGGATCTGATCGATCTGGGCGAGGGCGGGAGCAAGTGGTGACAGCCCCTTGGCGTCACGGCCCGCCTGATCCAGATAGCTGGCGTAGAGATCGCGGATCTGCTGGGTAGGCGTGCCGTCGGCGGCGCTCTGGTTGGCCAGCCCCTCGACCAGCACCCGCACGTCTGCGAGGGATTTGTCCCTTAGCATGTAGAAGGCGCCATCGGCGGGGCGATCGTCGGGGATCCTGGCGCTGGCGAGCCATTTACCGTTTACGTAGCGAAAGAAGTCGTCGCCCGGGCTGACGGTGGTGTCCATGTTGGCCAGCGCCAGTCCCGAGTGTTTGGGGTCGCCTTGCGGTGCCTGAGTGCAGCCGGCCAGCAGGGCCAGTCCAATGAGGCCGGCCAGTATGCTTTTCTTGTTGTTCATGCTGTTTGATTCCAATTCCGGTTGTTTGCTTCCCTTGCAACGGGGGCATCCTGGCACCACTTTCGGTACCATTTGGAGTTCTGGGATGCGGCTCACTCTAGCAGTCGGGCTGCAGCTTGATAAGCCTGACTCTGTTAAGATCGGCCGGTCCGTTTCGGGGAAGCCTATGATTTCTCATCTTTATTCTCGCTTTTGTCAGACCCTGCCTGTGCCGGAAGGTTCCACCCGTCTGCTGGTGGCGTTCAGCGGCGGGCTCGACTCCACCGTGCTGCTGGTGCTGGCGGCGCAGTTCGCCCGCGAGCACGGCCTTGGCCTGAGCGCCCTCCACGTTCACCATGGTCTGAGCCCCCACGCCGATGAGTGGGTTGCCCACTGCGAAACCGTCTGTCAGCAATTGGCGGTAGAACTCATGGTGGAGCGGGTGCAGCTGGTGCGCGGCAATGGCGAGAGCCTGGAGGCCCAGGCCCGGGAGGCGCGCTATCGCTGCCTGACTGCGCACATGGGGGAGGGGGAGTGGCTGCTCACCGCCCATCATCAGGACGATCAGTTGGAGACTCTGCTGCTGGCCTTGAAACGGGGCACCGGGCTGCGCGGCCTGGCCGGGATCCTGCCAAGCCAGCCCTTTGCCGGGGGTCAGTTGCTGCGCCCCTTGCTCGATATCAGCCGCAGCGAGCTGGCCGAGGCCGCCGCCACCCTGCCTTATGGCTGGGTGGAGGATGAGAGCAACCGGGACGTGAGCTACGATCGCAACTTTTTGCGCCAGGAGCTTATTCCCCGGCTCAAGGCGCGCTGGCCCGCCATGGCCCAGACCGCAAGCCGCACCATGGCGATCTGCGCCGAGCAAGAAGCACTGCTGGAGGAGCTGGCCGCACAGGACTGGCATCTGGCGGGCGAGGGAGAGGCGCTCCATATCGCGGCCCTGCAGCCCCTCTCGCCTGCGCGGCGCAACAATCTGCTGCGCTACTGGCTCCGTCGCCAGGGGGGCGAGATGCCCTCTCGCGAACAGCTCAACCGGCTCTGGCAGGAGGTGGCACTGGCCAGAGGGGATGCCAACCCGCAGCTCAACTGGGGCAAGCAGAGCTGTCGCCGCTTCCAGGATCGCCTCTATCTGGTCACCCCCGACCTGCAGCCTTGCCAGCAGGAGCTGCCATTGACCACGGGAGAGGTGATTTCACTGCCTGACGGACTGGGCACGCTCCTGCTTCGCCGGCAAACCGGCGGGGAGGGATTGCTGCGGTTGCCCCGGGGCGATGAGCCGCTCTCGGTGCGCTTTCAGGTGGTGCCCGGCACCATGCTCAAACCGGTAGGGCGCGCCGGCAGTCGCCGTCTGAAAAAACTGCTGCAGGAGTATGGCGTACCCTCCTGGCAGCGGGGGCGCATTCCCATCCTCTACTATGGCGATCAGGTGGCGGCCGTGGTGGGGCTTTTTGTCTGTGACGGTTTTCTGGCGCAGGAGGAGGGGCTGAGATGTGAGTGGCAGGCGGCCCGGCTTGCCCCCGTCATGCCGGAGTCAGGCGATCTGGATTGAATCGCGGCCCCCATCCTGTTGCCATGGCGGGGCCGCCAGATTGTCTATTCGCCGGGGTCTGTCTTGCCCGCTTTCTTGCGGGCATAGAGGTGGTTGTCGGCCGCCTCGTAGAGGCTCTGCACGTCGACCCCGGATTGCCAGGTCGCGGCCCCCAGGCTGCAGCCAACCGAGAAGGCTGAGAGTTCCTTGCTGGTCATCAGCATGTGCTGCAGACGCAGCCAGACCGGACGCCATGCCTCGGGTTCGGCCGGTTGCAGCAGCAGCGCAAACTCGTCCCCCCCGAGCCGGAATGCCTGATCCGTGCTGCGGATACACCCCTTGAGCAGCAGGGCGAAGCGGCTCAGCACCAGATCCCCCACCGGATGACCCCAGGTGTCGTTGATCTGCTTGAAGCGATCCAGATCCAGCAGCACCAGCACCAACCCGTGGGGCTCGCGGCCATGCTGCTCGATGGCGCGGCCGATGGCCTCATCGAAGTAGGAGCGGTTGCCAAGGCCGGTCAGGTGATCGAGTCGCACCAGCTGATCGAGCTTTTCAAGGCGCAGATAGAGCGGCAGCAGCAGGCTCAGCAACTGATGGCACTGCAGCAGCCGTCGTTGCTGGTGGCTGCTCATGGGCAGATCCAGCTCGTAGTGCAGCTGGCCGAGCAGCTGGCCATGCTGGCCGCGTAGCTCGAAGGAGTGGTTGTGCGGTGTCAGGGTCGCCAGGGGCGGATGTTGGATCAGGGAGCGGGGCTGCTCGTGCTCGAAGTAGAGGCTGTGGATCCTGACAATTTTTGCCGCCTGGGCGGCAAAGGTTGTCAGCAGAGCGTCGAGATCCTGCTGCCCCAGCAACTGTTCCAGCAACTGGTTACGCTCGACGCTATGTAACGGCACGACCCGCTCGCTCTGGTGCGCCCACAGCTCGAGGCTATGGGCAAAACCATTGAGTGACGACGTATTTTCCATGGTTTTCCACCTGTAAACACCTGACTACTCCCCCTTCCCTGCAATTGGCATGCCCAATATATCTTTCCTGCCTCCCGGCCTGGCTGACTAGACTTAAGTTGATAAAAGGAGAGGAAAATTTGTATACAGATCTGCTGATCCTGCTGTTTGCCGCCGTCTTGCTGGTGGCGATTTTCCGGCGCCTCGGGCTGCCGGTGATCCTCGCCTACCTGATCGCCGGGGTACTGCTCGGCCCGCATGGGCTGGCCATGGTGACCGGCCAGTCCACCATGCAAACCATCGCCGAGCTCGGCATCGTCTTTTTGATGTTTTCCCTGGGGCTGGAGTTCTCCCTGCCCAAATTGCTGGCGATGCGCCGGCTGGTGCTGGGGGTGGGGGGGCTACAGGTGCTGCTCACCTCCCTGCTCTTTTTCTGGCTTGCCCGCTGGTGGGGGCTCAGCCTGCCCCAGGCGCTGGTGGTTTCCGGCACCCTGGCACTCTCCTCTACCGCCGTGGTGATCAAGCAGCTGGGTGAGCAAAAACAGCTCCATACCCGCCGTGCCCAGCTCGGGGTGAGCGTGCTGTTGTTTCAGGATCTGGCGGTGGTGCCGCTCTTGGTGATGATCCCCATTCTGGCCCGGCCCGAGGTGCAGGGCAGCGCCCTGCTGGCGGAGATCGCCTGGGCCACCCTCAAGGGGCTGTTCGCCCTGCTTAGCTTGCTGGCGGTCGGCAAGTGGTTGCTGCCGCTTTTGTTTCACGAGGTGGCGCGGGCCCGCTCCGACGAGCTGTTCGTGCTGAGCGCCCTGCTGGTGGCTTTGCTGGCTGCCGCCATGACCTATTCGCTGGGCTTGTCGATGGCGCTGGGGGCCTTTCTGGCGGGCATGATGCTGGGGGAGTCCCACTATCGCCACCAGCTGGAGGTGGACATCAAGCCGTTTCGCGACGTGCTGATGGGGCTTTTTTTTATCACCATCGGCATGGCCATGAACTGGGAACTGGTGGCCAGAGACTGGTGGCAGGTACTGCTCTGCGTGCTGGGACTGGTGCTGTGCAAAGCCCTGCTGGTGCTGCTGGCCGGTCGTCTGATGGGGGAACGCAAGCGCGACGCCTTGGCGGCGGGCATCATGCTGAGCCAGGTCGGCGAATTCGGTTTCGTGCTGCTGGCGCTGGCCAGCCACCATGGATTACTGGCCAGGGAACTGGTGTCGCTGCTGATCGGCATGGGGATCATCTCCATCGCCATGACCCCCTGGCTGGTGATCCAGGCCCACTCCCTGGCCCGCAGTCTGACCGATCCCGCCCTGCTGACCCGCTCCGAGGTAGCCCAGTCAGGCCTTAGCAAAACCCAGCACGTGATCATCGCCGGCTTCGGCCGTGCCGGGCAGACCTGCGCCCGCTTCCTGAAGCTCGAAGAGATCCCCTTTCTTGCTCTGGATCTCGACCCCGAGCGAGTGAGCGAAGCGAAACTGGCGGGGGAGCAGGTGGCCTTCGGCGATGCCAGCCGGCGCGATATCCTGCTGGCCGCCGGCCTGCTGCGGGCCCGGCTGGTGATCATCACCTTCGACGATCGCAAGCGGGTAGAAGCCATGCTGGCGCTGATCCGCGAGCTGGCCGAGGATCTCAAAGTGCTGGTGCGCACCCGGGATGACAGCTTTCTCGAGCAGCTGAAACAGGCGGGGGCGTTCGAGGTGATCCCCGAATCCCAGGAGGGGGCCCTGATGCTGGTCTCCCATCTGCTGGTCAACTGCGACGTTCCCCTGGGGCGGGTGATCCGGCGCATGGAGCACGAGCGCAGCAGCCAGTATCGCTTCCTGCACGGCTTCTACTGGGGGGATCAGAGTGCCAGCAACATGGAGGCCGATCAGCTGCTCGAACGGCTCCACCCACTGCTGCTGCACGATCAGGCCTGGGCGGTGGGGCGCGAAGTGCAGGAGTTGCCGCTGGGGGAGGTGAGGATCAAGGAGGTGCAGCGCGGCGATCAGACCCTGGAACCCAGGGCCGAGCTGCGGCTCGCCGCCGGCGACCGGCTGATCCTGTTTGGTACTGCGGTGGCCATGGAGCAGGCCGAGCAGCGACTGCTGGAAGGGCACTGAGCCCAGTTACAGCTGGGGCTCCAGTATGGCCTCGTCTCTGAGCAGTGCCTCCAGATTGAGAAATTCGATCACCCGCGCCCGCTCTTTCAGGGTGTCCTGATAGCCCAGCTTGATGAGCTGCTGGCAGTAGCCCGGATAGAACATCAGGAAACTGGCCAGGCTGCTGGTTTCGTCCCCCTTCACTCCCAGAACTCGCAACAGGCGGCGCAGATGCAGCGGCAACTTGCGCAGGTAGGGAAGCGCCATCTCGTCGAGATCCTGACTCGGTTTCAGCACGCAGGTCTCCACCCGCTTGAGCTTGAGGCGTCGGCGCTCGCGCTCGGGGATGAGATCCAGGGTCTGGTTGATGCGCCATAGCCGCTCCAGATCCGAGTTGAGGGTGTCGGTGAACACGGTATCGAGCAGGTGGCTGGCGATGTTGGAGCTGGTCAGGTGACCATGGTGCTGGGTGGGGGCCGTGCGGGTCGGCGGATCCAGGGTGATGAGCAGGATCCGCTCCGCCCCCAAATGGATCGCCGGGCTGAGGGGGCTCAGCTGATGGATGGAACCATCGCCGTAAAACTTGCCCTCTATCTGGGTCGCCGGAAAGACAAAGGGCAGCGCCGCGGAGGCCAGCAGGTGATCCGAAGTGAGCAGGGTACGCACTCCGCGCCGTCTGGCCCGCTCCCAGGGATGGTGCTCGTTGCGCCCCTGGAAGAAGGTGGTGGATAGGCCGTCGTCATAGTCGGAGGCGGTGATGGCCAGCGCCTCCAGGCTGCCGTAGAGGATGTTGTCGTCGATGCGATGATAGTCGATGAGCTGATCCAGCAGACGGTGCAGGGGGGCATTGTCGAACAGGTGAAAGGCGTGGTTGGTGTTGGGGGTGATGAGCCCGGCCGAGCCTTCATACATCAGGCGCCACAGCAGACGGCCGGGGTGAAAGTCGAAGATGTGGTGAGTCTCGAAGCGGCGCCAGACCCACTCCAGCTTGCGCACCCCCAGATGAAAACAGGAGGCGTAACAGGCCAGCGCGGTGACATTGAGGGCCCCCGCCGAAGTGCCGCACAGGATGGGAAACGGGATGCCGAGATTGCGGGGATAGAGCTCCGCAATCGCCTTGAGGGCGCCGACCTGATAGGCGGCCCGGGCGCCGCCTCCGGTGAGCAACAATGCGGTGTTGGGTCTGGCCATAGGGGGGCGCCTTATCGTTATCCATGCCGATTTTCCCACTGACAAGTTAACTATAAAGCGCTGTATCAAATATAAAAAAGGGCGCTGACGCGTTTTTTTTCGCCCCTTGTTTACAAGTCGCGGTGAGGATGCTCGGGCCTTGCCAGCTGATCGAAGGTGGCAAAGACAGGGGCGCTGGCGAGGATGCGCCCGTGGCCGAGTCCGCGGGTGCTCACCAATCGGGTGTGGCCCTCCTGGCTGGCGCGAAGCGAATCGTCGTGGGGGGCAAATCTGTCCTCCTCATCGTGCACTATCATGGCGGGGCCGTGGCGGCTGGCGAGCCGGCCCAGGGGATCGACCGTGCTCAAGGGGTGCTGGTACTCCTGCTCGATTTCCTTGACTACCGCATCGAACAGCCGGATGGAATAGCCGGAGCGGGCCACCATGCCGTAGAGCTGGGGCACATAGTCAAGCACCGGCGAGATGAGCAGCAGCGGCAGTGTATCCATGGCTGGCTGGCGACTGGAGAGGATGACGGCGCCTCCCATGCTGTGGGCTATGATGCCGGCGATGGGGCCCAGTTCGTCGGCCACGCTGGCGGCCAGTTCGTCAAAGGCGCGTACGAAGCGGGGCAGGTGACCGGTCTGGCCAGCGCTGTGGCCGTGGGCCGGATGATCGTAGGCAATCGCCGTAAAGCCCTGGGCGGCGATATGGCGCATCAGCGGATAAAACTGACTGGCGCTGCCGGACCAGCCGTGCATCAGCAGCCAGACCGGCCCCTGACCGAGGCGGTAGCTCATCAATACGCCTTCGCTGGTATGCACGGCCTGCTTGACCAGCCCGGCCGGGGGCGTCTCGTCCCGCTGGCTGCGCTGGGGGGTGAGCAGCAGCTTGCTGGCGGTGCGCTTGGCGTGGGCGGGGGCGATCCTGTGATGCAGACGGGTGCCGATCCCCAGCAACCATTTGCTCGGGTTGAAGCGGCGGGTGTTGAAGTAGATCTTGCTGCTCATGATAATCCTGTCGGTTTTGCGTGCGAACGGTCGTGCTTTTTTGTCGATTTTTAAAAGGATCAGCGCCAGCTGGCCAGCACCTTCTCCACCTCGGGCCAGAAGTGACGGGCCGGATCCTGGCAAAGATCCAGGGCATTGAACACCTGATCCGCCAGATAGAGGCCGTAGAGCCGGTAGACTGCGCGCCAGGGATCCATGTCGGAGCGCCACTCCTCCTGCGCCTGGCCCTTCACTACCTGGCGAGCCAGGTAGTCGAGCCAGAAACGCACCAGCTGGCGGGCCGCCTGCTGCACCTCACCATCCTGGGCCGAGGTCCAGGCATCGAGGAACATGCAGCGACCGGCAAAGCATTGGTTCCAGGCCAGCCAGGCTTGCAACAGGGCGGTCAGCTTGTCGTGCTGGCTGGCGTGCTGCTGCTGGCGTACCGGCTGGATCACTCGCTCGCGAAACACCTGGGCGGCATACTCCAGCACGGCGATCTGCAGGTTGTCGCGGGACTGAAAGTGGGCAAACAGGCCGCTCTTGGACATCTCGCATGCCGTTGCCAGCGAGCCTATGGTCAGGCTCTCCAGCCCTTGCCGGCTCGCCTGCTCGAACGCAGTTTGCAAAATGTTGTCGCGGGTCAGGCGCCCCTTGCTCATCGCTCTCTCCTCCATTGCCCGGGCAGCATAAAGTACGATCGTGCTAATTGTCGAGCGGCAAAGCACTCGGGGCGCTGTTGCTTTCTGTCGGGTCTACGAAAAAAGAGGAGCCGCTAAGGGGGAGCGGCTCAGTTGTCCTTGATATCCATCTGTTGCAGGGCGATCACTGCCTGGGTGCGGTTTTTGACGCCGAGCTTGCGGAAGATGGCGGTGATATGAGCCTTGATGGTGGCTTCGGAGACGTTGAGCTCCCAGGCGATCTGCTTGTTGAGGCTGCCATCGCGCAGCATAACCAGCACCTTGTACTGCTGGGGCGTGAGGCTTGCCAGCTTGCTGGCAAAATCGGGACCGTCCTCGGATTCCGGGTGCAGCGAGATGCCCTCAGGCACCCAGTTGTCCCCCCCGATCACCGTATTGAGGGCGCTGACCAGCTCCTTCATGGGGGCGGATTTGGGGATGAAACCGAGGGCTCCCAGTCGCAGCACCTGCTGGATGATGGCGGGATCTTCCGAGGCGGAGACCACCACGATGGGCAGGTCGGGATACTGGCCGCGCAGATGGGCCAGCCCCTCGAAGCCATTCGCCCCCGGCATCTTGAGATCGAGCAGCAGCAGATCGACCTCGGGGTGCTCCCCCAGCAGCTGGGTCAGGCTGTCGATGGAGTCCGCTTCCAGCAACTGGGCCTCGTCGATGGCCATGTGGACTGCCTGATAGAGGGCGCTGCGAAACAGGGGGTGGTCATCTGCGATGACGATGGTAAATTGGCTATCCATAGCTCACATGGTTGCTAACTGATTGTTTTGAAAACTCAAACTAGCATCGCTCCCCAAGGGGGTCAAACCCGCTGGTGTGCAAATGTGAGGTGACCATCGGATGTGATGCCACTGGGGCAGACAGGATGGCTGGCACGGATTCATGCAGGAGGCAAAAGATGGGATCCCTGGTATTGACGGTGGGCACGGGTTCCACCTGGGCGATGCGGGCGGCGCTGGTGCTCGCCATGAGTGGACTGGAGTGGCAGGTGCAGGTGTTCGATCTGGACGACGCAGCCGCCCTGGCGCGGCTCAAACGGCAGGCACCGGCCGGGCTGGTGCCCTGGCTGGATCATGACGGGGTGCGGGTACACGACTCGCTGGCTATCGCCGAATATATCCACGAGCTCTGCCCGGATCGCCAGCTCTATCCCCCCTCGCTGGCCGAGCGGGCCCTGGCCCGCAGCCTGTGTGCCGAGCTGCATGCCGGTTTTCGCCAGATACGCACCCTGCTGCCCTTCTTCCTGGGAGCGCCGACCCGCATCGACCCACCGGTGGAGGCCATCGGCGAGCTGGCCAGATTGCAGGAGATCTGGGGGTTGGCGCGGGGCCCCTTCTATTTTGGCGAGGCGGGCATCATAGATGCCTTCTACGCCGTGATGGCCTACCGGCTGGCGAGCTATGGTATCCAGTTGCCCGGTTTGGCGGGAGAGTATCAAAAGGCCCTGCTGGCCTGGCCCCTGTGGCAGGAAACCCTGGTCAAGGCACGGTTGCAATGGCCCGCCGAGGCGCAGCGCCAGGACGCCAGCGCCTAGTCTTCGGCAAAAAGAGGAGGGGAGCCATGGGCTTTCCTCCTGTCAAATGGCGGGTGTTAAACCGGCCGGAGCTGGTTTACTGCTGGCGCCCGGCGAACACCACCACCACCTTGTCATCTCCCTTCTCCCGCACGAAGGCGTAGGGGGTATCTTCGATCTTCTTGTGGCTGCCTGCCGCAATGGCCGGATGGGCGGCGCGGAACTGACCGAGGCGCTGCCAGTGTTTGACCAGCTCGGCCTTCTCGCCACTTGCCAGCTCCTGCCAGTTCATGTCGGAGCGCAGTGCTTGGTCAAACACGCCCCCATCCCTGGCGAGCCCGCGGCCCGATTCATCGCCGTAGTAGATCTGAATGCCCCCCGGCAACAGCATAAAGCTGCTGGCGACCCTGCGCTGTAGCGGCACGTCCTGATAGTCACCGAAGAACAGCTTGGTGTCGTGGGAGCTGATGTAGCTCAGCACGTTGAACCCGGGATCCTGATTGATACGGCTGGCGTAGCTGGCATAGGTGGGCTCGGCACCCGCCAGACACTGGGCCTGGGGCAGGGCGAACTCACGCTGGTAGTCGAAGTTGATCAGGGAATCGAAGCCATTTTGGTACCAGAAGTCCTTGGCGACCCCGTGATCCCACACCTCGCCCACCATGTAGAAGGGCAGGTCATCGAGTTTCTTGTCCGGATTGGCGGCCTTCCACTCCTTGAGGGCGGCGGTGCCGGCTTGCTTGAGCTTGGCCCACACCTCGGGCTCCAGGTGCTTGACGGTATCGGCGCGAAAACCGTCGATGCCAAAGCGGCGCACCCAGTCGGTGTGCCAGGTGATCAGGTAGTCGCTCACAGTGGCGTTGGGCAGCACCTTGGCCCTGGTATCCTTTTTCGCCGTGAGCAGGGGCGGCAGGCCCACCGGTTTGGTGGACTCGGTCAGGAAGTCAGGGAGCCCGGCCACCGAGCCGGTGACGTCGTCAGTGCCGGGTTGCGGGTAGCCCGGCAGGCCGGCGCGCACCCAGTCGGGGCCCCACCACTTGCTCCAGGCGGGTGATTGATAGTCGATAAACTGGTTGTAGCCATGCCAGTCGAGACCGCCGCTCGGGCGCCACTCGCTCCAGCGGCCTGGCAAATTTCCGGTATTTTGGGCCAGGTCCGTGAGCCCCAGATCTTGTAAATCGGCCAGGGTGGCGTAACCGGCGTGGTTCATCACCACGTCCAGGATGATGCGCATGCCGCGTTGGTGCGCCTCGTCCACCAGGGTTTTCAGGCTCTCCTCGTCACCGTAGTTGGGATCTATCTTGGTGAAGTCCAGCGCCCAGTAGCCGTGGTAGGCGTAGAAGGGGAAGTTGCCTCGCTCGCCGCCGCCGATAAAGCCGTGCACCTGCTCCACCATGGGGGTGATCCAGATGGCGTTGATGCCAAGGCTCTTGATGTAGTCGAGCTTCTCGGTCAACCCCTTGAAATCGCCGCCGTGCCAAGTGGCCACCTCGTCCTGACCATCCTTCTGGCGGCCGAAGCTGTGGTCATTGGCGCGATCGCCGTTGTGAAAGCGATCGGTCAGCAGGAAATAGACGCTCGCCTGATCCCAGCTGAAGGGGGCTGGTTTGGCCGCCTTGACCGGCTCGAGCAGCAGCAGGCCGCCGCTCTCTTTGGCCGGCGTCAGTGTCAACTTGCCCTGTTTCACCACGCCCTCCTGTCCCGAATAAGCATCCCGCAACCGGGTGCCGTCGGGCCAGACCCCGTTTAGCGATACCGTGACCGGGCCGCCATCCCAGCTGATGCAGGGCTCTTGTGGTGGCTGGCGCTTGAACTCGCTCTTTTTGGTGGCGCGCAGCACCTTGAGGCTGGGGGTATCCGGGTTGAAGGTGAACTCGTAGTCCCCTGCCAGCATCACCCGCAGGGTAAAGCTCTCTCCCTTGCTGCATTTATCCATGGGCTGGGCGGTGCCAAAGGGGAGCGGCTTGGCCTCGATCGGGCCAAAACTGGAGCCACAACTGTTGGCGGCGTCGCCGATGCGAATTTTATGGCTGCCCTTGGCCAGGGGATGGGTCAGCGTCACCGTCCCCTTGTCCAGTGCCAGCGGAGTCGCCACTGCCTGGCCATCCACATAGAGGTGGATGTCGGGGGCGGCCAGAGCCTGGGAGACAAAGGGCTGGCTGGCCAGCAGGGCGAGCCACAAGAGGGAGAGACGATAAGCGCGACGCATAAGCCATTCCTTGAGCGGGGCGAGATGAAGGTGCGCCCATTCTAGGAGGCAGGCCCTTGGCCCTGGAGCGCTAAAACGCCGATTTGTGACGTTAGTTCAAATGGTTACGTTTTCAAGAAGGGGAAAGTGTGATGCCTGCCGTGTCGGTGTAAAAACCGCTGCCATAAAAAATGCCGGTCCAGGGACCGGCATTGTCAGGCTGTGGTGTCGTCAGACGGTAAAGAACTTGAAGTTGACGAAGGCGACAGCGATGAAGGAGGCTACCATGCCGCTGATGCAGAGCACTGCTGGACGAATGGCCGGCCAGCGATGGGTCATCAGTATGATGGCCAGCAGGGTCGGGTAGAGGCCGAACATGTAGCGCGGCATGGCGTTGAGCCCCGTCATCAGCGGTATGGTGCAGCAGATGAACATCAGGGTCGCCTCGGCCCAGCGCTTCTGGCTGAACAGATAGGCATTCAGGCACCAGCCGAAGATCACCATGATGGAGAGGTAAGCTTTGCGACCGCCGAGCTCGAAACCGCTCAGCCACCAGTCCAGCGGGCTGTCCATGGAACGGCCCCAGGCCACCTGAATGTGCTTGAAGGCAAACGCATCCCCGGTGAGGTGATAGAGGTAGAGCATATAGGCGAACAGGCCGAACGGGATCAGCCAGAGAGTGAATACCACCTTGAAGGCGCGCTCGGTGAAGCGGAAGAACTCGCGCCAGCCGTAGGCTTGCAGCGCCAGGATCAGCACGGGGAACACCATCATGACCCCCAGGTTGCGGGTGGCCGAGATACAGACCCCGAGCGCCGCCACCATCAGCCACTGCTCCCGATAGGCGAACAGGAACATTCCCAGCATCAGCGCCATGAACATCGATTCGGTGTAGCCGGAGACGAAATAGGCAGAGAAGGGGGAGAAGGCGAGCAGCCAGACACCGAAGCGGGCGGTCTCGTCACCCAGCTTGAGTTGACGCAGCACCAGCAGCATCAGCGGCATGCTGGCGAAGAAGCCGATGTTGGCCACCAGCATCAGGCCGATCAGGCTCTCTACGTTGAGCAGGCTGGAGAGGGAGCCGGCCAGCATGGGATAGAGGGGCATGAAAGCCCAGTTGGCTGCATTGCCCTTGCTGAGCCAGCGCGGGTAGAGGTCGTAGCCGTTTTCGATGATGCGCTGGAACCAGACGCAGTCGAACTGGCAATAGGCCTGCAGCGGACCGATATCGGTGGCGCCGTAGAGCTGGACCCCGAAGTAGCCCATGCCATAGAGAGCTACCCGGCTCAGCACGAAGGCGGCGATGATCATCAGCCAGTCACGGCCGCTGATCCGCAGTGATGGACGATAGGGGCCCGCCTGCGCGGGGGCCATGGTGGTCATGTCATTCATCAGGCAAACACCCAGACGCGAGAGAGGAGATAGGTCAGCACGGTCACGGTCAGCGTGGCGATCACCACGGGCAACAGACCGGAGAGCCCTGCAAACAGCAGGCCGCTCAGAATGAGGTTACGTACCGCCAGCGAGAAGAGGGCGACCAGCAGAAACTTGCTGGCGGCACCCTGCTTCTGGAAGGTGATGTAACGATGGCCGAAAAAGGAGAACCAGAACGCGATGGCAAACGCCAACGTCGTGACCAGATGCTCGGAGATGGTGGGCCAGGTGTGAAACAGCGCGAACGAGGTGCCGAGATCGACGAGGGTCGCGCCCCCGCCGACAAAACCGAACCGTACCAGCCGCCAGAATTCCTCGCGGGAGATCATTGGGACGCCTGCTCCTGCTTGTCAGCTTCGGGATTGGCATCCTGCCCTTGCTGGGCCTCCTGCCGGGCATACTGGCCGTAGACCCCTTCGATGAGGTAGACGGGGCGCTGCTTCACTTCCACGAACATGCGACCGATGTACTCGCCAATGATGCCGAGCGACAGCAGCTGGATACCACCGAGGAACAGCACCACGGACATGAGGGACGCATAACCGGGGACGTCAATGCCGAAGAAGACCACCTGGGTGATGATCTTGATGAGATAGAGGAAGGCGACGAAGGAGACACCGACACCCACATAGCTCCAGACGCGCAGCGGCCAGCTGGAGAAGCTCAGCAGACCGTCGAGGGCGAAGTTCCACAGCTTCCAGTAGTTGAACTTGGTCTCACCCGCGTGGCGGGCAGGACGCTCGTAGGGAACGCCAACGGCGCGAAAACCGGCCCAGGCAAACAGTCCCTTCATGAAGCGGTTGCGCTCCGGCAACTGTTTGATCGCCTCCACCACGCGGCGGTCGATCAGGCGAAAATCGCCAGCGTTTTCCGGCAGCTTGGTGCTGGTGGAGAGGGCGTTGAAGAAGCGGTAGAAGCCACCGGCGGTGACACGTTTCATCGGAGTGTCGGCACTGCGATCCACCCGGATGCCGTAGACGGTGTCATAGTCGCCGGTCTGCCACAGCTTGACGAACTCGAGAATGAGGGCGGGGGGATCCTGCAGATCCACGTCCATCGGGACTATGGCATCCCCTTTGGCCTGGTGCAGACCGGCGGTGAGGGCCGCCTCCTTGCCGAAGTTGCGGGCCAGGTTGACCAGGGTTACGCGGGGATCGCGAGCGATGGCCTGCTCGACCACTTCACGGGTGCGGTCACGGCTGCCGTCGTTGACGAATACAATTTCAAGCTGGTCTTTCAGCGGGGCCAGTTCGTTGTCTATCGCATTGATGAAGGCATCGATGCTCTCTTCCTCGTTGTATACGGGAACGACCAGAGAGAGTCGAAAATCTGGATACGACATAAGAACGTCCTTATTTTGGATAGTTGCTTTTATCAAACCGTGCGCGGGGCAAGGCTCACTGGGCAAGGGTCATGCGTACCGACTGCACATTGATGGGAGTCGGTGCCGACAGGGCCAGAAAGTTGGGGTGTTTAGGGTCTGCCGTCAGTGAATTGCCCGGCAGGCTGAGGCGGATCTCGTTGATACCCGCTTTCGCCAGCTTCACCGTGGTGGTGAAGTTGTTGCCCAGGGCCACCTTCAGCAGGGCGCCGGCTTGCGGGCTGTTGATGCGGGCATGCACGGTCAGCTCATCGGGGTTGGCTGCCTGCTTGGGCAACACGAAATAGAGGCCACCCTGACCGCTAAGCTGGGTGCCCTCGGCGCCGGGTTTCTTGGCCCAGCCTTCACTGGAGAGAAAACGGCTTGGTTTGGTCAGATTGAGCTCGTTGCCCGGCTGATAGGTCATGCTGGAGTTGTGCTCCCAGAAGCGGGTCTTGCCCTCCAGGTAATAGAGCCGGTAGGCCAGGCTCACGTTGGGGTGAGCGGCCAGATAGAGGGTGTAGAGATAAAAACCGCTCAACGCCAGGATTGCAGTTAGAAAACCAAACTTTTTGTACGTCATATCACTCTCTACGCCTGACAAAAAATAGGTAGGCCGATTTCGCGCATATGCTAATCCAATTGCAAAAAAAGCATAGTGGATCACAAAAAAATATTTGTTCACATATTAACCCCTTCACTCCCTGTGCCCAACCCCGGGCGTTCAAAAGGCAGGACTCGGTAATCTGCCGCTCGGACGGCAAGAAGTGCTGACGGCAAGTGGGGCGTCGGTCTGGGAAGAAATACGAGCCGATAGCTTGCTGCGTCAGCTTCCTGCACATATAGATCGTCATAGGAGTGCTATCGCCATTTTGGCGAGGCCGTTTTATGATGACCCATCTGTTTGTCAAGGACGACATATGAAATGGACTGCCTACTGTTTGCTGCTTTGCTGCTGGATGCCGCAGGCATTTGCCGCCAGCCTCTGCCCGGCTCCACTTCGGGTCGGTTTTGACAACTGGCCCCCCTATCACTACTACGACGACGGAGATGCACGCCAGCAGGTGCATGGATTTGCCGTCGAGACGCTCAACGGCGTGCTGGCCCGCATGGGCTGCCAGGCCAATTATGTGGAACTGCCCTGGAAGCGGGTGCTGCACGAGATTGAGCTCGGCAAGCTGGATATGGCGATGGAGGTCTATTTCAACGAAGACCGGGCCCGCTACGGCTATTTCTCCGATACCTACAACCCGGGACGCACGCTCCTGTGGATACGCAAGGGGCAGCATTATCACGAGCAGGAGCTGGCGAGCTGGCTGGTCAGTGGCCACAAACTCGGGGTGACCAAAGATTACTTCTATGGTGACGAGGTGATGTCCCTGCTGGCTTACCATGGCGCCCAGGTGAGTACGGTCAACGATGAGCAGAACTACGGCAAGCTGGTGCTCGGGCGGATCGATGGTTTCCTCGGTGACATGCTGGCCACCCCCTGGGGGCTCAAGGAGCAAGGGCTGGCTGGCCAGATAGTCCCTCATGGCAAGCCGGTGCATGAGTTGCCCACCTTCTTTCTTTTCAGCAAAAAGCGTTTTTCTCCGGACTTTATTGCGCGTTTCAATCAGGAGCTGGCCGCCTTCAAGGTGACGAGCGAGTATGACGCCATCTGGCGACGTTATGTGTCGCCGGAACTGGCAAAGTGATAGCCATTCGCGCATCATGAGCAACCCGACCGCAGGGTCGGGCAGAGTAAACAAATCGTTTTTGAGGTATCCATGGGGATGAAGTATTGGCTGGCTCTGGCCAATCTGGTGTGGCTGGGCTGTCTGCCCGCGACTGTGGCACAGGCTGCAGAGACGCCCATCGTGGTGGCTGTCGGTGAAACCCGGCATGACTGGTATCAGGGTCCCCAGGCCGAACTGGCCCGGGCCGAGCTGGAACAGCAGTTGCAAGAGGCTGTGCTGGCCCGTTTGCATCCGGATTTCTTTGCATTGTGGAAGCGTTTGAATGCCACACCCGCCTCCCAGCGTGGCGCCATTTATGACGAGGTCTTTACCAAGCTCACTCGCTTCCAGCACGCCTGGCGGGGGATGGATCTGGTCTCCCGCGAGCAGATGAAGACCCTCAAACTGGATCTCAATCAGCCAATCAACCTGACTCCGACGACTGATGATCTGCTGACTCAAGTCAGGGAGCTGCGTCCGCAGGTCGCCGAGTATGAGGCTGTGCGGGAAAAAGTACGCAAGTTGCTGGCCATGCCGATGGCTCGCAAGTGGCCTTCCCTCGACATTCCTACCCTGCGTGCCGGTGAAACCTCCGCCGAGCTCGGGACGATCCGCGCCATGCTGAACGAGCTGGGGGATGTCGCCCCCCTGCATCAGGATGCCGTTTATGATGCCGAGACCGAGCAGGCCATCAAGGCATTCCAGCGCCGTCATGGCCTCACCGCCGACGGCATCATAGGCCGTCAGACCCGTACCTGGCTCAATACCGGCCCCGAGGTGCGCGCCAGCTTGCTGCTGCGCAACCTGTGGCGTCGCGATCTGGTGGATCAGCTCGCCAAGCCCCGTTATGTACTGGTCAATATCCCCGATTACCGCCTGAGCGTGGTGGAGTCAGGTAGCGAGGTGTTTACCAGCCGGGTGATCGTCGGCAAGGAGCAGCGGGCGACCCCCATCCTGGCCAGCGAGATCCGATCCATCGTGCTCAACCCGGCCTGGCATGTGCCGCGATCCATTCTGAGCAAGGATATTCTGCCCAAACTCGGGCGGGATCCCGCCTACCTGAGCCGTGAGCAGTTCGAGGTGGTCGACGGTGAAGGCAATCCGGTGCAGTTCACCGAAGAGGAGTGGCATCAGGCGCTGGCTTCAGGCTTCCCTTACCGCCTGCGGCAAAAGCCGGGGGATCACAACGCCCTGGGGCGCTACAAGTTCTACCTGCCCAACAACGATGCCATCTATCTGCACTCCACCCCCCGCAAGGGGCTGTTCGAGCAGGGGGCGCGGGCCTTCAGCTCGGGTTGCATCCGGGTGGAACATGCCGACGATCTGGCTGAACTGTTGCTGGCGGACTCCCGCTATCAGCCGGACAAGGTCGCCAGCATCCTGAAGCAGTCCCAGACCAAGTGGCTGCCGCTGACCTCCCCGATCCCGGTGTTTACCGTCTACTGGAGCAGCTGGGTCGACGAGACCGGGCGCCAGCAACTGCGCAACGATATTTACGGATTTGATCGAGTCAGCTTCCAGAGCCGTTTGTTGTGATCCCTGCCACAGTGTGAAAAGCCCGACCCCGGTCGGGCTTTTTCATGGGGCCTTGCGGTTTGACATAGTCCCCCGCACACGGGTAGTTTCAAGCGTCTTTGTCACATTTACTTACCCGTTTTGCATCAATGAGCGATGGATCAACTCCTTATGCTGGAACAAGAGATAAGTCGACGTCGTCTGCTGTTGGGAGCCGGTTGTCTGCTGGGGGGCGCCCTGCTCCCCCTCCCGGCGCTGGCAAGCCGCAGTACGGCCGGGCGTGAACTGAGCTTTTTCAATCTCAACACCGGCGAGCGGGTGCGCGCCAGTTACTGGGAGAATGGCCATTACCTGAGCGACGGGCTGGCCGAGCTTAACCACATACTGCGGGATTACCGTCGCAACGAAGTGTTCAATATCGACAGGCGGTTATTCGATCAACTCTATCTGTTGCAGCAAAAACTGGGGCGGCGCAGCGAGATCCAGCTCATTTCCGGCTATCGTTCACCGGCCACCAATCGCCAGAAGCGCAGCAAGAGCCGCGGTGTGGCCAAGCAGAGCTATCACACCCTGGGGCAGGCGGTGGATGTGCGGATCCCCGGGGTGCAACTGGCCCACCTGCGCAAGGCCGCGCTCAATCTGGGGGTCGGCGGGGTCGGTTATTATCCCCATGACAACTTTGTCCATCTCGATACCGGCCCGGTTCGTAGCTGGTAAATGTATCAACAAGCTGACAAGATCGTCGCTCCAGTGAGGAGATAACGATGAAACAGATAATGATTGGCGCTCTGGTCGCCCTCTTGCTGACCGGTTGCAGCAAACTCAACCGCGACAATTACGACAAGTTGAAGATGGGCATGACGTACGCGCAGGCCAGTGAAATCCTTGGCAAGGCGGAGCGGTGTGACGATGCGCTGGGCACCACCAGCTGCGTCTGGGGCGGAGAAGGCAAGAACATCAAGATCCGCTTCATCGCTGACAAGGCAACCTTCTTCAGCTCGGAAGGGATCAACTGACACCTGAGTCTGCCATGACAAAAAAGCGCCCGAGGGCGCTTTTTTGTGTTCTGAATTTAAGCGGCTTTGCCAGAAGCTGGCGTAATCAGTGGGTTGCGTACTGGTAGTTGAAGGTGGGGAGTCCCCACTTGAAACGTACCGCCAGCAGGCGCAACACAAAACCGACACCGATAGACCCGAACGCGGCCCAGTCGTTGGGCAGGCCCTGCTCCAGGGCAAAGCAGTAGAGGGCGGCTGTCACCAGCGAGATGGCGGCATAGAGTTCGCGACGAAACACCAGCGGAATGCGCTGGCAGAGCAGATCCCTGAGCACACCGCCAAACACCCCGGTCACCACCGCCATGATGCAGGCGATGCCGGCACCATGGCCCATATCCAGAGCCCTGGCTGCACCGAAGATGGAGAAGACCACCAGCCCCAGCGCATCCAGCGCCATAAACAGCTTGCCGAGGTAGCGCATCAGCGGTGCAGAGATAACTCCCGCCATGGCGGCGCCTGCCACCAACAGCACATATTCCGGATGCTCAACCCAGAGCAGGGGATAGTGGCCCAGCAGCACATCGCGGATGGTGCCCCCCCCGATGGCCGTCGCAGACGCGATGATCACTACGCCAAACAGATCCATCCGCCGCCGACCCGCTGCCAGCGCGCCGGTCATCCCTTCGGCCACCAGGCCGAGCAAGAAGAGAGCATGTAACATGAGTTATCCCAGGGTGCGATTCAGGGCTGCATCCTATCAAGTCGCGACATATGGGACAAGGAAAGCAAACCATCCATTACTTTAATTCATGCGAAATGGGGCGAAAAAGAAAAAGGCACCCTTGGGTGCCTTGGTTGCATCAGGTTTGGGGATCAGCGGCCAAGCTGTTCCTGGCGGTAGTGATCGACCCACATGGCGGTCGCGCCACAGATGGCGACCGGCATCACGAACAGGTTCACCACCGGGATGGCGGAGAAGAGGGTGACCAGGGCACCGAAGCTCAGGCACTTGCCGCGGCGTTGCTTGAGAGCGTCGCGCATGGTGATGAAATCGATCTTGTGGTTGTCGAACGGATAGTCGACGTACTGGATCGCCATCATCCAGGCACTGAACAGGAACCAGAGCACGGGAGCCAGGGTCTGGCCGACCACGGGGATGAGGAACAGGATGAGACAACCGATCGCCTTGGGCAGGTAGTACTTCAGCTTGATCCACTCACGGCCGAAGGTACGTGGCACATCCTTGACGATATCCAGCATGCCGCTGTCGTTCGGGGTCTCGCCGGTGAGGGTCTGCTCCACCTTCTCCGCCAGCAGGCCGTTGAAGGGGGCGGCTATCCAGTTTGCCACCGAGCTGAACACAAAGGAGAAGACCACCAGTATGGTCACCAGGGCGATGGGCCAGAGCAGATAGTCCAGCCAGTCGAGCCAGGCGGGGATCTGCTGGTGCAGCCAGGCGAACAGACCGTCCAGCTGCAGCAGCAGGGCGTAGAAGGCACCGGCAAACAGCACGAAGTTGACCAGCAGGGGGATCAGGACGAAGGTGCGGATACCGGGTTGGCGGATGAGAGAAAAGCCGCGCAGGAAGTAATCGGCGCCGCTGATTGAATCTTTTACCATACGGGGTGATTGGCTCATATGAGCTCCATCTGTTCATGGGAAAGTGCCTGCATATTACAAACAAGCCTTTGATTTGGTAAAGTCGCCAGTCCATTCCTTTTCCGACCCGGTTCAGCCGGGCTCCGGATGTTGTTGCGGGGAAGCCGCCTGCCTGTGACAAACCAGGCTCCGGTTTGGATTTGGTAACGTCGGCTGCTCGCCCCCTCTTTATTTTTTATTTGTGTAGGCCTCCATGCGTCTGAAGTTGATCAAACTCGCCGGTTTCAAGTCGTTTGTCGAACCGACCCGTATCGAGCTTGATGCCGACATGACCGCCGTGGTCGGGCCCAATGGCTGCGGCAAGTCCAATGTGATCGACGCGGTGCGCTGGGTGCTGGGAGAGAGCTCGGCCCGCCACCTGCGCGGCGAGAACATGACGGACGTCATCTTCAACGGCTCCATCAACCGCAGCCCCCATGGCCGTGCCTCGGTGGAGCTGGTGTTCGACAATCCCCACAACCGGGTGCCCGGCGAGTTCGGCCGCTTCACCGAGATTTCGGTACGCCGCGAGGTGCTGCGCGACGGCTCCAACCACTACCAGATCAACGGCCAGAAGTGCCGTCGCAAGGATGTCACCGATCTCTTCCTCGGCACGGGTCTTGGGCCGCGCAGTTACGCCATCATAGAGCAGGGCACCGTCAGCCGGCTGGTGGAATCGCGCCCTGCCGACCTCAAACTCTTTATGGAAGAGGCGGCCGGGGTCTCCCGCTACAAGGAGCGGCGCCGGGAAACCGAGCAGCGTATCCGCCACACCCAGGAAAACCTTGAACGCCTCGGTGATATTCGCGGCGAGCTGGGATCCCGCCTTGAGCACTTGAAGTCCCAGGCCGAGACTGCCGAGCGTTACAAGCAGCTCAAGAGCCGCTCGCGCGCCGCCCGTGCCGAGCTGATTGGCTCCGAGCTGTGGGCGCTGGAGACCCGCCTTGGCGAGGCGAAAAGCGAGCTGGCCCAGGCCGAGCAGGCGCTGGCGGCGCTCGATGCCAAGCGCACTACCGACGAGGGGCGCCACGTCACTCTGTCGGTGGCCCGCCAGGAGGCCCAGGCCGAGCAGGCTAGCCGCCAGCAGCAGATTTTTCTCGGCGGCCAGGCCATCGCCCGTCTCGAGCAGCAGCAACTTCACCAGCACGAATTGGGCCGCGACTGGCAGGCCCGCCAGCAGATGCTGGGGGAGCGGATCGTCCAGCGCAAGGCCCAGCTCGCCAGCCAGCAGGAACAACTGACCGACGGGGTACTCAAAGCCGAGCTGGAGGATGCCAGGCTGGAGCAGTGTGAGCAGTTGCTCACCGAGCAGCAGGAGGCGCGGCTTATCGCCAGCGAACAACTGGAGCAGGCTCGTCAGCGGCAACAACTGTGGCAACAACAACTGGCGCAACTGCAGGGGCAGATCAACCAGACTCGCGCCCGGGTCGGAGGCCTGCAGGAGTTGCAAGCCAAGACCCGGCTGGCGCGGCTCAAGCTGGAAGATGAGCGCGCCGGTCCCATCAAGGGGGATGATGAGACGCTGCAACTCCGTCTCGACGAGCTGGGCGCCGAGCTGGAGCTGACCCGGGCCGGATTGGGGGAGCTGACCGCACAACTGCAACAGGCGGTGGATGAACATGAGCGGCTCAGGCAGGAGCATGGCCAGCAGCAGGGCTTGCTGCGCGAACTCGAAGCCAGGCTGACCACCCTGGATCAGATCCTCGGGGAGCAGATGGAAGGGGACACCCTGGCAGACCGGTTGCAGGTAGCCCCCGAGTGGGCCCAGGCCCTGGACAAGGTGCTCGGGCGCTGGCTCACGGCCACCCCGTCCGATGAGTGCAATCTGGCACAAGATGGGCTCTGGATAGGTCCTGTTCGGCCCGTTGTTTCCGGCACTCTGGCGGCGCAACTCGATGGTGACCATATTCCCGCCTTTCTCAACGCCATCTGGCTGGCCGATACGCGGGACGCGGCCCTGGCCCGCCAGCCAACGCTGCTGGCCGGTGAGTCGGTGCTGACTCCTGCCGGAGATTGGTTTGGCCCCAACTGGGCCGATCTGGGGCAGGGCAGCACCCTGGGCACCTTGGCGCTGCTCGGCGAGCGTGAGCGGTTGCATACCGAGCAAAGCACGGCCATGGCGCATCTGGCGCGGCTGGCCGAGCAGTTAACCGCGGCCAAGGCCGGACGAGCCCGGCTGTCGAGCGCGCAGGAGCTGTCGCAGCGAACCCTGCGCGAGCAAGAGCAAAAGTGGCAGCAACTGCGGGAAACGTGGAGCCTGCAACAGGGGCAACGGCAGGAGCGAATGCAGCGGCTCGGCCAGCTGGGTGAAGAGCTTGCCCGGCTTGACCAGGAGCAGGCCGACGAGGCGCAGCGGCTGGAGCTTGCCTGCCAGCAACTGGCGCAGGAGGAGGCGCAGCTTGCCGAGTTGCAGGAGCAGGGCGAGCCGCTTACCCAAGGGCTGCAGGCCACCCAGGAGCGAGTCAGCCAATGCGAGCGAATGCTGGAAGAGGCGCGTGTGCGGCGCGAGCAGCAAGGGGGGGTCTGCCAGCGTCTGCAACTGGAGCAGCAGAATCTGCGTCAGCTGATCACCCTGGGGGAGGAAGAGCTGGCACGGCTCGGGCTGGAGCTGGCCAGCCTGAAAGGGCCGGATAGCGAAGGAGTACCGGATCTCGCTCCCCTGCTCGCCGAGCAGCGCAATCTGGAGGCGCAGCAGCTGGCCTGTCATCAGCGGCTTGCGGAGCTGGAGCGTCAGCTGACCGAGCTGGAACAGGCGCGCAGTGCCGATCACAAGCAGCTGGTGGCCTTGCAGGAGAAGTTGGCCCAGCTCAGGCTCGAGCGCGAGCGCAACCTGACCCGCCGCCAGGGACTGCACGAACAGTTCGAAGAGCTGGGCGTGCGGCTGGTGGATCTCGATCAGGCGGTGTTGATTGCCGCCGATCGCGGCAAACTGCGCCAGGAGATCCAGACCCTGGAGGCGCAAGTGGAAGCGCTCGGCGCCATCAACCTGGCGGCGCTGGAGGAGTATGAGGAGGCGAAAACCCGCGCAACCTACCTCGAAAACCAGTGTCAGGATCTCGAGCAGGCCCTCGAAACCTTGAGCCAAGCCATTAAAAGAATTGATAAAGAGACACAAATACGCTTCCGGGACACTTTCGATAAGGTCAACGAAGATTTAAAATCCCTGTTTCCAAAAGTGTTCGGGGGAGGCAGTGCCTGGCTTGAACTGACCTCGGATGATCTTTTGGAGGCCGGAGTGAGCATCATGGCGAGACCTCCGGGTAAGAAGAATGCTACCATTGCCCTGCTTTCCGGGGGGGAGAAGGCGCTAACCGCCCTTGCGCTGGTTTTTGCCATCTTCAGACTCAATCCAGCACCTTTTTGTCTGCTGGATGAGGTGGATGCACCGCTCGATGAAGTGAACGTCGGTCGCTTCTGTTCTCTTGTCAAAGAGATGTCGAGCACAGTACAGTTCGTTTACATCAGTCATAATAAGGTCTCCATGGAGATGGCTGAGCAGCTGGTTGGCGTCACGATGCAAGAGCCCGGAGTTTCGCGCATTGTGTCGGTCGATATCGGTGAAGCCGTCGCTTTGGCTGAGCAAAACTAGAAAGAGAAGCAGCTAATGCAGGAATTGCGTTACATCTTGGTTGCCCTGGGCGGTATTGCCATCGCGGCATTGCTCATTCACGGGTTGTGGAGCAACAGAAAGAATCGTCAGGCACCGATCAAGGAAAAACCGCTTGGCCGGATGGACTCCAAATCGCGGGATCGTGATGACGATGCCTTCGACAGCGATGGCATAGGTCAGGTTCGTGTAGTCAGTGGTGGCCGTCGTGCCGAGCCCAAGCTCCACCGCGAAGAGCGTCAGCCCGAATTGAGCCGTCGTCCTGCCGCCCCTGCCTTCGATGAAGATGAAGAAGACGATCTGCCGCCCCCCGTCGTGCGCAAGCCTGCCGCCCGTCCGGTTCCGCCCCCTCCGGTTTACGAGGAAGAGGAAGCCTTCGACGAGCCGCTGCCAGAGCCGCTGGAAGAGGTGCCTGCCGCCCCCGTGCGCAAGCCTGCCCAGGTCAATCGCCGTACTCCGGTTTACCGTTCCCGTCCCCAGCGTGAACCCGTGATGCCGGTGGCCGACGATGAACCGCTGGTCGAGCCCGCTTACGCCACCGCACCGACCTTCGGTGCCCGCGAACCGGCTCATGCCCCCGAATACCAGGCCCAGTCCCGTCATGTGGCCCCCGAGCCCGTGCATGAGGAGCCGGCCTATGAAGCGCCCGTGGCCGAAGAGCCGCGTCTCGCCCCGCAGCCGGTCGAGAAAATCTGGCAGGATGTTTACGTCATCAACCTGATGGGTCGTCCGGGTCACGATCTGCAAGGGGCGACCCTGCTCTCCTCCCTGATGGCGCTGGGCTTCAAGTTTGGCGAGATGGATATCTTCCACCGCCACGAAGATCCCAACGGCAAGGGCGAGGTGCTCTTCTCCATGATCAACATGGTCAAGCCGGGCACCTTCAATCCGTACCGGATGGAGCAGTTCTCCACCCCGGGTGTGTCGCTCTTCATGCAGCTGCCCCTGCGCAGCAACGCGGCCTTCGCCTTCGAAGACATGCTGCAGGCCGCCGATCAGCTGGCAAGCGATCTGGATGCCATGCTGACCGACATGGAGCGCAGCCCCCTGAGCGACGAGACCATCGCCCGTTACCGCCAGGAACTGGCGGCCTACGAGGCCAGTCGCGACTAAGACGCCACGGGCTCTGAGCAATAAAAAGTGCGGTACCTGGGTGCCGCATTTTTATTTGTCCCCTGGCAGGTTTTACCCATCACACTTCGAGACTTTTTCATGAGCGATATCCTCTCCCGCCACCGTCAACTGTGTGAGCTGCTGACCGAATATGGGCATCAGTACTATGTGCTGGACAACCCCACAGTCCCGGACGCCGAATACGATCGCCTGATGCGCGAGCTGCTTGAGCTGGAAGCGGCCCATCCCGAACTGAAAACCCCGGCATCCCCGAGCGTGCGGGTAGGGGGTCAGCCGCTGTCTGCGTTCAAGCAGGTGCGCCACGAGATCCCCATGCTGAGCCTGGACAACGTGTTCAGCAGTGAAGAGCTGCAGGCGTTCGAGCAGCGCATGAGCGATCGCCTCAAGCGCGAGGTTTGCTTCACCTTCTGCTGCGAGCCCAAGCTGGACGGTCTGGCGGTGAGTCTGCTCTATGTGGATGGCCAGTTGGTGCAGGCCGCCACCCGGGGGGATGGCACCACCGGTGAGGAGATCACCGAAAACGTGCGCACCATCAAGGCCATTCCGCTCACCCTGCGGGGCACGGGCTGGCCGGCAAGGCTGGAGGTACGTGGCGAAGTCTTTATGCCCAAGGCCGGTTTCGAGGCGATGAATGCCAGGGCGCTGGCGGCGGGCGAGAAGGTGTTCGTCAACCCGCGCAACGCCGCCGCCGGCAGCCTGCGCCAGCTCGATTCGCGTATCACCGCCGCCCGTCCGCTAGCCTTTTATGCCTACGGTGTCGGGGTCGGTGGCGACGAGCTGGGGGATTCCCACTTCGGCCGCCTCAATCAGCTGAAAACCTGGGGACTGCCGCTCAGTCCCGAGGTGAAACTCAAGGAAGGGGCGGCCGGTTGTCAGGCCTTCCACGACGACATCCTGGCCCGCCGTGGCGAGCTCCCTTACGAGATTGATGGCGTGGTCTACAAGGTCGACAACATTGCCCTGCAACAGGAGCTGGGCTTTGTGGCCCGAGCCCCGCGCTGGGCCACCGCCCACAAATTCCCGGCGCAGGAGGAGATGACGCTCCTCGAGAACGTCGAGTTCCAGGTTGGTCGCACCGGCGCCGTGACCCCGGTGGCCAAGCTCAAACCGGTGTTTGTCGGCGGTGTGACAGTCTCCAACGCTACTTTGCACAATGCCGACGAGATCGAGCGGCTCGGCGTCATGGTCGGCGATACCGTGATCGTGCGCCGGGCGGGGGATGTGATCCCGCAGATTGTCGCCGTGGTGGAGGCGCAGCGCCCGGCGGATGCCCGCGCGATCCTGTTCCCGACCCAGTGCCCGGTGTGCGGCTCCGCGGTGGAGCGGCTGGAAGGGGAGGCTGTGGCCCGCTGCTCTGGCGGACTGTTTTGCGAAGCCCAGCGCAAGGAGGCGATCAAGCACTTTGCCGCCCGCCGTGCCATGGACGTGGACGGCCTTGGCGACAAGATTGTCGAGCAGCTGGTGGACAAGGGGCTGGTGAAGACTCCGGCCGATCTGTTTGCCCTCAACGCCATCCAGCTGGCCGGGCTCGAGCGGATGGGGCAAAAGTCTGCCCTCAATCTGGTGGCCGCCATCGACAAGGCGCGCAGCACCACGCTACCGCGCTTCCTGTTTTCCCTCGGTATCCGCGAAGTGGGGGAGGCGACCGCGCTGAACCTGGCCAACCATTTCCTGACCTTGGAGGCATTGCGCGCCGCCTCGGTCGAGCAGCTGCTCGAGGTGGCGGATGTGGGGGACGTGGTGGCCAAGCATGTCTACTACTTCCTGCGCCAGCCCCACAACGTGGAAGTGCTGGAGGCCCTGCTGGCCGCCGGTATCCATTGGCCCGCCATCGAGAAGAAGGAGGCCGCGGAGCAGCCCTTTGCCGGCAAGACCTTCGTGCTGACCGGTACCCTCACTACCCTGTCGCGCAATGACGCCAAGGCGGCGCTGCAGGCGCTTGGCGCCAAGGTGGCGGGGTCGGTGTCGGCCAAGACGGACGTGCTGGTCGCCGGTGAAGCGGCGGGCTCCAAACTGGCCAAGGCTCAGGAACTCGGCATCACTATCTGGACCGAAGAGGAGTTGCAGGCGGCGCTGCAGGGCTGACCATTGGGTACGTCGTTCCATCATGAAAACCCGGCCATCAGGCCGAGTTTTCATTTTGGGGGATTAGTCACGCCATTGGACCTTGTTTTGCCATCTTTCTGGCAGGGTCAGGCCCCAGCGGGCCAGTTCGTACTTGCTGAAGACATACTCCCCGCGCAGCGCGGCCCTGGGGGATAAGCGTCGGGGGAAGGTACCGGCCAGTATGGTGTTGATCAGTTCGGCGGCCTTGATCCCCTGCTCGTGGCCATCCAGCACCAGACCGCCGATGCTCTTGCCCTTGCCCACCGAAAATTCCCAGAAACTGAACAGGGGAACCGGGCTGTGAGCACTGGCCCAGGCCAGCGCAGTCTGCTCGTTGACATGCTGGCCGTTGGGGTCCGCCAGGGTGTGGTAGAGGCCGATGAAGATGGCCTGGTAACCATTTTTCCTGGCATCGAGAATTGCCTTCTGCCAACTGGCGTAGTCCCCTATCTGCTGACTGTCGATCAGGGTACGGCCGATGCGCAGGCTGGTCTGCTGCTTGAATTCGTACTCGATGGCGGTGCGTGCCACATGACTGGCATCAAACAGCACCAGGGCTTTACCAAGGCCGCCCATCAGCTGGCTCATCTCGCTGATGCTGCGCTTGAGCAAGGGGCGCTCCAGTACCCCGGTGATCTTGACGTGACCGACCAGTCCGTTGTTGCGGGGGTTCTCGTTCATCCCGAGAAAGACCACAGGGGTGCCGAAGGACGCGATATCGTTGGCCAGATACTGGATGGCGATGTCGTCTCCCAATACCACCAGATCCGGTTTGACCTTGTGGTAGTAGGCGAGGGCCCTGTCGGCTACCTCGTCGTAATTGCTGGCGGGGTGGCGTTTGGTATCCATGTAGAAGTGGCTGAAGGTGTGATCACCCTTGAGGCCTTCACGTAGCCCCTCGTTGTAGCTCTGATCCCATGAATAGCCGGCGTGATAACTGCTGATCACCAGAATATGGGCCGCCCACAGGGGAAACGGCAGGGTGCAAAGCAGAGCCAGCATCAGGGATTTGAGCATGCAGTTTCCCGTTTTTTGTATGTGATGTGTGTCTTGCCAGTATGCGGGGGCAGGGGGCGGGTTGTCATGTGTCGCATGCTGGCGCAGGCATCAAATTTTCTGATGAGGCCGGATCGGACGCCAGCCCGCATCCCCATTGAGAAGAGGTCTGTTTGGCGCTCTTTTTGGCTGGTTGTGATCTGTCCCGCCAATGGCAAAACCTGTTCTGGATCAATAAATGATGGTCGGCTTTCGGGCCTAATAGACCCCACATATAGGTCTGCATTCGATTTTAATCCCTATATGTTGTGTTATTAAGCTGTGTATAAGCTGTTCCCTTTCTATCTTCAGCCCTGGCTTGTCAAGCCTCGGCTGAATTTGTTTGCGTCCAGGACGAGATGCGGGGAGGGGAGCTCAACAAGGGTGAGCCATCGGCACTGTGCCTGGCCTTTTAACGGGGAAAATCCATGAAACCGGTTGTGATCAAACGTGACGGATGTCGCGCACCATTCAATGCCCAACTGATCGGCGAAGCGGTCAGTCGAGCGGCGGAAGCGGTCAATCAGGCCAATCCTGCCCTGGCGGAGCGCATTGCCAATGCGGTCAGCCAGGAACTGGAGGGGCGTGGTGAAGTTGATATCCACGAGATCCAGAACCGGGTCGAAAACCATCTGATGGCTTCCGACGACAAGGCCATCGCCCGCGCCTACATCGAATATCGTCACGATCGGGATCTGGCCCGCGAGGCCCGCGGCCGTCTGGCCCAGGAGATCCGCGGCCTGGTGGAGCAGACCAACGCGGCCCTGCTCAACGAGAACGCCAACAAGGATTCCAAGGTGATCCCGACCCAGCGCGACCTGCTGGCGGGCATCGTCGCCAAGCACTACGCCACCAGCCACATGCTGCCCCGTGATGTGGTTCAGGCGCACGAGAGCGGCGATCTGCACTTCCACGATCTCGACTACTCTCCCTTCTTCCCCATGTTCAACTGCATGTTGATCGACCTGAAGGGGATGCTGACCCACGGCTTCAAGATGGGCAACGCCGAGATCGATACCCCCAAATCCATCAGCACTGCCACCGCGGTGACAGCTCAAATCATCGCCCAGGTAGCGAGCCACATCTATGGTGGCACTACCATCAACCGCATCGATGAAGTGCTGGCACCCTATGTGACCATCAGCTGGGAGAAGAATCGCCAGGTGGCCGAGGAGTGGGGCATTGCTGACGCCGAGGGCTATGCCATGGCCCGCACCGAGAAGGAGTGCTACGACGCCTTCCAGTCCCTCGAATACGAGGTGAACACCCTGCATACCGCCAATGGCCAGACCCCGTTCGTCACCTTCGGCTTTGGCCTGGGCGAGAGCTGGGAGTCGCGGATGATCCAGCGCGCCATCCTGCAAAACCGCATCGCCGGCCTTGGCAAGAACAAGAAGACCGCCGTGTTTCCGAAACTGGTGTTCGCCATCAAGGATGGCCTCAACCACAAGCAGGGCGATCCCAACTACGACATCAAGCAGTTGGCCCTGGAGTGCGCCTCCAAGCGCATGTACCCGGATATCCTCAATTACGACCAGGTGGTCAAGGTGACCGGCTCCTTCAAGACTCCCATGGGCTGCCGCTCCTTCCTCGGTGCCTACGAGGAGAATGGCGAGCTCATTCATGAGGGGCGCAACAACCTGGGGGTAGTGAGCCTCAACCTGCCGCGCATCGCCCTCAAATCCCGCGATGAGGCGGACTTCTGGGACAAGCTGGATGCCGCCCTGCGGGTCGCCAAGAAGGCGCTCATGTACCGCATCAAGCGTCTGGATGGCGTCAAGGCGCGGGTTGCGCCCATCCTCTATATGGAAGGGGCTTGCGGGGTACGTCTGAAAGCGGACGACAACGTCAGCGAGATCTTCAAGAATGGTCGCGCCTCCATTTCCCTCGGCTATATCGGGATCCACGAGACCATCAATGCCCTGTTTGGCGACAAGGTGCATCTGTTCGACAATGACGAGCTGCAACAGAAGGCCATCGCCATCGTCGAGCGTCTCAAGGCCGCCACCGACGAGTGGAAGGAGGAGACCGGATACGGTTTCAGCCTCTACTCCACCCCGAGCGAGAACCTCTGCTCCCGCTTCTGCCGCATCGACGCCAAGGAGTTTGGTGTGGTGCCGGGGGTGACCGACAAGGGTTACTACACCAACAGCTTCCACCTCGACGTGGAGAAGCAGGTGAACCCCTATGACAAGCTGGACTTCGAGGCGCCCTATCCGCCCATCGCCAGCGGCGGTTTCATCTGCTACGGCGAGTACCCCAATATCCAGCACAACCTGGAAGCGCTCGAGAACGTCTGGGACTACAGCTATGACAAGGTGCCCTACTACGGCACCAACACTCCCATCGACGAGTGCTACGAGTGCGGCTTCACCGGCGAGTTCGAGTGCACCTCCAAGGGCTTCACCTGCCCGCGCTGCGGCAACCACGACCCGGCCAAGGTGTCGGTGACCCGCCGTGTCTGCGGCTACCTCGGCAGTCCGGATGCGCGCCCCTTCAACGCGGGCAAGCAGGAAGAGGTCAAGCGCCGCGTCAAGCATATGTAAGCGCAATCGTGATGAAGAGCTGGCCCCTGACTCAAGGGGCCATTTTCATTGGGCGGCGACAGGTCTCTGTCGTTGCACGAGCGAGGCAGGAGAGAAGCGATGCACTACCACCAGTACTACCCGGTCGACGTGATCAACGGCCCCGGCACCCGAGCCACCCTGTTTGTGTCGGGCTGCGAACACCAGTGCCCCGGCTGCTACAACCAGAGCACCTGGCGCCTCGACGGTGGCCACCCGTTCGATCAGGCCATGAGCGATCGCATCATTGCGGATCTCAACGACACCCGCATCAAGCGGCGGGGTCTGTCGCTCTCCGGCGGTGATCCGCTCCATCCGGCCAACGTGCCCCACGTGCTGGCGCTGGTGAAGCGGGTGCGTGCCGAGTGTCCCGGCAAGGACATCTGGTGCTGGACCGGCTATCTGCTGGCAGAGCTCAGCCCGGCCCAGAGTGAGCTGGTTTGCTTGCTGGACGTGCTGGTGGATGGCAAGTTCGAAAAGGGGCTGGCGGACCCCGGTCTGCTCTGGCGCGGCAGCAGCAATCAGCAGATCCACGATCTCAACTCCTGGCGGGAAGGGGGTGAGCACATTCCCTGTCTGGTTTGCAGTTGAGGCCAATGCTGTTTATGGTTAGGCCACCCAAGTATCGTGACAATCTTTGATGAGGCATTGCGAGATGAACAATCTGCTCAAGATCCTGCTGGCCATTTTCCTGCCCCCTGTGTGCGCCTTTATCCAGGTCGGCTTCAGCCTGCATTTCTTAATCAACATAGTGCTGACCCTGCTCGGCGGCTTGCCCGGCATGGTTCACGCGCTCTGGCTGGTGGTGAGCGACAAGCGTGCCTGACCATCTTCCCTCGTCATCCCGCTCAATTGTTGAAAAAGAAGGGCCAACCTCACGGGTTGGCCCTTTTGTACATGTTCAGCCGACAGCTTTTTCGTTAGGATTCATCACTGACCAAATGGAGAAGCCCGATGGCTTGCAGGCCCGGCAGAGAGAACAAGGAGCGTGGTATGAAGTGGAAGATGGCAATCTGGTCAGGGGTAATGCTGGCACTGCTGCAAGGGTGCCTGTCCCGCGAGGTGGCGGTGGTCGACCGTGAGCCTGTCGCTGTGACGCTGGCACAACTGCCGCAATACTGGATACAACAGAACCAGCGTTCATGGTTTGCCAGCGATGAAGAAGCGCTGCCCACCAAACCGGTCAAGGGCTATGTGGACGTGCGTTATGTGATTGATGAGGATGGCAGGCCGACCAAACCCGAGGTGGTGGCGGCCGAGCCGCCCGGCGAGCTGGAGCAGAGCGCCCTGGCGACTCTCTCGCGGATCCGCTACAGCCCGGCAGAGGACAATCCGGACGCCATTCCGGTGCAGGTGACCAACCGTTTCAACATCGAGGTCAATTGACCCGAGCGCGATGACATCAGACCCCGGCCGTGCCGGGGTCTCTCTTATTGCTGTTTGCACTCCCGATAGGCGATCTGCCACTCCCCTTGCGGATCCCTAAGCTCGACAAAACCTTCCTCCCCCTTGTTCCACCAGACGGCCTGGAACTCGTCGCTATAGCGGGCCCCCGACGCGGAGACGGCTTGGGGCAGGGTGTAATCCTTGCCATCCGGCAGTGCCAGTTTGATAAAGTCGAGGCTCTGATCGGAGAGGGTGAAATAGCGTACCTGTACTTTTTGCCCCTGCTCGCACAGGTAGTTGATTGGCTCGCCACCGGTGGCGACCAGAGTGTCATTCTGGACACAGCCGGTGAGCAGGGCAAACGCCAAAGCCGAGGTGGTGAAAAGGGAAATGTGGCGCATGATGTGGACTCCTTTGCTATCTAACGCCGTGAGCCTAACAGGTTGGGCAGGATCTGCAATTGTCCGTTTTTGGGATGCGTCGGCAGCTGTCCATAGCGCTTCTGCCGCCACGCCATAGAGCTTGGCCATAAAAAAACGCCCCGGCAGGCTGCGGGGCGAAAAGCGGATCATCCTTGAAGCACCATGAAAAGTCAGTAGCCGAAGCGGGTCGCCTCGAAGCGGTTGAGCAGGCGATGGATGAGGTAGCAGGCGAGCAGGGTGGCGACGATGGCAAACAGTATGCTGCTCACCCGGTAGAGAGCGCTGAACACCAGATCGTTGCCCGGGGTCAGGTACTGGCCAAACAGGATCCCCAGGGTGGTGAGGGCGCCGAAACCGACGCCGGAACCGCTTGCCTCCTTCACATGGGCATGGCTGAACAACATGGCGCCGAACCAGAGCAGGGGCGCGACCAGGATCAGCTGCCCGGACCAGTCATAGAGCAGCAGCTGGCCGATGAGGCCAAAGCTCACCCCGAGCAGGGTGCCCATGGCCCGCTTGCGGGCATAACTCAGGGCGCCATTCCAGTGCATGGGAAACAGCAGCAGCAGGGTGGTGGCCTGGGCCGACATGGAGTCGCGCAGATCGAAGGCCTGGAACACCAGGAAGGAGAGGGTGGCGATGCTGGCTCCCAGCAGCGCCTCGTGGCGCATCCGGTGCGGAGCCTTGGGGGCAGCCGCCGGCGTCGGGCGTGGCTCCACATCCGGGAGCAGGGCCGTCATCAGGTAGGCGATCAGCACCGACAGCACACTGGCCCACAGGTTGTTGAGGATCAGGTCGTTAAGATCGGTCTGGGGATAGCTGGCAAAGTGCAGCATGATGCTCAGACTCAGCACGCCATTGGCACCGAACAGGAATAGGCTACCCCGGGACATGGCGGCAAAGCGATAGAGAAACAGCAAGAAGACCAGGAGGGTCATCAGCGCTGGGTGGCCGCCAAACAGTCCCCCAAGCAGGCCCACCTCCACCCCGCAGACGATGGCGGAGGCGATCAGCTGGCGTGCCGCATGACCATTCATCACCGGCACCATGCCCAGCAGCAGGACGGGCGTCACCGTGTAGAAGACGCCATAGTTCCAGCCGAAGATCTTGCAGAGCAAGAACCCCGTGGTGCTACCAAAGGCGATGCGCAGGCATTGGCGCAACTCGTTGCCGGTCAGGGGCCTGTGCCACAGAGTCATGGTCGCCACCTTAATAGATGTAGTGCAGCAGGCTGAGCAGATGGATCTGGGCGCGAGCCAGCATGGCGGTCAGGCCGTTGTCCGGCAGCAACTGCACGGTGGCGCGGGCGCCGGCCGGCAGATGGCTGGGCAGTTGCTCCAGGGTCAGGTGCAGGCGCAGGCGTTGGGCATCCCGCACCCAGCGATCCGACTCCACCGGGGCCGCCAGGGTGCCATTGGCATCGAACTGGCCGGCGCTCACCCCGGCATCCAGGCTGCTGACCCGGGCCGGGTAGAGTTCGCCTGGATTGCCGTCGAAGGCGACCAGCGCCCGGGTCTCATCTCCCACATGGCGCAGGCTCTTCTCGCGAAAATCGGCGATCACGTCCACCTGATCCGCCACCAGCGCCAGCAGCGGACCACCTGCCGTCGCCATGCTGCCCGGTTTGAGTTGCAGGTTGGTGATGATGCCATCCTGATCGGCATGAACCCGGCTGTAGGTCAGCGCCAGTTCGGCCTGGGCCAGCTTGTTGCGCGCCTGACGCAGCAGCAGGTTGTCCTCACCGCTGGCACCGCGGCTGGCCCTGATCTCGTCCCGTTTGGCCTTGCTGGCCGCCAGGTTGGCCCGGGCGTTGCGCAGGGCGCTGTCCGCTTCGTCTTTTTGTTGCAGTGACACCATGTGGCGCTGGTAGAGGGAACCAATCCGCGCAGCTTCCCGTCCCTTCTGGCTGGCGAGGGCCTCCTTGGCATTGATATCCGCATCGGCGGCGGCCAGGGCGGCATCCAGCTCGCTGTTTTGTTGCTCGGCCTGATCCAGGGCGAGCCGGGCCTGTTCCACCGCGAGTTCAAAGGGCACGGGATCCAGGGTAAAGAGCAGATCCCCTTTCTTGACATGCTGGTTGTTGTGGACGGCCACTTCCACCACCTTGCCGCTGACCTGGGGGGCCAGCTTGGTGACGACCCGGGTCGCCATGGCCTGGGGGGTGAGGGGCATCAGCAGATCGGCCACCAGAAAGTAGGCAAAGAGGATGACGAAGCCGGCCATGGACCATTTGATCCAGCGGGCAAATTGTTGATCAGGGGTCATTTTACTCTCCTGCTTCAGGGTGTTTCTGGTGGTCGGTCAGTTGCTCGTGGTGCCATTCGATCCTGCCGAGGGCATTGGCCGAGATGCGCTGCACTATGGCTTCAAACTGGCGCAGGCTCTGTTCATCTATGCCGACCAGCAGTTCCTGGCGAACGCGCATGATGCGACCGGCAATCTGGTCGAGCAGGGCCTGGCCCTCGGCGGTGACGCAGACGATGCGAGCCCGTTTGTCCTGGCTGCAGCAGTGGCGCTCGATCAGCCCCTGCTCCTCCAGTTGGCCCAGGGTGCGCATCAGGGAGGGCAGTTCGATCTCGAGGGCATCGGCCAGGGTCTTCTGGCTCACCTCTCCCCCCATGCGGGAGAGTTTCCACAAGGCGGTCCAGCGAGGATGGGTGAGGCCCAGGGGCGCGAGCTCCAGATCGGCGGCGGTGCGCCAGAGCCGGTGCATGCGGGCTATCTGTTCGGCGAGGGAGAGCTCGCGCAACCTTTCCAAATCCTTCACGTCGGCCACCTCAGTTTACTTAGCTTGCTAAGCATTATATTTATTTAGCAGGCTAAGTAAATGGTGTGATGTGGATCATCTTTTTGCGCAGGGTGGCAGGTGAGCCTTGGGTGGTGTCGATAGAGTCTTTTTTTGCGATGGTAAGGACAGAGGAAAATAGTGACTCATTATTTTCAGCGTATTTTCATGTCTATCGTGCAGCTTGTTTTTTATTCGCTAATATTATTCAGGTCTGGATCAGGGAGGCATTTTGCGATGGAAAAATATGAGGTGGATGGGGGATATCTGGTACTGGATCGCCTGTTAAGCGATGCAGAAAATGCATCTTGATTTCATGCGGGAGCGGGTTGGGAGAGTAGCGAAATATGTCATGAATTTGACCCTGCCAATATTCCTGTGTTGCTGGCGGAATAACTGGAGCATCTATATCTGCTCGAATGAATAAACCGGTATGCAGGTATTGGCCGGTTTGTTCTGGCTCTCTCTCACGCACTCATTTTCCCATCACCTTTCCCGCGCTCTGCCGACGGGAGCGCTGGCTCCCTGTATGGCGATACGGCCTGGATGACTGTCTGTTGCTGACGAGAAGAATCTGGGGTCGCCATACTCCTCTTTATTATTGTTGGGCCTGGCGTCCTGATTGGCACTGGCAGTTGCTCCGGTTTCTCACAGGTGAATGCTGCATGGAGGAATAGTGTGAAAGGCTGGCTGCCTGGTTGCCATGCCCCGGTGTCGGTAAAGCATGTCGGGATGGGAGCCGTGGTGTTTAAGTTTTTAATGTTTTTATATGATTTTGTCGCTTGGTTAAATGACGACAGGGATGACACGCAATAGAGTGCAGGATGAAACACACGCAGTATCACAATAAATGGCGACCCCGCACGGGGTCGCCAATAATATCCGCCCGGTGATGTACCTGCTCCGTACGAGGGATACTGCCATCATAGAGCCGCACGCGTCGAAACGCTGGCATCCATGATTGACCCTGCTTCCCGGCATCCGCACTATTGGGTGGCGTTCTGACGTTGTAAGGTTTGTGCATGAAACTTCGCCACCAACTGGTGACCCTCTCCCTCGGCTTGTCCCTGCTGCTGATCCTCATTCTGGGCTCGCTGCTCGCCCTCTTCATCCGTCATCTGCTGGAGAGCAATCTGGAGGAGAAGGGGGGGGATCTGGCCCGCATCATGTCTGCCGACCGCCGGGTGGTCGCCGCCCTGCAACGCGGTGAGGATCCCGCCCTGCGCGACTATGTGGAAGGGATTTGCCGGCGCACCGATGCCACCTACATGGTAGTGACCGACGAACATGGCCGGCGTCTGAGTCATCCTAGAGCCGAGCTGATCGGCCAGCAATTTCGCGGTGAGGATATCTGGCCTGCCCTGCAGGAGCGGCGCAGCTACTGCTCCCGTGACGAGGGGACCCTGGGGCTGGCGATCCGCTGCTTCTCTCCGGTGATCGGGGCCGATGGCCGTCCCATGGGGGCGGTCGTGGTGGGTTATCTGATGACGGCGGTGGAGGGCATCTATCTGCAGCGCATCTCGCTGCTGGTCTGCGCCATCGCCGCCGTATTCGGTTGCGCGCTGGTGCTGGCATTCTGGATGCAGCAGCGGCTGCGCAAGACCCTGCTCGATCTGGAGCCCGAGGCGATCGTGCGCCGCTTCACCCTGCAGGATCTGCTGCTCGAATACATCACCGAAGGGGTGATAGCGCTCGATGACAACGGCAACATCAGCATGATCAACAGCACCGCTTGCTACCAGTTGCGCCTGCCCGGCACGGGTCGCCATGCCCTCCTGGGGCAGTCGCTGGCCGAACTGGTACCATCGCTGGCCCCTTGTCTGACGCAGGAGGGGGGCGAACTCAGCTTCGCCATCCAGGGGGAGCCCTTTGTCGGGCGCTGGCAGGTGGTCAATGGCCGGGCACCGTGGCGGCTGTTCATCTTCAGTCGTCCCGAAGTGGCGGCGAGTCTCGGGGTACAGGTGACCCACCTACGCCAGTATGCCGAGATGTTGCGAATGCAGAGCCATGAGTTTGCCAACAAGCTGAGCAGTCTCTCCGGTCTGCTTCAGCTTGGCCACGTGGATCAGGCGGTGGAGCTTATCCAGCAGGAGAATGAAGCCTGCCAGACCATGCTGCAGGAGTTGTTGCGGCTCATCGACAACAAGCCGGTGGCCGGTCTCATCCTCGGCAAGTTCAGCCGTGCCAGGGAGCTTGGGGTGACGCTCGAGCTCGACCCCGATTCGTCGCTCGGGGAGTACTCCGCCTCGGTCTCGGCGGATCTCATTACTCTCATCGGCAACCTGCTGGACAACGGTCTGCAGGCCGCCTGGCGCAACCGCCAGCAGTGCCCCCCCAGGGTGCTCTTGTCACTGTGCGATGTGGGGCGCCGGCTGGTGATCGAGGTGGAAGACAGTGGCGAAGGAGTTGACGAGGAGCTGGCCGATCATCTGTTCGATTACGGGGCGACTCGCCAGAGCGGTGATCACGGGGTGGGCCTGTTCCTGGTCAAGGAGACGGTGGGGCGACACCAGGGTGTGATAGAATGGCGGCGAACTGCCGAACGGACCACATTGTTTGGCATCTATTTGAATAAAAACCAGTTAATGTGAGCCATGGACCCAATAATCACGCTTGTTATTGAAGATGACGATCGGATCGGCGCCATCCTGTCGGAACTGGTGGCGGCGACCCCGGGGTTTTCCCTGCTGGGGCGGGCCGGCACTCTGGCCCAGGCCGACGAGATGATGGCCGGGGTGGTGCCGCAACTGCTGCTGGTGGATATCTCCCTGCCCGATGGCTCGGGTCTTGAATGGGTGAACCGCCTGCGCAGTCACAACCGTGAAGCCTATGTCATCATGGTGACTGCCTCCCGCGAGGTGGAGACCATACAGCAGGCGCTCAATCTCGGGGTGCATGACTACATAATCAAGCCGCTGCGGCTGTTTCGCATCCAGCAGAGCCTGGACGAGATCCTGCAACTGCATCGCAAGCTGTGTGAACGGGGGCGGCTGGAGCAGGAAGATCTCGACAAGCTGCTGGGCAAGGGGCGACCCCAGGCCAGGGAGATGCGCATTACCCCCAAGGGGATCGACAGCATCACCCTGCGCCAGGTGCTTGAGTTGCTGGCAGGGGAGCCGGACAGCGTTTTCTCCACCGATACTGTGGCGCTGCGCCTCTCCCTGAGTCGCACCACGGCGCGCCGCTATCTGGAATATCTGGAGTCGGAAGACAGGGTGGATGTGGAGCTCAACTATGGTCAGCGGGGCCGGCCGGAGCGCCGCTATCGCTGGCGTCGGGAGAGCTGATCTGCCAGCTCGCCATGCATACACAAACGAATATTCAGACAAAAGGGAGCCGAGGCTCCCTTTTTGCTGTTTGTGGTCCCGTGTCCTTGCGAGGGGAGCGTCGTTTTCATGCCTCCTGGGTAAGGACGGGGCGGGCTCTTGGCTTGCGCTGGGCGAGCATAACGCCCCCCAGGATGAGGCTGCCCCCCAGCAGGTGATAGCCGTGGATGGGCTCTCCCAGGGTGATGACGGCGATCAGCGCCGTGCACAGTGGCATCAGGTTCATGAAGACCGAGGTGCGCTCCGCCCCCAGGCTGGCGAGGCCGCGCATCCAGCAGTAGGCGGCGAAGATGGAGGAGGCGAGCCCGGCAAACAGCACCATGCCCCAGCCCTCCCGGGGCACCGCCAGCGACTCGGCGCTGAGGGCGACCGGGACCAGCAGCAGGATCGCCAGCAGGATCTGCAGGTAGAGGTTGAGCCAGGGGCCAAATGGCAGTTGCCAGCGGCGGATCAAGAGGCCATAGAGCGCATAGCTGGCGGCCCCCAGCAGCATCATGCCATCCCCCGGGTTGATGCCGGTGTGCAGCAGCGCCAGCGGCCGGCCTTGACCGAGCAGCCAGAACACCCCGAACAGGGAGAGGCTCATTCCCAGCAATGCTTGCCTGCCGGGGCACTGGCCGAAGAAGAGCGCGCCCTGCAGCAGGGTGAGCAGGGGCAGCAGGGAGCCGATGACCCCCATGTTGGTGGCCGAGGTCGAGTGGGCGGCGTAGTAGGCGAGGCACTGGTAGAGCACCATGCCGAGCAGGGAGAGCATCAGCAGCTTGCCGAACCAGGGGCGGATCTCGCTGCGCCGGCGCCACAATGCGGGCAGGCAGAAGGGGCTCAGGGCCAGAGCGGCGATCACCCAGCGGTAAAACGAGATGGCGGCGGGATCCACCACGCCGGCGGCGGCCTTGGAGACCACGGTATTGGCGGCCCAGATCAGGATGGCGAGCAGGGGGAAGAGAATAGGCATAGGCACTCCTTGAGTCGATGGCGAGAGTCTAGCCTTGTCTTGAACGATGCAAGTAGCGTAAATAAGACATCTCATAACCGGTTTGGGACATTCTCCATGGGTGACCTCACGATGGCCGAGCAGGATCGCCTGCTGGCCGCCCCCAATCCTCTCTACTTTCGCTATAGCCAGATCCAGGGAGGCAATGCCTGCGCCGAGCACGCCCACCCCTGGGGCCAGCTCAGCCTCATCAGCCTGGGGGTCATGGTGGTGGAGGTGGCGGGGCTGCGGCTGGTGGCGCCGCCCGACTACCTTATCTGGGTGCCGGCCAACTTGCCCCACAGTGCCTTCAACGAACAGACCCTGGACTACACCTCCATCTATGTGGGACACACCCTGGCAGAACGCCTGCCAAGGGAACCCGTACTACTGGCGCTCACCCCCTTGTTGCGAGCCCTGCTGGAGGACTTCACCCAGCGCCGGCTCGGTCATATGGAGGATGAGTGGGACCGGCGCCAGGGCGAACTCTTTATCGAGAAGCTGGCCCGCACCCGCTGTCAGCCGAGCTATTTGCCCCAGAGTTGCGATCGCCTGCTCGCTCCCTTGTTGGCGGCGCTACAGGCCGCGCCGGAGGACAACCGAACCCTGGCCGAGTGGGCCAGTGTCTTGCACACCACGGAGCGCACCCTGGCGCGACGCTGCCAGAAGGAGCTCGGCATGAGCCTCGGCCAATGGCGTACCCGGCTGCGCATGGTGCGTGCCCTGTCCTGGCTGCGCGGTGAGATGCCGGTGCAGGAGATCGCCTGGCGCCTCGGTTACACCTCCACCTCGGCCTTTATCGCCATGTTCCAGCGCGAGCAGGGCTGTGCCCCCCAGCGCTATCGCCAGCAGCTGGGTCAGCCCGGGTGATCCCTGTGGCAGTCGGGAAGCGTTCGACGGAAAAAAGAGAGGGCGCCTTACAGGCGCCCTTTTTATCAGCGATGGCCGGCTTAGAAGAAGCCGAGGGGGTTGATGTCGTGGCTCACCAGCAGGTTCTTGGTGTTCTGATAGTGGTCCAGCATCATCTTGTGGGTCTCGCGGCCTATGCCTGACTTCTTGTAGCCGCCGAAAGCTGCGTGGGCGGGGTAGGCGTGGTAGCAGTTGATCCAGACCCGGCCGGCCTGGATGCCGCGCCCCATGCGCCAGGCCAGGTTGCTGTCGCGGGTCCACAGGCCCGCCCCCAGGCCGTACTGGGTGTCGTTGGCAATCGCCAGCGCATCCGCCTCGTCCTTGAAGGTGGTCACCCCGAGGGCCGGCCCGAAGATTTCCTCCTGGAACACCCGCATCTTGTTCTGGCCGTGGAAGATGGTGGGCTGGATGTAGAAGCCCCCCTCCAGCCCGTTCACCTTGGCCGCGCCGCCGCCGATCAGCATTTTTGCCCCTTCGCCGCGGCCGATCTCCATGTAGCTCAGGATCTTGTCGAACTGCTCGCGGGACGCCTGGGCGCCGACCTGGGTGGCAGTGTCGAGGGGGTTGCCCTGCACTATGGTGCGGGCGCGGGCCAGCACTTTGTCCATGAAGTCGTCATAGATGCTCTCCTGAACCAGGGCGCGGGAGGGGCAGGTGCACACCTCGCCCTGATTGAAGAAAGTCATCAGCATGCCCTCCACCGCCTTGTCGATGTAGCTGTTCTCGTGCTGCATCACGTCGGCGAAGTAGATGTTGGGGGACTTGCCGCCGAGCTCGACGGTGGAGGGGATTAGCTTGTCGGCGGCGCAGCGCAGGATATGGGCCCCCACCTCGGTGGAGCCGGTGAAGGCGAGCTTCTGGATCCGGTCGCTGGTGGCGAGCGCCTGACCCGCCTCGGCGCCGAAGCCGTTGACCACGTTGACCACGCCGGGGGGCAGGATGTCCTTGATGAGATCCATCATCAGCATGATGGTGACCGGGGTCTGCTCGGCGGGCTTGAGCACGCTGCAGCAGCCGGCGGCCAGCACGGGGGCAAGCTTCCAGGCCGCCATCAGCAGCGGGAAGTTCCACGGGATGATCTGTCCGACCACCCCGATGGGCTCCTTGAAGTGGTAGCTGACGGTGTTCTGATCCAGCTCGGCGGCGGAGCCCTCCTGGGCGCGGATGCAGCCGGCGAAGTAGCGGAAGTGATCCACCACCAGCGGCAGGTCGGCGGCCAAGGTCTCGCGCACCGCCTTGCCGTTCTCCCAGGTCTCGGCGATAGCGAGCACCTCGATATTTTGCTCGATGCGATCGGCGATGCGCAGCAGCAGGTTGCTGCGCTCGGTGACGCTGGTCTTGCTCCAGCTGGCGAACGCCTTGTGGGCGGCGTCCAGCGCCAGCTCGATATCGGCGGCGTCAGAGCGGGCCACCTCGCAGAACACGCGGCCATCCACCGGCGAGATATTTTCAAAGTAGCGGCCGGCGCGCGGCGCCACCCAGTCACCACCGATGAAGTTGTCGTAACGGGACTTGAAGCTGACCAGGGCACCTGCCTGACCGGGAGCGGTATAAATCATCTCATCATCCTTATGTGTGTGGTCCTGACCGGGCTGGCGGGCAACCCGGTTGCTGCTGTGTATCGCAAGGGACGTGCCAGAGGGTCTGACCAGCGTTTTAAAAGTTACAAAAACGTTATCAAGCGGGGTGCGGCAGCGTATCTTGGTTAACCAGTGACCCCGGCTGTGACCATGAAATTGTGCCATTTCTGGACAGTGGTCGTGACAGTCGTGCTGTTTGTGAACAGGAGGCGTGATGAGCGAATTTCCCCAATCCGGCCCTATCCAGCGCTCCTGGCAGCGCTGCCTGCATCAGGGACTGAGCCGCCAGCAGAGCGCCGAGCTGGATCTGTTGCCAAGAGGAGAGCTCACGGCGAGATTGGAAGGGCACAGGGAGCTGCTCACCTGCTTTGAGCGCTTCGTGCTGCCGCTGTTTGGCCAGCTGCTGGCGGGGCGACCCTGCCGCCTGTTGCTGTGCGACGCAGAAGGGGCGATTCTGGCCGCCAGCGGTGACGACGGCTTCGCCCGCCATGCCGAGCGTATTTTTCTGCGCAGCGGTGCCCGCTGGGGAGAGGGGAGCAAGGGCACCAACGCCATCGGCACGGCGCTCGCCGAGCAGAGCGAGGTACAGGTGCTCGGTGCCCAGCACTTTTTCGCCCAGCACAGTTTTCTCAGCTGTAGCGCCTGCCCGCTGCTCGGGCCCGACGGCAGACTGCTCGGGGTGCTCGATATCTCCACCGAGGCGGCCCACCACGGCGGCGATATGCTGGGCACGGTTAGGCTGTTGGCCATGACGCTGGAAAACGCGCTGCTGGCGCGCCAGCCGGGCTGGCTGGTGGATCTCGAGCCCCAGAGTCTTTGGTCCGCCCGCCTGCTGCTGGGGGAGGGGGGCGAGCTGCTCGGTGCCAACCGGGCCGGCCGGCTCTGGCTTGGCCAACACTCCTTCGATGGCAAGCAACTGCTGCGCGAGGGACGCGGCCTGCGGCTGGTGCCCGAGCCGGTCGAAGGGCCCTCGCCACTTCCGCCATTGGGGAGCGGGCGGGAATCCTTGCCAGAACCTTCACAGGTACCGCTCAAGATGCTGGAGCGCGGCATCTCCCTGCTTATCGAAGGGGAGACCGGCAGTGGCAAGGAGCATCTGGTGCGAGCGCTGCATAGCCAGTCGAGCCGCCAGGATAAACCCCTGGTGTGCGTCAACTGCGGCGCCCTGCCGGCGGATCTGGTGGAAGCCGAGCTGTTCGGCTATGTGGGCGGGGCCTTTAGCGGTGCCCGCAGCCAGGGCAGCCAGGGCTATCTGCGCGCCGCCCACGGCGGCATCCTGATGCTGGACGAGATCGGCGAGCTGCCGCTCTCGGCCCAGACCCGGTTGCTGCGGGTATTGCAAGAGCGAGCCGTCACCCCGGTCGGCAGCACTCGCCCCGAGCCGGTAGATTTCTGGCTGGTCAGCGCCAGCCACCGGGATCTGGCGGCCATGGTGGCGGCCGGCAGCTTTCGTGAGGATCTCTACTACCGCATCTGCGGCTGGCGTCAGCAATTGGCGCCGCTGCGCGACTGGCCGGCCCACGAGCGGCGGGCACTGATCCTGCGGTTGCTGACCGAGATGGATCCGGCGCTGCAGCTGACCCGGGAGGCGGAGCAGCAACTGCTGGCTCATCCCTTGCCCGGCAACGTGCGCCAGCTCAAACAGGCACTCGAAGTAGCTTGCGTGCTGGCGGAGGGGCAAGAGTGGGTTGAAGCCTCTCACCTGCATCTGCCTGCGGTTGTTGCCGCGCCCGCGCTGATACCTGTTCCACCATCCATCTCAGTGACTGCGGGCATCACCAGTCTGCGCGAGCAGAGCCGGTACCAGGTACAGCAAACTCTGGCGGATTGTGGTGGCAACGTGAGCGAGGCGGCGCGCCGGCTCGGCATCAGCCGCACCACTCTATATCGGGCGCTGAAGGCATGTAACTGATGGAATTTTAAGTATTTTCCATTAATTGCATGCTTGTTCCCGCCATCCTTTGTATCATGTCGGACCAGAACGGCGCTGAACCATGAGTGGATTCAGTGCGACCCTGCCCCGTTGGGCAGCTGCGTCAATCGTGATGCCAGGCTAAGCATGACCTCTTCCTACATTCGTCTTGTCGACCGCTCTTTTCGCGCCCTGCTGGGGCTGACCCTTGCCATCATCCTGCTGTTCGAATTCGGCCCGGAGCGGGTACTGGATTTGCAGGAGTGGCCCGTTATCGTCACCGTGCAGCGGGCGGCGGATGTGACGCCGGAGCAGGCGCGCTATCTCTCGTCGCCGGAAGGCAAACCTGGCGTGCAATGCATCCTGCCCGCCCGCCAGCACATAGTGCCTGGCTGCAGACTGACCTTGACCCTGACGCTCCCCGATGAGGGGATCGATATCGCCCGCTTCGATACCCTGCATGTGCGCCTGAGCGTGACTGGCGAAGGAGGTCAGGACTGGCGTCTCTATCTGCGCAATCATGATCCGGCCAGCGATCTGCCCGGGGATCCCCTTGCCCCCAAGTTCAACGAGATCATCTTTCGTCCGGCGGATTACGGCAGGCTCCACAAGGTGCCCCTTGACGTGTTCGCACCGGCAACCTGGTGGATCAAGCAATACAATGTGCCGCTGCAACAGCAGGGGCCTGACTTGCACCGGGTCTATGCCATCGAGCTCGCCGCCGGTTACGACATGCAGCCTGGCACACACGGGGCCATTATCGAGGAGCTGCATTTTCATGGCCCCTGGCTCGATGCCAGCCTCTTCTATCGCCTGATCCTAGCGGTCTGGTTTATCTATGGTTGCATCATACTGGTGGCCAACCATCGGCATATGAAACAGCGCCTGCAGCATGCCCATCAGGCCAGACTGGTTGCGGAGGAACACAATCGCACCCTCTGTGAGGAGAGTCGCCGCTCCCGCGAGGAGGCAACTCATGATCCCCTGACCGGCGCCTTCAATCGTCTGGGTGGAGAAGAGCTGCTGGAGGGGTTGGGTGAGCGCGCTTTTTCCCTCATCTATCTGGATGTTGATCACTTCAAGCAGATCAACGATGGCCATGGTCACCCGGTGGGGGACGAGGTGCTCAAGCATCTGGTCAGCCAGATCCTGCGTCACTGTGATACTTTCTGCCACCTGGTGCGCTGGGGTGGGGAGGAGTTCGTGCTGATCTGCCTTCACTACGATCAGGAGCAGGCTTGCGCACTGGCCGAGCGGCTGCGCCTGATGCTGGCGGCGGATCCCCACTGGCCAGAAGCGCTCAGGGTGACCGTCTCGTTCGGGGTGGCCGAGCGCGCCGGCGATCCGCTGGAGCAGGTGATCCGGCGGGCAGATGCCGCCCTCTATCAGGCCAAGCAACGGGGCCGCAACCGGGTGGAGACAAGCTCGCCAGCCTCTCCCTCCATACTGACGACAAGGGACACAACATGACGGGACAAACAATCGGTGCACTGACCCTGCTGGTGGCCGACTACGACGAGGCCATCGCCTTTTTCACCCGGGGGCTTGGCTTTACGCTGCTGGAAGACACACAGCTTGACGAGCCGGGCAAACCGGGCAAGCGCTGGGTGCGGGTCGCCCCGGCGGGCGGGCAGGGCTCGGCCCTGTTGCTGGCCCGCGCGGCTACCCCGGAGCAGCAGGCCGCCATCGGCCGGCAGGGCGGCGGGCGGGTCTTCCTGTTTCTCGAGACCGATGACTTTTGGCGGGATTACGAGCGGATGCAGGCCCATGGCGTGCATTTTTGCGAGCAGCCGCGCAGCGAACCTTACGGCACTGTAGTGGTATTTGAGGACATCAGTGGCAACCGCTGGGATCTGCTGCAACGCACGGCTGCCAACTGAATCTGAAAACGTTTATCATCCGCCCTGTCATCGAGTCATAAAAGTGTCACAGAAAATTCTAATAATTGGCGCACCCATCTTCACAGAGGAGAGAGAAGGGAATGGCTAAGCGAATTCTGGTGGTTGAGGACGAGGCACCGATCCGCGAAATGCTCTGTTTCGTGCTGGAGCAGAAGGGATACGAGACGATTGAGGCGGAAGATTTTGCCGATGGACTGGCGAAGGTGCGTGAACCCTACCCCGAACTCATCGTGCTGGACTGGATGATGCCCGGTGGCAGCGGTATCCAGTTCATCAAGCAGCTCAAGCAGGATGAGGTGACCCGCCAGATCCCGGTGGTGATGCTCACCGCCCGTGGCGAGGAAGAGGACAAGGTCCGCGGTCTCGAGGCGGGGGCCGATGACTACATCACCAAGCCGTTCTCTCCCAAGGAGCTGACTGCTCGCCTGCATGCGGTGATGCGCCGGGTCTCTCCCACCTCGGTGGACGAGGTGATCGAGGTGCAGGGGCTCAAACTGGATCCTGTCTCTCATCGGGTCAGTGCCGAGGAGAAGGCGCTGGACATGGGGCCGACCGAGTTCAAACTGCTGCACTTCTTCATGACCCATCCCGAGCGGGTCTACAGCCGCGAGCAACTGCTGAACAATGTCTGGGGGACCAATGTGTATGTCGAGGACAGAACCGTGGACGTGCACATTCGTCGCCTGCGCAAAGCGATCGAAGAGACTGGACACGACAGACTGATCCAGACGGTACGTGGAGCCGGATACCGTTTCTCAACCCGTCTCTAAGAGGCAATTATGTTGCAACCTTACGCCTGGCGGCGACAGTTGTGGCGAATGATATTCTTCTATTCGCCGTTCGTGTTGGTCGGCTGGTTGATTGATCATCTTGCCCTCTGCCTACTAGTGGCTGCCCTGCTCCATCTCGGCTGGCACTACCGTTTCCAGAAACGCCTGTCGGACTGGCTGTGGCACGATCGCAGCCTGGTTCCCCCCCATGGCAGCGGCAGCTGGGAGCATATCTTCAACGGTATCTACAAGTTGCAGCAACGCCACCGGGCCAGACGGCGCGAGCTGGCGGGCCTCATCCGCCGTTTTCGCGAAGGGGCCGAGGCGCTGCCCGATGCGGCCGTGGTGATCCGCACCGACGGCAGCATCCTCTGGTGCAACCGGCTGGCCGAACAGCTGCTGGGGTTTCGCTGGCCGGAGGACGCGGGTCAGCATGTGGGCAACCTCATCCGCAATCCGGCTTTCGGCGCCTACCTCGGAAAGGGGGAGTATGACGAGCCCCTTGAGATGAACTCCCCGGTCAACGAGGAGAAGTTTCTCGAGTTTCGCATCATGCCCTACGCCGAGGATCAGGCCATGCTGGTGGTGCGGGACGTGACCCGGCTGCGCCATCTGGAGAAGACCCGCAAGCACTTCGTCTCCAACGTCTCCCACGAGCTGCGCACCCCGCTCACCGTGCTCAAGGGCTATCTGGAGATGACCGAGGAGCCGCCGCCCCCCGCGGTGTGGGCCAAGGCGCACAGGGTGATGATGGAGCAGACCATCCGCATGGACAATCTGGTCAACCAGCTGCTCACCCTGTCGCGCATCGAGGCGGCGCCGTCGGTGGATCTCTCCCATCTGGTGGACATGCCCGCCATGCTGGGGCTGCTGGAGCTGGAGGCCAGGGCGCTCTCCGGCGAACGGGGACACCAGATCGAGTTCAACGTGCAGTCAAACCTGTTCGTGCGCGGTGATCAGGAGCAGTTGCGCAGCGCGGTGTCCAACCTGGTCTACAACGCCATCCACTACACCCCGGCGGGGCGCAAAATCACGGTAGAGTGGCGTGCCCAGGGCACCATGGCACTGTTTGCGGTCAAGGATGAGGGGGAGGGGATTGCCCCCGAGCACCTGGCGCGCCTCACCGAGCGTTTCTATCGGGTCGACAAGGCCCGCTCGCGCCATACCGGTGGCTCGGGGCTGGGCCTTGCCATCGTCAAGCATGCCCTCAGTCATCACGACTGTCACCTCGACATCGAGAGCCGGATCGGCCTTGGCAGCCGCTTCAGCTTCCTCATCCCGGCGCGCATGGTGGTGATTAAATAATCTTTTTAGACAATGAGTTAGATACGAAAGAAGGGCTGCATCCGCAGCCCTTCCTGCATTTGTGCAAATCCTTGCCCATGTCATTAAAGTGTCACATTAAATCCATAAATTTGTCACTGCCAGGTCAGATACTGGCGCCGTTTCAAGAACGGACCTTCTGTAACTTTGGAGAGGGTGATCGGGTTTGAACCATGTATCAACGTCATACTGACGATTGCCTTCTGCAACCTTGGACTTGGAGAGATTGGATGAAACTCAACAAACTGGCTGGTGTTATCGGATTCACCGCTGCAACCCTGTTTTCTGCCAGCACCCTGGCCTATGGTGTCGATAAGGATCTGCCAGAGTACGCCCCGACCAGCGGCATCTCCGGCAACCTGTCTTCCGTCGGCTCGGACACCCTGGCCAACATGATGACCCTGTGGGCCGAAGAATTTAAGCGTGTCTATCCCAACGTCAACGTGCAGATCCAGGCCGCCGGTTCTTCCACCGCGCCGACCGCCCTGACCGAAGGAGTTGCCCAGTTTGGCCCGATGAGCCGCGCCATGAAGGCGGGCGAGATCGAGGCGTTCGAGAAGCGTTACGGTTACAAGCCGACCGCCATCCGCGTCGCGGTCGATGCCCTGGCGGTGTTCGTCAACAAGGACAACCCTATCAAGGGGCTGACCATGCAGCAGGTTGACTCCGTCTTCTCCAGCACCCTCAAGTGCGGCGAAGCCAAGGCTGCCACCAAGTGGTCTGATCTGGGTCTGGAGGGCAACTGGTCCAGCAAGGATCTGCAGCTGTTCGGCCGCAACTCCGTCTCCGGTACTTACGGCTACTTCAAAGAGCACGCCCTGTGCAACGGCGACTTCAAGAGCGGCGTGAACGAGCAGCCCGGTTCTGCCTCCGTGGTGCAGTCCGTCTCCGCCTCCCTGAACGGCATCGGCTACTCGGGCATCGGTTATGTCACCTCCGGGGTGCGCGCCGTACCGCTCTCCAAGGATGGCAAGACCTTCGTCGAGGCGACCTCTGATAACGCCATCACCGGCAAGTATCCGCTCTCCCGTTTTCTCTACGTTTACGTGAACAAGCATCCGAACAAGCCCCTCTCCCCGATGGAGCAGGAGTTCGTGAAGATGATGTTGTCCAAGGCGGGCCAGAGCATTGTCGCCAAAGACGGTTATGTGCCGGTACCGGCCAAGGTCGCCATGGCCGACCTGAAGAAGCTGGACATCATGTAACACTGCTGCCAGCCCGTGACGCAAAAACGAGCCCCCTGCGGGCTCGTTTTGTTTTATGGGACGCCGTTTTGGCAAGTCGGGCAGGATCTTCTCGGCCATTTTTCGGCTATTGAAAAATGCACTCCCTTGCGTCCCGAGTCGGCATTTCCGAAAATAGGGCAACGTTATGGTTAAGGAGTCTTTCATGACCGCCCCGTTTTACAAGTTTGGCCTGGCAGCCCTGTGCACGTCTCTGCTGCTTGGTTGTGCCCAGTCACCGACCGGTCGCAGCCAGATGTTGCTCTACTCCCCCCAGCAGATGAGCCAGCTGGGAGCAGACTCCTTCGAGCAGATGAAGAAGCAGGAGAAGGTGAGCACGGATGCGAGGCTCAACGCCTATGTTTCCTGCGTCGCCAAGGCGGTGACCGCCCAGGTGCCCGCCAGCTACGGCATCAGCAACTGGGAAGTGGTGGTGTTTGACTCCAAGCAGGTCAACGCCTTCGCCCTGCCCGGTGGCAAGATCGGGGTTTACAGCGGCCTGCTCAAGGTGGCCAAGAATCAGGATCAGCTGGCCACCGTCATCGGCCACGAGCTGACCCACGTGCTGGCCCAGCACTCCAACGAGCGTCTCTCCCGCAGCCAGCTGGCGGATATCGGTCTGTCGGTGGCGGACATCGCCATGGGCACCAGCGAATATCGCGGCGCCACCATGGCGGCCCTCGGTCTTGGCATGGAAGTCGGGGTACTGCTGCCCTATGGTCGCGAGCAGGAGAGCGAGGCAGACCGTCTGGGGCTGGATCTGATGGCCCGCGCCGGTTTTGATCCCGCCGCCGCCATTCCCCTGTGGCAAAACATGAGCGCGGCCTCCGGCGGCAAGAATCCACCCCAGCTGCTCTCCACTCACCCCAGCAACGAGAGCCGCATCGCCGAGCTGCAAGCGCAGCAGGCCGAGGTGCAGCCTCTCTATCAGCAGGCTCGTGCCAACGGCCTGGTGCCCCAATGCAAGGCATAAGCCTGCGCATGGCGCGGCCCGATGATGCCGCCGCCATGACGGTGATGCAGCGGGCCAGTTGGCTCGCCGCCTATAGCCAGGTGCTGGGCCAGGACATGCTGGCCCAGCTGGACGTGACAGAGCATCTGCAGATCTGGCAGGGCCGGCTCGCCGAATCAGGTCCGCGCCCCATGCTGCTCTGCCTGGATGAGGTGGTGATAGGCCTTCTTTACTGGCAGCAGGAGCAGGAGGAGGGCCTCGCCACCGCCAGGATCCGGGCGCTTTATCTGCACCCGGATCACTGGCGCCATGGGTATGGCAAGCGACTGTGGCAGGCGGTGGCGATGCAGATGCGGCGCAGTGGCTGCGAGTGCGTCAGATTGTGGCTGCTCGATGGCAACCGGATAGGCGAGGGGTTTTACCTGCGCCGCGGCTTCGTGTTCGACGGCAAACAGCGGACCCTGACCAGCCTTGGCCAACCTTGTCTACAGCGGCAAATGTTCCGTCTGCTTTGATCCCGCTTTGGTTTTACGCCCCGTGTCACTTTATTTTTTTTGCGAATTAATACAATGTTCCCCCAGAACTGATCCGGATGACAGCTAACAGACAAGGGAGTGCGGGCATGTATTACGGCTTTGATATCGGTGGTACCAAGATTGCCTTTGCGGTGTATGACGGGGCCTTGAATCTCTGTCATGAAGAGCAGGTGGCCACACCGGGCAATGATTACGAGGCGTTGCAGCAGCTGATCCGCGAGCGGGTCGAGCAGGCAGACGCCCGCTTCGGTGCCAGGGGGGCGGTCGGCATCGGCTTTCCCGGCATCCTCAATCGTCACGACCACAGCATAGTGGCGGCCAACCTGCCCGCCATCAATGGTCGCCATCTGGGGGCCGATCTGGTGGAATTGCTGGATCGCCCGGTCAAGGTGGACAACGATGCCAACTGTTTCCTATGGTCGGAGGTGCACAAGGGAGCGGCGGATGGCGCCGGCAGTGCCCTTGGGGTCACCATCGGCACCGGTATCGGCGGCGCCGTCTACCTCGCAGGCACCCTCATTCAGGGGCGCAACTGGCTGGCCGGCGAGATAGGCCACTACCCGCTGCCTGCCACCATCCTGATGAAATACCCCGAGCTGCCCCGTCCCCGCTGTGGCTGTGGTCGTCTGGTCTGTTTCGAGACCTACGCCTCCGGTACCGGGCTGGAGCGGCTCTATCATCATTTTCACGGTCAGCGCGCCACGGGGCGCCAGATTGTGGCACGTTTCGAGGCCCATGAGCCCCATGCGGTGGCCACGATCGATTGCTGGCTGGAGATCATGGCCGCCGGCCTGGCTACTGCCATCTCGGTGATCGATCCCGAGGTGGTGGTGCTGGGCGGGGGCCTGAGCGGCTTGCCCGCTCTCTACGAACAATTGCCGCTGCGCCTGCCCGGCCATCTATTGCCCGGGGTTGCACTGCCCGAGATCCGCCAGGCCCGCTTCGGCGGTGCCGGTGGCGTGCGTGGCGCAGCCTTGCTCAACCTGTGAGATCGGATGTGGGGTCTGATCTCCCCGATAAAGGAATCGTCATGACCCGTCTTGAAATCTGCATAGACAACCTGGAATCCCTGTTTACCGCCCAGCAGGCGGGGGCGGATCGTATCGAACTCTGCTCCGCCCTGGGGCTGGGTGGCTTGACCCCCTCCCATGGCTTCATGCAGTTGGCGGCGCGCCATGCCACCGTACCCGTCTATGCCATGATCCGTCCCCGTGCCGGCGACTTCTGTTTCAGCGAGGGCGAGTTCGAGATGATGCTGCAGGACATTGCCGCGGCGCGCTCGGCCGGTTTGCAGGGGGTCGTTGTCGGTCTGCTGGATGCAGAGGGGCGGGTGCCCGCCGCCAGGCTCAAGCAACTGGTGGAAGCTGCAGGCCCCCTTGGTGTCACCTTCCACCGCGCCATCGATCTCTCCTCCGACTGGCGGGCGGATCTGGAAATCATCGTCAATGCCGGTTGTGAGCGCATCCTGAGCTCAGGCCATGCGCCGACCGCGCTGGCGGGGCTTGAGACTCTGCAGGCCATGCAGCAGGCGCTGGCGGGCCGTGCCAGCCTGATGCCGGGGGCCGGAGTCAATGCTGACAACGTGCGCACCATCATCGAATTTACCGGGGTGAGCGAGGTACATATGTCCGGCATGGGCTGGCGTGGCGGCATGGTGCCTCACGGAGTCAACATGGGCACCTCGGACGATGGCCGGGTCAATATCACAGACGGCGCCAAGGTAGCGGCGGTGCGGGCTTTGCTGGACAAGATCTGATGCAGGCCGCGCGGCGGCATGGTGTCTCTCTATCGTTGGGCGCCTCGGATAATGGCCGGGTCAATATTACCGATGGTGCCAAGGTGGCGACGGTGCAGGCCCTGCTGGATCGACCCTGATCCTCTGATCAACGCCGCCTGTGGGCGGCGTTTTTGTCGCGGCATGTGAACTCACTCCCACGGACGGGGAAATCAGGGGCGGCGCCGGCAGCACCTGGCACAAAAGTCTGATATCATCCCGACTCTTTTACATCAGGACCCGGAGCAACATCTCAATGTCCCAATACGACTCTATCGAACAGAAGGCCAGCTATGGCATCGGCCGCAACATGGGTGATCAGCTGGCGCAGCAAGCCTTCGCCGGTCTGGATATCCCGGCCCTGCAACAAGGCCTGGCGGATGCCCTGAACGGTCTGGAATTCGCGGTAAGCCGTGACGATATCAATGATGCCTTCCAGGTCATCACCGCCCGCATGCAGGAAGAGCAGGAAGCGGTCGCCAAGGCAGCTGCCGCCGAAGGCGAAGCCTTCCTGGCCGACAACGCCAAGCGCGCCGAAGTGACTGTGACCGATTCCGGTCTGCAGTACGAAGTGCTGGTCGAAGGCAACGGCGCCGTACCGGTAGCCGGTCAGTCCGTGCGTGTTCACTACCACGGTACCTTCACCCACGGTGGCGTATTCGACAGCTCGGTCGCTCGTGGCCAGCCGGCCGAGTTCCCGGTGACCGGCGTGATCAAGGGCTGGGTTGAAGCTCTGCAGCTGATGCCGGTTGGCTCCAAGTGGAAGCTCTACATTCCGCAGGATCTGGCTTACGGTGCCCGTGGCGCCGGTTCCATCCCGCCCTACTCCGCTCTGGTATTCGAAGTGGAGCTGCTGGACATCCTATGATCCGGCTGGCGTGATGCAAACGGCGACCCTCGGGTCGCCGTTTGTTTTTGGGCATGTTTGCCAGTGAACGAAAAGGCAGCGACGAGCACTCATGGGGGGCTTTTTTCGCCGCCGGGAACCGTCATACTGCAACTGAACCCCAGTTGAGGTGTGTCCCATGAACAAGATGATGAAGGTGGCGTCGGCCATGGCTGCGCTGCTTGCCACACTGCCTGCCAGCGCCGATGCGATGCGTTGCAAGAATGCGTTGATCACTGAGGGCGACAGCACGGCCCTGATGCTGCTCAAGTGTGGAGAGCCCATGCTACGCGAAGAGCTCAGTCGCAATGAGGAGAACCAGTTCGGTTATCTGGTGCCGGTGAAGTATGGCGAGCGCTGGACCTACAACTTCGGCAAGAGCGAGTTCATGCGCTTCGTCACCGTGCGCAACGGCGTCATCACCGATATCGAAAACGGCCCGCGCGGCGAGTAGCCGGCGGGCAAACAGCATGGAAGCATTAAGGACAGGAGGGCAAATCCCCTTGACTCACTGTTCCGGCAAGGGCTCGGCGTGACTGAGCTGGCGCAGGGCCTGGTTGATCTGGCCTGCCAGTCTCAGGCGCCGGTGGCAGCTCAACCCGTGCAGACTGAGCCTGCCTGCGCTGAATTCAAATGTTCCCCATGACTCGATGGCAAAGGAGCCCCGGTGGAAGCTCTTGATGTATCTTGCGATCTGCCGCGGGGATAACTGCTTGAAAACCTTCATCACAACGTCACCTGCTTGCTTGAACAGGGCACACTATGGGGGCGGTTGATGACAGCCATGTGACGTTTCATCGAGTTTTGCATGAATCCTTTTTTGGTGATCCCTTCGGGCAAAGCAAGGGCACCATTTGAAAAAGTAGTGCCATTACAATCCCTTGCACCGATATACTGCGGGCAGTCGAATGGAATGAGCAAAAGGGCCTGCACGTGGAATGGGTTGATGTGGTGGATGAAGAGAACCGGGTGATCGGGGTGGCCGAGCGGGCCAAGGTGCGACGGGAGAATCTCTGCCATCGTGCCAGCTACATCCTGGTGCTCGACGAGGCGGATCGCATCCTGGTGCAGCGCCGTACCCTCTGCAAGGATTTCTGCCCCGGCATGCTGGATGCCTGCGCCGGTGGCGTGGTGACCGCGGGCGAACAGATGGAACCCTCTGCCCGGCGCGAGCTAGCCGAAGAGCTTGGGATCCACGATGTACCGCTGCAAGGCTTCGGTACTTTTTATGCCGAGGGGGAGGGGTATCGGGTCTGGGGTGGCCTCTACAGCTGCCGCTATCAGGGACCGCTTCAGCTGCAGGCCGAAGAGGTGAGCGAGGTGCACTGGATGAGTCAGGCCGAGATTGCCGCGCGGGCCGACGAGTTTACCCCGGACTCCCTGCTCGCCATCGCCACCTGGCAGGCTCGGCGCTAACAGCAATCTCATCCGGAACAATACGGGCAGCCAGTGGCTGCCCGTTTGCGATCCTAGTCCAGCTTTAACCGCCGGTTGGTGCGTCCGCAGGGGCTGGGGGTCGCGAGCCAGTGCCCCTGCCAGTCGGTGACAAGGCGCAGCAGTGGATACTCCAGATCGAGCCGGGTCACCACCAGCTGTCCGCTCTCTCCTGCGTTGACCGGCTGGCCGCTGGCCGGGTCGATGATCTCCACCAGGCAGCTCTCGTTGACGATAAAGCCCTCGCCAGGCTGGCTCTCGTAGGCCACCACGCCTATGTCCTGCCAGACCAGGCAGTTGAACGCCTGAATACCATAGATGGCCTGTAGCGGGGCCGTCTCGGGGTGGGTAACCTCGCACAACAGGGCGGTTTGCAGGGAGTCGGTGGCCACCTCGGCCGCCTCGGCGGCTTCCAGCAGATCCAGCAGGGTGACCAGCGGGCCGACAAAGCCGGTAGGCTGGTAGCGTTGCAGCGCCTCCAGCTGGCGCTGGGTGTCATGGGGACCGCAAGGCACCACGGGAGCGCCGAGCTGGCGGGCCCCGTTGTCGAAGATGAAGGCGGTGGGGCCGGCGTGGTAGTCGTGGCCGTTGAGCATCACCTCGCCGGACTTGAAGCCGGCGGCAAACAGGGCGCGCGCGGCCCCCCACCAGTCCGCCCCCGCATATTCGGGAATGGCCAGCTGGCCCGGGCTTGCGAAGGCGCGCAGTGCCTGGCTGGCGGGGCGGCCGGTGAGTCCGGCAAACGGTGGGTGGGCCTGCTGGGCGGCAAACAGTTCGGCGCTGTCGAGCAGGGGCAGGGTGGCCAGTTCGGCCAGATCCTCGAGACGGCATTGACGATAGGCACTGGAGTAACCGGCGCAATACTGGCTGACGTGGGTAAGTTGATGATTAAGCTGGTCCAGTTGCTGTTGTGAACGCAAGGCGGGGGGACGAATTTCCAGACCATCGTAGTAGTGTTGCATGGGGCCTCCTGGCGCCGTGAAACCTGCTCAAGATTAGTCTGCCTGCTGGAAAAATGCCTGCCGGGGAGCGGGTCGTTGCGATGGGATATGACGGATGGCTGCGCTAGACTGGAGCTTCACCAATCGACTCGGGACGAGAGATCATGATTGCAGTTGGCCAACCCTTGCCTTCGGGCGAATTTACCTTCATCACAGCCGCGGGCAAGCAGGTACAGGATGCCCAGACCCTGTTTGCCGGCAAGAAAGTGGTGCTGTTCGCGGTGCCCGGTGCCTTCACCCCCACCTGCTCCAACGCCCATCTGCCGGGCTATGTGGTGCTGGCCGACCAGTTTCAGGCCAAAGGGGTGGACGCCATCTGTTGTCTGTCGGTCAACGATGCCTTCGTGATGAAGGCGTGGCAGGAGGGGCAGAACGCCGACGCCATCACCATGCTGGCGGACGGCGACGGCAGCTGGACCCGAGCCCTTGGCCTTGCCAAGGAGACGGGGGCCTTTGGCGGCCTGCGTGCCCAGCGCTTTGCCCTCATCGCCAACGATGGTGTGGTCGAGCAGCTCTTTGTGGAGGAGCCGGGCAAGTTCGAGGTGTCGGATGCCCAGAGCCTGCTGGCGGCGCTGTGAAATCATCAATCGTCGTTTGATTTCCCCTTGAAATAGAAAGGCGGCCCGCTACACTGGGCCCGCTTCTGGAAGAAGCCAGGCCCGTGCCTGGCTTTTGTGTTTGCAGACCATGGAATAGAGACGATATGACCCTGGCTTTTGTTGCCCTGATTGCCGGACTGGCGCTGCTGGTCTGGAGTGCGGATAAATTTGTCGATGGCGCCGCCGCGACCGCCCGTTATGCCGGCATGCCACCGCTGCTCATCGGCATGGTGATCATCGGTTTTGGTACCTCGGCCCCCGAGATGGTGGTGTCGGCCCTGGCCGCCTCCCAGGGCAACCCCGGGCTGGCGCTCGGCAATGCCTATGGCTCCAATATCACCAATATTGCCCTGATCCTGGGTTTGACGGCTCTCATCAGCCCGATTGCCGTTGCTTCCCAGGTGGTGCGCAAAGAGATCCCCATCCTGCTCGGTATCACCCTGCTCTCCGGTGCCCTGCTCATCGACGGTCATCTGGGCCGCACCGATGCGGCCATCCTGGGCGTCGTGTTCGTGGCGCTGATGGGCTGGTCCATCTGGGCCGGCATGAACGGCAAAGGGGATGTGCTAGATGCGGAGACCGAAGAGGACATCGAGAGCGAAGGCATGTCCCTCAAGCTGGCTCTGTTCTGGCTGGTGGTGGGGCTGGTGCTGCTCATCGGTGCCTCCCGTCTGCTGGTATGGGGCGCGGTGACCATCGCCCAGGGCTTTGGCATCAGCGATCTGGTGATTGGTCTCACCATAGTCGCCATCGGCACCTCGCTGCCGGAGCTGGCCTCCTCCCTTATCGCCATTCGCAAGAATGAGCACGATCTGGCCCTCGGCAACGTGCTGGGCTCCAACCTGTTCAACACCCTGGCGGTGGTCGGGATCGCGGCAGGGATCCATCCGCTGGATGTGGCGCCGGAAGTGCTTTCCCGCGACTGGAGCCTGATGATGGGCCTGACCCTGCTGCTGCTGGTGATGTGCCTGGGTCGCAAGGGGCAGGGGCGGATCAACCGGCTGGAGGGGGGCGTGTTGCTCTCCTGCTTCGTGGGTTACACCGGCTGGTTGCTGACCAGCCAGTTTATCTGACGATTCGCCAGACAATAAAAAGAAGGGGGAAGCATCGGCTTCCCCCTTCTGTTTTTGGCGAAGGCCTATCAGGCCACGGCCACCAGCTTTTGCCCCTGCTGGCTGCTATCCAGGATCAGGATGCTCGCCTTGGGGAAGAAGTTGAAGGTGGAAGCCGATGCCCAGGTGTAGGCCCCCATCACCCGGCCGACCACCAGCTCGCCAATCGCCAGATCCGGCAGCATGATGCCATCGCGGATCACGTCCACGCTGTCGCAGGTGGGGCCGGAGAGCACGGCGTTATGCAGCTCGCCGTGGGCATAGGGGGTGCTGACTGGATAGGTGACGTGGTCATAGAGCTGGCCGTTGTAGCTGCCGTAGAGACCGTCATCCAGGTAGTACCAGATCTTGTCGCCGCGGTGAGCCTTGCCCATGACGCTGGCCACCGAGGTCATGGCTGGCGCGCTGATGAAGCGGCCCGGCTCGGCAATCTTCTGCACGGTGGCGGGCAGCTTGGCCAGCGCCTCGCGGATCGGGGCGCAGAAGCCGTCGATATCGAACTCGCCGCCGTCATAATCCACCGGGAAACCGCCGCCGATGTCCAGCACCCAGGGCTTGAGCCCAAGATCCCAGGCCTGCTCCATGATCTCGCGGCAGGCATCGATGGCCTGCACGTGACGGCGGGCGTGGGGCACCTGGGAGCCGACGTGGAACGACAGCCCCATCACCTTGATCCCCTTGGCCTGGGCCAGTTGCAACAGCGGCAGCGCCTGCTCCGGTGTACAGCCGAACTTCTTGGAAAGATCGACCTTGGTCTCGGGATTGGGGAAGCTCACCCGCAGCAGCAGCTTGACCTCGTCCTTGTAGGGCAGGAACTTCTCCAGCTCCAGCGGGTTGTCATAGACGAACACGGTGCAGCCATACTCCAGCGCGTAACGGATGTCGCTGTCGCGCTTGATGGGGTGGGTATGAATGCAGCGCCCCGGGCGGACACCCTGACTGCGCACCAGATCCACTTCGCCATTGGTGGCCAGATCGAAACAGGCCCCCTCTTCCTTCAAGACAGAGACCACCGCCTCGTGGGGCAGGGGCTTGAGTGCATAATGCAAGCGCACATCGGGCAGGGCGGCCGCCAGGGCCCGATACTGTTTGCGGACGGCTGCCTTGTCGAGCAGCAGCAGGGGGGAGCCGAATTGTTCAACCAGCTGACGGTAATCTTGTGCGACCAGGGTCTCGTTCATTCTCTTTTGAAAGTCCTTAGGGGGCGTGATATGCCCAAGCCATATGCGATTGAACCGGCGACGGCCGGGTCAGGCGAGCGGTCCGGCGGGACCAACCTGGCACAGTGCATAAATTGAGAGCAAAGTGCTTGGTTATGCGCTGGATTATCGACTTATTGAGTTTCTGTGCAAGCATTTTGATTGGATATGTTGTTGAGTTTTTCTGCATGAAACGAGATAGAGAATTGCTTTTTATCCCGTCATCTTGCGCGTCGGGACACGTTTGATGCAGGCCAGGTTAACTCTATGATTGTTAACTACTATTTAACATCTTGCCGATGAGATGGCCGATCATGAAAAAAGTGCGGGAGCGGGCCGGCAAGTGCGAGACAGCTCACAATTTTTGGATTACCATGCCCGCTTCCTAATCCAAATTAGTTCGGATGAAGGTAGCAGGAGAGTGATGGGCAACCATCCACCGAAGAAGTGAATCTTTCAGGTACCGGGCAACCGGTGTGGACTGCTACTGGACGATACTCTGGAGAGACCCGTTGAATCGGGCGCCGAAGGAGCAAGGCACCATGATTGCATCGCAATCTGGCGCCGGAAACTCTCAGGCAAAAGGACAGAGGGGATGGGATGGTTGTACTTTGGGTTGTACTTTGGCTTAGCCCGCATCCGATCGCCTCTGGGGATCGCGACACCTATGGGAAGATCATCCTTCTCCTCCTTAATTTCTGTTTCTTAAGGAGGATGCATGTCATCAATTCAAGCGGCGCTCACCGCCATCGATAGTTTTGTCTGGGGGCCACCCCTGCTGATCCTGCTGGTCGGGACCGGCATTTACCTTACCCTGCGTCTGGGACTGCTTCAGCTGGTGCGTTTGCCACTCGCCCTGCGTCTGGTATTCGGCCGTGATCAGGGCCAGGGCAAGCAGGGGGATGTCTCCAGCTTTGGCGCTCTGTGCACCGCCCTCTCTGCCACCATAGGCACCGGCAACATCGTCGGCGTTGCCACTGCCATCAAGCTCGGTGGTCCGGGCGCCCTGTTCTGGATGTGGATGGCAGCCCTGTTTGGTATGGCCACCAAGTACGCCGAGTGCCTGCTGGCGGTCAAATATCGCCAGCAGGATGCCAACGGCCAGATGGCCGGTGGCCCTATGTACTATCTGGAAAAGGGGCTTGGCTCCAGGGTGCTCGCCAAGCTGTTCGCCCTGTTTGGCATCGGCGTGGCCTTCTTCGGGATCGGGACCTTCCCTCAGGTCAACGCCATCTCGGATGCCATGACACTGTCGTTCTCGGTGCCCCGTGAGGCGACCGCCGTTGTACTGACCCTGCTGGTGGGCCTGGTGATTCTGGGGGGGATCAAGTCCATCTCCAGCGTGTCAAGCAAGGTGGTCCCCTTCATGGCCCTCTTCTATATCGCCGCCTGTCTCGGGGTGCTGTTTGCCAATGCCGCTGCCTTGCCGGATGCGGTGGCGCTGGTGTTGCAGAGCGCCTTCACCGGCCATGCGGCCACCGGTGGCTTCGTCGGCGCCGGCATCATGCTGGCGATCCAGTCTGGGGTGGCGCGCGGCGTCTTCTCCAACGAGTCCGGGTTGGGCTCGGCCCCCATCGCCGCGGCGGCGGCCAAGACCAATTCCTGCGTGGAGCAGGGGCTGGTCTCCATGACCGGCACCTTCTTCGACACCATCATCATCTGCACCATGACCGGCCTGACCCTGGTGGTGACCGGAGTGTGGAGCGGGGATCTCAGCGGCGCCGCCATGACCAGCCAGGCCTTCGCCCAGGGGCTGGATGCCCATATCGGTCAGTATCTGGTGAGTATCGGCCTGCTGTTTTTTGCCTTCACCACCATCCTTGGCTGGAACTACTACGGCGAGCGCTGTACCGAGTACCTGTTCGGGGTCAAGGCGATCAAGCCCTACCGCCTGGTCTATCTGGTGCTGGTGGCGTGCGGCGCCTTCCTGCATCTCGACATGATTTGGCTGCTGGCCGATATCGTCAACGGCCTGATGGCAGTGCCCAATCTCATCGGTCTTATCGGCCTGCGCCACGTGGTGATTGCCGAGACCCGGGCCTACTTCAGCCGTGACCGGGATACGGAGTCCGAGCCTGAGCCGCAGACCGCCTGATCTCGCCACCGCGTCTCACGTTCCCCTTGAAAAGAGCAAGCCACGACCCAGGGTCGTGGCTTTTTTGTGGGTGCCTCCAAGGGGCGGGGGCTCAGGGGAGCAGCACAGAGGAGGGGTCAGTCAGTCGTCAGCAACCGTTGCAGTCTGTGGTTGACCTCGGCCACCAGTTCGCCATCGCTCCCTTGCCAATGGATGGCTTGCGCGAGCGTGGTGGAGGTGCCCGGCAAAAAGCGCAGCTCCCCGCCCGCCAGCTCGTAGAAGCGGCTCGCCATCCGGGTACCCTCATCCACATCCCCCGTCACCAGCAGCATGGCCTGGGCCAGCACGGCGCCGCCGTGATCCTGACTCGGAGCCAACCAGCGCTGGGCGGTGCCGGTTATCTTGCGCCCCCCGATCACCAAGTTGTACTGGCCGTCACAAAACGAGCCGGGCACGAAGTCATAGCTCCCCTCAAGGCCGTATTGCGCCAGCAAACTCAGCAGCGGCGCGCCCAGCTGCCGGTAGTAGTGGGCGAGATCCGTGGTGGTGCGGGGCAGCAGCAGGGAGAGGTTGAGGATGCCGGCGCCGTGAGGCACGGCGGTGCCACCGCTGTCGCGTACAAACACGGGCCAGCCTTCGGCGGCGAGCTGCTCGCAGGCGCTTTGATAGTGAGGCAGCCGCGTATCCTTGCGGGTGACGATGAGGCATTGGGGCGCCTGCCAGAGGTGAGCCATGGCCGTACCTGTGTGGGCGCAATCGCGCAGCCAGTGCTGCTCCCGGGCGAGGATTTGATCCAGGGTATGGCTTTCAGGCAGAGGAGGAAGCAGGGAGTAGGGCATGGTGGCATCCTGAAGCATGACAGGCTTTGCACACTACCCGTGGCGGGTAGCCAGGTAAAGCCCCGCATGGCGGGGCTTGATGGCCGTTAACGGGGAGCTTGGGCGCAGGGCTTGCTGCGTTTGGGCAGCAGCAGGTTCAGGACGATGGCGGTGAGGCCACCGGTGGCGACGCCGTAGGAGAGCACGCTCTTGGCCAGCTCCGGAAGATGCTGCAGCACCTCCGGCACCTGGGCGACCCCCAGTCCCATGGCCAGCGACACCGCCAGGATCATCAGGGCACGGCGGTCGAGCTCTTCGCGGGCAATGATGCGCACCCCGGCGGCGGCGATGGTGCCGAACATGACGATGGTGGCGCCGCCCAGTACGGGCTCGGGGATCTGCTGCACCAGGGTCGCCACCGCCGGGAACAGACCGAGAAGGGCCAGCATGGCGGCGATGAAGAGGCCGACGTGGCGGCTGGCCATGCCGGTGAGCTGAATGACCCCGTTGTTCTGGCTGAAGGTGGACATGGGGAAGGTGGAGAAGAGCGCCGCCAGCATGGAGTTGCAGCCGTCGGCCAGCACGCCGCCCTTGATCCGCTTCATGTAGACCTTGCCGCTGACCGGCTCGCCGGAGACATCCGAGGTGGCGGTCATGTCACCGATGGCCTCGAGCGCCGTCACCACGAAGATGATGGCAAGCGGCACGAACAGCTGCCAGTCGAAGCCGAGACCGTACTTGAGGGGGACGGGTACCATCAACATCGGCCCCTCGAAGGTAGGGGCATTGATCTTGCCAAGCAGCAGCGCCACGGCATAGCCCACCAGCATGGCGATCATGATGGCGGAGAGGCGCAGCCAGGGGTTGCGGCTGCGTTGCAGCAGGACGATGAGACCAAGCACCAGCAGGGAGAGAAACAAGTTGCTGTGGCTGGCGAAGCTGCCATCGGCGAGGGCACCGTAGCCGCCCCCCATGCTGATGAGGCCCACCTTGATCAGGGTCAGACCGATAAGCAGCACGACGATACCGGTCACCAGCGGGGTGATCACCTTCTGCACCAGGTGCAGGCAGCGGCTCAGGATCACCATGGTGAGGGCCGCCACCAGCATGGTGCCGAACAGGGTACCCAGCATATCGTCGGTGGGCATGGCTGCCTGTTTGAGGGCGAGGCCGGAGGCGATGATAGGACCGAGGAAATTGAAGCTGGTGCCCTGCACCGAGAGCAGGCCGGAGCCGACGGGACCGAAGCGGCGGGTCTGGATGTAGGAGGCGATGCCGGACATGACCAGCGACATGGAGACTATATAACGGGTATCTTCGGCGGGCAGGCCCAGGGCGTTGGCGATGATGAGGGGCGGGGTGATGATGGCGACAAACATGGCGAGCATATGCTGCAGGGCGGCGAACAGCGTCTGGGGCAGGGGCGGGACATCGTCTATGCCGTAGACCAGTTCGCTGTGTGCCCGCCTGGGGGGATGGGCCTCGGGGGCGGTCTGCGTGGTGGCAACCTGTTCCATAAAAACCTCAACGTGTGTGGGGATGGGGAGAAAAATTGGGCGCTATTGTAGAGATTGGCGCGCCGCTGACCAGCGTTTATTAATCAGAAAAAGGTTTATTTTTCGGTGGGTTGAAACGTTTGCGCGTGGCGATTATGATATGTCGCTTTGTGTGAGCCAGATCTCCTTTTTATTCGTTGCGCAAATGACATTCTTACCACTTAGTAGGTGTAAAATGGGCCCCCGACCTTGATGTGGAGCCGCTGGATGCTCAAGTTGTCAGAGTTCTGGAGTGCCAAGGCACACTCCGAAGACTTTACCCGCACGCGCATGGGCTTTATGACGGTGCGTTTGCGTTTGCTCACCTGCCTGTTGATCGTCGGTTTGCCCGCCTGGGCATTGGTGGATTGGCTGACCCTCTCCCACGCTCATTTCGAGCAGCTGCTTCAGGCCAGGATCTTCTGTGCCCTGGCGCTCTCGCCACTGATCCCGCTCTCCTACCTCATCAACTTCAGACTGCAGCGCATGAAGCTGGCGCTCGGCTACCTGATGGTGGTGATGATGCTCTTCTCACTCGTCAGTTTGCACAGCTTCGGAACCGAGCAGCAGCTGCAGGTAGGCTATGTGGTGTTCCCTTATCTCTTGATCACCCTGTTTGCCATCTTTCCCATTCCCCTCCTGCGCGGTTTGCAACTGGCCGGCGTGGTGCTGCTGACCATGGTGCTGGGGCGCTGGTTGTTGGTGGGGCAGACCCTGTGGAGCCAGGCCACCCTGAACCAGGTGTGGGTGCTCAGCCTGTTTGCCATGGCCAGCTGCTGGGTGCAGTGCGGCCAGCTCAACATGCTGCTGCGCCTCTATCGGGAGTCCACTACCGACGAGCTGACCGGCATGATGAATCGCCGCCTGCTGCTCAAGCAGCTGGAGCAGGCCCGGGCCCGGTTGCTGACCAGACAAAAGCCGTTTGCCGTGCTGCTGCTGGATCTCGACCGCTTCAAACGAATTAACGATATCTATGGTCATCTGGCGGGGGATGCGGTGCTCAAGGAGGTGGCTACTACCCTGGATGAACAGCTGGAGTCCGGCATGGTGCTGGGGCGTTATGGCGGTGAGGAGTTTGCCATCCTGCTGCGCAATTGCGGCGATCCATCGGAGGCAGCCCGCATCGCCGAACGGCTGCGGGTATCGGTCGAGGCGCGTCTGGTAAAGAGCCCCACTTCCGATGAATTGCTGGAGGTGACGGTCAGTATTGGCATCGCTCTGGCGCGAAGAGGCGAGAGTATAGATGCCCTTATCAATCGGGCCGATGAGAGCCTCTATCAGGCCAAGATGGCGGGGCGCAACTGCGTGGTGGTGGAACGCCCGCAGGCCGAAAAAGCAGATGCCGCCTGAGGGCGGCATCCTGTGGTTTGCTTGGGCGTGAGGGTCAGCCCAGGCGGTATTTGCCGGAGAGCTGCTGGGCCAGCTGCTTGAACATGTTGAACACCGCCATGGTCTTGCCGGTCGGGGTGCCATCTTCGGCCAGGAAGTACTCCCCCTTGAACACCAGGATCTCCCCCTTCTGCTCCACCGAGTCGGCACGCATGCCGTGGATGAAGTCTTCGTGTTCCCGGATCATCTTGTTGGCCATCTCCAGCAGGGCAGTCTCGGTGATCAGCTCTTTCTGTGGTTGCATGCTCGTCTCCTTAAACGACTACTGGACAGGGGCATAGCAGGCCCTGCCTCTGATTGAAGAGGGGGCTAGCATACTGCAAACGGGGTTTTTCTGTCATTGATATGACCCCGGGTTTGTTCTCTCCTATCCCATCACCAGGTTTCTGAGCCAGCGGCGCTGGCGGATCCTGTGCTGCACCAGCAGTACCTTGCTGAGCTCCTCCAGCAGTACCACGGCGACCACCCATGAGAGAGGCCAGCCGAGCAGGCTCACCGCCACCCAGGCGAGCGGCAGGCCGATGCACCACATGCCGACAATGTCGATGAAGATGCTGTAATTCACATCGCCCCCCGAGCGCAGCACCCCTATGATGCCCACCATGTTGAACACCTTGAGCAGCATGCCAAGACACATGATGGCGAGCACCTGCCCCGCCTCGCCCATCAGCTCGGGGGGGAGGTTGCCGACCCACTGCAGCAGGCTGGTTTGCAGCAGCCAGACCGCAACGCCAACCAGCAAGGCGCCCACGGGGGCGATCACCAGAAACAGCTGGGAGTGCTGCCAGGCCGCCTCGTACTCCTCGGCCCCGAGCCGGTGGCCGAGCAGGGTGGAGCAAGCCACCGCCAGCCCGAAGAAGAGGGAGATGAGGATGCTCTCCAGCGTCCCGAGGGTGGTCATGATGGCGAGCGAATCCGTGCCAAGGTGGGCATAGAGAAAGCCGTAGAGCAGCATGCCGAAGGCCCAGAGACCGTCATGAAACAAAAGCGGCAGGGCGATCAGGGTAAAGCGCACCACCTCCTTGCGTTTGAAGGCGGCCAGCCAGTCGACAGCGCGCGGAACAAGGCGCGACTCGTGACGTCTCACGTAGAGCAAGAGCAAGGCGGTCTGCAGCAGCCGGGAAATCGTGGTGCCCCAGGCCGAGCCGGCCACCCCCATGGCCTCGAAGCCGAAGTGGCCGAAGATGAGGACATAGTTGAGGATGACGTTGGCAATGATGGCGATGATGCCGATGCGGGTCGGCGCCGTTGCGTTGCCGATGGAACGCAGGGCTGACTCCAGCGGCACCACAATGGCGGTGCAGAGGATGGTGGCGCCGGTGATCATCAGATAGTGGTCGGCGAGCGGGCGCAACTCGGGATCCTGGCTGGCAAAGCCCAGCACGCTACCCGGTGAGAGCAGGTAGACGAGGGCAAACGGCAGGCTCACCAGGGTGGCCCCCACCAACGCCAGCGCCAGGGAGCGGCGCACCCCGGCCATCTCGCCGCGACCATAATATTGTGCCGCCAATACCGAAACCCCGCCTGCGAGGCCCGCTATCACCAGCAGATTGAAGAAGAAGACCCGGTTACCCAAGCCGACAGCCGCCACAGCCGTGGTGCCAAGCTGGCTCACCATCATGATGTCGATGAGACCGAGCAGGGAGAACATCATGGACTGCAGTGAGACGGGCAGGGCCAGTCGCAACAGTCTGGACATGAACTCGCGGTCGGTGGTTTGTTTTAAAATTGCTTGCCAATAATTCATTTGTGTTAACCGGGTATAAGAAAAGCAAGGCTTGTCAGAGGTATGATAAGAGGCTAAGCGGGTGGCCTCACTGTGAGTGAGTCTCGGTTTTCTTGTGCAAAACTATCCTGTTGGGGTGTTATGGAATTTGTCAGCGAGTGTCTGGAAATTGCACCGTCTTGCGAGGAGCGGATGCTGGGGCGTGAAGGTCTGCCCCTGCTCGGCGAGGCGGGCATCTTCCTGACCGGCTTGTCGGTGATCCGTGAACACTACCTTATTCGTCGCAACCGGCCCGAGTTTCACATCCTGATGGTGAGCCACGACGAGGGGGGCGCACTGCTCACCGACGGGGGAGAACAACCCATTCCTGCCGGGTCGCTTATCTTTTTGCCCGCAGCCGTGCCGGGTGGCCTCAAGCTGGTGGGCGAGCAGTGGCACACCAGCTGGATCCTGCTCGACGACGTGCCGCGCTGGCAGCATCTGCACCGGCTCGGTCATCGCATCTGGCAGGGGGATGGCGGAGAGCAGCTCCATCATCTGCTCAGCCTGATCCAGGGAGAGGGGGTCCGCTCGCCCTTGCAACCCCAACTGCTGAGCCTGTTGCTGGCGCTCCTGGAGCGTACCCTGCAGGGTGAGGTGCGTGGCACTCCCGAGATCCGGTTGCAGGCGCTGTTTCGCCGGGTGGAGGCGCATCTCGACGAGCCCTGGAGCGTGGTTCTACTCGCCGATCAGATGGCCTGCTCAGTACCCCATCTGCATCGCCTCTGTCGCCAGGTGTTCGGCATGGGGCCCATGGCCTGGCTCACCCAGCTACGGATGAACAAGGCGCGCCAGCTGCTGCTCTATACCAACTGGCCGCTGGCCGAGCTGGCCGGCCGGGTCGGTTACAGCGATGGCGCCAACTTTGCCAACCGCTTTCGCCGGCTGACCGGCCAGACACCGGGCGCCTTTCGTCGCCTGGGTCGCAAACCTTTTGCAACGGATGTGCAAACTCTTTGAAATTAACGGCGCAAGCCCATAGGATCGGCTGGCCCCAACGTTTAGGTACCAGACCCATGTTTGAAGATAATAATCAGAAACGTCCTCTCTACATTCCCTACGCCGGTCCGGCCCTGCTGGAGACCCCGCTGCTCAACAAGGGCAGTGCCTTCACCAGCGAAGAGCGCAGCAACTTCAACCTCGAAGGACTGCTGCCCCACAACATCGAGACCATCGAGGAGCAGGCGGAGCGGGCCTACCGTCAGTTCATGGCGTTTGGCAACGACATGGACAAGCACATCTACCTGCGCAACATCCAGGATACCAACGAGACCCTGTTCTACCGTCTGCTGCACAACCACCTGACCGAGATGCTGCCGGTTATCTATACCCCGACCGTGGGCAAGGCGTGCGAGGAGTTCTCCAACATCTATCGCCGCGCGCGCGGTCTGTTCATCTCCTATCCGGACAAGGACAGGATCGATGACATGCTGCAAAACGCCACCAAGCAGAACGTCAAGGTGATCGTGGTCACCGATGGCGAGCGGATCCTGGGTCTGGGGGATCAGGGGATCGGCGGCATGGGCATTCCCATCGGCAAGCTCTCCCTCTACACCGCCTGTGGCGGTATCTCGCCGGCTTACTGCTTGCCGGTAGTGCTGGACGTGGGCACCAACAACCAGCAACTGCTCAACGATCCCTTCTACATGGGCTGGCGCAATCCGCGTATCTCGGGTGAAGAGTACGCCGAGTTCGTCGATGCCTTCATCCAGGCGGTCAAGCGCCGCTGGCCGGAGATCCTGCTGCAGTTCGAGGACTTTGCCCAGAACAACGCCATGCCGCTGCTCAACCGCTACAAGAACGAGCTGTGCTGTTTCAACGATGACATCCAGGGCACCGCCGCCGTGACCCTGGGCAGCCTCATCGCCGCCTGCAAGGCCTCCGGTGCCAAGCTCTCCGAGAAACGGGTTGCCTTCCTCGGTGCCGGCAGCGCCGGTTGCGGCATCGCCGAGCAGATCGTGGCCCAGATGAAGGCCGAGGGGTTGACGGATGCGCAGGCGCGTGGCCGGGTCTTCATGGTGGATCGCTTCGGCCTCATCACCGACAAGATCCCGAACCAGCTCGACTTCCAGCGTCGTCTATCCCAACCGGTGGAGCGCATTGCCGACTGGCCGGTGGGGGACAACATCTCCCTGCTGGAGGTGATGGAACACGGTCGCCCGGACATCCTCATCGGGGTCTCCGGCCAGCCGGGGCTGTTCACCGAAGAGGTGGTGAAGACCATGCACAAGCACTGTGCCCGTCCCATCATCTTCCCGCTCTCCAACCCCACCTCCCGGGTCGAGGCGACCCCGGCAGATCTGATCCGCTGGACCGATGGTCAGGCTCTGGTGGCGACCGGCAGCCCGTTTGCACCCGTGGAGTACAAGGGCAAGCGCTACGTCATCGCCCAGTGCAACAACTCCTTTATCTTCCCGGGGATCGGCCTTGGCGTCATCGCCTCCGGCGCGACCCGGGTGACCGATGCCATGCTGATGTCGGCCAGCCGTGCGTTGGCCGAGTGCTCGCCGCTGGTGAAAGGGGAAGAGGGGTCACTGTTGCCGGATCTGGCGGACATTCACGAGGTCTCCCGTTACATCGCCAAAATGGTAGCCAAGACAGCCATGCTGCAGGGCAAGGCGGTGCAGACCCCGGACGAGGTGATCGATCAGGCCATCGAGGCCAACTTCTGGCACCCCGAGTACCGCCGCTATCGCCGGACCTCCTTCTGATACGGTCGCGCGAGTAAAACAAAAGGGATGCAGCAGCATCCCTTTTTTGTGCACCTCTGTCATCGTAATGGCCTCATGAAGCGGGACTACTCACCGACCTGCTGGGTACCGGTCACCCGGATCTCGACCCGGCGATCCGGGGCCAGGCAATCGATCAGCGCGGCTCTGGCCTTGATGCCATCACACTGGCTGCCGGTGACCGGGTTGCTCTCGCCGTTGCCCTGAATACTGACCTGATCTGCTGGCAACCCCTTGTTAATCAAAAAGTTGGCGACCGTCGTTGCGCGAGCCTCCGATAGGGTCTGGTTGCTGGCATCCGAGCCTATCCGGTCGGTATAGCCCATCACCATGGCACTGCCATCCTTGGGTTTAACGTCGACGATTTGCTGGTAGAGTGAATCGAGCGCCTGCATGCCTTCCGGTTTGAGATCCGCCTTGCCAAAGGCAAACAGCACGTCCGAACTCAGGTTGAAGGTCTGATCCACCGGTTCGGGTGCGGGCGGTGGTACTGGCACCACCATGGGAGCGGGTTCAGGTTCGACCGTTTTGCTGCGGTTGGGATGGATCACCAGCTCCAGGGTAGCTGCGCTGATGTCACTGACCCAGCGCTGGGTGCCGCTGCCAACCTTGTCGTTGTCCGAATCATCCCCGACCCGCACCATGTAGCGGTAGCGCGCCTGAATATCGATCCAGTCGTGCACTCTGGCGGTCAGCCCGAGTCCGGCCAGCGGGGCCAGGCTGTCATCCCCCCCGTTGATGGAGTTGACGTGGTAGATATAGCCACCCCCTTCGGCAAACACCGAGAAGATGTCGTTGAGAGGCAAGCGGCCGATGACGGAGAGGGTCGCCCCCTTGCTGTTGAAGTCCGTGCCATTGATATCCCAGTCACCGGTAGAGAGGTAACCGAGTTCGGCGCCCAGGTTCTCGTTGAAGTTGTAGCCCCCGAACAGGGAGAGTGCGGTCGCGTTCTTGTCGGCATCCTGGCTGAAATCATCCAGATCGTGGGCGATGGCGACGCCGCCACCGATCCCGCCGTACCAGTCGTTGGCATGGGCCGCCGAGGGCAGTGTCACGGCCAGCGCCACCGCGAGCCAGACGGGTTTGAGTGTCTTGTTCATCTTGTATCCTCATTTGTTGTTATCTGGGGCTGCCTTCCAGTTTTCAGGTAGCTGCCGCTCTTAGTTATAGGTGATACCGACTGTTTAACCAGTCAGGCACTGCGAGGGGGAGCACTCATGGGGCAATGGGTGGCCGGGAGTGGCCGAATGGCGCGCAAAAAAAGAGGGAGCCCTTGCGGGCCCCCTCGGCTTGTATGCATCGGGTTGCGAGATTATTCGGTCACTTGCTGTACGCCGGTGACTCGCACTTCTACGCGACGATCCGGGGACAGGCAGGAGATCAGCTCGGCCTTGCCCTTGACGCCGTCACACTGGTTGCCGGTGACCGGGTTGGCTTCGCCACGACCTTCGATGGAGACCTTGCCGGCCGGCAGGCCCTTGCCGACCAGGAAGTCGGCCACGGTACGGGCACGGGCTTCGGACAGCTTCAGGTTGTAGGCGTCAGAGCCGATGCGGTCGGTGTAACCGACGACCACGGCGCTGCCATCTTTCGGCTGCACGTCGACGATGTCCTGATACAGGGTGTTCAGCGCTGCGGCACCTTCCGGCTTGAGGGTAGATTTGCCAAAGGCAAACAGCACGTCAGAGCTCAGGGCGAAGTTCTTGTCGACGACGACCGGCGCGACAGGCTCGGGCTCGGGAGCGGGAACCGGTGCAACATAGGAGGTACGGTTCGGGTGCAGTACCAGTTCCAGGGTCGCAACGCTCATGTCGGTTTCCCAAGTCTTCGGCTCGTCGCCCAGGTTCCACAGATAGCGGTAACGGGCCTGTACGTCGATCAGGTCGGAGAGCTTGGCGGTCAGACCGATACCGGCCAGCGGTGCTGTGCCGTTGTCGCTGTCGCCATTGCCGTTGACGTGGTTGAAATAGGCACCACCTTCCGCAAACAGGGAGAAGACATCACCCATGGGCAGGCGAGCAATACCGGACAGGGTGGCACCCTGGGTCTTGAAGTCGGCTCCATCGATACCGCCCTTGCCGGCATAGAGATAGCCAAGCTCGGCACCAAAGTTTTCGGTGAAGTTGTAGCCGCCGAACAGGCTCAGGGCAGTGGCGTCCTTGTCTACATCCAGACCCTGAACATTGTCCAGATCGTGGGCATAGGCCCAGCCTGCACCGATACCGGTATACCAGTCGCCAGCGGCCTGTGCAGTGGTACCGGTGGCCGCGATTGCCAGCGCAATCAGAGTGGGAGCCATTTTGATTTTCATCGTTTTATCCTCGTTGCGTGAGCCCCTTGAGGGCATTCTGTGCACTTGTTTTTATGGTGGCGAAAAAATTGCCAACAAGATGGATAGCAGATGGCTTCGGGACACTCATGATGCGTCTACATCATGGACAACAGGCCGGACAGAAGCGCTTTTTAGTGCTTATCCAATGCCTTAGAGGCTTAGCTACTTTATGCTTTTGAGGTAGTACAGGCAAGCTAAGAGTCAAATGTGACAGGGGGATGTCAGGAAGGAAGAGGGGATAAACAAATGGGGATGCTATTGCATCCCCATTTCGCACTTTATCTTGCGCAGTTCAGATTATTGCTGAACTTCTTGTACGCCAGATACGCGAACTTCTACACGACGGTCCGGGGCCAGGCAGGAGATCAGCTGAGCCTTGGCTTTCACGCCGTCACACTTGGTGCCGGTAACCGGGTCAGCTTCGCCACGACCTTCGATGGCAACCTTGCTGGCAGCCATACCCTTGCTTACCAAGAAGTTGGCAACGGTGCGGGCACGGGCTTCGGACAGTTTCTGGTTGTAAGCGTCGGAACCGATACGGTCGGTGTAACCAACGACAACAGCGCTGCCATCTTTCGGCTGGAATTCAACGATTTGCTGGTACAGAGCGTCCAGAGCCTGAGCACCTTCCGGTTTCAGAGTGTCTTTGCCGAAGGCAAACAGCACGTCGGAGTTCAGGGCGAAGCTCTTCTCGACAACTTGCGGAGCCGGAGCTTCTTCAACAACCGGAGCCGGAGCCGGCGCTACGTAGGAAGTACGGAACGGGTGGTATACGGCTTCCAGGGTAGCCACGCTCTGGTTGGACTTGTAGTGGGTGCCTTCTACGTTCAGGTCAGCCACGTCCCACATGTAGCGGTAGCGAGCTTGCAGATCCAGGGCGTCGTTGACTTTGTAAGTCACACCGGCACCGGCCAGCGGGGATACTTTGGTATCGCTGATGCCCAGACCATCGGTGTGAGCCCAGTAGGCGCCGCCTTCAGCGAACAGGGAGAAGTCGTTGCCCAGCGGCAGACGAGCGATACCGGACAGGGTGGCACCCTGGTTCTCGTAGCGCAGACCTTCGGTGTTGCCACGGCCAGCGTACTGGTAGCCCAGCTCGGTACCGAAGTATTCGTTGAAGTTGTAACCCACGAATGCGTTGGCAGCAGCCGCGTCTTCTTCACCGTTGTTCACGCCTTCGATCTTGTTCAGACCGTTGAAGTGAGCAGCACCGACACCGGCACCGAAGTAGATGTCGTCAGCAGCGTGAGCAGCAGTAGCACCCATGGCAGCCATGGCGATGGCGATCAGGGAAGGAGCCATTTTCATCATAAAAAAATCCTCGTTGAGAGCGCACGTTATTCACATGCTTCGCACTTTGTCATTTATGTAAGCTGCAGGCTCCGCCGAACGGCTGGCGTCGAGTCTGGCAGATGACCCGGCAGATTCCGGGTCGCACACTCTCCTGGTGTGTCGAGCAACTTGGTCGGGCACGCAAAGGTGAAAACCGCGACCAAGCAGCAGGTGTCATTCCGATGACGAGGCGCACTCTATGCCGTTTTTAAAACATGATCAAGCTCACAAATGCACCGGATACAAAATTATCAGGAAGGGATAACTGGCTGTTTATGCTGATTAATTAGTGATCTAGGTAGGCACGGTGCAGCTTTTTTTCCAGTCTCATATAGGCCTGAACCCAGTCGGGATGCGGGTTGGCCTGATTTTCCCTGGCGGCAAAAACGGCGAGATAATCGACCTCTGTTGCGCTTTGTAACAGCGGAATGAAGCTCGTCAGAAAATGACGCGCCAGATAAGGGTCCAGTGGCCAGATGTTGAGAATGGCCCGAGCCACCGGTTGGACCGCCGCCGGACAGATGAAATGAAGGTGACCTGCCTCCAGCCAGGTGGCCATGTCCGGCATGCCGGAGACGGGGACCAGGCCGCCATCGCCAGGGGTCACGGCCAGCCCGAGAACCTGACCGTTGCGGGTGAGCAGACGACCATGACTGTCCTGGCCACCATCGTGGCTACGCAGGGAAAGAGTCGGTTCATCCTGTTCCAGATAGAGGCTGCATTTGTCTGACAGCTGGGCCAGTACCTCGTTGGCATGATGCTGCAATGCCGAAGGGAGCCAGAAGGCTTCGGCGCGATACTGTTCACCCTGGGTCAGTTGTTGTTGCAGTTGGGATACGTTCGGGACGGTGTGCAGGCGGGAAATAATGCCGGGAAACGCCATACTAATTCCTCTTTATGGGTAGCTGGCGAATTATACGAGCAATTCTGTTGCCAACAATAAGGGTTTCTTTTCGAGACTGTTTACCTGAGGCGGCTGAGCGATTACCATCCCCGTTGATAGCAAGGGTTGTCGCCGAAAGGCGCTCATAAAGATAGAGACTCGACCATAACGAGTCCGTACAAAACTGATACACTTGACTACGAGTCGTCGCGAAAAATAAAAGGCGGAGTACATCCGCCAAACGGAGTATGGAACAATATGAATTCAAATATCGTCACTGTTGGCAAGAAGATCCGTCAGATCCGTGAAGCAGTCGGTTTGAGCCGTCCTAAATTTGCTGATTTGCTGGGTGTTCCCCCCACAACCCTGAAGAACTACGAGCTGGGTTATCGTGAAGTTGGTGGCGCCTTCCTGGTTGCCCTGGCTCACCACCCCGAGCTGCACAAGTTCACCCTCTGGCTGCTGGCTGACAAAAAAGTCGCCGAAATCGGCCAGATCGGACCGGACGACCTCGCCAAGGCGTGAGTGTCACTGTGACAGAAAATGCCGCCATCGGGCGGCATTTTTTTGCCTGGAAAACAGGACTGATAACCGGATGTAGCGCAAATCGTGCTCCAGATAGCGCTTTCCCCTGAAAAATATTGGCAAGCAATTACAAACCTCAGAAACTTCCTACCCTTTAATCCGCTACCTCGCATGATGCGACAGAGAGTGAGACAATAATGAGTCAAACCACCCCCAAGGCCAGAGACGGCTTTACCAGCAAATTCGGCGTGCTGGCCGCGACCCTAGGCTCTGCCGTTGGTCTCGGCAATATCTGGAAATTCCCCTACCTGACCGGTGAAAACGGTGGCGCCGGTTTTCTGCTGGTGTATGTGATCGCCACCCTGCTGGTGGGGCTGCCGGTGATGATCTCCGAGATCATGCTGGGTCGCAAAGGCAAGTCAGATGCGGTCAGCACCCTGACCAAACTGGCCCCCAAGGGGCAACCCTGGTGGCTGATCGCGGCCATGGGCGTGCTGGCCGCCTTCCTTATCATGTCGTTCTACTCCGAAGTGGCGGCCTGGGTCTTTGCCTACATCTTCAAGGCGATCGACGGCTCCATCCTCTCGACCAACCCGGAAGTCACCGGCGCTGCGTTCACGGCGCTCATCACCAATCCGCTGCAGAGTCTGCTGTGGCAGTGGCTGGTGCTGATCCTGATGGGGGGCATACTGCTGATGGGGGTCTCCAAGGGGATTGAGGCGGTGACCAAGAAGCTGATGCCGGTGCTTTTCATCCTGTTGCTGGTGATCGGCATTCGCAGCCTGACTCTGCCGGGGGCGAGCGAAGGGCTCTCCTTCCTGTTCTCTCCGGACTTTTCCAAGATCACCGGTGCCGTGGTGCTGACCGCCATGGGGCTGGCCTTCTTCAAGCTCTCCATCGGCATGGGCACCATGATGACCTATGGCAGCTACTTTCGGGCGGATCAGAACATCCCCGCGACCGCGTTTCGGGTGATGTGCGCCGATCTGTTCGTCTCCATGCTGGCCGGCATCGCCATCTTCCCGGCGGTGTTTGCATTCGGTTTCGAGCCGACCGCCGGTCCCTCCCTGCTGTTCATCACCATACCGGCAGTCTTTGCCAGCATCCCGTTTGGCCACGTCTTCATGGTGCTCTTCTTCGTGCTCTCCGCCATTGCGGCCACCGGTGCCATGCTCTCCATCCTGGAGGTGCCGGTCTCGGTGCTCTCCGAGCGCTTTGGCATGAGCCGCCGCCGGGCTACCCTGATCAACCTGCTGGTGCTGGGGGCGGTGGGTTCCACCTGTGCGCTCTCCAACAGCACCATGGCGGACGTGCAGATCGCCGGCAAGACCTTCTTCGATCTGTTCGACTACCTCTCCTCCAACGTCCTGATGCCGCTGGGTGGCATCTTCCTCTGCCTGTTCGTCGGCTGGGTGTGGGGCGAGGAGCGGATGAGAGAGGCACTGACCAATGGTGGCGAGCTGGCGTTGCCCATCCTCAAACCGCTTTTCTTTATCATCCGTTACGTATCGCCGTTGCTGATCCTGATCGTGATGCTCAAGGGGCTGGGACTCTTCTAGGTTTCGCTGAGCCGAATAGCAAAAGAGCGCCGCAAGGCGCTCTTTCTGTTTTGCTTGTGTGTTGGAGGATGATCAGAGCACCCCGAGTCGCCCCAGTTCGTCTTTGAGCTGATCCAGGCTGCGCTCGACGCAGGCCTCCCCTTCGTTGATGGCATCGACGGCGCGATGAAAATCCATGATGGAGAAGCTGCCAAGGCGCGGGCAGAGCTGGATCTCCGGCGGATCCCCCGCCATCCGGGCCCGGGTGATGCGCTCCTGCATGATGTTGATGGAGCCCGTCATCACGCTCCACATGCCCGGGGTGGCGGGTGTGCTCTCGCCCCGGTTGAGCCACTGGCTGAGCAGGCCGCCGTTGCTGACCTGATCCGGTTGGTCGGTCCAGGGTTGGTGCATATCGGTGTTGAGGTTGACCGCGATCACCACCTCGGCCCCCATGGCGCGCGCCAGGGAGATGGGCACGGGGTTGACCACGGCACCATCCACCAGCCAGTGATCATTGACCCGGGTCGGCGTCAGGATCCCCGGCATGCCGCAGGAGGCGCGCACCGCCTGGCGCAGCGACCCCTGCTGCAGCCAGACCTCGCGGCCGGTATCGAGTTCGGTGGCGACGCAGGCGAAGGGGAGGGGAAGGTCTTCCAGATCCGGGTTGCCCAGGTAGTTGGCGGCGATGCCAAACACCTTCTCGCCGCGAAACAGGCCGCCTGAGAGGGCGGGGTCGAGCAGACTCACCACCTGCAGCCGGGTAAAGTCGCGCACCCAGGCCTCCAGCCGATCCAGCTCGCCGGCGGCGTAGGCTCCCCCCACAAAGCTGCCGATGGAGCAACCTGCGATGAGATCCGGCTTGATACCGAGGCGTTCAAGGGCACGGATGACGCCGATATGGGCCCATCCTCTGGCGGCTCCGCTCCCCAGCGCGAGCCCTATGCGGGGTTTTCTTGGCACGACTTTCCTCCTGAAAGGGGTTGGAACACCAGCTTACCCCGTGTGTTCGCAGGCGTCACTCTGCCATCTTTCACTGCGGTTGCGACCATTGGCCTTGGCCTGATAGAGCGCCACATCGGCGCGGCGCACGGCCTCGTGGTGGGGGATGTCCTCGCAACAGGCGTGGTGGCCCAGACTGATGGTGACGGCAAGACCAGGAGCGATGGCGCCCCAGTCATGCCCGGCGACGACGGCGCGCAGGCGCTCGGCCACCTCGGCGAGCAGGGCACCGTCGCTTTGGGCGATCAGCACCAGAAACTCCTCGCCGCCCCAACGGATCAGGCAATCCTCGCGCCTGAGCTGCCTCTGGCACAGTCGCACCAGGCGGATCAGCACGGCATCACCGACACCATGGCCGAAGGTGTCGTTGACCCGTTTGAAGTGATCCGCATCGAACATCAGAAAACCGGTCTGCTGCGCCGGCGTCAGGGTGTTTTGCTGCTCCAGCTGCGCCAGGTAATGACGGTTGAAGGCCCCGGTCAGATTGTCGTGGCAGGAGAGGTAGTTGAGTCGCTGGTTGAGCCGCCTGGCCCTGAGATTGGAGAGCGCCGCCAGCAGCATGAAGAGGATGGCCAGCAGGGTGGGGCCCGACTGACAGATCATGGCCTGCAGCAGGGGCCAGAGGGAAATGGTGTGGATCAGCCGCAAGGGGGTGTCCGGAATGGCCAGGATCAGGCGCAAGGTGCCCTGCTGCCAAAGATAGGTCGAGGAGGGTGTCAGATCGGCGGGCGCGACCGCGTTTGCCGCGCTGCTGGCCAGCACCTGGCGATACTGGTTGACCAGCATGTAGTCCCCGAGTTCCGGGATCAGCTCGTCAAGCTGCTGATGCAAGCGCGAGAGCTGGATATCCATGCTGAGCATCCCCACCAGATGCCCATCCTGATAGAGAGGGCGTGACAATGTGATGAGCTGGCCTTTCCCTGCGAGGTCGTTGAACGGGCGCGAGATAATGGTGCCCCGCTCCGGGTTATGGGCTGCCAGGGCGTCCTGCCAATAGGTGCTCTGGTAGAGCGAGGGAGAGAAGCGAAACCGGCTGGAGGGGACCCAGGGATAGAGGTAGATAAAGTGGTCCACTCCGGTGAAGTAGACCCAGGCTATCTCATTGTCAAACTCCCGGCTCGCGGTGGAAAGCAGGGGCGAGAGACTCAGGGCCAGATGCAGTCTGGCTTCCCGTTTGCTCCCCGGTGGTGGCAAGGGACCTGCGCCGGTCAGGTTGCCTACCAGCTTCCGGGGCAACTCGAGTGGTCGATGGTCAAGCGCCAACCCCTGGTCCGGTAGTGCTTCGATATAGTGATAGAGCTGGCGGGTCAGGGCTGACTGGGGTGTGCTGCGCAGCCGCTCCTCGGCCTGGCCGTGCATCGCCTCCAGAAACACCTGGCTCTGCCTGAATTGATCCCGCAGATGGATGGCACTGTTGAGGGTGTCGCTCTGGTAGACATCCTCTATCTGCCTGAGCGACTGGCGTAGAGCCAGGATGATGAGCAATGCGGCCAGCGCCAGCAACGGCCAGGTGAAAGGGGAGAAGAAGCGGCGATCAAACAACGTCGATAGGAACAAGGTGTCCACACCTGTTGGTAATGGAGAGCCTCCATTTTATGCCAATCTGTTGAGGAATTAATCATTTAATCACCAACACGATGAGCTTCCTCCCTTTTTGTTACGTTTTGTCACATTTGCTCATAGTCACGGCATAGTCAGGGGCTAAAATGGCCCCTATCCGGAATCTCTTTCCTTCAATTCTCCATGGATCGTTCGATGAAAATGCGTATCTGGCTCAGCCTGGGACTTCTTTGTGTCGTGGTGGCCGCCGTCTGGGCGTATCGCCACAGTGAGCCTGCCGCCAAGGCACCCGCCAGACAAATCAATATCCGTACCCAGACCGTGACCCAGAGTCTGGCGGAGCCGACCCTCAAGCTGGTGGGCAAGCTCACCGCCAACCGCTCCGTCATCATCAGCCCGGAGGTCACGGGTCGCATCGTCAACATAGCGGTGCAATCAGGCCAGACGGTGGCCAGGGGCGAGACTCTGATCGCGCTGGACTCGGGCAAGCAGCAGGCGGAACTGGCTGAGCAGAGCGCGAGCCTGCGCGACGAGACCCGCAAACTGAATGAGATGCGCAAGCTGGTGGCCCGCGGCGCCGTGACCCAGTCCGAGCTGGAGGGGCAGCAGGCCGCGGTCGATCAGGCGAAGGCGCGGCTCGATGCCGCCCGTTACGAGCTATCCCTTCGTACCCTGCAGGCCCCGTTTGCGGGCCGGGTGAGTCTTATCGATCTCAGCGAAGGGGCCCTGGTCAACAGCGGCGACAACCTGCTTCATCTGGATGAAGTGGATAAGCTGCGCCTCGATCTGGCGGTGCCGGAGCGCTACCTCTCCCTGCTGCACCCCGGCATGGCGGTGACCGCCACCAGCAGCGCCTGGCCGGATCAGCACTTTGCCGGCACCCTCACCACCCTGGACAGCCGGGTTTCCAACGACAGCCAGAACATCAAGGCGCGGGTGATGATCCCCAACGCCAATGGCCAGCTGCGTCCCGGCATGCTGCTCAATGTGGTGCTGGCCCTGCCGGCCCGCCAGCTGACCCTGATCCCCGCCCAGTCGGTGGAGTACGTGGGGGAGCAGCGCTTCGTCTATCGTCTCGAGGCCGATGGTCGGGTCAAGCGGATACCCGTGGTGCTGGGTGAAACCGAAGGGGAGACCGTCTGGGTCACCGAGGGGCTCAAGATCGGCGATCGCATCGTGGTCGAAGGGTTGGTCAACCTGCGCGATGGGGTGCTGGTGCACGATCTGGCGGAGGTCAATGGCTGATGTGGCTCTCGGATATTTCGGTCCGCCGCCCGCTGGTGGCGGTCGTGCTCAGCGCTTTGCTCACCGTGTTCGGCCTGGTGGCATTTTCCAAATTGACGGTACGGGAGATGCCGGACGTGCAGACACCGTCCGTCTCCATCACCACCACCTATGAGGGGGCGGCCCCCTCGGTGATGGAGAGTCAGGTCACCAAGCCCATCGAGGATCAGCTATCCGGCATCAGCGGCATCAAGAACATCAACTCGGTGACCCGCAAGGGGCGCTCTATGATCACCGTCGAGTTCAAACTCGGCTGGAACATGGTGGAGGGGATCTCGGACGTGCGCGACGCCCTCTCCCGCGCCCGTCCCCGGCTGCCCGATGAGGTAGACGAGCCCCTGGTGACCAAGGATAGCGGCAACGGCGACGTGGCGGTCTGGCTCAACTTCAGCAGCAGCCAGATGGACCGCACCGCCATGACCGACTACGCCAACCGGATCCTGGTCGACCCCTTGAGCCTGGTGGACGGGGTGAGCGAGGTGATGCTCTCCGGCGATCTCACCCAGGTGATGTATGTGCGGCTGCGCCCCGCCGACATGGCGGCCCGCGGCATCACGGTGGCGGACGTGGAGGATGCCCTCAAGCGGGAGAATATCGAGCTGCCGGGCGGGGAAATTCGCAACAACAGCATGACCATGTCGGTGCAGATCGCCCGTCTCTACCACAGCGCCGAGGATTTCCAGAACCTGCAGATCACCACCGCCAGCAACGGCCAGAGCATCTATCTGGCGGATATCGCCGATGTCGAGGTGGGGGCCAAGAACGAAGACAGCGCCTACCAGCGCAATGGCCGCGAGAGTCTGGGGATCGGCATCGTCGCCCAATCCACCGCCAACCCGCTGGCGGTGGCGCAAGGCATAGAAAAAAAGCTCGGCGAAATGCAGCGCTTTTTGCCTGAGGGAGCCGTGCTTGAGGTGGACTATGACTCCACCATCTTCATCAAGCAGGCCATTGACGAGGTGTACGAGACCCTGGCCATCTGCGCCGTGCTGGTGGTGGCTGTGCTCTATCTCTTCCTTGGCCAGGGGCGCACCACCCTCATTCCGGCGGTGACGGTACCCGTGTCGCTCATCTCGGCCTTTATCGGCGCCTGGTATTTCGGTTTTTCCATCAACCTCATCACTCTGCTGGCGCTCATTCTCGCCATCGGTCTGGTGGTGGATGACGCCATCGTGGTGGTGGAGAACATCCACCACCATCTGCAGCGCGGGGAATCTCCCTTGCTGGCCGCCTGGCACGGCACCCGGGAGGTAGGCTTTGCGGTCATCGCCACCACCGCCGTGCTGGTGATGGTGTTCGTGCCCATCGCCTTTATGGATGGCATGGTGGGCAGGCTCTTTACCGAGTTTGCCATCCTGCTCTCCTTGGCCGTGCTCTGCTCCTCCCTGGTGGCGCTTACCCTGACTCCGGCCATGGGCTCCTGGTTGATGCGCCCGCTGGACAGACCCAACGCCCTGACCGCGGCCCTCGATCGCGGCCTTGGCTGGGTGGAGGGGCACTATCGCACCCTGCTTGGCGCCGTGCTGCACCGCTCCCGCTGGACGCCGCTGGTGTTGCTGCTCTGCCTGGGCGGCATCGGCGCCCTGTTCCAGCAACTGCCCACCAGTCTGACCCCGACCGAGGACAGGGGCGTGGTCTATGTGTTCGTCAAGGGGGCGGAGGGCACCAGTATCGAGCGGATGAAGCGCAACATGCAGCAGGTGGAGGCGGCCATCATGCCCATGCTGGGCAAGGGGCTGGTGCAGGCCATGAGCTTCAGCACCCCGGCCTTTGGTCGCGGCGGCGATCAGACCGGCATGGTGATCATCCAGCTCGCCGACTGGGCCGAGCGCGACGTCACCGCCACCGAGTTCTCCCGCTCCCTGGGGGGCAAGCTGGCGGGCATTCCCGACGTGATGATCCGCACCTTCCAGCCGGGTTTTCGCGGCGGCTCCACCGCGCCGGTGCAATTTGTGCTGCAGGGCAATGACTATGACGAGCTCTACCAGCAGGGGCTGGCGCTGCAACAGACCGCCCAGGGCAGCGGCCTGATGCTGACGCCGGATCTCGACTACGCCGAGAAAACCCCGGAGCTTCGGGTGACCATAGATCGCGACAGCGCCAGCCAGCTTGGCATTCCGGTCTCCACCGTGGCGAGCACCTTGCAGGCCTTGCTGGGCGGGGTGAGCAAGACCACCTATGTGGACCGGGGCGAGGAGTATGACGTCTACCTGCGCGGCAACCAGCAGGAGTTCAACGGCGTCTCGGATCTTGGCCGCATCTATCTCAAGGCCGCGAACGGCGAGATGGTGAGCCTCTCGACCCTGGCCACCGTCAAGCAGGTGGCCACCGCCAACCGCCTCAACCACTACCAGCGACAAAAGGCGATCACCCTGACTGCGGACGTGCACCCGGATCACACCCTGGGGGAGGCTCTCGACTTTCTCGATGGCTGGGCCAACACCCACCTGCCCACCGGCATGACGGTGGATTACGCCGGCGACTCCAAGGATTATCGCGACAATCAGGGGGAGATGGCGCTGGTGTTCGGCCTCGCCCTGCTGGTGGTCTATCTGGTGCTGGTGGCCCAGTTCGAGAGCACCCTGACCCCGGCGGTGGTGATGATGACGGTGCCGCTCGGCATCTTCGGCGGGTTGCTGGGGCTCTGGCTGACGGGGCAGGAGATGAGCATCTACAGCCAGATCGGCATGATCATGCTGATCGGCATGGTGACCAAGAACGGCATCCTCATCGTCGAGTTCATCAACCAGCTGCGCCAGCGCGGCGAGTCGTTCGAGCAGGCGATCATCGCAGGCTCGGTGCGCCGCCTGCGCCCCATCCTGATGACCTCGCTCACCGCCATTATCGGCGCCGTGCCCCTGATGCTCTCCATGGGGGCGGGCTACGAGAGCCGGATGGCGGTGGGGACCGTGGTCTTCTTCGGCCTCTCCCTGGCGACCCTGGTCACCCTGCTGGTGGTGCCCGCCATTTATCATCTGATCGCCCGCCACGCCGGCATGACGGGGGCGCGGGATCGCCAGGTGGACGAGGCGCTGACTGCCAAGGGGGCAGGGGATCAGCAAACTCCGGCTGCATAAGTTGCCAGCCTCCATCATCACAAGGGCGCCTGCGGGCGCCCTTTTTCATCGTGAAGCCCCTTATCCCGCGCGACTTATGGGGGCAAAAAGCCATCGCTCCCCTTGGCAGCAATCGGTATAATGCGCGACCCGAATTGTTCCAGGTGGTCAAAATGCAGCCGGTACCCAACCTTTTCTCCTATCCCCGCTACTGGGCAGAGTGCTACGGCACGGCGCCCTTCCTGCCCATGTCCCGCAAAGAGATGGACAAGCTCGGTTGGGACAGCTGCGACGTCATCCTGGTAACCGGCGATGCCTACGTGGATCACCCGAGTTTCGGCATGGCGGTCATTGGTCGCATGCTTGAATCCCAGGGCTTTCGGGTCGGCATCATCGCCCAGCCGGACTGGTCATCCAAGGATGACTTTATGCGCCTGGGCAAGCCGAACCTCTTCTTCGGGGTAACGGCGGGCAACATGGACTCCATGATCAACCGCTACACCTCCGATAAAAAGCTGCGCCACGACGACGCCTACACCCCGGGGGATGTGGGCGGCAAGCGCCCCGATCGCGCCACTCTGGTCTATACCCAGCGCTGCAAGGAGGCCTTCAAGGAGGTCCCGGTGGTCATCGGCGGCATCGAAGCGTCCCTGCGTCGCATCGCCCACTACGACTACTGGTCCGAGACCATCCGCCGCTCCATCCTGCTCGATGCCAAGGCAGACATCCTGATTTACGGCAACGCCGAGCGCCCCCTGGTGGAAGTGGCCCACCGCATCGCAGGCGGCGAGACCATCGACACCATGCAGGATATTCGCGGCACCGCCGTCATTCGCCGCGAACCTCTGCCGGGCTGGCGCGGGGTGGATTCCAGCAAGCTCGACCAGATTGGCCGCATCGACCCCATCCCCAATCCCTATATGGAAGGGGCTCCCTGCAGCGACGACGAGGGCACAGCGCCAAGTGAACAGGAGGCCAAGCCCATCCTGGTGCAGCCCCCCAAGCAAAAGCCGTGGGAGAAGACCTACGTCAAGCTGCCGGCGTTCGAGCGGGTGAAAGAGGACAAGGTGCTCTACGCCCACGCCTCGCGCATTCTGCACCACGAGACCAACCCCGGCTGCGCCCGTGCGCTCTCCCAGGCCCATGGCGATCGCATCGTCTGGGTCAACCCGCCCGCTTTCCCGCTCGAAACCGACGAGATGGACGGCGTGTTCGGCCTGCCCTACCAGCGGGTGCCGCACCCGGCCTATGGCAACGCGAAGATCCCGGCCTTCGACATGATCAAGACCTCGGTCAATATCATGCGCGGCTGCTTCGGCGGTTGCTCCTTCTGCTCCATCACCGAGCACGAGGGGCGCATCATCCAGAGCCGCTCGGAAGAGTCGATCCTGAAAGAAATCGAAGATATCCGCGACAAGGTGCCGGGCTTTACCGGCGTCATCTCGGATCTCGGCGGCCCCACCGCCAACATGTACAAACTGCGTTGCAAGAGCCCCAAGGCCGAGCAGACCTGCCGTCGCGCCTCCTGTGTCTGGCCCACCATCTGCCCGCACATGGACACCGACCACAGCCCGACCATCAACCTCTATCGCAAGGCGCGTGACCTCAAGGGCATCAAGAAGATCCTGATCGCCTCCGGGGTGCGCTACGACATAGCGGTAGAAGACCCCCGCTATATCAAGGAGCTGGCCAAGTACCACGTCGGCGGCTACCTCAAGATCGCGCCGGAACACACCGAGGAGGGGCCCCTCTCCAAGATGATGAAGCCGGGCATGGGCAGCTACTACCAGTTCAAGGAGCTGTTCGACAAGTATTCCAAAGAGGCGGGCAAGCAGCAGTACCTGATCCCCTACTTTATCTCGGCCCACCCGGGCACCACGGATGAAGACATGATCAATCTGGCGCTCTGGGTAAAAGAGAACCGCTTCAAGCTCGATCAGGTGCAAAACTTCTACCCGTCGCCGCTGGCCAACGCCACCACCATGTATTACACGGAGAAAAACCCGTTAAACAAGGTGAGCCGCGAGGGGGGCGATGTGTTCGTCGCCAAGGGCGAGCGTCGTCGTCGCCTGCACAAGGCGCTGCTGCGCTACCACGACCCCGCTGGCTGGCCGATGATCCGCGAAGCCCTGCTCGCCATGGGCAAGGGCCACCTGATTGGCAACGGCCCCGGCTGTCTGGTGCCGCCGGAAGGCCGTGGCGAAGCCAAGGCCGAGCGCAGCCGCAGCAAGGGCCTCAAGCCTGCCCTGACCCGCCACAGTGCCATCACCCATCAGCGCAGCAACGGGGTGGTCAACAAGGGGGCCCGCAGCGAGGCTGGTGCAGCCAATGCCCCAGCGGCTAGCAGAAATGGCGGCAAGGCCGGCAATGGCAAACCGGTGGGCTCTCAGCTCCAGAAAGGGGCTGGCAACGGCAAGCCCACCGCACAGGGTACTGGGCAGGGTGCAAGTCAGGGTAAACCGGCAGGGCAGGGGAAACCCGCTCACAAAGGCAAGGCGCCGACCCGCGCCGGCTCTGCCAAGCCGGGCGCCAAATCCGCTACTCAGGGAGGCAAGCCCGCCGCTAAAGGCAATGGCGCCAAGCGACCGGCTCGGTGATATACCTGATTGGAAAGTGATAGACATAAAAAGGCGACCGGATGGTCGCCTTTTTATTTTATGAGCTTTATACGAAACATTATGATGATAATGATGCTTTTTTATATAAAGGCATAATCTCTTTGTAAGCTTCATTATATAGCTCTTCTTTTAGTAAGCTATATTTTGTAGTCATTGTCAGTGTTTTAAATTCATCAGTTTTTCTCTCAAAAGAAACTGAGCCTATAATTAATTGGTTGTTAGTTGATAGGCCACCAATACATAAATTGAATAATTTTTCAGTTGTATGTGGATCAGGATCCTGTTGTTTCGGGGAGTCGATTACAACTGGAAGCATTGGGTTAGTGGACTTATCTTCAATCGTTTTAAGAAGAGCATAATGATAAGCTAGTATTGCCCTTGGCGCTCGGCTACCTGTTTCGCTTTTTGATATCGGGCCAAATTTAAGAATTGGCCCAACTGTGGGATCTTTGATACCTAACTCTGTTTGGGCGAAAATTAATGACTCTTTGAATTTATCATTTATTTCACGACTTCTTTTTATATTATTAAACTCGACTAGCTTCTCTGACAGAGTATTTCTAGATAGATCTAATATTCCAATTTTATTTAGCAATTCATTGATCTGTTCATCGAAAGTTGATTCAACCTGTTTACTTGCTTGCGACTTTATAAAATCTTGGAGTGTCAACTGTTCCTTTACTTCTTGGAGCATTTCTTTAAGATCAGAGCTTAATCGTTGAGAGTTTTTTAAATTTTCTTTAACTTTATCAATCTGTGCATCATAGGATGATTTCTGGTCATACAGTTTAGGTATGATTTGAAATAAACTCTCTCTGTTTTTGAGTACAGCATATTTAGCTTCTAAACTTGCAGATGGAGATAAATTATCTATGTCGCATTCATCAAGTTGTGTTTTTGATAAGTCTATCTCGGATACTAATTCATCTCGTTGAGATAATAATTTTATGAGCTTGACTCTATATTCTGTTTCTTCTCGGTGTAAATGTTGGCACTTACTGAGAAATCGCTCCAATAATTCTTCGTAATAATCAATGTCTATATCAAATAGTACTCTGCCGAATGATTCTTCAAAGCGTTTTTTAGCTGCAACCAGCGCCTTCAATGTGGCTCGTATTTCATTAAGGTTGATATCAATTAAGCTAATTTCACCTTGAAGTTTATAATATTCCTTTGGCTTGACACCTGCATGAAAGTTAAGAATATTACTCTGCCAATCTTTGTACATCTTTAAGCTGCCAAACGAATTTAATACAGTACCCCATCCGTCATCTTGGTCAATATAAAATGGAAGGTAGAGGCCTGCAGGATGCGCTTGTTCTTGAACCAATGACTTCTTTAAAATCAGCTCTAAATTAAAGTCAAAAATATCTCGTACGGTCAATGCGATCTCTGTACGAGAGTTAGATGTAACCAAGAGACGTTCATTTCCATCAGTAATATCAAAGATCGAAATACGCTTTTCGTGACGAACAAATGCATAGTCTCGCTTATTGACGCAAATGACAACTTTTGAAACAAAGCTATCCTGCTTCCATTTTTTATCTAAGCGAATATCAGCTCCCAATGTATAATATAAGCTTTTTATAAAACTGGATTTTCCAGTATCATTCGCTCCTGTGATAATGTTTATATCTGGCGAAAACTCAAAAGTGAATCCTCTTTTATCTCTGAGAGACAATATATGAGCGCTTTTAAAGTATATATGTCTCATTTATCATCCCCTTTCAGTAACATTTGAATTATTGAATAAATAATGATGCACTCTTTTTTGCATGCCGTTAATGCCAGCGTGTAGTCAGGGCAACATGCATCAATCTTATCCATTGTTGCAATAACATACTCGTTTAGGTTTAAATGAATTTTTTGTTCATCGTAAAGTTCAATTGCAACTTTTTGATAAATACGCGAAGGGTTTTTAATTTCTTGATTTATCTCTATACAGACTTGTAGAAAAGTTGCTTGTAATGTAATAAGCTGTAGAGCAGTCTTACCTAGGTCATGAAATACTGGTTCCGCCATTTCCCAAGTAGGTAAATCTTTATTGCTAGTATTCAACGAATCTAAAACGTTATTTAAGTCTTGGGATGAGAAGCCTTTCTTTGCTATTAGATCTGAGAAGTTTATTATATCCGCGGATTTGATTTTAGATTTACTTCTGCATTCTTGATCAAGCAATGATGCTAGTACATTAACATTTAATGTAGAACTATCACCATACTTTTTGCTTATGAAATTACATAGTTTTCCTTTAAGGTGAGTAATGTGATCCTCTAGGCTTAATGATGATTGGATAAATCTCATTACTGAAAGATCGATGCATGAGTCATCTAACTTAGCTTGGTCTTTTATTGCTTGTTTGAATTTCTCTTGGTGTTCCTTTTTGACTTCGTGAGCCCCGAAGAAAGATTTTCCTCCGTTACAGTCACATAATTTTAAAGCAGCATTAGTGACAAACAAAAGTTGAGGCGAATATTCAATGAAGTCTTTATAATGAATAAATAATTTTCCAATTATTGATATTGGTTTTTTACTTGTACTCTTGCTCAGTGAGGATGCAGTCCAATGACTTTCATTTGTTTTTACTTGTGCAAAAGTTAGGTCTTTGGGAGAGATTGTATTATCAAGAATAAGAATATCATCATGATACTCGAAAATAAAAACGTAACTTTTCCCGTTTAGTTCATACTCCAGCATCTCAGACAAAGCCCAGCAGGATTGATAATCAAAACCACGCTGAGCAATTTCGCCACCTCTTTCAGATTGTGGGATATGAACTAAGGCTTCAGCTAAACCCATAGATTTCCTTATTCATTATTAATTTGACATTCTCATCTTGGATTAAAGGCACAAAGAAGAATCAAGACACTCATCTTTCTTAACAAGGCGTAGTGCAGCCAAATCCCACGCTACCGCCTGTGGATTACAGCTTCCAATATGCTCTCTTGACCCGCGCTGGCAGCAACCCATCACAGCTCAACAGGTTCTGGATGGCCATGGTAAGCCAAACGAAACTGTCGAGGCGAGCCTTAAAGTGATGTAAATATCAGAAACAACTCATTTTTTGATCGCCATCAAACTCTTCTTGCTCTGCGATCTTGCCGCTAACCGGACAGTGAGCGGGCGCTGGCAGCTGGCCATCAGGCGGCTGTGGCTTGGCGCTGGATACCCTCAGATTGTAATGCATAAGCGATCAGCTGTTGCGTAGGTGGAATAATCAAGGTGCGGTGTGGGTACGCTAACAGAGGTGTGGAGGGGAGAGTTGTTCCTCCAAGCAGGAGCAAATCAGGGATTACCTTTTTAACAGTAATTTCTGACTAAAGCTCATTTCTTTCAAGGAGTTTTAGCCGTATGAGCTATGGCTATTTTTAATTTTAAACATGGATAGTATGAATCCAGCTTTGTTTATTTCTGTTGAAGGTAGTTTATTTACAGACGATTTCTCGGCTTAATACATTGTAGGGAATACTTATGTCTACGCCTTTGTAATATGCAGGAGAGGTGTATGTATCAATCTTGTTATCATCGATGTATTTAAATCCAGTGCTCCCGCATAATGATGCTGCTTTTTCATCGACTTTATCTATCATCGACTTTGCAGAGGCAAAGATATTACCTGATGTTTCTACTTGATAATGGCCAGGGCTAAGTTCTATAGAGCGAGCCGGAAACATTTGGGCACAGCCAAAGGTAAATATTGCCGGTAGTAAAAACAAGTGTTTGATCGTAATTAATTTAGCTACAGAATTCATATTAACTTTTCCTCTTTGGTTTATTAATAATTTCAGGAAAGGCTGGGCTACAGCATTTTGGATTGTTCTCTAGAACTGCTGGTTTGCCTTGTCGCGTTATCTATCAGAACAACAAAATCTGGGATATTAACCTTTTGAGCGAGGATTAACGCTACTAAATCTCACGCTACCGCCCGTGGATTACAGCTTCCAATATGCTCAATTAACCAGCAGGGTAGCTACCCATTACCGATTAATAGGCACCATATGGGAATGTTAAGCCAAACGAGGCTGCTGATGCGAGCACAAATTTGACATAACTATCAGAAAGGCCTCGTTTTTTGAGCTCTGTCATCAAAGCGCTCGGGGGCAGGCGATAAAGGCAGCAAGGCGGGGGCGGTTTTGCTATCTTGGCGGCCGATTAACAGGGGGGAGGCCTGATGGCGTCCCCGAGCGCATCGCAGCCATTTTTCCGGCATAGCGCCGGCAAAAGACGGCACATAACCTACATATAACCGACATAGAGTCGATACGGCACCGGCACCGGCACAGGAGTAGTGAGATGGCAGTAAAAAGCAAATCCAGAAGCGAGAAGATCGGTAGCGGGCTTGGGCTGGTGTTCGGGATTATCGGCTTCAATATGCTGGTGCCCGTGCTGTTCGGGCCGCAGGCCGGGTTTGAGCTGGTTCCGATGATCCTGGCCATGGTCAGTGCCGTGGTTGGCTCCGAACTGGGGGCCATGATCGGCAAGCGGATCGATGCCGGCAAGCAGGCGAAGCCATAAGCCATCACCACAGAGCAAATAATCAGGGCGACAGAAGTCGCCCTGATTATTTATGGTTATCGCGCTACCCGCGCCTTGGGTACAGGCGCTGGCTTATACCCTCAGTGGCAAGGGCGTGCTACCTTGCCCACCACAGTGTTGATGACAAGGAGTTGCAATGCGCATTGCCCTGATTGGTCTTGGCGATATCGCCCAGAAAGCCTATCTGCCGCTGCTCGCGAGCGATGAGCGGATCACCCCGCTGCTCTGCACCCGCAATCCGGTGGTATTGGAGAAGCTGGCCCGCCAGTACCGGGTCGCCGAGTGCTTTACCGAGGTGGCGGCCCTGCTGGCCAGTCGCCCCGATGCGGTGATGATTCATGCCGCCACTGCCGTGCATAGCGAGATTGCCCAGCAATGCCTGCGCGCCGGCATCCCCACCTTTGTCGACAAACCCTTGTGCGACAACCTGGCTGACGCCGAGGGGCTAGCCAATCTGGCCATCGCGCAAAACTGTGCGTTGTTTACCGGTTTTAACCGCCGCTATCTGCCGGCCATGGCCGAAGCACGAGCCCAGCCGCTCACCGAACTCAACTGGCAGAAACACAGATTTGCTCTGCCCGGGCGAGCACGGGATTTTCTGTTCGACGACTTTATCCATGTGCTCGACGGCCTCTGCTTCTATGGCGGCGTGCCGGACGGGGAGCTACATGCCGTGCTAAGGCGCAGCCCAACCGATGCCAGCCAGCTGGCCGGGGTGAGCGTGGCCTGGCAGAGCAGGGATCGCGCCATCAGCGGCAGCATGAACCGCAGCGCCGGCATCACCGAGGAGCGTATCGACGCTTACGGCGACAACTTGTCGCTTCATCTGGAAAACTGCACCCGCGGCATCGTCGCCCGCGACCAGACGGCGCAGGCGCTGGTGCCAAACGACTGGCAGCCGGTGCTGGCCCAGCGGGGCTTTGCCGCCATGCTGGAACACTGGTATCAGCAGATTGATAAAGGCCGTGCCGATGACGAGCTGATCGCCTCCTACCTGCAGGGCCACCGGCTGGCGGAGCAGCTGGTCGCCCTGGCGGGGGAGTAACCATCCCTCAATCCGGTGCAAAAGACGGTGTCGTTCATACTTGGGCTGCCTGCGGGCAGCTTTTTTATTGGGCGCCCGGCGGCCTATCACCACGCAATGGAAGGGAGAAAAGGGATGAAAGGGATCTGTGCACTGATGGCGGCGCTGCTGGCCGCCCCGATCTGGGCCGCCAGTCTGACCTATCAGGTTGCCGGCAGCGACTATGAAGGTTACCTGACCGGGGGGCGCGACGGGGGGCCGATTATTTTGCTGATCCACGACTGGGACGGGCTCACCGATTACGAGATAAAGCGCAGCGAGATGCTGGGCAAGCTCGGCTACAACGTCTTCGCAGTCGATCTGTTTGGCAAGGGCGTCAGGCCCGCAACGATCGAGGGGCGCCGTGAGGCAACCGGGGCCCTCTATCAGGATCGCGCCCGCATGCGCCAGCTGCTGGACGGCGGACTCGCGGCGGCCAGGCAGGCGCTGGGGAAGGGGCCCGTGGTGGTGCTGGGTTACTGCTTTGGCGGTGCCGCGGCCCTTGAGATGGCGCGAAGCGGCAGCCCGCTGGCCGGGGTGGTAAGCGTGCATGGCGGTCTGGCCATGCCGCCGGATCAGGATTACGGCAAGACCCGGGCCGCGTTGCTTATCCAGCATGGCTCGGCGGACGCGTCCGTCTCGCTGCAGGAGTTTGCGGCCCTGGCCGAGCAGCTGGAAAAGGCGGGCGTGCGCCACGAGATGACCACTTACAGCGGGGCGCCCCACGCTTTTAGCGTGTTTGGGGGAGAGCGCTATCACCAGGAGGCGGATGCCAAATCCTGGCAGCGGCTGGTCGGCTGGCTGGCAGAGGTGACGGGGCGCGCCGGCTGAGATGAAAACAGGCGGCAGGGTTGCCCCTGCCGCCTGTCGCTATTCCCCGGGCCGCCGTCGTGGGGCCTGCACATCAGGGGATCAGATGCATTTTACCGGCTTGGGCAGGCCGCCAATCTTGGTTGCCTGCTTGGCGGGCCCTTCCGGGAACAGTTTGTAGAGGTAGCGGCTGTTGCCCTTCTCGGGGCCGTATTGTTTCTCCATCGCCTTGACCAGCGCGCGGATGGCCGGGGAGGTGTTGAACTCCAGATAGAAGGCGCGCACGAAGCGCACGACTTCCCAGTGCGGCTCCTCCAGCACGATCCCCTCCTGCTGCGCCAACACCAGCGCCAGCTCCTCGCTCCAGTCGTTGCTGTTGAGCAGGTAGCCCTTGGCATCGGTCTCGATGAGTTGGCCGTTGAATTTCAGCTGATGTTTGTCGGCAGACATGGGGGCTCCTCGCTAATGGGGCTATCGGGATTGGGCGGGCATGGTAGCGCCTTGATCCCCGGTGAGCAACCGGCTCTCGTTGGCAAGGTTAAGCAGCTGATCCGCCAGCTCGCTGATGAGGTTGAGCTGCTGGGTCAGCATCAGCTGCTCCTCGCTGTACTCCTGCGCTTCATCCGGGGTGATCAGCAGGCGCTGGCCGCCAAGGGAGCTGGAGGGGGTGCCCGCCAGATGACCTGCCGCCTGTTCCAGGGTGTGGCAGATGTGGTGGCGCATCTCGTCGAGCCCGCTGATGGCCTCCAGCTTGTCGCGATGGGCCCCGAGCGCCGAGATGTAGGAGAGCAGGGCATGGTTGCGCCAGGTGAGGGTAAAGCAGAGATCGAGGAAGCGGCGGCGCTTTTGCGGCTCCACCAGCATGCTCTGCCAGGCGGTGGCCAGCTCGCTGTCCGCGAGATGGGCGCTCTTGCGCGCCACCCGGTAGTCGATGGATTCATCTCGTTGCGGCTTGAGGCTGGCCAGCACCGCCGAGAGGTAGCGGGCGTTGGCCGACAGTGAGTTGGCAATAAGCGTCGGCAGGCGCTTGTATTGCCAGTCCGGCCAGAGCCAGGCCACCAGGGCGTAGGCGATAAGGCAGCCGAGCAGGGTATCGAGCAGGCGCGGCCCCAGGATGGCAAAGCCGATGCCGTCCAGCAGGTTGAACGCCATCAGGACGTAGAGGGTGATAAAGCAGACGGCGGCGCTGTAGTTGTTGCGCACCTGGGTGAAGAACAGAAAAGCCGCAAGCCCCATCACCACCAGCTGAACGTGCAGCTCGGGGAAGAGCCAGAGCACCGGGATCCCCACCAGAATGCCGGCGAAGGTGCCGAGCATCCGCTGCACCAGCCGGCGGCGGGTGGCGCTGTAGCTCGGCTGGCAGACAAACAGCACGGTGAGCAAAATCCAGTAGCCCTTGTCCATGTCAAAGGCCTGCAGTATGCCGTAGCCGATCACCAGCCCCAGCGAGAGGCGCAGGGCGTGGCGAAACACCATGGAGTGCAGGGTGAGGTGCTGTTTGAGCTGGGCCAGAAATGGCAGGCGGGGCGGGCTTGCCAGCGGCGGCAGGCTCTGGGGGGCCTGATCCGGGTTTTGCAGCCCCTCGGCGCTGCCCAGCAGCTGGTTGATGCTGGCCAGGTTGCGGCGCAGGAACTTCATCGGCGTCAGCAGGGTTTTCGGGTAGTGCTGCTTGAGATGGGTGAACTCCAGCTGATCGCCAAGGGCCTCCAGGGTCCAGTGGATGCGCTTGTTATGGGCATAGGGCTTGTGCACCAGGATGGCGTAGCCGAGCCGCTGGCACGCCTCCGAGAGTTGCAAAAAGACCTCCTGAAAACCGTCCAGCACTATGCCCTGCTTGAGCTCGGCTTCCAGACGGCTGTAGGGGTAGTGGCTGGAGGTAGCCCGCTCGTGAATTTCCAGCGCCAGCAGGTAGAGGCGCAGCAGGCTGGCGAGCTCGGGGCTTGCCGGATGGCGCGGGGAAAGACGCGCATTGAGGGCCGACTTGGTGAGGTTGAGCGCGCTCACCAGGTTGATGTTGAGCTGGGCCAGATTGTGGCGAATGGCTTGGGCGCCGTGCTCGTCCGCCGGGAAGAAGCGGGATTTTTCCAGCAAGTAGCGGCCAAGGGCGAAGTAACTTTGGGCCAGCTGCTCGTGCAGCGTCTTGTAGGGCAGCAGCCAGAGCCAGAGCAGCGACACCAGCCCGTACCAGAGGGCGCCGGCGCCGAGCGCCAGTGGCTGGTAGAAGAGGCTCGGCGCATGGGCGGCCCCCAGCATGGTGTAGATGGCAATCAGCAGGGTGCCGAAGCTGATGGTGGCGTAGCGGGCGCCGAGCGCCCCCACCATCACGAAGATAAAGGTGGAGCTCGCCAGCCCGATGGCAAACAGCCAGGGCGTGGGGTAGAGATACTGCACACACAAAGAGGCAAACAGGAAGCAGAGCAGGGTCATCCCCAAATTCTTCACCCGGCCCCACAGGCTGTCGTCGGTTTCGGCGATGGCTCCCGCCACTACCCCGAGGGAGAGCAGCACGGTGAGCTGGATGTCGCCGGTCGCCAGGGTGAAGGCGAGCAGGCCGAGGATGGCCAGCAACACCTTGAGGGCGAAGTAGATATGGCTGTCGGTCAACAGGCGGCGCAGCAGGCCGGAAAAGTCCATCGGCATGGAAGTGAGAACAACCCTTTAACGAAACGAGTGCGGGATGGTAACCCGCCAGGATCGGCATGGCCCTGATTTGGATCAGGGCCACTTGGCTTCATCTCCTTGATCTGCAACTTATCCTGACAGAATCGTGGACCAATAAAAACCCCGCCGCAGCGGGGTCTTGTTCATCATCGGCATCTATCAGTTGCGGTTGCCGCCGAGCAGGCTCAGCAGGCTCAGGAAGATGTTGTAGATGGAGACATACAGGGTCACGGTGGCGGAGATGTAGTTGGTCTCACCGCCGCGTACGATCTGCTGGGTGGTCAGCAGGATGGCGCCGGAGGAGAACAGCATGAACATGGCGGACAGCGCCAGGCTCAGGGCGCTCATCTGCAGGAAGATGTTGGCGACCATGGCCACCAGCAGTACCCAGAAACCGACGAACAGCATGCCGCCGATAAAGGAGAGATCACGCTTGGTGGTCAGGGCATAGGCAGAGAGGCCAAAGAAGGTCAGCGCGGTACCGCCCAGCGCGGTCATCACGATTTCGCCGCCGCCGTTGTTCATGTACATGTTGATGATGGGGCCCAGGCTATAGCCCAGCAGACCGGTCAGGGCGAAGGTGAACACCAGACCCATGCCGTTGTTGCGGTTCTTCTCGGTCAGGAACATCAGACCGTAAACGCCGATGAGGAAGATGGCCCAGTGCAGGGGCGGCATGTTCATCACGGTTGCGACCCCCGCCACCACGGCAGAGAAGCCCAGAGTCAGGGAAAGCAGCATATAGGTGTTACGCAGTACCTTGTTGGTATCGCGTACGGCACTTTGGGTGCCTGTGTAGATAGAACGGGTATCCATCTTGGTGTCCTCTTGATTTCCGGGTGAAGCGGCAAATTCCGCTTCGTTCATCGCATTGTATGCACTGAAGGTTGGGATGACGAGTGCTGATTTCAAGCGACACCCCAGCTCATTGCCTCCTACTATCCCAAAACAAATATGTATTGCATATGAACAAGGGCTTGACGTAGTATGCACGCCGTTCGGAGGGGTGGCAGAGCGGCTGAATGCACCGGTCTTGAAAACCGGCGATGGGCGACCATCCGTGGGTTCAAATCCCACCTCCTCCGCCATATTGATGAAAAAGCCCGGTCGATGATTCGACCGGGCTTTTTCGTATCTGCGATTCGGGGCAAGGTGGCCCGACGCGCCAGGGCGTCAGGCCAGTGCGATCAGTGCGGCTGATGATGCAGCATGCCGGCCGCCACCATCGCCGTGGTGGCCACGGCGCTGCAGCGTGCCGAGTCCGCGCAGCCTTGCGAGGTGCCGGCGCTCTGCGCGTCACGTTGATAGACGGGGACCCCCTCTTTGATCGTCTCCTCGACCCGGATATCGGCCAGGGTCTCGGGTTTCACCTTGAGCGGGTTGGCCGAGAGCACCACCATGTCCGCCAGCTTGCCCACCTCGAGAGAACCCTTGCTGCGCTCCTCCTTGTATTGGGTCGCCGCCCACAGGGTCTGGGCTTTCAATCCTTCCAGCGCGGAGACTCGCTGATCCGGTCCGATGGGGCGTCCGGTGCGGCTGACCCGGTTGACGGTCGCATAATAGACCCGCATGGAGTCAGGCAGCGCCACCGGCGAGTCGTGGTGGGAGGTGAAGATCATCCCCAGCTCCCGCGCCCATCCGGTGGGGGAGATATGCTGCGCCCGCTCCTTGCCGAGCACGGAGTCACTGTGCCAGTCCCCCCAGTAGAAGGTGTGCATCGGGAAAAAGGAGGGGAAGATGCCGAGCCGCTGGAACGATGCGACCTGATCCTTGCGGGCGGTCTGGGCATGGATGGCGACGAAGCCGCGATCCGGCTTGCCATGTAGTTTCTCGCTGGCCTCCACCCCCTTGATCAGCTGATCGATGGCGGCATCCCCGTTGACGTGGGTGAGCAGCTGCCAGCCGTTGCGCTGGGCCAGTTCGATGTAATGGGCGGCCTGCTCGTCGCTCATGCTGGGGTAGCCCTTGTAGCCGGCCTCTTGTCCTGCTGGCGGGATGAAATAGGGCTGGGTCAGCCAGGCGGTCTTGCCCTGGGGGGAGCCATCGAGATTGAGTTTGGCGCCCGCGACCCGAAAGCCGTTCATGTACTGCTGGGCATAGTAGGGCGGTGCGATGACATCCCGTGCGATCTGGATATCGGGATAGGCCGCCACGTCGAGGGGCAGCTTCTCTTTCTGGGCCAGCTGGTACATGGTCTTGACGGCGGACGAGGAGGCGCGCCCCTCCTGGGCCGTGGTGTAACCGAAGCTGGCGTAGAGCGCCATGCCCGCCTTGAAGATTGCCTCGTTTTCCTGGTTGTTCAGCTTGGCGAACATCGGCAGCAAGGCGCCGAAGAAGGCGGTCTCCTCCAGCACGCCGTTCGGGGTCTTGCCATCCGCTTCACGGCGGATCTTGCCCCCTTCCGGATCCTTGCTCTGCGGGCTGAAGCCGGCCAGCGCCAGCGCCTTGCTGTTGAGGGTGGCGAGGTGGCCCGACTGGTGGATGATGATCACCGGCAGATCCTCTGAGACCGCATCCAGCTCCTGACGGGTGGGGTGGCGCTTCTCCTTGAGCTGGGAGTCGTCATAGCCAAATCCCAAAATAACCCCGTGCGCCTTGTTTTGCGGTTTGGCGACCCAGTCGCGCAGCCCTTGCTGCAGGTCCGCTATGCGGGTCACGGCGCCATCGGGCGGGGCCAGCAGGTTGGCCGAGAGCGCCTGAATGCCAGTGTTGAAGACGTGGCCATGGCCATCGATAAAGCCCGGGATCAGGGTCTTGCCCTGCAAGTCGATCACCCGGGTCGCCTCGTCGCGCAGCTTGAGGATGTCGGCCTCGCTGCCCAGCGCCAGGATGCGGCCATTCTTGATGGCCAGTGCCTGAGCCGTTGGCGCCGCGTCGTTAACGGTGACTATGTCACCCCCGAGGTAGATGGTCTGGGCGGTGGGTTTGGCGGGGCTGACGGCATAAGCCGAGCTGGCGGCCAGCAGGGCGATGGCGATGGGGGCTAGTTTCATCTGGCATTCTCCGTGCGCGTTGTCCGTGCAGATTGTCCATGTAAACAATGACCCGGGAAGGTGACGGTACCCTGTCACGCAACAGGGCGATCACGTCCCGTCCGGGCAGGTTTGCTTCGCAGCAAATGAATGAATATACAAGGAATTACCCTGCTCAAAAGTGATGCAGCAGCCAAATTGACCGATTTCATCATAAACGCGACGGGGGGGCCACCAGGCTCCCCCGCCGTTTCCTTTTCCGGCATTTTCTCATGCTGGCAGCCCTGTTTATGACTCAGTGTGCCACTCCCGATAGTTGGCGAGGCGATAGCCCCGTTTGGCGATGAGTGGCGGCAGGGCCGGGTCGGTTAGGATGGCGAGCTCGGTGAGGCGGGGCTGGCAATAGGAGCTGCCCTGCATCTCCAGATCAATGAAGGAGGGGTGGCACATGATCTCGAGGGAACTGGCCCCAAGTTCATCAGCCTCGTCCAGCAGCTGCAGCAGGGTGTCCCGGGTCAGCTGCTCCCCGTAGAAGCGGGCGTCAAACTGATCGCAGCTCAGGGTATGGTGCACGCTCAGGCCATGGCGGGCGATCTCGCCGCGGTCGATGCGAAGGGGCAGCCGGTGCTCCATGGCAAAGGCTTCCACCAGCGGGTAGAGAGTCGGCAGCATATGCACATGGTGGTGGCTGTCGATATGGGTGGGTGCCTTGCCAAAGAGGTTGATAAAGCGTTGGTACTGGCTTGCCAGCTCACAGCGGATCTCCTCTGGGTCAAGGGTGCCCGCCTCGCTCTTTTGCCAGATCCCCTTGTCCAGCATTCCCTGTTCGTTGACCAGGCAGGTGAGCGGGGTGAGCGGGCGTCCCCAGCTCAGCATGAAGTGCAGCCCGACCGGCAGCTCGGGGAAACGCCCGGCCAGCCAAGCGGCATGCTCGATGGCTGGGGAGGTCACGATGGCGGTGGTGGAGCTGACGACGCCTTGAGTGAAGGCCTCGATGATGCCGTAGTTCTGGGCGCGGCACAGACCGAAGTCGTCGGCATTGATGATCAATCTCTTGCTCATGACGGTTCTCTTCCTTTCAGGCGCCCCGCTCGTAATCAAACGGGGCGCGATGGTCTCAGGCGAGGGCGTCGATGGCGGCAGCGAAGTTCGGCAGATGTTCGCGGTGGGCCAGCAACAGCTCGCGGGCAACGAGGCGGGCATCGTTGTCGGAGTGGATGAGCGGGTTGAGGTTCATGGCGAGCAGCAGATCCTCCATGTTGCCGCTGATGGCGGCCCGGGAGGCGGCGATCTCGAAGCTCTTGATGAGGTGGACCAGACCATTCACCTTGTCGTCAAAGCGGGTGAGGCGGGGGTGGGGGATGGCGCCGTCACGTCCGATCCGGCAGGTCATCTCCACCGTCCAGTCGGCCGGGATATTGGTGACATGGCCCTGGTGGGGAATGATGACATAGTGCTCGCTCTGCTTGTCGTTGTAGATGGCGCTGATCACCTCGCAGGCGGCATCCGAGTAGTAGGCGCCGCCACGCAGCTCCAGCTCCTTGGGTTTTTCGCACAGCTCGGGGTTCTGGTAGAGATCGAACAGCTTCTTCTCGACCTCCTGCACCACCTGGGCGCGGGCCCCGCCCTTGTAGAACTCGCCCATCTCGATCCCCAGCATCTCCTTCTCCTTGAAGTAGTAACGCAGATAGGAGCAGGGGAGCAGGCGCAGCCCGCGGATGAGGCTGGCATCGAAGGGGAGGTCGAAGATGTTCTTGACCGAGCTGGCGCGGGTCAGGGTGCCGTCGGCTACCCCTTCCAGCAGCTCGTCGAAGCGGGACTCGCCGTTCACCAGCACGTCGCCGATGAAGACCAGGTGGTTGAGGCCGAACAGATCCATGGAGAGATGATCCTGCTCGGTCAGCTTCAGGGCATCCTTGACGAACATCTTCATGCCGACCGGGATGTTGCACACCCCGACAAAGCGGCGGAAGTTGGTGTGGCGGTGGACTGCCTCGGTCACCATGCCGGCCGGATTGGTGAAGTTGATGAGCCAGGCATCCGGGCAGAGCTCCTCGATGTCACGGATGATATCGAAGATGACGGGGATGGTGCGCAGCCCCTTGAACAGGCCGCCGGCGCCGTTGGTTTCCTGCCCCAGCATGCCGTGGCTCAAGGGGATGCGCTCATCTTTTTCTCGCGCCTGCAGCTGGCCGACCCGCAGTTGGGTCGTCACGAAGTGGGCGCCTGCCAGCGCTTCACGGCGATCCAGGGTCTTGTGCAGCGTCATGGGGATGCCGGCCTGGCGGATCATCCGCTGGCACAGACTGAAGATGATGTTCAGTTTCTCTTCGCCGGCGGGAATGTCGACCAGCCACAGCTCGCTGATGGGCAGCTCGGCATAACGCTTGATGAAGCCATCGACCAGTTCCGGGGTGTAGCTGCTGCCGCCGCCTATGGTGACTACCTTGATTTTCTCGTTCATAAATCCCTCTTTCATCTTTCTCTATCTGGTTGAACAGGGGCCGCTCTGCTCTGGCGCCGGGCCAGGGATGAGCGGGGCCGCAGCCGCCTGATGCAGGGGCTGGTCAAAATGGGCGAATTGTTATCTAACTCACTGTTTTACATCGGTAACAGGGCCCCGCCTCAGGCAGGGGTTTCAAATTTCGGGTAGAGATATTTGCGATAGCTCCCCGGGGTAAACGAGGTCAGTTTCTTGAAGTTCTTGATAAACAGGCTGACGTCGTTGTAGCCGGTCTCGAAGGCGATGTCGGCCACCGAGTTGTTGGTCACTTCCAGTTGCATCTTGGCGTAGTTGACCCGGATCTCGTTGATGATCTGCATCGGCGTCTTGTTGTAGTAACGCCGGGTGGCCCGGGTCAGGTACTCCTGGCTCTTGCCGCAGAGGGAGACCATGTTGGCCAGCGCATCTTCGGCAAAGAGGGGACGGTTGTGCATCTTTTCCACTGTCTCGTGGAGCCAGAGGGGGAGATCCTCGCTGGCGGAGGCCTCCTTGTAGTGACGCAGCCGGTTCATCACCGCAAAGGTCACCACCTCGAGAAATTCGGTCAGCGCCTCTTCCCGAAAACCGGGGGAGACCAGCACCGACTCTATGTAGCTGAGAAACTCGCTCTTGAGCTGATAGGCCTGGGAGGCGACGAAGTGATCCGGCAGCAGGTATTTGAAGTGCTCGTCAAAGTAGCTGCGGCTGATCCCGACGTTGAAGATGCGGGTGGTGCCGAACTCGTAGAAGCTCTGGTGGCTGGAGCCCAGCGGGATGAAGACCACGTCTCCCCGCTCCAGCAGCACCCGCTTGCCATTGACCTCCTGATAGTAGCGACCGGTCAATACCAGGGTGAACTCGTAATAGTCGTGCTGGTGCAAACCGGTTCCGCTCACCTGCTTGTTGTAGATGAACATGTGGAACGGTTTGTTGTTGAACAGCTCGGTTTCCCGGATTGTCTTGACGCTCATGAGTCGCTTCCTGATCTGCGAACCTATGACGGGGCAGGGTGCCCCGCCCCGGGATTACTTGCTCTGCAGCTTCTCGTGCAGCTCGATCAGCTCGCTGATCAGCTCACGGGCCAGCATGGAGGTCATCAGGTGATCCTGGGCATGCACCAGCACCAGGGTGACCGGGATCTTGCCTTCCCCCTGATCGCCCTCGATCAGCTGGGTCTGCACCAGGTGGGCGGCATTCAGTGCCTCGCGGGATTGGGCCATCAGCTGGTGGGCGGCGGCCAGATCCCCCTCCTTGGCTTTCTTCAGGGCGGTATAGGCCAGGCTGCGGGCCTGCCCCGAGTTGATGATGAGCCCCATCACTACCTCTTCCAGATCGCTGGCGGTATCGCTCTCTGCGGGGATTTGATCCAGATCGAACATGTTTGCTTTCTCCTTGATTGAAACCGGTTAATTGAAACCATTGTGACGGGCGACGTCGGCAAACCAGTGACCGCTCTTCTTGATGGTACGTTGCTGGGTTTCGAGATTGAGGCGCACCAGGCCGTAGCGATTCTTGTAGGCATTGAGCCAGGACCAGTTGTCGATAAAGGTCCAGAGGTGATAACCGCGACAGGCGCTACCCTCCTCGAGGGCGCGGTGCAGCCACTCAAGGTGCCCGCGGATGAAGTCGATGCGGTAGTCATCTTCCACCCGCCCTTGCGGGCCGATGAAGCGCTCCTCCCCCTCGACTCCCATGCCGTTCTCCGAGATGTAGCAGGGCAGGTTGCCATAGTTGATCCGCAGATCGGTGAGAATGTCGTAGATCCCTTTCTCGTAGATCTCCCAGCCGCGATGGGGGTTCATCTTGCGCCCCGGCATCTCGTAATAGTCGAAGAGATCTTCCGGGGTGCGCGGCGTGCCCGACCAGGGTTCGTCCTTGGCCTTGACCCGGCGCGGCTGGTAGTAGTTGATGCCGAGCAGGTCCACCTTGCCGGCGGCGAGCAGCGCCTTGTCTCCTTCCGCTACCTGGGGTAGCAAGTCGTACTGCTCCAGCAGGGCGATCAGCTCGGGGTCGTAGCAGCCCTTGAGGGCCGGGTCGAGGAAGCTCTTGTTGAGCAGCAGATCCGCCCGACGGGAAGCCTGCAGATCGGCGGGCTCTTGGGAGCGGGGATAGGTCGGCGTCAGATTGAGGATGATGCCAATTTCGCCATCTTCCTGGCGTGCCCGGTAGGCCTGCACCGCGCCGGCGTGGGCCAGCGCCGTGTGGTAGGCGACGGTGACCGCCCGGCTAAAATCGACCACGCAGGGGTAGTGATGGTGACCCAGGTAGCCGCACTCGACCGGCACTATGGGCTCGTTGAAGGTGAACCAGTGCTTGATGCGATCGCCAAACAGGGCAAAGCAGTGGCTGGCGTAGTGGATGTAGGCGGCGACCACTTCCCGGCTCTCCCAGCCGCCACGCTCCTGCATGCACATGGGCATGTCGAAGTGGTAGAGGTTGATGAGCGGGGTGATCCCCTCGGCCAGCAGGCGGTCAAACACAGCGTTGTAGAAGGCGACGGCCTCGGGGTTGATCTCGCCGGTGCCATCCGGGATCAGCCGTGACCAGGAGATGGAGGTGCGAAAGCTGTTGTGGCCCAACTGCTTGAGCAGGGCGATGTCGCTCTCGAAGTGGTCGTAAAAAGTGGAGGTATCGGTCGGGCCTATGCCACCGTGAAAGCGCTCCGGCGCGATGGCAAACCAGTGATCGAAAATGTTGGCGGACTTGCCGCCGCGAGCGGCGGCGCCCTCCATCTGCGGTGCCGAGCTGGCACTGCCCCACCAGAAGTTATCCGGAAAACGATACTGCATACTGCGTTTCTCCAAACTGGCGGGAGGAGCCGGGCTCCTCCCGCGCGTGTCGTCAGAACTTCAGAGCCTGAGCGATATCTTCCTCGCTCTCTTCTTCCTCTTCGATGACGTTCTGGGCCTTGTTGGCGATGATGACGAACGGCACATACATCATGGTGGCCACCCCCAGGTTGAACAGGGCCAGCAGGAAGGCCGCCACGCTGCCGTTGGTGTTGAAGAAGGCACCCAGCCCCGCCGGCATGGTCCATGGGGCCATGTTGGTAATGGGCGGAATGAAGCCCGTGTAGTAGGCAAACAGGGTGATGCCCGTCAGTACCGGCTGCACCATCACGAAGGGGATGAGCAGCACCGGGTTCATGATGACCGGCAGGCCGAACAGGATGGGTTCGTTGATCTGGAACATGCCGGAGGGCAGGCCCAGCTTGGCGACCTGACGGTAGTCATCGCGGCGGGAGACCATGAAGATGGCCAGGATAAGGCCGAGGGTCGCACCGGTACCACCCAGATAGATGTAGGAGTCGAGCATCGGCTTGGTCCAGACGTGGAACTCCTTGCCGGCGGCCAGCGCCGCTTCGACCGAGCCGTACTGGGTGTAGAGCGCCACGTTCTCCAGGGTAAATGGCACCAGGATGCCGTTCTCGAGGGCGGAGAGGGCCAGGGAGCCGTGTACCCCGAAGAACCAGAGCAGCGGGGAGAAGAGCACATAGACCCAGCCCACCAGGCCACCCATGCTGGCCAGCGGCGTGGAGATGGTATCCATGATGAGCTGGTGGAAGTTGGTGCCGGCGTTGTTGAGCTGGTAGGCGATCACCCCCATGATGGAGAGGATGATGAAGCCCGGGATCAGCGCCGAGAAGGAGCGGGAGACGGAGCCTGGCACGCTGTCGGGCAGGCGGATCACCCAGTTGCGGCGCACGATGAAGGTGAACATCTCGGCCACGGCGATACCGATCAGCATGCCGGAGATGATGTTGGCGCCGCCCAGCCAGTTGGCACCGACGGCGTAAGCCTCACCGACGCTGAACGGAGTGACCGTCATGAAGGCGGCAACCGACAGCAGACCGGCGGCGAGCGGGTCAACCTTGCGCTCTTCCGCCAGCGCCATGCCGATGAAGAAGGGGGTCATCAGGGACATGATCCCCAGGGTACCGTTGTAGACGCTGCCCCCTATACTCTTGAAGCCATCCAGGGTGGCGATGGTGGCGGGATCGAGCCGCACCCCCATGGAGTAGAAAAAAGAGCCCTCGCCAAAGCTCAGAAACACGTTGTTGATCAGCACAAACATGGCCCCGGCGAGCGTCAGGGGCATCAGTTTGATAAAGCCGTTCTTGATGGCATTGACGTGAGGCTGTTTGCCCAGCTTCACGGCAATCGGCAGGATTGCCTTCTCCATCGATGCGATAAGGTTGCTCACATCCCTCTCCTTACTGTGCGCTGTGCTGCTTGATGGCCGCGACGGCCGCCTTGAGAACACCCAGACCATCCACTTTTCCGTACAGGATGGAGTCGATCACCTCGACCGGCTTGCCCGGCAGCTGCTGCTGGATTTCCGGCAGCATGTAGGCGATTTGCGGGCCCAGCAGGATCAGGTCGGCATCGACCCCCTTCTCGGCGGCCAGGGTCTCCGGATAGGCATCGATCACCACGGGGACATCATATTTTTCTGCCTGCGCCTTCATCTTCGAGACCAGCAGTGACGTGGACATCCCGGCAGAGCAAAACAGGTAGATGTGCTTCTTTTCCATAACCATTCCCTCAACGCTTGAAAATCAAATGAACAAACCGGTCGAGACGGCGGCGAGTCGTGCTGCAAGCCTTGATCATCTCCAATTGACCTTATTGTATCGACACATCCTGTTTTACTGGTATTTCGCGGTCTAAATGAATTGTCTTTGGTTGACCAAGCGATCTGCCGCTCTTCACAGTTTTCGATGTGCCATGATTGGAAAAAAGACGATATAACGAAGATAAAAAGAGAGGTTGATGATTTATTTTTATTTAAATCAATTAATTATGTGTTTTCGGTGGGGCGTTGACCTGCTTTGCGAGAAAAATGCGAAATTGTCTTCACCGGCTCAAATTCACAAGCGAATGCAATCTGATTGATATTCCCGCCAGATCTTTCAGATCGTCTGAATATCACTCAGATGGGGTTTTATTGACATCGCGTTAATGAGGAATCAACCAGAGAGGGGAGGACGGTCAGGGCGTCAGAAAGGTGATAGAGGGGCAAAAGAGATAGAAGGAAGAGTGACAAGCGCTAACTGGCAAAGAGCGGGAGAGGCAGCAGAAAGCGGGACAGGCAAAACAGAGCCGTCGGTGAAGCAAGCAAAGCGGCTCAGATAAAGAAAGCTGAGCCCGTAGAGGAGGGAAACGCCTTGGCTTGCGTTCTCTCTCCCCCCTGAAAAGGCCAAGGCGAGCGAAAAGAAGCGGCCCCGGTACAAAGTGCCGGGGCCGCTGGTTAAGAGGAGGGGCTCAGATCCGTCCCTGATAGCGCAGGGGGAAGCGCCCCTGACTGTCGGGCTGGCCGAGGAAGGGGAGTCCCTGTTGCATCTGGGCGGGCAGATCCGGCCCCGGCTTCAGGCTGCCCTGGAACAGGTACTGGCCGTTGGCCTGCAGCTCAAGGCGGCCCAGGGTCTCTACCGCATTGGAACCCTGCTTGAGTTCGGCCACTACCCTGGAGTCGAGGCAGGTGAGCTTTACCTCGGGGTCGGCCAGATCCAGCTTGCCGGCCGGGGTATCGGCAATGGCGTCATACCAGTCGAGGTTGCCGTAGAGGTTGTCGCACCAGGGAGCCCCCTGGGCAAACTGGTCGATCTTGAGTTGCAGCTGGCCGGCCACGGTGAGCGGGAAGGGCGGGCGCAGCGGGAGGCGGGCCAGCAGCCAGGGAGCCGGGGCGTTGAGAGTGAGATCGCGGGCAAACAGGCTGCCCTGCCAGCCGATCACCCCCTGGCCATTGAGGCCGTGGCGATCGCCAAAACGCACCGACACCTCGGGGGCGAAGCGCAGCAAAGACCAGCCATTGAGCTCCCAGCGCAGCTGGCTGACCGATTCGCTGGCGTATTGCAATCGGGCTATCTGGCCACTCCAGAGGGTGCCGCTGACCCCCTCCAGCTTGAGCAGGTTGGCCATCTGGGCAGGCAGCGGCAGATAACGGGCCATTAGGGCTGCCGGCAGGGTGGCCAGCAGGAAGATGAGATAGGCCACCAGAAACAGGGTGGCAGTCAGGATTCGCTGTTTCATTGGGGACGACTCAGTTGCAAACGTCTGACCTTGACCAAGCCCGGGGCCAGGTCTTCGCGGGCGATTTCGATGACCTGGATCTGGATGCCGTGCTGCTCCACCAGGGTGGCTAGCCAGAGCAGCAGATCATCGAACTGGACCGTATCGATCCACACCTGCAGTTCGCTGCCCTGGGGTTGCAGGCGGGCAATCTTGATCTTGTGGTTGAAGGCGGTGCGGTTGACCGTCCCTTCCAGGGTTACGCCGGTATCAGCCGGCACCACCTGGTTGCCGCGCATGGCGATTACCTCGGCCCCTTTCTCCTTGAGCCAGGCCAGGGTTTGCTGCTGGTTTTGCACCTGGCGTTCCCGCTCCGCGATGCGGTTGTTGAGGGGATGCCAGATGCTCCAGTAGCAGAGCCCGATCAACAGCAGTATGCCGCCTGCCGCCACCAGCCGTTGTTCCCGGGCGGTGATGCCGTGCCACCACCCATGCAGTTTTGCCATCATGATGATTTGTCCTTGAGCACCAGTGCGCCCTCTACCTTGCCCTCGCCGCTGCGTACCTCGCCCTGCTGCACCTCGAAGCGCTTGCCAGCCAGCTCGCGAAAGCGTTCTATCTCGCCATAACCGGGAGCGCTGACCTGCAGGCGCAGCTCGCTGCGGCTGGCATCAAAGCGCAACACCTGGGGCTTGAGACCGGGGATCTCGGCGAAGGTGGGGGCCAGTTCGGTCAGCATCAGCAGGATGCCGTTTTGCGGGGCCTGCCCCAGTTGCTTGAGGTGCTGGGCCATCTGGCTGCGTACGTTCACGATGCGGCTCTCCCCGGGGAAGATGCGGGTGTAGACCTGGCGGATCTCTCCCTTGAGCGCCTTGTCCTGCTGTTTCAGCTGATAAAGCTGCGCGCCACGCTGGACCAGGGCCACCAGCAACAGCAGGGTGGCAGTGATGGCCACCTTGCGCCACTGCTGCCAGTAGCGGGCATATTCGGTCTGGGGACGGTAGGGTCCGGTGAGCAGGTTGGCGCGACAGGCGAGCGCCCCCCTGGCCAGTAGCAACATGGGCAGCTCGGGCTCGGCGGCCTGCCAGTTGGCACTTGCCATGGCGGGGGGCGGCGTATGGCTGTGGATGGTGACCGGTTCGGCCTCGGCCGCCAGCAGCAGGGCCAGCAGGGTCTCGTCGGTGACGATCCCCTGCCAGGGGCCCTGACGGATCAGCCACTCTTGCTCCAGCTGCAGAGCCGACCAGCCGTCGCTTGCGGGGGGCAGGGCCAGCACATCCGGCAGCAGTTGCAGGCTCTTGAGCCCGGCGGCTTCGAGCCAGCCAAGCCACTCGGTCATCTTCTGGCGATCCACCGCCATCAGATCCACGTTGGGGCCATCGTGGGCCAGCACTACCAGGTGAAGATCTTCCACATCGGAGGCGATCTGCTCCTCCAGCAGGTAGGGGAGGGCTGCCGCCGACTGGCGGCTGTAACGGCCGGGCAGGGCGACGCGCCGAAACAGCAGATCGCTGCCCGGCACCAGGGTGACCACGGGACGGCCACCGGCCCGCTCCTGCAGCTCGCTCAGCGCGTCGGCCGAGGGGAGCTGGCCGGAAGCGATGATCTCCTGCTCCTGGGCAGACCAGACCAGCCAGGCCACCGGTTGTTGTTTATTGGTCCCCAGACGGATGACCAGACTCTCGCTCACGCATCTCTCTCCTGCGATGCCGGCGCACCCCGAGTGGGCCGCCGGTGCGCAGCCTGCCGGCTGCATCCAAAATCGGTCGGGTGCCGAAGGCTTGCTTCGGCTTCCCTCATTCGGCGGTGCCGTTCAAACGGCGCAGCACCACCAGTTTGTTGTCCTTGCCGCGCTGGAACAGGGTCTCCAGCCAGGCGCGGGTGTCCTCCGTCTCGGCGACCACGCGGGCGGCGAAAAAGTCGCTCTTGACCACCAGGGCCTCCTTGAGCCCCTTGATGCTCTCAAGGGGGACGCCCATGCGATCCGTCATCAGCTTGATCTCTTTCCACCCCTTCTTGGGGCGCTCGGTCAGCAGCCGTTTGGCATCGTCCAGCCCTATCTTGCCCCGGTAGAGTGCCACCAGCAGGGCTGGCTGCTCCGGATCCAGCGTGTTGATATTGATCTTCAGCTTGCTGCTTGGCAGGGCGCAGACATAGGGGGCCAGTTTGGCATAGACCCTGGCCGTGACCCCGCGCACCGCCCTCAGCTCATCCTTGCCCAGCATCCACTGGTTGGCGGTCAGATAGGGAGGCTTGAGCCCTTCGTAATAGGCGTCCTCGGCCCCCAGACTCGAGACCAGCACAGTATCCTTGTCGACCCAGTCGCGCACGGCATCGGTGAGCTGGGCCGCTTCGTAATCCTCCATCCCCAGCTGGCTCAGCAGTTCGCGAAACACCTGCACCGGATAGGGCTGCTGTTCCAGCTCCTCGCCCACCCCCGCGGCACTCGCCACGGCCAGGCTGTTGAGGTTGAAGCAGGATTGCAGGTCGGTCACCTCGCCACGCAGCTTGCCATCCTCCAGCGGGAACACCGCCTCCTTGCGGGCCCAGTTCTGCCCCAGGCTCACCACCTCGGGGTCATCCTTGAAATCCTGGGTCAGCACCTTGCTCACCAGTGCCTCCGCCGACATGGCATACCACCAGGCCTGCTTGCCCGCGGTGAGGTTGGCGGTGCGGCGCAGCTCCAGCTGCAGGCGGCCGCTCATGTTGCTGGCGACGATCACCATCACGGAGAGGATCAGCAGCACCACCAGCAGGGCCATGCCCCCCTGGCGGTCCGGGCGGGCGCTACCCCTCATTGGGAGTGACTCCACTCTGGCTGTCATTCACGCTTCCGCCATTGTTATCTGTGCCCCCCTGATCGGTGCCGCCGTTGCCGGTGTTGTTCCCGTTGCTGCTATCCGGGTTGTCCTGGCTCTGGCTGTTCTCTTCGTAGCGCTGACCACCGGCACCGATGAGGAACTGGCGGCGGATGGTGCCGTAATCCTCCAGATCCAGCTCGACCGCGAGCCCGTAAGGCAGCACGCTGCGCTGGGTCCACTCCTCTCGCCAGCGTCCCTGATCGTAGAAGTAGAGGCGCAGGGCCGTGACCCCCTTGAGCACCGGCTGGATACGTGGCTCGCTGCCGATCACCGGATCCGGGTAGAGATAACTCAGCCGCTCCAGGGTCTGATCCTTGAGGCGCCAGCCGACCCGCTGCAGCTGGGAGCGGGGCAACATGCCATCCGGGTTGAGCCAGCCGCCGCGCATAAACGCCATGCCCCAGTCATCGCTCTGCTGGCCGAAGCGCGACGCCGCCAGCAATACCTTGTTGCTTTCGCCCTCGATGCGGCCGCTTCTGGGCACCATCTGGGTGACATCCCGCTCCAGCAGGGTGAAGGCGAGTTGCAACTCGTAGAGTCTTGCCTCCTTGCGCTTGGCCACCTCGTCGCTGGTGAGCACCCCCTGCAGCACCTGATAGGCGCCAAGGCTCAAGGTGGCGAAGATGGCGATGGCCACCAGCATCTCAAGCAGGGTAAAGCCGGCGTGACGGGGGCGGTGGCGCATCATCGGTTGATATAGGTCCGCAGCATGGCGACCGGGCTCGCTGATTTCGCCTCGGTGCGCACTTCCATATCCAGCGCCTTGAAGTTGTTGTCGCTGGTGGCGACGCCGCGATAGCGCCAGTACCAGGTCTGTCCGGCCAGCAGCTCCTCTCCCTCCACCCAGCTGTCGCCGGGCCACTTCTTCTCGAGCTTTTGCTGTACCAGCTGGTTCTCCGCCACCCAAGTGGCCAGCGTCTTCTCTTCCAGGTAGTTGAGGGCCGAGAGGTGCTCGCTGGCTGTCTTCATCACCGCCAGGCCCGCGATCGCGAATACCGCCAGCGCGACCATCACCTCCAGCAGTGTCATGCCGCGCGCCTTCATTCTGGCTGCTCCTCATCACCGGTCAGCAGGGTCAGGCGACCGAACTCGTCCCCCTTGACGATGCGGATGTAGCGGGCATCGTCATCCTGCTGGGTGAAGGTGAGGGTAAACGACGTGAGCTCGCCTCCCGGGAAGATGAGCAGCTGGGGCGTGCGTTCTTTCTCGTCCCGTTTCTGCTCGCGCTCCTCGTCGGGATCGGGCTGCCAGCCAAAGCCGCCGAGCTCGAGGCCCAGCGTCATGTTCTCTGGCAGCTCGACCTGGCCGAGCTGTCTGTCATCGGCGATCGGCTGCCATTTGCGATCCCGGGCGGCGCGCTGCATGTACTGCCAGCCGTTCTCCTCGATGCGAAGACCCACCAGACGCCCCTCCATCACCGCATACTCCTGTGCCAGCTGCAGGGTCGCCATCAGGCGGCGTGCCTGCTGGTCGAGCTCCCTGTCGCCCCGGGCACCCCCCATGCTGAGGGTGACGGCGGTGGCCACCAGCCCCATCAGCATGGCGACCAGCAAGACCTCCAGCAGGGTAAAGCCGGATTGGCGACGAAGGGCCGGACTGACTCTCATGCAGGCCTCAGCGGGCAGGGCGAAGCAGGATGCAGGGGCAGGCATTCACTTACTGGAAGTCCTTCAGGTTCCAGTTGCCGATGTCATCATCGCTGCCGGCTTCGCCATCCGGTCCCATGGTGAAGATGTCGAGCTTGCCAAACTGGCCCGGGCTCAGCAGCTGATACGGGTTGCCCCAGGGATCCTGCGGCAGGCGCTTGATGTAGCCACCCTCACGGTAGCTGCGCGGCGCCGGATCGACGGTCGGCTGGGTGACCAGGGCTTCCAGCCCCTGCTCTGTGGTCGGGTAGCGGTTGTTGTCCAGCTTGTACATGTCGAGGGCATTTTCCAGCGCGACTATGTCGGAGACCGCCTTCTGCTGGTCGGCCTTCTCCTTGTTGCCCATCAGGTTGGGCACCACCAGGCTGGCCAGGATCCCGAGGATCACGATGACCACCATGACTTCCAGCAGGGTAAAACCGGATTGACGACGTTTATTCATGAGTTGCTCCGTAACGAATGAGATGGGCTGACCCATCAGAGATTGCTTAATGGGTTCGACTGGCCGACTGGGGCCCGCCGAACGCCGGAACCTTATAAATTCACCATATTGTTGAGCTCGAGGATCGGCTGCAGGATCGACATCACGATAAACAGCACCACCCCGGCCATGGAGACCACCAGCATGGGTTCGAATACCCCGAGGGCGATGTTGACCTGGGACTCGAACTCCCGATCCTGGTTGTCCGCAGCCCGTTCCAGCATGCTGTCGAGCTCGCCGCTCTGCTCGCCGGAGGCGATCATGTGCAGCATCATGGGCGGGAAAATCCTGGTTTCCGCCAAGGATTTGCGCAGGCTGGTCCCCTCGCGCACCCGCTCGGTGGCTTCAGCTATCCGCATCCGGGCAAAGTCGTTGGAGAGCACTTCACCGGCGATCCGCATCCCTTCCAGCAGCGGTACAGCGCTGGCGTTGAGGATGCTCAAGGTGCGGGCGAAACGGGCTGTGTTGAGGCCGCGGCTGACCCGGCCTATCACCGGCAGGCGCAAGATGACCTGATGCCAGCGGCGGCGACGCTTGTCGTCGGTGAGCCACCAGCGCCAGACCAGGCTGCCGGCAAACAGCAGCAGCAGGAACCAGAGGCCATAGGCCTGCATCAGCTCGCTGGTACCGATAAGAAAACGGGTGGTGCCGGGCAGCTGCTGGCCCATGTGCTCGAACTGGGCCACCACCTTGGGTACCACGGCGGTGAGCAGAATGGAGATGACACCGATGGCCACGCAGGTGAGAACGATGGGGTAGATCATCGCCTGCAGCAGCTTGGTGCGCATGTGCTGGCGCTGCTCGGTATAGTCGGCCAGGCGGTTGAGCACCTTCTCCAGGTGACCGGACTTCTCGCCGGCCGCCACCATGGAGCGAAACAGCTGATCGAACACATGAGGGAAGGCCCCCAGGGAGTCGGCCAGCGAATACCCCTCCACCACCTTGCTGCGCACTGTCGCCACCAGGCTGCGCAGATGGGCCTTCTCGCACTGTTCGGCGACCGCCTTGAGGGCCTCTTCGATGGTGAGGCCGGCGCCCACCAGGGTTGCCAGCTGGCGGGTGATGAGGGCCAGCTCGGCGGTGCTGGCACCGCGGCGAAACAGGGCGAAGCGGGTCGCCTCCCGTTTTGCCTTCTCGGTGGTCTCGTTCACCTCCAGCGGGGTGAGTCCCTGTTCACGCAGCAGCTGGCGCACCTGGCGGGCGGAATCCCCCTCCAGCACGCCGCTCTTGCTGCGTCCCCGGTTGTCGAGTGCCTTGTATTCGAATGCCGCCATCTCAATCTTCCCGGGTCACGCGCAGCACCTCTTCCAGGCTGGTCTGCCCCTTGAGCACCTTGTCGATGCCGTCGCGGCGGATGCTGGGAGTGTGCTCGCGGATGAGGCGCTCGATGGCCATCTCGCCACTGGCGCCGTGAATGGCCTCGCGCACTGCTTCGTCCACCACCACCAGCTCGTGGATGCCGGTACGGCCGCGATAGCCGGTGTGGTTGCACTGCTCGCAGCCCATCGGATGCCAGATCTGCTGATCGGCGGTCAGTTCGATACCCATGGCGAGGCGCTCCTGCTCGGTGACCGGGCGCGGGGCGCGACAATCCGGGCAGAGGGTGCGCACCAGGCGCTGGGCCAGCACTGCCAGCAAGGATGAAGAGAGCAGGAAGGGCTCGATCCCCATGTCCCGCATCCGGGTGATGGCGCCGATGGCGGTGTTGGTGTGCAGGGTCGACATCACCAGGTGACCGGTCAGGGATGCCTGCACCGCGATCTGGGCGGTCTCCAGATCGCGGATTTCCCCTACCATCACCACGTCCGGATCCTGACGCAATATGGCGCGCAGGCCGCGGGCGAAGGTCATGTCCACCTTGCTGTTGACCTGAGTCTGGCCGACCCCTTCCAGGTCATATTCGATGGGGTCTTCCACCGTGAGGATGTTGCGATCCCGCGAGTTGATTTCGGAGAGCGCCGCATACAGGGTGGTGGACTTGCCCGAGCCGGTCGGGCCGGTCACCAGGATAATGCCGTGGGGCTTTCTGATGAGCTCGCTGATGATGGTGCGGTTGCGCTGGGTCATGCCGAGCTGCTTGAGCTCGAGGCGGATGGTGTTTTTGTCGAGCAGACGCAATACCACCCGCTCGCCATAGCTTGACGGCATGGTGGAGACCCGCACGTCGACGGCGCGCCCGCCGATGCGCAGGGAGATGCGGCCATCCTGGGGCACCCGCTTCTCGGCGATGTCCATGCGCGACATCACCTTGATGCGTGATACCAGCAAGGAGGCGAGCTTGCGATGGGGGCGCAGGATCTCCCGCAGCACCCCATCGATGCGAAAACGAATGACCAGGGCGCGCTCGAAGGTCTCGATATGGATGTCCGATGCCTCCTCTTTGATCGCCTCGCTCAGCATGGCGTTGATGAGGCGGATGATGGGGGCGTCGTCATCGGCATCCAGCAGATCCTCGCTCTGGGGCAGCTCTTCGGCGAGAGTGAAGAAGTCCATCTCGTTGCCGAGATCTTCCATCAGCTGGCGCGCCTCGGAGGAGTCGCGCTGGTAGTGGGCCATCAGCAGCTCTTCGAAGGCGTCGCCATCGAGCATCTCCACCGTGAAGGGGACGCCGGCGACCCGACGCACCTCGAGCAGGGCCTGCGGTGTGACCCCCTGACGGCACTGCAGCAGGGGGGCGCCATCACGCTCGGTGAGGATCACCCCGAAGTTGCGGGCAAACGCAAAGGGCAGTTCGGGCAGTGGCGGCGGCAGTTCGCTGTCGTCCAGCTGGTAGGCGTTCATCAGGGCTTGCTCTGCACAAAGGGAGTGATGCTCTCGACCGTGCTTTGCTGGCGAAGCTGCATCTGCTGGAGCTGCTTTTTCACCTCGGGGGAGACCATTACATCCTGACCGTATTCCGGCAGCACCTGGCGCTTGGGCGAGGTGAGGTAGGCATCCTGAGCGGCGGCCTCCAGCTGCTCGGCGCGGAACAGGGAGTACTTGTTGTTGGAGATGCCGGAGTAGACATTGGCATCACGCAGTATGGTCGGCCGGATAAAGACCATCAGGTTGCGCTTGGAGGTCGTATTGGCGGTGGAGCGGAACAGGTAGCCCAGCACGGGGATATCCCCCAGCACCGGCACCTTGGAGATCTCCTCCTTGGTCTGTTCGTCCATCAGGCCGCCCAGCACCACTGTCTCGCCACTTTTCACCAGCACGGCGTTTTTCACGGTACGGGTATCGAAGGTGGGTCCGAGCTCTGCGGTGCCCGAGGCCTGCGCCTTGGCCACGCTGGAGACCTCCTGCTCTATGGTGAGCAGCACCGAATCCCCCTCGTTGATCTGGGGAGTGACCACCAGCTTGGTGCCCACAGTCTTGCGCTCTATGGTGTTGAAGATGTTGTCGCCCGAGGTGGAGCTTTGCGACCCAGTCTGGACCGGTACCTCCTGACCCACGTTGAACGACGCCTCCTTGTTGTCCATGGTGACTATGCTCGGGGTGGAGAGAATATCGCTCTTGGTGTTGGAGGCGAGCGCCGTGGCCAGCATGGCCCAGTCGCCATGGTAGAAGCCGGCGGCCATGCCGTTGAAGCCGCTCAGCAGGTTGCCAAGGCCGTCGGTGTTGCCGTTGTCCTTGTAATCCTTGCCCGCGATGATGGCAGAGCCGAGTCCGACTCCTGTATTGGTGAACTGGGTGCCACCGCCATTGGCGTTGCCCCACTGGACCCCGAGGTTGAGGCCATCGCCATCCAGCATCTCGACGATGATGGCTTCGACCAGCACCTGGGCACGGCGGATATCGAGCTTGGCGATCACCTGCTCGAGCTCCGCCATCACGTCAGGCTGAGCGGTGATGACCAGGGCATTGGTGGTCTCGTCGGCGGAGATGGCAAGCTTGCCACCGCCGATGCTGGCGCCCCCCGTGGTGGCCGCCGTGCCCCCCTTCTTGTCGGCCTCGATACTGGAGCTGACCCCCTTGAGCACCTCGACCATATCCTTGGCCTTGCCATATTTGAGGTAGAAGACCCGGGTGTTGCCCTGGCTCTGGAGATCCCGATCAAGCTGGCGCACCATCTGGATGATGCGGGCGCGCGCCTTGGGTTCGCCGCTGACCACCACCGAGTTGGTGCGCTCATCGGCCACCACCTTGGGGCTCAGCAGCAGGCTGGCGGTGCTTCCCTGTGGGTTGCCATCCTTGTTGAGGTTGGTCACCAGGCGCACCATTTCGCCGGCGGAGGCGTATTTCAGCTTGATGATGTCGACTTCCTGATCCCCGGCGCGGTCAACCCGGTTGACCACTTCCACCAGGCGATTGACCACGGCGGCGCGACCGGTGATGAGCAGCACGTTGGACGGGTCGTAATGGACCACGTTACCGCCGCCGGCGTTGTCGTTGAGCTGGCGCAGCAGGGGGGCGAGTTCGCGCACCGAGACGTTGCGCACCGGCACCACCCGGGTCACCATTTCGTCGCCGGAGCCCGGGTTGTTGCCATCCACCACCGGAATGGCGGAGGTCTTGGCATCCCGCGAGCGCAGCACCTTGAGCACGCCGTTGTCCATGGGGACCACGGCAAAGCCGTAGACGTCGAGCACGCTCAGGAAGAACTGGTAGTACTGATCCTCGTTGAGCAGGTCATAGCTGCGCACGTTGATCTTGCCCCGCACCGACGGCTCTATGATGACGGTCCGGTTGAGGTTCTTGCTCACCGTGTTGATGAACTCTTCGATTTCGACGTTTTTGAAACTGGCCGCGTATTCGGTGGCCCAGGCACTGCCTGCCATCATCAGTGCCGCGGCCATGGTAGCCAGACGCCAGCCTTTCCCTTTAGTGCTCATTCTTGGTACGACTCCAAAATTATTATTCTGCCAGGCTCACATAGACGTCGAGCTGTTCGCCCTGACGCTCTATGGTTACCGTCATTTCCGTGGCGCCAGCCATCTGTTGCATCGCCTGCATGGCTTGCATGTTGTCCCGTAAATCCAGTCCGTTGATGGCGATGGCCAGATCATTGGCCTGCAGTCCGCTCTGGTTGAAGAGGGCCGGATTGCTGCCCGGATTGAGGCGATAGCCCGTCATCCGGCCATCCACCTGCACCGGTGAAACATTGAGGTAATCGGTGATCTTGCCCGGGTTGGCCATCAGCTCCTGGCGCAGGTCGGTGAGGGTGCTGCCCGGTTTCTCCGGGGTCGGCAGCGGCTTGCCGTACTCTTCCCCGTCCAGCATCAGGGTCTCGTCACGGCCGTTGTGGGCGATGATGACCCGATCGGCAAAGATCTGGCGGATCTTGGCCTGGGTGCCGTCGATCATATCCCCGACACCGTAGGAGTTCTGGCGCCCGGAGATGGCGATGATGGCGATCGATCTGGCCGGATCCGAGCTCGCCAGCACGCCGTTGAGCTGGGCATTGAGTTGGGTTCGGGGGGCATTGGCGGCCACGGCAGTGTTGTCCTGCGCCCTGGGCAGGGGCTTGCCAAAGAGAGCCAGCCGGCTGATGTCATCGAGCTCGATGCGCGGGCTGTCCGGTCTGGCAGTGGCGGCCATGGCCGGTTGCCAGGGTTCGCTCTGCTGGGGGCTTGCCAGGGTGAGCAAACGCCAGGTCAGGCTGGCACTCTGCTGGGCCAGCATGAGCAGCAGCACCAGGAATACCAGCTGGGCAATCCTGGTCATGGGGAGGCGCCGGCACTGGACCAGCAGCCTGGTAAACATGTCGTCCCTGAATCGTAGCGTCATATTAATCAATCACTTCCAGGTTCCGGTGTGGTTGCGTATTGTGAACGGCCCGTTTGCATGACACAACAGGCGTATGCATACAGGTGAGTATTTAATCATTTCGTCGCAAGGAGACACGGCGCCACTTGTACGCCAGGCGTCAGGGGTTGTCAGTTGTGACCCGTTTGGCATCCTCTTCATATCACAGACCCGCGACCCGGGGTGAACGGTTTGCTTCATCACCCTGCTAACCATGCCAGTCCTGCAGTGCCTTGAGGGTGACGCTCTGCCCGCCCACATCCAGCACTATGTACTCCTGCGCGATGGCGGCGAGGCGCACGCCGGGCGCCAGGTCACTTCCCTCCCGGTATTCACGGCCATTGAGCAGCACGGTGCGTTTGGCCGGGTTGGAGGAGAAGACATGGGAGCCGTACATCAGCGGCGGCACCTGCTGGCGCACCGCGGGCGGCGCCGCATTCAGGCTCATCAGTTGGCTCGGAGCGACCGCTGGCCCGCTGGCCCGGGGTTCCTGCAGCGGTGTCTCATTGAGGGCGCGCAGCAACTGTTCGGCCAGACTCGGGGCCGGGTTGCTATTTTTAGCCACCACCCTGGGTTGCTGCACCACGGGCTCCGGCAAGGGAGGCGGCAGTGGTCGGGTGATCATCGCCTTGGGCTCGACTCGCACGAAGGGGGGCCTGACCACCTCCTTTACCTCGACCTTCTCCTCGATGGGGCGGTTGTGCAGCAGGTGCCAGCCATAGTTGGCGCCGGCGCCCAGCAGCAGGGCCAGCGGTGCGAGCAGCCAGCCGATGCGGCGAGGGTGACGCTCCTCCTCCCGGGGTAGCGGCAGCCCCATGGCGGGGATATGGGCCGGGATGGCCGGTTGTTCGGCGCGGCGCAGCGCCTTGAGCAGGGTAGACATCAGGAGGCCTCCTCCAGTCTGGGCATGGGCTCGCCGGAGAGGGCGTTGAGACGCAGCAGGGTATTGCTGCCGGCGATGCCGTCCGGGGTCAGCCCCTGATCCCGCTGGAACTGCTGCAGTTTTTGCTTGAGCTCGCCATCGAAGCGGCGCACCTTGCGTTCCGGTTGCTGCAGAGCGCGGCTCAGGGCGTTGTCGAGCCACTGGAGCTGGGATTGGCCAGCGTTGCTGCTGATGAGGCCCACGCCACCCTTGGGCATGCGCCACAACAGGGTGTAGCTGCCGCCCCAGTTATCCTGGAGCCACTGGCGCTCTACCTCCCAGCTCTGATCGCCGATCATCAGGCTGGCCTGCTTGGGACCCAGGGTCACCAGGGTGGCGTAGTAGATCCCGCCGGTCTCGTCGGTCAGGGTGATCATGGCGGGGTGCTGCAGGGCGCGCAGCTCCTCGAGGCTTGCTTCCCCCTCCTGGCAGCGCAGGCCGGCACGGGGGGCATTGGCACAGGTGGCGTCGTCCAGTTCGGGTTCATATCCCCATACCCGGTAGAGATTCTGCATAGCGCTGTCGGGATCGAGCGCCTGGTTGATTGCCTCGGTCAGCTGCTCCTGCTGCTCGGCGGTCTCGTCTATGGTGACTGGCACCTCGACCTTGACCACTGGGCGTTCGGGAAAAACGCCGAAAAATTGCCAGCCCCACCAGCCGGCAGCCACCAGCAGGGCGCCGGCCAGGGTCACGGTCAGCCCCGAGAGCCAGCTCCCTTCGTCCCGTACACCGGTCACCTCGAAGGCCGCCTGGCTGATGTCGGCAGGGGCGACCTTGTAGCTGGCGCGGGCGAAGGCGGCGATCAGGGCACGATCGCAGATGAGGTTGATGAGGCGGGGCACGCCGCCGCTCAGGCGATGCAGGGTCTGGACCGCACCCGGGGTAAAGATGGGCTGCACGCAACCGGCCACCTGCAGGCGGAACCTGACGTAGGCATCCACGTCAGTGGCGGAGAGCGGCAACAGGTGGTAACGGGCGGTGATGCGCTGGGCCAGCTGGCGCAGCAGGGGCTGACGCAGCATCTGCTGCAGCTCCGGCTGGCCTATCAACACCACCTGCAACAGCTTCTTGTCGTCGGTTTCGAGGTTGGTCAGCAGGCGCAGCTGCTCCAGCACACCGGGCAGCAGGTGCTGCGCCTCGTCCACCAGTACCACGCTGCGCTTGCCCGCCGCCAGGTTGGCCAGCAGGTGATCGCGAATGAGGTCGAATAACGCCTTGATCCCGGCCTCTTCCCCATAGGCAAGCTGGAACTCGTCGCAGATGGCGGCCAGCAGATCCCGTTCGGTCAGGGAGGGGTTGAGGATGTAGGCGATCTCGGTTTCCTCCGGCAGCTGTTGCAACAGGCAGCGGGAGACTGTGGTCTTGCCGGTACCCACCTCGCCGGTCAGCAGCACGAAGCCGCCCCCATCCTGCAATCCGTAGGTGAGGTGAGCCAGGGCTTCGCCGTGGCGTTCACTCATATAGAGGTACTTTGGATTGGGGGAAATGGAGAACGGAGGTTCCGAGAGGCCGAAGAACTGTGTGTACATGGGTATTCTTTTGTGACCGGCGGCAGGTGATAAAGATTCAGGGATGATAACAAACCTGGCTCTGATTGGCAGTCATGATTGGCTCCTTCGGCCCCATATCGTCACTTTTATATCGCCTTGTGATCCAGGTTCCATAATTCTCGGGTCCAAATGACCAAAAAATGACACATTATTTAAAAATAATATATTTATCAGCTGGTTGTGTGTGAGGGAGGAAAACGTTAGCGCGCCTCTGAGGGCCATCAACCGTAGTGAATGAAGGGGATTATGGCGGCTGCGAAAGGGGAATGACGCTTGAGGGGAGGGCCGCCATGTTGGCGGCCCCTTTGTCAGTGACTGTCCTGAAAGCGGGCGGCAATCTGCTGGAAATTTGCCTCACAGGCGAGGAAAGCATCGACGATGGCAGGATCGAAATGGCTGCCGCGGCCCCGGACGATGATCGCCTTCGCCTCCTCATGGCTGAAGGCGGGCTTGTAGACCCGCTTCGAGATGAGGGCGTCGTAGACATCCGCCACTGCCATCAGTCGGCCGGAGAGGGGGATCGCCTCGCCGACCAGGCCGCTCGGATAACCGCTGCCATCCCACTTCTCGTGATGGGTGAGGGCAATTTCCCGCGCCAGGTGCAGGAAGGAGTTGGAGCCGAGCTGGGCCTCGGCGCTCGCCAGGGCATCGGCGCCTATCTGGGGGTGGCGCTTCATGATGGCGAACTCCTCGTCAGTCAGCTTGCCCGGCTTGAGCAGGATGGCATCGGGAATGCCCACCTTGCCCACATCGTGCAGGGGGGCCGACTTGAACAGCAGATCGATGGTGGCGTCGTCCAGCGGGTAGCGGGCCCGTTCGTGATGGCTCAGGTATTCGGCCAGCACCTTGACGTAGTGCTGGGTACGGATGATATGGGCGCCGGTCTCGTTGTCCCGGGTCTCCGCGAGGGAGGCGAGCCCCAGGATGGCCACATCCCGGGTCAGGTGCAGCTCGTCATGGCGCGCTTTCAGCTCCCCGATCATCTGATTGGTGCTGGCGGCAATCAGACCGAACTCATCATCCCGGATAACCGGCACCCGGGCATTGAGATCGCCGCACTGCACCCTGGCCATGGTGCGGGTCTGGTGCATCAGGGTCAGGGAGAGGTTGCGGCCATAGCCGTGAATGATCAGGGAGAGATAGCCGAAAGTCACCGCCATCACGAAGGCTATTTCCAGCAGTATGTAGTGCTGGGCTGCGAGGTGCGGCAAGGTCTCCCCGACCGTGATCAGCCACTCCAGATCCTTGTTGAACAGCAGGAAGAAGACGGCTCCCAACAGGGTCAGGGTCGCCAGGGCAAACAGGGAGAGTTTGCGCGAAACCGGCATCGCCAACGGATGACTCAGGGCGAAGGCGCCCTGCTGTTCCCGCTGTTTGGCACTGAGCCAGTCCCGGGCCAGGGTCAGGTCCGCCGCCACTAGAAAGCCCAAGGTCGTCATGCCCAGCAGGATCTTGAGATGACTCTCCAGTGGGAAGGTGTGCACCAGGGCGTTGTAGGTGGAGATCATCAGGGCGCCCAGCAGGAAGAAGCCGACCTCGAGCCCGAAACCGCCCAGCCCCCGGGCGGTGAGGCGGCTGCGTGGCAGCAGCCAGCTGCGCATGACGAACATGAAGGTGAAGGCCACCAGGGTGGGCATGACCAGCTGGGGCAGGGTCAGGCTCTCGAGAAACGGGCAGACCTGCAGCCCGTAGAGACAAAAGAGTGACAGTGTCACGCCATAGTGAAGGGCACAGCGCCCCGTGATCTTCTGCATAATGTCGCCCAAACAACGGATGATTGTTATGAGGGGCCAGGCCCCTTTTTACAGGCGCCGCAGCAGCAGGCTGCCGATGGAATAACCGGCTCCGAATGAGCAAAGCACGCCGCAGGCCCCCGAAGGAAGGTCGCGATTGTACAGATGGAACGCGATAATGGAACCAGCAGAGCTGGTATTGCCGTAACTGTCGAGGATCACCGGGGCCTCCTGCTGGCTGGCATCGTGCCCCAGCAGCTTGCGGGCGATGAACTGGTTCATGGCGAGGTTGGCCTGATGAAGCCAGAGCCGGTTCAAGGCATCCGCCCTCCAACCCTGCTCGTCCAGCTGGTCGGCGATCAGGTCGCACACCATGGGCAGCACCTCCTTGAACACCTTGCGCCCCTGCTGGCGAAACAGCTTGTCATCGCCGTAGCGGGTGCGTGGGCTCAGCCGGTTTAAAAAGCCGAAGTTGTTGCGGATGTTGTTGGAGTACTGGGTCATCAGCTTGCTGGCCACCAGTTGCCAGGGGTTGGCCACCTTGCAATCGGTCTCCCGTTCCAGCAGCACGGCGGTGCAGGCGTCGCCGAAGATAAAATGGCTGTCTCTGTCGCGAAAGTTGAGGTGGCCCGAGCAGATCTCCGGGTTGACCACCAGCGCCAGTTTGGCTGTGCCTGCCGCCAGCAGATCCGCCGCCGTCTTGATGCCGAAGGTGGCGGAGGAGCAGGCCACGTTCATGTCAAAGGCCATGCCGCTCGCCCCCAGATAGTGTTGCAGCTCGATGGCCAGCGCCGGGTAGGGGCGCGGCATATTGGAGGCAGCGACGATGACCAGATCGATCTCCCCCGGCTCGCGTCCGGCGGCGATCAGCGCCTGCTCGGCGGCAGCCACCGCCATCTCCACCATGATGGAGGGCTTGTCATCGGGGCGCTCCGCCATCAATGGCTGCATAATGTCGGGATCCAGCACACCTTCCTTGCTCACCAGATAGCGGCTCTTGATGCCGGAGGCCTTCTCGATGAATTCGCTGCTCGAATGCTGTTTGGCGGGCAGCTGGCCGGCGTCGATGGCGGAGGCATTCTCCTCGTTGTAGAGATCCACATACTGGTTGAAGGCGGCCACCAGCTCTTCATTGCTGACGGCAAAGGGTGGGGTATAGAGGCCTGAGCCACTGATCACGATAGGGGTCATCTTTGCTCCTCGCCGGGTGCACTCCCGGCTTGTTGTCCGTTCGGGTAGAGAGGTTCATTACAGCTGGTCGATAGCTTGGGTGAGACCGGCCAGGGTCAGCGGGTGCATGCGCCCGCCGATCAATTCGTTCATTAGCTTGATGGAGGGGTGCCAGAGCCACTCCCGGCGCGGGGTGGGGTTGATCCACACCAGCTTGGGAAAATGCTGCTGCAGGCGGGCGAGCCATACCTGGCCGGGCTCCTCGTTCCACTGTTCGACACTGCCGCCGGGCCAGGTTATTTCGTAGGGACCCATGGTGGCATCCCCCACCAGGATCACCCGGTAGTCGCTGCCATAGGTGCGCAGCAGCCGCAGGGTGTCGAAGCGCTCCTCGTGCCTGCGGGCGTTGTCCTGCCAGACAAAATCGTAGAGGCAGTTGTGAAAATAGAAGTACTCCAGGTGCTTGAACTCGTGGCGTAGGGCGGAAAAGAGCCGTTGCACCTCGGCCACGTGGGCATCCATGGAGCCCCCCACGTCGAAAAAGACCAAGAGCTTGACCCCGTTGTGACGCTCGGGGCGCAGCTTCACATCGAGCCAGCCTTGCCTGGCCGTGCTCTGGATGGTGTCGTCGAGATCCAGCTCGTCGGGGCTGCCCTGGCGCACCCAGCGCCTGAGTTTGCGCAGCGCCAGTTGGATGGCCCGTTGGCCCAAAGGCGAATCGTCGCTGAAGTTGCGGTAGTGGCGCGCCTCCCACACCTTGACCGCCCGGCTGTACTGTCCCTCTCCCCCCATGCGGATCCCTTCCGGGTGAAAACCGCCGTGGCCAAACGGGCTGCCGCCGCCGGTGCCGACCCACTTGTTGCCGCCGGCGTGACGTTCCTTTTGTTCCGCCAGACGCTGGCTGAGGGTCTCCAGCAGCTGGTCGAGTCCGCCGAGGGACTTGAGCAACGCCTTCTCCTCGGGGCTCAGCAGCCGTTCGAACTCCTTGCGCAGCCAGTCGTCGGGTAGCGCTTCGGGCAACAGGGGAGTGGTCTGCAGGCCGTCGTAGTATTCGGCGAAGGCGCGATCGAAGCGATCGAAATGGGCCTCGTCTTTCACCAGCAGGGTGCGGGCAAGCAAATAGAAGTCATCCATGTCGACGCTGGCCAGGCGAGCCCCCAGGGCGGCGTGCAGGTCAAGCAGTTCACGCAGGCTGCAGGGAAGCTTGTGGCGGCGCAGGTGGGTAAAAAAATCGATCAGCATCTAGCTACCACGGCGGGCCAGGAAGGCGAGCTTCTCAAAGAGATGCAGATCCTGCTCTGTCTTGAGCAGGGCGCCATAGAGAGCGGGCACCAGCTTGCCGGGCTCGCGGGTGCGCATTGCCTCCGGGGCGATATCGTCGGCCAAGAGCAGCCGGATCCAGTCCAGCAGCTCCGAGGTGGAGGGTTTCTTGCGCAGTCCCTCCACATCCCGCAGCTCGAAGAAGAGCGCCATGGCCTCATCCAGCAGCGCATCCTTCAGGGTCGGGTAGTGCAGCCTGACGATGGCCTGCATCTCGGCCTTGTCGGGGAAGCGAATGTAGTGAAAGAAGCAGCGGCGCAGGAAGGCATCCGGCAGCTCCTTTTCGTTGTTGGAGGTGATGATGACCACGGGGCGCTGGCGGGCCCTGACGCGCTCGCTGGTCTCGTAGACGTCGAACTCCATGCGATCCAGCTCCAGCAGCAGATCGTTGGGAAACTCGATGTCTGCCTTGTCGATCTCGTCGATGAGCAGCACGGGGCGCTGGTCGGCGGTAAAGGCCTGCCACAGCTTGCCGCGACGAATGTAGTGGTCGATGTTGGCGACGTTCGGATCGCCGAGCTGGGAGTCCCGCAGCCGGGCCACCGCATCGTATTCGTAGAGCCCCTGCTGGGCCTTGGTAGTGGACTTGATATGCCAGGCGATAAGTTCAGTGCCCAGATGGTCGGCGACCGCCTCGGCCAGTACCGTCTTGCCGGTGCCCGGCTCGCCTTTGATGAGCAGCGGTTTCTCCAGCACGATGGCGGCATTGACCGCCATGCTCAGTGCATCAGAGGCAAGATAGTGGCTGCTTCCTGAAAATCCCATAGCGTCCGATCCTTTGACGAGGGGAGGCCCGTGGTGATGGCGGGACTCAGTGAGAGAATAAGCTCTATATGTTGTAATAACATATTGTTATAACGATTCGTCACTTCTCATTCAGAAACCACAGGGTAATCTTGTTTCATCGCCTTAACAAACACAGGGATAGCACCATGAGCAAAATTTTCGAGGACAACAGCCAGACCATAGGCAACACCCCGCTGGTTCGTCTCAACCGTGTTACCAAGGGCCGCGTGCTGGCCAAGATCGAGAGTCGCAACCCGAGCTTCAGCGTCAAGTGCCGGATCGGCGCCAACCTCATCTGGGATGCCGAGAAGCGCGGCGTGCTGACCAAGGGCAAGGAGATCATCGAGCCCACCAGCGGCAACACGGGTATTGCTCTGGCCTTTGTGGCCGCTGCTCGTGGCTATCCCATCACCCTGACCATGCCGGCCACCATGAGCCTGGAGCGTCGCAAGCTGCTCAAGGCACTCGGTGCCAACCTGATACTGACCGAGGGGCCGCTCGGCATGAAGGGTGCCATCGCCAAGGCCAACGAGATCCTAGAATCCGAGCCGGGCAAATATGTCCTGCTGCAGCAATTTGAAAACCCGGCCAACCCGGAAATCCATGAAAAAACCACTGGCCCCGAGATCTGGGACGCCACCGATGGTGAGGTGGATGTGTTTGTGGCTGGCGTCGGTACCGGCGGTACCATCACGGGTGTCTCCCGCTATCTGAAACAGACCAAAGGCAAGGCCGTGGTCTCCGTGGCCGTCGAGCCGGCCGAATCTCCCGTCATCAGCCAGAAACTGGCGGGTGAAGAGATCAAACCGGGCCCCCACAAGATCCAGGGGATCGGTGCCGGCTTCATTCCGGGCAACCTGGATCTAACCCTGCTGGACAGAGTCGAGCAGGTGACCAGCGACGAGGCCATCGAGATGGCGCGCCGTTTGATGGAAGAGGAGGGCATCCTGGCAGGGATAAGCTCGGGCGCCGCCGTGGTCGCAGCCAGCCGTCTGGCCGAACTGCCGGAGTTTGAAGGCAAGACCATCGTCGTCATCCTGCCGAGCGCAGCGGAGCGTTACCTCTCCAGCGCCCTGTTTGCCGGGGTGTTCACCGAGCAGGAACTGCAGCAGTAAATGTACGGATCTTTTCAAAACAACGGCGCTCCTCGGAGCGCCGTTTTGTTATGGACTAGACTCTGCACTTGGCCGTGACGCGAGGGAGCGTCACTCGACCCTTATTTTTTGGGGTAAAATAACAAGCGTTGCCGCGACAAAAAAAGCAGACATTCTGTGATAAATCTCATATCCTGTGCGGCGTCACGCGGTTTTTGATGGCTAGGTATCACAAAGTAACAAAGTGTTATTTTTCGTTATAAATTAATTTCAGGCCAGTCCTGATGCGGCTTTCAGCCGGATAATGGAAAAACACCGGCCAACAAACCGATTACTGCACAGAAACTTGACCTGGATTAAACCATTGCGGGTCTGCTTTCGTTACTTTACAACATATCCATACTGACACGGTGGGGCGAATCGTTTGATAAACGCTCAATCCATCAAAAAATATCAATAATATGGGGTGAAACCATGTACGAGAAGTCTGTTGTTATTACTGCTGAAAACGGCCTGCACACCCGTCCGGCAGCTCAGTTCGTGAAAGAAGCCAAAGAATTCCAAAGCGAGATCACTGTGGTCTCCGGTGGCAAGTCCGCCAGCGCCAAGAGCCTGTTCAAGCTGCAGACTCTGGGCCTGACCAAAGGCACCAACGTGACCATCCAGGCCGAAGGTCCGGATGCTCAGCAAGCCGTTGAGAAGCTGGTTGCCCTGATGGACGAGCTGGAGTAATCCAGCTTTATTCCTCCCCCACAGTCGTTTTAATAGGAAGGATTATGATATCTGGCATTCTTGCGTCCCCCGGTATCGCATTCGGTAAGGCGCTTCTTCTGAAAGAAGATGAGATCGTTATCAATCAAGGCAAGATTTCTGCCGATCAGATTGATGCCGAGATCAACCGTTTCCTCGAAGCTCGCACCAAGTCAGCTGCCCAGCTGGAAGCCATCAAAGAGATGGCCGGTCGTACCTTCGGTGAGGAAAAAGAGGCCATCTTCGAAGGTCACATCATGCTGCTCGAAGATGAGGAGCTGGAAGGGGATATCAAATCCTTCATCAAAGACAACAAGGCTTCCGCCGACAAGGCGATTTACGAGGTTATCGAACAGTACGCCAAGATGATGGCCGAGCTGGACGACCCCTACTTGCGTGAGCGCGCCACCGATTTCCGTGACATCGGCACCCGTCTGGTCAAGAACGTACTGGGCATCGCCGTTGTCAACCTGAGCACCATCGACGAAGAGGTTATCCTGGTCGCCAAAGACCTGACCCCGTCCGAAACCGCTCAAATCAACCTGAAGTACGTGCTGGGCTTCGTCACCGACATCGGTGGCCGTACCTCCCACACCTCCATCATGGCCCGCTCCCTGGAGCTGCCGGCCATCGTAGGTACCAACGACATCACCGAGCGTGTCAAGAACGGTGACGTGCTGGTGCTGGATGCGATCAACAACCAGATCGTGATCAACCCGACTGCCGAACAACTGGCCAAATTCAAAGAGATCCAGGCCCAGTTCCAGGCCGAGAAGGACGAGCTGGCCAAGCTCAAAGATCTGCCCGCCATCACGCTGGATGGTCACCAGGTCGAAGTGTGCGCCAACATCGGTACTGTGAAGGATACCGAGGGTGCCATCCGTAATGGCGCCGAAGGCGTGGGTCTGTACCGTACCGAGTTCCTGTTCATGGATCGCGATGCGCTGCCGACCGAAGACGAGCAGTTCAAAGCCTACAAAGAAGTGGCCGAAGCGATGCCGGATCAGCCGATCATCGTGCGTACCATGGACATCGGCGGCGACAAAGAACTGCCGTACATGAATTTCCCGAAAGAGATGAACCCCTTCCTGGGCTGGCGTGCCGTGCGTATCTTCTTCGATCGCGCCGACATCATGAACGCCCAGCTGCGGGCCATTCTGCGTGCGTCTGCCTTCGGCAAACTGCGCATCATGTTCCCGATGATCATCTCCGTCGAAGAGTTCCGTAGCCTCAAAGCTACCGTAGAGACGCTGAAGGCCGAACTGCGTGCCGAAGGCAAAGCCTTTGATGAAGCCATCGAAGTGGGTATCATGATCGAGACCCCGGCTGCTGCCGTCATGGCTCATCATCTGGCCAAGGAAGTGGATTTCTTCAGTATCGGTACCAACGACCTGACCCAGTACACCCTGGCTGTCGACCGTGGTAACGAGATGATCTCCGCCATGTACAACCCGCTGTCACCCTCCGTCCTGACCCTGATCAAGATGGTTATCGATGCGTCCCACGCCGAAGGCAAGTGGACCGGTATGTGTGGTGAACTGGCTGGTGACGAGCGTGCCACCCTGCTGCTGCTGGGTATGGGTCTGGATGAGTTCTCCATGAGCGCCATCTCTGTACCGCGTATCAAGAAGCTTATCCGCAACACCAACTTCGAAGATGTGAAGGCGATGGCTGACCAAGCACTGAGCTTCGCCACTGCCGCAGAAATCGAAGCCTGTGTAGATAACTTTATTAAGCAGAAGGCAGTCTGCTAAGATCGGCTGCAAACAGCGACAAATCATCTCTAGGAGCTTTACTATGGGTCTGTTTGATAAACTGAAGAAACTGGTTTCCGACGATAGCTCTGATACCGGTGGCATCGAAATCTTTGCTCCGCTGTCAGGCGAAATCGTGCCGATCGAAGATGTGCCCGATGTTGTCTTCGCCGAGAAGATCGTGGGTGACGGTATTGCCATCAAGCCGGCTGGCAACAAGATGGTTGCTCCGTGCGACGGTACCATCGGCAAGATTTTCGAGACCAACCATGCGTTCTCTCTGGAATCCGACTCTGGTATCGAGCTGTTCGTTCATTTCGGTATCGACACCGTTGAGCTGAAAGGTGAAGGTTTCACCCGTATCGCTCAGGAAGGTCAACAGGTCAAGCGTGGCGACACCATCATCGAGTTCGATCTGGCTGTGCTGGAAGCGAAAGCCAAATCTACCCTGACTCCTGTGGTCATCTCCAACATGGACGAGATCAAAGAGCTGGTGAAGATGACTGGTGCCGTTGTTGTGGGCGAGACCCCGGTTATCCGCATCAAGAAATAATGCAGCGCTGGCCTGTGCCAGCCACTGCAGTAAAAAACCGAAGCCTTGTGCTTCGGTTTTTTTATGGCCGCTGTTCTATGGTGCAGGGCGCTTTCAGCACAGGAGAAGTGCGTTATTTCATCAGCCAGGCCATGAGTGTGAAACCGGAGATCGCACTGATAACTGCTCTACGTTCTACGTGAGCGCTCAGCGGCCTATGGTCTACGGTTGGCAACGGCCATCATATCCATAAGCGGCTGGAAGGCGTAGGCACCCTGATAGGGTGAGCAGAAGGCTACCAAGGGAGGTAGCGCATCTGGCTGGCTCATTGTAGCTATGGGTTGTCCCCTTGTGCAGAACACTGGGAAGGGGTCTTGCCGTGGCCCCCCTCTGCCTTGTAGCAGGCATAAAAAAGCCGCTCACAGGGTGAGCGGCTTTTGTCATCGGATGGCCGGCAAGAATTATCAGGCTGGCTGCTGGCCGGGCTCTGCAAGCGGCAGGCTGGAGTGGGACTCCAGCTTCTGCTCCTCTCCCTGCATGTTCTTGATGTAGACATCCATCTGGTTGAAGGCGATCTCGATGCCGTTCTCGCGGAACAGGGCATCGATCTTGCGGTTCAGCTCATCGATGGCCGGGTTGCGATCACCCAGTTCGCTCACGAAGAAGCGCAGCTCGTGATCCAGAGTGCTGGCGCCAAAGGTGAGGAAGAAGACGATGGGTTCCGGATCCTTGAGCACCCGGCTGTTCTCCATGGCTGCCTGCATCAGCAGGGTACGGGTCAGCTCGAGATCGGAGCCATAGGCCACCCCGACCCGCACGATGACGCGGGTGATGGTGTCACTCAGGGACCAGTTGATCAGCCGTTCGGTCATCAACTGCTGGTTGGGGATGATCACTTCCTTGCGGTCGAAGTCGGTCAGGGTGGTAGCACGAATGCGGATCCTGGAGACGGTGCCGGAGAAGCTGCCGATGGTGACGGTGTCACCGATCCGCACCGGGCGCTCGAACAGGATGATGATGCCGGAGACGAAGTTGGAGAGGATCTCCTTCATGCCAAAACCGATACCGACTGACAGGCCACCCGCTACCCACTGCAGCTTATCCCACTGGACGCCCATCATGGAGAGAGCGGTCAGAGAACCGACACCGATCAGCACATAGTTGAGCATGGTGGTGATGGCGTAGGCGGTGCCCTGGGCCAGGTTCAGCTTGGAGAGCACCAGCACCTCCAGCAGACCGGGCAGGTTGCGGGCCAGCGACCAGGCTCCCCCCAGCAGGAGGAAACCGATCAACACGTCGCTCAGGCTTATGGGGAAGAGCACTGCATTGGCGCCAGTCCCTTCACTGCGATGCCACAACACCATGCTGTCGAGGTAGGCGAAGACCGCCACCAGATCGGACCAGAGCCAGTAGAAGGCGACGCCAAAGATCAGTAGCAGCACGGTGCGAGTCAGACGCAGGGACTGCTGGCTGACCTCTTCCAGATCCATGGGCTGCTCTTCGATGGATTCTCCCCCTTCCGCATCTTCTTGGGCCTTGTGCTCCCGCTTGGCCACGGCACGGCGGTAGGCCAGGCGGCGGGCCGCCAGCTCGAGGCCACGCAGGGCGGTGCGATAGACCAGGCTCCAGAGGATGAGCATGTAGAAGGATTCGATCAGGCGACCGGTCAGTTTCAATGCCGTGTAGTAGTAGCCCAGACCGACCAGTATGATCAGGGCCACGGGGGCCAGCGCCAGAGCCATGGCGACTATGGACTTCTGCATGCTCGTCTCGCCCTTCATGCGGGCGCGGGAGATGGGGAAGACCAGATAGGCGGTCAGGCCCAGTAGCGCCAGAGTGAGCGCCTGGCCGATCACGTCGTTGCCAAGGGTGGAGGGTTCAACTACCGCCTTGGTCGACAGCATGATGAGGGGCAGCAGCGGCAGCCACAGATAGTGCATGCTGTTGCGCTTGGCCTGCAGCTCGGCTTTCGGTATGCGGAAGTGGCTTTCGGCGATGCCGCCCGGACGCATCACGGAGAGGTAGACGCTGAACACCAGATAACCCAGTGCGAGGTTCAGGGTGATCTGGAAGATAAGCTTGGGCGTGAGCAGACCACAGTAGGTCAGCAGCAGGCCGATGGCGAGGATGAACAGGCTGCCCGGCAGGCGCTCCAGCACGGTATATAAGAGGGCCGCCGGGGTATGCCACTGGCTGTCCTGGCGGAAGCGGCCGAGATCCTTGGCGATCTTCTTCTGGCGCTCGATCAGGGTCGGGCGCTTCCAGATCAGCAGACCGGCGACCAGCATCAGGGGAAGGGAGAGCAGCGAAATGGGCAGTACCATTTCACCCCAACCCTTCCAGTCAGGTTTCAGCACCCAGTCGGAGGCCTGCTTGAAGGCCTGGGCTGGCCAGCTGATGAACCACTTGCCGTCGATGGGCTTGTTGCTGCTTACCCAGAAGATATGTTGCTGCAGGGTAAACTCGACCGAGGCATAGACCCGGCTCAGCTGCTGCTGGGTCAGCTGCAGGCTGATGGCATTGGTGAGCTGGCTGTCGAGCTGGCGGTTGAGCTGATCCAGCAGATTGATGCGGGTATCGAGCAGCTTGGAAAGGCTGGCCCTGTCTTCGGCAGTGACGGGATCGGGGCTCTGGGCGATGAGGTTGTCCAGATACTGGTTCTTCTGGAACAGCTGGTCGCGTTGCTGGCTCAGCTCGAACTGGGCCAGATGCAGGTCGGCAATCTGCTCTTCCAGGTTCTTGACGGCGACGGTCGGTGCCGCCTCCAGCTGCTGGTAGAGCTGATAGAGAATGCGCGAGAGCAGCAGATTGCCCTTGAGCATCTGCACCTGTTCATTGAGGTTGCGTTCGGTCTGGGTGCCGCGCTCCAGCCAGCTCTTGGCCTGCAGATTCTTCTGCACCAGCGAGTTGAGGTTGGTAGTGGCGCTGATCAGCTGCTGGCTGAGCTGGTGGTTGATCTCCTGCTCTCTTTGCACCAGCGGACTGTCTTCGGTGGCCACCAGCTCGCCGGTCTGCTCGGCGGTTTTCTCGGTGTCACCCAGGCGCTTGGCGCTGCTCTGCTCCTGCAGTAGTTGCAGCTTTTGCTCTTCGCTGGCGAGACGGGCGCTCTGGTAGTCGCGCTGTTTTATCGCGAGATCCTGCATGCTGGTACGGTTGTCCAGCTCCTTCTGCAGATTGGCCAGCTGCAACTCGAGCAGTGCCAGCTCGGTATTGAGTTTCATCTTCTCGGCACTGCTGACACCCTCGCCGGTATTGAGGCGGCTGCGGATCTCCTGGCTGCGCAGGTAGACCCGGCTCATGCTGGTCTGGGCGCGCTCCGGCAGTGTCTGCAGGTTGGTGAGCTGGCTGGCGATGGCACCGAGGGCTTCCTGGGCGTTTTGCATGTTCGCCAGCACATCGGGCTGGCGGCTCTCCAGCTCGTTCAGGCTCATGCTGGCGTATTCGCTCTTGATCTGCTCCGCACTCTTGCCCTCGTTCAGGGCGTTGAGTTTGGCGCCGATGTCGCGGATCTCGGCCGGAAGTGCCCGGATCCGCTGAGCCTGGGCCTTGGCCTTCGCCTCTTCCTTGTCGATGCTGTCGAGCAGGCTGAGGGTGTCGGTCAGAAATTTCTGATCGGCTTGTTGCGAGACGGTGAGGGTCTCGGATTTACCCAGGCTGTCCAGGGCACGCTGGACGCTGGCGCGCTGGGGAACCTCTTGTGCCATGGCCTGCGCAGTGCAGAGGCTGGCGAGTAGACAGAGCAGCGGCAGCAGGGTGGCCGAGGCTCTTTTCAATCGTATTGAGAGCATAAAACTTCCGGGTTATTACTCGATGTACGGGGGATATCCCGCTTAAATTAAAACCGCGTGGATTCTATCATCGGGTTTGTCAGGGAAGCAGGGGGAGAGATAAAAAAAACGGCGCCCGCAGGCGCCGTTTTCAGCAGTTCGGTACGGATTACAGTACGTGAACAGAAGCGGTGTTGGTGGTGCCGCTCGGTACCAGAGCACCGGAAACCATGACAACCACGTCACCCTTCTGACCCATGCCGCTCTCCAGCGCCACTTCTTTACCGATGCGATAGAAATCGTCGGTAGAGGCGATGCTGTCAACCACGTGAGTCATGACACCCTTGGTCAGTACCAGCTGGGCAGCAGTCTTCTTGTTGGTGGTGATGGCCAGGATCCAGGCTTTCGGGAAGTACTTGCGGATGGCCTTGGCGGATTTGCCGCCTTCGGTGGCAACCACGATCAGCGGGGCATCCAGCTTCTCGGTGGTCTCTACCGCGCCCTTGCACACGGCTTCGGTGATGCGCAGCTTGTTGCTGTCGTTGGACGCAGACAGGTTGGACGGCATCACGGCATCGGTGCGCTCGCAGATGGTGGCCATGATGGTCACGGCTTCCAGCGGGTATTTACCCTTGGCGGACTCACCGGACAGCATGACCGCATCGGTACCGTCCAGGATGGCGTTGGCCACGTCGCCGGCTTCGGCGCGGGTCGGACGCGGGTTCTTGATCATGGAGTCCAGCATCTGGGTCGCAGTGATGACCACTTTGCGGGCCTTGTTGCACTTGGCGATGATCATCTTCTGGGCGAAGATCACCTCTTCAACCGGGATCTCTACACCCATGTCGCCACGAGCAACCATGATGCCGTCGGAAACAGCCAGGATGTCGTCGAAGTTGTCCAGGCCTTCCTGGTTTTCGATCTTGGAGATGATCTGGATGTTCTCGCCACCGTGGGCCTTCAGGTGCTCACGGATTTCCAGTACGTCTTCTTTCTTGCGGATGAAAGAAGCCGCAACGAAATCAACGCCCTGCTCGCAACCGAAGATCAGGTCGCGCTTGTCTTTCTCGGCCAGGGCCGGCAGCTTGATGGATACGCCCGGCAGGTTGACACCCTTGTTCTCGCCCAGGTCACCGTTGTTCAGCACTTTACAGACAACTTCGCGCTCGGTGATTTCGATGACGTCCAGACCGATCAGGCCGTCGTCAACCAGGATGCGGTTGCCGACGCGCAGGTCGTTGGCGAAACCCGGATAGGTCACGGCGACCTTGTCCTTGTTGCCAACCACGGTCTGGTCGGTGGTGAAGGTGAAGGTCTGGCCGGCGACCAGAGCGACATCGTTGCCACCTTCCAGCTTCATGGTGCGGATTTCGGGACCCTTGGTGTCCAGCAGGATGGCGGCTTGCTTGCCGGTTTCGGCCATCACGGCACGCAGGTTGCTGATACGGGTACCGTGCTCTTCGTAGTCACCGTGGGAGAAGTTCAGGCGCATGACGTTCATGCCGGCATCCAGCATCTTGGCCAGCATTTCTTTGGATTCGGTCTTGGGACCGATGGTGCAGACGATTTTGGTCTTTTTCATGTCAGTCTTCATGGTTAAGGAGTTTCCGCCGAGCAATATACACCAGTTTTTGGATTCTTTTTATGATCCAGAAACAACGTTTTGACCAGATAACGTTTTCTTTTCAGGGATAACGTTTTCCTGATTGTCACTTTTCAGGGTATACACCTACTGGTCTGAGCTGACAGGGGACAAGTGTTTCCATCTGTGTCTTGGCGGCCGATTCGGGAGCAAATGTTGTAAAATGACAACTTGCTCAGTGTCACCATCCTGTCACCCGCATGGGCAAGAATGTTAGTTCATTCGTCGGCATCTGAAGGGTTTCGGGATGAAAAACAGTGGATGGGCGGGGCCAGGGCTGTTTCTGCTAGGGGCCAGCCTGCTGGTGATGCAGGTGCTGCCAACGCGCTTTTGGCCAGACAATCAAGGCTGGCTAAGCGGAGTGCCACGGCACGAAAGTGCGCTGACACTGGGCTGGCGGGAATGGCAGGATCAGCAAGTGGCCACCAGGCTGGCCAGCCGTCTCCTGGTTGTGGGGGAGAGGGGTACCGATAAACGAAATGCTCACTTGCCCGCAGAGCGGCAAGAGTGAAGCGTGGTTTTAGCTCCCGGTGATTATCAATAATTGGTAAACAGTGCTTATCCATTTCACCTGATTGTTAACCTGAAATGGTGGGCAGATAATGTACTCCAACGGCGTTATTCCTTGTGAATGGCGCCACCCGATACCTTGTTGGAGTGACTGTCATGTCCCTTGCCCCTGTCTGGTTTATCTCCCACGGCGCCCCGGATCTGGTGCTGCGGGATCGCCCCGCCACCCGCTTCCTGAGCTCCCTGCGACTGGGGGAGCTCAAGGGGCTGGTGGTCATCTCCGCCCACTGGTTCAGCCGCGAGCTGGAGCTCAACGTCGAGCCGGCTCCGGCCCTGATGTACGACTTCTACGGCTTCCCCGAGCCGCTCTACCATATGCGCTGGCCTGCCAGTAGCCCGGCCTGGCTGCAGCAGGCCGTGGGTGACGAGCTGGCGGTGGCCGGATGGCAGGCCAGTGCCGTGCGGCGGGAGCTGGACCACGGGGTCTGGTCACCCATGTCGCTGATAGACCCGGACAGCGAGATCCCGTTGGCGCAGGTATCCATCCCCGTGAACTTCACCCCGGCGCAGCTGTGGCAGCTCGGGGAAGCGCTGGGCCGGCTGCGCGAGCAGGGGATCGGCATCCTTGCCTCCGGCGCCATCACCCACAACCTGAGGGCACTCGGACCGGATCACTCCCCCACGGCCCCCTGGGCCCGGGAGTTTGTCCGCTGGCTCGAGCAGATGATGGCGCAAGGGGACAAGCAGGCGCTGCTCGACTATCGCCGGCTGGCCCCCGGGGCGGTGGAGTCCCATCCCCACGACGATCACCTGCGCCCCCTGTTTGTGGCGCTGGGGGCCGCCAGAGGGGAGAGCCCTGCCCGGTTGCACGAAAGCTGGGATCTGGGCAGCCTTTATATGGGGGCCTACCGTTTCGACTAAGGCGCTCGCGGTGGGTATGAACGACAAGGCCCCGCCATTTGGCGGGGCCTTTTGCTATGCAATCCCGCTACCGATGGGACCAAGCGGTGCCAGTCAGGGCACGATCACCCGGCTTTCTCCGCCGCCGAGAGCCTCGACTCTCACCTGCACCCCGAGCCGCTCCACCAGGGTCTGTACATGGGAGATGACCCCGATCTGGCGACCGGCGGCCTGCAGGGAGTCGAGGCTGGCCAGCGCCAGATCCAGGCTGTCCGGATCCAGGGTGCCGAACCCCTCGTCGATGAAGAGCGACTCGACCTGGGTCTGGCGTGACGACAGGCTGGAGAGGGCCAGTGCCAGGGCCAGTGACACCAGGAAGCTCTCGCCACCGGAGAGGGAATCTACCGAGCGCACCTCGTCCCCCATGTCGAGATCCACCACCTGGAGCGCCAGATCGGTGCCGGGCACCCGCTCCAGCCGGTAGCGGGGTGACAGCTCGCCGAGCTGGGCGTTGGCCTCCAGCAGGAGGCGCTCGAGCGTGAGGCTCTGGGCGAAGGTGCGGAACTTGGCACCGTTGGCCTGGCCGATGAGATCGCACAATTGCTGCCAGTGATCCGCCACCGCCTGCTGGCTCGCCAACACCTCTTGCAGGCTGCCCGCCTTGAGGGCGGCGGCCTCCGCCTGAGCCAGGGTGCTGCGGCACTCGAACAGCTGCTCATCAAGGGTGCGACACTGGTTCTCCAGCGCTGCCAGCCGTTCGCCGAGTGCCTGCTCGGTGAGGGCGGCCAACTCGGGGTGATGTTCCTGATAACGCTCCCGCTTGCTCTGCTCCTGTGCCAGCGCTCGTTGCCGTTCGATGAGGCGGGTACGGGCCTCGGCCAAGGCATCGTCCAGTGACTGCAGGGCGGCGCGGCGGGCCTTGAGTTCCTCCTGGCCGATAGCCAGCAGACGGCGCAGATCATATTCGGCGATGCCGAGAGTAGTGGCGTGGGCAGCCCAGCGTCCCAACACTTCGCGTTTGCGGCGGCTGCTCACCTGCTTTTCCTGCTCCACATGGGCGAGGCGGGTCTTGAGCTCGGTCAGTCGCTCCCGCAGGGTGCGCCCGGCGCCGGCTGCCTCGTCGAGCTGGCTGGCGGCCAGCTGCAACCGCGCCTGCCAGCGAGCCTCGACCTGGGGGATCCCTTCACCTTCCAGGCAGGCCGCACGGCTCGCCAGCAATCCCTGGCGCTGCTGTTCGTGCTCCTTATAGTCACGCTCCAGCTTGTGCAGCCGCTCGCGCTGGGTCTGCAGGCGGGCCTCCTGGGCACTCAGGGTCGGGGTCAGGCTGGCAATCTCGCCGGCCAGTCGCTCCCACTCGCTCTGGCCGTGCAGATAGGCCTCGCAGGTTTGCTGCCACTCGCGCCACTGCTGACTGCCGAGCCACTGGCGCCAGGGTTGGCCGCCCATCTGCTCGTCGAGCCGGTTGGCCCCCTGTTCGAGGCGCTGGCGCAGGGTGCTCTCCTGCTCGCCCATCGCCTTCACTTCCCCTTCCCAGGCGATGCGCTGGCGGTCGGCCTCCTGCCACTGCTGATCAAATTGTTGATGGCGGGTGGCCAGCTGGCTGAGTTGCTGGCGAATGCTCTGCAACTGCTGCAGCCCCTGTTGGGCCTGACGCAGGGTCTGCTGGCTCTGGGCCAGCCCCTGTTCCAGCGCCTGGCCACGACCGAGTAGGGTGTCCAGCAGGTGCTCCCATTCGGCCGGGCTCTGGCGCAGCGGCAAGGGGTGGCCGAGCAGCGCCTCCCCACCGAGTTGTTGCCAGTGCTGGGTCAGCTGCTCGGAGCTCGCCGCCAGCTCCGGCAAGTGTTGTTGGCGCACAGTCAGCTGGCGGGCCAGCTCCTGACGCTCGCTCTCGCACTGAATGTATTGATGGTTGAGCCGCTCCCACTCCAGCTCCAGGCTGCGAGCTCGCTCCGCCAGCTGACCCAGGATCCCTGCCACCTGGGGCTGACTCTGGCTGTAGGGGTGCTCCTCGGCGCCGCAAAGGGGGCAGGGGGTGCCATCGCTCAGCACGTGGCGATACTGCTCGAAGCTCGCCACGGCGCGGGCCTGCTCCAGGGCGTGGCGCGCCTCGTCCCGTTGCACCGCCAGCCGTTCCAGGGCGGGGGCCAGCTCCTGGCCCTGGCTGGCGAGCCGGGTCAGAGTTTGTTCCAGCTGGGAAATTTCTTGCTGCAGGCGATCGTGCTGTTCGCCGTGGTTGCGGCCATAGTTGGCGAGATCCAGCAGTTGACGCAGCTGGCCCAGCTGTTCTGTCTGCAGCTGCCACTGCTCCTGCGCCTTGGCAAGGCGGCTCTCCCACTGCTCCTCCTGCAGGTCGTCCTGCAATTTTTGCAGCCGCTCCTGCTCGCGGCGCCAGTAGTCACGCTCCTGCCCGCCTTGCTCCAGCTGGTGTTGCAACTGCTGCAGCGCACGCACCTTGTGCTCACGCAGGGTCAGCAATTGTTGCAGCTTGTCGGCATACTCGGCCCAATCCTGCATCGCGGTGAGCAGGGGTTGCCACTGGCGAGCCTGGGGAGCCAGTTCCCTGTGCTCTTCGAGCCAGGCGCCCCACTGCTGATACTGGCTCTTGAGGGCGGCTACCTGTTGGCTCAGCTCCTGCCAGCTCTGCTCCAGGGTGAGCTGCACCTCGCGCTCCTGGCTTCCCTCCTGCTGGATCTTCTGCAACTGCTGCTGTTTTTCCAGCAGCCGGGTGTCGAGCTCCTGCGCTCGCTTGAGCTCGGGTTGCAGGGCGCCCCACTCGCGTTCGGCGGCAATCTTGTCCGCCAGCAACTGCTGCTCATGGAGCGCATTTTGTCTGGCCTGTTCCTCGAGGCGGTCCAGCTCCGGCCCAAGCTCGGCGATCACCTTCTCCTGTTGCTGCACCTCCAGGGTGAGGCGCGCCAGCTCGTCGTGATCGGCGCGGGCCACCTGGGCCTGCTCGGCCCGGGCAAACTCCTCACGCTCGGGGGCTGCGGCATCGTGAGCCTGTTGGGCGGCTGTCAGCGCCTCTTCCCCCTCGCGGCACCCCTGCAACTGGGCGGCGATGCGGCCATCCAGCTCTCGCAGATCCTGCATCAGCTGGCGCTGCTGCTGTTCGTGCTTGAGGGTGGTGGAGAGGGTGAGCTGGCGAGCGATCCACGCTTCACGAGTCGCCTCGTCCATCAGCGCCACGTCGCCGAGGCGCTGCGCGATGGCGGTGAGCTTCTGCTGCTCTTCCCGCGCCCGTTCATAGGTCTGGATGGAGATGGCGGAGTAGAGTTCGGTGCCCGTCATCCGCTCGAGCAGGGCGGAGCGCTCATTGGCATCGGATTTGAGGAAGGCGGCAAACTCCCCCTGGGGCAGGATCACCGCACGGCGAAACTGCTCCCAGGAGAGCCCCACCAGCTCGTCGATGCGCTCTTGCAATTCCCGCTTGCTGCCAGAGAAGACCTGGCCCGACTCGACGTCGGTCAGGCTGCGCTCCTGGGCCTGAAAGCGCCCCTCGGCGCGGTTGCGGGCCCGGCGCACCGCCCAGCGGGCCAGCCAGGTGCGACCGTCACAGCCGCGAAACTGGACCTCGGCAAAGCCGCTGGCGTGGCCGCGACTGAGGATGCCGCGCACGTCGTTGGCCTTGAGTTTCTCCTCGTCGTCCGCGCGGCCCACTTCGGCTACGTTCTTGCGGTTGGCGACAAAGCGCGGCATCTCGTCATAGAGCGCCAGACAGATGGCGTCGAGCAAGGTGCTCTTGCCCGCCCCCGTGTTGCCAGTGATGGCGAACAGTCCGGTGGCGCCGAGGGCCCCTTTGGTAAAGTCGATGGTGAAGGGGCCGGTCAGACTGGCCAGATTTTCACCTGACAGGGATAAAATTTTCATGCGCCGGCCTCCTTCACCTGCTCCAGGATCTCTTCAAACGAGGCAACCAGCCCGACCTCGGGCTCACCTTCAAACTGGCGTTGATAACAGAGGCGAAACACCTCGGTGGGGGAGAGTTCGTCCAGCCTGCGCCGCTCACGACCATCGGCCAGCCCCTGTCCCGACCCCTGATACTGGGTGTTGATACGGGCGAGGCGCACCGGCTTGCCCGCCAGCGCCGCCAGAATGCGCTCGCGGATACGGGCCTCGGGTTTGGGCAGCAGTAGCCGCACCTCGAGGAAGGGTTGCGCCTCCTGCGGACGATCTGGCAACTCAAGCGCGTCGATGGCGGCCAGTGCCTCGTCAAGGGAACCTTGGGGCAGGCGGATCATCTCGACGCTGCGGGGCACCGGGATGGGCTCTACCGCTGTGAGCTGGCCGGCTTCCAGTGTCACCTCAAGTACCTGATGGCGGTAGCCGGTCTCGGTCAGCGATAGGGGCAGCGGCGAGCCGCTGTAGTGAACGCCTTCAGCCGGGCGCTGGGCCAGATGCAGGTGGCCCAGCGCCGTGTAGTCGGCGCCGGTGAAGATGTCGGCGGGCAGGGCGTGCTGGTTGCCGCCAAGCACCCGTCGCTCCGACAATTCCGAGAGCTGGCCCGCCGCCAGATAGGCATGGCCCATGGCGATCAGGGCCTGATCCTGTTCGCAGCGCTTGCGCCCCTCGGCGAGCACTTCTGCATAGATCTGACGCACCCCCTCGATAAGCCTGTCCTGCCCCTCGGCCAGCGGTTCGACCCGCAGATCGCTGCTGCGCAGAAACGGCACGGCGGCGCACCAGGCGGCCACCTTGCCTTCGTTGTCGTGCAGCGGCACCAGCAGGCGATCGGTCTCAAGCTGGCCATCCTTGTCTCGGCTGATGCTGCCCACCAGATGCAGATCGAATGCCCGCAGCAGTTCGTGGGGGGCATCAAGCTTGGAAGGGGAGTCGTGGTTGCCCCCGATCAGCACCATGTCGAGGTTGGGCATCTCGGCCCGCAGCCGCGCCAGAAAGCGGTAGAGCTGCTGCCAGGCGCTGGCGGGGGGATTGGCGGTATCGAACAGATCGCCTGCGACCAGCAGGGCGTCTATCTGGCGTGCCTTGAGGGTGTCGGTCAGCCAGTCGAGGAAGGCATCGTGTTCAAAACGGCGGTCATGGCCATGAAGTTGATGGCCAAGGTGCCAGTCGGCGGTATGGAGGATTTTCATGAGAAAGCAACCCGGATCCTGGGACGGTGCCAGCGGCACCCGATGGAGACAAGATGAGGATCCCCCTCGCTTTTTTCAAGGGAAACTGGCCACCAGCTTGGCGTCAAGCGGGTATGCAGCGCATCCGGTATTGCGGGTGGCCGGTAAAGGGATCGGACTCCTCGCCCTCGATCATGAAGCCGTGACGGCGATAGAAGCGCACCGCCGGCTCGTTTTCCACGAACACCCTGGCATACAGCGAAGCCCCCTGGCGTTTGGCCTCCTGCAACAGGGCATGACCCACGCCGCGCCCTTGCCGGTCGGGGCGTACGAACAGGGCCGCCAGGTAGTCATCCACCAGCGCGATAAAGCCAAGCAAGTCGCCGCGCTCCTCAAACACCCAGATGCGGGCACGATCCAGATAGCGGGAACGCAACTCCTCCTGGGCCTGCCACCAGCAGGAGGCATCGACGAAATCGTGTGCTTGCAGGGAGGCCAGCAGCCAGATTTCGACGATCTCTTCCATGTCTTTCGGGCTACTCGGCCGCAACATGCTTTGATCCTTGTTAACAATTCAAACATTCGCAGTCTAGGGGAGTTTGCCGATCGAGTCGGGGGCGAACATGACTCCCTGTGACGTCGATCGTCCTTTATTTAGCGAGAATGATTGGCTGATCACAAAGCGCCTCTCTAGTACAATGCCCGCCGGACAATCTAGAGACCGAGGACGCCATGTGGTTTAAAAACCTGCAGATTTATCGCTTTACCCGCCCCTTTGACCTGACCGTGGATCAGCTGGAGACTCAGCTTGAGGCCTGCGCCTTCACCCCGTGCGGCAGTCAGGACATGTCCCGTTTCGGGTGGGTCAAGCCCCTTGGCAAATTCGGTTCCACCCTGACCCACAGCGCCTCCGGTCACATCCTCATCTGTGCCCGCAAGGAGGAGAAAATGCTGCCGGGTACCGTGGTCAAGGAGATGCTGGCGGAGAAGGTAGAGGCGATCGAGTTCGAGCAGGGGCGTGCCCTCAAGAAGAAAGAGAAGGAAGCGCTCAAGGAGGAGATCCTCCACACCCTGCTGCCGCGCGCCTTTAGCCGCACCAGCCAGACCTTTGCCTGGATAAACCCTGCCGACAACCTGATGGTGGTGGATGCGGGCTCCGCCAAGAAGGCGGACGATCTGCTGGCTCTCTTGCGCAAGTCCATCGGTTCCCTGCCGGTGGTGCCGGTGGCCCTGAAGAACCCGCCCGAGATCACCATGACCGAGTGGCTGAACGAAGGCAATCTGCCGGCCTCCTTCACCCTGGAGGACGAAGCCGAGCTGCGCAGCGCCATGGAGCACGGCGGCATCATCCGCTGCAAGCAGCAGGATCTGATGACCGACGAGATCAAGAACCACCTGGCCAACGACAAGCTGGTGACCAAGCTGGCCCTCAACTGGGGCGAGACCATCAGCTTCGTGCTGGGGGACGATCTCTCCATCAAGCGCCTCAAGTTCAGCGAAGAGCTGCGCGAGCAAAACGATGACATCACCAGCGAGGATCCGGCCGCCCGTCTGGACGCCGACTTCGCCCTGGTGACCGCCGAGCTGGCCCAGTTCATCCCGGCGCTGTTTGCCGCCATGGGCGGGGAAGAGCAGTCCATCTGATGCACTCCTTGTCAGCAAGAACCGCCTACGGGCGGTTTTTTTATGACCGCATGAGTCGGCTCAATCTGTTGATAAATGAGTAAAGTATTGATTTGGCTCGGTAACTTGAGTCATCAGCGCCAATCGTGACATAGTCGTCCTTCATGGTCATAAAACAGACAAGGAGAGTGTCATGTTGCGCAAACCCCTGGGGCTAGCCATCGCCATTGCCCTGCTGGCCGGCTGTGCCAGCGAACCGGGCTTTCACTATGCTGCGCCACCCCAGACCCTGATCGCGCCGGAGGCGGCCAGCGGCTGGCAGGAGAAACAGGGTTGGCAGGGCCGTGACTTCATGGTGGCTGCCGCCAACCCGCTGGCGGTGGATGCGGGCTACCAGATCATCAAGGCGGGCGGCAGCGCCGTGGATGCTGCCATCGCGGTGCAATTGGTATTGACCCTGGTGGAGCCGCAATCCTCCGGCATCGGTGGCGGCTCCTTGCTGTTGGTGTGGGATGGGAGCCAGGTCAGCGCGGTGGATGGCCGGGAGACGGCCCCCGCTGCGGCCACGGATCAGCTGTTCATGAAAGATGGCCAGCCGATGGCCTTCTACGATGGCGTGGTGGGCGGCCGCTCAGTCGGGGCGCCCGGCACTGTGCGTGCCCTGGCGCTGGCCCACGAGCGTTATGGCAAGCTGCCCTGGGCAAGTCTGTTCACGCCGGCCATCACCCTGGCGGAGCAGGGGTTTGTGATAAGCCCGCGCCTGGTCACCCAGCTGGCAAAAGATCCCTATCTCGCCAAAGACCCACAGGCGCGCGCCTACTTCTACCAGCCTGATGGCAGCCCCAAGCCGGCGGGTACACGGCTGACCAACCCGGCGCTGGCCAAGGTACTGAAAACGCTGGCAGATCAGGGGGCTGATGCCTTCTATCAGGGGCCGCTGGCCGATGCCATGGTAGCCAAGGTGCGCGGTCATGCCACCAATCCCGGAGTGCTCAGCACCGCCGATCTGGCCAGCTACCGGGCCCGGGTGAGTGACGGCCTCTGCTTTGACTATCGCCAGAGCAAGGTGTGCGGCTTCCCGACCCCCTCGTCGGGCACCATCGCGCTTGGCCAGATCTTCGGCATGCTGGAGAGTCGCAATATGGCGGCCCTCAAACCCGTCACCACCCCGGCAGGGGGGCTTGCCGCCTCGGCTGACGCCATCCATCTCTACAGCGAGGCGGCGCGACTCGCCTTCGCTGATCGCAACCAGTATGTGGCCGACAGCCGTTTCGTATCGGTACCGCTGGCCGGCCTGCTCGATAAAGGCTATCTGGCCGAGCGCGGGCGGCTTATCGGCGAGCGCTCCATGGGGATAGCTCAACCGGGCTCGCCGCCTCAGGCGCTGGCCATGGGCCGCGATGCCACCCCTGAGCTGCCGTCGACCAGCCACATCTCCATCGTCGACCCGAGCGGCATGGCGATCGCCATGACCAGCTCCATCGAGGATGGATTCGGCTCGCGCCAGATGGTCAACGGCTATCTGCTCAACAACCAGCTCACCGACTTCTCCTTCACCTCGGTGGATGCCGCCGGGCTGCCGGTGGCTAACCGGGTGGAGCCCGGCAAGCGGCCGCGCTCCTCCATGTCGCCCCTGCTGGTGTTTGACAAGGCAAGCGGCGAGCTGGAGATGAGCCTGGGCTCCCCGGGTGGCTCGGCCATCATCAACTACGTGGGCAAGACGCTGCTGGGGACCCAGGATTGGGGGCTCAATTTGCAGCAGGCGATCAATCTGCCCAACTTCGGCAGTCGCAACGGTCCTACCGAGCTGGAAGCGGGGCGCACCCCGGATGCCGTGGTTGAGGGGCTGAAGGCGAGGGGGCACGAGGTGGTGCTCAATGAGCAGACTTCTGGCCTGCAGGGGGTAGAGCGCAACAAAGAGGGATGGTTTGGCGCCGCCGATCCGCGCCGCGAGGGGATCGCCAAGGGGGAGTGAGGCTTTCCCATCGCAACCGTTCCATCACAACAAGGCCAGCATGATGCTGGCCTTGTTGTTGGTGCGTGACGGGCTTGAAGAACGCGTTACTGGATGCCTGGCAGCTCCACGTCGAAGATCAGGACAGAATTGCTCAGTGGGATCTTGCCGGTGATGTGATTGCTACGGGCCAGCTTGTTATCGGTCCTGGAGGAGGCGTCACTGGATGCCCAGCAGCTCCACGTCGAAAATGAGTACCGAGCCGGGCGGGATCTTGCCAGCCGCGCGATCGCCATAGGCCAGGTTGGCGGGGATGTAGAAGCGGGTCTTCTCACCTTCCACCATCAGCTGTACCCCTTCGGTCCAGCCCGGGATCACCTGGTTGAGGCCAAACTCGATGGGCTCGCCACGGGCCACCGAGCTGTCAAATACGGTGCCATCCAGCAGTTTGCCCTCGTAGTGCACCTTCACCTTGCTGGTGGCGGTGGGGTGAACCGTGCCGCTGCCCTTGGTGAGCACCTCGTACTGCAGACCGGAGGCGGTAGTAGTCACCAGCGGGTTTTCCTTGTTGCCGGCGAGGAACTCGGCGCCGATGCGCACGTTTTCCGCGGCCAGCTTTTTGTTGTTGCTGCTGGTGTAGAAGTAGTAGGCGACACCGGCAACCAGCAGCGCGATCAGGATGAATTTCATCGATTTTCCCTTGTGAGAACGAGAGCGGCATCTTATCCCAGCCAGGGCGTCAGGGCGAGTCGGGGCGGGGCAGGATGTGACAGAACAGGCAAATGAGAAGGGGGAGGCGCCAGGCTCCTCCCCCTCGTCTTCATGATGAGCGTTACTTGGCGGCCACCATCATCAGGGCGGGCAGGGCGAAGAAGAGACCTGCCACGTAACCCAGTGCCAGCAGCTTGTTCTCGCTACCAACCCGGGCCAGCCACTCGGCGGCGCGCACCGGCAGGCCGCGCAGGGCCGGGATGCCATAGATGAAGATGACGGCGAAGACATTGAACAGCACGTGAACCAGGGCGATGGTCAGGGCCAGCTGGGCACCGGCGCCGCTGATGGCAGTGGCAGCCAGCAGGGCCGTGATGGTGGTACCGATATTGGCGCCCAGGGTGAAGGGATAGAGCTGACGGGTGCTGAACACGCCACCGCCGGCCAGCGGGATCATCAGGCTGGTGGTGGTGGAGGAGGATTGCACCATGATGGTCACCAGGGCACCGGAGGCGATGCCGCTCATGGGGCCACGACCCAGCGCTTTGTGCAGCACCTCTTTGGCGCGGCCGACCAGCACCTGTTGCAATACCTTGCCCAGATAGGTCACGCAGCCCAGGATCAGCAGGATGCCGATGATGATGGTGGCGATGGAGGCACCCTTGCCCGGCAGGAAGGCGACGGCGCTGTCGATCAGCTGCTGGGCCGGGGCGGTCAGCGGTTTCATGAAATCCATCCCCTTCATCGACATGTCGGCGGAACCGGTGAAGAAGGTGGCCAGGGTCTCGGCGCTCTTTTGCAGCAGGCCGAACATCAGCTCCAGGGGCAGGAAGATGGCCACGGCCATGAGATTGAAGAAGTCATGGACGGTGGCGGCGGCGAAGGCGCGGCGAAACTCCGCCCGATCCCGGATATGGCCCAGGGAGACGATGGTGTTGGTGATGGTGGTGCCGAGGTTGGCGCCCATGACCATGGGGATGGCCATGCTGATGGGCAGGCCGCCAGCCACTAGGCCGACGATGACGGAGGTCACTGTGCTGGAGGATTGCACCAGGGCAGTGGCCAGAATGCCGAGCAGCAGGGCGACGAAGGGGTTGTTGGCAAACGCGAAGATCTGGGCGGCACCCTCGGCACCGCCGGAGAAGCCTTTGAAACCATGAGAAACGGCGCCGACGGCGACCAGGATCAGATAGACCAGTACGATAACACTCATCCAGTTGAACAGGGCGCGGGTCGCGGTCTGCTGCGGCAAGGAGTCATTGTGTTGCATAAAGCCTCTTGGGACGGTCGTTCCGTCTTGGGTAGTTGATGACAGGCGCATTTAAGCAAGGCTCCATGACAGAAATATGACAAAGTGACACTTTTATGATGGTTTGATGACATGACCCCGTGCGCTGGTTGAGCGCCCGGGGAGATCTTTTTTGGCGAAATCGGTCAGAAACTGTCGGCTCCTCTTCCTGGGCCTGATGATGAAGGGCTCCGTTCGTATTCGTGCTTGTGCTTGGCCACCAGCGTTATATGCTGGCTGCTGTTTCTTCCATCAAAGAGAGTGGTGCTGTCATGCGTGCATGGATACTGTTTGTTTCCCTGGGGTTGCTGTCTGCCGGCGTGCAGGCCGAGTGCAATCTCGAAAAAGCGGCCAAAAACGAAGCCCTCAACGCGACCCTGGGGGTCAAGGGACGCTGTGATACCGACAAGCTGGTGGAGCAGAAGACCAAGGACGCCAAGAAAGAAGTGAAAGAGGTGAAGAAGAACACCGCCGAGGCGATTGACAACAAGACAGATGGCCTCAAGGAGACGCGCGACGATATCAAGCAGACCAGCAAGGATGTGAAGAAGGTGGTGAAGGATCCGGTCAAGTCGGCCGCCAGCGCCGTGGTCAACAAGGGCTAAGGCTGGGAGTCGCCAGCGGTACGCCGTGCAGCGCAAGAAAGGGAGCCAATGGCTCCCTTTTTGTTTGGCAGGTCATCGGCGCGTTAAAAACTGACGGAGGAAGCGGGCTCAGAGGAGCCAAAAGAGCATAAAGGAGCTATCCGGTGCCAAGGCGGGGCCTGGGAGGGTACACTGCGGCGTCATATTATTAGCTATGGTGAGTCTGTCATGAAACATTGGTCCCTTCTCCTCCTGCCTCTGGCGCTGGCCTCCCTGCCGTCCCAGGCCAATCTTCTTTCCTCCGGTTGCAGCGCCAAGGATGTGGCGATTGGTTCCGCGGTCAACAGCGCGACCGGCGTCAACAGCCGCTGCTCGGCGGCCAGCACCAAGCAGCGGGTCGAGAATGCGGTAGAGAATCCGGGGGATTACGCCAAGCGCAAGGCGGCCGAGGCGGTCGGGGTCGATGAAGCCTACAACAGGGCGCGCAATACCAAACAGCGGGTCGAGAATGCGGTAGAAAACCCGGGGGATTACGCCAAGCGCAAGGCGGCCGAGGCGGTCGGGGTCGATGAAGCCTACAACAGGGCGCGCAACACCAAACAACGGGTCGAGAATGCGGTAGAGAACCCGGGGGATTACGCCAGGCGCAAGGCGGCCGAGGCGACCGGGGTGGATGAGGCCTACCACAAGGCACGCAACGCCAAGCAGCGGGTCGATAACGTGGTGGATGATCCGCTCAAGGCGGCGGGCAAGGCGGTGCTGCGCCACACGGGTACATACTGACGGATAAGAGGCAGGGGGCGCCGTCACCCAGGCCAGCGCATTAAAAAAGGGAGCCAGTGGCTCCCCTTTTGCTATCCGGTATCCGCGCCATTATTGAGCGTCAGTCGCCTCTTCGTACTGGCGGAACGGGATGCGGAATACCGCCAGACGCAGAAACAGGTAGGTGACGCCCAGGCCAGCCCAGATCAGGCCCAGCTCCAGGGAGCTCTGCTCCAGGTTGATCCACAGGGCGCCGATGGTGGCGGCGCCAAGCAGCGGCAACAGCAGGTAGATCAGGTGATCTTTCAGGCTCTTGTTGCGCTTTTCGCGGACCCAGAATTGGCCGATGACCGACAGGTTGACGAAGGTGAAGGCCACCAGAGCACCGAAGTTCACCAGTGCCAGCGCCATGTCCAGATCGAACGACATCGCGGAGAGGGCCAGGGCGCCCACCAGCAGCACGTTGATGGCCGGGGTGCGGTATTTGGGGTGAATGTAACCAAACACCCGCTCCGGGATCATGCGATCGCGGCCCATCACGTAGAGGATGCGGGAGACACCGGCGTGGGCCGCCATGCCGGAGGCCAGTACGGCGACCGTGGTGCAGACCAGGACGATGCTCTGGAACAGGGTGCCGCCGACGTAGAGGGCGATCTCGGGCAGCACGGCGTCCGGCTCCTTGAAGCGGGCCAGATCCGGGAAGTAGAGCTGCAGGCAGTAGGAGACCACCACGAAGATGACGCCACCGATGAGGGCGGTCAGCACGATCGCTTTGGGGATCACCTTGCCGGCGTTCGGGGTCTCTTCACTGAGGGAACTCAGGCCGTCAAAACCGAGGAAGGAGAAGCAGAGGATGGTCGCACCGGTAAAGAGCGGCACCATGCTGGCGCTCTCGAAGTGGAACGGCCGGCTGCTCATCAGGGTGGCGGCACCCTCGCCATGGTAGAGGCCCCAGCCCATCAGGCCAATGAAGACGACGATGATGGCGAGCTGGATAAAGACGATGGCGCCGTTGAAGTTGGCCACCAGGTTGATGCCGCGCAGGTTGAGGAAGGTCATCACGGTCACCAGGCCGAAGATGAAGATCCAGGGATCGACACCCGGGAACATGGCGGTCAGGTAGATCTTGGCCAGCAGGATGTTGATCATCGGCATGAACATGTAGTCGAGCAGGGATGACCAGCCGACCATGAAACCGACGTAGGGGTTGAACACCTTCTGGGCATAGGTGTAGGCAGAGCCCGCGGAGGGGAATTTGCGCACCAGGTGGCCATAGCTGAGGGCAGTCAGCAGGATGCCGCCCAGCGCCAGCAGGTAGGCGGTGGCGACCCGGCCTTCGGTGATGTCACCGACGATGGCGAAGGTGTCGAATACGGCCATGGGGGTCAGATAGGCGAGACCCATTACGATAACCTGAGTCAGGGTCAGGGTCTTGAGCAGCTTGGCGCCTTGAGATGCCATTACGCTTTCTCCTCAATCAGTGCCGGAGCACATGCTTGCAACGCGCACAGGGAGACGAAAAATTCGCAGACCTGTACATCAAGGGCGCCGGGGAGGCGCATACCGGTGTTGGCCGGCAGGAAAGCATTGAAACGCCCCATTTTTTTCCTCTTAACGTCGGGAGATTGTTGGCAATCTCGGTATCACTTCCGGAAGGTTTCCGGCCTCTGTGGTTGGTTTGGTGTTCTGCCCAAAAGAAAGAACCGATGTCGCAAGGAACATCGGCTCTTCAATTGGCCGCGTATTTTGCATTCGTGGCCCCCCCGTGACAAGCAATAATGGGCGCCGGATCGCATTTTTTTGCACTCTGCTTTGACAGGTAAGCGATCACTCTCCCCCTGTTGCCACCATGCAGCTTCTTCCCCCGTTTTTCAGGTCACGCTGGATGAGGGAGCCTCGCTCTCATCCAGTACGGAATCTCGCCATTTCGTCGCTGCAGGGCGCATTGGTACAGGAAGAGGCGCCCGGGCCGGGTGGCCTCTTCCGGTTGGCTGGCAAGGGGATCTGTCTGGTGCATGGCTCCTGCTCTGGCGACCAGCATAAGGGAGGAGAGAGGCGCGAATAAATGGTCACTTTATCCGGGTGAACACCGTTTTTGGTCATGGGTGGTGGGGGCAAGAGGGGCAAGCCAGGGAATTGAGTACAAAGGGATTTTTTATCAGGCTTTCAATCAGGCATGAAAAAAGGAGCCTAAAGGCTCCTTTTGATTCAGTACATTCATGCTCGCACAGACTTACTGGGCCACCTCGACCTTGTCGGCGGTGTGCAGCGGAATGCGGAACACCACCAGACGCAGGAACAGGTAGAGGGCACCGAGCGCCGCCCAGATCAGCCCCAGCTCGAAGGAGGAGGGCTCGAGGTTGAGCCACAGTACCCCGATGCAGGCGGCGCCGCACAGGGGCATCACCAGGAACAGCAGGTGATCCTTCAGGGTCTTGTTGCGACCGAGCTTCACATAGAAGTGGGCAATGACCGCCAGGTTGACGAAGGTGAAAGCCACCAGGGCGCCGAAGTTGATCAGGGCCAGGGCGATCTCCAGATCAAACGACACGGCGGAGAGGGCCAGGGTGCCCACCAGCAGCACGTTGAGCGCCGGAGTCTGCCACTTCGGATGGATATAGGAGAAGAAGCGCGCAGGCAGGGCGCGATCCCGACCCATCACGTAGAGCAGGCGCGACACGCCGGCGTGGGAGGCCAGCCCCGAGGCCAGCACCGCCACTGTCGTGCACACCAGCACCACTGCCTGGAACAGCTTGCCACCCACGTAGAGGGCAATCTCGGGCAGGACCGCATCCGGTTGCTGGAAGCGGGAGATGTCCGGGAAGAACAGCTGCAGGAAGTAGGAGGTGGTGACGAACAGCACGCCGCCGATCAGCGCGGTCAGCACGATGGCGCGGGGGATCACCCGATCCGCGTCCGGAGTCTCTTCCGACAGGGTGCTGATGGCATCAAAACCCAGGAACGACAGGCACAGGATGGAGGCGCCGGTCAGCAGGGGGTTGATGTGCATCTGCTCGGAGAAGAAGGGACGGCTGCTGGCCACGGTTCCCAGCCCTTCACCGTTGTAGACGCCCCAGGCGATGAGGCCGATGAAGACGGCGATGATGCTGAACTGCATCATGACGATCAGGCTGTTGAAGTTGGCCACCAGCTTGATGCCGCGCAGGTTGAGGGCCGTCATCACGGCGGCCAGACCAAAGATGTAGGTCCAGGGCTCCACGTTCGGGAACAGGGCCTCCAGATAGATCTTGGCCAGCAACATGTTGATCATCGGCATGAACATGTAGTCGAGCAGGGAGGTCCAGCCCACCATGAAGCCCACATAGGGGTGAAACACCTTCTGGGCATAGGTATAGGCAGAACCGGCCGACGGGAACTTGCGTACCAGATGGCCATAGCTCAGGGCGGTGAACAGCATGCCCATCAGGGCAAACAGATAGGCCGTCGGCACATGGCCGTCGGTGATCTCGGTGACGATGCCGAAGGTGTCGAACACTGCCATGGGAGTGAGGTAAGCCAGGCCCATGACCACGACCTGCCAGAGTTTCAGGGTCTTTTTCAGACCAACCGCCGGGGTTGTCATCATGCCTGTTCCTCACGCAGTGCCGGGGTGGCACGGTCCATCAACGAAACCGGGAGAGTGGCCCGGGGATCAAGGGCGCCAGGGTGGCGCGCACCGGCCAGGGCCGGCAGGAAAGCATTGACATGCCCCATGTTGTTCCTCACTAAGACTTGGTGTCGGGAGATTGCTGCCAATCTCGCTATCTTTTCCGGGGGTGATCCGGCCTCGTTTATGGGTTTGTTCACTGTGAAAAAAGTACCGATGCCGCTGGGCTGCACCGGTACTTTCAGTGGCCGCGCATTGTGCATTTGCAGGGCCCCCTTGACAAGCGATAAAAGGGGCAAAATTGCATTTATTTGCACTGGTGAGCGGTCACTTTCATGCTGGTCAGTCCAGCACGGCCTCCAGTGACTTTTCAAGGATTTGCAGCCCTTCGTCAATCACGGACGCAGGGGCGGTCAGGGGGGCGAGAAAACGGATGACATTTGCGCGCACACCGCATGACAACAGGACCAGACCGCGCCTGCCCGCCTCGGCCACCAGACGCTTGGTGAGGTCGGGATCCGGCTGGACGGCATCGCGCTGCTTCACCAGCTCCATGGCCACCATGGCGCCGGGGCCACGAATTTGACCTATGCAGTCAAAACGCTCGGCTATGCGTTGCAGCCCTGCCTTGATCTGCTCGCCCTGGGCCTGGGCCTTCTGGTTGAGCTGCTCCTCTTCGATCACCTCGAGGACCGCCAGGGCGGCGGCGCAGGCAATGGGGGAGCCGGCATAGGTGCCGCCCAGACCACCCGGCTTGGCCGAGTTCATGATGTTGGCCTTGCCTACCACGGCGGAGAGGGGGAAGCCGCCGGCCAGGCTTTTCGCCAGGGTCATGATATCCGGCTCAATGCCGGCATACTCGGTGGCGAAGGTCTTGCCGGTGCGGCAGAAACCGCTCTGGATCTCGTCGCAGATCAGCAGGATGCCGTGCTGATCGCAGATGCGGCGCAGGCTCTGCATGAAGCGGGGGGAGGCGGGATAGAAGCCACCCTCGCCCTGAACCGGTTCGAGGATAATGGCGGCCACCCGGCTCGGTTCGATGTCGGCGCTGAAGCAGAGGTCGAGGGCCTGCAGGGCATCCTCTTCACTCACCCCCAGATAGTCGGCGGGGAAGGGGATGTGGTAGACCTCGCCCGGGAAGGGGCCGAAGCCGGTCTTGTAGGGGACCACCTTGCCGGTCAGAGCCATGCCCATCATGGTGCGACCGTGAAAGCCCCCCTTGAAGGCGATGGTACCGCTGCGGCCGGTGTGGGCGCGTGCGATCTTGATGGCGTTCTCCACCGCCTCGGCGCCGGTAGAGAGAAACAGGGTGCGCTTCGATGTGGAGCCGGGCACCAGGGCATTCAACTTTTCCGCCAGCTCGATATAGCCGGGGTAGGGGGTAACCTGGAAGCAGGTGTGGCTGAATTTCTCCAGTTGGGCCTGCACCGCCGCCACCACTTTCGGGTGGTTGTGGCCGGTGTTGAGCACGGCGATGCCGGAGGCGAAATCGATGTAGCGGTTGCCCTCGATGTCCCACAGCTCGGCATTCTGCGCCTTGTCGATAAAGACCGGTAGCAGGGTACCGACGCCGTTCACCACGGCGGCTTCACGGCGGGCCTGCCAGGCCTGGTTTGACTGGTTGTCTGAATGACTCATTTTTCCTCCCTGCGGGGGCGTTTGCCCCCTCTCTTGAGTGTTGGCGAGGCTCCCGGGCGGGAGCGCTCACTTCGTCCTTGAATAGTGTGGTGGCAAGCCTTGGCAGGCTGGCCAGACCCCGCCCATGCCCTTCCCATGGGGGGGAGGGCTGGGTTTGCTCCTTCCCTTGTGAAGGGAAGGTCTGTGGGGTGATCGTTATCCTGTCTAGCGGATGGCGCCAAAGCAGAGGTATTTGGTCTCGAGGTACTCCTCCAGCCCCTCGGCCGCCCCTTCGCGGCCCAGACCCGACTCCTTGATGCCGCCAAAGGGGGCCAGTTCGGTGGAGATGATCCCCTCGTTGATGCCCACCATGCCGTATTCGAGCCGCTCGGCAACTCGCCACACCCGGGCGATGTCGCGGCCATAGAAGTAGGCGGCCAGGCCATAGGGGGTGTCGTTGGCCAGCGCAATGGCCTGCTCTTCGCTGTCAAAGCGCACCAGCGGTGCCACCGGGCCGAAGATCTCCTCCTGCAGGATGGGGTTGTCTCCCTTCACCTCGCCGAGGATGGTGGGCTGATAGAAGAGCGGGCCGGCGGGGTGGGCCTCGCCCCCCAGCAGCACCCTGGCGCCGGCGTCCCGGGCCTGGTTGACCAGCTCGGCCACCTTGCTGGCGGCGGCGGGGTTGATGAGGGGGCCAATCTGGGTGCCCTCGCTCATGCCATCCCCCACCTTGAAGGCTTTGACGGCGGCGGTCAGTTTCTCGGCGAAGGCGTCGTAGACGCTCGATTGCACCAGAATGCGGTTGGCGCAGACGCAGGTCTGGCCCGCATTGCGGTATTTGGAGGCCAGCGCCCCTGCCACGGCGGCATCAAGATCCGCGTCGTCAAAGACGATGAAGGGGGCGTTGCCGCCAAGTTCCAGCGACACCCGCTTCATGGTGTCGGCGCACTGGCGCATCAACAGCTTGCCGATGCGGGTCGAGCCGGTGAACGAGAGCTTGCGTACCACTGGGTTCTGGCACAGCTCGTCACCCACCGCCGCCGCCTGATGGGAGGTGATGATGTTGATGACGCCCGCCGGGATGCCCGCCTCTTCGGCCAGTGCCGCCAGAGCGAGGGCGCACAGAGGGGTCTCGGCGGCGGGCTTGATGACGATGGTGCAACCGGCGGCCAGTGCCGGACCCGCCTTGCGGGTGATCATGGCGATGGGGAAGTTCCACGGGGTGATGGCGGCAACCACCCCCACCGGCTGCTTGATGGTGGCCAGACGGCGATCGCCGCTAAAACCCGGGATGGTGCGGCCGTAGGCGCGTTTGCCCTCCTCACTGAACCATTGGATGAAGCTGGCGCCGTAGGCCACTTCCCCCTTGGCTTCGGCCAGCGGCTTACCCTGCTCGCAGGTCATGATGCGGGCCAGCTGGTCGGTGTGGGCAGTGATGGCGGCAAACCAGGCGTAGAGTTTGTTGCTGCGCTCCTTGGCGGTCAGGGCGGCCCAGGCCGGTTGGGCGGCCTTGGCGGCCTCGATGGCGCGGCGGGTGTCCTCGGCATTCATGTCGGGCACCTGGGTAATCACGGCACCGCTGGCCGGATTGGTGACCTCGAAGGTGCGGCCGCTGGCGGCGTCGCACCAGTGACCATCTATATAGGCGCGGGATTTGATCAAGCTGCTGTTGGGTGTAGTTCCTGACATGGGAAGCCTCGAGTGTGGATCCGGGCAGCAGGGGGCCGGTTACCCGACCCTCCCTGTGGTGCTGCCGTATAAAATAATAAGCACAGGGAGAACATAAAGTGAGCCGAAATGTTTTTCAAGTGTTAAATATATTTGAATTATTGGTGTTCGGCATGCTAGAAAATGGGCTGTGACGCACGGTCTATCCCATATGGTGCCACAGGATGGTATCAAGGGTGTGCAAAATAATGAACGCTCGCGCTGTGTAACATAGCAAACAGCCGGGGGATGATTGGTCCGCTATTTTAACCAGCGGCGACAGGGAGGTTGATCATGTACCAAAGAGGCAAGAGCGAAGATACCCGGGGACTGCCATGAGCGGGTTGCCATACCAGAGCATGGGGGAGCGGCTGGCGGCGGTGCGCCATCAGCTGGGGCTCTCCCAGCGGCGAGCCGCCGAGCTGAGCGGCCTGACTCACGGCGCCATCTGCATGATAGAGCAGGACAAGGTGAGCCCGTCGGTGGCCTCCCTGCAAAAGCTGCTCACCGTCTATGGCCTGCCACTGTCGCGCTTCTTCGCCGAAGAGGAGCAGAGCGTGCCGAGCGTGGTGATCAAGGCCGAGCAGCTGATCGAGCTGGGCAGCCAGGGGGTCTCCATGAAGCTGGTGCACAACGGCAACAACCGCCGCCAGCTCGGCTTCATGCTGGAGACCTATCCCCCCGGCACCGACACCGGTGGCCAGGTCAAGCACCAGGGGGAAGAGGTCGGCACGGTGCTGGAGGGGTCGGTGACCCTGACGGTGGCAGGACAGAGTTATCAGCTGGAAGCGGGCGACAGCTATGTGATCGACACGGGCGAGCCCCACAGCTTCAGCAATCCGTCGGGGCAGACATGCCGCATCGTCAGCGCGCATACCCCGGCAAATTTCTAGTGTCAGGCGATGCCTCGCTAGGGAAAAGAACCGGTAAGGAAACAGGGATCATGACCGAGCATGTAAACAGTTACTACGCAGCCAGCGCCAATCAACATGCGCCTTTTGCCACTCTGACCGAGCAACTGGAGTGCGATGTCTGCGTCATCGGGGCGGGTTATACCGGCCTCTCCAGTGCGCTCCACCTGGTGGAGAAGGGATACAAGGTGGTGGTGCTGGAGGCGGCCCGGGTCGGCTTTGGCGCCAGCGGTCGCAACGGCGGCCAGATCGTCAACTCCTACAGCCGCGACATCGACACCATAGAAGCGAACTGCCCGCCGGATCAGGCCAGGCTGCTCGGTTCCATGCTGTTTGAAGGGGGCCAGATCATCCGCGATCGCATCAAGCGCTACAACATCCAGTGCGATCTGCAGGAAGGGGGGGTGTTTGCCGCCGAGACCGAGAAGCAGCTGCACGAGCTCAAGGCCCAGCAGGCCCGCTGGCAGAAGTGGGGCAACGACAAGCTGGAGCTGCTCGATGCCAAGGGGGTGCGTGAAGTGGTGGCGAGCGATCGCTACGTCGGCGCCCTGCTCGACAAGAGCGGTGGGCATATCCACCCCCTTAACCTGGCGCTGGGGGAGGCGGAGGCGATCCGCATGCAGGGGGGGCTTATTTTCGAACAATCCGCCGTCACCAGCATCACGCCGGGCCAGCCTGCGCTGGTGAAGACCGCCAAGGGGGCGGTCAAGGCGCGTTTCGTGATGGTGGCCGGCAACGCCTACCTCGGCAACCTGGTGCCCGAGCTCGCCGGCAAGAGCATGCCCTGTGGCACCCAGGTGATCACCACCGAAGTGCTGGGGGAGGAGCGGGCCCGTTCACTGCTGCCGCAAAACTACTGCGTGGAAGACTGCAACTACCTGCTCGACTACTACCGCACCAGCGCCGATCACCGGCTCATCTATGGCGGCGGTGTGGTTTACGGGGCGCGGGATCCGGCGGATATCGAGCGGCTGATCATCCCCAAGATGCGCAAAACCTTCCCCCAGCTGGCCGACGTCAAGGTGGAGTACACCTGGACCGGCAACTTCCTGCTGACCCTGTCGCGCCTGCCGCAGTTTGGTCGTATCGGCCCCAACATCTACTACATGCAGGGCTACAGCGGCCACGGCGTCACCTGTACCCATCTGGCGGGCAAGCTGCTCTCCGAGGTATTGAGCGGTCAGGCGGAGCGCTTCGATGCGTTTGCCAAACTGCCCCACTACCCCTTCCCGGGGGGCCGCATGTTCCGCATTCCCTTCACCGCCGCCGGCGCTGCCTGGTACACCCTGCGCGATCGCCTGGGGGTGTAAGCGGCCCAGCGGGAGGCGATGCAAGGGCAAGGCTCTATCGTCAGCCCGGAATCACCCGAGGGAGGCATCATGCCTCCCTCATTGTTTGTTCCCCATAAAACCTGCCTCCCACACTCGGTCTGACTAGAAGCGGTAAGGAAAACGGATCCCGATACTGTAGTCGGGGGCATCCGTGGTCAGCCCTGCCGACCAGTTGACCACCATGGAGAGCCGGTCGGTGATGGCCCATGTCGAACCCATGCCAAAACTCGCCGCGTTGGCGTCCGAGCCGATGACCTTCTCCATCCCGAACCCTTCCGCCCCCTGCTCGGACTCGCGGGTGATGCGCTGGTTGATGTTGAAGGAAAGGCTGAAGCGCTCGTTCAGGGCGAATGCGACCCCGAGCCCGTATTCAAACCAGTCACCCAGCTGGACGCTGCCCGGTTGCTGCCCCGGTTGATAGGAGATGTCGTCAAAATCCTCCTTGAGGCTGTGGCCATAGTTGATGTTGGCGAACAGGATGGCGGGATCCAGGGTCCTGACCAGCGAGAAACCGGTCGACAGCTGCCAGAGCCCGTTGCCGGTGGCGAGCTCCTTCGGGGTCATCAGATTGCCCGATGCCGAGGTGTCGAGCTCGATGCCATAGGGGTCCTTGCCGGTCGGTGCCTTGACCCTGACATTCCACACCAGATCCGGCCACTCCTCGTCTTCGGCCATGACCCGGTAGTAGACGGCGAGGCTGAGATCGCCGAGGCCCCCGTCGCTGACGCTCTGCTCCTCGAAACTGCGGCTGGAGTTATCCTTGCCGGTGCTCTGGTAGTTGCTGCTGCGAAACAGGTAGGGAATGGCGAGCTCCAGCTGCCAGCGATCGTTGAGGGTGTAACGGGTCACCAGATCGGCACTGATCTGATCGGATCGCACCCTGTCCAGATTGATCTCGCCAAGAAAGATGGCATCCAGCGCGAGAAAGCCGCGCAGGGCGAGATCCTTGCGGTTGTAGTGCTGGTAGGAGAGGCCGAGGTCGAAGGTCAGGGCGCGATCGAAGACGTTGTGCTGCTCCAGCAGCAGATCTTCGGTGCTGCGACCGGGCTCCGGGCTGCGACGGTCCGGTTCCTGCTGTGCCCTGGCCGGTGTCACGGCAGCCGTGCCGGTGCCCGTCGCGGTTACTCCGCTGCTCTTGACGGCTTCCAGCCTGGCCTGCAGCTGGTGGAGCGCCTGATTTTGCTGGATCAGCTGCTGGCGCAACTGATCCAGCTGTTGTTGCAACGCCTCTTCTTCTGCGGTGGCACCCCAGCAAGTCAGCGGGGTCAACATCATCAACAGCAGGGGGGACTGTTTCATGGGAGCGGATCCTTGTTGTCGTTTATCGTCCTTTTTTCGTGCCGTCAGGGGAGCAGAGGCTAGCGGGAGAACCAGATCCTCGTCTGGTTGAGGGTCTGCAAGCCATCCCCCCTGACCCGATTGAGTTGCAGCAGGCCGCGACTGAAGTCCGTACCCCGCAGGCTCTGCTCCAGCCGGACGCTGCCATCCGGGGTATTGAACTGCAGACCCGCGTAGTTGCCCGAGACGCTGTAACTGGCGGTGCCGAGTACGCCCTGCTGCTGATAATGGCCGGCGGAGACAAGCTCCCCGGCCATCTCGGGGGGCGTCGTCCCGATGCCGGTGAGGTTCACCGAGCTGTTGCCGCGCCCTTCCAGCTGCATCACCTGCACCAGCCCGGCCCCCTGCACAGAGGCGCTGGCAGGGGCCGTGGCGACCGCGCTGGCCCCCTCCTTGATGCGAATATCCAGCCTGGGGGTGTGCTGCTCCACGCTCAGTGCCAGGTTCATGGCTGCCGTCTGCCGGGACTGGGCTGTGGTCAGGGTGGAGATGAACTCGATGCCAAAATAATGGATGCCGTGAGCGCTGACATAACGCCCCCGCAAGCCTGCCAGCTCGCTATCGGACATCTGTGGTGCAAACTGATCCGACAGCTGTGCCAGGGGATCGGATGTCGCCAGCAGCGGGAGGGGCAATACGCCCAGGCTGCAGACGAGGTAGAGGGCGGGTCGGGTGTTCATGGTGACCTCACATTAATTCTTTGTGCTGGAAGCCAAAGTCCAGCAGGGATGTTGCATTGACCGGGGCGAACAGCCCATCCCTGCCTCTGGCCGAGAACGGGGGGGAGGGGTTGGCCAGGGGAGCGTCCGGGCGATAGCCTGCACCGATCACGGCCAGCAGGATCCCGTTCCAGCTCTCCTTGAACTCCCTGAACGAGATGATGCGGTTGCCAAGGGCAGGGTCTGCCAGATAGACGCGGTCACGGCGGTCGATGGCGCGCAGCACAGCGAAGTGCTGATAGCCGCGAATGTTGAGCAGCACTATGGTCGGCACCCTTACCTGGCGCAGCTTGGTATCGCTCAGGCGGTAACCCCGGGCACGCATCCCCAGCATCTGCACGTACTGCTTCATGTCCAGCATGGAAAAGCCGTAGCGTTTGACCTGCGCCGGATCGGCCATGGCCATCATGCCGTCCATCACCCAGCGTTCATTGGTCGCCTGGCCATAGGCATGGCGCAGTATGGTGGCCACCGCCGCCGCGCCACAGCTGAAGTCGGTATGCTGGCGCTCGAGATTGGCATAGCGGCGCTCCTGGATGCTCTGTACCGGTTTGGCAAGCCCCCCCAGCGCCGGGAGATGCTCTCCCATCGGCAGGGTCGCCGACCAGACGACGGGGCTGAACAGCAACGGCAATAGCCAGCGCATTGACACCTCCTTGTGGGCAAAAAATGGGGGGCACACAGGCCCCCCAAGGGTGGATCACTTGGCAAATCCGGCTGCCAGCGAGAGGTTGTTCGCTTGCAAATTGTTGGTGCCAGACGCGACGTTCACCCCGATATTGCCCACGGCGCCATTGAAGGAGCCGCCGTCTATGGTGGCATGGTTGAAGGTCTCACGGGCGGTGTAGGTGTTGACCACAGGGATGTAGCCGGTCACCGAGCCGTGCAGTGTCATGTCACCCTCTTCCTTGAACTCGAACTTGGAGTCCTTGCTGCCGTCGTTGTCCAGATTGTCGTAGTCGATGTGACCCCAGAGGCTGCCGCCGTTGGGGTGATCACGATCCTGCCAGATCTCCGGATAGACATTGTTGGACTGCTTGCTCGTCCCCTCGTAATTACCCTTGGCATCGAGCTTGAGGTGAACCGGGGCGTTCTCCACCGTCCTGGTGGCGCTCAGGCTCTTGTTCTCGGTCAGGTTCTTGGACACATGCTGGCTGTTGGCCACGGTGGCCACCGCCATGGCGCCGGTGGATACCGAGGCGGCCAGGTTGTTGGCCTGCACGTTACCGGAGCCGGAGGCCACGTTGGCGTTGATATTGCCCGCGGCATTCTTGAAGGCGCCACCACCGACACCCGCCCTGTTCTGGTGCCCCTGGTTGCTGGCCCAGTTCATGCTGGCGCTCTGGCTGGAGAAGATCTCGGCATCCGAAGAGCCACCCGTGCTGCCGTGAGGGTGGCCACCGCCCATGACAAACTCGGCATCGACCTGGTCATAGGCGGCCAGGGAGACGCTGTTGCCTTGCACGTTGGAGTCACCGGCCGCCACGTTGGCGCCGATGTTGCCGGATGCCCCCTGGAACGAGCCATCAATCTTGCTTGCGTTCTCCGTTCTGCTGTTGGCTGTGCCTATCATGGTGCTGGATTGCTGGTTGTCCACGACGGCCATGCCGAGCTTGTTGACGTTGACAAAGCCGCCGACCATCACCTTGCCTTCGTACTTCACATCGACCTCAGCCTTGACCTTCTTGGTCAAGGTTGCCCCTGTCTCATCCTTGTCACCGCGGTACTCGGCGGATGCGGTGCCGGACATCGCCATGATGACAGCGGCGGCTAATGAGCTGTAAATAAGTCCACGCATATTGAGTCTCTCCATTGAACTTTCTGGGGAAGATCCGCCCATCGGCAGGTGCTGTGCCCCCGGACTTCGCTTCCTGTCCCTGCGGCATCAGGGTGATGCCGTTACTGCGCCCGCCAGGGGCAGGGCAACCATGTTGACGGCCTGGTTGCCCTGTCCCGTGACCTGGTTCACCTGAATGACCCCTTTACTGCCGCTCAGGGCGTTGTCATCCAGATAGATGCTGGTTGTCATGCTTGCGGGGAGCTGGCCCGGGGAGGGGCTGGCGATACTGTTGCCGAGATTCACGTCGGTCACGACGCTTATCCCGGCGTCGCCCAGTGACAATGCGAAGCCATTGAGTTGCTGGTTGGCTTCACCCGCTGCCTGGTTGATGCTCAAAAGCCCCTGGTTCTGGCCAAGTGCTGCGCCATGGATAGCGACGCTCTGGTGACCGCCCGGGGTGACGCTGGATTGATTCTGTTGGCTGAACTGAATTACGGCCGGACCCGAGAGGGAAATAGATGCGAGGTTGCCTTGTTGGTTGTGATTGCCGGCAACCATATTGACGCCCAGGTTGCCACGAATATTGCCAAGCGCTTGCGACCCCAAATCAACACGATTCTCCGCTTGTGATGAGTTCATCAATTGGAGGAGTGAAAGGATCGCCACGACAATATATTTCATCATGCTATCTCTATTGTTTGTCACCTGGGGTTTACAGATATAGCAATGGCGGTGCCAAAACTTAACTTATTGATTTAAAACCTTTTTGTGTTTTCAAGTTGTGCCGATTTGTCTCAAATTTGAGACTGCATTTTTATGTCATCCATCAAGGTGTTGTTTATCAATGAATTTATTTTTCTCAGCCTAAGACTGGCTTGTCTCAATATTGCTGCGCATCAGTCAATTAGGCGGGATGGTTTATAGTTATCGTCACCTGATGTGCTCTAATTAAGCTCTTTGATAATGAGAATTTCTATCAAAATAAAAACATGAACCTTGCGGGGCCAGGATTGGCACGCTTATAAGAAGCTCGAACAAGGAGGTTTCCATATGACAGCAACGGCATTATTGCTCATCAATTCATGTGCCGTACTGGAGAGTCTGCTGGTCAAAAGCGAGTGGCGGGTGGAGCAGGCAAGTTCACTGGCGATGGCAGAGAGAAAGTTGCAGGAGAAGGATTATCCCCTGGTACTGGTGGCCATCGAGCCTGATCAGCACGAGGCATTGTCGGCCTTGATCACGCAGCACGCGAGCAGTCTGTGGATCGGCCTGATCCAGCGTGATGCCCTCGCCAGTGAGGAGATGCGCAATTTGCTGGCCGCCTGCTTCCATGATTTTCACACCTTTCCCCTCGAGCGGATACGGCTCTCCCACAGCCTGGGCCATGCCCTCGGCATGGCCCGGTTGATCAGGCGCTATCGCCCGAAAATAGCGGAACAACCGCGCTTCATTCAGGGGGAAAGTGCCCCCATTCGTCAGCTGCGTGAACAGATCCAGCGCTTGCAGCACTGTCGCCTGCCGGTGCTGGTGACCGGGCCGAGCGGTACCGGCAAGGAGCTGGTCGCCAGGGAGCTGCACTACAGCGCGTTTGGGGAAGATAGTCCCTTCGTGGCCGTCAACTGTGGCGCCATGCCCCACCAGCTGATCCAGTCCGAGCTGTTCGGTCACGTCAAGGGGGCCTTCACCGGAGCCCAGAGTCGCAAGATAGGCAGGATAGAAGCGGCCGATGGCGGCACCCTGTTCCTCGACGAGATAGGCGAACTGCCGCTCGAAGATCAGGCGACCCTGCTGCGTTTCTTGCAGGAGGAGAGCATAGAGGCGGTGGGCAGCCATGTGTCCCGCAGCGTCGATGTGAGGGTCATTGCCGCAACTAACATAGACGTAGAGCAGGCGGTAGCCAACGGCTCGTTTCGCATGGACCTTTACTATCGGCTCAATGTGGTGCGCCTGCGCACACCCGCGCTGCGTGAGCGAGCCGAAGATATCCAGCTGCTGGCGGACGAGGTCCTGGCCGAGGCGCGGGGCAATCGCATGATAAGTTTCACCCGCAAGGCGCGCCAGGCCATGCAGTCTTACGACTGGCCAGGCAATGTCAGGGAGCTGCGCAACCGGGTACAGCGGGCCGCCGTCATGTGTTCCGGCCCCTTTATCGATGCCCAGGATATGGAGCTGATCCACAGGGACTCCCAGCTGCTGAACATGAACAACTCTCTCAAGGCCGTGCGTGAAGCGGCGGAGCGTCAGGCGTTGCAACGAACCTTGACCCGTTTCCCGGATCAGCTGGAAGAGGTGGCGCGCCAGCTCGATATCTCCCGTGCGACCCTCTATCGCCTGCTGGACAAGCACGATTTGCTGTAAGCTGGCACCCCGTCAGGGTGGCGAGAAGGGGTGGCCTATACCAGCGTTAATATGGGCGGCAGTGTTGCAACCCGTCCGTGCTTGTCCGGAAGATGCCAGAAACAACAAGGCCACCCAATGGTGGCCTTGTCATGAGTGCGTATTTGGTAATTTTTACATTACTGCGAGTATGAGACCTTACCTGTATCACTTATATGGGCGTTTTTGCCCAAATCGATGCAGCTTGAATGGAACTAACTGAGGAGGTGGTGATCTGATCACCACCATTCCCTTTCAAGTCTGCAGCATGGGCACATCGCTTCACCCCATCACCAACTGGCCTAAATACAACAAGTCTTTGATTAATCGTGGTTCACTCACCTTCTGGGTTGATGCCGAGGCCATGAGCAATTGGTTTCACCACGACCATCATGGACGGCGGGGCCGCTGCCAGCTTTACACTGACCAGACCATCTGTACCTTCCTGATGCTCAAGGGGATTTTCAGCCTCACTCTGCGGGCCACCCAGGGACTACTCGACTCCCTGTTCGAGTTGATGAACGTACCGCTTTGTGCCCCCGATTACAGCTGTGTCTGCAAGCGGGCCCGCACGGTGATAGTGGCCTATCGGCAGCCCTCAAAGGGACGCATTACCGACTTGGTTATCGACTCAACCGGTCTGAAGGTGTTTGGTGAAGGCGAGTGGAAGGTCAGAAAACACGGCGCCGAGAAACGGCGAGTCTGGCGCAAGTTGCATCTGGCGGTAGACCCGGTGACCCACGATATCTTGGCGGCAGAAGTCTCGCTGGAAAATGTCCATGATGCCGAGGTGTTGCCCACCTTGCTCAACCCTCTGCGGCGTAAGCTGGGACATGTTTATGCGGATGGAGCTTATGACAGCAAAGCCAGCCATCAGCTTATCTCGCGCAAAGGGGCGACAGCCTGTATCCCGCCTCGCAAGAGCGCGGGGTTATGGAAAAAGGGACACCCAAGAAATGACGCTGTGCTGGTGATGCGCAAGGAAGGGCTGGCGCACTGGAAGAAGATATCGGGGTATCACCGTCGCTCGCTGGCAGAGACGGCGATGTATCGGTTCAAGCAGTTGCTGGCGGGGAAAATCAGTCTGCGTAACTACAACGGCCAAGTGGGAGAAGTCATGGCGTATGTCAGCGCCATAAACAAGCTGAATACCCTGGGCCTACCTGTCAGAAAGCCTCGAGTGTAGCGGTTACCCAGGGCTGGGGAAGTCATGACTTGCTGGCTGATTTGGGCAACAACGCCACTTATATGAATAACATTATTTTGTTTTAGCTTTGCAATAATATCTTGTTTGTCCTTTTCAGAAATTCCGCCTTGGAATTGAAACATCGCGCTAATGGAATTGGATAAAGACGTGAGTTTGCTTGGTTTTAATTTCAATAATCGCTCGGTAACATAATCAGTTTGATCATTGCCATTTGATTCAGAAGTAATTCGTGGGGCGGGGTATTCATCCTCTTCTTGTTTTCGTCCTAATTGAAGTAAAAGTTGAGCAAGTCGAAACTTGTCTCTATAACTGAGTTGTTCACAAACTTTGGCTATCTCTTCATATGACATTGTTACGTTCCTTGTGTTGCCATTAATAGCTATTTTATAGCTATTATCCATTGTTTCGAATCAATATTATGAGCTGTGTATTAAGTTTCTCCTACTCAATATCTTTGCCAGTACATCGGGATGGTAGAACGCCCACTATGCTCACACACTTGGTGTGCCCCACCGATAAAGCCGTTGCGGATATAGAAGTGCCGCGCAGCTTCATTCTCTGCATACACCCTCAAATCGAGGCGCTCATATCGTCTTTTGAGGTGCTCAAGCAGTTGGCGACCCAGCCCCTGTGACTGCTTGTCCGGGGTGATAAAGAGGGCCGCGAGTGCCCCTTGGTGATAGGAGACAAACCCCAGGAGCTTGCTACCTTCCTCATAGACCCAGCTTTCGCTGGCGGGCAGATAGATATCCCGCATTGCCGCCCGCTGTGCATACCAGAAAGAGGCGGGGATAAAGTGGTGAGCCCGTATGGATGCCTGATACCAGAGCTCTACCACGGCATCCAAATCGGCAGTAGATAATGGACGGATCATGGTTATCTCGCTAATTCAATAAGAGGTTTTAATTCACATTGTTATTTTTTAATATAAAAGGACGCTCACACGATAGCATGAGACGTCCTATTTAGATATATTATTTCTGTTTAGTTAACTCAATGTCGACAATATCATTTGCTGACATGATGCTTTGTGTATAGATATTATACCCTGGCGCATTAATCATTAATGTATCGCCTGGTAAGAATGACCCCATTACCCTGTAGTGCCCCATTGCATCAGTTGAGCCAGTCGCTTCTCTCACTTTTATAAGAGCAGATGGTACAGGAGTTCCTGTTTCTTTGTCTCTAACAACTCCTTGCAAACTTGAGCATGCAGAGAGAAGTGTGGCGATTGTGGATACTACGAGAATTTTTTTCATTTTCTTCCTTGATTAGTGTTGTTGGATGTTTATCGGTTAACTAAAAACATGATGAATTATTTCATTTATCCCGTTATCAATGAGATTTAAAATTGAGCCCTAAAGCCACAACTTATTGAAATAAATATAGTGCAGGTTTGTCTTGGTATTATAAGTTTGAGGATTACTTAATAACCGGATATATAATATAAGTGGTTAGCTTCTCGGTTACGAGTGGAAATACAACAACAGACTTTACCTAAAAATTACTATTCCATGGTCACAGTGTAATGACGCTCAACGTGGACAGTTACCTCTCCCCAATATGAGAGTGAGACTCTGGCTTGGTGTGCTTCAAAGTCGCTCTTATCGACAAACTCTTCATAGACATCGAATCGACATGGATTAGCGCTATCTTGAATTACCTCAAAGACAAGGCAACCGGGTTCAGTGCGAGTCAGTTGGATATGTCTGGCAAGCTCATCTTTAACCTGAGCTAAATCTGATGGAGGAACAATAATACATCCCTTTAGTATCACCTTGCTCACGGCTTCCCTCAAACAGAGATATTTTAATGTTGATAATAAACAGGGTAAATAACTGACATTTAAAAATAAAAACGAGAATAAAACAAGTATATAATATGTGCTATTTTATTATGGCAGTAGATGTCTAATGTTTTTTAATTCTTCAATGTATATGTCTAAATGTTTCTTTGATAAGGCAATTGGGTATCCAGCACATGATGATACTAGAATGTCGTGATGATTAACCATAAATAGCCCTTCACTCTTTAAATAATTTCTATAATCATCAGCAGAAAAACTCTCCAATGTATGAACATCTACTGCCTCTACTAATTGATTTATTATTTGAGTTTTCTTCATAATAAAGAGCTCTTATAGGTATAAAGGATGCATATTTTTCAAGGTTTAACATTTGTCATCACGAATTACTCACTACGGTCATGCTACCGCCCCTGAGTTACAGCTCCCACACTGCTGTTATGAACCAATATGCTTCGGACAAAATCGGCATAGCTGAGAAGGCGCATGGCGAGCCTTTGGATGCGGTACTTTGTCGAGCGACCATGATACCGAATGAAGCCTTTTCTGGAAGAGGCAATGGGCAATAATCAGTCGTTGATCAATAAATTAAACACGGGCTGGGTTGCTGCCTGAATGGGTCGGTGGGGCGTCTGGATACGGTGAAAGGGGGAAGAGTAAAAACACTGCGGCCACCCGAAGGTGGCCGCAGTGTATGAAGGCCGCGCCTTATTTGCGGGTCAGTTTGTCCAGATAGCCCATGGCAAAGGCGGAGACGACAAAGGTGATATGGATCAGCAGGTACCATTTGATCTTGTCGTTGGGGATATTCTCGGCATTCATAAACACCTTGAGCAGGTGAATGGACGAGATGGCGACGATGGAGGCGGCCACCTTGTTCTTCAGGGAACCGGCGTCGAGCTTGCCGAGCCACACCAGCTTGTCGCTCTCATCCCCCACGTCGAGGCGCGAGACGAAGTTCTCATAGCCGGAAAACATCACCATCACGATGAGCCCCCCCACCAGGGTGATATCGATCAGTGACAGGGTGACCAGCACCAGATCCACCTCTTTCATTGCGAAGATATTCGGCAGGATATGGATGATCTCCTGAAAGAACTTCAGGCCCAGCGCCAGCAGGATAAGGCTGAGCCCCAGGTAGATGGGGGCCATTATCCAGCGCGATGCGTACATCAATCTTTCAAACATGTTTTCCATGGTGTGATAGCAAGTCCATCAAAGGGTTAACATACAAAAACGCCCCTAGCTTAACCGAGATGGGGCGCATCACAAGTATCTGAATGAAAACGGTGGGGGATTTGTGCGGTGGGCACACGACAGGCGCGACCCGCATTGCAGGAGGGGAAAGCAAGGGCCCTGTGGCAGGGCCCCTGAGGGTCAGGGCAGGGTCAGGGTAAAGCGGGCACCGCCAAGGGGCGATTCATCCACCCGGATCTGGCCGCCGTAGCTGTGGACTATCTCGGTCACGACCGCGAGGCCAATGCCTTGCCCCGGGGAGCTGTCGGCCCGCACGCCGCGCTGGAAGATCTGCTCCGATTTGGCTGCCTCTATGCCGGGGCCGTCATCTTCCACTTCGATGCGCAGCTGCTCGGCCTGACGGCGCACCGTCACATGCACCTCGCTGATGGCGAACTTGCAGGCATTGTCGAGCAGGTTGCCCATCAGCTCCATCAGATCCCCCTGCTCGCCGTGAAACAGGGCGTCGTCATCGAAGTGAAACTGGGTCTGCAGCTTCTTGTGGCGATAGACCTTGGTCAGGCTGGCCAGCAGTTTCTCGATAAGGGGCACCGGCTCAGTGCCTTTGCTGGCGAGGCGCTGGCGGCCGGTGACGGCGCGCCTGAGCTGGTACTGGACCATCTGATCCATAGTGAGGATCTGCTCGTTGATGTTGTCGTGGATGTCGCGCCCGAGCTTGCTCTCCCGGGTGGTCATCTGGATCAGCGCCAGCCGGGTTTTCAGGCTGTGGGCGAGATCGTTGAGGGCGTGCTGGTAGCGCTGGGTTTGCTGCCGCTCGTTCTCCAGCAACTGGTTGATGGAGTCGGTAAGGGGCGCCAGTTCCCGCTCGACATCGCTGGAGAGGGCGTCGAGCTTGCCGGCCCGGATCTCGTCGAGCTGGCGGGCGATGGCGCGCAGGGAGCTGAGGCTCCAGAAGGTGGTGAGCACCAGCATGCCCGCGAGCAGCATATAGGCCAGCAGCGCCTGGCGTGCGGTCTGGCTGAGGTAGGCCAGTGCCTGGGCGTGGTAGCGCTTGGCAGAATCTATCATCACCACGTAGTAGGCGGTGGTGCCGGTACCGGGGTTGCGAACAAAACGCAGGCTGTAGACGAAGTAGCTCTCGCCGTTTTGTATGGTGTGCTTCTTGAAGAAGTAGTCGAGATCCATCCCCCCCAGGTACTTCATCAGATCCCCGCAGATGGTCTGCTTGGTCTTGATCACCTCGGGCAGATGCAGGCTGGACCACACCAGGGCGCCATCGGCGCGGCAGATCAGGGTGTCGAGGTTGCGATCCCCGGCATTGCGGGAGAGGTGGCCAAGATCGGCGGATTTGTTCTGGGAGGGCTCGGTGGAGGAGAAGAGCTTGGCCAGGTTCTCCTGCATCCGGGCGCTCGCCTTCTGGCTCAGCTCCTCGACATGGGCAAGGTAGAGGGCATACACAGCAAAGCTCATGATGAGGGCGATCACCAGCAGCGAGCTGAGCAGCAGCTTGATGTGCAGGGAGCGGCGCAGCAGCTGCACGGGGCGCAGCAACAGGGGGAGCCGCATCAGTTGCACGACAGGTTGAAAATGTAGCCCTGGCGACGGATGGTGGAGATGGGTTGAATAGTCCCTTCCGGATCCAGCTTCTTGCGCAGCCGGCTCACCATCACCTCTATGGTATTGGGGTCCCCTTCGCCGTCGCCGTAGAGCTGATCGAGCAGCTGCTGCTTGGAAACCACCTGACGGGCATTGCGCATCAGGTATTCCAGAATCAGGTACTCGAAGCTGGTGAGTACCGCCACTTCGCCGGCGATGGTCAGCTCCTTGCGGGAGAGATCCAGCTCGTAATCACCGGCCTTCACCCGCGGGGAGATAAACCCGGCGCTGCGGCGCAGCAAAGCGTTGAGGCGAGCCAGCAGCTCGTCTTTCTGGAACGGCTTGACCAAATAGTCATCGGCGCCCGCTTCCAGCCCCTCGACCTTGTCCTGCCAGTTGCCACGAGCGGTCAGGATCAGGATGGGGAAGGGGATCTGTTGTTCGCGCATCTGGCGGATCAGCTGCAGGCCGTCCATGTCCGGCAGGCCGAGATCGATGATGGCCACATCAATGGGATAGTCAGCGGCGTAGTGCAGCGCAATACCAGCCTGATCCGTGCTGTAGACCTGATTGTCGGCCTCGGTCAGCAGGGAGGAGAGGTGGTGATTGAGCAGCTTGTCATCTTCGACCAACAAAATTTTCATGATATGGGCGGTCATAGGAGGTCCAGGCTGCCAATTAGAAAGGGTTAGTCATGCAGAGTCAATCCGTATCCTAATGCGCCCCGCCTGTATCGGGACTGAATCAGCCCGACTTCAGACTTTTTGTCAACTGGTCGTTTAAACCGGACATGATGCTATTGATGGCATCCAGTCCGGTATCTTGCCGGCGGTTCATGCAGCAAGAGAGGGTGATGGATGAAAGATCAGCCCCGAAGATGGCGCGCCTGCCTGCAAGGCAGGGAGCGTAGCGACCTTCTTTATATCGTCTGGTTCTGCTGGGGAGCTGCCCTGCTGCTCTATGTGCTGGGGTCGGATAACTACTTATGGCCGGTGGCGCCCATGCCGCTGGTTTTGCTCATTTGGTTGATGGAGAGAGTCAGGATGTTTGGACGAAAACGTGCGAGTCAGTCCGGTGACAGCGCGCCGGCGGGCACGACCGTGATCGCGGCGGGAGCCCGCTTCAAGGGAGATCTGCTGCTTGACGGTGACCTGGAGGTGCAGGGGCACGTCAACGGCACCATCGAAATTGGCAAGGGGGTGCTGCGCATCATGCAGGGAGGCTTTGTCGAAGGGGAGGTGAGTGCACCCAGGGTCGTCATCAACGGCCTGCTGGACGGCACCTGCAGCTCGCAAGAGGTGGAGATCCTGGAAAATGGCCGGATGCAGGGCGTATTCAAGGGAGGCACCCTCTCCATCTGCAAGGGAGGCAATTTTATTGGCCACTCCCAACCGGCGGAGAGAGCGACCATCGAGCCGCCAAATAACCCGCTGCCCGATAGCAAGAGCGGCAAGCCCAAGGCAAAAGAGCAGGCCCGGGGAGCCGGGGATAAAGTGGCCGAGACGCTTGTCGCGCAGGCTTGAACCAATTTGCCAGAAAGAGAGAGGGGGCCTTGTTGGCCCCCTCTTTCGTCTGTGCTGATGATGTCAGTCGCGCTGCTGCGGCAGCATCATGGTCAGGGTGTTGTCCTTGCGCACATGGTGGTGATAGAGGGTCGCCGCCGCATGCAGGGCGATCAGGGCATAGCCGATATTGCCCAGGGTCTCGTGTATCTCCTTGAACCACTTCTTGAGTTCGGGATCCGGGGCGACCAGCGCCGGGAGCGTCATGCCGAAGAAGGGGACGGGTTTGCCGCCGGCGCTCAGCAGCAGCCAGCCAAACAGCGGAGTGAGGATGATAAAGCCGTAGAGCGCGATGGGCGCCAGCTTGGCCAGCAGGCTCAGCATGGGTGGCAACTCGGGCACGATGCGGGGCGTCGGACTGATGGCGCGCAGAAAGAGGCGGACCCACACCAGGGCGAAGATGAGCAGCCCCAGCATGAAGTGCCACTGTTTCATCAGGTCCCGTCCCGGATCTCCCTTGGGGAAGATGTCACGAAATTCGATCAGGGCGTAGACGGCGATCATCAGCAACAGGGTCAGCCAGTGCAGCCCGATATTGAGGGCGCCGTAGCGTTGTTCGGTATTCATCAGCATGATTGGTTTCCTTCAGTGAGAGCGTCACATCCGTGTGGCATAGCCGGGCGCGAGGTCGGGCCGGTTCCATGGGCGGCAAACGGCGGGTGGGTACTGCAGCCGTGGGCGGCCGGGGAGAGGGTAGCACCTGACCACACCGTTTGCAGGGCCATTAGGCGCCCGGGTGCGTGAAATGTTCGTGAAACCGGGCACTGATGGGGCCCTGTCAGCCTCAGGCGGCTTCGATGGCCAGCACCTGACAAACGGGTTCGCTGATGCTAAAGCGCACGTTGCAGTCAAATAGCCGCACCCCGTACACCTTGTCATCCGGCTTACCCTGCTTGTAGGCGGGGCGCGGATCCTGAGCCAGCACCTCGCTCACCAGCTGGCGCAGCTCGGGATGGGCCTTGAGCCAGGGTTGCAACTGCTGCTCCGCCTCTGGCGTGAAGCTCACGCAAAGAGGCGGGGTGGGGGCATCCGGGGCGAAACCGCCACGGGCATCCGGCAGGCTGTCGGCATAGGGGATGTAGGGCTTGATGTCGACGATGGGGGTGCCATCGAGCAAGTCCACCGCCCCCAGCTCCAGCCACAGCTTGCCGCGCGAGCGGCCAACCCCGTGCAACTCGACCACGGAGAGGCCGAGGGGGTTGGGGCGGAAGGTGGAGCGGGTGGCAAACACCCCGACCCGCTCGTTGCCGCCGAGGCGCGGCGGGCGCACCGTCGGGTGCCAGCCCTGATCCATGGTCTGGTGAAACACGAAGCTGAGCCACAGGTGGGAGAACTGCTCGATGCCGCGCAGCACGTCCGGCTGATCATAGGGGGGCTGCAGCTCGAGGCGGGCGCGGGCCGATTTGACCAGACCGGGCTGGCGCGGGATGGCGAACTTCTCCTTGTAGGGAGAGCGGATGATACCCAGGGTGTCGATTTCGAACTTCATGGCGGATCCTGACTGAAAACCCCGGCAATTTAGCACAACCGGCCCCAAAACGCAGGCATGACCCGATAGCATCCCTGCGCGTCTGCTGCCGTGATCCCCGTCCCATCCCGGCGCTGCGCAGGCTGTGTCTGGCTGCCAAGTTGCGTAGGGTAGGGGCAGACAAGGAGCCGGCAGGATGGCGGCGCGGTCAGTTTGCGCAACATCAGCCGCAGAGGATGAACAGATCGGTGGGGAGACGGGAGCGCCTGTGCCGATCAGGAGGGACATGGATGAAATTGCTGATCATCGGCGGCACCGGGTTTCTCGGCCGCCATCTCACCGCGCTGGCACTGGACTGGGGGCACGAGGTGACCCTGTTCAATCGCGGCCACTACCAGCATCCGGACTGGCGGGATCTGGTTCAGCTCACCGGCGATCGGGACCGGGATTTGAGTGCGCTGCAAGGGGATGGTCTCTACTGGGATCTTGTCATCGACACCTGCTGCTATCACCCGGAGCAGGCAGCGCGCCTCTCGGCGGCACTGCTCGGTCGCTGCGAGCGGCTGATCTTTATCTCCACCATCAGTGTCTATCGCGACTTTGCCCAACCAGAGATGGATGAGTCGGCGCCCCTGCACGAGATCAGCGAGGATGAATTCCCCACCGACTATGGCCCGCTCAAGGTATTGTGCGAAGCCGAATATCGCGCTCGCTGGGGGGCACGACTCTGCATCCTGCGCCCCGGTGTGCTGTGCGGCCCCTTTGATCCCACTGGGCGCATGGCCTGGTGGGTAAAACGGGTGCAGCAGGGGGGGGCCTGGCTGCTGCCGGGGGATGGTCAGGATCGACTGCAATATCTCGACGTGCGCGATTGCGCCGAGTTTGTCCTGCGGGCCGCCGAGCGCCAGTTGGGGGGAGTCTTCAACCTGGTCAAGCCCGGCATCACGCTGGCGGACTGGGTGGAGCGGCTGGCCGCGAGACTGATACCGGCCAAGGTGCTACAGCCCGAGTGGATGCCCTGGCAAGAGATGCTGGCGGCCGGGGTTGAGCCCTGGCAGAGCTATCCCACGCTTTTGCCCAACGGGCTGGCTGAGTATGCCGGCTATGGCCGCATCAGCGCCGAGGCGGCCATCGTGCAGGGGCTCAACTTCCGTCCGCTGGAGGAGACCGCCATCGATCTGGCCCATTGGCTCGCCGACAATGGGGCTGTGCCTTTGGACGGGATGACGACAGCAGAGGAGGCGGCGCTGCGCCAGCGCCTCAGCGTGACGCAATAGCGCTTGCCATGAAACCGGACCCATGCAAAAGAGGGCATCCTGCGGGATGCCCTCTTTATTTCGGGATGCTGATGATGGTGCCCAGGAGCTTGCTTATGGGCGCAAGCTGGCGCCAGCGGCGACCAGCAGCTCCTTCAAGATGGTGCGATGGCAGCGGGACTCCTGCTCGCAGTAGCAGCCCACCGACAGGTTGGTGGTGTGGGAGAGGGCGGCCAGGAGCGCCAGATCGTGTCTGGCGGCGGGCGTTGCCATCTCGGCCTTGTACTGCTTGCAAAACGCCGCCCACTGGGCCTGTGTCTCGGCGCCCTGGCCCAGCTTCATGGTCTCGCTGCTGGGGGCAAGGTTGGGGAACCAGACGTCATACCAGTTCTGGCTGGCAAACTTGTCTTTGGGCACCCCGCGAGGGGGGCGGCGCACGGTACCCACCCGCAACCCCTCATCAGGGAGGCGGGGAGTGCCGAGGCGGACGATAGCCAGCGCCATGGCTTACTCCTCGGCGACTTTCAGTGCCTGGCCGTAGCAGATCACCTGCTTCAGGCAGCCCGGGGTGTCGCTGAATTCGGCGCACTTGTCGATGGTCACGCCATTGCCACCCATGTCGGCGGCGTGGCGGCGGGCCTGGGTACGGGCATCGCCAGCATTGGGCTGCGGCTGGTTGGTATCGGCCTGGCAGGACTCCCCCTCGACGGTGCCAAGGTAGAGATAGTTGAGGTCGGCCAGCTCGTTTTGTTCGTAAATACGAACACCGCCCGGCTTGAAATAGTCGTCGAAGTTCTCTTTATCCAGATTGCTGTTGAAGGCGTAGTTGGCACAGCCGGAGGCAATCAGGGGCATCATCAGGATCAGGCGTTTCATATCAGCATCTTGTCGAATAAGGAGAGGACATTATAGGGGCCAGTCGTCGGTGGCGACCAGCCCCCTCTCGCGCCATGGCGTCAGGGTGTGACCCCGGTCAGACCGGCGCCAGCCGCTGGTGCAGGCTGCGGTAGTAATCGTCGGCCAGCAGGGCCTGATGGGGGGCACACAGGCGGATCTGGCCCTCTTCCATCAGGGCGATCCTGTCCATCCGCTCCAGCCCCAGCAGGCGGTGGGAGATGAGCAGCAGGGTGCGATCCGCCCCCAGCTCGAACAGCAGCGCCATGATCTCCCGCTCGGTCTGGCTGTCGAGCCCTTCGGTCGGCTCGTCCAGCAACCAGAGCGGGGCGTCGTGCAGCAGGGCGCGGGCGATGCCGATGCGGCGCCGCTCACCGCCGGAGAGCGGTCGGCCGCCATCCCCGAGCCAGGCATTGAGGCCGGTATCGCTCAGATCTTCATCATCCTCCAGCAGGTTGCCAAGGCCTACCCGGTTCAGTACCTCGACCAGCTGTTCGTCGCTCGCGTCGGGGGCGGCGAGCTTGAGGTTGCCGCGCAGGGTATCGGCAAACAGGTGCACCCGCTGGCTCACCACCGAGATGGAGGCGCGCAGCGCCCCTTCGCTGTAAGCGGTCAGCGGCTTGCCATCAAGCAGGATCTTGCCCGCCTGCGGGCTCCATTCGCGGGTCAGCAGCCCCATCAGTGTGGACTTGCCGCAGCCGGTCTGGCCCAGCAGCGCCAGCTTCTCGCCAGCATGCAGTTGCAGGGTGCAGCCACGCAGCACCGGATGGGGGTTGCCGGGGTAGCCGAAATAGAGGTCGTTGATCTGCAGGGCGCCCTGGGGAGCGTGACGCTCCTCCTCCCCCCACTCGGGAGCCTTGGCCTCCTGCAGGACCTCGTTGAGGCGGCGGGCTGAGGTGAGGCTGGTGGAGAGGTGCTGGAAGGCGCCGGCCAGCGGCATCAGGGCCTCGAAGCTCGCCAGGGTGGCAAACACCATCAGCGCCGTGATGGGATCCGGCGTCGCTCCTGCCACGCCATGGCCTGCCAGCCACAGCATCAGGGTCAGGGTCCAGCCGCTGAGCAGCTGCACCGAGGCGTTGGCCAGTCCGCTCACCCTGGCCATGCGGGCCTGGGCGCGCAGCAGGGCCTGTTCTGCCTGTTGCAGCTCGCCAAGGGCCTTGGGGGCGGCGGCGAACATTTGCAGCTCGGCCTGACCATCCAGATAGTCCACCATGCGGGTGCGCAGGCTCGATTTTTCGGCGATCAGCGCCTGCCCGGGCTTGCGGCCGAGGAAGTAGAACACCAGCGGCAGGGCAATCATGCCAAACAGCAGGATGGCGCCCAGGGTTAGGGCCAGCTCGCTGTCAAAGAAGGAGAGGAAGAGCACCAGGCCGGCGCTGCTGAGCAGGGCCGCCCCTATGGGGGTGAGCAGGCGCAGGTAAACGTGGTCCATCGCATCGATGTCGGCCACCAGGCGGTTGAGCAGATCCGCCTGGCGAAAACCGGCCAGGGCACCGGTGGCAAGGGGCGAGAGCTTTTGCCAGAACCAGACCCGTAGCCGGGTCAGTACCCGGAAGGTGGCATCGTGGCTGACTACCCGCTCACCCCAGCGTCCGGCGGTGCGGATGATGGAGAAGAAGCGCACCCCGCCTGCCGGCGTCATGTAGTTGAAGTGATCGCGGGTGGCGGCCGCCATCCCCGCCACGGCGGCGGCGGAGAGGAACCAGCCGGAGAGTGACAAGAGCCCCATCCCGGCAGCCAGGGTAACCAGCGCCAGCAGTAGACCGATGGAGAGGCTGAGCCAGTGCTGGCGGTAGAGGCGCAGAAACGGCAAGAGATCAGTCATCGAGAGAACCCTCGTTACGTTGGGACAGCAGGCGGGCAAAGGGCCCCTGCGCGGTACTGAGTTGCTGGAAGCTGCCTTCTTCCACCAGCTTGCCGCGCTCCAGCACCAGGATTTTGTCCATCTTGGTGAGCTGATCGAGGCGGTGGGTGATCATCAATAGGGTCTGATCGGCCATGGCCTGCTCCAGCGTGGTCATGATGGCGCGCTCGGAGTGGCGATCCAGGCTGGCGGTGGGTTCATCCAGCACCATCAATTGGGTGGATTTGAGCAGGGTGCGGGCCAGCGCCAGGCGCTGGGCCTGACCGACGGAGAGGCCACCGGCCTGATCCCCCACCGGATAGTCGAGCCCCTTCTCCATGGCAAATTCCCACGCCTGGGCCCGTTTCAGGGCATCTTCCAGCTCGGCGTCGCTGGCCGATGGTTTGGCCAGCAGCAGGTTATCCCGCAAGGAGGCGTGGAACAGCTGGGGGTTTTGGGAGAGCCAACCCAGTTGCAGGCGCCACTGGCTCATGTCGAGGGTAGCCAGCTCCTGGCCGTTGACCTTGAGCTCGCCACGGTAGGGGGCAAAGCCGAGCAGGGCGTTGACCAGCGAGCTCTTGCCTGCGCCGCTGACACCGATAAGGGCGGTGCGTGAACCCGCTTCCAGGGTGAAGTCGATGGGGCCGACCAGCACCTTGCCCTCGGCGCTCAACACCTCGAGGGCGCGCGCCTCCACCCGGATGGGGCTGTCAGCATGGAAGGGCGCGTGACCGGAGGCCGGTTCACTCACCTCGGCCTCGAGAAATTCCAGCAACTGTTCGGCGGCGCCGATGGCCTGCGCCTTGGCGTGATAGTGGGCGCCAAGCTCGCGCAGGGGCGCGTAGAACTCGGGGGCGAGGAACAGTACGAACAGGCCAGTAAAGAGGGTCACCTTGTTGCCATAGTGGCCAAAATTGAGGTGATCGATATAGGAGAAGCCAAAGTAGACGGCCACCAGAGCCACCGAGAGGGCGGCAAAGAACTCCAGCACGGCGGTGCTGAGAAACGCCAGGCGCAGCACTTCCATGGTGCGCTCGCGAAAATCTTCCGAGGCATCGCGAATGGCTTCCCCTTCCGCCTGGGTGCGCATGAAGAGCTGCAGGGTGCGCAAGCCCTTGAGGCGATCGAGGAAGTGGCCGGAGAGACGGGCCAGTGCCTGGAAGTTGCGGCGGTTGGCATCGGCGGCGCCGACCCCCACCAGGATCATGAAGATCGGAATAAGCGGCGCCGTACCCAGCAGAATAAGGCCCGCGGCCCAGTTGACCGGGAACACGGCTACCAGGATCACTAAAGGTATAAAGACGGCGATAGCCATCTGCGGCAGATAGCGGGAGAAGAAATCCTGCATGTTTTCAATCTGTTCCAGCAGCAAGCTGGCCCAGCTGCCGGCCGGGCGGCGCTGGATATAGGCAGGGCCGAGCCGGCCGAGGCGGGTGAGCACCAGCTCGCGGATGGTCTGGCGCACCGCGCTGCCAGCCTGAAAACTGGCCACTTCGCGGCCATAGGCCAGCACTGCCTTGCCGAGGGTCACCAGCAGCAGGGTAATAAAGAGCGGGATGGATTGCTCCGGAGTCGAGCCTTCGATGATGAAGCCATGCAACAGGGTCGCCAGCAGCCAGGCCTGCGCCACCATCAGCACGCCCTGGCCCAGGCCAAATGCGATGGAGAGGCCGATCCAGCGGCGACCGTGACTCGATTGCTTGCGCAACCAGCCATAGAGACGTTTTTGCGTTTTTTTATCCATTACCACCATCCTCGCGTCGAGTGGCGCAAGACTATCCTTGCCGTTTGGCCTTGGCAACCTTGTAAATTATCTGTGTTCTAAATGTTTGGCTGAAAAAGCAACCGCCTGTTCAATCCTTGTCCGAACAGATTGATTTATTGAAAAAATTGACGGAGGTAGCATTGCGCTCGGCGGCAAAATGCATATAGTAGGAGCCCTGACGCGGGTGTAGTTCAATGGTAGAACGGTAGCTTCCCAAGCTGCATACGTGGGTTCGATTCCCATCACCCGCTCCAAATTCCAGATGGCAGCCAAGGCTGTTGTCACCCCAGCCAACAGGCTGTCTGTCGTGGGTATTCCCTCACACCAGAACGAGTTTTGATGCCAGGCGGGCATCGTATAATGGCTATTACCTCAGCCTTCCAAGCTGATGATGCGGGTTCGATTCCCGCTGCCCGCTCCAGCTTCCAGTCAAAAGCTCACTCCTGCGAGTGGGCTTTTTGCTTTCTCTCCCATTGCTTCCAGACTTCACTGCCTGCCTTTTGGTCAGGGTGAACCATTTCCACTGATTGCTAGGTGGCGAAGGGATGAAATCCGTAGCGAAGAAATGAAAAAGGCGCCGGGGGCGCCTTTTCAAGATGCGGTGCAAAGAGCCTTATTCCTGCTCCAGCTCGCCACAGAAGCGGTAGCCTTCGCCATGGATGGTGGCGATGATCTCCGGGGTGTCGCCCACGCTCTCGAAGTGCTTGCGAATGCGGCGGATGGTCACGTCCACGGTACGGTCGTGGGGCTTGAGCTCGCGGCCGGTCATCTTCTTGAGCAGCTCGGCACGAGTCTGGGTCTGGCCCGGGTTTTCGCAGAAGTGCAGCATGGCGCGGAACTCGGAGCGTGGCAGCTTGAACATGTCGCCGGTGGGGCTTACCAGAGCACGGCTGTTGATGTCCAGCGCCCAGCCGTTGAACAGGTAACGCTCGACCAGCTTTTTCTCTTCGCCGCCAGCGGCCACATTCATGGTGCGGCTCAGCAGGTTGCGGGCACGGATGGTCAGTTCGCGCGGGTTGAACGGCTTGGTGATATAGTCGTCGGCACCGATCTCCAGACCCAGGATCTTGTCCACTTCGTTGTCGCGGCCAGTCAGGAACATCAGGGCGATGTTGTCGTTTTCACGCAGTTCACGGGCCAGCAACAGGCCATTCTTGCCCGGCAGGTTGATGTCCATGATCACCAGATTGATGGTGTGGGAAGTGAGGGCTTGGTGCATCTCGTCGCCATTGTTGGCCTCGAGCACGACATAACCTTCAGCCTCAAAGATGCTTTTCAGGGTGTTACGGGTGACCAGTTCGTCTTCGACGATCAGAATGTGTGGTGTTTGCATGAAAATTCCCAGATTCTTATCAGTTAATTATCTTAAATTTAACACTCTTTGGCGTATCAAGCCGAATTCCTGACTGATCCTGAAAATTAATTACGTCATCCTGGGTATGAGAGTCAGGTCGGAATATCGCGAATTTGGCATCAGCATTGGCAAACATCCCTGTGCCACATTTTGGCTCCCAACAAATCTGATAAAGAGAAGCCTGGAAAGGTCATCCATGACGGAAAGTTGCGGTATTTTATCAGTTAACAGGAGCATAACAACACTCTTTGCTGTCAGATAGCAACTTTTTAACTCTGTTTTGATATAGGTCAAACCCCAAGTTCACAGCATGATACTTGGCCTGATGACGATTTTTACCCCTATTAAATGTAATGGAATGTAACATGTGATTGACATGATTTTGTGGGAAAACTACAAGAAAATCCGCTTTATTGCGCCATTTGAGCCGCCTCCCTGGCCTGCTTTTGCCATCATCACCGCCTGGAATCCGGCCAGTCAGCCGATGAGTGAACGTCGCAACCTGCGCCGTGAAAGGGCCTTGTGGCGGCAACTGGAAGGGGAGAGCGTAGCCGGCCCCTTGTGGGGATCTTCCCCTGATGAGCAGTGGCGCGAGTCATCGCTGGCGGTGGCGTTGCCGCTGGCGCGGGCCTGCGAGCTGGCGGTCCGTTTCGGCCAGAATGCCCTCTACTGGGTAGAGGAAGGGCAGCTTTGGCTGGTACCGGTATTGATTGAAAACACAGCAGTTTGTTTGGGCAATATTGAATCCTACTGGATTGCCAGAACGCCAATCCGATGAAAGAATGAACACCTTCATGCATCTGAAAGGAATCAAATCATGCTGGATCTACTGCCCGACCTCTGCGATCAGCACGGTGATGTGCTGCAAGTGGCCGACCCCGTGTTTCAGGATTTTGGCGGCAAGGATATTTTTTACGGCCGCGCCGTTACCCTCTCCTGTTACGAAGACAACAGCCTGGTGCGGGAGCTGGTGATGCGCCCTGGCCAGGGGCAGGTGATGGTGATCGACGGTGGCGGCTCCTTGCGCCGCGCCCTGCTTGGGGATCAGCTGGCTATCAAGGCGGTGGAGCAGGGGTGGGAAGGCATTTTGATCCACGGTGCCGCCCGGGATGTGGGCACCTTGGCGACCCTGGCGCTCGGAGTCAAGGCGCTGGCGGCCTGTCCGGTCAAAACCGAGAAGCGGGGACAGGGAGAACTCGGCGCCGTGGTCAGTTTTGCCGGAGTGACCATTCACGAAGGGGATTATGTCTACGCGGATCGCAACGGCGTGGTAGTGAGTGCCACACCGCTGCTATGACGCTCAGAAGGTAAAGCCGACTCCCAACGTGAGTGCTTGCTCGGCTGTAAAGGCGCCAATGCCATAGTTGGCGGTGAGGGAGAGTCTGGGGGTCAGCAGCAGGCTGGAGTTGAGTTCCAGCAGGGTGCTCTCTTGGTCGAGTGCCAAGTGGGTGATCTGGCTGCCAATATGGATGGAGGGGGAGAGCTGGTAGCGCACCCCCGAGCTCATGTTGAAGCCGGATTGGCGGTTCTGATCCGCCACCGCCGGGCCGGCCTCCATGAAAACAGTCATATCGTCCATCACCGGGTACTGATAGCCGCTGTTGACCAGCCAGAGATCAAAACTGTCGCTGTGATGAGCCTGCTGATTGAGCAGCACCCCGGAGTAGCTCTTCATGTAAAGCGCGGGGTCCGACTCCTGCTTGAAGAGATCCCAGTCGGCGGCCTGAACGGCCATGCTGACGCAGGATGCAAGCAGCGTGATGATGAGCGATCTGACCATTCGTTTCCCCTCCATGGGTCCGGAACTGGATCCAAGCATGGCACATGCCAGCTGTTAGTAAAGGGGACTCGGATCACAATAAATTTCGTTGGCCTGAGTCCCATACCGTGGTAAACAGGCGGTCGAATTGATGGTTCTAATCATTAAGAGGTGAATTCATGAGCAAGAAGCTGATATTACTGGCCGCTCTGGCCCTGGGAGGCTGCGCCGTGGCAACGGGTTCCAACATGGCTCAACTGCAGGCATCCGATTGGCAGTTGCAAGGTGCAACCGGCGATACCTTCACTTTGCATGTTGCAGACGGCAAGGTGGCGGGCAAGGGCGCCTGCAACCGCTTTTTTGGCGCCATCACCAAGCAGGGTGACGGTGTTCTGGCGCTGGGCCCCATGGGGGCTACCCGCATGATGTGCATCGGGGATCAGATGGGCAAGGAGATGGAGTACCTGCAGACTCTGGAGAAGGTTGCCAGCTATACCATCAATGGCAACCAGCTGACCCTGAGTGATGCCAACAAGGCGGAGCTGCTGACCTTCAACGCCGTGCCGGCCAAGTAACGACGCCGGTGTTTCGGTCGTGGCAACGCCCTCCTTTTGGAGGGCGTTGCTGTTTCTGGCATATCTCGTCGCAACTGGGCCGCCTTGTTTCCGCGATGAGAGTCTTGTTTGGTTGTGTCGGCAAATTGATCGTTTCAATAATTCTTGTATAGTTGAAATGAAGATTGCAGCCGAGGGATCAAGATGAACAGAGAAGTGGCCACCAAGGTATTCGAATCGCTCGCATCCGGCATCCGGCTCGATGTGTGGCGCCTGTTGGTCAAGGCCGGGCTGGAGGGAAAGGTGGCCGGAGAACTGGCCAGCGAGCTAGACATCGCCCCCAACACCTTGTCGTTTCATCTCAAGGCGATGCTCAATGCCGGCCTCTTGTCGGTGGAGCAGGAGGGGCGTTTTCTGCGCTACCGCGCCAATATTCCCCTGATGCTGGATCTTATCGGCTATCTCACCGAGGAGTGCTGCGCCGGCCACCCGGAGGCGTGCGGCGTGATGCGCGCCGAGTCCACTTGCTCCCCCCATGTTTTGCCCGCGCAACCTTGCTGCAACAAGGAGTAATGCCATGTCAGTCATCCAGACATTCGACCCTGCGCTCTGCTGTGCCAGCGGTGTCTGTGGCACCGAGGTCGATCAGGCCTTGGTTACCTTTGCCGCCGATCTGGCCTGGGTCAGGGAGCAGGGGGGCGCCATCGAGCGTTTCAATCTGGCCCAGCAGCCGCTGCAGTTTGCCGAAACACCAGCGGTCTGCGCCTTTCTGACCCACGCCGGAGAGGAAGGGTTGCCGCTGGTGCTGGTGGATGGTCAGGTGGTACTGACCGGCCGTTATCCGAGCCGCGGCGAGCTGGCCCGCTATGCCGGGCTGCCTGCGCCGCAGGCCACCATCAAGGGCATAGTGAAAGGTGGCTGCCGTCCTGGCAGTGGTTGCTGTTAAGTCCGGAGAGTTCCGGAACCATGCCCTTGAGCCGACAGGAGAGTCTATGTACCAGTTTCTAAGCAGTCCGCCGCCGTTTCTCTTTTTCACCGGCAAGGGCGGGGTGGGCAAGACCTCGCTGGCTTGCGCCAGTGCGGTCGCCCTGTGCGATGCCGGCAAGCGGGTGCTGCTGGTGAGCACGGATCCCGCCTCCAACATGGGGCAGGTGTTTGCCACCGGGATCGGCAATCGCATCACCGCCATCGCCGCTGTGCCCGGTTTGTCGGCGCTGGAGATAGATCCCCCGGCGGCGGCCAAAGCCTATCGGGAGCGGATCGTCGGCCCGGTGCGCGGCAAGTTGCCCGAGCGCGTGGTGCGCAGCATAGAGGAGCAGCTCTCCGGCGCCTGCACCACCGAGATCGCCGCCTTTGACGAGTTCACCGCCCTGCTCACCGACCCGGCGCTGCGCTCGGAGTACGACCATATCCTCTTCGACACCGCCCCCACCGGCCACACCATCCGCCTGCTGCAGCTGCCGGGGGCCTGGAGCGAATTTCTGGCGCAGGGCAAGGGGGATGCCTCCTGCCTGGGCCCGCTGGCGGGGCTGGAGAAACAGCGCAGCCAGTATGCCGAGGCTGTCGCCGCGCTCTGTGACGGTACGCAAACCCGGCTGGTGCTGGTGGCGCGCGCCCAGCATTCCATCTTGCGGGAAGTTGCCCGCACCCATGAGGAGCTGGCGGCCATCGGTCTGGCGAACCAGCAGCTGGTGATCAATGGGCTCTTTCCGGAGTCGGCCATCGTTGGTGACGGGCTGGCGCAGGCCCTCTGGCAGCGCGAACAGCAGGCCCTTGCCGCCATGGCGCCGGGGATCAGAGGGCTTACGCAGGATCAGATCCCCCTCCTTGCCACCAATCTGGTGGGGCTAGAGAGCCTGCGCCAGCTGCTGCAGCCGCAGGTGGTTTGCGAGTTGGCCCCTGCTGCTTCATCCCCTCTCCAGGGCACCCGGCCCGAGCTCGGTACCCTGGTGGATGAGCTGGCCGCCGACGGTCACGGCCTCATCATGTTGATGGGCAAGGGCGGGGTGGGCAAGACTACCCTGGCCGCTGCGGTAGCGGTGGAGCTGGCGAGCCGCGGCCTGCCGGTTCACCTTACCACCTCGGATCCCGCCGCGCACCTCGGCGAGACGCTGGCTGGCACACTTCCCCATCTCGAGGTGAGCCGCATCGATCCCCACGTCGAGACCGAGCGTTATCGTGCTCAGGTGCTGGCCACCAAGGGGGCTGCGCTGGACGAGCAGGGGCGGGCGCTGCTGGAGGAGGACTTGCGCTCCCCCTGTACCGAGGAGATCGCCGTGTTTCAGGCCTTCTCGCGCATCATTCGCGAGGCGGGCAAGCGCTTCGTGGTGATGGATACCGCCCCCACCGGCCACACCCTGCTGCTACTCGACGCCACCGGCGCCTATCACAGGGAGATCGCCCGCCAGATGGGGAACAAAGGGCTGCACTTCACCACCCCCATGATGCAGCTGCAGGATCCCAAACAGACCAAGGTGCTGATCGTCACCCTGCCCGAGCCAACACCAGTGCAGGAGGCGGCTAATCTGCAGGCCGATCTGCGCCGCGCCGGCATCGAGCCCTGGGCCTGGCTCATCAACCACAGTCTGCAGCAAGCCGCGGTCAGCTCGCCGCTGCTGCAGCTGCGGGCCGAGCGCCAGCAGCCCCATGTCGAGGCGGTCGAGCGGCAGCATGCCAGCCGCTTTGCTGTAGTGCCGCTCTTGGCTGAGGAGCCGGTGGGGGCGGATGCCCTGCGCCGCCTCTGTCAGCACCACTGAACAGTCAGCATCACTGAACAAGGGCCCCGGCCGCGTGGTCGGGGCGGATGAACATTTGTCGTTAACGAAAGAGATGCGGGATGACCGCATCGGGAGCCCTCATGTCTGCAACCTGTGATGCCAAGAGCCAACCGGCGATTGGCTTTTTTGAACGTTACCTCACCGCCTGGGTGGCCCTCTGCATTCTGGTGGGAATTGGGCTAGGGCAGGGATTGCCGGAGCTCTTCAAGGCCATCGGCGCCATGGAGGTGGCCAAGGTCAACCTGCCGGTGGGGCTGCTTATCTGGGTGATGATCATCCCCATGTTGCTCAAGATAGACTTCGGTGCCCTGCACCAGGTGAAGGGGCACCTCAAGGGGATTGGGGTCACCCTCTTTATCAACTGGCTGGTCAAGCCCTTCTCCATGGCCTTCCTCGGCTGGCTCTTTATTCGCGTGCTGTTTGCCGACTGGTTGCCGGCGGATCAGCTCGACAGCTATGTGGCGGGGCTGATCCTGCTGGCGGCCGCCCCCTGCACTGCCATGGTGTTTGTCTGGAGCCGCCTTACCAACGGCGATCCCTACTTCACCCTGTCGCAGGTGGCGGTGAACGATCTCATCATGGTGTTTGCCTTCGCCCCGTTGGTGGCGCTGCTGCTCGGGGTCTCCAGCATCATGGTGCCTTGGGATACCCTGCTCACCTCTGTGGTGCTCTATATCGTCATTCCCGTCATCATCGCTCAACTGCTGCGCAAAGCCTTGCTGCAAAAGGGGCAGGCACATTTTGACAGCGTCATGAGCCGCATCCAGCCCTGGTCGGTGGCGGCCCTGCTGCTCACTCTGGTGCTGCTGTTCGCCTTTCAGGGCAACGCCATCATGGAGCAGCCGCTGGTCATCGCCCTGTTGGCGGTGCCGATCCTGATCCAGGTGCTGTTCAATTCGGGATTGGCTTACTGGCTTAACCGCAAGGTGGGGGAGAAGCACTCGGTGGCCTGTCCCTCTGCTCTGATCGGCGCCTCCAACTTCTTCGAGCTGGCGGTGGCCGCTGCTATCAGCCTGTTCGGCTTTCACTCCGGCGCAGCGCTCGCCACCGTGGTCGGGGTGCTGATCGAGGTGCCGGTCATGCTGCTGGTGGTGCGCATCGTCAACGCCAGCAAACCCTGGTACGAAGCGGGGCTAAGCCGTTAACAGATGGCCGCTAACCCTTTTTATCCAATGTTTTTATTCACTTAAGCCATGAGAGACATGCCAATGAGTGCAATCACCATCTATCACAATCCAGAGTGCGGCACCTCCCGTAACACCCTCGAGCTTATTCGCAACAGCGGCGTCGAGCCGACCGTCATCCACTATCTGGAGACGCCCCCCTCACGTGATGAGCTGGTGGCGCTGATCGCCGCCATGGGGATGCCGGTGCGTGAACTGCTGCGCAAGAACGTGTCCCCTTACGAGGAGCTCGCTCTGGCGGAAGATCGCTTCAGCGATGACGATCTGATCGACACCATGCTGGCCCACCCGATCCTTATCAACCGCCCCATCGTGGTCACCCCCCTCGGCACCAAACTGTGTCGCCCCTCGGAAGTGGTGCTCGATATATTGCCCGATCAGCAAAAAGGGGCCTTCGCCAAGGAAGATGGCGAGCAGGTGGTGGACGAGCAGGGCAAGCGCCTCAAGTAACCCCTTAAACCCCTTCGACGGGCCGGGTTTTACCCTGTTTCGGGTGGGACCCGTGCCCTTTTTGAAAAAGTTGCCCCTGCCAATCGTTTTACCGCTTTTTCTGTGATGCCAATCACTGTACCATCGCCGCCCGACCTGCCACCCGGCCGCATTTTTCCTTGCGACGGCGCTGGCGTCACCCGATACATGCTGTCACCCGGAACGTGAATGACCCCAGGATGGGACCCGCCACTAACCTGTAGGTTTGTGGTCTGTGTGTCGCGTGGGTCGGCCGCCTCCCGCCTGACCGTCTCGCGACACCCGTCTGCAGACTTGCCGTATGAAACTCCTCTCTTCATAGGTGCAAGATGACACTGTTATTGAGTCTGGTCGGTATGCTGGCCCTGATGTTTATCGCCTGGCTGGCGAGTGAAAACCGCCGTGCCATCCGTTGGCGAACCGTGCTGGGGGCGCTTGCCCTGCAGACCGGCTTTGCCGCTCTGGTGCTTTATTTTCCCCCCGGTCAAATCATGCTCGGTGCCATGAGCAATGGCGTCTCCGCCCTGCTCGGTTTTGCCGACAGCGGCATCCGCTTCGTGTTCGGCGATCTGGCGACCAACGGCTTTATCTTCGCCGTGCGGGTGCTGCCGCTTGTTATCTTCATCAGTGCGCTGATTGCCGTGCTCTATCACTTCGGCATCATGCAGTGGGTGATCCGGGTGCTGGGAGGTGGCATTCACCGCCTGCTCGGCACCAGCCGCGCCGAATCCCTGGTGGCTACCGGCAATATCTTCCTCTCGCAAGGGGAATCGCCGCTGCTGATCCGCCCCTTCCTGGCTGGCATGACCCGCTCCGAGCTCTTTGCGGTGATGACCTGCGGCATGGCCTCGGTGGCGGGCTCGGTGCTGGGCGGCTACGCCGGTCTTGGCGTGGAGCTTAAATACCTTATCGCTGCCTCCTTTATGGCGGCGCCGGGGGGCCTGTTGATGGCCAAGCTCTTGGTGCCCGAGCAGGAGCGGGTGCGAGAGCAGGACGAGATCACCCTCGACAAGAGCGACTACAGCAATGCCATCGATGCCCTGGCGGGTGGCGCCATGAACGGCATGAAGATCGCCGTGGCCATCGGCACCATCTTGCTGGCCTTCGTCAGCGTCATCACCATGATCAATGCCGGCCTCACCATGGTCGGCGAGTGGTTCGGCTGGAGCGCGCTCACCCTGCAGCAGCTGCTCGGTTACTTGTTTGCCCCGGTGGCCTGGCTGATTGGTGTGCCGGCTGACGAGATGATGGCGGCAGGATCGCTTATCGGTCAGAAGGTGATCATGAACGAGTTCGTCGCCTATCTGGACTTCGCCACCATCAAGGATCAGTTGAGCGCCCACTCCCAGATCATCATCACCTTCGCCTTGTGCGGCTTTGCCAACCTGGGATCGATTGCGGTGCAGCTTGGCTCCATCGGTACCCTGGCCCCTGAGCGCCGCCACGATGTGGCCAGCATGGGCCTGCGCGCCGTACTGGCCGCCACCCTGGCCAACCTGATGAGCGCCACCCTGGCGGGGATCTTCGTCTCCCTGGCCTGATAGGGTCGTGCGCTACCACACCCCGCCCGTCACCCGACGCGGCGGGGTGTTGTTTTTGTGGAGAGGGTGATTCTTCATAACCACAAAAATAGAAAAGCGGCATGAGCCGCTTTTCTATTCCAGTAATGTCACTTTGCTGTTCGCTGACGTTAGTCCATCAAAATTCGGCCATCATGGCCTTATAGTGGCAATCGTCCTCATACATCTGCTGAAATACCCGGTACTTGGCATCGTAGTAGCGTTTGCTCTTGTTGGCCTGGGGAGTGACTGTTTTACCGATACGGCTCATGGCATTCATGGCATCAGGGATGTCAGCATAAAAGCCTGCAGCCACTGCTCCCAGCATGGCAGACCCAAGCAAGACGGCTTCACTCTCTTCCGGTAGTAACATGGCACACCCTGTTGCATTCGCATGTTCTTGAATGAAAACAGGGTTTTTGGTTCCTCCGCCACATCCCATGATGGTATCTATCTCGTAGCCTGCCGCGTTTTTGACCTCAATGATATGCCGCGTACCCAAGGCGATAGCTTGAATCGTGGCTAGATACTGTAGTGCCATATCTTCCAGAGTTCGGTTCATGGTCAACCCTGTCATCGAGCCCGTCAGGTGTGGGTTGGCGCGGGGTGAGCGATTGCCGTGGAAGTAAGGAAGCACATGACGATCCTTGGTCAGATAAGCAATATCTTCTTTACTGCCAGCTAGTTGGAGCAACAATTCATTGAGCAGTTCATAGATGGTGAGCCCGGCGGCATCAGCTTGTGAGGCTGCTTGTTCGTAGCATGGATGGGCGGTGATGACATGATCGATAAGCGCACCGGTCGCGGACTGTCCCCCCTCGTTGAGCCAATACCCCGGGATCATGGCACTGTAATAGGCTCCCCAGATACCATCGATAAAGCGTGCGGTTTTTGACACTGTCATATGGCAAGAAGATGTTCCCCCGATCAATGCCAGACGTTTGTTGAAATCGGCGGCTTCTCCGGTGGTACCCGCGGCACCTAATACACCAATGCCTCCAGCATGAGCATCAATAATGGAGGTGCCTACCCGAGTACCAATGACCAGCCCCAATTCCTGAGCTGCTTGGCGGGTCAGACCATTACCAGCAGGCTGTCCCATGGGGCGAATATCCGAGCCTATTGCGTGCGCATTGTTGCGTAGCAGATCATCAAGGCCAATAGATTCAAAAAAGCTTCTGTCCCATCGTTCTTCATGTCCCATGTAGGTCCATTTGCATACTGTGGAGCATAGAGAACGACTGTTGTCTCCGGTCGATTTCCAGGTCAGAAAATCTGGCAGATCGAAGAAATATCCGGCTTTAGCCCAAGTCGATGGCATGTGTTGTTTCAGCCACAAAAGCTTGGGGGTTTGCATCTCGGGGGAAATGGTATTGCCGACGAAAGCCAGTACAGGATGCTTGCCAGCATTGATCCTGTCTGCTTGTGCAATAGCGCGATGATCCATCCACATGATGATGTTTTGTTCTTGTCGCCCTGTGGGGCTGACGGTCAGTGGCTGGCCCTGTTGATCAAGTACGACCAAGGAGCACGTTGCATCAAAACCAATACCTTTGACCTGAATAGGCTCTATGTTGGCCTGGGATACGGCATCACGTACGGCCATGCAGACGCATTGCCAGATATCATCGGAAGACTGTTCAACAAAATTGGCGCTGGGCTTGAAGACTTGGATATTACGTTTGGCCTCACCGGTCTTGCGACCATAGATATCGAATACGCCGGCCCGGGCACTGCCGCTACCCACATCCACACCGATAAAATAACTACTCATAACGGGTTCCTATGCTTTGTACTTTTGCAGGGCGATGAAAAGAATGAGGATGCCCCCCCAAAGGGCCATGGTTAGGTAACTTGAAACACCCAACAGATTGAGACCACTTTCCAGGGTCTGTAGCACGATAAGAGCCAGACAGATGCCTATGATGCGACCGAAACCGCCATCAGGGTTGATACCTCCCAATACGGAGGCCAGGATGGCAACCAGCAAATATGACTCACCATAGCCTGCCTTTGCCGAGTTGAACTTGGCCATCATGATCAATGCCGCGACCCAGCACAGCACCGAAGAGACTAGATAGACATACATCAGAGATTTCTGGGTATTGATACCGGAAAAGCGGCTGGCTTTTTCGTTGGAACCAATTAGGTAAATGGTCCGGCCCAATGGGGTATGCTCCAGCATGGCCCACAGGCCCAGAGCAAATAGGGCAAACAGCACGAGGGGCATGGGGATCCCGAGAATGGAACCATTGCCTAGCGTAAGCAAGGCCTCCGGAAAACCGGAGATCACGCTTCCCCCGGAGATCAGTACATTCAGGCCGTTGATGAAGGTCATCATGCCCAGGGTCGCCAAGATTGGTGAGACACCGATATAAGCAATCAAGAATCCATTGGCCAACCCTACCGCGATGGCAGTCGCCAAACCGGCTGCCATCGCGGTGATCAATACCGGGGTGTTTTCCGGGCCGACGGTAATAATACTGGCCATCACCAATGCACAAGCGTTGGTCGTCGCGATGATCGACAGATTGATACCACCGGTCAACATGCACACCATCATCGCCAGTGCCAGGATCCCCAGCAGTGGCATCTGGGATGACATGGACTGCAAGTTGGCCATTGAAAAGAAGGTGGCTCCCGAGCTCAGGGCCATCAGGAGGAAGATGATGGCCATAATCACCAGCAGATAGCGGATGTTTCTGTCCGTTGGCAGCTTCAGGGTATTCATTAATGCGTCCATTAGGCCTCCTGTTGTGCCTGTCGTTTTTCATTCAGGGCGGTAATGCTGATACTCAGGAGGATGATCAAGCCGGTCACGACGGTGTGCCAGTAAGACGGAACATTCAGCAGCGTCAATCCATTCTTGAGAATGGCCAGCAAGGCGACCCCAAGGATGACACCTAACAAGGTGCCTTTGCCGCCAGTCATGCTGGCCCCACCCAATACTACCGCTGCCAGCACAGTCAATTCGAAACCCATGAGGGAGTTGGGCGCAACTGATTGCGTAATCTGGGTCTGTACAACGGCTGCTATGCCTGCCAAGGCTCCCATATAGCCATAGACAAACAGATGTAGAGCAAACAGGTTGATGCCAATGCGGCCTGCGGCATCGCTGTTGCCTCCCATTGCATAGATTTGTCGACCGATACGGGTTTTGTTCATCAGCAGGGAGGTGAAGATGATAGTGATCAGCAGTGCCATGATCGGCAGATTCAGGCCATAGTCGTAGCCGTCATTGCCAGTGAAGCTCAGCAATTCGGTCCCTTCCATAAACCATTCAGGGAAGCCATAGAGCCATTCACCGTTGCTGATGTATATCAGCAAACCAAAATAGACATTCAACATGGCGATGGTGATGATGATGGCGGGGACCTTGAGCCGGTATACCAGTACGGCGTTAAGTATGCCGAGGAGAGAGCCAACAGCCGCCGCAATGATAAAGGCAAGAGTGAAGTTGCCTCCGTTGGCGAGGATATAGCTGGCCATGACATATTGGGCAATAGCGGCAGTGGCGGGGAATGATATATCGATGCCTCCGGCGATCAGCACGACAAACAGACCACAGGCCATGATCCCCAAAATGGCTGAGCTTACCGTCATGTCAAAGATATTGCCCAGCGTCATAAAGTCTGTTGTGCCGACATTCAAACCCGTCATCAATAGCACAATAAGTACCGCCAGATAAAATTCGTGGTGCTTGAACAGGCTTCGTATATCAAGCATTGACGGCCTCCATAATCTCCTGCTCTGTACAATTTGAAGGTGTGAACTCATGAGTGAAACGCCCTTCTTTCATCACAATCACCCTGTGGCTGTTGTAATAAACCTCTGGAATTTCATCACTGACCATCAGAATGGCTATCCCTTGTGCGGCTAAATCCCGAGCGATTTGGTAGATGCTCTCTTTATTCGCAATATCGACGCCCACTGTGGGTGAATCCAGGATCAGGATCTGGGGATTGGCGGCAATCCATTTGGCGATGGCAATACGCTGGGCATTGCCACCAGAGAGACTGGTTACCGGCAACGCGGGGTCGGCAACCTTGATGGCAAGAGATTTGATGAGCTGGTTGACCAGCCTCTTGGCTTTATCATGATCCAGCATGCCATGGTGGGATAAGTCGGGAAGAATGGTTGCCGTCGTGTTATCGGCGATGCTCTGGGCCATCACCAGCCCGGTACTCATGCGGTCTTCAGTCACGTAACCAATGCCTTTGGCAATGGCGTCGCGGTTGTTGTTAAAGCTGACAGATTCGCCATTGATGGTGATGACACCGCTGTCAGGTTTGGTCATGCCAAACAACGACAGGCACAGTTCGCTTCGTCCCGACCCCAGTAGTCCGGTAATGGAGACAATTTCACCTGCACGTAGCACCAGATCGATATCGTAAAATTGCCCCTTTCTTGAGAGCTTGTCGGTCGTCAGGCGAACATCGCCACCATCAGATTTCGGTGTGAAATCTCCGATGGGCGTGAATTCGAAACGCTGTCCCGTCATCAAAAATGCCAGTTCATCACTATCCACTGCATTGGCTTCAAAGGTTCCAACGGTTTCACCGTCACGGATCACGGTAATGCGATCAGAAATCTCCATGACTTCGTCGAGCTTGTGACTCACAAACACAACGGTAATACCTCTGGCTTTCAGGTCTGCCACAACTTTTATCAGGTTGTTCACTTCGCTTCGAGTCAGGGAGGCAGTGGGTTCATCCATGATCACCAGTTTGGCATCGGCAGCCATGGCTCGGCAGATGGCGACAAGCTGGCATTGAGCGATAGATAGTTGTTCCACCCGTTTGTCCAATGGTAAATCGACACCGACTGTGGACATGGCATGTCTGGCGATCTGCTTTAGTCGCGTATTGCTGGCAAATCCCCGATACCACTTCATATGATCCTGAATGGCTATGTTTTCGAACACGGTGAGATTGGGAAACAAGGAGAGATCCTGATAGATAACCTGCACACCATGTTCGAGAGACTGCTGGGGGGTCAGGCGATTGTATTCCTGTCCATCAATGATAATTCGGGCCCCGCTCTCCGGTGCATGAACTCCTGATATCACCTTGAAAAGCGTGCTTTTGCCGCAGCCGTTTTTACCTGCGAGACAATGCACTTCACCGCGCTTGAAACTGATATTGATATTGCTCAGTGCTCTGACGGAACCAAAGTGCTTGGAGACGTTTTTGAGAGTGATGAATTCGTTCGACATATATATCCTGCCGGTGAATATAGGGACGGCTACAGATTTCACAAGAAGGTGAGTCAGACACTCCATTCCCCTGACTCACCCTTATGCGGAGAAGGGAGTTAGAATCCCAAGCTGCTGGCGTTGGTCTTGTCTACTTCCAGAATCTTGTTGAATTTGATGACCTTGGTATCAGCATTGACCTCGGCCTTGCCCAGGTTCTGAATTTCCAGACCCTCTTTGATCTCTTTGCCATCCAGCATCATTTTGGCCACTGAAACCAGGGCGTAACCGGCATCGGCAGGATTCCACAAGAAGCCTTTGTCGATCTCTCCACGGACCAGATAAGGAGCCGCCTGGCTTGGCATCAGGATCCCGACGGTGTTGATCTTGTCTTTGGCGCGCTTTTTCTTGATGGCTTCACCTGCACCGATCAGCCCCAGCGACCCATAAGAGACGATACCCTTCATATCCGGATGCGCTTTCATCAGATCATTGGTAGTGGCATATGAGGCATCAACGCTTTCAGCGACAGGCATTCGGCTGGTGACTTCATGCATCTCTGGGTAAGCCTCTTTTTGATACGCGATGGCGAGGTCTGCCCAGTTGTTGTGTAGAGGAACGGTGAGAGAGCCTACATAAACAACGTAACCACCTTTATTCCCCATATGCTTGGCCAACTCATCCATAGTGGCTTTGGCATATGCGGTGTTGTCCAGTGTCTCTATGTCCCAGTCTGCGTTGTGTTTATCAGGCGACTCATGGGTTAACACCACGATTCCTTTTTCACGGGCTTTCTTGAAGACGGGTTCCAGTACCGTGACGTCATTGGGAACAACAGTGATGGCATCGACGCCTTTGGCGATCAGATCTTCAATGATTTTTACTTGTTGGGCTGGATCCGGGGTTGAAGGCCCAACCTGGCGAGCATTCACACCAAGGTCAGTCGCTGCCTGCTCTATTCCCTTGTTCATCTGATTGAACCATGGGATGCCGGACACCTTCACAACGTTGACGATCTCGTAATCTTTGGCCGCCACACCGGCAGATAGCATTGCCAGAGAGAGCGCACCGATCTTGAAAATGGATTTTTTCACCTTGGTTCACCTTATTTGCATGTAGGGTGGATAGAGCAGGTATTCCTCCTGCCTGGCTGCGCAAATATAAGTTTTGCAATAGTGGAAATCCGCCGGCCCCTCAATAAATGTGAGCCACGCCCATTAATGTTTATATGCAGAAAAATTATTGTTAAATTTAGGTTTTTAGTGGTCTGGTGTGGAATTATAACTACTTGTTTTCTTGGCGGGTCAAACAAAAGTAAAACAAAAATCACCAATAAGTTAACATTTTGGGTTGGGTTAATTTCGAGACGCGCAGATAGATAGTTTCTTGCGTTCAAGAAATAATGGAAATGAGTGATTGATCACAAATAATGTGCTGGTCTATATCTACTTGATTATCAATAGTGCGCTAACAGCGCAAAAGCAAAGAAAACGTTTTCCCATTGAAGGGAACAATTGTTACTTTATTACGCCATAAAATGACGAAGTCTAATGTCGGGCTCCTGATGTTCTCGTGGTCGACAGGTAGCCGGGGAGGGAGTAGCGTGACGATGCGCTGTGAGCGCGTTTTTCAGGCATCACCTAAGAAGGAAGTTTCCATGACCCGTCTCTCTCGCGCATTGGCGATCTCCCTGCTGCTGGCCAGTGCCGCGCCAGCGTTTGCCGCCGCCACCTATACCTCGGATCTGCTGCTATCGGCGGACTTCAAGGCCCCCTGGGCCAAGGCGACCCAGGGGATCAAGAACCTGCCCAAGTGGGTGCGCACAGGCAGCGGCACCAGTACGCCCCTTGAAGCGGTGGCCGGTACCCTCTATCAGAGCGGCTCGGTCTGCAAACCCCACGACTGCGCCAGCCACTACATGCAGCTGTTGGTGGATGCCAAGGCCAAGCGGGTGTGGGGCGTGCTGATCGACCTGCCGGATAGCGACGCCGCCCGCGAAACCCCGTCGAAGTTTGCCCGCTATACCTGGCTCGGCCAGCCGGACAAGGGGATGCAGGCCGCCCTGATGAAGCAGGTTGAGGCCGACCCCAACTGGCAGTAAGCAACGAAAAGAAAAACCTCTGCCTGGGCAGAGGTTTTTTTTATGGCGAAGGAGTGATGGGGCAGGGCGCTAGCGGCTCAGGATCCGCACCGAGCGGATGCGATTGTTGAAGTCGGTCGCCTCCTGCTCGCCGCCCTTGCGGGTGTAGTAGCCACCGCGAAAGTCGGTCTCCTCGAAAAAGCGCACCACCCAGCCAGCCGGCACGATGAAGGAGGAGATACGGTTGGCAAAGCCGTAGCGGGCCAGATCCGGGATATCCCGGTCGATGCTGAGGGATTCGCCACGTTGGCGGGCGCCATCGAACACCAACAGGGTGCTGGCACCGTCGCCCTCATCGAGTGTGGTGGTGATGCAGCTGGCCTTGGCCGCTTCGCAAAACAGGCTGCCGTTGCCCTGTTTTTGCTGGCAGCGGCGGCTCACCTTCTGGCGCGCCAGCCATTCGCTGCGCCCCGCATCGGCATAGACGTTGTTGAAGGGGGTCAGGGTGCAGACATGGATACGCCCGCCCCCGTAACCCTGGCCACCATTGGCGACCACGATATTGGGGTTGATCAGGATATCGGCGCGGGCCATCCCCGCCAGGCTCAATAGCGTAAACAGGGTAAACAGCTTGTTCATGGAAAAGTCTTGAAACTGACAGAAGGGCGGCAAGGATTGCCGAGGCGCCAGAGCGATGCAAGAGGGATTTGGATGGGTTGCGACAACTCTTGCCCGCCGCTTGGTTTGTCATAGGGGCCCTGAAACAAAACACCGGCGCAAGGCCGGTGTTCTGAACAGCATGGCGGCGGGCCCGGCGGGGCGCGCGGTCAGGGCGGCTTAGGCGTAGAAGGCCTCGACGGTGCCCTTGACGGTGATCAGCATGGGGTTGCCGTAGCGATCCTTGGCCTTGGGGGAGGGGATCTTCACCCAACCTTCGCTGATGCAGTACTCCTCGACATTGGTGCGCTCCTTGCCGTTCACGCGAATGCCGATCTCGTGCTGGAAACACTCCGCCACATGGTGCGGGCTGCGCGGGTTGGCTGCCAGGCGGTCGGGCAGGGCCGGTTTGTTGTCGCTCATTTTATTTACCTGAGTGTGATAAAAAGTGGGTCATTGTAGGCAATGCCCGCCATGGGCTCAAGGCTGGTGGCACGCAACTTCACCTTCACTTCACCGAGCGGGGATAAGGTAGGCTCACGTTTTCAGTTGGAGCTTCACCCTATGCCCACCATCGTCACTCACGCCGCCGTACCTCTCTGCCTTGGGCTCGGGCTTGGCAGCCGGATGATTCCGCCACGTCTGCTGCTGGCGGGGGTTGCCATCGTCATGCTGCCCGATGCCGACGTGCTCGCCTTTAAACTGGGGGTCGCCTACGGCCATGTCTTTGGCCACCGCGGCTTTACCCACTCCTTGCTGTTCGCCTTTGCCCTGCCCACGCTGGCCATGCTGTTGCACCGCCAGCTTAGGGCCAGCGCCGCCACCGTCTGGGCGTTTCTGCTGGTCTCTCTGCTCTCCCACAGCATGCTCGATTCCCTCACCACCGGCGGCAAGGGGGTTGGCTGGCTCTGGCCGTGGCGTGACGAGCGTTTCTTCGCCCCATGGCAGGTGATCCGGGTCGCCCCATTCAAGCTGGAGGCCTACCTCACCGCCCGAGGTGAGGCGGTGATCCTCTCCGAGCTCTACTGGGTCTGGCTGCCGGGGCTTGTATTGATGTTGGTGTTGATGGGATGGCGGGGGTGGAGAACGGGACGGTAGTGGCGGGATTGGCAAGGGGGGTTGGATGTATCGTGGCTGGGCAAAAAATCAAAATTGGACACCCATCTTTTTGGTTCTGGCTTCAATGTTTTGCTCAGAAAGATGGGTGACCTAAATTTTGGCGGCTATGCTACGTCTGAGAACTTTGATTTTTTAGGTTCTGGTTATTCTACTCTGGGCAGATATCTTCGAAGTGCTTGTAATATTTCACCTTGTTTTTCACTCTTCAGTAATCTAATAAACAACTTCTCATAGCCACCATTAGAAAGCTCAAATATGCCAGATATTCTATTGTGTAAGCTCTTTCGATTGTAATGAAGCAATATCTCATCTAGGTTTCTTGAATTAATTGCACGCTCAAAGACTCGCCTGCTATCTTGAAATATTGAATTAATGTCAATTCTAGAAAGAGTATTGGCTAGCCCATTTTCAAGTCCCTGAATAGTATTTTCAGTTTTAGAGTACGCCCCTAATAGATACTGAATTCGCCTTTCGGCCTTTGAGGATATTTGTACATTGATTTCTGAATTTAGCGCATTGATGAAAAAGTTTTTAACTTGTTGGACAATTTCTTCTTCATTTAACCTAAGGTGACTGGCAACTATCCTGAGCAAGGGTTCTATACAAAATAAATTTTCTATTTCAGAAACTGGTATCGTAAATATTCCTTGGCCTTGTAATATTTCTTTTTCTTCTTCATCTCTGTAATCGGAATCTATTATTCCATAGGCATTTACATGGTGAATTTCTTCATTCTGTCTTAACGCACGTACTGCCTCAATCACCTTGTGGCAACTTCCTCGAGGAATAATGTGATATTCCGGGTATGCCAGCTGGTAGACTGTGGTATCTAAACTGCCATTATCACCTTCACAAAAGATTATATTTTTCCTGTTCCCTATTATCTCTAGCACCAAGTCACTGGGTAGTACGTCATCCGAAGGGACCTCACTCCACTCCCAATGATCACTTCCAAGAAATTTTTTAATCCAGTACTTCGTTGCATCACTTCTAGAGGAGGCGAAATCAAGATCATGTGTAATGTAGATAAAAAGCTTATTGCCAGCTACTTCTTCTATTTTGTTCCAAAGCTTATAGACTAGTGATTTATGAAGATGAATTTCAGGTTCGTCTATTATGATTACGGAGTTATTTGGTGCACATAGGCACTGCCCTATCAAGTAAAGAGTAACTCTTTCACCATCGCTCATTTCCTTACCATGGTAGCTAGCTTCCCCCTCTTTTTTTACTAGAACCTTGCCGTCTTCAAAAAACACTTCTCGCTGAGGCATTATCTCAGTCCAGATTTTCTTTATTACATCAATTGGTGAGTCTGGAACAGGAATATACTCTTGCTGCGCTCTTGTGTTGTTTGTATGAAGTCTGTCCCTCTCTATATCTTTTGCAAATAACAAAGAAAGTAGCTTGTCATAATCACTTAATAGCTGAGTGGCTGGTTTATTTCCCCAGCGGTCATAAATTTTTCTCTCTACAGATCCATGTTCATCAGATCGCCCCCAAAGCAAGTCTTTCTCAGCTTGTTCATGTGTTTTCAATTGCGCATATTCAGGAATCGAAAGCGCTTTTTGAGCGCTAATTCTGTGAACCGTTAATTGATTTTGGATTTGCTGTTCAATCCATATGCCTAGCCTAGTTTTTCCTGCTCCATTTGAGCCAACAAAGACTAGGTTGTTTGACGTTTGTAAGGACTCAGTACCTTGAGTTCCATCACTTTTTGGTAAAGTTATCTTGAAATTCACGACTTATCCTTTTCCGGCTAGCTAAAACACCTAACAGTGATTAGATAGAAGGAGGTAGTAATTTAATAGCAAAGCCTTTCATATAACTCCGCTTTGCTCTGATTGTTGCCAAAAAATTAAATAAAAATATTACCAGTATACCTCTAATACTTGAATGTATTCGCTTGACCTCCTTGTTTAACGCTTCCATTACTCCTGTATAGAGAAACAGTAAAGTCGTCGGTGATGGCAAGCGTTGGAAAGGCTACCGCCCCTGGGTTTCAGCCCCCAGCCTGCTGCTTTTCATCCGCAAGTTAGCAACAATCGCTACCACTGCACCCTCCCGAGAGCTGGATTGTCGTGTGGCCATCATAAGGGGGCTGATTGAGACATTGAAAGAAGATGTTGATAGAAATCTGAGCCGGTTCAATCAATTAGTGAAAACTGTTGCTTAAGTGGGCTTTTGGAGTAGTGGTTTGTGTGGAAATTCCCCTCACCCCCGCCCTCTCCCAAGGGGAGAGGGGACAAAGACGCTGGGAGCGGCAACAAGCAAAAAATAGAAAGGGAGCCCATCAGGCTCCCTTTTCGCAGACACGGGCAATGGCATTTGGCCCATACCCGACCTTATCTATTGGTCGCCGCCTTCATCCCTTCCACAAACTCTTTCAGACGAGTGAGCATATGTTCCGGGTTTTGGTGGTGGGTCTCGATGATCTTCACCACGGCGGAGCCGGAGATGGCACCGGCGGCGCCAGCGGCGATGGCTTCACGCACCTGAGCCGGTTCGCTGATGCCAAAGCCGAGCAGGGCGGGGGGGGCATTGAACTCGCGCAAGGTGTTGATCAGCCCCTCCACCGGCATGCCGGCCTTGGTCTCGGCGCCGGTCACGCCAGCGCGGCTCACCAGATAGGTGTAGCCATTGCCAAGCTCCGCCACCTGTTTCAGGGTCTCAGCGTCGCCATTGGGCGGGGCGATAAAGATGCTGTCGATGCCGAACTTGTCGGCGGCCGCCTTGTAGGGGGCGCACATCTGCACCGGCACGTCGGCCACCAGCACCGAATCCACGCCCGCCTGCCGGCACTTCTCGTAGAAACCGTCAATTTTGCGCACATAAACGAGATTGGCGTAGACCAGCAGGCCAATGGGCAGCTGCGGGTACTTGGCGCGGATGCGGCCGAGCAGCTCGAAGCAGTCGTCCGGGGTGGTGTGGCTGGCAAAGGCCCGCAGTGCGGCGCCCTGAATGGTGGGGCCATCCGCTACCGGATCGGAGAAGGGAATGCCGAGCTCGAGGGCATCGGCGCCTCCTGCGACCAGCGCATCGATGATGGTCAGCGAGAGTTCAGGAGTGGGGTCACCCAGCATCACGAACGGCACAAAGGCGCCCTGATTGGCCGCGTCCAGACGGGAGAAGAGTTGTGCGTAACGGTTCATGACAAGGTTCCTTCTTTCTCAAAAATGTCAGCCACGGTGAAGATATCTTTGTCGCCACGGCCGGAGAGGTTGACGATGAGCACCTGCTCTTTTTCCGGTTCACTGCGGGCCATCTTGAGGGCGTGGGCCAGTGCGTGGGAGGACTCCAGCGCCGGGATAATCCCTTCGGATTTGGCCAGCTCCTGGAAGGCGTCCAGCGCCTCCTTGTCGGTCACCGAGGGGTACTCGGCGCGGCCGATGGCGGCCAGGTGGGCGTGCTGCGGGCCGACGGAGGGGAAGTCCAGCCCCGCCGAGACGGAGTAGGACTCCTGGATCTGGCCCTGATTGTCCTGCATCAGGTAGGAGTGCATGCCAAAGAAGACCCCCTTGCTGCCGTGACCGAGCGGCGCACCGTGCTCGCCGCTCTCGATGCCGTGGCCACCCGGCTCGACACCGATGAGGCGCACCGACGGCTCATCGATAAAGTCGGCAAACATGCCGATGGCGTTCGAGCCGCCGCCGACGCAGGCGATCACCGCATCGGGCAGCCGCTCTTCTTTCTCGAAGCACTGGGCCTTGGCCTCTTCACCGATCATCTTCTGGAACTCCCGCACGATAGTGGGGAAGGGGTGCGGGCCGGCGGCGGTGCCGAGCAGGTAGTGGGCCGACTCGTAGTTGGCGGCCCAGTCGCGCAGCGCCTCGTTGCAGGCATCTTTCAGGGTGCTGGAGCCGGAGTGCACCGGGATCACGGTGGCACCCATCAGCTTCATGCGAAAGACGTTTGGCTTCTGGCGCTCGCAGTCCTTGGCGCCCATATAGACCCGGCACTTGAGGCCGAGCAGGGCGCAGGCCAGCGCAGTGGCGACGCCATGCTGACCGGCACCGGTCTCGGCGATGATCTCTTTCTTGCCCATCCGCTTGGCCAGCAGCGCCTGACCCAGTACCTGGTTGGTCTTGTGAGCGCCGCCGTGCAGCAGGTCTTCACGCTTGAGATAGAGGCGGGTCTTGGTGCCCTTGGTCAGATTGCGAGTCAGGGTGAGCGGAGTCGGGCGACCGGCATACTCGGTCAGCAGGGTCTGAAACTCGGCGACGAAGGCCGGATCATCCTTGGCATCGACGAAGGCCTTCTCCAGCTGGAGCAGGGCGGGGATGAGGATCTGGGGCACGTACATGCCGCCAAATTCACCAAAAAAAGGGTTGAGCAGGGTCATGGCTTCTTCCTTATACCTTGAGTCGAAAACGAAACATCAATTACGAAACAGCGATTCAGTGGCGGCCTCACAGGGCACGCTTACAGGTTGCGCAGGGCGGCAAAGGCGGCCGCCAGCTTGCGGGCATCCTTCTGGCCCGGGGCACTCTCTACCCCGGAGTTGAAATCAAGGCCGAGGCAGCCCACTTGCGCGGCTTGCAGGGCGTTGTCGGGATTAAGGCCGCCCGCCAGCATCAGCTTGGCTTTATCCAGATGGGCCAGCAGAGTCCAGTCGAACGCCTGACCAGTGCCGCCGCTCTGGCTGCCGACTTTCGTATCCAGCAGCAGCCGATCCGCCGGATAGTCGAGGGCGGGCAGCGGTTCGCCACTTGTGACTCCAACTGCTTTCCAGATCTGGCAGCCAGCCGGCAGCAGTGGGCGCAGCGTCTTGATATAGGCTGCATCCTCATCGCCATGGAGCTGCACCGCGGCGAGCCCGAGCGCTTCCACCGTCTTGACGATGGTGGCGGGCTGGGCATTGCGAAATACCCCGACGTAAGAGAGCGGCGCGCCCGCCATCACGGCGCGGGCGGCGGGAATGTCCACATAGCGCGGGCTTTTGGAAACAAAGATCAGGCCGCCGAACACCGCGCCCGCCTGATGGGCCGCAGCGGCGTCCTCGGGGCGGGTGAGGCCGCACACCTTGTTCTGGCCCAGTACCAGCTTGCGCACCGCAGCCTCCAGATCCGGCTCGGCCATGAGAGATGAGCCCACCAGAAAGCCCTTGGCATGGTGGCGCAGATCCGCCACCTGAGCGCGGTGGTTGATGCCGGATTCGCTGATCACTACCCGATCGGCCGGAGCTTTTTGTGACAGGATGGCGGCCAGCTGTTTAGTGCGGTTGAGATCGACGCTCAAATCCCGCAGATCCCGGTTGTTGATGCCAATCACCGGCGCCCCCAGCGCGATGGCGCGGGTCAGCTCCTCCTCGTTGCTCACTTCGGTGAGCACGCCAAGGCCAAGCTCTTTGGCCACCGCGAACAGGGCGCGATAGCCCTCGTCGGTGAGCACCGAGAGCATCAGCAGGATGGCGTCCGCCTGATAGTGGCGGGCCAGATAGACCTGATAGGGGTCAATCATGAAATCCTTGCAGAGCACCGGCTGGCTGACGCGGCTGCGCACCTGGCTTAGATAAGCAAAATCCCCCTGAAAGAACTTCTCGTCGGTCAGCACCGAGATGGCGGTGGCGTATTTGCCATAGATATCGGCGATCGCCTCCGGGCTGAAATCGTCGCGGATCAAGCCCTTGGAGGGGGAGGCCTTCTTGCACTCCAGAATAAAGCGGGTGGAGCCCGCCTTGAGCGCGCCAACGAAATCCCGATCGCTTGGGGTCAGCGCGCTCTGGAAGCTCTCCAGCGGCTGGGTCAGCTTGCGAGCGGCAACCCACTCCTGCTTAGCCGCCACGATTTTGCCGAGAATGGTCTGGCTGATGGAGGCCATGTTCAGAAAAGCATGGGGGGCAATAAGGTCTGACATCTCGTTATCCTTGCGAAACTGGCTCTTGCCCTGCGGGCGTTCTGAATGACTGTTGTGCGACATGGTGGCTGACATCATGCCTCCTGATGACCCGCTTCCTGATGACTCAGGGTGGCCAGCCGGGCGGCGAGCTCCGCCGTCTTGCCGCTTGCCAGCACCGCCAGCACCTCGGCCGCCGCGCTCTTGAGATCGGTCGCCTTTCCCGCCATCAGCAGCAGCGGCGCCACATTGGCGGCGATGGCGGCGTTGTGGGCCGGGGTACCACGCCCTTCCAGAATGGCGGCTGTGATGGCGCGGTTCTCCTCAGGTTCCCCCCCCTGAATGGCGCTGACCGGGTAGGTCTCCAGGCCAAAGTCAGCCGGGGTGAGCAGAAACTCGCGGATCTCGCCGTCACGGATCTGGGCCACCTGGGTCGGGCCGTGGATGGCAATCTCGTCAAGGCCTGCGCCGTGCACCACCATACCGGTTTTCAGCCCCAGTGCCAGCAGGGTTTCGGCGATGGGGCGCACCAGCTCGGGGGCATAGACCCCCATCAGCTGATAGGTGGGGCGAGCCGGGTTGATAAGCGGCCCCAGCACATTGAACAGGGTGCGGGTCTTGAGGGCCTGACGCACTGGCATGGCGTGGCGCACGCCAGCGTGATACTGGGGGGCGAACAAAAAGCAGATGCCGAGCTCATCCAGGCAGCGGCGCGCCTGGGCCGGGCTCATGTCGAGCTTGATGCCCATCTTGTCCAGCAGATCGCTTGAACCCGACTTGCTCGAGACCGAGCGGTTGCCGTGCTTGGCCACTTTCAGGCCGCAGGCGGCGGCGACCAGCGCCGAGGTGGTGGAGACGTTGATGGTGTTGAGGCCATCGCCCCCGGTGCCGACGATATCGCAGAACTCGTAATCCGGACGCGGGAAGTCGCGCGCTTCCGCCAGCAAGGCCTCGGCGGCGCCGGCGATCTCCTCCGGGGTCTCCCCCTTGATCTTGAGGGCGGTCAACAGACTGGCGAGCACGATGGGATCCACTTCGCCACGTACCACCTGGCTAAAGGCGTCACGGGCGGCGTCGCGGGTAAGAGACTGTCCCTGATAGAGGGTGTTGAGATGATGATGCATGGGGTCTTCCTTACCTTAACGCACGCTGCTTTCGGGACGGGTGATATGGGCGAGGGCCTGGGTCAGCAGGCGGGCCCCTTCCGAGGTCATGATGGATTCCGGGTGGAACTGAAAGCCCAGCACCCGTTCGTCCGCCTGCTCGATGGCCATGGGCATGCCCTGATAGTGGGCAATCACCGTCAGCTCGTCCGGCACATAGGTGGCGACCAGCGAGTGGTAACGGGCCACTGGCAGCGGGCTCGTCAGACCGGCGAAGGCGCCGTGACCGTTGTGCTCAATCAAAGAGCGCTTGCCGTGGACGATTTCGCCTGCCGCGCCGACGGTGCCGCCGTAGGCTTCGCACAGCGCCTGATGACCGAGGCAGATGCCGAGGATGGGCACTTGGCCGCGGGCCAGCTTGATGAGGTCGATGAGGCAACCCGCCTCATGGGGGGCGCCCGGCCCCGGCGAGAGCACCAGCACGGCGTCACCCTCGCAGGCGGCGATCTCGCTCATGATGCGGCTCGCCGGCAGGCTGTTGCGGTAGATCCGCACCGGATAGCCGAGGGAGCGGAACTGGTCGACGAGGTTGTAGGTAAACGAATCGAAGTTATCGAGCAGGAAGATGTTAGTCATGACTCACGTCCTTGTGTTGTTCCTGCTGGGCGCTCAGGGCTTGCAGGGAAGTGCCATGGCTGGCTGCGATGGCGGCCAGCACGGCAGCCGCCTTGGCGCGGGTCTCGTCCGCCTCGGCCTGGGGTTTGGAGTCATAGACCACGCCGGCGCCGGCCTGCACATGGGCCACGCCCTCTTTGACGAAGGCCGAACGGATCACGATGCAGGTATCCATCTCACCTGCGCCGTTCAGATAACCCACGGCGCCGCCGTAGCTGCCGCGGCGCTTGCCTTCCACCATGCGAATGAGCTCGCTGGCGCGGATCTTGGGTGCGCCGGTGAGGGTGCCCATGTTCATGCAGGCCTGATAGGCGTGCAGGGCGTCAAGGTCGGCGCGCAAGGTGCCGACCACCTTGGAGACCAGGTGCATCACGTGACTGTAGCGATCCACTTTAAGCAGCTCCTTGACGTAGCGGGTGCCCGGCTCCGAGATGCGGGCAATGTCGTTGCGGCCCAGATCCACCAGCATCAGGTGCTCGGCCACCTCTTTTTCATCCTGACGCAGTTCCAGCTCGATGCGGCCATCGAGATCCCGGTTGATGGTGCCATCCGGATTGAAGCCGCGGCGGCGGGTGCCGGCAATGGGGTACATCTCGACATCGCGACTGGTAGCGCAGAATTTCACCGCACTCTCGGGGGAGGCGCCAAACAGGGTGAAGCCCTCATCCTGCACGTAGAACATGTAGGGGCTGGGGTTGGTCTGCTTGAGGCGGCGATAGGCGGCGACGGGGCTGGGGCAGGGCAGGGAGAAGCAGCGTGACGGTACCACCTGGAAGATGTCGCCGCGGCGGATAAAGCCCTTGAGCTTCTCCACCTCGGCGCAGAATTGCTTGTCGCTCTTGTCCACCAGCATGCCGCCATGAATGCCCTCGACCGGGGGCTGGGGAGCGAGTGCCCGCTCGGCCGCCTGCTGGCAGGCCAGCTTGAACTGCTCGAGGCGATCGCTCAGGCGGTTGTAGCGCTCATCCAGCTCGCGCTCGTCGCTGTTGCCGCCAAAGATGCAGGCGAGCAGCGCCGTGGTGCGATCGATATGGTCGATGGTGATGAGTGTCTCGGCCACATAAAAGCAGTAGTCGGGGCAGTCGTTGCTCCCCTCGGGGACCTCCGGTAGATCTTCAAAAGAGGCGATGAGGTCGTAGGCAAAACTGCCCGCCATAAAGAGCGCCTCTTTGCCCTGCTCGCACTCAAGCTCTTGCTGCAGGGTGCGCAGCACGTCCAGCACGCTGGTGCCCTTGAGACGGCTGTCTTCATCAAGCGCCCGATCCGATGCCGGGAAGTCGAGTTGCAGCTCGCCAGCCACCTCGCTCTGTTTGATGACAGTGCTGAGGCGCTCGCTCAGCAGGCGCTGCAGCTGGACGCCGTTGTCATTGAGGCTGCGTACCCGCACGGTGCGGCCACGACACTCGATGCGCAGGCAGGCATCCACCAGCAGCAGACTCTGTTTGCCCGCCTTGGAGTCGATCTCCACCGATTCCAGCAGCAGGTTGTTGGGGCGGCCCTGACAGAGCTGGCTGTAGAGCGCCAGCGGGTCGGCCACATAGGGGGCGTTTAACTTGAGGGTATCGAATTCACCCAGTGGCAGGCGATACGTGGCTGTCATAGTGCGTTCCCTTGCATGTGATGCGTGTTACCGATGTTCATGACGTCTAATACCTTTAAAAATGCCTTTGAAATTGAAGGGGTCTGGTTGCGCTTGTCAGGGACGCCATCGCCAGGTCGGTATGCTTGTCGGAATTCTCGGTTTCATCACAGGTCCATTTGCCGGATAATAAAAAAGCCCGCTGGGGTCAGCGGGCTTTTTCTTTGGTTCTTTGTTTGCTGTCAGATTACAGGTACAGCAACGACCACACGCCCGCATGTCAGGGAGTGTGCCACCACCAAATGGTCAGGATGGAAGTCGTTTGCATGATAAATTCCTGTAAAAAGATGTTTGCAATGAAGTGCCTACAGAAAACGATAAAGCCGCGGCCAAGTCAAGTCGCTTTTTAGCCTTCTTTCACCGAATTACTACAAACAGTGACCTGACCACGAGAGCGGAATAATCTGATGATATTCGATCTTCATTGCCATACCACGGCCTCCGACGGGGTGCTGAGCCCGGCCGATCTGGTGCGCCGCGCCGCCGAAAAAGAGGTAGCGGTGTTAGCAGTTACTGACCACGATACCCTTGCCGGGCTTGATGAGGTGCGCCAGACCATCGCCGCCGAGCAACTGCCGCTGCGGCTGGTGAGCGGGGTCGAGATCTCCACCAGCTGGGAGCACCACGAGATCCATATCGTGGCCCTGGGCGTGGATGAAAAAAATTCACGTCTGGTGGAATTTTTGCGCGGGCAACAGGCTCGTCGCGAGGCCCGTGCCGAGGAGATCGGGCGCCGTCTGGAGAAGTGCCTCATCCCCGGTACCTATGAAGAGGCCAAACAACTGGCCGGCGACGCCGCCGTGACCCGGGCCCACTTCGCCCGGGTGCTGATGGCGCGCGGGGTGGCCGACAACATGCAAAAGGTATTCAAAAAGTACCTGAGCCGCGGCAACAAGGGCTATGTGCCGGCCGAGTGGCCCGAGATGCGCGATGCCATCGCCGTCATTCACGACGCCGGCGGCCTGGCGGTGCTGGCCCACCCGAGCCGCTACGATCTTACCGCCAAGTGGATCAAGCGGCTGCTGGTGGCCTTCAAGGCCGCTGGGGGGGACGCCATGGAGGTCTCGCTGCCCCAGCAGAGCCCCCAGGAGCGGGCCAATCTCGGCCAGTGGGCCAAAGATCAGGATCTCTATATCTCGGTGGGGTCCGATTTTCACTTCCCCTCCAACTGGACCGAGTTGGGTCGCCACCTCTGGCTGCCCAAGGAGGGCACGCCGCTCTGGCTGGTCTATCCCGGCCACTTCGGCCTGAGCGCCGAGGAGCATGCCGGCCTGTTGGCCAGCCGTTAATGAAGCGGGCGCCGCAACACCAAACAGATTAAGGTAGTGTCATGGGGTTGCGTCCATGACCATCAAGCGGGCAGATGTTGCTGCCCCCATTGCGAGAACATGTTATGAGTCAGCACTTTTACGTACATCCGGAAAACCCCCAGGCGCGTCTCGTCAGCCAGGCGGTGCAAATTCTGCAAAACGGCGGTGTCATCGTCTATCCCACCGATTCCGGCTATGCCCTGGGCTGCCAGATGGGTGACAAGGGGGCGCTGGAGCGTATCTGTCGCATCCGTCGCATCGATCCCAACCACGACTTCACCCTGGTGTGCCGGGATCTCTCCGAGATCGCCACCTACGCCAAGGTGGACAACAGCGCGTTTCGCCTGATCAAGAACAACACCCCGGGCGCCTACACCTTCATCTTCAAGGCCACCAAGGAGGTGCCGCGCCGCCTGATGAACGAGAAGAAGAAGAGCATCGGCATCCGGGTACCGGACAACAAGATCGCCCAGGCGCTGCTCGAAGCCCTCGGTGAGCCGCTGCTCTCCACTACCCTGATCCTGCCCGATTCCGAGATGGCGGAGTTCGACCCCGAGGAGATCTTCGACAAGCTGGGCAAGCAGGTGGATCTGGTGGTCAACGGCGGTTATCTGGGCGAGCAGCCCACCACGGTAGTGGACTTCTCCGACGACGAACCCGTGCTGCGTCGTCGCGGTGCCGGGGATCCGATTCCGTTTGAGTGAGACCGCTGAACCCGTGTCCGTGACGGCCACGACCATTCCCGGCGAGACGGGGGAGGGGGCTGCAGCCCTCACCCCCATCGCGAAAGTCCTGGGGCAGCCCTATCACGAGCTGCCCCAGGATCTGTTCATTCCGCCCGATGCGCTGGAGGTGTTCCTCGATACCTTCGAGGGGCCGCTCGATCTCTTGCTCTATCTCATCCGGCGCCAGCAGCTCGACATCCTCAACCTGCCTATCCTGCAGATCACCGCCCAGTACATGGAGTACGTGGAGCTGATGCAGGGGCTCAATCTGGAGCTGGCGGCCGAATACCTGCTGATGGCGGCCTGGCTGGCGGAGATAAAATCTCGCCTGCTGCTGCCCAAGGCGCCCGAGCTGGAAGATGATGAGGAGGGGGAAGATCCCCGCGTGACCCTGATCCGTCGCCTGCAGGAGTACGAACGCTACAAGGTCGGCGCCGAGCGGGTGGACGCGCTGCCCAGGGTGGAGCGGGAGATCTTCATCGCCGCCGCTCTGCCGCCGGATTTTGGCTCCCTCAAGCCGTTGACTCCCGATGTTTCGCTGGTTGAGCTCGCCCTTTACATGCAAAGTGTGGTAAAACGCGCGACTCATTTTGAACATCACCAGATCCGCCGTGAGCAGATCCCGACCCGGGTGCGGATGGCGGAGATCCTCGCCATGCTCTCCCTGGGCCAGACCCTGCGGCTTGAACAGGTGCTGCGGGCCGAAGAGGGGCGCATGGGGGTACTGGTGACGTTTCTGGCCCTGCTGGAGCTGTGCAAGGAACAACTGATCTGGATCCTGCAGGCAGAACCACTGGGTCCAATCCATTTCGCGTTGGCGGCAGAAGAGAGCGTGACAAGTGAACAGACCCATTGAGCTCGCGCCCTGTTTGCTCAGCGGTAGCCAGCGCCGCTGGGACAAGCTCCATTTCGCGTTGGCCGAGCAGAGCGAGGAGGGCAACCGTGGCGCTGCCCACTGAACGACTCAAGACGCTGATCGAAGCGGCGCTGTTCGTTGCCGGGCGCCCGCTCAACATCAGCGAGCTGAAAAACAGCGTGCTGGCCGACTATCCTGTCACCACCCGCTACGTGCAGCTGCTGCTGGCGGAGCTCAAGCAGGATTACAGCGAGCGTGGAGTGGAGCTCAAGGAGGTCGCCTCCGGCTGGCGCTTTCAGGCCCGCCAGGATTACGCCGAGGAGCTTTCGCGCCTGTGGAGCGAGCGGGCCCCGCGCTATTCGCGCGCCGTGATGGAGACGCTGACGCTGATCGCCTATCGTCAACCCATCACCCGGGCCGAGATCGAAGCGATCCGCGGGGTGGCGGTGTCGAGCCAGATAGTGAACACGCTCAAGGATCGTGGCTGGGTGCGCAGCATCGGCCACAAGGAGGTGGTGGGGCGCCCCGAGCTGCTTGCCACCACCCGGGCATTTCTGGACTATTTCAACCTGCAGAGTCTGGAGCAGCTCCCCGAGCTGGATCCCGAACTGCAACCCTCGTTGGCCACCATGGTGGATGAGGGGAGCGAGCCTGATGTCGGCGACAAAAATGCTGACCGGGTCTCTTAATCATGCAAACGGTGGCGGACTGCCCGAAGGGCCCCGCCACAGTGACAACCGTTGCCCCCATGCCGGTGGGCAGCGATCAACAATCAGGTAACCCCGATGAGTGAAAAACTGCAAAAAGTGTTGGCCCGCGCGGGTCACGGCTCCCGTCGTGAGATGGAGGCCCTGATCACCGCAGGTCGGGTCAGTGTGGATGGCAAGGTCGCCACGCTGGGGGATCGCGTCGAAGTGAACGCCGTGATCCGGGTGGATGGTCACCAGGTCAAGACCCGTGCCGCAGAGGAAGTGATCTGCCGCGTGCTGGCTTACCACAAGCCGGAAGGGGAGATGTGTACCCGTCACGATCCGGAAGGTCGTCCCACCGTGTTTGATCGTCTGCCCAAGATGGAAGGGGCCCGCTGGATTGCGGTCGGCCGCCTCGACGTCAACACCTCCGGTCTGTTGCTGTTCACCACTGACGGTGAACTGGCCAACCGCCTGATGCACCCGAGCCACGAAGTGGAGCGGGAATACGCGGTGCGTGTTTTCGGTGAGATCACCGAAGCCATGCTGCAGCGCCTGCGCAAGGGCGTCCAGCTGGAAGACGGCATGGCCAAGTTCAACAAGATCAAGCCGGCCGGCGGCGAGGGGCTGAACCAGTGGTTCAACGTCACCCTGACCGAGGGGCGCAACCGTGAAGTGCGCCGCCTGTGGGAATCCCAGGAAGTGCAGGTGAGCCGCCTGATGCGGATCCGCTACGGCGATGTGAAGCTGGATCGCGGCATCCCGCGCGGTGGCTGGCAGGAACTAAAACTGCCCGAAGTGAACTACCTGCGCGGCCTGGTCAATCTGCCGCCGGAGACCGAATCCAAGGTCGATCTGCAGCAGGATGGCAAGAGCAGCCGTCACAAGCAGGCCGCCCAGATCCGCCGCGCCGTTAAGCGCCACAAGGAGATGCAGGGCAAGGAGCCGCGCGCCCGCGCCACCACCGCCCGTCGCAAGCCGACCTCCTCTACCCGCAACTCGGGTACCGGCAGCAAATAAGCGCCCGCCATGGCGCAGGTGACCCGTCAGCTACCGGTGCCACCAGCAGTTATCAAAGCCCGCACCCCATGGTGCGGGCTTTTTTTCAGTGTTCGGCAGCGGCTCCTATCGGATATGCTGGTGATGTTATGCCTTTGTCAGAAAGATGGCTGTCCCAGTAATTGCACTTTTAAAGCCAGCCTGTTATCCAATATTCAGGGGGAAGTGGGTAAAGCCACGGCCAACTGGATAGGGGATCAAGGCATTAAATTCGATGCTGCCAACAGCCCGTTGGCAGAGGCAGGGAAAATCGCCGCCCATGGGGTGACCAGCGGCGCCATTGCCGAGATAACAGGCGGCAAGTTTGCTGCGGGAGCGGCAGGCGGTGCCATGTCGGAACTTGCTAGTAACTGGAGCTTGAGTGCCTTTGGCGGTAACGAGGAGTATCAGGTCGCGCTCAATAAGGTGTTGGGTGGGTTGGCGGCAGTGGCCGTCACTGGGGATGAGAACGACTTCGATACTGGCGTTGACCGGGCGGAGACGGTGCATCGGTACAATGCGATGGCACATACGTTAGCCGCGCTGAAAGCGCGCGATCCTGAACAATTTGCCAAGTTGATGGAGGCTAAAAGAAATCAATACAAGACTTGTGGTGAATCGGCAGAATGTAAAAAAATGATGATTGCTGGTTTGGGATTAGTGAGCTTTCCCCTGCTTCCATCAGAGTTGCTAGCTGCGGGGGGAATAGGGGGAGGTGCCAAATTTGGGTTTGAGCTGTGGGATAATAAAGGTGACTTAAGTAAAGTTGATGTGGGCGAGGTTGTATTTTCTACTTAATTAAGTGCAGGTACAGCAGGTTGTAGCTTCTGGCCAACTGTAGCTGTCAATGCTGCAGGTGGAGCTTATACGAGCCATTTGAAAGGAGAAGATCCACTTGTCGGTGGTTTCGCGAGTTCTTTGGGAGCTGGTACTGGATATTGAGCCGGTAAATTCGTTGAGCCATTGGCAAAAAATTTATTTAACGTGAACCAAAATGGTGTAAAATATGAGTTCATTGACATAGGTTTGACTATACAAAAGAACAAACCGGAAAGTATTATTCCGAGTTCTTTTGGAAATGCAGGTGGTTCCATTTCATCGGAGCTATCAACCAAGTTTTTTGAAGGTGAATTAAAAGAGGCTGACTGGTGAGGTATTTTTCTGGAGTGTTTTTTTTCTATGTCCGCCAATTATATTTTCCATTATTGGCGGTGTTATTTATATTTCTGTAAATTTCTTTACATTCATCGTCTATGGACGTAAATTGAATCTGTCATGGTCGTTGTTAATTTCATTTGCAGAGAAAGGTGCAATGTATGGAGTATCGCTTAGTGGTGTCTTTCTTCTGCTTTTAATATGTTCGATAGTTAGGTCGAAATTTTTATCATGGCGGCGTTAGAGCTCTCTTTTTCAAGTCGTTGGTGATGAGTTGAGAGGAATAAATAGTAGCTATTAGTAGTGGATATTTATTGGAGAAGATTGTTGTATATACATCTATCAGTGTCGTGACCCTTTATCTGGCTCAGTTGGTGCCTATCCTGGGTGATGGCCCATACCTAGAATAAGAACGCCATGGTCAGTGGCACCGGTGGCAAGTTTCCTGCGGGGGCAGTCAGGTTTTCTCTGATTCCGAGCACCAGGTTGCTTTGAACAAGGTATTGGGTGGTTTGGCTGCAGTAGCCGTCACTGGGGATGAGAACGACTTCGATACTGGCGCTGACCGGGCGGAGACGGTGCATCGGTATAACAACCTCAGCCACCAACAAAAGGCACAAAGAGATAAAGAGTTGTCTAACTGCACCACCCCCCAAGCCTGTTTGCAAACTCGGGTTAAATGGGCTGCTATCGATCTGGGACAGGATGGGAGCTTTGCGGCGGGAATGGCTGCGGGAGTACCTGCCAGTCTGTATGAAACGGCTGAAGGGATAGTGAAAGCAGCCAGCAGCCCCATAGAAACCCTTGATGCGCTGAAGGCACTGTTGAACAGTGGTGATGGTAACTTATCCCGATGGTATTAGCTTTCGTATTGATCAGCCAAAGCATCTGGCTACTGTAGATGGATTTACACAGAAATCAGGGATTTCTGACGGACACAATGCGAATGCATTTTATGATGCTGCAAAAGAATACAATGTAAAGATTGTCAGCGAAACGCCTACGGGAGTGAATGGCATCACTGAGGTGAGGTATTTAATCCCGACTAAAGACCGTGCTGGGAATCTTACAGGGGAGTACAAAGCAACACCTGAAACAAAAACTATCTATGACCCTAAAATATTTAATGATCAGAAAATTTTGGAGCTTGGGCAACAGGCTGCTGCTAAGGGCTATAAAGATGCACTAAACAGTCCTAATGGCGCCGCTAATGTTAGTGTTGATGGGATTAGCTTCAGGATATATGTTGATAAATCAACTGGAACTGTAAGAAATTATCACCCTAATTGATTTGTTTCGGGAGCCGATATGAATAAAAACCTATTTGAAATGTCAGATGTGTACGCTGGTTTAGATGAAGTTATTATAGGGTATTTCAATGCCATGTTTTCTGGCCGAAATTTCTTAGATGTTATTGAGCACATAGTGAAAAGGCATGGTTTTAATACAGGTGGCGCTTATTGTAACTTTCCAGATATGAATAGTTATGATGAAAGTGAGCATTTTGAAGGGGTTGAGTTTGCCGTTGGCTACCCCCCTTCTGAAGCAGATACTGTCATTGTTAGTGAAGAAACTTGCTATCACTACGTTCGTCTTGCGTGTGAAAGATTTTTAACGCTGCATCCTGAGCACTCATTAAAAATCAATAGCTTAATTGATAAAATCCCAGTCAAAGCCCGTAGGCTCGATTAGCAAGGCGTGATCGGGCGAACGAGAAATAAGATAACAAAGTGAGGCCAATATTAGCCTCACCGTTTATTCGATTTTTATATCTTGCACATAAGGAGCTTAGTCATCCCCTCATATGCGAAATCTGGGACACCCACCTTTTTGACAGTGGCGTAGTGCTGTTCTTGACTTGAGAGGTCACAGTTGAGGGATGCGCCATGACCATTGCCCGTTCACGTCAAATCAGCTTGCAGGATACGCCTTACTACCACGTGGTCAGCCGCTGTGTGCGGCGAGCCTTCCTGTGTGGTGACGATGCCCATTCAGGCCAGAGTTACGAGCATCGGCGTCAGTGGGTGGTCGACAAGTTGGGGCAACTATCGCGGTTGTTTGCTATCGGCATTTGTGCTTATGCGGTGATGAGCAATCACTATCATCTGGTGCTCAAGGTGGAGCCCGATACCGCAGCCAACTGGAGTGAGCGGGAGGTGGCTGAGCGCTGGGCTGCGCTTTTCCAGTGGCCGCTGTTGGTTAGGCGTTGGTATCAAGGGGAGATGTTGATCGAGCCTGAACTGGCAGTTGTGCAGCAATTGCTGACCCAATGGCGGGAGCGGCTTCACTCCATCAGTTGGTTTATTCGGCTACTCAATGAAAATCTGGCCCGTCAGGCCAATCAGGAAGACGGTTGCAAAGGCCATTTCTGGGAGGGCCGCTTCAAGAGTCAGGCTTTGCTCACCGAATCAGCCTTGCTGGCCTGTATGGCGTATGTTGACCTCAATCCGATACGAGCCGCGTTGACCGAGCGGCTAGAGCTGAGTGACTACACCAGTATCAAGCAGCGTCTTGACGAGCCTGCTACGACTGAGGTTTTGCCACCCCTTTTGCTGCCGTTTGCCAGCCAGGGGAAGCCTGAAAAATTGCCCTATGCCTTCACGGACTACCTAATGTTGGTTGATTGGACAGGTCGTGCAATTCGGCCCGACAAGCGTGGTCATATTCCGGCTCACCTTGGACCTATTCTGGAACGACTAGGCCTTGATGCTATCTGCTGGTTGAAGCAGGTGACGCTGTTTAGGCGACAAGGGATCAGAGTGGTGGGAGACAGAGAGCAATGCCAGCAGTTTGCTCGCCATTGTGGCCAGCGGCGATGCCATCAACCACGCCTTTGATTACTTGGCGTTCACCCTGTCGATAGCTCTGGGTATTGCACACAGTTCAGTGAATGACTGTGTAGGGGCTGTTGCTTTCTAAACCTGAAAATCTCTCTCACTAGCTGACTTTGCAGGTGTCAGTTCGAATTCACTCACCCTCATTGTGTCTGCAAGCAGCCTGATAGTGGCTTACTCAAAAATGTGGGTGTCCTAATTACTACTTTCAAGGCCCACCTCTTAGGTGGGCCTTTTCGTTGGTCCCTGCTGCGTCCGTTATTGTTCAATGTGCAGGATTGCTGAATTAATGGGGCCGGGCGGGTGGCTGGTGGGGGCCGGGGTGGTTGCCCGGCGTGGCCGGGCTTGTTAGCCTTTGCGGCTCTGACATAGGAGTGAACCATGAGCAAGGTACTGGACGAGCTGCTGGCGTTGCTGGCGCTCGAGAAAATCGAGGAGGGCCTGTTTCGGGGCCAGAGCCAGGATCTCGGCCTGCGGGCCGTGTTTGGCGGACAGGTGATGGGGCAGGCCTTGTCAGCCGCCAAGCAGACGGTCGCCGCCGATCGCCAGGTACACAGTTTCCACTCCTACTTCCTGCGCCCCGGCGATGCCAATCGCCCCATCGTCTACGACGTGGAGAACATCCGCGATGGCCAGACCGTCTCCACCCGCCGGGTCAAGGCCATTCAGGGCGGCAAACCCATCTTCTATCTCAACGCCTCGTTCCAGATTGAGGCCGAGGGGTTCGAGCACCAGGCGCAGATGCCGGCGGGGATCACCCCTCCCGAGCAGCTCAAGAGTGAACTGGAGCTGGTGCGCCCCTACGAGCAGCAGATCCCGCCGGCGCTGCGGGACAAGATCATGTGCGAAAAGCCCATCGAAATTCGCCCTGTGACTCTGGTCGATCCGATCCGCCCCGATGTGCACGAGCCGCTGCGCCACGTCTGGTTCAAGGCCAATGGCCAGATGCCGGACGATCTGCGGGTCCACAAATACCTGCTGGCCTATGCCTCCGATTTCCACTTCCTGTTCACCGCCCTGCAGCCCCACGGCGTCTCCTACTGGGAGCCGGACATGCAGGTGGCCACCATCGACCACTCCATGTGGTTCCACCGTGATTTCAGGCTGGATGACTGGCTGCTCTACGTAGTGGACAGCCCGAGCGCCAGCGGCGGGCGCGGCCTGGTACGCGGCCAGTTCTTTACCCGTGATGGGGTGCTGGTGGCCAGCACCATGCAGGAAGGGGTGATCCGCCGGCGCGGCAGCTAGGCGTCGTCAATGGCCGGACAACAGAAGGGGGTGGCATGGCCACCCCCTTCTGCTATCGCCGTGAACAGTGAGCTGGCCTACCCCGTTATCCCCCGCGCTGGTATTTGAAACGCTTCTTGCGCCGGTAGGGGTAGACATCCTCGAACAGCCCCTCCTTGATATTGCCCTGCAGTTTTTGCCAGTAGTTGGCATCGAACAGCTCCTTGTGCAGCTGCATCATGATCTCCCGCACCTGGGGCTTTTGCAGCAAGAAGGTGGCGAACTCCTCGGGGAAGATGTCGTTGGGTGCCACCGAGTACCAGGGCTCGGCGCTCCACTCGTCCTCCGGGTAGCGCGGCGGCGGGATCTGGCGAAAGTTGCACTCCGTCATGTAGCAGATCTCGTCGTAGTCGTAGAACACCACCCGGCCGTGACGGGTCACGCCAAAGTTCTTGAACAGCATGTCCCCCGGGAAGATGTTGGCCGCGGCCAGCTGTTTGATGGCGTTGCCGTACTCCTCCAGTGCGAGCCGGGTCTGCTGCTCGTCCGCCTTGTCCAGATAGAGGTTGAGGGGGATCATCTTGCGCTCTGTGTAGAGGTGCTTGATCACCAGCTTGTCACTGGTGAGGGTGAGCGCCGAGGGGGCAACCGCCTTGAGCTCGGCCAGGAGCTCCGGTGAAATGCGCTCCAGCGGGAACTCGAAGTTGGTGAACTCCTGGGTATCGGCCATGCGGCCGACCCTATCGTGCTGCTTCACCAGTCGGTACTTCTCTTTGACCTGGGCGTGGCTCACCTCCTTGGGGGGGGTGAACTCGTCTTTTATCACCTTGAACACCACGTCGTAGGAGGGGAGGGTAAACACGCTCATCACCATTCCCTTGATGCCAGGGGCGATGACGAACTGCTCCCGGCTCTGGGCCAGATGCTGCTGGTAGTGGCGATAGAGCTCGGTCTTGCCGTGCTTCTGGCAGCCGATGGCGTTGTAGATCTCGTAGTCCGCCTTGTGGGGCATGATCTGGCGAAGGAAGATCACGAACAGGGCCGGCACGGGGGCATAGACCATGAAGTAGGCGCGGGCGAAACCGAACACGATGGAGGCGATGGCTGGCTCGAAGATGACGGTATCCACATAGATGCTCTGGCCCGTGCTGAGCAGGGGCAGGATAAAGGGCAACACCTGTCCCTTCACCCGGATGAGCCCCACCAGATAGGCCCCCTTGTTGCGATAGAACACCTCTTTGAGCAGCTCTATGGTGAAGGGTTCCTCATGGAGGATTTGCGGACCGTTCTCGGCAAGATGGTGGTGGATGTCGACAATATCGCGCTGTTTGTCCTCATAGGGCAGGGTGAAGCTGTAATCCCCCAAGAGCTGGCTCAGGGTCTGCGGCAGATGAGCCAGATCGGTGCGATAGACCCGCAGCAGGCTGCCCAGATCCGGGTGCTCCCCCCGGCTGAGAAACGGGTGGATATAGAGGTTCTCGTCACGGATGTTGCGGTGGCGAAAGATCCGGCGATAGACGGAGTTGAAGAAGGACTCGGCCACTTCGAAGTTCTCGCAGTGGGGCAGCAGATCGCTGAAGGCCCCTTTCACCCGTTTGAGCAGCGCCTGGGTGGCGTGATGCTCCCCCATCATCTGGCGGATGGAGCTGGCGGTGGCGCCCACATGGTGATCATAGAGGCGGATCCGCTCCCGTCCTGCGAGCTGGACTCCCAGCCAGTCACTGTTCTCGAAGCGGCTCTTGCTGCCGCGGGTGATCTCGAGAAAGCGGCTGTAAAACGACTCGAAGCGTTGCAAGATGGTCTCGGCGACGGCCTGTTCCAATGGCTGCGGCATCTCTCTCTTCCTTGTGCTGTGTCGGGCCGATAGCGCGGGCAAAGGTGCGCGTTTTCTGCGCACGTCTGGCCACTATGGCAACATTCAAACGTCTGTTCAAGTGGCAATTTTCGGGGATAAACGGTAGATTGCGCCCCTGTTTTACCGACTGTTTGCCGTCTGTTTTCGCAGCTCGGCCCGGCCCAAGAGGAAACCCAATGAAACTCTATTTTGTCCTGATGGCACCCGCTCGCGCCGCGAACGTGGGGGCTGCCGCGCGCGCCATGAAAACCATGGGCTTTGATGCCATGCGACTGGTGGCGAGCCGGGTGCACGAAGAGGAAGAAGCGGGCTGGGTCGCGCACGGCGCGCAGGAAATTCTGACCAACGCCAAGGCCTTCGACACCCTGCCCGAGGCCCTGGCCGACATGGATCTGGTGATCGCCACCACAGCCCGTCAGCGCGGTCGCTACCAGCACTACCTCACTCCGGCGGAAATTCGCGATCAGATCCGCGCCAAGCCGTCGCTTCGCAAGGTCGCCATCGTATTTGGCTGCGAGGAGTCGGGGCTCTCCAACGAGCAGCTCGCTCAGGTCGATCTCATCAGCTACCTGCCCCTCAAGGTAGGGTATCCGTCGTTGAACCTCGGTCAGGCGATCATGTTGTATGCCTACGAGCTGAGCCAGCTGCTGGATGGGCCAGAGGCCGTAGCAGAAAAAGGGGATACCGTTGGGCAGGTTCGCGTGCTGAAACAAAAAACAGCAGAAATTCTGGGTGAACTCGGAGTTTCACAGGATGAAAAGCTGCATCAATGGGTGATGGACCGGGTACCCATGCTGCCGCAGCGGGATCTGAATATGCTCCATTTGCTCTGCAAAGACCTGATCCGCAAGTTTGGCCAAGAGGTTTAGGTTGACAGCCGGGCGCCCGGCGCGGTATTGCTAAAAGCCAGCTTCGTTCAAGAGAGTTCGTCATGCCCCTTTTCAGCCACATCACCACCACCACCATTATTACCGGTACCACCACAGGTGGCACTGGGGCCGGTTGATGCGCTGACGAACAAGCACAGAAATCTGAAAAGGCCCGTACCCACCCAGTACGGGCCTTTTTTGTTGGGTTATTTTCATACCGTTTTTCAAGGGATTACAGGGAGAGAGTGCGATGAGAGTGTTGAAGTTTGGCGGTTCGTCACTGGCCGACGCAGAGCGTTTTTTACGGGTAGCCGATATCGCGGTGAATACCCATGGCCAGTCTCAGGTCGCCCTGGTGCTGTCGGCACCGGCCAAGGTGACCAACCACCTGGTGGCCCTGGTGGAGCAGACCAGTCGCGGCATGGATGCCACCAATACCCTGTTTGAAATCAACGGCATCTTCTCCCGCCTGCTGGCCGGATTGAAGGCGGCTTACCCGGCGCTGGATGACAAGGCGCTGCAGGCCCGACTGACCGGTGAGCTGGATCAGGTGGAGCGGCTGATGCAGGGGATCCGTCTGCTGGGGCTATGCCCGGACAACGTGCAGGCTCGCATCCTGAGCCGGGGCGAAAATCTCTCCATCGCCTTTATGCACGAGCTGTTGCGGGTGCGCGGCCTCGAGCTGGATCTCATCGTGCCGGAGCAGCTGCTGGTGACCGATGGCGGCTACCTGGAAGCCCATGTCGATATCGAAGCCTCCCGCCTGCGCTTTGCCGCCAAGGGACTGCGTAGCGATTGTCTCTATCTGATGCCGGGCTTTACCGGTGGCAGCGACAAGGGGGAAACCGTGCTGCTGGGGCGCAACGGCTCCGACTACTCCGCCGCCGTGCTGGCCGCCTGCGTCGATGCCGAGTGCTGCGAGATCTGGACCGACGTGGAAGGCTGCTACAACTGCGACCCACGCTTGGTGCCGGATGCCTATCTGCTGAAAACCCTCTCCTACAAGGAGGCGATGGAGCTCTCCTACTTCGGCGCCAAGGTGCTGCACCCGAAAACCATCGCCCCTGTGGCCCAGTTCCACATCCCCTGCCTTATCAAGAACAGCTTCAATCCCCAGGGGCCGGGCACCCTGATCGGGGCTGAGCAGGGGGATGATGATCTGAAAGTGAAGGCCATCTCGGATCTCTCCGGCATGTGCATGTTCAACGTCTCCGGCCCCGGCATGAAGGGGATGGTGGGCATGGCGGGTCGCATCTTCTCCGCCGTCTCCCGCGCCGGGGTCAGCATCGTCCTCATCACCCAATCATCTTCCGAGTACAGTGTCAGCTTCTGTATCCACAGCTACGATCTGGACAAGACCCGCAAGGTGCTGGAGCGCGAGTTCGAGCTGGAATTCAAGAACCAGCTGCTCGATCCCCTCGAGATCATGCAGGATCTGGCCATCATCTCCCTCATCGGTGACGGCATGCGCACCAGCAAGGGGATGGCGGCGCGCTTCTTCACCTCGCTGGCCCAGGCCTCCATCAATATCGTCGCCATCGCCCAGGGCTCCAGCGAGCGCTCCATCTCTGCCGTGGTGCGTGCCGGCAAGGTGGCGGAGGCCATTAAGGCGTGTCACCAGAACTTCTTTGGCAGCCAGCAGTTCATCGATCTGTTCGTGGTCGGAGTCGGCGGTGTCGGCGCCGCCCTGGTGGATCAGATCGCGCGCCAGCAGCCGGTACTGGCCGAGCAGGGCACTGGCCTGCGGGTGGTGGGCATCGCCAACAGCCGCCAGATGGCGGTCAACAAGGATGGGCTGAACCTCGCCAACTGGCGCGAGCAGTTGGTGGAAGCCCGTGACAGCTTCAGCCTGGAAGCGGTGCAGAAGCTGGTGGAAGACAGCCACCTTATCAACCCGGTGATCGTCGATTGCACTTCAAGTGAAGCCATCGCGGTGCAATATGCCGACTTCCTGGCCGCCGGTTTCCACGTGGTCACTCCGAACAAGAAGGCCAACACAGGGTCGCTTGATTACTACAAGGCGCTGCGCCGCACCGCCCGCCAGACTCGCCGCAAGTTCCTCTACGAAACCAACGTGGGCGCGGGCCTGCCGGTCATCGAGAACCTGCAGAACCTGATCAAGGCTGGCGACAAGCTGCGCGCCTTCGACGGCATCCTCTCCGGATCGCTCTCCTTTATCTTCGGCAAGCTAGACGAGGGGATGAGCTTCTCCGAGGCGACCAAGATTGCTCGTGGCAACGGCTTTACCGAGCCGGATCCCCGCGACGATCTCAACGGCATGGACGTGGCGCGCAAGCTGCTCATTCTGGCTCGCGAAGCCGGCATGGCGCTGGAGCTCTCCGACGTGGAAGTGGAGCAGGCCCTGCCACCGGGCTTTGATGTCAGCGGCGACGTGGAAGCCTTTATGGCCCGCCTGCCCGAGGCTGACGGCTGGTTCCGCGATCAGTTCGCCCTGGCCCAGAGTGAAGGCAAGGTACTGCGTTACGTGGGTTCCATCGAGGGTGGCAAGTGCAAGGTCGCCATCAAGGCGGTCGGCGCCGACGAGCCGCTGTTCAAGGTAAAAGACGGGGAGAACGCGCTCGCCTTCTTCTCTACCTATTACCAGCCGATCCCGCTGGTGTTGCGTGGCTACGGCGCCGGTACCGAGGTGACTGCCGCCGGCGTCTTCGCCGACGTGCTGCGCACCCAGAACTGGAAGCAGGAGCTGTAAGCATGAGCGCAGAGATGAAGCGAAACGAGAGCGTGGTGGCCTATGCGCCGGCCTCCAGCGCCAACTTGAGCGTAGGATTCGATGTACTGGGGGCGTCGCTCGCCCCCGTTGATGGTTCCCTGTTGGGAGACAGGGTCCAGGTCAAACCGGCAGAAGTGCCGTTTGCCCTCTCGGCGGTGGGCCGCTATGCCCACAAGCTGCCGGATGACCCGAAAAAGAACATCCTCTATGACTGCTGGCTCGCCTATGGCGAGGCGCTGGAAAAACGCGGTCAGATCATGTTGCCGCTTGAGATGGTGCTGGAGAAGAGCCTGCCGGTGGGATCGGGCCTCGGGTCCAGTGCCTGCAGCGTGGTGGCGGCGCTCGAGGGGCTCAACGCCTTTCACGGTAACCCATTGAGCGAGCACGAATTGCTGTTGCTGATGGGGGAGATGGAGGGCAAGATCTCCGGCTCCGTTCACTACGACAACGTGGCCCCCTGTTATCTCGGTGGCATGCAGCTGGTGGTGGAGGAGGGGGGCGTTATCAGCCAGGGCATCCCGGTGTTTGACGAGTGGTACTGGGTGGTCTGCTACCCGGGCACTGTGGTCTCGACCGCCGCCGCCCGCGCCATACTGCCGGCTCAGTATCGTCGTCAGGACTGCCTCACCTATGGCCGCCGCCTGGCTGCGTTCGTCCATGCCAGCTACACAGGTCAGGAGCCGCTGGCTGCGAGCGTCTTGAAAGACGTGATTGCCGAGCCCTACCGCGCGGCGCTGATCGAAGGCTTCAACGAGGTGCGGGCCCAGGCGGCCCAGAACGGGGCCCTGGCCACCGGCATCTCGGGCTCAGGTCCCACCGTGTTTGTGGTGATGAAGGATCTGGCCCAGGCCGAGCGGATGAAAGATTGGATGGAAGCGCATTTCGTGCGCAATGAAGATGGATTCGCCCGGGTTTGCAAACTCGATATGGCCGGGGCACGGGTAACAGGAAGCGAGCTATGAATCTTTACAATATCAAGGACAAGAGTGAACAGGTGAGCTTCGCCCAGGCGGTGCGTCAGGGCTTGGGTCGCGAACAGGGGCTCTTCTTCCCCGAACAACTCGAACCGCTGGCGGATGTGGATGCCCTGCTGGATCTGCCGCTGGTCGAGCGCTCGGCACATATCCTGAGCCACCTGTTGGGGGACGAAGTGCCCGCGCCCAAGGTGCACGAGCTGGTCAGTGCCGCCTTCACCTTCCCGGCGCCGTTGGTGAAACTCAAAGACAATACCTATGCCCTCGAGCTGTTCCACGGCCCGACCCTGGCGTTCAAGGACTTCGGTGGCCGCTTTATGGCCCAGTGCCTCGCGGCCTTTAGAACCAACGACAAAATCACTATCCTCACCGCCACCTCCGGCGACACCGGCGCCGCCGTGGCTCACGCCTTCTACGGGCTGGAGGGGATCGAGGTGGTGATCCTCTACCCCAAGGGCAAGATAAGCCCGTTGCAAGAGGCGCTGTTCTGCACCCTCGGCGGCAACATTCGCACCATCGCCATCGACGGCGACTTCGATGCCTGTCAGGCGCTGGTGAAGCAATCTTTCGATGACGAGGAGCTGAAAAAGGCGATCGGTCTGAACTCCGCCAACTCCATCAATATCAGTCGCTTGCTGGCTCAGGTCTGCTACTACTTCGAAGCCGTGGCCCAGTTGCCCAAAGCCGATCGCGCCAAGGCGGTCATCAGCGTGCCGTCCGGCAACTTTGGCAACCTCACCGCGGGCCTGATCGCCAAGGCGCTGGGGCTGCCGGTGAAGCGCTTTATCGCCGCCACCAACGCCAACGATACCGTGCCGCGCTACCTCAAGACCGGCCAGTGGGAGCCGCACCAGACGGTCGCAACCCTGTCCAACGCCATGGACGTGAGCCGCCCCAACAACTGGCCGCGCGTGGAAGAGCTGTGCCGCCGCAAGGGCTGGGCGCTGGAGACCCTGGGCTCAGGGATGCGTGACGACGCCCAGACTCGCGATGCCCTAAAACGCCTGCACCAGCTGGATTACCTGTGCGAGCCCCACGGCGCCATCGCCTGGGATCTGCTGAACGAGCAGCTCGTCGAGGATGAAGTAGGGGTCTTCCTCTGCACCGCCCATCCGGCCAAGTTCAAGGAGTCGGTGGACGAGATCCTGGGGCTGGATGTGCCGCTGCCCGGGCCCCTTGCCAAGCACGCCGCGCTGCCGCTCCTTTCCCACAATCTGTCAGTGGAGTTTGCCCGGTTAAGAGCCTTTTTGCTCGGTTGATGGGTTGAACAGGAAATAAAAAATCCCCCGCCTTTTTGCAAAGAGCGGGGGATTTTTTTATGTGATTGCATGTGAGGCTAACGATAGATAGCTAGCCAAGTTACGGCTTGCTCAGAAAGGTGGGTGTCCCAGATTCCCCTTTTATATTGGAAATGGGTTACTCAAGTTCGATCTGCTGCATCTGCGGGCTAAGAAAGGGAATATATCCTAAATTGTGCGTCCATTTATTTACATCTGAGTGAAACTCTGCACCTAGAAGATGCAGAGTGAATTAGTTAAGATTGATGATTATTAATTGTTTTTTACTGTCAACTTTATTGGGGTCTCATCAAACTTTTGGAAATTACCCTTCTCCAGAAGTAGCTTGTTTTTATACTTTTCGTTGTGCATTCTAACCTCTGTTTGCATAAAATTATCGATAAATGATTTTTTGTTTCCAAGATAATTAATGCATTTTATTTTGTTTCTTTTTTTATTGCTTAATGGGGTGAATATGGAGTGATAGCGAGCCTGACCATTGTGCATGTACGCTAGAAGTGATGTATCTAACCCGACATCGACAAAATATTCATTTTTGATGGCTATGTTAAGTGTAGATTCTATGTTGCTAATATTACCATCGGCACGTAATTCTGTTACTTTAGTGGAGTCATATGCAATACCATGGTGCTTTTCAAAGCATAAGAAATCTGAATAAATTAAGTTTATTAAAGGGTAAAATTTTTTATCTTTTGTACTCAGTAAATTAAAAATAATTTGCGAACGATAATCTGTATCATGCTGCCCTATTTTTAGAAAGCACATATCTTTTCTAAGTTTTAGAAAAGTAAGTAAATAATAATCACCATCAATGACATCACATTCTTTTATTGCAATCTCTGGATTGTCAGCAACATAAAGAACAGGTTTGTTTTTCTTATTGAACCTTCCTATAGGTACGTTGACTTTTGTGGGTTTAGGCGGATAAAAGTCATTAATTTCTATATCGCCACAATGAAATTTAATAGCATCATCATGACTGATTTTTCTAACTCTTGAGAATATAGTTCCTTTTCTATAAATAAATTCTTCAGCAGAAAACCCTGAAATATCAAAACTGTTTTTTGTGCTATTTGGAAAAAAACAGTTTCTGATTAATTCATGATATCCATTAATGCCTATTTTATCATCAAACTTTTCAAAGTTGATATTTTTACACTCTTGGTTTTCTATTTTCATTTTGGTCATTTGCTAAGTAAAAATCGGGTGGCTAGAGTAACTTCAAATAATAATGTGAATTATAAATCTGTGTAAATACATACTAATATATCGTGCCATTTCCCTTTAAAAATAAAACTATTCATTGTTTAAGTAAATTGGCGATGGCAGTTTAATAATCACGTAACACAGAAGTTTTATTTAGGTAAATATAATGAATGTATGTTTTGATACTGTATACATTACAATCCGAACGCTCTAATTATTGCATGCTAAAAACGCCTAATATTATGGTCTTTACTAATAAAAATTCTGCTACAGCCCGTGGATTACAGCTTCCAATATGCTCCATTGACCAGCGAGGGCAGTAACCCATCACCGTTCAATAGGTACCGGATGGCTATGTTAGGCCAAACGAATCTGATTTAGCCAGTCAAAAATTGACGTAACTATCAGTAATGGATTGGTTTTTTGCGCCAGCTCAACATTTGGTGTGGGGCGCGGCCTGGGTAGCCACTCGATGCCGATAGTCAGGTACGAGTGACGGCTGGCTGGTAAGAGGGGACAAGGCCGGGGCTGTAAATAGAAGGCGCTATGGCTGTATGGAGATTGGCATTGGATAGTGGCCCGCAGATGACTTGATGCTTGCCACGCAAAAGCCTTGGTGATGGGAAACATGTCTCGATATGACCAGCAACCACAGCTTGGTTTGCGAGAGATTAAAAAAGCGTCCTCTGCACCGGCTCGGCAACCAGATAACGCTCATTAACCCCCTCTATCCCGCCGATCAGAAAGGGGCTCTGGGGATCATGGCGTTGTTTGTGCTTGATAACCGATTCTTGGCTATAGGTGGCGTAACAGTAGGCGCAGCCATGCAGGCAGGTGTTGTAGACGCCGATATCGATGCTCTTGACGCAGCCACAGGCCTCGCGCTGGCCGGGATCTTTTTTGCCGTCGACCCGGCGGTTGAAAAGAGCGTGGATCAACTCATCATCGATGCACTTGCCATGGGCGATGCCGAGATGGGCGAGATCCACGGCCTCGGCACAGGTTTCTATGGTCATGTCAAAACGGGCGGCGGTCTGCGCCATAAAGGCTGCCAGCTCATCCAGCGCATCATGGTTGTCCAGGTTGTTATCCAGCAGGTCGTGAAAGACAAGGTTCTCGACCGCGCGCAGGTTCTTCTCTGTCTTCTTGTAAAGGTCGGCAAAGCTGATGACGACCCTGTGGGTCTTGCCGGCCAGGAGCGACGCAATCTTGTAAAAGAGCCGCTTGTGCTCGGCCAGATCGACCTGATTGCACAGCAGTATGGGGTCGTAGCGCCAGATGACCTTGTGGGGGCCAATTCTGTCTGATAACTCACAGAAGGTCTTGATGGCGTTATGGGGTCTGGGAACCCGGCTCTCCAGGGCCTTGGGGTAGCCGGTCAGGGTGTATTGAAAATAGTAGCGATGGCCGAGGGCATCGAGTTCATCCAGGTGGTGCATCAGCATGGCTGGCTGCCGGGTCCAGAATACGATGGCATCGACCTTATCCGGGTGCAGTGACACCCGGGTGATTTGATTGGCATTGAACGGATTGCGGGTGAGTAAAAAACCGGCCCTTATCCGGTTCATCAACCAGGGGGTATAAAAGGCCGGGATATCGGTTCTTCTGCTTGCGCTGATGATCATGGTATTGCGGCACTCGCCCCGGGGATTGGCAAGGAGACGATAGGCCGCTCCTTGCCAACCTGCGGGGCGCGAGGATCAGGCCCCGGATTCTGGCGGCGTGTGCTCCGGTGCGCCGCTTAGCAGATCCAGCCCCTCATCCTGACTCAGCACCAGGTAGCGCTCGTACTGGCGAAGCACGTCGGCGCTCAGCTCGTCGCGGGTCAGGTACTGGATGTCGTAGCCGGCGCGGCCGTCGGCAAAGTAGGTGATGGGCTCGAAGATGCGGGCGTCCGGGTCATGGTTGTGGGCCGCCTCCAGCGGGTTGAAGGCGGGGGCGGGGCGGGCCTCGATGCGCACCCCGTAGCAGAAGTCGCGCCGCCCTTCCTGGGGCACCAGCAGGTGGCACTGTTCTGCATCTTCCTGCACGACCCGGCTGGCGAGGCCGCGCGCTTCGAACTCGCGACACAAGGCGGTCAATGCAGGCAGGGCTGTATCACGCAGGAAGGTGTGAGCATCGGCCTCGGTGGAGGGACGCAGCAGGTGATCCATGCGGGTGCGCCACTGCTTGCCGTTCCAGAAATCGGTGGCGGGGGAGAGGCGGCGCGCCGAGTGCTCCCGGTCGGCGACCAGCCCGCGCCAGAGCCCCAGGCAGAGAAGCACCATGATGATGGCAAACGGCAGGGCGGCGATCAGCGTCATGGACTGCAGCGCCGCCAGCCCGCCGGTGGCCATCAGGGTGCCGGCGGTGATACCGAGCAGCACAGCCCAGAACAGGCGTTGCCAGATCGGGGAGCGCTCCTTGCCCTGGGTGGCGATGTTGTCGATGACGAAGGCCCCTGAGTCGGCGGAGGTGACGAAAAAGACGCTGATGAGGATCACCGCCAGCGCCGAGGTGATGTCGGATCCCGGCAAGAGGTCAAAGAAGTTGAACAGGAGGGTGTCGACGTTGCCGACCGAGCTGGTCAGGGTCTGCCCCCCGGCGCGCTGGCTGACCCAGATGGCGGCGTTGCCAAACACCGTCATCCACAGCAGGTTGAAGGCGGTGGGCACGAACAGGACGCCGAGGATGAACTCACGCAGGGTGCGCCCGCGGGAGATGCGGGCGATAAAGAGGCCGACGAAGGGAGACCAGGAGATCCACCAGGCCCAGTAGAGCAGGGTCCAGTTGCCGAACCAGCCAGCCTGGCTGGGCTCGCTGTAGGTAAAGGTACGGAAGGTGAGCTGGGTCAGGGACGAGACATAGTTGCCGATGTTCTCGGACAGGGCCCCCAGCAGATACTGGGTGGGGCCGGCCAGCAGCACGAACAGCAAGAGCACGATGGCGAGGAAGAGGTTCAGCTCGGAGAGGCGCTTGACCCCTTTGTCGAGGCCGGTGACCGCCGACAGGGCGGCCAGGGCAATGACGACGCCGATGAGGCCGAAGCGAAACAGCTCCCCCGAGGTATCGATGCCGGTGAGCCGGGTGATCCCCGCCGAGAGTTGCAGCACCCCGTATCCCAGGGTAGTGGCGATACCGAAGATGGTGCCCACCAGGGCGAAGATGTCCACGGCGTGGCCGAGCGGGCCGCGGATCCGCTCCTTGAAGATGGGGTAGAGGCCGGAGCGGATAGTCAGCGGCAGGTTGTAGCGAAAGCCGAAGTAGGCCAGCACCAGGCCGACGATGGCGTAGATGGCCCAGGCGTGAAAGCCCCAGTGAAAGAAGGTGGTCACCATGGCTTCGCGGGCGGCGGCCGGGGTGAGGGGTGCCGCCTGGGGCGGCGAGACGAAGTGGGTCATGGGCTCGCCCACCCCGAAGTACATGAGACCTATGCCCATGCCGGCGGCAAACAGCATGGCGAGCCAGGAGGTGAAGCTGAACTCGGGGCGCGCATCATCCGGCCCGAGGCGGATGTTGCCGTAGTGGCTGAAGGCGAGCACCAGCAGCAGGATCAGGAACATGCCGACCACCAGCACGTAGAACCAGCTGAAGTGCTGGGCAATCCAGCTCTGGCCGTCGCCAAAGAAGCGGGCGGCCGCCTCCGGCGCCAGCGAGCAGACCGCCAGCAGGGTGATGATAAACAAGAGGCTTGGGATAAATATCGGTAAAGACAATGTGCAGCGCGGTGTGTTCATGGGACACCTTTGAGTAGGGAGGGCTTTGTCAAGATACTATAAAGCCATAGCACGCCAAACAGACAAACCCTGATTAATCCTTGGTCATTGTCACACCTTGACGCTAATCGTGGGTTAACGGGGGGAGGTGGCTCACAGGTCCGCATAAAAAAATCCGAAACTGCTTGAAGCAGTTTCGGATTTTTATCGTTAAGGAGCACTGTGCCTGTCGGCGGCGAATTCCCGGGAGGACGTTTGCATTCCCGTGTCAGATGCCGTTATGGCTGGCACCTCAACTCAGGCCAGCTCGTCCTGGCCGACGCGAATGACCAGCTTGCCGAAGTTTTTGCCTTCCAGCAGTCCCTTGAGCGCCTCGGGGGCGTTTTCCAGACCATCCACGATCTGCTCCAGATAGTGGATCTTGCCCTCACTCACCCACTTGCCCATCTGCTCGGCGAACTCGCCATAACGATGGCCGTAGTCATCGAAAATGATGAAGCCTTTCACGGTGGCCCGCTTGGTCAGGATGGTAGACCAGGCCCAGTCCAGATGATCGGGCCCCTGGGGCAGGGCGCTTGCATTGTAGTTGGAGACGGTGCCGCACAGCGGGATGCGGGCCTTGGCGTTGAGCAGGGGCAGCACGGCCTTGAGCACCCGGCCACCGACGTTCTCGAAGTAGATGTCGATGCCATCCGGGCAGGCGGCGGCCAGCTGTTGCTCGAAGTCGCCCGCCTTGTGGTTCAGGGCGACGTCGGCGCCGAGCTCCTCGCGAGCCACCTGGCACTTCTCGTCGGATCCGGCGATGGCAACGACCCGGCAGCCCATGATCTTGCCGATCTGGGCGACGGTGGCGCCGACCGGGCCGGTCGCGGCGGCGACCACCAGGGTCTCACCGGCCTTGGGCTGGCCGATATCCATCAGTCCCATAAAAGCGGTGAAGCCCGGCATGCCGAGCACGCCGAGGGCGTGGCTGACGGGAGCCTGCGCGGGATCCAGCTTGAACAGGAAGCTGCCGTCGGAGACGCCGTAATCCTGCCAGCCCACCCCGTAGCTCAGGACCCAGTCCCCTTCCTGATAGTCGGGGTGGCGGGAGGCGACGACCCGGTTGATGGTGCCGCCCACCATGACGCCACCAATGGCCACGGGTTCGGCGTAGGAGTCGGCATCGCTCATGCGACCGCGCATATAGGGGTCGAGGCTCAGGTAAATGGTTCTGAGCAGCAGTTGCCCCTCCGCTATGCTCGGGACTGGGGTGGTCTTGAGGGCGAAGTGTTCGGCACCCGGGGTACCGACGGGACGCGCGGCCAGGGTCATCTGGCGGTTTTCGGTTCGGCTCTGGTTCATGGTATTTCCTCACATTACTGGGTGTCAGTGCCATTGCGCAGCTGGTTTGCCCGCAACGGCGCGAGTCGGGAAGGCGTCATCCTTATGGCATGGTGAGCGCCTTCTTTTTGAAAAATTAGACCGGTCGTCTAGTGGCGATTGCCAAAAAAGCCCGACATCTATCGGGCCTGTTTATTCATGGGGCCAGCAGCTGGAGCGTCATGGTGTAGGCGTGTTCCAGCTGTTGCCCCTCCCGATCCAGTTTGCCAAGCAGGGCCGCCCCCAGCCAGAGCTGGTAGAGGTTGGTCGCCAGCGGCTGGGTCGCTCTGTGACTCAGGCTGCCATCGGCGATGGCCTCTTCGATGGCCAGCGCGAGGCGCCGCACGACCCTGTCTGTACCGGTCTTCAGGATGAGGCGCATGGTGTCGGAGAGATCCGCTACCTCGGCGCTCAGCTTGACGACCAGGCAGTCGCAACAGCTCCCTTTCCAGTGGGCGAAGTAGCGTAGCAGGCGTTCGCGCCCCGGTTTGTCCTGGCCACCGAGCAATGCCTCCATCTCCACCAGATAGCTGTCGATGTAGTGGCTGAGCAGGGCTTCGCCAAACTGCTCTTTTGACTTGAAGTAGTGGTAGAAGGAGCCCTTGGGCACCCCGGCCTCTTGCAGCAAAAAGCTCAGCCCCATGGCGTTGAAGCCGTGGGAGGTCAGTATGGTGCGGCCAGTGGCAAGCAGATGCTGGCGCGTGTCTTGGTATCTGTCGGTCATGGCGGCATGGTAGTTGTTACTAGACCGGTCGTCTAGAAAAAGATCACCAAGTACGCTTCTTTTTTATTCATGGCGTTGGTCCCGAATGGGAGCAGGCAGCCCTAACCCCTTGTTTGAGATGGCATTACCGGCGTGTCAGGTCGAAACGAGAGGGCGGGGCCTTGTCTCGCTCGCTCCCGGTGATTTACGCCGATTCCCGCTTCTGCAGATTGGGGGTGATGATATGGCGGTTGGGGGCGAGCTCGGGTTGCTGCATCCGGGTCAGCAGGCGCAGGGCGGCCTGGCGGCCTATCTCCCGGGCCGGAGAGCTGACGAAGGTGAGGGCGGGGGCGGTGAGTTCGGCCTCCGCCACATCGTCAAAGCCGAGCAGGGCTACCTGCTGGCCGATGTAGTTGTCCTTGCCCACGGTGCGACCGCTTGCCTCCACCCCGTAGATGCCACCGAGGGCCACCTCCGGGTAGTGGCACAGAATGGCCGTCACCTTGGGATGCTGGTGCAGCAGCTGGGCTATGGTGTCGGCGGCGCTGCGCTGGGTGCGATCGCATTCGAGCACCCACTCGGGTTTGAAAGGCAGGCCGTACTGCAGCAGGCTGGCGCAGTAGCCGCCGATCCGCTCGGCGCGGGTCAGCGAGTCGGCCCGTCCCCCCACATAGGCGATATGGCGGTGGCCCTGATCGATGAGATAGGTGGTGGCCTGCTGGGCGGCATGGGTGTTGTCCGGGCCGATAAAGTCCACGTCATCGCGATAATAGGAGCGGGCGGCACACACCACGGGCAGCTCGGAGTCGAGCAGCGCCTCCATGGTTTTGGCGGCCGCGCCGCGCACCGGATTGAAGATGATGCCCGCTACCCCCTGGCGCGACAGGGACTGGATACTCTGCTGCAACCGCTCCGGACTGTGGCCGCACTGAGTCAGAAACAGCAGATATCCCTGCTGCTCCAGCACCTCGCTCACCCCGGCAGTGACCTCGGTATAGAAGGGGTCGGTGATGTCCCGCAAGATCAACCCCACCAGGTTGGACTGCTGGCTGCGCAGGTTGGCGGCGGCGCTGTTGGGCACATAGTCGAGCTGCTTGATCGCCTGTTGCACCCGCTCTGTGGTGGCGGGGGAGATGCGCCCTTTGCCCCGCAGCACCATGGAGACGGTGGTGACCGAGACTCCCGCCAGCTGGGCAACGTCGGTGATCTTGGGGTTTTTCGACAAGAGCGGTTTGAGGGACATAGGCGAACGGGCGACAGCAGATGGATACCGAGGCTCCAGCATACCCCCTCGTCTGCCTGAGTGAAACGTTACATCACCTTCGAGCCGATCTGGCTCACAGTTTCGCAACGCCTATCCTGCCAGCTCGGTCATTCTGTGATCATCTTGGCAATTGCGAAGTGATAAAACGTTTTATCATCCGGCAAAACCTGATGAGGGGCTGTCGCCCTTGCTTGCCAGAAAGGGAGTGGATAACGGCGACAGTGACCGACATCGGGCGTGCCCTTAACCTTACAAGGATCAGACACATGGCCAAGTCACCCGCCAAATCCACGATATGGGAGTTCCTGCAAAGCCTCGGCAAGACCTTTATGCTGCCGGTCGCCCTGCTGGCCTTCTCCGGTATCCTGCTCGGTGTCGGCAGCTCGCTTACCAGCGATGCGGTCAAGCAGAGCATGCCCTTCCTCGATAACACCCTGCTGCAACTGCTCTTCCTCTGGATGACCAAGGTGGGGCTGGTTGCCTTTATCTATTTGCCGGTGATGTTCGCCGTCGCCATTCCCCTCGGGCTGGCGCGCGAGGAGAAAGGGGTGGCGGCTTTTGCCGGTTTCGTCGGCTACGCGGCCCTCAACCTCTCCATCAACTTCTACCTGACGGTCGCCAACGTCATCGGTGATGCCGCGGCGGAGAAGGCCTACGGGGTGAAAGCCATCCTCGGCATCAGCTCCATCGATACCGGTATTCTGGGGGCCATCATCGTCGGGGTGATCGTCGCCAAGCTCCACGCCCGTTTTTACACCTACAAGATGCCGGATGCGCTCGCCTTCTTCGGCGGAGCCCGCTTCGTGCCCATCATCACCGCACTGGTGCTGGGTGTCGTCGGTCTGGTGGTGCCCTTCGTCTGGCCCTGGTTCGCCGCCGGTATCAACGGCATTGGTGCGCTGATTTCCCACGCCGGCCCCTTCGGTCCCTTCCTGTTCGGTACCGGTGAGCGTCTGCTGTTGCCGCTGGGTCTGCACCACATCCTGGTAGCGCTCATTCGCTTCACCGAGGCGGGTGGCACCTCGCTGGTATGCGGCAACGAGGTGAGTGGCGCCCTCAATATCTTCTATGCCGAGCTCTCTTGCGCCGATACCACCCAGTTCTCTGTGTCGGCCACCTCTTTCCTCTCCCAGGGCAAGATGCCGGCCTTCCTCGGCGGCCTGCCGGGGGCTGCGCTTGCCATGTATCACTGCGCCCGTCCGGAAAATCGTGGCAAGATCAAGGCGCTGCTGGTCTCCGGTGTGGTGGCTTGCGTCATCGGCGGGATCACAGAGCCGCTGGAGTTCCTGTTCCTGTTCGTGGCACCGGTGCTCTATTTCATCCACGCCATCCTGACCGGTCTGGGCTTTATGACCATGGGGCTGCTCGGCGTCACTATCGGCAACACCGACGGCAACCTCATCGACTTTCTGGTGTTCGGCGTGCTGCAAGGCACCGCCACCAAGTGGTATCTGGTGCCCGTGGTAGCGGGGATCTGGTTTGCCATCTACTACAGCGTGTTCCGCTTCGCCATCGTGCGCTTTAACCTAAAGACGCCCGGTCGTGAGATCGAGACCAGCGACGTCGCGCAGCCGGCCGGCAAGAAAGCAGGCAACAGCGGTTACAACGGCGAGATCATCCTTAATGCCCTCGGCGGTGCCGACAATATCCTGGCGCTGGATAACTGCATCACCCGCCTGCGCATGTCGGTGCAGGACATGAGCCGGGTCGATGACAAGCTGCTCAAAGCCAACGGCGCCATCGGGGTGATCAAGCTCGACGAGCACAACCTGCAGGTGGTGATAGGGCCCCAGGTCCATCTGGTGAAAAACCAGCTGCAGAGCCTGATGGGGGCCTGATCCGGCCAGCCTTTTACCTTAATCCCCGGGGGCGTCACGCCCCCTTGTTCATTCGTATCTTTGCTGGCGAGAGAAAAAGAGATGCCCAACACAGACCCCTTTGATTTTGACCGCCAGGTCGATCGTCACGGCACCTACTGCACCCAGTGGGACTATGTGGCCGACCGCTTTGGCCACGCCGACCTGCTCCCCTTCACCATCTCCGACATGGATATCGAGACCGCCCCCTGCATTCGCCAGACCCTGGCCAAGCGCCTCGAACACGGGGTCTTCGGCTACAGCCGCTGGAACCACGACGACTTCAAGGGGGCGGTCACCGGCTGGTTCATCCGCCGCTACGGGGCTCGCCTCGACCCCGAGAGTCTGGTCTACGGTCCTTCCGTCATCTACATCATCGCCCAGCTGGTGAGCCTCTGGTCCAAACCGGGGGAGGGAGTGCTGGTGCACACCCCGGCTTACGACGCCTTCGGCAATATGCTCAGCGCCAACGATCGGGTGTTGCTCCCTTGTCCGCTGATAAAGGGGGAGGGGAGCTATCACATCGACTGGGCCTGCTTCGAGCGTCAGGCGGCCCGCCCCGATTGCCGCATCCTGCTGCTGTGCAGCCCCCACAACCCCACGGGGCGGGTCTGGACGCGCGACGAGCTAAGCCGGATGGCGGACATCTGCCAGCGTTACGGTGTCAGGGTCATCTCGGACGACATTCATATGGACATGAGCTTTGCCCCCTATCTGCCCTGGAGCGAGGTGGCCCTGGATGATGGCTGGGCGCTGGTCAGTTCGGGGTCGAAATCCTTCAATATTCCGGCCCTTGGTGGTGCCTACGCCTTTATCACCAACGCCGAGGCGCGGGCCGCCTATCTGCAGCGGCTCAAGGCGGCCCATGGCCTCTCATCGCCGCCCATTCTCGGGGTGCTGGCTCATATCAGCGCCTATCGGGAGGGGGATGCGTGGCTCGATGCCCTGAAAACCTATCTGCATGGCAATCTGGCGCTGGTGGCGGCGCGGCTCAACGTCGCTTTCCCCGCCATCGACTATCGGGTGCCAGAGGGGACCTACCTCGCCTGGATTGATTTGAACGGGCTCGGTATCGACTCGGCCGAGCGGATGGATGCGCTGCAACGCTTGCTGGTGGAGAAGTACCGGGTCGCCATTATGCGCGGCGACACCTATGGCCCCGAGGGCAGGGGTTTTATCCGCTTGAACGTCGGTTGCTCCCGCCACAAGGTGGAGCAGGGGCTGGATGCCTTGATCGGGGCGCTGACGGAACTGGCAGCAAAATAGAGACCCCGCCGATTGGCGGGGGGAGGGGATCAGCGGTAGCGGCCGCGCACCGAGCCGCTGGTGCGGCCCGCCATCTTGATCAGGCTCTGGCGGGTGTGCAGGTGGCACAGCGCCACCCCGAGGGCATCGGCTGCATCGGCCTGCGGGGTGGCTGAGAGTTTCAGCAGATGGGTCACCATATGCTGCACCTGCTCCTTGGCGGCGCCGCCGGTGCCGACAACCGCCTGCTTGATCTGGGTGGGGGAGTATTCGCTCACCGGCAGGGCCGCGTTGACGGCGGCCACGATGGCGCTGCCCCGGGCCTGTCCCAGCTTCAGGGCCGAGTCGGCGTTGCGGGCCATAAAGACCCGCTCGATGGCAAATTCGGTGGGCTTGAACTGGGTGATGATCTCGCACACCCCGTCGTAGACCTGCTTGAGGCGCTCCGGCAGCTCGCCGCAATCGGTACGAATGCAGCCCGATCCCAGATATTCGGCCTTGCCGCCGACTACCCGGATAACCCCGTATCCGGTGATCCGCGATCCCGGGTCTATGCCCAAAATAATGCTCATGGGTTGTGATTGCTCTGAACGCGAGTGATGGCCGCCAAGATAGCAAACTGTGGCCCGCTTGGCTGTACGTCTGCACTCAAGCGGCCAAACATTGCTCAGCCACGGGATAAAGAGGTGTCCCCGGCCGTCAATCAGCCCTCGAACAGGGTGACTGTGTCGCCATCGCGCAGGCTGCCGGCGCCGCGCACCACCACCCTGTCACCGGCCTTGAGGGCACCGCTCACCGCCACCTGCCGGCTGTCGCCAAACAGCACTGTGACCGGTATCCGGTTGACCTTGAGCCCTTTTTCTCCCTGTTCGACCCGGTAGACCACGCTTCCCTCGGTGCCGAGCACCAGGGCATCTCGTGGTAGCTGCATGCTCTGCTGCTCTCCAAGGGGCAGGGCGACTCGCACCGGCGAACCTATGATGAAACGACCCGCGTCGGGTTTGAGGCGCAGCTCGATGAGGCGTGATCTGGGATCGGCGCTGGCCGCCCGCTGGTAGTAGACGCCGTGGCCGCTCAGCTGCTCCCCTTCCACCCGCAACCGGGTCTGGGGCGCCAGCCGGCCGGCCCAGACGATGGGGGCCTGCAGGCGGATGTCCGGCTGGTCCGGATTGACCAGATCCAGCGCTCGTTCGCCGGCATCCACATGCTCTCCCGGCTGGATGAAGTGGTTGTTCACCACCCCATCGAACGGCGCGAAGATGTGGCTGCGGCGCAGCTGCTCTTCAATCTGGCGCACCTGCACCCGGGCCAGCCGCTCGGCCAGCTCGGCTTGCTCTACGTCGTAACGGGCCTTGTCATACTGGCTCTGGGAGGCGCTCTTCTGCCGGTGCAGCGTCGCCAGCCGGCCAAACTCGGCCCGGGCGAAGCGCACGTTGCTGTCCCACTTGGCCTGCTCGGCCCGGGCCTGCTCCAGCGACAGTTGCAGCGCCGCGTTGTCGAGGCGCAGCAGTTCGTCCCCCGCCTTGACCCGGCTGCCAAATTCGGCGATCCACTCCACCCGCCCGCTCACCTCGGCGCTCAGCGCCGCCTGCTGGCGGCTCGCCACAGTGCCACTGACCCAGATGCTGGCCGCCGTCTCTCCCAGGGTCACATCCGCCAGGGTGACCACCTTCTCCTGGGCCCGGGCGGTGCCCAGGCTCCCCGCCAGCAGGGCCGCTGTCATCAGCATCCTTGTAACCATTCTTGTAAAAACGGGTGTCATCGATGAGCTCCTTGCTCAGGCCCGCTGGCGCAGGGGAAGTGGGGCGTCGGCCCGCTCTCCCAGTCGCAGGAAGGCGGGTAACAGGATCAGGGTAAACAGGGTGCTGCAGCTCATGCCGCCGACGATGACGGTGGCCAGTCCCCGGTAGATTTCACTGCCCTCGCTCGGGCTCAGCATCAGCGGCAACATGCCGAAGATACTGGTGAGGCTGGTCATGGCGATGGGGCGCATCCGGCTTTGCAGGGCGTCGGTTACCGCTTGCGGGCGGCTCATGCCCTCCCGCTCGGCGCTGCGGGTCTGGTGCACCAGCAAGATGGCGTTGTTGACCACCAGCCCCAGCAGAATGACGAAGCCGATGATAGTCAGCAGATCCATCGGCAGGGGAACCAGCAGGCCGCTCAGGTGGAGCGCCAGCACGCCGCCGACGGTGGCGAGTGGCAGGGCGAGCAGCACCAGGATGGCGTCTTTCAGGGAAGCGAAGACCCCCCACAGCAGGATCAGCAGGATCATCACGGCAAACAGGAAGATGGCCCCCAGGTTGTCCAGCGCCTGCTGCAGGCTGTCGGCGTTGCCGTCGATGCGCAGCTCTCCTCCGGCGGGCAGCAGCGGCCGGATGGCGGTGAAGCTCTTGTGCTGCAGGACTTCTAGCACTTGCTCCATGCTCATCCCATCGGGCGGGGCTATCTGCAGGCTGATGCTGCGCCGGCCGTCGGCGCGAAAGATGCTGGCCGGGCCCATGTCGTGCTCCACCCGCAGCAGTTCGCCAAGGGGGACGATGCGCCCGGATGGGGTCGCCAGTGGCACGGCCCGCAGTTCGTCGGGATTGGCGGAGCTCTGTCCCATCAGCAAGATGTCGAGCCGCTCCTCCCCGTCGAAATACTCGCCGATCCGCAGGCCGTCACCGAAGGTCTGGATGATGGCGGGCATGGGGGTACGATCCCAGCCCACCTCGGCGAGGCGCCTGTCTTGTGGCACCAGGCGCAGTTCGGGGGCGGTGAAATCGAGATCGGGTTGTGGCCTCACCTGGGCGCCAGGCAAGTCTTGCTGGACGATGGCCATGGCGGCGCGCGCGGCCTGGTAGAGGGCTGGCAGATCCCCCCCCTGCAGCAGCAGGGAGATGCCGTTTTCGCTGTCAAAACCGCCAAACAGCGAGCCCTGGCCGCCAAAGGCCCGGGTGTCGGGAATGCCCACCAGCAGCTGCTTCATCAGCAGTTGCTCCAGCTCCTTGATGCGGTTCTCATCTCTGGGCCTGACCCCGATCTGGGCACCGCCCGGGTAGCGCAATATGTAGTAGTTCTTGAGGGCGGGCTCCTGCTCCCCCTTCATGTAGGGGGCGAGGCGGGCGATCAGGGTATCGATCACCTCCTCGCGCTGGGCCTTGAGGTTGACCCCGGGGGTGAAGCTCATCCAGACGTCCACCGCATCGCGCTTCACATCCGGCAGGTAGTTCATCCTGGGCAGCAGGGCCCAGGTAGCCAGGGCAGGCAGGCTCATCATCAGAGTGATGATGGTCCAGCGCCGGCGGGGCGTGCCGGTCCAGCGGATCACATGGCGGGTGGTGCGCTGCCACAGCGAGTCATAAGGGTCGATCAGCCGCTCGCGCCCCATCCAGCGCGCCGCCACGGCGGGCAGCACGATCACCGCCACCAGCATGGAGACGGTCACGGCGCAGGCGATGGTGAGGGCAAGGTCTGCAAACAGCTGCCCCTCCACGTCGTTGAGCAGCAGAACTGGCAGGAAGATGGCGACCGTAGTCAGGGTGGAGGCCACCAGTGCGGTCCACACCTGGCGGGTGCCTTCCAGCGCCGCGTCCGCTTTGCTCAAATCCCCCTTCTCGTGACGCCGGTAGATGCTCTCCAGCACCACGATGGCGGCATCCAGCACCATGCCGACCGCAAAGGCGATCCCCGCGAGCGAGATGACGTTGAGGGTTCTGCCCATCATTTTGAGCAGGCAGAAGGTGAGCATGATGCTGATGGGGATGGCGAGAGCAATCATCAATGTTGCCTTGAGCCGGCGCAAGAACAGCCAGAGGATGGCGCAGGAGAGCAGCACCCCCAGCCCTAGGTTGGCGGTCACCATGCTCACCGCCCGGTTGATGTAAAGGGAGGCATCAAACGACTGCTCCATGTGCAGGCCGACCGGCTCCAGCACCTCGCGGTTGAGCTCGCCCACCCTGGCCTTGATCCCTTCGAGTGCCGCCAGGGCGTTGGCCCCGCTCTCCTTGAAGATCTGCGCCGCGATGGCGGTGTTGCCGTTCTGAATGCGCAGCACCGGGTTCTCTTCCCGCGCCAGCCGGATCTCGGCGACGTCCCGCAGATAGATGGGCAGGCCGTCGCGCCAGTCCACTACCTTGTCCCCCAGACTCGCCACGTCGTAACGGCCGGCGAAGCGCAACTTGTACTCCCAGCGGCCGATGTCGAGGGTACCGGCCGAGATGTCCCAGCCGGTGCCGGCGCGGCTGGCCAATACCGGGATCTCCACCCCCAGCTCGGCGGCGCGGTAGGGGTCGAAGCGGATCTGGATCTGGCGCTCGTTGATCCCCTGGATGTCGACGGTCGATACCCCGGGGATCCGCTCCAGCTCGGGTTTGACCCGAGCCTCTATCAGTGCCTGGTGGTCATCAATTTTCCCTTTGCTGCCAGGCAGTTGCTGGATGAAGAAGAAGGTGAGGGTGTCGTTGCTGCTGTAGTTGTTGACGTAGGGGCCGCCGATGTTGTCCGGCAGGCCGGAGACCCGGTTCAGACGCGAGATGACGTCGAGCTGGGCCCGCTGCATGTCGGTGCCGAGGGCGAACTCCAGATCGATTTCGGTGAAGCCGGGGTAGCTGTTGCTGATGAGACGCTTGAGCCCCTGTACCCCCTGCATCTCCTGCTCGATGGGGTCGGTTACCTCCGACTCCATCTCCTGGGGCGAGGCCGAGCGCCAGTCCACCGAGATATTGAGGTGCGGGCGCTCTATGTCGGGAAACAGCTGGACTGGCAATCCCCGAATGCTGAGCAGGCCCAGCAGAAAAATCAGCACGATCGAGACCGCCACCCAGATGGGGCGTTCGATCGCCGTTTTGGCGAGGTTCATTCACTCTTCCTGAGTTTTGTTGTTATTGGCCATTCCGCTGGCCTTGCTTCCAAAGTCCCTGAAACAGGGACTCAAGCATTTAACTGGAATTCCCCCTGCTTGTAAACGCATGGTTAACAAACAAAAAAACCGGCCACCTGGGCCGGTTTTCAGGAGTCAGCGGGATCAGGCTGCGTTGTCGACCCGGTTGGGTTGGGAGAGGCCTTCCAGCTCGCCCGGGGCGAAGTTGTCCACCTGGATGGCTTCATAGCGCAGGGCGTCGGCGGCCAGCAGCTTGTCCGCTTCATCCTTGCTCAGGATGGCGTGGGACAGGGCGGCGGCAACCAGCTCCGACAGGGCCATCTTGCGGGGCAGTTTGCCCTCTTTCTGGGCCTGCACCAGCTTCTTCTCGTAGGGCTGAACCGCCACCATGGCCTGGAAGGCGCGCTCCATCAGGCCGACCGGATCCGCTTCGTCCTTGCCGACGTAGCAAAGCGCGGTCAGACGATCGCGGAACTCACCCGGTTTCATCATGGCCAGGCAGATGGCGTGGCAGCGATCATCGGCCGGCATCTTGTAACCGACGCCAAACGGGAACACTACCCGCTTGAGCACGGCACCCACCACCTTGTTCGGGAAATTCTGGAAGAAGCCCTCGAACGCCTTGCCGATGAGGTAGAGGTTGCGCTCCACCGCGTACTGCACGAACGGCAGATCGGAGACCATGCGGCCCTGATCCTCGTAGTGCTTGAGGGTAGCGGAGGCCAGGTAGAGGTGGCTCAGCACGTCGCCAAGACGGGCGGAGATCATCTCCTTGCGCTTGAGATCGCCACCCAGCATCAGCATGGAGATGTCGGCGCACAGGGCCAGCCCTTTACTCATGCGTGACAGCTGCTTGTAGTAGCGGGCGGTTTCACCGGCCACCGGGGCGCTGTTGAACTGGCCCAGGGTCAGCCCCTGGAACAGGGCGCCGAAGAAGTTGCCGGTACCGAAGGCGATGTGCTTCATCAACAGGGCGTCAAACTTCTCGAGGCCGCGCTCTACGTCGGTGTCGGCCGCCGCTTCCAGCTCGGCAAACACGTATGGGTGGCAGCGGGTGGCCCCCTGGCCGAAGATCATCAGGTTGCGGGTCAGGATGTTGGCCCCTTCCACCGTGATGGCCACCGGGATACCCATGTAGGCGTAGCCGGTGTAGTTCTTGGACCCAAGCTGGATGGCGCGACCGGCGTGGATGTCCATGGAGTCATCCATGATCTGGCGCGCCATTTCGGTCATGTGGTACTTGGAAATCGCCGTGACGATGGCCGGTGCCTGACCGAGATCCAGAGAGCCTGCGGTCATGCGGCGGGCCCCTTCCAGCTGATAGGTGAGGCCACCGATGCGGGCCAGCGCTTCCTGCACCCCTTCAAATTTGCCGATGGACATGCCGAACTGCTTGCGTACGTAGGAGTAGGCACCCACGGTGCGACTCGCCATGTGGCCACAGGCGGTGCCGAGGGCAGGCAGCGAGATGCCGCGACCGGCGGAGAGGCATTCGACCAGCATGCGCCAGCCACGACCGGCGTAATCCGGGCCGCCGATGATCCACTCCAGCGGAATGAACACATCTTTGCCGAAGGTCGGGCCGTTGAGGAACGCCAGCCCCATGGGGTAGTGGCGATCGCCGACACGCACGCCCGGGTGATCGGTCGGGATCAGCGCACAGGTGATGCCGATCTCTTCCTTGTCGCCCAGCAGTTTTTCCGGGTCATAGAGCTTGAACGCCAGACCCAGTACGGTAGCGCGCGGCGCCAAGGTGATGTAGCGCTTGTTCCAGTTCAGGCGAATGCCGAGCACTTCCTCACCCTTGTACATGCCCTTGCAGACGATCCCCTTGTCCGGGATGGCGCCCGCATCGGATCCCGCTTCCGGACCGGTCAGGGCGAAGCAGGGTACTTCCTTGCCGTTGGCCAGCCCCGGCAGCCAGAAATCCTTCTGGGCCTGGGTACCGTAGTGCATCAGCAGTTCGCCCGGGCCGAGGGAGTTGGGCACCATGACGGTGACCGCCACGCTCAGGCTCTTGGTGGCGATGCGGGTGACGATGGTGGAGTTGGCAATCGCGGAGAACTCGCGGCCGCCATAGGATTTCGGGATGATCAGGGAGAAGAAGCCTTCCTTCTTCAGATAATCCCACACCGGCTCGGGCAGGTCCTTGGTCTCGTTGACGATCTTGAAGTCGTCGACCATGGCGAGCAGAGTTTCGACCTGGTTGTCGATGAAGGCCTGCTCCTCTGCGGTCAGCTCGGCCTTGCCGTAGCCGTGCAGCTTTTTCCAGTCGGGGTTGCCGCGAAACAACTCGCCATCCCACCAGACGGAGCCGGCTTCCATGGCCTCCCGCTCGGTGGCCGACAAGGGCGGCAGTATCTTCTTGAAGATGCCGAATACCGGACGGGTTACCACCTTTTTACGGATGGAGGGTACGCCGAGCACGACGGCTATCGCCAGCACCAGCAGGATTAGCAATGTGATCATACCGAAGTTCCTTCTATTTCACTGTTTCCGTTGATTTATTGTTGGTTGTTACACGGCCAGGGCCTGCCTGGTCGACTCCACGGGCGCCCCGACTCCGGACGCCAGATAAGGAATAACGTTGCGCACCAGCCCTTCCACATCGAGCTGCTGGCCAAAATCGGCCTGGGCGATGTCGCGCAGGGCATCGGCGGAGGCCATGGTGAACACGACAGTGCCCAGGGTGAAATGCAGGCGCCAGAAGAGATCCGCAGGCGACAGGGCCGGATTGGCCTTGGAGATGGCCTGGGTGATCCGCTGCAACACGGCGCCGTAATGGGCGGTGATGAAACGGCGCAGGTGGCCCTGGCTGTCGATGTAGCCGCGTCCCAGCAGCTGCATGAAGAGGGCTGGGCCGTTGGCCCGCACGGCAACCAGTTTCATCAGGGGATCGACAAAGCTTTCAAACACCTGCAGCAGGCTCAGCTGATCCTGCGCCATCAGGGTACGCAGACGGGCGTCCAGTTCCGGCATGAACAGGCTAAGGTAGCGATCGAGCACCGCCTGGATCAGCTCCTTCTTGGAGCCGAAGTGATAATTGACGGACGCCAGGTTGACGTCGGCTTCACTGGTGATCAGGCGCAAAGAGGTATCAGCAAATCCCCGCTCGGCAAACAGCACTTCCGCGGCATCGAGAATACGGTTTTTGGTATCGATTTTACTCACTGTACACCTCACTTAAACGAATGTTTAAAAAGTACGTTTCATAAGGTCAAGTGTCAAGAGAGTGTGAATAAGTGTTAGCGAAATGTTTTTTGCGAAAAGTACAACGGAAGGGGAACTTAAGTCGCACGGCGGAACTCTATATCTATGCCACTGCAATTAAACATTAAGTCTCGCCCAACCTGCTTCATGCTAGTTGGGCATTTTTTTACCCGCTCCTTGCCGATAACGGACGGCAGGCAAAAAAAACCGCCGCAGGGCGCGACGGTGGGGAAAGTGAGTTTGCATCATCCTGAGGCAAACTATCGATGCGAGTTCAGGCATTCATCGATGGTGCCAGTATGCCAGCCAGCGCCAGCCAGACTATGTCAGGTTCTCGTCATTTTGTGACAAAGTATGGCAAGGGGCGACATGGCCCCGACATCCGCCCTTTGTTATGCTGACGGCTCCAGTCTGAAGGGGAGAGAAGATGAAGTACCCGGTCGATACCCACACTCATACCGTTGCCAGTACCCACGCCTACAGCACCATCCACGACTATCTGCCCATCGCCAGGGCCAAGGGGATCAAGCTGTTTGCCACTACGGATCATGGACCGGACATGGCCGATGCTCCCCACTTCTGGCATTTCGTCAATCTGCATGTGCTGCCGCGGGTGGTGGACGGGGTCGGCATTCTGCGCGGCATTGAGGCCAACATCAAGAACATAGATGGCGATATAGACTTCCCCGAGCGCTACGAGTCGCGCCTCGACATGATCATGGCGGGCTTTCACGAGCCGGTATTTCCCCCCTGCGATCAGGCCACCCACACCCAGGCGATGATCAACGCCATCAAGAGTGGTCGGGTCGACATGATTAGCCATCCCGGCAATCCGGCGTTTCCCATCGACATTCAGGCGGTAGTCAAGGCTGCCGCCGAATACCGGGTAGCGCTGGAGGTCAACAACTCCTCGTTCAGCCACTCCCGTGCGGGCAGTGAAAGCAACTGCCGCGCCATTGTCGAGGCGGCGCGGGATCTGGGTGCCTATCTCACTTTCGGTTCAGATTCCCACGTGGCCTTCAGCCTGGGGGATTTCGACCATTGTCACCGTCTGGTGACCGAGGCGGGCTTCCCCGAGGAGCGGATCCTGGTGCGCTCACCCCGGGCTTTGCTCGATTTTCTCGAGAGCCGTGGCCGTGCCCATATTCCCGAGTTCGCCGATCTGTAAGCTTGCAGGTAACACCATGAGCCAACTCATAAAATCGTCTTGGCTCGATTGACTTGTAAGCCGTTTTTTCTGAATCTGAAGGCATTGGCCGGTATAGCTCAGTTGGTAGAGCAGCGCATTCGTAATGCGAAGGTCGCAGGTTCGATTCCTGTTTCCGGCACCAAATTTTATCAACCAAAACAGTTGGTTGGGTGTTGCAGTTTGATGCGTTACTGCGCGTTGGAATGCAGCATTTAGCTTATTCAGTGTGGCAAAATTGTGGCATGCCACACTGGCCTGATAGCGGCGAATGACGCTTGCCAGTGCATGACATAGCAAAACACTGCTGGTAGACTTCATTTCGTCGCGTAACATCGGACGACAGGCACTAATTCTTTATACCCTCAAGGCCGGGCATGGTGCCGCTCAGGTCAATTACCGATTAGCTAACCGGCACAGCTATTCGATGACCCTTGCCGCCTTGATGGGTTATGACCATGAAACAAACCTCTATTACCACCTCCAGCGTGGTGCTCTTGACTGTTGAGCAATTGGCTCTCTGTCTGCATAAATCCGTTGCTAGTATCCGTAGTGACGCGACTCGCAACCCTTGTTCACTTCCCCCTATCTGCCGTTTACCAGGAACCAAGCGTTTGCTCTGGCGTGCTGAAGATGTTGAGCTTTGGCTTGCTGAACATGTCATTAGCCAAAGTTTGGATGACCGAGCTGTTAAATCGGCAGATATGCCTCGGTGTGGCCGGCCAACCAAAGCCGAGCAGCTAGCACGACAAAAATCACAGAATTCAAACGCTAAGAGGTAAGCCATGGCTCTTGACCTACTAGCTGCGTTTGAACATGAGCCGCCGGCTCTTGACTTCATATGGTCTGGATTTTTGGCCGGTACCGTGGGAGCACTGATCGCACCAGGAGCAACAGGTAAAAGTTTTTGGGCATTGCAGGCCGCAATGGCTGTGGCTTGCAAAGAGTCTGATGGCGATCTGTTGCAACTACGCCAGACTCGTTCGGGCCGAGTGATCTACATGGCTGGTGAAGATCCGGCTGCAGTGCTTAGTCATCGCGTCCATGCGCTTGGCAAACATCTATCGCCCAAAGCGAGGGCCTCTATTGCCACAAACCTCGCATTGGAACCGATGATGGGGGTGAGTTTAGATCTGATGAATCCGGACTGTTTTCAGGCTCTGGTGCAGAAGGTAGATGGATATCGCCTTGTTGTTCTCGACACCCTCAGCCGTATGCATCAAATGGACGAAAATAGTAACGGAGACATGTCCCAGCTGATTACCAGACTTGAGTCGCTGGCCGCAAATACGGGGGCTGCGGTGCTCTATTTACATCACGCCAGCAAGGGGAGCGCGAGGGATGGCAGTCTTGATCAACAGCAGGCAGCCAGAGGCGCATCAGCGTTGATTGATAACATCCGATGGTGTGGTTACATCGTGCGGATGGGGGAAGAAGAAGCAAACCAGCTAACCGAGATTCAACGCGGTAGTACACCCATCGGACACTCTCGACGCAGTGCGTTTGTGCGCTTTGGGGTATCCAAGCAGAACTATGGCACTGCGATCAAAGATCAATGGTTTGAACGCCAGGAAGGGGGCGTATTACATCCGGTACAACTCATGGAACCTCCTCAGGCGCGAGAGCGAAGGAGGTATGCTCATGGCTATTGAACTTACCCACGCGCGCCATGATCCGATGCACTGCCTTGCTCCTGGTCTATTCCGCAGTTTAAAGCGAGGGGAGAGAAAGAAGCTAAAGCTGGATGTGGCGTATAGCTATGGACAGAACCAAAGCGCTCGTTTTATTGGTTTTGAGCCATTAGGGGCTGATGATATGCGGCTGCTACAAGGGCTGGTTGCTCTATCCGGTCCCAAGGGCGTTATTCTGACCTCTGCGCCATCAGCAGCTATTCCTAAGCGACTTCGTTTGGCCTTAGCATCGGAGTTTGATAGTGCTGACTGCCGTTGCTTGGTGGTGCAGTCTCGTATCACTCAGCTACTGGAAGAGATTGGTCTATGCAAAAGCGGCAGAAACCTTAAAACCCTAAAGGCTAGCCTGATCAGGATGTCCAATGTCACAGTTGTCATTCAAGGCGACTCTCGCTGTGCATCTTTCCACCTGATGAGCCATCTCTTTGATGAGGATGATAACGCGCTATACATCTGCCTGAACCCACAGATTGCAGAAGCCGTTCTCGGTGGGCGGCCACATGCTCGCATCGATATGAATGAAGTGCGTAGCCTCAAGAGCGATCCTGCTCGATTGATCCATCAACGCCTATGCGGGTGGATCGATCCTGGCAAATCAGGACGCGCGTCCTTGGATACTCTGTGTAATTACATCTGGCCGGATCCTGCGATTGCTGATGCGATGAGAAAGCGCCAGCAGATTGCCCGTAGAGCCGTGGGTGAGCTGTTTACGATAGGTTGGTTGGTAACTGAATATCGAAAAGACATGTGGGAGATCCGCAGGCCACGGAACAGATCTTTGGAGTAATTTCAGTGCACTAACGTTCCCAACTGGTGCACTTTCATTCCCAGGGGGTGGTCTTAAAATCTTTTAAAAACATGTGGTTAAGGTATTTTTGGAAAAGTGATCCAAGATTATCCATAAGATAATCCACTAGACACAGGCCCTTGCAGCCCTTTGGGCAGGTTGCAAGGGCCATTCATGTTTTGATTGGAGTTAATTTGGAGTCGTAGAGCGGTTGCATGTAGGTGACTTTTTACTCTTTGGTTCAGTAGGGGGGATAGAGGCACTAACAATCTGATCATGACGCAGATAGATCGTGCCATATTGCTCAGTCCAGAATGTACATTGAGTGGCATTGCAAATAATTCGCAACGCTGATATTTCTTCTGGGATACCAGCATACTTGATGCAATGAGCCGCTGGAAATTCATTTTTTTGCATCATGCCTATTTGGGTGTCAGCCTCATTTTTTCCATTGCTGTAACTGTAGATCGTGAGCAGGAATATTATTACTCCACTACCAATAAAGTAACTGTATTGGATAAGTAGGGTGAAGAGCTTGTCGAGCAAACTTTCCCATCTTGACGCTTCGTGTGGTTTTATTGCATTTTTTGTAAGCCGTTTGAATGTAGAACTCTGTCGTATGGCATCATCAACCCTAAGCATTTTTTCTTGATGCCAGCTGTATAGTTTTTTTAATAGCTCAGAGGTTAATGCAACAATGACCAATAGAGCTAGAACCAATACGAAGCCTGCAAGTGGGTAAGTTATATATGGTGCTATATTTGTAACTAGGGCGATAGTACCAACTAATAAATTTTGTTCTGTTGAAAGTGGAAATTCGCTGCTATCAACATGAAAAACACTAACGTATCCCATATGCCATGCCATACCGAAAAGGTAGATACAAGCTGTTACGAGTGGGAGCAAGGCCAGGGCAATTTGTACCCAGACTAACGTTTGTTCGGGGGCTCTAGTTGGAGGTGTCTTCTTCTGTCTGGCTTGTTGACGGTATTGTTGCCGCAATTCGGTACGCTGATTCATCTGTGCCTCAAGCATTAAGGTTTACGCAATATCGTATGGATTACAGCCTCACTTGACAATCATCAGCTTGAGCAAATGAGCCTATAATTGCTCTTTCACTTGAACTGCTCTTCTGTTGTCAGAACTTTAAATACCCCCATGCTGGCGGCATAGCTGATTTTGTGGCAATCGATGGGGCTAGATGCCGGTGAGGGCGCCAGTCTTGAGGAGTCTTTTCCCTTGGCGTTCCATCCTGGTCATTCAACTCCAATCTGTAAAGTGTATGGATGCGGGATGGAAAGTGAGTGGAAGAGGTGGGTAAACCTATTGAAAAGAATAGGTTTTCTCTTTGGCTATCCTGTCCGCAGATGATTTGTATGATTTCCCTTGTTGGTGATGCATGCTTTCCTTCATGATTACAAGACTGAATTGCGGGCAGGATGTGTGAAGTAGGCCCACCGGCAAGCCGGAGTAGCCTCTTCACTGTGCCTTATTCGCAACTTACGTTGCTCAACATCTATCTAACCTTTCAGGTTAAATTTAGTCATTAAGATAGTTATGATCGCAATGTTGTTTATTAATTATTTTATAGAGGTCTTAAATTTGAAAGATTTTAATAGAAATAAATTTCAACTGCTGAAAGAAGAGGAAATAATAACCTTGAGGGAGGATATGAATAGTTCTAGCATTTATATTCGTCAGGAGATAATGCGTAGAAAAAAAGAAAAGAAAGACACTGGTGTCAACCCAGTGCCTAACATTTTTATTTATAAAGATAAATAGCTAATAACAGCACTTTGAAATTCGGATTCTCTAACTTTTGTACGCATTTTGTAAATGGCGTCTAGCATAGCTTGCTCTGGTATATCCAATTTTATTATTGTATCTAGTTCATGCTTAAAGATACTAATTTGTTTCTCTCTTGCACCATTTAATGATGAATGCCTAAGATTTAATACTCTAAGAGTCTCTTCTGCTCTTTTTTGATCATTATTAGATAGCCCCGATTTTATATCAATATGCCCTGTGCGTAAAAAAATAAAGAAGGGTGACGAATCGCAGATATCTGGCTTTATTAGATCGTTTGGATCATAATTACCGGGCCCTAGAGGGCCCTTCCTATCTTTATAGTGGCCACATGTGACTCCACTTGTTTTCCCGCATGAGCCAAATAGATTACTCCATTGAAAAGTCATATTTTTGAATGGAGCAACACCATGAACATTCTTCCCTTTGTGGAAAAAATGCTCAATATGTTTATCATTATGTGATAAGGATTTTTCACAATAGCAGCAAAAACCATTCTGCATGTTATCTATTGCCTGCCATATAATCGCTCTACTGTGGCTATCAGGAGAGTTTATTGACCAGGAAACAGTCGAAGGATCATATTGTGAAAGAACATCTGGAATAAGAGGGGCTCTTGTTAACTTTTTCATATTCTAGCCTTATTCACCTTTAGACCATTTACTCTTTAATTCATGTATCCTAATTTGGCTTTCACAGTCGACAACAACAGGATGCTCTACTCCAAAATGTTTCTTTATCTTTTCCAGGTAATGTTCTACTTCATTTGTGTTGTTTTTTATTAAAGCATTTGAGAAATTTTTAACCCAAATAGCTTCTTGGATATTTTCAGGCGTGGAATTGATGTCCATTATCCTGCTTAATATATCAGCACTCGTTACTCCCTTCGTCTGAAATGTTGGAGTTTTTACTACTAGCTCTCCCATATCATTAAACGATATTTTCCTAATATTTGATTTGTCGACAGTAGATAGGACTTGAGGACTATGTGTCGTAATTATAAATTGTATGTTTGGAAATGTTTTTAGCAATCCAGTAATCACTTCCTGTTGCCATTTTGGATGTAGATGCAGCTCAATTTCATCTATCAAAATAATACCAGTGCCTTTTAATGGTTCTATTGCATCAGGATTAAGTTTGACAAGCCGATAGGCAATATCACCAGCTAATGAGACTAGTGTACGTTGTCCTTTTGATAACTGATTTATATTAACAGTATAACCATAGTTATCTAATAAAATTCTTGGCTTGCCTGTACTGCGATCTACTCTGATGTTTTTAATATCAGGAACCAAAGTTTCTATTGCCATATTAACACTTTGAAGATGACGCTGATATTTATTAGGGCGTTCTTCATTTAAAATAGCCTCTAATTCATTTTTTTTCTGACTTAAGGCTAATATAAATGGATCGTCTTCAGATGGCCTTCTATCTCCATATATATCATGAAGAGAGTTCTCCATGATCGAGATTACCTTCTTCAGTTCAGTTGTTTCAGAAGATTCTTCTCCATGTGCTAAGTTTACTAATTCAATATAAAGGTCTGGAAATGAATCAAGATTGCTTTTACCATCTACTGCATCATTTAGAGCATCAAATCTATTTCCAGAGTAGTCGCTATGTGCTACTTCCGAAACATTATTTTTGGCATTAGCTGATAAGCGTTCTGCAGAATAATAAGATATGAGCGGGAGTATAACATCTATGTTATGTGCAGTTTTTCTGTACATAGATGCAAATTGCTTAATCGCTACGACTTCTGTAAGAGAAGTCCCAGTATAACCTGGTGCTACACGTCCTAATGTAGCCTCAAAATAGTTGATTTTATCAAGTTCTAAAGTTGCAGATATCGTTGCATAATCATCTGCATCAACATTTATTTCAGTTTGTGTTATTGGTCTTCCTACAACATCTTCTTTTATAAGATTATTGTTAAACCATGATAATAGCTTGGCGATTGCATCAACAATACTTGTTTTACCTGAACCATTATCTCCAATAAGTACTGTTACATTCTCCTCAAAATCTAGATCTAGTTTTTTGAAACGTCTGAAGTTATATAGTTCGAGAGTTCGAAGATTAAATTTTTTATCTTTAATGTTTTTTTGCATTAACTCAAAATAAAATGATGATAATTCATCATCTTGTTCTACATATTTACCCTGAGAATACATTTCAAATAGTTGATATTGAGATATTAATACTCCTTTATTCGCGCTTCTCGTTAGATTTCCAATCCCTTTCTGATGTTCCTTATATGTCTTATTCATTGTTTGTCGCTCATGATTGAATGTATTATTTTATGCGTGTACTTTATATTCAAAGATGTAATGAAATTTGGTTCTATATGCTTAGCGAATGATAATAATCCTTGGAGATGATTTACTTGATCTTTCTCAAGTTTTCCATTCATGTATTGATACACCAAGTGTTTTATATATCGTTTCCGCTCTCTTCCTAGCGATATATTATTGTCATTACTTATGGTCACTCCGGTCACATGTCTGTTATGTGCCTTGGATGAAAAAATAGTTTTCCTTTTATTTACTCTAATCGCACCATTGAAGAGCATCATCAATATGTTTTCTATCAGCCCAGGCAAAGTAAATAATATATCTTTTGTGTTTGATGAAAACGTTAAGTCGTCAGCGTAGCGTGTATATTTTACACCTATAGCTACGCAGTTATTTACTACAGCTTCATCGAACCTATGCATAATAAAATTAGATAAAGCTGGAGAGCTGGGTGCACCAATACTTAAAATTAGTTTTCCATCCAATTTTTTGTTCGGAGCCCAAAAAAGCAATCGTTCTAAAATTATTGAATCTACGTCACTTGGTTGAGGATAAAAAGCAAGCCATTCCTGCCAAAATACATCCGTAGTAATGGAGTTGAAGAAGTTTTCTAGATCCATTTTTAATAAATAAGAATTTTTTTGATGTGCTTTCGCATTCTCTTTTATACTTAAACCTTGGCGATATGCCATTGCTGTGTCATGCACAGGTAATGGATTCAGCTCTATATATTTTTTTTGATATATTTTAAGCTCTTGTGATGGTTGCGCTATCAGTCTATGCCCGACAGAGCGCTTTGGTATGGTGTATACCTTGTACTTTCTTGGTGCAGTAACAAGGAAATCTATGACATCTTCATCCTTTTTGCCAAGAGCTGATGCAAGTTGTTCAATTACACCCATAAGAACCGTCCATAAAAAAGCCCAAGATTTTGCTCTTGGGCTTAGCTCTTTACTAGAGGAAGCGATAGTCTCGCCACCTAAACGAGGAACGAGATTAGGTGGCGAGACTATCGCAACCATAATGCCGTTCAATAACTTAGAGTCTGGCTAAGCACCCGACTAGACGTAACCGTCCAACGCTAAAGAGCTTTTATATTGTACACAAAAAGTAAAATAAGTTCAATGAAAATATAATTAACTGTATATTATGTAAGTTTCTTAGCTAGATCTTCTGCTCTGGGATGATAATAACGGATTAACATCCGTGGGTCTTTATGACCAGTTATTTTTGTTAATTCATGCATCGGAAAAATTTCCGCAAGACAGGAAGTAGCTTCATGGCGTAAATCGTGAAAACGCAGATCGCTGAGGAAGTTGGTTGCTGGAATCACACCTTGGGCTTTGCACTCTAGCTCATAGGTTTGACGAGCGCGCTGGACTGCCCGCTCAAAGGCGCGTGTTACTGCATCAGCTCGGATATCAAAAACCCTACCTGTAGCTGTGACCTCAATAGATTGCAAAGTAATAACCGCACGAGTAGAGAGTGGAACATCCCGAGCACTGCCATTTTTGGTCGATGGCAGGTGTGCAACTCTACGTTCCAAGTCGATGTGCTCCCACCGCAAGCTAACTAGCTCACTCCGGCGCATTGCCGTTTCCAGTGCTAATACGATCAACGATGGTAAGAACCTTGATCCACTTGCTGCGATGATCCGTTCTATTTCGCCTTCAGATGCTCTTTGTTCGCTTTCTTCATCGTGGCTTTGGGGGCAAGATTCTGGTGCTTCAGAAGCTGCTATACGCCTTGTACGTGCGTTATCAGCCTGGGGCTTACGAATTAGCTCCAGTGGATTGGATAGACTTTCCATTCCCCATTCTTTACGGGCCATGTTGAAGACGTGAGAGAGCAGGGCAAGCCGCCGGAGGACTGTTGCAGGTTGATAATCTTTCAGCCACTCGTCCCTTAGCTTTGCAACATCCGCTCCACGAATGGATGCCAATGCGCGTGATGCCAAAGGTAATGCCTTGTAGATGCGGATCAGTGAGAGCTCTTGCACGGCTCCCTTTTTATGCGGAACAACCTCAGTTTCATAGCGGCATAGAGCCTCATAAAGCGAGGTTGCTTCAGCTTCGGCTCTGCTGACCCAAATCCCTCGGGTCATCTCAGATTCAATGACTTTAGACCAGGCCTCCGCCTCCGCCTTTGTGTTGAAGGTTTTACTCTGAGCCGGATACCCCTTGCGGCGTACCTGGGCTTCCCATTGATAGGGGCCGCGCTTACGGAACGTTGCCATAGCCAAATACCATAACTTGCTGCTGAGTGTGGCAAGATTGTGGCATAAACCCTATTAAATGGAAAAAACTATTGATTTATATGAATTGCTGTTTGCATTCGTAATGCGAAGGTCGCGGGTTCGACTCCTGTTACCGGCACCAGATGACAAGGGCTGGCTTCATCGTGAAGCCGGCCCTTTTCTATGCGTGTGTCTCCAGGGCTTGCTCCACATAGAGATAACCAATCCCCATCACCTGCTGGGGGCGGGTGAGTTCGCCGAAGCGGATGTGGGTGGCATTGACCGCATCGCTGCAATCGAACGGATTGGCGCCGGTCTGGTGGACGATGGTCTGCAGCCATGGCTCGCCAAATTGGCAGCTGCGGCCATAGAGCCAGATGCGGTTGATGTTGAGGATATTGAGGAAGTTGTAGAGACTCAGACCGATGGCGCGGGCCCCTTCATCGACCAGGGTTCGGATCATGACATCCCCCTGATGGTAGAGGGCGAGCAAGCGGGCCGTGTCGAGCTCTCCACCTTCCGGCGCCGGGTTATCGGCACTGGCCTGCTGCTTGAGAAACACCCGGGCGCGCTTCTTGATGGCAAAGAGGGAGGCGACTGTCTCCAGACAGCCATAACGGCCGCAGGCACAGGCGCTGCCATCCGGGTTGATAATGGTGTGGCCTATCTGGCCGCTGCCAAACAGGGCTCCCCGATAGATCTGGCCGTTGATGATAAAGGCCGAACCTATGCCGTAGTCGACGTTGATGACGCAAAAATCCCCGTTTGCTTCCCGGCCCTGCCACTTCTGCGCCAGGGCCAGCATGATGCAGTCGTTATCCACCATTACCTCGCAGCCGATGCGCTCTTCCAGCAGATACTTGAGTTCGACCGGTGCATGCCAGGGGGCCTGCGGCATGGTCTGGGAGACCCCGGTGGCCGGGTTGACCTGACCATGTATCGCCAGCGCCAGGCGGATCGCCACTCCCTTGTGGCGGCGCTTGTGCTGGTAGTAGCAGGCTTCAATCAGGCTCAGTAACTCCTCCGGCGTTTGCGGCGAGATTTTCTGACCTGCGTAGTCGCCGAGCGGGGTGATCAGATTGTCCACCAGTATGCTCTCCAGGCTGGTGGGGCTGATGTTGAGGCAGAGGATCGCCCCCTGGCCGCTGGCGATGCGATAGCTGCCGCCACAGATGCCGCGCGCGGAGAGATTCTGCTCGCTGTGGCTGATGGCGCCGTCGGCGACCAGTTCGTCGAGGATCTTGCTGACCGCCGGGATGGAGAGCTCGCAATGGCGGGCCAGGGTGGACTTGCTCGCCTCCTTGAGCTGGTAGAGCAGGGCCAGCAGCACCTGTTTGTTGTGATGGCGGACCTTCTGGTTGTTCAAGCCGGTGTGTCTCATTTCACTAAACCCCGCTTACTGTATTGCGTGATCTTTGAGCGAAAATCACTGAAAACCCTATTCTAAACTGGCCTCATCGAAACGTTTACTAATTAATGTTGAGTGAGGCGAGATAGATGAGATCGGATGTACGAGTCTGGGAAGAAACCGTCACCCTGCCGACCTACGAGGTTGGCCCCGAAGATCCCAACCCCATGTTCCTCGAGAAGCGGGTCTATCAGGGCTCCTCGGGGGCCGTCTACCCCTATGGCGTGATAGATACCCTCACCGGGCAGAAGCAGATGAAGCCCTATCAGGCGATCTGGCTGGAGAACGACTTCATCAAGGTGATGCTGCTGCCCGAGCTGGGGGGCCGCATCCACCGCGCCTATGACAAGGTGATGCAGCGGGATTTTGTCTACTACAACGAGGTGATCAAGCCCGCCCTTGTGGGGCTGGTGGGGCCCTGGATCTCCGGCGGGATCGAGTTCAACTGGCCACAGCACCACAGGCCCACCACCTTCATGCCGGTGGACTTCACCATCCAGGAGCGCGAGGGCGGAGCCAGGACCGTCTGGCTCGGCGAGGTGGAGGCGATGCGTGGCTTGCAGGTGATGGCCGGTTTTACCCTCTATCCGGACAGGGCGCTTATCGAGATCACCGGCAAGGTGTTCAACGGCAACGACACGCCGCGCCACTTCCTCTGGTGGTCCAACCCGGCAGTCAAAGGGGGGGATGATCACCAGAGCGTCTTCCCGCCGGATGTGACCGCCGTCTATGACCACGGCAAGCGCGATGTCAGCGCCTTCCCCATCGCCCGTGGCACCTACTACAAGGTGGACTACTCGAGCGGGGTCGATATCTCCCGCTATCGCAACATTCCGGTGCCCACCTCCTACATGGCGGACAAATCCGACTACGACTTCGTCGGCGCCTACAGCCATGACGAACAGGGCGGGCTTTTGCATGTGGCGGATCACCACGTCTCCCCGGGAAAGAAGCAGTGGACCTGGGGCAACTGTGATTTCGGCCTTGCCTGGGATCGCAACCTGACCGATGACAATGGCCCCTATATCGAGCTGATGACCGGGGTCTATACCGACAACCAGCCCGACTTCACCTGGCTGGATGCGGGCGAAGAGAAGGTGTTCGTCCAGCACTTCCTGCCCTACAACACCCTGGGCACTGTGCAAAACGCCAACACCCGCGCCGCCCTCAAGCTGGAACGCACCGATGGCGGGTTCTTGTGCGGCGTCTATGCGGTGGCGCCGTTATCCAGTGCCCGTGTCGAGGTGAGCGACGAGCACGGCGTACTGTTCACGAAAGCCCTTGAATTGCAGCCGGGCCAGGCCTGGCTGGAAGAGAGCACAGCGAGCAGTGAAGGGCGCCTGCGGGTGAGCCTGCTTGATGAGCACGATCAGACGATCCTGAGTTACCTCGAACACCAGCCGGCAGGCGAGGCGTTGCCGGATCCGGCCACGGCCCCTGCACCTGCCGCCAATCTCGACTCGGGCGACGAGCTCTATTTCATCGGTCAGCATCTGGAGCAGTACCTGCACGCCAGCCGCTCTCCCTTTGATTACTACCTGCGGGCGCTGGAGCTCGACAGCGGCGACTATCGCTGCAACCTGGCGCTGGCGACCCTCGAATACAACCGCGCCAACTATGAGCAGGCACTGGAGTATGCCAATCGGGCGCTGGCCCGGGCCCATCGCCTCAACAAGAACCCCCAGTGCGGCAAGGGGAGCCTGCTGCGCGCCCATATCGAGGAGCGCCTCGGTCGGCTCGACGCCGCTTTCGATGACTTCCACAAGGCGACCTGGAGCGGCAACTGCCGTGACAGCGGCTTCTTCGGGCTGGCCCGTATCGCCATGGTGCGCCGTGACCCCGCGCAGGCGCTGCAATTTGTCGAGAGGAGTCTCGCGGTCAACGGCACCCACTATGGCGCCATTGCCCTCAAGGGGTTGGCGCTGCTGGAGTGCGGCGAGCGGGAAGCGGCACTTGCCTATATCGACGAGCAGCAGGCGCGCCACCCTCTTCACTATCAGTTGGCCTTGCTGCGCTGGCTGGGGAGCGAGCAGACGGCGGATCTCGAGGCGCTGGCACGTCTTTGCAACGGGCGCGGGGTCAATCTCTGCTTCCTCACGAGTGCCTTGCTTGAGCTGGGGCGCTCCGAACTGGCTTGCCAACTGCTGCAGGCCCTGCCGGTGGAAGAGAGCCTGCCGCTCTTGTTTCAGGCCAGCCTGCAACCACAAGGGGCGCAGCAGGAGGCGCTGTTGCGGCGGGCCGAGCAGGCCCTGGGTCGCCGGGTGCGCTTTCCCAACACCCTGGGGGAGGTGGCCATGCTCGAGCGGTTGCCACACAGCTGGTTTGCCCGCTATCTGCTGGGTTGCTTTCACTACAGCAAGCGCAACTACCAGCAGGCGGTCGCCCTGTGGCAATCGGTGTGCGATCAGGCCCCCGAGTTTGCCGCGACCTGGCGCAACCTCGGCATCCATCACTTCAACAAGGGCGGCGATCTGGCGGCTGCAGAACAGTGCCTGAGCCGCGCCTTTGCCCTCAAGCCGGACGATGCCCGCCTGCTGTTCGAGCTCGATCAGCTTCACAAGCGCTGCGCCATGGCACCCGCCGGGCGACTGGCTCTGCTGGAGGCCCATCGCGAGGTCGCCCTCAAGCGAGACGATCTGACCGCCGAGCTGCTCAGCCTCTACCACATCACCCATCGGCTGGAAGCCGCGGCCGAGATATTGCGGCTGCGCGAGTTCCACCCCTGGGAGGGGGGCGAGGGCAAGGTGACCGGCCAGTACCTCATCAACCAGCAGCGCCGGGCCCTGGCCCTGATGGCAGCAGGGCGTCACCAGGAGGCCATTTCGCTGCTGCAACAGGCGCTGCACTATCCCCTCAACCTGGGGGAGGGGCGTCTGGTGGGGCAAACCGACAACGACATCCACTACCTGCTGGCGCTCTGTCATCTGGCCTGTGACAACCAGAGTTTGGCGGCCCAGTGCCTGCAACAGGCTTGCCTCGGTCAGGCCGGGTTGGGTGCGAGCCGTTACTACAACGATCAGCCGGTGGATTACCTCTTCTATCGGGGGATGGCGCTGGCGCAGCTGGGCCGGGGGCAGGAGGCAGATCGCCTGTTTGAGGGCATGGTGGCCTGGGCTGAAGAGGCCATGAAGGCCCCCGTGGAGGCGGATTTCTTTGCCGTGTCGTTACCCGACCTCATCGTGCTTGACGACGATCCGCAGCAGCAACACCGCCAGCACTGCCTGCTGGTGCGGGCGCTCGGCCAGCTGGGCCTGGGACAGCGGGAGGCCTGCGAGCAGACGCTTGGTGAGCTGCTTACCCTCAACCCGGCCCATGACAAGGGGCATCTGTTTACCCTGATCTGCCGTGAGCTTGTGCTCACCCCATAACAAAAACCGGCGCCCCGCCACTGTGAGGGGCGCCTCTGCACCCTACAATCGACAAAGATGATAAGGATGAGTCATGGAACGCACGAAAAATCAATCAGATACGAACGGGCTCAATATGAGCTACGTCTGGATGATCTGCCTGGTGGCTGCCTGTGGTGGCCTGCTATTTGGTTATGACTGGGTGGTGATTGGCGGAGCCAAGCCCTTCTATGAAGCCTACTTCGGCATCACGGATCCGGCCCAGTCCGGCTGGGCCATGAGTTCGGCCTTGGTGGGCTGCGTGCTGGGAGCGGCCATCTCGGGTTGGACGGCCGATCGCTTCGGTCGCAAGAAGCCGCTGATCCTGGCGGCCATCCTGTTCACTATTTCGGCTTGGGGCACCGCCGCCGCCGGCAGCTTCGATCTGTTCGTGGTCTATCGCATCGTGGGCGGTATCGGGATTGGCTTGGCCTCGGCGCTCTCGCCCATGTACATCGCCGAGATAAGCCCGGCCGACAGGCGCGGCAAGTTCGTGGCCATCAACCAGCTCACCATCGTCATCGGCGTGTTGGCGGCCCAGCTGGTCAATCTGATGATCGCCGATCCGGTGGCGAGCAACGCAACCCAGGCCGATATCCTCGCTACCTGGAATGGCCAGTCCGGCTGGCGCTGGATGTTTGGCGCAGAACTGGTGCCGGCCCTGGCCTTTCTGGTGCTGATGTTCTTCGTGCCGGAGTCACCGCGCTGGCTGGCCAAAGATGGTCAGTATGAGCAGGCGTCCCGCATGCTTGGCAAGATTGGCGGCGATGCCTATGCCAAGCAGACCCTGGCCGAGATCCGCCAGACCCTGGTGGGGGAGGAGGCGCACCGGGTGTCGCTGGCGGAGCTGGGCAAGCCCTCGGTGCGCCCCATCCTTATCATCGGCATGGTGCTGGCGGTGTTCCAGCAGTGGTGCGGCATCAACGTCATCTTCAACTATGCGCAGGAGATCTTCGCCTCCGCCGGTTTTGACATCAACAGCACCCTCAAATCCATCGTCGCCACCGGCCTTATCAACCTGCTGTTTACCCTGATTGCGCTGCCCATGGTGGACAAGATAGGGCGCCGCAAGCTGATGCTGATTGGCTCGGCCGGGCTGACCATTATCTACGGCATGATGGCGGTGGCCTATGCCAGCGGCGTACTGGGTCTGCCGGTGTTGCTGCTGGTGCTGACAGCCATCGCCATCTATGCCCTGACCCTGGCGCCAGTCACCTGGGTGCTGCTCTCCGAGATCTTCCCGAACCGGGTGCGTGGTCTGGCGATGTCGGCCGGCACCCTGGCGCTCTGGATTGCCTGTTTCGTGCTGACCTACACCTTCCCGCTGCTCAATGCCGGGCTGGGGGCCTCGGGCAGCTTCCTGCTCTATGGCCTCATCTGTTTCGCCGGGCTCATCTTCATCTACCGCAAGGTGCCCGAGACCAAGGGGGTGACCCTGGAGGCACTGGAAGCCCAGCTGGCCCAGGGCAAGGTTGAGCTGACCTCTGGCAAGGCGAGCGCCTCGGCATGACGGTTTACACATTGAGCAACCCGCACCTTCGGATGCGGGTTTCAACACAAGGGGCCTGTTTGCTGGGGTTGGAGGATGAACAGGGTCGCCCACTGCTGCGCGAGAGTGACCCCGATGCTCCTTGTGATCCCGGGCAGAGCGCCCTGTTTCCCATGGTGCCGCTGGCCAACCGGGTGGCTGGCAACCGTTTCGAGTTGTGGGGGGAGGAGCATGGCTTGCCAGAAAGTCCCGTCGATCCCGACTTCTTCCTGCACGGCGATGGCTGGTTACGACAGTGGCAACCGGTGGCATTGAGCGGCAGCGCCGTGACGCTGCAGCTCATCAGCGACAACGACCCTTTTCACTACCAGGCAGAGCTCGACTATCGGCTGGAAGGGGCCAGCCTGGTGGCGCGCATCACGTTGACTCATCTGGGGGAGAGCCCCTGCCTCTATGGCGCCGGTTTCCACCCCTTCTTCTGACGAGATACCCTGACCCAGGTACGTTTTCTGGCGAGCGGTGTCTGGCAGGAGGGGGCGGATCATCTGCCGACAAGCTGGAGCGGTACGCTGGCTCCCCACCTCGATTTTCGCCGTTGGCGACGCCCGCAGGGGTGGCTAAACCACTGTTATGGCGGCTGGTGTGGCCGAGCCGAGCTGGCACAGCCCGTTCGCAGGCAGCGGCTGACATTGACCAGCGACAGTCCCTTCCTGATGCTCTATCAGCCCGACGAGGTGAGCGGATTCGTCTGTCTGGAGCCCCAGAGCCATGCCGCCAATGCCCACCACATGGCGGGCCATCCCGGTTTGCGGTTGCTGGCACCAGGTGATCGGCTGGCGCTCGTCATGACGTTGACGGTGACCGACGGGGCTTGATGCCCCTGTGACCTCTAGGGGGCATCAGCCGGTACCAGCAGCACGTCGATCCCGGCATGGCGCAAGCCGTTGAGCAGTTCGGCGGGCAGGGCGTCATCGGTGATCAGGGTATGGATGCGATGAGTGTCGATGATCCTGTGCAGGCTCAGGCGCCGGAATTTGCTGGAGTCGGTGACCACTATGATCCGTTCGGCCACCTGGCACATGCAGCGGTTGAGGCGGGCCTCATCCTCGTGGTGGGTGCTGATGCCCCGTTCCAGATCGATACCATCCACCCCGAGAAACAGCAGGTCGAAGTGATAGTTCTGCAGAGACTGCTCGGCCTGGGCGCCATAAAACGAGAGCGATTTGCGGCGCAGATGCCCCCCCGTCATCAGTAATTCGACCCCTTCGGCCTCCAGCAGGGCATTGGCCACGTTCATGCCGTTGGTCATCACCAGAATGTCGTGATGGGCGCGCAGATGGCGTGCCACCTCGAGGGTAGTGGTACCCGAATCGAGCACGAGGCGACAGCCGGGGTGGACGAGCGTCGCGGCCAGCGCCCCAATGCGCTGCTTGACCGGTGTGTTGAGTACGCTCTTGTCGGCGATGGTACGCTCGGGCACCGCCTGCGCCTGATTGGGCTCGCAGAGCAGGGCGCCGCCATAGGCGCGCACTGCCACTCCCTGGCGTTCCAGAAAGGCCAGATCGTTGCGAATGGTGACGGTAGACACCTGATAGTGATTGGCCAGATCGTTGACCTGTACGCTGCCATTGGCGCGCAGTTGCTGAATGATTTTTTCCCGCCGCTCGCTGGTACCGAGCACGCTCTTTTCGGTTGTCTGCATAAGCTCTTCTGCCGGAGTGTCGTGGTGAGCCCACCACTTTCGTTATTTTTCGTTTTTCATATTAATGCCCAGCGGCCATTGCAAAGCAAGCTTTCACTCATCGCACCGAGCCTGGTCGGGCTCCTTTCTCCTCTTTTGGTCTTTCAATACCTTTCCATTTGTGATCCTGCTCATGATTTGAACAAGCTTTCATTTCGTTAAATACGTCTGAAGTCTATGGTTTAGAAAGGAATCGAAAGTAATCTTGATGATTAAACAGTCAATGGTGGTGCAATGAAATCGGTGCAGGGGTTGATCGAAAGACATAAGCAGGGGGATCCGGTCGGCATCTATGCCGTCTGCTCCGCCCACCCGCTGGTGCTGGAGGCGGCCATGCGCCTGGCCGCCACAGGGAATGAGTTGTTGCTGATAGAGGCGACCTCCAACCAGGTCGACCAATACGGCGGTTACACCGGCATGACGCCCGCCGATTTTCGTGACCATCTGTATCGGCTGGCCAAGGTGTGCGACTTCCCGGTGCACCGCCTCATGTTGGGGGGCGATCATCTGGGGCCCAATCGCTGGCAAGGGGAGCCGGCCGACCAGGCCATGGCTCATGCCAATGAGTTGATCGCCAGCTATGTCGCCGCCGGTTTCAAGAAAATCCATCTCGATTGCAGCATGCCCTGCCAGGGAGATGCCGTGCCCCTGAGCGATGAGCAGGTCGCCGAGCGGGCCGCTCGTCTGGCACGGGTGGCCGAAGAGACCTGCCAGGCCCGGTTCGGGCGCAGCGATCTGGTCTACGTGATCGGTACCGAAGTGCCGGTACCGGGGGGCGCCCATGACGATCTGGTTGAGCTGGCCGTCACCACGCCACAGGCGGCTCTTCACACCCTGGAGGCACACCGGCAGGCGTTTGCCCGCGCAGGGCTGAATACGGTCTGGCCACGGGTCATTGGCCTGGTTGTGCAGCCCGGTGTCGAGTTCGATCACACCCGTGTCATCGATTATCGGCCCGAACAGGCGGCGCCCCTCAGCCGGATGATCGAAACCTATCCCGACATGGTGTTCGAGGCCCACTCCACCGATTATCAGACCCCGACGGCTTGTCGCCAGCTGGTGCGCGACCACTTTGCCATTCTCAAGGTCGGCCCGGCCCTGACCTTTGCCCTGCGCGAGGCGCTGTTTGCCCTTGTTGCAATCGAAGAAGAGCTGGTCCCCACCTATGCCTGCTCGGGCCTGCGTCAGGTGATGGAAGAGGCGATGCTGGATCACCCCGATTACTGGCGCCATCACTACCATGGCAGTGCCAGGGAGTGCCGTCTGGCACGTGGTTACAGCTATTCGGATCGCATTCGCTACTACTGGCCGGACAGCCGGGTCGACGCCAGCTACGCCAGACTGCTCGCCAATCTGGCCGCCGAGCCCATCCCCTTGCCCCTGCTCAGCCAGCATATGCCCCTGCAGTATCGCAAGGTGCGCCAGGGCACGCTGTCGGCCAATCCCCACGACCTCATTCTCGATCAGGTGCAAGAGGTGTTGCGGCACTACGAGTTCGCCTGTCATCCCCGGTTAGACCCAGTTGTATAAGGAGTTGCAGAGATGATCCTTGGTTATTCAGTTGAGACATTGCGTCTCGCCAATGGCCTGGCCACCGCCAGCGAGATCCACCAGCAGCCCGCCACCTGGCGGGAGACCCTCACCATGGTCGAGGCGTGTCGCCATCTGCTGGATCCTTTTCTCGCTCCCTTGCTCTGCCATGACCATCTGAGGGTGATCCTGACCGGTGCCGGTACCTCCGCCTTTGCCGGGCGCGCCCTGGCCCCTTATCTCTCGGCTCGCCTGAATAAGCGGGTCGAGGCGATAGCAACCACCGACATAGTCACCGATCCGGCTGAATATCTGGCGCAGGATTGTCCGACCCTGCTCATCTCCTTCGCCCGTTCAGGGGACAGTCCGGAGAGCGTGGCCGCAGTCGAGCTGGCCAGCCAGTTGCTTAGTGACTGCCATCACCTGGTGCTCACCTGCAATAGCGAGGGGGAGCTCTATCGACGCTGCCAGCAGGAGGTCAACTCCCTGGCACTGTTGATGCCGCCCCAGACCCATGACCGCAGTTTTGCCATGACCAGCAGCCTTACCTGCATGATGTTGAGCTGTCTGGCCGTCTTCCTGCCGGCACAATTCAACCCGAGGGGCTGTGTCGAGCTGGTGTGCGCCAGCGAGGCTATCTTGGCCCAGGCGGCACAGCGCCTCCCCGCCTGGAACGATCCCATGGCCGAGCGAGTCATCTATCTTGGCAGCGGCAGCCTGCAGGGTGTCGCCCAGGAGGCCGCCCTGAAGTTGCTGGAGCTGACCGGCGGCCTCTTGATCGGCATGCATGACTCGCCCACCGGATTTCGTCACGGTCCCAAGTCCGTGGTCAACGAGCAAACCCTGGTCGTGCTGTTTGTCTCCAACGACCCCTATACCCGTCAATACGATCTCGATCTGCTGCGCGAGTTGCGCGCCGATGGCAAGGCGGCCCGGGTCGTCGCCATCGCCGATCGGCCCGACTCCCGCATCGAGGAGGGGGAGCATATCTACCTGCCTCGTACCCTGGCGCAGGACGATGCCCAGCTGGCCTTCTGTTACCTGCTCTATGCCCAGTTCTATGCCTTTCATACCGCCTTGTGCCTGGGCATCAGCCCGGACAATCCCTGCCCGACGGGGCAGGTCAACCGGGTAGTGCAAGGGGTCAACATCTATCCGTACAAACGCCTGGATGAGAGGGCGATGTTCGCAAGAGGCGAGGAGGGGGGCCTGTTATGCCTGTGAACCTGTTTCGCACTCGAAATCGCAAACGTTTGCAACCGGTTCGGGCCCTGTGCCCGTCATCACCAGAACAGGAGTGAGTCCCATGCTGGGCATCATCATCAGCGGTCACGGCGGGTTCGCCAGTGGATTGGCAGAGGCGATGGAGCAGATCCTGGGGGAACAACCCTGCGTGGTGGCCATCGATTTTCCCGAATCCTCCACCACCGCCCGGCTGGAGCGGCAATTTGCCCAGGCCATCCCGACGGTGGATCAGGGGGACGGGGTCGTGTTTCTCACCGACTTGCTGGGGGGAACCCCCTTTCGGGTGGCCTCCTTGCTGGCCATGAGGGTGCCCGGGCGAGAGGTGATCACCGGCACCAACCTGCAGTTGCTGCTGGAGATGCTGCTGGAGCGCGATGATCTGAGTGCCAGCGAGTTTCGCATCGAGGCCCTTGCCTGCGGTCATCGGGGACTCACCTCCCTGGCCGACGAGATGAACAAGGAGCAGCAAGCACAGGCTGGTTTGGTGGAGGGGGGGATTTAAATGGCTTCACGGATCCGTGCCCGTTACCTGCTGACCGAGCAGGGGTGGCTGGCACATCAGCAACTGACCTTCGAGGCGGGGCGTATCATCGCCATCGACCCCTTCACGGGAGGCGAGCCGGAATGGGATGTCGAGCTGTTGGTGCCCGCCCTTATCGATGGTCATGTTCACGGCGGCGCCGGGGTGGACGTGATGGATGAGGAGGCCGGCGCCCTGGCCCATCTCTCCCTTGCCAAGGCGGCCGAAGGGGTCGGCGCCTTTCTGGCCACTACTGTGACCGCGCCATTGCAGCAGATCGAGCAGACCCTGACCAGGATCGCCGACGGCGTGACCAGCGGGATGCCGGGGGCACAGCTGCTTGGCAGCTATCTGGAAGGGCCCTACTTCACCCCCGAGCACAAGGGGGCCCACGATCAGGCCCTGTTTCGCGAGCTGGATATCCCGGAGCTGGAGAGGCTGCAACAGCTTGCTCGCGGCACCCTGCGGGTGGTCGCCCTGGCGCCGGAGAAACCCCGGGCGCTGGAGGCCATCCGTCACCTTGTTGCCAACGATGTGCGGGTCATGTTGGGTCACTCGGCCGCCGACCATGACACCACCATGGCGGCGCTCTCGGCCGGGGCCACCGGGCTGGTGCACTGCTTCAACGGCATGCGTGGCCTGCACCACAGGGAACCCGGCATGGTCGGCGCGGGCCTGATCCATCCCCATGCCTGGCTGGAACTCATCGCCGACGGGCACCATCTGCATCCCGGCGTGCTCAGGCTCTGCCACTGCTGCGCCGGCGAGCGCCTGCTGCTCATCACGGATGCCATGCGCGCCGCCGGCATGCCGGATGGTCACTACCTGCTGGGTAACCACAGGGTGGAGATGAAAGGGGGAGTGGTACGCACTGAGGCCGGCGGCCTGGCCGGCAGCACCCTGACCCTGCTTGGCGCGGTACGCAACATGGTACAGCTTGCGGACGTGCCGCTTGCCGATGCCATCCACATGGCCTCGCTGGCGCCGGCCCGCATGCTGGGGATTGCGGATCGCCTCGGCTCCCTCTCGGTCGGCAAGCAGGCCAACCTGCTCGCCCTGGGCAATGAGCTCGCTCAACAACACATCTGGGTGGCGGGCAGGGAGATAGATCCAGCCTGTTTCAGCCCCTCTTCTCTGAGTCTCGCGTCAGCCACGGCGCACAGGAGTCACCATGTATCTGATCTCTTCCCATGAAATGCTCAAGGATGCCCAGCGCCGGGGTTATGCCGTTCCCGCCTTCAATATCCATAACCTGGAAACCGTACAGGTCGTGGCCCGCACGGCGGCGCGCATGGGCTCCCCCGTCATCCTGGCGGGTACGCCGGGCACCTATCGTCACGCCGGCGTGGAGTACCTCGTCTCCATCTGCCAGGCCGCGGCGCAGCAGTACCGCATCCCGCTGGTCTTGCACCTGGATCACCATGAGGACGAGCAGGACATTCGTCGCAAGGTCGAGGCGGGCATTCACTCGGCGATGATCGATGCCTCTCACTGCCCGTTCGAGGAGAACATCGCCAAAGTGCGCAGCGTGGTGACCTTCTGTCACCGGATGGGGGCCAGTGTCGAGGCCGAACTGGGCCAGCTTGGCGGCCAGGAGGATGACCTCGTGGTCGATGCCGGCCACGCCCACCTGACCGACCCGCTGAAGGCGGCCGAATTTGTCCTGCGTACTGGCATCGATTCACTGGCCGTCGCCATCGGGACTGCCCATGGTCTCTACAAGGAGGAACCCCGTCTCGACTTCGCCCGCCTCGCCGCCATTCGCCAGCAGGTGGATATCCCTTTGGTGCTGCACGGCGCCTCCGGCGTGCCGGAGGCCGATGTGAGGCGCTGCATCGGACTTGGGATCTGCAAGGTCAATGTCGCGACCGAACTCAAGATCGCCTTTGCCGATGCCATGAAGGCCTTTCTCGGCAGTCACCCCGATGCCAGTGATCCACGCCAGTATCTGGTGCCAGCGATGGCTGCCATGGAAGAGGTCGTCGCCGCGAAGATATGCATGTGCATGAGCGACGGCAAATTATAAAAACAACTCATCTCAATTACGTGAAGGGAGGAAATGCCACTATGCCAAATATTGTCTACACCCGAATTGATGAACGAGGGTTGCACGGCCAGGTGACCGTGGGTCATGGGCCACACTCGGGCTGCAATTTAATTCTGTTTGCCAATGATGCAGTGGCCAATGATCCGGCACAGCAAGCACTGGCAAATATGTCGGCAGGTGAATTTGATACCCGTTTTTTTACTTTGCAAAAAACCATTGACGTTATTCATAAGGCCGCCGGCCACCAGAAGATATTTATTCTGGTGCGTACCCCTCAGGATGCATTGACGCTGGTGAAGGGTGGTGTACCCATTACCAAAATCAATATAGGAAATATGCACTACAAGGAGGGAAAGGAGCAGGTTCATGCCACTGTGTCGTTGGATGATGATGACAAACATGCATTTCGGGAGCTGCTTGAATTAGGGATCCCCTGCACGATTCAGCGTAATCCATCAGACACTCCAATCGATATTGGACAATATGTGAAGGTGTAGATATGGATATGATAACTGTATTGGCCATCGCCATCTGGTGCGGTTTGGCGGGCCTTGATTACTATGGTTCCGGACTGATGATTGGGCGGCCCATTGTCACAGGGTCCGTGGTCGGCCTCTTGATGGGCGATCTCAAAACCGGTCTCGAGATCGGCGCCACGCTGGAATTGGCCTGGCTTGGGCTGGTGCCGCTGGCCGGCGCCCAGCCGCCCAATGTCACCATCGGCTCGGCGGTCGGGGTCGTGTTTGGTGTCCAGTCAGGATTGTCTTCCAGTGCGGTCGTCGGGGTGGTGATCCCCTTTGCCATCTTGATGCAGCAGTTGACCGTCATTCAATTCACAACCTTTGCGACCTTGATGGCCAGGGTCGATAAAATGGCCGCAGAGTGCGATATAAAAGGGATCGAGCGAATAAATTATCTGGGAATGGCGGCCTATTTCTTTACCTTCTTCATCTGCGCATTCATTCCAACCTATTATGGGGACGTTGTTGCCAAAACGATCGTCGAGCAGGTTCCCAAGGGTATTATCGAAGGATTAAGCATTGCCGGTGCCATGATGCCTGCGCTCGGTTTTGCCATGCTGTTGAAAATGATGTTGAAAGAAAAGAGATATATTCCATTTTTCATCATCGGTTTTATTTGCGTCACCTTCCTGGAACTGCCGGTGATTGCCATTGCGCTGCTCGGTTTGTCGGTTGCCGTGATCGATTATTTCAACCAGGCCGAACGCAAACAAAGCATGACCCGAGTTGAGGATAAACAGATGGATGAGGGAATTTGACATGTCACAGCAAGCCAATGAAATCAAAAACGATGATGAATATCTCGATCAGGGCAATGAAATCGTGCTGGATAAAAAATTGATGCGGCAATCCTGGCTGCGGATGCTGTGGGTGCAGGCTTCATTCAATTATCAACGCATGCAATCATCCGGATTTCTTTATGCCATGTTGCCGGCATTGCAGCGGATCCATAAAAACAAACATGATCTGTCATTGTCACTCCGGTTGCACAATGAATTTTTCAATACTTCCCCCTGGCTGGTTAGTTTTATGCAAGGGGTTATTTTGGCCATGGAAAAAGGCAAGCAACCCATAGAAACCATTCGAACGTTCAAAGTGGCCGCCATGGGGCCATTGGGCGGTATTGGTGATGCCATGTGCCAGTTGACCATGTTGCCTATTACAGCCTCCATCGCAGCATCATTGGCCCTAGATAAAGTCTATATAGCACCGCTTATTTTTCTGGTGTTGTTCAATATGGTGAGATTCTCGATATGGGTGCCTCTTTTCAATTATGGCTATAAATTGGGGCTCAATGCATTGAGCACCTTGAAACAACAGAGTGAAGCCTTTAGTCGCGGTGCCACCATTCTTGGCCTGATGGTGGTGGGGGCGCTGACGGCCTCCTTTGTCCGGGTTCAACTGGACGTCAAGATCCCGCTGGGCGAGACGGCGTTGAGTCTTCAGGAAGGACTGTTAGACAAGATAATGCCCAATATCTTGCCGCTCGTTGTTGTCGCCTGCTGTTACCAGTTGATTATGCGTGGCTTGTCGCCTGTGAAAATCATGCTTGGCATGATCGCCGGTTCGATCATTTTTCATTACGCCGGAATACTTTGAGCCAGTGAGGGAAAGAGAATAATGATTAGCTATCTAGAGGAATGCAAAATCATCATCGAGCAGGTGATGAAGAGTGAAGAAAATAATATTTTGCATGGAGCAAACCTGATGACCCGCACCGTTGCACAGGATGGTGTGATCCATGTATCTGGCGGTCATTGCCATATCTATGCCATGGAAACTTTTTATCGGGCTGGCGGTCTGGTGCCCATCAACCCGCTATTACCCCATATTTTTGCGACGGCGCCGCGTACCCAGGCTTATTCCGATCACATATATGAGGTGGAGGGGATCGGTTCCACTATTTTTGCGGATCAATGCGTCTCGACGAATGATTGCATCATCTTGGCGTCGATCGCGGGCCGCAC